>CABIZV010000003.1:159474-501893 GCA_902363335.1 Enterobacteriaceae bacterium | reverse complement strand
GAGAATACGTCTTCGATAGGCAGCAGGAACGGCTTGTCAATCGCACGCTCTGGTTCTGGGATGTAAGAATCCAGGAAGCCAGCCAGTTCGATGATTTTTGCTTCCCACTCTGCGTCGCCTTCCAGTGCTTTCAGCGCTGAACCACGAACGATAGGAGTGTCGTCGCCTGGGAAATCGTACTGAGACAGAAGTTCACGAACTTCCATTTCTACCAGTTCCAGCAGCTCTTCGTCATCAACCATGTCGCACTTGTTCAGGAACACGATGATGTAAGGAACGCCTACCTGACGACCCAGCAGGATGTGCTCACGAGTCTGTGGCATAGGGCCATCAGTTGCAGCAACAACCAGGATCGCGCCGTCCATCTGCGCAGCACCGGTGATCATGTTTTTAACATAGTCGGCGTGGCCTGGGCAGTCTACGTGTGCGTAGTGGCGAGTCGGGGTGTCATATTCAACGTGAGAAGTGTTGATGGTGATACCACGAGCTTTTTCTTCTGGTGCGTTATCGATCTGGTCGAAAGCACGAGCAGCGCCGCCGTAGGTTTTAGCCAGAACGGTGGTGATTGCAGCAGTCAGAGTAGTTTTACCGTGGTCAACGTGGCCGATGGTGCCGACGTTGACGTGCGGTTTTGTACGTTCAAATTTTTCTTTAGACACGGCTATATTCCTTACTATAGTGCTCTCCCCTTTGGAGAGAGCACGGGATTTGGGTTTTAATCCTGTGGCTTATTTACCACGGGCTTCAATTACGGCCTGAGCAACGTTGTTCGGCGCATCATCATACTTCAGGAACTCCATGGAGTAAGAAGCACGACCTTTGGTCAGTGAACGCAGTTGAGTTGCATAACCAAACATTTCAGACAGCGGAACTTCAGCATGAATCTGAACACCAGTAGCGTTAGATTCCTGACCTTTCAGCTGACCACGACGACGGCTAAGGTCACCGATAACGTCGCCAGTGTTCTCTTCTGGAGTTTCTACTTCAACCTTCATGATAGGCTCAAGCAGAACTGGTTTTGCTTTCTTAAAGCCATCTTTGAAGGCGATAGAAGCTGCCAGTTTAAACGCCAGCTCAGAGGAGTCAACGTCGTGGTAAGAACCGAAGTGCAGACGCACGCCCAGATCAACAACCGGGTAACCAGCCAGTGGGCCAGATTTCAGCTGTTCCTGGATGCCTTTATCAACGGCAGGGATGTATTCGCCAGGAATTACACCACCTTTGATGTCGTTGATGAACTCGTAGCCTTTCGGGTTTGAACCCGGCTCCAGTGGGTACATGTCGATAACAACATGACCATACTGACCGCGACCACCAGACTGCTTAGCGTGTTTACCTTCGATATCGGTAACTTTCGCGCGAATCGCTTCACGGTAAGCAACCTGAGGTTTACCGACGTTCGCTTCAACGTTGAATTCACGCTTCATGCGGTCAACGATGATGTCGAGGTGCAGTTCACCCATACCGGCGATAATGGTCTGGTTAGATTCTTCATCAGTCCATACGCGGAATGATGGGTCTTCTTTAGCCAGACGGCCCAGAGCCAGACCCATTTTTTCCTGGTCAGCTTTGGTTTTCGGTTCTACTGCGATGGAGATTACCGGTTCAGGGAATTCCATACGCTCAAGAATGATCACGTGGTCTGGATCACAAATGGTGTCACCAGTTGTCACGTCTTTCAGGCCGATTGCCGCAGCAATGTCACCTGCGCGAACTTCTTTGATCTCTTCACGCTTGTTAGCGTGCATCTGTACGATACGACCAAAACGTTCACGAGCCGATTTAACTGGGTTGTATACAGTATCACCGGAGTTAACAACACCTGAGTACACACGGAAGAACGTCAGGTTACCCACAAATGGGTCGGTTGCGATTTTAAACGCCAGAGCAGCAAACGGCTCTTCATCACTTGCGTGACGCTCAGCCGGAGTGTCTTTACCGTCGTCCAGAATACCGTTGATCGCAGGTACGTCGATTGGGGATGGCAGGTAATCAATTACCGCATCCAGCATCGCCTGAACACCTTTGTTCTTAAACGCAGAACCACAGGTTACCAGGATGATTTCGTTGTTCAGAACACGCTGACGCAGAGCAGTTTTGATCTCTTCTTCAGTCAGTTCGTCACCACCCAGGTATTTCTCCATCAGCTCTTCTGAAGCTTCAGCAGCGGACTCGATCAGGTTCTGGTGCCATTCGTCAGCCAGGTCCTGCATGTCTGCTGGAATATCTTCATAAGTGAAGGTTACGCCTGCATCTGCTTCGTTCCAGTTGATGGCTTTCATTTTCACCAGGTCAACAACACCGGTGAAACCTTCTTCAGCACCAATTGCCAGCTGCAGCGGAACAGGGTTCGCGCCCAGACGGGATTTGATCTGACCAACAACTTTCAGGAAGTTCGCACCCATACGGTCCATTTTGTTAACGAACGCGATACGTGGAACTTTATATTTGTTTGCCTGACGCCATACGGTTTCAGACTGTGGCTGAACACCACCAACTGCGCAGTAAACCATTACCGCACCATCAAGCACACGCATGGAACGTTCTACTTCGATAGTGAAGTCAACGTGCCCCGGGGTGTCGATGATGTTTACACGGTGTGGTTCATACTGCTTAGCCATACCAGACCAGAATGCAGTAGTCGCAGCGGAAGTGATGGTAATACCACGTTCCTGCTCCTGCTCCATCCAGTCCATGGTAGCCGCGCCGTCGTGAACTTCACCGATTTTGTGGTTTACACCGGTGTAGAACAGAATACGTTCGGTAGTAGTGGTTTTACCGGCGTCGATGTGCGCACTGATACCGATGTTACGGTAGCGTGCGATGGGTGTTGTACGAGCCATTTGATTCCTCGTTTATCTTTTTAGGCGTTCAGTTAAGTAACCCAAAGCGGGCAGCTTCTCTGAAGCGCCCGCCTGGTGACTAATACTCCGAAGGGATTACCAACGGTAGTGTGCGAACGCCTTGTTGGCATCTGCCATGCGGTGAACGTCTTCACGTTTCTTAACTGCAGTACCTTTGTTGTCTGCAGCATCAGAAAGTTCGTTCGCCAGGCGCAGAGCCATGGATTTATCACCGCGTTTACGAGCGGCTTCAACGATCCAACGCATTGCCAGAGCATTACGACGAACCGGACGGACTTCAACTGGAACCTGATAAGTAGAACCACCAACGCGGCGAGACTTAACTTCGACAGTCGGACGCACGTTTTCGAGGGCTACTTCAAAAGCTTCCAGGCCATCTTTACCAGAGCGCTGAGCCAGGGTCTCCAGGGCGCTGTATACGATGGTTTCTGCGGTAGATTTCTTACCATCTACCATCAGGATATTTACAAATTTAGCCAGCAGCTCTGATCCGAACTTAGGATCCGGCAGAATTTTACGCTGACCAATGACGCGACGACGTGGCATGGGAATACTCCGTTGTTAATTCAGGATTGTCCAAAACTCTAAGAGTTTAGTTTGACATTAATATAAAACGTTTGGCCTTACTTAACGGAGAACCATTAAGCCTTAGGACGTTTCACGCCATACTTGGAGCGAGATTGCTTACGGTCTTTAACGCCGGAGCAGTCAAGCGCACCACGAACGGTGTGGTAACGAACACCCGGAAGGTCTTTTACACGACCGCCACGGATCAGGATCACGGAGTGTTCCTGCAGGTTGTGACCTTCACCACCGATGTAGGAAGTCACTTCAAAACCGTTAGTCAAACGCACACGGCATACTTTACGCAGTGCGGAGTTTGGTTTCTTAGGAGTGGTAGTATATACACGAGTACATACGCCACGTTTCTGCGGGCATGCTTCCAGTGCAGGCACGTTGCTCTTTGCAACTTTGCGTGCGCGTGGTTTGCGTACCAGCTGGTTAACTGTTGCCATTAAATAGCTCCTGGTTGTAGCTTTCGCTTCGTAAACACGTAATAAATCGCCTCATGCAATATGAGGACGCGAAATTTTAGGGCTATGCCGATAGGGTGTCAAGAAATATACAACGGCCAAACGTTACCAGCTGATTTGAGCCGTGTGTTTTACCGTTAACCTGACGAAGTCAGTATAGCTGACAACGCTGACATCGCTCGAAATTTGAGCACACAGACCGCGCGCTTGCGCATCTTCATTTAACACGTAGATGGATATGGGGGCGGCGCGCAGCATTTCAACATAATGACTGTGTTCTACCGCCGCGAGGACACCATCAGCCATAAGCAGTAAATCATCACCTTCGTCCATTAAACGAAGCAGCCCCGCGATATCCGCGTGCCAGGGAGAAGTGCTGAGCGTAAATAGCATAGTGGCCTCAGAAACGAAGAATCACGTCGTAGTCATTAAGCTGCTGGCGCAGCGCATCGGGCTCCAGCGGTTCCACATCAGTCACAAATGAGGTGCTTTCCGTCAGGCCGCGTTCGCGCATTGAGGCGGCGCACACCCAACGGTTCTCAATGTCGTAGAGCGACAGCAATTTGAAGGTGGCGATATAATCACGCGCCAGAATCGCACCGGGCTTTTGCTGGCTCAGCAGTTGAAATACCCCATCGCCGACAAAAAAGACGCCGAGATCTTCACTTAAAGCTGACGTCGCCAGCAACGCATCCAGACCTTCTCGGCCGGCCGTGCTGCCATGAGGCGCGCTGGAAAAAACAAAGGCAACGCGTTTCATCAAAACTGTACCATCCGATCGCAGGTCAGCGCGGCTTCCGCCAGTGCGCCTAATCCGCTTAACGAAAATCCCGGTTGGAGATTGAACCCAGGCAACCCCAGTTGCTCCGCTTCTTTCTCATCGGTCACGCCACGTCGAAGCGCAGCCGCCACACAAATATGCAGCGCCACGCCATGCGCGTCGTGTAACGCCTGCCAGGCACGGACAAGATCGAACTCATCGCTCGCGGGCGCGGTGAATTGATTAGCGTTATAGATCCCTTCCCGATAGAAGAAGACGCAGGCGAGTTCGTGACCTTCCGCCAGCACCGCTTGCGCAAACTGCAACGCGCTGCTGGCATGCTGTGTGCCGTAAGCTGGCCCGGTCACCATCAGGGCAAAACGCATTACTTATCCTGCCCCACAAAATCGCCGCTCTTGAACTGGCGAATGTAGAGATAGACCGTATGTTTGGAGATATTCAGACGGTCGGCAACCTGGTTAATCGCATCCTTAATATCGAAGATGCCTTTCTCATAAAGGTTAAGCACGATCTGACGATTTTTGGCGTTATTGGAAACGTTGCGATCGGCATTAACCTCTTCAATGGTGAACTCCAGCGTTTGGGTAACCAGATCCTCAACCGAGGAGGCAAAGTTAACCGCAGAGCCCACTTCCGGCGTTTCCGGCGGAATGAACGTACTCATAATCTGCGAGAACGGCACATCGAGATTCATATTAATACAGAGCAAGCCGATGACACGGTGGTCACGGTTGCGGATAGCGATGGTCTCGGATTTCATCAGTACGCCACTTTTGGCGCGAGTAAAATAGCATTTGGAAACGCTGCTATCTGCACCGGTCATATCGTGCAGCATTCTTAGCGCCAGATCGGTAATCGGGGAACCGATTTTTCGGCCGGTATGTTCGCCGTTCGCAATGCGTATTGCCGAACATTTGAGATCTTGCAGGGAGTGCAACACGATTTCACAGTGGGAACCAATGAGCATCGCCAACCCGTCCACCACCGCTTCGTAGGATTTGAGGATATCGAAATCGGTTTGATCGAAAGGACGTTGATCCAGTAAATCAAGTTCACTGGTTTCGTTGGTTAAAAGCGACCTGGACATGAAAAAAAGCACTCCTTTTCAGGAGCCTGTCGTTATGTTGTCAGGGCAGGCTCATCACTATTAGGGGCATCTAAAGTAATACAGCGCATAAGGCGCTTTCCAGCATTAATTATATCTTGCAGATAATAAAAAGCCGCCGCCCATTGGGCGGCGGCTGTCACACTCTTATTTTTTGCTCGCGTCAGCGGCTTTTGCAGCCGGTGCAGCTTCAGGCTGCGCATCCGCTTTCGGGGCTGGTTTGATGTCTAGCAGTTCAACATCAAAGACCAGCGTAGAGTTAGCCGGGATACCCGGAACGCCGGTTTTGCCGTAAGCCAGATCTGGTGGGATGACCAACTGGATTTTACCGCCCTTCTTGATGTTTTTCAGACCTTCAGTCCAACCTGGGATAACGCCGTCCAGACGGAAGGAGAGAGGTTCACCGCGGGTGTAAGAGTTATCGAACTCTTTACCGTCGGTCAGCGTACCTTTGTAGTTAACCACAACGGTATCGGTATCTTTCGGCGCATCGCCGGTACCTTCTTTCTCAACCTTATACAGCAGGCCAGATTTTGCGGTTTTCACGCCTTTTTCTTTAGCGAATTTCTCACGGAAGGCTTTGCCTTTCGCTTCGTTATCCGCAGCGTCTTTTTCCATCTTCGCCTGAGCGGAGGTCTTCACGCGAGTTTCAAACGCCTGCAGAGTTTGTTCAATTTCCTGATCGGACAGTTTGCTCTTATCTGCAAAAGCGTCCTGAACACCTGCGATCAACTGGTCTTTATCCAGTTTGATGCCCAGTTTTTCCTGTTCTTTCAGAGAATTTTCCATGTAACGACCCAGCGATGCGCCCAAAGCATAGGCAGATTTCTGGTCGTCATTTTTGAATGCAGCTTTACTTTCTGCTGCCGGAGCTGCTTTCGCCGCAGTGTCAGCAGCAAAAGTCAGTGGCGCATTCAGTGCAACGGCCATTGTGGTTGCCAGAAGCGTTACTTTAAACAGTGATTTCATCCATCTCTCCAGGACCGGGGCCTCTCGCCCCAATGTTAACTAATTGAGAAGCGTACTATAGAACGTTGTAGAGGAAATCTACATATGAACGCGGCTTATATCGACTCTTTTCAGACTCTTTTTGTTTAAATTAGTTTCCACGCTTTGCACAGGAGTGCTGCACAGGCTAAAAAAGTTGAGTAGAATCCGCGCGTCAGAAACGCTTTTGGCGATAACAGTAGAGAGAGACATCATGAAGGAAACAACTATCGAAGTGCGTTTGGCTGAGCTCGAAAGCCGACTGGCCTTCCAGGAGGTAACCATTGATGACCTCAACCAAACGGTCACCGCCCATGAACTGGAGATGGCGAAACTGCGCGAACACCTGCGTCTACTGACCGACAAGCTAAAGGCCAGCCAGCCATCCAACATCGCGTCCCAGTCTGAAGAGACGCCACCACCTCATTATTGAGACGAAAAAAAAGCGGGGAAACCCGCTTTTTTTGTGCCCGCTGATAACCGGACTACCGTAGGCCTGATAAGCGTAGCGCCATCAGACAAGCATACGGCTTAGTGGCAACCGCAGCCGCCGTGACCTTTACCGCCACCGCCGCAGCAGCCTTCGCCGCCGTGCTCATGACCATGGTCGTGATCGTGGCCGTGACCACCGCAGCAACCTTCATGATCGTGATCGTGGTCGTGACCGTTTGCACCATGAACGTGGCCGTGAGCCAGTTCTTCTTCGGTTGCTTCACGGATAGCGACAACTTCGACGTTGAATTTCAGATTCTGGCCAGCCAGCATGTGGTTGCCGTCAACCACGACGTGGTCGTCTTCAACTTCGGTGATTTCAACCGGTACTGGACCCTGGTCGGTTTCTGCCAGGAAGCGCATGCCAACCTGCAGTTCATCAACGCCCATGAACACGTCTTTAGGAACGCGCTGCACCAGATTTTCGTCGTACTGACCGTATGCGTCGTTAGCCTGAACAGCAACGTCAAACTTGTCGCCTGCTTCGTGACCTTCCAGCGCATTTTCCAGGCCGGAGATCAGGGAACCGTGACCATGCAGGTAGTCAAGCGGTGCACTTACCGGAGACTCATCAACCAATACACCGTCTTCTGTACGTACCTGATAGGCCAGGCTGACCACCAGGTCTTTTGCTACTTTCATGATATCTCCTGAGCTTGGGAATATTTCGTGGCGCAGATTGTAGCGGAATTCTACACCCGTGTACCCATAAGCTTAAAAAAAGACAGCACGGATCGCTACTCTGGATGGAAAATACCGATAACTTGTTCGTCTTTGCGTACATGATCGCGCGCCTCTTTATCGGCTTCCCGCATCTGATGTCCGCACTTAACGCATTCAACCACATCAATATTATTCTCGCGCCACATCGCCATCGAGTCCTGCGCCTGACAAGACGGGCATTTCGCGCCCGCAATAAACCGTTTACGTACCGCCATGCATCACCTTCTATTCAAATTCGTCCCAGCCATCCAGCTGTCGCCGCTCTTGTTGCATCTCCCTTTGGAAGATCTCCTCCAGCTCCCGCCGGGCTTCACGCACGCGTGAGATTTGTTGGGTATCGCTGTGCACCGGCATCAATTCGCGCAGCATACGCATATCCAGGCGCTTGAAGTGCAGCTGCGCACGCTGCGCCTGATGAGGATGCATACCGGTAGAGATGAGCGCCTTACGCCCGAGTTCCAGCGCACTGGAAAATGTCTCTCGAGAAAACTGTACCACGCCCGCCTGCAGCAGTTCGTGCGCCTCCACACGTCCGCGCGCACGGGCCATAATATTCAGATGCGGGAAATGCTGCTGGCAGATCTCCACAAGCTTCATCGTATCTTCCGGCTCGTTACAGGTGATGACTATCGACTTTGCCTGCTCGGCACCGGCTGAACGCAGCAGCTCAACCTGCGTCGCATCACCGTAGTAAACCTTGTAACCGTATTTACGCATCAGGTTAACCGCGCTGATATCGCGCTCGAGCACGGTAATACGCAGCTTATTGGCCATCAACAAACGGCCAATCACCTGACCAAAACGACCGAATCCAACAACGATAACCTGTGGCTTATCGTCCTCAACCCACGGCGCTTCATCTTCCTCTTCCGGCGCGTTAAAACGACGGGAGAGGATGAGATCGATAAGCTTCATCAATAGCGGTGTGGTCATCATAGAAAGCGTCACGGTGACCAGCAGCAACGACATCTGGTCGCCTTTAAACACTTTGAATGACGCCGCCGCCGAGAACAAAACGAAAGCAAACTCTCCGCCCTGACTCAGTACGCCCGCGAACTGTAACCGCTCTGAACTGCGTAAACCATGCAGGCGCGCCAGCAGATAAAGCACCAGCGTTTTCACCGCCACCAGCCCCGCTACGCAGCCAATCACCACCAAAAGATGGCTGTAGAGCACGCCGAGGTTCAAAGACATGCCAACCGAAATAAAGAACAGCCCTAATAGCAACCCCTTAAAAGGTTCGATGGCGATTTCCAGCTCATGACGATATTCGCTTTCTGCCAGCAGGACGCCGGCGATAAACGTGCCGAGCGCCATCGACAGCCCCAGCGCATCCATAAATAGCGCCGAGCCAAGAACCAATAACAGCGTCGCGGCGGTAAATACTTCACGCACACCGGAACTGGCGATAAAGCGAAAGACCGGACGCAGCAGATAGCGACCACCAACCAGCATCCCGGCAAAAGCCAACACCTTGAGGCCCACGGTCTGCCAATCAAAGTGATCGTCGCCAGCACCGGCTAATAAAGGCACCAGCGCCAGCGCCGGAATGACCGCTAAATCCTGAAACAGCAGTACCGAAAAACCCAATTGGCCCGATTCGTTGCGGCTCATGCCTTTTTCACGCATTAACTGCAACGCCATTGCCGTCGACGACATCGCCAGGCCAATGCCGCCAATCACCGCGGCTTGCCAGGAGAAGTCGGTCAGCATCAGCAATCCACCGAGGATTGCCGCACTAAAAATGACCTGCGCAGCGCCGATACCAAAAATGGGTCGCCGCAATTGCCACAGCTTCGCTGGATTCAGCTCAAGCCCAATCACGAACATCAGAAACACGACGCCTAGCTCGGAGAAGTGAAGAATTTCATCCACATCGCTGATAAAGCCTAATCCCCAGGGGCCGATGGCAATTCCCGCCAGCAAATAGCCAAGAACCGCACCAATCCCCAGCCTTGCGGCCAAGGGCACCGCCACGACGGCGGCAAACAGAAACAGCAGACCGGCCAGTAATAAATCGGAACCTTCCATCATCGTCCCCCTGCCGTAATCGGCGCGGCCAGCCAGTCGGCATAGGCTTTTGCATGGTTTGCCAGCTCGTCAGGCGGCTGACGACGCGCCCAGTAAACGATAATTGGGCTCATCCAGTGCATGTGGCACATGGCAGCCGTCAGTTCAAACGGGCGCAGAATATCGCTCATCGGATAACGGTTCAGGCCATCATGACGATAGGCACTTTCTGGCTCACCGGTGGTAATAACGCTACGCCAGTACTTTCCCGCCAGTTCATTGCCCCCCACTCCGCTGGCAAAGCCACGGCTAAGCACCCGGTCGAGCCACTCTTTAAGCAGCGCCGGACAGCTGTAGGTATAAAGTGGATGCTGGAACACAATCACATCATGCTCACGCAGCAATGCCTGTTCTCGTGGTATATCGATAAAAAAATCAGGGTAGTGTGCATAAAGATCGTGCACCGTTACATTACTTAGCTGCGAAGCCGGTCTAAGCAGAACCCGGTTAGCCACCGAGCCCTGAGATTCCGGATGGGCATACAGCAGCAACACTTTCGCTGTCTGGGACATCATTCCCCTCCCGGTTTTGTCTTTTGTCTATTGTTGGCGTTTTAGGCTACCATTGCGCCTCGGTGGAGCACACTGCCCACACATTACATTATCACAATGACAATTTAACATAGTCAGAACATACGGCGCCTTATGATTGTTTTCTCCTCGTTACAAATTCGTCGTGGCGTGCGTGTCCTGCTGGATAACGCATCGGCCACCATCAACCCTGGGCAAAAAATTGGCCTGGTGGGGAAAAACGGCTGCGGTAAATCCACGCTGCTGGCTCTACTGAAAAACGAGATTGGCGCCGATGGCGGCAACGTGACCTTTCCCGGCAACTGGCAACTGGCCTGGGTTAACCAGGAAACGCCAGCGTTAGCGGAACCGGCGCTGGATTATGTGATTGACGGCGATCGCGAGTTCCGTCAACTGGAAGCCCAGCTGCACGACGCCAACGAGCGCAACGACGGGCACGCCATTGCCACCGTACATGGCAAACTCGACGCGATTGATGCGTGGACTATCCGTTCTCGCGCTGCCAGCCTGCTGCACGGTCTGGGCTTTAGCAACGAACAGCTTGAGCGCCCGGTCAGCGACTTCTCGGGCGGCTGGCGTATGCGTTTAAACCTGGCGCAGGCGCTGATTTGCCGTTCTGACCTGCTGCTGCTTGATGAACCGACTAACCACCTCGATCTCGACGCGGTGATCTGGCTGGAAAGATGGCTTAAAAGTTATCAGGGCACGCTGATCCTGATTTCCCACGACCGCGACTTCCTCGATCCGGTGGTGGACAAAATTATCCACATCGAACAGCAAACCATGTTCGAGTACACCGGTAACTACAGCTCGTTCGAGCGTCAGCGCGCCACGCGACTGGCACAACAGCAGGCGCTGTATGAAAGCCAGCAGGAGCGCGTTTCGCACCTGCAAAGCTACATCGACCGTTTCCGTGCCCAGGCTACTAAAGCAAAACAGGCGCAGAGCCGTATCAAAATGCTGGAGCGTATGGAGCTGATTGCCCCGGCGCACGTTGATAACCCGTTCCGCTTCAGCTTCCGCGCGCCGGAAAGTCTGCCGAACCCGCTGCTGAAGATGGAAAAGGTGAGCGCAGGCTATGGCGATAACGTCATCCTCGAGTCCATCAAGCTGAACCTGGTGCCCGGTTCGCGCATTGGCCTGCTGGGCCGCAACGGCGCGGGGAAATCGACGCTGATTAAAATGCTCGCCGGTGAACTGGCGCCGCTGCACGGCGAAATCGGTCTCGCAAAAGGCATTAAGCTTGGCTACTTCGCCCAGCATCAGCTGGAATTCCTGCGCGCGGATGAATCCCCAATTCAGCACCTGGCGCGCATGGCGCCGCAGGAGCTGGAGCAGAAGCTGCGCGACTATCTCGGCGGCTTTGGCTTCCAGGGCGATAAAGTAACGGAGCAAACCGCTCGCTTCTCCGGTGGTGAGAAAGCGCGTCTGGTACTGGCGCTGATCGTCTGGCAGCGCCCTAACCTGCTGCTGCTCGATGAACCGACTAACCACCTTGACCTCGACATGCGTCAAGCGCTGACCGAAGCGTTAATCGATTTTGAAGGCGCACTGGTGGTGGTATCGCACGACCGTCACCTGATCCGCTCCACCACCGACGATCTCTATCTGGTTCATGATAAAAAAGTTGAGCCGTTCGACGGTGACCTGGAAGATTACCAGCAGTGGCTGAGCGACGTGCAAAAGCAGGAAAACCAGAGCGATGAACCGGCGAAAGACAACGCCAACAGCGCCCAGTCGCGTAAAGACCAAAAGCGTCGCGAAGCCGAACTGCGTACCCTGACGCAGCCGCTGCGTAAAGAGATTACCCGTCTGGAAAAAGAGATGGAGAAGCTCAACGCCCAGCTTGCCAAAGCGGAAGAAAAACTTGGCGATAGCAGCCTGTACGACCCTAGCCGCAAAGCGGAAATGACCGAGTGTCTGCAACTGCAGGCCAGCGCTAAATCCGGGCTGGAAGAGTGCGAAATGGCGTGGCTTGACGCCCAGGAACAGCTTGAGCAGATGATGCAAAACGACTAACCCACAAAGGCGGACGATGAACTTATCAATCACCGACGATATTACCTTCCGCAAGTTGACCATCTTCATGACCTTTATGGAGAAGGGTAACATTGCCCGCACCGCCGAGGCGCTGGATATCAGCGGCGTCAGCGTCCACCGGGCGCTGCATACGCTGGAAGAGAACGTTCGTTGTCCGTTGTTCACGCACAAAGGCCGTAACCTGATAGCGCAACCAGCGGCATGGACGCTGCTGGAGTATTGTCAGGAAGTCTCCCAGTTGATGGCGCGCGGGCTTGAAGAAACCCGTAAAACTGCGGGCATCGGTCAGGGCCGTTTACGCGTCGGCACGCTCTACTCGTTAACCCTGGAAACGGTGCCGCACCTGATTATGGGCATGAAGCTACGTCGCCCGGATTTGGAAATGGATCTGACGATGGGATCGAACGAAGCCCTGTTGGCGATGCTGGAGGACGGCACGCTGGATGCGATCCTGATCTCTATCTCAGAAAGTGAGATCGACCGTAACAGTCTCGAAGTTCTGCCGCTGTTCCATGATGACATCTATCTTGCTGCGCCGATCACCGCAGCGTTAGATCCCAGTAAAACGGCGGATCTGCGCAATTACCGCAATGAAAAGTTTGTTTCGCTGGCGGAGGGATTTGCCACCTATGCCGGTTTTCAGGAAGCCTTTCACATCGCCGGATTTGAGCCAGAAATTGTCACCCGCGTGAACGACATTTTCTCAATGCTCAGCCTTGTGCAGGCAGGCGTTGGCTTTACCCTGATGCCGGGGCGAATGAAAAAGATGTATGAGAATAAGGTGCATCTGCAAAAGCTCGCCGATCCTTACCAGATGCGGCAGCTTATCGCGATTGTCTTTGCCCGTAACCGCGAGCGCGATCCGAGTTTGCTGGCGTTAGCCGCCGAAGGGCGGATGTATGCGCGGAGTTTGAACAACGATAATTAATTGCCGGATGTAAAAGGTAGCCCGGCCGAGCAAAGCGACGCCGGGGCCGCTCGGTGCCAATCCCGGCGTCGCTTTGCTCGGCCGGGCTACACTACGCGCAGCGCCATCAGGCAATCCCCCTATGCGCGCAGCCGTTTCGCCAGATGCACGGCAACGTCCATTCCACTACGTTCAAGCGAAATAGATTCCCCTTCCCACGCGGCCTGGCGCGTCAAACAGGTCAGCACGCCGCCGGGCGGCATTTCAATCGCCAGGCGGGCTTCACGCTCATTGGCGGACACTACCGCTTCTTGCCAACGCACGGTGCGCGCCATATTCATCGCCAAATCGTCAGCTATACGCTCCGGCTGCCACAATACGCGACCGGTGCTACCGCTGAGATAGGCGTAGCGTGGACGCGAAAGCGTCACCTGACTAAATGCCGACACGAGTTTTTGCGCAGGTTCAGCCAGTAGCTCGCAGTGCGACGGTACGCTGACCGCCAGACGTTGAGCCTTGCTCGCCCCTTTCTCCAGCGCCTGTTTAGCGACTTCGGCCATCGCCTCATCGGTACCGGCAATGACAATCTGCGTTTCGGCATTCAGGTTGGCGATATACGTTCCACTCCCCGCCACCAGCGATTCCACCTGCGGCAACGTCAGCCCCATAATCGCCGTCAGGCCGTAGCCGTGCGGATAGGCTTGCTCCATCAAATCACCGCGCAGCGCCACCAGTTTGAGTGCGTCGGTAAAGTCGAGCGCCCCGGCCACGACCGCCGCCGGATACGCCCCAATCGAGAGTCCGCTGACAATATCCGGCGTCACACCGCGGCGTTCAAGCTCACGCGCCCAGGCAACGCCAGCAATCAACAGCGCTAACTGTACCGCGCGGGTATGTTGCAATGCGTCAGGGGAATCCAGCGTATCCGCTTCTGCGCCCAGCACCTCACGTGCCTGGGCTAATTCCGTTCCCGGCAGGTTTTGCAGCATCTGCGGATGCTGCGTTCCTTGTCCCGGAAAGGTAAACAGGATCTTCATTTACTCCTCCCTGCTCCACGGGTCGCTTACCAACCGCGGCCCCTGCGATGTTTTTAACAGCGTCTTGCCGTCGCGCAGCCATTCGTTCAGGGCAAACGCGCCATATGGCGTTTCCACCTGAGTGTCAGCGCGGCAAAGGCCGCCCGTGAGCTGTCGCTGCCATTTTTCCAGCGGCTCGCGTGAGAGTGCCTGCGGGGCGCGGATCAGCAGATCCAGATCGCTGCTGGCATGAATCACCGGGATCCCGGTCGCCAGCGCGTAGCCGGTACTGCCGGTAATACCCCACACCCACGGCCACGTCTGTTGAGACAATAACAAAGCCACCTGAACCGGTGGCTGAGAGATAAACGGTGAACGCAGCAGCGCCTGCGAGTCGACCAGCGACTCCGGCGTACAAACGCGGGTAATGGCATTCGGATGACTCCATCCTGCCGCCCGCTGGCTGCGCTTCATGCCGCGAACACCGACGGGGATACGGCCCGCCTCATCAACATCACGCCGCACAACCACCGGCAGACCGGTATGCCAAACGTCATCCACCCAGGATTCCGAGGCCACCTCCAGCGCGTCACGCGCATTCAGCCAGATAAGGTCGTGTGGACGTAATGTTGAGGTCATGATTTAAATTCCTGAAGTCAGCGAGATAAACAGCGGCAGCGACAGGATACACAGGACGGAGCTCAACAGCAGCACCGCTTCTGCATCTGGCGACTGCACGCCAAAACGGTTACCGAATACCACGCCGAAGAAACCGGCGGACAGAGCAATCATCAAAATAGCGGTAATCGCCACGGAACCATGCAGACCGAAGATAAGCACGATGCCCCAGGCAATTGCTGGCTGAATCAGCAGCTTAGCGATAGTTGATGTAATAACCACGGTATTGATCTGCAGTTTACGAGCAGACAGGATAACCCCGGTCAGGAACAGCGCGGCAGCGGTTGCGGACAGGCCGAGCGGTTTAATGGCCGCCAGCACCAGTTCCGGCATTTTGATGCCAATGGCAGAAAGAATAACCCCCAGCAGTGGGCCCATCACGATAGGTTTCTTGATAGAGCGCCACATCAGCACCGGCAGCATGGACAGCGTCGAACCGGAATTACCGCCCTCTGCACGCGCTTTTTCGCGTTCCAGAATCAGTAAGCAGAACGGCGTCATCAGCACGGAACCACAGGCAATGGAAACCGCCACTGAGAGCGACGTAGATGAGGTTTCACCCAACACGCTGCCCAGAATCGGCAAGCCCAGCGCCGCATAGTTTGGCAGCGCGACGGTCAGCGTCAGCACGGCAGCATCCTGCGGTGATTTTTTAAAGACTTTGGTCGCCATGAAGTAGATGGCGGCATAGGTGATCCACATCGCCAGGGTCAGCACCACAATCAGCGGTGACTGCGCAACAATACCAGCCCACGGCGTTTGTACGGTTGCACTAAAAAGCGCAGCCGGCAGAGCAAAGTCCATCACGAAGATATTGAGCAGGGAGACATTTTTGTTGTCGACCATTTTGGCCTTCCCGGCCCAGAATCCCAGCAGCATGATGACGAAAATCGGAGCAAGAGCATGAACAATTACGTAAGTCATATTTCACCTGTAATGAAAAAAGT
Organism: Enterobacteriaceae bacterium; assembly: GCA_902363335.1. Classification (GTDB taxonomy): domain Bacteria; phylum Pseudomonadota; class Gammaproteobacteria; order Enterobacterales; family Enterobacteriaceae; genus Kluyvera. The sequence goes on along the minus strand of CABIZV010000003.1, from coordinate 485,719 downwards.
TAGCACTGGCGCGATGATTATTATTTTTCAGATGTAAAGACCCTCATGGACGCAAGGGCGCGCCCATGGAGTCATACATCAGGCAGGTCTCTTTTTACTTACCAGCTTGCTCGCATACGTTCGCGTACCAGAGCAGAGCTGTGGCGGTTGTCAGCGCCCAGACGACTTTTCAGCGTTGGGTCCTGACGAGCGTCGTTGATGGCCTGTTGCAGGGTGTTTTTCACCTGCGTCAGATCGTCGGCAGACGGTGCATCGGGATTGCTGATATCCAGCAGATTTTCCAGCAGCCCCAAAGTGGCGTAGTTACTGATGTCATACGCCATTGGCGGGATGGTCGCCGCCAGTTTTTCCAGCGCTTCAACGGTACGCAGCGTGATTCGTGCGGCGGACTCTTTACCCATCGCGTGAATCAACACGCCTTTGTCGTTGAAGGCAATCAGACGGTTAGCCTGGTAGCCGTGCGCCAGGAAAGCACCGGACATCGCTTTACCGACAATCAACCCAATCACCGGGTGACCTGCCAGACGCGCATTGGCATACGCCGCAGCCGCACCGGCTAGCGCCTGGTGAATACCGAAGCCTTCTTCACGACGACCGTACGCCTGGCTTGGCACATCAATCACCGCAACAATCGGACGTTTCACCGCGTTATTGGCATCGGCGGCGACGGTTTCGCTCACCACTTTCGCCAGCGTCCAGCCTTCCAGCAGACCGACTTCGCCGCCAGCGGCACGCGGGTAATGGTTATTCGCATCGGGAACAACGGCGATAAAGCGCACCGTTTCACCGTTGAGTTCACCATCGGCGGCCTGTACGGACGGGCAAAGCCCGACAATGCGTTTGGCGTTTGGCGCGAGGGTTTCCAGCCATAATTCGCCACGGCTAATTGCGTTACTCATCATTTCACCTCCCGGGCAAAAAGCGCATGAATCTGTTCGGTATCGGCCTGTTTACGGGTGTCGAAATGGGTCAGACGGTCGAGATACCAGTCGTAGTTGTCGGTACGGTGTTTTGCCGGTACGCCTTTCGCCAGCGCCTCGTTCATCGCCGCTTTCACGGCATTCACACCGTCGCCGACCAGTGCGTCCACCAGACCGCTTTGGTAACGAATTTCACCCCCGGTCATGCTCCAGATAAACGGACGGTCACGGGAGTCGTATTCTTCAATCCCCGCTTCCTGCTCGATAACCTGCGGGCCGTTTAGACCCAGACGGGCTTCACGGGTCACAATCAGGTAGCTACACAGCGCGGCGGCAATAGACATCCCGCCGAAGCAGCCCACGGTACCGGCAACAATACCGACCACCGGGGTGTAACGACGCAGGTCAACGATCGCCGCATGAATGTCGGCAATCGCCGCCAGACCGAGATTTGCCTCTTGCAAACGTACGCCGCCGGTTTCCAGGCTCAGAACGGCCTGAGTTGGGATACCGTTGCGGTTATCTTCTGCCGCAAGCTCCAGCGCAGCTGCCATTTTGGCACCGGACACTTCGCCCATGCTGCCGCCCTGGAATGCGCCTTCAATCGCCACGACCACGGCCGGTTTGCCGTTGATGGTGCCTTTCGCGACGACCATGCCGTCATCAGACTGCGGAACAATGCCCTGAGCACCCAGCCACGGCGACATCACGCCGTCAAACGGGTCGAGCAGTTCGCGGTAGCTGCCTTCATCTAGCAGCGCGTGCGCACGTTGGCGTGCTTTTAATTCGATAAAACTGCTGTCATCACGCATGGCTCACCTCTTCAAATACCTGTTCGATACGAATACGCGCCACGCCTGGGGTCGCGCCGAAATCGTGGATCGTCAGTTTTCCCGCAGGCAGGCTGCTGACCGTTTGCAGACGGTTTAACAGCGCTTCCCAGCGGCTACGGCTGTTATCGACAGAAGTGGTGATATCAATGGTTAACGTCTGGCTCTGGTCGGCGGTGAATAACACCTCCATATCCCCGGAGCCCACAACGCCTGCCAGCGCTTTGCCGCTTAAGGTGCGGCTCGCTGGCACGGTTAATGTGATTTTTTCCATAACATCCTCTTAATGCTTTGAATAAGGCGAATCGATGCGATCGAGAAACAGCGTAGCGGCGAGCAGGTCAGCGGCACCGCCCGGTGAGGCGTTGAGCGCCAGCATCTGGCTATCGAGCTTCGCTAAAGCCGCCTGACCTGCCGGATGAGCGCTACCGCCAGCATTCAGCACCGCACGGGCGCCGTCCTGCATAGCATCAAGCCCTTCCAGCCCCGCGCGAGACAGCACGCAGGTATCGGTCAGCGAGGTCATGATGGCCATTAGCGCATCGAGCCTCGCGTGGGTTTCGCTGCTGCCGTTAAACCGGCTTAAACGCAGTTGCGGCAGCGCACGCTGCATCACATGCGGAAACGCCTGCTGAGCTTCTTCGCGAGCACCCGGTACGCGATAACGATGCGTTGCGCGCAGACCTTTGCTGAACACTTTGGGTGCGGCGGCGTCCGGCAGCTTCGCCAGTTCCGCGGCTGTAGCCGCTACCTGCTGCGCATTACCGCGACCGCCGTGCATCGCCACGGCGCTCACCAACAGCCCCAGCGCCCAAATCGCGCCGCGGTGGGTATTCACGCCGTTGGTGGCGGCCATCATCTGCTGCTCGCCTGTGCGACCGAGTCGCCCTATGGTTTGTCTAAGCGCAATATCCACTGGACGCTGCCAGCTTTGCTGCGCTAGCGCCTGAAACGTGGAGGTCAGGCTGTGCGCGGAGCGCTCCATCAGCGCCAACGATAAATCGTGGTGCGCGCCGTTCCCCCGACTGTCCACCAGACCGGGTTTCGGGCTTAATCGTGCTTCGTCAATCAGACACTGCGTGGCGGTTCGCGCCAGCCATTCGGCACCGCCTTCAACCTGAATCTGGGGCAGAAGTTTCATTACCAGCTCCGGAATTTCGCAGGTGGGTTGTAAAGACCGCCGGACCATTCGACCAGGTCAGACACGCTACCCGCGGCCAGCAGAGAACGGGTGGCGTCGGTACGACGGATGCCCATATCTTCTGGATAAACTACCTTGCCGCTTTGACGCAGCTCGGCAACGCGTTTTGCATCAACGCCTAGGCCGATATCGGTGATCCCCGCGACCGCCGCCACCATCGCACGACGTTCTTCAAGATCTTTGGCGCGGTAGAGGTAAGCGATACCTTCTTCGGTCAGCACGTGGGTCACGTCATCGCCGTAGATCATGACCGGTGCCAGCGGCATCCCGGACGTTTTGGCAACTTCAATGGCATCAAGTTTTTCAACGAAGGTTGGTTTAACGCCGGCCTGGAAGGTTTCAACCATCTGCACGACCAGTTTTTTACCGCGCTGCATTGGATCAGGTTCGGTAATCATGTTCAGCCAGGCAGGCGTTGCATGACGACGACCGTGCGGGTCATGCCCCATGTTTGGCGCGCCGCCGAAACCAGACAGGCGTCCACGGGTCACGGTGGAGGAGTTGGCATAGCCATCAACCTGCAAAGTGGAACCGATAAACATATCAACCGCGTACTGACCTGCCAGCTGGCAGAAGGCGCGGTTAGAACGCATTGAGCCATCGGCACCGGTAAAGAAGATGTCAGGGCGAGCGCGGATGTACTCTTCCATCCCCAGTTCGCCGCCGAAGCAGTGCACGCTTTCAACCCAACCGCTTTCAATTGCCGGGATAAGCGTTGGATGCGGGTTCAGCGTCCAGTGCTTACAGATTTTGCCCTTCAGCCCCAACTGTTCGCCGTAGGTTGGCAACAGCAGTTCGATAGCGGCAGTGTTGAAGCCGATACCGTGGTTCAACGATTGAACCTGATGCTCCGCGTAGATGCCTTTAATGGCCATCATCGCCATCAGAATGTGTTCTTGTTTAATCAGGCGCGGGTCGCGGGTAAACAGCGGTTCAATAAAGAACGGCTTGTCCGCAACAACCACATAGTCAATCCAGGAACCTGGAATATCGACGCGCGGCAGATCGCATTCATCGTCGACCAGTTCGTTAACCTGCGCGATGACGATACCGTCATGGAACGCGGCAGCTTCAACCAGCGCCGGGGTATCTTCGGTACTCGCCCCGGTGTAAAGGTTACCTTTGCGGTCAGCTTTAAAACCGGCAATCAGCGCCACGTTCGGCGACAGGTCAACGTATAAACGGGAGTAAAGTTCGATGTAGGTGTGGATGGCGCCGATTTCCAGCTGGCCATCTTCCAGTAGCTGCGAGATACGCAGGCTTTGGGTACCGGAGAAAGAGAAATCCAGTTTACGAGCGATACCTTTCTCGAAGATATCCAGATGCTCGCTGCGCCCTACGCTTGGCATAATCATGTGCAGGTCGTGCACTTTTTGCGGGTTAACTTCAGCCAGCATGCGAGATAAGAAATCTGCCTGCTTCTGGTTATTCCCTTCTAATACCACGCGGTCACCCGGCGCGATCAGTAGTTCCAGCATCGCGGTCAGATCTGCGGTCGGCAGTACCTTACCCTGCACCGGAACGGAAGCCAGACGCCGCTGTTTTTCTGTGCGGCGGGTGTTCCAGACTCGTGCTGGTGTTTGCCCAGATAACATTATTAACCTCCTGATTCAGCGAATCATTTTGATTGCTTAACACTGGAAAGAGTGTGCACCCTGGTGAGAAAGTCATCAATTAAGCGTAGGCATTAATCATTAGCTTGAGGGTAATAATTGAAGTAACAATTTGTGATTAGGATCAGATCCGAAAGGGATAAAAAGGGCTACCGATACCTCATTTTCATAAACACGATGGCAAAGTGGCGGTATAGTAGGCGCCAGATTTTTGTAAACATCGCCGAGTTATGACTGAAACAACCCATCACGATCTCAGTATCGACACTTCAAGCAGCGCGGATTTCGTGCCGATGCGCGGCGTGAGCAATCGTCATTTACAAACGATGCTGCCGCGTCTTATCCGTCGCAAGCTGCAATTCACGCCATGCTGGCAGCGCCTTGAGCTGCCAGACGGTGATTTTGTTGATCTCGCCTGGAGTGAAGATCCGCAAGCTGCGCGCCATAAACCGCGCCTGGTGGTGTTTCATGGTCTGGAAGGCAGTCTGCACAGTCCCTATGCGCACGGCCTGATTAATGCCGCAAAACAGCTCGGCTGGCTGGGCGTGGTGATGCATTTTCGCGGCTGTAGCGGCGAGCCTAACCGTCTGAACCGCATTTATCACTCCGGTGAAACGGAAGATGGCACCTGGTTTTTGCAGTGGCTCAAGCGCGAGTTTGGTGAAGCGCCAACGGCAGCGGTCGGTTATTCGCTCGGCGGCAACATGCTGGCCTGCCTGCTGGCAAAAGAAGGCGATGATGTGCCTATCGACGCGGCGGTGATTGTCTCGGCACCGTTTATGCTCGAAGCCTGTAGCTATCATATGGATAAAGGCTTCTCGCGGGTTTATCAGCGCTACCTGCTGAACCTGTTGAAAGGCAATGCGGCACGCAAGCTCAAAGCTTATCCCGGCTCACTGCCGGTGGATCTGCGCCAGTTAAAAAGTATGCGCCGGATCCGCGAGTTCGACGATTCCATTACCTCGAAGATCCACGGTTTTGCCGATGCTATCGACTATTACCGTCAGTGCAGCGCAATGCCTACTTTGAGCAAAATCACCAAGCCCACGCTGATTATCCATGCGAAAGACGATCCCTTTATGGATCACCACTCCATTCCCGCCCAGGAAGAGTTGCCGGATAACGTTGAATATCAGCTAACCGAACACGGCGGCCACGTTGGATTTATCGGCGGCACCCTGCGCCACCCGGAAATGTGGCTGGAAAAACGCATCCCCGCATGGCTTATGACGTGGTTAGGAGTGAAAGCATGATGATCCCCTGGCAGGACCTCGACCCCGAAACGCTGGATAGGTTGATTGAAAGCTTTGTCTTGCGCGAAGGCACTGATTATGGTGAATATGAGCGCTCACTTGCGCAAAAGGTCGCCGACGTAAAACATCAGTTACAAACAGGCGAAGCGGTGCTGGTGTGGTCTGAGCTTCATGAGACCGTCAACATCATGCCCCGTAACCAATTTCGCGGTTAACTATACTTATTGCAGGAAGCCGGACGGCTTTCTGTAGTCTGTTAAGGAGTTATTCGCATGTCTGCCAAACACCCAGTTATTGCCGTGACCGGCTCCAGCGGAGCGGGAACCACCACCACCAGCCTCGCATTTCGTAAAATCTTTGCTCAGCTCAACCTGCGTGCGGCAGAAGTTGAAGGCGACAGCTTTCACCGCTATACCCGTCCTGAAATGGATATGGCTATCCGTAAGGCCCGCGATGCCGGTCGGCATATCAGCTATTTCGGCCCGGATGCCAATGACTTTGGCCTGCTGGAACAAACCTTCCGCGACTATGGCGTGACCGGCAAAGGGCAATCACGAAAGTATCTGCACACCTACGATGAAGCCGTACCGTGGAATCAGGTGCCGGGAACGTTTACCCCCTGGCAGCCCCTGCCGGAGCCGACGGATGTGCTGTTCTATGAAGGATTGCACGGCGGCGTGGTAACACCGCAGCATGACGTGGCGCGCCATGTTGATCTGCTGGTTGGCGTGGTGCCGATTGTTAACCTGGAGTGGATCCAAAAGATGATTCGCGACACCAGCGAGCGCGGTCACTCCCGTGAGGCGGTGATGGATTCGGTGGTGCGTTCAATGGAGGACTACATCAACTTCATTACGCCGCAGTTCTCCCGCACCCATATCAACTTCCAGCGCGTCCCAACGGTCGATACTTCGAATCCCTTCGCCGCCAAAAGTATCCCCTCGCTCGATGAGAGCTTTGTGGTCATTCATTTCCGTAATCTTGATAACATCGATTACCCGTGGCTGCTGGCAATGCTGCAAGGGTCTTTTATTTCCCATATGAATACGCTGGTGGTTCCCGGCGGTAAGCTCGGGCTGGCGATGGAGCTCATCATGATGCCGCTGGTGCAGCGATTGATGGAAGGAAGAAGCTAGCCCCCGTAGGCCTGATAAGCATCACGTCATCAGGCACAAGCACGCAAATTGCCGGATGGTGGCTTCGCCTTATCCGGCCTACGTTAACGGGTGCAGCCGAGAAAATACCCCCGTAGGCCTGATAAGCATCGCGCCATCAGGCACAAGCGCGCAAATTGCCGGATGGCGGAAACGCCTTATCCGGTCTACGTTAACGGGTGCAGCCGAGAAAATACCCCCGTAGGCCTGATATGCATCGCGCCATCAGGCACAAGCGCGCAAATTGCCGGATGGCGGAAACGCCGACTCCAGAGTCGTTACCCCTCGATCACTTCATAAGAGTGAGTGATATTCACCGCTTTTTCGAGCATCAGCGCAACCGAGCAGTATTTCTCAGCGGACAGTGAGACGGCACGAGCAACCGCAGCGTCTTTAAGATCTTTCCCCGTCACAATGAAGTGCAGGTTGATATGTGTGAACAGGCGCGGCGCCTCTTCACGGCGTTCAGAAGTCAGCTTCACTTCACAATCTGAGACGTCATTGCGGCCCTTTTGCAAAATGGAAACCACATCGATTGCGCTACAGCCACCGGCGGCCATTAAGACGACTTCCATTGGGCTTGGCGCTTTATCGCCCGAGTTGCCGTCCATCAAAATCTGGTGGCCTGAAGCAGACTCTCCGAGGAAGGTTAAGCCTTCAATCCATTTCACACGCGCTTGCATATTATTTAACTCCCAGGTTGCAATTTTCTTCTCAGATTACGCGTACATAACAATTCTCGCAATGGAAGGCGATCGCCGTCATGCTGAAGCGAGACACCAGGAGACACGCGCCTAAAGCTATGCTAAAACAGTCAGGATGCTACGGTAATACATAAACGTACTGCATGTATGCAGAGGACATCACATTACTGGCTGCGGCACGATTCGACAGCCGACTTCCCAGGTAACGGGAAGGATACTATTGCAACCAGTGGCTGCAATGTTTTTGCCGCTGGGAAGAGCTTATAACAGAGGATAACCGCGCATGGTGCTTGGCAAACCGCAAACAGACCCGACTCTCGAATGGTTCTTGTCTCATTGCCATATTCATAAGTACCCATCGAAGAGCACGCTGATTCACCAGGGTGAAAAAGCTGAAACGCTGTATTACATCGTCAAAGGCTCAGTGGCAGTACTCATCAAGGATGAAGAAGGTAAAGAGATGATCCTCTCTTACCTCAACCAGGGTGACTTTATCGGCGAATTGGGCCTGTTTGAAGAAGGCCAGGAACGCAGCGCGTGGGTACGGGCAAAAACCGCTTGTGAAGTTGCTGAAATCTCTTATAAAAAATTCCGCCAGCTGATTCAGGTAAACCCAGACATCCTGATGCGTTTGTCTTCGCAAATGGCACGTCGTCTGCAGATTACCTCCGAAAAAGTGGGCAACCTGGCATTCCTGGACGTGACCGGACGCATCGCCCAGACTCTGCTGAATCTGGCTAAACAGCCGGACGCCATGACCCACCCAGACGGTATGCAGATTAAAATCACCCGTCAGGAAATCGGTCAGATCGTCGGTTGTTCCCGCGAAACCGTGGGCCGTATTTTGAAAATGCTCGAAGATCAAAACCTGATCTCCGCGCACGGCAAAACTATTGTCGTCTACGGTACTCGCTGATCCAGCCAAAACGGCATAGTGCTCACGCAGTATGCCGTTTTTGTTTTCCCTCATGTGGCGCAGGCTGATTTACCACCCGGAAGTCAACTATGCACTGCGGCAAACGCTGGTGTTATGTTTGCCGGTCGCTATTGGCCTACTCTTCGGCCATCTTCAGCAAGGTCTGCTGTTCTCACTGGTTCCCGCGTGTTGCAACATCGCAGGTCTTGATACGCCCCATAAGCGTTTTTTCAAACGCCTGACTATCGGCGGCTGCCTGTTTGCCGGATGCAGCCTCGCCGTACAGCTATTGCTGGCGCACCACATTCCACTGCCGTTCATTCTGACCGGGCTGGCGCTGCTGCTTGGCGTAACGGCAGAGATCAGCGCCTTACACGGGCGATTGCTCCCCGCCTCGCTGATTGCGGCTATTTTCACCTTAAGCCTCGCCGGTAACATGCCTATCTGGCAGCCGTTACTGCTGTATGCGCTTGGCACGCTATGGTATGGCTTATTCAACTGGTGGTGGTTCTGGATGTGGCGCGAACAGCCGCTGCGCGAATCGCTAAGCCTGCTCTATCGCCAGCTCGCAGAATACTGCGAAGCCAAATACAGCCTGCTGACTCAGCATACGGATCCCAGCACCGCGCTGCCGCCGTTGTTAAACCGTCAGCAAAAGGTGGTGGATCTTATTTCCCAATGCTATCAGCAACTTCATATGCTGGCGGCAAACCGACACAATGACTACAAACGCCTGCTGCGCGCTTTTCAGGTAGGGCTGGATTTACAAGAACATATCTCGGTGAGTTTGCATCAGCCGGAAGAGGTGCAAAAACTGGTGGAGCGCAGCCACGCGGAAGCGGTGATCCGCTGGAACGCGCAGACCGTCGCAGCAAGGTTGCGCGTACTCGCGGATGATATTCTCTATCACCGTTACCCCAGCCGCTTCACGATGGAAAAACAGATTGGCGCGCTGGAAAAAATCGCCGCCCAGCATCCTGATAACCCGGTCGGCCAGTTCTGCGCCTGGCACTTTAGCCGCATCGCCAGAGTCCTGCGCGCCCAGCGTCCGCTCTACCCGCGCGACCTGATGGCGGATAAGGAACGCCGCCTGCCGCTGTTCCCAGCCATAAAAAGCTACCTGTCGCTAAAATCGCCCGCGCTACGCAACGCTGGGAGGCTAAGCGTGATGCTGAGTATCGCCAGCCTGATGGGCACGGCGCTGCATCTGCCAAAACCGTACTGGATCCTGATGACGGTGCTGCTGGTGACGCAAAACGGCTATGGCGCTACCCGCGTGCGAATTTTCCACCGTGCGGCGGGCACGCTGGCGGGTCTTGTGATTGCCGCCATCGCCCTACACTTCCACGCGCCGCAAGGGCTCGCGCTTACCGGGATGCTGATTATCACGCTTGTAAGCTACCTGATCATTCGCCGCAGCTACGGTTGGGCCACCGTCGGTTTTACGGTCACCGCGGTATACACGCTGCAAATCCTCACGCTTAACGGCGAACAGTTTATTGTTGCCCGCTTTATCGACACCATCATCGGCTGCCTGATTGCGTTCGGCGGCATGCTCTGGCTGTGGCCGCAGTGGCAAAGCGGTCAGCTACGGCAAAATGCCCAGGCGGCGCTGGAAGCCGACCAGGAAGCCATTCGTCTGATCCTAAGCCCCGACCCGCAGGCGCCTAAGCTTGCTTATCAGCGCATGCGCGTCAACCAGGCGCACAACACACTGTTTAACACCCTAAACCAGGCCATGCAGGAGCCGGGCTTTAACTCACGCTATCTGGAAGACATGAAGCTGTGGGTCACCCACAGTCAGTTTATCGTCGAGCACATCAACGCCATGACGACGCTTGCGCGCGAACACAACATGTTGACGCCCGATTTGGCGCAACAGTATCTGGAGTCGTGCGAAATTGCCCTACAGCGCTGTCAGCAGCGTCTGGAGTACGATGAAGCGGGAAGCGGTGGTGAGGTGAACATTATGGAGTCGCCGGACGCGCTGTCCCACGGCGCGCTAAGCACCATGGAACAGCATCTCCAGCGTATTCTGGGGCATCTCAACACCATGCACACCATCTCTTCGGTGGCGTGGCGTCAGCGCCCACGGCATGGCGGCTGGTTAAAGCGAAGAGCTAGCTGACGATTTTCGCCACGGCCTGCGAGAAGCGCTGCATCCCTTCGTCGATATCCACTTCCTCCACCACCAGCGATGGCGCAAAGCGCATTACGTCCGGGCCCGCGTTAAGCACCATTACGCCGACGTCAGCCGCCGCGTAAAGGAAATCACGCGCGCGACCTTTGTACTTCGCATTCAGCTCGGCGCCAATCAATAGCCCCATCCCGCGCACGTCGCTAAACACATCATACTTCGCGTTAATCTGTTGCAGATGCTGAACAAACCGTTCACGTTTTGCATTCACGCCGTTGAGCACTTCTGGCGTATTGATAATATCGAACGCCGCACCGGCAACGGCGCAGGCCAGCGGATTACCGCCATAGGTAGAACCGTGTGAACCGACGTGGAAGGCATTGGCAATGTCTTCGGTGGTCAGCACCGCGCTCACCGGGAAACCGCCGCCCAGCGCTTTAGCGCTGGTTAAAATATCCGGGGTTACGCCATAGTGCATATAGGCAAACAAGGAACCGGTACGGCCCATGCCGCTTTGCACTTCATCAAATACCAGCAGCGCCTGATGCTTATCGCACAGCGCGCGCAGTCCTTGCAGAAACTCTGGCGTGGCCGCCAGCACGCCGCCTTCGCCCTGAATCGGCTCGACAACAATGGCGCAGGTATGGTCGTCCATCACCGCTTCTACCGCATGCAGGTCGTTAAACGGCACATGGATGATATCAGCCGGTTTCGGGCCAAAACCGTCGGAATACTTCGGCTGACCGCCCACAGAGACGGTAAACAGCGAACGTCCGTGGAAAGCATTATGGAAAGCGATAATTTTGGTTTTGTAAGGGCTATGACGAGTCGAGGCGTAGTAACGCGCCAGTTTAAAGGCGGTTTCGTTTGCCTCGGTGCCGGAGTTCATAAACACCACGCGCTCGGCGAAGGTGGCGTCCACCAGCTTCTGGCCCAGACGCAGCGCAGGTTCATTGGTAAAGACGTTACTGGTATGCCACAGCATTTCACCCTGGCTTTTCAGCGCCTCAACCAATGCGGGGTGGCAATGCCCCAGCGCCGTCACCGCGATACCACCGGCAAAATCGATGTACTCTTTGCCTTGCTGATCCCACACGCGGCTCCCTTTGCCTTTCACCGGGATAAATTCCGCCGGTGCATAAATGGGCAAAATGACCTGGTCGAAGGTCGCGCGGGTGATTGCAGATTGTTTGGTTTCCATGTCATGCCCTTCTTCAAGCGATGCAGCGTTGATTGTGAGAATCTATCCACAAAATATGCATAAAAAATCACACAATGGCAACGACTATCGATTGAGAAAGTTTGCCAGTAGCTCGTGCCCTTGTTCGCTGAGAATACTCTCCGGGTGGAACTGCACGCCTTCCAAATCCCACTGCCGGTGGCGAATGCCCATAATTTCCCCCGCCGCGCTGCGGGCAGTGACGTCAAAACAATCGGGCAACGTCTCAGGATCAATGAGCAAAGAGTGATAACGCGTGACGGTCAGCGGGTTATTCAGGCCGCGAAACACGCCCTGCTGCTGATGAGTAATCGGTGAGGTTTTGCCGTGCATCACTTTCGCCGCACGAACGATACGCGCGCCGAAGGCCTGCGCGATGGCCTGGTGACCTAAGCAAACGCCGAGCAGCGGTATTTTTCCCGCATAGTGGCGAATCACATCCAGAGAGATACCGGCGTCATCTGGCGTACAGGGGCCGGGGGAGATAACGATTTTGTGCGGAGCGAGCGACGCGATGTCATCAAGGGAGATATCGTCGTTACGTTTGACCGTTACGCTGGCCCCCAGCTCGCAAAAATACTGGTAGAGGTTCCAGGTAAAGGAATCGTAGTTATCAATCAGCAGGATCATGGCGGCTCCGGTCGTTTATCTGCCGCCATTCTACCGGGAGCTTACTGCTTTAGCGATATGGGCGGCAGCCTCATGCGTAACGCCGCCCTCTATAACTTACGGTAGGACTTTTGCCGACAGGATAACGATAGGCTTGGACGGTACATTCTGGTACGGCCCTACGTTATGGCTCTGAACCTGGGAAATTTTGTCGGCCACATCCATCCCTTTAACCACTTTACCGAATACGGCGTAGCCAAAATCACGCTGACCGTGATCTAAGAAAGCATTGTCGGCCACGTTGATAAAGAACTGGCTGGTCGCGCTGTCTTTATCGGCAGTGCGCGCCATCGCGACGGTGCCACGGGTATTACGCAGACCGTTATCCGCTTCGTTTTTAATCGGTGGATTAGGCTGCTTCTGCTGCATCTGCTCGTTAAAGCCACCACCCTGAATCATAAAGCCCGGGATCACACGGTGGAACGTGGTGTTGTTATAGAAACCGCTGTTGACATACTTAAGGAAGTTTTCAACGGAGACTGGCGCTTTCTGGCTATCCAATTGCAGCTCGATGTTGCCAGCCGAGGTGGTCAGCAAAACATGCGGGTCATTGGTTGCTGCTAAAGCTGCAGGAGCCACCGCGGAGAGAGCAAAAACAGCCGCCACGGCCGCCAGAGTTGATTTGAGCATGAGAAATCCTTTAACGAGTGCAGTTGGGAAGCAAGTGGCTTGATTCTAAAGAGGCTTAGGCCCACAGGCCAGTGCTTTACCAAAGTTTACATGTATGTAACCTTCATAATGATCAAGCTAAGAATTGTCGCATTTATTTTGTGATCTGGATCACAGAGAAAAGTGTAATACGCCAACGTTTGCGTAATAAAACTATGAATACGTCACCACAGTGCATAAAATCTGCCCGCTCAGCGCAGAGTCAACGCGTTTTACACAACTATTCACAGGCCAGTCATGACTAACAGCAACCGTATCAAGCTCACATGGATCAGCTTCTTCTCCTACGCCCTCACCGGTGCGTTGGTAATTGTCACCGGGATGGTGATGGGAAACATTGCCGATTATTTTAATCTGCCGGTTTCCAGTATGAGTAACACCTTTACCTTCCTGAACGCTGGGATCCTGATCTCGATTTTCCTGAATGCCTGGCTGATGGAAATCGTTCCGCTGAAAACGCAGCTGCGTTTTGGCTTTATTCTGATGGTGCTGGCAGTGGCCGGGTTGATGACCAGCCATAGTCTGGCACTGTTCTCCGCCGCGATGTTCGTGCTGGGCCTGGTCAGCGGTATCACCATGTCCATCGGTACGTTCCTGATTACCCATATGTATGAAGGACGTCAGCGTGGTGCGCGTTTGCTGTTTACCGACTCCTTCTTTAGCATGGCCGGGATGATTTTCCCGATGCTGGCTGCCTGGCTGCTGGCACGTACCATTGAGTGGTACTGGGTTTACGCCTGCATTGGCCTGATTTACGTGGCTATCTTTATTCTGACCTTTGGCTGTGACTTCCCGGTACTGGGCAAGAAAGCACAGCAGGATGACCAGCCGGTTGCGAAAGAAAAGTGGGGTATCGGCGTACTGTTCCTGTCAATTGCCGCGCTGTGCTACATCCTGGGCCAACTGGGCTTTATCTCGTGGGTGCCAGAATATGCCAAGGGTCTGGGCATGAGCCTGAACGACGCCGGTAAGCTGGTAAGCGATTTCTGGATGTCTTATATGTTCGGCATGTGGGCGTTCAGTTTCATTCTGCGCTTCTTCGACCTGCAACGTATTCTGACGGTGCTGGCGGGTATTGCGACGGTGATGATGTATCTGTTCAACCATGGTGAACCACAGCATCTGGCGTTGTTTATCCTGACGCTGGGCTTCTTCTCTAGCGCTATCTACACCTCAATTATTACGCTCGGTTCTTTGCAGACCAAAGTGGCCTCACCCAAACTGGTTAACTTTGTGCTGACCTGCGGCACCATCGGCACGATGCTGACGTTTGTTGTGACTGGGCCAATTGTGGCGAGCAGCGGGCCGCTGGCGGCGTTGACGACTTCTAACGCGCTTTATGCGGTGGTGTTTGTGATGTGTTTGGTGCTTGGGTTTGTGAGTCGTCATCGTCAGCATGCGGTTGGTGGGGCTCACTAATCTTCTTGGTTGGGGGATCTTTTTGGGGGTGTAGTGCCCTGTTGCGCTCCCTTCCAGATATAGCCATATAAAACGCGCGGGCGCAGGGAGCACGCAAGGGGCGGCCAATCGCCGCCGCCCCCTGCACCCCCAGGCTCTGGCGGCAAAATCGCCGCTGCGCGGTTCCCTCAGCTTATCCCCTCCGGCTTCGGGTCGGGCGCGAGTTTACATCCATGTAAACCACGCCCTCAGCCCACATCCATGTGGGCTGCCCCGGCCTACAGGGAACGCTTCGGCGATTTAGACGCCACCAAAGCCCGTGCGGTCATTTAGTTAAAAGCTAAAACCAATCATTCTTAAACTGCTCAGCCTTGCCCTTAATTTAACAACCAAAACCAATCATTCTGAAACTGCTCAGTCTTGCCCTTAATTTAACAACCAAAACCAATCATTCTGAAACCGATGTGTCCCCGCTGAAATCGGCGAGCCGGAGAATGGAAGACAAGGTCAGTCCGCCTGGATGGCGGACTGAGGCGAAGCGAGACAGGGACGTCGAGTTTCGCCGTGCCGCAGGCTGGAGTTCGGAGGCGAGCGCAGTGCGAAGCACCGATTTCCTTGCGGGGCCGCGGGGATTGTTAAGGGGGGCGCGGCCGCCCCCCTTAACCCGTTCACAGGTGATGAAGCAACATGTTCTTCCCAACTTAAGGTGGACGGAACCCCACTCCAATCTGACAAACATCCCCCTACTGCCGATTTTTCACACTTTTCGCTCAAAAAACACCCACCTCATAAAGTTGAGTATTTTCCGCAACTTACAAAACCACTTAAAAATCATCACTCTACTCATTAAGTGGTAGGCAAAGGCTAAATTGATTTGAATCAATAATCCCACTAGCTGAATCGTTAAGGTAGGCAGTATTAGAATAGAAATCGAGGCAAAAATGAGCAAAGTCAGACTCGCAATTATCGGTAATGGCATGGTCGGCCACCGTTTCATCGAGGACATTCTCGATAAAACCGACGCCAGCCAGCTTGATATTACCGTCTTCTGTGAAGAACCCCGCATCGCCTACGACCGCGTCCACCTTTCATCTTACTTCTCTCACCACACGGCAGAAGAACTGTCACTGGTTCGTGAAGGCTTCTATGAGAAGCACGGTGTAAAAGTACTGGTCGGCGAACGCGCTATCACCATCAACCGTCAAGAGAAGGTGATCCACTCCAGCGCGGGTCGTACCGTCTTTTATGACAAACTGATCATGGCGACCGGCTCTTATCCGTGGGTTCCGCCGATTAAAGGGTCTGAAACTCAGGATTGCTTCGTTTACCGTACCATTGAAGATCTGAACGCCATTGAGGCCTGCGCGCGCCGGAGCAAACGCGGTGCAGTCGTCGGCGGTGGTCTGCTCGGCCTTGAAGCCGCAGGCGCGCTGAAAAACCTCGGTGTCGAAACGCACGTTATCGAATTTGCCCCCATGCTGATGGCAGAACAGCTCGATCAGATGGGCGGTGAGCAACTTAAGCGCAAAATCGAAAGCATGGGTGTGAAAGTTCACACCAATAAAAACACCAAAGAGATCGTTCAGGAAGGCGAAAACGCGCGTAAAACTATGCGCTTTGCCGACGGCAGCCAGCTGGAAGTCGACTTTATCGTCTTCTCTACCGGTATTCGCCCACGCGATAAACTGGCAACGCAATGTGGTCTGGAAGTCGGCCAGCGCGGCGGCATCATGATTAACGACAGTTGCCAGACCTCTGACCCGGATATCTACGCTATCGGCGAATGCGCGAGCTGGAAAAACCGCGTCTACGGCCTGGTTGCGCCGGGCTACAAAATGGCGCAGGTCGCCGTCGACCATATCCTCGGCAACGAAAATAGCTTCCAGGGCGCAGACATGAGCGCCAAGCTCAAACTGCTTGGCGTTGACGTTGGCGGTATTGGCGATGCTCACGGCCGCACCCCAGGCGCGCGCAGCTACGTTTACCTCGACGAAAACAAAGAGGTCTACAAACGTCTTATCGTCAGCCCCGACAACAAAACATTGCTTGGCGCGGTACTGGTCGGTGATACCAGCGACTTCGGCAACCTGCTACAGCTGGCGCTGAATGGCATTGAACTGCCGGAAAACCCAGATGCGCTGATTCTGCCCGCCCATGCGAGCGGCGGTAAGCCTTCTATTGGCGTTGATAAACTGCCGGACAGCGCGCAAATTTGTTCATGCTTCGATGTCACTAAAGGCGCGCTGATTGCCGCCATCAACAAAGGTTGCCACACCGTCGCCGCGCTCAAAGCGGAAACCAAAGCCGGAACCGGCTGCGGCGGTTGTATCCCGCTGGTGACCCAAGTGCTCAACGCCGAATTGGCGAAGCAGGGTATCGAAGTGAACAACAACCTGTGTGAACACTTCGCGTTTACCCGTCAGGAGCTTTATCACCTTATCCGCGTTGAAGGCATCAAAACCTTCGACGAACTGCTGGCGAAATACGGTAAGGGCTACGGTTGTGAAGTGTGTAAACCGACCGTCGGATCTCTGCTGGCCTCTTGCTGGAATGAATATATCCTCAAGCCGCAGCACACGCCGTTGCAGGATAGTAACGACAACTTCCTGGCAAACATCCAGAAAGACGGTACCTACTCGGTTATCCCACGCTCTGCGGGCGGCGAAATTACCCCGGAAGGGCTGGTTGCCGTTGGTCGTATCGCCAGCGAATTTAACCTGTACACCAAAATCACCGGTTCTCAGCGTATTGGTCTTTTCGGCGCGCAAAAAGATGATCTCCCAGAAATCTGGCGTCAGCTGATTGAAGCGGGCTTCGAAACCGGTCATGCCTATGCGAAAGCGCTGCGTATGGCCAAAACCTGCGTAGGCAGCACGTGGTGCCGTTATGGCGTCGGCGACAGCGTAGGCTTCGGGGTTGAGCTGGAAAACCGCTACAAAGGCATTCGTACGCCGCATAAGATGAAGTTTGGCGTCTCTGGCTGTACCCGTGAATGTGCGGAAGCTCAGGGTAAAGACGTGGGCATCATCGCCACCGAGAAAGGCTGGAACCTGTACGTCTGCGGTAACGGCGGCATGAAACCGCGCCACGCAGACCTGCTGGCGGCTGACCTCGATCGCGATACGCTTATCAAGTATCTCGACCGTTTCATGATGTTCTACATCCGCACCGCCGATAAGCTGACGCGTACCGCGCCATGGCTGGACAATCTGGAAGGCGGTATCGAGTACCTGCGTTCGGTGATCATCGACGACAAGCTGGGCCTGAATCAGCATCTGGAAGAAGAGATCGCCCGCCTGCGTGACGCCTTTGCCTGTGAGTGGACGGAAACCGTGAACTCTCCGGCCGCACAGGTTCGTTTCAAACACTTTATCAACAGCGAACAGCGTGACCCGAACGTCCAGGTGGTCGCCGAGCGTGAACAGCACCGTCCGGCCACGCCGTATGAACGCATTCCGGTTACTCTGGTGGAGGAAAACGCATGAGCCAGTGGATAAATATCTGCAAGATTGACGCTATTCTGCCCGCAACTGGCGTTTGTGCGCTGCTGGGCGATAAACAGATTGCCGTATTCCGCCCCTACGCCGACGACCAGGTATTCGCCATCAGCAACATCGACCCGTTCTTTGAGTCGAGCGTGCTGTCTCGCGGCCTGATAGCCGAACACCAGGGCGAACTGTGGGTCGCCAGTCCGTTGAAAAAACAGCGTTTCCGTTTAAGTGACGGCCTGTGCATGGAGGACGAAAGTCACTCCGTCGCCCATTATGATGTTCGCGTTAAAGACGGTCAGGTACAGTTAAGGGCCTGATCGTTTTGGACATAAGTAATAACGAAAACTTATGACCCTAAGGGGATAACAGCGGGAAAAATCGTATATTCCATACGATAACTGCTGTTATCCTTACCCGCATTATTATCCCCCCGAATTTCTCTATTCCGTGAGGTTGCCCCTTGGATTACTTACCCATTTTTTGCCAACTGCGCGATCGTGACTGTTTGCTGGTCGGCGGCGGTGATGTCGCTGAGCGTAAAGCGCGTCTGCTGCTTGATGCTGGGGCACGTCTGACGGTAAACGCACGGGAATACGTTCCGCAGTTTCACGTCTGGGCAGAGGCGGGAATGCTGACGCTTGTAGCCGGTGATTTCCAACCTGCGCTGCTCGAATCTTGCTGGCTGGCAATTGCCGCCACCGACGATGACGCGGTCAATCAGTTGGTGAGCGACGAAGCCGAATCCCGCCGTATCTTCTGTAATGTGGTTGATGCGCCGAAAGCCGCCAGCTTCATTATGCCGTCGATTATCGACCGTTCACCGCTGATGGTCGCCGTCTCATCCGGCGGCACCTCGCCGGTGCTGGCGCGTTTGCTACGCGAGAAGCTGGAGTCAATTCTGCCGCAGCACCTGGGCAAGGTTGCGCTCTATGCCGGACAATTACGCTCGCGAGTGAAAAAGCAGTTCGCCACCATGGGTGAACGCCGCCGCTTCTGGGAAAAACTGTTTATTAACGACCGGCTGGCGCAGTCACTGGCAAACGAGGATCAGCAGGCCGTCACCGAGATCACCGAGCAGTTACTGAATGCGCCGCTGGATCATCGCGGTGAAGTCGTACTGGTGGGCGCCGGCCCCGGCGATGCTGGGCTGCTGACGCTAAAAGGCTTACAGCAAATTCAACAAGCGGACGTGGTGGTCTACGATCGTCTGGTGTCCGACGACATTATGAATCTGGTTCGCCGCGATGCTGACCGCATCTTCGTGGGTAAACGCGCGGGCTATCACTGTGTGCCGCAGGATGAGATTAACCAGATCCTGCTCAATGAAGCGCAAAAAGGGAAACGCGTCGTGCGTCTGAAAGGGGGCGATCCGTTCATCTTTGGACGCGGGGGTGAGGAGCTGGAAACGCTGTGCGAAGCCGGTATTCCTTTCTCGGTCGTTCCCGGCATTACCGCGGCATCTGGCTGTTCAGCCTACTCCGGTATCCCCCTGACCCACCGTGATTATGCGCAAAGCGTTCGCCTTATCACCGGACACCTGAAAACCGGTGGTGAACTGGATTGGGAAAATCTGGCGGCAGAAAAACAGACGCTGGTGTTTTATATGGGGCTCAATCAGGCGGCCACTATCCAGCAGAAGCTGATTGAATACGGAATGCAGGCCGATATGCCGGTGGCTATCGTAGAAAACGGTACGGCAATTACCCAGCGCGTTGTTGATGGCGAACTTTCACAGTTAGGCGAATTGGCAAAGCAGATGGCAAGCCCGGCGCTGATTATCGTTGGTCGCGTAGTTGGCCTGCGTAATAAGCTCAACTGGTTCTCCCATCATTAATCTGAATTCAGACTTTTTATCCGTGCTATACCTTTGCGTATAGCACGCTTCCCTCTTGTTTTAACTTATCTATTCCTCATTATTAGTTCTTCTTAATTTATCCTTTAATTAATCAAACGTCTGACTTGATTGACACAATGTTTGATTTTGCGCTTATATATCATCAGCTTAATTCATTCGTGTTTTTAAAGCATACGGAATTATGCATAAATAAATTTATTTAATTTAAAGGGATTATCAATGAAAAACATGCTCAAAGCTGCGGCTGTAGTGCTGGCGCTGTCTACTCTGACCGCTTGTACTGGTACTATTCAGAATAAAAACAAAACCTGTTCTTATGATTATCTGCTGCACCCAGCTATTTCTATTTCTAAAATTATTGGCGGCTGTGGCGACGTAGCTTCCACTAACTAATCAAACCTGTATTTGCTTCGATAATAAAAAAACCGGGAATATCCCGGTTTTTTTATGCGTATAATCGATTACGGTTTAGCGACAAAGCCAATGGCTTCATACACCGCTTTTAGCGTTTTCGATGCATGTGCGCTCGCTTTCTCCGCGCCGTCTTTCATAATCTTCTGCAGGAATGCTTCATCGTTACGATAGCGGTTATAACGCTCTTGTAGCTCGGTCAGCATACCCGACACCGCCTCTGCGACTTCCCCTTTGAGGTGGCCGTACATCTTGCCTTCAAAGTGCTTTTCCAGCTCTGGAATGCTCTGCCCTGTGACGCCAGAAAGGATATCCAGCAGGTTAGAAACACCCGCTTTCTCTTTCAGGTCGTAACGGACTACAGGTGGCTCTTCGGAATCGGTGACCGCACGTTTGATCTTCTTCACGACCGATTTAGGATCTTCCAGCAGGCCAATCACGTTATTGCGGTTATCGTCCGACTTGGACATCTTCTTCGTCGGCTCTAGCAGGGACATTACGCGAGCGCCAGACTTCGGAATAAACGGCTCAGGAACCTTGAATACATCACCGTAAATCGCATTGAAGCGCTGGGCGATATCGCGGCTCAGTTCCAGGTGCTGTTTCTGATCTTCACCTACCGGAACCTGATTGGTCTGATACAGCAGAATATCTGCCGCCATCAGCACCGGATAATCGAACAGGCCGGCGTTGATGTTTTCTGCGTAGCGAGCGGACTTGTCTTTGAACTGGGTCATGCGGCTCAGTTCACCGAAATAGGTGTAACAGTTCAGCGCCCAGCCAAGCTGCGCGTGCTCAGGTACGTGGGATTGCACGAAGATGGTGCTTTTCTCAGGATCAATACCGCAAGCAAGATACAGGGCCAGCGTATCCAGCGTTGCTTTACGCAGCGCCTGCGGATCCTGACGCACGGTGATCGCGTGCTGGTCAACGATGCAGTAGATACAGTGGTAATCATCCTGCATGTTAACCCACTGACGCAATGCACCCATGTAGTTACCGATGGTCAGTTCACCTGAAGGCTGCGCGCCGCTAAAAACGATGGGCTTAGTCATTGTTCAATTCCTGATGTTCACTATTCGCAAGCCCAAGAGCGGGCAAAAGTTGATTAAAGTGGTCGAAGATAACGTCCGGCTCGCTTTTTGCAATCGCTTCGCCGTAGTTATAGCCGTAGGTCAGACCGACGGAGGTGCAGCCCGCTGCTTTTGCTGCCTGAATATCGTTACGAGAATCGCCCACAAACAGCAGCGCTTCTGGCGTTAACGCCAGTTTCTCAGCCACTTTCAGCAGTGGCTCAGGATGCGGTTTTTTGTTCTGCACATCATCACCACCGATGACGACGGAGAAATAGCGCGCAATCCCCAGCGACTCAAGAATGGGGGCCACAAACGGCGTCGGTTTGTTGGTCACCAGCGCCAGCGGTAATCCGCTGTCATGCAGCGCAGCAAGAGTCTCCTGGACGTGCGGGAACAGGAAGCTGCCCTCTTCGGCGAAGTCGGCATAATAACGGTCAAACAGACGACGCAGCATACGAAGCTGCTCATCTTGCGGAATATCGTGGCTATCAACGGACGGTTTGCCCTGAGAGGCACGCAGGGTGGCGCGCTCCTGGCGAGCCCAGTTCAGCGCTCGCTCCATCAATACGTCGGCACCGTTGCCAATCCAGGTAATCACCCGTTCTTCACCGGCAACCGGCAGCTCAAGCGCGTACAGCGCGTTATCTACCGCCGCCGCAAGCCCTGGCGCGCTGTCTACCAGCGTGCCATCAAGGTCAAACGCGACGCCGCGAATGGTCTGTAATTTATCCATGACTTACCTTTGCCAGTTCACTGCGCATTTCATCAATGACTTTTTTGTAGTCTGGTTGGTCAAAAATCGCGGAACCGGCGACAAACATGTCCGCCCCGGCCGCCGCGATTTCGCGAATATTGTTCACCTTCACACCGCCATCCACTTCCAGGCGAATGTCATAGCCGGATTCATCAATACGGCGACGAACTTCGCGAAGTTTTTCCAGGGTGTGAGGGATAAAGGATTGTCCGCCAAAGCCAGGGTTAACCGACATCAGCAGGATCACATCGAGCTTATCCATCACATAATCGAGATAGCTAAGCGACGTGGCTGGGTTAAACACCAGGCCTGCTTTACAGCCATTTTCTTTAATCAGCTGTAAGGTACGGTCGACATGCTCGGAGGCTTCAGGGTGGAAGGTGATGATGCTCGCACCTGCGGCGGCAAAATCCGGGACCAGGCGATCGACCGGCTTCACCATCAGATGCACGTCAATAGGTGCGGTGATGCCATAATTACGCAGCGATTTTAGCACCATCGGGCCGATGGTCAGGTTCGGCACGTAATGGTTATCCATAACATCGAAATGAACCACATCTGCCCCAGCGGCCAGCGCACGGGCAGTGTCTTCCCCCAGACGGGCAAAATCAGCCGACAAAATTGAAGGGGCAATAAGGTACTGTTTCATCCGCATCTCCTCAAAGCCTATCCCATTAGGCTAGTAACGTTATTTTTTTCCTGGTGGCCGATACAGCGCCAGCAGCTCTTCCACCTTTTTACGCGTGCCGCCGTTACGGCTAATGCTGCGTCGAACTTGTACGGTATACGTTTCTGCCGCGTTTTTATACCAATCTAACGTCATCGGGGTACGATGATTGGAAATGAGCACCGGAATACGTTGAGACACCAGATCTTCTGCCTTTTGCGCCAGAAAAGCCTGCTGTTCAAGACTGAAGCTGTTAGTGTGGTAAGCGGTAAAATTCGCCGTCGCCGTCAAAGGTGCGTAAGGCGGATCGCAATAGACGACGGAGCGCTCATCGGCGCGCGCCATACAGGCTTCATACGATTCACAGTAAAACTCTGCATGCTGAGCTTTCACGGCAAAGTGGCGGAGCTCGGCTTCCGGGAAGTAAGGTTTTTTATAACGCCCAAACGGGACGTTAAATTCGCCGCGCAGGTTATAGCGACACAGGCCGTTGTAGCCGTGGCGGTTCAGGTATAAAAACAGTACGGCGCGTCGGAACAGATCGCTACTGCGGTTAAACTCTTCACGCAGCAGGTAATAGCTTTCGGCATTGTTTGTTTCAGGCACAAACATTACCCGCGCCTGCTCGATGTACTCATCGGCGCGCGTTTTGACTATTTTATAGAGTTCAATGAGGTCGCTGTTGATATCAGCCAGGATATAACGCGAAAAATCGGTATTCAGGAATACCGATCCAGCACCAACGAAAGGTTCAACCAGACAATCGCCAACGGGCAGATGATGTCTTATATCGTCGAGTAGAGGGTACTTTCCCCCCGCCCATTTAAGAAAAGCGCGATTTTTTTTCATGCGGCCTGACTAATTACACTGTCTCCGGCTGTGGAAAAAGCTCCGACAGCATACTGCGCTTCTACATCCACTTCGCGCGGCCACAAGGCTGCGCGAAGGGACGGTTTCTGTCAAGAAACGGCGATTATTTCAGGTCGGTCTGAACCTGACGCAGCGGTTTCGCCCACGGGTTCTTCGCCTGCACGTCAGCTGGCAGAGTGGTTACGGCACGTTTCGCTTCATCTTTAGAGGCGTAAATGCCGCTGACCAGGACATACCATGGCTGACCGTTACGGGACGTCTGATACACCACGTAGTTTTTCAGATTCTCTTTCTTCGCCCAACCGTTCAGGTTGTCGTAGTTGGAAGAGGAGCTGAGCTGCAGGGTGTAGTGGGAACCCGACGCGGATTTCAGTGAATTGACATCGCCCGCAGACTTACCGGTCGCGGCAGCAGCAGGAGCTGGCGTCGCTGTAGCGGTCGCAGCGGGTGCTGTCGTCGCAGCCGTGGCGGCAGGTGCAGCCGTCGTTGCAGCCGGTTTAGTCGCTTGCGTTGCTGGCGCTTTAGCCGGAGCCGCCGCAGTTTCAGTTTGCTTAGGCGCCGTCGTTACCGGTTTGCTCTGCGCAACTGGCTTGCTCTGCGCGGCTGGGGTTTTCACCGTCGCCATTGGCTGTGGTTTTGATTCAATCACCGCATGCTTGCGTTCAGGACGCGGCGTGGCGGCTGTCTGACGTGGGGTTTCCTGTGCCGTAGCAGCCGGACGCGCGCCGTTACGAATTGGCGCAACGGTAGCAGGTTCGGTCGGCAGCGTAGAATTCACCACAGCGTTGTCGATCTGACCCTGCTGCTGAGTCAGCGCATTGTTCAGGTCGCCCTGCACTTCAACGCGCTGCTGGCCGTCGGGTGCTGCGGTTTCCTGGCCCTGAGTCGGCGTGGAGGAAATTGGCGGTAAAGAAACATCCTGTTGCGGGTTAGTTCCCGGCGCAGGTGCTGCGGCATTAGCCTGATCGGCAGCATCACCAGAAAGAGAGATGCTCTTTTCGGCTGATGCACTTTGATCGTTTGACGACGACGGCGCTTTTAATGCTGAGCCAATGCCAACAATCAGCACCAGCAATACCACGATCCCCAGCCCCATCATGATGTACTGACGAGAAGCTGGTTTACGCGGTGCCGCATTTTTACGTTGACGTGGACGACGCTCTACAACTTTGTCATCAGCCTCACCGTCATCATCGGATTCATAGTATTCGTCCTCTGGCTCGTCTTCTTCACGCGCTTTTCGAGTACGGGAAGGGCGACGCTCGTCGGCATCGAGTTCCACATCATCAAAATTGATCTGCGGATCGCTGTCACGATCGGAAGCCTGACGAGAACGACCAGTACGACGATCGCTGGGATCGGGTTTCAGCTCGTCTTCTGGTTTAAATTCATCCATTTAACACCCCACTAAAAGGCTTATGCTACGACTTTTGCACATCGCCTGAAGTTAAAACACCGCGTAAATGCGGCTAGACCTTTCTTATAGTTGCGCCCGCTGAGTATCAGCAATAGCACCAAGAACCACATCGTGAGAGACGCCACCGCGCACCTCACTTTTCCCGATGGCTAGCGGCAGTACTAACCGCATTTCGCCCGCCAGGACTTTTTTATCTCGCATCATGTGCGGCAGATACGCTTCTGCAGACATCTCTTGTGGACCCGCAACTGGCAGTCCTGCACGCTTAAGCAGGGTGATAATTCGCTGCGTATCCTGAGAATCAAACTGTCCCAGACGTTCAGAGGTATATGCCGCCATCACCATACCCGCAGCAACCGCTTCGCCATGTAACCAATTACCGTAGCCCATTTCGGCTTCGATAGCATGACCAAACGTATGCCCAAGATTGAGTAAAGCACGTAACCCGGTTTCGCGCTCGTCCGCGGCGACAACATCGGCTTTTAGCTCACAACAACGGCGGATACAGTACGCCATTGCTTTTTCATCCAGCGCCATCAGCGCATCGATGTTGCTCTCGAGCCAGTCGAAGAACGGCGCATCAAGAATGATGCCGTATTTAATCACTTCGGCCAGACCAGAGGAGAGCTCTCGTTTCGGCAATGTCTTGAGGCAATTAAGGTCAACCACCACGGAGGCTGGCTGCCAGAATGCGCCGATCATGTTTTTACCGAGAGGGTGGTTGACCGCTGTTTTGCCGCCAACCGAAGAATCCACCTGCGATAGCAAGGTGGTAGGAACCTGGATAAAGCGTACGCCGCGCTGATAGCTCGCTGCGGCAAAACCGGTTAAGTCGCCAATCACACCACCGCCCAAAGCGACGAGGGTTGTGTCACGACCATGCGGTTTTTGCAAAAGCGCGGTAAAGACGGAGTCCATCACCGCCAGGCTTTTATACTGTTCGCCGTCCGGCAGAATGACGCTATCAACTTTCACGCCGGTCTGCTCCAGCACGGAGCGAACCTGGTCCAGGTAGAGTGGTGCCAGCGTTTCGTTGGTGACCAGCATAACCTGATCGCCAGACTTGAGCGGTAAGAAGGAAGCTGGATCGTTAAACAAACCAGCCGCGATGGTTATCGGGTAACTACGTTCCCCGAGGGTGACAGTAAGTCTCTCCATAACGCGACGTCCACCTTAGTAACTTATATTCGCTGGCGTTCTACCATTCGGGCCAGTATTAGTTGCTTTCCAGCATATGAATAATCTGGTTGGCGACAACTTTTGCACTCTGATCGTCTGTGCGGATGGTGACGTCAGCAATCTCTTCATACAGAGGATTACGTTCATCAGCCAGCGCTTCAAGCACTTCACGAGGCGGCGTTTCAACCTGCAGCAGCGGGCGCTTTTTATCGCGCTGAGTGCGTGCTAGCTGTTTTTCGATAGTCGTTTCCAGATAAACAACGACGCCACGAGCGGAGAGACGATTGCGCGTTTCACGTGATTTTACCGAGCCACCGCCTGTCGCCAGAACGATACCCTGCTTTTCCGTTAACTCATTGATGATTTTTTCTTCACGGTCACGGAAACCTTCTTCGCCTTCGACATCGAAGACCCAGCCCACGTCAGCGCCTGTTCGTTTCTCAATCTCGTGATCAGAATCGTAAAATTCCATATTGAGCTGTTGAGCTAGCTGGCGCCCAATGGTGCTTTTGCCGGCACCCATGGGCCCAACCAGAAAGATATTGCGTTTCTCTGCCATTTTTTTGGTACTACTAAGACTATTCGTTAATGATAAATCCGCGCCGCATAACTTCGCACGCCGCAGGACATGAACTGAAACCTCTTATGCAATAGAGCGAGAGTCAGACTGAAAATTATCTCAATACTCCGGCTGGTTTGGCAACAGATTAAATCAGCAGACTGCTGGAGAAGGAGTGGAGCTCGTTGACTCTCAAATCGGTACTCCTTGTATGCTAAATATGACGCCACGTCAAACCCGGGGCGTATCTTACCCCCCAAATTCTCCCGTTTATTTACCGCTACTGTGCAGAAATAATACGTGGCGTGATAAATACCACCAGCTCACGTCGTTCATTATCCTTCCCATCGCGGCGGAAAAGATGCCCAAGCAATGGAATCTCGCCAAGAAAGGGAACGCTGTCGCTGGCATTTTTATTTTTCTGCGAAAAGATCCCCCCTAACGCCAGCGTTTCACCGCTGCGCACTTCAACCTGGGTTTCGATTTCCTGTTTATCGATGGCCAGAACTTCGCCATCCGCCTGCTGGAGAACCTGGCCGGGCATATTTTCGCTGATATGTAACTTCAGCCGAATGCGGTTGCTTTGCAAAACCGTCGGCGTCACCTCCATACCCAGCACTGCCTCTTTAAATTCTACCGAGGTGGCGCCGCTTTCGCCGCTGGAAACCTGATAGGGGATCTCGCTGCCCTGCTTAATGCTAGCAGGCTGTAGGTGCGACGCCAGTAGCCTAGGGCTGGCAATGATATCCACCTTCTGTTTTTGCTCCAGCGCCGACAGTTCAAGCTCCAGCAAACGACCGTTAATGCGTCCAATATTAAAACCGGCGCGCGTGGTCGCGTCGGCAACCGCCAGATTACCGCTGAGCGTGGTGAATTTTCCGGCGCCAGGCGCCGCACTCCCCTCGCCAAGATTCCATTTCACCCCCAGCTCTCGCAGACTGGTCTCATTGATAGTGACAATATGGGCGGCTATCTCAACCTGCCCGACCGGAAGATCCATCTCCTTAGCCCATGTGGCGAACTCGCTGAGATGGTCGTCGTCATCGCGTACAAGAAGTCGATTGGTGCGCTTATCCACGGTGAGCGAACCGCGCTTGCTGAGCAATTTTTCACCCGCTTTTGCCAGTTCACCGGCATCCGCGTGATGTAATACCAAACTGCGACTGTGCAGCGCTCTGGTCTGCTGGCGCCGCTCTTTTTCAGCCTGCGCCTGTGCCTGCTGTTCCTCCCGCCAGCGCGGCGAATGAACGTACAGCACGCCATTCTCCTGACTTAATAGCAGACCAGTGCTATTGATCACCGTTTGCAGCGCCTGCTTCCATGGGAGATTGCGCAGTTGAAGCGAGACCACACCCTGCACATCGGGAGCAATAACCAGGTTTTTCTGTTCATGGTCGGCCAGACTTTGTAGTACCTGCGCCACCGGGACGTCGTCCACCAGCAGCGTGATGTTTTTCGCCAGACTCCATAGCGGCCACCCCAGCAGTATCAGCAGGCTCATCCTTTTTATCATGTTTAGTTCCTTCTCTTTTCCATTGCCAGCGCAGTGGCTCACAGCCCTGACTGGCTTCAACACTCAGACTCTCCGGCGTCATCCCGCTCACCCGCCAATCTGAATTTATCGTTTGTCCCTGCTCTACTCGCAGCCATTTCCCCTCGCGCGTTTGCACAAATCCAATCAGCCGCCCGGACGATTGCGCAATACCCCGGTAATGCCACTGCGACAGCTCCGCGGTATGGCAACGATCAGCCACCGGCGCAAAAGGGTCGCGCATTCCGCACAGCAACGGGGTAATCAGTAGCAAAAAACGCGCGCAGTTAATGTTCATCATCAGCGACCAACTGGAGTGTTAAGCGCAGCACATTGTTTTCAGCGACCAGGGCAAAGCCCACAACCTGCATATCGCGCTCGGCTAACATCGCAAAGGTGGATGGCACCTGCTGCCAGGCAATCTCCAGTACCATTTCTCCTCCTTTGCCCGACGGCAACCAGCTGAGCAATCGGGCACCGGCTTGCTGGAAGGAGACGGGAGAAAAAGGCATCGTTTTGTCCAATGACAGCAAGGACTTCTTCGCCGTATCCCGTAGCGAAAGCCATTGCCGCCAGCCTGAGATCATCGCCGTATGCTGTATTTGCCTTGCTTCCCAGCTTTTTTGCGCGCGGAGATACGCCTGGGACGCCGCCTGAAAACAGCCATAAATAGCGAGAATCATCGCCAGCAGCGCAGCGACAATGACGCGTGTTGTCGGTGATAACTGCCGCCAACCGTCAGGGATTTTCATGTCCGACATCCTCGCGCAGCCGATACTCAAACATCCAATAGCCCGCGCTATCCCGCTGGATTTTTTCTGCCTTTCCGGGGGCAAATCCTGGAACGGACTGCATGCTATCGTCCATCGTGTTAAGCGCGGCAAACTGGGCGATGGTTCCGCTTAGAGCGAGCACGCCATCACGGTAACTTAAGGCCTTTAGCCACGCTTGCGCAGGCAGCTTGTCCGCAAGCTGCGTGAGTCGAGACGACCAGGCCTGCGTTTTGTGCCTGTGCGCCTGACGCTGGCGGAGCTGGGCGTTCTGCGCCACCTGAGCGTTCAGCAGCTTTACCCGCCCGGCAAGCTGCTGGGTCATTTGATGCTCCATCTGCTTATGTATCTCATGAACGCGCCGCTCTCCTTGCCAATGCGCCGAGGCAGCCCATGCCACCACGCCGCAAGCCAGCCAGACCGCGCAAACGCATATTGCCCAGCCGCGAAGGCGTCGGAGAAATCGTGTGCGCCGCCAGGGAAGAAAATTGACGGGATCCTTCATGACCATGACGCCCCCATAGCCAGCGCGATAGCGACGGCGAATGGTGCATCATTGACGGGTAACGGCGGCTGCTTTTGAATGATGGGCGACCACGGGTCAAAATAACTGTGCGCATCTCTCGCCGAGCCGCAGCACACCAACTGATGGGCTTCAACGCCCAATCGCTCCCCCAGCCGGGTCAATGAAGGTGCCTCCTGATGCGGTATGTGCCCCCACGCTTCCCGGCTGGCCCACAACCACTGTGCGTTTTCAGACAAAACCAGCACCGCATCACTCACCTGCACAAAAGGCAGCAAAGTCTGCAACGCACAGGCATCCGGGGTGATAGCGACTATCTGCAATTGCAGCCGTTGCGCCAGCCTTTGAAGGCGTGAAACATCGTGCTGCTGGGCCGCCGTGACGTTCCACATCTGCTGCGGTTCGGCCAGATGATAGTCAAAGCACAGCGTGTTGGCGGCCATCTCCAGCTGCTGCGACATTGCGCTGGCAAGCCACTGCTTTTGCTCATTTTCTCTTAATGTCATCGCCGCACGCGGCAGCGTTTTTTGTAAGGTTCGATTAGCGGGAAAAGCGATACTTACCGTGTGCTGCCTGGGGAGCTGTCGTCGCCACGGCATAAGGGCCTCGATCAGCGCCTCATCCGTGGGTTCGGGGGAGATTGCCGCGGGCAGCGGTAGCAGCCACCAGCGCTTTAATGCCCAGCCACAGCGCGTACGCTGCAGGGCAACGATATAGACGGTATCTTGCTGAAGATGTAGGCCTAACTGCCAGCATTTGAAAGCCATTTCACGATTATCCTTACGCCACCATCGTGGTGACGGCTATATCAATGATCCAGGCTTGCCTTTATACTACCGCGCGTTTGTTTATAAACTGCCCAAATGACACTCAATGGGAATTCTCCGGTGAAGTTCGTAAAGTATTTAATCATCCTTGCAGTCTGTTGCATTCTGCTGGGAGCAGGCTCGATTTATGGCCTCTACAAATATATTGAGCCACAGTTGCCCGACGTGGCGACGCTCAAAGACGTGCGCCTACAGGTGCCGATGCAGGTCTATAGCGCGGAAGGCGAGCTGATTGCGCAATACGGCGAGAAACGTCGTATTCCGATGACGCTTGACCACATCCCACCGGTGATGGTGAAAGCGTTTATTGCCACCGAGGATAGCCGCTTCTACGAGCACCACGGCATTGACCCCATTGGTATTTTCCGTGCGGCCAGCGTCGCGCTGGTCAACGGCCATGCTTCGCAGGGTGCCAGTACCATTACTCAGCAGCTCGCGCGTAACTTCTTCCTTAGCCCTGAAAAAACGCTGATGCGTAAAATCAAGGAAGTGTTCCTTGCGATTCGCATTGAACAAATGCTGAGTAAAGATGAAATTCTTGAGCTGTATTTAAATAAGATCTACCTCGGCTATCGCGCCTATGGCGTTGGTGCGGCGGCGCAGGTCTATTTCGGTAAGCCTGCCGACCAGCTTAGCTTAAGCGAAATAGCGGTCATTGCCGGTCTGCCTAAAGCACCATCGACCTTTAACCCGCTCTACTCGCTTGATCGCGCAACCGCACGTCGTAACGTGGTGCTATCGCGTATGCTGAGTGAAGGCTATATCACCCAGCAGCAGTACGACGAGGCGCGTAGCCAGCCGATTGTTGCGAACTACCACGCGCCTGAAATCGCCTTCTCAGCGCCGTATCTGACGGAAATGGTTCGTCAGGATATGGTTAAACAGTACGGCGAGCAGGCGTATGAAGATGGCTACCGCGTTTACACCACCATCACCCGTAAGAATCAGCAGGCCGCCCAACAGGCGCTGCGTAATAACGTGATGGATTACGACATGCGCCATGGCTACCGTGGCCCATCAAACGTGTTGTGGAAAGCCGGTGAAGCGCCATGGGATAGCGAGAAAATCAGCAAATCCTTACGTCCTCTGCCTTCTTACGGCCCGTTCGTCGCCGCCGTAGTGACCGCAGCTAATCCACAGGAAGCTACCGTCCAGTTAAGCGACGGCACCTCGGTGTCATTGACGATGGAAGGCATGCGCTGGGCGCGTCCTTACCGTTCCGATACCGCGCAGGGGCCAACCCCGCGTAAAGTCACCGATGTTGTGCAGGCCGGGCAGCAAATTTGGGTGCGTCAGAACGGGGATAGCTGGTGGCTGGGGCAGATTCCTGATGTAAACTCCGCGCTGGTGTCAATTAACCCGCAAAACGGTGCTATTATCGCACTGGTCGGCGGATTCGACTTTAACCAGAGCAAGTTCAACCGCGCCACGCAAGCGCTGCGCCAGGTCGGTTCGAATATCAAACCTTTCCTCTACACCGCAGCGATGGACAAAGGGTTGACCCTTGCCAGTATGCTCAACGACGTGCCGATTTCACGCTGGGATGCGGGCGCGGGTTCTGACTGGCAACCGAAAAACTCACCGGCTCAATATGCTGGGCCAATTCGTCTACGTCAGGGGCTGGGGCAGTCGAAGAACGTGGTCATGGTTCGCGCCATGCGCGCGATGGGCGTCGATTATGCCGCAGAGTATTTGCAGCGTTTCGGTTTCCCGGCTGAGAACATCGTCCATACTGAGTCGCTGGCCCTGGGCTCCGCTTCGTTTACGCCATTACAGGTCGCGCGTGGCTACTCCGTGATGGCCAACGGCGGCTTCCTGGTCGACCCGTACTACATCAGCAAAATTGAAAACGATCAGGGTGGCGTACTGTTTGAGGCGAAGCCAAAAATCGCCTGCCCTGAATGCAATATCCCGGTTATCTATGGCGATACACAAAAGTCTAACGTCCTCGAAAATAAAGACGTGGAAGATGTTGCCGTGTCACAAACACCGCAGAACT
This sequence comes from Enterobacteriaceae bacterium, assembly GCA_902363335.1. Lineage (GTDB taxonomy): Bacteria > Pseudomonadota > Gammaproteobacteria > Enterobacterales > Enterobacteriaceae > Kluyvera. Next base: position 453,107 of record CABIZV010000003.1, on the reverse strand, counting down.
CAACGGTACCGATGCCGGAACTTGAGCAAGCAAATCAGCAGTTAGTGGCGCAGGTTGGCGCGCAAGAGTACGCACCGCACGTTATCAACACGCCGCTGTCGTTCCTGATTAAGAGCGCGCTCAACACCAATATCTTTGGCGAACCGGGCTGGCAAGGCACCGGCTGGCGCGCCGGACGTGATTTAGGACGTCACGATATTGGCGGGAAAACGGGGACGACCAACAGCTCGAAAGACGCCTGGTTCTCCGGTTATGGCCCGGGCGTGGTGACTTCCGTGTGGATTGGTTTTGACGATCACCGTCGTGACCTGGGCCGCACCAGCGCCTCCGGGGCGATTAAAGATCAGATATCCGGCTATGAAGGTGGTGCTAAAAGCGCCCAGCCGGCCTGGGACGCCTTTATGAAGCAGGTTCTCGCCGGCGTACCTGAGCAACCGCTGACGCCACCGCCGGGCATCGTGACCGTCAATATCGACCGGAACACAGGACAGTTAGCCAGCGGGGGCAGCAGTCGCCAGGAGTACTTTATTGAAGGAACGCAGCCGACACAGCAGGCCGTTCACGAGGTGGGTACCGAGGTGATTGATAATGGGGAAACCCACGAGTTGTTCTAATCACCATGCTTCAGGGCTTTGCCCAAAATAAAAAAGGCGCCGCTGGCGCCTTTTTTACTGCGAGTCCGCTTACAACCGGCCTTGCGCCTGCAACCACTCGCGCAGTAAAAACAGCGCGCTAACGTTACGGGCCTCGCTAAAGTCCGGGTCGTCCAGCAGGGCCATCAGGTTCGAGAGTGGCCAACGCACCTGTGGCAGCGGTTCGGGCTCATCGCCAGGTAACGATTCCGGGTAGAGATCTTCTGCCACCACAATATTCATTTTGCTGGAAAAATAGGACGGCGCCATGCTCAGCTTTCTCAGGAACACCATCTGGTGCGCGCCAAAGCCCACTTCCTCTTTCAGTTCACGGTTGGCCGCTTCCATCACCGTCTCACCGGGATCGATGAGACCTTTCGAGAACCCCAGCTCATAGGATTCCGTACCCACGGCATATTCGCGAATCAAAATAATATGATCATCGATAATCGGCACGATCATCACCGCTTCGCGGGAGGACGGTTTCATACGTTCATAAACACGACGTACGCCGTTGCTGAACTCTAAGTCGACGCTTTCCACATTAAAAAGGCGAGACTTCGCGACGGTTTCAACATGAAGGATGGTGGGTTTCTGTAATGATTTGCTCATTGGGCCGGGATCTTTGCTGTAGTGACTTTTATCATTGTGCGATAGGTATTGACTTCCAGCAATGCATAAAGCGTTTAATTTACATTATTGCAACCTTTAACTTCTCATCTCTCATTTCTGGATAAATGTCAAGGGGTTGAATTACAATTGGGAATTAACTGATATTCGTGTTGCTACGGGTTTGTTATGCTTACGTGTTGCGAGAGTCTATAGGCTCAATTTGTGACCTCTGTAATACGTGCCAATGGTTTATACGAAAGCAGGCAACTTAAGAGACCTCTAAAATAAGTATGATGGGAAAAGCATGGGCACACTGATGATCTCTACCGTAGCGATACTGATCTGCGCCGTGCTGGTCAGCTGGCTATTGCGTAAACGGAATAAACGCCTTCAATTGCCGTGGCTGCACCTCTTCCCGGGCGCTACGACGCGTAAGCTGACCGATGATGAACGCCAGGGCGTAGAAAACTACCTTGATGAGCTTAACCGAGGCCGGCAAGTTCCCGCTTCTGGATCGGCTGTCGCCCCTTCTGTGCTGACGCTCAGCGCGCAGAGCCATACCGTCTTTTCGCTGACCCGCGCCATTACACGCTACGGCATCACCACTGACGATCCGAATAAATGGCGCTATTTCCTCGACTCGGTCGAAGTGCATTTACCGCCGTTCTGGGAACAGTACATTACTGACGAAAACAGTATTGAACTGGTTGTCACCGATGATATGCCGCTGGTTATCGCGCTAAACGGTCACTCGCTCAAAACCTATTCGCCAGAAAATAAACCGCTGGCGCTGGAAACCTCCTCGTCGACTCAGGCCTCAATTCGGGGTGAGGAAAGCGAGCAGATTGAACTGCTCAACATCCGTCAGGAAACCCACGAGGAGCACGCGCTCAGCCGCCCGGACGGTCTGCGTGAAGCCTTGCTGATTGTTGCCGCCTTCCTGCTGTTTTATTGCAGCCTGATTTCACCCGCCGTGTTCTCACCGTGGATCATCGGCTGCGCCGTACTGCTGCTCGGCGGCGGTATGTGGGGGCTGTTTGCGCCGCCAACCAAATCGTCGTTACGCGAGATCCACTGCCTGCGCGGCACCCCGAAACGGTGGGGGTTATTTGGCGAAAACGATCAAGAGCAGATCAACAACATTTCGCTTGGGATCATCGACCTCATCTATCCTCGTCACTGGCAGCCGTTTGTCGCCCAGGATTTGGGGCAGAAAACCGATATCGATATTTATCTCGATAGACACGTTGTCCGCCAGGGCCGTTTTCTCTCTTTGCATGATGAAGTCAGAAATTTCCCGCTTCAGCACTGGCTGCGCAGTACGGTGATTGCCTGTGGCGCGCTACTGGTGGTTGTGATGATGTGGGTCAGCGTACCGCTGAACATGCCGTTTAAGTTCACCGTATCCTGGCTTAAAGGCGCACAAACCATTGAAGCCAAAGACGTTCGCCAACTGGCACAAGCTGGCGTACGCGTGGGTGATACGCTACAGATTCGTGGCGTTGGCATGTGTAATATTCATTCGCCAGGCACCTGGACTGCCCAGGAAAACTCGCCGTTCCTGCCCTTTGATTGCTCGCAGATAATCTGGAATGACGCTCCTCGCCTGCCGCTTCCTGAGTCCGAAAGCGTTAACAAAGCCACAGCGTTAGTACAGGCGGTCAGCCGGCAGCTGCATCCAACCCCGGATGATGATTCTCGCGTCAGCCCGGCGCTGCGCTCTGCTATTCAGAAATCAGGGATGGTGCTGCTGGATGACTTTGCCGATATCGTGCTGAAAACCAAAGATCTTTGCGCCGCCGCCGATGACTGTATTCGCCTGAAAAATGCCTTAGTTAACCTCGGCAATACCCGCGACTGGGAGACGCTGGTGAAGCGCGCCAATTCCGGCAAGCTTGACGGCGTGAACGTGCTGCTCCGTCCGGTTAGCGCTGAGTCACTGGATAATCTGGTCGATACGTCCACCGCGCCGTTCATTTTGCGCGAAACCGCACGCGCGGCGCAGGCCTTAAATAGCCCGGCGCCGGGCGGATTCCTCATCACCAGTGATGAAGGCAGCGATATGGTCACTCAGCCGTATCCCACCACCACGCTCTACGACTACCCGGCGCGAGAACAGTGGCAGGAGTTTCAGCGGCTGGCGGGGATGCTGATGCATACGCCATTCCAGGCCGAAGGGATCGTCACCAATATCTTTACCGACGCTAACGGCACCCAGCACATCAACCTGCATCGCATGCCGGATAGCAGCGGGCTGTGGCACTACATTGAGATAACGCTGCTCATGCTGGCAATGACGGTGTGCGCAATTTATAACGGTGTCCAGGCAGTGCGTCGCTATCAGCGCCATCGTGAACGCCTGGCCGATATTCAGAAATATTACGAAAGCTGCATCAACCCCGTCATGATATCCGCACCGGACAGCTTTAACAGCCTGTCCCAGTAACGACCATCGCGCGACAGGGTATGATACTCTGTCGCGCATTTCTTCCGTCTGGAGTTTCACCATGCATTTTGATATCGCCTGGCAAGAGGTGGATACCGTTCTTCTGGACATGGATGGCACCCTTCTCGACCTCGCCTTCGACAACTATTTCTGGCAGAAACTGGTGCCTGAAACCTACGGTGCCAAGCTGGGAATTAGCCCACAGGCGGCGCAGGAGGCTATCCGCCAGGAGTACCGAGCAGTGCAACATACGCTAAACTGGTACTGTCTGGATTACTGGAGCGAGCGTCTGGATTTGGATATCTGTGCGATGACCACAGAGCAAGGGCCACGTGCGGTACTGCGCGATGACACGATCCCGTTCCTTGATGCGCTAAAGGCCCAGGGCAAGCGGCGCATTCTGCTGACCAATGCGCATCCGCATAATCTGGACGTGAAACTTAAACATACTGGCCTTGATGCACACCTTGATTTATTACTTTCCACCCATACATTTGGTTATCCGAAAGAGGATCAGCGGTTATGGCAGGCGGTGAAGGAAAAAACGGGTCTGGAAGCCGAGCGTACGTTATTTATCGATGATAGCGAGCCGATTCTGGATGCTGCCGCCCACTTCGGGATCCGCTATTGCCTCGGCGTCACCAATCCCGACTCCGGTCTTGAGGATAAGCAGTATCTGCGTCATCCCGCGCTTAACGATTACCGTCGTTTGATCCCCTCAATTAACGCCTGTCCCAGTAGGCGTAATTGTTGAAGCCAGTCTGGTGCCGGACAGCGCGCAAAAATGGCGAATAAAATAGCCTAATGGGATAGGCAAGGAGTGACCATGAAAGAGAAACCTACCGCAGGCGTCAGGCTGGATAAATGGCTGTGGGCCGCACGTTTTTATAAAACGCGCGCGCTGGCACGAGAAATGATCGAAGGCGGTAAAGTTCACTATAACGGGCAACGCAGTAAGCCCAGCAAAGTGGTTGAACTGGGCGCACAGCTCACGCTTCGTCAAGGGAACGATGAACGCACCGTGGTGATTAAAGCCATCACGGAGCAACGGCGCCCGGCAACCGAAGCCGTAGAGCTTTACGAAGAAACGGCTGAAAGTATCGAGAAGCGCGAAAAAGTCGCGCTGGCGCGCAAGCTCAACGCGCTGACGATGCCGCACCCGGACAGACGCCCGGACAAAAAAGAGCGGCGCGACCTGATGAGATTTAAACACGGTGACCGCGAATAACGCTCACCCAAGAGAGAAAATTATGACTCAACACGATCAATTACATCGCTATCTGTTTGAAAACTATGCCGTGCGTGGCGAGCTGGTCACCGTTTCCGAAACGCTCGAACAAATTCTGGAAGGCCATAGCTATCCGCAGCCGGTGAAAAACGTACTGTCAGAGCTGCTGGTGGCCACCAGCCTGCTGACCGCGACGCTGAAATTTGATGGCGATATTACCGTCCAGTTGCAGGGCGATGGTCCAATGACGCTTGCGGTGATAAACGGCAACAATCATCAGCAGCTGCGCGGCGTCGCGCGCGTACAGGGCGATATCCCGGAAGACGCCTCGTTGAAAACGCTGGTCGGCAACGGCTATCTGGTGATCACCATTACGCCTGCGGAAGGCGAGCGTTATCAGGGCGTGGTGGGTCTGGAAGGCGATACCCTGGCGGCCTGTCTGGAAGACTATTTCCAGCGTTCTGAACAGCTGCCAACGCGTCTTATCATTCGTACCGGCGAGTCAGAAGGTAAACCGGCTGCGGGCGGTATGCTGCTGCAGGTGATGCCAGCGCAAAACGCACAGCCAGAAGATTTCGAACACCTGGCGGCATTGACCGACACCATCAAAGCCGAAGAGCTGTTTACGCTGCCGGCAAACGATGTGCTGTGGCGTCTGTACCACGAAGAAGAAGTCACGCTGTACGATCCGCAGGACGTTGAATTCAAATGCACCTGTTCACGCGAACGTTGCGCAGAGGCGCTGAGAACGCTGCCGGATGAAGAAATCAACAGCATCCTTGCAGAAGAAGGCGAGATCGATATGCACTGCGATTACTGCAATAGCCATTACGTTTTCAACGCGATGAATATTGCCGAGATCCGCCATAACGCCTCTCCGGCGGATCCGCAGGTTCATTAAGTCTGAAGTCTCTCCCGGCGGCGCGCAGATTGCCGGATGGCGGCTACGCCTTATCCGGCCTACACCAATCGGTAGCCCGGCCGAACGCAGTGACGCCGGGAAGCCCTTGCACTACCGCCGATATTCCAGCACCACGGTCTCATCCCCTAAGGTGATATCGTGCCAGGCTTTCGGTTTTGCCCCAACCTTCCCTTCGCGTACCGCCTTCAGTAGCACCGCCTTTGTCACACCTTCAGGCAGGTTCGTCTCGGCTTTAAATTCCCAGCCCTTCTCGCCACGGCTGAATACCAGCAGCACATTGTCACCAAACGCGTACAGCACTTGCTCTGGCTGCCCATCGCCGTTCAAATCCTGACTTACCAGCACACAGCTGTCTGTCTCACGACATGATTCCACTCTGTAATGCAGTCCAATAACCGCATCCCACAACGATTTATCCGGCGGCAGACTACCCGAGGTCACCATCACATTTTTCGCCAGCATCGCTGCCGTTAATTGTGCGTTACCGAGATCGCCGTTAAGCAGTTGGGTAAGCTCACGCTTGCGTTTAGCATCTTTGATAAACTCAGGATCGTTCTGAAGCGCCAGCATCGCTTCACGGCCCGGCTTACCGCTGTACGAAAGCATATACAGGCTGATTTGATCGGCTTTAATTTTACCGCTGTGATAGCGAGCCATATGGCTGTTGACGCTGATGCGCCAGCTATCGAGTACCGGTGTGTGTAGCAGAACCAGCAGCGTTAATCCCAGTAGCGACACGCCCAGATGTATCTTGCCCATAGACGCGCAAGGATTCTGGCGATGGCGCAGTAGGCTTATCAGATAACCGACCGACCAGACCACTAGCACGGTAACCGCCAATGCACCTTGCAAACGCTCGGAAGTCCAGCCGTACTGACCAACGCGCAGCCACAGCGCCCATCCGGCAAGCAGCGGATAGATAGGTGTCACTATTATCGCCGTCTGGATGAGATAGCGTAACGCGCGTGGATAGCCAAGCTGCGGTTTGTGCGGCTCCCACACTATGGCCGTTAAAAGCAGCTGAATCAGCGCCAGCACTGAAAACAGACCGGCGGTCGAGATACGTTGTGAAATCACCGACAACCCCGTAAACGGCAATGTCAGCAGGAACAACAGTACCAATAGCGACACGAGCGGCAACAGGCCGGTCGCAATCAGCGTAAGTAATTTCTGGATGGCGACGATGAGCCGTGGATGCTGACGCGCGAGAATTACCGCAAGCGACGTCACCAGACCAATCACCAGGTAGACAAACCACTCGGTTTCAAAGAACAGCTTATTGAAAAATTCGATATTGGCTAGCTTAAACAGGCCGCTCCATAGCAGCAAAATCAGCCACACCAGGCCGTTGGCAATGGCAATCAGCAAAAGCGTTAATATGTTCTGCCACTGCTGGGTATAAAAATGGGCGTAACGGGTCACGCCGGGCTCTGTCTGAAGCCGGTACTGCATCCACGGCAGGATTAATAGCACCATGAGTATCAGGCACCAGCCGTAATCCCACAGGATAGCGTACTGCCGCCAGCTATCTTCTGCGCTAAGGCTGCTTTTAAGCCAGCCGCCCATCCCCAAAACCACCGCCAGGATTAGCGCCGACCAGACCCACAGCGCGCGCTGTTTGAAAGAGACGACGGAGAACAACACCACAGAAGATAATGCCAGGCTTCCCGGCAATGCATAAAACATCCATCCGCTGTGCTTGGGTATCAGGTAAACCGTCAGTAAATAGCACAAAAACCCTTGTACTAACCCGGTTAGCACCATGCCCCAACGGGTAGGTGAGGAAAGAGAATTTACAGCATCCATATCGAGATTCCCGTTTCTGCGGTCATTAATTACGCTCTTTTGCGTATCCACCAGCACCAATAAAACAAATTATGCTCAGCGAGGTGAATCGTTTTAATGCATGAAAGCATTACGTAGTTTTCTTTCATAAATGAGATTGATTTCACATTTATGTCGTAAATCAAACTATTTTTTAACCATTTAAGAACATTCACGCCAAATATGCGGCTTTTCCTGTCATAATCCCTGCCGCTTCGTGACAGGAGTCACAATGTTTTCGTAAGTAAGACGTTTGTCGGGATACGTAAATCTATGAGCCTGGTCGCGGTCAACAACCCCAAAATACACATAGAATTTGTGGCAGTACATATTGGCTAAGGAGCAGTGAAATGCGCAACGGTATAACCCCGCAGGACCTCAAGGCTTATGGTATCAATGACGCACAGGATATCGTCTACAACCCCGACTACGATACATTGTATCAAGAAGAGCTCGATCCTAACCTGGAAGGTTATGAACGTGGTGTATTGACGACCCTGGGTGCAATTTCTGTCGATACCGGCATCTTTACAGGCCGCTCTCCGAAAGACAAATACATCGTTCGCGATGAGACAACCCGCGACACCGTCTGGTGGTCTGATAAGGGTAACGGCAAAAATGACAACAAACCTCTGTCACCTGAAATCTGGCAACATCTGAAAGGTCTTGTCTCCCAACAGCTTTCCGGCAAACGCCTGTTCATCGTGGATGCCTACTGCGGTGCAAACGAAGACACGCGCCTGTCCGTGCGTTTTATCACTGAAGTGGCCTGGCAGGCGCACTTCGTCAAAAACATGTTTATTCGCCCGACCGACGAAGAGCTTGAGACTTTCAAGCCAGACTTTATCGTGATGAACGGCGCGAAATGTACTAATCCGCAGTGGAAAGAACAAGGTCTGAATTCGGAGAACTTTGTCGCGTTTAACCTGACAGAGCGTATCCAGCTGATTGGCGGTACCTGGTACGGCGGCGAGATGAAAAAAGGGATGTTCTCAATCATGAACTACCTGCTGCCGCTGAAAGGCATTGCCTCCATGCACTGTTCGGCGAACGTTGGCGAGAAAGGTGACGTGGCGGTGTTCTTTGGTTTGTCCGGCACCGGTAAAACAACGCTCTCCACCGATCCAAAGCGTCGTCTGATTGGCGATGACGAACACGGCTGGGACGACGACGGCGTGTTTAACTTTGAAGGCGGTTGCTACGCGAAAACCATTAAGCTTTCCGAAGCGGCAGAACCGGATATCTATCACGCCATCCGCCGCGATGCACTGCTGGAAAACGTGGTGGTACGTGAAGATGGCACCATTGATTTCGACAATGGTTCCAAAACCGAAAACACCCGCGTCTCTTACCCGATTTACCATATCGACAATATCGTCAAGCCAGTGTCGAAAGCGGGTCATGCCACGAAAGTCATCTTCCTGACCGCTGATGCCTTCGGGGTGTTGCCACCGGTTTCACGCCTCACCGCCGACCAGACGCAGTACCACTTCCTGTCCGGCTTCACCGCCAAACTGGCGGGCACCGAGCGTGGCGTAACCGAGCCAACCCCAACCTTCTCCGCCTGTTTTGGCGCAGCATTCCTGTCGCTGCACCCAACGCAGTACGCTGAAGTGTTGGTGAAACGCATGCAGGCCGCAGGTGCGCAGGCGTATCTGGTTAACACCGGCTGGAACGGCACGGGCAAACGTATCTCGATTAAAGACACGCGCGCAATTATCGATGCCATCCTTGATGGTTCGCTGGATAACGCGGAAACGTTCACTCTGCCAATGTTTGACCTGCAGATCCCAACCTCGCTGCCGGGCGTTGATACCCATATCCTTGACCCACGCAGCACCTATGGTTCACCGGAGCAGTGGCAAGAGAAAGCTGAGAAACTGGCGCATCTGTTTATCGAAAACTTCGAGAAATATACCGATACGCCAGCGGGCGCAGCGCTGGTCAGCGCGGGTCCGAAGCTGTAATCAAGTAGGCCGGATAAGGCAACGCTGCCATCCGGCAATTTGCACCGGCTCGCCTGATGGCGCTTCGCTTATCAAGCCTACAGGTGCAAAACATCGCAGTGCCGACATAAAAAAACCGCCGGGTCTCCCCAGCGGTTTTTTTATTAGCTCTCTTTCGTCGGCCCCTGCACGCGGCTTGGTGGCACCGGCAGCCAGGCTCGAATCAACAATCCACCCCGTTCGCTGGTATCCAGCTCCAGTAGCCCGTTATGGTTGTCGATAATGCGCTGCACGATTGCCAGCCCCAATCCTGTTCCACTAATGGTACGAGCGCTGTCGCCGCGAACAAACGGCTGGAACAGATGCTTACGCTGCTCAGGCTTGATACCCGGGCCGTCATCTTCCACCTGGAACCAGGCACGATGGGCTTCGCGACCGCTGCTGACTTTAATCCAGCCGTTACCGTATCGCGCCGCATTCACCACCATATTCGCCAGCGCACGCTTGATGGACAGCGGATGCACGCGCACCGGAATATCGTCCTCCAGCAAATCCGTCTGGATCTCACGCTCGTAGCCACTCTCCGCCGCAATCACCTCGCCGAGCACGGCGTTAAGATCGATAAACTCGAGCGGCATCTCCTGACCGGTACGCAGGTAGTCAATGAACTGCTCGATAATGGCGTTGCACTCTTCAATATCTTTGTTTATTGATTCAGCAAGATAGCCATCTTGTTCGCTCATCATTTCGGTCGCCAGACGAATGCGCGTCAGCGGGGTACGTAAATCATGACTCACCCCGGCCATCAGCAACGTGCGGTCGTCCGATAGCTGCTTCACGCCTGCGGCCATATGGTTAAAGGCACGAGTCACCGAACGCACCTCCGACGCACCATATTCACGTAGCGGCGGCGGAATAATCCCTTTGCCGACCTGTAGCGCGGCATGCTCAAGATCGACTAAGGGTCGGTTCTGGATGCGGATAAACAGCCATGCGCCGCCTATCGCCAGCAGCATAATCGCCAGGGTATAACGGAAGAGTGGGGAGAAGTCGCCCTGATGGATTTCAGTCAGCGGCACGCGCACCCAGATATTGGGTGACAGCCAGGTCTTTAACCAGACCACCGGGGAGCTTTTGTTCACCTCAACGCGAACTTCAGTCGGCCCACCAAGCTGCTGGGCCATCTGTTGACTTAAAAACTCATAGTGCTGCGCCCAACGAAGCCCCGCTTCCTCTGCGGCTTCATCAGAATACAGTGAGATACCGAGCTCACGATAAATCTCGCGGCGAAATGCCGGCGGCACGACAAGCTGCGTCCCGTCTTCCAGCTGCAGTTTATCGGTCATCAGCATACGGACTTCGTAGGCGAGAACCTTATTAAACTGCTGCAGGCTTGGCAAAATCGCAAAGTTCAGCACGACCAGATAGGTTGTCACAAGGCTGACAAACAGCAGAGTGACAATCAACAACAACGTGCGGGCAAACGAACTTCGTGGCGAGAAGCGCAGTCGCCTCATGCTTTAGAACCGTCCGGGACGAATACATAGCCCAGACCCCAGACGGTCTGAATATAGCGCGGGTGCGCCGGATCTTCTTCCACCATGCGACGCAGACGCGAGATCTGTACGTCGATAGAACGCTCCATCGCTGAGTATTCGCGACCACGCGCCAGATTCATCAGCTTGTCACGAGACAGCGGCTCACGCGGATGGCTTACCAGCGCTTTCAGCACGGCAAACTCACCGCTGGTCAGCGGCATAGGCTCATCTTCACGGAACATTTCGCGGGTGCCGAGGTTGAGCTTAAACTTACCGAAGGCAATCACCGCTTCTTCCTGAGAAGGGGCGCCCGGCAGCTCGTTGGCCTGGCGACGCAGTACCGCACGGATACGGGCCAGCAGTTCACGCGGGTTGAACGGTTTTGGAATGTAGTCGTCGGCGCCAATTTCCAGGCCAACGATACGGTCAACTTCTTCCCCTTTCGCCGTCACCATAATGATCGGCATCGGGTTACTTTGGCTACGCAGACGACGGCAAATAGACAGGCCATCTTCGCCAGGCAGCATTAAATCGAGCACCATCAGATGGAAAGATTCGCGCGTCAGCAAGCGGTCCATCTGTTCGGCGTTAGCGACACTTCGAACCTGGAAGCCCTGCTCGGTCAGGTAACGCTCCAGCAGCGCGCGCAGGCGCATGTCGTCATCCACAACCAGAATCTTATAATTCTCTTGCATTGTTTTTACTCCCAAAGGTTCGCAACAATTAATTAGTACGTATTCTCAAAAAAGCCTGAACGTACGACCAGCAAAATCTGGTATATATTCCAGGCTAAATTGTTACAAAGCATATTTAACAGCAAGTTAAGTATACAATGAATCTTAGTACACATTATTTATTCTGTCGGTATGCTGGCGTAATACGTATTGTGCGCATTGATTACTCGACAGCCAGGTAAGCACTAAAAGATGAAAACACCGTTGATCACCCGTGAAGGGTACGAAAAGCTCAAAAAAGAGATGGATTATCTTTGGCGCGAAGAACGCCCGGAAGTCACCAAAAAAGTGACCTGGGCCGCCAGTCTCGGCGATCGCAGTGAAAATGCGGACTATCAATATAATAAAAAACGCTTGAGAGAAATCGATCGCCGCGTGCGTTATTTAACCAAATGCCTGGAGAACCTGAGGATTGTGGATTATTCGCCTCAGCAGGAAGGCAAAGTGTTTTTTGGTGCGTGGGTTGAAATTGAAAACGACGACGGTGAAACCAAGCGTTTTCGTATTGTCGGTTACGATGAAATTTTTGGTCGTAAAGATTATATCTCCATCGACTCGCCGATGGCCCGCGCGCTGCTTAAAAAAGAGGTGGGCGATCTCGCCTTAGTGAACACACCGGCGGGAGAAGCCAGCTGGTATGTAAACGAAATTGAATACGTGAAATGAGCCGGAACATTCCGAAGCCCCGGCTGACGACTGGCATTTTTGCCGGTCAATCCGTATAACTGTCCCCTGATTTTATGACCTAACAGTGAAACCAAGCCATGTTGAATGATTCGCTCTGCCGCATTATTGCGGGTGAACTTCAGGCCAGAGCAGAACAGGTGGAATCCGCCGTTCGCCTGCTTGATGAAGGGAACACCGTGCCGTTTATCGCACGTTATCGTAAGGAAGTCACAGGCGGTCTGGATGATACGCAACTGCGTAATCTGGAAACCCGACTGGGGTATTTGCGTGAGCTGGAAGATCGTCGTCAGACCATCCTGAAATCGATCGGTGAACAAGGCAAGCTGACCGAAGAGCTTGAAAAAGCGATCAACGGTACGCTGAACAAAACCGAGCTCGAAGATCTCTACCTGCCCTACAAACAAAAGCGCCGCACGCGCGGACAGATAGCCATTGAAGCCGGTCTGGAACCGCTGGCCGAGCTGCTGTGGAACGACCCGTCCCACACGCCGGAAACGGAAGCCGAGAAGTTTATCGATGCCGATAAAGGCGTTGCCGATACCAAAGCCGCCCTCGATGGCGCGCGCTATATTCTGATGGAGCGTTTCGCTGAAGACGCCGCGCTGCTGGCAAAAGTACGTGACTACCTGTGGAAAAACGCCCATCTGGTCGCCACCGTGGTCAGCGGCAAAGAAGAGGAAGGCGCAAAATTCCGCGACTACTTCGACCATCACGAACCGATTTCTACCACCCCTTCTCACCGCGCGTTGGCCATGTTCCGCGGACGCAATGAAGGTGTGCTGCAGCTTTCTTTAAATGCTGACCCGCAGTTCGACGAGCCGCCAAAAGAGAGCTACTGCGAACAGATTATTATCGATCACCTCGGCCTGCGTCTGAACAACGCCCCGGCGGACAGCTGGCGTAAAGCGGTGATCAGTTGGACATGGCGCATCAAAATACTGATGCACCTTGAAACCGAGCTGATGGGCACCGTGCGCGAGCGCGCGGAAGACGAAGCGATTAACGTTTTCGCCCGCAATATGCACGACCTGCTGATGGCTGCCCCGGCTGGCCTGCGCGCCACGATGGGCCTCGATCCAGGCCTGCGCACCGGCGTCAAAGTGGCGGTGGTTGATGGCACCGGTAAACTGGTCGCCACCGATACTATTTACCCACATACTGGTCAGGCAGCGAAAGCCGCAATGGTCGTCGCCGCGCTGTGCGAAAAGCATAACGTAGAACTGGTGGCTATCGGTAACGGTACCGCCTCGCGCGAAACCGAGCGATTCTTCCTCGATGTTCAGCAGCAGTTCCCGAAAGTCACCGCTCAGAAGGTGATCGTCAGCGAAGCGGGCGCATCCGTCTATTCTGCCTCTGAACTGGCCGCACAGGAGTTCCCTGACCTTGACGTTTCCCTGCGTGGTGCGGTGTCTATCGCCCGTCGTTTGCAGGATCCGCTGGCGGAGCTTGTGAAAATCGATCCGAAATCGATCGGCGTTGGCCAGTACCAGCACGACGTCAGCCAGACTCAACTGGCACGTAGGCTGGACGCGGTAGTGGAAGACTGTGTGAACGCCGTAGGCGTTGACCTCAATACCGCCTCCGTACCGCTGCTTACCCGCGTGGCGGGCTTAACCCGCATGATGGCGCAGAACATTGTCGCCTGGCGTGATGAGAACGGTCAGTTCCAGAACCGTCAGCAGTTGCTGAAGGTGAGTCGACTGGGGCCAAAAGCCTTTGAGCAGTGCGCCGGCTTCTTGCGTATCAATCACGGCGATAACCCGCTGGATGCCTCAACCGTCCACCCGGAAGCGTATCCGGTGGTCGAACGTATTCTGGCTGCCACCCAGCAGGCGCTCAAAGATCTGATGGGTAACAGCGACGAACTGCGCGGCCTGAAAGCCTCCGAGTTTACCGACGAGCGTTTTGGTGTGCCTACCGTCACCGACATCATCAAAGAGCTGGAAAAACCGGGCCGCGATCCGCGTCCTGAGTTTAAAACCGCGAAGTTCGCCGATGGCGTTGAAACCATGAACGATCTGCTGCCGGGAATGGTACTGGAAGGTGCCGTGACCAACGTTACCAACTTTGGCGCGTTTGTTGATATCGGTGTGCATCAGGATGGTCTGGTACACATTTCATCGTTGGCAGATAAGTTCGTTGAAGATCCCCATACCGTGGTAAAAGCGGGCGATATCGTCAAAGTGAAAGTGCTGGAAGTTGACCTGCAACGTAAGCGCATCGCACTGACCATGCGTCTGGACGAGCAGCCGGGCGAAACCAATGCCCGTCGCAGCGCAGGCGGTAACGAACGCAGCCAGGGCAATAATCGCCCGGCCGCAAAAGCCGCCAAACCACGCGGTCGTGAAGCACAGCCTGCCGGTAATAGCGCGATGATGGATGCGCTTGCCGCCGCGATGGGCAAAAAACGCTAAGCCTTGTAGGCCCGATGAGCGTAGCGCCATCGGGCAATACGGATTGCCGGATGGCGGCTGCGCCTTATCCGGCCTACAACGACTAAATAGTAACAAGTAGCCCGGCCGAGCGTAGCGACGCCGGGAAAGGCTCCACAGCCTCCCCGGCGTCGGCGTTAAAACGCCTCGCCCGGGCTACCGCAATATATCTCACCCTACCGTTCATTTTTATAGGCTTTTAATAACAAGCTCCATCGCGTTTTATTTTATTAACCAATGAAACCTTAATTAAACATTAAGCGAAGAAAATAATATTTAATTCATTTACAGCTACAATGGGTTGCTTGCGTCATATCAAAAAAAGTGCAAATTTCACGCGAAATCCTCATCGATCGCATAATATGTATTGATGATAAAAACCATTCTCATTATCATCACTTCCAGTAGGCTTTATCTCTTTATTCGTTGACGACGCCCCGGTTGCCGCCTGGCAGCGCGCGGTGCTCCCCTCGTTCAGCTAGCGACACACAAGTAGGTTATATGCAATTTACACCTGATACTGCGTGGAAGATTGTTGGTTTCTCCCGCGAAATTAGCCCAGCTTATCGTCAGAAACTGCTGTCCCTGGGCATGCTGCCGGGATCGTCCTTTAATGTGGTTCGCGTTGCACCACTCGGCGACCCTATTCATATTGAAACCCGTCGCGTAAGCCTGGTATTGCGAAAGAAAGATCTCGCGCTTATTGAATTAGAAGCCGTCACGCAATAACCCTAGCCCGGTACTAAGAGTCTGAAATATGAAAAAAATAACCATTGGTTTAATTGGCAATCCTAATTCCGGTAAGACCACCCTATTTAATCAGTTAACCGGCGCGCGCCAGCGCGTGGGCAACTGGGCGGGGGTAACGGTTGAACGTAAAGAAGGGGCTTTTACAACGACTGACCATCAGGCCACGCTGGTTGACCTGCCAGGCACCTATTCGCTCACCACTATCTCCTCACAAACCTCGCTGGATGAACAAATCGCCTGCCATTACATTCTGAGCGGCGATGCCGACCTGTTGATAAACGTGGTCGATGCCTCCAACCTGGAACGAAATCTTTATCTGACATTACAACTGCTTGAGCTGGGGATCCCCTGCGTGGTTGCGCTAAACATGTTGGATATTGCCGAGAAGCAACAAATCCGCATCGACGTCGACGCCCTCTCCGCTCGTCTGGGTTGCCCGGTCATCCCGCTGGTCTCAACCCGTGGTCGCGGCCTGGAAGCGCTGAAAATAGCCATCGATCGCCATCAGGAAAATGTCTCGCTGGAGCTGGTGCACTATCCAAAGCCGCTGCTGCGCGAAGCCGATAATCTGGCCCGCGAGATGTCGCAAGATATCCCGGCACGTCAGCGCCAGTGGCTCGGATTGCAAATGTTGGAAGGCGATATTTATAGCCGCGCCTATGCAGGTGACGCCGCACACAAACTGGATATCTCACTCGCTAATCTGAGTGAGGAAATCGACGACCCGGCGCTGCATATCGCCGATGCGCGTTATCAGAGTATTGCCGCGATTTGTGACGCCGTGAGTAACACTCTCACCGCCGAACCAAGCCGTTTTACCACCGCGCTGGACAAAATTGTCCTCAACCGCGTGCTGGGATTACCGATTTTCCTGTTCGTCATGTATCTGATGTTCTTACTGGCGATCAACATCGGCGGCGCTCTACAACCTATCTTTGATGGTGGCTCGGTTGCCCTGTTTATCCACGGTATTCAGTGGATTGGCTACACCCTGCACTTCCCTGATTGGCTCACCGTATTCCTCGCCCAAGGGATTGGCGGCGGTATTAACACCGTGCTGCCGCTTGTGCCGCAAATCGGCATGATGTACCTGTTCCTCTCCTTCCTGGAGGATTCCGGCTACATGGCTCGTGCAGCGTTCGTTATGGACCGTTTAATGCAGTCGCTGGGTCTGCCGGGTAAATCTTTCGTTCCGCTGATTGTCGGCTTTGGCTGTAACGTACCGTCGGTAATGGGTGCCCGTACCCTGGATGCCCCGCGTGAACGTCTGATGACCATCATGATGGCACCGTTTATGTCCTGCGGCGCGCGTCTGGCTATTTTCGCCGTCTTCGCCGCGGCTTTCTTCGGCCAGGGCGGCGCATTGGTCGTATTCTCGCTGTACGTGCTGGGTATCGCTATCGCTATCCTGACCGGCCTGATGCTCAAATACACCATTATGCGTGGCGAAGCCTCGCCGTTTGTAATGGAGCTGCCGGTATACCACGTGCCGCACGTGAAGAGCCTGATTATCCAGACCTGGCAACGCCTGAAAGGCTTCGTGCTGCGCGCGGGTAAAGTTATCGTTATCGTTAGTATCTTCCTGAGCGCGCTGAATAGCTTCTCGTTTAGCGGCAAGATTGTCGACAACATTAATGACTCCGCGCTGGCTTCCGTCAGCCGGGCGATTACGCCGGTCTTTAAACCTATCGGCGTCCATGACGATAACTGGCAGGCCACCGTGGGGCTGTTTACCGGGGCGATGGCGAAAGAGGTGGTTGTCGGTACGCTCAATACCCTCTACACCGCTGAAAACATCCAGAATGAAGCGTTTAACCCACAGGAATTCAATCTGGGTGAAGAACTGTTAGAAGCGGCAGATGAAACCTGGCAGGGGCTGAAAGACACCTTTAGCCTGAGCGTACTGGCGAACCCAATCGAAGCCAGTAAAGGCGATGGCGTGATGGAAACCGGGGCCATGGGCGTGATGAGCAGTAAGTTTGGCAGCGCTGCCGCGGCGTACAGCTACCTGATTTTCGTGCTGCTGTATGTACCATGCATTTCGGTGATGGGGGCGATTGCCCGCGAGTCGAGCCGTGGCTGGATGACATTCTCCATTCTCTGGGGGTTGAATATCGCCTATTCGCTCTCAACGCTCTATTACCAGACCGTGAGCTTTAGTCAGCATCCACGTTACAGCCTGGTCTGTATTCTGGCGGTGATTCTGTTCAACGTGGTACTGCTGGGCCTGTTACGTCGCGCCCGCAGCCGCGTGGAAGTTTCTCTGCTGACGGCGCGTAAAACGCCGACTTCATGCTGTGCCAGCCCGTCTGGCGATTGCCACTAGGAGGCAAAATGGCGTCATTGATCGAAGTACGCGATATGTTGGCACTGCAAGGACGCATGGAAGCTTCACAGCTCAGCGCGCAACTGCATACGCCGCAGGCGCTGGTCGACGCCATGTTAAGCCGTCTGGAAGCGATGGGAAAAGTGGTCAAGATTGACGAAGAACCGGATGGTTGCCTGACCGGCAGTTGTAAAAGTTGCCCGGAAGGAAAAGCCTGTTTGCGCCAGTGGTGGGCATTACGTTAAGAGATCTCCCCGGCATAACGCCGGGGAGAAAATGTTCGACACTATTTGTAAACGTCTGCGTTGCCGTGAACGGTTTTCTCGTTTTTCTCACCGGCGATGATGACGTAGTACTTCCCGCCCAGCTCATCTGCCTTTTTCGATAAATCCGCTTTCGCATCGCTTGGTGACGTGGTTTTCGACGTCGTGATATCGCCGATTTTCGTCAGATTCATCTTGGCAACGTCTTCTTTGGTAATTTCCTGCGCTGCGAATACACCAAACGACAGGGAGCCAATCACCAGAGATGTAACAATACCTGTAACAAGTTTCATAGCTTCTACTCTCCATAAGTGTTGTTTTTATGATTGCGGCGTCCAGGTGAGTTAATCACCTATCGCAACCACTTAAGTATCGCCAGGAAACCCTGTTTTGCCATGATCCATTAAAATTAATTATTTAACCGTTGCTTCAATGTCATCAAGGCAGCGCAAAAATCCTGTGGATGCGAGATGAACGGCGCATGGGCGGCCTTTTCGAATACCACCGACTCGCTGGCCGGCCATAATGCATCCAGCATGGGCACAATTTTACGCGGCACCAGACCATCAAGACGCCCATAAAGCCGCAGGAAAGGCGCAGACAACGTGGTCAACGGCTGGCGCAGGTCGGCGGTTTTCAAAATCTCCAGCCCGCCGTTAAGTACTTCTGTGGAAGGCATTGGCAGCGACAGTACCGTTTTTTTCAGCGCGCGCGCATCCTGACGAGCGCTTTCGGTTCCCATAGTTTGCAGCGCGAGGAAACGTTCGACGGTGCGCTGGAAATCGTCGCTCAATTGCTGCTGAAAACCGCTCAACACTTCCGGTTTGATGCCCGGCCAGTCTGCATCGGCGCTAAAGCACGGTGACGATGCCACGGTGACGAGTGCCATCACCCGCTCAGGATGGCGTAACGCCATCTGACTGGCCACCAGCCCGCCCAGACTCCAGCCCAGCCAGATAGCTTTCTGTGGCGCATGAGCCAGAAGCTGCTCCGCCATCTCCTCAAGTGAAAGTGCACCGAACCCCACGCTGCGGCCATAGCCCGGCAGGTCGACCAGATGCACAGTAAAGTGCGCGCTAAGTTCCGGCGTTATGCAATCCCAGACCTCGGCATTCAGCCCCCATCCGTGCAGCAGCACAAGATGACAATTCCCTTCGCCAATGGTCTGCCACCAAATGTCTTTCATCCGCTATTGTTCTCTTTTTTCACATCAAGGAGAGATAATGCTAACAGTGCACGGCTTGTGCTGGCTATGTAAAATGCCGCTGGCGATACCCGCATGGGGGATTTGTTCGCGCTGTTCGACAACGCTATTTAGCAAGATGTGCGTTTGCCCACGGTGCGGTTTGCCCTCGGCAACCGCTCGTTCTCCTTGCGGACGCTGTCTGCAAAAGCCGCCGCCGTGGCAGAGACTGGTGGCCATTAATGATTATCTGCCACCGCTTAGCCAACTGATTCATCACTTCAAATTTAGTGGTAAAACCGAGCTGGCTCCGGCGCTGTCGCGCCTGCTGTTACTGGCCGTCCGCCAACACGCTGGGCTGCCTGCGCCCGAGCGGCTGATTAGCGTGCCACTATGGCAACGACGCCACTGGCGACGGGGCTATAACCAAAGCGAATTGCTTTGCCAGGCGCTGGCGAAATGGTTGCCGACGGCGTATCAGCCCGAGGCCATCAGGCGTGTGCGCCCTACCGCCGCCCAGCATCAGTTGAGTGCCAGGCTTCGTAAACACAACCTGAAAAATGCCTTCCGGCTTGAATTGCCGGTGGAGGGTCGCCATATGGTTATTGTGGATGATGTGGTCACGACGGGCAGCACCGTGGCCGAAATTTGCCGCCTGCTTTTGCGAAATGGCGCGGCGAGCGTTCAGGTATGGTGTCTGTGTCGCACCTTGTAGACCCCCTGCGATGGGCGTATTATAACCAACTAAAGTAGTCAACTATTAGGTCAAAGCTATGATCCGTATTTCCGATACTGCGCAAGCGCACTTTGCCAAACTTCTGCTTAATCAGGAAGAAGGGACTCAGATCCGTGTATTCGTGATTAACCCAGGTACGCCTAATGCAGAATGCGGCGTTTCTTATTGCCCGCCGGATGCGGTGGAAGCAAGCGATACCGAACTGAAATTTGAACAACTCACCGCTTATGTCGATGAGCTGAGCGCTCCGTATCTGGAAGATGCGGAAATTGATTTCGTCACCGACCAGTTAGGTTCTCAGCTGACGCTGAAGGCACCAAACGCAAAAATGCGCAAAGTGAACGACGATGCGCCGCTGATGGAACGCGTTGAGTACATGCTGCAATCGCAGGTAAACCCACAGTTGGCCGGTCACGGTGGCCGCGTGTCGCTGATGGAAATCACCGACGATGGTTATGCCATTCTGCAATTTGGCGGCGGCTGTAACGGTTGCTCGATGATTGATGTCACCCTGAAAGACGGTATTGAGAAGCAACTGCTGGCCGAGTTCCCTGAACTGAAAGGCGTGCGCGATCTTACCGAACACCAGCGCGGCGAGCACTCTTACTATTGAGTTAGCATTCTCCCGGCGGCGCTACGCTTGGCCGGGCTACGATCATATGTAGCCCGGCCAAGCGTAGCGCCGCCGGGAGTTTTCATATCCATTGACTATGTTACCGCGCAACATTTCTCACTTTTATCTTTCCGCAAACCTGCAAAACCCCAGTCAATAGTTTGACTAACGTCGCATAATTAACATTTGTACACACGGGGATATTCTCAAGACCGGCATGTTACCCGTATCATCCTGCCATACGCCATCGTGTTAAATAATAGCTAGCGACGCTTTGTCCAGGCGATACAACATGACGATGGTGCGAAGCAATTAATATCTATACCCAAAATATTTCGAGGTGCAGGCAGGCGGCAAGGGAGCTCATCTCCGGGAGCGTACATGAGTACGTGACTGGGGTGAGCAAGTGTAGCCGACGCACCTGCAACTTGAAATATGAAGGGTATATTCCCTCTGTAGGGGCAATTGGACATTGTCGCAACAACAGTGACGTTACCCATAACAAATTAAAGGCTGGAAAAATTATGCCATTAATCATCGTAGCAATCGGGGTTATCCTCTTATTACTGTTGATGATCCGTTTCAAAATGAACGGCTTCATCGCACTGGTTCTGGTGGCACTCGCCGTTGGATTAATGCAGGGCATGCCGCTGGACAAAGTGATCGTCTCCATTAAAAACGGCGTCGGCGGTACCCTCGGCAGTCTGGCGCTGATTATGGGCTTCGGCGCCATGCTCGGCAAAATGCTCGCCGACTGCGGTGGCGCACAGCGCATTGCCACCACGCTCATCGAGAAATTTGGTCGCAAGCATATCCAGTGGGCCGTCGTTCTGACCGGTTTCACCGTCGGTTTTGCGCTGTTTTATGAAGTGGGCTTCGTCTTGTTGCTGCCGCTGGTCTTTACCATCGCTGCAAACGCACGTATTCCGCTGCTGTACGTTGGTGTGCCAATGGCCGCTGCGCTCTCCGTGACCCACGGCTTCCTGCCGCCTCACCCGGGCCCAACTGCGATTGCGACCATCTTCCACGCGGATATGGGTAAAACCCTGCTGTACGGAACGCTGCTGGCTATCCCAACGGTTATTCTGGCAGGCCCGGTGTATGCGCGCTGCCTGAAAGGGATCGACAAACCGATTCCAGAAGGCCTGCACAACCCGAAAACCTTCACCGATGCTGAAATGCCGTCCTTCGGCGTGAGCGTCTGGACTTCTCTGGTTCCGGTTATCCTGATGGCGCTGCGCGCCGTGGCTGAAATGGTGCTGCCAAAAGGTCACGCCCTGCTGCCTGCCGCTGAGTTCTTCGGCGACCCGGTAATGGCGACGCTGATTGCGGTACTGATTGCTATCTTCACCTTCGGTCTGAACCGTGGCCGTTCAATGGATGACATCAACGATACGCTGATCTCTTCCATTAAGATCATTGCCATGATGCTGCTGATTATCGGTGGTGGCGGTGCGTTCAAACAGGTTCTGGTAGATAGCGGCGTCGACAAATACATCGCCTCTATCATGCATGAATCCAACGTATCTCCACTGTTTATGGCCTGGTCTATCGCCGCCGTTCTGCGTATTGCGCTGGGTTCAGCGACCGTTGCGGCTATCACCGCTGGCGGCATCGCGGCACCGCTGATTGCCACCACCGGTGTGAGCCCTGAACTGATGGTTATCGCGGTCGGCTCCGGCTCCGTTATCTTCTCCCACGTGAACGATCCAGGCTTCTGGCTGTTCAAAGAGTACTTTAACCTGACCATCGGTGAGACCATCAAGTCGTGGTCGATGCTGGAAACCATTATTTCGGTATGTGGTCTGGTGGGTTGTTTACTGCTGGGGATGGTGGTTTAACGCTACCTATTCTGAATATCATAATGCCGGGCTTATCCCGGCATTATGATTAATGACAAACCTTTTTTGCTATTGTGTTCGCCGTTTTGCCGGGTGGCGGCTTCGCCTTACCCGGCCTACAAAAGTTATACGTATCATGTAGGCCTGATAAGCGCAGCGCCATCAGGCACTACAAAAAACCGGCGCCGTGACGCCGGGGTATGAATTACTTCTTCTTGCTCGCCGCTTTACGGCGCTTATCCAAATCTTTAATCAGCTTATTGACGCCATCATCGGCAAACATCGCCTCCAGTGAGGAGGTGAGCTTACGCCGCCAGTTAGGATACGAAACGCTGGTGCCTGGAATATTTACCGGCGCGGCCATCTGCAACCAATCCTCCGGCTGTAAACCTAATAGCGCGCTGTTGCTGTCGGCGATATAACGCTGCATACCTCGGCTCAACGTCCCCGTCATCGACATTAATGACGCCTTGTGACCCGCGCGTTTTGGCAGCGTGCCATATTTATGTAAAGCGTCCAGCAGCCCTTGCTTAGCCAGTTCACGGTCTTTAAACAAACCGGTCAGCACATCGGGATCGGGGTACAGACCCAGCGCCTCTCCCAATATCAGATCACCGCTTTCCCAGTAGCCGCGCAGCGTCGGCAGGTCATGCGTGGTCGCCACGGCCATCGACTGTTCCGGGTACGCTTTCGGCGCACGGAAGTTTTTCTCCTGGTCGCTCTCAAAATAGAGCACCTTATATGAGTAGACGCCGCTTTTACGCAGCTTGCTGACGATCTCAACCGGCACCGTGCCCAGATCTTCGCCTATCACCATGCAATTGTTGCGCTTGCTTTCCAGCGCCAGAATCGACAGCAGATCGTCGACCGGGTACTGCACATAAGCGCCGTGGTCAGCGGTTTCACCGTAAGGGATCCACCACAAACGCAGTACCGACATCACATGATCGATACGCAGCGCGCCGCAGTTTTTCATGTTGGCGCGCAGCAGATCAATAAACGGTTCATAGGCCCGCGCGGTGATGATATGCGGATCCATCGGCGGCAGTCCCCAGTTTTGCCCCAACGGCCCGAGAATATCCGGCGGCGCACCGACGGAAGCTTTCAGACAGTAAAGCTCACGGTCGCACCAGGTTTCCGAACCGCCTTCCGCCACGCCCACCGCCAGGTCACGATAGAGGCCAATCGGCATCTCATCGCGCTGACAGATGGCCCAACATTCGGCAAACTGGGTGTACGCCAGCCATTGTAGCCACAGATAGAAATCGACTTCGTCAGCATGCTTTTGACAAAATGCGTGCACTTCCGGGCTTTCAATCGTCTGATACGCCTCCGGCCATGCCGGCCAGCCCCAACGCATCGGGTCTTCTTTCACGTGATGGGCGTGCAGCGCGTCATACGCCGCCTGCCAGTAGAGACTCTCGCCTTCTTTGTCGACAAAGTAGCGGAAAGTCGTCATCAACTCATCGGTGCGTTTGGCAAAGCGCTTCCATGCCAGCCGCAGCGCGGTCATTTTCAGCTCTGTAACCGCCGTGTAATCCACCTGCGCCACTTCGCGCGCGGCGCTGAGTTTCTCCTGCGTTGCCGGCAGCTTCCACCATGCCTGCGCCTCTTCACTTTTCGCAAAATCTTCAACCGCGTTGACGTCGATATAGATAACGTTCATCCAACGACGCGACGACGGGCTGTAAGGGCTAGCGCTTTCCGGGTTCGCCGGATAGAGCGCGTGAATAGGGTTGAGGCCGATAAACGCGCCGCCGCGCTTAGCAACTTCAGGCAGCATCGCCTTCAGGTCACCGAAATCACCGATGCCCCAGTTATTGTCTGAGCGCAGGGTATAAAGCTGCACGCAAGCTCCCCACAGCTTTTTCGCCTCTTTCAGCGGCTGCGGTTCATAGCAACGTTCGGGGGCGATAATCACCCGGCAGTGCCAACGCTCATCATTCTGGGTCAGCGTTAATGAGTGATACCCTTCCGGCAGGCGAGTTGGCAGGTTGAGGTTTTTCCCGCCCGCCACGCGTCCTTGATGCTGCTTGCCCTCTTCGGTGGTGAGGATCCAGCTAAACTCGCCTTTTCCCGCCACCGGCAGCGCCATTTTCTTACCGTAAGTCCAGACCATCACGTTGGGTACCGGCATCGCCGCTACAGAGGTGTCGGCACCGTGATGCATAGCGTCAAGCAAACGCCGTTTGGTGTCGGCACCAATAGACTGCGGCTTACCGTGGGCATTGATATAGTTCGGGCTAATCCCCGCCGCTAGCGCGGCATTATCGAGGCGTTTGCTCTCCATGGCCTGTCCTTAGCGTTTTGCCTGCCAGATACGTTTCTGATAATCGCGGATAGAGCGATCGGAGCTGAACATGCCGCAGCGCGCAGTATTCAGGATAGCGGCACGCGTCCACGCATCCTGATCGCGGTACAGCACATCAACCTGCTTCTGCGCTTCCACATAGGCTGCAAAGTCAGCCAGCACCAGATACGGGTCGCCGCCTTGTTTGCCGATGCTGTGCAGCATCTGGTCGAATGCATGTTTGTCGCCGTCGCTGAACTTCCCGCTTTCCAGCGCTTTCAACACCGCATCCAGCTGCTTATCAGCTTTACGCCATTTCAGCGGATCGTAGCCTTTTGCCTTCAGCTCCTTCACCTGCTCTACGGTATGACCGAAGATGAAGATATTCTCGTCGCCCACCTGTTCGGCGATTTCGACGTTCGCGCCGTCTAGCGTCCCGACGGTGAGCGCACCGTTTAGCGCCAGCTTCATATTGCCGGTGCCGGAGGCCTCTTTACCCGCGGTAGAAATCTGTTCAGACACATCGGCGGCCGGGATCAACATCTCCGCTGCCGACACGCAGTAATCCGGCAGGAAGACCACTTTCAGCTTATCGCCAACCGCGGGATCGTTATTGATAACCTCAGCCACTTTATTGATAGCAAAGATAATGTTCTTCGCCAGGTAGTAGCCCGGTGCCGCTTTTGCGCCAAACAGGAACACGCGCGGTACGCGGTCAGCCTGCGGGTTCTGAAGAATTTCCTGATACAGCGCCACAATGTGCAACAGGTTCAGGTGCTGACGTTTGTATTCATGCAAACGCTTGATCTGGATGTCAAAAATAGCGTCGGTGGTGATTTCAATACCGGTACGCGCTTTGATAAAGCTGACCAGACGCTGTTTGTTCGCCAGCTTAATATCGCGGTATTTCTGCCGGAATTTGGCGTCGTCAGCGTATTTTTCCAGATTGATCAACTGGTCCAGATCGTTCGCCCACTCTTTCTTGAGCGTTTTATCCAGCAGCGCGGCAAGCTGAGGGTTGCACTGTTTGATCCAGCGGCGCGGCGTAATGCCGTTGGTGACGTTGTGGAATTTGTTCGGCCAAAGCTGATGATATTCCGGGAACAGGTCTTTCACGACCAAATCCGAGTGCAGCGCGGCCACGCCGTTGACGGCAAAACCGCTGACGACGCACATGTTCGCCATACGCACCTGCTTGCTGTGTACTACAGCCAGCTTTGCCCAAACCGCTTCATCACCCGGCCAGGTTTTATCGACCAGTTTCTTAAAGCGATCGTTAATTTCTTTGATGATCTGCATGTGGCGCGGCAGCAGCGCTTTGACCAGCTTCTCATCCCAGCACTCCAGCGCCTCTGGCATCAGGGTATGGTTGGTGTAGGCGAAGGTTTTGCTGGTAATCGCCCAGGCATCGTCCCAGCTCATCTGGTGCTCATCAATCAGCACGCGCAGCAGTTCTGGGATGGCGATAGTTGGGTGAGTATCGTTTAGCTGAATAACTTCAAAGTCAGCCAGCTCATGCAGCTTACGGCCTGCCAGATGGTGACGACGCAGAATATCCGCCACCGAGCACGCACACTGGAAGTATTGCTGCATCAGGCGCAGTTTTTTACCCGCCGTATGGTTGTCGTTCGGATAGAGCACTTTTGTCAGTTTTTCGGCGTCGATGCCCTGCTGTTCTGCACGCAGGAAATCGCCGTCGTTGAATTTGGTCAGGTTGAACGGATGCGCATGCGTGGCCTGCCACAGACGTAGCGGCTGTGCGACGCCGTTGCGGTAGCCGAGCACCGGCAGATCCCAGGCTTCACCGGTAATGGTAAAGGCCGGCTGCCATTCCCCTTTCACGACTTTGCCGCCGATGCCAACTTGAACATCCAACGCCGCGTTATGGCGGAACCACGGATAGCTGCCGCGCTTCCAGTCGTCCGGCGCTTCCATCTGGTGACCGTCGTCAAAGGACTGACGGAACAGGCCGTACTGGTAGTTCAGACCATAACCGGTAGCGGACTGGCCGACGGTCGCCATTGAGTCCAGGAAACACGCCGCCAGACGGCCCAGACCGCCGTTACCCAGTGCCGGGTCAGTCTCTTCTTCCAGCAGGTCGGTCAGGTTGATGTTGTAGCCTTTCAGCGCTTCGCTAACCCCTTCATACCAGCCGAGGTTGAGCAGATTGTTGCCGGTCAGACGGCCAATCAAAAACTCCATCGAGATGTAGTTCACATGGCGCTGGCCTTTTTCCGGCTTCGCCACCGGCTGCGCAGAAAGCTGTTCCGCCAGCGCGCCGCTCACAGCCTGCCACCACTGGTGAGACGTCATTTCGGATGCGGCCTGCAGGCCAAATCGCTGCCACTGACGCGTCAGGGCAGCCTGGAATGAATCGTGATTGAAAGTAGGCTGTGACATAGCGAATTAGAATCCTTTTTACATAAACATTAGCGCTAGTGTGCCGGGGCGCTTACGCGACTTCCTCATCCTGTCCCGGATTAGCCGGGGAGGAGTCGCAGGGATGAGCGAAAAGTGTGATCAACGCCACTATAACTTAGCTCATCAGCGGTAGAAGTGGTTGTTTTTTAATCCTCACAACCGCCCCAGTCTTCCAATTCAGTGTCAGGGATTGCGCTAAAAAAATCTTCGCTGTCGCTCATGAAATGAAATGGTGTTTTGCGATATATATGTAAATAAGGAAACTATTGCGAGGCTAAAATAAGCAACAAACTAATACGCATTGTTTCTGCGGAAATTATCTTAGATACAGTATGTTCTTAGTCACTCTATTCACAATAGTCGAAAAAAATTGATTTCACCTATCATGACAATCAGTTACGGAAACCTGTATTTCCGCGTACTGAGAGACTTTCTACGATGTTGGTAGTAAATATTTAGAATTGTGACATATAGCAAATTCGCAAGCATCCAAACAGGACATAACTTGCAATACATAGCCATTTGACCGACCTTTGTATGCATTAATTACGAAGCGCGAAAAAATCCCTTTTCCCAATCCTCACAGTGAAGTGATTAGCTATGTTGATTCCGTCAAAATTAAGTCGACCAGTCCGTCTCGAGCACACCGTTGTTCGTGAGAGACTATTGGCGAAACTTTCCGGCGCGAACAATTATCGTCTGGCGCTGATAACCAGTCCGGCTGGATATGGAAAAACAACGCTCGTTTCGCAATGGGCGGCAGGGATGAAAGATCTTGGTTGGTACTCGCTTGATGAGGGCGATAACCAGCAAGAGCGTTTTGCCAGCTATCTGATAGCCGCTATCCAGCAGGCGACCGGCGGGCATTGTGAGGCCAGCGAAAATATGGTGCAAAAGCGCCAGTACGCGAGCCTGAGTTCGCTTTTCTCGCAGCTTTTCATCGAACTTAGCGAATGGCAGCGCCCGCTGTATTTAGTCATTGATGATTACCATCTGATTACCAATCCCGTCATTCACGATGCGATGCGCTTTTTCCTGCGCCACCAGCCGGAGAATCTGACGCTGGTTGTGCTGTCGCGCAATCTGCCGCAATTGGGCATCGCTAATCTTCGCGTACGCGATCAGCTTCTTGAGGTGGGCAGCCAGCAGCTCTCCTTTACCCACGCGGAAACCAAACAATTTTTTGACTGCCGCTTAGCGTCGCCGATTGAAGCGGCGGAAAGCAGCCGTCTGTGCGACGACGTCGCGGGCTGGGCCACGGCATTGCAGTTAATTGCCTTATCTGCACGTCAGCGTAATAACGCTACGCAGCACTCTGCGCGTCGTCTGGCGGGTATTAATGCCAGCCACCTGTCCGATTATCTGGTGGATGAAGTGCTCGATAACGTTGACCAGGACACCCGCAACTTTTTGCTGAAAAGCTCCCTGCTGCGCTCGATGAACGACTCACTTATCGCTCGCGTCACCGGCGAAGAGAATGGTCAGATGCGGCTTGAAGAGATTGAGCGCCAGGGCCTGTTTATTCAGCGCATGGACAACTCCGGTGAGTGGTTTAATTATCACCCGCTGTTTTGCAGCTTCCTGCGCCAGCGCTGCCAGTGGGAACTGGCGGCTGAACTGCCGAATATCCATCGCGCAGCCGCCGAAAGCTGGATGGCACAAGGCTTCCCAAGCGAAGCCATTCATCACGCGCTGGCCGCGGGCGATCCGAAAATGCTGCGTGATATCTTGTTAAATCACGCCTGGGGACTGTTCCACCACAGCGAGCTGGCGCTGCTCGAAGAGTCGCTCTCGGCCCTGCCGTGGGAAAGCCTGCTGGAAAACCCGCGTCTGGTCTTGTTGCAGGCGTGGCTGATGCAAAGCCAACACCGTTACAGCGAAGTGAATACCCTGCTGGCTCGCGCCGAACAAGAGATGACCTCAGAAATGGACGCCTCATTGCACGGTGATTTCAACGCCCTGCGTGCACAGGTTGCTATCAACGATGGCGATCAGGAAGAAGCTGAACGGCTGTCCAACGTGGCGCTTGAAGAGCTGCCGCTGGCGA
The DNA here is from genome assembly GCA_902363335.1 of Enterobacteriaceae bacterium. Classification (GTDB taxonomy): domain Bacteria; phylum Pseudomonadota; class Gammaproteobacteria; order Enterobacterales; family Enterobacteriaceae; genus Kluyvera. The sequence goes on along the minus strand of CABIZV010000003.1, from coordinate 423,636 downwards.
ATTTCTACAGCCGTATCGTTGCCACATCGGTGCATGGTGAGGTACTGCACTGTAAAGGATTGCTGGGTCAGTCTATCGCCGTGATGCAGCAGACAGAGCAGATGGCGCGTCGCCATGATATCTGGCACTACGCGCTGTGGAGCCTTATCCAGCAAAGTGAAATCCTCTTTGCCCAGGGCTTCTTACAGGCCGCCTGGGAGTGCCAGGAAAAAGGCTTCCAGCTGATCCACGAGCAGCATCTTGAACAGCTGCCTATGCACGAATTCTTACTGCGTATTCGCTCACAGTTGCTGTGGGCCTGGGCGCGTCTGGACGAAGCCGAAACCGCGGCGCGTACCGGGATTGAAGTTTTGCGCACCTTCCAGCCGCAGCAGCAGCTGCAATGTTTAAGTTTGCTGGTACAGTGTTCATTAGCGCGTGGGGATTTAGATAATGCGCGGAATCACTTGAATCGTCTGGAGAATTTACTCGGAAACGGCGCTTATCATAGCGATTGGGTGTCCAACGCGGATAAGGTTCGGGTGATTTACTGGCAGATGGTCGGCGACAAAAAATCGGCCGCCAACTGGCTGCGTCATACGCCGAAACCCGAATTTGCCAACAACCATTTCCTGCAAGGCCAGTGGCGTAATATTGCCCGGGTGCAGATTTTACTCGGTGAGTTTGACTCCGCTGAGATGGTGCTTGAGGAGCTAAACGAAAACGCTCGCTCGTTGCGCCTGATGAGCGATCTCAATCGCAACTTGCTGTTGTTAAACCAGCTTTATTGGCAGTCAGGCAACAAAAACCAGGCCCAGCGCGTGTTGCTGGAAGCCTTACAACTGGCCAATCGTACCGGTTTTATCAGCCACTTTGTCATTGAAGGTGAGGCCATGGCGCAGCAGTTGCGCCAGTTGATTCAGTTAAATACGCTGCCGGAACTTGAACAACACCGCGCCCAGCGCATTTTGCGTGAAATTAACCAGCATCACCGCCATAAATTTGCCCATTTCGACGAGAGCTTTGTCGAGCGTCTGCTTAATCACCCGGAAGTTCCTGAACTCATCCGTACCAGCCCGCTCACTCAGCGCGAATGGCAGGTGTTGGGGCTTATCTACTCGGGCTACAGCAACGAGCAGATTGCCGGTGAACTGGACGTGGCGGCAACCACCATCAAAACCCATATCCGCAATCTTTATCAGAAGCTCGGCGTGGCGCATCGTCAGGATGCGGTGCAGCATGCGCAAAATCTGCTGAAGATGATGGGCTACGGCGTTTAATCTCTGCCTGATGGCGCTTCGCTTATCAGGCCTACGCTCTCAGCAGGCCTGATAAGGCATAGCCACCATCAGGCAAAACAGCACAAAGCGTAGGCCTGATAAGGCGTAGCCGCCATCAGGCAAAGCAGCACAAAAAGTCGGCCTGATAAGGCATAGCCGCCATCAGGCAAAGCGGCACAAAGCGTAGGCCTGATAAGGCATAGCCACCATCAGGCAAAGCGGCACAAAGCGTAGGCCTGATAAGGCATAGCCACCATCAGGCAAAGCGGCACAAAGCGTAGGCCTGATAAGGCGTAGCCGCCATCAGGCAAAGCGGCACAAAGCGTAGGCCTGATAAGGCATAGCCACCATCAGGCAAAGTGGCACAAAGCGTAGGCCTGATAAGGCGTAGCCGCCATCAGGCAAAGCGGCACAAAGCGTAGGCCTGATAAGGCGTAGCCGCCATCAGGCAAAGCGGCACAAAGCGTAGGCCTGATAAGGCATAGCCGCCATCAGGCAAAGCAGCACAAAAAGTCGGCCTGATAAGGCGTAGCCGCCATCAGGCAAAGCAGCACAAAAAGTCGGCCTGATAAGGCGTAGCCGCCATCAGGCAAAGCGGCACAAAGCGTAGGCCTGATAAGGCGTAGCCGCCATCAGGCAAAGCAGCACAAAGCGTCGGCCTGATAAGGCGTAGCCGCCATCAGGCAAAGCAGCACAAAGCGTCGGCCTGATAAGGCATAGCCACCATCAGGCAAAGCGGCACAAAGAGATAGCTACGTCACAATAGAGAATTAACGTAACCGTAAAGCGAAAAATTAGAATACTCAGCCTTAGAGCCACCTTTTATAAATGATGTCGTATGTTGGCACGTAATAATAAAAAGGTGACCCTATGTCGGCATTAACCGGAAAAATTAGTAACACAGAGAAGTTTGGTTTTGGTTTGGGCGATGCCGCAAGCCATATCGTCTTCGACTCGTCGGTGGCCATTCTGGCCTATTTTTATACCAACATTTATGGTTTGCCCCCGGCCGTCATGGGAACTTTATTTCTCGTCGTCAGGGTGCTTGATGCCATTACTGACCCCATTATGGGCGCCATTGCCGATCAAACTAAAAGCCGCTGGGGACGTTTTCGCCCATGGCTGTTAATCATTTGCGTACCGTTCGCCGTGAGTTGCGTTTTGGTTTATTCCACGCCTGCCTTTGAGCAAACGGGGAAAATTGTTTATGCCGTCGTCGCCTATATTTTTATGACGCTGATGTATACGGCGATTAATATTCCATATTGCTCGTTAGGCGCCGCCATTACTGCCGATCCGAAAGAAAATCTGTCGCTGCAATCCTGGCGCTTTGCCGTCGCACCAATCGGTGGTGCGATGGGAACCGCGCTTATCCTGCCACTCGCCGACTTTATCGCCCCCGGCGACAGAGCCAGCGGTATGCAATGGGCTATGGGTATTTTTGGCGCGATTGGTTGCGTGATGTTCCTGATTTGTTTTATGACCACGCGTGAACGAATTACGCCGGTTAAAGAAGAAAACCTGAACATTTTACGCGATGTGCGCATTTTGATGAAAAACGATCAGTGGCGGATATTGTCGATATACAACCTCGCCATGCTGTGTGGCGTCGTCGTGCGCGGCAGTCTGTTGGTCTATTTTGTGCAATATATTTTGAATCAAGGCAGCAGCATTATTTCACTGTTTATGCTGGCCACAACCGTTGCCGCCGTGGTAGGTAGTCTCGCGGCTAAACAACTTGGCTCTCGGATGTGTAAAATTCGTGCCTCGGTATGGATCAATATCCTCAGTGCTTTATTAGGATTAGCATTCTTAATCCTGCCAGCTAATTATTGGATCCCGGCATTTATCGTGCATATTATCCTTAATATTTTGCAGGGTATTAATGCGCCGTTGCAGTGGTCGATGATTACCGACGCGAATAATTATGGTGAATGGAAAACTCAGCGTCGTATTACCGGAATGAACGTCGCGGCAAATATCTTCATTATTAAACTGGGTGTCGCCATTGGCGGAGCGTTAACCGGTTGGGGCCTGGCCTTCTACGGTTATCAGGCGGGGGTTGAGCAGCAGTCAGCAGAAGCTATCCGCGGGGTGTTAATTCTGTTCACAGTATTGCCGGCGATTTTCTACCTGATTACGGCGATTTCAATTCGCTACTATCGCCTGACCGAAGAGCGCATGAACGTTATCGTAACCGATTTGAGCCAAGGCAAATTCCAGCAGCAGATGTCATAAAGGGTAGGCCGGATAAGGCAACGCCGCCATCCGGCAATCTGCACCTATTCGCCTGATGGCGCGAGCTTATCAGGCCTACATGTAGCAGGTGTTCATGGTGTCTACGTTTAGCACAGCTCCAGCTGCACTTCGTTTTCGGCAATCACCTGCATCACGCCCGGCGGTGGCAAAACGTCGGTATACACCGCGTCGACCATGCTGATGCTGCCCATGTTCACCATCGCATTCCGACCAAATTTCGAATGGTCAACCACCAGGATCACGTGCCGGGAGTTATCGATAATCGCGCGCTTGGTGCGCACCTCATGGTAATCAAATTCCAGCAACGAGCCGTCGCTATCAATGCCGCTGATCCCCAGAATGCCGTAATCCAGCCGGAACTGGGAAATAAAGTCCAGCGTCGCCTCACCAATAATGCCGCCGTCCCGGCTGCGCAGCTCGCCACCAGCAAGAATGATACGGAAATCATCTTTGACCATCAGCGTGTTGGCCACGTTAAGGTTATTGGTGACGATCCGCAGATCGCTGTGATTGAGTAAGGCGTGGGCGACGGCTTCAGGCGTAGTACCGATATCAATAAACAGCGCAGAACCATTGGGAATCTGGCTTGCCACCTTGTGCGCGATGCGCTCTTTCTCGGCAGTCTGCGTCGCCTTACGATCGTGCCAGGGGGTGTTTACGGCGCTGGACGGCAGCGCCGCGCCGCCGTGGTGGCGCAGGATTTTTTTCTGGTCAGCAAGGTCATTCAGGTCACGACGAATCGTCTGCGGACTTACCGAGAAATGCTCCACCAACTCTTCCGTGCTCACATAGCCCTGTAGTTTTACCAGCTCGATTATCGCGTCATGACGTTGTGTTTGTTTCATGATAAGTCCCTGGAAAATTATGCTCGTTTTCGCACATTGTGCGTATCGACGATGGCCATCGCCAGACCAATCACCAACCCGGTGACATGCGCACCGTTCGCAATCGACATCCCTAATACATCAAACCATCCGGCAACCAGCCAGACCAGCGAGAAGATAATCAGCCCACGCGGCAGGAAGATGCCGCTCTGCGGGTCACGCTCGCCGCGAAGCCAGGCATAGCCCATTAACGCATAAACGACGCCGGACAAGCCGCCAAACCATGGGCCGCTGAACTGGTGCTGGATAAAGCCGCTGAGCAGCGCGCTGATAAGCGTAATGACCACCAGCTTGCCGCTGCCGATTCGTTTTTCCACCGCGCCGCCGAGGTACCACCACCATAGCAGGTTGAAGAGGATATGAACGAAGGAGAAATGCATTAAGGCGTGGGTAAAGTAGCGCCAGGCCTCAAATTTCAGCGAATCATCGTACGGCCAGGCAAGCAGCAACATCACTGGCTGGTCGCCCATCGCGCTCATCAGGATAAACACCAGAATACACGCGACCATCACGGTTAACGTCACCGGGCCCGCGCCCGCTTTCAATGTTTCCAGGAAAGGGAAGCGACGGTAGTGCAGACCGCTATTGGTTTGCCCTGATTGCCAGCTGGCGGCGAGATAGCGCGGGTCGGCAGGATTGGCGAGAAAACGTTCCAGCTCTTCGCGAACGCGCATCTCCTGCGACGCATCAGAAAGCCAGACATCACTGCGCTCATGCTGCTGGATTGTCAGAATAACGCCCTGCGTCGCCATGTAATCCACAAAGGCCTGAGCCACGCGAGGGTTAGTAAAAGAGGTGATCATCAACATACAGCAGGTCGCTTATCTTCCACACAAAAGAGGACAGTATACCCTAACCCAGACGGATACGTTGTAGCGGCGCGCATAACCGCCTACAAAGAGGCGGTTTCAGGTCGGTGGAGACGACGGGTTAAATTACCGCGTGCTCAACCTCGGCGGGGAAGTGACGATGCCAGGCATCAAAGCCGCCATCCACGCTGTAAACCTTGTCATACCCTTGTTGCAGCAGGTACTGGGCAGCACCCTTACTGCTGTTGCCGTGATAGCACATCACCATCACCGGCGTTTCAAAATCGTTATCGCGCATAAACGCGCCCAGCGTGTCGTTGGTCAGATGAAACGCGCCCGGCGTATGCCCAACGGCATAGCTTTGCGGGTCGCGAATATCCACCAGTACCGCCGAGCTTTGCTGCAGCTTCTGGTGCGCCTGTTCTACGTTGATACATTCAAACTGATCCATGGTGCTCTCTTAATCGTAATTGCAGGTGTCTTACAGACGACATTTTACCGCCAAGTGTACGTCTTCAGGCCACATAAACGCCAATATGTTATGCACATCACTCTAAATTGTTTTTTCTATGTTACCAAAAGCGCGTTTACTTGCTATTATGAGCGTTATCGAACATTAATGAGCTATAACGAAAGTCCCTGAGGTAGCAATAATGGAAACCAAAGATCTGATTGTGATAGGTGGCGGTATCAACGGTGCAGGCATTGCGGCGGATGCAGCAGGGCGCGGATTATCGGTGCTGATGCTGGAAGCCAGAGATCTGGCCTGTGCCACCTCCAGCGCCAGCTCCAAGCTCATCCATGGCGGCCTGCGCTACCTTGAACACTACGAATTCCGTCTGGTTAGCGAAGCGCTGGCCGAGCGTGAAGTGCTGCTTAAAATGGCCCCGCATATTGCCATTCCCATGCGCTTTCGACTGCCGCATCAGCCGCATCTGCGCCCGGCGTGGATGATTCGTACCGGGCTGTTTATGTACGATCATCTCGGCAAACGCACCAGCCTGCCCGCGTCGAAAGGTGTGCGCTTTGGCGCAGATTCCGTTTTGAAACCAGAAATCGTGCGCGGTTTCGAATATTCCGACTGCTGGGTTGACGATGCCCGTCTGGTATTAGCGAACGCCCAGATGGTGGTGAAAAAAGGCGGTGAAGTCCGTACCCGCACTCGCGCCATCTCCGCAAAACGCGAGAATGGCCTGTGGATTGTTGAAGCCGAAGATATCGATAGCGGTGAAACTTTCCGCTGGCAGGCGCGCGGTTTGGTCAACGCTACCGGCCCGTGGGTAAAACAGTTCTTCGATGATAGTATGCATTTGCCATCACCGTACGGCATTCGCCTGATTAAGGGCAGCCATATTGTGGTGCCGCGCGTGCATACACAAAAACAGGCCTACATTCTGCAAAACGAAGATAAGCGCATTGTGTTCGTGATCCCGTGGATGGATGAGTTTTCCATTATCGGCACCACCGACGTCGAGTATCAGGGAGACCCCAAAAACGTCGAGATCGATGAGAGCGAAATCAGCTATCTGCTTAAGGTCTACAACAGCCACTTTAAAAAACAGCTGGCTCGTGAAGATATCGTCTGGACTTACTCAGGCGTCCGTCCGTTATGCGACGATGAATCCGACTCACCGCAGGCTATCACCCGCGACTACACGCTGGATATTCATGATGATCACGGCAAGGCCCCGCTGCTGTCGGTGTTTGGCGGTAAGCTCACCACCTATCGTAAACTGGCGGAACATGCGCTGGAAAAACTGGCGCCTTACTACCACGGCATTGGCCCGGCGTGGACCAAAGGTGCCGTGCTACCCGGCGGAGAGATTGGCAGCGACCGTGACGATTACGCCGCGAAACTGCGCCGCCGTTATCCTTTCATCAGTGAATCGCTGGCTCGCCACTTTGCCCGCACCTACGGCAGTAACAGCGAGCTGATTATCGGCGACGCACGCGATATTGCCGGGCTGGGCGAGGACTTTGGCCACGAGTTTTATGAAGCCGAGCTGCGCTATCTGGTTGAGCATGAATGGGTTCGCCGTCTGGATGATGCCATCTGGCGCCGTACTAAGCAGGGAATGTGGCTCAACGCGGAGCAGCAGTCGCGGATTAGCGAATGGCTGGTGAAAACCCTGGGAAAGTCTGAACTGTCACTGGCGTCGTAGGTTTATCAGACTGAGCTAAAGATTGGCGAACACGTAGCCCGGGCGAGCAGAATGCGACCCCGGGAGGCTAGGTGCTAATCCCGGCGGCGCTGTGCTTGGCCGAGCTACAAATGTGCAAAAATGTTAGCCAGGCTATATCCGCCGCATTACTGGCTCAGACTGGCGACTTGATTCCCGTTCTTGTCTTTGAAGGTCTTATTTCCGCTGGAGTCAGTTCTGGAGGTTCCCGCAATATTGCCATTGTTATCACGATAGGTCGTGACGCCGCTTGAGTCCGTTTTTGCCGTACCTCGCACGTTGCCATTATTGTCACGGTAGGTCGTTTCACCGCTGGAACTGGTATTCGCCCTCCCCCGACTATTGCCGTTTCTATCCTTGTAGGTGACTTCGCCACTGGAACTCACTGAAGACGAGCCCTGTTGATTGCCATTGTGATCGCGGTAGGTTTTATTACCATAGCTGTCTTCCCTTACCGACCCCACCGCATTTCCCTGTGCGTTGCGGATGGTATCCGCTAGCGCTGGGGCCGTCAGTAAACAGCATAAAACTGCCAGTACTACCATTTTCATTTTCACCAACCTTTCTCCCTGTATCTGTATTTAGTAGTCGATTTCTGTGGCTTAATTAACGGCAAATCACCCGCACTATTCTTTTTCTGCTGGGACCTTGCGAATAAGCTCTAATTTATTATTCTTCACCACATAATATTTTCTAAACGCTTCCCCATTTTCCGTGGTTTCGTCAGTCACTAACAAACGGCTATTTTGATTCAAATAAACAATTTCTTCGCCGATTGACTCAGGTTCCTCAGATGTGCCCGCCTCATAAGCCTGAAATGCGGTATCCAGCGCACGCCCGGTACGCTTATTGATAAAAGCTACGACATGGCAACCTGATCCCCCGCAACCCCATTCTGTCATGGCATATTCCCCGGCAAAAACCGTCTCGTTAGATAAGGCTTGTTTAAAGCGCGTGCGGAACATATTGGTAAACCCATCCGAACGATCTACGCTCGTCACCGTCTCACCGTGATATAGCTTTGCAGGATAATCTTTACCATCCGGTAAAGCCTCTGCCGCCAGGCTTAGCGTGGAGGTCATTCCTATAAATAGGATTGACGTAAGAAGCAGAATGATCGGTTTTTTCACAACGAATATCTCCCTGAAATAATGAAATGAGCCACATGGCGACGTTAAGCGAACCAATTAAACGTAGTACTTTGTATTTCCGTCATAAATAATGAGAGCCCCCCCTTTGCCAGGCCTCATCGTGTAATTTGCATTGCATCATTTTACTGCGGCGCCTTAATTAACGGCACATACCCCACATCTTCCACCAGCCTTTGCCCCTGCGGGCTTAAAAACCAGTCCACCAGCTTTTGGGTTTCTGCCGTCGGATGTTCATGAGTCACCATGTATGCCTCGACCGTGTAGGGATAAGTACCATTGCGAATATTCTCGGCCGTTGGCGAAATGCCATTAATTGCTAGCAGTTTGATTCCGTTACTGGCCTTCATCTGCGTAGCGTAATAACGAAAGGTATAGCCAATTGCCCCTTGCGTATTCTGGTATTCGGCAACAACATCAATGACGTCCCCCATCGCGGTAGCAATCTGCTTTTCAGTAGCCGGGCTCATGCGCGTCTCTTTCATCACTTTTGCCAGCATAGCGGTCTGGCTGCCCGAATCTTCAGGCCGTTGCCAGGCCTGAATAGGATTGGTATCACCGCCAACTTCGCGCCATTGCGTGATCTTGCCGCTATAAATAGCGCGAATCTGCGCATCGCTCAGCGTGGTTACGGGGTTGTACTTATTGACTACAAACACGAAGGCTTCACGAGCGAATGGGGTATAGACGAGGTGTGCGCCAGAGGCTTCCGCCAGCTGTTTTTGCGCCTGTGATGGCTGCGCGACAAAGATAATATCGGCTTTATTTTCAATAATATTGGTATAGGCTTGCGGTGTACCTGAATTATTGAGAAAACTGTCCGATGGGAAATCCTTTGGCAACTCACTAAGGCCATAAAACGCCGATGCGTAGAGTGGCAGTGCCGCCGTTGCCCCATCCATACGCGGTATGTTTTGCATGAATTTGAGCGTTGGCGCGCCTTGTATCTGTGTGAGTTTGTTCCTCCACTTTCTGGGGTCAAAGTCACGGCGGTTCAGATTCTCATAAAGCGTTGGCGGGAATTTTTGTGCCTGATGCCATGCCTGGTAAGCCGCCGCTGCCGCGCCCAGGGTCAGGATCCCCAGACAAATAGCGCGCGACTTTACGCGCAAAGAAAACCATTGTTTTCCGCCGTATCCCAGCGCAAAGCAGACCTGCGAGCAGACGGGCAGCAACAGAATGTCCCAATACCATTGGTTAAGCAGGGCAACGATATACGCCCCCATCCATGGTGCAATAAGCACGGTAGACAACCAGTTTACCTTCACCTGCGTAAATTCAAGCCCAGCTTGTTGCAAAGTAAACACCCAGCATATAAGCGCCAGAATAGCTGGCAGTATCAGGCAGCAATGCCGCCATTCAACACAGGTTTCCGACTGGCTTTCTCGTGCCCATAACCGCCCACAGGCAAACATCATCACGCTAGTAAGCATTAAGGATAGCGTGGAGAAATGATCTTTTAGCGGCCCGTCGATACCCGAAGCATCCGCGAGGGAAGCGATGATAAAAACGACGATCCCACCGCATAATGCCACGCATTGCGCCAATATGGGGACACCGAAGAAAGCCATAAGGACAGACAGAAATAAAGGGGTGACTCTTTTCATTTAACGGATCCGCTATTCCCTGCGAGGCTCCGAGTATAAAAGATATCAACCGGTAATCCGCCCCGGCACTTTTCTGAAATTAAGCGGTTGTGAGAACGAAGCTCGACTCCCGGCGGCGCTGCGCTTGGCCGGGCTACAAAAGTACGAAACCGTAGCCCGGGCGAGCAGAATGCGACCCGGGGAGGCTCGGTGCTTATCCCGGCGGCGCTGCGCTTGGCCGGGCTACAAATGTGCGAGAACGTAGCCCGGGCGAGCAGAATGCGCCCCCGGGGCTCGGTGCTAATCCCGGCGGCATTGTGCTTGGCCAGGCTACAAATGTGCGAGAACGTAGCCCGGGCGAGCAGAATGCGACCCCGGGGAGGCTAGGTGCTTATCCCGGCGGCGCTGCGCTTGGCCGGGCTACATAAGTACGAGAACGTAGCCCGGGCGAGCAGAATGCGACCCCGGGGAGGCTAGGTGCTTATCCCGGCGGCGCTGCGCTTGGCCGGGCTACATAAGTACGAGAACGTAGCCCGGGCGAGCAGAATGCGACCCCGGGGAGGCTAGGTGCTTATCCCGGCGGCGCTGCGCTTGGCCGGGCTACATAAGTATGAGAAAACACGGGAAAAGAAACGGGGCCGATTGGCCCCGTGTCTTTTTTACAACCTTACCGGCTCGATATGCCAGATATTCTCGGCATACTCCTGAATCGTTCGGTCGGAGGAGAAGTAGCCCATGTTGGCGATATTATGCATCGCTTTGGTGGTCCACTCTTCCGGTTCACGATACAGCTCATCTACCTTGTCCTGACAGTCAACATAGCTGCGGAAGTCTGCCAGCACCTGGTAGTGGTCACCGAAGTTAATCAGCGAATCTACCAGGTCACGGTAGCGCCCCGGTTCACCAGGACTGAACACGCCGGTACCAATTTGCGTCAGTATCTGACGAAGTTCTTCATCCTGTTCATAGTAGTCACGTGGGCTATAGCCCTGACGGCGCAACTCCTCAACTTGTTCAGCGGTGTTGCCGAAGATAAAGAAGTTATCCGCACCAACGTGTTCTTGCATTTCGACGTTGGCTCCGTCCAGCGTGCCAATGGTTAACGCGCCATTAAGCGCGAATTTCATATTACTGGTGCCGGAAGCTTCCGTCCCCGCGAGCGAAATCTGCTCAGAAAGATCCGCTGCCGGAATAATCACCTGGGCCAGGCTCACACTGTAGTTTGGAATGAACACCACTTTGAGCTTGTCACCAATCTGCGGATCGTTGTTGATCACATCCGCCACGTCGTTTATCAGGTGAATAATATGTTTCGCCATGTAGTAAGCCGATGCGGCTTTACCAGCAAAAATATTCACCCGCGGCACCCAATTCGCTTCCGGGTCTGCTTTGATGCGATTGTAGCGAGCGATCACGTGCAGTATGTTCATCAACTGACGTTTGTATTCGTGAATACGCTTAATCTGTACATCGAACAGGGCGTGAGGGTTAACCACCACATCCAGATTCTGGGCAATTAATGCCGCCAGACGCTTTTTATTCTGGAGCTTAGCGTGGTGCACAGCCTGATTAACCTTCGGATAATCAATATGCTGTTCCAGCTCTTTAAGCTGACTGAGATCGGAACGCCAGGTTTGGCCGATATTCTCATCCAGAACGTCAGACAGCGCCGGGTTCGCCAGCGCCAGCCAGCGCCGCGGCGTGACGCCGTTGGTGACGTTGGTGAAGCGCATCGGGAAGATGGCGGCGAAGTCAGCGAACAGCGACTGCACCATCAGGTTCGAGTGCAGCTCAGAAACCCCGTTCACCTTCTTACTGACCACCACCGCCAGCCACGCCATGCGCACGCGACGGCCGTTGGACTCATCGATGATGGAAGTGCGGCTCAACAGGGCGGTGTCGTTCGGATACTGCTCCTGCAAGGTCTTCAGGAAGTAATCATTAATCTCAAAGATAATTTGCAGGTGGCGCGGCAGGATTTTACCCAACATATCCACCGGCCAGGTTTCCAGCGCTTCGCTCATCAAGGTGTGGTTGGTGTAGGAGAATACCTGGCAGGCGACCGAAAACGCCTCATCCCAACTGAACTTATGCTCATCAATCAGCAGACGCATCAGCTCAGGAATCGACAGCACCGGATGAGTATCGTTTAAGTGGATAGCAATTTTATCCGCCAGGTTGGCATAGGTTTTATGCAGCATGTAGTGGCGGCTTAAAATATCCTGCACCGTTGCCGATACGAGGAAATACTCCTGACGCAGACGTAGCTCGCGCCCGGAATAGGTAGAGTCGTCCGGGTACAGCACGCGCGACACGTTTTCCGAGTGGTTTTTATCTTCCACGGCGGCGAAGTAGTCACCCTGGTTAAATTTACCAAGGTTGATTTCGCTACTGGCCTGGGCATTCCACAGACGCAGCGTGTTGGTGGCATCGGTATCGTAGCCGGGGATGATTTGATCGTAGGCGACCGCGAGGATCTCTTCGGTTTCCAGCCAACGGCTGGCTTTGCCTTCCATCTGCACGCGTCCGCCAAAGCGAACTTTATAGCGCGTATTATGGCGCGGGAACTCCCACGGGTTGCCGTATTCCAGCCAGTAGTCCGGCGACTCTTTTTGACGACCGTCGACGATGTTCTGCTTGAACATCCCGTAGTCGTAGCGAATCCCGTAACCCCGGCCCGGCAGCGCCAGCGTGGCTAACGAATCCAGGAAGCAGGCCGCCAGACGACCTAAGCCTCCGTTGCCTAACCCTGGGTCGTTTTCTTCATCAATCAGCTCTTCGAGGTCGAGCCCCATCCCTTCCAGCGCGTTTTTGACATCGTCATACAGCCCTAACGATAACAGCGCATTAGAGAGCGTACGGCCAATCAGAAATTCCATCGACAGATAGTAAACCTGGCGCGTTTCCTGGGAGAGCTGGGCGCGGTTTGACCGCAGCCAACGCTCAACCAGACGATCGCGAACGGCAAACAACGTAGCGTTTAGCCACTCGTGTTTGTTGGCGATAGCCGGATCTTTCCCGATGATAAACATCAGCTTATAGGCAATTGAGTGTTTCAGTGCCTCAACGCTGAGCGTCGGTGATGCATAAGTAAAAGGTGCATTCATAAATAAGATCCCCGTAATTAGACCAGGCGTTGATACAGCTCGCGATAAGAGTGCGCGGCTACCTGCCAGCTAAAATCCATATTCATCGCCTGGCGCTGAACATAGCGCCAGAGTGAAGGACGAGACCATAGTACGAAAGCACGGCGTATCGCTCTGAGCAGCGACCAGGCATTGCTGTCCTCAAAGACAAAACCGCTGGCAATACCATCGGCCAGATTCTCCAGCGAACTATCTGCCACGGTATCTGCCAGGCCGCCGGTACGGCGAACCAGCGGCAGCGTGCCGTATTTCAAACCATAAAGCTGGGTCAGGCCGCAGGGTTCAAAGCGGCTTGGCACCAGGATAACGTCCGCACCGCCAATGATCCGGTGCGAGAACGCTTCGTGATAGCCAATCTGCACCCCAACCTGCCCTGGGTGTTCCGCAGCAGCGGCAAGGAAACCTTGCTGCAATACCGGGTCGCCTGCGCCTAATAGCGCCAGCTGGCCGCCCTGCTCCAGCAGGCCCGGTAGTGCTTCCAGCACCAGATCCAGCCCTTTCTGGCTAGTCAGGCGACTGACCACCGCAAACAGCGGCGCGGTGTCGCTGACTTTTAGTCCCATCGCCACCTGTAGCTGGCGTTTGTTTTCAGCCTTCAACTCTAACGTATCCCGGCCATAGCTTGCGGGCAGCAGCAGGTCTTTTTCAGGACTCCAGATAGTGTCATCCACACCATTGAGGATCCCCGACAGACGGCCTTCATGGTGACGCTGACGCAACAGACCTTCCATCCCGTAGGCGAACTGCGGTTCCGTAATTTCCCGCGCGTAGGTTGGGCTTACCGCCGTGATATGGTCAGCGTAATAAAGCCCCGCCTTCAAAAATGAGATCTGTCCGTGAAACTCCAGCCCATGCATGTTGAAAAAGTCCCACGGAAGCTGGATCTCATTCATATGGTGGCCGTAGAACAGCCCCTGATACGCCAGGTTATGCACGGTAAATACCGATTTAGCCGGGCGACCGCGTGCTGCCAGGTAAGCCGGTGCCAGCCCCGCGTGCCAGTCATGCGCATGCACCACGTCCGGGCGCCAGAACGGATCCAGTCCACAGGCCATTTCACAACCCACCCAGCCGAGCAGCGCAAAGCGCTTCACGTTATCGGCATAGGCATTCTGGTTGCTATCGTGATACGGGCTCCCTGATCGATCGTAGAGATGCGGCGCATCAATCAGGTAAATTCCCACGCCGTTATAGCGGCCGTACAACAACGTCATGTGCCCGGCAAACGTGTCGCGGCGGGCAACGACTTTAGCGTCCGGGATGCCGCGACGGATGTCGGGGAACGCCGGTAACAGTACGCGAGCGTCAATGCCCTGGGCAATTTGTGCGGCTGGCAGCGCGCCAATCACATCCGCAAGTCCACCCGTTTTTAATAACGGGAACATCTCAGAACAAACGTGTAAGACCTGCATCATCGCTCCTGTTTGTACCCAAGCTGGCGCAGCATTTCGCGCGTCACCAGCACAATCCCCTCTTCCGACCGGTAGAAACGACGCGCATCTTCTTCCGCATCTTCACCAATCACCATCCCTTCAGGGATCACACAGGCACGGTCTATCACGCAGCGACGCAGACGCGAGGAGCGTCCAACCCAGACGTCTGGTAATAAGACTGCCGAATCAATATTACAAAATGAGTTCACCCGCACCCGAGGGAACAGCACCGACTGCACCACCACCGAGCCCGAAATAATACAGCCACCGGACACCAGCGAGTTCAGGGTCATCCCATGGCTGCCCGAGCGATCCTGCACGAATTTCGCCGGCGGCAGGGATTCCATGTGGGTGCGAATCGGCCAGTGCTGGTCGTACATATCAAGCTCTGGAGTCACAGATGCCAGGTCGAGGTTGGCTTTCCAGTAAGCCTCAAGCGTCCCCACATCACGCCAGTAAGGCTCAGACTGCGGGTCAGACTGTACGCAAGACAGTGGGAAAGGATGTGCATAAGCCGCGCTAGCTTTGGTAATTTTAGGAATTAAATCTTTGCCGAAATCGTGGCTGGAGCTTTCATCGTTGTCATCTTGCTCCAGCAGCTCATAAAGATAATCTGCATCAAAGACATAGATACCCATACTAGCGAGAGATTTGGTCGGGTCGCCCGGCATTGCCGGTGGATTGGCCGGCTTTTCAATGAAGTCGACGATCCTTTCATTCTCATCTACCGCCATGACGCCGAACGCCGGTGCCTCTTCAATGGGCACAGGTATGCACGCCACGGTGCAGCGCGCGCCTTTTTCGACATGGTCGATAAGCATGCGCGAATAATCTTGTTTGTAGATATGATCACCTGCCAGGATAACCACATATTCCGCTTTGTAGCGGCGAATAATGTCGAGGTTCTGCGTCACCGCATCCGCGGTACCGCGATACCAGTTTTCACCGTGCATCCGCTGCTGAGCAGGCAGCAGATCGACAAACTCGTTCATCTCTTCGCTAAAGAATGACCATCCGCGTTGGATATGCTGTACCAGCGTATGCGACTGATACTGAGTGATTACGCCAATACGGCGGATCCCTGAGTTCAGACAGTTCGACAGCGCGAAGTCGATAATTCGGAATTTGCCACCAAAGTGAACGGCGGGTTTGGCGCGTTTATTGGTGAGATCTTTCAGTCGCGAACCGCGTCCGCCTGCCAGAATCAGGGCGACAGATTTGATAGGTAACTGGCGAGCCAGCATTAAGGGATCGTTGTGTTCTAGCCTAACCATGATTAACTCCTTTTGTTGCTCGTCCTTCCGGGGAATTTTGTTATCCCTACGCAATCGTAAGGTTCCGGGTAGTTCAGAGACTATGACCTTTGAAATACGCACACTCCGTGCGCGGGCCCATGCCAGACAGCCATGACCACCGGAGCATCCTCTCCGGTGAACGGAGGAACGGCGCGCCATTCCCCCTCAGGTAACGTGATACTGGCTTCGTTTTGCGTTGCGTTAAGCGTAATAAGCCAATCATTGGAAAGCAGGATCTGTATCCGGCGCACGCCTTGCTGCCATTCGAAGGCAGACAACGGTTGTGCATCCTGATTCAGCCACTGAACGTTGCCATCGCCTTCCTGCCACCAGTTGTCATCCGTGAGCGCCGGAATTTGCTGGCGCAGGCGAATTAAGGCGGCGGTAAAGTCGGTGAGCGCCGTATCCGCTGTTTCCCAATCAAGCCAGGTCAACGCGTTGTCCTGACAATAGGCATTATTGTTACCTTGCTGGCTGTGACCGTGTTCGTCACCCGCCAGCAACATTGGCGTTCCCTGTGATAACAGCAACGTGGTGAGCAGCGCCTGAACGCTTACCCGCCGACGAGCCATAACCTCCGGGCTCCCTTCCAATCCTTCTTCACCATGATTATTGCTATGGTTGTTGTGACTCCCATCGCGGTTCTCTTCACCGTTAGCGTCATTGTGCTTGCTGTTAAAGCTGACACAGTCACGCAGGGTGAATCCGTCGTGTGCGGTCACCAGATTAATGGCGGCGCCAGGATGACGTTCCTGATGCTGGTATATGTCGCTGGAGGCGGCGAAGCGTTGGGCAAACTCACCCAGCGATATCGACTCCTCAAGCCAGAAGCGACGCATGCCATCACGGAAACGGTCATTCCATTCACCAAACGGCGGCGGGAAATTTCCCACCTGATAACCCCCCACGCCAACATCCCAGGGTTCAGCAATCAGCTTCACCGTGGAGAGCACGGGGTCTTGAAGTATAGACTTAAATAGCGGGGCATCCTGGCGATACTCCGGCGTGCGCCCCATTACCGACGCCAAATCAAACCGGAAACCATCCACATGGCAGATATCCACCCAGAACCGCAGACTCTGGCGAGCGTATTCAACCACGCCCGGATGGCTCAAATTCAACGTGTTACCGCAGCCGGTCCAGTTTTGATAATCGCCATCATCCCTTAACCAATAATAGCTGCGGTTATCAATCCCACGCAGAGATAAGGTCTGACCATGGAGATCCAGCTCGGCGCTATGGTTTAACACCACGTCAAGAATCACTTCTATGCCGGCTTTGTGCAGCGCCTTAACCGCATCACGAAACTCATCCAGCTCCTGCCCCGGCTGGCTGGCGTAACGTGGCGAGAGCGCGGACAGGGCCAGCGGGTTGTAGCCCCAATAGTTTTTCAGGCCGATTTGCTGCAAGCGCGGCTCATCGGAGAAGTGGGCGACCGGCAGCAGCTCCAGCGCGCTGATGCCTAGCCGCTTGAGGTAGTCAATCATCACCGGATGACCGAGCGCTTTGTAAGTCCCGCGGATCTCTTCCGGCAGCCCAGGGTGACGGTAGGTCAGCCCCTTAACATGCGCTTCGTAGATGACCGTCTTACCCCATGCAGTACGCGGTGGCGCATCATCCTGCCAATCATAATCCAGGCAGGCGACGACCGATTTCGGCGCAATATCCGCCGTGTCGCGCACATCCGGCGCGTCATAACCGCCATGAAAATGCGGATCGTCCTGCGCTTCGCCTTCGGCGCAAAAACAGCAGGGATCCAGCAGCAGCTTAGTCGGATTAAAACGGTGGCCCTGATGCGGCTCCCACGGGCCGTGTACACGGTAGCCGTAGCGTAAGCCGGGGCGCGCCTTGGGCAAATAGCCGTGCCAGATATCACCGCTACGTGCAGGGAGGTCGTAACGCGTTTCATCGCCCTCGGCATCAAATACGCAAAGCTCCACTCGCTGTGCATGGGCGGAGAAGAGCGTGAAATTCACCCCTTCTCCATCAAAACTTGCGCCCAGCGGCGCGGGTTTTCCTACAGCGAGTTGATGCATAATTAATCCCCTTCCCGAACCAGCCAGACGGTGGACAGCGGCGGCAACGTCAAGCTCAGCGACTGTGGGCGGCCATGGCTTTCGATGTCGTCGCTACGTACCTCACCACCATTACCCGCATTGCTGCCGTGATAATGGCCAGAGTCGGTATTGAGCACCTCACGCCAGCGGCCCGGCTGATTAATACCGAAGCGATAGCCATGACGTAGCACCGGGGTAAAGTTGCTGACGACAATAATTTCGTTGCCCGCCTTATCACGGCGAACAAAGGCAAACACCGAGTGCTCTTTGTCATCAACCACTAACCACTCAAAGCCCAGCGCATCGAAGTCCAGCTCGTGCATGGCTTTGTGATGACGATAGGTGTGGTTCAGGTCACGCACCAGACGCTGCACGCCGTTGTGCCAGTTATCGCCCCCTTCCAGCAGATGCCAGTCGAGGCTGCCGTCAAAGTTCCATTCGCGGCCCTGAGCAAACTCGTTACCCATAAACAGCAGCTTCTTACCCGGGAAAGCAAACAGCCAGCCGTAGTAGGCGCGCAGGTTGGCGAACTTTTGCCACGCATCGCCAGGCATGCGATCAAGAATCGATTTTTTACCGTGAACCACTTCATCGTGCGACAGTGGCAATACGAAGTTTTCGGTATGGTTGTAAAGCATTCCGAAAGTCATTTTGTCGTGATGATATTGGCGATGAATCGGGTCGAGTTTCATGTAATCGAGGGTGTCGTGCATCCAGCCCAGATTCCACTTATACCAAAAGCCCAGACCGCCCATATCACAAGGACGAGAGACGCCCGGGAAGTCCGTTGACTCTTCCGCCATGGTGACCGCGCCCGGCACCTGTTCGCCCAGCACACGGTTGGTGTTGCGCAGGAATTCAATCGCTTCAAGATTTTCCCGACCACCATATTCGTTCGGGATCCATTCACCCTCTTTACGAGAGTAGTCGCGGTGAATCATTGACGCCACCGCATCGACGCGAAGCGCATCAATGCCAAAACGTTCCACCCAATACAACGCGTTGCCCACCAGGAAGTTACTCACTTCACGGCGGCCGTAGTTGTAAATCAGGGTATTCCAGTCCTGATGGTAGCCTTCACGCGGGTCGCTATGTTCGTACAGATGGGTGCCGTCAAATTCGGCCAGCGCAAAATCGTCCGACGGGAAGTGCCCAGGCACCCAGTCAAGGATCACGCTGAGCCCAGCGGCATGGGCCGCCTCGATAAAGTAGCGGAAATCGTCGCGGGTGCCGAAACGGCGGGTTGGCGCATACAGCCCGGTCGGCTGATAGCCCCAGCTACCGTCAAACGGATGTTCGTTAATTGGCAGCAGTTCCAGATGGGTGAAGCCCATCCATTTGGCATACGGAACGAGTTGGTCCGCTAGCTCGCGGTAGCTCAACCAGAAATTGTTGTCCGTGTGGCGACGCCAGGAGCCGAGGTGTACCTCGTAGATCGAGATGGCGGCATCAAGCTGATTGGCCTTTTTGCGTTCTTCGGTCTGCACGACCTTTGGCGGTAGGCTGCAAATCAGCGAGGCCGTGTCCGGGCGCATTTGTGCTTCTAAAGCATAGGGGTCAGCCTTGACGCGCAATGTGCCATTGGCATCGATCATCTCGAACTTATACAGCTGGCCATTGTGCGCGCCGGGGATAAACAGCTCCCAAATCCCCGATTCACGACGCAGACGCATCGGATGACGGCGGCCATCCCAGTAGTTAAACTGGCCAACCACTGACACGCGTTGGGCATTCGGTGCCCAGACGGCAAAGCGTGTTCCGGTGATACCGTCCATCGTGTCCGCGTGAGCGCCCAGCGTTTCGTAGGGGCGCAGGTGTGTCCCTTCGGAGAGCAACCATGCGTCCAAATCCTTAAGCAGTGGGCCAAAGCTATAGGGATCATCAATAAGATTCTGTTGACCGTGCCAGACGACAGCCAACTGATAACGGAAGAAATTTTTACGGCGCGGCAGGATGCCACAAAAGAAACCGCGAGCGTCTACACACTCCAGCTTGCCGATTTTACGCCCGGTTTTAGGTTCAATCACCCATACGTCGGTCGCGTCAGGCAGTAATGCCCGGACTTCCAGTCCTGATTCCGTTCGGTGCATCCCCAGTACAGAGAAAGGGTCGGCAAAATGACCTGCAATCAGCGCGTTAATCACGTCTCTATCAATACGATCGGACATGCTTCATCATCCTTTGTTTTTTTGTGTCGCCTCAATCCACTGTAAGTGGCGACATTTGTGACTCGAACGGTGCAGCACAAAGAAGAGTGCTCTTTTAACTCCATTCAACCTTTAATGAAGGCGATAGACCTTAATTAAAGCATAGCCAACGCTTTAGCTTACTCCTGGGATAAAATTAAACATCTCTGCGTTTACTCCTTGTATTACGCAAAAAAAAGGGATGGTCTTCCACCCCTCATCAATGAACAAATGTTTACGCCAGCTGGCGCAACATACGACGCAGCGGTTCCGCAGCGCCCCATAGAAGCTGGTCGCCAACGGTAAACGCTGATAGGTACTGTGGCCCCATGTTTAGCTTACGCAAGCGCCCAACCGGCGTGGTCAGGGTGCCGGTGACGGCGGCTGGTGTTAATTCACGCATGGTGATTTCGCGGTCATTTGGAACCACTTTTGCCCACGGGTTGTGCGCCGCAAGCAATTCTTCCACGGAACTTATGGAAATATCTTTTTTCAATTTCAGCGTGAATGCCTGGCTGTGGCAACGCAGCGCGCCGACGCGCACGCAAAGACCATCAACCGGGATAACCGACGAGGTGGCGAGAATTTTGTTGGTCTCGGCCTGGCCTTTCCACTCTTCGCGACTCTGGCCGTTATCGAGCTGTTTATCGATCCATGGGATAAGGCTGCCTGCCAGCGGTACGCCGAAGTTGTCTACGGCCAGATCGCCACTGCGGGTCAGGGTGGTAACTTTGCGTTCGATATCAAGAATAGCGGATGCAGGATTAGCCAGTTCGCTGGCAACGTGGTCGTGCAGTTGGCCCATCTGGGTCAGCAGTTCACGCATATGACGCGCACCGCCGCCGGAAGCCGCCTGGTAAGTTGCCACAGAGGCCCACTCCACCAGATCGTTTGCAAACAGGCCGCCCAGGGACATCAGCATCAGGCTGACGGTACAGTTACCGCCCACGAAAGTCTTCACGCCATTGTTCAGGCCGTCGGTGATCACCTGCTGGTTTACCGGGTCGAGGATGATAATGGCGCTATCGTCCATACGCAGCGAGGATGCCGCATCAATCCAATAACCCTGCCAGCCGCTTTCACGAAGCTTCGGATAGATTTCGTTGGTATAATCGCCGCCCTGACAGGTGACAATAATGTCGAGGGCCTTCAGCGCCTCAAGATCGTAAGCATCCTGAAGCGTACCTCCACCGTTGCCGCCAAAGGTTGGCGCAGCTTGCCCTAACTGGGAAGTGGAGAAGAAGACCGGGCGAATGGCGTCAAAATCGCGCTCTTCCACCATGCGTTGCATGAGTACAGAGCCGACCATCCCGCGCCAGCCGATAAAACCAACATTTTTCATAGCGTATTTTCCTGCAGATATGTGTGCTGTTTATGCTTGCCAGTGCTACTGGCGATCCCATCACATTACAAAAAGCAGCTAAAGTCGCAAGTGAAATTAATCAATGATTGTGTCGCAATCAGAAATGCAACTTATCCCCCTACGATGGGGAGCACATTTACCCGCGTCAAAATCCGTGATTTGGGTGATGTGTAAAGCAGAAAGTCCTTAACGATTATCAAGGAATTTGAGTAATGAGTGATATCTTTTCCGCCGCTGTTTTATTGATCCTGATTATGGATCCACTGGGTAATTTACCCATTTTCATGTCAGTGCTAAAACACACGGAACCCAAGCGCCGCAAGGCGATCATGATACGTGAGCTTTTAATCGCACTTCTACTCATGCTGATTTTCCTCTTCGCTGGAGAGAAAATTCTGGCGTTTTTAAACCTGCGTGCGGAGACGGTTTCTATCTCCGGCGGCATCATATTATTCCTGATTGCCATTAAGATGATTTTCCCCAGCGCCAGTGGAAATAGCTCCGGTCTGCCTGCGGGTGAAGAACCGTTTATTGTGCCGCTTGCCATTCCCTTAGTGGCCGGGCCGACACTACTGGCAACATTAATGCTGCTGTCACATCAATATCCCAACAATTTGTCACACCTGGTGATTGCGCTGCTGATTGCCTGGGGCGGCACAGTGGTGATTTTGCTGCAGTCGTCGCTGTTCTTGCGTCTGCTTGGCGAGAAGGGAGTGAACGCGCTTGAGCGTCTGATGGGGCTGATTCTGGTGATGATGGCAACCCAGATGTTCCTGGACGGCATTCGGATGTGGATGAAGGGATAAAACTATTTGGCCGGGCAATTGCCCGGCCGAATGTGTCTGGTTTGTAGGTCAGATAAGCGCAGCGCCATCAGGCGGTCTGGCACACATTGCCGGATGGCGGCTTTGCCTTATCCGGCCTACAAACGATGCATCAGCTTAATAACGTAAACGCCACCATACCAACAATCGCGCCCACCGTACCAAGGATGGTTTCCATCATGGTCCAGGTTTTCAGCGTTTGGGCTTCGGTTGCGCCGGTAAATTTACCGAACAGCCAGAAGCCTGCGTCGTTCACGTGGCTGACCACGATAGAGCCGCCGCCGATACAGATAGACAGGGCTGCCAGCTGAGCGCCGTTGTAATGCAGCTGTTCAATCACCGGCATCACCAGACCTACCGCAGTCAGACAGGCGACCGTTGCGGAACCCTGAATAATACGCACAGCCGCAGCGAGGATAAAGCAGGTCAGCGCGATAGGCAGGCCCATCCCGGTTAACGCTTCACCCAACGCAGGACCCACGCCAGAGTCGACCAGCACCTGCTTGAAAACACCGCCTGCACCAATAACCAGCAAAATGATGCCCGCCGGTTGCAGCGCATGACCGCAGATTTCCATGACCTTATCTTTCGCCATGCCCTGACGGAACGCCAGACCATAAATCGCTACCAGACACGCCACCAGAATCGCCGTGAACGGGTGACCGATAAATTCGAACCACTGATACACTTCAGAGCCTTCCGGCACAAAGCGCGCAGCAACGGTTTTCAGCCCTACCAGCACCAATGGCAGCAGGATCAGCGCGAGGCTAAAGCCAAAGGATGGCATTTTGCCCTCGCCCAGGTGCGGCTCGGTGACATCTTCAGGAATACTCAGCTCAACGTAACGGCTGATGAAGTTGCCCCACAGCGGCCCGGCAATAAGCATGCCCGGGATAGCAGCACACAGGCCAATCAGAATCATCCAGCCGAAGTCAGCGTGCATCTGGGAGGCCAGCAGCATTGGCGCAGGCCCAGGCACCAGGAACGCGGCGGCTGCCGCCACGCCGGCAAACAGCGGAATAACAAGCTTAACCAGGTTAGTCCCGGTATGGCGCGCCATGGAGAACGCTACGCTAATCAGCAGCACGATAGCGACTTCAAAGAACAGCGGCAGCGCGCAGATAAGACCGGCCAGACCAATCGCATAATGCGCGCGGCTGTGGCCAAACGATTTGAGCATTTTGACGGCAATCTGATCAACCGCGCCGGTTTCATGCAGGATTTTGCCGAACATCGCGCCCAGTGCGACCACAATCGCCAGGAAGCCCAGCGTGCCGCCCATGCCTTTTTCCATGGTCGCCGCGATTTTAATCAACGGCATACCGGAGAACAGGCCTGCGCCAATAGAAACGACCATCAATGCCAGGAAGGCGTGCATACGCGCCTTCATGACCAGGAACAGCAGCAGGAGTACGGAACCCACTGCGGTTAAAACGAGTGTTAAAGTTGTCACGCGATACGGCCTTTGTTAATCACTTCAATCGTGCTGTCGATAACGCCTTCCAGCGGCTGATCGATATCAACCACCAGCACGTCACGTTCGTCAGCGTCCGGCTCTTGCAGGGTTTCGAATTGGGTCACCAGCATCTGAGTTTTGAAGAAGTGGCCTTTGCGCGCCTTCAGGCGGCTTTCAATCACCTCAAAATCACCTTTCAGATAGACGAAAGAGAGATTCGGGTTACCTTCGCGCAGAATGTCGCGGTACGCTTTTTTCAGCGCAGAGCAGACAATCAGCGACACTTTATTGGTACGTTGCATCGCGAAAGCGGCATCATTCAAGGCTTGCAGCCACGGTTTGCGATCGTCGTCGTTCAGCGGTTCGCCGGAGGACATTTTGACGATATTGCGACGTGGATGCAGGAAGTCGCCGTCCAGAAACGCAGCATTCAAACGATGCGCAACTTCGCTGGCAACCGCAGATTTACCGCTGCCAGAAACGCCCATCAGTACATAGACGTGGTGATCGTGGTTAGTCGTGCTCAAGGCGTCCTCCTGTTGGGCACTAAAGAATTGTTACGGGTAACAGTTATCGGTAACATTGTCCTGCCGGGCTAGTGGATAAGCAATAACCATTCGTGCCGGAAGGGAGTGCTAAGTGAATTTGTGTGATCTAGTTCAAAGTTGTTAGGGCTAAATAGATCCACCCGGTGACAACGTGAAACCTAAATCTAACATTTTAGGGGTAACGGTCTCTCCACGGATACGGGCCAACAACCGCTCTGCGCCAATGCGGCCCATGCGTTCACGCGGCGTCAGCACGCTGGCGAGACGCGGTTCCATCACCTGGCCGATGTCATGACCGTGGAAACCCGCAATCGCGATATCGTCGGGTATTTTCAGCCCCAGACGCTGGCATTCAAACGCCGCGCCGACCGCCAGGTCATCGTTGGTACAAAAGATACCGTCAAGCTGTGAGAATTCACGCCGCGCCTGACGCATCAGTTCAATCCCCGAGGTGTAGGAAGAGGACTGCTCAACCATCACGCTGTACGGCGTTAAACCGGCATCCAGCATCGCCTGCTCGTAGCCCTTTTGTTTGATGATAGTACGTTCGTCGAGACGAGCGCCTAAATAGGCGATATGCCGATGTCCACGAGCAATAATCGCCGCCGTCATCTGGCGCGCGGCTTCGTAGTTATCAAAGCCGACCGCAATGTCGAGGCACGGGGACTGGCTGTCCATCAGTTCCACCACGGGGATCCCGGCCACTTCAATCATCTTCAGAGTGCGGGGAGTGTGGGTGCGTTCGGTGAGGATAAGTCCGTCGATATTCCACGAGAGCATCGATTCCAGACGTTCCTGCTCCATCTCCGGTTTGTAGCCGTAGTGCGCAAGCATTGTCTGGTAACCGTAAGCGTCGGTGACGCTTTCCACGCCGCGCAGCACTTCTGCGAAAACCTGGTTGGTCAGTGACGGTAACAGTACGCCGATAGCCCGGCTGGTGGAATTGGAGAGAATATCGGGAGCCCGATTGGGGATGTAACCCAGATCGTCAAGAGCCGCCGCAATTTTACCGCGCAACGCCACGGAAACCTGTTCCGGGTTACGTAAAAAACGGCTAACCGTCATTTTGGTCACGCCAACGCGATCGGCAACATCCTGAAGTACGGGTCTTTTCTTTTTCATCGTCCAGAGGCAAACAAAGGTGAAATATTGCTGAAGTTTACCACGGAGATGACGCAACCTCCCCGCAAGATTGGGGAGGTTGCGTTAATTATTTACGCCGGATCAAACTGGCGGCAGATCGAAGAGTAAAATTTCGCTTTCGCTGTCGGCATGCACCGAAATCGCCTGCTCGTCCCAAATCGCCAGACCATCGCTGGTGGTGGCTTTGGTGCCATTAATGGAAACTTCACCTTTCACCACCTGAATCCACACGCGGCGGTCAGCGGCAATCTGGTGAACCGACTGTTCGCCTTTCGCCAGCGCCCAGCGGTACAGTTCCATGTCCTGATACACTTTCAGCGAACCTTCACGCGCATCCGGTGACAGCACCAGTTGTTTGCCCTGCGCGGCGTCAAAGCGGCGCTGTTCATAGCGCGGCGTGATGCCCGTTTTCTCTGGGATAATCCAGATTTGATACAGGTGCAATTTGTCGGTCGCACTCGGGTTGTACTCCGAGTGACGTACCCCGGTGCCCGCACTCATAATCTGGAACTCACCCGCCGGAACCTGTTCTTTGTTGCCCATGCTGTCCTGGTGCTCAACTGCGCCTTCCAGAACGTAGGTCAGGATTTCCATATCTTTATGCGGGTGGGTACCGAACCCCTGCCCTGCATCAATCACGTCATCGTTAATGACGCGCAGCGCGGAGAAGCCCATGAAATTGGGATCGTAATAGTCAGCAAATGAGAAGGTATGCCAGGAGTCCAGCCAACCATGATTTGCGTGACCACGTTCGTTTGCTTTGCGTAAGAAAATCATTTGCTACCCCCTCATGTTTTCGATGAAACAAGTTTGGACGCAAACCGCCTGGGATGATAGTGGGTGAAAATTGACGCCTCTAGTCAAAAAATATGAATAAGATGCGAGGCGTCAATACGCATATTTACAGAGTAATGGTGGCAGGAGATGGCTGGGCGAACCCGCGTTCGAGGATCTCCATGTTCGTCAGAGCATCAGATTCACTGACGAAGTTATCCTGACCGTTAACCAGAGTTTGATACAACGCATCGTACACGCGGCCATAATCCCCGGTTTCAACGGCGATCTCTTCACGCACCGTGTTTCCTTCGTCATCCACGTATTCCAGAATGCCCACGCTGCTGTCCGCGCCAAAACCCGGCTCGCCCGGCATAATGTTGGCCTTGAGGCTGGTTTCCTGCTGATCGATACCGTATTTGATAAACGATCCCTTGTGGCCGTGGACAATAAATTTCGGGTATTCGAGCTTCACCAGATGGCTGCTTTTGACGATAGCTTTAAGATCGCCGTAGAACAGTTGGGCTTCAAAGGTATCATCAGGATTGGCTTTATTGCGCAGGTGACGGATGTCGTAGGCGACCTGCTGCGGGCGGCCGAATAGCGAAATAATCTGGTCCATGGTATGTACGCCCAGACCGTAGAAGACGCCATCCTGCGGCAGACCGGGTTTGCCGCCGTCCACCGGACGATAATTGTCGAAGTGGCTTTCTATTTCAACGATCGTTCCCAGCTTGCCGCTTTCAATCACTTTTTTGGTTGTCAGGAAGCAGGAGTCAAAACGGCGATTCTGGTACGGCGAAATCGTCAGGCCTTTGCTTTTCGCCAGCGCAAACAGCTCTTTTGCTTCGGCAAGCGTTGGCGTGAAAGGTTTTTCCACCAGCACGTTTTTTCCGGCTTCCAGCGCTCTTTTCGCATAATCATAGTGGCTATCAGCGTGGGTGCAGACCACCACCAGCTTGACCTGCGGGTCGTTTAAGATGTCGTCAAGCTCGCTGGTAAAGTGGATGTGTGCATACTGCGGCAGCTGTTCATCCGGCTTCGGGCTGCGACGATAAATATGCGCGACGTGCCAGTCCGCTTTGCGGTGGAGGACATAAGGAAGATGGTAGCGGGTGGCGCTTTTGCCAAAGCCGATGAAGGCGCAGTGTAGGGTCATGGTTCAGTCCTTTTGAGTGTTTGCTGAATACCATAACGTAAAGGCAAAAAAAAAAGCCAGCTTAAAGCTGGCTAAAGTAATACTGGAAGCAATGTGAGCAATGTCGTGCTTTCAGAAGCTCCGCAAGGATGCCCTGAATGCAGGACAATAATAATCATTCTCATTCGCACTTGTCCAACACTTTTTGCAAAAAAAAGCGCATTGACGCAAATTTCAAAATCAATGATGTTAAAAGGGACTTTTCATCCACAAAGGAAACGAAGAATGAGTGACATAGTGATACGCCATGCTGAACCGAAAGATTACGACGCTATCCGTCAAATCGGCGCCCAGCCGGAGGTGTACCACAACACGCTACAGCTACCTCATCCTTCTAGCCAGATGTGGAATGAGCGACTCGCTGACCAGCCCGGGGTTAAACAACTGGTCGCCTGCATTGATGAGCAGGTGGTCGGCCACCTGGCACTCCAGATTCCCCAGCGCCCACGCCGCAGCCACGTCGCCGATTTTGGCATTAGCGTTGACTCGCGGTGGCACAATCGTGGTGTCGCTAGCGCATTGATGCGCGCCATGGTTGATATGTGCGACAACTGGCTGCGCGTGGATCGCATTGAATTGACCGTATTTACGGATAACGGCCCGGCGGTGGCGCTGTATCAGAAATTCGGCTTTGAGGTTGAAGGCACCGGCAGACGCTACGCGCTACGCAACGGCGAGTACGTGGATGCGTACTTTATGGCGCGGTTAAAGCCTTCTCTTATCTAAAACTTAGGGCGGAAAACTTGAATACTCGAGTTTTCCACCTGTGAAAGCCGTTTACCACTCCCCGTAGGGATAGGTTTTTCCCTTTATTGAATCCTGTATTTCCTGGGAATAGCGGTAATTGCGCAGGAAATCGCTGTCGGCACCGTTTTTGCAGATGGTGAGGTCAGCGCCTGAGACGGTGCTGATTTTGTAGGGGGTGAAGGCGATGGCGGGATAGTCATTGATATCGGGAAACCAGGTTCTCACTTTGCCGCCAGGAGAAAGGCCAAACAACATATTACGATACCAGATAGGCTCGCCATTCCGACGGACATGCGCGGCAGGAGTCTTCATTCGTAGCCAGGTAAGAGGCGAAAACATCACGCTGGTTTCATAGGTTTTTCTATCAATGAAGGAGTCCCAGCAGAAAATCATGTACTGAGGTGGCATTTTTATCTGATTAAATTGAGCCCCTCCGCCGTGGGTCCATTTTGTCCATGAGGTTACCGAGTCAGGATCACGGGACGTCTGGTCTAATGTGCGGAAGGTATATAGTCGGCCGTCGGTATCAAGCACTCTGACAAGACTTACCTCAGCCGGTAGCTGCCATGGGGTAATAAACGAAAAACTCCACTTCCCATAAGGTAATGACCAGTCACCGCTGGCGGCCTGTTTCGACTGTACTGGATGAGTGGCTGGCTGACTGCAGCCTGCCGTCAGGAATACCGCCAGTATCAGGGTTTTAGGTAATCTCATTGTTTTGTTCCATCCATGCAATCACCACTCACCGTAGGGATAGGTTTTTCCTTTTATTGAATCCTGTATTTCCTGGGAGTAGCGGTAGTTGCGCAGGAAATCGCTGTCGGCACCGTTTTTGCAGATGGTGAGGTCAGCGCCTGAGACGGTGCTGATTTTGTAGGGGGTGACGATTAGCGCAGGGTGAGAGCCAGCATCAGGGAACCAGATCCTGACGTTACCACCAGGCGAAAGGCCAAACAGCATATTGTCGTACCAAAGCGTCTTGCCGCTGAATAAGTGGTCGGCAGGGGTTTTCATCCTCTGCCATGTGGCAGGTGAAAACATCACGCTGGTTTCGTAGGTTTTTTTATCGATAAAGGAATCCCAGCAGAAAATCATGTACTGGGGTGGCATTTTTACATTATTAAAATTCACGCTGCCGCCGTGAGGGCGTTTTGTCCATGTTACAACGGAGTTTGGGTCGCGGGACGTCTTATCTAGCGTGCGCAAAATATACAGCCGCCCGTCAGTATCCAGGACTCTCGCTTGCCTCACTCGGGCCGGTAATCGCCAGGGCGTGATAAAAGAAAAACTCCACTCCCCATAAGGTAATGACCAGTCACCGCTGGCGGCCTGTTTCGACTGGACAGGATGAGTGTTAGACTGACTACAACCTGCGGTCAGAAATACCGCTACTATGAGCGTTTTAGCTGAGTTCATTGTTTTATTCCATCCATGCTATATACCGTTCGTACCCAGTTCTCATCCGGCCGATTCACAAACCCAATAACCTCAGAAGCAGAGGCGCCACCCCGAAGCCCTCCCGATTTATCTGTCGCAATTGCATTCCAGTTCGCTGAGCAATGGATGTAACTTTTGGCAATCTTATCGGTCTCTTCCTGACTAAAACCCACAGTTGATGTTCGAAAGCGCGCTGATTTACCCATTTCCCTTGCTCGCGCACAAAGAGAGACAAGATCGCCTGGGATACTCAGCTCGTTAAGATCGTCAACATCATCAAACAGCACTCCTGCCTCCTTAGCCGCATCCAGCATCACCCGTAGCGCCACCATCGACCAGTCGTGTTTGACAATCCGGTGGCGCAGCGCCAGCGCGGCAAAAGTGCGTTTTTGCATTTGCCCATAACGGTCGGCGGCTACGAAGCCATCTTCCCAGGTTTGCGTGGTGACCGTATTGGTGCGTACGATAGGAGCGACAGCGGCAGAATATTCTAGTTCTGGCAGTTCGGCAGCCGCCCGCTGATACACGCGTGAGCACTCGTTTGGCGTGTCGGCGGGTAACGTTTCTACTAATGGGCGGGAGAGGAAAAGATCCTCGCGAGTTTGCGGCAGGTAACCGCCGCCGATGTCCGAATGTACTCCCGGCAGAGATAACTCCGGCCACGCGGGAGAGACGCTATTTAAGGCGAAGTTATAGCGGCATTCATTCCGGGCAGTGATATGAAAAACCTTCTGTGCGACGCCGGGACGAAGGGCAAGATTAACGTCCCCCGTATCGGCACTGTGCGGATCCATACCATTTGCCGGTGTTCCAATTGCCGCGACGGTATCGAACAGACCGATAAAGCGGGTTTTACCTGCGGCTGTTCCCGTGTACTCGTGCTGACCCATTCCCGACGCAATCGCGTTGATAATGGCCCGGTCTTCACACTGAATGCGGTTGGCAAAATGGCGCGCCGCCGCTGCGCCACGGCTAAAACCAAAGATATCGAACAGCAATGAATCGACAACAAATTCACCCTCCCATTGTCGTAAGGACAAAGCTATTGCCGCAGCAATTTTCGCTACGGCATCATTTGTTTTCGCAATCACTCCGCACTCAGCCACCCCTAGCCCCATACCAATAACGCTATCGGGCTTACCTGCCTGGGTGCCAATGCCTTCGACATAAATAGCCTGTTGTGAATAGCTATCGGTCGCCGTAGCTGTTTGGCTATACAATTCACTCAACCAATGAATATTCGTGTAATATCCCGCGTAACTGGTCGCTTCGGCCCCACTGAGCCCCATTAACTCAGACGCACTGCGTTTAAGAATGCTTTCCGCATCGGGGCTCGCAAGGTCAAAACCCTGCGCCGAGCACGAAGCCAGCATATTCTCAGTATTGGCCGCGTTATTGCCCGTGCCGTCAATAAATATCCCCAGCACCAGGGTGACGTGACGTACCGGAGGCTCTTCCGGGGGTTTTGCCTCAGGCGCAATAGGTGCAGGAGGGAACAGTCGGCTATAATTCTCCGGCGCCACCAGATAATCAAATTCCGTGCCGGCCATCAAATGGCGGCTGTGAATATAATCATAATTCACAGTAATATATTCATAATGTAACGTATGGGCATCGACTCGGGTTTCAATAGCGCTTATCCTTGCGCCTCGAACCTCAATAAGATAATACTTTTCCATTCTGCCAAAACGATTAATACGATAAATACTAAACACCATATTTAATGATTCATTGTTATTAATCGCATTCATCAGCAACGGCGAACTTTTATCGATAATTTTACAAAAAGTTATCCCCTGTGCATTAACCCCCGCCCCCGTGCTGCTGAACGACTTCACCAGGCTAAAGACAAAAACCTCATCTTCATGGCCCTGCTGGTAGCGATTGCCGACCGATGCATCAGAGCCACAGCCTTTTGATATTTCCCCTTGAGACTCACCATTAATCGCCACATAAATAATATCACTCATCGCTCACCCATCCATGATCATTTCATTGCCATAGAGAGTAAGGAACATTTCAAGGAAATAACCCGCCACCGGTCAAATATAAATACAATTTAAGTATCATTAATGATAACAACACATCATCACCAATATTTATAAGAATATAAACAGTTAATATATTCACAAAATAAATACGGCCCGGGTTGGGCCGTCGTGGAATTTAATATCCTGCGGTTAAATCATCCGGTGAACGAGGATCCGACGCACCGTACAGCGTACCATCCGGGCCGACCATAATGCTTTGCGTACTGCCCATCGCCTCTTTTACCACCACTTTCTGTCCCTTGCCTTCCAGCAGTTGCAGCGTGTCCGGGCTAAAGCCCTTCTCAACGCGTAGCTCATCCGGTAGCCATTGATGATGGAAGCGCGGCGCATTGGTGGCTTCGGCTACATTCATGCCGAAATCCACGGTGTTAACCACCATTTGCAGCACGGTAGTAATAATTCGGCTACCGCCCGGGCTGCCGGTCACAAGCCAGGTTTTACCGTCTTTTACCACAATAGTTGGCGACATCGACGACAGTGGACGCTTTTTCGGCCCCACGGCGTTGGCATCCCCACCCACCAGTCCGTAGACGTTGGGAACGCCCGGTTTGGCCGAGAAATCGTCCATCTCATTATTCATCAAAATGCCGGTATTACCCGCCACAATACCGGTGCCAAAGGTTGTGTTGAGCGTATAGGTTACCGCCACCGCATTGCCATCTTTATCCACCACCGAGAAGTGGGTGGTCTGGTTGCTCTCATACGGCGCCAGTTTACCCGGTTTTATCTCACTGGACGGTTTGGCCTTATTGAGGTCAATCTGCTCAGCAATCGATTTGGCATAGGCTTTGTTGGTCAACGCCTGCCACGGAACCTTCACAAAATCCGGGTCGCCGAGATATTCCGAACGGTCGGCATAGGCCTGTTTTTCCGCTTCAGCCATTAATTGCATCGCGTCGGCGCTGCCGAAACCGTATTTATGCAGGTCAAAGTTTTCGAGGATGTTAAGGATCTGCACGATATGAATCCCGCCGGAAGACGGTGGCGGCATAGAGAAGACTTTATAGCCGCGGTATTCGCCGCTGATCGGCGTACGCTCAACCGCTTTGTAGTTGGCTAAATCCGCTTTACTCAGCAGGCCGCCGTTGCTGTGCATCTCATCGGCGATCTGTTCGGCAATGGCTCCCTTGTAGAAAGCATCCGGGCCGTTTTGGGCAATTAACGTCAGGCTTTTCGCAAGATTAGCCTGCACCAGCTTATCGCCTTGCTTTAGCGGCTCGCCATCTTTCCAGAAAATCGCTTTACTATTGGCATGATTTGGCAGCACTTCAGTGCCGTAGGTTTTGAGGTCGTCAGCCAACGCGCTATTGACGATAAAGCCGTCTTGCGCCAGTTTGATGGCGGGCTGTACCACTTTACTCAGCGGCAGGGTGCCGTATTTATCAAGCGCCAGCGAGAATCCCGCCACGGTACCCGGCGTGCCGGAGGCCAGATGTGAAGTCAGCGATTTTTTAGCATCAGGGTTACCTTCGCCGTCGAGGAACATATCGCGTGTCGCCTGCTCTGGCGCCATTTCACGGAAGTCTATCGCGACGGTTTTACCCTCCTTCGTGCGCAGCATCATAAAGCCGCCGCCGCCCAGATTACCCGCTTGAGGATGCGTGACCGCCAGCGCGTATCCCACGGCAACCGCAGCGTCTACCGCATTGCCGCCCTGACGCAGAATATCGACGCCCACCTGCGTAGCCATCGCATCTACAGATGCCACCATCCCCTGCTGGGCGCGAACGGGATGGAATACGTCTTCCTCCACGCCATAGGAGACGGGCGGAGGTGGTGCAGAGACCGCGCTAAAACAGCTTCCTGCGAGCAGAGCAGCAAGCGCCACCCGGCATAAAAATGTCGGCTTTATCATTAGCATAATTCTCCAGAGTGAAGGGGGAAGCCCCGCATTAAGCCTGGTTCAAAATGCTGAAATAATCCTCGTTATCGCCGGAACGGAGTAAACTTAAGCGATCCCTCAAAGGAGCAAACACGATGAAGCGATTACTGATCCTGACGGCACTGCTGCCGTTTACCGCACTGGCCGCACCGTTGAATATCGACAACAACCCGAACCAACCGGGTTATGAGATCCCAAGCCAGCAGCGGATGCAGTCGAAGATGCTAAACCAGCAGCAGCAAAATAAAGGAATGTTGAATCAGCAACTTAAGACGCAGACGCAGCAACAGCAGCAGCATCTGCAAAATCAGATGAATAACAATCAGCAGCGTATTGAGCAAAACCAGCCCGGGATGCTCAATAGCCCTAAACAGCCACAGCCGCTACCCAGTTCGAACGGCGGCATGTTGAAGCAGTATTAAGGCTGGAAGTTCGGGCCAATCACGTCAATCGCATCGGTACAGATGCTATTCACTCCCCAGCGCAGCAACTGCGCCGCACGCTGGGGAGTATTCACCGTATACACCAGAATCTTCAGCCCCGCCGCGCGCAGCGCATCGACCCTTTGTTCATCCAGTAAACGATGATTGAGATGGATAGAGACGCAGCCCAGGCGCGTGGTGAGCTCACGCCAATCATCGCGCCACTCGTCGAGCAGCAGACCGCGCGGTAGTTCCGGCGCGGCAAGCTGTGCCGCTTCCAACGCATCGATTTCAAAAGAAGACAGCAGCGGCGGCGTCATACCAGCCCACAATTCACGCGCCGCCAGCGCAACCACCTTCCCCGTTAGCGGCCCGGTGCCGGTAGATGGTTTAATCTCAATATTAGCCATCATGCCATGTTGGCGGCAACGCTCCGCCACCTGCGAGAGCAGCGGTAGCGGCTCCCCCTTAAAACTACTGCTAAACCAGCTACCGGCATCTACACGTAGCAGATCCTGCCAGTTCAGGTTGCCCGCGATGCCCCAGCCGTTGCTGGTGCGTTCGAGGTTGTCATCATGCAGTAAGAAAATCTCACCGTCTTTCGACAGCTTAGCGTCAAACTCGATCATCAAATGGCCGTAGTGCGCGCCAACATCAATCGCCGCCAGCGTGTTTTCCGGTGCCAGCTTACCGCCGCCACGATGGGCAACGATATGGGGATAAGGCCAGTTACTCATACACGTAATCCTGTTTCACCTTCAAAGAGATGCAGATGGTCATCTGGAATATGCAGCCACAGCGTGGTGCCGGCGTTTGGACGTAGCTGATGCGGCAGCCGCACCACCATTTTTTGTTCGCCAAACCGTCCATGGGCCAGGTTATCGGCCCCTAAAATTTCCAGCGTCTCCACGACCATCGGCACGCCGTTTTCCGCCTGCGAGCTTAGCGCAATATGTTCCGGGCGGATACCCAGCGTCATGCGTCGCCCGGCAAATTGCGCGCGCGAAACCGGTAGCGGGAGCTGCATACCGTTTTCCAGCACCAGGCGCGTCCCGGAATCATCCATTTTCCCCTCCAGCAGGTTCATCGCCGGGCTACCAATGAAGCTTGCCACAAAGCGGCTAGCGGGCTTTTCGTACACTTCCACCGGAGTGCCAATTTGCTCGGCAACCCCTTTGTTCATCACCATTACCCGCTGGGCGAGCGTCATCGCCTCCACCTGATCGTGGGTGACGTACAGCGAGGTGGTTTTCAAGCGACGATGCAGATGCTGAAGTTCAAGGCGCATCTGCACACGCAGCTTGGCGTCGAGGTTGGAAAGCGGTTCATCAAATAAAAATACCGCCGGATCGCGCACGATGGCGCGGCCCATCGCCACACGCTGGCGCTGTCCGCCAGAGAGTTCGCGCGGACGACGTTTTAAAAGCCCGTCCAGTTCCAGAATACGCGCCGCCTCCTGCACCTTCTCAGCGATGTGCGCTTTGCCCATGCCGCGAATTTTCAGGCCCCAGGCCATGTTCTCTTCCACGCTCATATGCGGATACAGCGCATAGTTCTGGAACACCATCGCAATCCCGCGATCTTTCGGCTCCATATCGGTGACACGCTTGCGGTCAATCCAGATATCACCGCTGGTCACCCGCTCAAGCCCCGCCACCATTCGCAGCAGCGTCGATTTCCCACAGCCCGATGGGCCAACCATCACAATAAATTCCCCGTCCGCCACGTCCAGCGTCAGCGGTTGGATCACCTGGGTTTTGCCGTCCCAGCTTTTGGTTACTGCCTGTAGTTTTAAACCAGCCATTTTTATTTCTCACTATCGACCAGGCCACGCACAAACGCGCGCTGCATGGCTAAAACGATGACAACCGGAGGGATTAACGTCAGCAGCATTGCTGCCATCACCTGGTTCCATTGCGTGGTGCCTTCACCGGTGGCGATCATCCCTTTGATGCCCGCCACGGCGGTGCCGAGATTAACGTCGGTGACAATCAGCAGCGGCCACAGATACTGGTTCCAGCCGTAGATAAAGGTGATAACAAACAGCGCCGCCAGATTGGTTTTTGACAGCGGCAACACGATATCGCGGAAAAAGCGCATCGGTGATGCGCCGTCAATGCGCGCCGCTTCAATCAGCTCGTCCGGCAAGGTCATAAAGAACTGGCGGAACAAGAACGTCGCGGTGGCGGAAGCCATCAGCGGCAGGGTTAAGCCCGCGTAGCTATCAAGCATTTTCAGGTTGGCGATCACTTCCACCGTCGGGAAAATACGCACTTCCACTGGCAGCATCAGGGTGATAAAAATCATCCAGAAGAACAGGTTACGCAGCGGGAAACGAAACCAGACAATGGCGAAAGCAGAAAGCATCGACACCGTGATTTTGCCCACCGTAATGGCAAACGCCATGATGAAGCTGTTGAGCATCATCAGCCAGAATGGGGCGCTGTTGACCCCGACGCCGTTGACCCAAATCGCCTTGATGTTCTCCAGCAAATGGCTGCCGGGGATAAGCGTCATTGGCGTTTCGAATACCGCTTTGTTGTCCAGCGTCGCCGCCGTAAAAGCCACGTACAGCGGAAACAAAATCACGATAATGCCGAGGATAAGCATGGTGTGGCTGAATATCGTCAGCCCACGACGGTTCTCAATCATTGGTAGCGCACCTTTCTTTCCACGTAGCGGAACTGCACCACGGTCAGGATGATGACGAGGAACATCAGCACCACCGACTGCGCGGCAGAGGCCGAGAGATCAAGGCCAGCAAACCCTTCGCGGTAAATCTTGTAGATAAGCGTGGTGGTAGCCTGCACCGGCCCACCGGCGGTAGCGGCATCAATCACCGGGAAGGTGTCGAAGAAGGCATAGACCAGATTCACCACCAGCAGGAAGAAGCTCACCGGCGCAATCAGCGGCAGGGCTAGCTTAAAGAAACGGCGAATCGGGCCCGCACCGTCAATGGCGGCGGCTTCCACCAGAGAACGGGGAATGGACTGTAGCGCAGCGAAGAAGAACAGGAAGTTGTAGCTTATTTGCTTCCACACCGAGGCGAAAACCACGAGGAACATCGCCTGGCCGCTGTTCTGCGCGTGGTTCCAGTCATAGCCAAACTCGCCGAGGAAATGGGTAATCAGCCCGCGCCCAGGGTTAAACAGGAAAATCCACAGCACGGCGGCCACCGCCGGTGCAACCGCGTAAGGCAGCAGCATCAGCGTTTGATACAAACGGCTGCCGCGCACCACATAATCCACCAGGGCTGCGAAGAAGAGCGAGACCAGCAGGCCGCTAACCGTCACCATCGTGCTGAACTTAATGGTCGTCCAGAACGAGTCGAGGTAGTAGCCGTCATGGAACAGCGTGATGAAGTTATCCAGGCCAACGAATTCGCTGGAAAGGCCGAAGGGATCGACGCTTTGCAGCGAGTACCACAGCGCTTCGCCCGCGGGCCAGATAAAGAAAATAACGGTGATGACCAGCTGTGGCGCAACCAACGCGTAGGGCAGCCAGCGGGATTTAAACACCGGACGGGATGATGACATGAAGGTTTTATTCCTGAGCAGTGCCGGATGGCGCTACGCTTATCCGGCCTACAGGTTCGCGTAGGCCGGGTAAGGCGAAGCCGCCACCCGGCATTTCACATTAAGACTTGGTCGACTTCTCAAAACGACGCAGCAGCTGATTTCCGCGCTCAACCGCAGAATCCAGCGCCTGCTGAGGCGTTTTCTTCCCGGTCCACACGCTTTCCAGCTCCTCATCCACGATGGTGCGGATCTGCGGCATATTGCCCAGACGCAGCCCTTTGGTGAACGGCAACGGTGGTTTGTTCAGCATCTGACGGGTCGCGATGTCGGCACCCGGATTTTTGTCATAGAAGCCCTGCTGACGAGTCAGGTCATAGGCGGCGGTGGTAATCGGCAGGTAGCCGGTTTTCTGATGCCATTCGGCGGCAATTTCCGGCTTCGCCAGGAACTCGAGGAATTTCGCCACGCCGGTGTAGGTTTCTTTGTCTTTACCCTGCATCACCCACAGGCTTGCCCCGCCGATGATGGCGTTCTGCGGCGCGCCTTTCACATCGGCGTCGTAAGGCATCATGCCCACACCGTAGTTGAACTTAGCGTACTCACGGATAGCCGCCAGCGAGCCGGAAGAGGCGGTGGTAATAGCACATTCACCACTGTAAAACTTCTCGGTGGATTCGTCTTTGCGCCCGTAGTAGCTAAAGTCGCCCTTCTTGTTCAATGCTTCCAGCAGCGCAATGTGCTTAACCTGCTCCGGCTTGTTGAATTCCAGCACCGCATCAGTACCGTCGAAGCCGTTATTTTTGGTCGCGACCGGCTGGCCGTGCCAGGCGCTAAAGTTTTCAATCTGGATCCAGCCCTGCCAGCCGCTGGCGTAGCCGCACTTCATACCGGCCGCCTTCAGCTTAGCGGTGTAGTCGGCCAGATCCTGCCAGGTTTTCGGCGGCTGGTTCGGGTCTAAGCCGGCTTTTTTGAAGGCGTCTTTGTTGTAATACAGCACCGGCGTGGAGCTGTTAAACGGCTGGGAGAGCAGGTGACCGGTTTTCGCATCGGTGTAGTAACCGGACACGGTCGGCACAAACTGAGATTCATCGAACTTGATACCGGCATCCTCAAACACCTGATACACCGGCTTAATCGCTTTTGACGCCATCATGGTGGCGGTACCCACTTCATACACCTGCAAGATTGCCGGTGCATTGCCGGTACGGAAAGCGGCAATACCCGCGCTCAGGTTCTGCTCGTAGTTGCCTTTGTATACCGGGGTAATTTTATAGTCCGTGTTGGCGGCGTTAAAACGCTGCGCCAGAGAGTCAACCTCTTTCCCCAGCTCACCTTCCATTGAATGCCAGAATGGAATAGTGGTCACTGCCATTGCCTGGCTTGCAAAGGCGAGGCTCATTGCCAACCCTAAAGCTGTATGTCGTAACGATATCATCGGTTATCTCTCTTTTTGTGCCGGGATGCGCGATATCACGCGTTTTATGTTCGCGGGGGTAACATGACATGCTCGAATGACAGAAAAATAACTTTTTTATTACAAAAAAAAGATAGTAAGGCGACAAAGGTATGGCAAGGCGGTGACGGTTCGAAGAAGGGAAAGTGGGAGCTGTGGCACGTATGGTGCCATAACAGGTCAATTGGGCCGGAGAGTGGCATCACTCTTTATCCGGCCCGGCAGGCTATTTTGCCAGCCTGATAAAACTAGTCTGTACTCCAGCGCCGTTCGTATTCATTTTGTAAACGCTGCTGTTCGCGCCGCTCACGTTCACGCTGAATATCCGATTTTTCATCTTCCCAGGCCGGGCATACTGAACTGGTGAACACCTCACAGGGTGAGTTGGAATGCGCTAGCGGGTTGACCGGTTTTTCTTGCCAAATAGCAGGATCGCGCAGGTCGAACGTTTGCGATTTGAACGCTTGAGCACTAGATGAAAACGCCGTTACCATCATTCCGAGAGCTATACAGATGCCAGAACCTCGCATGCTTTCTCCTTGACTGCTTCATTATTGATTATCATTCTCAATATTAACATGACGCAATAAAAAGGAGCCATCGTGGCCCCTTTTTGACAGAGAGAAAATTAACCGCCGAGGTATGCGCTTCTCACCGCTTCGTTTGCCAGTAGCGCATCACCGGTATCCTCAAGCACGACATGACCGTTTTCCAGCACGTAGCCACGGTCAGCCAGCTTCAGCGCCTGGTTAGCGTTCTGCTCGACGAGGAAGATGGTCATACCCTGTTCACGCAGTTGTTCGATGGTATCGAATATCTGCTGGATGATGATTGGCGCCAGCCCCAAAGAAGGCTCATCAAGCAGCAGCAGACGCGGCTGGCTCATTAACGCACGACCAATCGCCAGCATCTGCTGTTCGCCGCCGGACATGGTGCCCGCACGTTGAATGCGTCGTTCATGCAAGCGTGGGAACAGGTCGTACACCCACTTGATGCGTTCCTGAAACTGGTCACGTTCGGCAAAAAAGCCGCCCATTGCCAGGTTCTCTTCCACGGTCATGCGGGAAAAAACGCGGCGGCCTTCCGGGACAATCGCCACCGCCTCACGCATGATTTTCGCGGTCTGCCAGTCGGTAATATCTTTATCATCAAAGACAATCCGCCCGCTGGTGGCGCGCGGGTCGCCGCACAACGTGCCCAGTAGCGTCGTTTTACCCGCGCCATTGGCACCGATAAGGGTCACAATCTCGCCCTGATTAATGTGCAGACTGACATCATGCAGCGCCTGAATCTTACCGTAGTGGGCGCTGACTTTATCGAACGATAACATCACTTTATCCATTTTATGCGTCGCCCCCATTATGCTTCACCTAAATAGGCGCGGATCACGTCCGGGTTGTTGCGGATCTCTTCCGGCGTACCGTTAGCCAAAGGCGTACCCTGATTCACCACGTAGATGCGATCGGAAATGCCCATCACCAGCTTCATATCGTGCTCAATCAGCAAGATAGTGGTGTTGTGATGGTTACGCAGCTCGGCAATCAGCTCGTCCAGCTCTTTAGTCTCTTTCGGGTTGAGGCCCGCCGCCGGTTCGTCCAGCATCAGAATTTCCGGCTGCGTGACCATGCAGCGAGCGATTTCCAGCCGACGCTGGTCGCCGTAGGCCAGGTTACTGGCCTGACGGTTAGCGTGTTCCAGCAGGCCAATACGCTCAAGCCAGGTGGCGGCGCGATCGAGCGCTTCGCTCTGCGCGCGGCGGAAAGCTGGCGTTTTCAGCAGTCCGGAGAAAACGCCGGTTTTCAGTTGCTGATGTTGCGCCACCAGCAGGTTTTCAATCACCGTCATTTCACGGAACAAACGCACGTGCTGGAAGGTTCGCACCACGCCCATACGGGCAATTTGCTGGCCCGGCAGCCCTTCAAGGTGCTGGTCGCGCAGCATAATGGTGCCACCGGTCGGTTTATAGAAACCGGTCAGGCAGTTAAAGACCGTGGTTTTACCGGCCCCGTTCGGGCCTATAAGCGAGACGATCTCCTGCGGGTGCAGCTCCAGCGCCACGTTGTTGACCGCCAGCAGGCCGCCAAAACGCATCATCAGGCCGTTAACGGATAATAATGGCTGACTCATGCCTGCTCTCCTTCTTTCGCTTTCCCGCTTTTCAGTTTCAACTGTGGACGGGTCATCGGCAGAAGCCCCTGTGGACGCCAGATCATCATCAGCACCATCAAACCACCGAGCATCAACATGCTGTATTCATTGAAGTCACGCATCAGCTCGCGCGAGACCACCAGCAGGATAGCCGCGAGGATCACCGCAAACTGCGAGCCCATGCCGCCCAGTACCACAATCGCCAGCACGAAGGCCGACTCGGCAAAGGTGAACGATTCCGGGCTGACAAAGCCCTGACGCGCGGCAAACAGCGTCCCGGCAAAACCGGCAAACGCGGCACTGATGGTAAAGGCGGTCAGCTTGATGCGCGTCGGGCTCAGGCCCAGTGAGCGACAGGCAATTTCATCTTCACGCAGCGCTTCCCACGCCCGGCCCAGCGGCATACGCAGCAAACGGTTAATGACAAACAGCGAGAACACCACCAGCAGCAATGCTACCAGGTAGAGGAAAATCACGCGGTCGGACGGGTCGTACTTCACGCCGAAGAAGTTGCTGAAGGTATCCCAGCCGCCTTCACGGGCGCTGCGGCTAAATTCCAGGCCAAAGAAGGTCGGTTTCGGGATCTGGCTGATACCGTTCGGGCCGCCGGTGACTTCGGTGTTGTTCAGCAGCAGAATACGGACGATCTCACCAAATCCTAAAGTCACAATCGCCAGATAGTCACCGCGCAGGCGCAATACCGGGAAGCCAAGCAGGAAGCCCGCTGCGGCCGAGACTAGCCCCGCCAGCGGCAGGCAGGTCCAGAAGCCCAGCCCATAATAGTGATTCAACAAAGCAAAGGTGTAAGCGCCAATGGCATAGAAGCCGCCGTAGCCCAGCACCAGCAGACCTGACAGCCCCACCACCACGTTTAAGCCCAGACCCAGGATGATGTAAATCATGGTCAGGGTGGCGATATCCACCGTGCCGCGCGACACCATAAACGGCCACGCCACGGCAATCACCAGCAGCGCAATCAGGAACAGCTTTTGCTTTACGGTTGAGCCGTCAATCGCAGGCAGAATAAACTTCGGCCCGGAAACGCTTTTGAACCCTTTGTGAAACAGCGGGCGCAGCATCTGAAATAAGAACACCACCGCCGTGCCGATAAAGATCCACTGCCAGCGAATATCCGCCGCGCTGCCAACCACCAGTTTGGTGCCATCGAGCTGCAGCTGAACACCCATAAAGACGCCCGCCAGCACAAAGAACATCGCCGCCGACAGCAGCGCCATCGCAAATTGCATCGGTTTCATACTTTCTCTACCTCCGGGCGACCCAGGATGCCGGTCGGCATCACCAGCAGCACCACGATCAGCAGCGCAAACGACACCACGTCTTTGTATTCCGTACTCAAATACGCCGACGACAGCGCTTCTGCGATGCCGAGGATCAGCCCGCCAATCATCGCCCCAGGAATGCTACCAATGCCGCCAAGCACCGCGGCGGTAAAGGCCTTCATCCCGGCCATAAAGCCGATGTACGGGTTAATCACGCCGTATAACTGGCCCAGCAGCACGCCCGCCACCGCCGCCATCGCCGCGCCGATTACGAACGTCAGGGCAATCACGCGGTCGGTGTTAATCCCCAGCAGGCTGGCCATTTTCAGGTCTTCCGCACAGGCACGACAGGCGCGCCCCATGCGCGAATAACGGATAAACAGCGTCAGCGCCAGCATCGCAACAAAGGTCACAATCCAGATAACCAGCTGCATGGTGGTGATAGATGCGGAGAAGTTCTCGCTGCTGCCAACAATCCACTGACCGTTAAACAGACTCGGCAGCGCCACGTCGCGCGAGCCTTCGGTCAGGCTGACGTAGTTTTGCAGGAAGATAGACATTCCGATGGCGGAGATCAGCGCAATCAGGCGTTTGGAGCTACGCACCGGGCGGTAGGC
This sequence comes from Enterobacteriaceae bacterium, assembly GCA_902363335.1. Taxonomy (GTDB): domain Bacteria; phylum Pseudomonadota; class Gammaproteobacteria; order Enterobacterales; family Enterobacteriaceae; genus Kluyvera. Next base: position 380,533 of record CABIZV010000003.1, on the reverse strand, counting down.
TACCCGTTCGATACTCCAGCCATAGGCGCTGGCAATCACAATCGCCCCGACGAAGCCCGCCGCTACCAGCAGCCAGCCGGTGTCGATGCCCATCATCATCAATGCGGCGATGATCATAAAGGAGACATAACTACCAATCATGTAGACCTCGCCGTGGGCGAAGTTGATCATGCCGATAATCCCGTACACCATGGTGTAACCGATGGCGATCAGTGCATAGGTGCTTCCCAGCGTGACGCCGTTAAACATCTGCTGCACAAAGTAGAGAACTTGCTCTGACATAAATTAGCCTTTTGCTACCCCCGCGGATCTACGCCCGCCGGGGGAAAATGAAGGTTACTTCGCGACCGTAGACGAGCCGTCGGCATGCCACTGGAAGACACCAAATTCAAATCCTTTCAGATCGCCTTTGTCATCCCAGGAGAGCGGCCCAATCACCGTTTTTGCGCCATGCGCTTTTAAGTCTTTAATCAGCGCCAGAGGATCGTCGCTGCCGGTGCGTTCCATAGCGGTAGCCAGAGACTGCACGGCAGCATAGGTGATCCACACATACGGGCCGCTTGGATCTTTCTTCTGCGCTTTCAGAGCCTCGACGATAGCGCTGTTTGCCGGATCCTGGTCATAGCGTTTTGGCATGGTCACCAGCATGCCTTCACCCGCATCCCCCGCGATGTTCGACAGCGAAGCGTTACCCACGCCCTCAGGCCCCATAAACTGGGTTTTCAGACCGACCGCGCGCGCCTGGCGCAGCATCTGACCCATTTCCGGGTAGTAGCCGCCGTAGTAAACAAAGTCGATATTCTCTTTTTGCAGACGGGCGAGCAGCGCGGAGAAGTCTTTTTCACCGGCGGTAATGCCGTCAAAGAAGACCACATTGGCTTTCGCCGCTTTCAGGCTTTCCTGTACGGAGCGCGCCAGACCTTCACCGTATTGCTGTTTGTCATGAATGATAGCGATGCGCTGAGGCTTCACTTTTTCGACAATATATTTTGCTGCCGTCGGCCCCTGAGAAGAGTCGAGTCCAGCGGTACGCATGATGTATTGATAGCCGCGCTGGGTCAGCTCCGGGTTGGTCGCGCCCGGGGAGATCATCAGAATGCCTTCGTCTTCATAGATATCGGAAGCGGGCTGCGTGGAGGACGAGCACAGATGGCCGATAACGTATTTAATGCCGTCGTTGACGATTTTGTTCGCCACCGCCACCGCTTGTTTTGGGTCACAGGCGTCGTCGTACTCTACACCGACCAGTTTGTCACCCTTGATGCCGCCTTTAGCGTTGATGTCTTTAATCGCCTGACGCGCGCCGTTGAACTCCATGTCGCCCCACTGCGCGACCGGGCCGGACATCGCCCCTACCACCGCAACTTTGATATCGTCAGCCATCGCCGCCTGAGACATAGCCAGCGCGATCATCCCTGCGATTACTGTTTTTGTATTCCTTTTCATACTTCGGGATCCCCATTCGTGATGTCGTGTTTACACGTCATAGCGTGTATATATTTTGTAATTACATGGTTAAAAAGCATTCTGTACTTTTACTATACAACGCTATTTTTGCCATTATCTTTAATGGGTTAGCGGAGCTTTTTGACCAAATACAGACTAAATTCTCTATTTTTCAGTCTATTAAGAAAAGATAATATTCTGATTTTTACCATAGATAAACAAAAATAAGTCCACTTTCCAGCATAAAATAACGACACAAAGAGCCGAATAAAACGCTGGTTATCAGGTTAAAATACTGGGTATTTTTCGATCCATAATGTTTCAAACTGCCTGCATCGGTATCGAAAAATTAATCACCTGTCTGAAGTGTCAAAAAGAGAAAGCTTTCAGCAGAATAAATTGAGTACACTGACCGCAACTTTTTAGATTTGAGCACGCTGCAAATGAAACTAACCATCATCCGTTTAGAAACCTTTAGCGACCAGGACAAAATCTGCCTCGGGAAAATCTGGCCCACTTCTGTTCCTGCTGAACAGTCGCTTGATGACACACATCGTCTGTATGCCGCCCGCTTTAACGAGCGTTTGCTGGCCGCCGTGCGCGTGACGCTTAGCGATACCCAGGGTTTGCTGGAGGATTTATGCGTGCGCGAGGTTACCCGTCGCCGTGGCGTGGGTCAGTATCTGGTGGAAGAGGTGATGCGCGATAATCCGCAGATTAGCCGCTGGGTTCTGACGAAGGCGAGTCTGGAAATGGCGGCATTTGCTAAAGCGTTAGGGTTTGTTTTACAGGGTGAAGATTGGGTGAAAGAGTAGAGCCCGATCCCGGCGGCGGATAACGCTCGGGCGGGAGTGGTCTCATGTAGGCCTGATAAGCGCAGCGCCATCAGGCAGCGCAGCGGCTATTGCCGGATGGCGGCGTGCGCCTTATCCGGCCTACGGTGGGTGCAGTTCAACCTCTTACTTCGCGTCGGTCGCCGTGCCGTTGGCATGCCAGTTGAAGATACCGAACTCAAAACCTTTCAGGTCACCTTTCTCATCCCATGACAGCGGCCCCATCACGGTATCGACGGTGCTGGCTTTCAGGTATTTGGCAATCTCGGCCGGATCGTCTGAATGGTTCAGGCCCGCCTGCAGAGATTGCAGCGCCGCGTAGGTCGTCCAGACGAATGCGCCGCTCGGATCCTGTTTCTTCGCTTTGATCGCATCTACGATAGGTTTGTTCGCCGGAACCTGGTCATAGTTCTTCGGCTTGGTGACCAGCAGGCCTTCAGCTGAGTCGCCCGCAATATTAGACAGCGACACGTTCGCTACCCCTTCTGGCCCCATAAACTGGGTTTTCAGACCCGCTGCACGCGCCTGACGCAGGATCTGCCCCATTTCCGGGTGATAACCGCCAAAGTAGACGAAGTCGATATTTTCTTTCTTCAGACGCGCCACCAGCGTGGAGAAATCTTTTTCACCGGCAGTGATACCGTCGAAGAAGACCACGTTAGCCCCGCCTTTTTTCAGACCGTCCTGCACGGAACGCGCCAGACCTTCACCGTACTGCTGCTTATCATGCACGATAGCGATGCGCTGCGGCTTCACTTTATCGATGATGTATTTTGCCGCCGTTGGGCCCTGGTCAGAGTCCAGGCCGGTAGTACGCAAAATCAGCTTATAACCACGCGCGGTCAGCTCCGGTGCGGTCGCTGCTGGCGTGATCATCAAAATACCTTCGTCTTCATAGATATCAGACGCAGGCTGGGTAGATGAGGAGCATAGGTGGCCGATAACGTACTTGATACCGTCGTTGACCACTTTGTTCGCGACCGCTACCGCTTGTTTCGGGTCACAGGCATCATCATATTTGACGATTTCCAGCTTATTACCTTTGATGCCGCCCTTGGCGTTAATGTCGGATACCGCTTGTTCTGCACCGCTAAATTCCTGATCGCCATACTGCGCAACCGGGCCAGACATTGCCCCCACGACAGCAATTTTAATATTTTCTGCTAATGCCATATTGCTGAATGCCAGTGCAATACATCCTGCCAGTAACGCTTTACCCTTCATATTCATCCTGAGGTTCCCCATTGTTATGGTTATTGCATTTGTTGTGATGTTGTTATTTAGCACATTATTCTTATATCACTCTTTAGATGAGTATAAGATATTAGTATCGAGGGAGTATACGGGGGCTTTCTCAGCATACTCTGCTAAAACATACCCCATTTTTATGGAATTGAAACCTTTATTTTTATGGATTTGTAACGTAAAAATGACAAAAAAAAACTGAGCGGAGTGGCTTAGAGGTTGGGTGCATTCCCGGCGGCGCTGCGCTTGGCCGGGCTACATTGCCGCGTAGCCCGGCCAAGCGCAGCGCCGCCGGGAAGGACTCGATTATTCGGTTAATGCCCGTCGAATCACCTCCAGCGCCTGCTGGAACTGCTTCTCAGGAATGGTGAGCGGATACAAGAAGCGAATCACGTTGCCGTAGACGCCGCAGCTCAACAACAACACCCCTTCAGCCAGCGCGCGCTCCTGGACTAATTTGGTAAACTCCGGCGACGGCTCCTGGGTTTTCGGGTCAACGAACTCCACCGCCACCATTGAACCCACACCGCGCACATCGGCAATCGCCGGGCAGCTCACGCGCGCGGCATTCAATACTTCAATCAGATGCTGGCCCAGATGATTTGCCCGAGTACATAACGCCTCTTCTTCAATCACATCCAGCACCGCATGTGCCGCCGCGATTGCCAATGGATTGCCCGCGTAGGTGCCACCCAGCCCGCCGGGAGCGGGAGCATCCATAACTTCCGCGCGCCCCACGACACCGGAGAGCGGGAACCCCCCCGCCAGGCTTTTCGCTATGGTGATGAGATCGGGCTTCACGCTATGGTGTTCCATTGCAAACAGCTTGCCGGTACGGGCAAAACCGGTCTGCACTTCATCGGCAATCAGCAAGATCCCATGCGTATCGCACAGTGCGCGCAGCCCCTGCATAAAGTCAGCGGGTGCAACAACAAAACCGCCTTCTCCCTGAATGGGTTCAACAATAATCGCCGCCACCTGATCGGGGGCAATATCCGCTTTGAAGATGTGGGCCAGGCTTTTCAGCGCCATCTCGGTGGTCACTCCGTGGGCAGCATTCGGGTAGACCCCGTGATAGACCGAGCCGGGGAACGGGCCAAAGCCGATTTTATACGGTGCCACTTTGCCGGTCAGCGCCATGGTCATAAAGGTGCGCCCATGAAAGCCGCCGCCGAAGGTAATCAGCCCTGGACGTTTGGTGTAAGCACGGGCAATTTTCACCGCGTTTTCTACCGCTTCTGCGCCGGTACTAAAGAAGGCAGTCTTGGCGTTGCCCTCAATAGGCGCCGCGTCATTAATACGTTCTGCTAACGTTACATAGCTTTCGTACGGGACAATCTGGTAGGCGGTATGGGTGAATGCTTTGAGCTGATTCTCCACGGCAGCAATCACCTGCGGATGACGATGACCGGTATTGAGCACCGCAATTCCAGCGGCAAAATCGATATACTCATTCCCTTCGATATCCCACAGCGTGGCATTTTCCGCGCGTTCCGCGTAGAAATCACACATCACACCAACGCCGCGCGGCGTTGCCTGTACACGCCGATGATTCAGTGACTCGTTACTCACGGTAAACCCCCTGCCGTTAAAAGACGGAAAAATACGTAGCGCTTATTTAGTCTTTGCCATCGGCTTCATTCGCGCCAGCGGTAAAAGGGAAATAAACAGAGGAAAGCGTGATGACGGTGGGATTATCGGAGTGACGAACCCGTAGGCCCGATAAGCGTAGCGCCATCGGGCAGATCGGCGCAGATTGCCGGAGGGCGGCTACGCCTTATCCGGCCTACAAAAAACAAAACCCCCGAATTTTCATTCGAGGGTTCAGTGGGCGCGTTTAAAAATCAGGCTTCGATAGCCGCGCGCAGTTTTTTCATCGCATTCTTTTCAAGCTGACGAACACGCTCGGCGGAAACGCCATAACGGTCGGCCAGTTCTTGCAGCGTAGACTTGTTGTCTTCGTCCAGCCAGCGGGCGCGGATGATGTCCTGGCTACGTTCGTCCAGGCCCTGCATCGCGTCGGTCAGCTTATTGGCTGCCTGCTCTTCCCAGTTATCGTCTTCAATGCCGTCGGCAAAGTTAGACGATTTATCCTGCAGATAGAGCACCGGTGCAACTGAATGGCTTTCGGAATCGTCGTCGGAAGACATATCAAACGCCATGTCCTGCGCCGACATACGCGATTCCATTTCGCGAACGTCTTTACTGGAAACACCCAGCTCACGTGCCACCATCTCAACTTCATCCTGGTTGAACCAGCCCAAACGCTGCTTGTTTTTACGCAGGTTAAAGAACAGCTTACGCTGTGCTTTGGTGGTCGCAACTTTGACGATACGCCAGTTACGCAGCACGTATTCGTGGATTTCCGCTTTGATCCAATGCACGGCAAAGGAGACCAGGCGCACGCCTACTTCAGGGTTAAAGCGACGCACCGCTTTCATCAGGCCAATGTTGCCTTCCTGAATCAGGTCCGCCTGCGGCAGGCCATAGCCCGAATAATTACGAGCAATATGAACAACAAAGCGCAGGTGTGACAGGATCAGCGTTTTCGCCGCTTCCAGATCGCCCTCATAATGCAGTCTTTCAGCCAGCGCCTTTTCTTCATCAGCCGTCAACATCGGCCATGTGTTCGCAGCCCGGATATAAGATTCCAGGTTACCGACAGGGGCTAACGCTAAATTACGCATATCTTTGATCATTCAAATCCTCTCAATTCACTTCATGCTGGCGGAGGCTTGTCGACAAACACAACAAACATGCCAGGCTCTAGAGCCGCGAGAATAACATCCGCTCTTTTATCAGACAGTGAGTTTATCCACAAGTTCAATGCAACAGTGTGAATAAATTACGCACAAAATGTGACACGCGATAGCCGCGAGGGCAGAAAGATGGGGTTCAAAACGCATCCCCTGCGGACGGAAGTCGTCGCAGGGGACAATTATAACAGAACTTTTTTAATCGGGGGTAAAGTGGCGTAAATGTTGTACCGTGGCAAGCCACGCTGCCACCCAGCCAATCATTGAACTGAGCAATAAAAGCAGTAAACATTCATCAAATGACAGGCCGCTTAGCTCAAACTGCGTGCCGAACACCCGCGCCACTTCAGTCACCGCCGATGACAGACGCATCACCAGAATTTCCGATAAAATCAACGATAAGAACGCGCCGGAGAAACCGAGCAGCGCACCGCCATAGAGGAACGGACGCAGGATAAATCCATCCGTTGCGCCAATCAGCTTCTGCACGTTGATGCTGTCACGACGGGCGAAGATGCTCAGACGCACGCTGTTACCAATGACGAGGAAGACGGCAGCCACCATCAGCACGCCGATCATCGCCGACACGCGTCCCACCAACCCGGTAATCGACGCCAGACGGGAGAACCAGCTGTCATCCATACGCACTTCATTAACGCCCTGCACCTGCGACACTCGGTCGCGCAGAGTGTTTAAGGCATCCGTTGTCTGGAAGTCGATTTTCGGGATCACCACCGCCACGGCGGGCAGCGGGTTTTCCTCAAGCATATCCAGCGCGCCGCCAAAACCTGACCAGTTACGGAATTCACCCAGCGCTTCGTCGCGAGACAGATAGTTGACCTTGTCGACGCCCTGCTCGGCCTGAAGCTGCCCGACCACTCTGGCAGCAGCATCGTCATCCAGGGTTTTCTCCAGATAAACGGTGATCTGCGGCGACGGATAGTACTGAGACGCTGCGGTGTTGACGTTTTTGTAGACCATGTAACACACGCTTGGCAGCGTCAAGGAGATGGCGATCACCATCACCGTCAGGAAGGTCGCAAGCGGCTTGCTTTTCAGATCCTGAACGGCACCTTGCCAGGCGTAGCGTACCTGCTCGTTAAAGACGTTGGTTTTACGCGAGTTCGGTTTAGGTGCGGGCTTCCCGCGCTTTGGTGGCTGACGCCCGTTGTCGCCGGGGGCCGTGACCGATTTACGGAAACGGTCAAGGCGACCGCCGAACTGGCGAATCTGGTTGATTGCATCGCGCTTATTCACTCGTCAGGCCTCCATGCAAGTGACCGTCGCTCAACGTCAGCATACGGTACGAACGACGCGAAATCAGATTCAGGTCGTGCGTCGCCATCAGTACCGTTACGCCAACGCGGTTAAACTCTTCGAACAGGCGCAGAATGCCTTCCGATAACGCATCATCAAGGTTACCGGTCGGTTCATCCGCCAGCAGTACGGCAGGTTTATTCACCACCGCGCGAGCAATCCCCACGCGCTGCTGTTCACCGCCTGAGAGCTGAATCGGGAGGTTTTTCGCTTTATCGAGCAGACCAACTTTATCCAGCGCCGCTGATACGCGACGACGAATGTCGTCGTAACTGGCGCCTGCGATAATCAGCGGGATCGCCACGTTATCAAACACGGTACGGTCCATCAGCAAGTGGTGATCCTGGAAAATCATGCCGATCTGGCGACGCAGAAACGGCACCTCACGGTTTTTCAGACGGCTGATATCATGACCGCCGAATAAAATTTTCCCGGCGCTTGGCCGCTCAATCCCACAGATAAGCTTCAGCAAAGTACTTTTACCTGCACCGGAATGACCGGTCAGGAATGCCATCTCGCCCGGCTGCAGATGGAACGTGACGCCCTGCAGCGCTTGTCTCCCGCCGAGATAGGCTTTGCTGACGTGTTCAAAGCGAATCATGATTAATCCTCTCGGGCAAAAAGTGCCTCAATAAAATCGCCCGCTTTAAACGGACGCAAGTCCTCAATACGTTCGCCGACGCCGATATAACGAATCGGGATGCCGAACTGGTCTGCCACGGAGAATATCACCCCGCCTTTGGCAGTTCCGTCGAGTTTGGTCAGCGTAATGCCGGTCAGGCCCACCGCTTCATGGAACAGTTTGGCCTGGCTAATGGCATTCTGGCCGGTGCTGGCGTCAATCGTCAGCATCACTTCATGCGGCGCATCGACGTCGAGCTTTTTCATCACGCGGACGATTTTCTTCAGCTCTTCCATCAGATGCGATTTGTTCTGCAAGCGCCCGGCGGTGTCTGCAATCAACACATCGACGTTACGCGCTTTCGCCGCCTGAATGGCATCGAAAATTACCGAGGCGGAATCCGCACCGGTATGCTGGGCAATCACCGGGATGTTGTTACGCTCGCCCCATACCTGAAGCTGCTCAACGGCTGCCGCGCGGAAGGTATCGCCTGCTGCCAGCATCACCGTTTTACCCTGCTGCTCGAACTGACGCGCCAGCTTACCGATGGTGGTGGTTTTACCCACGCCGTTTACACCCACCATTAAAATAACGAATGGAGTTTTGCCTTCAATATTAAGCGGTTCATCCACTTTTGCGAGGATTTCACCCATTTCATCTTTCAGCAGGCCATAAAGCGCTTCAGCATCGTGAAGCTGTTTGCGGCTGGCGGTTTCAGTCAGGCTGGTGATGATCTTACGGGTGGTATCCACGCCAACGTCGGCAATCAGCAGCTGTTCTTCCAGCTCTTCAAACAGATCGTCGTCTATTTTCTTGCCGCGGAACAGACTGATAAATCCGGAACCGAGATTTTCTTTCGTTTTTAACAGGCTGCGTTTCAGACGCGCGAAGAAACCTTCTTTGGTTGGTTTTTCCTGCTCTTGCTGCTGGGCAACGGACGCTTCTTCCGCCGGTTCAGCTTCCAGCGCCTGGGCTTCGAGTTCTTCGTCAGTCAGCTCGGCTTCTGCGATGTCTTCCGGGGCCACGGTTTCAACAACCGGCAGTTCTTCCACCAGTACCGGCGTAACATCCTCAGCAACCGGCGGCTCTTCTACGGCAACTGGCGCGTTGTCTTCAACGACCGGCAGTTCTTCAACCAGCACGGGTGTGACATCTTCTGCAACCGGAGCCTCTTCGACGGCGGTTGGTGCGTTGTCTTCAACGACAGGCAGTTCTTCCACCCGCACCGGCGTGACATCTTCTGCAACCGGCGCCTCTTCGACGGCGGCCGGCAAATTGTCTTCGACCACCGGCAGTTCTTCCACCGGAACTGGCACGGCATCGTCAACCACTGGCTGCTCAGCTTCACTCAGGGCAACCTGCTCAGTGACTTCAACCACATCAGCGGCGAAAACTTCGCTCTCTGCAACCGTATGTGGGGCAGGCGTCTCTTCCGCGACGGCTTCCGTTACGACAGTTTCTGAATCCTGTTCTGCAGCCGGTGCTTCAGGTGTAACAACCGACGCATCTACCGTCGAATGTTCTTCAATTTTTTCTTCTGATTCAACAACCTGATCCTGTTCTTTTTGACCAAAGCCCAGCCAGGAAAAAAAACCACGTTTTTTCTCTTTTGCCATTTGCGACCACACTCCCCGTTGCTCATTGATGGCGCCACTTCGCCATAATCGACGCGAAGGCTGAAATAATGATGAAATTAGTCGGTTAGTCTACCACTTAACTTCCCAGGCTTCACCGCTTTCACCCGGCAGAGCAGATCGCTAGAATAGCAGGCTGAAAGAGCGATCAGAGCGAGCAAATGAAAAAACCAACCTCCGGCGGCAGTGGCCAGATCCGCATTATTGGCGGGCAATGGCGTGGCCGCAAACTTCCTGTCCCCGACAGCCCAGGTCTTAGACCCACCACCGACCGCGTGCGTGAAACCCTTTTTAACTGGCTGGCCCCGTCGATGGTTGACGCCCGCTGCCTGGATCTCTTCGCCGGAAGCGGTGCGCTCGGACTGGAAGCACTCTCCCGCTACGCCGCCAGCGCTACGCTGCTGGAGATGGAGCGTCACGTTGCTCAACAGCTACAAAAAAATCTGGCAACGCTTAAAGCGACACAGGGCAAAGTGGTCAACACCAACACCCTCACCTTTCTCGCGCAAAACGGGACGCCGCACGATGTGGTCTTTGTCGACCCACCGTTTCGTAAAGGACTGCTTGAAGAAACCTTAAACCTGCTCGAATCTAACGGCTGGCTGGCGAATAACGCGCTAATCTACGTAGAAAGCGAAGTGGAAAATGGCCTGCCGCCGGTTCCCGCCAGTTGGGATCTGCATCGGGAAAAAATTGCTGGTCAGGTGGCTTATCGCCTCTATCATCGTGAAGTGCAGGGAGAAAAGGATGCTGATTAATCTGGGTCGTTTGTTGATGCTCTGCGTGTGGGGGTTCCTGCTGCTGAATTTATTCCAGCCGTTCCCGCGCCCGCTGAATATTTTCGTCAACGTCGCGCTTATCTTTATGGTGCTGATGCACGGTATGCAGATGGCGCTATTGCAGTCGACGATGCCCAAAGACGGCCCGCAGATGACGCGCGGCGAAAAGGTGCGCATCTTCCTGTTTGGCGTGTTTGAGCTGCTGATATGGCAGAAGAAAATTAGCGCGGATTTGAAGAAGAAATAATGAGAACGCCCGGCCTGGCAAGTTTGTCAGGCCGCGGTTAACTACTCCGCCTTGAAATCAACAAAGCGTGACCCCTTATAGCTGAGTATCCCCTTATCCCCCAACGTCAACTGATGATACTGCGCAGCCTCGACGCGAAAACTAACCTCCAGACCGCCCTGTTCCGGCTTAAAGCTGACGTCATAGCGCATTTCGCTACCCGCTGGCGCCACCGCCTGCTGACGTGAACGGCGATCGTTAAGCACTTTTTCCCGTTTGTTACTCACCACTACCCGTTTTTGCATCAGCGGCGCGGCGTCGTTATCCATTTTTTCCCGGCGCTGCTGAACGTAGCGAAACGAAGCGGCAATGACGATAACCGCGACAACGATGATGAAAAACAGAGGCATCTTGCTCATATCAGGTTCTCATAAGAATTTACGCAAATCATAGTAAACGACGCATCCAATCATTGTCATCTGGTCGTCCACACTACTACACTGGACACTCAGGGCTGACGACACAGCGCCTACTAATGATAGCGGATACAGGGACTTAATATGCTTTGGTCGTTTATCGCAGTTGTTTTTTCCGGATGGCTCTACGTTGATGCCTCCTATCGTGGCCCAACCTGGCAGCGCTGGGTGTTCAAGCCTATCACCTTAATCTTACTGCTCCTGCTTGCCTGGCAGGCACCGATGTTCAACGCCATCAGTTATCTGGTGCTGGCAGGTCTGTGCGCTTCGCTGGTCGGCGATGCATTAACGCTTCTTCCTCGTGAGCGCACGTTGTACGCCATTGGGGCGTTTTTCCTCTCCCATCTGCTTTATACCATTTGGTTTGCAGGCCAGCTGACCTTCACCTTCTTCTGGCCGCTGCCGTTGATTCTGCTGGTGATTGGCGTACTGCTGCTGGCGGTCATCTGGACACGGCTTGAAGAGATGAAGCTACCGGTGCTGGCCTTCGTGGGCATGACGCTGGTGATGGTGTGGGTAGCGGGCGAACTGTGGTTCCTGCGTCCAACCGATACCGCACTGTCAGGGTTCTTCGGCGCAGCACTCTTGCTGCTGGGTAATATTGTGTGGCTGGGCAGTCATTATCGTCGCCGTTTCCGTGCCGATACCGCAATTTATGCCGCCTGCTACTTTGCCGGACATTTCTTTATCGTCCGCGCACTTTATTTGTAGTTCTTTGCTTGACTCTGGAGTCGACTCCAGAGTGTATGCTGCGCTTAATGAAACAACGATCATTAACCGGAGGATACGATGTCGACTCCAGAGACGCATGACAAAAAAGCCCCACAGTTTTCCTCATTCAAGCTCGCCCCTGCCCCACAGACGCAGGATGATTGCTGCTGTGACAGCCAGTGCGCCCCCTCGGAACCGGCGATTGCAACCGATCTTGCTGCACGCTACAGCTGGGTGGTGAACGGTATGGACTGCGCTGCCTGCGCCCGTAAAGTCGAAACCGCCGCCAGTCAGGTTGCTGGCGTCAAACAAGCCAAAGTCGTGTTCTCCACGGAAAAGCTGCTGGTTGATGCTGACGAAGACGTCCGCGCGCAAATCGAGAAAGCGGTCAGCGCGGCAGGTTATACCTTGCGCAGCGAGGATGATATCGCGCCAGAAATCCCTGAATCTCGCTTAAAAGAAAACCTGCCGCTGATAGCGCTTGTTGTGATGATGGCGATCAGCTGGGGGCTGGAGCAGTTCAATCATCCGCTCGGCAACCTGGCGTTTATCGCCACGACGCTCGTCGGCCTGTTCCCCATTGCCCGTCAGGCGCTGCGCCTGATTAAAAGCGGCAGCTGGTTTGCCATTGAAACGCTGATGAGCGTGGCTGCCATTGGCGCGCTGTTTATTGGTGCCACGGCGGAAGCTGCCATGGTGCTACTGCTGTTTTTAATCGGCGAGCGGCTCGAAGGCTGGGCGGCAAACCGCGCGCGTCAGGGGGTCAGCGCGCTGATGGCGCTCAAACCCGATACCGCGGTGCGCGTTCGTGATGGTCAACGCGAAACGGTCGCGCAGAAAGATTTACAGCCGGGTGATGTGATTGAAGTGGCTGCCGGTGGGCGTCTGCCTGCCGACGGTAAACTCATCACGCCGTTTGCCAGCTTTGATGAAAGCGCCTTGACCGGTGAGTCAATTCCGGTTGAGCGTAGCGCGGGCGAAAGCGTGCCGGCGGGGGCCACCAGCGCCGACCGTCTGGTGCAGCTTAGCGTTATTTCGAAGCCCGGCGACAGCGCCATCGACCGTATTCTACGTCTGATTGAAGAAGCCGAGGAGCGCCGTGCGCCTATCGAGCGCTTTATCGACCGCTTCAGCCGTATTTATACCCCGGTGATTATGGCGATTGCGCTGCTGGTCGCTCTGGTGCCGCCGCTGCTGTTTTCTGCCTCCTGGGAAGAGTGGATTTATAAAGGGCTGGCCCTGTTACTGATTGGTTGTCCGTGCGCGCTGGTGATCTCAACGCCAGCGGCCATCACCTCGGGCCTGGCGACTGCCGCACGTCAAGGTGCGCTGATTAAAGGCGGCGCGGCGCTGGAGCAGCTGGGCAGCATTAGCCAGATGGCTTTTGATAAAACCGGCACCCTGACGCTGGGTAAACCGCAGGTGACGGCAATTTTCCCCACCGCGTCTCTGGACGAAGAAAACCTGCTGGCGATGGCCGCCGCCGTAGAACAAGGTTCAACTCACCCGCTGGCGCAGGCGATAGTGCGTGAAGCACAGCAGCATAACCTGAACATTCCAGCGGCAATGTCACAGCGCACGCTGGTCGGTTCCGGGATTGAGGCCGAGGTCAACGGGCAGCACATTGTTATCTGTGCCGCGGGCAAATTCCCGGCAGCGGCACAGCAAGAACAGATTCAGCAGCTTGAAAGTCACGGTAACACCGTCGTACTGGTGACGCGCGACGATACGCTTCTCGGGATCCTGGCGCTGCGCGACACGGTGCGTGAAGATGCCCGTCAGGCGATCGACGGTCTTCGCGAGCTGGGGATCCAGGGCGTTATCCTGACCGGCGATAACCCGCGCGCGGCGGCAGCGATTGCCGACGAGTTAGGCATGAAGTACCGCGCCGGGCTGCTGCCCGCCGATAAGGTCAAAGAGGTGACGGCGCTTAACGCTCAAGGCCCTCTGGCAATGGTTGGCGATGGCATCAACGATGCTCCGGCCATGAAAGCGGCGGCGATGGGGATTGCGATGGGCAGCGGCACCGACGTGGCGCTGGAGACCGCCGACGCGGCGCTGACCCACAACCGGTTAACCGGACTGGTGCAGATGATTCGTCTGGCGCGCGCCACCCATGCCAACGTGCGGCAAAACATTGCTATCGCGCTGGGACTCAAAGGCATTTTCCTGGTAACCACCCTGCTGGGAATGACCGGGCTGTGGCTAGCGGTAATGGCAGATACCGGGGCGACGGTACTGGTGACGCTGAACGCGTTACGCCTGCTGCGCAGGAAATAGTGGTGCGGCCATGATGCCGGGTGGCGGCTCCGCCTTACCCGGCCTACAGGTTACCCGACATCCGCTACCCCATAGGCCTGAAAGCTGCGCGCCATCAGGCACCCGGTTAGAAAACATCCATTACCCCGTAGGCCAGATAAGCGCAGCGCCATCAGGCATCCTGTTAGAAAACATCCAGTACCCCGTAGGCCTGATAAGCGCAGCGCCATCAGGCATCCTGTTAGAAAACATCCAGTACCCCGTAGGCCTGATAAGCGCAGCGCCATCAGGCAACAGGCTTACCCACGCTCCAGACGCTTAACCGTTAATCGCCTCAAGTATCACCAGCTCATCGCTCACCCGCTTTTTCGCCACCGCCGAGGGAGCTGCCGCCAGCTCGGCCTGTAGTGCCGCCTGCTTTTGCTTTTTCGCCTGCGGGTCGCTAAACAGTAGCCCCTTCACGTTGAACGATGCCACGTTGTAATAGTGTCCATCGTCGCTGGTTGGGACGCTGATTTTGCCCTCATTCAGCAGTTTTTCGACGATTTTACGCTCACGTTCATAACCTTCCAGGCCGCCCAACTGCCAGCGCTGTACCGCCTGCCCCTGATACTGGCCCTTTTTCACGTCAGTCAGATAACGAATGGTCAGGTTGCGAATGGTGCCCGCCTCCTCACCGTATTCCACTTTCGTATCCGACAGCACCGGGAACTGCATGCCTTCCAGCGCCCCGCCTTTTTGCGTCAGATGCCCCATACGGTAGCTATTCATCCCCAGACGAATGGGGGTGCTGTCCGTCACCGGCGTGCCGTCAGCCATTTTCAGGTCACGGATACGCTGACCGGCAGGCTGACGAAGGTCGATTTTATAGGTCACGCCGTCGAAGAAATCATTGGTGGAATATTTAGAGGCCCGGCGCTGCGGGTTAAAACTGTAGGTCACGTCGCCATCATGGAGCTGATTAAAATAGCCTGCCGACCACTCCATATACTTCTTCAGTTCTTTGCCCGTCAGTTGATAAACGGTAATTTCACCGCCCGCATACTGATAGTTAAAGGCGATATCCTTTGCCGTAATGGTGCCGACATTTAATTTCGGCCGGTCGTTATCAATTTGCAGCGCAATCACCTGGGCTTTCGGCGCGTAATGACGGCTGGCTTCCTGATACAGCTTGCTGATGCCGGTATCCTGGATATGCACCTGCGGAATACCCTTCACCGCATCCGGCGGCACCAGATCCTGACCAGTGAGTTGGGCTATCGGTCGATTGGCGTTAGCACGCAATATTTTGTGGTAAGGCTGATAAATCGCTTCCAGCGGCGCATCGGATTTCATGCCTTTGATGGAATAGGTGTAGCTGTCTTTGTTAATCAGCACATACTTACCGTTGTGCTGCTCAAACTGCAAATCGATACGCGACAGCGCGCGACCGTATTTATCCGGTTCGGTGACAATAACGCCGTTAATCACCTCTTTATCAACCTTCACATGCATATGCCCGGCGACGATAGCCGCCAGTTCTGGGTTCGCTCGCGCAATATCGCCGACGCCGGTGCCCGGCCGCTGGTTCTCGTTATCAATCCCCATATGCGCCACCAGCACGATGGCATCTACTTGTCCCTGAATCTGCTCAATGGTTTGCTTCACCGCGCCAACCGGATCGGTAAAGTTAAGCCCTTTGACCCGGTCAGTGCCTTTGGCAAATTCGGCGGTCATCGGCGTATCCATGCCAATAATGCCAATCTTTACCCCTTGCCGTTCGATGATTTTGTAAGCCGGTAAATAGGGTTTGCCGCTGTCCCAGAGGATATTGCCGGCAAGTGCCGTCCCTTTAAACTGGTTAAGCGAGGTCGACAGCGATTTCAGACCGAAGTCGAATTCATGGTTCCCCATCACCCAGACGTCATAGTCCAGAGCGTTAAAACCTAAGATCATCGGACTGGTTTTGTCGTTCTTGAAAGTTTCGACAAAATTGCCCTGAATGGTGTCACCCGCGTCAACCAGAATGACGTTGGGCTGTTCATGCCGCACCTGGCGAATCTGGGTGGCAATCTGGCTCAGACTGCCCGCCAGATTTTCAGTATCCGTTGAGTAGTCCCACGGAACGAAGGTGCCATGGAGATCGGAGGTGCCGAGGATAGTGATATTGACGGGTTCAGCCATCGCCGCAGAGGTACCTAAGCAAAGTAAAAGCGCAAGAAACGATTTTTTCATTGTTATTTGATGTGCCGAAAGGGAATCGAGGAGAAATTATGCGATTCACATCAAGATTTATACCAGCAACTTTACAGGGCAAACAGTGAAACTGAGAGGCAGCTCAAGCTCGGAAAGTTTAACAATGCGGGATGACAGCCACGCCGGACAAACCACGAAAAATCAAAACATTGTAGGTTGTCGCAGGCGCAGCAAATATTAATGGCTTTTGCGCAGCAGATATTGATACGGCAGCGACTCAGTCTGCTCAGCAATCAGCTCATGTTCCATGAAACGGCAAAAGCCGGGAATGTCACGCGTGGTGGCGGGATCGTCGGCAATAATCAGCAGCGTTTCGCCCACCGGCATCGTCCGCACGGTTTTTCGTACCATCATCACCGGTTCCGGGCAGCGTAGCCCTTGGGCATCTAAGGTATGGTCTGGGCGGGTAAACAAATCGGTCATGAGAATCTCGTGGTCAGAAAAAACGGCCTTAGTTTACGCTGACGGTCTGGCAACGCAACAAGGTTAACGATTGCGCGAAAAACAACCATTGCAATGAGGCGGGAAAGCAGTATTATTCCGCCCCTGCAATGGGTTTGCAGATTATTGGGTTCCCTCACCCCAACCACTAAAAAGGTACAATATGACTCCCTTTACTTCGCTACAGCGCCGACATGCGCTGGTTTGGCTATCGCTATTCCATTTACTGGTGATCACCTCCAGTAACTATCTGGTGCAGCTGCCGGTTTCCATTTTCGGTTTCCACACCACCTGGGGCGCGTTTAGCTTTCCATTTATTTTCCTGGCCACCGACCTCACGGTGCGGATTTTCGGCGCACCGCTGGCGCGACGCATTGTGTTCGCCGTGATGATCCCGGCGCTGATGATCTCCTACGTTATTTCTGCTCTGTTTTATATGGGCGAATGGCAGGGGTTTGGCGCGCTGGCGCACTTCAACCTGTTCGTTGCGCGAATCGCGGCCGCCAGCTTTATGGCGTATGCGTTAGGGCAGATCCTCGATGTCCACGTGTTTAACCGTCTGCGTCAAAGCCGTCATTGGTGGCTGGCCCCCACGGCTTCCACGCTGTTCGGTAATATAAGCGACACGCTGGCGTTCTTCTTTATCGCGTTCTGGCGCAGCACCGATCCTTTTATGGCGGCGCACTGGGTGGAAATCGCCCTTGTTGACTACACCTTTAAGGTGCTCATTAGCATTGCGTTCTTCCTGCCAATGTATGGCGTATTGTTGAATATGCTGATGAAAAGGCTGGCAGATAAATCTGATTTATCCGTAGTACAGCCCGGCTAAGAGTTCATGACATTGGTTGTGATAAGATAGGTAAATGGGCCGTTAGTGGCTGTTTATCGAAAGGAAGAAGTCAATGCGCAAATTGGTGAAATATGTTGGTATTGGCCTGCTGGTCGCGGGTCTTGCTGCCTGTGATAACAGCGATACCAGCACCCCTGCACAGGGTTCGGCTGCCGCAAGTGACGCCGCCGGGCAGGCCATCAGCCTGTTAGACGGTAAGGTAGGCTTCACGTTACCTGCCGGTATGAGCGATCAGAGCGGCAAATTGGGAACGCAAAGCAACAACATGCACGTTTACTCCGACGCGACCGGCCAGAAAGCGGTCATCGTTATCGTGGGTGACGGGACTAACGAAGATTTGGCCGTCATGGCAAAACGCCTGGAAGAACAGCAGCGCAACCGCGATCCGCAGCTGCAGGTGGTGACCAATAAATCCATCGATGTAAAAGGCCACACCCTTCAGCAGCTCGACAGCATTATCTCTGCTAAAGGTCAGACCGCTTACTCTTCCGTGGTTCTCGGTAAAGTCGACGGCAAACTGCTGACCATTCAGGTCACGCTGCCAGCGGACAATCAGCAGCAGGCGCAGACCGCTGCGGAAAACATCATTAATACTTTAGTCATCAACTAATTCTCTATGATGTTGAAATGGCCTCTCGCGTCGTTACGCCAGAGGCCGTTTTTTTAATTGCCACCCCAACAACAGGGCCACGGTAACCAACCCCGCCGCCGCGAGATAGATTGTCGACACTCCCATATACGCCATCAACAAACCCGCCAGCGGCCCGGTTATCCCTAACGAAAGATCCATAAAGACGGTATAGGTTGCCAGCGCCGCCCCCTGATTTTGCGGCGGCACGGCTTTGACGGCCACCACGCCGAGCGCCGGGAATACGAGCGAGAATCCCGCCCCCGCCAGAAACGTGCCGATTTTTGCCAGCAACGGCGCGGTTGCAAAACCGACTAACAGCAGGCCCAGAATCTCAACGGAGAAACAGATCATCGCCACATTCAGCCCACCCAGGCGGTTGATGCCGTTGGGGAACAGCAGTCGCGTACCGACGAACGCGCAGCTAAACAGGGTGAGCGCGAAAGCCGCACCATCCCAGCCTTTAGCATCGTAAAACAGGGTGATAAAGGTGGCGATAACGCCAAACCCGGCGGACGAGAGCGCCAGCGCCATACCGTAGGGCCACACGCGGCCCAGCACCGCGCGAAACGACATCGGCTTGCCTTTTGTGGCCTTCACTTCGGCGCGCGGCAGCGCCGCTAAAATCGCCACCGCGGCAACGGCCATGATTGCCAGCGCCAATCCCTGCAGGCCAATATAGCGGTAGCACAGCACGCCCAGCGGCGCGCCCAGAGCCATCGCACCATAGGTGACAATTCCGTTCCAGGAAATCACTCGCCCAATATGCGGCGCACCCACCACGCCTACACCCCAGAGGGTTGAGCCCGTTCCGGCGAAACTTTGCCCGATACCGAGGATTACGCGTCCTGAGCACAACAGAACCAGGCTTACGAGCGGCCAATCGCTGCCCAACGACGCCAGTAAATAGCCCAGACCGCTGAGGAAGCAGCCGCAAAGGCCAAAGACGACGATTTTTTTCGGCCCGAGTTGATCCGCATAACGTCCAGCATGAGGACGGCTAAGTAGCGTGGCGAAATATTGCAGACTGATAACCAACCCCGCCCAGAAAGCGCTGAATCCCATGACATCATGGACATAGCCGGGCAATACCGCCAACGGCAGGCCAATGGTGAGATAGCTGGCGAAGTTGAAGATAACGACGGAGACAATACGCAGGTTGAGACGCAAGCCGCTAAGCTGCCCCTCTGCGTCGGCCGCAGACATAGATAATCCCTTATAGGTGCAACGAAAAAGGCATTATTGCATATTTTATCAGCGGGGCACTGCGAGTTTTCCCGGCGGCGCTGCGCTTGGCCGGGCTACAAATTGTAGGCCTGATAAGCGTAGCGTCATCAGGCATAATCGCTCAGATTGCCGGATGGCGGCAAGGCGTTTACGCCGCCCCCGGGGAGGCAACGCACTATCAGGAACGCGCAGCTTTATTCGGCCAAAAGATGGTTATTACTCCAGCCACAATCACCACCACGCCCAGCAGCCCGCGCCAGGAGAACGGTTCGTGCCACCCCGGTAGCCAGATGGCGGCAAGCCACACCACCATATAGCTCAAGCTCAACAAGGCGTAAGCTTTGGCCAGCGGCAGTTGCTTGAGGGCGAAAAACCAGCAGGCCATCGAGGCCACGTATCCCAGCAATCCCAACAGCAGGAGCAGCGTACCGTCGCCAATATGCAGCAGGTGCAGCACAAATACCCATGGCTGCTCCGCCGATGGCAGCATGGTCATGGCAGCGCGCAGCGTCAGCTGCGCGGCGCTCACCAATATCACGCTCATTAATGCCCAGAAAAGCCCCATCAGACGCTGCTCCCCACCAGCATAATGCCGACGATAATCAACCCTACGCCAGCCCAGTGACGACGACTGACCGGCTCACGCCAGATAGTGCGCGCCGCCAGCGTCACCCAGACAAAGTTCAGACTGAGCATCGGGTAGGCCACGCTGACCGGGATCTGCTGGAGCACCAGCAGCCACAGCAGCATTCCCAGCCCGAGCAGCGCCAGCGCCAGCCCAAGCCAGGTCATCAGGTGGCGTCCGCGCTGCCCTTTTGGCGCCGGGCGCGTCGCCTGTTTCTGGCATAGCTGCCCGGCACAGCTCAACAAGCTGGCAAGGAGCAAGCAAGCCCAGACCATCATTGCGGACGATACTGAATAAACACGGTGCGGCCCATCACATAGCTCTCATCCGGTTTTGGTAGCGGTAAATCCGCGACCTGTACATCATGAGACAATCGTAACACCAACGAAATTGGCCCTTCCTGACGATGCGCCTCTAACCACTGTGGAAAATCTTCAGTGGAGATATAGCGGCCTTTGGCATCAGGATACGAGAGACCATACCTCAGTTCACCCTGTTGCCCGTAAAGCATCACATCGCTACGTTTGAGTTCCCAGGCGAGCCCCGCGGCAACGCCCACGCTGTTACTCAGCACATAACGGCTCGGCGTCAGCGATTCATTCACGATATCGACCAGGAATTGCGGCTGCTTAGTGTCGGTCACCCGGTCAGGAATGGCAAATCCGACCAGCAAAGCCAACCCTAAAGGACACAGTGCCGCCAGCGTCCAGCGCTGGGTTCCTGGCTTCATCGACAGCCAGCCCATCAGCGCCCAGACGAAGAAGGCCACCGCTGCCAACACGCATTTATACAGCTCAATCTGCATCCACACCGGATGCTTCATCGGCCCCCACGGCGACACCACCGCAACCGCCACCAGGCCCACCACGCCAAAGACGAGGTTGATGATACCGTTCACCCGCAGCGCGCGTCCGCCGGTTTTCGCAATATCGACCGCATAGCGCGCCATCAGCATCGCGAGCGGAGCAAAACACGGCAGAATGTAGGTCGGCAGCTTGCCTTTGGCGATGCTAAAGAACAGGAACGGCATGGCTATCCATCCCAGTAAATAGAACGCGCCACCCAGCCCTTCACGCTCGTGCCAGCCACGCTTGAGCGCACCCGGTAACAGCGCCAGCCACGGCAGGCTTCCGGCAATCAGGAACGGCAGGTAATACCAGAACGGTGCTTTATGCTGGGCATCGCTCTGCGCGAAACGTTGAATATGTTCCACCCAGAAGAAATAGCGCCAGAAATCGCCTTCACGTGCGGCAATCGCCAGGCCCCACGGCAGCACGGTGAGCACACATACCAGCACCGATAACCAGCCCCAGATCAGCACTTCCCGCCAGCGTTTTTGGGCAATAACCCACGGCAGCACGCTAATGACCGGCACCGCCAGCGCCAGAAAACCTTTGGTCATCACGCCCATACCGCAGGCAACGCCCAGCAGCACGTAGCCCCAGAATCGTTCGCCAGTGCTTTTGGCCGATGCCGCAAGCCAGAAGCTGAACATCGCCAGCGTCATCCACAAGGTGATCATCGGGTCGAGAACGGCGTAGGTGCCAATCCCGTAAACCAGAAACGCGGTAAGGAAAATAACCCCGGAGAGCAGCGCCACCTTCTGGTCACGCCAGATTTTCCACGCCAGCCACGCGACCAGCAGGGCGGAAACGGTGATGGAGAACACCACGCCAAAGCGGACGGCAAAATTATTGTGACCAAACAGCCACTGGCCGATGCTGTTAATCCAGTAACCGGCTATGGGTTTTTCGAAATAACGAAGCCCGAGAAAATGCGGGACTACCCAATCACCGGTCGCCAGCATTTCGCGGCTGATCTCCGCGTAACGGGTTTCATCAGGCTGCCACAACAGGCGAAAATTAAGTGGAACCAGGTAATACAGAGCAAATAATGCGACTAACGAAATCCCATAGCGCAACGATTTCATACATCAGGACTCAACAGTTGTTGGCAACCCAACCAGCCTTCACGACCGGCAATTTCTCCACGAACCACCTTCCCGACCGGTAATTGACTAAAGTCATCCGGCAAGAGCTGGCTCAGTGGGCAAAAGTTAATGTCCTGCTTTGCCGCTAGGGTTAACAGGTCATCAAACTGTTCGGCACAGACACCACCTTCCACTTCAGCATGGATGGTATAAACCGGCGTACCGGTATCAAGACGGATTTGTTCCAGCAGCCAGCGGTTGAAGTTGTCAGCGCTAACTACTGTCCCCACTGCCTCATCCCAGGTCGGTAAAGTGACCGGAATCTGTACCGTGGCGAGCTCACCGTTACTGAACTGCGGGCGAAACGGCTGCGTGCCGCGACAGTCACTGTTATAGAGAAAATCGAACGACTCTTTGGCCTTCACCACGCGCTGGTCGGCGCGCCAGCCAGCGACGGCGGAACAGGAAACAGGACGGCCAAGGATCGCCTCTAGTTCGTGCAGGCCCCGCGCAATCTCATCAACCAGCTGCTGCTCTTTCCACACGCCGCTCCATTGCTGCCAGCGGTGATGATCCCAGGCATGCAGCCCGACCTCGTGCACCAGGGCTACGTTGCGGATAATCTCCGCGTTCGCCGCACCAATACGTCTTCCAGGCCAGGCAGTTCCGGCAAGCAGAATATCCCAGCCATACAGCGAGGCCGCGCGTGAGCGCAGCATCTTCCATAAGAACTTCGGTTTTATCAGGCGCCACAGGTGACGCCCCATATTGTCCGGCCCTAAACTGAAGAAAAAGCTGGCCTGCACGCGGTGTTTTTTCAGCACCGACATCAGCCGTGGAACCCCTTCGCGCGTACCGCGAAAGGTATCCACATCAACGCGCAAACCGACTTTTCTCATGAAGATTTTTCTTCCGTTAGTTCTACCGTACGCAGGAAGAAGTCCAGCGTCTCTTCCACCGTTTGCTGCATCTCAACCGTCGGCTGCCAGTCGAGTAAGCGTTTGGCGTTGCGAATGCTCGGCTTACGGTGCTCAACGTCCTGATAACCCTTACCATAATAGTCGCTGCTTTCCACTTCACGGAAGCCAGCAAACGGCGGGAAACGGTCGCGCAGTGGGTGACGCTCGAAGCAGTCGAGCAGCATTTCCGCCAGCTCCTTGATGCTCGCTTCATTATCCGGGTTACCGATGTTGATAATCTGCCCGTCGCAGCGACCATCTTTGTTTTCGATGATGCGGAACAGCGCTTCAATACCGTCGCTGATATCGGTGAAGCAACGTTTCTGCTTGCCGCCTTCAATCAGCTTAATCGGTGAACCTTCCACCAGGTTTAAGATAAGCTGGGTAATGGCGCGCGAGCTGCCGATACGCGCGGCGTTCAGGTTATCCAGGCGCGGGCCCATCCAGTTAAACGGACGGAACAGCGTAAATTTAAGATCCGTTTTGTCACCGTAGGCCCAGATCACACGATCCAGAAGCTGTTTGGATACTGAGTAGATCCAGCGCTGCTTGTTGATTGGCCCCACCACCAGGTTCGAGGTGTCTTCATCGAAACTGTCGTCGGTACACATGCCGTAAACTTCAGAAGTCGACGGGAAGATGATGCGTTTGTTGTACTTCACGCAGTCGCGGATAATCTTCAGGTTTTCTTCGAAATCCAGCTCGAACACGCGCAGCGGGTTACGGGTGTACTCAATCGGCGTGGCGATCGCCACCAGCGGCAGCACCACATCACATTTCTTGATGTGATATTCAATCCATTCGGAGTGAATGCTGATATCCCCTTCGACGAAGTGGAAGCGCGGACAATCCAGGAAGCGGCTTATCGCATCAGAACCAATATCCAGGCCGTAGATTTCGTAATTATCATCAGCAAGCAGACGCTCGGTCAGGTGGTTACCGATAAAACCGTTTACCCCAAGAATCAGCACGCGGGTACGACGCTTAACGGCGGTAAACGGACGGCTGGAGAGCAGCGCCCCCGCGACCAGACCCATTGCTGGCGCAAGCTGAGTGCCCTGCATATAGACACCGTTGGCGCTCTGGCCGGTGACGATTTCCAGCGCCCCCTCACCACATGCAACCACCAGCGGGGCGACCGACAGTACGGTGCCCGGCTTCGCGGCAGGCAGATCGTTGCGCACACGCGACGTCCAGACGATGAATTTACAGGTGCCGACGAAGCCAAACGCACCCGGCCACGGGTCGCTGACCGCACGCACCAGGTTGTGTAATTCCTGCGCCGGTTTCTCCCAGTTCAGGCGACCATCTTCCGGGGTACGACGACCCACATAGGTCGCCTGCGTATCATCCTGCGCGCGTTCCTGCGTCTGCCCGCTGCGAATTTTCGGCAGCACGTCGCCCAGCAGCATTTGCGAGGCGGAACAGAGTTTACGGTGTAGCGACAGCGCCACATCAGTATCGGTAATCGCCACCGTCTGCTGCGCCAAGATATCGCCCGCATCCGCACGCTGAGTCATACGATGAAGGGTAACACCGGTCTCTTTTTCACCGTTGACCAGCACCCAATTCAGCGGCGCGCGACCGCGATATTTCGGCAGCAGCGAGCCGTGCAGGTTGAACGCGCCTTTTGGCGCCAGGCTCAGGATGTCGTTACTGATAAGATTGCGATAGTAGAAGGAGAAAATAACGTCAGGGTTCATGGCCCGAATACGATCGACCCACAGCGGGTGATTCACGTCTTCCGGCGCATAAACAGCAATGCCCTGCTCGGCCGCCAGACGCGCGACGGAGCCAAAGAAATGGTTCTCACCGGCATTATCCGGGTGAGTGAAAATCGCCTCGATGTTGTATCCGGCGTCCAGCAAAGCCTGAATTCCGGTGCAACCCATATCATGGTAGGCAAAAACAACAGCTTTCATTAGCGATCTTCCTCTTCAGAGACCAGGCTTTCCTGGCGTACAACACGTTGAATAAAGTAGCGGGGACGCGCGCGGACATCGTTGTAGATGCGCCCGATATACTCCCCAAGCAGCCCCATACCGATAAACTGGGCGCCGATAAACATGAATAAAATGGCAAATAGCATGAACACGCCGTCACCCGCCCACTCCGCGCCGAGCGTTAACCGCAGGACAACCAGCAGAAGTGAGAAGGCAAAACCCACCAGGGCGATAACGCTGCCGACCACGCTTAATAGACGCAGCGGCGTGGTCGTCAAACAGGTCACCAAGTCGTACATCAGGTTTATCAGGCGCATAAAACTGTATTTCGAGTCGCCAAACTCACGCTCAGCGTGATGCACCGGAATCTCCACGGCGCGGCGGGCGAACGTATTCGCCAGAATGGGGATGAAGGTGCTGCGCTCATGGCAATTGAGCATCGCGTCGATGATATGGCGGCGGTACGCGCGCAGCATGCAGCCGTAGTCGCCCATCGCTTTACCGGTAGTGCGTTGGATCAGGCGATTGATCATCTTCGAGGCGGTTTTGCGGAACACGCTGTCCTGGCGATTTTGCCGAACGGTGCCCACCACGTCGTAGCCTTCATCGGCTTTTTCCACCAAACGCGGGATCTCTTCCGGCGGGTTTTGCAGGTCGGCGTCCAGCGTAATCACCAGATCGCCGGTCACGTGGCTGAACCCGGCCATAATCGCCGAGTGCTGACCGTAGTTGCGGTTAAGCAGCACCGCAACAACATGGCTGCCCGGCACTTCTGCCGCCTCAACCAACATGCGCGCGGAGTCATCAGCGCTACCGTCATCGACCAGCAGAATTTCATAATCACGATTGAGGAGGGCGCAGGCCGCGTCAGTACGACGAATCAGCTCTGGCAGACTCTCCTGCTCGTTGTACACCGGGATCACCACGGAGACTTTTTTCACTTTCGGGTATTCAAACATCTCAACGTCCTGCTAGCTGATGAAGTGCGGTAATCACGCGGGTGGTATCGTCATCGGTCATATCGGGGAACAGCGGAATAGAACAGATACGCGCGCTGTTCCATTCGGTATTCGGCAGCGACAGCTGCGGGAAGCGCTCGCGATAATATTTCTGGGTATGCGCCGCGCGGAAATGCAGACCGGTACCGATGCCTTTGGCTTTCAGCTGCTCCATTAAGGCATCGCGGCTGATACCGCAGCGCTCTTCATCAACGCGGATAATAAATAGATGCCAGGCATGCAGGTGCGGCCATTCGGGAACGGCCAGCGGCTGAAATGGCGTGTCGGCGAGCTCCGCCGTGTAGCGCGCGGCAATTTCGCTGCGGCGTTGATTGGCCTGCCCCAGTTTCCCCAGCTGTACCAGAGCCAGCGCGGCGTTGATATCGGCGAGATTGTATTTAAAGCCCGGGCTTATCACCTCAGCCTGCGGCGCGCGCCCCAGCGTTTGCCTGTCAAAGGCGTCAACACCGAGACCGTGGAATTTCAGGCTACGAATACGATTCGCCAGTTGCTCATCGTCGGTGACAATCAGGCCACCTTCGGCGCAGGTCATGTTTTTGATAGCGTGGAAGGAGAAAATCGCTGTTCCCTGCCAGCCAACATGGCGGTTTTTATAGTGGGTGCCCGCCGCGTGCGCGGCATCTTCAATCACCGGGATCCCATGAGGCTGTGCAACGGCACGAATACCCTCGATATCAGCCGGGGCACCAGCGTAATGCACGGGAATAATCGCTTTGGTACGTGGGGTAATCGCGGCTTCAACGGCCTTCGGCGTCACCATCAGGGTGTCAGGATCGACATCGATCATCACCGGCGTTGCGCCAAGTAAGACGATCATATTGAGCGTAGAAACCCAGGTCTGGGACGGCGTAATCACCTCATCGCCCGGGCCAATGCCCAGCGCCATGAGCGTCACGTGCATCCCGCCGGTTGCGGAGCTCACGGCAATCGCAAAGCGGTTTCCCGTTAAAGTGCAAAATGCCTCTTCCAGCGCCTGATTTTTTGGCCCGGTGGTTATCCAGCCGGACTGCAGCACGTCTTTTATCGCAGCGAACTCCGCATCACCCATCGAGGGGCGTGAAAACGGCAGAAAATCACTCATGAATGGTCCTTACCCTATTACTCAAATGAGCACGCCTGATAGGCGAATAAAACTAACGATAGTTGTTTTGTTAACATCAGGAGTGAATAGACATGATATTTAAACCAGCAACATTCGATTGCGGTAAAAGTAACAGTGTTATCTTAGGATAAGATTAAGAAATGAAGGAGGGTAGACGCAATAAATGATTAATAAACAAAATCGATTACTTATCAAATATTTAGCGCAATTTACAGCAAGGAAAGGGCGCCCAGTCTACATACTAACCGGGCGCAGCTACACATTATTCAACGCAGCCTAAACGAGGATTTTATTTAGGGAGTAAATTAACCCTCGTTGCATATTAGTGTAATAAAAATGATGTGTAGCCATAATTAACATTTAACGCAAATTAGCCGGGAAATCTTTTGGTAATTCGCTGGCCGCGCAGTCAATCACGCTATCATTATTGGCACCGCAGTCACGGACGAAGGTAATTGTCGCAAATTCATCAATCACCTCAGTCGGATACGCTGGGCCAGCATCACGATAAGCGTTCATCAGCGGAATATGCTCGTTCTGGAAGCAGACCGTTTTTTCTGGATTGTTCATCACCCAACGTGGGAAGAAGATGGTGCCGTGGAACAGTTTGTCGCCCAGGTTCGCAATCAGGCTGACATCCGTACCGGTCGGTTCCGTCCAGGAAATTTTATAGATGCTTTCGCCAACGCGGACAATATACGCCTGCTGATCTTTCACCCAACGGTTTGCCACCAGGCCGCTGTGAATGCGGTAATCCAGCGTGTTTTCGTTTTTGACATAAATTTCGTAGTTCCAGCCGTTATCGTAGGTATAGACCAGATGTTTGCCAACGAAACCGCTCAAATCATGTTTATCAAAGTTGCTCATAATGAAATCTCCTTGTGTCGATGCAGAGATCTTATTGCTTTAAAATCCGAATGAATAACGCTATGTTTGGATTAAATTCATCTAAATTTTAAATCAATCATGCATAAAACTACCCTGGAACAATGGGCGCTTCTGGAAAAAGTAGTGGAACTCGGCAGCTTTGCCAAAGCCGCGGAAGAGACAAACCGCAGCCAATCATCCGTCAGCTATAACCTGGCGCTATTGCAAGAACGCTTAGGTGTAGCGTTACTGGTGCCGGAAGGCCGACGCGCGGTGCTTACGCCGGCGGGCGAACTGCTGCTAGGCCAGGTGAAACCGTTGCTCAAAGCTTTTGCGTGGGTGGAAACTCGCGCCGCCACGCTGCGTGACGGCATGCGCACGCGGCTGGACTTAGTCGTGGACAGTATCTTTCCACGCGAGCGGCTGTTCGCCATTCTGCGCCAGTTTCAGCAGCGCTATCCACAAACTCAGGTACGCCTCACCGAAGTGCTGGAAAACGCCCACGGCAATGAGGTCGTTCAGGCCGAAGCTGACGTGATGGTGTTAACCCGCCGCCAGGATATTACCGGGCGCGGAGAGTGGCTGATGAACATTGATTTCGTCGCCGTCGCCCACCGCGATCACCCTTTATTTGATATTCAAACGCCGCTCAATGATGAGCAGCTTCGCCCCTGGCCGCTTATCCGCATAGCCGATAGCGATAACGACAAACAGGCCGGGCGCGACGCCTGGACGTTCTCGACCATAGACGCGGCTATTGATGCGATAATGTATCAGGTGGGGTATGGCTGGCTGCCGGAAGAAAGGATTCAGGCGGAACTGTCACAGGGGGTTTTAAAACCGCTGCCACTGGCGCATGGCGTCCGCCGCGCTACGCCGCTGCATCTCATCGTTAAACAGGATTTGGCACCGCTCGACGAGCAGGTAGAACTGCTGCTATATCTTTTTCAAAACATGCACCACAGCGTAGAGTCGCACACGTAATCTAATGTGATTTTAGTCTTCACATTGGGTTCGGATATCATCAATATCCTTAAAGAGTGCTATTAATGCGGGAAGTGACCGATAAAAAGCTGCGCCTTTATTTGTCAGAATAAGACTTCTGCCGCCCTTCCCCTTTTTATAAACCTCGAAACCAAGTTCATTTTCAAGATTTATTAATGTTGAACTAACAAAAGTCTGATGAATTCCGAGGCGGTCGGCGGTACGGTTTATCGAACCTTCATTAACAGAGATCTCAAATACTTTCAGAATTTCCAGATTCATTCTTCCTCGTCCTTTAAAACATTCTCAAAAATCTAATCTCCGAACTCAATAGATGTCAACAAAAACATCAAAAACACAATTGTGATCTCTGTATATTTAGAATTTCAAAATGAAATGTAGCTATTTCATTTTGAAAAGATGAGAACTAAAACTCTTTATAGCGATGTGAAGAACCTCACTAAACTCATCCGCTGCCAATTATGAACAAAAACAGAAAAAATGTTCAATTTCATATAGATAATAATAAATTTTTCCACGAAAAAAATTTATGGCACAGCGAATGCAATAGTTCAATCATCACTCACAAGGAGACTGTTTAATGACGTATAAAATTTTACTTCCGCAAGAAATTATGGCTGAAGGGAGAGAATATCTGGAAAGCCGGGGCTATGAGTTAATTGATGGCTCAGGAATGGAAGAAGACGATATCATCCGTGACATTGCAGACTGTGACGGTATTATTGTGCGCCTATCAAAAATGTCAGATCGGGTATTTTCTGCGGCAAAAAAACTTAAGGTTGTCGCACGTCATGGTGCAGGTTATGACACTGTAGATTTAGAATCGGCCAAACGTCACGGTGTGACTGTATTGAACGCACCAATAGCCAATAGTATGTCGGTAGCTGAACTCGCTATATTCTATATGCTGCACTGCTCGCGGAATTTTAAGTTAGTAGAAGCAAAAATGCTCGAAGATTACTACTGGGCAAAACTTCGCACACCTAAAGTAGAACTGGACGGGAAAACGCTGGGTTTAATTGGTGTTGGGAATATTGGTTCACGTGTTGCGCTTAAAGCAATGCATGGATTCAACATGAAAGTTATTGCCTACGATCCGTATAAATCTCAACAAGAGATGCCACAGGGTGTGGAACGTACCGACGATTTTGACCGTATTTTTAAAGACAGTGATTTTGTGTCATTACATTGTCCAACGACGGCAGAGACCACCAATTTTGTAGGAGAAAAACAATTCTCTTTAATGAAACCAACCGCCTATTTTATTAATACAGCACGAGGAAAGTTGGTCGATGAAAAAGCACTATATCACGCATTAAATAATAATAGGATTGCGGGTGCTGGGGTGGATGTTTTGAAACAAGAACCATTCGATCCTAATGATCCTCTTTTTTCGCTAAATAATTTCGTTATTGGTCCTCATATTGGTGCCGCCACAATCGAAGCAACCGATCGCGCATCGCTACATTCCGCAATTGGCGTTGATGAAGTCCTGTCAGGGAAAAAACCTTCATGGCCGGTTCCAGGTTTTTAAGGAGAATAAAATGTCTATTGGTAATCGAATTTTTTTACAACGCCCGAGCATCAATCCTGAAATACTTAAAGAGTATGAGAAACTTCCAGCGGCAAATATTGCTGACACCATGAACCGTATTGCAGTATTAGGCAATGGAATCAGGCGTATCTCTTCACCCAAAAAACCTATTATGGCGGGCTTTGCCATCACTGTTAAAGCCCGAGCAGGCGACAATTTGATGTTGCACGCAGCATTGGATATGGCAACCGAAAACGACGTTATCGTTGTCTCCAATGAAGGCGATCGGTCACGTGCGCTGATGGGTGAAATCATGGTCGCGTACGCCCACAGCATGAAGAAAATTGCAGGCATTGTGCTTGATGGCCCTATTCGCGATATCGATGCGTTATCAGTCCTTGATTTTCCTTTGTTTGCCACCGGCTCAAACCCGGCAGGCCCTTTCAAAGAAGGCCCAGGCGAAGTGAATACGCCAATTGCCGTCGGCGGCGTAGCGGTGAGTCCTGGCGATCTTATTGTGGGGGATGCCGATGGCGTCATTGTCATTCCGTTAGGGGATGCAGAGTCTCTTCTCAATAAAGCAAAAGACTATGCAAAATTTGATGCAGGTAAAGTTGAAGCGGCAAAGAACGGCACAGCTAATCGAGCATGGGTTAAAAAATCACTGGACGAAAAGAGCGTCGAATTTATCAATGATACCTTCCGTTGATACGATTTAATAATATTAAGCCACGGGCATTTGTCCGTGGCTCTAAAGCAAAGGTAACAATATGCTTTATTTAAAACTCTTACCTATTATCTTCTTCCCTGTTTTATTCTGGATAATTCCGCACCCAGAAGGCGTAGCTGCTCCAACCTGGCATATGGTTGGTATTTATTTAGCAATGCTGTGCGGTTTAGTACTGCGTCCTTTTACTGACGCCGTTATCATGTTAATTATTCTTGGCTTCGCTTCTCTGGTACTTGCCCCAGGCCCATTATTTGCTGGGTTTGGTAGTCCGATGGTCTGGTTCATTATTAGTGCTTTCATTATCTGCAAAGCATTTGTTATTACCGGGCTCGGCAAACGTATCGCCTATTTACTGTTAAAACGGTATGGTAAAAATACCCTGACGCTTGGCTATCTAATGATGGTGACAGACACGGTACTGGCACCAGCCACTGGCTCAAATATGTCACGCTCAGGGGGTATTACCTACCCTATTTTCCGCAATATCGCTGAAGCACTGGGTTCAACACCTGACCAGGGTAGCCGTAAGATTGGGGCCTACCTGACCATTTTGATGTATGTTGTCTCGATGGGAACCTCAAGCCTGTTTTTAACCGGTATGGCAACTAACTCCATTACAGTGTCGCTTGCCAACGAGATCATGAAAGTTGATCTGGGATGGATGACCTGGTTTAAGGCTGCTGTCGTTCCCGCTGGACTGGTACTTCTGCTCGCTCCGTGGATCCTCTATAAAATCTACGCACCAGAGCTAAAAACGATTGCTAATGTCACCGAAATCGCCGAGCAAGGCTTAAACGATTTGGGGCCAATAAAACGCGAAGAAAAACTACTTATTGTCTTCTTTATTCTCGGCGTGTTGGGCTGGATGACCGGCTCCATTACCGGGATTGCATTTATCCCCGTTGGTTTGGCCTTCCTCGCGTGCCTACTGCTGTTTAAGGTTCTGAGCTGGAACGATGTTGTTGGCGAAAAATCAGCGTGGCAAACCTTTGTCTGGTACGGCGCGTTTTATGGCTGCGCCATTGCACTCTCCAAAGGTGGTTTTTATGTGTACCTCGTTGACGTCATCAAAAACTATCTGGATCTTTCGCACTTGAGCGAATTTAGCGCTATCGCGGTGCTGGTCTTTATTAGTTTGGCCGTACGCTATTTCTTTGTTTCAAACAGCGCCTTTGTGGTTTCATTCTACCCCGTATTATTTACTCTCGGCATGACTACCCAAGCGCATCCGATGTATGTCGCACTTTCTCTTGCTTTCTCCGCGGGCTACGGTGCCTTACTTACCCATTATGGCAACGGCGCTGGCGTTTTCACCTTCTCCAGCGGTTATGTTCCACAAAAAACATTCTGGCTGTTAGGAACCGTCATGGTACTGGTGAACGTACTGGTGTTCTTCTTGATTGGTATTCCTTACTGGAAACTCATTGGTATTTAAAGGAATAAAAATGAAACTGGATATTTTGATAAAAAATGGGCTAATTGCCGATACTGAGCGTCGCGATTACGTTAATCGTAACATTGGCATCGTCGGAAACCGTATCGTTGATATGAATAACGTGGACGCCACTCAGGTCGAAACCGTTATTGATGCCGCAGGATGTATTGTGCTTCCAGGCTTAATTGATTTTCATGCCCACGTTTTTCATGGCGGCACAGCAATTAGTGTTAACCCGGATATCGTCTGCCTTCCCAATGGCGTCACCAGCACAGTCGATGCTGGCAGCAGCGGATGGGTCAACTATCCACTATTCCGCAATACCGTCATCAACCCGTCAATGGTAAAAATTAAAAGCTACCTCAACGTGGTCAACGTCGGTTTGTCTACCCTCGGTGGTGGGCCGACGGGTTATCTTGAAAATACCAATCCCGAAAATTATAACGTCGAAAAAATTGCGCAAACCCTGCGCGATAACCAGGACAATATTCTGGGATTAAAGCTTCGTTACAGCCAGGATATCGCCAGAGGAAAAGGCTATGTCCGCGATCCGCTACTGGCCACTGTAGCGCTGGCACGCGAGCTCAATACGACGCTATGCGTGCACGTGACGGATTCACTGTTAGCGGCAGAGGAGCTCATTCAACATTTCCAGGAGGGGGATATCTATGCTCACTGCTTCCATGGCACGGGTCATACCATTCTGAATGAGCAGAATGAGGTCTATGATGCTGTGAAGCAAGCCCAGCAGCGCGGGGTCATATTTGACTGTTCAAACGGCGTGGCCCATTTCGATTTCACCGTCGCCAAACAAGCGATGGAGCAAGGATTCTATCCCGATATTATCAGTACCGATCTTACGCTCCGCAACAGCCTGCGCACTGACAAGGTGTACAGCCTTCAGCATGTCATGTCCAAATACCTTAACATGGGTATGTCATTCTTCGATATCATACGCGCCGTCACGACGACCCCCGCTCGTTTGATGAAGCTTGAAGGCCAGATAGGAACACTTGCTCCAGGGGCGTTCGCCGATATTTCAATTATCAAAATACGCAAAGAAAAAATAGTCTTCGAAGACACGTTAGGTGCAAAAATGCACGGCGATCGCTACCTCGATAACTGTGCCACCTTATCCAATGGCCAGATCGTGTATCGCCGCATCTGTTTCTAAGCCCAATATATATGACTGCCGTCAAACCTCTGGATCAACTAGCCAGAGGTTTTTCTATTGAAAAATTAAGCAAGATGATTTTTACCATTGAATGGTATAGTACTACACATACAATATTTAAATAACCAAATTTATTATTTCCGAGGCTCTATGAAGAGTAATGAAATTGTTATTTTTTCAGTATCCAAAACAATTACACAGCGCATTCATAACGTGTTGATTGAAAAGGAGATTGAAATCCCTGTTTATGAATTTCGTTATTCTGATGTACTTGAACAAGCCAACTTACTGATCCAATCAGGAACCAAGATAATTATCAGCCGTGGCGGTACAGCGGCACTATTAAGAAGCAACCTGACCATTCCAGTCATCGAGATTGCCCATGATTTTCACGGAGTGTATCGAATACTGCAAAAGGCAAAAAATAAATCGCAGAAAATAGCGGCAGTCGGCTTTCCTCAGTTTTGTAACGCACTACGTCACTATCAGAACATGACTCATGATGAATTCAAAATCTGTCAGGTATACAATCATTATGATATTGAAAATGTAGTGAAAAATCTCTCTGAAAGCGACTACCAGGTGGTTATCGGTGGCTTGACCGTTGCCGAGATGGCAGAGAAATATGCCCTAAATGTCGTTATGGGGGACACAGATAACATCTCAATTGAACAAGCCATCAATGAAGCATTCAGCATGCTTTCCTATATCAAACAGGAAAACGCTAAGCTTTTGATGAGCCAATCTGCATTAAATCAGTCGCGCGAAGGTATTATATGTATCAATTCCATCGGCGAGATTATCAATATTAATGCTGTTGGATTAACATTTTTCCAATGTCACGTTGGCGATAAAATATTAAAGAATCCGGTATTCAAAGATTTATACCCTAGCATCATTAATGAACTAGATATTAAAGACCATCCAATTGATATTAATGGCGTTACTATTCTTGTTGCGATTAAACACTATATCAATAAAACCGCTTCCTATTCTATTATCACGGGGACATACCCGGGGAACTCGCAATGGACAGGTACGGCACGAATTAATAGCAAGCATCATGGTTTCATTGCGAAGTATTCGTTTGATAATATCATCGGCCAATCCAGTGCGATGATGAAAGCCATTGAGATGGCCAAACTGTATGCCTTGCACGACATGCCGATTAATATCGTTGGCGAAACAGGAACGGGCAAGGAACTTTTTGCTCAAAGTATTCATAACGTTAGCGCACAGCATCAAAGTCCATTTATCGCCATCAACTGTGCGGCTATTCCGGAAAATCTTCTGGAAAGTGAGCTTTTTGGCTATAACGATGGCGCTTTTACCAATGCAAGGAAGGGAGGCAAACCCGGTGTGTTTGAAATGGCTGCCAATGGTACGGTATTTCTTGATGAAATTAGCGAAGCCCCCCTTTCCGTTCAGATAAAACTCCTGCGCGTACTGCAAGAAAAGCAATTTACACGCTTAGGCGGGGATGCGCTTATAAACGCGAAATTCCGTCTGATTACCGCCAGCAACATTGCGCTTGAAGAACACGTTGCCCGCGGCGCTTTTCGACAAGATCTCTACTACAGAATCTGCACATTGAAGCTTAGTTTACCTGCCCTGCGAGAGCGGGAAGAAGATATTCAACTGCTCATTCACCATTATTTCCAGCAACAGAACAAGCACCTGGAATTTACCTCTGAGGCGCTGGATTTACTCAATAACTATAT
This sequence comes from Enterobacteriaceae bacterium, assembly GCA_902363335.1. Classification (GTDB taxonomy): domain Bacteria; phylum Pseudomonadota; class Gammaproteobacteria; order Enterobacterales; family Enterobacteriaceae; genus Kluyvera. The sequence continues at coordinate 344,804 of CABIZV010000003.1, read as the reverse complement.
GTGGCCCGGTAACTTACGCGAGCTTCAGGCCGTCATCTATAGACTTACCGTTCTGGCTAAAACGAAGATAATCGATAAACAAACGTTGTTACAGCTGGGACAACTCTCCCCCCAACGTTCGATAGAGAGCACGATGATTGAGCATTCACCGCTCGCTGAAGAAACCGGCCTGCTTAAAAAACAGGAGCGGCGGTTAATCACTCACGTTATCGAAAAAACAAACGGAGATCGGATGAAAGCGTCCGCCATGTTGGGGATCAGCCCCACCACGTTGTGGCGGAAGCTGAAAGAACATCGTCTTCAGGAGTGAAGCCCTACTCCGCCAGCGCCTGCGCACAGGCCCAGGCGCTCGACCATGCCCACTGGAAGTTATATCCGCCCAGCCAGCCGGTGACGTCCATCACTTCGCCAATGAAGAACAGCCCCGGCGCTTTCTTCGCTTCCATGGTGCGCGACGACAGCTCGTTGGTGTCCACGCCGCCGAGGGTGACTTCCGCGGTGCGGTAACCTTCCGTGCCGTTTGGCTGGACGCGCCAGTTCGTCAGCGTTTCAACCAGCGTTTGCTGTTCGCGGACGTTGAGCTGCTTCAGGGTCACATCTGGCACCTGCCCAAGCTGTTGCAGACATTCAACCAGCCGTTTTGGCAGCTGCATCGCCAGCGTGTTTTTCAGGCTTTGATTCGGGTGCTCAGCACGTTGGGTATCGAGGAACGCCGCCAGATCGATGTCAGGCAGCAGATTGATGCTGACGAACTCGCCCGGCTGCCAGAAGCTCGAGATTTGCAGAACTGCCGGGCCGGACAGGCCACGGTGGGTGAAAAGCAGACTCTCGCGGAAGACCGTACCATCTTCGGCGGTAATCACCGACGGTACAGAAACCCCGGACAGAACCTGAAATTGTTCCAGCATCGGCTTATGCAGGGTAAACGGCACCAGACCGGCCCGCGTTGGCAGAACCTTAAGCCCGAACTGTTCGGCCACTTTATAGCCGAATGGCGAAGCGCCTAAGCCCGGCATCGACAAACCGCCGCTGGCGATAACCAGCTTATCCGCCGAGACAACATCGCCGTTAAGTTGCAGGGTATATCCCGCTTCATCACGGGTAACGCTGAGGATTTCGCTACGCAGGCGAGTGGTCACTTTGCCCTTCTCGCACTCGTCGACCAGCATGGTCACTATCTGCTCGGCAGACTCGTCGCAGAACAGCTGACCCAACGTCTTTTCATGCCAGGCGATGCCGTGTTTACCCACCATGTCGATAAAATCCCACTGGGTATATCGCGCCAGCGCAGATTTGCAGAAATGCGGGTTTTGACTGAGATATGCCGCAGGCTCGACATAAAGATTAGTGAAGTTGCAGCGACCGCCGCCGGACATGAGGATCTTACGCCCCGGTTTTTTACCGTTGTCCAACAGCAATACGCGGCGGCCTGCCTGCCCGGCCATGGCTGCACAAAACATTCCTGCCGCTCCGGCACCCACTACAATGGCATCAAACCTTTCCACGCACTATCCTCAACATAGGTATTGTCGGGAAGTGTAAATTTTTCACGGATGTCATACCAGTGAAATATCCGCAAACCCGACTTATCTGATTGATACAAGGGAGATATTTATTTGCAGTCGCTGACAAGACGCCGATAAATATCAAAAAAAAGAGAGATTTCACTTTGCCCACACCGCCAATGTCCCTGATAATGCGGCGCGTTCATGACCTCAAAATGGCGTAACGTCCTATGTTACATTTGTTCGCTGGCCTGGATTTACATACCGGGCTGTTATTAGTTCTGGCACTTGTGTTTGTTCTGTTCTACGAAGCGATTAACGGCTTCCATGATACGGCCAACGCGGTTGCCACCGTGATTTACACCCGTGCCATGCGCTCGCAGCTTGCGGTTGCAATGGCAGCAATCTTTAACTTCCTCGGCGTTCTGTTGGGCGGTCTGAGTGTAGCCTATGCGATCGTGCATATGTTGCCCACGGATCTTCTGCTCAATATGGGCTCCGCACACGGCCTTGCCATGGTCTTTTCCATGCTGCTGGCTGCGATTATCTGGAACCTCGGCACCTGGTACTTCGGTCTGCCTGCGTCCAGTTCCCACACGCTGATTGGCGCTATCATCGGGATTGGTTTAACCAATGCGCTGATGAACGGCACCTCTGTGGTTGAAGCGCTCAACATCCCGAAAGTGATTAACATTTTCGCGTCGTTGATTGTTTCACCTATCGTGGGTCTGGTTGTTGCTGGCGGTCTGATTTTCCTGCTGCGTCGTTACTGGAGCGGAACCAAAAAACGTGCCCGTATCCACCTGACTCCTGCTGAACGTGAAAAGAAAGACGGTAAGAAAAAGCCGCCGTTCTGGACGCGTATTGCTCTGATTATCTCGGCGATTGGCGTGGCATTCTCCCACGGCGCTAACGATGGTCAGAAAGGCATTGGTCTGGTAATGCTGGTGTTGATTGGCGTGGCTCCGGCAGGTTTCGTGGTCAATATGAACGCTTCCGGTTACGAAATTACCCGTACCCGCGATGCGGTCAACAACGTTGAAACCTTCTTCCAGCAACGCCCTGAGCTGCTGCTGAAAGTGGCAAACAACGCTGAGAAACTGACGCCAGAAGCGATGGCTGCCGTTGAGTTCCACTGCCATCCGGCAAACACTCTCAACGCACTGGATCGCACCAAAACGATGCTGGCCAATATCGAAAGCTACGATAAGCTCTCGGTAGAACAGCGCGGCCAGCTACGTCGCATCATGCTGTGCATCTCCGATACCACCGATAAAGTGGCGAAGATGCCAGAAGTGAATGCCGACGACCAGCGTCTGCTGAAGAAGCTGAAAACCGACATGCTGAGCACCATTGAATACGCTCCAGTGTGGATTATCATGGCCGTCGCGCTGGCGTTAGGCTGCGGTACGATGATCGGCTGGCGTCGAGTGGCGACCACCATCGGTGAGAAAATCGGTAAGAAAGGTATGACCTACGCCCAGGGTATGGCGGCGCAGATGACCTCTGCGGTGTCCATCGGTCTGGCGAGTTATACCGGGATGCCGGTTTCAACAACCCACGTACTGTCATCCTCTGTGGCAGGTACCATGGTGGTTGACGGCGGCGGACTGCAAAGAAAGACCGTGACCAACATTTTGATGGCCTGGGTCTTTACGCTGCCAGCGTCGATTATTCTGTCTGGTGTACTGTACTGGTTGTCTCTGAAGCTTATCTAAGCGTCAGACACAAAGAAGAAACGGGTCAGGAAACTGGCCCGTTTTTTTTTGCTTAGTGCCAAATCATCAGGCCAATCAAGCTAATCAAAACCAGACCACACAGAGAACTGGTCAAAATAAATTGCCGACGTAGCCGTTCACAACGACGGATAAATTCGTCGTCATGATGATCGCGGTAGCGCTGTCCGTAAATGTACCAGACCAGACGCACCTGCTTGCCAGGCTGGCCGTGGGAGGTAAAGAAACCACCGCCATCAACGTATTGATAGAGCAAGGGATCGCAACCACGTAGTACAACCAATAATGCACGTAATGATGAGAAGTAACGTGCCATATTCACAACACAAACGATACACAGGGCCCAAAACAGCGCAATAGTGCTGATCATAACGCCTCCCCGGCGACCCGTTCCCAAAGATCTCCCCAGGAACATCTCGCTCACCATATCCAACCAACGGCTCAATGAAAGAGTGCGATACCAATCACATTTAATTATTCGATCGGCTCATTTAATAGTGTAGGAGATCAGTTAAATTTTTTACCACAAGGTTAATCGTTATCAATACGTAACCATGAAAAATTTGTTTAACTAAATGGCGAACCGGATAGATTGACGGCGCCCGAAGGCCAAGATAAGGTAGAAATCTCTACTACAATTAGCTCTTTAAGGGCAAATCCCGCGCATTTAGCACGCAGGACGCGGGCAAGGGACAGCGCATGGGCTGTCTGGTCCAACAGTCATCGACAACTTTATGGAAGGAGTAACACTATGGCTTATAAACACATTCTTATCGCAGTCGACCTTTCACCAGAGAGCAAAGTTCTGGTTGAAAAAGCGGTATCTATGGCTCGCCCCTACAATGCGAAAGTTTCTCTGATTCACGTGGATGTGAACTACTCAGACCTGTATACCGGTCTTATCGACGTTAATCTGGGCGATATGCAAAAACGTATCTCCGAAGAGACTCACCACGCGCTGAGCGAACTGTCTACCGGTGCAGGCTATCCTATCACTGAAACCCTGAGCGGCAGCGGCGACCTGGGCCAGGTACTGGTTGATGCCATCAAGAAATACGATATGGACCTGGTTGTATGCGGTCACCACCAGGACTTCTGGAGCAAACTGATGTCGTCTGCCCGTCAGCTCATCAACACCGTTCACGTTGATATGCTGATTGTTCCACTGCGCGACGAGGAAGAAGAGTAAGTCTCATGCTGTAGCCCGGGCGAGGTGCGAGAGCACCGACTCCGGGGGGTTCCCGGCGGCGCTACGCCTGGACGGGCTACGGGTCTGAACGACGGCGAAAGTGTAGCCCGGACGAGGCGTGCGAGCGCCGACTCCGGGGGATTTCCGGCGGCGCTGCGCCTGGACGGGCTACGGGTCTGAAGCGCGACGACGAAAGTGTAGCCCGGACGAGGTGCGTGAGCACCGACTCCGGGGGGTTCCCGGCGGCGCTACGCCTGGATGGGCTACGGGTCTGAAGCGCGACGACGAAAGTGTAGCCCGGACGAGGTGCGTGAGCACCGACTCCGGGGGTTCCCGGCGGCGCTACGCCTGGACGGGCTACGGGTCTGAAGCGCGACGACGAAAGTGTAGCCCGGACGAGGTGCGTGAGCGCCGACTCCGGGGGGTTCCCGGCGGCGCTGCGCCTGGACGGGCTACTGATTGGTGCAGGTATTCACTGTTTCAGCCTGAGATTTATGCGCCTTTGCGGTTGGCGATCCACTCCTGCACTTCCACCACAAAGGTGTCCGGCGCTTTGCGGTACATCTTTCGCGCCAGATCCAAAATCGTGTGCTGGCCGAGCGCCTCTTCCATCCGCTGCTGTGCCATATCCATCACCGACCGCACGCCGCAAATACCTTCACAGGCCCACTCCGGCGGCTGCTCATCAAAGACCGCCAGACGTTGTCGGATTTCCCGGCATTCAAAAATACGTTTATCACCGTCAATCGCATTCGCCACATCCAGCACCGTAATGTCTTCAGCCGGTTTCGCCAGTTGAAAGCCACCGCCCTTACCTTCAATGCTGCGCACCAACCCGGCTTTTGACAGACGCGTAAAGATTTTGGCCAGGTAATCGTAAGGCACACTTTGCAGCTCAGCGATTTCACGCACGCTCATATCGCGGGCATCGCCCTTGCTGTCCACCATACACATCAGGCTATGGATGCCGTACTCAACCCCAGAACTGTAGAATGCCATTCACTTATCTCAGCCAATATTAATCTGAGTTGATTGTAGCTTTTTCAGAATGCACATTCCATACGCTCGAAATCCAAACCGTTCACTAATAAATTTAACTAATTATTTATCATACACATAGGTAAAATTAACCGCCTTTATCAGCAAGACAACAAAGATTCACATTGCAATCACTAACTACGACCAATAAAATCCGAGTAAATAAATCGTAGTCACCAGTGAGAACATACAATGCGTAAACAAATTCTGATCGTCGGTGCAGGCTTTGCCGGCATGTGGGCCGCACTGAGCGCCGCGCGTCTGGCGGATAAAAATCAGCAATCTATTGATATTACGGTGATTGCACCCCAGCCAGAGCTGCGCGTGCGTCCCCGTTTTTATGAAAGCGCCGTAGAGACGCTGGTAGCGCCACTACAGCCGTTGTTCGACGTCACCGGCGTTAACTTCCTGCGGGGTACCGTCGAGCAAATCCTCCCGGCCTCTAAAGAAGTCAGCTGGAAAGATGCTAACGGCGAGATTCGCCTGCGTCGCTACGATCGCCTGGTACTGGCCAGCGGCAGCCACGTAAACCGCAACATGGTTGCCGGTGCCGCCGAGCATGCGTTCGACCTCGATCAGCTCGAGAGTGCAGCCGTGCTGGAGCAGCATCTTAAAAGTCTGGCTGAACAACCGGAGAGCGAAGCGCGTAACACCGTGGTGGTCTGCGGCGGCGGTTTTACCGGTATTGAGATGGCGCTGGAACTGCCGGGCCGTCTGCGCGACATTCTCGGTGCGGATGCTAAGACCAGAGTTGTCGTAGTTGAGCGCGGCACACAGCCGGGTGCGCGCTGGAGCCAGGAGCTGCGCGATGTTATTGGCGAGGCCTCGGCGGAGCTTGGCGTTGAGTGGATGGTGAATAGCGAAGTCGAGAGCGTTGACGCTTCCGGCGTGACGTTAAAAGACGGGCAAAAGATCCACTCACAGACGGTAATCTGGACCGTGGGCGTGCAGGCTAACGGCCTGACGACGCAGATTGAAGCACCGCGTGACCGTCAGGGGCGTCTGCACGTGAATGCGAATCTTCAGGTTGTGGGTCATGAAGATATCTATGCGACCGGTGATGTGGCCTACGCCGCCACCGATGACAAGGGCAACCATGCGTTAATGACCTGCCAGCACGCGATTTTGCTGGGTAAGTTTGCTGGTAATAACGTTGCGGCCAGCCTGCTGAACGTGGAGCCGCTGCCGTATCGCCAGGAGATGTACGTGACCTGTCTGGATCTGGGCGCGTGGGGTGCGGTTTACAGCGAGGGCTGGGATCAGCAGGTGAAGCTGACGCGGGAAGAGGCGAAAAAGCTCAAGGTATCGATTGTCAGCGAGTTGATTTACCCACCGAAGGCGGATCGTGCGGTGGCGTTTGAGATTGCGGATCCGCTGGCACCGTTTGTTTAATCAGTAATGCCGGATGGCGGCTAACGCCTTATCCGGCCTACAACATACCTGTAGCCCGGGCGAGGCGTTCACGCCGACCCCGGGGCTGCTCGATGAGCACATCAGCACCGTTTCCCGGCGTCGCTTCGCTCGGCCAGTCTACATTGAGGAGGGAAAACTACTCCGCCGTCCCCGCATAAATATCAAACCGATGCCCTTTGGTCACCACCGCGTTCGGTGTCGCCACGTCCGCCAGCGGCGGCGCATAATCCGGGCGCTTCACCACCACGCGTTTGGTCGCCAGCTGACGTGCCGGTTCGAGTAACCCATCGGCATCTAAGTCTGGCCCCACCAGCGACTGAAACACGCGCATCTCTTTTTTAACCAGCGCGCTTTTTTGCTTATGTGGGAACATCGGATCAAGATACACCACCTGTGGACGCGGGGTGATATCGGTTAACGCCGTCAGGCTGGAGGCATGAATCAACTGCAAACGCGCCTGCAACCACGGGCCAATTTCCGCATCGGCATAACCGCGCGCTAAACCATCGTCGAGCAGCGCCGCCACCACCGGATTACGTTCCAGCATCCGCACGCGACAGCCTACCGAGGCCAGCACAAACGCATCGCGTCCTAGCCCCGCCGTTGCATCCACGACGTCCGGTAGATAATCGCCTTTCACGCCAACGGCTTTCGCCACCGCTTCGCCACGACCGCCGCCGAATTTACGCCGGTGCGCCATTGCGCCGCCCACAAAATCGACAAAGATCCCGCCAAGCTTCGGTTCATCGCGTTTACGCAGCTCCAGATGCGCTGGCGTCATGACCAGCGCCATCAGGTTGTCTTCATCGTGTTCGAGCCCCCAGCGGGCGGCCAGAACAGATAAGGCGCCGTCTCCGGCGCCCGTTTCATCAAGTAAACAAATTTTCACGCCGGTATTCAGCCCTTGATGCCGTAATGGGCCAGCATCGCGTCAAGCTGCGGCTCACGGCCACGGAAGCGTTTGAACAGCGCCATCGGTTCTTCAGAGCCCCCGCGCGTTAAGATGTTATCGAGGAACGATTGACCGGTTTCACGGTTAAAGATCCCCTCTTCCTCAAAGCGAGAGAAGGCATCCGCCGCCAGCACGTCGGCCCACAGATAGCTGTAGTAACCGGCCGCATAGCCGCCCGCAAAGATATGGCTGAACGCATGTGGGAAGCGACCCCAGGTAGGACCCGGCACCACGGCAACCTGCTTTTTAATCTCGGCCAGAGTCTCGAGGATTTTCGCCCCCTGCTGCGGACTGAATTCCGCATGCAGACGGAAGTCGAACAGGCCAAACTCCAGCTGGCGCAGAATAAACAGCGCTGCCTGATAGTTTTTCGCCGCCAGCATTTTATCCAGCAGTTCTTTTGGCAGCGGTTCGCCGGTCTCAAAGTGACCGGAGATAAATGCCAGCGCTTCCGGCTCCCAGCACCAGTTTTCCATAAACTGGCTCGGCAGCTCGACCGCATCCCACGGTACCCCGCTGATGCCGGACACGCCCGCGGTTTCGATACGGGTCAGCATATGATGCAGGCCGTGACCGAACTCGTGGAACAGGGTAATGACTTCATCGTGGGTAAACAGCGCAGGCTTGCCGCTGACCGGACGGTTGAAGTTACAGGTCAGGTAAGCGACCGGTTTTTGCAGCGTGCCGTCGAGCTTACGCATCTGGCCGACGCAGTCGTCCATCCACGCCCCGCCGCGTTTGTGCTCGCGGGCATACAGGTCGAGATAGAAGCTGCCGCGCAGTTCGTTGTTTTCGTCGTACAGTTCGAAGAAGCGTACTTCCGGGTTCCAGACGTCAACATCCGTACGCTCTTTGGCGGTGATGCCATAGATGCGCTTAACCACTTCAAACAGGCCGTTAACCGCTTTGTTTTCCGGGAAGTAAGGACGCAGCTGTTCGTCGCTGATGCTGTACAGATGCTGTTTTTGTTTCTCGCTGTAGTACGCGATATCCCATGGTTGCAGTTCGTCCACGCCAAATTCGGCTTTGGCGAAAGCACGCAGCTGGGCCAGCTCTTTCACACCCTGTGGGCGCGCGCGTTTGGCAAGGTCAGTCAGGAAATCGAGCACCTGCTGTGGGTTCTCGGCCATTTTGGTGGCGAGTGATTTAAAGGCGTAGCTTTCAAAGCCGAGCAATTGCGCCAGTTCGTGGCGCAGGGCGAGGATCTCTTCCATCACCGGGCTGTTATCCCATTTGCCCGCATTCGGCCCCTGGTCTGACGCACGGGTGGAATAGGCACGATACATCTCTTCACGCAACGCCTGGTTGTCGCAGTAGGTCATCACCGGCAGGTAGCTTGGGATATCCAGCGTCAGCAGATAACCTTCCTGCTCTTTCGCTTCGGCCTGCGCTTTTGCAGCCGCCAGCGCGCTTTCCGGCATCCCGGCAAGTTCGGCTTCGTCGGAGACTAACTTCGTCCAGCCCATGGTGGCGTCAAGCACGTTGTTGCTGTACTGGTTGCCAAGCTCAGACAGGCGGGTAGCGATTTCGCCATAGCGCTGCTGTTTGTCTTTTGGTAGACCAATACCGGAGAGTTCAAAATCACGCAGCGCGTTGTCTACCGCTTTCTTCTGTGCCTGGCTCAGCGTGGCGTAGTTATCGCCCTCGCGCAGGTCGCGATAGGCCTGGTATAACCCTTCATTTTGCCCGACCCAGGTGCTGTACTCAGACAGCAGCGGCAGCGTCTGCTCATAGGCTTCGCGCAGTTCCGGGCTGTTTTTGACCGAGTTCAGGTGGCTGATTGGCGAGAAGATACGACCCAGCACATCGTCCACTTCCGCCAGCGGCTGGCAGAGGTTTTCCCAGGTGTACGGCGCGCCTTGTGCAACCACCTGCTCCACATTTTCACGGCAATCGTTCAGCGCTTTGGTGACGGCTGGGACGACATGCTCTGGTTGAATTTGGGAAAACGGTGGAAGTTCGAAGGGCGTCAGTAATGGATTGGTCATATGCACATCCTGGTCTAAGAAAGAAATGAAGCGCTCATCGGCGCTTTAGCGATAGATCTAGAATGGGGGATAGTTGGGTGAATTTCAATGTTAGCACCGGATGATAACCTCTCCCGCGCAGGATAGAGCGCAAAAGCGGTAATCTGCCCCGTTCTGCGGTAAACTGTCGGTTATCTTGTTTAATTCCCGGAATCTCTGCATCCATGCTCAGTTATCGCCACAGCTTTCACGCTGGCAACCACGCCGACGTCCTAAAACATACCGTTCAGAGTCTGATCATTGAATCACTCAAAGAGAAAGAAAAACCGTTTCTCTATCTGGATACCCACGCCGGTGCAGGCCGTTATCAGCTGAGCGGCGAGCACGCCGAGCGTACCGGTGAATATCTGGAAGGTATCGCCCGTATCTGGCAGCAGGATGACCTGCCGGAAGAGTTGAAGCCTTACATTTCCGTACTGGAACACTTCAACCGTAGCGGCCAGTTGCGCTACTACCCGGGTTCCCCGCTGATTGCCCGCCAGTTGCTGCGCGAGCAGGACAGCCTGGAGATGACCGAACTGCACCCAAGCGATTTCCCGTTGCTGCGTTCCGAATTCCAGAAAGACAACCGCGCGCGCGTGGCAAAGTCCGACGGCTACCAGCAGCTAAAAGCCAAACTTCCGCCCGCTTCTCGTCGCGGCCTGATCCTTATCGACCCGCCGTACGAGATTAAATCCGATTATCAGGCGGTGGTTGCCGGTATTCATGAAGGTTACAAACGTTTTGCCACCGGCACCTATGCGCTGTGGTATCCCGTCGTATTGCGTGCGCAGATCAAGCGCATGATTAAAGACCTCGAATCCACCGGCATCCGTAAAATTTTGCAGATTGAGCTGGCGGTTCGCCCGGACAGCGATCAGCGCGGCATGACCGCTTCCGGCATGATTGTCATCAATCCACCGTGGAAGCTGGAAGCGCAGATGAACAATGTGCTGCCGTGGCTGCACAGCAAACTGGTTCCGAGCGGAATTGGCCATACGCTGGTCAACTGGATCGTGCCGGAGTAATCGCAGACATCGGTGGAACCTATTGATTTCAGGTATACAATCGCGTGTATTTTGACGAGTGGCACGATGCCTACCCGTCCGACATTGAACGTTTGAGGAGCGCCCATGACCAAACATTACGATTACATCGCCATCGGCGGCGGCAGCGGCGGTATCGCCTCGATTAACCGTGCGGCTATGTATGGCCAGAAGTGCGCGTTAATTGAAGCCAAAGACCTTGGCGGTACGTGCGTCAACGTCGGTTGCGTACCGAAGAAAGTGATGTGGCATGCCGCGCAAATTCGCGAAGCCATCCATCTGTATGGCCCGGATTACGGTTTTGATACCACCATCAATCACTTCGACTGGGACAAGCTGATTGCCAGCCGTACCGCCTATATTGACCGTATTCATACCTCTTACGACAACGTTTTGGGTAAGAATAAGGTCGATGTGATTAAAGGCTTTGCCCGTTTTGTCGATGCGAAAACCGTTGAAGTGAATGGGGAAACGATCACCGCCGATCATATCCTGATCGCCACCGGTGGCCGTCCAAGCCATCCGCACATTCCGGGCGCTGAATTTGGTATCGACTCCAACGGTTTCTTTGAACTGCCCGCGTTGCCAAAACGCGTTGCGGTCGTTGGCGCGGGCTATATTGCCGTTGAGCTGGCGGGTGTGATTAATGGCCTGGGCGCTGAGACTCACCTGTTCGTACGTAAACATGCGCCGCTGCGCAGCTTTGATCCGCTTATCGTCGAGACGCTGGTTGAAGTGATGAACACCGAAGGCCCGCAGTTGCACACCAACGCCCTGCCGAAAGCGGTGGTCAAAAATGCCGATGGCAGCCTGACGCTCGAACTGGAAGATGGTCGCAGCCAGACCGTCGATTGCCTGATTTGGGCGATTGGTCGTGAACCTGCTACCGATGATTTCAACCTGGCGGCAACGGGTGTGAAAACCAACGATAAAGGCTATATCGTCGTCGATAAATTCCAGAACACTAACGTTCCAGGTATTTACGCGGTTGGCGATAACACCGGCGCCGTGGAGCTGACGCCAGTAGCGGTTGCCGCTGGTCGCCGCCTGTCTGAGCGCCTGTTTAACAACAAGCCGGACGAGCATCTGGACTACAGCAATATTCCGACCGTGGTCTTTAGCCACCCGCCAATCGGCACCGTTGGTTTAACGGAACCGCAGGCGCGTGAGCAGTACGGCGACGATGCGGTGAAGGTCTATAAATCGTCCTTTACCGCCATGTACACCGCCGTCACCTCACACCGCCAGCCTTGCCGTATGAAGCTGGTTTGCGTGGGTTCAGAAGAGAAGATTGTCGGTATTCACGGCATTGGTTACGGTATGGATGAAATGCTGCAAGGCTTCGCCGTGGCGCTGAAAATGGGCGCGACGAAGAAAGACTTTGATAACACCGTAGCGATTCACCCAACCGGGGCAGAAGAGTTTGTGACCATGCGCTAAGCGCACCGAGCGGATGATAAAAAGCCAGACTTCGGTCTGGCTTTTTTATACCGGCGCGGGTTGCCGGATGGCGGCTAAAGCCTTATCAGGCCTATATTAGCCGGTAGGCCTGATAAGCGCAGCGCCATCAGGCAACAAGTGCAAATTAGAACGCGTAGCTCATACTGACCGAGACGTTACGCGGCTCACCGTAGACCGCAGAATCATCCAGATAAGAGTAGTACTCGCGGTCAAACAGGTTGTTGACGTTGGCCTGCACCGCCAGCGCTTTGGTCACCTGATACTGAGCAAACAGACTCATCAGCGGGTAGCTGCTCTGATGGAGACGCTGCGTCTCGCCATCTGGCCCGGTCACATCTTTGTATACGCCATTTTGCCAGTTTGCCCCGCCGCCAATCGTCAGCTCTGGCATAACCGGAACCCGATAGCGGCTGAACAGTTTGAGCTGCGTTTGCGGCGCAAAGCTGTTGTAACGACCATCGCTATCCTGCGCGACAAAGCGCGTCGCGCTAAAGGTCAGCTGCAGGTTATCGGTCACCGCACCATTCACCTCAAACTCTGCGCCTTTACTCACCGCACCGCTGGTCGCGCGATAGGCCTGCTCGCTGCTGCCGTTGACGAACTCACCGCTTATCGCTTCCGCAACGTTTTCTTGCTCAATACGAAATACCGCAAGGTTGGTGGTTAAGCGCCCGTCGATCCAGTCGGCCTTCAGGCCAGTTTCATAGTTTTTGCCAGTAATCGGCGACAACCATTTACCGTCCACGGAGCGTTTGGTTTGTGGCGCAAAAATCGAGGTATAGCTGGCGTAGGCTGACAGACTTTCGTTCAGATCATATACCAGTCCGCCGTAAGGCGTGGTGTTGTATTTACGCATATCGCCGCTGCTGCCGTCGGTGCTGTACTGTGTATAACGCGCGCCAAGAATAAGTGAAAGCGGATCGGCCAGTGATAAGCGTACCGCAGTGTAGGTCGATTTCTGGCGGACGATATCATTGGCATTCTGATACCAGTCGCCCCACGTCGGCTGCGACACACTACCGTTCCAGTTGTTGTCGAAAATGCCGATTTGGCTGGCTTCCATCGGTCCGTCCTGGCTTTCGGTCGCATTATGCTGGCGACTGTAGCTGGCCCCGGCCATCAGTTGATGCTGACGCCCGAGCAGCGTGAACGGCCCATTGGCGTAGGTATCGAAAGAATCTACGGTACGTTTGCCTTTGTCTTTGCTGCCCCAGCCGGTTGCGCCTTCGCCGGTATCGGCATCCGGGTTCCCCATGACATATAACAGCGTATCGTTGAAGGTCTGCTCACCGTGGGTACCATTGAAGCGATATGACCAGCCGTTATCCCAGTGGTGGGTCAGGTCAACGAAAACCTTACGCGATTCAACCTGATAGCGCGTCCAGTCTGCCGCCGTGTTGGTACTGCGGTCGTAATGGGTGCGCGTACCGTTGCTAAACAGGCTTGGCAAACCACCCCAGGTCGGATTGCCGGTGTTGGATTTCTGATAGTCCCAGCCCAATGACACGGTGGTGTTGTCGGTCAGGTCAGCATCCACCACGCCGTAGAGAAACTTCTTGGTTTTGTGATAGCGGTCGAGCCAGCTGTCCTGATCCTGATAGCCGGTGACAATACGACCACGCAGGCTGCCGTCAGCATTAAGCGGCGTAGAGAGATCGGCCACGTAGCGCTGAGTATTCCAGCTACCGTAACTGGCGCTGATATTGCCGGTCGCCGTTTTGCTATCAGCCCGTTTACGCACCATATTCACCGTGGCACCCGGGTCACCGGCGCCGGTCATCAGGCCATTGGCTCCACGCACGACTTCTATTCGGTCATAGATAGCGGTATCCGCCGCCGCATCGCCATAGTTCCACGCATCGCCAATTGAGGTTGGAATATCATCGTAGGAGAAGTTGGTGATCTCAAAGCCGCGTGAGTAAAAGTAAGTACGCTCGGAGTCTATCTGTTGTGATGAAACACCGGTGGCGTTGGTCAGCACATCGTCCACGGTTTGCAGATCCTGATCCTGCATCCGCTGGCGCGTCACCACGGTAACGGACTGCGGAATATCGCGTGGGGCCATCTCCATTTTGGTGCCCGCATGAGTGGTTTTCACCGCATAATCCTGCTGTTCATCCACAGCATTGTCGGTGCTGCCATACACCACCATTTCCTGGCTTTTTTCTTCCGCGTGCGCTTGCTGGATAAAACCGTGAATGACCAGCGCCAAAAGTGAAACGGTAAGCGGTCTGCCGCTGATTTCCCTGCCATAAAAATGCATAAGTATTCCCATCAGATCTTGTAATTGTGAGTGAAACCCTTGCGCTTAAAGCCGCGAAAAATACCCAGAATTTCTGTAAGCATTTAACTTGCATAAAAAGCGATAACGGCAATAAATGAGAATGCTAATGATAATTACTCGCTTTAAATAACACAGGCGGTTTTGTCAGTTAAATGTAAGCAAATGTATACATATTATTTATCAGTGCATTACATGCTTATTCCAGCCATGTCACCGCAAAAATAGCGTAATGAAAAGCCTGTTGCAGGCGGATATTACCGCCTGACACACGCAACTGATTTGCTCATTTTATATAAATAATTATTATTCTCATTCTTATTAAAACTATCCCGTTCAGGGTGACCTCTTGCGGGAATCGCTTATCCAATGATGGAGTTTCGAATGGTATCGTTATTCAGCCCGCGTAAAACGGCGCTCAGCGTCGCGTTAATGGCCGCTTTTTCCCTGACCGCCCTGCCTGCCGCTGCCGAGAACGCACAGCCCGCCGAGAACGCGGCAGCGCTAAAGACCGCCGCCTCCGTAAATCAGCGCGAGCTGGGTGATGGCTTGTATGAAATGGCGTATGTATCAGCAGAGAAAGCGCTGTATGTTGCCAGTGCGCAGAGCTTCAAGGATGTAAACGGGGGCGTCATTTACCGCCTCGACCCGGCAACGCTTGCCACTAAAGGCACAACGCATACCGACCTGAAAAACTTCGGTATGGCGGTCGATGACAATGGCAAAGTGTTCTACACCACCAATTCCCTGGATGGCGCAGTTTCAAAGGTCGATGCTAAAAGCGGGAAAGTCCTTCAGCGATTAGTGCTGGACGGTAAAAAAGATAAAGACGGCGATCCAACGGGCGCGCGTGAAGTGTTATTCCACGACGGCCTGCTGTTTATTGGTCGCGTGGCAGAGCCTGGTTTTATCTCGATTGTTGATGCCAAAACCATGACCCTGAAGGGGCGTATTGATAACGCAGGTAAATGGGTCACCGGGATTATCTATTCGCCGCTGACCAAGCGTATTTATGCCACCAACGGCGCAGGCGAAGTGCTGGTGATAAACCCGCAAAGCTACAAAATTGAACAGCGCTGGAGGCCGGGCGACGGTAAAGAGTACCTGTTGCTGAACATGGCGGAAGATCCAAAAACTGGTCGCCTGTTCGTCACCGACGACTCTAAAGCCAAAACCACGCTGGTGTTTGATGAGCACACGGGCAAAGTCGTGAAGCGTATCGACGGCGACGCGCTGGGCATTAAGTTCGACGCACAACGTAATGAGATTTTTATCAGCCAGCGTGAATCGAAAAAAGTGCTGCGTCTGGATGCCACCAGCTACGCCGTGAAGCAAAGCTGGGACTTCACCAGCCGTCCAAACAGCCTACTGCTTTCAGACGATGGCAAAACGCTGTTTGTGACCCTGAAGCAAGATTTCAATAAAGATTATTCAACTAAAGGGTTGGATAGCGTTGCGCGTATCCAGCTGGATTAATCACCCGACGGCCCTCTTCCTTTTGGTTGAGGGCCGACCGTTTTTAAATTTCTGCTGTCACTCTCTGGTCATAATATCATGACAGAAATATACCGTTTTTATTCAGCTTGCTAACGTCTTTATTAACCTTTCGCTAGTTTTATAAATAAAATAACCCCGATTGATTATCTTAATAACTAATAATAGGCAGATGCTAGCTACTTTATTATTGACCTTTTGTGACCCGACGCCTCTCGTTGAATTATGGTATTTTATATTCGTGGAGATTTAAAGCCCGGTCGATGTACTGTCGATAGCGCGAAGTGACGTGAATCGGTGGCATCAAATATTTTCCAACCCCCTCTATGAATAAGCATACGATAATGAATAGCTCGATTTCTCTGGAAGAAAAATCCAACCAAATTTTCAGTCATAAAAACAAAATGGATAAATACTGGAATACCTATTCCATGGAGTTAATCACGCAAATTACTGCTACCGAGCGGCTTTATCACCATCAGGTTCAGCCGAGTGAAAAAGGGCGATTAAGCGTTAATGTCTTTGGTGGTGTCAATATCAATATCATCCGCTCACGCGTGTTTGGCGAGGTGCGTATAGATTTTCAGGTCGTGTCAGAAGAGCTTGGCAACATTGAACTGCAAGGTTCCTGTATTGATGTCAACGGCAATCTCGACCGCACCATCCCGGTGAATGATAAAGCACAGGTCTTTGCACACTATCTGGAACGCTTGCAGGTGGTTTACGACACCATTTTAGCGCTGTCGCAGGATAAGGCCTAACCATGATTGTCAGGCCGGAGCAAACCTGGTTCAGGAAATTGTTTTCATGGCGCGGGTCGATTATGCGAAAAATATCGCCGCAGCTCTGTTTTTTTATCGTGCTTAACATCGTCTATCTGTTCACGCTGCCGATATTACATTTGCGCGGGATTATTGCCAAAGAGAGTTCGTTCTATTTCATCGGCATTTCTATTTCGATCTCGGTGTTCCTCGGTTTTCGTAACAATACGGCATGGCTACGCTTTTGGGAGGCGCGGAAACTGTGGGGCGATCTATTGATCGTCAACCGGTCGCTAATGCGGGAGATAATCAACACCACGCAAACTCGTCGCGAAGAAAAGCAGGTGGTGCTCGATTTGATGGTCACCTACTGTATGACGCTGAAAGCCAAACTACGCCACGGGCCGGTGCCGGTGTCGCGTGCGCTGAACTACCAGCACCTCACCACGCCTTGTAACGCGCTATTGCAGGAAATCGGGCGCTGGCTTTACCTGCATCGCCCGAATGAGTTTGTGTACCGTAATTTTAATACCTACCTCAATCAGATAAGCACCATCCAGGGCGGCTGCGAGCGAATCAGCAATACGCCAATTCCCTATGCCTACTCGTTGCTGCTGCATCGCACAGTAGGCATTTTTTGCGCCGTGTATCCGCTGCTGCTGATCCACGATTTCGGCTTTCTGACGCTGCTGTTTTCTATTTTCACCACCTACGCCTTGCTGGCGCTTGATGCTATTGCCACCGAACTGGAAGATCCGTTCGGCACCGAGGACAACGACCTGCCGCTCAGCGCAATTTGTAATGCGATAGAGATAGATTTGCGGGAAATGCTCAACGACAGCATGGTGCCGGCCAAAATGAAGCCTGACGCACATTACCGCCTGATTTGATTCGAATTGCGCTACGGGAAAAACGCTAAGGTACGGGGGTGTTCTTAGCCAATTTCGCGTAGCGCAACCTGCTTATCGAATCACCTCATAGATGGATTTTTGTATCAATAACCTGTTCTTACTTTGCGCATCGCCAACCGCTCTACTGCGCTTCTCGGCGTTCTCCACCGCAAGCCGCTGCCGTGCTACCACCGCCGGTTGCGTGCAGAAAGTTTGCAGGTAGGATTTGCGGATTGCGGTTAGCTGCGCGCCCTGAGATAGCTCGTGCGTAAGCGTATTGATGAAGCGACGGCAGGGTTTTGGTTCATTCATCTGCTGGCGATAGCGCAATAACAAATTCAAGACCGCTTCGTGTTGTGATGACATCGCGAGATCTGTCCAGGCCAATTGCCAGTTCATGCCACCGCGTAAAAACAGTGTGCTGACCTCAATGTCATTACGATCAATTGCCGAACGTAGTCCATTGTTGTCCCAGGTGATCCCACGGCGCGCCAGAATTTCGCGCGGTGAAGGCGGCGGGGTGACGGCGGGCTCACGCAGGGCCATGTCGTCGCGCGGCTCAACGGATGCCTGAGGCTGCGGTGTAGACGTCAGGAGACTCACACCACCAAGCGTTATGCCGATAAGCGTCACGCCGACGGCGCCCCACAGTACGCCCGCAATCAGTTTTTCGCGCGCATCCGTTCGCGCCTGAATTTTACGATACTGCTTTTCAATGCCATCAGCGATTGACCGGGCATCCGGCCCCCAGGCTTGCGCCGCCTCCATCGCCTGTTCCCAGAAGTGCTGCACTTCGCTACCGTCCGCACTCATCAGGCTGGCGGGATTCACCCGCACCCGACCTTGCTCATAGGCCCGCTGCACGGGGGCGGTAATCTGCTGCGTGTAGTGTTCAAGTAGCAGGCATTCCATCTCGGTAAGCGGTATCTGGGCCAGCAGCTTATTGCGCATCCGCCGGATATCATCCAGAAAGGTATGCAGCGTCAGCCGCTGTTCTGCAAGGAAGGTTAGCGCTGCGCCTGAGTTAAACAGCGAGGCGTAGTGACGGGAGAAGGCCTTTTTATCGACAATCAGTAATGCCCGCTCGCTAAATGACATACCGTCAAGGATCTCCCCTGTCGGGCTGTGCGCCTGCCAGCGCGCGACATCGTGCGCATCGAAATGGGACTTCAGGTAATGATGAAGATGTGCAGCGTCTGACCATACCCGGCTAATCAAGCCATTTATCACAAGCTCTATGGTGCGAATCTGCCGCTGCGCCAATTCCTGTCGCTGATCGGCATCGCTGGCATAGTGGGTATTAAACGTCAGCAACGGCTGCTGCTGTTTAAGCTGTTCAAGCGTCACAATAAAACGCTGGGCGGCAATCAACTGATTCTCTGTCGCCGCTACGCCCTGCTCGTAGGACGCAGTGCCTTGCTGAAGGTGACGCAGTTGAAGCATAAATTCGCTCAACTGGCTGTCATTAATCTGCAATCGTTTCGCCACCACTCCCCAGCCGCCGAGGTTCAGGCGCGCCTGGTCAAGCTGCTCGAGAAACCAGCGAGGATCCTTGCCGTCGGTGACCCTCATTTTCAGTAGCGTCAAAATTTCGATAGAGGCCTGGCGGATCACGCTCAGGCAATGCTCAAATTGCTGACTGACCTGATGCGATGACATCGGCATCTTCAATTTCCTTAATCAACAACAAGGCCCTTTAGCCTTCAGATTAACATGTTGTTATTTTGTTATTTTTATCGTTACACCATAGAGCAAATCAGGCAAATTAACAGTCCTCTCCTGACGTTGAGAATGTGAAATTATGACCGCGCTCACCACTGCACGTTTAAACTGTTCTCTGATTACCGAAAGTGACTGGCCTTTTTTTCTAGCGTTGCAGCAGCATCCGCAAGTGATGCGCTATGTGGCGGATAAGCGAAGCGAGCACGATATCCGTGAAACCTTCGATTCCCGACTTCTGCCCTGGAAGCCGGGAGCTGCGCATTGGCTGTGTTTGGTCGTGCGTGATAAGCAAAATGTGCCGCTTGGCGTCACGGGCTATATTCATCGGGAGACAGATTGCGCCGAAGTGGGCTTTTTATTTTCACCCCAGGCGCAGGGTCAGGGCTATGGCAGCGAGTCACTGCGAGCCGTCTGTGATTACGCGTTCGGCAAGGGAGGCATTCGACGCTTAACTGCGACGGTCACCGTGGGGAATATAGCCTCCCGGCATACGCTTGAGAAAATAGGCTTCAGACTTGAGGGGGAGCTACGCGAAAGCTACCAGCTGGCGGGAAAATGGCATAACGATTGGCTTTTTGGCCTACTTAGTCATGAGTATGATAATTCACCGACATCCGGCTAATAGTCGCGCTAAGGGCGTTCTTTTACACTTCACCTCCTGCTAATTGAGGATAAAAGATGCCAATTTCTGCCGTCTACCCCAGCCTGTATGGGCTTGAATTTATTAAACGTTACCAAGGGCTGTCGCTCGAAAAATATCAGGATGCCGATAATCTGTGGCTAATTGGTTATGGGCATTTAATCCGCGATCGTGAGTACTTTGATGCACCGCTAACCCCGCAACAGGCTGAGGCGATATTTCAGGCTGATGTGGATTACTACCAGCAGGTGCTGCGACAATGTATTCACGTACCGCTAACCCAATGCCAGTTCGATGCTTTGTTATCGCTTGCATTTAGTCTCGGGCCGGAAGCCGTGCAGCAATCACCAATCGTTTACTGGATTAATCACGGTGATATGAATCAAGCGCTCGCGGAGTGGCAGCGTGAAGGGGAGCGGGAAAGTAGCCTGGCCGGACAGCGCCAGGCTGAGTCTGCTTTATTCCAGACCGGTGGTCTGAGAGACATTCCGATTATTGAGTAGCATGGCTGCCTGAGTCCGATTTTTCACGTCCAGCCGTCGGTATAACGATTCCAGATGCGCCTTGACGGTACCCGCGCTGATATTCAGGGCCCGGCTAATCTCTTTATTCGATTCACCATTCGCCAGCAGCGCTAATATTTCCCGCTGGCGTTGGCTGAGATTATCCAGCCCGCGTTTTTCCTGTTCATATTCCATCCGCCAGTCTCCCGGTAAGCACATCAACCCCCGCATGACGCTTTTGATGGTCTGCACAAAGACCTCAATACTGGCATCCCTGGCAATAATGGCCTGGACGTTGTAGGCCATCATGTCGCTCAGCCAGCTACGATTATATTCGTTGGCAACGATGATGCCCTTAGAGTCAGGAAACTGCTGATGTTTTTCCTGCAATAACCACTGGCAAAAGCCGTGGTCCATTTCACCATCCAGGATCAAAAGTGCATCCGGGTGGCGTAACAACTGCCGCCACAGGTCATCTGCCTGACTAACAGCAGAGATATCAATTCCTGGAATATGTTCCTGTAAGCTGATTTTCATTCCATGAATAAATATTGACTGCCTGTCAAAGATGACTACCTGCATAACGGTTTCCCCATTAAAAAATAAACTGTTCTCTAATGACCGGAAGAGTAATCCTCGCGGCATAAAATAAGAACTCGCCGTTTGGCCTGGGGCATTCTACGTAGAAACTGGATAATCTAAATATCACAATTATGAATGCTTACAACCGCCTCGTCGCAATTACGCATTCACATCACTCATCACATCGTCATTAAGGAAAGGATTATAAGCGGGGGTTTTGAATAATATTTAATGAGCGAAATATAGATCATTTCCCGCATGGCGGGAAACGCAAAAAGCAATAAGTCCTGAACAGGACTTATTTTAGCACGATAAGTAGCACTGCCCCTTCATCACTGAGGCAATGCCATGTCGGGTGTTACAGGAACATGCCGCCTGAAACTTCAATGCGCTGCGCGGTCATCCAGTGCAGATTATCGCTGAGCAGCGCGACAATCGCCTCACCAATATCATCCGGTAAACCGGTACGTCCCAGCGCAGTTTGCGAAGCCACATACCGGTTCAGTTCTTCATTATCGCGCAGATGGCCTCCGCCGAAGTCGGTTTCAATGGCGCCTGGCGCAATGCTGTTGACCGAAATGCCACGCGCACCCAGCTCTTTGGCTTGGTAACGCGTCAGAACTTCCATCGCCCCTTTCATTGACGCATAGGCCGCGTAACCCGGTAGCGCAAAACGGGCCAGACCGGTTGAGACGTTGAGAATACGCCCGCCGTCAGCAATTAACGGCAGAAGCTGCTGCGTGAGGAAAAATGGACCTTTAAAATGAATGTTCATCAGCTCGTCGAACATAGCTTCTGAAGTCTCAGCAAACGGTGCGTACAGCCCAATCCCCGCATTGTTCACTAAGCAATCAACGCTATCGCGCCCCCATTCCTGCTTCAGCTGCACTTTCACCTGTTGCGCGAATTCAGTGAAGCTCGCAATTTCGCTGACGTTCAGCTGCAATGCCACCGCTTTCGCGCCTGTTTTCTCAATTTCGGCGACAACATCTCGCGCCGCATCCTGCTGGCTACGGTAGGTAAAAATAATATCGACACCGGCTGCGGCGAGCTTAAGCACCGCGTTTTTACCTAATCCACGGCTGCCGCCGGTGACTAACGCTATACGTTGGGACATAGAAACCTCATTTCAGTTGGCGTATTCGTTGAGAACAAGCTTATTAGGTGATAAAAAAACAATAAATAGCGCCCGGAGCGCTTCACTGTCTCATCCAGAACAACAATGGGTCGTTTCGATGGATAAAATTCACGCAATGCAACTGTTCATCCGCGTGGCCGAGCTGGAAAGTTTTACCCGTGCGGCGGACACATTGGGTATTCCTAAAGGTAGCGTATCGCGGCAAATTCAGGCGCTGGAGAATCATCTGGGCTGTCGTCTTTTGCACCGCACAACGCGCCGCGTGTTGTTGACCCAGGATGGAATGGTGTATTACGAGCGCGCCAAAGACCTGCTGAGTAACCTTGATGAGCTGGACAGCATGTTTCAGGCCGATCCCAGTAGCGTGAGCGGGCGGCTGCGCGTGGATATGCCGGTCGCCATCGCCAAAAATGTGGTTATCCCTCGGCTACCGGAATTTTTGCAGCAGTATCCGGGGCTGGAGCTGGAGCTGAGCAGCAGCGACCGCCTGGTGGATGTCATTCGCGAAGGCTTTGACTGTGTGGTACGCGTCGGTACGCTTAAGGACTCTGGGCTTATCGCCAGACCGCTTGGCAAGCTTGCCATTATCAACTGTGCGAGCCCCGCGTATCTGGCGCGTTTCGGCACCCCGGAGTCGCTGGAAGATCTCAGTAGCCATGCATTAGTACACTACACAACTAATATTGGCGTGCGTCCGCAGGGCTTTGAGGTGGCGAGGGACAATGGCGCGCAATGGGTCAAAACCGGTGGCGTGCTGACGGTAAACAGTACCGAGACTTACCACGCGGCCTGCCTTGCGGGACTCGGGATTATTCAGGTTCCGCGCGTTGGAGTGCGAGAGGCATTGCGTAGCGGCAAGCTGGTGCAGATCCTGCCGCAGTACCGCGCAGAGCCTATGCCGGTGTCGCTGATTTACCCGCATCGCCGAAATCTGTCGCGCCGGGTGCATCTGTTGATGGAGTGGTTAACGGGCGTGTTGCAGGATTACGTGGATTGAATTCGGTATCGGAGTCTGCCCCGGCGGCGCTGCGCTTGGCCGGGCTACCGTATCTACCGGATGTAGCCCGGCCAAGCGCAGCGCCGCCGGGTTTTGCTCTATACTTAAGTAAAAGCAATTAAAAGGAAAATCTCCCTGATGACGTCGGAAAACAACGACAAACGTCTACAGCAAAAGGCCAGCCAGGCGCTGGATACCGTCACCAGTACGGCGCAGAAGATCCAGCGCCGTCCGGTTATCGCTCACCTGATTCGCGCCGCCGAGCGCTTTAACGACCGGATGGGGAACCAGTTTGGTGCCGCAATAACCTATTTCTCATTCCTCTCCATGATCCCGATTATGATGGTGTCATTCGCCGCCGCCGGGTTTATCCTCGCGTCGCACCCCACGCTATTGCAGGATATTTTCAATAAAATTCTCGATAACGTCAGTGACCCCACGCTTGCCACGACGCTGAAAAGCACCATCAACACCGCCGTGCAGCAGCGTACTACCGTTGGGCTGGTCGGGTTGGGCATTGCGCTTTATTCCGGGGTGAACTGGATGGGCAACCTGCGCGAGGCTATTCGTGCACAGTCGCGTGACGTGTGGGAACGCACACCGCAGGATGAGGAAAAACTGTGGGTTAAATACCTGCGTGATTTCGTGTCGCTGATTGGTCTGCTTATCGCCTTAATTATCACGCTGTCGATTACGTCGGTAGCCGGTTCTGCCCAGCAGCTGATCATCTCAGCGCTGTATCTTGATTACATTGAATGGCTTAAGCCCGCCTGGCGGCTGATTGGCCTGGTGATTTCTATTTTCGCCAACTACCTGCTGTTCTTCTGGATTTTCTGGCGGCTGCCGCGTCATCGTCCGCGTAAGAAGGCGTTGATTCGCGGTACTCTGCTCGCCGCTATCGGATTTGAGGTGATTAAAATCATCATGACGTGGACATTGCCTACGCTTGTGAAGTCACCCTCCGGCGCGGCGTTTGGTTCCGTTCTCGGGCTGATGGCCTTCTTCTACTTCTTTGCGCGTCTGACCCTCTTCTGTGCGGCATGGATCGCCACCGCAGAATATAAAGATGACCCGAGAATGCCGGGGAAAACCCACAGCTAAGCGCAGGGTTGGGCTGAAAATTTCGGCCCAACTCGCCATTTCAGCATATAAATCCAGGCCGTAACTTTTATTTAACCAAAAACCAGTTTTATCATCCATTCCGCAAAAAATGTGAAGCATTTCGTGTTTCATATTCTTCTGGTATAAAAATTATCCACTCTTTCGTTATTTTTGCCTGTTTTTACAATCTCGTTACAGATTGAAATGTCGCTTTTGCTATGTCTAATATGGCCCTTCGTTCGCTATAAATATTAGAAAAGACTATGACCAGCACAACACTCGATAACGAACAGGCTTCCGCTCCGGTTAACTCGCGCAATAAGGTCGTCGTGGCCTCACTCATTGGCACCGCCATTGAGTTCTTCGACTTCTATATTTACGCCACCGCCGCGGTTATCGTGTTCCCGCATATCTTCTTCCCACAGGGCGATCCTACCGCGGCAACGCTGCAATCGCTGGCAACGTTCGCGATTGCCTTCGTCGCACGCCCAATCGGTTCTGCACTCTTCGGTCACTTTGGCGACCGCGTGGGGCGCAAGGTCACTCTGGTCGCATCGCTGCTGACCATGGGGATCTCCACCGTCCTGATTGGCCTGCTGCCAACCTACGAATCAATTGGCATTCTGGCACCGATGCTGCTGGCGTTGGCGCGTTTTGGCCAGGGTCTGGGATTGGGGGGTGAATGGGGCGGTGCGGCGCTGCTGGCTACCGAGAACGCGCCGCCGCGTAAGCGCGCGCTGTACGGTTCTTTCCCACAGTTAGGTGCGCCGATTGGCTTCTTCTTTGCCAACGGAACCTTCCTGCTGCTCTCCTGGCTTCTGACCGACCAGCAGTTTATGACCTGGGGCTGGCGTATTCCCTTTATTTTCTCTGCGGTTCTGGTGCTGATTGGCCTTTATGTGCGCGTTTCACTGCATGAAACACCGGTCTTTGCCAAAGTCGCCGCCGCCAAAAAACAGGTTAAAGTGCCGATGGGCACCCTGCTCAGTAAGCACGTCCGGGTGACGGTACTCGGCACCTTCATCATGCTGGCGACCTATACGCTGTTCTATATCATGACCGTCTATTCGATGACCTACAGCACCGCCGCCGCGCCTAACGGGCTGGGTCTGCCGCGTAATGAAGTGCTGTGGATGCTGATGTTAGCAGTTATCGGATTTGGCGTGATGGTGCCGATTGCGGGCCTGTTAGCAGACCGCTTTGGTCGTCGACCTAGCATGATCGTCATCACCTGCTTGATTATCGCTTTTGCCCTGTTCTTCTTTGAGCCGCTGCTGGGTTCCGGTAATCCGGCGCTGATTATGCTGTATCTGCTGGTCGGGTTGAGCCTGATGGGTCTGACTTTCGGCCCAATGGGCGCATTGTTGCCAGAACTGTTCCCCACGGAGGTACGCTATACCGGGGCATCGTTCTCGTATAACGTGGCCTCTATTCTCGGCGCATCGGTGGCACCCTATATCGCGGCTTGGTTGCAGAGCAGCTATGGATTGTTCTACGTCGGGGTTTATCTGGCGGCCATGGCGGCGCTGACGCTGATTGCCTTGCTGTTGACGCACGAAACGAAGCACCAATCACTATAAAGTTGCCCGGACGAGGAGCGCTAGCTCCGACGCCGGGGCATCCCCGGCGTCACGTTCGTTCGGCCGGGCTACTGCATTAATTGCTCTCACGTAGCCCGGACGAGGAGCGCTAGCTCCGACTCCGGGGCACTCCCGGCGTCACGTTGGTTCGGCCGGGCTACGGCGTTAATCGCTGTTACGTTACCTATGAATGCCGGGTGGCGGCTATGCCTTACCCGGCCTACAAAACCTGCGACTTCCGTAGGCCGGGTAAGCGCTAGCGCCACCCGGCATTTTTATTTCTTCATCTGCGACAAGATGTTCCGGCACTGGTTTGTGTCCCCTTCCGATGGTGAAATCAGCGCCAGCAGCGCCGCTGCAGGGGTTACCAGCGTCGCTAGGGCTGCCGCCACCGCACCACGCGCAATCAACGGCCCGGCTTTAACACCTGCCTGAGGATTTTTGAAGGTGCCTCGCACATAAAGCGGCGAGCGCAGGGTGATAATGCGGAATCCTTTACTTTCCGGGTCGATGGTCAAATCAAGCTGCTCGGAGGCCATGCTGGCGGTTCCCGTCACGTTGATCACCGCGTTTTCCGTGTCGAAAGCGAAAATTTGCGGGCGCGCCACGCCGTTAACCAAATCCAGATTCGCCGCCGCACAATTCACCCGAACCTCATCGTCACCGAAGATTTGCCCGATGATAAAGTTACCGACGTTCAGTCCGAGGATCTCCATCAGGTTGCGGCTGATAAGCCCATCATTCATCAGCAGTTTCAGATTCCCGTTACTGCTCCCCAGCAGCGCCGCCACGGAATTACCGACGCCGCGGATATCCGCATCGCCGTTCATTTCACCGAGCGTTTTCTGCATCAGCTCGACGTTGGGCATCAGCGCTTTGAGTTTCAGCCTGCGCGCCTGAATATCCGCCCGTCCCTGCATCGGCTTCTTATCGCCTTCAAGGTGGATGTTCGACGAGATAGTCCCTCCGGCCAGGCCAAATTTCAGCGGTTGCAGGCGAAGATCGGCATTTTTAAGGATGATATGCGTTGAAAGGTCGCTTATCGGCAGCGTGCTGCCATGCTCGATTTTCCGCCCCTTAAATCGCACATCGGCATCCATCACGTTCCACTTATCGGTTTCAAAGCGATCGTAAGGCAGCACCTTACCCGCAGGCTGGATGTCCTTTTTCACCTCTTTTGACTTCGTCCCTTTACCTGAATCGACGCCAATTAGCGGCCCCAGATCGGCAAGACGTAGCTGGCGCGATTCCATCTCGCCTTCAAGCTTCGGACGCGGTTTACCGGTGGTGTAAGTGAGTGAACCGTGGATGTCACTGTCGCCAATGCGACCGTTGAAGCCCCGGTAGTCAAACACCGACGACTTTTTGGTATCGATTTTCGCGACCAGACGGCCATCAGTCTCAAACGGCGGCGTGTCCGGCAGCAGAACGCCGGTCAGTTCATACAGCGCGCCCAGCGAGTCGCCGGCAAATTTCAGTCGCAAATCGACGCCGCCCATGTTCATCGGATCGTTCACCGTGCCGGTGAAGGCCACTCGCGTATTGCCGGAGCGGAAATCGGCCTGCACCGGGAAGGGAGTTCCTTCACTGCGCAGCGCCAGCATTCCGCCAATTTTACCGCTGCCGGTGAGCGGCTGGCCGTTGTAACGCCCTTTCGCGGTCAGGCCGAACACATAATCACCGACTTTGGTGTTATCCCCTTTGGCTTTGCTGCCGGTCACTTCGCTAAACGGCAACGGCTTGCCTAGCGGATCGACCAGGATCTCTACGTCGGCCTTGCTGACCTTATCGTCAATCGCGATCCGTCCGCGATCGAACAGAATGTTGTCGAGACGGAAAGACCATGAAGAGGGTTGTGCATTGGCATCTTTCTCGTCGCTGCTGGCGAGATTAAACGTCCAGTTATTGTTTTTTTCGGAAAGGCGGATAAGCCGCGCATCAGGCTGCTGGAGCTTGATCCACGGCAGATAGACGGTTTTAGCCAGCAGCGAAAGCGGTGCCAGCGTCGCTTCAACCCGTGGCAGGTGAATCATCGTAACTTCAGGAATATCCGGTGGATTGCCCAGAATAATATCGTCGGCGTGCACATGCGGCCACGGCACCCAGCTTCGCCAGCCGGTTTCTTGTTTCTGCCGCTCCCATACAACGCCCAAATCTCCGCGTATCGCGAAGGGGCGGTTCAGCTCGGCTGAGACCTTCTGGTTGATGGTCGGCTTGAGACGATTCCAGTCGAACGTCGCGATAATGATGATGGCGACCACGATCAACAACAAGAAAATCCCGGCGGTCCAGGAGATAACCCTGGTTGTTTTTGTCATTATTGTCCCCTTTCCTGATGACATTGCCTATAAAACTATAGTCCAGACAAAGGGAAGCGGATGACTTACAGAATGGTTAACACGTTTTCGAGGGTTTCCATCGGGACGGGGCGAGAGAGGAAATAACCTTGCGCGGCGGCGGCGGGCGAGTTTTGCACTTCACGCCACTCTTCAAGCGTTTCCACTCCCTCAACGATCACGCCTTCGCAATAGCGATTCATCAATTGCAGCAGCATAATGAACAGCTTACGGCCTTCCGGCGTTTTACGCAGCATAATGAACAGGTCGCGGGCGACTTTGATGTAGTCATAGCGCACTTCATTAAGCGCCGAAAAGTTAGCCATCCCGGTGCCAAAATCATCTAACCACAGCGGACCGAACTCGCGCAGTGAGGCTGACGAATTCTTGGGTAGCGCGATATTCTCGACCAGTTCAAAACGCAGCCAGGGCAGTGTCTCAATCATCGTTTTCAGGATCCTGTCCTGACGCATTTCCAGTAGCGTTAGCGCATCAACGTTCACCGAGGCCAGCACCTTATTCTGCACAAAGAAATGCTTTCTTTTTGCCAGCATCGCCACCTGTTCTTTGATGACATGGATACGCTGACCAATAGAGATTTCGGCGAAGTAACGATCCGGGGCGATGCGCTTCTGAGGCTCCGAAGGATGGGCCACTATCGTTAGCACCTCGATCGCCATCAGGCGGCCCTGGATGGTGTAGATAGGCTGGTAGGTATAGACCCGTTCACACTCTTGCCAATAACGCAGCTGCTGTAGGCTTTCAAGCTCCGCATCGGGAGCTCTCGCCCGCTGGCTCACCTGCTTTAACGTCATTTAAGCTTCCTGTGATTAGAGGGGCAAAGGGTCTGGTCATAAGGTTATCGGCGGGGCATTTGATAACTTTATGTTCAGATCGGGGCATTTTATTTTTCTTCATGCATGACGAATACGCCGTAACACGCGCTAGCTCAAGAAAAATAATGGAACGATGTTTTAATATAGTTGACCACTGATTGACCGCAGCGCACACTACCAAAAATTTACCGATTCAGGTTGATGACTATGTCTAAAAAAATTGCCGTAATTGGCGAATGCATGATTGAACTGTCCGAGAAGGGCGCACAAGTTAACCGCGGTTTCGGCGGCGACACCTTAAACACGTCCGTCTATATCGCGCGTCAGGTCTCCCCTGCTGAACTTAGCGTTAATTACGTCACCGCGCTGGGTACCGACACCTTCAGCCAGCAAATGATGGATGCCTGGCAGGCGGAGAACGTCAAAACTGACCTGATTCAACGTATGACCGACCGCATGCCTGGCCTGTACTACATCGAAACCGATGAGACCGGCGAAAGAACCTTCTACTACTGGCGCAACGAAGCCGCCGCCAAATTCTGGCTGGAGAGCGAGCAGTCTGCCGCTATCTGCGAACAGCTGGCCGGTTTTGACTACCTCTATCTGAGCGGAATTAGCCTCGCAATCTTAAGCCCGGCTAGCCGTGAGAAACTGCTGACGCTGCTGAAAACCTGCCGCGCTAACGGCGGTAAAGTTATCTTTGATAACAACTATCGTCCACGCCTGTGGGCCAGCAAAGAAGAGACCCAGCAGGTGTATCAGCAGATGCTGGAATGCACCGATATCGCCTTCCTGACGCTCGACGATGAAGATGCGCTGTGGGGCGAAAAGCCGGTTGAGGAAGTGATTGCTCGCACCCACGCCGCAGGCGTGAACGAAGTGGTGGTGAAGCGCGGCGCGGACTCTTGCCTGGTTGCGGTTGTCGGCGAGGCGCTTGTTGATGTGCCAGCGGTGAAGCTGCCAAAAGAGAAAGTCGTGGATACGACGGCGGCCGGTGACTCGTTCAGCGCAGGCTATCTGTCGGTGCGTTTAACCGGCGGCGATACGGTTGCGGCAGCCAAACGTGGGCACCAGACGGCAAGCACCGTGATTCAGCACCGCGGGGCGATTATTCCTCGCGACGCGATGCCGGCGTAAGGTTGCAGGTATAAAAAAACCTCTTCCGGTTGGGAGAGGTTTTTTTTCGTCTGGAGAGTGGGGTTCCCCTCACCCCGGCCCTCTCCCCAAAGGGGCGAGGGAGAACGGCGTGCGTACCTCGCGCTGGGTCGGTCCCCTCTCCCCTATGGGGAGAGGGTTAGGGTGAGGGGAAACCCCACTACTTACTGCGCTGGCGGAATATCCGTCACATCCTGATGCACGTCATCCGTCGTAGCAGCAACCTCTGGTTTTGATTCGAGCATGATTTTGTTCCAGGTCTCCTGCAAGTCCTTCATATTAAACTCAGGCTCGCCGGTTGGCTGTTGCAAAATCAGCGCCATGTCCTGTGACAGCTGCTGGCGCAGATCCATATTCAGGACATCCAGCGTCAACGAATCAAGGAAGCTCTGGCGCAGCTTTTGGTACTGCTCCGGCGCAATATCTACCACCTGATTTTGCTGTGAACGTATGCGCTGGTTAATGAGCACGTCGGTATCCATTCTGGCGTAGGTCGCAAACAGCTTTTGCAGCTCGAGCTTTTTCTGCGCGATCAGCGCATCAAATTCGTCTTGCGGCAGACCGTTTTCACGAATTGCGGCCAGCTCTCGTGCAACCAGTCCCAGATTACCGTCGAGCTTTTCGCCCGGAGAATCCAGGTTAATGCTGCACTGTGCGCGCAGGTAAAGCACGCGGCAATCGAAGCCCAGCCCGATGTCTTTCATGTTGGTACGGCTCAGCTTTTGCTGAACGTGCCAGAACAAGGCTTCACGCGCTAGATCCGCACGCCAGTAGCGTAGAAGCGCCGCTGACTCGCGGATGGGCTGCCACGGCGAGTCCCACATAATGGACAACCGATCCTGACTCACGGCGTTAGTCATAATACTTACGGCTTCCGGGCGCAGCGGCGATAACGTTGGCACGATGGCTGGCGTTTCGCGCTTGCCTTTGAGCTCACCGAAAATTTTGCCGATCTGTTCGATGGTCGCACGGCTATCCACATTGCCCACCACGACAAGCGTCATGGCATCCGGCGTGTACCATTTTTGATAAAACTCGGCGAGTTGCTTCGCATCTACCGGCTGCTTCAACGGTTCGGACGGATCGTGGCCAAGCATGGTCGAGCCTTTCAGACGATAACGCCACCAGCCCTCTTTCGTGTCCTGCGGCCAGGTGGCGACCATATCCTGCTCAGCCAGCGCGCGGCCCACGGTTTCAGTGGTGATGTTCGGTTTAGCCAGCGAGCTTGCCAGCCAGACCAGCGCTTCTTTTTGCAAATCGCTGCGGTTATTCGGCAGACTCAGGTTAAAACGGGTGTAATCATAAGAGACAATCGCCGGTGGGAGCGGGCGTTTTGGGTCGATTCCCTGCTGCCACATTGAACGCACCTGCGCAGCCGGCAGGCTGCCGCTTTGGGTCAGCGCGATACGCGGAATAAGGTGGCTGTAGCCGGTCTGCTGAGCGCTTTCGTTCAGCGAACCAATATCCACCGAGAGCCGGATTTCTACACGGTCACTCGGACGTTGCGGAGTGGCAAGCACCTGCCACTGGAAACCATTTGGCAGCGTACCTTGTTGCCAGGCCGGGTCCGGCTGGAGCGTTTCTGCCTGCACACAGCTGGCTGCTGCCATCATCAGCAAACCACCGGCTAAAAGTCGAATTGTTGTGCCCTGCATGTGAACCCCTGATGAACATTCCTGGTGACTTCCTGAAGGGATCGAGCTGCCGCAACGTCAGTCGCCGCCCTATCCCTTGAGGGAATAAAAGATAACCGCACTGGGGCCGTTATCAAAAATCTTGAAGTAAATACGTCAGTTAGACCACACAATCACGTAAATGTTGCATAGCTAAGTAAAATAAAAATCACCTTAAACTTAGGCTAACAGGTTCAGTAAAAGACGCGCCTAATTATGCGCAGGAGCCCGCACTCCAGCAAGGGAGTACGGGCTTAAGTGAGAGGATTAAGAGGATAATTCGTGCGGTTTGTTGGCAGTCGGACGGTTATTGAGCACGTCGTCGAGCTGTTTGGCATCAAGTTGTTTCACACGCTTCGCAACCACAATCGTCGCCACACCGTTACCAATGAGGTTAGTCAAGGCGCGCGCTTCTGACATAAAGCGGTCGATACCCAGAATCAGCGCCAACCCGGCAACCGGCAAGTGCCCTACCGCTGAGATAGTCGCCGCCAGCACGATAAACCCGCTGCCGGTAACGCCCGCCGCCCCTTTTGAAGAGAGCAGGAGCACCACTAACAAGGTGATCTGGTGGAAGATATCCATGTGGCTATTGGTTGCCTGTGCGATAAACACCGCCGCCATCGTCAAGTAGATAGAGGTTCCATCGAGGTTAAACGAGTAGCCGGTTGGAATCACCAACCCTACCACCGATTTACGACAGCCCAGCTTTTCCATCTTATCGAGCATGCGCGGCAGCGCCGATTCTGAGGACGATGTTCCCAGCACAATCAGCAGTTCTTCTTTGATATAGCGAATAAATTTGAAAATGCTGAAGCCGGTCGCACGGGCAATCGAACCCAGTACCACCACTACGAACAGGATACAGGTGATGTAGAAGCAGACAATCAATTGCCCCAGTTGCACCAGCGTACCGACACCGTATTTACCGATGGTAAAGGCCATCGCCCCGAACGCACCAATCGGCGCCAGGCGCATGATCATGTTGATAATGCCGAAAATAACCTGCGAGAAGCTTTCAATGACATTAAAGATCAGCTGGCCTTTATGCCCAAGACGATGGAGGGCAAAACCAAACATCACCGCAAACAGCAGCACCTGCAAAATATTCCCGCTGGCGAACGCGCCGATGACGCTTGACGGGATGATGTCCATCAGGAAGCCGACAATTCCCTGATCTTTAGCCTGCTCGGCATACATCGCCACGGCTTTGGCATCAAGCGTTGCCGGGTCAACGTTCATTCCGGCACCGGGTTGCACTACGTTTACGATAATCAGGCCGATAATCAGCGCAATCGTACTGACCACTTCAAAGTAGAGCAGCGCCACGGCACCGGTTCGGCCTACCGCTTTCATACTTTCCATGCCAGCAATCCCGGTTACAACCGTACAAAAAATAACCGGGGCAATAATCATTTTAATCAGTTTAACGAAGGCATCGCCGAGCGGCTTCATTTGCGCGCCCAGTTCCGGGTAATAGTGACCGATTAATACACCGATCACTATCGCCGTCAGCACCTGAAAATAGAGGCTTTTGAAGAAAGAGGTTTTCATAGGATGTCCTTAAGCTATAGCCACAGGAAAAGTAGGGGTTAATTTTACCTGTGGGCACAAAATAACATCCAGGAAACATAATCGAAATATTTGTACGTGATTTTGATACTTAATTGTTAAAAACTTGAGCTGACACGCATAATCACGCGTCCTTTGCTTCCGGCAGCAGTGATTTCTCCTTGCCTAAATAATCCTGCTCAAAGACCTCTGCCGGAACGGCGCGCGCAAACAAAAAGCCCTGGAGAATATCGACCTCAGCCGCCTTCAACCATTCATATTGCTCTTTTGTTTCAACACCTTCGGCAACGATTTGCAGGTTGAGGCTACGCCCAAGCTGAATAATTGCCGCCACCATGCTGGCATCTTCCGGCAGCGTTTCGATAAAGATTTTGTCTATTTTTAAGATATCGACCGGGACAGATTTCATATGCTGTAGCTGACGCAGCCCGGCGTAGCCCATACCAAAATCATCCAGTGCAATGCGGACACCGGCATTGCGCAGCGGACGCAGAATCGCCACCGCCGCTTTCGGGTCGTCAATACGGCGGCTTTCCGTCACCTCCAGCACCAGGGTGCCAGGTGCGATGCGGTAGTGATTTAACAGCGCCAGCATGTCGGACACCATATCGTGGTGCAGCAGCTGTAAGGCGGATATATTCACCGACAACGGCAGCATAATGCCGCGCGATTGCCACACCGCCAGCTGGCGGCAGGACTCTTCCAGCACCCAGTGACCGACGGTCACCATCAGGCCGCAGGATTCAATATTGTCGATAAGATCGTCGGGTAACACCCAGCTACCGTCCAGCTGGCGCTGGCGCAGCAGCACTTCGGCGCTACAGATTTTGCCGGTAGCGGCCTCCACCTGCGGCTGAAGCCAGACGGAGAATTGTTGGTTATCCAGCGCGGTCAGAATATCGCTCTCTTCCGTCAGACGTTTCTGGGCCTTCGCCATCTGGTCTGGGTCGAAAAACTCAATCTGATTTTTCCCTTTACGGCGCGCGGTAAAGGCGGCGGAGATCGAGCGGCGGTAGAACTGCTCCGCGGTAAGGCCTTCGCTGCCCATTGCAATCCCGATACTGGCGCTTGGCCGTAGCTGGATGCCCTGCAACGGCAGCCGCTCGTTTATAATAGTAAGTACTTGCTGACCTAACGTAATGGCATGCCATGGCTCTTTAACGCCGTTGGCCAGAATGGCGAAGTCGTAGCCGCTTATCTGCGCCAGCACCATACGGGGCGAAATCACCTGCTTAATTTTCTCCGCCAGCGTGAGCAGAAGCATCTCGCGCTGCTCCTCTTTCAGCACGCCCGCCGTATCCTGTAGCGTTTCACAGGCGATGGTCAGCAGCGCGACCGGGGATTTGCGCGCCAGACTCTGCTCCAGCAGCCCCAGCAAAAAGGCTTTGTTCGGCAGGTCTGAGATCGGAAAACGCGTCGATTGGCCGCTAAGTTCGTCGTATTGACGTAATAACGCCTGCTGGTTGCGGTTATAGCTGCGCACCAGCGTACCGATTTCATCGTCATGATGCAGCGGCGGCAGCGTCAACTGGTGCCCGATGCGATCCGCTCCTGGGAGATCGTGTATCTCATAAGCAATCTTGCGCAGCGGTCTGACAATCAGCCGGTTGATGCACCAGGTGAGCGCGACCGTCAGAATCAGCACTAAAAGGAAGTAAGCGGTCACTATCGTTGCCAGCGCACTCATCACGAATTTATACATGCGATAAGAGTCCGCCTGAAGCACCAGATAGGCCAGCGGTTGCGGATTTGCCGGGCGTTCCAGTGAATAAAGCGGCAACGAAATTTGTACCGGCAATTCAAATATACGGGTGATGTTCACCGGCACCGGACGCTCGGGAATAAAGCTCATGCGCAGCGCCTGGAACTGGTTCGGCAGCACCACGTCTGCGCGGCTGACAATTCCGGCGGGCTGAATACGTTCAAGAATGCTTTCGGCTTCTGGAATATCCGCCTTAAGAATGGCGGCGGACAGCGGTTGGCGCACGGAGCGCGCGATACTCTCAAGTTGCGCAGCGGTGTTATAGCGATCCTGCTGAACAAAATGGAACAGCAAGATTGAGCAAAAGATAAATAAAAACAACATGGTTACCACAGCAACCATCGCCATTTGTTTTATGGTAAGTGAACGGCTGACGCGCAAAAGAGCTCTCCACAGATACGAACGTATTGCTCAGGCATTGAGAATAACGAGGCTGGCGCCAAAGTCAAAATTGACGCTGACGCAAAGATTATAACCCGGTTACATACCGGGTTATATAAGATGAACACCTATATCATGGCTTATATAGCTACCAGTCGGCGTAAGGTACCAGCGGCTGCGGCGGCATATCCAAATCACCCTGCCAACCTGCGGCAGAATAACGTACATAAAGCAGCGCATGGCTTGGCGTGTAGTCCTTCGCCTGCTGAATATCGACACCTGCGCCAATAAACCAGTTTGATGTTACCCGTCGCTCAACAATGGCCCGCGCCGTATAACCAAAGCCCTGGCTGCTGCCGCCGCCGTTAGTGGCTTCACTGGCGGCTTTTTGCCATTGCGACGGGATCAGATTCATCAGTGGATAACGCGGCTCAGTTTTGCTGCGCGAATGTGACCACGACACCGAACCGCCCAGCTCCCACGACCAGTTTTCGGTACGCTGACGCCAGTTGACCGGCACCGCAAACGACACGTACTCCTGAGGGCTGTAATAGCCGCCCTGGCCCAGCGTGTAGCCGCTCAGGTCTTTCTGGTAGTGCCAAATCATATTATTCAGCCCCACCGTGACCCGGCGATTATTTTCGTTGACCACTTTGTAGTAATAGCCGGTCATCCAGCGCACCCGCCAGTTGTCCGCCACGTTCTTACCGGTCAGTTGATCGCCGCCCAGCGACGCCCATACGCCGTTAGCTTCGCCTTTGTCATAACTCAGGCTGACTGCGGCGCCGTCGGCACGCACGCCGCCCCAGGTAGTGCCGGGATGTAGGCCGCTGCTGTTATCTTTCTGCCCACCAAATGCCAGCAGCGAGCTGGAGACCGGGCGACGGTGTGCGTTTAACGTGTAGCCCACCGGGCCAAGATCGTTGCTGTAGCTCAGCCCACCGACGACATCCACCACGTTGAAGCCCATTGGCGTGGTGCCAATATCCGCGTCCCAGGTGTCATTTTTCCAGCCAATCGCGACGCTTGCGCCGCTGTCGCTCTGATTTTTCGAGCCATAGCAGGTGGCGAGGTCACACGTACCCCACTGTTCTTTATACGCATTATTTTTACTGGAGAAGGTCCCGGCATCCATATTGACCAGATCAGAGCGGAAGAACATGCGTCCGTCATAAAGCGGCGCATCCACCTGGAACATGGTGGTATGCGCTTTCAGATCCGAGTAACCGCCCGTGCCGCTGGAGCCCCAGAATTCATGCTGTAATGTGACGTTAAGATCCTGCTGACGATAGAGATCGGCGGCATCGCTGCGCACGCCGCGCTTGAGCCAGTCATCTTTCGCGTCATTACGCGTCAGACGGGTAAAGCTATCGTTATCCTGCGGGATTGCTGGGGTGATATCCGCCGCCACCATCGCATCTTTGTAAGTCTCCAGCGCCCGTTGTGGATTGCCGTCCAGCGCCTGATAGCGCGCGGCATCACGTAGCACCATCGCGCTTTCCATTGAAGGCGGCTGTGCTTTGGCTTGTGGCACCATGGCGGTGAGCATTTTCTGCGCCGCAGTCGTGTCGCCCAATTGCGCGCTGACCAGAGCAATCCGGCGCTGGGTTCCCAGCGATCGTTCGCCTTCGGCAGGCAAGGCGGCCAACTGCTGGCGCGCCGCCAGGGCATTCCCCTGCGCCGCATAAACCTCCGCCAGCCCCAGACGAGCGTCTTCATTCTGCGGTTCTTTTGCCAGCAAGGCGTTGTATTCCGCAAGCGCAGTAGCGTTATCGCCCCGCTGCTGCGCCCAATCAGCCAGCGTTGAATGGATACGTGCTGACTCTGGCTGTTGTTTTAACAGGGCAATGGCCTGTGGCTCCTGTCCTGCATCACGCAGCAGGTTGGCCCGGGCAATAAGCTGGTCACTGCGCAGGCGCGTATCCAGTTCACGAATATTGTCCGTCCACTGCGCCGTCGGTAGCGCCGCCAGATGCGACAATGCCGCCTCATCCTGCCCGTTACCGGATAAATACAGGCTATAGGCATACACCTGATCGGCATCGGTCGGTTTTTTGCGTGCCAGATTAAGCATCAGGTTGTCAGCTTCCGCGCGCTGCCCGGCGCTGACCAGATCACGCGAGAGTCGATAGGTTATCCAGACATCATCCGGCGACAACGCCAGACGGCGGCGCTGTAACTCAGCAGCCTCCGCCCAGCGTCCTTGATTCTCAAACGCTTCCGCCTGCTGGGAAAGTCGGTCATTGGTCAGACTACGTTCAATATCATCAATACTGCGTCGCTGGCTGGCTGAGAGACCGTTGATAAAGGCCGTGGCGCGCTCAGGCGATTGCGCCCGATAGAGATTCGCCAGTCCGCGTATCGCGCTGCTGTTGCTTCTGTCCAAACGCAATGCCTGCTGATAGTAGCGTTCAGCGCCCGCGCTATCTTTTCTGGCCAGCGCCACATCGCCTAACCCCAGCACCGCATAGCTGTCCGTGGCGTCAAGCCGGCGTGCCTGCTGATAAGCGCTCTGCGCCTGTTCCAGATTGTTCGCTTTCAGCGCCGCGTCGCCTTTGCGGATAAGCGGCCAGTAAAGCTGCCAGGTCTGCGGTTTGCTGGCTTCCACTTCTGCCGCTTTTGCCTGCTGTTCTGCCTTCGCGCGCTGCACCGGATCAGCCATCTGCTGTTGCTGTTCCGCCAGCATGCCACGCGCGCTATCCACCGACTCGCCGGTGCTGAAAATCATCAAATAACGTTGCAACGCCTGCACGCTGGCCGGGCTGGTTGGGCTATCTTTGATGGCATTAAACCAAAGATCGCTTGCCGCCCCGCGACCGCTGGAGGATTTTGCCATCTGCTCAAGCACCGCAAACGCGTCATCGCGCTGGTTGCTGGCAAACAGCATGTTGACCAGAGTTATCTGTAGGCCAAGGTTACCCGGCGACTGGCGGTTCAATACTTGCAGATGGTTAAGCGCCTCATTGCGGCGTTCAGGAATTTTTGCCACCGTCGTCCAGTATTCGACGGCGTAATCACCGTCCGGCGGCGGGCCGTTAAAGGCTTTCTCATATGCCGCAAGCGCCTCTTGCGCATGGCCGGTGGTGGCCTGCAAACGCGCTTCCTGAAGCGCCTGACGCCCAGCGCTACTGTTGAGGCCAATTTCAATGCGCGCCGCGTTGTATTCCGCCGAATTCGGGGCCACCTGCGCCAGTTTATCTAGCTGTTTTTGCGCC
Organism: Enterobacteriaceae bacterium; assembly: GCA_902363335.1. Classification (GTDB taxonomy): domain Bacteria; phylum Pseudomonadota; class Gammaproteobacteria; order Enterobacterales; family Enterobacteriaceae; genus Kluyvera. The sequence continues at coordinate 305,839 of CABIZV010000003.1, read as the reverse complement.
CCCGCACCATCGCCCTGACGCAGTAAATAGCGCATCCGCGCCGCCAGCACTTTTGGATTATTCGGGTTAATAAGTTCAAGTCGATACAGCGACTGCTGCACCAAATCTTCGCGTTTACTGGCCTCGCCCAGGCGCACCTGGTTGAGCAACTGCTCTTCTGCCGAGGTATCCGCAAAGCCTGGCGGAACAAACGTTAAGCCAAGCGAGAGAGTGATTAAACTTAGTGTGAACTTGCGCATTCCTGGCCCCAGTCAGGTAGTAATTCGCCGCGGGCGCTAAAGCGAAAACGGTGTTGATCCCAGCCCTGGCCAAAAAGGGTCAGCACAAAATTATAGTACGCATCCGCGCCGGGAAAATGGTCGGCAACGCGCTGGCGTTGTACCGCCGTGGCGTCACGATTTTGTAGGAAGGGTAATAATGAGGCGGAGAAGCCCACCGGGCCATCGCCGGTGACTTTGCCCGTGGCTATCGCTACTTTTTCAGGGGGAAGCCCCTGCTTGGCGGTCTGCGCCGCCATCGCGTTAAAGCGTTTAAGCAAACGCGCTTTTTGCGGGTCGGCATCATTCATCATACCCACCCACAGATAGACGCGAATAGCATCGTAGCTGCCGACGACATCCGTCGCTTTTAGCTGCCAGCCCTGCGTTTTATCGTAGCTGACCCAATCCGGGGAAAAACCCTGCGGTGCGGTATCCATCAACAGCTTGAAGTTAGTATCACGCAGCGTGGTCCACGGTGTGCCGAAGCGGCTGAAATACTGCGCCACCTGCGGCGGTAAATAGCTCGGGTTAAAGCGCCAGCGTGTCTCCTCAGCAAAGCCCACGCGACCGGGCAGCAGCATTAAGCCTAAGTCCGGCACCTTAACCACTTCATCTTCAGCGATTTTTGCCAGCAGCGCTTTGCCGGTGGCGCTGTAGTCGTCGTTTTTCCACAGTCTACCGGCTTCAAGCAGCGCCCAGGCTATCCAGACATCGGAGTCAGATGCGGAGTTGCTATCCAGCACCGTCCATTCCGTTTCGCTCTTTTTACCCCACAGCCAGGCCGGAAGATTCTCGCGCAGGGAGCCTGCGGCGAGATTATTCTGCGTCCAGTTCAGCAGCGAAGCGAACGCCTTTTGATCGTTGGCTGCCAGGGCAAAGAATAAGGCGTAGCTTTGCCCCTCTGAGGTGGTAATTTTGCGCGAATCGCTGGGGTCGATAACGCGCCCTTCGGCACTGACGTATTCCTGCTTAAACTGCTCCCAGGCAGGCCACTGACAGGCGGCCTGAACCTGGCCGCCGAGGGCGCATAACACGACTATCCAGCGCAGTATTTTCATCACGGCTTACTCGTCTTCCGGATCCAGGCGACGACGGCTAATGATACGCAGCAGACGCCACAGTACCCACGCCAGCAGCACGATACTTATCGCCGCAAAGATAGCTAATAAAACGGGGTGATTTGACAGCGCAAACCACACGCGCTCAAACCACGGCAGGTGGCCGACATAGTAAATATCGCCCACGCGCAGGCTGCTGACGCCCGATTCACGAATCACCGAGACGGAGCCAAACATCGCCGCGCGTTTGCCGCTGTCATTCAACGCATTGTTCAGTAAGTTGTAGCCGGTGGCGCTGTCCGCCAGCAGTGCGACAACGCTGCGCTGTTTGTGATACGGCGATTCAAAGCCGACGATAGCCGCCATCGGGCCTGTGGAGGTGATCCCCGTCTGCACGCTCGGCTGACGATCGTCCGCATCCAGATAGATGCTCGGCAGATCGTTATGGCGCACCGGCGTTTTCACCCAGCTCTGGGTGGCATTCACCAGCAGGTCGATATGCTTGTCATCTTTGAGTTTTTGCGGAATGGAACCAATCAGCAGCAGGTCGGCGTCTTTATCCTGAATCTGATTACCCTCATCGACGATAGTCATTTTCGCGCCCGCAAGGCCAGTCTGGCCGCCAATGACGCCAACGGCGTTCAGCAACGTACTGACCTGCGCCTCTGACGGCGTTTTTGGCATGACGATAACGGTGTCGGAAAGGTCAGCCATGCGGGTGAATGGGAAGCCAGCGTTGGCAAAAGTACGCAGGTCCGGCATCGGCAGGAAGTGATAGTAATGCGAGAAGTCGATAGTCGAATCGTCGCTAATTACCACGTGGTTCTGTACCGGCTGGAAAGTGACGCAGTTATCTACCGAGCCGCCGGGCATCGGGTTCATATACTGGAAGTCAAAGCGCAGCTGGTTCATCGCGCCCAGACGCAGCGCCGGGATGCTGACATCGTTTTTACCGTCCAGCAGACCTTGCAGAATCGGCAGGCGCAGCATCAGTTTATTGACGTCCTGCGTGCTGTTGAGGCTAAAGGATTGCAGGAACTGGTTGTTCAGGCTGATGTCCATCCGCGAGCTGTCCTTCACCGGCGGCATGGTGTAGCGATATTTCAGATCCATATCAATGCCGGTACTGCGCATCAGGTAGAGATCCGGTGGCAAGTTTAGCGACAGGTTGATAGACGCAGGCTCAAGCCCGGTCGATTGTAGCTGTTGCTCGTAGGTTTTCAGCTCGCCAAAGGTGACCGGGCGGTCGGTACGCACCCAGTTCGGCGCATCATAAGGCACGCGCGCCAGCAGCGGTTTCACTTCATCTACCGTGACGCTATCGCCACGGAACAGAATATTCCCCGACGAGATCCCCTGCGCCGCTTGCAGCAGGTCTTTATCATCACGCCCAAAGACCACCAGCAGTTTCAAGTACGGATTGGTCGGGTGATCGATCATTTCGACCGTCGGCGCTTTTACCGGCGGATGATCGCGCAGGAAGTCCGGGCGATTATCGTTGGTGGCAAAGACGATAGCATTGCGGTCAGGCAGTGAATTGTAGAGCACCGGGAACGTCTGACCGCGCCAGCCCGCTTTCGCGCCAAACCAGGATGCAATAATCCCTGCCGCCTGCTGTTGCTGGAGGTCTGGAGATTTGGCGAACACCATCGGCAAATTCAGCGTGCGGTTATCGCGGGCGTCAAAGAACGGCACCGGGAAGTGTGAAAGGTCGTTGCGCAGCTTCAGCGACTGGTAGGTTAAGTCCAGCGAGCTGTTACGGGCGACATCGAGCCACACGGTGGTGTTCGACGGGTTTTCACAGACGTCGCGATAGTGGCCAATAAACTCAAGGCGCACCCGGTTAAAGTCGGTGATATACAGCGGGTCGACGGCGATTTGCGTTGTCACCTTCTGCCCAAGCTGTTCTTTGGTTACCGGCAGCACGCCCATCAGCTCATCGTTAAGATAGACCTTCAGCTGTGAGGTTACAGGCAGCAGTGATGGCGATGGCGTATAGGTCAGGTTTAGCATCGCCTTCGATACCACTTCATCGCTGCGCATCCCAAACTCAATGCTGCCGTTCGGGTTTGCGCCCCGCAGCACCATGCTGCCCGGCGGTGGCGCAATCTGCGCGAAAGAGAGCTTCACATCGCGGCCAGGCGAATCTTCCACCACCACCGGCGCGGCAGCCACGTCAGGGGTCGCCGCCTGCGTTGGGGCAACGGACAGTTCGGTCGTTGGTTCGGAATACGTCGTAAGCGGCAGCAAACCGCCCACCCCCATCGCCACTGCACAAATCCAGGAAAGGTTTCTTTTCATCGCATCATCATCATTATTGTTGAGCCACAGCCGCTAGCGGATGCTCGATTATCACGCCGCGTTCCGGACGACGCGGGACGAACGAGGCCACCCACGCCACAAGCGAAGTGAGTGACCGGAAAATTTCTTTTGCCACCGGCGGTGCAAATTCTGCCAGGTGGCGATAACCACGGAACCCCAGCTTCAGGATATCCATTAAGCTTTCCAGCGGTTTATCTTCCGGGAAGCTGTCTTGCCAGAGCGCCCACGTATCCGCACGCGCAAACGTACACTGCACAAAATCGATATGCTGACGGGTGCTCATTGGCAGTAATTTGAGGCCGACTTCATTTCCCAGCACGCGCACCACCTGAGTGGGGAAGACATACTCTTGCTGGCCGCGTTTGAGCAGAAGATTGACCTTTTGCTCCTCCAGCACCTGGGCATCGCCGTTAATTCGGATCCCCACGCCGCCGTCTGAGAAGTCGTGAACCGTACAGGAGAAGAGATGACCATCCTCGCGGGAAATCGCCCCCGGCATCTTAATTTCCACGCGGTGCGAGCGTCTCACCTGCTTACTTTCAACCGATACCGCTACCGCACCGCCAAGGATAATCAGGTTATAGAATACCCACAGCAGACTGACCCATACGGTGAGGATTTCATCTTCCGGCCCGTACATGTAACGCCAGATACCAAACGCCACGCCAAGCAGATTCAGCAACACCAGATAGATATACGGGCGGGAGATCACCCAGTCGACATACTCTTCTTTCACCAGGCCACCCTTAGCGGTGACGTTGAACTTACCTTTATGCGGGGCGAATAGCGCCACCATGGTCGGCGGCGCAATGTACCAGGCCAGTACCGTTTCATAGATTTCACTCCAGAAGGAGTGGCGGTATTTACCCTGAATTTTCGAGTTAGTCAGACTGGCGTGAATCATGTGCGGGAACACAAACAGCGCAATCATTAGCGCCGGGGCGTAGATGATGTAGGCGTGCAAGAGCAGGAAAGCCAGCGGCGCGGTCAGGAAGATAAGCCGCGGGATACCGGATAAGAAGTGGAACATGGCATTCAGGTAGCAAAGCCGTTGCGGTATTTTTAATCCTTTACCAAACAGCGGGTTATCGAGGCGGAAAATTTGTACCATGCCTCGCGCCCAGCGAATACGCTGACCGATGTGCGCAGACAGGCTTTCTGTCGCCAGACCCGCCGCCTGCGGCAGACGCATATAGGCCGAGGTGTAACCCAAACGGTGCAGGCGCAGCGAGGTGTGCGCATCTTCGGTGACGGTTTCAACGGCAATGCCGCCTATCTTGTCCAGCGGCTCGCGACGGATAACCGCACAGGAGCCACAGAAGAAGGTGGCATCCCACATATCGTTACCGTCCTGCACCAGTCCGTAGAACAGCGTGCCTTCGTTAGGCGTTTTACGAAAACGCCCCAGGTTACGTTCAAACGGATCCGGCGAGAAGAAGTGGTGCGGCGTCTGCATCATCGCCAGCTTCTTATCTTTGAGGAACCAGCCCATGGTCATTTGCAGGAACGAGCGCGTCGGGACGTGGTCGCAGTCGAAAATCGACACGAATTCGCCTTTTGCATATTTAAGCGCGTTGTTGATGTTCCCGGCTTTCGCATGTTCATGCGTCGTTCGCGCGATATATTCAACGCCCACATCTTTGGCAAACTGGCGGAATTCTTCACGGCCTCCATCGTCCAGGATCCAGACCACCACTTTATCTTTCGGCCAGTCGATGCCCAATGAGGCGTAAACGGTATTTTTAACGACGTTGAGGTCTTCGTTGTAGGTCGGAACAAAAATATCTACGGTCGGCCAGCTATCCATATCCTTCGGCAGCGGTACCGGCTGGCGATTCAGCGGCCAGGCCACCTGGAAGTAGCCCAGCACCAGCACAATCCAGGCGTAGGTTTCAGCAAACAGCAGTATCAGGCCACAGACGAGGCTCACCGGATCGTTCCAGTTCAGCGTCGAGGTATAGCGCCACCAGATGTAACGACAGGAGACCGTCAGCGACAATACGATAAGCATCAGCGCGGAAAAGCGTCCCGGAATACGTCGCACCAGCAGCGCAACGCCCCACAGCAGCAGCAGGAAGACAAACTGCGAAAGCGGGTTAAACGGCTGTGTAATACACACCAGTGCCAGAAGGAGCGATAGCGCCACCACCACTCCAAGAATCAACCGACGCAGTTTAGGATTGAGATGCGCCAGCTCTTTTCTGTTCGCCCGGTCGCTCGCTTGCGGATTGATGCGTGCCGGTAGTTCGTCTGCCCATCGGATGTAGCGGTTACGTAGCCGGTCAATACCTGCCAGAGGCCGCCATTCGCGGGGTGTACGGCTTTCCGGCGGTTTCGTGGCAATGAGCCAAATGGCTTGTAATAGGTAACGTAGCGGGTCGAGCGGGCGCGGACGAGAGAAATTAATATGCGGAAAAAGCACGTCCTGACGCGCAAGTAACGCCTGCCAGCGCGCATTCTCCAGCGGCAAAAACATCCATGCCAGTCCAACCCATAGGCAGGTTAGCGTTGCTGCGAGCGCCGACGATTTGTTACGACGATAATCCATGTAGCGCGCGCGAATACGCGCATAAACTGGCGGGACGAAGATCCAACTGCCAAGGCGAATCATGCTTCGCGCTCCGCCGCATGATGTCCGGCATAGTGCATCAGGCACCAGTTGGCGAGGGTGATCATCTCTTCCGCCGCCAGGGAGTCATAGCGATATTCGCCCAGCGGCTGTTTGCTTGCCAGACTCTCCGCCATCGCTTCATCGCGGTGGATAACCACCGGTAATAACCGAGGCTGGGTTTGTAACCAGACCTGGTAGAGATCTTCTTGTAAAGGACTGCTCATACGCAGGCCGTTCAGTAAAAGGTGGGTATTCGTCGGCAGCGGCTGTTGATGCAAGCGGATATGACAGTTCGCATCCGGTTTCACCACGGTCAGGGTAAAGTGACAGGCTTCAATAAGGGGGGATGTCCAGGGATAAAAAGCCTGCGGCAGGTCAATCAGGATCCACTGGTATTTACCCTCTTGCTCTAACGTACTGGCAAGGGTGGCAATGGCCGCCAGCGTGTCGCCGCGGGTGTGGATATTTTGCAGCTCACCTGCCTGCAACTGACCAAAAGGGAGAACATCGATATGCGAGGTGTAACGCAAACCTGCATCACGCCAATCTTTACCGTCCAGCAGCGCACGCGCCCAACCGCTGTCACGACTAATATCGTCGTTAAACGACAGACGCAGCATGTTGTCCGGGCAGGCATCGATAACCACCACCGACTCCCCGAGCAGTTGCAAAGACCACGCTAATGCCGCCGTGACGGAGGTTGTACCCACTCCACCACGCAGGCCCTGTAATCCCAAAATAGCCATTCTGGCTTCCTTAGAGCCTATCCCAGTAGGCGTAATTGTTGAAGCTAGTTTGGTGCCGGACAGCGCGCAGAAACCGGAGCGTACAGGGAGTACGTGAGGATTTCGAGCACTGCCCGGTGCCAAACTAGCGAATAAAATAGCCTAATGGGTTAGGCTCTTATTTTTATTTGGCATTTTGTTCTGCAAACTCCGCCAGCAGTGGCCAACGCTTAAACGCTGCAGCTAATTTTTCTCGCTGCGAAATATCAGTGTAATCTATATTGGGTAGAGAGAAAGCCCGACTCAGCGCGATAAAATCATTCTGAAAGGTGTAACCAAGTTGCGAATCAACTGATTTCACAGGTTTATTATCTGCCATCGTTTATTTCCTCTGAAATCAAATCCTGATGCACTGCGTCAATCGAAAGACAAATTTTCTATGAATTTCGTTTATACTCGTCTTACTTCTGATCGCGCTTATGTGCATCGCCGTTTACGCATTTCGATTACATAGTTATGCAAAATCCAGTCGAAATTAACCTTCTTATCACCTGGCGATAAGTCGATTTATTAAGATTATACATGCTAAATCTGATGCTATTTAATTTCAATATTAGGTTTATTCTGACGTTTACACTAGTAAACTTAGACGCAAGATTATCGTCGATAAGAGGGACACGATGAACCCCATATTTTCTATTGGTATTGATTCATTGTGGGATGAAGTCAGCCATATGCCCACAGGCGGCGTGTGGTGGATGAATACAGACCGTCATGAAGACGCAATTAGTCTGCTCAATCAGACGCTTTCGGCGCAGGCTGAAGGGGCGAAAGTCGCCGTTGTCAGCATGGGCGAAAACCCAAAAAACCTTATAGAATTAACGGGTAATTCGGGCCCCAAACGTATTTCGATGTTTGCCATGCAGGATAGCGCTGCTGGTCTATACTTGATGCGCCGCGATTTGCTCTGCACGCTTCAACCAAATAATTATTTTATTATCCTTGTATGCTCTCATAACGCCTGGAAAAATATTCCTGCGGAAAAACTTTTAGATTGGGTAAAAAAATCGCAGAAATGGGCGAAATACTACCATTGCACTCTGCTGGTAATGAACCCAGGCAACAATGCTGATGCCCAAATATCCCTATTATTAGGTGCATATCGCTCGCTTTCCGGCCTCGCAAGTTTACGTTACCAGGGTGATAGTCAACTGCTGGATATATCTTACTGGGCCAATGAAAAAGGCGTCAGCGCGCGCCAGCAGCTTTTAATTACCCACAATGGTAACCGTTGGCAATTATCTCAGGATGAAATTGCCAACGTTCAACCACGCAGTGATGAAAAAGAAGTACTGAGTAATATCGCTATTCTTGAAGGCGCTCCGGCATTGTCTGAACACTGGAGCTTATTCGATACCAACGATGCGGTTTTTAATGCTGCGCGTACTGCCCAGGCTGCCACGGTTATATTCTCGCTTAAGCAAAATAGTCAGGTAGAACAGCTTGCGAGATTCACCCACACCTTACGCCGCCAGCGTGGCAGTGCATTAAAAATTATCGTTCGTGAAACCACCGCGAGCCTGCGCGCCACCGACGAGCGATTGCTATTAAGCTGCGGTGCTAATCTGGTGATTTCCGCTAACGCCCCGCTGTCGCGAAGCCTGACGTTGATTGAAAGCGTGCAGACACAGCAGTTCACCCGCCACGTTCCAGAAGATCTCTCGACCCTACTCGCGAATACTGAGCCGCTGAAGCTCAAGGGCTATCAGAAGTGGGATGTTTTTTGCGAAGCGGTGCAAAAAGTTATCAATAACACCTTATTACCCGCAGACAGCAAAGGCGTGATGGTCGCTCTGCGTCCGGCGCCAGGGCTACGCGTTGAGCAGGCTCTGACATTATGTCGTCCGCACCGTGTCGGCGATATTGTCACCATCGCTGACAACCGGCTGGTGCTATTCCTCCCTTTCTGTCGGGTAAACGATCTTGATACCGCACTGAACCATATTTTCCCGCTACCAACCGGTGATATTTTCTCTAACCGCATGATTTGGTTCGAAGATAAGCAGATTTCCGCAGAGCTTGTGATAATGCGTGACGTGAAGCCTGAGAACTGGACAAAACCCTTAACGATTGCGCCGAAACCGACCAACGTTATCAACGCCACCTACGAGGGCAAAGGCTGGCGCCGTTATCCAGAACCGCATCGCCTGTCTACGGATACCGAAGGAACACCGTCATGATGTCGATAAGCGATATTATTCAATTGGTTGTACTTTGCGCGCTGATTTTCTTCCCGCTAGGCTATCTGGCGCGCCATCATCAACGACGCATTGAGAACGCGTTTCGTCTGATGTTTCTTAAACCCCGTTATGTTAAACCAGTAGGCGTTTTACGCCGGGATCTGGCCGCCAGGGCAAAATCAAAAAATGACTAAATCGACGCAAAATGCCGCCACTCAACCTTCCCCACTTTGGCATTACTGGCGGGGACTGGCGGGCTGGAATCTCTATTTCCTGGTGAAATTCGGACTGCTGTGGGCGGGATATTTAAACTTCCACCCCATGCTCAATTTGGTCTTTATGGCGTTCTTATTGCTGCCATTACCGAATAATCGCCTGCACCGCTGGCGGCACTGGATAGCTATTCCGGTAGGCTTGGCGTTGTTCTGGCATGATACCTGGCTCCCCGGCCCTGAAAGCATCATGAGCCAGGGTTCGCAAATTGCTGGATTTAGCGCTGACTATGTCTGGGATCTGGTTACCCGCTTTATCAACTGGCAGATGGTGGGTGTCTTCTTTGTGCTGGTTGTGGCATGGCTGTTTTTAAATCAGTGGATTCGTATTACCGTTTTTGTGGTTATCGCGATGGTCTGGATCAACCTCAGTATGCTGATTGGCCCATCCTTTAGCCTGTGGCCAGCCGGGCAGAAAGCCGAAGCCACGGCCGCGAATACCACGGCACCCGCAACGGCGGCTGGCAGCACTACCACCAGCGCCGACATTCCGCCGCAAACCGCTGCGCCAACGTCGGATAATCTGAACGCCTGGCTAAGCAGTTTCTACGCCTCAGAAAGCAAACGGACCACCACATTCCCGACCGCGCTGCCGGCGGATGCCCAGCCGTTTGATCTGCTGGTGATTAATATTTGTTCGCTGGCGACCTCCGACGTTGAAGCGGCGGGACTGCTCCAGCATCCATTATGGTCACATTTTGATATCCGCTTTAGCAACTTCAACTCCGCAACCTCTTATAGCGGCCCGGCGGCGATTCGTTTATTACGTGCCAGCTGTGGGCAAACATCGCATAGCGACCTTTATCAGCCAGCAGGAAATCAGTGTTATCTGTTTGATAACCTTTCTAAGCTTGGTTTTAATCAGCACCTGATGCTTGGTCACAATGGCGTCTTCGGCGATTTCCTCAAAGAAGTTCGTAACTACGGTGGTATTCAAAGCCCGCTGATGGATCAAAGCAAACTCCCGGTTAACCTGCTCGCCTTTGATGGCTCCCCGGTGTATGACGATCTGGCCACCCTCAACCGCTGGCTTAACTCACCGGATAAACCCGCCGGTGACCGTTCAGCCACCTTCTACAATATTTTGCCGCTTCATGATGGCAACCACTATCAAGGGCAAAGCAAGACCGCAGACTACAAAGCCCGTGCGCAGAAGCTGTTTGATGAACTGGACGCTTTCTTCGATGAGTTGCAGAAGTCAGGTCGCAGAGTGATGGTTATCGTGGTGCCGGAACATGGCGCGGCGCTGGCGGGCGATAAAATGCAGGTCTCGGGTCTGCGTGATATCCCAAGTCCGTCCATTACCCACGTCCCGGCTGCCGTTAAGTTCTTCGGCATGAAAGCGCCGCACCAGGGTGCCGCGGTGGATATCAACCAGCCGAGCAGTTATCTGGCGATTTCCGAACTGGTCGCACGTGCGGTGGATGGCAAAATCTTCACCGAAGATACGGTTGACTGGTCTGCCTTCACGGGAAATCTGCCGCAAACCGCCCCCGTCTCCGAAAACTCGAATACGGTGGTGATGGAATATCAGGGCAAACCTTATGTCCGTCTGAACGGCGGCTCCTGGGTGCCATACCCGCAGTAAAAACAAAAAAGGCCGCAGGATTTTACCCCTGCGGCCCGTTTCGGGCGCTGCTGCCACTGCGGCGGACATCACGCCCCGTCAGGTTAGAACTTGAAGAAGTGACGTACCAGCGCGACCACAATTGGGCCGACGATGGAAGTCACAACGGCAAGTAATAACGCCTCGTTGAGCGTCATATAACCGCCTGCGTTGCAATGGCAACCGTTCGCGGCTATCCTCTTGATGTCTGGTCAAGTGAATGGCCCCCGTTATGTTGCCGGTTTATACCAAACAACGTGCGGGGGTTTTTCTCTTTCCAGCAACCGATGCCGCCGGGGATCAAGCCCCCGCAACATTGCGCCTCATCGGGAAACCCGACTTGCCGACGATACTACTGCAATCCGCCGCTCAACTCGCTGTCACCACCCCATTTTCAGAATTGCGCCCGACCGGCCCGTAGCCCGGGCGACAAATACAAAAAAGGCCGCAGGATTTTACCCCTGCGGCCCGTTTCGGGCGCTGCTGCCACTGCGGCGGACATCACGCCCCGTCAGGTTAGAACTTGAAGAAGTGACGTACCAGCGCGACCACAATTGGGCCGACGATAGAAGTCACAACGGCAAGTAATAACGCCTCGTTGAGCGTCATATAACCGCCTGCGTTGCAATGGCAACCGTTCGCGGCTATCCTCTTGTTGTCGAGCAAGTGAATCGCCCCCGTTATGTTGCCGGTTTATACCAAACAACGTGCGGGGGTTTTCTCTTTCCAGCAACCGATGCCGCCGGGGATCAAGCCCCCGCAACATTGCGCCTCATCGGAAAACCCGACTTGCCGACGATACTACTGCAATCCGCCGCTCAACTCGCTGTCACCACCCCATTTTCAGAATTGCGCCCGACCCTGTGGGCATTGACAACATGTAGGCCTGATAAGCTACGCGCCATCAGGCATAACCGCGCACATTGCCGGATGGCGGCTTTGCCTTATCCGGCCTACACCAATCGGTAGCCCGGCCGAGCAGAGCGACGCCGGGAGCACCGAGCAGCCCCGGGGGCGGCGTAAACGCCTTGCCCGGGCTACAAATACAAAAAGCCGCAGGGTTTTATCCCTGCGGCTCGGCTACTCAGATGAGTATCGGGCTACGCGATTTTCTCTGGGTTTTCGTCCTGATCGACTGCAAAACACGCGACCAACTGACCGCCGTAGTCTTTCAACTGCGGCTGCAACTGAGTACACGGCCCAAAACGGCGGCGGCAGCGAGCGTTAAACGCGCAGCCCGGCGGTGGATTGAGCGGGCTTGGCAGTTCGCCTGTCAGCTTGATGCGCTCGCGACGGTCGTCCGGATTCAGACGCGGGGTCGCTGAGAGCAACGCCTGGGTGTACGGGTGACGAGGATTATTGAAGATCTGGTCCTTCGTTCCCTTCTCCACGCAGCGCCCCAGATACATCACCATCACTTCATCAGCAATATGCTCAACAACCGACAGATCGTGCGAGATAAAGACGTACGACAGCCCCAGATCCTGCTGCAAATCCATCATCAGGTTCAGTACCTGTGCGCGGACAGACACGTCGAGGGCGGAAACCGGTTCATCGGCAATCACTACGTCCGGGTCGAGCATTAAGCCGCGGGCAATCGCGATACGCTGACGCTGGCCGCCGGAGAACATATGCGGATAGCGGTCGTAATGCTCCGTTTTCAGACCCACCTTCGCCATCATCGCCAGCGCTTTTTCACGGCGCTGCTCTTTGCTAAGCGAGGTGTTTATCTGTAACGGCTCCTCCAGAATTTGCCCCACTTTCTTACGCGGGTTCAGCGAACCGTATGGGTTCTGGAACACAATCTGGATTTTCTGCCGACGCAGTTTCTGCGCCTGTGGATCGTGCTTAAGCAGATCCTGCCCTTGATAATAAAGTTCGCCGCCGGTCGGAATTTCAATCATCGTTAACAAGCGACCCAGAGTGGATTTCCCACAGCCTGACTCGCCCACCACCGCCAGCGTTTTACCGCGCTCGAGGGTAAAGGATACGCCATCCAGCGCTTTCACCAGGCGTTCCGGGGCGAAAATGCCCTTTTTCACCGGGTAGTGTTTTTTCAGATCAATCGCCCGCAGCAGCGGCTGCGAGGTGGCCTCATGCGTACTCATAGTGTGGGCCTCCCGGCATCATCGAGTGGATAGTGGCATTTCGACTGACGACCGCTGGCAAGCAGGTTCAGCTCGGGTTCAACGCTGCGGCATTTATCCGTGGCATACGGGCAGCGCGGGTTCAGCAGACAGCCTGCAGGGCGATCGTACTTGCCCGGCACCACGCCCGGCAGCGAGGCCAGACGCGCTTTATCCTGGGCAAACTCCGGCAGCGCACGCAGTAACGCTTGAGTATACGGATGACGTGGCGCGCGGAAGATATCCGTTGCCGCGCCGGTCTCTACAACTTGACCGGCGTACATCACGATGATTTTGTGTGCCGCTTCGGCGACCAGCGCCAGATCATGGGTGATCAGAATCAGCGCCATGTTCTCTTTTTGCTGTAATTCCAGCAGCAGTTCGATGATCTGCGCCTGAATGGTCACGTCCAGCGCGGTGGTCGGTTCATCGGCAATCAACAGCTTTGGACGACAGGCAATCGCCATGGCGATCATCACGCGCTGGCTCATACCACCGGAAAGCTGGTGCGGATATACGTCCAGACGCGAAGCCGGGTCGGGGATCCCCACCTGGTTTAACAGGTCGATAGCCCGCTGACGACGCGTTTTCTTATTGCCACCCTGGTGCACCTTAATGGCTTCCATAATCTGGAAACCGACGGTGTAACACGGGTTGAGGCTGGTCATCGGATCCTGGAAGATCATCGCCACTTCGGCGCCCACCAGATTCCGGCGCTCTTTCTCCGAAATACGCTTCAAATCCTGACCGTTGAAGGCGAGGCTTTCCGCCATCACGCGGCCGGGATAGTCAATCAGCCCCATAATCGCCAGAGAACTGACCGATTTCCCCGAGCCCGATTCCCCAACGATACCGACCACTTCACCCTGATCCACACTGTAGCTTACGCGGTCTACGGCTTTAAACGGTGTGCCTTCGTCTCCGAAATGCACCGATAATTTATCTACATTTAATAACGCCATCTCGAACCTCTTACTGCTTCAGTTTGGGATCGAGCGCATCACGCAAACCGTCACCCATCAGGTTAAATGCCAGCACCGTCAGCAGAATAGCCAGCCCCGGGAAGGTCACGACCCACCAGGCACTTTGTGCAAACTGCAAAACGTCAGAGAGCATGGTGCCCCATTCCGGCGTAGGCGGCTGAGCGCCCATCCCCAGGAAGCCAAGGGCAGCCATATCGAGAATGGCGTTAGAGAAACCGAGCGACGCCTGAACAATCAGCGGAGCAAGGCAGTTCGGCAGAATATTGACGAACATCTGGCGCAGCGCGCCTGCGCCGGCCACGCGGGAAGCGGTCACGTAGTCGCGATTCACCTCCACCAGCACGGCGGCACGCGTTAAGCGGACATAGTGCGGCAGGGCCACGAAAGTCAGCGCCAGCGCGGCGTTACCGATGGAAGGGCCAAAGATAGCCACCAGCACCAACGCCAGCAGCAGGCTTGGCAGCGCCAGCATAATATCGACAACACGCATAATGACGTTATCAATAATACCGCCGAAGTAACCGGCGACCAGCCCCAGCACCACGCCCATAATCAGCGACAGTACAACCACCAGGCAGCCGACCAGCAGCGATAAACGCGCGCCGTACATCAGACGCGATAACACATCACGGCCCACATCATCAGTGCCAAACAGATGCGCCCATGTGCCGCCATCCTGCCACGCAGGAGGAGCCAGCAACGTATCGCGGAACTGGTCCGCCGGGTTATACGGCGCAATCCAGTTCGCAAAGATGGCAATAAACAGCACGATGACCACATACACCAGGCCAACGACCGCGCCTTTATTACGCTTAAAGTAATGCCAGAATTCCTGGAACGGGGTCATCGGCACCGGTGCGGACACCGTTTTGGTTTCAGTAACTTGTGTCATGACGGCCCCTTACTTCTTATGACGGATGCGCGGGTTAACCACGCCGTACAGCAGGTCAACCAGCAGGTTGACGAGGATAATCATCGTCGCCACCAGCAGTACCCCGCCCTGCACCACCGGATAGTCGCGGCGTTGTAGGGCATCGATTAACCAACGTCCCAGGCCCGGCCAGGAGAAGATGGTTTCCGTCAAAATGGCCCCAGCCAGCAGCGTACCGACCTGCAGGCCGATAACGGTGACCACCGGCAGCATGGCATTGCGCAAGGCGTGGACAATAATCACGCGCATCCGGGTCAGGCCTTTAGCACGGGCGGTGCGGATATAGTCCTCGCCCAGCACTTCCAGCATCGACGAACGGGTCATACGCACAATCACCGCCAGCGGAATCGTACCCAGCACCATAGCAGGCAGAATCATATGCGCCAGCGCGTCGATGAAGTTGCCCTCTTCGCCCCAGATGGCGGTATCAATCAGCATAAAACCAGTTAGCGGGTTGGTATCGTCAAGGAACACCATATCGCTCACGCGCCCGGAAACCGGCGTCAGGTTCCAATGTACCGACACCAGCATGATAAGCATCATGCCCCACCAGAAAATCGGCATGGAGTAGCCAGTCAGCGCCAGGCCCACCGCGGTGTGGTCGAAAATAGAACCGCGTTTAACTGCCGCCAGTACACCTACCGGGATACCCACAGCGACGGCAAAAATCATGGCGCAGATACCGAGTTCCAGCGTCGCTTTAAAGCGCGGCACGAACTCGTCCCACACCGGGAGTCGGCTCTTTAATGAAATACCCAAGTCGCCGTGCAGTACGCCCCAGATATAGTGGAGATACTGCTGCCACATCGGCTTATCAAGGCCAAGCTCGGCCAGCAGCTGGGCGTGGCGCTCAGGGGAAATACCACGCTCGCCCGCCATAATCATCACCGGATCGCCGGGGATCATATGCACAAAGGCAAACGTCAGAAGGGTGATACCGATAAACGTCGGGATCACCAGACCCAAACGTTTGAGGATAAACTGCAACATAACCCTGATTCTCTCTAATGACGGCCCGCCTGGTCACAGGACGTCTGTATTGCTCACAAATCTGCCGTCTTGCTCAAACGAGAGGGACGCAGATACGGCGCAGCTTCCCACCCCAAGGGGGGCAGGAAGCGTCGCGTTGCCGGTTAAGGCATCATCTTTATTATTCGATAGAGACGTTGTCGAAGTGGTGCTTACCTAATGGATCAACCACGTAGCCTTTGACTTCTTTACGCACTGGCTCGTAAACGGTGGAGTGAGCAATGATCAGCGCCGGAGCCTGATCGTGCATCACCACCTGAGCCTGTTTGTACAGTTCAATACGCTTGTTGTGGTCGTCGGTCGCACGTGCCGGTTGAATCAAATCTTCAAACGGCTTGTAGCACCAGCGAGAGTAGTTGGAACCATCTTTTGCCGCCGCGCAGCTGAACAGGGTGGCGAAGAAGTTATCCGGATCCCCATTGTCCCCGGTCCAACCCATCATCACGGCCTGGTGTTCGCCCGCTTTCGCACGCTTGAGGTACTCGCCCCACTCGTAGGTCACGATTTTGGCCTGTACGCCGATTTTCGCCCAGTCAGCCTGAATCATCTCAGCCATGCGGCGAGCATTCGGGTTGTACGGACGCTGTACCGGCATCGCCCACAGCTCGACGGTAAAGCCTTTGTCCTGGCCTGCTTCTTTGAGCAACGCTTTGGCTTTTTCTGGATCGTAGCTGTAGTCTTTGACGTCGTCGTTATAGCCCCACATGGTTGGTGGGATCAGGTTCTTAGCGGCAACGCCCGCGCCCTGATAAACCGCTTTGATGATCGCCTCTTTGTTGACCGCGTAGGTCAGCGCCTGGCGAACTTTGACATCATCAAATGGTTTTTTCTCGGTGTTGAAGGACAGGTAACCCACGTTCAGGCCCGCCTGCTCCATCAGGTTGATGCTCTTATCTTGCTTCATGCGCGAGATATCAGCCGGGTTCGGGTACGGCATCACCTGGCATTCGTTCTTCTGCAACTTGGCATAACGCACGGAAGCGTCAGGCGTGATGGAGAAGACCAGACGGTCGATCTGCGGCTTGGTGCCCCAGTAGCCCGGGAACGCTTTGTACAGGATGCGGGAGTCTTTCTGGTACTGCAGCAGCTGGAATGGACCGGTCCCGATTGGGTTCAGGTCAACCTTCTCCGGCGTACCGGCTTTCAGCATGTTGTCAGCATATTCTTTTGACAAAATGGAAGCGAAGTCCATCGCGAGGTCTGCCAGGAATGGTGCTTCCGGGCGAGTCAGCACGAACTGAACGGTGTTATCGTCGACTTTTTTCACTTCGCTAATCAGGTCTTGCAGGCCCATGCCTTCAAAGTATTCATAGCTGCCGCCAGAAACCTTGTGATACGGGTTCTGGGCATTTTTCTGACGATCGAAGGAGAAGACGATATCGTCGGCGTTCACGTCACGCGTCGGTTTGAAATCTTTATTATCCTGCCACTTCACGCCCTGACGCAGGTGGAAGGTGTAGGTTTTGCCGTCTTCGCTGATGTCCCATTTCTCCGCCAGACCCGGGATGACTTCCGTGGTACCGGTTTTGAATTCAACCAGACGGTTATAGATAGGAACTGAGCTGGCATCGTAGGTGGTGCCAGACGTGAAGAGCTGTGGGTTAAAGCCTTCCGGCGAGCCTTCTGAACAGTAAACCAGGGTTTTTGCCTGTACGCTGGCGGCAACGGTCATAGCGACCAGGCTGAGACCCAGCTTCAGCATCCCTGACTTCTTCAAGGAAATACTCATTATTGTGCTCCAAAGTGATATGTGTTGTTTTACCCTTTGCAATGGGTTACACCGCCAGGCCTTTATTTGTGTTTTACCCGGCCAGGTCGATGCGTAATAGAGGCGGAATTCCTTTCACTTAGAACAACTGAGTTGCAGCGCATATTCTCCATGAAATGCCCCTCATGCCCTACAATCTGTCAACAGAATGTGAATACGTCAATACAGTTAGCCGGGATTTGTATTGAAGGTGAGAATAGATGGGCAAAGATTAAAAAAACCCCCAAGGGCTATTTTCAGCAGAGAAATTTATGCTACGGCGTTAAAGGCAGAGTTATCCACTTAATACTTTGCAACATTTAGTGATTAACATTTAAGCGTCAGGTGAAAAAATTCTTTCGATATGATGAATATCTGAGCGATTAATGCGGTGAACGTTAAAACGCACAGGTGAAAATGCTGGGCTTAGTCATAAGTAGCACGAAAAAAGATTCATCTATGCATAAAAAAAAGCAATGGAATATGTCACAGAATTGTTAACGCGTAGCGGAAGAATTTGGGACGGTATCGTCGTCCTGGAAAGGGGCATGTTCCCGGCGTCGCTTCGCTCGGCCGGGCTACAATTTGAAGTAAACAGGTAGGTCTGAAGCATCGTCACTACATTGCCGGATGGCGGCGATGCCTTATCCGGCCTACAACCACGAGTGGTAGCCCGGGCAAGGCGTTTACGCCGCCCCCGGGGCAGCGCCGAATCAAACCCAGCGCTACTTCTTATCAGGTACGTGGCACCAGTTGTTATGCTCGTTGATACCCCCATCCGGCGAGGTATATCCCAGACAACCCATAATTGTGTCGTACAGCTCAACGTGACGTTTTGGCTGTTTCATCGCGGCTTGTTGTTTCAGGTAGGCGAACGACTTCGCGTGGTCAGGGTTTTCCAGATATTTATCCGACATCCACACCATCATCGGCACGCGGAATTGCTCCGGCGGCGCCATCTTGCGCGGAGTACCGTGCAGGCGCTCATGCTCGTTGATAGACTCACCGTGGTCGGCGGCAAAGAACACAATCGCCTTCTTGTCGCGCATCTGATCGAAGATATTCACCAGGAAATGGTCAACATAGGTGATTGAGTTATCGTAAGAATTGATCAATTCCGCCTTGCTGCACTTATCGTCCACGTTGACGCACTCCGGCTTCCACTGCGCGAAACTACGTGGATAGCGCTGCGTATAGTTAAAGTGTGAACCTTTGGTATGAAGGATAATCAGATGCTTACCATCCACACCGCTGCGCGCCAGCACGGTTTTCATCTCATCGGCCAGCAGCATATCGTCGACGCTTTTGCCGCGGTTACGCGGTTCGGCGCCAATCTGCTCACGGTAAGCAATATTATTCGCCATAGTGTTGCTGTAGAACCACAGCTCGCTTTGCATCGCCAGCAGGTCGCCGGTAAAACCGAGCTGATGCAATACCGCAAACACGTTCTGCTCTTTGAGCGTACGCTGCGGGTTATCGCTGGCACCGCCTTGACGCACGAACATGCAGCGCAGAGACAGCTTGGTGGCGGTGTCGCAGGAGTAGCCACGGAACGCCACCAGGTTTTTCTCTTTTTCCAGCTCCGGCGTGGTATTACGCTCGTAGCCGAATAGCCCCATATGATCCCAGCGGGTGGTTTCACCGATGATAAACACCACATAGGTATCATCGAGACCTTCCGGTGCGACATAGGTGAATTTTTTGGTCGGGTCGATAAACTCTTTGGTGTCGAATCTCTCATCGACCTGCGTCCAGCCGTACAGGCTCAGCGCGGATACCCAGTTCGTCGGCAGATAGGAGTTTGCCAGCACGCCGCCGTAGCTTGGCAAATCAACCTGCGAGAGACGCTCGCTCTCCTTGAGATGGGCCTCCATCAGGCGAATCGGCCCCCACACTAACGCAGCACACGCTAAAATTACCGCGATACTGCGGACACGCTGCCCCGGCGTGCGAAGTTGATTGAGCAACGTATCGCGCGCGCCGTTCAGCCAGATGAAAACCAACGGTACGATGCTGGTCAGCACCAGCCATGAGATGAAATGCCAGCCGACGACCTCTTTAGACAGATCAACATCCGTGGTCATTACCGAGGCAATAATGCCATAGCCAATCACCACGTTCAGATTGGTCATGTAGTAGCTGGCGCCGGCAGAAATCAACACCACCACCGTTGCCAATACCTTCCACAGCGTACGTCCACCTAACGACAGCATACGCAGTAAGAAGAACGTCACCAGCAACGTGCCCACCAGCTCAATAGCGATAAAAATCCCTTTTTCGGCGCTAAAATCTTGTAGGTAGCCCTCAAACCGACGGACAAACACGGAATAATTCATAAACCAGCCGATGTAGATAGCCAGCAGAAAACTGAGCGTCTGCTGGGACATCGCTTTTATATATGTCATGCGAAAAACCCTGGAAAAAGGGAGAACCAAAAACGTGTTACCAATAACAGTAAGTAAACTCGTTAATATTTGCGGTCGGCTATAAGAGCCTTTATTGCAAGCGCGGTCAGTAGACAACAAGAAAGGGGAAAAGTATTTGGGAGAAATGTGATTTGGCCAGATATTTACAAAAATATCTGGCCAGAATCTACTTAATAAGTGAGGTAATTATTTTCAGGCGTGCGCCTGATGCAGGATTTCTGTTTTTGGCTGACGGATAGTGGTCGACAGCGCCAGGGAGATAATCAACAAGGCGAAGATGACGCAGAAGGTCACATAGAAGCCGCCGAACAGGGAAGCAATCAGCGAACCACAGATGCTACCAATCCCGAAACCTAAGTAAATCACACCGTAGTTTTTCGCCAGGTTATTCAGACCAAAGAACTCACTGACCAGCGATGGGAATACGGTAATCGTGCCGCCAAAGTTAAAGGCAACGCAGGCAATGGCTGCAAAGAAAGTGTATTCATTGAGCGGTGCGAACAACAGTGCCGCCATCCCTACCAGAGAAATAACTTGCCCGATGGTGATAACACGAATGCGGGAAATCTTATCGGACAAAATACCCAGTACCAGGCGACCGCTCAGGTTGGCAATAGAGATAATCGTCACCGCGTTAGCCGCTGTCGCCAGATCCAGATGTACCATGCCCTGCGCAATATCTTTCGCCACACCGATAACGTACAGACCGCTCATACAAGCCGTCAGGAACATCACTGCCAGCATCCAGTACTGTGGTTTGCGCATTGACTCAGCCAGCGTGAAATCGTTCTCCATCACGCCGTCGTGGCTTGCTACTGCCTGATTTGGTGCATCTTTCATCAGCATCGCACCGAAGACGATCATCACCAGTACAATCGCGCCCCAGATCATGAAGGTTTTTTCCAGACCGACGGTTTCCAGCAGGTGGCTATCGATAAATTTGAACCCCAGGCTGCCTAAACCGTAAGAACCGATAGCAAAGGCGGAAATCAGACCTTTACGTTCCGGGAACCATTTTACGCAGTTGGAAAGCGTCAACAGGTAACCTGCACCATCCGCGAGGCCGACAATCACCCCAGCGCTCAGCCACAGCATTGGCAAGCTGTTCGCATGTGCGGTCAGGAAGAAGCCTAAGCCCAGCAAAACACCAGAGGCCATAGTGACGTGCTTCACGCCGAAACGCTCCTGCAGTTTACCGGCAACTGATGAGGAGATAGCCAGGCCTAAACTTAGCAGACCAAAAGAAAACGCCACCTGGCTTACGGATGCATCCAGCTTGGTAGACAGCGCGCTGTTGAACAAGCTCCAGGTGTAAACGGAACCTAAAGCGAATTGGGTAATAATGGTGCCGAATAATGTCAGCCAGCGAGTGTGATTTTTAGTTGCAGCGTTCATGATGAAGATGCCTTCTTAAATTAACTGCTGCCAACGATAACGAAGTTAGCATTTTCGCGGGTTTAAAAAGGCATGAAGTGCGTTCAGGACGGAATGAAATGCATCAGCGGCGGAATGAACGACATTGCAAAAAATGACCTGCCGCTGATGTCTATAAGATAAATTGACGATTTCAGAAGCGCGCGCTGACGCCCATGGTGTAGAAATAGTTCGCCCCAACGGTCATATTATCCGCCTGCGAAAGCGCGGCATAAGCGGCAAGATGTGAATTCAGCAACATGTCGGCGCCAACCGTGACATCGACCCAGTTACCGTCCTGTAAAGCCGTGGGCATACGATTAAGCCCGGACTGCGCCTTCCATTGGTTTTCACCAAACTGCTGGTTGTAGCTCACCTGCGCCCACGGGCGAATGCCCAGCCAGGCGTGTGAATCCACGCGCCAGCCCAGCGTGCTGACGCTGGCGTGCCACAAAGGGTCGGTTAGAGATGCGGTCGACGCAACATCACCAAACTCATTCCACATAAACCCCGGCGAACCATCATAATGCCATTGTGCAACCGGCCCCGTAGTGAGGTGGTCGGAGAGTGGAAAATTCCAGCCCAAGCTCATCGTTTTATTGGCGTCCAGCGGCATATCGTCCGGCGCATTTCTGTTTAACCCGGGCCCTGACTGCACCGCTTCAATGCGCTCAGCCAGAATGTCATCATAGCGAGGTTGGTGATCGCTATCCCATGTATAGCGCTCAGCAGTATTATTGTGTGAGTCAGACACGATATATTCTTGTTGCCATGCATGCGCATGTGGGGAAAGTAACATCCACACGAAAACCGCTGCTGGCGACATATATCGCCAGTGACCAATGCATTTCTTGTTAATCATCAATTGACTCCAGAGAAGAGCCAGATTCGGCAGTTATTGTTATGTTTTATAGGAGTGACTCCTGTATTAACTATTGCTTCTTTATTTTCGGCGTCAAGCGAAGTTCAGGGTTTTATTAAGGTGCGTGGGTCATCGACAAAAAAAGGGAGAACCAGATGCAACGTTGCGGTTGGGTAAGCCAGGATCCGCTTTATATCGAGTATCACGATAACGAATGGGGAGTGGCCCAGCGTGATAAGCAAATGCTGTTTGAGATGATCTGTCTTGAAGGCCAGCAGGCCGGGCTGTCATGGATAACGGTGCTGAAAAAACGCGAAAATTATCGTCAGGCCTTCCATCAGTTCGACCCCGTGAAGGTGGCGGCGATGACCGAAGAAGATGTTGAACGCCTGGTGCTGGATGCCGGCATTATTCGCCACCGGGGAAAAATTCAGGCCATCATTGGCAACGCCCGCGCGTTTTTGGCGATGGAGGCCAACGGCGAGCCGTTCAACGATTTCGTCTGGTCGTTTGTCGATAACACGCCGACAATCACCGACGCGGCAACGCTCGGCGACATTCCGACCTCAACACCTATCTCAGACGCCCTGTCGAAAGCCCTCAAAAAACGCGGCTTCAAATTTGTTGGCACCACGATTTGTTATTCCTTCATGCAGGCCTGCGGTCTGGTCAACGACCATGTGACCGGCTGCTTCTGCCATCCTGGAGTTCAGCATGATCAGAAAATGGAACACTAGCCAGTTCGAGCCATTACTCGCGCTGTGGCTGGATAGCACCACCTACGCACATCCGTTTATTGCCGAACAGTACTGGCAGGATAGCCTGCCGAGCGTGCGAGATACCTATCTCCCCGTCGCCGAAACCTGGGTCTGGGAAGAACCACAGGGCCTGCTCGGCTTTATCAGCGTGATTCAGGAACGTTTCGTCGGCGCGCTGTTTGTTGCCCCCGATGCCATTCATCGGGGGATTGGTAGCGCGTTGATTAACGTCGCTAAGCAGCATTTTTCTGATTTAAGCCTTGAGGTGTACCAGAAAAATATCCGGGCGGTAAATTTCTACCACGCGCAGGGTTTTCGTATTGAAGACAGCGCGTGGCAGGAGGAGACCCGGCATCCCACCTGGATTATGCGTTGGCAGGCGGATTAAAGGCGGTTAACGCCAGCGCCGGGCCGTCATACTTTTCGACCCAGGCCAGCGCCGTGTTGCCCGCGCAGCCATTCCCCAGCCGTGAGCTGGGGATATCCTTGGTGAGCACGTTCACCGCGCCATTTTTGCAAATGCCACCCACCTCAGGGGCTAAATCAGGCCATGCCCCTTCATGTAAGCACACCACGCCGGGTCTGATATCGTCACTGACCACGGCACCGGCCAGCACCTGACCACGCTGATTCCACAGGCGCACAAGGTCACCTTCACGAATCTGCCGCGCTTTTGCATCCTGCGAATTTATCGTCAGCGGCTCACGCCCTGCCACCGCATAACGTTCGCGCAGTGAAGTGTGATTGAGCTGACTGTGCAAACGGTGCGCGGGATGAGCGGATAAAAGCTGAAGCTGCCCCGGCTGCGCGTTGCCGTGCCACTCATCGGGCGCCAGCCACATGGGATGCGGTGGGCAGTCCGGGTACTGGAAGCTGGCAATGCGTTCAGAATAAATCTCAATTTTACCGCTCGGGGTTTTTAACGGATTGGCCTGCGGGTCGGCGCGAAACGCGCTAAAACGGACAAACGCCGCATTCTGCGCGCTTTCCGGCATCTCAATAAGTTGATTGGCTTCCCAGAAAGTGTCGAATGGCGGCAACGTCACCTGCTGGCTCGCGCCCCGCTCACCGGCGATGCGATAAAAAGTTTCCAGCCACTGGAGTTCACTTTTGCCTTCGGTAAAACGCGCGCGACCGCCCTTCTCCCAGCGCTCGCTTAAATCGGCGAACACTTCGAAATCATCACGTGCTTCATCACGCGGCATCACCACCCTTTTCATCGGCACCAGATGCTGGTTGCTGTAATCGCCGGTCATGGTCAGGTCATTACGTTCAAACGAGGTGGTGGCGGGCAGGACGATATCGGCGTGGCGCGCGGCGGCCGTCCAGTTACATTCAGAGATAACCACCAGCTCCGGTTTTTGCCAGGCCTTGATAAGACGGTTGGTATCCTGGTGATGGGTAAAGTTGGCCCCGCCCGCCCACCAGACAAAGCGAATATCCGGGAAGTGGCGGTCGAGACCGTTATGCTGATAGGGCGCGCCGGGGTTTTCCAGTGCCTCAACGATTCGCGCCACCGGGATTTTATCCACGGCATCGACACCGCCTTTAACCGTACCCTGCATGGAAGCGAGCACCGCCGCACGTCGCGTTGGGTTGCCACCGTTTGCAAAATGATAGGAAAGGCCAAAACCGCCGCCTGGCGTACCGATCTGGCCTAACATGGCGGCTAACGTCACCAGCATCCAATGTTTTTGTTCGCCAAACTGCTGGCGTTGCATTCCCCACCCGGCCATTAACATGGTGGTATTTTGACGGAAGATATCCGCTAATTCACGAATTTTATCCGCACTTACTCCGCAAATCTTAGCAGCCCACTGTGCCGATTTAGCCTCGCCGTCCGCGTTGCCCAGCAGGTAATCGGCAAAAACCGAATACCCTGTGGTGTAGGTTTCAAGGAACGTGCGATCGTGCCAACCGTTTTCCACCAGCGTATGGGCAATCCCTAACATCAGCGCCACATCGGTTCCCATATGGGGCGCTATCCACTCCATCGCATCGCCGAAAAACTCCACGCTCTCCGATCGCATCGGATCGATGCAGAAAAGCTTTTTACCGCTTTTTCGCAGTGCCTCAAAATAAGCGATGCCCTGTTCGTCAGAGGCATTCCAGGCAATTTTCAGCGTATTAAGCGGATTGGCGCTCCACAGTACGACCACCTCGCTATGCTCGAGAATCAGCGGCCAGCTGGTCTGCTGCTGATACACCTCATTACCGCCAACCACATGCGGCATGATGGCCTGTGCCGCGCCGGTGGAGTAATCACCCAAATGACCGGTATAGCCGCCAGCCAGGCTCATATACCGCTGCAACAACGTTGCCGCTTTATGCAGTACGCCGTTAGACCGCCAGCCGTAAGAACCGGCAAAAATGGCCGATGGGCCATACGTCTCACGAATACGTTTGTGTTGCGCGTGCAAAAGATCCAGCGCCTCATCCCAGCTCACCCGCACAAATTCATCCTGACCGCGCACGCCTACAGGCGCCTCCGGCGAGGCCAGATAGCCTTTACGCACCATCGGATAGCGGATGCGAGTTTTGCTGTGCACCTGATCGCGCACCACGCTTTGCAGCGAATTAGGATGCGAAGTCGGCAACGCCCCGCGGGACGCCAGAACATTCTCGCCGTCAGTGTCGACAAGAATCGGCCCCCAATGGGCGGCGGTTAATACGGAAAAGGGTGTAGACAAAGTGAGCGCTCCTGCAGGTGGTCATCGTTTATTTATTGCGCCGGTCAATGTTACTTACAAATTTCAGAGAGTTCCCAAGAATTTTCTTCAGGTTCGCACGTCATAATCATGCGCCACGGTCGCTGTGGTGAAAATAAGAATGTCACAAGGAATTAAGATGAATAAACGTATTTTGGTCATTGCTGCTATTGTGAGCGGCACCCTGGCGGTATCTGGCTGCACAACAAACCCTTATACCGGCGAACGTGAAGCGGGTAAATCTGGCATTGGCGCGGGCATCGGTTCGCTGGTCGGCGCGGGCGTCGGCGTACTCTCATCATCGAAGAAAGATCGCGGTAAAGGCGCGTTGATTGGTGCGGCAGCGGGCGCAGCGCTCGGCGGCGGCGTAGGCTATTACATGGATGTTCAGGAAGCCAAACTGCGAGACAAAATGCAGGGCACTGGCGTGAGCGTAACCCGCAGCGGCGATAACATCATCCTGAATATGCCAAACAACGTCACCTTTGATAGCAGCAGCGCAACCCTTAAACCTGCGGGTGCCAATACGCTGACCGGCGTAGCGATGGTGCTGAAAGAGTACAATAAGACCGCCGTTAACGTGATGGGCTACACCGACAGCACCGGGAGCCAGGATCTGAATATGCGTCTTTCCCAGCAGCGCGCCGATAGCGTGGCCAGCTCGCTGATTACTCAGGGCGTTGAAGCCAGCCGTATCCGCACGCGCGGTATGGGCCCAGCGAACCCAATCGCCAGCAACAGTACGGCTGAAGGCAAAGCGCAGAACCGCCGCGTTGAAATCACCTTAAGTCCAATTCAGTAATCGTGCCGTCGGATGGTGGCGTCACCATCCGACATGAATCAACTTGCCATCAACGATTTTCGCGTTAAGGTGTTGTCACTTTCAGGCGAGAGACATTTCCATGGCAAAATCAGCGCGCCCTACCATCAGCGATGTGGCAAAAGCCGCGAAAACCGGCAAAACCAGCATTTCACGTTATCTTAATGGCGAAAAACATCTGCTTTCCGATGCGCTGCTGGCGCGGATTGAAACCGCTATTGCCGAACTCGACTATCGCCCAAGCCTGATGGCACGCAATTTAAAGCGTGGTCGCACCCGTCTGATAGGACTCATCATCGCCGATATCACCAATCCCTATTCGGTAAATGTGTTAAGCGGCATTGAAGCCGCATGCCGTGACAAAGGCTTCACCCCACTGGTGTGTAACACCAATAACGAGGTGGATCAGGAGCTGCACTATCTCGATCTGCTGCGCAGTTATCAGGTGGAAGGCATTGTGGTGAATGCCGTCGGGATGCGCGAAGAGGGCCTGCATCGGCTACAGCAATCTGCCCTACCGATGGTACTTATCGACCGTAAAATCCCTGATTTTGCCTGTGACGTCGTGGGACTGGATAACACCCAGGCCGCCACCACCGCTACCGAACATCTCATTGAGCAAGGCTTTGAAGCGCTGCTGTTTCTCAGTGAACCGCTCGGCACCGTCAACACCCGCCGCGAGCGCCTGAGCGCCTTTCGCGCCACGCTTGCCCGTTATCCAGGAATGGTGGCAGAGAATGCAGAGGTGCCGCTGGCCGAAAACGCCCAGCTTGATAACACGCTGCGCCAGTTTCATCAGCAACATCGCGGAATGCGCAAAGCGGTCATCTCCGCCAACGGCGCGCTCACACTACAGGTGGCGCGCTCGATGAAACGCATCGGCCTGAACTGGGGCAGTGATATCGGCCTGTTGGGGTTCGATGAACTTGAGTGGGCGGAGCTTGCCGGCGTGGGCATTACCACCCTGAAACAGCCTACCTGGCAGATTGGCTATGCCGCCGTCGAGCAGGTGGTTCGTCGCATTGAAGGCACTTCCGAAACGCTACATGAGCAGGTGTTCTCCGGTGAGCTTATCGTGCGCGGATCAACGGCGCGTTAACATTCCTTCGTGATGGTGATCATAAATTCAACATAGTATGATTTTCTTTGGAACCGATTCCATTTAGCGTATTAGCAAGAGCGTTAGATTTGGAGTTCCTATGCAAAGAAAAATCATGGTGGTCACCGCCGCCTACGGCCAC
Source organism: Enterobacteriaceae bacterium (assembly GCA_902363335.1). Classification (GTDB taxonomy): domain Bacteria; phylum Pseudomonadota; class Gammaproteobacteria; order Enterobacterales; family Enterobacteriaceae; genus Kluyvera. The sequence goes on along the minus strand of CABIZV010000003.1, from coordinate 277,701 downwards.
GACGTTGTTCGCCACGCTGGCGGACAAATTGTTCTGCTGCCTATCATCGCAGGCGCAAAGGCAGATGGCGTGGAAATTCGCCGTGAAATGTTCACGCCAGCGGAGCTTGAAACGCTGCCCGACCTGGCATCCGCCATTGAGTCGGCGGGCCTGCTAGCCTGCTACTCTGCCCCAGAACCCCTGTTCATGCCCGATGGCACTCTCAATCCGCAACTTCCGGCATTGCTGGAAGAAGCTAAAACGCTCCGCGCGCTGTGGCTGAAGGTTTCGCTGGGCCATTATTCCGATACCAGGCCGTTTCCCCTGCTTCGCGACTGGCTGGACAGCAGCGCAATGAAGCTGGTGGTCGAGAACGATCAAACTGACTGCGGGCGCCTGCCGCCAATGCAGCGCTTTAATGCCGCCTGCCATACGCAAAAACTGCCGGTATCACTAACATTTGATATGGGCAACTGGCTGTGGGTTGGCGACTCCCCGGAAGCTGCCGCCCAGCAGTTGGCGCCATCCGTCAGCTATATTCACGTTAAAGCCGCCACCTCACATCGAGATAGCTACCGCGCCATTCCACCCGATGAAGCGGAACCGCGTTGGCTGGCGCTATTAAACGCGCTGCCTGCGGATGTGCCGCGCGGTATTGAATTCCCGTTAGAGGGCGCTGACCTGACGACGGTCACTCGCCGCTACGTTGACCTGTTACGTAAGGAGTAATCGATGAAAGATTCACTGGATGTCATCACCATCGGTGAAGCGATGGCCATGTTTGTCGCCACCCAGACCGGCGATTTAGAAGACATTGAGCAGTTTATTAAGCGCGTAGCCGGGGCCGAACTCAACGTTGCGACTGGCCTTGCACGTCTGGGACTCAATGTGGGCTGGGTCAGCCGCGTGGGCAATGACAGCTTTGGCCGTTTTGTGGTCAACTCCCTGAAAAAAGAGGGGATCGATGCCCGCGGTGTCGCGATTGACCCTCATCATGCAACCGGCTTTCAGCTTAAATCTAAAGTCGAAAATGGAACCGATCCCATTGTGGAATATTTCCGTAAAGGTTCGGCCGCCAGCCATCTGTCGATTGAAGATTATCAGGATGCGTACTTCTCCAGCGCGCGCCATCTCCACTTAAGCGGTGTGGCTGCAGCACTGTCAGACAGCTCATACGAACTGTTGGCCCACACCGCACGCACCATGAAAGCTCAGGGTAAAACGCTCTCTTTTGACCCAAATTTACGCCCGGTGCTGTGGAAAAGTGAAGCGGAGATGGTTGAAAAACTCAACGCTCTGGCGTTCCAGGCCGACTGGGTGCTGCCGGGTCTGAAAGAAGGCGTGATATTAACCGGCCAGCAAACGCCGGAAGGGATTGCCGATTTTTATCTGCATCACGGCGTAAAAGCCGTAGTGCTGAAAACCGGTGCCGATGGCGCCTGGTATAAAACCGCTGACGGCGAGCAAGGCTGCGTTGCTCCGGTGAAAGTGGACAACGTCGTTGATACGGTCGGGGCTGGCGATGGGTTTGCCGTAGGCGTTATCAGCGCGCTACTGGAAGGCCGAAGCCTGCATCAGGCGGTAACCCGCGGCAATAAAATTGGCGCGCTGGCCATCCAGGTCCAGGGCGATAGCGAAGGATTACCGACGCGTGAAGCGTTAGGCGAATAACGTCACGTTTAAAAACCGCCTCCTCTGTACCCTACATGCAGCGGCGGCAAAGCGAAAATAGAGGCAGGCCTATGAACAGCTCTACAAACGCAGCAAAACGTTGGTGGTACATCATGCCAATCGTGTTTATCACGTACAGCCTGGCGTATCTTGATCGTGCGAACTTCAGTTTCGCCTCCGCCGCCGGAATTAACGAAGACTTAGGGATCACCAAAGGGATTTCATCCCTGCTTGGCGCCCTGTTCTTCCTCGGCTACTTCTTCTTCCAAATCCCCGGCGCGATTTACGCCGAACGCCGCAGCGTACGTAAACTGATCTTTGTGTGTCTGATTTTGTGGGGCGGCTGCGCGTCACTGACTGGGATTGTCAGCAACATTCCCGCACTGGCTGCCATCCGTTTTATCCTCGGTATCGTTGAGGCGGCCGTGATGCCGGCGATGCTCATCTATATCAGTAACTGGTTTACCAAGTCAGAGCGTTCAAGGGCCAACACCTTCTTGATACTCGGCAACCCGGTGACGGTGCTGTGGATGTCGGTGGTTTCTGGCTATCTTATTCAGGCGCTGGGCTGGCGTGAAATGTTCATTATTGAGGGTGTTCCGGCGGTCATTTGGGCATTCTGCTGGTGGGTGCTGGTCAAAGACAAACCGTCGCAGGTCGGCTGGCTGAATGAGTCAGAAAAAGCGGCCTTGCAGGCGCAGCTCGAACGTGAACAGCAGGGCATTAAAGCGGTACGTAACTATGGCGAAGCGTTCCGCTCACGCAACGTAATCCTGCTGTGCATGCAGTATTTTACCTGGAGCATCGGGGTTTATGGGTTCGTGCTGTGGCTGCCGTCGATTATCCGCAGCGGGGGCGCAAACTTAGGCATGGTCGAAGTGGGTTGGCTGTCATCAGTGCCGTATCTGGCGGCAACGGTGGCAATGATTGTCGTCTCATGGGCTTCCGATAAGCTGCAAAACCGCAAGCTGTTCGTCTGGCCATTACTGCTGATTGCCGCCTTTGCTTTTATTGGTTCATGGGCGGTCGGCGCGAATAACTTCTGGCTCTCTTACACCCTGCTGGTGATTGCCGGTGCCGCCATGTACGCGCCGTACGGGCCCTTCTTTGCCATCATTCCTGAGATGCTGCCGCGCAACGTGGCCGGTGGCGCGATGGCGCTCATCAACAGTATGGGCGCACTAGGCTCGTTCCTCGGTTCCTGGGTCGTCGGCTACCTTAACGGTGTCACCGGAAGCCCATCGGCATCATACATTTTTATGGGGGTAGCGCTTTTTGCCTCAGTATGGCTAACTCTGATTGTTAAGCCTGCTAATAATCAACAGCTACCGGTTGGCGCACGCCACGCTTAAATTTTAACTTACGGAGATTCGCATGAAGCCGTCCATTATTCTCTATAAAGCGTTACCTGACGATTTACTGCATCGCCTGGAAGAGCATTTTACCGTGACTCAGGTGGCTAACCTGCGTCCGGAAACCGTTACGCAGCATCAACAGGCTTTTGCCGAAGCAGAAGGCCTGCTGGGCTCCAGTGAAGCCGTCAATACCGCCCTACTGGAGAAGATGCCAAAGCTTCGCGCCGCTTCCACTGTCTCCGTAGGTTATGACAACTTTGACGTCGATGCGCTCAACGCCCGCCGTGTGCTGCTAATGCATACGCCAACCGTCCTGACCGAAACCGTGGCCGATACGGTCATGGCACTGGTATTGAGTTCGGCTCGTCGTGTGGTTGAAGTGGCTGAGCGCGTTAAAGCGGGCGAGTGGAAAAAGGGCATCGGTTCAGACTGGTTCGGTATTGATGTCCACCATAAAACGCTGGGCATTGTGGGGATGGGACGCATTGGCATGGCGCTGGCCCAGCGCGCGCATTTTGGCTTTGACATGCCGATTCTGTATAACGCCCGTCGTCGTCACCCACAGGCTGAAGAGCGTTTTAATGCCCGCTACTGTGATTTAAATACTCTGCTGGAGGAGGCTGATTTCGTCTGCCTGATCCTGCCGCTGACCGAAGAGACGCACCATCTGTTTGGCGCTGAACAGTTCGCCCGCATGAAGTCGTCCGCCATCTTTATCAACGCGGGTCGTGGCCCGGTGGTGGATGAAAAGGCGCTGATTGCCGCACTGGAGAAGGGTGAGATCCACGCCGCTGGGCTGGATGTCTTTGAGCAGGAACCGCTCTCGGTGGATTCGCCGCTGCTGAAAATGCCGAACGTGGTGGCACTGCCACATATTGGCTCTGCAACGCATGAAACGCGCTATAACATGGCCGCTTGTGCAGTAGATAACCTGATTGATGCCTTGCAGGGGAAAGTGGAGAAAAACTGCGTGAACCCGCAGGTTGCAGGATAAAACAAACTGGCCCGGCAGGGTGCCGGGCCAAAAACATTATTTGGTCGCGTCGACGGCTGCGGTCCAGGCCTGGCTAAATGCCTGGTGCTGCGACGCCAGTGGGCCAATCAGCGTGTTGTACTGACTTGCCTGCTGAGAAGTCGGGAACTGGATACCGTTCGCCACGAAGCTCACCTCAGCGCCCTGCTGTGCGACAAAGTCACCCACCTGAACCAGCTGCTGGGTAAAGACCTGAGCTGCTGGGATAAGCGGTTGCAGCGCCTCAGACGGCGCGGTCACCACTTTGCTGTAAACCTTATCAAATACCGGTTTCAGATCGTCGGGCTGCTTCAGCGCGGCATGAGCGGCATCAGCCTGCATTTTTGCATTCTGCAACTGCTGGCTCAGTACGTTAAGCGAACCATTGGCTTGACGCAGCGGCTCGCGCTGAGTCATATAATCTTGCGGAACGCGAATGGCGTTAACGCTATCAACAACCGGGCGTAAACCCGCGTCCATCGCTTGGCTCACCTGCTGTGAATAACCATAAATGACGGCATAGTCGGAAACAAAAGGCCCGAACTGTTTTTTCTGGTCAGCCGTCAGCGTTGGTAGGCGTTCACCGCCACGCATCACGGTATTCTGCAAGAAATCGACGAAGGCTTTACGCTGATCGCCTTCCTTATCAAAACACCCACTCAGGCTAACAACCATCAATAACGCCGCAACAGGCGCAAACCAGCGAGAGCAGGACTTTCCTGTCGCCATTTTCATACTCCTTCAGCCAAAAAAAAGCGCAAACCGGCACACGCGTGCCTAACGATGACAAGGATAGTCCAGAGCCGCGCCGCAAGATACCTTTTTCATCGGTTCGGCACCGGTTCAGCATAAATGTTAACAAGCTGTTGCATTCATCACATTTATCGCAATAAATCCAACTATCAACCATGCAATTAACTATCTGATATTTATGTAATTAAAACATAAATTCTCAGCGGGCGACCTATGGGTGAACGATTATCGCACACTTACGTTTGCCCATGCATTGTGAGAAACACCGCTAAGTGATTTGATTTAATGAACGATTAACGACAACTCGTTCGATAATCGCCCAAACACCTCGATACCCTCGGGAGAGACAAGAGATATCAATCCGGCTCTCTCAATCGCTAGCAGGAATTACCGCATGACAACACAGACAACAACGGATATTCAGGCTTTTATCAACCGTCACCCTTTCTCAAAGTACCAGTGGATGATTCTTGTGCTGTGCTTTGTGACTGTCGCAATGGACGGGTTTGACACCGCCATAATCGGTTTTATCGCCTCTGACCTGGTTCAGGAGTGGGGCGTACAGAAGTCAGACCTTGGCCCTGTCATGAGCGCTGCGCTAGTCGGCCTCGCGTTGGGTGCCCTCACCGCAGGCCCAATGGCAGACCGCATCGGCCGCAAGAAAGTCCTGGTGCTCTCGATTTTGGTGTTTGGCGGCTTTAGCTTGATTACCGCTTTCGCCACCTCGTTAACACAGTTAACCGTCCTGCGCTTCTTGACCGGCCTGGGACTCGGTGCCGCGATGCCGAACGCCGCAACGTTAATGAGCGAATACGCCCCTGAGCGGCGTCGGGCATTGTTGGTTAACCTGATGTTTGTCGGTTTCCCGATTGGCTCCTCGATGGGAGGATTTATTTCCGCCTGGATGATCCCCCATTACGGCTGGCAGAGCGTGCTGGTGCTTGGCGGTGTGATGCCGCTTGCCCTGGCAGTCGCGCTGATTATTCTGTTACCGGAGTCCGCCCGTTATCTGGCGGTGAAGAATAAATCCCAGCAGCAGATTGGCACCATTCTACGTCGTATCGCTCCTCTACCGGATAATACCCATTTTGTTTTGCAAGAAGCCGGACAGGTGAAAGAGCAATCGGCGCTGGGCGTGATCTTCTCCCCACGCTACCTGGTGGGCACCATTATGCTGTGCCTGACCTACTTTATGGGCCTGTTAATTTTCTACCTGCTGACCAGCTGGCTGCCGCTCTTGATCCGCGAGACAGGGGCGACGCTGAGCCAGGCATCCATTATTACCGCACTGTTTCCACTGGGCGGCGGTATTGGGGTGCTGATACTCGGTGCGCTAATGGACAAAATCAATCCGAATAAAGTGGTCGCCGTGGGTTATCTGCTCACGGGGATATTCGTCTGCCTGGTCGGTTTCTCAACCGACAGCCTGGTGCTGATGGGAGTCATGGTGTTTATCGCGGGCACCATTATGAACGGCGCACAATCGTCAATGCCCGCGCTGGCTGCGGGTTTTTACCCCACTCAGGGGCGAGCAACGGGTGTCGCCTGGATGCTGGGGCTAGGCCGCTTCGGAGGAATTCTGGGAGCCTTCAGCGGCGCATTCCTGATGCAGGCTGAGCTTTCATTCAAGACCATTTTCGCGCTGCTGGCGATCCCTGCCTTGCTGTCAGCTATGGCATTAATGATTAAATATGCAGCAAGCAAACGTCAGGTTAACACCGCGGACGCCGTACCGGTAGTTTTGCCAGAGTCGGGCCAAAAAGTATAAAAAATACCCCAGCAGGAGTACTGCTGGGGCGAAATGACATTTTTTTACATTAGCATTCAAAAGAGGTTATTTTCTTTAAAATCAAATTATTAAACTAAATTCACTGGTGTCAAAACGAAGCGGCCTCATAAATTTCCTGCGGATAACGTTTGCTTTCCAGATAAGAAGTATGCGTTAATGCACTCACGGTTTGACCTACAGACCACAAAGCAGTGAGTAAAGCAGTTCCCTTCAAGGTTATCCATTGGTACCCCTCGTAGCGACATTTTCTTTACGCTTTTAAATTCTGTAAAGCATGCCATAATGCCGAAAGGCTCATTTAATATTTAAAGGTAATTTCTATGTCCGGTAAAATGACTGGTATCGTAAAATGGTTCAACGCTGATAAAGGTTTCGGTTTCATCACTCCTGACGACGGTTCAAAAGACGTGTTCGTACACTTCTCCGCTATCATGAACGATGGCTACAAATCTCTGGACGAAGGTCAGAAAGTTTCCTTCACCATCGAGAACGGCGCTAAAGGCCCAGCAGCTGGCAACGTAACTTCTCTGTAAGTTAACGCCGCTAAGAATTTTAAATCCCTGCCTTACGGCGGGGATTTTTTTTGCCTATACCTCAGCGAAATACCAGCCCGATTCTCGCCACTCCAGACAGTGCGTCAACTTTAGCGCCTGCAAAAATGCCTCATCGTGTGACACGACGATCATCGCGCCAGGGAAATCAGCCAGCGCTGCTTCAATCGCCTGCACCGAAGAGAGATCCAGATGGTTTGTGGGTTCATCCAGTAACAGCAGCTGTGCCGGTTCTTTTTGCCACAGTGCGCAAGCAAGCGCCGCTTTTAACCGTTCGCCACCGCTAAGCTCTGCAAGCGGTAAATTCACTTTATCCGCTCCCAATTGCAACTGCGCCAGACAGGTACGAATTGCGCCCTCTTCAAGCGGCGTATCGCCTGCACGAAGATGCGCCATCACCGACAATGATAAATCCAGTTGCGTAAGATGCTGATCCAACCAGGCCGCTGTGACCGACAACTGACTGTAGCCAGCTAGCGGAGCGTCTATCCCCATAATTGTTTTCAGTAGCGTTGTTTTTCCGCAGCCGTTCGGGCCGCGTAACGCCACTCGCATCGGGCCATCCAACCGCCAGTCAAGCGGGGGGAGAGTCTGATGAGCCAGAAGTAGTGCTTCCATGACCGCCACCTGTTTACCCGCAGGTACATGGCTTCCCGGTAAGGTAAACATCACCGGGCTGTCTTCCACAACTCGCTCACGCGCCTGCCTCACCGCGTTATCCAGCGCCCCGGATTGGTCCCGATGCTGACGCAGCAGCGTACCGGGACGTTCCCGCGCGGCACCTTTGTATTTCACCCGCTCAAACGAGGCGATGTTGAGGTTATCGACGGTACGCAGCGTTTTAGCTGATCGTCTCTGGCAATCATCATGTTCCTTTTGCATCCGCGCGCGAGTACGCCGTCTTTCGGTGGCAGCATGTTCCAACGCCGCTCGAGCCGCCGTCTGTTCAGCATCGCGCTGTTGTTGGTAATCAGCGTAATTGCCGCCATAGCTACGCAAAGCGCCTGGGGTCAGTTCAAGTATACGGGGCATGCGCGTCAGCAGCTGCCGGTCATGGCTGGCGATAAGCGCGCCGCCGCGCCAGTTTTCAAGCTGTCGATAGAGCCATTCTCGACCGGCGCTATCGAGGTGATTGGTCGGTTCATCAAGCAGCAAATAGTCAGCGTCAGAGATAAACGCTGCACACAGCAACGCTTTTATCCGCTCACCCCCGCTGAGTGAGGAGGCGAGCCGCTGTGGAGTCAACTCCCCCAGCCCCGCATCCTGAAACGCTGTACTCAGGCGAAAAGGGAGATCCCAATAACCGTCCAGCGCCTCAATATCCTCTGCCAGCGCATTCCCTTGTTCAAGGCGTTGTAAGGCCGCATAAATCGGCGCATAGCCCAGCAACTCGACAAGAGTGACGTCAGGCACAACGGTGTGTTGCTGCGCAACATAGGCACACGATGCGAGACATTCAATATGCCCGGTCGACGGAGAATCAATACCCGCCAGCAAGCGTAATAAACGGGTTTTGCCAACGCCATTACGCCCCACCAGACCGCAAAGCGATTGATCCAGCGAAAGATTTAACGGGCCAAAAAGGGTATCGCCCGTCGCAAATTGACAGGTGACCTGATGCAAAATAAAAGAAGGGGATTGCGCACAATGGGCCATAAGCACTCCTGAGTGAAATCAATAGCTCCCCTGCTTGCAGCAAGCTGCTTAGCAAGGATTCGAATTCAGCAGGTGTGTTTGTCCATTTTCAGTGTGCCTCAGTGAGACGAGGGATTCGTCGCCGCAAGGATAAACGCATTGCATGGCGAATTTCAAGGCTATTTTTTTGGGTGCTTTGGATTTATGAAAAAGGCCCCACCAATACGAGAGGCCTTTTCGTTATTTTTGGATAAAAAAATAGGGTGCACTGAGAATGCATAACACCGAAAATTTGGCGGGGATAACTCCCCGCCAAAAGCCCTTACTGGTTAATATCACAGGCTAAAGATGCCGCGACTTCATTGTTTCCTTGCTTAATATGCAATTCACATAATGAATCACGAACCATCCAGGTAAATAATAGAATAGTGAGACATATCACTATCAAACTATACAACATAGATTTTTGTGGCATCCTTAGCCCCTTATGTTGATTTTCAACGAGTAAGAGACTACCCTTATGGTGTTCATGCATAGAGGTGGCCTCACTTTGATTTATCATCAGGTGGGGCTTTTCTCTGTCTGCCTTTTGGAAAATACCTGAGACAAACAGTCTCAAGCACCCGACATTATTCTATCTTAAATACTCTTTCTCTCTGAGTGAACGTATTCCTAAAATATTTCTTAGCCATCAATGAAAATAGCAAAAATATAATGCAAATCATTATTAATGGTTCGCTTAATAATATTTCAGATATAAAAAAACCTGCTCGAAAGCAGGTTTTTTCAAGCTAACTCATTGTTACTGCAGCAGAGAAATATCCGCTACCTGCAAGAACAATTCGCGCAGTTTAGACAGCAGCGTCAGACGATTGATACGGACATCTTTGTCTTCTGCATTCACCATGACGTTTTCGAAGAACTCATCCACCGGCTCACGCAGCGATGCCAGCTCAACCAACGCTTCCTGGTAACGGCCCGCAGCAAAGTACGGCTGCAGTTTGTCGCGCAGCACAACCAGATTGCCCGCCAGCTTAATTTCCGCCGCTTCTTTCAGTACCGACGCATGAACGATGTCATTGAGCGTTTCGTCAGACTTGGCGAGGATGTTGGATACACGTTTGTTCGCCGCAGCCAGCGCAGACGCCTCTTCCAGCGTACGGAAGTGCGAAACGGCTTTCATGCGAGCATCAAAGTCTGCCGGGCGTGTCGGACGACGCGCCAGTACAGCCTGGATGGTGTCAACGGTGTAACCTTCATCCTGGTACCAGGCACGGAAGCGACCGAGCATGAAGTCGATAACCTCATCGACGACTTTCGCATTAGTCAGCTTGTCGCCGTACAGACGAACCGCTTCTTCAGTCAGCGTTTGCAGATCCAGATTCAGGTTCTTCTCGACGATAATACGCAGCGCACCCAGCGCGGCACGACGCAGCGCAAACGGGTCTTTATCGCCTTTCGGATGCTGACCGATACCAAAGATACCCGCCAGGGTGTCCATCTTATCGGCAATTGCCAGCGCACAGGCAACCGGGTTCGACGGCAGGTCATCACCGGCAAAGCGCGGCTGATACTGCTCGTTGAGCGCCACCGCTACGTCTTCCGCTTCACCATCGTGGCGCGCGTAGTGCATGCCCATCACGCCCTGAGTGTCGGTGAACTCAAAGACCATGTTGGTCATCAGGTCGCACTTAGACAGCAGACCGGCGCGTGTCGCGTGGTTTACATCAGCCCCAATCTGAGCGGCAATCCAGCCCGCCAGCGCCTGAATACGGTCGGTTTTGTCGCGCAGCGTACCCAGTTCCTTCTGGAACAGCACGGTTTGCAGGCGCGGCAGATTGTCTTCCAGACGTTTTTTGCGGTCAGAATTGAAGAAGAACTCAGCATCCGCCAGACGTGGACGAACCACTTTCTCGTTACCCGAGATAATCTGAATCGGATCTTTTGATTCAATGTTGGCGACAAAAATAAAGTTCGGCAGCAGCTTGCCCGCGTTATCGTAAACCGGGAAATACTTCTGGTCGCCCTTCATGGTATACACCAGCGCTTCCGCCGGTACCGCGAGGAATTTCTCTTCGAATTTTGCCGTCAGAACGACCGGCCACTCAACCAGAGAGGTAACTTCTTCCAGCAGGCTTTCGCTCAGATCCGCGTTACCGCCAATCTTACGCGCTGCTTCTTCAGCATCGGCTTTGATTTTCGCTTTACGCTCGGCGTAATCCGCAATCACTTTGCCGCGCTGGCGCAGGATTTCAGGATACTGATCGGCATTGTCGATGGTGAACTCAGGCTCGCCCATGAAGCGATGACCACGGATCACACGGTCAGACTGGATACCCAGAATAGTCGCTGGAATCACTTTGTCGCCTAAGAGCAGCGTCACGGTGTGAACCGGACGTACAAAGTGGACATCAGACGCGCCCCAGCGCATCAGTTTCGGAATAGGCAGCTTAGCCAGTGAGGTGGCGATCATGTTCGGCAGCAGCGCTTCGGTGCTTTCGCCCTTGACGTGTGCGCGATACAGCAGCCATTCACCTTTATCGGTAGTCAGACGCTCAGCCTGATCGACGGTGATACCGCAGCCGCGCGCCCAACCCTCAGCCGCTTTGCTTGCTTTACCTTCAGCGTCAAACGCCTGGGCAATCGCCGGGCCGCGTTTTTCGATTTCGCGATCGGCCTGTGCCGCCGCCAGATTTGCCACTTTCAGCGCCAGACGACGCGGTGCAGCAAACCATTCAACTTTACCGTGCGCGAGGCCAGCGTTATCCAGCTCCGCAGTCACGTTCGCAGCAAAGGATTCAGCCAGGCTGCGCAGTGCTTTTGGTGGCAGCTCTTCAGTGCCGATTTCCACCAGGAAAGTTTTCTCAGACATGGCCGCCTCTTATTTATTCTTGTTGCACAGCGGGAAGCCAAGGGCTTCACGGGAAGCGTAGTAAGCTTCTGCGACTGCTTTGGTCAGCGTACGAATGCGCAGGATATAGCGCTGGCGCTCGGTGACGGAGATGGCTTTACGCGCATCCAGCAGGTTAAAGCTATGGGCGGCTTTCAGAATACGCTCGTAGGCAGGCAGCGGCAGCGGGTTTTCCAGCGCCAGCAGCTGCTGGGCTTCTTTCTCATACTGCTCAAAGCAGGTGAACAAGAAGTCGACGTCCGCGTATTCAAAGTTATAAGTCGATTGCTCAACTTCGTTTTGGTGGAACACGTCGCCGTAGGTGGTTTTACCCAGCGGGCCGTCGCTCCAGACCAGATCGTAAACGCTGTCCACGCCCTGGATATACATCGCCAGACGCTCAAGGCCGTAGGTAATTTCGCCGGTAACCGGTTTACATTCCATGCCGCCGACCTGCTGGAAGTAGGTGAACTGCGTCACTTCCATGCCGTTTAGCCACACTTCCCAACCCAGACCCCAGGCACCCAGCGTTGGGTTCTCCCAGTTATCTTCCACGAAACGGATATCGTGAATGGTTGGATCCATACCCAGCTCTTTCAAAGACCCGAGGTACAGCTCCTGGATGTTGTCCGGAGACGGTTTAATCACTACCTGGAACTGATAGTAGTGCTGTAAACGGTTCGGGTTTTCGCCATAGCGGCCATCGGTTGGACGGCGGGATGGTTGCACGTAGGCGGTTGCCATCGGCTCTGGCCCCAACGCACGCAGGCAGGTCATTGGGTGAGATGTGCCCGCGCCGACTTCCATGTCCAGTGGTTGAACAATGGTGCAGCCCTGACGAGCCCAGTAATCCTGTAAGGTCAGGATCAGGCCCTGGAAGGTCCTGGTATCAAACTTTTGCATATGATTTCGTGCTGGATACGTGTGGATTGAAAGGAAGGAACCAGTATACCCGCTGGCTGCGAGATATACAGTATGAAACCGGGTTGTTTAGGGAAAATTGGGGGAAACAGGCCGAATTTTAGCGCATTCGTGCCCGTCTTAGCGCATGGAGAGATGTAAAAAGTCGCCATCCGCATCGAATGAGCAGACAAAACTTTCATTTTGCGCGGTATATCCGCGTAGCTCGTAACTCCCCTGGAATCGCACAAAACCCGTGACATCAATTTTCTGTGCCGCCGTATTATATCGCTGCGCTGCGCTATCCTTGCACAGTTGTTCCATGCTGAGTGAAAGTGCAGGATCCACTCTGGCACTCTGCGTTTTCTGTGCAACAGGTGGCTCCACCGTTGAACACCCAGAAAGCAGTATCAACGCAAACATTGGGAGAAGAGACTTCGACATTATTTCTATTTCCAGGCGGTTATTTTAGGCTGTACCCTTTCACACTCTCGTATTGTCCGAATCTCTCCCCAACTCTACAAGTCTGGGGGAGAAAACTCAGAACTTTCCCGTGCAATAGCGCGTAAGCGACGGGCCAGAATCTATTTATAGCGGAGAAAAGGGCATCTGATGCAAGAAAAGATAAACTGGATTGATAATTTACGCGCAATAGCCTGTTTGATGGTGGTGATGATCCATACCACCACCTGGTTTGTAACGCATCCTCATGATATCAGTCCGTTAAACTGGGACTTCGCTAACGTACTCAACTCCGCCTCCCGCGTCAGCGTGCCGCTGTTCTTTATGATTTCAGGCTACCTGTTCTTTGGGCCACGTAGCGCGCAGCCGCGCCATTTTCTGCGCATCGGCCTGTGTTTGCTGTTCTACAGCACGCTTGCGCTGGTATTCATTGCTACCTTTACCCACATCAACGTGGAAAACTCGTTAAAAAATCTACTGCAAAAGCCAGTTTTCTATCATCTGTGGTTTTTCTTCGCCATCATCGTCATTTATCTGGTTTCACCACTGATAGAGGTAAAAGCCATCAGCGGCAAAATGCTGCTGGCGCTGATGGTCATGCTGGGTATTGTCGCCAACCCGAATACCGTTTCACTTAGCAGTCACGGCGCAACATGGTTGCCAATCAATCTCTACATCAATGGCGATACCTTCTATTACGTGCTTTACGGGCTACTCGGACGAGCGCTGGGAATGATGGAGACCAACCAAAAAGCGCTGACGGCAATTTGTGGGCTCCTTTTTATCGGCGCGGTATGGATAATTTCACGCGGTACGCTGCATGAATTGCAGTGGCGCGGTAACTTTGCCGACACCTGGTATGTGTACTGCGGGCCGATGGTATTTATCTGTGCGGCGGCGTTATTCATTGTAGTGAAAAATACCCTGAACCACCGCGTTCTTCCTGGACTGTCGTTGATTTCGCGGCATTCGCTGGGCATTTATGGTTTTCATGCGTTTATTATTTATCTGCTTCGCAGCCGGAATATTGATATCAAAAACTGGCCAGCGCTGGATATTCTCTGGGTGTTTTCCGCCACACTCGCGGGGAGCTTATTGCTTTCGATTACCTTACAGCGTGTGGATAAACGCCGACTGGTGAGCTAACGATGATACGCCCGGCCATAAACCGGGCGCAGGCTCATACTTTTTTCAGCAATTATTCTTTTTTTGATAAACGGAACAACGAGACCTGCCCATACAGGGACAAAAAGAAGGCGATGGGGTACACCACGCGTTCAATCAGAGATAAGGGGGCGTTTAACACTCCCACGAACAGGAGCCCAACCGTTAGCAGGGCCACCATCTGACACACGGATGCAAAGCGCGCATCCACCCGCCCAGCGCTTTCCTCGCGCAAATAAACATAGGTGACAAACATTCCCGTCATGAGCACGCCAAGAAAATAACCTTTTCCACTCAATAGGGGGCAAGCAAACCATAAACCCATTGCGTAAACCAATACGCCGACGATGAGTAACAACCAGGAAGTCAGTGCTGATACTTTCATTTGGATCTCCTTATCCACCCAAAATACCTTATGGGGAACCGGAGAAACGCGACATCGAAATGTCATATAAAGAGGGATATTTCAGAAAAAAACTATATTTAATTATTATCGTTTTGCACGTTTAATCCTTTTAATAAATGCCTCCTGAAATCAGGAGGCATTTATCATCATGACATTAACGGCAGTAATTGCTGATAGATTTGGCGGAAGGTTTCACGCTTTGGCGCATAGTAGGCAAAGCGTTCGGCATCTGGGTGATGCTCTTGTTCCAGCGCCAGCTGCGGCAGCAATTGCGCATACGACTTATCTTTGCAGATAGCCAACTGCGCCAGGCGTGCGGCACCTAACGCCGGGCCGACGTCGCCGCCGGTGCGGTAATCGAGCTGCTTGCCACAAATATCCGCCAGCATTTGCCGCCAGTAAGCGCTACGTGCACCGCCGCCGATAAGCGTGATGCTTTTAGGCTCAATGCCGCAGGCATGAACCACGTCCATTCCATCCGCCAGCGCAAAACCTACACCTTCCAGCACGGCACGAGCCAGCTCAGCCGGGCCATGTTGATGGGTAAGGCCGAAGAAGACGCCTTTGGCTTCAGGATTGTTGTGCGGGGTGCGCTCGCCGGAAAGATATGGCAGGAACCATACTGGCCCCGCATGACTATCAGCCGACTCGGCTGCGGTAATCAGCGCCGGCACATTTTCTAACCCCGTCAACTTCGCCGCCCAATCGAGGCAAGATGCGGCGCTCAGCATCACCGACATTAAGTGCCAGCGGCCCGGTAAGGCATGACAGAAGCTGTGCACGGCGCTTTCAGGTTTACTCAGGAAACCTTCGCTCACCGCAAAATAGACGCCTGATGTGCCCAGCGACAGCATCGCCTGCCCGGCATCGACCATTCCGACGCCCACGGCACCCGCAGCATTATCGCCGCCACCGGCAACAACCGGCACCGCAGGCATATTCCACGCTTTGGCGACTGAAGCCAATAGATGCCCGGTAATATCGCAGCCTTCGTAAAGCGCTGGCATATTATCGCGGGTCAGCCCACAAGCGGCGAGCATCTCATCGCTCCAGTCACGCTTTGCTACGTCCATCCACATGGTGCCTGCCGCGTCCGACATGTCGCTGGCAAAATCACCCGTCATCCGCAATCGCAAATAATCTTTCGGTAATAGAACCTTATCAATCTGGCGGAAAATCTCTTCTTCATGCCGCTGCACCCACAGCAGTTTGGGCGCGGTGAAGCCTGGCATCATCAGGTTGCCGGTAATCTGACGCGAGTTTTTCACCCGTTCTTCCAGCAGTTGGCATTCTTGCGCGCAGCGGCCATCGTTCCACAAAATTGCCGGGCGCAGCACATGCTGCTGTTTGTCCAGCAGCGTCGCACCGTGCATCTGCCCGGCAATGCCGATTGCTTTAACACCCTGCAAGCTATGCTGCTGCCCTAACCCTTTCATGGCAAGGTCTGTCGCCTGCCACCACTGCTCAGGATCCTGTTCCGACCAAAGCGGATGAGGACGAGAAACCGTTAATTTTTCCGTGTGCGAGGCCAGCACGGTGCCCTGCTCATCAAGCAGGATCGCCTTTACGCCAGACGTTCCGAGATCTATGCCGATATACATCGCGACTGCTCCTTTAATGAGAACGATGCCCGGCAAGCTTACGCTTCCGGGCATTGTTTATGCTGCAAAACTCACGGCTTACTTGTCGAATAGGTAATGGTTAACCAGCCCTTCCAACAGTTCCTGATGACCGCTCTGATGCTGCGGCGCCAGCTGATTCTGCTCGGCATACTTCGCCAGATCCTGCAGTGACATCTGACCTTTCAGAATCTGCTGACCCAGTTCGCCGTTCCAGCCTGCATAGCGTTTTGCCACACGTTTATCCAGCTCACCGCCTTCAATCATGCGAGCGGCTACTTTCAGCGACAGCGCCATGGTGTCCATCGCACCGATGTGACCGTAGAACAGATCATACTTGTCAGTACTCTGACGACGAACTTTGGCATCAAAGTTCATACCGCCGGTGGTGAAGCCGCCTGCTTTGAGGATTTCATACATCACCAGCGCATTTTCTTCTACGCTGTTCGGGAACTGGTCGGTATCCCAGCCCAGCTGCGGGTCGCCACGGTTGGCATCCACGGAACCAAACAGGCCCAGCGCAATGGCAGTGGCAATTTCGTGGTGGAAAGAGTGACCGGCCAGCGTCGCATGGTTTGCTTCAATATTCAGCTTGATCTCTTTTTCCAGACCGAACTGCTTCAGGAAGCCATACACCGTTGACGCATCATAGTCGTACTGGTGCTTGGTCGGCTCTTGCGGTTTTGGTTCGATAAGCAAAGTACCCTGGAAGCCGATTTTGTGTTTGTGCTCAACCACCATCTGCATAAAGCGGCCGATCTGCTCGCGCTCCTGACGCAGGTCAGTGTTCAGCAGAGTTTCATAGCCTTCACGGCCGCCCCACAGAACGTAGTTTTCGCCGCCCAGTTTATGAGTGGCGTTCATGGCGGTGAACACCTGCGTTGCCGCCATGCTGAACACTTCAGGGTCAGGGTTAGTTGCGGCACCCGCGCCGTAACGTGGGTTAGTAAAGCAGTTTGCAGTACCCCACAGCAGTTTCACGCCGCTTTGCTGCTGTTTTTCAGCCAGCACATCAACCATCTGCGCAAAGTTGTTCAGATACTCTTTGAGGTTGGCGCCTTCAGGAGATACGTCAATATCATGGAAGCAGTAATAAGGAACATTCAGCTTGTGGAAGAACTCAAATGCAACATCAGCTTTACGTTTCGCGCGCTCGATAGCTTCGCCCGGCTGCTGCCATGGACGGTCAAATGAACCGATACCGAACATATCTGCCCCGTTCCAGCAGAAGGTGTGCCAGTAACAGGCAGCAAAGCGCAGGTGATCTTCCATACGTTTGCCCAGTACTAACTCATCTGGGTTGTAGTGGCGGAAAGCCAGCGGGTTTTCGGTTTTCGGGCCTTCGAAACGAACACGATCCAGTTGGTCGAAATAAGCTTGCATAATGAACTCCATAATCTGACAGGCGACGAGGAAGACTTCGTGTTCTCATACTGAATTCTCAATTGCCGTTGCTCAATTACGTTATTTCACACTGGTATTAAGAGAATCCACAAATGTGCGCTGGCTCGCAAAATAAAAAGGGATCTCGCTTCCTTTAACTTAGTAATTGTTGCATTCAATAATTTTAAAATCAGATCGCGGTCAAAAATTAGCAATTAAACCAAATATCGTAATGGCAAGATAAAAATCTGTAATTGCCAGCCACGATTAACATGTTAAAAATTTGCTGCGTGTTAAGTCATCTCTGTTTCTTTTATCGCCAATCTCATCACCTTATCCCTACAGAAGGCATTACGATTATGAAGATAAAGAACCTTTGCCTCACACTCTGCGCATCGTTACTCCTGACCAGCATGGCCAGCAGTGCCAAAGAAGTTAAAATCGGCATGGCTATTGATGACCTGCGCCTTGAGCGCTGGCAGAAAGACCGCGATATCTTTGTGAATAAGGCCGAACAACTGGGCGCGAAAGTGTTCGTCCAGTCAGCAAACGGTAACGAAGAGACGCAAATGTCGCAGATCGAAAATATGATCAATCGCGGCGTCGATGTCCTTGTTATTATTCCTTATAACGGTCAGGTACTTAGTAATGTAATTAAAGAAGCTAAGCAAGAAGGAATTAAAGTCTTAGCCTATGACCGCATGATTAATAATGCTGATATCGATTTCTATATTTCTTTCGATAACGAAAAAGTCGGCGAAATGCAGGCTCAAAGTCTGGTTAATCAGGTTCCTCAGGGGAATTATTTCCTGATGGGAGGATCACCGGTTGATAATAACGCCAAACTGTTCCGTTCCGGCCAGATGAAAGTATTAAAACCCTATATTGATGAAGGCAAAATTAAAGTTGTCGGCGATCAATGGGTTGATGGCTGGCTGCCTGAAAATGCGCTGAAAATTATGGAGAACGCGCTGACCGCCAACAATAACAAAATTGATGCGGTTGTTGCCTCAAACGATGCCACCGCAGGAGGCGCTATTCAGGCGCTGAGCGCTCAAGGGCTGGCGGGGAAAGTGGCGATCTCCGGGCAGGATGCTGACCTCGCTGGCATCAAGCGCATTATCAACGGTACGCAGACCATGACCGTGTATAAACCGATTACGCTTCTCGCGAACAGTGCCGCCGAAATTGCCGTCGAGCTGGGTAATGGCCAGCAACCGAAAACAGATGCCACGCTGAACAACGGTCTGAAGGAGGTTCCATCCCGCCTGCTTACCCCAATTGAAGTCAATAAAACCAATATTGACGAAACCGTCGTGAAAGATGGTTTCCATAAGAAAAGCGAACTCTAAAAGGCATGCCCCGGCACCTCGCCGGGGCGGCCCGGATGTTGAGATTGTGTCGACAACCTGGCTTACGCGGAGCACAAGCATCTATGCCGTATTTACTCGAAATGAAGAGCATTACCAAAACCTTCGGGGTGGTTAAGGCTATCGATAATGTCAGCTTAAGATTAAACCCAGGCGAGGTCGTTTCCTTATGCGGTGAGAACGGCTCTGGCAAATCGACCTTAATGAAAGTCCTATGCGGTATTTACCCTCATGGCAGCTATGAGGGTGAAATTATTTTTGCCGGGGAGACTCTACGCCCCACACATATTCGCGATACCGAACGTAAAGGTATTGCCATTATTCACCAGGAGCTGGCGCTGGTGAAGCATCTGACGGTGCTGGAGAATATCTTCCTCGGCACGGAAATCAGCCGCCACGGCGTACTCGACTACGACACCATGACCCTGCGCTGTGAGAAGCTACTGGCGCAGGTCAACCTAGCAATTTCGCCCGATACCCGGGTGGGTGATTTAGGGCTCGGCCAGCAGCAACTGGTTGAAATCGCTAAGGCGCTCAACAAACAGGTACGTCTGCTGATTCTCGATGAGCCTACCGCCTCCCTTACCGAGCAGGAAACGGCCATTCTGCTCGATATTATTCGCGACCTGCAAAATCACGGTATCGCCTGCGTCTATATCTCGCACAAGCTCAATGAGGTGAAAGCTATTTCTGACACCATCTGCGTGATCCGTGACGGGCAGCATATCGGCACCCGCGACGCCAGCAGCATGAGTGAAGACGACATCATCACCATGATGGTCGGACGTGAACTCACCGCCCTCTATCCGAATGAGCCCCATACCGCCGGTGACGAAATCCTGCGGGTAGAAAATCTCACCGCCTGGCATCCCGTCAACCGCCATATTAAGCGCGTTAACGACATCTCATTTAGCCTGAAACGTGGGGAAATTCTCGGCATCGCCGGGTTGGTCGGCGCGGGCCGTACCGAAGCGGTACAGTGTTTGTTTGGCGTCTGGCGCGGTCGCTGGGAAGGAAAAATCTTTATTGATGGTCAGAAGGTCGCTATCAACAATTGCCAGCAGGCCATCGCTCACGGCATCGCCATGGTGCCGGAAGACCGCAAAAAAGACGGTATTGTGCCGGTAATGGCGGTGGGCAAAAACATAACTCTTGCCGCGTTGAGCGATTTTAGCGGTGCTTTAAGTAGCCTCGACGATGCCAAAGAACAGCAGTGTATTTTACAGTCCATTGAGCGACTTAAGGTCAAAACTTCTTCGCCGGATCTTGCGATTGGGCGGCTTAGCGGCGGCAATCAGCAAAAGGCCATTCTGGCACGTTGCCTGCTGCTCAATCCTCGCATCCTGATCCTCGACGAACCCACGCGCGGCATCGATATCGGCGCGAAATATGAAATCTACAAACTGATCAATCAACTTGTGCAACAAGGCATTGCCGTCATTGTGATCTCTTCTGAATTACCGGAAGTGCTGGGTTTAAGCGATCGCGTGCTGGTGATGCATGAAGGGAAACTGAAAGCCAATCTGGTGAACCATAACCTGACCCAGGAACAAGTGATGGAAGCCGCCTTAAGGAGCGAACGCCATGTCGAAAAACAATCCGTCTGAACTCAAACTGGCGGCCCCTGCACCGGCCCCGGCGCTGCGGCTGAAATCATTAAATTTACAAGTTTTTGTGATGATCGCCGCGATTGTGGTGATTATGCTGTTCTTCACCTGGACCACTGATGGCGCCTACCTTAGCGCACGTAACGTCTCAAACCTCCTGCGCCAGACCGCCATTACCGGCATTCTGGCCGTCGGTATGGTGTTCGTTATTATCTCCGCAGAAATTGACCTTTCTGTTGGTTCGATGATGGGCTTACTCGGTGGTGCCGCCGCTATTTTCGACGTCTGGTTCGGCTGGCCACTGCCTCTGACTATCATCGTGACGCTGGCTATGGGCCTGGTACTGGGCGCGTGGAATGGTTGGTGGGTCGCTTATCGTAAAGTGCCGTCCTTTATTGTCACCCTCGCCGGGATGCTCGCCTTCCGTGGTATTCTGATTGGTATCACGAATGGCACCACGGTATCACCCACCAGCGCGGCAATGTCGCAAATCGGCCAGAGCTATCTGCCTGACGGTGTTGGCTTTACCTTTGGGGCGATTGGGCTAATGGCATTTGTCGCCTGGCAGTGGCGCGGGCGGGCACGTCGCCAGACGCTAGGGCTCACGACTCCCCCGTCAACCGGGGTTGTGGGTCGCCAGGCACTGACGGCAGTCATCGTGTTAGGCGCCATCTGGCTGCTTAATGATTATCGTGGCGTACCGACGCCAGTACTGTTGTTGACGCTGCTGATGCTCGGCGGCATGTTTATGGCCATGCGCACCGCGTTCGGTCGCCGTATCTACGCTATCGGCGGCAATATTGAAGCTGCGCGACTGTCCGGGATTAACGTTGAGCGTAACAAGCTCGCGGTATTTGCCATTAACGGCCTGATGGTGGCGATTGCCGGGCTTATCCTCAGCTCTCGCCTGGGCGCAGGCTCGCCGTCGGCGGGGAATATAGCAGAACTGGATGCTATCGCCGCATGCGTTATCGGCGGTACCAGTCTTGCAGGCGGTGTCGGTAGCGTCGCTGGCGCGGTCATGGGCGCATTTATTATGGCGTCGCTCGATAATGGAATGAGTATGATGGACGTCCCAACCTTCTGGCAATACATCGTCAAAGGTGCGATTTTGCTGCTTGCCGTCTGGATGGACTCTGCCACCAAACGGCGCGCCTGATTACCAGACCGTGGTGTTGCCAGACCGCTTTGGCAACACCCCTCATGATTCACGAGGAACCCTGAACCATGTTTGGAAAACGTCATCGCGTCACGCTGTTATTCAATGCCAATAAAGCTTTTGACCGTCAGGTGGTTGAAGGCGTGGGCGAATACTTACAGGCGTCACAGTCTGAGTGGGACATCTTTATTGAAGAAGATTTCCGTGCGCGTATTGAGAACATCAAGGAATGGCTCGGCGACGGCGTTATCGCCGACTACGATGACCCGACAATAGAAGCCTTACTCACCGATGTTGACGTGCCTATCGTCGGCGTTGGCGGCTCTTATCATCGCCAGGATCAGTACCCTCCCGTCCACTACATTGCGACCGATAACTATGCGCTGGTTGAAAGCGCCTTTTTACATTTGAAGGAAAAAGGGGTGCATCGTTTTGCATTCTACGGTTTGCCTTCCGCCAGCGGCAAACGCTGGGCCGAGGAGCGCGAATACGCATTTAGCCAGATCGTTGCCAAAGAGAAGTACCGTGGCGTCATCTATCAGGGCCAGCAAACCGCGCCGGAAAATTGGCAGCATGCACAAAATCGGCTGGCCGACTGGCTGCAGACGCTACCGCCACAAACGGGCATTATCGCCGTCACCGACTCCCGAGCACGCCACATTTTGCAAGCCTGTGAGCATTTGCATATTCCCGTGCCCGAGAAGCTATGCGTGATAGGAATTGATAATGAAGAACTCACCCGCTATCTCTCCCGCGTGGCCCTCTCATCGGTGGCTCAGGGCGCAAGACAAATGGGCTATCAAGCGGCAAAACTGATGCAGCGGCTGCTCGACAACGAAGCATTACCGCTCCAGCGCGTGCTGGTGCCGCCCATGCGGGTGATGGAGCGCCGCTCAACCGATTACCGTTCGCTAAACGACCCGGCGGTGATCCAGGCCATGCACTACATCCGTAATAACGCCTGCAAGGGCATTAAGGTCGAGCAGGTTCTGGACTCGGTAGGCATTTCCCGCTCTAACCTCGAAAAGCGTTTCAAAGAGGAAGTGGGTGAAACCATCCATGCCGTGATCCACAGCGAAAAGCTGGAAAAAGCGCGCAGCCTGCTGGTTTCAACGTCGCTATCAATTAACGAAATCTCACAGATGTGCGGCTATCCGTCGCTACAGTATTTTTATTCGGTGTTTAAGAAAGAGTATGACACTACGCCGAAGGAGTATCGGGAGCAGCATAGCGAGGCGTTGGTGCAGGCTTAGGTTGCTTCGTCGCAAACAAAAAAGCCTTCCATCGCTGGAAGGCTTTTTTACGATTCAGAACCGATTACATATGTGCGGCAATCAGACGCTGGTTATCCTGATACATCGCAAACAGGTAGTCGTTATAGCTAGAACCCTTAGTCGAATAGCCTTTCAGCTTATGGATCATCGCCGTGGCGGTGACTTCCTGATCCGTTTTACGCAGCTGCGCGCGTGACTTACGGAACGAAGAATAAGCCGGGTGCGTATTCAGGTTTCTGGCATACGCCTGTACGGACTCTTTCACTGAGTCAAAACGGGTATAACCGTTCATTGCACCTGCGCCACAACCTTTACCGCATTTCATGCCGAACAGGTTGTTGTTGTTACGCGCCAGTTTAGATGTACCCCAACCGCTTTCTGCGGCCGCCATGGTGGCAACCATGCTGCCAGGGATAATATCAACACGCTCAAGCAGCGAGTTCCACGGCACCTTACGGGTATTGCCGTTCCAGCTCACTTTATAGCGGGCGGCAATATCTTTCAGACGCGCACGCTCACTCGGCGACCACCGGCCTTCGTACTGCTTGGAAACCAACCAGTTACGATCTGCGGTGATGGCTGCATTTTGACTTGTGATATAAGGCATTACCGTCCGGAGAAACGCGCGTTTCCTTGGTGTTCCGGAAGGGTATTTTCGCAAATCAGGAAGTGAACTGCTCTTTACACTATTGCGAGAATACTCTTGTTTACTGCTGGCCTTTCTAAAACTTGTCTTAGTTGCCGTAACTTTATGATGCTTTGTTACCGAGGCTTTTTGATGCTTTGTTACCGTGTGTGTTTTTGCGAACACCCCACCTGAAAATGTGCAGATGAGTAACATGAGAATCGCGGCCCCATATCGTCGGATGGGAGTCGATATCATTAGGTCTCCTGGTCGGATG
Organism: Enterobacteriaceae bacterium; assembly: GCA_902363335.1. GTDB lineage: Bacteria > Pseudomonadota > Gammaproteobacteria > Enterobacterales > Enterobacteriaceae > Kluyvera. The sequence continues at coordinate 253,820 of CABIZV010000003.1, read as the reverse complement.
CAATCATTCCAACGCCTTCTTATTTAATAAAATTGCGAGCTGAATCGCAAATTATAGCAAAAATAGCCCAAAATAGCACGTCTAAGAAATAGTCCGATTCCGAAACGGCAGACCGGACGCGATTCAGCATATGCCAATTCGCACTGACAAAATGCTCGGCAGCTCTCATTTTAGCTCATTTTTTGACCACCATCACTCAGCCCTTACTCTCCTCCTGGCCTGGGGAGGATAACAGCGCAGCGCCCGACTGGCACACTTGAGAAAATCCCCTCTGGCACAGGATACTGGAATGAAACTCGCCGCTATTCTTCCGTTACTGATACCCGCTTTCGCGAGCGCCGCAAGCTGGACGACTGACGATTTCCCGGCGTTTTCTGCCGACGGAACGGGAAAATTCAGTAGCCAAAAAACGCTGACCAAGAGTACTCGCCCTCTTCGATTGAATTTTGACCAACAGTGCTGGCAGCCCTCTTCCGCCATTCGCCTGAACCAAATGCTCTCGCTGGAGCCGTGCAAAGGCGAGGCGCCACAATGGCGTCTGTTCCGTGATGGCACCTATACGCTGGAAGTCGATACCCGCTCCGGTACGCCTACGCTGACCATTGCCGTCAACAGCGCCGCTGAGAGCAGCGCCGCGCAGGTTTCCGTCCGTCAATGTCCGCGCTGGGACGGAAAACCACTGACGCTGGATGTTAGCCAGACGTTTGCTGAAGGTAGCCTTGTCCGCGATTTCTACAGCGGTAAGACGGCCGTTGTCACCCAGGGGAAAATTACCTTACAACCCGCAGAGCACAGCAATGGCTTATTGTTGCTGGAAAGTGCGGCTAGCGAAAAAACCGCCCCATTTAGCTGGCACAACGCCACGGTCTACTTCGTGCTGACCGACCGCTTCGTTAACGGCGACCCCAGTAACGACAATAGCTACGGTCGCCATAAAGACGGGATGCAGGAAATTGGCACCTTTCACGGTGGCGATCTTAAAGGGCTCACCAGCAAGCTCGACTACCTGCAAAAATTGGGCGTCAACGCGCTGTGGATAAGCTCGCCGCTTGAGCAGATCCACGGCTGGGTCGGTGGCGGCACGAAAGGCGATTTCCCGCATTATGCCTATCACGGCTACTACACTCAGGACTGGACCACGCTCGATGCCAACATGGGCACGGAAGCCGATCTGCGCGCGCTGGTTGACGGTGCCCATCAGCGCGGCATCCGCATTCTGTTTGATGTGGTGATGAACCACACCGGCTACGCGACGCTTGCCGATATGCAGCAGTACCAGTTTGGCGCGCTGTATCTGCAAGGCGAGGAAATCACTAAAACCCTGGGCCAGCACTGGACCGACTGGAAACCCGGCCCCGGGCAGAGCTGGCACAGCTTCAACGACTACATCAATTTCAGCGACAAAGCTGCCTGGGAAAACTGGTGGGGCAAAGCATGGATCCGCACGGATATCGGCGATTACGACAATCCGGGGTTTGACGACCTGACCATGTCGCTGGCTTTCCTTCCCGATCTGAAAACCGAATCCACGACGCCCGGCGGATTACCCAATTTTTATCGCCACAAGCCGGACACGCACGCAAAAGCCATCGACGGTTATACCCCGCGCGACTACCTCACCCACTGGCTTAGCCAATGGGTACGGGATTACGGTATTGACGGCTTCCGCGTGGATACCGCCAAACACGTCGAAATGGCGGCATGGCAGCAGTTGAAAACGCAATCCACCGAAGCGCTGGCGGCGTGGAAGAAAGCCAATCCACAAAAAGCCGTGGATGATGCGCCATTCTGGATGACCGGCGAGGCCTGGGGCCACGGGGTTATGCAAAGCGACTATTACCACCACGGCTTCGACGCGATGATTAACTTCGATTACCAGGATCAGGCGGCTAAGGCCAGCGACTGCCTGGCCAATATCGACGCCACCTGGCAACAGATGGCGGAAAAGCTCCAGAGCTTTAACGTTCTGAGCTATTTGTCGTCTCACGATACCCGCCTGTTCAGAGAGCAAGGCGGCAATGCGGCTGAACTGTTGCTGCTCGCTCCCGGTGCGGTACAGATTTTCTACGGCGATGAGTCAGATCGTCCGTTTGGCCCTACCGGTTCCGACCCGCTGCAAGGCACGCGTTCACAGATGAACTGGCAGGATGTCGCCGGTCGCTCTGCGCAGACCGTCGCACACTGGCAGACTCTGGGGCAGTTCCGCGCCCGTCACTCGGCCATTGGCGCAGGTTTGCACACCACGCTTTCGCTCCCCCAAGGCTACGGTTTTGTTCGTGAAAATGGACAGGATAAAGTGATGGTAGTCTGGGCAGGTAACCGCTGATTTATCCTTCATACAGCCTGCGCCAGGCGCGCAGGCTTTTAGCACAAAACGCTAACCAATACGCAATATCACGCGTTATCCACTTAATAATCCTCCAGTAGGTCATTTGCACCGCATCGTGAGTGGCGTTATCGTTACCGACATCACAAAATAAGCAATAGAAAATCAGCTATGACATTTTCACTTTTCGGCGACAAGTTCACCCGCCATACAGGCATCGCCCGCCTGATGGAAGACCTCAACGACGGTTTACGCACCCCGGGCGCCATCATGCTTGGCGGCGGTAATCCGGCGCAAATCCCAGAGATGAACAGTTACTTTACGAATCTACTGGCCCAGATGCTGGAAAGCGGCAAAGTCTCTGAAGCGCTATGCAATTATGATGGCCCACAAGGGAAGAACGATCTGCTCGTCGCCCTCGCCGATATGCTGCGAAATGAATTAGGTTGGGAGATTGGCCCGCAGAATATTGCACTGACAAATGGCAGCCAAAGCGCGTTTTTCTACTTATTTAACCTGTTTGCCGGACGCCGCGCCGATGGCACCACTCGCAAGGTGCTTTTTCCGCTGACGCCGGAGTACATCGGCTACGCAGATTCTGGTCTTGAAGACGATTTGTTCGTCTCGACACGCCCTCACATCGAGTTATTGCCGGAGGGGCAGTTTAAGTACCACGTCGATTTCGACAACCTGCCAATCGGCGAAGATACCGGGATGATCTGCGTTTCTCGGCCAACCAACCCGACGGGTAATGTCATTACCGACGATGAAGTGAAGAAGCTGGATGTATTGGCCCGTCAACATAACGTCCCGCTGGTTATCGACAACGCCTACGGCGTGCCCTTCCCCGGTATTATCTTTAGCGAAGCCACGCCGCTTTGGAACCCAAACACCATCTTGTGTATGAGCCTGTCTAAGCTTGGCTTACCGGGTACCCGCTGCGGGATTATTATCGCCAATGAGAAAATCATCACCGCCATCAGCAATATGAACGGCATTATCAGCCTCGCGCCCGGCGGCATCGGCCCTGCCATGATGTGTGAAATGATTAAGCGCAAAGACCTGCTGCGCCTGTCGGAAACGGTTATCAAACCGTTCTACTATCAGCGCGTTCAGGAAACTATCGCTACTCTTCGCCGCTATTTACCGGAAGATCGCTGCCTGATTCATAAACCCGAAGGCGCGATTTTCCTGTGGCTGTGGTTTAAAGATTTGCCGATCACCACTGAGGAACTGTATCAGCGGCTGAAAAAACGTGGCGTCCTGATGGTTCCCGGCAACTTCTTCTTCCCGGGCCTGGATAAACCGTGGGATCACACGCATCAATGTATGCGCATGAACTATGTTCCTGAGCCGGAAAAAATTGAAGCGGGCGTGAAGATTCTCGCCGAAGAGATTGCGCAAGCCTGGCGCGAAAAAGGTTAATGCAGGAGCGGTCAGGCTTTGCTTATTGGGCCTGACCTCCACCACCTACATGAATGCTGGCTTCACGCTTTGCCCAACATCAACACAGGCCAGCGCCTGCGTAGGACAGGCCGCCACGCAGGCTGGCCCTTCTTCACGATGGCGGCATAAATCGCATTTTACCGCCTGCGCCCGTGACTGTTGCACAACCACGTTCATCGCACCAAACGGACAGGCCAGCATACAGCTCTTACACCCGATGCAACGTGCTTGATCGACGCTGATATAGCCATCCTTGCGCGAGATAGCCCCCGTTGGGCAGACATTTCCGCACGGTGAGTCTTCACACTGGTGACAAGCTACCGCCGTCGAAAACGTATCCCCCTTCACCACGCGAATACGCGGAAGGAACGCCTCACGCGATATCGTCGCGCACGCCTGCGGCTCCTGATGCGCCACGACGCAGGCGACCTCGCACGTCCGGCAACCAATACACTTCATGGAATCAGCGACAATAAACGGGTTCATTCCCCACTCCGTTGTGGACAGTAAACCCTAAGAGTGCCAGAGCAGGTCGATGTCATGCTTTGATCCGACATCGGTGGTCAGCATTTTTTGTTAGATGCCTGAGCCTATTCGGTCATTTGCCTCATGCCGAATTAATATGCTCCTTACAATACCGCCGCTTCCACGCGGCGGGTGTCAGACCGGTATGCTTGCGGAAGATTTGTCGAAAATAGCCCACATCGGCAAAACCGCACTGTTCGGCCACCTCTTTTAACGAACGCGCATGGTTGCTCAGGAGCTTTTCCGCCGCCCGCACCCGCTGGCGGTGAATGGCCTCCGTCAGCGTCAGGTGAAACACCCTTCGGTAAACGCGCCCCAAATAGTCGGCATTACAGTGCAGCTCTTTTGCCAGCATGGAGGTAGAGAGCGGCAAATGGTAGCGGGTATGAATCACCTGCTGCGCCCGCCAGGCCAGCGCGGTCCCCCCCTCATCTTTTGGCTCCTCGGTTTGCGCCGATAGCGAAATATGCTGCAAAATCAGCAGTAAAATAAATTCTAGTGAAGCGTTACGCTGAATTTTTTCTTGCTCGTTGAGAAACTGACGAAACAGCGAGATCAGAGACTGAGGATCGTGCAGAGTGGTCTGCTGCGGAATGGCCAACTGCGTTAGCAGCGGATGCGATTGCGTGGGCGCATTGATTTCAAAATGCAGCCAGTAGAACTTCAGCTCAGCCGGGAAATCCTCAATTCCCACATGCTGACGCCCCGGCCAAAGTAATAAACTGTCGCCAGCGCAAACCTGAAAAATACGCTCATCTTCCTGAATCGTTAATGTCCCTTTTTCCACAAAAATAATTTCCCATGAGCGTAACCGGCGCGCCGGGTGACGTCCCACACCGCGTGAGATAAATAAGCCTCCGTTCTGCACCTTAATCGGAAGCGCTATGGAGAGATTGAGCATAAATATTAATAATCCCGCTTAATCATAGGCAATAAACGTGTTTTCTTATTGATTATTATTAAATAAATGGATTTATGCCCGATCGCCTTCACACTTTTCTCATCAAGTCGGAATTACCCACTTTTTATACTTCTTTGTGACCTTGTTGGTCGCCGCATTCCAGGCAAAATTAAACAGGTCATGACATTACAAAAATAACCCTACTGAATAAGAACTCTCCACATTGCGAGGAGTACCCATGACCGCTACACCCATCACCACCAGCGAGATTGTGCCGGGTTCACTGGACGATAAATTATCGATTCGGGAAAAAATCGGCTACGGTCTTGGCGACGCAGGCGGCACCGTTATTACCTGCCTTATCATGAACTTCCTGACCTTTTTCTATACTGATGTCTTTGGATTAACCCCCGCATTGGTCGGCACGATGTTCCTGGCATTGCGCGTGTTTGATGCCATTTCCGACCCCATTATGGGCGTCCTGGCTGATCGTACACAGAGCCGCTGGGGACGCTTTCGCCCCTGGCAGCTGTGGATTGCCGTGCCTATCGCCATTATTGGCGTTCTGACCTTTACCGTTCCCGATACCAGCATGGGGGTAAAAATCGCCTGGGCATTTGGCACCTATCTGCTGCTGTCGGTGAGCTATACCGCGATTAACGTCCCCTATTGCGCGCTGATTAACACCATGACCACCCGCCACAGCGAGGTGATCTCCTGCCAGGCATGGCGTTTCGTACTGTGCGGCGTGGCCGGTTTTCTGGTCTCCGTTGGTCTGCCGTGGTTAGTTAAAGTACTGGGTCAGGGCAACACCGCTCAGGGCTATCAGTATGGCGTTGGCGTCCTGTGCGCCATTGCAGCGGTGATGTTCCTGTGCTGCTTCTTCTGGGTTCGCGAACGCGTATCGCTGGATATGATGGGCAAGTTCACCCTGCGAGAGCACATCGCCGGGCTGCGCAAAAATGACCAGTTACTGCTGATGCTGGTGATGTCGTTCTTGCTTATCAACGTGTTTAACATCCGCGGTGGCGGCTATATGTACTTCATCACCTACGTGTTAGGCGGCTCCACCGGCTATACCTCGCTGTTCTTCACCATGGTGACCTTTGCCTCTATTTTCGGTTCAGTGGTCATCAACTTGCTCTCTCGCCGTTTCGATACCGTCAAGCTCTACTACTACACCAACCTGGTATTAGCGGCGATCGCCGTCGGCATGTGGTTCTTACCCACCGGCCCAGCCCACCAGACGCTGTGGCTGGCGGTAATCCTCGGCAACGGCATTATTCTGGGCTTTACTCTACCGCTGCACTTCTCACTGATGGCCTTCTCCGACGACTACGGCGAATGGAAAACCGGCGTGCGCTCATCCGGCATGAACTTCGCCTTTAACCTGTTCTTTATCAAGCTGGCCTGGGCCTCCAGTGCGGGCATTATTAGCCTGGTCTTTATCTATGTGGCTTATCAGCCCGGTGAAGGGAACCAGACCGCCGAGTCACTGACAGGCATAACGGCAATGGAAACTCTGCTGCCCGCCCTGTTCCACCTGCTGCTGGCGTTCTCAATCCGCGCCTGCCGGCTCAATAACCCTATGATGGCGCGCATTGCAACCGACCTTCGCGCACGTCACGTTCAGTCCTGAGGAGTTTGTTATGTCCGTTATGGAAGTCGATTTGCATACGTTAAAAGTTAACGACCCGTTCTTCGCCCAGTACCAACAGCTGGTTCGTGATGTGGTGATCCCCTATCAATGGGATGCGCTAAATGACCGTATCAACGACGCAGAGCCCAGCCATGCGATAGAAAACTTTCGTATTGCCGCAGGCCAGCAAACCGGTGAGTTTTACGGGATGGTCTTTCAGGATAGCGACGTGGCGAAATGGCTGGAGGCTGTCGCCTGGTCACTGTGCCAAAAGCCGGATGCCGGGTTAGAGAAAACCGCCGACGAGGTAATCGCACTAGTCGCCGCCGCTCAATGCGAAGATGGCTATCTTAATACCTATTTTACGGTAAAAGCACCGCAGGAGCGCTGGACCAATCTGGCCGAATGCCACGAGCTTTATTGCGCAGGGCACATGATTGAAGCGGGCGTGGCTTTCTTCCAGGCCACCGGCAAGCGACAGCTACTGGATGTGGTTTGCCGTCTGGCAGACCACATCGATCGGGTGTTTGGCACCGCTGAACATCAAATTCATGGCTACCCGGGTCACCCGGAGATTGAGCTGGCGCTGATGCGCCTGTATGAAGTGACGCAGGAACCACGCTATCTGGCACTGGTGGACTACTTTGTCGAAGAGCGCGGTAAACAACCACACTTCTACGACCATGAATATGAAAAACGCGGCAAAACCTCCTACTGGAACACTTACGGCACGGCGTGGATGGTGAAAGACAAACCCTACAGCCAGGCGCATCAGCCCATTGCCGAACAGCCGACTGCCATCGGCCATGCCGTCCGCTTTGTCTACCTGATGACCGGTGTGGCGCACCTCGCTCGTTTAAGTCAGGACGAGAGCAAACGCCAGGACTGCCTGCGCTTATGGAACAATATGGCCCAGCGCCAACTGTACATTACCGGTGGTATCGGCTCACAAAGCAGCGGCGAAGCGTTTAGCAGCGACTACGACCTGCCTAATGACACCGTTTACGCCGAAAGCTGCGCCTCAATTGGCCTGATGATGTTTGCCCGTCGGATGCTGGAGATGGAAGGCGACAGCCAGTATGCCGATGTCATGGAGCGCGCGTTGTATAACACGGTGCTCGGCGGCATGGCGCTGGACGGCAAACATTTCTTCTACGTGAACCCGCTTGAAGTGCATCCGAAAACGCTGCAATTCAACCATATCTACGATCATGTCAAACCTGTACGCCAGCGCTGGTTCGGCTGCGCCTGCTGCCCGCCGAATATTGCGCGCGTACTGACCTCTATTGGTCACTACATCTACACGCCGCGCGACGATGCATTGTTCGTCAATCTCTATATCGGCAACAGCGTTGAAGTTCCGGTGGGCGAACAGACGCTGCGTTTGCGCATCAGCGGCAATTACCCGTGGCAGGATCAGGTCAAGATCGCGATTGATTCATCCGATCCCGTTAACCACACGCTGGCGCTACGCCTGCCGGATTGGTGCACCGATCCGCACGTCGCCCTGAACGGTCGAGATGTTGCGGGCACGGTGAAAAAAGGTTATCTGCATCTCTCCCGTACCTGGCTTGAGGGCGATACCTTAACGCTAACGCTGCCGATGCCGGTACGCCGGGTTTACGGTAATCCACTGGTGCGCCATGTTGCCGGGAAAGTCGCGATTCAGCGCGGGCCGCTGGTGTACTGTCTGGAGCAGGCCGATAACGGCGAGGAATTGCATAATCTGTGGCTACCGGAAGGAGCGCAGTTTATGCAGATAGAGGGCAAAGGTATTTTCGCTCATAAAATTCTGTTGCAGGCACAGGGGATAAAGCACTCGACGAGCCAGCCGGAACAACAGCCACTTTGGCATTACGATACCTCACCAGCGCAGCGCCAGACGCAGACGCTCACCTTTATTCCATGGTTTAGCTGGGCCAACCGTGGTGAAGGCGAGATGCGGATTTGGGTCAATGAGGGCGAGTAATCCTCCGAGATAATCACGTAGGCCGGATAAGGCGAAAGCCGCCATCCGGCAATTTGTGCGAGTATGCCTGATGGCGCTACGCTTATCAGGCCTACCTGTTGGTGGTGCTCACTGTACCTACAAATATTGAGAGCTTTGTCCGGTCTCAAACTTTGATTAGCTATCACCTCAGTATCGTTTCCCCTATAGTTGTTTCCACGTATACCAACAACATAGCGCACAATAACATGGACGAATTCCAGACCGTTTCGCTGAAAAAAATCAGCGCGGGCAGCCTTTTTAAAATCCACCTGCTGGGCCTGATGTGCTCACTGGTACCATTGGGTATTTTTAACGGTATTTTAGGGGCAATTGGTATTACGCTTATTGCCGTCCGCTGGAACGGCGAGGTGATGCACGGCTTTGGCGTGCTCATTATCAGCCCGTTATTTTTCGCCCTGCTCGCACTGGTTTTAACCGGCATTATGGGCTGCCTGAGCTGGCTTGGGCTGTGGATATACGGACAATGTCGTTCGCTAGAATTACGTGTCGTTTACGACAATCAAAACTCGCAGGATAAATAAGGTGCCGGGGATTCCCGGCGGCGTTTCGCTTGGCCGGGCTACAGGATAGAGTAGCCCGGACGAGGCGTTTACGCCGACTCCGGGAAGCTCCCCCAAACCGGCGCGGCACAGGTATTACATCGCGGCGCGGAAAATCGCCATGATTTCGTCGTGCGTTGCCTGAATTGGGTTGGTAAAGCCGCAGGCATCTTTCAGCGCATTAGTTGCCAGAACCGGGAAATCTTCTTCCTTCACGTTCAGGTCACGCAGGCCGGCAGGAATATTCACCTGACGCGCCAGTTTACGAATCGCGTCGATGCAGGCTTCTGCGCCCTGCTCGTTGCTCATCGCGCCTACATCAATACCCATCGCCTGAGCACAGTCACGCAAACGCGCAGCGGCCACTTTGCTGTTAAACACCTGCACATGCGGCAGCAGAACCGCGTTGCATACGCCGTGTGGCAGATCGTAGAAACCGCCCAACTGGTGCGCCATTGCATGAACGTAGCCCAGAGAAGCGTTGTTGAACGCCATCCCTGCCAGGAACTGCGCGTAGGCCATCGCTTCACGCGCTTCACTGTTGCTACCGTTCTCTACCGCCGTCGGCAGATTTTGCACAATCATGGTGATCGCTTTCAGCGCACAAGCGTCGGTAATCGGCGTAGCAGCAGTTGAAACATAGGCTTCAATGGCGTGGGTCAGCGCATCCATCCCGGTCGCCGCGGTCAGCCCTTTCGGCATTCCTTCCATCAGCGAAGAGTCGTTGACCGACAGTACTGGCGTCACATGCTTATCAACGATAGCCATTTTGATATGGCGATCAACGTCAGTGATGATGCAGAAACGGGTCATTTCAGACGCCGTACCCGCCGTGGTGTTAATGGCAATCATCGGTAGCTGCGGTTTAGCAGAACGGTCGACGCCTTCGTAGTCACGAATGTCGCCGCCGTTGGAGGCCACCAGCGCAATCCCTTTCGCGCAGTCGTGCGGTGAACCGCCACCCAGCGAAATCACGCAGTCACAATCATTGGCACGCAGCATCTCCAGCCCTTCCTCAACGTTAACCGTCGTTGGATTCGGGTGCGTTCCATCAAACACCACGCTCAGAATGTCATATTCCTGGAGACGTTTTTGAATATCGCCAGCAACCCCAAGCTTATTCAAAACGGCATCGGTGACAATCAGGGCACGACGATAGCCGTAATCCTTCATGGTATTCATTGCGTCATTTAACGCGCCGTTGCCGATGACATTCACTGATGGAATGAAAAAAGTTGATGCAGCCATGATAGTTCCTTTATTTAATAAGCAGGCCACGAGGGTAGAGCAATAGAGCATGGGAAAATATGATCGGCATTGCATTTTTTCCCATCAGGAAAATAAAAAGCACGTCAGGTTGATCTTCCTAACGTGCTGATTCTTCATCAATATATTTTTGTGTTTAAATTGATATATTTTCCATATCAATTGTTAATTTTTATTATCGGGAAAAAGTAGCGCATCGCGTAATAAATGATCATTTCCGCGACGACGCGTAAAGCCAATGCGGTTGAAATATTCCAGAATCTGAATGGCTAATTTACGACCAACATTTAATTTATCACGGAAATCAGCCGCGCAGGTCGAGCCTTTTTCCAGGTCGAGTTCACGAATCATACTGGCAAATGCCACAATGCGATCGTTACGATAATAACGGTCTTTGACAATCGCCGTGATCATCCCCTGCTGCGCTGCCAGTCGTAATATGCCGCGCATGGTGTTCTCTTCCGTACCGGTCTGCGCCGCCATATCGCGTACCCACCACGGTTCATCGCCAAACAGCGGCGCGGCCTTCATCCAGATGGCCTGCTGCTCGTCGGTAAACCCGGCTTTGTGATCGGGCAGATGCAGCCAACCGTGGTGGCTGGCAATGGTGCCGCTTTCACGCATCTGCTCAATCAGCGTCAGCACCAGCGCCTCATCTTCCATCGGCAACGCTATACGGCGTAGACGCTCACGCCCCGGGCCCGGTTCATCTTTGTGCTGTTCATGATAAATCGCCAGCGCATCTAACAATTTACGCTGCCAGCGTGCCGCCAGCGGCGCATCCAACAGGCTATCACCCGCGAGGATAAAACCAGGTTTGGCAATCAGCTGCTGTAATCCAGAAGGACTCAACTGACGCGCCCAGCCAAACTCACCGAGTTTGACCGCATCGCGGGAGAGATGCACCGCGAGCGCCTGAGCGTCCTCTTTTGCCAGCGCCAGCGTGGCAATCCACGCCAGATATTCAGCTTTACGTTTGCCGCGTCTTGGTGAGTTGAGGGTCACGACTCGCGCCCCCGCCAGCGTCGCTTTAGCCGAGATATCACGCAATACCAGGCGGTCGTTATCCGCCAGCCACAGCGGGGAATCAAGCACCAGCTCTGCCAGATTGTTTTCCAGAAGCGATACGCGCCCGGTGATATGGCTGGCCGCATGGTGAATATGTAGCGGCTGCCATTGGCCGAGCGGCGCGTGGCTTTGCAGCTCAACAATCACGCGCTCAGAAGGTTCAGGCGGGGCTTCTGATAACAGCCAGTCGCCCCGCTTGAGATCGTCTTTTTCGGCCGCCCCGACAATGTTCAGCGCAATTCGCTGCCCGCCGTGTGCCTGTTCGACCGGTTGATTCTGCGCATGCAAACCGCGCACACGCATCGGCGTATTTTTGCCCGTTAACCACAACGTGTCGCCCACGCGGACATCGCCAGACAGCGCCGTGCCGGTGACCACTAAACCCGCACCTTTGACCGTAAAAGCACGATCAACAGCCAGGCGGAAACGCTGATGCTCCATACGATCGCGAGCAGAAAGCTGGCGCAGATGGTCACGCAGCGCGTCAATACCGCGCCCCTCGGTTGCTGCCGTTTCAAACAACGTGGCCTCTTCAAAGCCATATTCACGCAGAACGTCGGCGATTTCATGGCGAACCTCCTCGATACGCGCGGTATCTACGCGATCGGTTTTGGTCAGCGCCACGGTCAGCGTCGGGTTCCTCGTCAGTTGCAGAATGGCCAGATGCTCGCGGGTTTGCGCCATCACGCCATCATCGCACGCCACCACCAGCAGGGCATGATCGATGCCGCCCACGCCCGCCAGCATGTTTGAGAGAAACTTTTCGTGACCGGGCACATCGATAAAGCCCAGCACGCGACCATCCGGCTGCGGCCAGTAGGCGTAGCCCAGGTCGATGGTCATGCCGCGGGATTTCTCTTCCGGCAGGCGGTCGGCGTTAATGCCGGTAATGGCCTGCAACAGAGTGGTTTTGCCGTGGTCAACGTGCCCGGCGGTGGCAATAATCATTTCAACAACATCTCCAGAAAACGAGGTTCATCTTCAAGGCAGCGCAAATCCAGCCACAGGCGACCATCATAAATGCGCCCGATAACCGGGATAGGCAGGCTACGCCAGCGATTCGACAGCGTTTCAAGCTGGCTGCCACGACCGTCGAGCGGCGTCAACGCAATCGCGGTGCTTGGCAGACTTTCTGACGGCAGCGATCCGCTACCAATTTGTGAAGCACAGGGCATGACCTGCACGGAGAATTCATCACCGTAGCGCTGAGCCAGCGGTTCACGCAGGCGTAGCGCCTGCTGGTGAATCTCTTCTGCGCGTCGGCTTAATAAACGTAGCGTCGGCAATTCAAGCGCCAGTTTTTCAGGATGCAGATACAGACGTAACGTCGCTTCGAGCGCCGCCAGCGTCATTTTATCCGCCCGTAACGCACGTTTTAGCGGGTGGCTTTGAAGCTCGGCAATCAGCGCTTTCTTGCCGACGATGATCCCGGCCTGCGGGCCGCCCAGCAGTTTGTCACCGGAGAAGCTCACAAGGCTTACGCCTGCGGCAATCATCTCCTGCGGCATCGGTTCTTTTGGCAAGCCGTAGCGACTAAGGTCAATCAGTGAACCACTACCCAAATCCGCCACCACCGGCACGTCGAGCTCACGACCTATCTCCGCCAGTTCAGCTTCATCAACCGATTTGGTAAAGCCTTGAATGCTGTAGTTGCTGGTGTGCACTTTCATCAGCAAACCGGTGTTATCGTTCACCGCCTGACGATAATCTTTGGCGTGGGTGCGGTTAGTGGTGCCCACTTCATGCAGTACGCAGCCCGCCTGACGCATCACGTCGGGAATACGAAACGCGCCGCCAATCTCCACCAGCTCACCGCGCGATACCACCACCTCTTTACCGGCCGACGTCGCCGCCAGCATCAAAAGCACCGCTGCGGCGTTGTTATTGACGATACAGGCATCTTCCGCGCCAGTAATCCGGCACAGCAGATCGGCCAAAGCGCGGTCGCGATGCCCGCGCCCCGCGCCGTCTAAATCATATTCCAGCGTTACCGGATCGCGCATTGCCTGGGTGACGGCATCAATGGCCGACTGCGCCTGTTGTGCACGGCCCAGGTTGGTATGCAGCACGGTACCGGTGAGATTGATGACCGGGCGCAGCGCGCTTTGCGCATCAACGTTCAGGCGTTTTTCCGTCTCCCGCGCCCAGTCTTCACTCCACGCAGGAAGTGTTTGCTGTTCGCGGATGCTCAGACGCGCTTCATCCTGCATCTGGCGGAGCTGTTCCACCACCTGCGAGTGGCCATGAGCATCGAGTAAACGGGTAAATGCCCGATCGCGAAGCAGGCGATCGGTTGCAGGAAGCTGGCTGTAGAGCGAACGGTTTTCGGTAGTCATGAGTAGGCCTGACGGTTAAATGTTACCCCTCCCGACGGGAGAGGGAGTCATAGGGGGATTGTACAACGCAGAGCAACCAGGTGTTATAGCGTTCAATCAAGCCTTTGGCGGTTCGGTACGGGCAAAGCTTTCGCGCAGGAATAGCGTTTCGACCAGTTTCACCAGATTGGGTCGGTCAACACACCAGCCCGGCGCAATGCGGCGGAAGTTCAGGTAGCCAATCGCGCAGGCAATGGCGATCGTAGCAAGATTGAGGGTATCGGCTTTCAGCGTGCCGTCCGCCAGGTAGCCTTCAAGCGCATCCAGGCTGCGAGAGATTTTCTCCCGCTGACGTAAAACTTCGTCTTCGGACTGCTGCGCGGCCGGACGCGCCAGCTCACGAACGGAGGTCAGTCCCGCGTCCATTATGCCATCAGCCAATGCTTCAAGCTGGCGCACCTTTAGCGCTGCCAGCGGGTCGCGTGGCACCATATCCGGCGCAACGTCGAGCTGTTCGATATATTGGGCGATAATCGGCGAGTCAAACCAGCATTCGCCGTCGTCGGTCACCAGCGCGGGCACTTTGCCCAAGGGGTTAAACTGCGCGACGCCATTTTCTGCGTTATAGGGCTGCTCGTTCACAAACTCAAAGGCGAGCCCCTTCTCCAGTAAGAGGATCGATATTTTTCGTACAAAAGGGCTGGTGTAGCTGCCGACCAGTTTCATCATTATCTCCTTTGTGCCAACAAAGAGATCAGTATGGCTCAGGCCGCCGTATTCGCCCTTAGGTTTTTACTGGCCTAGTGATCCAGGTAGAGATAATGCATCCAACTGGTCATACGCAGTAAAACCTTACGCATCACTGAAACATGGGTAAAATGGTCTGAGTACACCGCCACCTGGGCATAAATCCCATCCGGTAACGCCTCCACATCGGCATTCGGTTCCAAATCAATTAACGCCAGCACACCATCAGTTCCCGGTATCACCGTTAAAGACTGCAATGCGCCCTGTGCTTGATAAGATCCCCCAGGCACAACCGGCAGAATGCTCGCCAGCTTGCCGCGAAAAACCTGCCCCGGCAAAGCATTGAAAACCACTTCAGCCTCATCTCCCTTTTCCAGGCGCAACAGCGAGTTTTGGCGAAACTGGGCAACAATTTGCCGTTTTTGATCGGGGATAAAGACCATGACCGGACGCAGCGGCAGGGCGGCTGCGTAGGTGCCTGGGCGGATCAGTACCTGAGTGACATAACCGTCACTTGGCGCGCGGATAATAGTCTGGTCGAGGTTATATCTTGCTTCCGCCAACTGCGCTCGCAGGCTGACAATCTGCGACTGTTCACCGTTGACCATACTGTCTAACTGACTTTGTACCTGCGACTGCTCGGCAACAGACGCTTTAACCATCGCGTCCTGCGCCAAATAATTTTGCCGAGCATTGTCGATATCACTTTCTGAGAACGGGTTCACCCGCGCCTGGCTTCCTTTCAGATAGCGCTGATAATCTTTATATAAACGGTCACGTTCAGCAGATACGCGAGTGGTATTGGCCTGCGCTTCCGAGAGCTGACCTTTAAGCGTCTGAATGCTGTGAGTCGCCGTCACTAAGTCGGCCTGTAGTCTGTCAACGCGGGCCTGGTAGCGTGTCGGGTCAATTTTAAAAAGCACCTCGCCTTTGCGGATCAGCAGGTTATTTTTATCCGTCACTTCACTCACCACACCCGTTACCTGCGGCGTAATGGGAATAGAGATCACCGCCTTTTGCGCGGTATAAGTATAAGGATGGTTATAGTTCATCAATAAAATAAGGCTGCTTACTAAAAATATGCCGCCTAATGCGGCGGTGGCTAACGTCCATTGATTAACTGGAATGCGGAATATTTTAAATACCGCCCACGCCAGCGCGACATAGGTCAAAACAATCAACAGATCCATGATTATTGCTCCGGGGTGGTCGTTTGGGGCGAAGGGCTTTTCTCTGCCAGTTTTTGTTCCAGTTCAGCCACCCGACGAGAGAGTTGTTTCAGCGCATCATCTCCAGCGGGAGCAGGCTCAGTCGGCGGAATATGCGACTGCATTCCCCAACCGCGCTCAGGCTGGT
Organism: Enterobacteriaceae bacterium; assembly: GCA_902363335.1. GTDB lineage: Bacteria > Pseudomonadota > Gammaproteobacteria > Enterobacterales > Enterobacteriaceae > Kluyvera. The sequence goes on along the minus strand of CABIZV010000003.1, from coordinate 237,681 downwards.
AAAGCGTGGCCCAAATCCAGAGAAACGGCCAAATAACATGGAGCGTAAATAAACTCACCCAGCCTGCGGTATGAATCGCATCGGCGTGAGGATGATTACGCTTTTTCGCAATCGTATAAGGAATATCGTGAATCATAATGATTCCGTAAAACAGAACCAGAAACACAAAGATAAGCACACCCAACGCGAAATAGTTTAGAAACATATTTGCCTCAGATTAACGCGAGTTAGAATGTCTAATGTCAGGCAGCCGCGTACAATCCGGGCCGATATTATTGAAGATAATGGGCGTCAGGCATTTTCGCCATTATCTCTAAAGGAGAATTTTTTGATTGGGGGACGGGCAGTAAAAATCGCTGGTAACGGAGGGGATGCATTACCAGCGAGAAACGCATCTTGCCGCGTTATTTGCGAGTTTTTTCCACGGGGCGATAGAGGTCGCGATAGTACTCTAACCGCGCCAGGAACATCTCCGCTTTGTCTTCAGGAATATCAGCAGGAACATGGTCAGAATGCGGCCTTTTGTGTAAATACTCCATGAATGCCTGACTGGAAGCCATGAAATCTACCGCTTTATCAATTATGCGTGGTACGTTTTCACCCATTTTGTTCATCGCATATCCTCCCTCTACAAGATCCCTCTTAAGCATGGATAATCTTCAGGATTAGGGTTGAGGAAAATGTGCGAATTTAGGCCAGTAATTTTCTAAAAAGCGATCCAGTTAACTATTTCATGAAATAGCAATAAAATTCAACATCTTAAAGATATTCACTGCGAATTATCGCTTGGTGAAATTACCCCATTTTGTATAATTAACTACCAGAAATGAGCGACAACGCGCATACTAGAGAGCATCACGTCTATTTTATTATCAGAATATCAGCAACATGAAAGAAATCGAAAAGAACGAAATCAAACGCCTGAGCGACCTGCTTGACGCCATTCGCCACCAGCAGGCAGCACTCTCTTTGGTCGATAGCGCTGAAAAGTACGCTGAATTAGAAGCGGAAAAAGCGAAGCTCGAAACTGAAATCGCACGTCTGCGCGAGGTGCATTCACAGAAGCTGAGCAAAGAAGCGCAAAAGCTGGCAAAACTGCCGTTTAGCCGCGCGATCACTAAAAAAGAACAAGCGAACATGGGGGCGCTGAAAAAGAGCGTTCGCGGTATCGTTGTGGTTCATCCAATGACCGCTCTGGGTCGTGAGATGGGCCTGCAGGTTATGACCGGGTTCGCTAAGACCGAGTTCTAATCTCCCGTTCCTCACCTTCTCCCGCCCGGGAGAAGGTGTGTTTAACTCAACGCTCCCCCCCTAAATTGGCCCAACCAATTCAGCAACCAAACCGCTATCACTTCACAAGTTAACCACAAATCGTCACAATAGCATTGCTCATGCATAACATTTGGTTAACCATTCATTGTCATTACCCCTACACCATCTAATTGGCAGGGCCACTTTTACACGAACTGTGACGCACAGATGAGCCCAGACTCACCGCGAAGCAATGCGTGCGGCCCCCTGGAGACCTGCATGAGCCTCTGGCAACAAAACTACGATCCGGCTGGGAATATCTGGCTATCAAGCCTGATAGCATCGCTCCCAATCCTGTTCTTCTTCTTCGCGCTGATTAAGCTCAAGCTGAAAGGTTATGTAGCAGCGAGCTGGACGGTGGCTATCGCGCTGGCCGTCGCGCTACTGTTCTACAAAATGCCGGTCGACCGGGCGCTGGCGTCGGTGGTATACGGTTTCTTCTACGGTCTGTGGCCGATTGCCTGGATTATTATCGCCGCCGTTTTCGTCTACAAAATCTCGGTGAAAACCGGGCAGTTCGACATCATTCGTTCGTCGATTCTCTCCATCACCCCAGACCAGCGTTTGCAGATGCTGATTGTCGGCTTCTCCTTCGGCGCCTTCCTTGAAGGGGCTGCGGGATTCGGCGCGCCGGTTGCCATTACCGCCGCGCTGTTAGTTGGGCTGGGCTTTAACCCGCTGTACGCTGCGGGGCTATGTCTTATCGTCAACACCGCGCCGGTTGCCTTTGGTGCGATGGGGATTCCAATTCTGGTCGCAGGCCAGGTTACCGGTCTGGACAGCTTTGAAATCGGTCAGATGGTTGGCCGTCAGTTGCCGTTCCTGACCATTATCGTGCTGTTCTGGATCATGGCGATTATGGACGGCTGGCGCGGGATAAAAGAAACCTGGCCTGCGGTGATGGTCGCCGGCGGTTCGTTTGCTATCGCGCAGTACCTTAGCTCTAACTTCCTCGGCCCGGAACTGCCCGATATCATCTCCTCACTGGTATCGCTGGTCTGCCTGACGCTGTTCCTCAAACGCTGGCAGCCGGTGCGTATCTTCCGCTTTGGTGATATGGGCGCATCGCAGGTCGATATGGATCTGTCGCGTACCCGCTACACTGCCGGGCAGATCGTTCGTGCCTGGTCGCCGTTCCTGTTCCTCACCGCTACCGTCACTCTGTGGAGCATTCCGCCGTTCAAAGCGCTGTTTGCTCCGGGCGGCGCGCTATACGATCTGGTGATTAATATTTCGGTGCCATACCTCGACAAACTGGTCGCGCGTATGCCGCCGGTGGTGAATCAGGCGACCGCCTATGCGGCGGTGTATAAATTTGACTGGCTCTCCGCCACCGGCACCGCCATTCTGTTTGCCGCACTGCTCTCGATAGTCTGGCTGCGCATGAAGCCAAAAGAGGCCATCAGCACCTTCGGTTCTACCCTTAAAGAGCTGGCGTTACCGATTTACTCTATCGGCATGGTGCTGGCGTTCGCCTTTATCTCTAACTACTCCGGCCTGTCCTCGACGCTGGCATTGGCGCTGGCGCACACCGGTCATGCCTTTACCTTCTTCTCGCCGTTCCTCGGCTGGCTTGGCGTATTCCTGACCGGCTCAGACACCTCCTCCAACGCCTTGTTCGCCGCGCTCCAGGCCACCGCCGCGCAGCAGATTGGCGTCTCGGACGTGCTGCTGGTTGCCGCTAACACTACCGGCGGCGTGACCGGGAAGATGATTTCACCGCAGTCCATCGCTATTGCCTGTGCGGCGGTAGGCCTGGTCGGTAAAGAATCTGACCTGTTCCGTTTCACCGTGAAACACAGCCTGATTTTCACCTGTATGGTGGGCGTGATTACCACGCTGCAGGCGTATGTCTTAACGTGGATGATTCCGTGATTACACTGCCCAAACGTCTGTCAGACGATGTCGCCTGCCGCGTGCGGGCGCTGATTGAAGAACAACAACTGGAAGCGGGCATGCGATTGCCCGCTGAACGTAAACTGGCAAGCCAGCTTGGCGTCTCGCGCAATTCGCTGCGTGAGGCGCTGGCGAAACTGGTCAGTGAAGGATTGCTGCTTAGCCGTCGCGGCGGCGGCACCTTCGTGCGCTGGCAGCACGAGGGCTGGTCTGAACAAAATATCGTGCAGCCGCTGAAAACCCTGCTCGCCGATGACCCGGATTATAGCTTTGATATCCTCGAAGCTCGCCACGCCATCGAAGCCAGCACCGCATGGTATGCGGCGATGCGCGCCACCGACGCCGATAAAGAAAAAATCCGCCTCTGTTTTGAAGCCACCCAAAGCCACGACCCGGATCTCGCCTCACAGGCCGACGTGCGTTTCCATTTAGCCATTGCCGAGGCGTCCCACAATGTGGTGCTTCTGCAAACCATGCGCGGATTTTTCGACCTGCTGCAATCCTCGGTGATTCAGAGCCGCGAGCGCATGTATCTGGTGCCACCGGTATTTGCGAAGCTGACCGAACAGCATCTGGCCATCCTCGATGCCATTGCCGCCGGTGACGCTGAAGGCGCACGCCAGGCGATGATGGCGCATCTTGGTTTCGTCCACACCACCATTAAACGTTTTGATGAAGACCTGGCCCGCCAGGCGCGGATCACCCGCTTGCCCGACGACCACACTGATATTTCCAGGGAGAAAAAAGCATGATTATTTCCGCCGCCAGTGACTACCGCGCCGCCGCACAGCGCATCCTGCCACCGTTCTTGTTCCACTACATTGACGGAGGCGCGTATGCGGAACATACCCTGCGGCGCAACGTGGAAGACCTGTCGGATGTGGCGCTGCGTCAGCGCATCCTGAGAAACATGTCCGATCTGAGCCTGGAAACCACGCTGTTCAACGAGCAGCTTTCAATGCCCGTAGCCCTTGCGCCGGTTGGCCTGTGCGGCATGTATGCTCGTCGTGGTGAAGTGCAGGCCGCCGCCGCCGCGGATGCCAAAGGTATTCCGTTTACCCTCTCAACCGTGTCGGTGTGTCCGATTGAAGAGGTGGCGCCAACCATCAAGCGTCCGATGTGGTTCCAGCTGTATGTCCTGCGCGATCGCGGTTTTATGCGTAACGCGCTGGAGCGGGCAAAGGCGGCAGGCTGTTCAACGCTGGTGTTCACCGTCGATATGCCAACGCCGGGTGCGCGCTACCGCGACGCCCATTCCGGCATGAGCGGACAAAATGCCGCAATGCGTCGCTACTGGCAGGCGGTCACTCATCCCCAGTGGGCATGGGACGTGGGGCTAAACGGTCGTCCACACGATTTAGGCAATATTTCCACCTACCTCGGCAAACCGACCGGGCTGGAAGACTACATTGGCTGGCTGGCGAATAACTTCGATCCGTCTATCTCGTGGAAAGACCTCGAGTGGATCCGTGAATTCTGGGACGGCCCGATGGTGATCAAAGGGATCCTCGACCCGGAAGATGCGCGCGACGCGGTGCGTTTTGGCGCCGATGGGATTGTGGTCTCCAACCACGGCGGTCGCCAGCTCGACGGCGTGCTCTCTTCCGCGCGTGCGCTCCCGGCCATCGCTGATGCGGTGAAGGGTGATATCGCCATTCTGGCCGACAGCGGGATCCGTAACGGGCTGGATGTGGTGCGTATGATTGCGCTGGGCGCGGATACCGTCCTGCTGGGGCGTGCGTATCTGTATGCGCTGGCAACGCAGGGTCAGGCGGGGGTAGCGAACCTGCTGAATTTGGTTGAGAAAGAGATGAAGGTGGCGATGACGCTGACCGGGGCGAAATCGATTAAAGAGATTAGCCGCGATTCGCTGGTGCACAACGCTGAAGCGGCGCAGGTGTTTAATGCGATTAAGCAGGGAAGCGCGGCGTAGCTCAGTGCGAGGGGCCCTCACCCTAACCCTCTCCCCGAAGGGGCGAGGGGACCGTTCGGCGTCGTTTGGTGCTTTTGCTTTCTCCCTGACTCTTACCCCACAGGAGCGAGGGGAGTGTCCGGTCAACATTTGCATGTTCGCAGACCGGCGCTGCTCCCTCTCCCTTTCAGGGAGAGGGCCGGGGTGAGGGTTTCTCTAAATTCTGCTATCCTGCCCCCGCAATCCAAGGGGGCAGCATGCTTAACATCGTTTTATTCGAACCTGAAATCCCGCCGAATACCGGGAACATCATCCGTCTATGTGCCAATACCGGCTTTCGCCTGCATATCATCGAACCGATGGGCTTTGCCTGGGACGACAAACGCCTACGTCGCGCCGGACTGGATTACCATGAGTTCACCGCCGTCACGCGCTATGCCGATTACGCCGCGTTTGTTGAGAGCGAAAACCCGCAGCGTCTGTTTGCCCTGACCACCAAAGGTACGCCCGCACATAGCGCGGTGAGCTATCAGGACGGTGACTATCTGATGTTTGGCCCGGAAACGCGCGGACTGCCCGCGACCATTCTGGATGCGCTGCCGCCGGAGCAAAAAATTCGTATTCCGATGATGCCGGACAGCCGCAGCATGAACTTGTCGAACGCGGTGTCGGTGGTGGTGTATGAGGCGTGGCGCCAGCTGGGGTATCCGGGCGCGGTATTGCGTAGCTGATATTTGCCGGATGGCGGCTACGCCTTATCCGGCCTACGGTTTGGTAGGCCCGGTAAGCGCAGCGCCACCGGGCAAGGAATCAAATCCCGTCGCCGTACTCAAATCCGTGGTTAATGCCGTTGAAGTGCTGATCCATATCCATCGACGGTTTATCCGACTCAGGCTTGCCGACGATACGCGCCGGGACGCCTGCGGCAGTGGTGTGCGGTGGTACAGGCTGTAAAACCACCGAACCTGCACCAATTTTCGCGCCGCGCCCTACTTCGATATTGCCGAGAATTTTCGCTCCGGCGCCAATCATCACGCCTTCGCGGATTTTCGGGTGACGGTCGCCGCTGGTTTTACCGGTACCGCCAAGGGTCACCGATTGCAGAATCGACACGTCGTTTTCAATCACCGCTGTTTCACCCACCACAATACCGGTGGCATGGTCGAGCATAATGCCGCGACCAATTTTTGCCGCCGGGTGGATGTCCACCTGGAACGACACCGACACCTGATTTTGCAGGAAAATAGCCAGCGCACGACGCCCCTGCCCCCACAGCCAGTGGCCGATGCGGTAGGCCTGCAAAGCATGGAAGCCTTTCAGATAAAGGAGCGGCGTAGAATATTTGTCGACCGCCGGGTCACGGGTGCGCACGGCCTGAATGTCACAGGCGGCTGAGGCGATCATTTCTGGATCAGCGGCGTAGGCTTCTTCCACCACTTCCCGAATGGCAATAGCCGGCATAATTGGCGATGCCAGCTTATTGGCGAGCATGTAGCTTAATGCACTGCCCAGATTTTCATGCTTGAGTAGCGTAGCGTGATAGAAGCTGGCGAGCATAGGCTCGCAGTCGGCCAAGGCGCGGGCTTCGGCTTTAATATTGTTCCAGACAATTTCCAGTTCTTCACACGACATTGCATACTCCAGACGTATTGGAACGATCGGCCAGTCTCTGCTGGCCGGATCGTCGGGATGACAAAGGTTCCCTGCGATTAGTTGCCGCTATGCTCATCCTTGCGTGCACGACCTAATAAGGTCAATGCTGCCTCGCGCGCACTTTTTCCGCAATATAATACCTGATAAATTTCCTCGGTTATTGGCATTTCGACACCCACACGGTGCGCCAACTCGCGAACTTCTTTGGTATTACGGTAACCTTCTACCACCTGGCCAATGGTGTCCTGCGCTTCCTGCACCTGCGCGCCCTTGCCCAACGCCATACCGAAACGACGGTTGCGCGACTGGTTATCGGTACAGGTGAGCACTAAATCGCCCAGCCCCGCCATGCCCATAAAAGTCACAGGATCTGCGCCGAGCGCCACGCCCAGACGTGACATTTCGGTCAGCCCACGGGTGATTAATGCCGTACGGGCATTGGCGCCAAAGCCGATGCCATCAGAGATACCCGCACCAATCGCAATCACGTTTTTCACCGCGCCGCCCAGCTGGACGCCGATGAAATCCGGGTTGCTGTAGACACGGAAGCTCTTGCCACAGTGCAGCAGTTGCTGCAAATCGTCGGCAAACACCGGGTCTGTCGCCGCCAGCGAAATCGCGGTCGGTAAGCCCGCCGCCAGCTCTTTGGCAAACGTTGGCCCTGAAATCACCGCCAGCGGGATATCCGGGCCCAGCGCTTCGCGCGCAACCTCTTGCAGCAGGCGGCCCGTTTCAGCCTCCAGCCCTTTTGTTGCCCACACAATGCGTGCATCGTCGCGCAACAGCGGTTTCATCTGGCGCAGGACATCGCCAAAGACATGGCTCGGCACCACCACCAGAATATCGCGGCTGGCGGCAAGCGCAGTGGCTAAGTCACTTTCAAGATGAAGCGTGTCGGGGAACGGAACGTCAGGCAGGAATGCCACGTTACAGCGATCGTGCTGTAGCGTTGCGACATGCTTTGGATCGTGGCCCCAGAGTACAACTGGGTGGCCATTTCTTGCCACGGTGATGGCAAGAGCGGTGCCGTACGAGCCGGCACCGATCACAGTCATTGAAGCGTTAAGTGCGTTCATCAGGCATCCTGATGTTGTTCTGCACCTTCGCCAGCCTGCTGCTGCAAATAGTTCATGAACAGCGCATCAAAGTTAACTGGCGCAAGGTTCAGCTGTGGGAAAGTCCCACGGGAAACCAGGCTGGTGATGCATTCACGCGCATACGGGAACAGGATGTTCGGGCAGTATGCACCCAGACAATGGGCCATCTGAGTCCCTTCGATACCTTCAATGGAGAAGATACCCGCCTGCTGAGTTTCGCACAGGAACGCAGTTTCTTCGCCCAGAGTCGCCGTTACGGTGACACGCAGCACCACTTCATACACGCCTTCAGCCAGCTGGTTGGATGCGGTATCAAGATCAAGTTTAACCTCTGGTTGCCAATCTTTCTGGAAAACCTGAGGGGCATTTGGCGCTTCGAAAGAAACGTCTTTGGTGTAGATGCGTTGGATCTGGAAAGCCATTTCTGCGTTGTTTTGTTCTGACATGTGTAAAAACCCTTTCGTGTTGTCCTTAAAATAGGCGGTATGCCTCACGCCCACAAAGGGCAGGCGTGAGCGCTTAATAAAGCATTATTTCAGCAGGGGATCGAGTCCACCACGAGCATCAAGCGCATACAAGTCGTCACAGCCGCCAATGTGCTGTGCATCAATAAAAATCTGCGGAACCGTCGTACGTCCACTGCGCTGAATCATCTCTTCGCGCTTTTCGGCGTTACCGTCAATCGGCAGTTCTTCGAAAGACACGCCTTTTGCCGACAGCAGCGCTTTTGCACGATGGCAATAAGGGCAGGTCGCTTTGGTATAGATTTCAATCTTCGCCATAACATCTCTCCTGACTTTACCCGATAAATGAGCAGGTCTTACTTTCCGCGAACCAGAGGCAGGTTTTCACCGCTCCAGCCAGCGATACCTTCTTTGAGTACGAAGACTTTTTCAAAGCCCGCTTTCAGCAGCAAGCTAGCTGATTCAGTGGCTTGCATTCCGGTACCGTCGGTAACAATCACCGGCTTGTCTTTGTGTTTGTCCAGCTCACCGACGTTATTGGCTTTGATTTCAGCAGGCAGCAGGTTCAAAGAACCGGCGATGTGGCCTTTACGGAAATCGTCACGCTGGCGCAGATCAACCACCACCGCGTCTTCTTTGTTAATTAAACGCGTCACTTCGCCACGGGTGATGACTTTAACTTTGGACATCAGCCCTTTGAACGTGGTGAACAGCACGGCCGCCAGCAGCGCGATCCACGCGATACTCAGAACTGGGTGACGACCAACAAATTGCATAATCTCTTGCATGGGGGGTAACAGCTCCCGACGTGTAATGTTTAAAAACCAGGGAAGGAGTATACCTGCGGCGTGGCGCAAATACAGCCAGCGCGCGTGATGTAATGTATTTTCTGCGGCGTGCTACGGAAAAAAGGAGAAAAATGTGTGCTTTTCGCCCATCATCTCCCCGCTTTCTTTGATCTCTCATTGTTATTTTATCGATTCAGCTGTAGTAAAATTACGCAAATTTTCTGTCTTTTGAGCATGAGGTTGTCGCAATGTCGGTTTCTAAAAAACCTATGGTACTGGTGATCCTGGATGGCTACGGCTACCGCGAAGAGCAGCAGGATAACGCTATTTTCAGTGCAAAAACTCCGGTTATGGATGCGCTGTGGGCAAAACGTCCGCATACCCTGATCCAGGCATCAGGTCTGGAAGTGGGCCTGCCTGATGGTCAGATGGGCAACTCCGAAGTGGGTCACGTAAACCTTGGCGCTGGTCGCATTGTTTATCAGGACCTGACCCGTCTCGACGTTGAAATCAAAGAACGCACTTTCTTTGCAAACCCAGTGCTGTCTGGCGCCGTTGATAAAGCCGTTGCCGCAGGCAAAGCCGTGCACATCATGGGCCTGCTGTCCGCCGGTGGCGTTCACAGCCATGAAGATCACATCCTGGCGATGGTTGAGCTGGCAGCTGAACGTGGCGCTGAAAAAATCTACCTGCACGCTTTCCTCGACGGCCGTGATACCCCGCCGCGCAGCGCTAAAGGTTCCCTGCAAACATTTGAAGACAAATTTGCCGCGCTGGGCAAAGGTCGCGTGGCGTCCATCATTGGTCGTTACTACGCCATGGACCGCGATAACCGTTGGGATCGCGTTGAAGAAGCCTACAACCTGCTGGTTGAAGCGAAAGGCCAGTTCCAGGCAGATACCGCCGTTGCCGCGCTGGAATCCGCTTATGCCCGTGATGAAAACGACGAATTCGTGAAAGCGACCGTTATCCGCGCTGCAGGCCAGGCCGATGCCGCTATGGAAGACGGCGATGCGCTGATCTTCATGAACTTCCGTGCAGACCGTGCGCGTGAAATTACCCGCGCATTCGTTAACGCTGATTTCGACGGCTTCAAGCGTCGTAAAGAAGTGAAGCTGGGCGATTTCATCATGCTGACCGAATACGCCGCAGACATCAAAGCACCGTGCGCTTATCCACCAGCGTCTTTGGAAAACACCTTTGGCGAGTGGATGGCGAAGCACGACAAAACGCAGCTGCGCATCTCCGAAACTGAGAAATATGCGCACGTGACCTTCTTCTTTAACGGCGGCGTAGAAGACCCGTTCAAAGGCGAAGATCGCATCCTTATCAACTCTCCGAAAGTGGCGACCTACGACCTGCAGCCAGAAATGAGCTCCGCTGAGCTGACTGAGAAGCTGGTTGCGGCTATCGAAAGCGGCAAGTACGACACCATCATTTGTAACTACCCGAACGGCGATATGGTTGGTCATACCGGCGTGATGGAAGCTGCAGTGAAGGCGGTTGAAGCGCTGGATCACTGCCTGGATGAAGTCACCCACGCTATCGAAAAAGTGGGCGGCCAACTGCTGGTTACCGCTGACCACGGCAACGCTGAGCAGATGCGTGACCCGGCTACCGGCCAGGCCCACACTGCCCACACTAGCCTGCCGGTTCCGCTGATCTACGTTGGTGATAAATCCGTGAAAGCGGTAGAAGGCGGTAAGCTCTCTGATATCGCGCCAACCATGCTGTCACTGATGGGGATGGAAATCCCGCAACAGATGACTGGTAAGCCGCTGTTCATCGTGGAATAATCCCTCCCCATGAGGGGAAAGGCGATTTATTCCATTAAATGGGCCGGAGCAACGCTTCGGTCCACGTTGTACGCCAGCGCGCTTAGCGCTGGCGTATTGCTGTGCGCCACGCCCGCCCACGCGGACGACCGCTCACAGCTGCAATCTATTCAGGCCGATATCGCCGCCAAAGAGCGCGCGGTACGCCAACAGCAACAGCAACGAGCCACCCTCTTAGCCCAGCTTAAAGCCCAGGAACAAGCTATTTCCGTGGCCGCACGTCAGCTGCGCGAAACGCAAAACTCGCTGGCGCAGCTTAATGCGCAAATTGCCGAGATGAACGCTTCTATCGCCAAACTCGAAAAGCAGCGGCAGGCGCAGGAACGTAATCTTGCCGCCCAGTTAGATGCGGCGTTTCGTCAGGGCGAGCATACCGGTATTCAGCTTATTCTCAGCGGTGAAGAGAGCCAGCGCGGGCAGCGTTTACAGGCCTATTTTGGTTATCTGAATCAGGCGCGCCAGGAAACGATCGCCGAGCTTAAAGAGACGCGCGAGCAGGTTGCGGCACAGAAAACTGAGCTTGAAGAGAAGCAAAGCCAGCAGCAAACGCTGTTATACGAACAACGCGCCCAGCAGACCAAGCTGGAGCAGGCGCGTAACGAACGTCAGAAAACCCTTTCAGGGCTGGAATCTTCTATCCAGCAAGGGCAGCAGCAGTTAAGCGAAATGCGGGCTAACGAATCACGCCTGCGTAACAGCATTGCACGAGCGGCCGCCGCGGCGAAAGCCCGCGCCGAGCGTGAAGCCCGGGAAGCCGATGCCGTGCGTAGCCGCCAGCAGGAGGCAACCCGTAAAGGCACCACCTACAAACCTTCCGAAAGTGAACGCTCGCTAATGGCGCGAACCGGCGGTCTGGGCGCGCCACGCGGTCAAGCCTACTGGCCGGTACGCGGTACAACGCTGCATCGCTATGGCGAACAGCTGCAAGGTGAACTACGTTGGAAGGGGATGGTTATTAGCGCATCGGAAGGCACCGAAGTCAAAGCCATTGCCGATGGTCGCGTCATCCTGGCCGACTGGCTGCAGGGCTATGGTCTTGTGGTCGTGGTCGAACATGGTAAAGGCGATATGAGCCTATACGGTTACAACCAGAGCGCACTGGTCAGCGTTGGCACGCAGGTGCGTGCCGGACAGCCTATTGCTCTGGTGGGCAACAGTGGCGGTCAGGGCAGACCGTCGCTCTATTTCGAAATTCGCCGCCAGGGTCAGGCGGTCAATCCACTGCCGTGGTTGGGAAGATAAGATTTGCTTCAATTTCGCCAGGTCGTTCTTCTGAGTTCTCTGGCATTAGCTGCACCAGGCTATGCTGGAAAACTGTCTATCGTTATCGATGATTTTGGTTATCGCCCGCACCAGGAAAACCAGGTGCTGGCAATGCCGTCCGCCATCTCTGTCGCCGTTTTACCCAATGCGCCGCACGCCCGTGAAATGGCGACCAAGGCGCATAACAGCGGTCGCGAAGTACTCATCCATCTGCCTATGGCGCCGCTCAGCAAGCAGCCGCTGGAAAAAGATACTCTGCGCCCGGAGATGAGCCAGGGCGAAATCGAGCGCATTATTCGCGAAGCCGTGGATAAAGTGCCGTATGCCGTGGGTCTGAACAACCACATGGGCAGCGCAATGACCTCCAGCCTGCCCGGCATGCAGAAGGTGATGCAGGCGCTGGGTCGCTATAACCTCTACTTTCTCGACAGCATGACCATCGGGAATAGCCAGGCGATGCGCGCGGCTAACGGTACCGGGGTGAAAGTGATTAAGCGTCGCGTGTTCCTGGATGACACGCAAAATGAGGCGGATATTCGCGTGCAGTTTAACCGCGCCATCGCGCTTGCCAGACGAAACGGCTCGGCCATTGCCATCGGCCACCCGCACCCGACTACCGTGCGCGTCCTTCAGCAGATGGTCTATAACCTTCCCTCTGACATCACGCTGGTACGCCCAAGCAGCTTGCTTAATGAGCCGCAGGTAGATACGTCGACGCCAGGCCGCAATTCACCACAAACCGAGCCTACCGCACCGCGCAATCCGTTCCGTGGCGTGAAGCTGTGCAAACCGAAGAAACCGCTGGAACCTGTGTACGCCGACCGCTTCTTCAATGTGTTAAGCGAGAGCATTACTCATAGCACGCTGGTGCAGTATATGCAGTTGCAATGGCAAGGGTGGTAGGCAACGTTTGGAGCAAAAAACCGCGATAGTCTCGCGGTTTTTTTCTGCCTTGCGTTCTACGCCCGCATTTTTAACCACAGGCGGAACAGGAACCAGGCGCTGTGCATATCGGTAACCCCTTTTGCGAGATCACCCAGCTTAATCATTTCATTAAACTTCTGTCGCACTGCCGTCCGGTCTTGTATTTTGCGACGGTACAGGCCGAGGAAATGGCCGCTCTCTTTAAGCGCATGAATCAGCAATGAACGACGTACCGGCGCATATTCGTCTCGTTTCGCATAAGCAATTAATTTACTGATGATATCAATATAGCTATAAGCGCGAGGGTCGTAGTAACGCGTATGGTTGGTAATAGATTCAGTATTTTTTATATAGTAATAATCAGGTGTTTCGGCAACATAAAAATGACCATTCGCTAACGCCAGCTCGGTTGTCCAGAGTATATCTTTATGGCTGCTACCAAGATGGAAGTCGATATTATTGTTTTTAATGTATTCTGAGCGAATAATCTGCAACCAGATATAATGTGGCCATTCACGCACCTTCACCGCGTGGTTAATCCACTCGAAGCCGCGCTGTGGCTGATTATAAATTTGTCGCGAATGGACGCGGCGTCCGTGATGATTTTGACGCGCGGCGGTAAACATGCCATTCGCCACCAGAACGTCACAGTTGTTTTCTTCCGCTAACGAGAATCGCGAATAAATCATATCGGGATGAATTTCATCATCCGCATCCAGCAAAATAAGCCATTTGCCTTTATGCGCAGCCAGCCCCGCATTTCGCGCAGCATAAACGCCGCTGTTTTTTTGAGTGAGAACTTTCAGCCGGGGATCGGTAATAGAAGAAAGAATGTGCAGCGTATTATCCGTTGAGCCATCATCAATAACAATTAACTCCAATGACACTCTTTTTTCGGCTAAAACATCATCAACCATCTGCTTAATGCTTTTTTCGCCGTTATAAACCGGAATAATGACGCTCACATCGATTGTCTGGCTGGTCATACTCGCCCTTTGCAGTAAAAATTAAACTGGCACTAGCCTACTAGAGATTGTGGCGAAAATAAAAGGCCTGGCGCATTCTCCAGGCCTTTTGTCATTAATCCCAGCTCAGAATCACTTTCCCTGATTGGCCGGAACGCATCGCGTCAAAGCCCTTCTGGAAATCATCGATACTGAAACGGTGGGTGATGATGGGTGACAGATCCAGGCCAGACTGAATCAATGCCGCCATCTTGTACCAGGTCTCAAACATTTCACGGCCGTAGATACCTTTAATAAACAGACCCTTAAAGATAACTTTCGTCCAGTCGATAGACATATCGGATGGCGGAATTCCCAGCATCGCAATACGGCCGCCGTGGTTCATGGTATCAAGCATGGAGCGGAACGCCGGTGGCGCGCCGGACATTTCCAGACCCACATCGAAACCTTCGGTCATGCCCAGTTCGGCCATCACGTCGTTGAGGTTCTCTTTCGATACGTTTACCGCACGCGTCACGCCCATTTTACGCGCCAGCTCCAGACGGTATTCATTGACGTCAGTGATGACAACGTTACGTGCACCCACGTGTTTAGCCACCGCAGCCGCCATCACGCCAATCGGGCCTGCGCCGGACACCAGGACATCTTCACCCACGAGATCAAATGAGAGCGCGGTATGAACAGCGTTACCAAACGGGTCGAAAATGGAGGCCAGATCGTCAGAGATGTTGTCGGGGATTTTGAAGGCGTTGAACGCTGGGATCACCAGCTGTTCTGCAAAGCATCCCGGGCGATTCACCCCTACGCCGATAGTGTTGCGGCACAGATGCGTCCGGCCCGCGCGGCAGTTACGGCAATGCCCACAGGTAATATGACCTTCACCAGAAACGCGGTCACCAATCTTAAAACCACGCACTTCCTGGCCGATACCGATGACTTCACCGACGTATTCATGCCCCACAACCATCGGAACCGGGATCGTCTTCTGCGACCATTCATCCCAGTTATAGATATGCACATCGGTACCGCAAATTGCGGTCTTACGGATCTTAATCAGCAGGTCATTATGGCCGAGCTCCGGTTCTGGAACATCGGTCATCCAGATGCCTTCTTCGGCTTTCAGTTTAGATAACGCTTTCATCTCACACCCTTAGGCAATTACGCCCAGTTGTTTACCGATGCGGGTAAAGGCTGCCACCGCACGTTCAATTTGTTCCGTCGTATGCGCCGCCGACATTTGGGTACGAATACGCGCCTGACCTTTTGGTACTACCGGGAAGAAGAACCCGGTCACGTAGATCCCTTCTTTTTGCAGTTCACGGGCAAAGTTCTGCGCGATGACCGCGTCACCCAACATCACCGGAATAATCGCGTGGTCAGCCCCAGCCAGCGTGAAACCTGCCGCGCTCATTTTCTCGCGGAACAGACGGGCGTTAGCCCACAGGCGGTCACGCAGTTCAGCACCTGACTCCACCATCTCAAGAACTTTAATGGAAGCGGCGACGATGGCTGGCGCCAGAGAGTTGGAGAACAGGTATGGACGTGAACGCTGACGCAGCCACTCCACCACCTCTTTACGCGCAGCGGTATAGCCGCCGGACGCGCCGCCGAGGGCTTTGCCCAGCGTACCGGTAATAATGTCAACGCGCCCCATCACTTCGCAGTACTCATGGGAACCACGACCGTTTTCGCCTACGAAGCCGACGGCGTGTGAGTCATCGACCATCACCAGCGCATCGTATTTGTCCGCCAGATCGCACACGCCTTTCAGGTTGGCAATGACGCCGTCCATTGAGAAAACGCCGTCAGTGGCAATCAGCACATGGCGAGCACCGGCTTCACGCGCTTCTTTCAGGCGAGTTTCCAGTTCTTGCATATCGTTGTTGGCATAACGGAAGCGCTTCGCTTTGCAAAGACGTACGCCGTCGATGATGGAAGCATGATTCAGCGCGTCGGAAATGATGGCATCCTCTGCGCCGAGCAGGGTTTCAAACAGGCCGCCGTTAGCGTCGAAACAAGAAGAGTACAGAATGGCATCTTCCATCCCGAGGAAGTTTGCTAGCTTCTTCTCAAGCACTTTATGGGTGTCCTGAGTGCCGCAGATAAAACGTACAGACGCCATGCCAAAACCGTGGCTGTCCATACCCGCCTTCGCCGCGTTAATCAGCTCAGGATGGTTAGCCAGACCAAGGTAGTTATTGGCGCAGAAGTTGATGACGTGGTTACCGTCACCTACGGTGATATCCGCTTGCTGGGCGGAGGTGATAATACGTTCTTCTTTAAACAATCCTTCTGTACGAGCAGTTTCCAGATCATTCGTTAACTGTTTGTAAAAATCACCACGCATTGCAACTCTCCAGATTCGGTAAAATTTGGCACATATTACCCAAAGCTATACGCTGATACGAGATGATGCATGTCTGAATGAATTATTTGCAGCATAAATCACGTGGCTTGGGTTTGCGCAAAGGTGAAAGGCTGAAGCCCTGGCAATGTGATGATATGATAATAGACATTCGTGTCCGGGATACTCCCGGGCACCCACAATTCAAAGGTTACAGTTATGATAATCGTTACCGGCGGTGCTGGCTTCATCGGCAGCAACATCGTGAAAGCGCTTAATGAAAAGGGCATCACTGACATTCTGGTGGTGGATAACCTGAAAGACGGTACCAAGTTCGTGAACCTGGTCGACCTCGATATCGCCGATTATATGGATAAAGAAGATTTTCTGATCCAGGTAATGGCGGGTGAAGAGTTTGGCGACATTGAAGCCGTGTTCCACGAAGGCGCTTGCTCCTCCACTACCGAGTGGGACGGTAAGTACGTGATGGATAACAACTATCAGTACTCCAAAGAGCTGCTGCACTACTGCCTGGAACGTGAAATTCCGTTCCTGTACGCCTCCTCAGCCGCAACCTACGGCGGCCGTACCAGCGACTTTATCGAGTCCCGCGAGTTTGAAAAACCGCTGAACGTCTACGGTTACTCTAAATTCCTGTTCGATGAATATGTCCGTCGCATCATGCCGGAAGTAGATTCCCCAATCGTCGGTTTCCGCTACTTCAACGTCTATGGCCCGCGTGAAGGCCACAAAGGCAGCATGGCGAGCGTGGCCTTCCACCTGAACACCCAGTTGAACAATGGCGAAAGTCCAAAACTGTTTGAAGGCAGCGACGGCTTCAAGCGTGATTTCGTCTACGTCGGCGATGTGGCAGCCGTGAATCTGTGGTTCTGGGAGAACGGTATCTCCGGCATCTTCAACCTCGGTACGGGTCGTGCAGAATCCTTCCAGGCCGTGGCTGATGCCACCCTGGCGTTCCACAAAAAAGGCAGCATCGAATACATTCCGTTCCCGGATAAACTGAAAGGCCGCTATCAGGCGTTCACCCAGGCAGATCTGACCAACCTGCGTGCCGCTGGCTACGATAAGCCGTTTAAGACCGTCGCCGAAGGCGTAACGGAATATATGGCCTGGCTGAATCGCGACGCGTAAGAAGTTAGCATGAAAATACTGGTGGTCGGCCCGTCATGGGTGGGCGACATGATGATGTCGCAAAGTCTCTATCGCACGCTCAAGGCGCGCTATCCCCAGGCGATAATCGATGTGATGGCACCCGCGTGGTGCCGTCCATTGTTATCGCGAATGCCGGAAGTCAACGAAGCCATCGCCATGCCGCTTGGGCACGGGGCGCTGGAAATTGGCGAACGCCGCAAGCTCGGTCATAGTCTGCGCGAGCGGCGCTATGATCGCGCCTATGTCCTGCCTAACTCTTTTAAATCGGCGCTGGTGCCGTTCTTTGCGGGCATTCCGCTGCGTACCGGGTGGCGCGGTGAAATGCGCTATGGCCTGCTAAACGATGCGCGGGTACTGGACAAAGACGCCTGGCCGCTGATGGTCGAGCGCTATGTGGCGCTGGCCTACGATAAGGGCGTGATGCGCTGCGCCAAAGATCTGCCGCAGCCGCTTCTATGGCCACAGCTACAGGTTCACGAAGGTGAGAAATCGCTAACCTGCAACGCCTTCTCGCTGTCAAGCGACCGTCCGATGATTGGTTTTTGCCCTGGCGCTGAATTCGGCCCGGCAAAACGCTGGCCGCACTATCACTATGCGACGCTTGCAAAGCAGCTGATCGACGAAGGCCATCAAATTGTGCTTTTCGGCTCCGCCAAAGATAACGACGCGGGCAATGAAATTATCGCCTCGCTCAGCGATGAACAAAAAGTCTGGTGCCGTAATCTGGCCGGGGAAACCCAGCTGGAGCAGGCGGTTATCTTGCTTGCCGCTTGTAAAGCGGTCGTAACCAACGACTCCGGTCTTATGCACGTCGCCGCTGCGCTAAACCGGCCTCTGGTGGCGCTGTATGGCCCAAGCAGCCCGGACTTTACCCCGCCGCTTTCGAACAAAGCCCGCGTGATTCGTCTGATTACCGGTTACCTCAAGGTGCGTAAAGGCGATTCGGCCCAGGGCTATCATCAGAGCCTCATAGACATCACGCCAGCTCGCGTACTGGAAGAGCTAAATGCGCTGTTGTCTGGCGAGGAAAGCTAACGCATGCGGGTTCTGATTGTTAAAACCTCTTCCATGGGCGATGTCCTGCACACGCTGCCTGCTTTAACCGATGCGATGCGCGCCATTCCCGGCGTTCGTTTTGATTGGGTCGTCGAAGAGGGTTTCGCGCAAATTCCTTCCTGGCATGAAGCGGTGGATCGCGTCATCCCGGTGGCGATTCGTCGCTGGCGTAAAGCGTGGTTCTCCGCCGCCATCAAGGCCGAACGTAAAGCCTTTCGCGATGCGGTTCAGGCGGTGAAATACGATGCTATTATTGATGCTCAGGGTCTGGTGAAAAGCGCTGCGCTGGTGACCCGTCTTGCGCACGGCGTAAAGCATGGGATGGATTGGCAGACGGCGCGTGAGCCGCTGGCAAGCCTGTTTTACAACCGTCGTCACCACATCGCCCGGCAACAGCATGCTGTCGAACGCACGCGCGAGCTGTTCGCCAAAAGTCTGGGGTATACGAAGCCTGAATCTCAGGGAGATTATGCGATTGCGCAGCATTTCCAGCGCGCTCTTACATCGGACGGAATGCCCTACTGCGTCTTCTTACACGCGACAACCCGTGATGATAAACATTGGCCAGAAGCGCATTGGCGTGAGTTGATTGGGCTGCTCAAGGATGAAGGGCTACGGATTAAATTGCCGTGGGGTGCGCCTCATGAAGAAGCCAGAGCAAAGCGTCTGGCACAAGGATTTGAGTACGTGGAAGTTCTGCCGCGCCTGAGTCTTGAAGAGGTGGCGCATGTGCTGGCAGGAGCGAAATTCGTTATTTCAGTCGATACCGGGCTAAGTCATCTGACCGCCGCGCTGGATCGTCCAAATATGACGCTGTATGGGCCAACAGACCCAGGCTTGATTGGCGGTTATGGGAAAAATCAGGAGGCATGTTGCTCCGCATCTCACAATCTTACCGATCTTTCCGCAAAAGAGGTCTGGCCTTTTATTAAAAATAATCATAAATCAATCAATATCTTAACTTAAATGTATTGTGGAATTTTATTATATGATGAGCAAAAAGATTGCTGATAATGCGTGTTACACAATCACCACCGGGTTGTGTTTCCTCGCATTATTACTTCTTCCCTTTCAACAAGATTTTGCTATGAAATCCTTGAGAATTGCCGGGGAAGTGGCGTTGTTGGCTATTTTCATTTCACCACGTAAGTACCTTAAGTCTGATACGATTTATATAGCAATCAGCCTTCTTGTTTTATCGATATTGTTTTTTGCATGGTTCAGAATTTATAAAACGCCAGACTCTGAATATGTTGGCGCTTACATGAACTATCGTGACTGGAGTCTGGTAGGAATATTTTCAGCTTTTTCCCTACCCGTGATTTCGACGGCAAGAGAGCAATTTAAAAAGCTAACAAACTATGCTCATCTGGCAGTCTCGCTAGTGGTCATCACTGCCTATGTAGTTTATTCGTGTTATCAATACTTTATCCTCCATGATACCCGAGCTATCCTCTCTCTGACCTATGGGCCAGGGGCGCCGGCTGCGGCATACACGATCACATTTATCTCATTATATGCCTTGATAACGGTATCAACCCTCGTCAACAAATACCGATTACCGTTGCTCATATTGATAGGTTTTACCAGCTTCATCGCGATATCTGCTACCGCAACACGTGCCGGAATTTTCACCTATCCACTATTGTTTGCCTTTATTTTCTGGAAACAAGTTCAGGGCTATAGCAGCAAGCAGAAAAAGATGGGTATTTATGCCTTTTTAGCACTTGCCGTTGTATCCGTGTCCGTACTTCATGAACCCATTATGAAAAGGGTCAATGATTTAAGAACGGACATTATTAAGTACAACGCTGACAACTCAGAAACATCCGTTGGTGCACGATTCGCCATGTACCAAACGGGTCTTGAATCGTCGTACAACAACTATGTCGGGCAGCCGCTTGAAGAACGCAACGAGAAGATCAAAGCTATCATTGCTGACAATAAGGATCTTTCGGGGGCACGTCATTATCTCAACGTACACCTGCATAACCAGTTGATTGACACACTTTCAACCACCGGTTGGTTAGGCGTTATATTAAACATCGCATTTTTGCTCGCCGTCATTCGATACATCCATAAGCAACATTCTTCCTTAATGTATACCTATGTCGTGGCATTAATGATGTTTAGCTTGAGCGATACATTAACGTACTCTACTCCAATACCTTTAGCATGGTTGCTAACATTACTGTTGATGTGCTCTTTAGTTAACAACAAAGTCCAGAATTAAAAAAAAGGGCCAGATAATTAATCTGGCCCTTTAAATTAGAAAAAGCTTCCTAGAAAAACTCTAACCCGATAACGAAGCGAGAGTATATAGGATGTAATCACACTTCGTTTCTTTACACTCAACTCTTTACACTTATTTATTCTACTTAACTCAAGATGCGAGTTTGAGATATTAACGATCGGATGAGTGACTATATCGCAAAAATAGATATCGTCCATCACATCATTCTCAAAAAGAATTTTGCGATCGTCAATCAAATAAAAACCATGAGAAGAAAATAGCTTCAATGCCTGTTGGCAGTATCTTTGATCAACGATATAACTACAGGTTCGAGTAACCTTATGTTTCTTATAAGTTACCTTCCTGAAGCGGACACCACCAATTTTTTGAGTATGGAGTAGACTTAAACCAAAGAGTTGGTAATCCGAAGTGCCCTGCTGCCCACCCAGAACATAAGAACAACCACTCTTCAGAGGGGATGTTGACTGAGACAGCGCGTGTAGAACATCAGACAACCTGCGGTCAAAATGAACGTCATCTTCCAGTACCAAGGCCCACTGAAGGTTTCTATCCACAATCCGCTGATAAACCGCGAGATGGCTAAGCGTACAAGCCATTTCTGGTTCGGTCATCTCCACGTAGTGCGTACCCGCGTTAGCAGGCACATTTTTTTTGGCACTCTTAAATTCATCACTGCGATAATCAATCGCATCGAAAAATTCGAAATCAATATTTAAATTATTTAAAAGCCTGGCGATCTTCTCTCTACGCTCAATATCACTTTTCAGTGAGATGATGAAAACGGGGAAATTCTCATTCATAGGCATCGGTATGATTACACTAAAAGTTATTTTAGGAATTTATTCTTTCGATAAAAGAATAAAGAACGCAACGCTCTGATGTAGCGTTTTTGATATAAACAATGCTTATATTCTTCTCTATATTCCACTGTTGATTTGGATTTTAAATAACTTTCATCCTTCCATGGAGTTAACTTATATATTGCACGGAAATAGATCGATGCCTCATATTCAGCCCATTCATGCCAAGGCTTCGTAATACCCGTGTAATGAATAAATACCGTTTCATCTTTGATGAAACTTTTATAATAATTATTATCTTTACGCTCAAATTCTGACTTCAAAGGATAGATGGCATTATATTTTCTATCGAGATAAATCAATCGGCCGAAGAATATTATATTTAATGCATCCTGGTCCGGGTACTTCAGCTTACCGGTTTGCCCTTCACGTTGAATCAGAGAAAATATTTTATCAGAGCAATGGCTTTCATTCCACTGCTTCAAGTTAGCATAAATAACACCGGAGTTAAAATATTTATTCTGGAAATCAAAAGATAACCGCTGTTGGTTTTTCTTCTGCAATTCCTCAACATCGGGTACAACTGCTGCAAAGTTGTCACCCAGATCGAGATCCTCAAGCTCTCTGATATCATTCTTACAAATAACATCGGAATCAAGATAAAGCAGGGTGTCACTCACTTGATACAGATAATCGAAGGCCAATATTCTATAATAGATAGATAAAGGCCACACTACGCTTGCAGGCAGGTTATCAAGAACGCTTTCATCAATAGTATAAAGATAAACTGAAGCGCCGAATGGCTCGACAATCGACTTCAATCGTTCAGTATACTCTTCTGAAACTGAGTCCGTGAAAATATGAAAGTTATAATTTATTGTTTTATCTTTGTTATTCTCAAGGATGGACGCAATAGAGATTGCGGCCCCCATTTGATAATTTGCATCCGTCCCATATGCGATATGAAAGCTGCGGCCTTCACTCGCAGATAACCTACCAGAGACAAATGAGTATTTCTTTTCAACGAACTCCGCCAGTGCATTCATTATTAACCACCACGAAAATAACTATAATAATTATAAGCGATTTAACAATTAACTTAATATTGTTTTTATTTTATATAAGTAATACTTTGCCCAGCAGCGCAGCGCTTCCATTTTTTTATTTTGCTTTAGGAAATGCTTAGCAGCATATCGGCTTTGTACGGCATTACCGGGTTCAAGCAGTGGCACCGTTCTCCAGGGGGATGCCTCTTTCCCCTGATAGAAGAACGTCGATACCGGATACCCACCCCATGAATGCCAGGGTTTCGTCGGGCCAATGTAGTGAACAAACACGGTTGAATCCTGAACAGGGTTTGTTGATACTGCTTTCAGCTCATAATTGAGACTGTATTGAGTATTGAATTTTTTATCAATAAATCTCACCTTACCTACCAGCAGCATATTTAATACATCCTGATCCAGGTGAGTAATAATATTTGCAGTCGCAGGGTCGCTCAGCAATTCGATAGCTCGTGCAGAGATATTATCGGCGGCCCACGCAGGAATATTGATTAACAAAAATCCAGCATTAAAATAGCCTTCGCTCAGGCCTGGCGTTGATAAATGCTCTGCCCGACGCTTCCACCATTTATCATTTCCTTCAATAACCACAGCAGCAATCTCATTGGCCTGATATTCCAAATCGATTAACTCCTGAACACTCCCTTTACAAGCAATATCGGCGTCAAGATACAGTATTTTATCAAGCTTACCCGTAAAGTAGTCAGCAATAATAAATCGAAAATAGGTTGCGTAAGACCAGTTTTTAGTACTTGGCAGTTTTTTTAACGATTCACAGTTGATCAAATAAATGATAATCCGCGTATTATTTTCTTTCGCTAGCTGATCGAATTGCTCGCGAAAATCATCCGAGAAGTAATCGGTAAAAACGTGGAATGTAAATTTCGCCTGTGGATTAGTCAGAAGTATTGAGGCAATTGAAATTCCGCATCCAAACAGGAAATTTTTGTCCAGACCAAAACATATATTAAATGTTTGTTCTTCATCAGAATTGGTGTAATTACAATCAATTTCTGAAAGAATAAATTCTTTATTATCTAAATACATATGTTTTACTTCTCGCTTTTATGGTCTGCTACTAACCCTAAATAACAAACCCTAACGTCACCCTATGCGTAAAACATAGCAAATGCTATATAAAACATTCGTCAAAAAGGGTGAATTTAATATTTATTAAAGAGATTTTCTCTCTGTGCGTTCACGAATCTTTTCAGCTTTGCTGTCTGCCTGCTGTATCAGCGCTCTTTCTTGCGACAGAATATCTCTTAAAGATTGGCCAAAGTAGAGCTTCATAAATCTGAATATATCACGCTGCGTTAAACCGATATTCAACGATGAGAAATAAAGCCCAATCAGATCTTTATCGCGCCAGCGGCGTGGAACCTGGCTACGGATCTGCGCGCGGTGCAGGTCAATAACGGAGATTTTTAGCGTATCTTCCTTACCCTCAAACGGCAAATGCAGCAGGAAGTGGCAGATATAGCAGTCACGATGATTAATGCCGCTTAAATGCATTTTACGCACCATGTCCGCCACACGTTTAATAATCATACGCTTAACGGCTACAGCAGGAGGATTGGCAACCCAGTCGGCGCAATAATCTTCGAGGCTGACGGTCGGCGTTAAATCTTCGGTGATGATAAATGACGTTTTGGTCAGCGGATTTAAACCCTTTTCACCAAAACCGACGCCCTGCATGGTATCAACACCGGCATCTTTCAGACGATGAATCGCATTCCACTCTCTGTCAGCACCCAGTACCGGCATACGCAGTGATATCAGGTTTTTCACAATCTCTTTTAACGATGTGCCGCGATGCCACTTCAGGAAATAGCTGCTACCCGCCAGTTCAAAACGTAGCGTACGACGGGTTTCCAGTTCACGAAACACCTCGCCGCGTAGCAGTTTAACTTCCTCAAACGCATCTTTTCCGCGCCACAACGTGGCCAGCGGTTCGTTCAGCTCAACCATCTAAATCACCTATAATGATATCTGCCGCTTTTTCCGCCAGACTGTATAAATCTTGTGTATCAGCATAATTACGCGCATTTTCCGTCCACGCCGAGCGTAACTCAGGCTGCGTTAACGCCTTGAGCAAAATCTCATTCAAGGCTTCCTGACGGAAAGGTTCTTCGATAACGGCACCACAATTGGCATCCGCAATATAGTGCGCATAACCGCAAACGCTAGTTGTTAATACCGGTAAGCCGGCGGTAACCGCTTCTAGCAAGACAATCCCTGCAGCTTCCTGATAGGCCGGATGCAATAAAAGATCTGCTGCCGCCATTAATTCAGCAACATCATTACGACCACTAAAGAAATGCACCTGATGGCGAATACCCAATTTCTCCGCCAATGCCGCAAATTTACCAGGCTTATCCTGGCCAACAATAAAGAGCTGAGTATTCAGACGCAGGCTCTCAGGTAAGGAAGCTAAAGCAGTCAGGGTACGGTCGACGCCTTTACGCGAGAAGTCAGACCCGACCTGTAGCAATACATTCTGCGAAGCCGTCAGGCCGTTTTTTTCACGGTATACCTGACGAGCATCCGGGATCTGCTGGCTATATTTTCGGTCAGGATAAATTCCCGGTGGCAGAATATGAAAGCGTCCAATTTCAGTCTGATAGTGCTTTTGGAAATCAGCAATCTGCTTATCGGTCAGCATCAGCAGCTGCGTGGGTTTCCCCTGCTCGAAGGTAGCACGTTCAAAAGCGGCGTAATGGCGATAGCGCGGAGTCAGACGATAGAAGAAACCTTTCTCCTGTTCGACTTTCTCGGCATAGCACACATCAGCGGCATAATAGACATCAAGCCCTGGCATTTTATTAAAGCCCACCACACGGTCAACCGGATGCTCACGCAGATGATTTTGCACCCACCTGTAATACTCGGCATTACGACCATGATTGGTACTGGATTTCACCGGAACCAGTATTAACTCAAAGGCATCCGGATATTCCCCTTCCCACGATTGGGTATAAATGCGGACATGATGTCCGCGCGCCGCCACTGTTTGCGCGACGCGCATAAAGTCGCGCTGTAACCCGCCGAAGGGAAAGTACTTATACAGACAGAATGCAACGATCATAATTCTTCGCCTATGACGGGTGCGGCATGATTGACCGGCAAGATTTTATCCACTGCGGCAATGACATCTTCTGCAGGAATAACCGAAAGATACATCTCATTACGGTCGCGCTCGGCACGCGGCGGCATCGGTCGATAATCACCCGCCCAGAATTGAATCATATTGTTTGACCACGGCCGCCAGAATTTGTGGTCTGTCGCACCGAAAAGGCAGATAAGCGGCGTATTTACCGCCGCAGCAATATGGCCAGGGGCAGAATCCACGCCGATGAACAACGCGGCGTGGTCAATTAATGCGCCCAGTTCAGGAAAGGTTAATTGACCGGCAAGCGACGTCACAGGCGGTTTTTTACAGCCCTCGGCAATCGCCGTCACGCAGGCTAAATCCTCCGCTCCGGGGCCCGATGTCAGTACCACTTCAATCCCACGATCGTGCAAAGCATCAATGACCTGAGAGAATTTCTGATTCTCCCAGCATTTAAAAATCTGCCGTGCCGTGGGTTGGATAACAACATAGCTTTCACCCACGCTGGTTTTATCCAGTTCGGCGCGAACGCGTTCCCAACAGGCCGGGTTATAGCTCATCGTCGTCTCGGCCACGCAGGGATGAAGGCCCAGCGGTGCCAGCACCGACAGGTTACTCTCCACCACGTTTTCCCCTTTAAGCGGCGCGAGGTGAGTAAAGCTATGGCGCCAGAAGCGCGACTGACGGTGATGGTAGTCCTGCGAAATGCTCATCGGGACATTCAGCATGCGCACGAGTACAGCTGCCATCCATTGATCGGCCATGTTGATCACAAGGTCGTATTCATTTGCACGCAATATCTTGATTAAACAAACGAAGTTGGTAATTTTTTCTGCCGCTTTGGCTTTCTTATTTTTGATACCATACAACGCGTGTATTTCAGGATTCTCGGACAAAATCGGGATCGTGTCCTGATACAACAAGACATCAATTTCCGCATCAGGATAATGCTGTTTAAGCGTGCTAATAACGGGTGTGGTCAGCAACATATCCCCGTGAAAACGCATTTTAATGAGCAGAATTTTTCTAAATGGCTTTTCCACAAGCGACTCTTTGGTTGAGATTGTCCGGTAAATGTTAGAAAAAAAGCACGCTACCGCCCCAGGCTCAACAGCTACCTGATTACTGATATTGCACTTATTTTAGACGCGCTAGTGTATCACTTCTTTTGTCGCAATCCGAACGAGAAGGATTTTGTGCCAGAAAAGCGCTTAACCCTTATATATCATGACAATAACCATATAATTATAGTCAGTCTCACCGGCTTACGTCCGCGAAATATGCACGGAGGTCATGGGCGCCAGACCGCGTAAAAAGAGGGCGCAACGACATTAACCGTCCCTCGCGGCCTTACCGTGGTTAATTTAGACCAAAAACAGCAAAAGTAATGGTAAAGCCTCAGGTAAATACATAGAATCCTCAGCACATTCATAACTCAGCTATTTATTATGCTTGAATTGCTTTACACCGCCCTTCTCTACCTTATTCAGCCACTGATCTGGATACGGCTTTGGGTGCGCGGACGTAAAGCGCCAGCCTATCGTAAACGCTGGGGTGAACGTTACGGTTTCTATCGTCAGCCGCTTAAATCTGGCGGGATTATGCTGCACTCTGTTTCCGTTGGTGAAACGCTGGCGGCTATCCCGTTAGTTCGCGCGCTGCGTCATCGTTATCCTGACCTGCCGATTACTGTGACCACCATGACGCCAACAGGTTCTGAGCGCGTCCAGTCGGCCTTTGGTAAAGATGTGCAGCACGTCTACCTGCCTTATGATTTACCCGATGCTTTAAATCGCTTCCTCGATAAAATTGACCCGAAGCTTGTGTTGATTATGGAAACGGAGCTGTGGCCCAACCTGATTGCCGCCCTGCATCGTCGTCATATACCGCTCGTAATTGCTAACGCGCGTCTTTCTGAACGTTCCGCTGCCGGTTACGCTAAACTTGGATCGTTTGTGCGCACGCTCTTGCAGCGTATAACGCTGATTGCCGCGCAGAATGAAGAAGACGGTAAACGCTTTGTGGCTCTGGGCGCCAAAAATAGCCAGGTCACCATCACGGGCAGCCTGAAATTCGATATCTCAGTGACCCCACAGCTGGCAGCGAAGGCGATCACGCTGCGCCGCCAATGGGCGCCCCATCGTCCGGTATGGATTGCCACCAGCACCCATGATGGTGAAGAAAGCATTATTATTGCCGCCCATAAAGCGCTGTTACTGCAATATCCTGATTTATTACTGATTTTAGTGCCTCGTCATCCGGAACGTTTCCCGGATGCCATCAATCTCACGCGTCAGGCAGGTCTTAGCTATACCACCCGTTCGTCAGGTGAAGTGCCTTCTGCCACAACGCAGGTAGTTATTGGCGACACGATGGGTGAACTGATGCTGCTGTACGGCATTGCCGATCTGGCCTTTGTTGGCGGTTCACTGGTTGAGCGCGGCGGTCATAACCCGCTGGAAGCCGCGGCACACGCGATTCCTGTACTGATGGGGCCGCACACCTTTAACTTTAAAGATATCTGCGCACGTCTGGAACAGGCGAGTGGGCTGATTACGGTTACCGATGCCGCAAGCCTCGAAAAAGAGGTCGCTTCCCTGATAGCCGATGCGGATTATCGCAGTTTCTACGGTCGCCACGCCGTTGAGGTTCTGTACCAGAACCAGGGTGCGTTGCAGCGTTTATTGCAGCTCCTGGAACCGTATCTGCCGCCGAAAACGCATTGAGGACAATTATGCAAAAACGGGCAATCTATCCAGGCACCTTCGATCCTATCACTAACGGTCACCTTGATATCGTGACCCGCGCCACCTGCATGTTCGACCATGTTATCCTCGCCATCGCAGCCAGCCCTAGCAAAAAACCCATGTTCGATTTGAGCGAACGCGTGGCGTTAGCACAGCAGGCAACGGCGCATCTTAGCAACGTGGAAGTGATGGGCTTTAGCGATCTGATGGCGAATTTTGCCCGTACTCAGCAAGCCAATATCCTGATTCGTGGTCTACGTGCCGTGGCTGACTTCGAGTATGAAATGCAGCTAGCGCATATGAATCGCCATCTGATGCCGGAGCTGGAGAGCGTTTTCCTGATGCCGTCTAAAGAGTGGTCGTTTATTTCATCGTCATTGGTAAAAGAAGTGGCGCGCCACAACGGCGATGTAACTCATTTCCTGCCTCAGAACGTGCATCAGGCGCTGATGGAAAAGCTGGCGTAAGATTGAGGCTTTCCCGGCGGCGCTGCGCCTGGCCGGGCTACTCGATAGGTCTACTTCTGACACTGGCGACAATAGAACGTCGCCCGCTGCGCATGTTTGCTGGCGGTAATTGGCGTTCCGCAAAGACGACACGCTTCACCTTTACGCCCATAAACCTGCAGTTCCTGCGCGAAGTATCCAGGCTTCCCGTCGCTTTGCAGGAAGTCCTTGAGCGTCGTACCCCCCTGCTCTATTGAACGTTTCAACACCGCTTTGATCGCGTCGACCAGGCGTTCGCACTCGTCTTTTGATAACGATGACGCCAGCCGATCTGGATGGATCCGCGCCGCGAACAGCGATTCGCTCGCATAGATATTGCCAACGCCCACCACGAGCTTGTTATCCATCAGCCAGGGTTTTATCGCCGTCTTCTTCTTCGCGCACTTTGCCAGCAGATATTCAGCGTTAAAGGCTTCGCTCAGCGGCTCAGGGCCGAGGTGAGCAAGGACAGGGTGCCCTTCCAGCGATACCGTCCATAGCCACGCGCCAAAGCGACGTGGGTCGGTGTAGCGCAGGACTTTACCATTGCTCATCACCAGGTCGACGTGGTCGTGTTTTTCCGCCGGGAGTTCTTCCGACAAGATACGCAGACTGCCCGACATCCCCAGATGGATGATTATCCAGCCGTCAGCAAGTTCAAGCAGCAGGTATTTAGCGCGTCGCTGGACGCTCAGGACAGGTTTATCACTGAGACGATAGATTTCATCGGAGACAGGCCAGCGCAGGCGACCGTTGCGAATCACCGCATACTGGATGGTCGCACCGACCAGATGGGGCTCAATTCCCCGGCGGCTGGTTTCAACTTCAGGTAATTCAGGCATAGCGTCTCCGGCAAAAATTCAGATGTCTTTATTATGGGGACGCGCAGAAAACAAAAAACCCCGCCGAGGCGAGGTTTTTTGCTACATCGAAACTAAAATTATTTGATTTTAGCTTCTTTGTAGAGAACGTGCTGACGGACAACTGGATCGAACTTTTTCAGTTCCAGTTTTTCCGGCTTAGTACGTTTGTTCTTCGTGGTGGTATAGAAGTGACCAGTACCAGCAGAAGAAACCAGCTTGATTTTCTCACGAATACCTTTAGCCATGATTTATTTCCTCTTTAAGTACTTAGTACTTTTCGCCACGGGCACGCATTTCAGCTAAAACTGAATCGATGCCTTTCTTATCAATAACACGCATACCTTTAGCAGATACACGCAGGGTGACAAAACGCTTCTCGCTCTCAACCCAGAAACGGTGAGAGTGCAGGTTCGGCAGGAAACGGCGTTTAGTCGCGTTCAGTGCGTGGGAACGGTTGTTACCGGTCACCGGACGCTTGCCAGTAACTTGGCAGACTCGGGACATGTCTATTCTCCAAAAATCAAATTAGCTCGAGCTTCGTATGGGGTATCGGCGCCTCGTCAGGCTTTACAGCCCAGTCGTCGCAGTTCTACACATCAATCTCTCAGGCCGCTAAGCGACTTGAATGATTCAGTGTCTAAGTGAACTCTCGACTGCCAGGCCCAAATGCCAAACCCGAGATTCTCAAAGGTGGCGTAGTATACGCTGCGCCAGCGATATGCTCAAGTCCCGAACAGACAAAGATCCCGATGGATCGCGTAAAAGACTGCTAAATCCAGCCTCGTTCGGCAAAAGAAACATACTCACCACGACTTATAACCAGGTGATCGAGCACGCGTACATCCATGAATTGGCAACACTTTACCACCCTCTCAGTAATAAGTCTGTCTGATTTACTGGGTTCAGCATTTCCTGAGGGATGATTATGCGCAAGGATCACCGCCGCCGCGTTGACTTTGATGGCTTCTCGTACAATTTCACGGGGATGCACCTCAACATGGCTTAACGTCCCGGAAAAAAGGCGGCTGTGTTTGAGTACCTTGTGTTGATTATCGAGGAAGATAACCAAAAAGATTTCACGCTCTTCATCGGCCAGCTGGCTTTGTAAAAACTCCCGCGTCATTTCAGGACTCAGCAAAGGGTCTTCTGCCAGCATCCGTAGGCTAAAGTAGCGACGGGCCAGCTCAGCCACTCCCTTGAGCTGGGCGTACTTAGCAAGCCCGATACCTTCCACTTTCCTCATCTCTTTTTCTGAGGCCGACAGCAGGCCGTAGAGTGAGCCAAAATGGCGCAGCAAATCATGTGAGTAACTCATTACGCTTTTTTCGCGCGTTCCCGTACGCAAAAAAAGCGCGAGTAATTCAATATCGGAGAGCGATTCGATACCAAACTGTTGCATCTTTTCACGCGGCATCATCGCCTCTGAATTCTCCATTGCGGCCTCCTCCCTTTCACTTGCTCCATGCTGTCACAGCCTTGTCCGGGCTGCACGATGCAGTTATCACTCTTGCGTAGCGCCTCGCAAAGTGCCGCGCACGACCTCGCAAGGATTGTGATAAAATGCGCGGATTCTGGTGTCATTCAAACAGGAAAGAATCATGATGAGCCTGGCCGGTAAGAAAATTGTTCTTGGCGTCAGTGGCGGTATCGCAGCTTACAAAACGCCGGAACTGGTGCGTCGGCTGCGTGAACGCGGCGCAGATGTCCGCGTTGCGATGACCGACGCGGCAAAAGCCTTTATTACCCCATTAAGTCTACAGGCTGTTTCCGGTTATCCGGTCTCTGATAGCCTGCTTGATACCGCAGCAGAGGCCGCAATGGGCCACATTGAGCTGGGAAAATGGGCTGACCTCGTCATCCTGGCACCCGCCACAGCGGATCTTATCGCGCGTATTAGCGCGGGCATGGCAAATGATTTGGTCTCAACCATCTGTCTTGCCACCCCATCGCCCGTGGCCGTCGTTCCGGCGATGAACCAGCAGATGTACCGTGCCGCAGCGACTCAGCACAATCTCGAGGTGCTGGCATCACGTAATCTGCTCATCTGGGGCCCGGACAGCGGTAGCCAGGCCTGCGGCGACGTAGGTCCTGGACGGATGCTCGATCCGCTGACGATTGTCGACATGGCTGCGGCGCATTTCTCGCCCGTCAAAGATCTGCAACATCTGAACATCATGATTACCGCAGGCCCAACCCGTGAGCCGCTGGATCCGGTTCGCTACATCTCCAACCATAGCTCCGGGAAAATGGGTTTCGCGATTGCGGAAGCTGCCGCTCGTCGTGGTGCGAACGTCACGTTAGTCAGCGGCCCGGTTTCATTATCAACGCCGGCCTTTGTGCAGCGTATTGACGTTACCACTGCGGTCGAGATGAATGCCGCCGTTCAGGCAACGGTCGAGAAGCAGCAGATTTTCATTGGCTGCGCCGCCGTTGCGGATTATCGCGCGGCCGTTATTGCCGAAGAAAAAATTAAGAAACAAGACACCCAGGGCGATGAATTCACGATAAAAATGGTGAAAAACCCAGACATCGTGGCGGGCGTTGCCGCTCTGAAAAATCATCGTCCCTATGTCGTAGGATTTGCCGCCGAAACGAATAATGTGGAAGAATACGCGCAGCAAAAGCGTAGCCGTAAAAACCTTGATTTGATTTGTGCTAATGATGTGTCGCAATCAAATCAAGGGTTTAACAGCGATAACAATGCATTACATCTTTTCTGGCAGGACGGCGAGAAGCGTTTACCGCTCGCCAGTAAGTTACTCCTGGGCCAACTATTATTGGACGAGATCGTTACCCGTTATGATGAAAAAAATCGACGTTAAGATTCTGGACTCGCGTATTGGCCAGCAGTTCCCGCTGCCGACCTATGCTACCGCAGGCTCTGCCGGCCTTGACCTACGCGCATGTCTTGATGACGCCGTAGAACTAGCTCCAGGTGAAACCACCTTGTTGCCAACCGGTCTGGCGATTCACATTGCTGATCCATCGCTTGCCGCCGTCATGCTTCCGCGTTCAGGCCTGGGCCATAAGCACGGAATCGTGCTGGGCAACCTGGTTGGGCTTATCGATTCCGATTACCAGGGACAGCTGATGGTTTCCATCTGGAACCGTGGGCAAACGACCTTCACTATTGAGCCGGGCGAACGCGTAGCACAAATGGTGTTTGTTCCAGTCGTACAGGCCGAATTCAATCTGGTCGAATCGTTTGAAGCCACCGATCGTGGCGAAGGTGGCTTCGGTCACTCCGGGCGTCAGTAACCCGCCCTAAGGCGCGTCACCTCAAGCGTGGCGCGCCGGTTTTTTACGCATCTCACGGCGTCATAAATGCAAAAAGAACACAACAAAGCGATGTTGTGGTCACCGTGCGGGTGCTCGCCTGACAAGTGTGTATTTTCAGGGGTATTTTAGAACATGGCAGAAAAGCAAACTGCGAAAAGGAATCGTCGCGAGGAAATACTTCAATCCCTGGCGTTGATGCTGGAATCCAGCGACGGCAGTCAACGTATTACGACCGCGAAACTGGCCGCTTCTGTGGGCGTTTCCGAAGCAGCACTGTACCGGCATTTTCCGAGCAAGACCCGCATGTTCGATAGCCTTATTGAGTTTATCGAAGATAGCCTGATTACCCGTATCAACCTGATTCTGAAGGACGAAAAGGACACCACCGCGCGCTTGCGCCTGATAGTGTTACTAATCCTGGGCTTTGGGGAACGCAATCCCGGCCTGACGCGAATCCTGACCGGCCACGCGCTTATGTTTGAGCAAGACCGCCTGCAGGGGCGTATCAACCAGCTTTTTGAGCGTATTGAAGCCCAGCTGCGACAGGTTCTGCGCGAGCGGAAAATGCGTGAAGGGGAAGGTTACGAAACGGATGAAACGATACTGGCAAGCCAGCTATTAGCCTTCTGTGAAGGGATGCTGTCACGGTTTGTTCGCAGTGAGTTCAAATACAGCCCGACGGATAATTTTGATGCCCGCTGGCCGCTGATTCTTGCCCAGCTACAGTAATCAGATAAAAATCCCGGTTTGCACCGGGATTTTTTTTAAACGCCGTACGCCTCGCGGTAAGCGCGCACCGAAGCCAGATGCTCCGCCATCTCAGGTTTTTCTTCCAGATAGGCAATCAGGTCTTTAAGCGTAATGATTGAAATCACCTCGCAGCCGTAATCACGCTCCACTTCCTGGATTGCAGAAATCTCGCCACGTCCGCGCTCCTGGCGGTCAAGCGAGATCAGCACACCCGCCAGTTTCGCACCGTTAGCCTGAATGATTTCCATTGACTCACGAATCGCGGTACCGGCGGTGATGACATCATCCACCAGCATCACGCGACCGGTCAGCGCGCTGCCCACCAGGTTGCCACCTTCGCCGTGGTCTTTCGCTTCTTTACGGTTAAAGCAGTATGGATAATCGCGCTCATGATGCTCTGCAAGCGCTACCGCCGTGGTGGTCGCAATAGGGATGCCTTTGTATGCGGGGCCAAACAGCAGATCGAAATCAATACCGGAATCCACCAGCGCTTCGGCATAAAAACGGCCTAACAGAGCCAGATCGCGCCCGGTATTAAACAGCCCGGCGTTGAAGAAATAGGGGCTTTTGCGCCCGGATTTCAGCGTAAATTCGCCAAACTTAAGTACCTGCTTGTTAAGCGCAAACTCAATAAACTGGCGCTGATACGGTTTCATGGATTCGCTCCTCATCTCACTTTATTACGGACAAAAAAAAGGGCGACAACGTCGCCCTAAAAATCAATTTTCTAACGCCGCCTTCTGCGTCGTCACAATAGATTCGATTCCCCCTCGGGCCAACGCCAGCAGGGTGAGTAACTCTTCATGGGTGAACGGTTCGCCTTCAGCCGTGCCCTGAACTTCAATGATGCGACCATCTTCGGTCATCACCACGTTCATATCCGTTTCTGCCGCTGAATCTTCCACATATTCCAGGTCGCACAGCGCTTCGCCGTTCACGATACCCACGGAAACCGCGGCCACCATGCCTTTCATTGGGTTGGTTTTCAGCTTGCCCGCCGCGACCAGTTTGCCCAGCGCATCGGCCAGCGCCACGCAGGCACCGGTAATAGACGCAGTACGGGTACCGCCGTCGGCCTGGATAACATCGCAGTCCAGCGTGATGGTAAATTCACCCAGCGCTTTCAGGTCAACCGCCGCGCGCAGCGCACGCGCAATCAGACGCTGGATTTCCATGGTACGACCGCCCTGCTTACCCTTTGCTGCTTCGCGCGCGTTACGCGTGTGGGTCGCACGTGGCAGCATGCCGTATTCGGCGGTAATCCAGCCCTGGCCCTGACCTTTCAGGAAGCGCGGCACGCCTTCATCGATAGAAGCGGTGCACAATACTTTGGTGTCACCAAATTCGACCAGCACGGAGCCTTCAGCGTGTTTTGTGTAATTACGGGTCAGGGTGACGGGACGCACCTGGTTGGCACTACGACCTGTTGGACGCATGATTAAATCTCCGGCTTGAAACGAATGTGGCTGCGCATTATACGGACTAAAGACGCTTATTCCTATCCTGATAAGTTCATGGAGGCTATAATCCCCCCATCTCTCCTTTAAAAACAGGAACGTCTATGATCCGCAGCATGACCGCCTATGCCCGCCGTGAAATTAAGGGCACTTGGGGCAGCGCCGCCTGGGAACTGCGCTCGGTTAACCAACGTTATCTCGAAACCTATTTTCGTCTGCCGGAACAATTCCGCAGCCTCGAACCGGTGGTTCGTGAGCGCCTGCGTACCCGTCTGACCCGTGGGAAAGTAGAATGTACTTTGCGCTTTGAGCAAGATGCCAGCGCGCAGGGAGAGCTTATCCTTAACGAGAATCTGGCGAAACAGCTGGTCAATGCGGCGAACTGGGTCAAAATGCAGAGCGACGAGGGTGAAATTAACCCGGTCGATATTCTGCGCTGGCCGGGCGTGATGGCCGCTCAGGAACAAGATCTCGACGCCATTGCCGCCGAGATTTTGGCCGCACTGGACGGTACGCTGGATGATTTCATCGTCGCCCGCGAAACAGAAGGCCAGGCTCTTAAAACGCTGATTGAACAGCGCCTTGAAGGCGTCAGCGGTGAAGTGACCAAAGTCCGCGCCCATATGCCGGAAATCCTGCAGTGGCAGCGTGAGCGTCTGGTCGCCAAGCTGGAAGATGCGGAAGTACAGCTGGAAAACAATCGTCTGGAGCAGGAACTGGTTCTGATGGCACAGCGCATCGACGTTGCCGAAGAGCTGGATCGTCTGGAAGCGCACGTTAAAGAAACCTATAACATCCTGAAGAAGAAAGAGGCCGTTGGCCGTCGTCTCGACTTTATGATGCAGGAATTTAACCGCGAATCGAACACCCTGGCTTCTAAGTCAATCAATGCCGACGTCACTAAATCCGCTATCGAGCTGAAAGTGCTGATTGAGCAAATGCGCGAACAAATTCAGAATATCGAATAAATTCAGTTGATTATAGCCAAGACATTCATGCCCGTGATAATACGGGCATTTTTAATTCAGGTAGTTTCTTTTTCCTCACTATCATTGCATTATTATCCCGCTCTTCACGAAGGGCGATTATGGAAAAAAATGTGATGTCCCAGAGCGTTATTCCTTATTTGGATCAGACCATACTTATTACCCCTTTGGGTAATACGCCTGGTTATTTTCGCCCTCTGTTATCACTCTAATTATTTCTTAAGAATTGGTAGCTACACTGGCCGCCTTATGCCTTAACCTAAAATAAGCTAAACGTATGCGATTCACTGACACTCAGAACACTCCAGCCTTTAGCTGGAAAGCCCTTGGTTGGGCCGTATTGTATTTCTGCTTTTTTTCCACAGCATTACAACTTGTTATCTATGCCACTGGTTACAGCGGTTCCAACGGGCTGAGAGACTCCATTCTCTTTAGCCTATTATGGCTGGTTCCCATATTCCTGTTCCCCAAGCAGACCCGAGTTATCGGAGCAATTATTGGGGTTATCCTCTGGGCAACATCACTTGCGGCCATTAGCTATTTCCTTATTTATGGTCAGGAATTTTCCCAAAGCGTTTTATTTGTGATGTTTGAAACCAACACGAATGAAGCAAGTGAATTCTTAAGTCAATATTTCAGCCTGAAGATCGTTTTAGTCGCCCTGGTCTACACTGCGATAGCCATTTTACTCTGGACGCGCTTACGCCCGGTATACATCCCAAGACCCTGGCGTTGGCTGGTTGCCACTGCCCTGCTCTACGGACTGGTTGTGCATCCGTTTGCCCGAGGCGTGGTTATTGGTAAACCAGCAGGCGATGTTTTAGACGGTCTCTCAACGCGCGTTGCTCCAGCTGCTCCGTGGCAGTTTGTCACCGGCTATTATCAATATCATCGCCAGTTAGATAGCCTGACAAAACTCCTGAATGAAAACCACGCTCTCCCGCCGCTGGCGAATCTCAAAGACAGTAGCGGAAACGCGCCACGGACGCTGGTGCTGGTCATCGGTGAGTCAACGCCACGCGGTCGCATGAGTCTCTACGGCTACCCGCGCGAAACAACGCCAGAACTCGATGCCCTGCATAAAACCGATCCGAACTTCACCGTTTTCAATGACGTCGTGACTTCGCGTCCCTATACCATTGAGATCCTGCAACAGGCCCTGACGTTCGCCAACGAACAGAATCCCAATTTGTATCTCACCAAACCTTCGCTGATGAATCTAATGAAGCAGGCGGGCTACAAAACCTTCTGGATTACCAACCAGCAGACGATGACCAAACGCAATACCATGCTGACGGTATTCTCCCGACAAACCGATCAGCAGTTCTATATGAATCAGCAGCGTACCCAAAGTGCACGCGAATATGATTCTAATGTTCTGGCACCGTTTAAGCAGGTTCTGGCCGACCCGGCAGAGAAGAAATTTATTATTGTGCATCTGCTGGGTACACATATTAATTACGAGTACCGTTACCCTGAAAACTGGAACAAATTCTCCGGTAAAACCGATACGATGCCAGCCGGTTTAACTCAGGATGAGCAGGATACCTATAATAATTTCGACAACGCGAACCTCTATAACGACCACATCGTGGCAAGCATAATCAAAGACTTTAAGGCAACGGATCCTAACGGTTTCCTGCTGTACTTCTCCGATCATGGTGAAGAAGTCTACGACACGCCGCCGCATCACACGCAGGGGCGTAATGAAGAAGCACCTACGCGCCATATGTACACCATTCCGTTCCTGCTGTGGACTTCGGAAAAATGGCATGAAGCGCATCCGCGTGACTTCTCCCAGGACGTAGACCGCAAATACAGCAGTTCTGAGCTTATCCATACCTGGTCCGATTTGGCAGGGTTAAGCTACGAGGGCTATAACCCAAATCGGGCGCTGACCAGCCCTCAGTTTGTGGAAACCACCCGCTGGATTGGTAACCCTGAGAAGAAGAATGCGCTGACCGATTACGATAAGCTGCCGTATGGCGAGCTGACCGGTAATCAGTAACAGGCTCGAAGGCCGCTTCATCAAGAAGCGGTCTTGCCGAGACGCGCCGATCAACATTTAGATTATTTAATCTGAAATTTTATCTAAGAATTACCTCAACCCCTCTATATCTAAGCATACCCACAGCAATCAGATTATTTAATCTAATCTAAATGCTCTTGCCTTAGAAAATCTCAATCGTGATAAAGCGCACAAATCGCTACCCTCCTGCCATTCATTCCGGGAGCGAATATGTTACTGCACATCCTTTATCTTATCGGCATCACCGCCGAAGCCATGACCGGCGCCTTAGCCGCCGGACGTCGTCGTATGGATACCTTTGGCGTGATTATCATCGCCACTGCCACTGCACTTGGCGGCGGCTCTGTACGCGATATGTTGCTGGGTCACTATCCCTTAGGTTGGGTGCAGCACCCGCAATACATCATTATCGTGGTGATTGCCGCGGTACTGACCACCATTGTTTCTCCCGTCATGCCACATCTGCGCCGTCTGTTTTTAGTGCTTGATGCCATCGGTCTTATCGTCTTTTCTATTATCGGCGCACAGATTGCGCTGGATATGGGCGAGGGCCCGGTCATCGCCATTATCGCCGCCGTAGTAACCGGCGTATTTGGCGGAATTTTGCGCGATATGTTCTGCAAACGAATCCCGCTGGTGTTTCAAAAAGAGCTTTACGCCGGGATCTCCTTTGCCGCGGCCGTGCTGTACGTTGCCTTACAGCACTATGTCAGCAACCACGACGTGGTGGTTATCTCCACGCTGCTGTTCGGTTTTACCGCACGGATGCTGGCGCTAAGGTTAAAGCTGGGCCTTCCGGTGTTCCACTACCGCCACGAAACGCACTAATCAAAACCGTTCACCCCCAACGCCCGGAGCTGGTCGGCCAGCTGGTTTACTGTTGGGTGGTGAATAAACGCCACCAGGCTGCGTGCTTTTTCTGACCCAACGCCGGGTAAGGTTTGCCACTGCGGTTCCTCTCGCGCCTGTAGCTGCTGCCAGTTGTTATCCCTAAGCGCTTTTAAGGCGTCTGCGGGTAATGGTAAACCGAGGGCTTTCAACCATAGTCGGAAAGGCTGTCGACGCGTCATGTCAAAGCGGTGCCAGAGCTGCTGAGCCCGCGTTTTAGAGACTCCCGGAACGGCTTCCAGTTGCGCCTGTGTTAGCGCAAGCCAGGAAAAAATATTCTCGAAGTGCTGAGCCCTAATCAGCGCATTCCATCCGGCCTCACCTAACCCTTCAATATTGAATACCTGGGCTGAACCCAACCAATTCAGACGCGCCATAAATTGTTCATGGCACTCGGGCGTTCGATAAAAGCAGGTGAGTGAATGATAACGAGGCGCTGGCGGCGTCGGCTTGCTGCGATCTAGCCCACGCCAGACCACGCTATCCAATCTTGGGATCCCTTGCCCAGCCAAACTGACCAACAGCTGATCGCCTTTGGTGATATCCAGATTCTCCCAACGTTGTACAGAGCCAATACTGACCCGTTGTACCTGCTTATCATCAAGCTTGATGGGGACAAGGTCTGCCACAACCGCAATCTTACCGGTGCGCCCAATGGTAAAACGGATACCACTGACCTCAGCCACCTGTGACACGGGCTGATATTTCCATGCTGCGACCCAGGTGCCCTGAGCGGGCAACCAGTGTGTACCAGCGGACTCCTTTGCTGAACGGATAATCATGCCATCCGTCGCAAAAGGCAGCGGTGAAGTAAACCAACGCTCGCGCCAGTCTGCCACCTCCTGTATTCGTGACACGGGGTGAGAGTAATGTGATACGAGCTCAAAACCTGATGCTGCCAGCACCGCCAGGCGCTCGCGCATGTTGTTCGGTCCATCCGGCCATGCCCAGATAAACAGCGACAAAGACGATAAAGGCTGGTTTTGCCCCTGACGCATAAGCATACCGGCAACTTTCGAGCGCGCATTCATACCGCCCATCTTTTGCTGTACATGCGCGTCCGCGCGCAGAAAAACCTCCCCTTGCAGCACGCTATTCGCCAGTAAACCCTCAACTTTCTGCGGTAACGATGGGATATGGCGAGCTTTCTCCGTCCAGTCCTCCCCAATCAACCCATTGCCCCGGCTAATCATCTGCTGTAAACGCCCGTGGCGGTAAACCAGCGTAACGGCAACACCGTCAACTTTCGGCTGAACCCACAGATCGCTTTTCCCTTGCATCCACCGCTCAACCGAGCGCGCATCCGCCAACTTTCGAACGCCGGTGTGGGCGACGGGATGATTCACCGCGCCCTGCAACGGCGGTAGGCTTGAGGCTTCCGCCGCTGTCACGCCAAAACAGTGCTGCCAAAACGC
The DNA here is from genome assembly GCA_902363335.1 of Enterobacteriaceae bacterium. Classification (GTDB taxonomy): domain Bacteria; phylum Pseudomonadota; class Gammaproteobacteria; order Enterobacterales; family Enterobacteriaceae; genus Kluyvera. The sequence continues at coordinate 196,871 of CABIZV010000003.1, read as the reverse complement.
CAGCCGGGCAGAAAGTTGGTCGTAAACGCCATCATTCACCTCACTTGCACCTGTATGCCAGTATGCTTCGTTCCACTTGGCTATCTGCCCCTGTAACTGCGCAATTTCTTGCCCGGCTCGCGCAGGTGACCATACCGGGCAAGCCGCCTGGACATGCGTGACTAAAAATATGGCGAAACCGGCTACCCATCGTCTCATCATTATCCCCCTCAGATGCGAATAACCGTTTGTAACGCAACCCTTTAGGTGGGGCGAGGGACAATAACTCGTTTTCCGAGCAGACTTCCGGGATAAAGAATTTGTTGCAGCAACACGCAGAGATTTCAGGAAAACTGCTCGCAAATTAAAATAAACTGGCGCAAAAAGTGTGACAAAGGCTACGTCGCGTAGCGGTGCCGTGTATAATAGGCTCGTATGTAAGTTCTCTTTCGATAATCACATACAAAAGACACTCATGGCTCAAGGCACGCTCTATATTGTTTCCGCCCCTAGTGGCGCGGGTAAATCCAGCCTGATTCAGGCTTTATTGAAAACCCAACCGTTGTATGACTCCCAGGTATCTGTTTCACATACCACGCGCGCGCCGCGTCCGGGTGAAGTGCACGGCGAACATTATTTCTTTGTGAATCACGACGAATTCCGCACGATGATTGGCGAAGAAGCATTTCTTGAGCACGCTGAAGTCTTTGGTAACTATTACGGCACCTCACGCAAAGCCATTGAGCAGGTACTGGCTACCGGCGTTGATGTCTTCCTCGATATCGACTGGCAGGGCGCACAGCAAATCCGTAAGAGTATGCCGGGCGCGCGCAGTATCTTTATTTTGCCGCCGTCCAGAATTGAACTTGACCGTCGCCTGCGTGGCCGCGGTCAGGACAGCGAAGAGGTGATCGCAAAACGTATGGCTCAGGCAGTTGCAGAAATGAGCCATTACGCGGAATATGATTACCTTATCGTGAATGATGATTTTGATACCGCCCTGGGCGATCTGAAAACGATCATCCGCGCTGAACGTCTGCGCATGAGCCGCCAAAAGCAGCGACATGACGCTTTAATCAGCAAATTATTGGCAGACTGACCCCACTTTCAGTATCATGCCCAGTCATTTCTTCACCTGTGGAGCATTAAAGTATGGCACGCGTAACTGTTCAGGACGCTGTAGAGAAAATTGGTAACCGTTTTGACCTGGTTCTGGTCGCCGCGCGTCGCGCTCGTCAGATGCAGACAGGCGGTAAAGATCCATTGGTACCGGAAGAAAACGATAAAACCACCGTTATCGCACTGCGCGAAATCGAAGAAGGTCTGATCAACAATCAGATCCTCGACGTACGTGAGCGCCAGGAACAGCAAGAGCAGGAAGCCGCTGAATTACAAGCCGTTACCGCTATTGCTGAAGGTCGTCGTTAATAATAAGCGGGTCGCCCTTGTATCTGTTTGAGAGCCTGAATCAGCTGATTCAAAATTACCTGCCGGAAGACCAGATTAAGCGTCTGCGGCAGGCCTATCTCGTTGCACGTGATGCTCACGAGGGGCAAGCACGTTCAAGCGGTGAACCCTATATCACGCACCCGGTTGCGGTAGCCTGCATTCTGGCCGAGATGAAACTCGACTATGAAACGTTGATGGCCGCTCTGCTGCATGACGTGATTGAAGATACCCCTGCCACCTACCAGGACATGGAGCAGCTCTTTGGCAAAAGTGTTGCCGAGCTGGTAGAGGGGGTGTCGAAACTTGATAAACTCAAGTTCCGCGATAAGAAAGAGGCGCAGGCCGAAAACTTTCGCAAAATGATTATGGCGATGGTGCAGGATATCCGCGTCATCCTCATCAAGCTTGCCGACCGCACCCACAATATGCGCACGCTGGGCTCATTACGCCCGGACAAACGTCGCCGCATCGCCCGTGAAACGCTCGAAATCTACAGCCCGCTGGCCCACCGTTTAGGTATCCATCACATCAAAACTGAGCTTGAAGAGCTGGGTTTTGAAGCGCTGTACCCTAACCGCTATCGCGTAATTAAAGAAGTGGTGAAAGCCGCGCGCGGTAACCGTAAGGAGATGATTCAGAAGATCCTTTCTGAAATCGAAGGGCGTTTGCAGGAGGCGGGAATTCCGTGTCACGTCAGCGGTCGTGAAAAGCATTTATACTCGATCTACTGCAAAATGGTGCTTAAAGAGCAGCGTTTTCACTCGATCATGGATATTTACGCTTTCCGCGTGATCGTCCACGACCTCGACACCTGCTACCGCGTTCTGGGGCAGATGCATAGCCTGTATAAACCCCGTCCGGGTCGCGTTAAAGACTACATCGCGATTCCTAAGGCGAACGGATATCAATCGCTGCATACCTCAATGATTGGGCCGCACGGCGTCCCGGTCGAAGTCCAGATCCGTACCGAAGATATGGATCAGATGGCAGAGATGGGTGTCGCAGCACACTGGGCCTACAAAGAACACGGCGGCGAAAGCAGTACAACCGCGCAGATCCGCGCCCAGCGCTGGATGCAAAGCCTGCTGGAATTACAGCAGAGCGCCGGTAGCTCATTTGAATTTATTGAAAGCGTCAAATCCGATCTCTTCCCGGATGAGATTTACGTTTTCACCCCGGAAGGCCGCATTGTCGAACTGCCCGCAGGCGCTACGCCGGTGGACTTTGCCTACGCCGTGCATACCGATATCGGTCATGCCTGCGTTGGCGCACGCGTCGACCGTCAGCCTTATCCGCTGTCGCAGCCGCTTTCCAGCGGTCAGACGGTAGAAATCATTACCGCGCCGGGCGCTCGCCCGAATGCCGCATGGCTCAATTTTGTCGTCAGCTCAAAAGCGCGCGCCAAAATCCGCCAGATGCTGAAAAACCTTAAGCGCGACGACTCGGTTAGTCTGGGCCGCCGTCTGCTCAATCATGCGCTGGGGGGTAGCCGTAAACTGGCTGAGATTTCCCCTGAGCACATTCAGCGCGAGCTGGAACGTATGCGTCTTGCGACTCTGGATGACCTGCTGGCCGAAATCGGCCTCGGCAACGCCATGAGCGTTGTGGTCGCCAAAAACCTTCAGCAGGGCGAAGCCACACCGCTGGCGCCTGGTGCTTCAGGTCTCACCCATCTGCCAATTAAAGGCGCAGACGGCGTACTGATCACCTTTGCAAAATGCTGTCGTCCAATACCGGGTGATCCCATCATCGCCCACGTCAGCCCGGGTAAAGGGCTGGTCATCCACCATGAATCCTGCCGCAACATTCGCGGTTATCAGAAAGAACCTGAGAAATTCATGGCGGTCGAGTGGGACAAAGAGACGGCGCAGGAATTTATCACCGAAATTAAGGTCGATATGTTCAACCATCAGGGCGCACTGGCGAACCTGACGGCAGCGATCAACACCGCGGCATCCAATATTCAAAGTCTGAATACGGAAGAAAAAGATGGTCGCGTTTATAGCGCCTTTATCCGCCTGACCGCACGCGACCGTGTGCATCTGGCGAACATCATGCGCAAAATCCGCGTGATGCCGGACGTTATTAAAGTCACCCGTAACCGTAATTAGTGCTGACTCACAATCATTCAAATTGCACCATAAGACGCTAGCACTTGCCCTAAGGGGCAAGTGCTAGCGCAGCCAACGCTGAGTCAGCTCGAAGGATGAAGTGTAATGAATTTACAGCGTTATGCGCGTATTCGTGAGATGCTCGCCAGGCGTCAACCCGATCTGACCGTCTGTATGGAGCAGGTTCACAAACCTCATAATGTCTCGGCAATTGTGCGCACCGCCGACGCCGTGGGCGTTCATGAAGTTCACGCCGTCTGGCCAAGCAGCCGTATGCGCACCATGGCTTCATCAGCAGCGGGCAGTAACAGTTGGGTGCAGGTGAAAACCCACCCCAATATTGGTGACGCCGTCAGCCATCTTAAGGGCCGGGGTATGCAAATACTGGCGACTCATCTCTCTGATAAAGCCGTTGATTTCCGCGAAATAGACTATACCCGTCCAACCTGTATTTTAATGGGTCAGGAAAAAACGGGGATCACTCAGGAAGCGTTAGACCTCGCGGATCAAGACATCATCATCCCGATGATTGGCATGGTACAGTCACTGAATGTCTCCGTTGCGTCTGCCCTCATCTTGTATGAAGCACAGCGCCAGCGACAAAATGCGGGTATGTATGAGCGCGACAACAGCATGCTGCCCGACGATGAACAACAGCGCCTGCTCTTTGAGGGCGGCTATCCGGTGTTGGCGAACGTAGCCAAACGCAAGAACCTGCCCTACCCTCGCATCAACGAGCAGGGTGAAATAGAAGCCGACACCTCATGGTGGGCGACCATGCAGGCCAAGGGGTAACAACCATGCAAAGCCGTCTGCTGGATGCCGTACCGCTCAACACACTGACCGGCGTCGGTGCCGCGCAAAGCAATCGGCTGGCAAAAATTGGTCTGCATACTGTCCAGGACCTGCTTTTGCACCTGCCGCTGCGCTACGAAGATCGTACCCAACTCTATCCTATCGGTGAACTGCTTCCCGGCATTTATGCCACCGTTGAAGGCGAAGTCCTGAACAGTACGGTAACCTTCGGTGGTCGTCGGATGCTGACCTGCCAGATAAGCGACGGTTCCGGCATTCTGACCATGCGCTTTTTCAACTTCAACGCCGCTATGAAAAATAGCCTCGCCACCGGACGACGCGTGCTGGCCTACGGCGAAGCGAAGCGCGGCAAGTTCGGCGCGGAAATGATCCACCCGGAGTATCGGGTACAGGGCGATCTCAGCACCCCGGATTTGCAGGAGACCTTAACCCCGGTCTACCCCACTACCGAAGGCATCAAGCAAGCAACGCTGCGTAAATTAACCGATCAGGCGCTGGATCTATTAGATACCTGCGCCATCAGCGAACTGCTGCCCCCCGAGCTGGCACAGGGCATGATGAGCCTGCCGGAAGCGCTGCGCACGCTGCATCGCCCACCGCCGTCACTCCAGCTTGCCGATTTAGAAACCGGTAAGCATCCGGCACAGCAGCGCCTGATTCTTGAAGAGTTACTGGCGCACAACCTGAGCATGCTGGCACTGCGTGCAGGCGCCCAGCGCTTCCATGCTCAACCGCTTGGCGGCGATGATACGTTGAAAGAAAAGCTGCTGGCAGCGCTGCCGTTTAAACCGACGGGCGCCCAGGCGCGAGTGACCGCTGAAATTGAACACGATATGGCGCTGGATGTGCCAATGATGCGTCTGGTACAAGGCGATGTCGGTTCGGGCAAAACGCTGGTTGCCGCACTGGCGGCGCTCCGCGCTATTGCGCATGGCAGACAGGTGGCACTAATGGCCCCCACCGAACTGCTCGCTGAACAGCATGCCAACAACTTCCGCAGCTGGTTTGAACCGCTGGGGATTGAAGTCGGCTGGCTGGCAGGTAAGCAGAAAGGCAAAGCACGCCTGGCACAACAGGACGCTATTGCCAGCGGCCAGGTGCAAATGATTGTCGGCACGCATGCCATATTCCAGGAACAGGTGCAGTTCAACGGTCTGGCGCTGGTGATTATCGACGAACAACACCGCTTTGGCGTCCACCAGCGTCTGGCGCTATGGGAAAAAGGTCAGCAGCAGGGTTTTCATCCGCATCAGTTGATCATGACCGCAACGCCGATCCCTCGCACCCTGGCGATGACCGCCTATGCCGACCTCGATACGTCGGTTATCGACGAATTACCGCCGGGCAGAACGCCCGTCACAACCGTCGCCATTGCCGATACTCGTCGCCCGGAGATCATCGACCGCGTACGCCATGCCTGTACCACCGAAGGGCGTCAGGCTTATTGGGTTTGTACGCTCATTGAAGAGTCTGACCTGCTGGAAGCTCAGGCGGCGGAAGCCACCTGGGAAGAACTGAAACTGGCGCTGCCGGAGCTCAATGTCGGTCTGGTGCACGGGCGTATGAAGTCCGCGGAGAAACAGGCGGTGATGCAGGCCTTTAAGCAGGGTGAACTGCATCTGCTGATTGCCACCACGGTCATTGAAGTCGGCGTCGATGTACCCAATTCCAGCCTGATGATTATTGAAAACCCTGAGCGTCTGGGGCTGGCACAGTTGCACCAGCTTAGAGGGCGCGTAGGCCGTGGCGCGGTGGCCTCACATTGCGTTTTGCTCTACAAGTCGCCGCTTTCGAAAACCGCGCAGATGCGCCTACAGGTACTGCGGGACAGTAACGACGGTTTCGTCATTGCGCAAAAGGATCTCGAAATCCGTGGCCCCGGTGAACTGTTGGGAACCCGTCAGACCGGCAGCGCCGAATTTAAGGTCGCCGACCTGTTACGCGATCAGGCAATGATCCCCGAAGTTCAGCGTCTGGCACGCCATATTCACGAACGTTATCCGCAACAGGCCAACGCATTGATTGAGCGTTGGATGCCGGAAACCGAACGCTATTCCAATGCGTAGCGACACCCGCAGCCCGTAACGGGCTGTGCTAAACTTCGCACAATTTTACTTCCTGGACGAGTTTGTAATGAGAAGAGAACTGGCTATCGAATTTTCGCGCGTCACCGAAGCGGCGGCGCTGGCAGGCTATAAATGGCTAGGTCGTGGTGATAAAAACACCGCCGATGGCGCAGCCGTCAACGCTATGCGCATTATGCTTAATAAGGTCAACATTGACGGCACCATCGTCATTGGTGAAGGCGAAATTGATGAAGCGCCAATGCTCTACATCGGCGAATCTGTCGGTACCGGTCAGGGGGATGCGGTGGATATCGCCGTCGACCCGATTGAAGGCACCCGCATGACCGCCATGGGCCAGGCGAACGCACTGGCGGTATTGGCCGTGGGCGACAAAGGCTGCTTCCTCAACGCCCCGGATATGTATATGGAAAAGCTGATTGTCGGCCCAGGGGCTAAAGGCGCTATCGATCTCAACAAACCGCTGGAAGAGAACCTGCGCAACATCGCCCGCGCGCTGGACAAGCCGCTTAGCGAGTTAACGGTCACCATTCTCGCCAAACCGCGTCACGACGGCGTGATTGCCTCCCTGCAAAAACTGGGCGTGCGCGTATTCGCCATTCCCGACGGCGACGTTGCGGCGTCTATTCTGAGCTGCATGCCGGATAGCGAAGTTGACGTGATGTACGGCATTGGCGGTGCCCCGGAAGGCGTGATTTCCGCCGCCGTTATCCGCGCACTGGACGGCGATATGCACGGTCGTTTACTGGCTCGTCACGATGTTAAAGGCGATAGCGAAGAGAACCGCCGCATCGGTGAAAGCGAGCTGGCTCGCTGCAAAGAGATGGGCATCGAAGCTGGCGTGGTGCTGACGCTCGACGATATGGCGCGTAGCGATAACGTCATTTTCTCCGCCACCGGTATCACCAAAGGCGACCTGCTGGATGGCATCACCCGCAAGGGCAATATTGCCACCACCGAAACGCTGCTGATCCGCGGTAAGTCACGCACCATTCGTCGTATTCAGTCTATTCATTATCTGGATCGCAAAGACACTGAAATTCAGCGTCACATTCTGTAATTCATTTGATCAATCGAGCTTTCCAGCCTTTTCGGGCTGGAAATCTTCTTCCGTCGCGGTGAAGATAAGATAACGCGAATGAGAGGAGATACGCCATGGCAGACTGGGTAACAGGAAAAGTTGTAAAAGTACAAAACTGGACCGATGCTCTGTTTAGCCTCACCGTCCACGCACCGGTTCATCCGTTCACCGCTGGCCAATTTGCCAAGCTGGGTCTGGATATTGATGGTGAACGCGTGCAACGCGCCTACTCTTACGTTAACGCACCGAGCAATCCCGATCTTGAGTTCTATCTGGTAACCGTTCCTGAGGGCAAGCTCAGCCCACGTCTGGCAGCGCTAAAGCCGGGCGATGAGGTGCAAATCGTCAGTGAAGCCGCCGGCTTCTTTGTGCTTGATGAAGTGCCTGATTGCGAAACGCTGTGGATGGTAGCGACCGGTACGGCGATTGGCCCGTATCTTTCGATTCTGGAAGAAGGCAAAGATCTCGATCGCTTCAAGAATCTAGTGTTGGTTCATGCGGCCCGTTACGCCGCAGATTTAAGCTATCTGCCGCAAATGCAGGCATTGGCGGAACGATATGGTGATAAATTGCGGATCCATACGGTCGTCAGCCGTGAAAGCGTCCCTGGGATGTTAACCGGTCGCATACCGGCGCTGATTGAAAGCGGTGCGCTGGAAGCGGCAATCGGTCTACCGATTAGCGCTCAAACCAGCCACATCATGCTATGCGGTAATCCGCAGATGGTACGCGATACCCAGCAATTACTAAAAGAGACCCGACAGATGACCAAACACTTACGCCGTCGGCCGGGCCATATGACCGCCGAACACTACTGGTGATCGGCGCGGTACTTCACGAACTCGGTATCCTTACCGTATTTATTTTCCCCCTGGGTGCCGACAAACGCGCCCAGGTCGATAAGCATCATCACGATAATCAGCGTTGGGATAAAACGTCCCACGCCCCACTGCCAGACGCCCGGCAGCATCGACCAGTTTCCTGCCAGCAGCATCCACGCCAGCACCATCAGTAAGGCCCAAAGCCCTGATTTACCGCGATCGTGTAGACGCTTAATGGTGACGGAAGCCGTCGGCCATAACAGACACACCAGCATAAATGCCGCCGTTTGCAAATCGATGAGACCGCCGCCTGCGAGGCTAAACAGCGCAACCATCGTGACCGCCCAGATGCCTATCCAAATCCAGAAATCACGGCGTCCAATACGTCCTTTGATGGAAAATAACCATTGCTGTAGAGTCATGTACCTTTCCCAATTCTTGTCATGGCTGTAGTTTACCCTGGAGCGGGCACATTTTGACAAGCGCGTCGGTTCCCGTTTTAATCGTCATCTGCAAAGAGGAGAACGATTGGCATGAATAAATGGATAACGCTGTGTCTGGTCGGGCTTTTCACGCTCTTTACCGGTCAGTCTGCGCTGTCGGCGGAAACGTCCACAGCCGTTGCCCCGTATCTGTTGCCAGGCGCACCGGCATTTGATCTCTCAATCAGCCAGTTCCGCGAGAAATTTAATGCCGACAATCCCACTCTACCGTTGGGCGAGTTCCGCTCAATCACCTCCAGCCGCGATCAGCTGAATATCACCCGCGCCGCCAGCAAGATTAACGAAAATCTGTACGCCTCAACGGCGCTTGAGCGCGGCACGCTGAAAATCAAATCCATCCAGATAACCTGGCTACCGATTCAGGGGCCTGAGATGAAAGCGGCGAAGAATAAAGCGCAGGAGTATATGAGCGCCTTAATGCGCGCAGTCCTGCCGACGCTGACTAAACCGCAAAGCCTGCAAAAATTGCAAAAGCTGCTGGCCCAGGGCAAAGGTAAACACTACTTCACCAGTACCGAGGGCGCCGTTCGCTATGTTGTCGCCGATAATGGCGAAAAAGGACTGACCTTCGCCGTTGAACCGATTAAGCTGGCGCTATCTGAAAATCTTGAAGGGGAGAATAAATGATAAAAAGCAAAGCCTTCATCCCTTTCAATCTCTATACTGATTCACAGACCATGCTGCCCTGATGGGTGGCCATATTCCTTAATTCGCTTACAAGCGTGGAGAATCGAAATGCGACATCCTTTAGTGATGGGTAACTGGAAACTGAACGGCAGCCGCCACATGGTACACGAGCTGGTTGCTAACCTGCGCACCGAGCTGGCTGGTGTTTCTGGCTGTGGCGTAGCTATCGCTCCGCCTGAAATGTACATCGATATGGCTAAACACGCCGCTGCGGGCAGCCACATCCACCTGGGCGCGCAGAACGTTGACCTGAACCTGTCCGGCGCATTCACCGGCGAAACTTCAGCTGAAATGCTCAAAGATGTTGGCGCAACCTACATCATTATCGGCCACTCAGAGCGCCGTACTTACCACAAAGAATCCGACGAGCTGATCGCGAAGAAATTTGCCGTGCTGAAAGAGCAGGGTCTGATTCCTGTACTGTGCATCGGTGAAACCGAAGCTGAAAACGAAGCGGGCAAAACTGAAGAAGTTTGCGCACGTCAGATCGACGCGGTTCTGAAAACTCAGGGCGCAGCAGCATTCGAAGGCGTGGTTATCGCTTACGAACCAGTATGGGCTATCGGTACTGGCAAATCAGCAACCCCAGCGCAGGCACAGGCTGTTCACAAATTCATCCGTGATCACATTGCTAAAGCTGACGCGAAAATCGCTGAACAAGTCATCATCCAGTACGGCGGTTCCGTAAACGCAAGCAACGCAGCAGAACTGTTTACCCAGCCTGACATCGACGGCGCGCTGGTTGGCGGCGCATCCCTGAAAGCTGACGCTTTCGCGGTGATCGTTAAAGCAGCTGAAGCAGCGAAAAACGCGTAAGACATCACGCGACCTTCGTGCCGGATGGCGGCGTAAACGCCTTATCCGGCCTACGAATGACGCACACGATGCCTGCTTAAACCGGCCCTATGGCCGGTTTTATTATTTTGTAGGCCGGATAAGCGTAGCGCCATCCGGCACGTTATTATAATTTCCCTAGCACCTGATACCAGAGATAGTCCAGCGGCAACAGCAGCACATAGCTCACCGCTGCCAGCGCCAGACACAGCAGCATTCCTGCCCTCGCAGGCACCTTCCCTAACGCCATCGCCACCACAATCGGCGACGCCTGATACGGCAACAGCGGCGTGGAATATCCCAACACCTGAATCATAATCACGCTCAGTAGCGGGAAACCGGTGGCATCAGAGAAACTCTGCGCAAAGGTGGTATAGAGCGCCGGTACGCCGTTGGCAGTCATAATAAAGTTCAGCGCGCTGGTAATGCCCGTTAACGCCAGAAAACTGGTGAAAGGCGCATCTTCATTGAGCGGCATGATATGCAGCAGCGCGTTCCCCACCACCGCACCAATTCCCGTTTGGGTGACGGTGATAGCCAGCCCCAGGATACCGGCAACGTAAATGCAGGTGCGTATATTCACGCCACTGGCAAACTCCTCGCCATTAATAAACCCAACGCGTGGCAGCAAGGTGACCACGGCGGCTACCAGCCCCGTCCATGCGGGGCCGATGCCGTGCCAGCTTTCGGTGACCCACAAGGTCAACACCACCGCCAGCAGCCAGGCCAGACGCTTCTCGTCGCCGCTCATCGGCGGTAAGGGTTCGCCTGTTTGCGGCGGATGCGGTTTTCCAGGAAACAGCCAGCAAATCAGGCCAATCAATGCGACCCCTTTCAGCCATCCCAGCACCGGCGTGTGCAGCAGCAAATAGGGAACATAATTGAGATGGATACCGTAAGCGCCTTCCGCCGCCCCGCTCATCACCAGATTGGGCACGTTGGCCGGTAAAATGGTCGCGGAAAGCTGGAAGGTACCGAAACCGACCGCCAGCGCCAGTCCGTACCACGCGCGAGTGCCATCTTCAATGCCGGCACGCTTCGCCATCGCTGCCACAATGGGCATCAACAGCGCAATACGCCCCATATTTGATGGCATCACGAACGCCAGCGCATAACTTAGCAACACCACGCTTGCGACCATCAGGAGCCAGGAATCGGTCAGTCGCGACGACAATGCACGGGCCGCACGGTCAGCGAGACCGGTTTTTCGAATGGCGATACCAAGGACAAATCCGCTAAACACCAGCCAGAAGGCCGATGAGGCAAAACCACCGAAAATCACATCCGGCGGCGCGATTTTGGCGGTCATCGCTGCGGCAAAGAATAGCAGCGCGGTAATAAACTCCGGCAGCAGCGATGTTGCCCACAGCAGGATAGTGACACCAACAATGATAGAGGGAAGGAACAGAGGGTGGGACAACCAGAGCGACATACCTGTCTCCTGTCGTTTTTTTCAGCAAGAATACGACGACAGGTAAGACAGGTAAACGCCAGATATGGTGGGGTTATTGCAAAATTTCGCAGCGATGATCCTGAATTTCCTCGGAAGAAGCGCGGTTCAGGGTGAGGAGATTCCTCTGCGTTGCCAGCAATACAAGTGAACCGTCGCTTTGCTGCGCCAGCGCCAGCGCAAAGCTCCCCATATGGTCGCGCGCTTCCGGCACCTCTTCCGCCAGCATCAGGAACGGGCTGCGCTGCGCCAGCTCATTTTCGGTTACCCGGCGTGCCAGATACTCATGCCCTAACAGGCCACCCGGCAGCGGCAGCCAGCGGCTGCTGATGGCCGCCATATCACCGTCTAACTGTTCCCGAACGTCTTTTCGCAGGCAGGAAATATGGATGTGGAAATGGTTTTGTGAGCGCCCGGTACGGGAGTTTATCGCCAGCGAAACGGCGCTATCCGGGATGGCCGAGCCGCGTTTGTCGCTCATAATGGCGCGTCGCTGCCAGGCCTGCCAGAAGAAGTTGGGCGTAAGCGGATCAAGCAAGAGCGGGCTTTCGGTGCCGTTGATACGGTAGGTCGGCATCAGCAAATATTGCAGCGGCCCATTACGGTCTTTAAACAGGACGTAACCGCCGTTCGGATTGACGTCGACGCACGGCTTAGGCGTCCGATGCAGTTGCTGGTTGGGAACACATTGTTGCAACGCAATCTGGCGCAGCGCATCGCGACTACTGGAATGTACCCAGTACCAGCCGCCCGCTGCCGCCGCTATCACCACGATCAACACTATCGCCAGCAGATATTTTAGTTTTTTCATTGTGTTCCCTCATTTCAAACCGAGGGAGGAGAGTAACGCAGTTTTGTGACCAACAGAACATTTGAGGCAAGAAGGGAGGATATTTTATGCTGCCTGATGGCGCTACGCTTATCAGGCCTACGATACGGTAGCCCGGCCAAGCGAAGCGCCGCCGGGCCAGGATATTAACGCTTACTGATCTGGTCGAAAGTACCGCCGTTGGAGAAGTGCTCTTTCTGCGCCTTCGTCCAGCCGCCGAACTCTTCATCGATAGTAAAGAGCTTCAGTTTCGGGAATTCGTTTTCGTATTTTTTTGCGACCGCGGCATCGCGTGGACGATAGAAGTTCTTCGCGGCAATTTCCTGACCTTCCGGCGAGTACAGGTACTTCAGGTAAGCCTGCGCCACTTCGGTGGTGCCTTTTTTGTCGGCCACTTTGTCGACCACGGAGACGGTCGGCTCAGCCAGAATAGATTCGCTTGGGGTCACGATTTCAAACTTGTCTTTGCCCAGCTCATTGGTTGCCAACAGCGCTTCGTTCTCCCAGGCAATCAGCACGTCGCCAATACCGCGTTCTACGAAGGTGTTTGTTGAACCTCGTGCGCCTGAGTCCAGCACTTCCACGTTTTTATACAGCGCCTTCACAAAGTCCTGCGCTTTGGCCTGATCGTTGTTGTTGTGATGCAAGGCGTAACCCCAGGCGGCCAGATAGTTCCAGCGAGCGCCGCCGGAGCTTTTCGGGTTCGGGGTGATGACGGAAACGCCCGGTTTAATCAAATCATTCCAGTCGTGGATCTGTTTTGGGTTGCCTTTGCGTACCAGGAATACGATGGTGGAGGTATACGGCGCGGAGTTATCCGGTAAACGTTTGATCCAGTTTTTGTCGATACGACCGCGCTCGGCGATGGCGTCAACATCATACGCCAGTGCCAGAGTCACCACGTCGGCATCAATGCCGTTAATTACGGAAGTAGCCTGCTTACCGGAACCACCGTGCGACTGACGGATAACCACGTTGTCACCGGTCTCTTTTTTCCAGTGTGCGCTGAACGCCTTGTTGTATTGCTCATACAGCTCACGTGTCGGATCGTAAGACACGTTAAGTAATTGAATATCCTTAGCCAGTACGCTGCTGGAAGCCAGCAAAAGAGTCAACCCTACGCCCCACTTGTTCATCGCCCGCTCTCTTATCTGTTGTGTTGTAATGAGGCTAGCCTGCCAGAAATCGAATCGATGATTAAAGAATAAAAAAAGATTGATTATGCAGTTTTGAAATATAAGAGACGGTAACACGCGATGCGCGTTTGCTCGAATTCACTCAGAAGGGAAAATCAGAGGGGAGCTTCCCCAGACCGTTTAATAACGGCCCAGGGAGAGTTGGAATCAAACTTCTTCCATGCGGCCCAGCAGCGCCTGCAGACGATCCTGCCAGCCGTTCTGCTGTTCTTTCAGCTGACCGTTTTCACGCTCCAGCTCTTCACGGCTATGCTGTGCAGTCTGAACTTCCTGCTCCAGCGTATTGTTCTTTTCTTTCAGCTCTTCGATTTCCATCTGCAACAGCGTGATGGTGTCAATCGCCTGCTGAACTTTTGCTTCCAGTTTCTCAAACACTTCTAATGACATCGTCCTATCTCCTGATCTTGCAAGGCGTTGATCTCGTCCCGGAACCCCGGTGACGCCTTAACCCAATTAAGCGCACGGCTTATCGTCGATTGTATGGAGCGCCGCCGCCCCTGTCCAGCGCCAGAGCCTGTAGATTACGGTTCTCCGCCATTTTCGGCCTGGTCCTGGAGCGTTTGCGCAATTTCTCGTGAGATTGTTAACGGTTTAGCCTGCCGAATGTTTCCTTCCTCACACTTTTCGCTCCGAAAACGTTCATTATTTGGCGCGAAAACGCTCATTTCTTGACGTGGTACACACATTTTGATTTCGATATTTCTCGTTTACGCTCGTTAACGATAAATTAACACTATGCCTACATGGCAACGTGAGCGACTTGAACGTTCACGCACACAATAATCATTAATTTGTCTTCAGGATTCCGATTATGAGCCAGACATCGACCTTAAAAGGCCAGTGCATCGCAGAGTTTCTTGGTACCGGGTTACTGATATTTTTCGGCGTTGGGTGCGTTGCTGCACTTAAAGTGGCGGGCGCGAGCTTTGGCCAATGGGAAATCAGCATTATCTGGGGTCTGGGCGTGGCGATGGCCATTTACCTGACCGCTGGCGTATCCGGTGCGCATCTTAATCCGGCAGTCACCATCGCATTGTGGCTGTTTGCTTGCTTTGACCGTCGCAAAGTCGTGCCATTTATTGTCGCCCAGGTTGCAGGAGCATTTTGCGCGGCGGCGCTGGTGTATGGCCTTTACTACAATCTTTTCTTCGACTTCGAACACACGCACAATATGGTGCGCGGTAGCGTAGAAAGCCTTGAACTGGCCGGCGTTTTCTCCACTTACCCGAATCCACATATCAATTTTGTGCAGGCCTTCGCGGTAGAAATGGTCATTACCGCTATCCTGATGGGCTTGATTCTGGCGCTGACCGACGACGGTAACGGCGTTCCGCGCGGGCCGCTGGCGCCATTGCTGATTGGCCTGTTGATTGCGATTATCGGGGCATCCATGGGGCCGCTGACCGGATTTGCGATGAACCCTGCGCGCGATCTCGGGCCCAAAGCCTTCGCCTGGCTTGCTGGATGGGGCGACGTCGCCTTTACCGGCGGCAAAGATATCCCTTATTTCCTGGTGCCGCTGTGTGCGCCAATCGTCGGTGCCGCACTGGGCGCATTCAGCTATCGTAAGCTGATTGGCCGCCACCTGCCGTGTGACACCTGCGAGGTTGAAGAGCCGAAAGCGGTCTCCAGCCAAAATCAACACAATGCTTCGCTGTAATCTGACTACGGAACGCTCATTATGACTGACAAAAAATATATCGTTGCGCTCGACCAGGGCACTACCAGCTCCCGCGCCGTCGTTATGGATCATGACGCCAACATCGTCAGCGTGTCACAGCGCGAATTCGAACAAATTTATCCTAAGCCCGGCTGGGTTGAGCATGACCCAATGGAAATCTGGGCCACCCAAAGCTCGACGCTGGTCGAAGTGCTGGCGAAAGCCGATATTAACTCAGACCAGATTGCCGCCATCGGTATCACCAACCAGCGCGAAACGACCGTAGTGTGGGAGCGCGAAACCGGCAAACCCATCTATAACGCGATTGTCTGGCAGTGTCGTCGTACCGCAGAAATCTGCGAAAAATTAAAACGTGACGGCATGGAAGAGTATGTGCGCAATACCACCGGTCTGGTGGTTGACCCGTACTTCTCCGGCACCAAAGTGAAGTGGATTCTGGACCACGTAGAAGGTTCTCGTGAGCGCGCGCGTCGTGGCGAGCTGCTGTTCGGCACCGTCGATACCTGGCTTATCTGGAAAATGACCCAGGGACGCGTACACGTCACCGACTACACCAACGCCTCGCGCACCATGCTCTTTAACATCAACACCCTCGAGTGGGATGATAAAATGCTCGAGGTGCTGGATATCCCGCGCGCCATGCTGCCGGACGTGCGCAAATCATCAGAAGTGTACGGACAGACCAACATTGGTGGTAAAGGCGGTACGCGTATCCCTATCGCCGGGATTGCCGGTGACCAGCAGGCGGCGCTGTTTGGCCAACTGTGCGTCAAAGAAGGGATGGCGAAAAACACCTACGGCACCGGCTGCTTTATGCTGATGAACACCGGTGAAAAAGCGGTGGCCTCAAGCCACGGCCTGCTGACCACCATTGCCTGTGGCCCACGTGGCGAAGTGAACTATGCACTGGAAGGCGCGGTGTTTATGGCGGGCGCATCCATTCAGTGGCTGCGCGACGAAATGAAGCTGATTAGCGATGCGTTCGACTCCGAATACTTCGCCACCAAAGTGAAAGACACCAACGGCGTGTACGTGGTGCCAGCCTTTACTGGCCTCGGCGCACCGTATTGGGACCCGTATGCGCGCGGGGCGATTTTCGGCCTGACGCGCGGCGTGAATTCAAACCACATCATCCGCGCAACGCTGGAATCTATCGCCTACCAGACGCGCGATGTACTGGAAGCAATGCAGGCTGATTCCGGCATTCGTCTGCACGCCCTGCGCGTGGACGGCGGTGCGGTCGCCAACAACTTCCTGATGCAGTTCCAGTCCGACATTCTGGGCACGCGCGTTGAGCGCCCGGAAGTGCGCGAAGTGACGGCGCTGGGCGCGGCCTATCTCGCCGGTCTGGCTGTCGGTTTCTGGCAGAATCTCGACGAGTTGCAGGAAAAAGCGGTGATTGAGCGCGAGTTCCGTCCGGGGATTGAAACCACCGAACGTAACTATCGCTACAGCGGCTGGAAGAAAGCGGTGAAACGCGCATTGGCGTGGGAAGATCACGAAGAGTAAGCACCGAGCCTCCCCGGGGTCGGCGTAAACGCCTCGCCCGGGCTACATTCAACAGTAGCCCGGCCGAGCGCAGCGACGCCGGGACGGGCGCTATATCAACCAAACATCGGCAGCATCAAATACAGCTTAATCACCAGCGCATTGACGATATCAATAAAGAACGCCCCCACCATCGGCACCACCAGAAACGCGGTATGCGATGGGCCAAAACGCTCGGTTATGGCCTGCATATTGGCAATCGCCGTAGGTGTAGCGCCTAAACCAAAGCCACAGTGACCTGCCGCCAGTACCGCGGCATCGTAGTTTTTGCCCATCAAACGATAGGTGACAAAGATAGCGTACAGCGCCATTGCAAGCGTCTGCACCGCGAGGATAACCAGCATCGGCAACGCCAGATCCGCAAGCTCCCACAGCTTCAGGCTCATCAGCGCCATCGCCAGGAATAATGACAAACTCACGTTACCCAGCACCGACACCGCGCGTTCAAAGACGCGGTAAAAGCCCATCAGCGCCAGGCCATTGCTGAGGATCACCCCGACAAACAGCACGCAGACAAACGTTGGCAGCTCAAGCGCCGTTCCTATCAGTAGTTGCGCAATCACCTTACCCACCGTCAGGCAAATGGCGATAAGCGCGATGGTTTCAATCAGCACCAGCGAGGTAATCACTCGCCCAACGTCCGGTTTTTCAAACGCGGTCGGCACTTCCTGGTCATCCGGCGTACCGTTTGGCGATGAAGAATGCTTCACCAGATAGCGCGCCACCGGGCCACCAATCAACCCACCGAGCACCAGACCAAAGGTTGCGCACGCCATCGCCACCTCGGTGGCATTGGTAAAACCGTAGCGCTCGATAAACAATTTACTCCACGCCGCCCCGGTACCGTGACCACCGGACAACGTGATGGAACCCGCCAGCAGACCCATCAAAGGATCAAGCCCCAGCAGCTTCGCCATGCCAATGCCCAGCGCGTTTTGCAACAACAACAACCCCACAACCACAACCAGGAACATCCCCACCACTTTCCCGCCTGAACGCAGGCTGGCAATGTTGGCGTTAAGCCCGATGGTGGCGAAAAAGGCCAGCATCAACGGGTCTTTTAACCCCATATCAAAGTCGATTTCCCAGCCCATGCTTTTCTTTAGCACCAGCAACGCCAGTGCCACCAGCAGGCCACCCGCAACGGGTTCGGGGATTGTGTATTTCTTCAGAAAGGGGACGTTCTGGACCAACTGTCGTCCAAGCAGCAACACAAGCGTTGCCGCGACGAGCGTCGATAAGGTATCAAGATGAAACATAAGTGCAGCTCCTTACTAAACGCATGATCCATTCATACGCGACAAATTTCCGATGTCGTGAGCGCCTCATCATGAGGCGTCGGCCCAAAGTGTAAGCAAGAAAAGGGAAAAAGTGATAGAAAAAGGGACTATTTCTCATCAATTTCGTTAACCCATCCCACTTAATACGTAGGTTTTATCAGGGTATTTGCCGCAATATTTTCTTGCACATCTAAGCAACCGATTGCTTTTACCAGCCAGTCCGCTAAAATCGCCACTTTTCCGACACGAGATGGCCTGAAAAGATGTCCGCTAACACCCTCGAAAACGTCGATGCGCAACCGGTTGCGCAGAAGCACAACAGCGAATTAATTTACCGTCTGGAAGACCGCCCGCCGCTTCCGCAAACCCTGTTCGCCGCACTCCAGCACCTGCTGGCGATGTTTGTCGCGGTGATCACCCCCGCGCTACTGATTTGCCAGGCATTGGGTCTGCCCGCCCAGGACACCCAGCATATTATCAGCATGTCGTTATTCGCATCCGGTGTGGCATCCATCATTCAGATTAAAGCCTGGGGCCCGGTGGGCTCAGGTCTGCTGTCGATTCAGGGCACCAGCTTCAACTTTGTCGCCCCGCTGATTATGGGCGGAACGGCGCTGAAAACCGGCGGCGCGGATGTCCCTACCATGATGGCGGCACTGTTCGGCACGTTGATGCTGGCGAGCTTCACCGAAATGGCTTTATCCCGTGTGCTCCATCTGGCACGCCGCGTGATCACCCCGCTGGTGTCGGGCGTCGTGGTGATGATTATCGGCCTGTCATTGATTCAAGTGGGTTTAACTTCCATCGGTGGTGGCTACGCGGCAATGGCGGACAACACTTTTGGCGCGCCAAAGAACCTGCTGCTGGCAGGCGTGGTGCTCGCTATTATCATTCTGCTTAACCGTCAGCGTAATCCTTACCTGCGCATTGCTTCACTGGTGATTGCGATGGCGGCAGGCTACCTTGTGGCCTGGGCGCTTGATATGCTGCCGGCGAATACCGCGCCAACCAACGGCAGTCTGATTATGGTTCCAACCCCGCTCTACTACGGTTTAGGCATCGACTGGAGCCTGCTGCTGCCGTTGATGCTGGTGTTTATGATCACCTCACTTGAAACCATTGGCGATATCACCGCCACCTCCGATGTTTCCGAGCAGCCGGTTTCCGGCCCGCTTTATATGAAGCGCCTCAAGGGCGGCGTACTGGCAAACGGGCTTAACTCCTGCGTGTCCGCCATCTTCAACACCTTCCCCAACTCTTGCTTCGGGCAGAACAACGGCGTGATTCAGTTGACCGGGGTTGCCAGCCGTTACGTTGGTTTCGTAGTTGCGTTGATGCTTATCGTGCTCGGCCTGTTCCCGGCGGTAAGCGGCTTCGTCCAGCATATTCCAGAACCGGTTCTCGGCGGCGCAACGCTTGTGATGTTCGGCACCATTGCCGCTTCCGGTGTTCGTATTGTCTCCCGTGAAGCGCTGAATCGCCGCGCGATTCTGATTATCGCGCTGTCACTGGCCGTCGGCCTTGGCGTTTCCCAGCAGCCACAAATCCTTCAGTTCGCCCCGGACTGGCTGAAAAATCTGCTCTCCTCCGGCATCGCCGCCGGTGGGATCACGGCAATTATTCTGAACCTGGTCTTCCCGCCAGAGAAAGAGTAAGCCCCAAGCGGCAGTGGCCTTGTCCACTGCCGCTGACATCGAATTAAACGATTCCTGCCTTGAGCATTGCGCACAAATCATGCATAACAGGTTTATGTGCCCTTCTCAGGATGGAAGATCATGAAATTTCTTGGAAAGCTGCTTATCTGGCTACTGATCGCCCTGCTGCTGGTGATACTGGCCTTTTACTTTGCGCTGCAAACACGCTGGGGCGCACGTCAGATGAGCCACTGGCTTAGCGATAACAGTGCCTATCAAATCACCTTTGAGGCGATGGATCATCGCTTCTCATCCCCTTCGCATATCCTGCTGAAAAACGTCACCTTTGGCCTTGATGGCAAACCTGCAACGCTGGTTGCCAAAGATGTTGATATCGGCCTGAGCTCGCGCCAGATAACCGACCCGCTGCATGTCGATACCATTTTATTGCAGGACGGAACGCTGAATCTCTCGCCGTCAAATGCGCCGCTGCCGTTTGCCGCCGACCGTTTACAGCTAAGAAATATGGCGCTGAATAGCCCAGAAACCGGCTGGGAGCTCAGCGCTCAGCGCGTTTCAGGCGGGGTGGCGCCTTGGTCACCGGAAGCCGGTAACGTGCTGGGGAAAAAAGCACATATTCAGATGAGCGCGGGCTCGCTGTCGCTGAACGGCGTCCCGGCGACCAACGCTTTAGTTGAGGGTGATATTAACGGCGGCGAAGTCACGTTAACCACCGTCGGGGCCGATATGGCGCGCGGTTCGCTGACCGGCAATGCCCGACGTAACGGCGACGGAAGTTGGGTGGTGGACAACTTGCGCCTGAACGATATCCGTCTGCAAAGCGACAAATCGCTGCTCGATTTCCTGGCACCGTTGACGACGGTTCCTTCTCTCCAGATTGGCCGTCTGGATGTGACCGATGCCAGCCTGCAAGGCCCGGACTGGGCGGTAAGCGATCTTGACCTCAACTTGCGCAACCTGACGCTCAGCGACGGCGGATGGCAAAGCACCGATGGCAAGATTTCACTGAATGCGAGCGAGTTTATCTACGGCTCGCTACATCTGCTTGAGCCTATTCTCAACGCGGATCTCTCCCCGCAGGGTATCGCGCTGCGCCAGTTCACCTCACGCTGGGAAGGCGGCATGGTGCGCAGTTCCGGTAACTGGCTGCATGCTGGCAATGCGTTAGTTCTGGACGAGGCGGTGGTAGCCGGGCTGGAGTACACGCTGCCGGAGAACTGGAAAACGCTGTGGATGACGCCACTGCCAGAATGGTTGCAAAGCGTTACCGTGAAAAAATTCGGCGCGAGTCGTAATCTGGTGATTGATATCGATCCCGAGTTCCCGTGGCAGGTCACGGCGCTGGACGGCTATGGCGCAAACCTCCAGTTGGCGAAAAACCGTCAGTGGGGCATCTGGGGCGGCAGCGCCACGCTTAACGGCGCGGCGGCAACCTTTAACCGCGTTGACGTACGCAGACCGTCGATGGCGCTGAACGCCGATGCTTCGAATGTGAACATCACCAAACTGAGCGCTTTCACCGAAAAAGGCATTCTGGAAGCCACCGCCACGGTATCGCAGCAACCGCAGCGCCACACCAGCGTGACGTTAAACGGACGCGGCGTACCGTTGAATATCCTGCAACAATGGGGCTGGCCGCAGCTCGCGATTAATGGGGATGGGAATCTTCAGCTTACCGCCAGCGCCAGCATTCAGGCCGATGCGCCGCTCAAACCGACGGTGAACGGACAGCTTCATGCGGTGAATATGGCGAAACAGGAAGTGACGCAGCAAATGCAGGGTGGCGTGCTTTCATATACAAAGTAGCTCAGCCTGACTGGACGGCGGGAGCCATTCCGCCTCCAACTAAACCCCCGGTTGATCTGTATCACGACATTATTATCGTATTCAGAATAGTTTGGGCATATAAATATATTTATGATGATTTTTTATGGATGATGAAATAAAAAAACTATTGATAAAATCTGGTTTCAAAGAAAAAGACATTCATTTCTTGAATAATTTATCAAAAAGGAAAAACATTAGTCCAGGAAGGGCTTTCTTCCTATATTCATGGAAATATTACGCCTGGACCCTCGCATTATTATCAGCTATTCTTTTTTCCTCAATACATGAGGACATTGAATACCTTATCGGCACATTAATTATATGGTCGGTGGCGGCTGTTATTTCATTGTTATTCACGCCTTTTTTTAGAAATTTGGTTTTGTGCATTAAAGTTCAGATAATTTTATGGGTGAATAGATAAAGGAGAATTATTGTGAGTGATTATGGATTGATGAGCTTACAACGTGAAAAGGAAAAAATAACCAGAATTATCTTTGATATTGGCTTTGACTATATTCATGATTCGACTCTGCGTTCAGAATTTATGACTGGAGAAAGAAAAGCAGTAGATGAGTTAATCAATCAGTATTCACATGGAATAATAAGCTTTTCTCAAGCGATGAAAGAACTGCAAGAACGTTACCAAAACCTGCGCAAAAGCTGTAGTCAATTACAGATGAACAATATAAAGCTGTATACAATTGCTGAGCGAGAAAAGCAACGACACTCATTATTAACAATTACATTGAAACGGATTGGGTTTATTAGCGGGTCTATGCAAGTTATTGGTGGAGCAGGGTTGTGTAAAGCAAGCATTGGTGCAGCATGCAAATCTTATGGTATTCCCCTTATGATTCAAGGAAGCGAGAACGCTTGGGAGAATGGTTACTACCTTGTTTATCATGAGGACCCTAAAAAATTACCAGTGCGTTATGCCTATCGTCAGGTAGCTAATTTTTTTGGTGGCGATGACAAGGACGGTGATATTGCTTTTGCTACAGGAGATCTTGCACTTTCTTTTGGTTCAGCGTCGACATTGACATTAAAATCAGACTCATGGAAATTATTCCATTATATAAAGGAAGATTTCATTCGTAATTGGCGAACATTAGGTGCCGTAGGGGGAGGAGCAGAATTCACAGGTAATGCAGCAAGTGGGTTTTCAATTTATCAACTGACTGGGGGAGAAAGTACAAATTGGGAAGAGTTGGGTAAATAAATGATATGGATGATAAAAAACTGATAATAAAAATGATTGAGTTAGGATTAAGCGAGTGCAAGGCATTACGCCTTCTTGACTCTGCAGAGATTCATGGATGTAGCTTGCAAATTGCTTATTTTTATATGTATCGTAGTTTATTTGTGACGGATTTATTTTTGATCATCTACTTTTCTGGATTTGTTTCTTACATGGCTTTTTATAAAAATAAAGATGCCTTTGTAGCTCTGCTTATTTTTGGCCTAATTTTTATCGTTGCAGAATTTTGCTCTCGCTTTCATAAAGGTTACCTGAAAATCATCAGGATCTTTTTTGGGTTAAGAGCGTTATCGATTCCCGAAAAACACGTTTAATACCAATTCTCCATGTTATTTGATCCTATTGCTAACAGAAAGAGTACCCGCATAGCACGATCGTGCGTCATAAAGCTCCCCAACGGCGTTATTTTGCCGTTGAGGATACATATCACTAGTGCATTTTTAGCACTTCAGCTCAGAGCGTAATCACCAGCTCATTACCCTGCGCCGTCACCACCACGCCAAGCTCGCTACCCGCCTGAGTACCGCCCTGCACGCCAGTAATCTGCTGAACGTTGCACAGACACAGCGTCCAGCCGCTCGCCTGGCCGTTACCTTTCACAGTAACGGTATTGCCCTGACGTTGCGCCTTCAGCGTATAGATAACCGAGCCATCCGCCGCCGGTACTTCGCACACCGCTTCACGCCCGTCCTCCAGATGGAACAGCTGGAATTCCGTGCCTTCATGCCATGCGTAGTTCGGCTTCTGGTTATTGTTACCCATCGCCAGCAGCGTATTGTCGCGCACGTAAACCGGCAGGCTCATAAAGTCATGCTCCTGTTTATGCCAGCGGCTGCCCTGCACTTCGTCGTTATGCCACAGGTGCGTCCAGCGGCCTTCCGGCAGATAGAACTGCACATCGCCCGCTTCGGTAAACACCGGCGCAACGGCCAGCGAATCGCCCAGCATGTACTGACGGTCGAGGTAATCGCACGCCGGGTCGTCCGGGAACTCCAGCATCATGGCGCGCAGCATTGGCGTGCCCTGCTCGTTGGCCAGCGCCGCCTGACGATACAGATACGGCATCATGCGGCACTTCATTTCCGTGAAGTAACGCACCACGTCGCAGGACTCGTTGTCGTACGCCCATGGCACACGGTAGGATTTGCTGCCGTGCAGGCGGCTGTGGCTGGAGAACAGACCAAACGCACACCAGCGCTTATAGACATCCGCAGGCGCGGTATTTTCAAAGCCGCCGATATCGTGGCTCCAGAATCCGAAGCCGGACAGGCCAATCGACAGGCCGCCGCGCAGGCTTTCCGCCATGGATTCGTAGTTGGCGTAGCAGTCGCCGCCCCAGTGTACCGGGAACTGCTGGCCGCCCACGGAGGCTGAACGCGCAAACAGTACCGCTTCTTTCTCACCCACGGTTTCTTTCAGCACGTTCCACACCATTTCGTTGTAGATAAAGGCGTAGTGGTTGTGCATTTTCTGCGGGTTAGAGCCATCAAACCATTGAACATCCGTTGGAATGCGCTCGCCGAAGTCGGTTTTGAAGCAGTCGACGCCCATCGCCACCAGCTCTTTGAGCTTATCGGCGTACCACGCACAGGCTTCAGGGTTGGTGAAGTCATAGATTGCCAGGCCCGGCTGCCATTTATCCCACTGCCAGATTGAACCGTCAGGACGTTTGAGCAGATAGCCTTTTTCTTTCAGCTCTTTGAAGACCGGCGATTTCTGGCCGATATACGGGTTTATCCACACGCAGACCTTAAGCCCTTTATCTTTCAGGCGCTGGATCATGCCTTTTGGATCAGGGAAGGTCACCGGATCCCACTCAAAGTCGCACCACTGGAAGGCTTTCATCCAGAAGCAGTCGAAGTGGAACACGTGCAGCGGTAGATCGCGCTCCGCCATACCGTCGATAAAGCTATTCACCGTCGCTTCATCGTAGTTGGTGGTG
This sequence comes from Enterobacteriaceae bacterium, assembly GCA_902363335.1. Taxonomy (GTDB): domain Bacteria; phylum Pseudomonadota; class Gammaproteobacteria; order Enterobacterales; family Enterobacteriaceae; genus Kluyvera. The sequence continues at coordinate 171,840 of CABIZV010000003.1, read as the reverse complement.
AACGATGTGGTCAGCCACAGTCCAAACGACCACGCTGGCGGCAGCGCCGGACGCCCGGTGAACTGGGTATAGCGGTTCAGCACCTCTTTCGGGGTTGGGCCGTCGATGACAAAGTATTCCAGATACTCGCCTTCCACGCTGAACTGTACTTTCGACACCTTCTCCGAACCAATCTCGAAGGAGACGTTTTCAGGATGGTTGACCAGCACACCGTAACCACGGTTGGTCAGATAAAACGGGATATTTTTGTAGGACTGTTCGGTACTGGTCCCGCCGTCCTTATTCCAGGTTTCCACGTTCTGACCGTTGCGCACCAGCGCGGTAAAGCGCTCGCCCAGGCCGTAGACCGTTTCACCAACGCCCAGATCCAGACGCTCGAACATATAGTTGCGATTGTCGTTGGTATCCTGCACGTAGCCGTTATTTTTCAGCTGGCTGCCGGTAATGCGCACGCCGTTACGCAGGAAGTCCAGCGACCAGAATTCACCTTTGGTGACGCGCACGCTGAGGTTGCCGCTTTTCAGCTCGGCAAATTCAGCGTTGTCCTGGATCTGCACGTTCACATCTTTCAGCACGTTCAACGGGTAGTGTGGGCCGGTTTCCAGCGCTCCCAGGAAGTGCTGAATTCGTACCCCAATCACCCCTTCCTGCGGGGAGAAAAAGCGAATGGCGAACAGCGGCGTATCAAGTTGCCAGGCGCGTTCACGCACATCGCGCGGCGCCACGTTAACCACCATCTCATTGCCATGCTGTTCAACATCAAACACCTGGACCGGATGAATCAAGTTGAGACCCGGTTGGGTCATCCAGTTTCCATCACTGATCTTCATAGTTCGTCCTCTTAATGCTCTAAAGATTGATTCATAGATACGTTTTCAAAATCCTGCTGATTGCGATGCGCACCGCTCGCCAGTTCCGCCATCATGTTGATGAGGAACGGGGTTTTCAGGGTGTAGAAGCGTTTCGCCACCACGGCGCTCAGCAGGTAGCAAATGGCCGGTACGATAGTGAACAGGGCGATAATGATGCTGATGGTGGTCGGGTTTTGCACTTTGGCCGCCGCGTCATAGCCGCCGCCAGCCAGCATCCAACCAATCATCGCACCGCCCAGCGCCAGACCCAGCTTCAGCACAAACAGCGTGCCTGCAAAGCTGATGCCGGTCAGGCGTTTACCGTTGCGCCACTCGCCATAGTCAACGGTGTCGGACATCATGACCCACTGAATCGGGGTCACGAGTTGGTGAAGCACGCCAATCACAAAGATGAAGGCAAACATCATGATGTCCGCTCTCATCGGTATAAAGAACATCGCCAGGCTCAGCACCGCCAGAATGGCGTTGGTCCACCAGAAGACGCTCACTTTGCATTTCCAGTCGGTCAGCGGCTTAGCCAGCGCCGAGCCAATCAGGTTGCCGACGCAGTAAGTGGTCAGGAAAGCGGTGAACAGCGCCGGAGAACCCATAATCCAGGTGACGTAGTACATCATCGCGCCGCCGCGTATACAGACCGCCATGATGTTGAGGATGGTAAGCAGGCCCACGATTCGCCACTGGTCGTTTTGCCAGATATCGCGCAGGTCTTCACGCATTGAGTTGTTGGTTGGCGGCGCTTCGACACGTTCTTTGGTGGTGAAGAAGCAGAACGCCAGCATCGCAAAGGCAATCACCGACAGCACCGCAATCCCGCCCTGGAAGCCCAGCGCTTTATTGTCGCCGCCAATCAGATTCACCAGCGGCATCATCAATACGGTAGAGAGCATGCCGCCCGCCGTGGCCAGCACGAAGCGCCATGATTGCAGAGAGATGCGCTGCGTCGGGTCATTGGTAATCACGCCGCCCAGCGCGCAGTAAGGAATATTGACTACGGTGTAAAACAGCGTCAGCAGCGTGTAGGTGGCTGCCGCATAAATCAGTTTGCCGTTATAGCTCAGATCCGGCGTGCTATACGCCAGCACACATACAATGCCAAAGGGCAGCGCGCCAAACAGTACCCACGGGCGGAACTTGCCCCAGCGAGTCCGCGTGCGGTCAGCCAGCAGCCCCATGCACGGGTCAGAGATCGCATCCAACGCGCGCGCCAGAAGGAACATGGTGCCGACATAGCCTGCGGGTATACCGAAAATATCGGTATAGAAAAACATCATGTACAGCATGACGTTATCAAAAATGATATGGCTGGCAGCATCGCCCATGCCATAACCAATCTTCTCTTTGACAGATAATACTTCACTCTTCATCTTTCAAACCCCTTTGCACCGAGCCCACGCCGGAACCGGTTACACGATTTGTAAACCATCAGCGCTATAAGGTGAATTGCGATATCTCGTTATCAAATTACGTTTCTTAATTTCTGTGATCTGGGTGGGCGGATAGAGTGTGTCGAAGTGTAACTTGCGGATTTTGTGGGGATTTCTGTTTATTGGATGCTAATGGGGTGAAGCAAAAACGAAATAAATGTAAGTAAAGATGTGGTAACTGCTTGAAAGTAGCTATAATGCGCCCCGCCTCCATGTAGCAATCGAGGCGCGGAAGATCGTCGTCTCCGGTGAGACGATTGGGCTTTTATTCCAGTGGTAGCCGTTCACGGCTCCCGGCAGGTTCGACTCCTGCGGTCTCCGCCAAAATTCGCTTCTCTTCTCGAATTTATCCCTCCTCTTAAATTCCGTTTCTTCATCTTATTTGCCATCATTGTCTCCAGACCTGTGGGTTTGTGTCCCGCTACGTTTACGATGCCCACGTAGGTTCACCGTCGCTGAGAAAATCCCGACAGAAAGAGACTTATGTGGTTAAAAATAGGGCAATTTTGGAGAGATTTGCGTTAATCGTCCGGGTAATGGCGAGATAATGTACGACGGCAGTGAAAAACGTTCGGCACTCCCCAAAGGTAACCTCTGGAAAAGGAAGGGTTTTATCCAAAGTCCAGCATTGGAGCGTCATTCAGGCGAGAAATAATGTGCCTGGGGGATGTGGTAAATGATTGAAAGTAGCTATAATGTCCGCTGCCTCCATGTAGCAATAGAGGCGCGGAAGATCGTCGTCTCCGGTGAGGCGGCTGGACTTCAAATCCAGTTGGGGCCGCCAGCGGTCCCGGGCAGGTTCGACTCCTGTGATCTTCCGCCAATTATCATATCTCTATATTTCCGAAAAAATTGGATTGATTATTAGAATTAAGAGTATGCATACTTTACCCTTTCATTCTCTAAAAAACCCTAAGAATTTATTATTTATTCTTTTAGGGGATAACATTTAATCTCAATGGGGTTAACTAATAGCAAATTACAACTAAATCCTTAATAATAAATTTTATGTTTTGTATTTTCTATATGCATTTGTAATTTATTCTCACATAAGCGGGCAATATGCAATATTACATGTCGCCCATTTATATTATGTCAGATATTTATTTCAAACTTCGATTTCAGATTTTGGATGACTTTTGATTCATAATCACCATAACTATCAAGATATTGAGTATCTACGTGATAAGATTCTTCAATACTATAATTGATTGGTTTTCCTTGTGCATCTTTTCTTTTTCTGTTGTAACCGAAGAACTTCGCATATCTCTTAGGGGCTACGCCTTCAAAATTCTCAAAGAGCACCTTATCAGAAGAAGGGGAGTGATCTGGCTGGCAAATAGTATCATCGTGCAATTGAAGTGCTAAACTTTTCTCATACGGCTCAATATATACGACACGTTTAATACCAGCAGCGACTATATGTCTTGCGCAAACATGACAAGGATAGGTTGTGCAGTACAAAGTGTTACCAGTAGTTCCAATATTTGTATTCCTAGCTAAGGATACAATAGCATCCATTTCAGCATGAACAGCTCTAGAATATTCAATAAGATATTTAGCCTTGGTTTCTTTCATTATTTCATCAGCAAGATGATCTGCATCCTTGAGTTTATATTTTTCAAGAATGTTTTTTATTTCATTTTTTAATAATGACTTATGTCTATCATTATGGCATCCGTTTTTATTAAAGCATCGTTTATCTTTGCTACTTTCCGAGGTATATAACCCACCACCAAAAGCGGGAACATCATTACGCCCCGTAGCTATGATATTCCCATTAAAGTCCATTATTGAAGCACCAACCTGCCGGGATAAACATGCAGAACCTAATGAAGCTGAGTAAGCAGAATACATTCCAGATTCATCTTTAGAAGGAGTTATATGATTTACACCATGGATGAGATCTATAAATCTTAAAACTGATCTTCTCATTACATCAGTGTCAAGGTTCTTCACAAAATAGTCTGCTAGCTGTAATGTTTCTTCTACTTGTTGACCATTTTTATTTTTTGATTTTCTATCACGTTCGATAATTTTCGTGATATTTTCTGATTCAATCCCCTCATCCTTCAAGTTTTGAATTCTTTCAGAGACTGTTCTTAATAGACCAACTTGGTAGAAATTATTTTTATAAACCTGATGAAAAAGCTCAACTTCTGAAGGATGCTTAATTTGATCTATAATATATGCTGTTTTTTTAGTATTTTTTGTTAGCTCAGAAGTATCATTTCCGTAGATGGCCTCTCTTCTTTCTTGAACAGATAAAACTGCTAACTCTGCACAAATAAAATGTCCATGAGTCTCACGTAGTTTATCCCCCAAGTCCTGCAGCGTATTATAACGCTGATAATTATTCAAGGATGTCGTATTTACTTTACTAAATTCAGCAATAAGATCGCTGATTCTAATATGCTCTACGTGATAACCATTTTGTTTCAAGCACAAGATCATTTGTTCTTTTAGACTTTTTATTCCCGATCCCATTGCACCACATAAACCAACTATTAATTCCTGAGAGCGTCGTCCTTTAATATCATTTACACTATCAGAGCTAATAGTAGAACTTAATCTAACAGGTATAATATTTTCTGCCGTATCAGCCATATAATTACTCCAGTATTTCAACATGCTATAAATAAAAAGATAAGGAGAGGGGGTAATAGAAATAAATATCTTATAAAAATAAGTTTACCAATTTATTTTCGAAGAAGCCTTAAATACTTTATCTCTAGCCTTAGATAGGCGTTTAGCATTTCTTCGATCATTTAGGTTCTCAACATTAGTATTAGTTGTACATGGGATACGACTGGCTTCAGAATCCACTGATTCTTTTTCATTTTTATTATTTTCCACCACCCGTAAAATACCAATCATTTTTATTCCTTAATGTACATGTACAGAACATAAAGCACTGTGATTATACCTTTACAGGACTTTTTTTCAAATCCTTCTCTATACCCTTTACACTATACCCAAAAATTCAGCAACCCTAAAAAAAAATTTTTGTACTGAACCGCAATATGTAGGGCTGACTGAATTATTTATTACTAGATATAGATCTCCCCAGGGAGAAGGATAGTTCGGAGGTTCAATCGAAAAGTAGCTAATAAATTAAGAAATTCATGGTGTAACATAAAATCATACAGCGCCTATCTTTTTTCATTTCATGATGTGATGAATCAAGATTGGCTGATACCATTCAAAGGATATACTGATTATAAAATATAATTAATTGATTAATTTCAATTTTTCCCTACACGCCTCTTTCACCCACTTACTAAAATTCCCTTTCCCCGCAGCTTTCTCAATCTGCTCCAAAAGCTCATCCTCAAACCGGATGTTCTTCATCGTGCTCTTTGTACGGTCAAAATTAGGTTTCTTTTTCTCTTGCATGGTAGGTACCACTTAGGTTAGTTTATCATCATGTGGTACCTACCACACGGACAATGAAATCAAACAACGCTCAGAGGTGCGCCAACACCAAAGAGCGTCTAACCGCACCAACTATCAAGGAGTTGATTATGGCTGATCCGCATTCTACCCCAGACTTACCCGTAGCAAAAACCGAGCGTTCATTAATTATGGGATATCGCCCGCACGGCGGGGATAAAAGTATCCCTAGCGTCACCCTTTCCGGCAAGTGGCTGCGTGAGGCCGGGTTTGATACCGGACAACAGGTTAACGTAAAGGTCATGGAGGGGTGTATCGTCCTGATGGCGTATAGCCAGCAGGAACAAAGTCTGCTGCTTCAACTCAAAGAGATACAGAGCAAGCTGAAAGGGATCGAGGCCACGATGTCTTTAACGAACTAAAGGTGGCGGCAAATGCCGGATGGCGCATACGCTTATCCGGCCTACCAGAAAACATCATCGAATTGAGCCGTCGGGGTAAAGGTACATTCCGCCTTCTAAATACACAGGCTGTCCATCCTCCATCGCTAAATTATGATAGAGCGATTTCATGTCATCATTTTCTGATTCTGGCTCAGACTCAATACGATAATAGGTATCGACATCATAATTTTCATTACGCAACTCATCATCATTGTCGATACCTAAGTATTTTTTCAGCCCTGTGATAGTAAATATCCACTTCAGGCCATCTTTAATATAATAAGCTCCACCGTATGCTTTCTCATCCGGGAACTCTTCATATCCCATACGTAAGGCACATGCTCGTGAATGTTTTCCAGTCGTCAGGCTACTCATAGATTGACTATCTCGTTTAAGTTTCTCTCTACCTTATATTAAGTCATATAAGTAACCAAGTATCCTAATAGCCTATGCCAAAATACCAATAGGTATTGATGTCATTATCCTTACAATATCAATAAAAAAAATCAAACTGAAGATATGTTTATTTTATATTAATAATACAGGTTATTTATGAAAAAAATATTTATAGCAGTGGTTATTGCACTTGTTACTGTTACCGCATCATCCGTTGCTTTCGCCTGTCCAAAAGGAGAGCATCCGCACGGTGGCACCGGTTCACACCATAAGGGCGGCTGGTGCTCGTATTATGGGTAAAGTTATCTATCCTGCGATACTACTGCTTTGCTTTTCAGCGCCTGCACTAGCAAAATCTGCGCTGAATATTGATGGTAATTCGCTCTATCATGGCTATCAGCTATATGAAAAGGGATTTGATTATTTGAACGTGCAGGATGAGCAGACCGCCGTGATGTATATGTCCTTTGTAGCGGGCGTTGCGGGAACGTTGTCGCAAGAAAACATCGTCTGTAATGGAAGTGTCACTATTGGTCAGGAGGCCGATATTGTCGGTAATTATCTCCAGAGTCATCCTAAGGAACGTACAAAGTACAATCCCTCAGTATTGGCCATGATCGCCTTAAGTCAGGAGCTTCCTTGCAGTAAGCAGCAGTAATCATCTGACCTCTATCGCGCCGCGTAATGAAGTCGTTAGCGACGGGACATCCAGCCTCTCAGGCTTGAGAGGTTGGATTAACGGGCCACGCCCCATCGTCATCACAGTCAAAATTTCGGTAACGGTTACCAGAATCAGAAGAAGAATCTGAAAATAAACACCATCATTTAAGCCCCACTACAATAACTAAAACTATTAATTAAATATGATGCTAATTAATTTTCTTCTTTCACATTTAACGCACTGCCAACTATTCCATTAACTGTAATAACTTACCAGGCAAATATATCCTATATTTCCTCAATTTAAATTCCTTCTACAATAAAGTGACCTAAGTACAACTTTTAATAAATTAGCCTTAAGCCAAATTGGCGGAATTTAACGACCTATTCTACAGTTATATCAGGGACTCTAGCTTCATACATTATTGTTTTACCAGGGAAAAATAATACCTGTATAGGGGTCAATCCTATGAACACGCCTTTTAAATTCATTTTATTCTGTCTGGCCTCTGCTTTTATTTCAACGGCGAACGCGGCCACTGCCACCAGTTCTTTTCAGGTGCAAATTACGATAACTAAATCGTGTAGCGTCACTTCCGGCACGCCGATTAATTTTGGCAACGTGGCGGCCAGTTCACCGCGGGTCACGGCGAATACTAATATTTCCGTAACTTGTTCACGCTTAACACCTTATACCGTCGGGCTCGCCCCAACGGGGAGCAGCACGACGGGTGCGGGGCAGATGTCGGGGGCCATCGGTGGCAATACTGACAAAGTGCCGTATCAGCTGGCGAAAGACGCCGCCGGAGCTATATGGGGAAATGATACCGCCGCGGGAACCAGCAACGTGGTTGCAGGCACGGGGAGCGGTGCGGCTCAGTCGCTCACGGTTTATGCGATTGTCGCCAACGCCAACTTTACACCGGATGTTTATACCGACACCGTGAATGTCACCGTGACCTATTAATTCAAGGAAGAATATGAACTGGAAAAAATGTGCGCTTATTGGACTTCTTTTTAGCGGCTATGCCGCAGCTAGTGGATTACAGGTTACACCGGTCACGTTGACCTTACAGCAAACTCAGCGGGCGGAAGGCATCTGGTTAAGCAATTCGGGCGATACTGCGATTAATGCGCAGGTGCGCGTATATCGCTGGAGTCAGAGTGGATATCGCGATCAGCTTGCTGCGTCGCAGGGGCTGGTAATAAGCCCGCCGATGCTCACCATTCCACCGGGTGGGAAACAGCTTATTCGCGTGATCCGCACCGGTTCACCGGCCAAGGTCGAAGATGCTTATCGCCTGTCGATTAATGAATTACCACAGACAATAGCCAAAAAAAGTAACCTGCAATTTGTTTTGCACTACTCCGTGCCGGTATTTATTCAGCCGCCGGGTGTCACCAATACTTACGCCAAATTGCAGTGGCAATTACAGCGCAGCGACGGGCGCGCCTGGCTAGAGGTTAAGAATCAGGGCGATGGACACGCGCAATTATCTGAAGTGAATCTCATCACCGCCGCAGGCAGCCGGAAAACTATTACCCCCGGATTATTAGGCTATGTCTTACCCGGCTCGACAATGCGCTGGCCGTTACCCGCAAGCGTAAGCCTGGGAGAAAAATTAGAAGTCATGGTCAATGGCGAAAAAACGGTACAAACGCTATAGCGTGCCAATCCGTATATTAATTTTAATATTTTTCAACGTGTTATTTATAGCAAGGAGCACATCTGCGGAAATGAAAGCGCCCGATTCCCCACCGGATGAGGTCATTGCCGATGACAAACCGCTGGCGGGTATCGAACTCTATCTGGATGTCACGTTAAACCAGAACGCAATTGGGCTGGCGCGCTTTGGGCTGGATAAAAATAAGCTCTATGCCAGCGCCGACAGCCTGCGCAGAATCGGCATTCGGGTACCCGCTAAAACGCCCGATCCGGTCTGTCTTAATGATATTCCCCAGTTAGAAATACAATACAACGCGCAGCTGCAAAGCCTGGCGCTGGCGGCGCCGCTATCGGCGCTGGATATGCAAACCACCCAGATTAACCAGCAAAATGTGATAAGTCCGACGGCGTCCGCCTCGCGCGGTCTGGTGCTGAATTACGATCTCTATGCTTCGCAGGAGGACGATGCGCAGAACAATGCCAGCGCCTACAGCGAACTCCGAGCGTTCAGCTCACTCGGCGTGCTTAGCTCCACGCAGATTGCCCGTTACCAGAGCGAAGAAAACGATGGCTACGGTATGAATAACGGTCTTACCCGCTTAGACACCAGCTGGCGATCGTCTTTTCCTGATGAAATCCTGGCGGTGACGGTGGGTGACACGTTGACCAGTTCGCTCAACTGGTCGCGCCCGACGCGTATTGCCGGGCTGCAAATTGGCACCGATTACAATCTTCAGCCCTACACGCCCACCACGCCGCTGCCCTCTTTCTTTGGCTCGGCGACGCTTCCTTCCAGCGTCGAGCTGTATATGAACGGCGTGAAGTACTATAACGGCCAGGTTCCGGCGGGTAACTTTGAGATAAACACCCTGCCGAGCATCAACGGCGCGGGTAACGCACAGGTGACGATGACCGATGCGCTGGGCAAAACAACGGTGCAGAACTTCTCGTTTTATAACGATCAATCGCTGCTGCGTAGCGGGATAACCGAGTGGTCGGCGGAAGTGGGCGTGGTGCGTAATAATTACGGCTACACCTCTTTTGATTATGCCAGCACGCCCGCGTTTAGCGGCACCTGGCGGCACGGTTTTAGCAACGCATTAACCGCAGGCGCCCACGGCGAAGCGACTGAAAGTCTGGTCAACATGGGGTTAAGCAGCGACTGGATCCCCGGCGGCACCAGCGGCACCCTTTCCACAGCGCTGGCGGTCAGCGCCGATGCCGGAAAAAACGGTTTTCTCTACAGCGTGGGCTATCGCTGGAGCAATAACCGCTTTAGCTTCAGCACCTCCACCATCGCGACGGCAAATGATTATCACGATGTCGCCACCCGTTACGGGCAAGCACCGCCGTCACTCAACCAGAGCACCGTCGTGGGGTACAGCTCCGACACCCTCGGCAACTTTAGCGTCGGCTATTTGCAGTTCCGCACGCCCGGCGAATCCAGCCAGCGCTACACCAACGCCAACTGGTATAAGTCATTGACCGAACGGGTGTATCTCAACGCAGGGTTGAATCAAAATATTGATGATAGCCGCGACCGCAGCATGTATCTGATGCTGAGCGTATCGTTTGATAACAACATCAGCGCCAGCGGCACCGTACAACGTAATGACGACCAAATGAGCTATATGCTTAACGCCAGTAAATCACAGTCCTCCGATGGCGGCTGGGGCTGGAATCTGGCGCTCAATCGGCAGAAGTCTGAGCAAAATGGACAAGGGGAGCTGGGCTATCTGGGGCGCTATGGCAAAGTCTACGGTGGCTACAGTCGGCTGTCCGGTAATCAATCAGCTTATGCCGGCGCAGACGGTTCTTTAGTGATGATGGGCGGCGGACTGTTTGCCGCGCAGACCATCAACAACGGCTTTGCGGTCGTTTCCACCGACGGTATCCCCGACGTACCCATTATTCTTCAAAACAATCTTATCGGTACCAGCGATAGCCAGGGGCTGTTACTGGTGCCAAATCTGAATAGTTACCAGAATAATGAGATCGCCATTAATCCTCTCGATCTCCCCGCCAATATGCGGATCGATCCGGTCAATGCGGTCGCGATCCCCGCCGATCGATCGGGCACATTGGTGAACTTTACGGTGAAACCGGTGCGTTCGGCGCTGATTGTATTAAAAGACACGCAGGGGGCGGTGATTGCGGAAGGTTCGTCGGTGCTGCTAAACGGCGCCCAGGGACAACGCGCGATGGTGGGCTTCGATGGCATGGTCTATTTCGACACCCTGCAAGAACATAACACGCTGCGGGTTTCCACCAGCAAAGGTGCCTGCTCGGCGCAATTCGACTACCCGAAAGCGGCGCGGGATATCCCGCAAATTGGGCCGTTAACCTGCCAATAGGGAGTAAGCATGATGTGGTTAAGAGTGCTGATTGTGCTGGTCGGGATCTGTTTTTTTCCGGCAAAGAGTTACGCCGTTAACTGCTCGGTCACCACCGTATCAACCGTCGCGTTTGGCGCGGTCGATCCCTTCGCGACAAGCGATAAAATCACCACCGTCACGTTCAACTATACGTGCTCAAAAGTCGTCGGCGACCTGCTTGGGGGCTACACCCTGTGCTTCAACCTCGGCGCGCCCGGGGGCAATACCATCGCAACCCGTAAAATGACCACCAGCGGCGGTTCATTGAATTACCAGTTGTACTATAAGAACGCCGGCGGAACGAGCGTCGTCTGGGGCAACCAGGACGCCGGAAACGGGACTTTCCCAATGGTGAATATCAACCTGCTGGATATCACCACGGTCAGCGGCAGCATCGTAATGGAAGCCCGAGTTCCCTCCGGGCAAACCACGGCATTACCCGGAAATTATATTGATACCTATACCGCGGCCACCGCCTACGTGACTATTAATGGCGCGCTGCTCGCACCGCCGAACAGTTGTGGCGCTACGGTGCTGCAAAGCATCCCTTTCGTCGTCAATGCCAATATCGATAAACAGTGCAACATTGGCCTCGCCAATAATGTCTCATTGGGATCGGTGCCTTCTACACGTACCAATATCACAGGTAATAACTACTTTACGATGACCTGTACCAACACCACCGCGTATACCGTTGGGCTTTCGCCCTCCAACAACAACACCGCCGGCAGCGGAGTGATGAAAAGCAAGAACAACGCCGCCACCAATACCGATCTCGTTCCCTACCAGCTCAATTCAACGGCGGGTTTAAGCGGGACGCCTTGGGGGAGCCTGACAGCCAATACGGTCGCCGGGACAGGTACCGGGCTTGCGGTTAACCGTACGGTATACGTCGTTGCCCCCAGCGCTAATTATCAGCCGGATGATTATGTGGATACGGTGACGATTAATGTGACGTATTAATCACGGCTACCGTTGTAGGCCGGGTAAGGCGTTCGCGCCGCCATCCGGCAATCTGCTCAGTTTCGCCTGATGGCGCTGCGCTTATCAGGCCTACGGTTACTTTTGTGCGGGTGGGTAATCAATGTAACCGTAGGCCGGGTAAGGCGTTCGCGCCGCCATCCGGCAATCTGCTCG
>CABIZV010000003.1:0-159396 GCA_902363335.1 Enterobacteriaceae bacterium | reverse complement strand
CGCCTGATGGCGCTGCGCTTATCAGGCCTACGGTTACTTTTGTGCGGGTGGGTAATCAATGTAACCGTAGGCCGGGTAAGGCGTTCGCGCCGCCATCCGGCAATCTGCTCGGTTCCGCCTGATGGCGCTGCGCTTATCAGGCCTACGGTTACTTTTGTGCGGGTGGGTAATCAATGTAACCCGCTTTACCGCCGCCAAAGAACTGCTCTTTCACCGGCATATTCAGCGGTAAATCATGTTGCAGACGATATGGCAAATCCGGGTTGGCGATAAACGGGCGACCAAAACCAATCAAATCGGCCCAGCCTTTCGCCAGCGCCTCTTCAGCCCGCGCTTTGGTGTATTTACCGGAGTAAATCAGAGTGCCGTGGAAGATTATGCGCAGCGCTTCTTTAAACGCCGCGGGCATGACCGGGGCATCTTCCCAGTCGGCTTCGGCAATGTGGATATAGGCAATGCCTAGCGCATTCAGCACGCTCGCCGCCGCCAGATAGGTGGCTTCCGGCGTATCGTCACGGGAGCCCATCAGCGTGGTGAGCGGTGCCAGACGAATACCGACGCGCTCTTTACCAATAGCCGCTGAAACCGCTGTGACCACCTCGGTCATAAAACGCAGACGGTTGTGCAGCGAACCGCCGTACTGGTCATCGCGCAGGTTGGCCTGTGAATCAATAAACTGGTTAATTAGGTAGCCGTTTGCGCCGTGCAGTTCAATACCGTCGAAACCGGCGGCTATCGCGTTGCGGGCAGCCTGGGCGTAGTCGTTGACGATATCGGGGATCTCATCGGTTCGCAGCGCGCGCGGCATGTCGTGCTGAATCATCGCGCCGACGCCGTTTTCCGGGCCACGGCCTTCCACATCGACAAACACCTTCACGCCGTCAGCCTGAATGGCGGAAGACGAGACCGGTGCCGCGCCGTTCGGTTGCAGTACCGTGTGCGAGACACGGCCCACATGCCACAGCTGGGCAAAAATTTTACCGCCCGCCTGATGCACCGCGTCGGTGACTTTTTTCCAGCCAGCAATCTGCACCTCGGAATACATCCCCGGCGTCCAGGCATAACCCTGGCCCTGCTGACTTATCTGGGTGCCTTCGCTAATGATAAGCCCGGCGCTGGCGCGTTGAGCATAATAGTCAGCCATCATGTCGGTGGCGACATCACCCGCCCCGGCACGAGAACGGGTCATCGGCGGCATCACAATACGGTTAGCCAGCGGCAGCGCATTAAGCAAATAGTTATCGAATAGCATAGTCTCTCCCCCTCTTAGTTATACAGTTCCGCACTCATAGTGACCGTGTTGCCCATGCGAGCGCTGATGATTTTGTAATCAGAGGCATGCATCTCTTTGGCTTTCTGCGCAATCGCCGCTTCCGCGGTATCTAAGGTAGAACCGGTGGCGGTGACGCTTTGCGCAGAAGCATGGAATGCTGCAAGGGAAAGAAGAGAAGCAGAAAAAATAGCGGTAAGGGTTTTCATGGTCGTATCCTGTTTCGAATGAGGCGTTGCGCCAAGCAACGTGATGCGAAGAAGGATACGACCGCAGACTTAATACATAAATGGTATAAATAGCAATAGACTGTTATCAATAAGGCAATAATCAGCCGACGCTAGCCCACCACAGGCGCGCTTTCATTCCCCAGTAGCTTGTCCAGCCGGTGGTGGCGCTGACCGGTTTGCCTTTATCAATTACCAGAAGCGTGGGCGTCACGCTGACCTGCCAGCGCTGCGCCAGTTCGCCGCGCGCGTCGTTAATTACCGGCATTGTCAGCTGCTTTTTTTGCATCCACTTAGCCAGTCGCGCATCGTCGCCGGAGCGCATCGCAATGCTGATAACGTTATCGCCGTGGCGCGCCAGTTTATCGACCGAGGGCGAGGTGAAGCGGCAGACGTTACACCAGGTGGCCCACACATACACCAGCAGCGGGCGCGTATCGCTTAAGGCTGCCAGATCCACCGCCTGCCCATCCACGGTCTGCAACGTCATCCCGGTAAAAGTCTCGGGCAACGCTGGTTGGCGATATTTGTCAACGCCCCAGATGATCGCCAGCGCGATGAATACGAAAATCACGCCTTCGCGCAGCCAGCGCAGAGCCCGGCGTCGAGTGAAAAATGTGCTCATGATGACCTCGTTAGTGTACGAAGGTTATCTTAGCGAGCCGACAGCTTCAGTGCTGTAAAGAAGTGTCGCGGGGTAAGGGTGGCATCCGTAAATGCTGCGTCATGACATCGTGGCGATAATAGTCAAGAAAATCGCCAAACGTCAGCGGCCTGGAGTAGAAATAGCCCTGAAAATAATCGATATCGTTCTCTCGAAGCCAGGCAACCTGATAGTCATGTTCCACCCCTTCCGCCACCGTTTTAATGCCCATCTGGCGGGCCATATCGATGACGCAGCTAATCAGCGGCGTCGAGGTGTTGGGGGCAATCTGGTTCACAAAAATGCGGTCGATTTTAATGCTGTCCGGGCTCAGGCTGGTTATCCAGGAAAGATTAGAAAAACCGGTGCCGAAATCATCAAGCGAGATGGCAATGCCGCTTTCGCGGATAATTTGCAGCTTTTCCAGAATGTCGCCGTTAATCTCAATTTGTTCATTCTCAGTGAATTCAAACGTCAATTGCTGACCAAGCCGCTGGAAGCGTGCGGCAAACTCACGGGCGAACGCGCCAAAATCGCTGGCGGAGAGGTGAGTGTGGCTAATATTCACGTTGAAGATAAAGCCGTCCGGCAGCACGTTGTCCGGGCGCTGGCAGTCGGCAATCACCCGTTTGAGCAGGTTTTCGGTCATCGGCCCGATAGTCAGGGTTTTCTCCGCCACCGGAATAAAAATCTCCGGCGGCACAAAACCAATCTCAGGATGCTCCCAGCGTGCAAGGATCTCGGCCCCAATAACCCGGTTACTGCGGGCACAGACTATCGGTTGGTAATAAGGCATGATGCGATCCTGGTGGACCGCGTTAGTCAGATGCTGATAGAGAGAACGGCGGCGGGTTAAGAGCGCCCAGGTCAGCGCGGCCAGCAATAGCGGCATCACGATAATAATCAGCAGGTAGAGGGAAGATGCCCAGATCTCACGCCAGATATCCGCGCGGCTAGGGGCACGCCACGCCAGCGTATATTCGTCCGAGGCCTGGCGCTGTGGATAATCCGCCATGATACGCAGCGCCTTGCGCCCTTTGAGAATGCCGTTTTGCGTCAGGACGTTGTTATTCAACAACAAGATGAAGCGCTCATCTTTATTGGTGTTGCCCATGATACCCCACAGGTGCCGCAAGTCCGCTGACACCACGATGCCACCGCGTGTAAAACGCCGGTAGAGGGTTAAGGCCGGAATACCCACGGAGACGACCGAGTCATCTATCTTCATCCCTTGCAGGTTGAAGGAGCTAAGGTTGATTCGGGTGCCCTTGTTTCCCAGCAGCGACGAGCAGTAAATTCGATTTCCGTCCAGCAAACTCACCGCCAGCATACGCATTTCCCGCACGAGCAGCGCGTTTAGCCGCCCCTCTTGCTGCCGGTCACAGACTTTACCGACCCAGACCTCAGACTCGCGAGCGACCCGCTTTGTTTCATTGAGCAGATTTTCAATCGCATTGTGAATAGGGATAGCCTGGTGAGCAATCTGGGCGTTCAGCTGCCGCTGCGCAAGGCAAAACATCAGCCAGAGTGCGAGGGCCGTCGAGCCTAAAAAAACCAGACCGACGATCGCATAGTTTTTGCCCGCAATCTTACCCGCATAATTTCTGTACATGGCTCACTCGTTCTCTCTGCGAGGCAACTAGCGTGGCAGATTCGTGGAACGACTCAGTCCCTGCTGATGCTGCATATATTCACGCTGGAAGCTCTCTTTGGTGAGCGGTCGGGAGAAGAGATAGCCCTGCCCGTACTTTACGCCCTGCTTGAGCATGCTGGAAACCTGAGTATAGTTTTCAACGCCTTCGAGGATGACGTCGGCATCATGCTCTTCAATCAACGCCAGGATCTGCGCGGTGGCATGTTGATTGGCAGCAGCAAGACAGCTGCGGTCGAGCTTGATGTAATCCGGCTCCCAGAACGTCAGCCGCTCACGCAGCGCTTCGAGCGTGCCAATCCCATCCCAGGCAATATTGATGCCGTCTTCTTGCAACATCTGAAGATTCTGCCGCGCAGTGTCGGTCAGCGGTACCGGGCTTTCGGTTATCTCAAAGACCAGTTGTGCCGCGCGTAGCTTCAGCCGCTCGACCAGCGCCAACGCGTGAAAGGCAAAATCAGTATCATTAAGCTGTACGGCAGAAATATTAAGCGTATAGAGATGGGCTTCCTGGGTTTCCACTCGCTTTTGCGCAATAAACGTCAGTGCTTTTTCCATCACGTAATAGCCCATATCGATAATGGTCCCATTCGCTTCCAGATACTCGATAAACTCAGCGGGAGGGACTATATTTCGGCGGTGCGTACCGCGTACCAACACTTCGCCACCAACACAGGCAAAGTGGGATAAATCAAAGATCGGCTGTATAACGAAATCAATGCTCATGTCGAATTTTGCATCTTCAACACAGCGAATGATGTAATGCGTACTCTTATCCATATGAAACTCTCACGGGAAAAACTTAATCATCACCGGCAATAAAGCGGCTGCGTCATGCCTTAAAAAATACCTTTCTGGCGGATTTGCTTCATTTTCTGCGATGGTGCACCAAGCGTGCTCAGTTCGAGCACCTCAGCCTGCCCGTTTTTCACATTTTCCGTACTGGATACGGCAGCCCGACCGGACATTTTGAGCTGCTGTAACAGCAGATTTTGCTGGTTGAGCAAGGTTTTAAGCTGCGCTACTTCGCTACGCAACAAGGTCAATTCCTCACGCGAAGCATCATCGGCAACCGCCGCTGGCGCAGGTTGACGCTGGAGGGCATCAGACATCAACGCCCGCATCTGTCGCAGCTGCTGCTTGCTAAAATCGGCGCTTGCGCTCGCAGGCTCAGGCGCCGGGGCTTCGCTGACGGGGAGCGGCAGCAATTGTGCGGTTACGAGTTCATTGCACAATTCATTGAGCGTGAGCGTTTCGCGCCCCATGGCTTCGGCGACATGGCTACATAACTGCGGGTTCAGCAGTTGAAGCTGTAGCCCCGCAAGATAGACGTTGCGATGAAAGCGGCGCATTTCCATGCTGGCATCGCCCGGGTTGCTTCCCGATTGATTCAGCGACTGGTGCCATTTTTTCAGTTGCAGCATCGCGCGCAGGTCTGCGCGCGAATGTTCCGGCGACAAATGCAGCGAGAGATTTACGCGGCGAATGTGCCTGCTGTTACTCATCTTCGCCCACCTCAGCCATGTGCGGTGCAGCCACGGTTTCAACGCCGGTATCAGCATGGTACAGGCAGATTTCGCGAGACAGCGCGCTCTGCGGGTTTTCGATGGTCACTACGCGATCGCCAAGCGTGGTGTAGGTTTCACGCACTGCGGATTCAATCAGGTGCGCGCCGCCGCCGACCAGGTACACGCGGTTCGGGTTTTTGGCGAATTTCTTCGCTTCGTAGGCCACCTGGTCGCCCAGCTCCTGAATTTTAATCTCCACGCGCTCGAGGATCTCTTCAATGCGCGATTCATCGTTAATGACGCTTTTAACGAATTCCATATCGTGGCGACGTTTAATCAGTTCATTCGCCACCAGGTAGCTGGAGTCGCTGTCCGCCGCCGCCAGCAGTTTACGGGTGGCGTCGGTGACCATCGCTACGCCGATTTCGTTATTGCCGTAAATCGCTGAGACATCGTCAAATTCACCGACGATCACGCCCATATCCAGCGTGGTGCCGCCACAGTCAATCACCAGTGACTTGGTGAATTCAGTGACGTTGGAGTTCAGCAAATGCGACAGCGCGGCCGGCAGGCTTTCCGGCATGACCTGTACGTCAACAATGCGGAATAATTCACCTTTATTCAGGGAGATATCACGCATCAGGTTGCGACGTTTCGCCTCAATTCGGCTCTCATTACGCTGGCAGTCATCCGGGTTATAGAACTGGGTGATTGGCAGAGTCACAATCACTTCCACGTCGCACGGCGTCATACCGGTCAGCAACAGCGCGTGGTGCACCGCCAACAGATTCAGATCGTCATACTGGTAATCAATGTGGGTGGTGGACAGCGCCTTGTCAGAGGTGGCGTCATAGGTATATTTGGTGGTGCCGATGGTGTAGTTGTACACCGACTGACCGCGCAGCAGCGCCGCGCTTTTCCAGTCCTTACGGAACGAGTTTGGCGACACCACGGTTTTCAGGGTGCCATTTTCAATCCAGCTGATTTTTACGTTAGTTGAGCCATCATCAATGGCGAATTTCATGCGCGTTGCGGTCATGGTTACAATCTCAATTCAAAAGGTGTTTTTACAGCGCCGCTGCCGTCCTACAGGACGCGGCGAGCGCCAAGATAATGTGATTGCCAGAAGTCATCGGACAGCTGGCTGATACGAATTTTCAGCCCGGTACGTGGCGCTTCGATAAAGCGACCATCGCCCAGATAGACGCCGACATGGTCAGCTCCGGGACGGCGGTTAATATTGAAAAAGACCAGATCGCCCTGTCGCAGACTGCCCTGGTGTACCGATTTCAGGCCATCGTCGCGGTACATGCCGTTAGCGGTGCGCGGTAGCTTGCGGTCCAGCACATGGTTAAAGGCGTAAAACACCAACCCGCTGCAATCAAAACCTTCCGTAGGGCTGTTTCCGCCCCACAGATACGGTTTACCCAGCTGGTTTTCCAGACGATTCAACACGGTGCGCAAGCGGAAGCTTTTTTGCGGTTTCGTCGATTTGGCGACGGTCTTACCATCCTGCACGTCATTCCACAGGGTTTCTGAACCGCCCAGGCTGCCGGGCTTCCAGCGGCTATGCATGGCGAGCATTTCGCGGTTTTGCGCACGCTCGGCAAGCTTTTGCGCGATCTCACGACGCTTTTGTTCCGGCGTCGGCGGGACAACGGCCTTGCGTTTCAAAGCGCCCGCAAGCAGGCGTATACGGTTTTGTTTGCGCTTTTGCGCTTCACTTTCCGTTTTGGTTTCAGGCGTCTTTAACGGCTGAGGCTTTGCGCTGACGTAGCCAATCGGCATCAGCAGCATCAAAATAAGAGAAAAAAAAGGTACCTGACGGGCTAAGGCCGCCCGAACAGGTACAAAAAGGATGGTAAGGAAGAAACTTTTCACAACGATAGCTATCTGGTTAACGGTTTTGGCTGATCTTGTCAGCCAGCGGCTTGAGGACTTTCTCACCGTGCTGACCGAAGAATTGGTAGAGCGAATCGCTGGCCGAATGCGTCAACACCATGATTTCAATGCGTCGGTTAGCCGAGCTCAGCGGATGCTGCGGATCCAGTAACATCTGGTCAGCCATGCCGCTCACCTGCAAAATTTTGCTGACATCCAGACCATTATTGGCGAGCACCGAGCGCGCCTGCATCGCACGCTCACCGGAGAGATTCCAGTTGTTGTACAACACCTGATCGCGAAAACGCGTGGCGTCGGTGTGTCCGGTGATAATGATTTTGTTGTCGATCTTATTAAGCTCAGGAGCAAATTCCGTCAGCAGACGTTTAAAGAACGGCGTCAGAATGGCGCTGCTGCGCTGGAACATTTCGCGCTTCTGATCGTCAGTTATCAGAATGCGTAACCCCTGCGGAACAATCTCCATTTTCAGGTTGGCCTGCGCGTCGTAAGCTGAGGTGATCTTCATGATGGTGCGCGCCAGATCGTCAATTTCACTGCGCGAACGGGCGTTAATCTCGTCGAGGCTTTCGGTTTTTTTCGCCTGACTGGTAAGCTCCGCGCCTTTTCCCGCCGCCTCTTTAGGCTGCTCTTTTTGCTTTGGCTGTCGCCCGGCAATCAGTGCAACCTGGCCGCCGCTACCGTCTTTTTGGGTGACCGGAGTAATGGTGTTACCGTCAAAAATAGACTCGCCGTTTAACAGCGAGACAATCTCTTTACGTTCTTCTTCGGTGACCGCGCCCATAATCCACAGCACCATAAACAGCGCCATCATTGCCAACGTGAAGTCGGCAAAGGCCACTTTCCACGCGCCGCCATGCATCGCTTCATGGCTTTTGCGCGAGGAGCGTTTAATGATAGTGGTGTGTTCTTTGTTGCGGCTACGCATCAGACTTCACCCACCATCTGGTTGACCCAACCGTCGAGCGTGGCAAATGTCGGCTTGGTATCCATTGGCAGCATTTTACGACCGGCATCCACCGCCAGCAGGGTTGGTTTACCCGCGACGTGATTGACCAGCACGGTACGCACACATTCCAGTACCGCGATCTGTTTTTTGGTGCGCTGTTCCATGGCGTTCGCCACCGGATCCATCAGGCAGTAGCAGAAGAAAACGCCAAGGAAGGTGCCGACCAACGCCGCCGCAACTTTCACGCCAATGACCGCGATAGAGCCGTCAATTGACTGCATGGTGATGATGATCCCCAGTACCGCAGCACAAATACCAAAGCCCGGCATCGCTTCTGCGGTACGCTGCAAAGAGCGTGACGGCTGCAACAGGTTCTCTTCCATTGCGCCAAGCTCTTGCTCAAGGATCCCTTCCAGTTCGTGCTCGTTAATCTTGCCCATTGCCATCAGGCGGAAGTTATCGGAGATAAACGTCACCAGCGCGTTATCGCGCAGCATCAACGGGTACTTCTGGAACAGCGCGCTGTTTTCCGGCGATTCAATGTGCTCATCTAGCACCTTCAGGCCGCCGTCCTGCACCAGTTCCAGCAGTTCATAAAGCAGCATCAGCAGCTGGCGCTGGTACTCGTTGGTGTATTCGTTTTTGCGCATGATGCCGCGAAACTGGCGGTACATTTCCGCCAGAACGGCACGCGGGTTGGCGAGGACCATCGCCCCCATACCGGCCCCCAGAATGATGATAATTTCACCTGGCTGCCAAAATGAAGAGAGGTGACCGCCCGACATAATAAAGCCGCCGACCACACACGCCATGATGATGATGATACCGAGTAGTTTTTGCATAACTCTTTATTTCTCGAAAAAAGACTGAATTTTTTGGGCGATTTTCTTGTTGAGCTGACACACCCTGGCTTCGGTTAAATCAAGCACCAGGGCAATCTCTTTCAGGCTCATCTCATGCTGGTAATAAAGCGTCAGGATCAGCTGTTCACGCTCGTCCAGAGCTGCCAGCGCACTGCGCAACGTCCGGCTGACGACCACTTCGTCCTCCATCGGACGACTGTCCAGGGCTACAGCGTGGACGTCATTGCCTAACAGCTCATCCAGGCTCTCTATCGTTTTGGCACAATCCAGCAATAAATATTCCTGGTACTCTTCTGCCGTGATCGACAGATGGCGGTTAATATCCTCGAAACTGGGCGTCCGCCCGAGTTGGCGCGCAATTTCGCGGATACCGTCGTTCAGTTTGTGCGTCTTTTGTCGCAGACGGCGCGGACGCCAGTCGAGCAGACGCAGTTCATCCAGCACCGCACCGCGAATACGCTGTACGGCATAGGCCGCAAACTGTTCGTCCGGATGCCCGTAGCGACGCAGTGAAGTCAGCAGACCCATCAAGGCAATCTGCTCCATATCTTCGCGGTCGATAACGCTGCTGGTCTGGTACGAAAGCTGCTTGACCACCCGATTAACCAACGGTAAATACGCGCTAACGTAGCGCGCTTCATCAGCCGGGGTCAGGGTGTCACTCGCAATAAAATCCATCATTTCTGTTGCGGCCTGTCTGTCACTGGAAGACCATTTTGCTGATGATGACGTCGTTAAACGGCACGCTCATCTTCAGGCTTTTGAAACGGCTGGCGTAGGCGGTCATCAATTTGTCATGCAGTTCGTTCACGTTCATCGAACGCACATCGTTGTAGTCCATATCGGACAGCAAACTGACCGTGGCACCGCGTACCGCCGGGATCATGTCCTGCGCGCGACGGGTATCTTCCGGGTTATTGGTCGCCAGGTTCAGCTCCAGCAGCAGGTAGCGTTCAGCCTGCGTTTTACCTTTCAGCGTGATGACCACATTTTTAATTTCCACGAACTCCACCGGCGATTCGCTCGCGGAGCTTGAGAACATGCCGGATAAGAAGCTGCTGCCGGTGGATTCATCCATGCGCAGCAGATGCGTTCCCACTACCGTCATGCCCGCCGCCAGCATGGCGGTAACGAGCGCGATAATGAGGCCGAAGGCGAGAGTTTTTGCATTCATAATTTTCTGTGTCTTATACCGTCATGAGAACCGAATCATCTTCACGGCGATCGCGTGAAGCCGCGGCATGAGCTTCCATTTCCGCGCCGGCCTGAATGGCCGAGTGTTGTTCGGTAAAGTGTTGTTGTTTGCCCTGCTGTTGGCCTCCAGACTGCGAGGACACCTGCACGTTGACCTGAACAAAGTTTTGTTCCGTCAGACTCTGGCGAAGGTCGTTACTGGTTTGCTGCAAGGCACGATATACCTCAGCGTGGCTGGCGTTGATTTGCACCTGCACGCGTCCGTTATCTACCTGCATGGAGATATCTATCTTGCCCATATCCGGTGGATCCAGACGAATGGTGGCGTGCTGAATCTGCTGCTTTACCTGTACCTGCAAACGGTCGCCCAGTGCGCTGTGCAACTGCTCGCTCCAGCGTGAAGGCTCGGCATCCATCTTCAAGGTGGTCACCGGTACGGACGATGTTGAGGTGACCGGCGTCGAGCTATTACCGGTATCCAGCGCCTGCGTTGGTAACGGCGCGACTGTCGTCATGGCCGTCATAAGCGTAGGGGAGACAGGCTGGCTACCCGGCAGGATGTTAGCCGCCGTGTCCGCATTACTGGCACCGGTTGCCGTCGCCGCAGGAGTCAGATGTTGCTGCAACAGCGATGGCGTAAAGCCCATCGATAACGTCTGTGCTGCCATCGTCGGCTGTGCATTCGCCATCAGCGCATCATCGACCGCCGTTCCCGCGCCCAGATAATGGGCCGCTTGTACCGGCATCTGGCTGGTCATCAGCAGCGTTTCCAGCAGCTGCTGCTGGGAGTTCATCTTAAGCAGCGAATCCGTACCGGACAGGTCGTCGGTCAGAGCGTCATCATCCTCGTCGAGTGAGAGCGGCTGCGAGTTGATGCTGATATCGCGAGCAGGTTTCAACCGCTGGCCCACCATGAGCGAATCCACCACGTTTAGCAGTGCATCGCTAAAACCGGTCGTGGTCTGAGCATTGGCGGTGTCTGCGGTCTGTCCGGCAATCGGCTGGGCCTGTGCAGGCAGGCCGGAACCGTTCATTGAACCCTGAGGAAGATTGAGAATATCCATTAGCGCATTCCCTCATCGTCCATAAACTGGGCGTAGGCCGTAGCCCCTTCCCGGTTACGGGCCGCAAGGTTCATTTTGGCGGCGAGGATATCGCTCTGCCCCTGGCAGTAATCACGCGCCTGCTGATGCACTTTTTTTAACGCATCGAGCGCCTGATGCTCGGCCGCTGACAGCGTGTTTTGCCGAATTGCTGGCAGCAATTCGGCAATTTTGGCGTCAACGTTTTGTACCGCGGGCCAGTTGTGATCTTCCGTCGCCTGACGCAGCGCCCGGGTCAGCGTTTGCACGACATGTAGCGTATTCATGCCGTCTGGCCCATGTTTTCCCAGCCATCCTGAATATTGCCGAGGATCACTTCAATCTCTTCAATATTCTCTACCGAAAGCTTGTTGCTGGCGTCATACAGGCGATAGACACAGTAGTCGTACAGGTTTGCCAGACTCAGCGCCAGTTCGCCGCCTTTTTCAAAGTCCAGCGCGCTGGTCAGCGCATTGAGAATATCAATGCACTTATTGACGCTCTGCGCTTTGCGTTCAAAGCGGCGTGCCGCGATGTGACTTTTGGCGCGGACAAGTTCATCCATCAGGCCGTTGAACAGCATCAACACCAGTTGGTGTGGATTCGCTGCGGCAGCCTGAATCGCCAGATCGGATTGCTGGTACAGGCCGTAGCCTTCCTGCTCATTACCGTACATTAAAGATCAATTCCCTTAGCGTTAACTAAACATACTCGTGGTGTTGTTCATCTGCGTCATCAGCTTCTGCAACTGCGTGAACTGCTTGAGGTAGCGGTTGTAGGACGACTCATAGCGCGCGTTCATTTTTTCAGTTTTGGTGTCGATATCGGTCTGCTGGCGGTCGAGGGTGTCCTGACGACCTTTCAGCAAGCCGCTGCTGGTGCTGAGGTATTTATCCAGCGACTTATCCATTTTCTTAATCAGCCCGTCATTGCCGTTAAAGAATTGCGCAACGGTCTGTGGGTCGTTCTTGAGCTGCTTTTCCAGCACGTCAGAATCAATCGAGAGCTTGCCGTCTTTGTCGGCGGCAATACCGAACTTGCTCATGTTCTGATCGCCAAAAGTGCCGCGCAGCATATTGCTCAACTCACTGCTCAGTGAGGAGATGCTGGCATCGCCGGCGAAGGCCCCGCGTGAATCCGCCTTGCCGCTGCCGCTCGCGGTTAGCCCGGAGATGGTGTCCTGCAGGGTGTTATAGGCATCGATGAAGGTCTGGATTTGCGCCTTGGTTTCAGTCGTATCGGTATCAATAGAGATAATCAGCGGCTTTCCCGCTTCGGTGGTGCCGGTGAGCTTAATGGAGACACCATCGACCAGTTCGTCCAGGGTGTTAGAGCTACTGGAGTACTCTTTATTTAAATCACCCAGCGTGAATTTCGCATCTTTACCTTCGGTGATAACCTGTGGTTTATCAAAGATGTCGGTACCGGCAGTCATGCCGCTGGTATCCATCTGGATATCGTACTTCTCACCGCTCTGGTCGCTGTTGAGGATCAGCGAAACCTCGCCGTTCACGCGCATCAATGATGCGGTGATGCCGTTTTGAGCCGTGGTCGCAGTCGAAGAACCACTATTTGACGCGCTCGGGAAATCGGTTTTGTTAATCGCGTCGGCAAAATCAGCCAGGCTATCCAGGCCATCCATATCAATCTCAATGTCTTCACCGTTGAGGCTGATTTTCAGCGTGCCGGAGGCATTTTTAATCGAGTCATCCGTCAGACCTTCAAACCCTTTCTGCTGGGCGGATGCCAGCTGGGTGACGTTCAGGCTATAGGTCCCCTTACGCGCGCTGGCGCTCGCATTAATGGTCGCGATATTTTCCTGGTTCATGGTCGCAAGGTTTTTCAACACGCTGGCGCTGGACGAGTTCAGCGCCGTAATCGCGCTGCGGAAAGTGGTCAGCGAGGTGCGCAGAGAGGCCAGCGCTTTATTTTGCGCTTCCAGGGTCGACGTTTGTTTGCTGATCGAATTTTGCAGTGCAAGGATGTCATAACCTGCAAGCTGTGACGCCAGTGTTGAAGGATCGATATCAGACATAATGGTTTCTCCAGGCACGCAAGCCATGAACGGTATGCCATGGATTTAGCAACTATCGTGCCAACTTTTAAGTTGTTGTTTACAAATGAATTAATTAATCAAGGGAACAGGCGTTTCCGCTTTTCCGGCAGAGGAAACAGGAAGCCGGATACAAAAACACCGCCAGACAGCGGTGTTTTTTTCTACGTTAATCCGGGGAGGATTAGCCCAGCAGGGACATAACCATGCTAGACATGCTGTTGGACTGCTTCAGCATGGACATGCTGGTCTGCGCCAGCAGCTGGTTACGGCTCATGGTTGATGCTTCAGTTGCGTAGTCCGCATCCTGAATGTTGCTCAGCGCCAGGTCGGTGTTGTCTTTCATGTTTGCCAGGTTAGCCGCGGTGTGACCCAGACGGTTAATGCTTGCACCCATTTTAGAACGTACGGAACCCACGGAATCCAGCGTTTTTTCCAGGTTGGTCATCAGAGCCTGTGCATCACTTGCGCTAGTCAGC
Organism: Enterobacteriaceae bacterium; assembly: GCA_902363335.1. GTDB lineage: Bacteria > Pseudomonadota > Gammaproteobacteria > Enterobacterales > Enterobacteriaceae > Kluyvera. The sequence goes on along the minus strand of CABIZV010000003.1, from coordinate 145,578 downwards.
TGGATGCCGCTTGCACCTTTGATGTAAGAACCGGACTGGATGTCGTTGAACTTGCCGCTTGCGTTGGTCAGTGCGCCAGTGCCGCCTTTCAGTTCTTTAGACAGGTCAACTTTCATGGTTTCATCAGTAGAAGAACCAATCTGGAAGTTCAGAGCGCTCGCGAACTTACCGGATGCGCCGAACAGCTTGTCGCCAGCGTAAGAGGTGTTGTTCATGATGTTGCTCAGCTCGGAGTTCAGGTCGTTCAGCTCGGAGTTGATTGCATCACGGTCTTTCTGAGTGTTGGTGTCGTTCGATGCCTGAGTTGCGAGGTCTTTCATGCGGTACATGATGTTGCTCACTTCATCGAACGCGCCTTCAGAGGTCTGCAGCAGTGCAGTTGCGTCGGAGATGTTACGCTGTGCAACGGTCATACCGTTGGTCTGACCCTGCAGACGAGTTGCGATCTGCAGACCTGCTGCATCGTCAGCTGCGGAGTTAATGCGCTTACCGGTGCCCAGACGCTCCATTGCGGTGGACAGCAGGTTGTTAGATTTGTTCATCGCATTGGTAGATGCCATGGAAGAAGCGCTAGTAAAGATAGACAGAGACATATTGATTCCTTTAATTCGTCCAGGTGATTCAGATGTTGTAATGAGTAAAGACGACACGGCTGGCGCGAAGATTAAATTGGATCAGCATAATTAGCGGACTTTCTCACTAAAAACGAATCTATCTCCATGATTTTTAAGAATTAAAAAAATTAAAAAATTTTACTCCTGATAGGCAATTTATTGCCGCAACGGCAATATTCGTTGCGCAACGCTCCGTGTAACACATGCGTATAGCCTTATAATTGTGATCGCGATCGCTATTTTTTTTTGCCGCTTGCAGAAACCTTTACATTTTCTATATTCAATAAGAAATCTTAATTCTAATGATATTATTTCCCATGCACTTTTCGTATACCCCTAAAATAAGAAAACCCCTATTAAAGCGACAAATAACAAAAGAAAATTAAATCGTTTTATTTAATTTTTTTATCCCAACACGGAAATATTGCACCTCATCAATTAGATCACATTTACAACACAATGTATTCACTGTACGATCACTTAATTAACATAAGTTTTATTTGACTATTGTTGTTAACCTTCTGCTAAAACAGTCACTTTTATGTCGCATGTATTGTGAAAAAGCCTGTTGCACATCACACTTTTATCGCGTAAAAAGAGCCCAGGAAAATATGATTCCTTCCCGATGAGGCGTATCACAGATAAAATAACTTCCGTTGTAAATTAAAAAGTACACCTCACCCGGATGTGAATTCATCCTCTGTATATTCTCCCGCAGGTACGCGGCATTCATTAAGAATCCTAAATGGAGTTGGAAACTCAATCAGATAATCTCTGAGGCCTTGTGGTATTCGAGAGATTATCACCATATTTTGGGGTGGTTGAATCCATAGCCTATAAATGAATAAATGCTATTACTCTGTAAACAATTGGCTGGTTGATGTTGCTTCAGGCTCCATTCTCCATTTAACCACTGGCGAACGAAAACGCCTGGGTGAGTATCAACTTAAACTGCTCGATATTCTGGTCAAGGAAGCGGGTAGAATCTTCACGCGTGAAGAGTTAACCAACCTGGTCTGGGAACGCCGCGTCATTGGTAATAACAGCCTGCCCAATGCTATTCACGCGTTGCGCACTGCGCTGGAAGATGATGGCAAGATGCAGCGCATCATCAAAACCGTTCCGCGTAAAGGTTACCTGCTCGAAGCCGAATACTGCTGCGTGGTGGAAAAAGATGAAGATGAAGTCAATGAGGATGAAGAGGACATCGCCACTGAGCATGGCGACCTTAGCGCGCCATTCATTGAACCTCAGGAAGGCCAACTCATCGCCGTGGGAAACGATGTTCACGACATTCCCGCAGCTCAGGTCGTTGCGCCCGCTGCTCCCGGCAAACCCGGACGAAAGATTTTTGCATTGCTGTTGACGGTACTGTTTACCATCGCCATCACGACCAGCGCCTGCTGGTTTCTTTTTAATGGTTGTTATGAACGTCAGGTTGTCCGTGAGATCCAGCCTGGGGTCTACAGCAATATTCAGATTTTTTCGGTCGAAAAGCAGGGCGACCCGGCATACCTGTCCGCCAATCTTTACGGCAAGATGAAAGATTCGCTGTATGCACTAAACCAGCAGATAAAAATGAAGTCGGTCACGATGAACGTTTATTTCCACAGTGACAACTCAGCGCTCAACTACAGCTTTATTCTGGCCAACCGATGCGACAAAAAGCAGCTGGTCATGGCGATTTATCACTGGCGTACCGATACCGTGCAGTTGAACAACCTGATCTTACGAGAGACCCGGAGGAAGCTAAATGAACTGGCTACGTGCAAAACGTCTTAAGTGGCTTATCGTCCTGGCCCTTGCGCTGATGCTGCTGAGTATGCTGGCGTTGACGCTTTTTCCCGTATCGTCATCGCTGCAACATGGGAACGTGGAAGGCGGTTTCCAGATGGGCTTTTACGACCTGATGTCGCAAAAGAAAGAGATCTACAACGTCGATTTAAAAACCACCCGCGGTGTCTTAATGTCGAACATTACTAACCCGGATGATAATCGCTTTGTCCTGAAAGGGAAATTTACGCCAACGGAAAAAAAACAGGGGCGAGTTTACTTTAATCTGACGCCAATCTTTTACAGCTCAGATCAAAAAGGGCTGATGATTGAGGGACTTGTCGATCAGTTAATGTATGCCAACTACTGGATGGAGCCTATCTCGGATTGCGACCAATCGCTGGTTGTTGGGCAAAACGGATCCATTTTCGTCTATCCCATGCCGAAATAATATCGCCCCCACTCTACCGGATGTACCTGTGATGACCCATGGTTTTGGTTGCATCACGCCGGAATACCATTCCGAAACGTAGGCCGGATAAGGCAAAGCCGCCATCCGGCAATCTGCTCCGTTTTGCCTGATGGCGGCTTTGCCTTATCAGGCCTACAACGGCATCTACCGGCCCCGTCGGGGGAGTATTAAACAGGGAAAAGAGTCAAAAAACCCTCCGGCAATGTTGCCGGTGGATTTGTGTATAAGAGACGGCCCAGGTGAGAGGGGACTAAACAGCGCTACTGGCCGATATCGTGCCCGACTTATCCCAACAAATTCTTGACCGTCGCCAGGCGGACATTCGCCTGGGTATTCAGCGCCTGCGACAGCGTGCTAAAACTGCTACCGCTGCGCGCCAGCGCCTCACCCAACCCGCGCGAGGTTTCCAGCGCCTGTGCCGGACTGTACACCGTCGCCATATCATTGATGCGCAAACTCACCCGATCCTGCTGCTGACGCAGTTTGCTACGTTGCGTGGTGATGTGCTCAAGGGTATTTTGCAGCTTCAACTGCCCCTCTCGCTCACGCCGCGTGGCTAACGTCAGCACATCGTCGCTACTGGCATTCTCCGCCTGAGGCGCTAACAACGTGAACGAATCAGCCGGATAATGCTGACCTTCACCGCGCACGGTTAGCTGCTGGCTGACGCGATCCCAACGCTTTTCATCCACGCTGAACACCAGCTGACCGGTGCCCGCCTGTTTAGCGTGAATGCCTAATCGCCCCAGACCGACGTTAAGTTTCGTCAGCGTCTGACGCGGCGTCGCCTCTTCCGGCAGCGCTATCGCCACCATCTCGCGCTGGCGTCCACCGAGTGAAAACACCAGCGTCTCCCCCCCCGGCTGGCTCAACAATTTCTCGCTGCCCGGGAGGGTAAAATTCACCGTACTTTTTTGCTCAAGCGAGGCCGTCAAATGGCGGTTAATGGTGCCGCCTGAAAGCTGCGCGCGGCGAGACAGATGCTTTTGCAGCGCGTTTTCCTGCACGCTGGTGTCCCCCCCGCGAGCGGAAGCCTGGCGTAGCTGCAGCAATTGCGTTTCCGTTTTCGCCAGATAATTATCGGCCTGCTGAACGGCGGTAAGCTGCTGATTAAGCTGCACGTTATAACGCATCGGCCGACGCGAAATCAGCGCTGCTTCAGGAAAAGCGTTACGGGTTGAGGTGATTTCAGGCGCGCTTGCGCGCGCTACGCTTTTTGGCGCGTCGATACTGCCGCGCCCGGCGGTAGCCGGGGCGGAAGTCGATAGGGTTGCTGTTTTTAAACCAACTTGCATAACGGATTACAACATACTGAAGAGGTTGAGCTGACTGATCATGCTGTAAGACTTGTTGGTGATTTGCATTGAGGTCATATACAGCTGCAGATTGATGGTGGTAGTCGCGGAATCCGCGGCATTCAGATCGGTTTCAACCTGCGCGTTCGATAAGCTGACGTCGGTGTGCGCATCATCAATCAGCTTCAGGCGATTCTGGCGGCCACCGAGGTCGGTAAACAGCCCGCCCAGGTTATCGCTGGTCGACTGCGTCATGTCGATCATGTCAGACAGTTCGTCCTTATAATCCGCATAGTTAGCGTTAGGATCCTGCATTTTTTCACTCAACGCTTTGAGCTTGTTAAGCATATCCAGATCGTTACCTGAGCTTGAAAAAGCGTGCGAGATATTGGTGTTTTCGGTAATGCTCACGCCATTCGCCACCACGGTTTCACGGGAATTTTCATTGCCGCCAAACACATACTGACCGTTCTTATCCAGCTCCACCGTTTTGCTGCCGGTCATGGTGCCGGAGAACAGATAACTACCGTTCTCATTCTTGCTGTTCATCGATGCCACCAGCGAGTCGAGCATAGAGCCCAATTCCTCACCGTAGCCCGCCAGATCTTTCTGGCTGAGCGAACTGTTATTCGCCAGCTTCAGCTTATCGCTCACCGCCATTACCTGATCGCTCATCGCTTTAATATGCGATTCCTGGATCGACAGCGCGCCGGTCAGGCCAGAAATATTGCTCTGATACTGCTTGATAGCCGACTGCTCGCGGTTAAGCTGCACCAGGCGGCTGGCGGCCACCGGGTCGTCGGAGGGTACGTTGACGCGCTTTTGCGTCGCCAGTTGTTCCATCAGTTTCGCGACCTGGGTGCCGTTGGAACCAAGGTGCGACAACATGGCATTTGAGTTGTAAAGGCTAGAAATACGCATATGTTAGATATCCTGATGGCGCTTAAAAAATGCTCAGCAAATCGTCAAAGATCTGATTACCGGCGGCGATAACTTTCATATTCGAGGTGTAGGCCTGCATATAAATTTGCAGGTTAATCGCCTCTTCATCCTGGTTGACCGCGCTGAGGTTATCGCGCTGGTTTTGCGCCTGTTCACTGACCGCCACGGCCGCGTCCATTTCGGTTTTGCTCTGCTTACTGGCAATACCGATGGTTGAAATAATCGCCGCGGCCCCTTCGTTCAGGCTCATGTTGCCAAGCCCTGGGATATTGGTTTTCTGGTTTTTCAGTTCGATCAACGCATTGAGGTTATCGCCATTACCAGGTTCCTTAGGATCGCCTGACAGTGCCAGCTCCTCTGGCTTCAGGTCATTGACCTGTAGCATCCCTGCCGGGTTCGTCGGGTCGAAGCTAAACAGCGGCTTACCGGCGTTACCGTTCAGGTCATAGCCTTTGGATAACTGATCGTTAAACAGGTCAGCCACGGCCTGCGCCATCCCCTGCACCGAATCGCTCATCTCTTTCAGCGTGCCGGATTCATAATCGTACAGCGCGCCCAACTGGCCGCCGGTCGACGGGTTTAACGAAAATTCACTGGTCGAAAACTTGAGGGTCAGCGTGGTGTTACCGCTGCTGTCGGTGCCCGCTTTCAACTGCCCGGCCGTTTTGCCGCTCACCAGCGGCTGGCCGTTACTCATCGACACGGTGTAGCCGCTGCTGTCATCGCTGACCTTCACGTCGGCCATCGTACTCAACTGTTTGACCAACTCATCACGCTGATCGCGCAGTACGCTAGCGTTACCGCCGTTGGCTTCCATCTCAACAATCTTCTTGTTGTAGTCGGCAATACCGCCACTCAAGGTATTGATCTGATCGACCATCGCCCCGCGCTGGGTGGTGATGGAATCTTTCTGGCTGGAGATGAAGTCGTTCATGCTGTTAAAGCGGGTCGACAGCGTCTTTGCCTGATTCAGCAACTGCTGGCGCATCGCCGAGGATTCCGGCTGCTGCGTTAACGCGCTCATTGCGGCAACGAAGTCATCAAGACCGGTACCCAGACTGGTGGAGTCGGTGCCAATCACCTTCTCCAGCGAGCTGATGTACTGGTTACCCATGCTGTAATAGCTGGATTTGCTATTGGTCTGCCACACCTGGTTGACCAGATACTGGCTGGAGATACGGCGAATACTGTCCACCTGCACGCCACTGCCTGACGACAAACCGGCTTCGCCCATCGGGCCAATCGCGCTTTGCATAATGCCCTGGCGGCTATAGCCTGCGGTCAGATAGTTAGCGGTGTTCATCGACGTGACGTTCATACCATACTGGGCCGCTTGCAGACCACTGAAGGCTATATTAATCATACTCATGGCTTACTCCTGCCCTGCGGCTTACGGGAACGACGGGCGTTTTAAGTTCTTGCGGTTGCCCCTGTAAAGCGACCGTTTGCGCCTCATTCTTAAGCGGGGTTGTCACCTGGGGAGATAACTGCTTAATAATCATCTCGGCGATACCGGTGCTGCGCTGCGAGGCCAGATCCGACGCCATCCGATCATCATAAAAGTCCCGCATCATGCGCTGCTGTTTGCTGTTGAACGGGTTATCTTCCCCCAGCACATCAGAGGCTTTACGCATCTGTGACAGCATCGAACGCAGCATCAGCGCTTCAAATTGCTCGGCGGCCTGTTCCAGATTTTGCGCTTTGACCTGCCCGGTCATGTCGCCGGGCAGAATCGCGGTTTGTCGATTAATCGCGTTTAGCATTACATCACCACCAGTTCAGCATCGAGCGCGCCGGCTTCATGCAGCGCCTGAAGAATGGCCATGGTGTCATCCGGGGCGGCGCCCAGACTATTGAGGGTATTCACGATGCTACGCAGACTGGTGCCAGCGGCAATGGTCACCATCTGCCCCTTTCCACGGTTCACGTTGACATCGCTCTGCGGCGTCACCACCGTCTGACCCTGACCGAAAGCGTTCGGCTGGCTGACGTTAGAAGATTCACGAATCGTCACCGTCAGGTTGCCGTGAGACACCGCTGCGGCCCGCACAATCACGCCATCACCAATCACCACCGTGCCGGTTCGCGCATTAAACACCACGCGTGGCGGCTGCTTCGCCGCATTCACCTGCACATCTTCCAGCGCTGACATAAAGGCCACGCGGGCTCCGGCGCCCATCGGTGCACGCACCGCGACGTTGGTCGCACTCTGCGCCGTTGCCGTACCGGCGCCAAACGCATTGTTCAATGCCACGGCTACGGTATTCGCCGTTTTAAAGCTTGGGCGTTTGATATTCAGCATGACGACCGGCTCTTGCTGGAAATCACTGGCAATCTCGCGTTCAACCGAACCGCCGTTTGGCACGCGCCCTACGGTTGGCGTGTTGATAGTGACGCTGGAACCGCTGTTGCCTTCGGCCTTCACGCCGCCAACCACCACGTTCCCCTGGGCCAGCGCATACACTTCACCGTCGGCACCGCGCAGCTGTGTTAATAGCAGCGTACCGCCGCGCAGACTTTTGGCATCACCAATAGAGGAAACCGTGACATCAATACTTTGCCCCAGTGAATAGCCCGGCGGCAGCGTGGCGCTAATCGCTACTGCCGCCACGTTCTTCACTTTCGGGTCGATTTTTGCCGGTAACTGCACGCCAAACTGGCGCAGCATATTGGTGACCGACTGGCTGGTGAACTTGACCTGGTTCTTATCACCCGTCCCGTCCAGACCCACGACCAGGCTGTAACCAATAAGCTGGTTACCACGGACGCCCTGAATATCCACCACGTCGCGCAGCGGCTGGGCCGATACGGCGACGCTTGTAAGACACAGGAGCAACAAAATAGACTTCAACATCATGCCTCCGTCAGATTGGGAACAGCGGGTGGTTAAAGAAGCGCACCAGCCATCCGGCGGCGTTTGCATCGCTTAACGCACCGCGGCCCGCGTAAGAGATACGCGCGTTGGCAATACGCTGTGATGAGACCGAGTTATCACGTTCGATATCATCGGCGCGCACCAGACCGGTCACGCGCATATACTCATCCCCCTGATTGAGGGTGAGCCATTTTTCGCCACGAATAGCCAGTACACCGTTCGGCAGAACCTTGTAAACCGCGACGGTTATTGCCCCTCGCAGGCTGTTTTGCTGTTGCGACGTGGCGCTACCGTTGAAGTTACGATTGCCATCGACCGAGCCGGAAAGCTTATCGACCGAATGACCAAATGCTTCCGGGATGCCTAAAGAGACATCATTCTTCTTGCCGAAGTTGGTGCGCGCCTGTTTGCTCGCCTGGGTGGACTCGTCGAGCTTGACGGTCAAAATATCGCCTATGCGATACGCACGACGATCCTGAATCAGCGACCAGTTGTAGCCGCTGTTATATACACCCCCGCCACGCACATGCGTGTCGGGCATGGTGAAATCTTCCGGCGGCGCATACGCCGCATCGTCTTTGTGCACCAGCAGTGCCGGGCTTTCACAGCCCGACAGCGCCAGCACCAGCAAACCGATTGCTACCTGCTTTTTCATTTCATTCACTTCACTGCTCTGCCATTACATCGACTGCGTGACAAACTTCAGCATGTCGTCTGCGGCAGAAACCATTTTGGCGTTCATTTCATAGGCACGTTGAACGGTGATCATATCGACCATCTCTTCAACAACCTGCACGTTGGAGCCTTCCAGCGACCCCTGTTCCAGTTGACCAAACGCCTCTTCACCCGGTACACCCTCTACCGCTTCACCGCTGGCGGCGGTTTCGAGGTACAGGTTGCCACCGATGGCTTCAAGGCCGGCCGGATTGACAAAGTTCACCAGCGTTAACTGACCCAATTCCACCGGGTCGGCTTCGCCCGCCACGGAGGCGGTGATGGTGCCGTCTTTACCAATCTGCACATCTTTAACGTTGTCCGGCAGCTCAATTTGCGGGATCAGCGGCAGGCCCTGCGCGTTGGTCAGCACCCCTTCCGGCGTTTTTTGCAGGTTGCCCGCACGGGTATAAGCAATATCCCCATTGGCGGTTTCAACCTGGAAGAAGCCCTGCCCGGTAATCGCCACATCCAGGCTCTGCCCGGTGTTTTGAATACTGCCGACGGTGAACTCTTTCTGCGTACCAACAATCTTGACCCCGGTACCGTACTGAATGCCGGTTGGTGAGACGTTGTTCTGATCAAGCTGGCCGCCCGGGGTACGCTGATTCTGATAGAACAGATCGGCGAACATCGCGCGGTCACGTTTAAAACTGGTGGTGTTGACGTTCGCCAGGTTGTTAGAAATGGCGGTCATTTTGGCGTCTTGCGCCGCTAAGCCAGTTTTACTGATCCATAAAGCGGGATTCATCTGTGTTCCTTAATCGTATTATCAGGAGCCGCGAATCAGGCGATTGCCGGCGGTGGCAAGATCTTCCGCCGCTTTCATCATCTTGATTTGCGCTTCAAACTGACGGTTTAACGCAATGCTGGATACCATCTCGCCAATCGCGGAGACGTTGGCCGATTCCAGATGCCCGGAAGCGACCGTGACGTCTTCGTCGCGTGGGTTAAACGCGGCGTTGGTCACCAGAAAACCGGCCTGATTTTTGCTCAGTTGGTTAGCGGGAATATTCACCAGCTTGACGCGGTCGATGTCCATCGGTGCGGCGATATCGCCATCCTCAGGAACAATAGTGATCACCCCGTCGTCACCAATCGCCACGGAGGAGAATGGCGGCAGAACAATCGGGCCGTTATCCCCTTCCAGCGGCAGGCCATTAACCGACAGTTCACCATCAGCGTTCACGTCAATTTGCCCGTTACGGGTGTAGACCTCGCGGGCACCGCTGCGCAGGGCAATCAGGCCATCGCCTTTGATAGCGATATCCAGGTCGCGGCCGGTTTCCCGTACCGCACCCGGCGCCATATCCACGCTGCCTTGCGTGGGCTGGGCCAGATAACGGGAGGCATAGCCCTCCCCGTTAACCTGCTGGGTTATCGCGTTATCAAGATCGCTGCGAAACCCTTCGGTGTTGACGTTCGCCAGGTTGTTGGCGTGAATTTCCTGCTGGGACAAGCTCCGCGCGGCACCGCTAACGGCGGTAAAAATCAAGCGATCCATTACAGGGCCTGGAACAGCGAGTTCATCATGCTGTCATTGGTGCTGATGACTTTGGTGTTGGCCTGATAGTTACGCTGCGCGCTCATCAGCCCCACCAGTTCGGAGGTCAGGTCGACGTTTGACGACTCCAGCGCGCCGGAAACAATTGAACCCAGCAGGCCAGAACCCGGTGCACCGGTCAGCGGCGCGCCGGAGCTTGCGGTCTGCGCCCAGGTCGTACCGTCTTGCGATTTCAGGCCGTTCGGGTTGGTGAAGTTCGCCAGTACCAGCTGACCTTGCAGCAAACGCTCGCCGTTGGAGAAGGTGGCGTAGACGCTGCCGTCTTCGTCAATCGCCTGGCCGGTGCGCTCGCCTGAAGCGTAACCATCACCTTTGTTTTTGCTGACGGAGAAATCGGAACCGTACTGGGAGGTGCCGTTGTAGCTCATGTCGATGTTAATCGCATCGGCACCGTCAATATCTGCGCTCAGCGCAACCGCACCGGTCGGATCGGTCAAAATACCCTGGCTGTTGAAGGTCAGGCTCTGTACCTGGTTCGTGCCGCCGCTGGTGACCGGCTTGTCATCCATGTAGTAATGCACATCCCACGTGTTCTCACCGGTTTTGACAAAATACTGGTTCAGCGTGTGTTCACGGCCCAGTGAGTCATAAACCTGTGTGGTGTAGGAGTTGTTGTAAGAGGTGTTGTCTTTCGGGTCGAACGGTGAAGTTGCTGGGGCCTCCGCACGAGCATCAAGGTTTGCCGTGAAGTCGATGCTGCTGGTCGCTTTAGCCGGAATTGACCCGCTGCTGATGGTCAGGTTGCCGATAGTCCCGACCTGCAACGCGCCGTTGGCATCAACCGGATAACCCTGCAAATACATGCCCTGGTTGTTGATTAGATTGCCGTTGTTGTCGGTACCGAAGTAGCCCGCACGGGTGTAAGCGGTGGTGCCCGCGCTATCGCGAACCATAAAGAAGCCGTTACCGTTGATAGCCAGATCCAGCGCGGTGCCGGTGGAAGTGATACTTCCACCTTTGGTGATGCTCTGCGTCACGCCGGTGACACCGACGCCCAGCGGCTGGCTGTCGGCATACAGTGCGGCGAACTCTGCGCGGCCCGATTTAAAGCCGACGGTGCCGGAGTTAGCAATGTTGTTAGAAATCGCGTTTAGCTGTTCGGTAACGGCATTCAGGCCGGAGGTTGCAATACTAAAGCTCATAGTTGTTCCTGTTTATTAGATTCCTGATTCTCTTCAGGTTTATTAGGGTCCTGATTCTCTTCAGGCTTATTATTCGAGGTGTTACCAAACTGGGTAATGTTGTTGTAGGCAATTTCGCCAATGCCGTTGATATCCAGCACGGTTGGGCTGCCATCCAGCGGGATGCGGACGTTATTCACCACGCCGCCAATCTCAATCGGCACGTTTTCTTCACCGGTATCCGTCACCACGCTCAGGGTGTATTTGCCTTCGCTCAGACCCATCTCTTTGGGATCGATAGTGAAGTCCACCTGACCTGCTTCCTGTTTACCCAGCTCCACCTTGTGCTCAACGCCGGCGGAATCTTTGACGATCACCGTGACGACGTTTGCCGGATGCTCCAGCGTCACGCGCCCGTCCAGTGACGTTTCGCCGTCACTTTGAATAGAATCGGTCTGCACCATCACGTGCTGTCCTACCAGGTTGCCGGTGGTCAGCGTTTGCAGGTTGTCCATCAGGACGGAGCTGTTCGCCATCAACTGCGACATGTTTTCCATCGACTGTACCTGCGTCAGCTGCGCTAACTGGCTGACGTACTCGGTGCCATCTGTCGGGTTCAGCGGATCCTGGTTTTGGATCTGCGCCACCAGGAGCTGCATAAACATAGTGTTCATGCCCGAGGCGGTGCTGTTGCTGGCAATGCCGTCGGTTGTGCTGCCCGCACGGCTATCGGCGTAGGAGCTATCTACGTTCATACTTATGCTTCTCCAAGTCGCAGCAGGCTTTGCTGCATGCTTTTCACACTGTTGAGAACTTCTACGTTGGTTTCAAAGCCGCGTGAGGCCGACATCATGTCCGCCATCTCTTCCACCACGTTAACGTCGGGGTAATAGACGTAGCCGTCTTCACTCGCCAGCGGGTTATGCGGTTCATAGCGTTGTACCGCATTACCGGTTTCAACAACGTCCATGACCTGCACCCGCGCGCCGGTTAAGGCACGGTCATTCATCAACTCATCATTCTTATAAACCGCTGCAAACACCGGGCGACGAGCTTTATAAGTGTCGTTTTCGGTGGCGGAGGCGGTTTCCGCATTGGCGAGGTTACTGGCGATGGTGTTAAGTCGAACGGTTTGCGCCGTCATCGCCGACCCCGACACGCGATAAATATCCGAAAAAGCCATATTCCGTGGTTACCTGCGTTGGATTACTTGCCGTCAATGGCCTGCTTGAGGCCAGTGAACTTCATGTTTAAAAATGCCAGGCTCATCTGGTAGTCCTGGGTGTTTTTCGCGAACTCAGCCTGCTCAACGTTTAACGACACGGTGTTACCGTCGGAAGCCGGTTGATAAGGCACGCGATACATCTCCTGCGCGGCCGACTGATTTGAAAAAACTGACTTCGAGCGTTGCATCTCGGAGGCAAAATCAATATCTTTAGCCTGGAAGTTTGGGGTATCAACGTTTGCAAGATTGGCTGACAGCAACTCTGCTCGGGAAAGTCGAAGTGCTACAGCCTGTGGATGAACGCCCAATGCTTTGTCAAAAGTAATACTCACAATTCCTGTCCTCGTGATACTGAACCTGCATGATCTACGCTCCCTTTTAGCAATATTCATGCCAAGGTTTTAATTACATGATTTACAATGCTTTTCTTAAATTATTCAGCTTCAGGGTGAAAGAGGATTTCCGCCTCTGCGCCGGAATTTTCCTGCTGCTGTGCTGGATAGCGGCGCCGGCACTTGCCAACCCAGCCCCGACCAACGCCCGCAAGCAAATCTACGTTACCGTTCAGCTCCATGCGGCAGACATCGTTCGCCAGGAAGCCAAGCGTCGTAACTGGCCCGAATATCAGGCAAAGATGAACCTGTTTATTCCGGCAGAAGCCTCGCAGCTCGCCACCTGCCATCAAGAACCTGCGGTTTCCATTCCCGGCGGCGATCGCCTTGATCTCAATCGTCTGCGTTTTGACGTTCGCTGTGCCGATGCCAACGGTTGGGATCTTGCGGTCACCGTAAAGCCTGATATCTATCTGCCAGTGATGGTGGCCGACAACACCCTGGAGCGCGGGCAGGTCATTAGCGCCGACAGCCTCGCCGTGAGAAAAATCAATATCAGCAACGCACGCGGCGACTACGTCACCCGGCCCGATGACATCATCGGCATGACGGTCAAACGCCGTATCCGCGACCGCCAGCCGATCATGCAAAACCAACTGGAGTCGCCGTTATTAGTTGAGCGCGGACAACGCGTGTTGATGATTGCCGAGCAAAACGGCGTCGAGGCCCGCACCATGGGCGAGGCCGTTAAAAAAGGGCGCAAAGGTGAGATAATCAAAGTAAAAAATGAGAGCAGCGGACGCATCGTGAGCGCCATCGTTGAGGATATTGGCGTGGTGAAGATGGTCTATGCCAGCGGACAGTAAAAAACGCTCATTAGCGTTTAAGAACCGCCCACTTCTGGCCGCCCTGTACTGATAAGGGCGTGGGAAGTCAGACTTCCGCCAGGCAAGGTTCATACGCAACCAAAAAATAAATGAAAACGAGGGCTCAGCGATGAAAGTAGCACCAACACAGTACAACCTGACCACGGCTATCAATAAAGCCAGCAGCGCAGAGCAGACTCGTACCGTTGCGCCAGAAGGCACCAGCGTCACCCGCAGCGCCGCCATTGATCCGGTATTGGGCGACGCGCAAACGCAGCTGAGCACGCTGCCAGAAGTCGACATGGCGCGCGTGGCCGAAATGAAAGATGCCATCAGCAGCGGAAAAATCAGCATCAACGTTGATTCGCTGACCGATGCAATGCAGAAGTATTTCCAGAGGTAATTATGACTAACGCCGCCCAGCGCGTTAAAGCACTGATCCAGGATATGGCCGAAGACCGCAAGCACTACCATAATCTGACCGTTTTACTTGAAAAGCAGCGCCACCATATCGTGGCCCGCGATGCGGCCGCCATGGACGCTATCAACGAGCAAATTATGGCGCTGTACCAGCAGCTATCGCAGCATAGCCAGCAGCGTTATCAGGTGCTCGCCCAGTTAGGTATCGACGCCAACACCGAAGGCATGAAAACGCTGATTGCACGTCTTCCGGCGGCCCACCGTCACACCGTCAGCACCTTATGGCAGGGATTACAGCAGCAAGCCGCAAACTGCCAGACGGCAAATGAGTACAACGGCGCGTTGATGAATATGCAGCAGGAGATTCTGGGCAATTTGCTTAATAGCACTGAGCCGGAGAATTGGTTGTATCAGCAGGGTTAGACGGTGACAAAACAGCCCGGTTTCAATGATCGTTGCGTAGGAAATAGAATATGACAACCAACATCCTTAGCGAGGGTCAATGCATTGGCTTCTTCATGGAAACATCTTTTCACTATGAAGTTTATCGCAATATTATTAGTGAACTACTGAAGAAAAAAATACCCTGCGAATTAGTTATTAACGATCTCATTGAACCTGAATTCGTCAATGAGATGTTAACCTCTCTTGCGAAAATCAATGTTCCTGGCCTGGACTGTATTCCGTTATCCGCGGCGCTAAATATGTCCAGAACGTATTCCTGCCTGCTAAGCCCGTACTATATTAATTACTTTGATCAATTGTCAAAAGTACATATCAGAACCGTCTATGGGTTGGCAAAAAATCAGTGGAATCACGCTGAGTGGAATACAAGATACGATGCGATACTGTGCTATAGCAACTACACTAAAAAATCACTAGCAGCGGCTGGCAATGTTCATATTGTAGGTAATCCGCGCTTTGATGACTGGCATAACAATCTTTATAATAAAACATTACCCGCTGACCTGAAAATTAACGCCCAGAAGAAAACGATTCTCTATGCGCCAACCTATGGGGATTTAAGTTCAATTATTCCGTGGGCGGAAAAACTAGGCCGTTTAAGTGATGAGTATAATATCATCACTAAACTACATCATGGGACGCTGTATAAAAAGCCAGAACAGACTGCGTTAAAAACGGCAAAACGCAATCTGAAAAATATTGTTTCCGATAGCAATATAACCTTCCCACTGCTCCATCAGGCCGATTACGTCATTACCGATAATAGCGGTTTTATTTTTGATGCGATCAATGCCGATAAGAAGATCATTCTCCTGCACTGGAAAGAAATGGAGTCTATTCTGGCAAATAATACCTCATTTAGCTGCATTGATAGCCCTGAGCAAGAAGTTAAAGCCTACCTTCCCGTCGCTAATGATATGGAAGATCTGCGCCGATATCTGGCTGACGACTACAATTGGCAACAGCATGCGGAAAAAAGCCAGTACTTTAAAAGCGAATACTGCGACGCTTTTAACGATGGAATGGCGGGGCAACGTGCTGCACAGGTGATTATCCACGCCTTAGGCAAGTGATGGCTAGCCGTCCCTATGAGGGCTTTGTCCGGTGGCGAAAATGAGTATTATTGCTCTGAATGCTCACCACCGGACTCTGTTCTACCCGAAATTTTCCCTGCGACTATTCGTTCAATAATAGCTCGACCATACAGGTATCAAAAACGGGAATACCCGCTCGCGTGTGAACATCCATGCGTTCAGAGAAGCTGTCATCTATAAATATACATTCTGAATGATGAATGTAGTTTGCTTTACTCTCACCATGTTTTAAGTGAAAAATATTATCGAACAAAGATAACAGACGTCTGGATTTAAGTTCAGCGATTAAGTCACCTTTGTGTCTGGAAATAAGATTAACCGTTTTATTCTCATTAACGGCCTGATATAAAAATGAAATCAGCGAAATATTAAGCTGACCATTGATTATCACGGTATCATCATAATCAACATAAACATGCTGGTAAGATAAATTAGTCTTATAGCGATTGATTAACCCACGGCTGATTTTTACATCACAATCGAGAGTGTATAGGGAAAGATCTAATCGCTGACTTTCATAAATAGTCAGAAGCGGAAAGTTTACTCCACGAGCACGATTGAGCGCCATTGTGCCCGCAATTCGCGGTGCCACCTCAAGTAATGTGAGCACACCTGAAGCAGAACGTTTGACCTGGAAGAACCATGCCCCGCGCATAGTAAAAGCCGCAGAAATATTATGAGCCATCTCCTCAATACCGGTAAGCATAACAGGTGTTGAGCTCATCGTAATGCCATTACGGACCCTTTCACGCGTCCTGGCCTGACAAAATAATAATCCCTTTTCGCGATCTGAAAAACAATCAACGGTGAATTCTTCTCCGGGAAGGTATTCACATATCACACTGTCTTTCGTATTCTCCAGGGCTAGTTTCAGGGCCTCAGGGGTATCAATACGCATAGCACCTTGTGAACCCTGACCTTTGTCAGGTTTAATGAATACAGGCCATTTTTCAATGTCCTGTAGACTTTTATACAAAACGGGTACCGGAACGACATCGCCAAGTTTTTTATACGTTGCCGTTTTGGAACGCGTAATATTACAGGTGTTAATATCTGGCGAAAGCACCGTCGCCTTTATTTCATGTTGATGATTTGCCAACGCAACCACAACATCATCATGAGCAGGGAAAATATAATCAATGTTATTTTCCTTAACGCACGATTGCAGTTTACTTAACCAATCTGGTTCATTCACCGCAGGCAGATTAATGTAGTTTTTATTGTAATATAAGGCATGATTTTCATACTGAGAGCCACCAATCAATATATTGATATCTTTGACATAGCGTAATGACAACCAAATTTCTCGGCCAATTTCTGTTCCTGCAGGGAAAATAAATACATTCATATTACTTCACCAACTCGACAATTTTTAAAACGTGTTCGTACGATAAATCAGGATAAATCGGTAAACAAAGCACTTCAGACGCGACTTTATTAGCAACCGGCAGATTGGTGATTTTAGACCCAGCACAGCCACTGTACATTGGCATGTTAGATATTAATGGATAAAAATATCGTCTTGCATGCACACCGGCCCCTCTCATTTTTTCATAGAGATCATCTCTCGTCATATGATATTCAGGCGTGATGAATATCGGGAAATAACTGTAGTTATGCGTCTCTGAATCCCATGCTTCTGGCAGTCTAACACCGGGGATATTTTGCAGTAGTTCACGATATAAATGATCTATCGAAGCTCTACTTGAAATAGCGTCATCAATGTAATTCAATTGCAGCAAGCCAAAAGCAGCCTGTAATTCGTTCATTTTGCCATTAATGCCCGAAGCAACGATCTTCGTTTCATTTGCAAAACCAAAATTCTTAAGGTAATCAATACGTTTTTTAATGTTGATGTCATTACAGACAATCGCACCACCTTCAAATGTATTGAACACTTTAGTGGCATGGAAACTGAGTATTGAAAGATCGCCATGGCGTAAAACTGAACCTGCTTTATCCCTCACACCGAAGGAGTGAGCGGCATCATAAATACAGCGTAAGCCATAATTGTTCGCAATCTCACCAATGGCAGCCGTATCACATGTGCGCCCATAGACATGTACCGGCATTATTAAGCTGGTTTTGGGCGTAATCGCTTGCTCAATTTTGGTTGGATCCATACAGCAGCTATCATGATCGATATCGACGAATACCGGTGTTAAATGGTTCCAGATAACGCTGTGTGCGGTTGCAACAAATGAGTATGGCGTAGTAATCACTTCGCCCTGAACCCGAAGGGCCTGCATCGCAACAATCAATGCCATCGTAGCATTATTGAAAAGTGAGACATAAGGAACATCAAGATACTCAGCTAAAGCCGTCTCGAATTGTTCATGAAATGGCCCACCATTTGTCAGATGGCGCGATTCCCAGATCGTCTTAAGATATTCAACATACTCATCCAGTGGCGGCATAAAAGGTTTTGTTACAGTAATCTGATTCATTTTTCTGCTCTTGACTCTAATTAAAATAGATAACGCTAGTTGGTAGAAATGATTCTGTTTTTCATTTCTTTTATAATGTTTATTTTCTCTTCATCTGATTCTGTAACGGCTATTTTTATTTTATACAGCTCTGGTAAAACTTTCAGGCGAGCATCGCAATTTAAGATAGCCATAGATAAATGCATTTGAGCCAGTTCAGTACTGTTTTCTGCGGATAACGCCCTAAACTTTAAGAAATGTAATAAAGCATCATACGGTCTTTTGGAGAGTAATAAATCTAACTCTTGAGAATTAAAGTATTGTTTATTCAGATATTGTTGCCAACGGATATCCATTGCTTCAGGCCAGGATGACTCATGCTGCCAGGTATCAAGAATAAGCATACGATTTAAATACATCAATTGCTCTCGATCGCTTCTGAACCAGGAGTTATTGCCATGACGACGGTAACAAGCAACTGTCTCCTTATCCGAAACAAATGGGCCACATTTTGCCAATTTCAAAAACATATCCCAATCTTCTTGTTGAAGATCGGGATGTGAGCGCTCAATAGAATTGAATGCGGAAGTGCGAATTAAACAACCTATATATAAAAGTGGATTTCCATTTACCAATAAATAATCAAAATGATTGCCGTTGGCAAAATTCTCTATATATTTATAGCGATTATTATCCTCAGTAATGACCTGGATACCACCATAACATAAAGACGCCTCAGGATATTTCTCTAGTAGCGCTACCTGTGTGGAAATTTTACCAGGTAATATATAATCATCTGAGTCAACAATAGCAATATACTTACCATTAGCGATATTCATTGCTTCTATAATAGGTTTATCACCTTTCTTGGGATTGGCGCTGTAGTAATTGGAAGTACGAGCAATAAATTTAAATGGATTTTTTTTCTGAATGGTTCTTATTAAATCTTGCGATCCATCGGTTGAGCAGTCATCAATGACAATAACTTCAATATTTTTATAGCTTTGTGCAAATACGCTATCCAGCGCTTTCTCAATAAATTTTTTGTGATTATAACTTGGTATAATGATAGTAACTAATGGCTTCATGTTGAAATTGTATTTTCATTTAAAAATATCTATATGCAATAAATATGCCATAAAACATTTCAAGCAAATTCAATAAGTTAAACCAAAACCCAACTCAACAGGAAGAAAGCCTTCCACAATCAGGGGGGAAGTTCCAATACCCATCAGGCAAAAAAATAATCATCAATGAAAATAGATTGCATTTAATTTTAACCGCTTTTGTGTCGTATAACATCTTAACGAAGGTGCTATAATAAATTATCACCCATTGGAGCCAGTTAAAATATTGCATTTAGCATCAATGTAATATGAGAAATTTGTTATGAAAGATAAGAAAATACTACTTGTTGATATCCTTTTCCCTACAAAATACTCTCAATGGAGAATATGTGAAACCACCTCATTTATACAAAAAAAAGCTGACATTATTGTTTTTAAGGTTGATAGCTTCGCGGGAATAAACTTCGGCGCAGACTTTGAAGAAATGAGTCATCAGCAAGGTTTCGAAGACTATAATGTTATTATCTTCGATCCAAAATATAACTACCTCAATAAATATAACAAGAAAATTGACGGTACTAAATGGAATGGTTGTTTCAATGCAAGCTATATTGTTACGACCGAAGAGACCTTTGACTTAAGCAAATATGACTACGTATATCATATCTTTTTGATGAGCTATATTCGCTTTAATACCTGTGCAACCTTCCCCCCGCAAAAGCAAGCCATTCATCTGTATCCTGGCGGAGGTTTTACTAGCGTAGAATCGGCGAAAAAAATCCATCCAGCTACAAAAGTTATTTCCACCAATATTATTACAACAAAAGTACTTGAATCACTGGGGCATTCAAACTTCATCGAGTGTTTAGGCGGAACATTCTTTACCCACAGCGATGTGCAGTGGACGCCAAAAAGAAGTAAAAAAGAGATCACCGTGGCATTTGCCAGCATGGGTCATGCCGCTGAAAAAGGTGCCGATATTTATAAGCTGATTGCCAAAACTTACCGTGAAAACTTTGCCGATGATAACGTGAAGTTTTGTGCCATTGGTAATATTACACCTGATGATAACATTACAACCCATCCGATTATGCCAATGTCAGAACTGAATAAATTCTACTATGAAAATGTAGATATTATGATCAGCCTCGACACTGGATTAGCATTCAACGGATGGCCGTTAGGTATTGAAGCCGTACTTGGCGGTGCCGTCCTGATGACAACCGATCCCCACAGTCTTAATAGCGCTATGGCAATTCTGGCAGATGCCTTATATATATTTGATATTAAAAATACATACGATGCCGTTAATTTCATCCGTACAATGTATCTAGACAGAGAAAAATTACAGCACCATGCACAGGCTGGCTGGAATTATTTTTCACATGTAAACAGTTATAATTCTCAGCAACAAAAAATATTCGACTTCATTGAGGCATGATGCCCAACTCATTCTGCTGAATAATTTGATGCTAATGATAGCGCCATTTAGTTTAAAGGTAATATTTAATGAAAACCGTACACCCTATTGATCAAGCCAATCTTGATATCATCCGTCAAGGCGTTACAGAACATATTTCCCTGTCCGCTGAGCGTTATGACGGTAAGAACATCAGAGTATTAGACATTGCCCCTCAGGATTGGGCTGGGGCTCGCGCATTTTATCATCAGTCAAACATTGAAACCTTAGATATTGACCCTGACTCTAATGCTGATTACATCGCCGATATTACTCACTGTAATCAAACTTTGATTGCAGATGAAACATTCGATGTAGTCATTATGACGGAAGTCCTTGAACACACTTTAAATCCTTTTGATGCGGCTAACGAAGTTTACCGCATATTAAAAAAAGGAGGCGTGCTTGTCATGACGACGCCTTTTAACTTTCGTATCCATGGTCCCCTGCCGGATTGCTGGCGTTTTTCAATACATGGATTACGCGTGCTGCTAAGTAAGTTCGAAACGGTTGATATTCAGGAACATGGTGAGGAGCGTTTTCTTTGCCCGGTACAGTATAAAACCTTTGCGGTTAAATAAACGTATTGTATGCGCACAACACCGGCTCTCAGCACTCCTGTTGCTGAAGCCTGGTTTTGACTGGCTCGAGTCCATACAGGAATCTAAACCGTCTTAATCACCTCAATCACTGAAGTGGTTGAAACAGAAGGAGTACGCTCGAGATAAACCACCTCCACCAGCGGGGACAAATCATCAAATTTGCCCTTCCAGTCATCCCCCATCACTAAGACACTGGCAGAATATTTTTTAATATAATCAGCCTTAAGTTCCAGCGATTCTTCAAGGAATACTTCATCTACGTAACGGATGCCCTTGATGATGTCTAACCTATCCTGCTCAGCATAAATCGGGTAACGGTATTTCTTTCTGTAATTCAATGAGTCGGATGAAACGCCGACGATCAGACGATCGCCGAGCGTTTTAGCCCGCCGCAAAATGTTTAAATGGCCGACATGAAAAACATCAAATGTGCCAAAAGTAATTATGTTTTTCATTCCGCTACTCCCATTTTTTCTTGCAACGCGGGCCACCCTCTCCATTGCCTTACAACAGCGACAACCCGCACAGCAAACTGTAATCCGCCGTATTCCCCGCCTCAGCGGCGAACGGGTTCTGCTGCTGCCAGCCGCGTAGCGCGCTAATCAGCATCGCAACGTCATCCTGGGTTAATGTCGCCTGCTCGCGACGAATCGCACACAGCATTTTGGTGTGGAAGAACTGGCGCGCCAGACCGAGGAACGCTTCACCGTAGTTGCTGACGTTCACGCCGGGGAAAACGTCACTGTAGAGCTGATAAATCAGGATGTTGCGCAGGGCATGCGGCTGTTCATCAAACAACGCAATGTCATTCCACGCAGATTCGAGCTGCTGCTGACGTTCTGCCAGACGGGCGGCCTGCATAATCGACAGTTCGCTAAGCTTCAGCGCCATCCCCATTTTCTCAACCATCGGCAGGTTCAGATTCAGGCGCATCGCCCCCATCTCTTTGAGCGCGGCAATACGGTTCTCGACAATCGGTGGCAGCATGGCAAACTGTTGGGCCAATACGCCTTGTTCCGCAAGCTGTGCCAGCTGCTCGCCCATGCTGGAGAGCAGGGCCGGATCGTTCTCGCCGTTATCGCGATGCTGCTGTGCCTTACTCAATAACACCCCGATAGCATAGAGGCTCACCTCAAGCGTCAGCGCCGGATGCACCGCCAGGTTGATGCACTGCTGATTAAGCATCTCGTTCCACGCCGAAAGCGGCTCATCGCTCTGCGCTGCCGCTTTTTCGGTATGCAGCACAAAGGCTTCCGGGTTGAACAACATCTCTTTTGCCGCCGTTTCGCAGCCAATGTCCAGGCTTTCACGCTGCTGACTTTTTAGCTTCATGCTGATGTGCGGCCAGCTTTCTTCGCTGCTCTGACAGGCCGGACAGGCGCACGGCGTCTCGCGCGCATCGAAACGCGAGACGAATTCAGGTTGGTAATGTTCAATCAGTTCCATGTGGGGTCTCTTTAGCAGTCTCGGGTTCACGGTGTTTACGGAAGAACCAATGCGTGCAGTCAATCAGCTCGCCGGTTTTCGGGTGCGGATAGTGCTGTAAGAAGGCGAAGCTTGGACTAAAGCCCAGCCACATCGCGTTCTTGCTCATCAACGCCGTCCAACAGCGGTCGAGGCTCACGTCCTGTTCGATGGCCTGTTGATAGGCATCCAGCAGCACCTCGTAATAGCCTGCATTCACCGCATAGGCGCATGCGCACCCGGCGTTATAGATCCGCGCAACCCCTTGTAAAGATCGGGTTGGCGTAAAGTTTTCGTAGCGACCGCCCAGCAACAACATCTGCCAGTCCACCTGATTCAGGCCGTTTAGCAGCTTGTTGATGTTATTGACGGCATTCTCTTTTCTGACAAATTGCAGCCGGGCATCGAGCAGCACCACGTTTTGCCACGCCTGCTGCTTCGCTTGTTTAATCACCTGATAATGCGTTAAACGCTCGGCGGCGATAGCAGACTCGGCCGAGGCTTTAGCAACCGGCAAGATTTGTCCTGCCTGTACGCCCAACGCCAGCAGGGACTCGCAGTACGCGGGCAGTCCGGCTTCCTGCTGCGGGTCATACAGCACGACTATTTTTTCAAACGCCGTCCAGTTCACCTGGGTGTTCATCGGCGCGGTGCTTAAACGGCGATAGTGCGCCAGTAAATTGGCATCGCTGACAAAGTCCTCCAGCGTTAAATCGACCGGCGTCGAGCTGTCGAGGATAAAGTCTTTGTCGTAGGTATTACTGCTGTGCGAAATGCACAAAATCGCCTTTTTCGGCGCAATCTGCTGAACCGGCGTGGTGAAATTATTGAGGAAACCGCCCTCTTCCGCTTTCATCGCCTCATCGTCATAACGATGCTTTTTCAGCATGTTACGGTGATAACCGAAGGTGCCGTTCAGCGCATGACGCTGTCCGAACGAGTGGGTCAGGTAGATTTTATCCAGATGGCTATACCAGATGTAGATCTGGTCACTGCCGGAGAACAGGGCGTTATTTGCCTGCATCTGCGCCACCTGGTGGGAAATTTTGTCCGGCGCATAATAGTCATCATCGTCAAAGCAAATGATGTAGTCACCGGTCGCAAGATCGTTGAGACGATTACGTTTATTACCCAGCGTCAGCCGTTCGGGGCTATGGACATAGCGCACATTCGGCTGTGAAGGGTCGCTCATCATCGCAATAAGATCGGCGTTACTGGTCGGTGAATCGTCGAGAATAATCAGTTCGCGCTTATCCGCCGGATAGTCCTGATACTGCCAGATATAGAGCAGATACGGCAGAAACTCGCGGCGGTTATAGGTTGGGCAGACCACGCTCACAAACGGCGTTGGCTGCGGTTGCGTGCGCTGCTGGCGTGCCAGCAGCGCCGACATTAAAGTAGGTTTGGCAGTCGTCATCATCTTTATCGTTGGCGGGCTGCGGCCTGCTGTTGGCGCAGCCAGCATTGGGCGGAGATAGAGTCAGTCATTTTTTGCTCACGGCGGTTCATTTCCATCCGGCGGTCGCTACGTTTGGCCTCAAGCACCAGCTCAAGGCTTTTTTCCCGCCGGGACTCGGCCAGCAGGTTACCCTGAATCTTTTGCGCTTCGAGATGCGCCAGCGCTTGCTCCTGCTTCTGCCAATCGATAACACGCTGAATATTGTGTTTATATTTCGACTGGTTAATCATCATCGCCGCGCTATTGGCGCTTTGCGTTACAAGGCCGGTGGCAAGCGACGTTAGCGCATCAATATTTTTTTCAAAACGCTGACAAACCTGCTTTTGCGTCGCCAGCTTGAGGCTTAAATCATCCACCGCGCGGTGGCGTAGCAGATGAAGCTGCTCCAGTGTCGATATCAATTTACTCATCGCGTATTACCCTGCTTTCGCCAGTGTGCATAGGTCGGTGACGGTCGCGTCCATGAGGGCTGCATCGCGCACTTCCTGCTGTAAGAACTGCGTGATGGCAGGAGAAAGACGCACGGCTCTATCGGCCAGCGGATCGGCCCCGGCAACGTACCCTCCCAGCGGGATCAACGGTTTAATGCTTTGGTATTCGGCATACAGCTGTTTAAGCGTTCGCGCGGCAAGCTGATGTTCACGATCGGTAACCTGGCTCATACAACGGCTGATAGACTGGCCAATATCAATGGCCGGATAGTGTCCTGATTCCGCCAGATGGCGTGACAGAACGATATGACCGTCGAGCACCGCACGCGCGCAGTCAACGATCGGATCCTGCTGATCGTCACCTTCCGCCAGTACGGTATAGATGGCGGTCATCGATCCTGTGCTTTCGCTGTTGCCCGCGCTCTCTACAAGACGGGGGATCATGCTGAACGCCGAAGGCGGATAGCCTTTGGTGGCGGGCGGTTCACCCAGCGACAGCGCAATTTCACGCTGCGCCATGGCATAACGGGTCAGCGAATCGACCAGCAGCAGCACATCTTTGCCTTTATCGCGGTAGTAGCTGGCAATGGTGTGGCAAAGCTCAGTAGCCTTAATACGCATCAGCGGCGATTCGTCCGCCGGTGCCGCCACAATCACCGATTTCGCCAGCCCCTCAGCCTGTAGCGAATTGTCGATAAATTCTTTAACTTCGCGGCCACGTTCGCCGATAAGCCCTACTACCACCACTTCAGCCTGGGTGTAGCGGGTGATCATGCCAAGCAGCACGCTTTTACCCACGCCGCTGCCCGCCATCAGCCCCACGCGCTGGCCTTTACCAATGGTGAGCAGGCCGTTAATCGCACGCACGCCCACATCCAGCGGGGCTTCCACCGGCTGGCGTTTGAGCGGATGAACCTGCGGCAATTGCTGGGGCAATAGCGTTTCACCGCCCAGTTTGCCTTTGTCGTCAAGCGGCTCGCCGAGGCCGTTCACGACGCGCCCCAGCCAGCGATCGCCAATCATTACGCCTTCACTTTTGGCCGCGGGAAAGACGCGCGCGCCCGCAATCAGACCTGACGGCTGCTTGAACGGCATCAGGTAGGTCACTTCACGGTCAAAGCCTACTACCTGTGCTTCTATCATCTCCTGGTCAATACTCTCGACGTGACACATCTGGCCTATCGCCAGACGGCAACCCACGCACTCCAGCAGGATACCGTTGACGCGCACCAGACGCCCGGCCACGCGGGCGAGATCGATATGCTCAATCGAGCGCAGCGCCTGTTCGAAATCAAGGTTGCTCATGGACCGCTTCCGGCAGCAGATTATCTTTTAATACGGCAACGCACTGGTCGAGGCGATGCTGGCAACCCACGTCCATTTCCGTGGTATCCGTCACCACACGGCACTCGCCCGGCTCCAGCGCTGGGTCGGCAGCCAGACCCCATTCACGGGCTTTCTCCGGCTCGGCTTCATTGATACGACGGTACTCTTCGGCATTCAGCAGTACGCGGATCTGCTCCGGCGGCTGCGGCAAACTGGTCAACGCTTCATCCACCAGTGCCAGAAGCTGGGTCGGATGCAGCGCCAGTTCGCAACGAATCACCTGGCGGGTCACTTTTTCCACCAATTGCATCAGCTCTTCCCGGCGGCGCTGTTCATAGCTTTCAAGGAAGCTCTGCACATCGGCGGTCACGCGCTCAAACGGGGCGGCAGCTTCGAGGAACTGCTGGCGCGCCTGCTGTTTACCTTCCGCAAGCCCCTTACGCATGCCTTCATCAAAGCCAAGACGTACGCCTTCCTGGTAGCCTTCTTCCTTCCCTTCGCTCATCCCCTGGGCAAAGCCCTGGTTCACGCCTTCGCGAAAGCCTTCCTCCAGTTGCTGCTGATAGGCCGCAGGATCGGCAGTCGCCACGGCGTCATCGTTGGCCTGAACATGAGAGGTCGCCCTACGCTTGCGTAACGGCGGGAATTGATGCAACCGCGGTTTGACCACCGCCTGACGGCGAGAGGTCAGCGCATCCAGCGGAAAGCTCCGTTTCTTAAACATGGTTATTCCACCGTCTGCTCTGCGAACAGCTGCACCTGAATTTCACCTTCATCAACCAGTTGGCGCAGGGTCTGCATAATCTCTTTACGCACCTGCTCAATGCGGCTGACAGGAACCGGCCCCAGGCGGCTGGTTGTGCTTTGCAGTAAGGTCACCTGGCGCTTTGGCATCACGTTGAAAATTGCCTGACGCAAGACCGGCTCGGTGCCTTTCAGCGCCACGGCCCACTCGTCGATCGGCACTTCATCCATCAGGCGCTGCAACGTCATCGGCGTCTGGCGACTGAGGATAAAGAATTCGTACATTTCGTCCTGCAGATCGTCCACCACGCTCTCATCACGTTCGCGCAGCTGATCCAGCAGCTCCTGCTGGTTGCTAGGAATACGGTTGACGATATTGGCAGCGTGCTTGATGCCCACCACCTTCGAACCGTGTTCGGAGAGCACAGCAATTCCGCGGTCAATTAAGCGATCCAGCTCGTCAATCACATCACGGTTGATGTCGTCCAGACGGGCAATGCGGTAGATGATTTCATCCTGGCGCTCGCGCGGCAGCACGCTCAGCACGCTGGCGGCGATATCCGGCGGCAGGAAGGCAAGGAACACCGCCTGCAATTGCAGGTGTTCTTGCTCAATCAATGCCGCCAGCTGCGGCGTATCTACCCACTGAAGGCGCGCCATGCGGTAGCGAATTTCATCGCCGTAGATGCCATTAATCACGCTACGCGCAATTTCACTGCCCAGCGCTTTTTCCAGAATACTTCGCAGGTACGAACGCGATGCGCCGTTGATGCCACTTTGTTCGCTGTAGTCAGAGAAAAAGTTATTCATCGCCTGACGCGCTTGATTCACCTTCACGTCATGCAAACGCGCCATGGTTTCGCTCAGTAGCACCACTTCTTCGCGGTTGAGTTTTTGCATGACCTGTGCGGCCGCCTCTTCACCCACGCTTAGCAGCAGGATCGCCGCCTGCTCCAGGCGGCTGCGGCTGCTGCTGGCATTATTAGTCCTGTTTGCTGTTGCTTCGGTCATTGCTGTTGATCCATTGTTTCAGAACATCTGCGACGCGTTCGGTTTCGCTCTGGGCCAGAATCTGGAGGTACTCCACTTTGGTTTCCAGACCGGAACTTTGCGGCGGCAGCAGCTCATCATTATTGTTAAAGCCAACTTTCGGCAGGCTGGACAGTTCGTCCTCCATCACCGTGGTGTCATCGGACAGCAGATTCTGGTCACGCTGGCCTGCATCCTTAACAATGCGTTCACGACGGCCAATGCGTTGCGCTAACGGACGCACGCCAAACAGCAGGGTCAGCAATGCCAGCAGGCCAATACCGCCGCTTTGCCCCCAGTACTGCATATCCGGGTCTTTCCACCATTTCTCATTCAGCACGCTATCTGCCACCGGCACCGTGAAGGCCAGCACATCAAGCGTCAGCGCATCGCCACGTTGTTTATCGATTCCGGCGGCGCTCTCCACCAGACGCGTAATTGAGGTCAGTTGCGTTGGCGTAATATTGGCTAAAGCCGGAGCCGTCTGGTTCAGCGCCACGGCCACGCTCATCTTCTCAAGCTTGTAGCCAGGGTGACGGATGTGGCGGATATCGCGGTCGAACGCGTATTTGCGCTGTTCCTGAGTACGATTCATCAAAGAACGCGGATCGCTGGTATTGGTGGTCGCTGTGTTTGCCGCCGCAGCCGCCGGATCGGCACCTGCTGCCTGTGCGGCCGCCGCCTGCGGATTCTGATTGACCGGGCGGTTACTCAGAGAGCCCGGAATACCAAAGGCCATTTCATTGGTGGTATTTTCCTGGCTAAGCTGCTCATCGCTGACGCGCGGATCTTTCCCCAGGCGTTCCTGAGTCTCTTCCACACGGCTTAAATCAACGGTGGGCGCCACGCTAATACGGTAATTACCGGCCCCTACCAGTGAGGTCAGCAGGCTGGCGATATTTTTGCTGGTGTCTTCGCGGATACGCTGCACCACATCGTCGCCCATGCGTTTACTCGCCATGGTGCCGTCCGGGCCCGCCACGCCGTCAGACAGTAAGTTCCCCATCTGATCGACTACGCGCACGCTCGCCGGCGTCATCCCCGGTACAGAACCGGAAACCAGCTGCACAATGGAGGCAACTTGCTGCTCATCTAATTGCTTGCCGGAGCGCAGTTGCACCACGACAGAGGCGCTGCTGTTAGGCTTATTGGTCAGGACAAAGGAGCTGGATTCGCTAAGCCCCAGGTGCACACGAGCGTGCTCGACCGGGTTTAGCGCCATAATGCTCTTCGCCAGCTCGCCTTCCAGACTGCGCTTATAACGCACGTTCTGAATAAACTGGCTGCTGCCGAGCATCTCTTCTTTATCCATAAGCTCGTAGCCATCCGGCATGGCGGCGCTAATGCCTTTCGCCGCCAGCGCCATACGCGCCCGAGAGAGGGTATTTTCGGTGACCAGCACCTGACCGTTATCAGGATTGATACGGTAGGCGATATTCTCCGCCCCGAGGACTTCAACGACCTGGGAGACAGGGATACTTTCCTGCGCGCCGTACAGCGCCACGTAGCCCTGATTGCTTTTCCAAAGCGATGCCACAATAGCCAGCGCGAGCACCACGCCGCCGACAATCATCAGCAGCTTAGGATTCATCGCGCCAGCAGGAACAGGGAGGGCAGGAAGACGATCTTTGATTTTGTTTAACACGGTACAGACCTTACAGCGAAATATTCATCACTTCGTCCAGCGCGCTATTGAGCTTATTGCGCACCTGCATCATCGCCGAGAAGGCCACACTGGCTTTCTGACTCTCAATCATTGCGCCGGCTAAATCGTCGCTCTGACCCATATCTATGGCGGTCTGTTTTGCCCCTGCGCTGTGCTGTAACGCATCAACGTTGTTGATGGCGTTATTCAGTACGCTGGAAAAAGAGACCGGCGCCGTGCGGGTAAAGGCACCGTTTGCTGGAGCAATCTCCGTTGCTGCGTTAATCGACCCAGCAGAAGCCAGCATGGCTGTCTGCTCCATCCGGCTGAGCAGCGCCTGTTGCGCGGTGTTAATACCTGCGGCAGCTATTTTTTCCATGATTTTTTCCTTCCTGGCCTCAGGAATAACATTCAATATCAATGCCTTCGTCACGCATTGACGCAAGGCGGTAGCGCAGTGCTCTTGGCGTAATGCCCAGGAACTCCGCCGTTTTCGATTTGTTGCCTTGATGGCGTTTAAGCAGATCGATGATGTACTGATATTCCGCCAGACGTCCGTGCAGTTTGACGTCACGAATCGCCGAGCTGCTCGCATCCTGTTCCCGATAGGCAGGCATCACGCCCACGCCCGGTGATTCAGGAAGCGGGACGCGCGGCACCAGACCAAAGTCTGCGGCTTTAATTTCGTCACCGTTGCCAAGGATCATGCCGCGCTGGATAACGTTCTCCAGTTCACGCACATTGCCCGGCCAGTCATAGCCGAGCAGCGCGTTTCGCGCGTCGTCGCTTAAACGAACATCACCTTTATGGAAAGCGCGGTATTTGGCGATAAAGCGCTGGACCAGCGGCAAGATATCCTGCTTGCGTTCACGCAGTGGGGTAATGTGAATAGGCACCACCGAAATACGGTAAAATAGATCCTGACGGAAACGACCTTCAGCAATCTCTACCTGTAAGTCTTTATTGGTAGAAGCCACCAGACGAATATCGAGGGGAATACGTTTATGGCTTCCCAAACGTTCGACTTCCTGCTCCTGCAACACGCGTAATAACTTCGCCTGTAATGAAAGCGGCATATCACCAATTTCATCCAGCAGCAGCGTTCCGCCGTTTGCCTGTTCAAACTTACCGGCCACGCTGGCTACCGCACCGGTGAATGCACCTTTTTCATATCCGAATAAAACGGCTTCCAGCATGCTTTCTGGAATAGCCGCACAGTTCACTCCGACATACGGAGCGTCACTGCCACAAGCGTGTTCATGAATATATTTAGCAACGCATTCCTTGCCTGTTCCTGTCTCGCCAGTAACCAATACGGAAACATTATATTTCGCAACGCGACGAGCTAATGAGATTACGCCCACGCTGGCAGGGGAAACAGCCACGAAACTATTTCCAGTACAGTCTTCACGTTCAATGATAATGCTCATTTTGGAGTACCAGTAAAAAAGAACAAATAGAAGAATAGGTTAAATCTTTATTAGCGGCCCGATAAACCCACATTGCTACATGGAGAGTTTAAAGCACATTTATAACGCTAATAAAGATTTAATACTGCGATATCTGCACGGGGAAAATATCCTTCCGTGAAAATACGTTGCCTAGTATACCCAGCGGCTAAGAATTGTCCCATTTTTAATGCGTATTAAAACATTAATTCAAAAAAATCAAGATTTTACGATAGATATTAATCTGTGATCCAGCGGAAAAATAATGGATTAATAACCGAATGTCTATTGCAATAAACATGGTATAACGGTCTAATCCACACTCTGAATAAAAAGGTATTTGAGTTTTCCACCGACGAAGAATCTTCGATGTTGAAGTAGAGCGTCACAACTTACTCAAAACTCAAATGCAACCAGAAAATAATTTCGTGTCCATTGCCCGTTAGCAAAAGCACAGGCAATAGCCTCATCAGGTATTTATAGCAAACCGGAATAATCATGTACCCTGCTTCACAGAGAATCAGAATCCATCATCAGGATAATCTTCCTGATCTGGTTAAACTTGATGTCAGCAAACTCGGTCGTCCATGGCATAAACTGCCTAAGTTAATGAACGACAACTTTGACATCCTTGATGCACGTCTGAGCATTTACTTTCTGAAGAAGCTACGTGTTAACGCCGCGTTAGAATCTATGAGCTTTGCTATAGATCAGAATTATAAGAATGCTCAAATATTCTCAACGCCTTATGGGAATATCGCTTTTGTTATCGATAGAATATTATTATTAAATATTCTTCATGATTATTATGGCCTGAGCAAAGACAGCAGCCAGATTGAGCCTGACGAATCGTTACCGATCACCAAAACCGAAGAACGCCTGAAAAGTAAGTTGGGCCAGGAGCTCACTTCCCTGGCTATTTGTAAAGAGACCTTCGGTGAAGACCTGGATATTAAAGTTGATTATTCCACGGTCATCAGTCAGTGGGCATGGTGCATTACCTTCACGCTTGAAGGATACAGCAACGGCAGCTTCACCATCCTGCTCGACAACCACCATGTTGACCAGATGCTGGCGACCTTACGCACGCCGGATGCCCTCGAGCGCGACATCGAAAAGAGCACAACCCTAAGCACCGGGCAAATCGAACGCCTGTTCGATAGTCTGCCGTTGACGCTCACCGGCCGCCTGGCGAGCCTGAATCTGACCGTCGCGCAGATTGCAGATATCAAACCCGGGGACATTATCCCTATCGCAATAAATGAACCTTTGCCGGTATTTATCGGTAAAGAACAAATTTTTGAAGCCGCTATCGCCGAAGATCGCAGCAAGCTTTTCTTGTGCGATATCCATGACAAGACAACCGAGAAGCAATATGAGTGATTTGCAACATGAGCTGAGCCAGTCCCTGGATCTGGACGACCTGAACCTCAGCGATATGACCCAGGACGAAACCGTTGAGGGCAATATTCGCCTCGATTTGCAGCCAGAAATGCGTAACGCGCCGTTAACCGACGTTCGTCGCATGGCCCTATTTAGCCGTATCCCTGTCACCCTGACGCTGGAAGTCTCCTCCGTGAATATTTCGCTGGCGGAACTGATGACGGTGAACAGCGATTCCGTGATTGAGCTGGATAAAATGGCCGGCGAACCGCTGGATATTAAAGTGAACGGCATTGCGTTTGGTAAAGCGGAAGTGGTTGTCTTAAACGACAAGTACGGCCTGCGCATTATTGAGTTCAACGCCAAAGAACTGGGCGAGCTGACCCGATGAACCGCACGTTCTACCGCAGCGGTTTCTCGCTGTTGCTGCTCATCGGCCTGTTATTTGCCCAGCCCGTGCTGGCGGCAAACGGCGATATCACGCTCTTTAGCACCACGGCAACCGCAGCCGGTCAGGATTACAACGTCAAAATTGAAATCCTGATCCTGATGACGCTGCTCGGCCTGCTGCCGGTGATGATGCTGATGATGACCTGTTTCACCCGCTTTATTATTGTGCTGGCGATCCTGCGTCAGGCGCTGGGCCTGCAACAAAGTCCGCCCAACAAAATCCTGACCGGGATTGCGCTGGCGCTTACGCTGCTGGTGATGCGCCCGGTGTGGACGACGATTTACACCGATGCGGTAGAGCCGTTCCAGAACGACCAGATCACCCTCAAGCAGGCGCTGGTGAAAGCCGAAGCGCCGCTGAAGAAGTACATGCTGGCACAGACCAACAATAAAGCGATGGCGCAGATTATGAGTATCGCCGGCATTGAAGGCGACGCTCGCGAACAGGATCTGACGATTGTTACCCCCGCCTATCTGCTCAGCGAGTTGAAAACCGCCTTCCAGATTGGCTTTATGATTTACATTCCGTTTCTGGTTATCGACCTGATTGTCGCCAGTATCCTGATGGCAATGGGGATGATGATGTTGTCACCGCTGATTGTCTCGCTGCCGTTTAAGCTGATGCTGTTCGTACTCTGCGACGGCTGGACGCTGATTGTCGGCACGCTTACCGCCAGCGTACAAGGACTCTAGCGATGATGAATATGGACACCGCCGGTGACATCATGGCATCGGGTATTCACCTGGTGCTTATCATCTCTGCCGTCGCGATTATTCCCAGCCTGCTGGTCGGCCTGTGCGTCAGTATTTTCCAGGCGACAACGCAGATTAACGAACAGACGCTGAGCTTTCTGCCGCGTCTGGTGGTTACGCTTGGGGTACTGATTTTTGCCGGGAAGTGGATGCTGACACAGCTGGTCGACTTTACGGTGCAGATTTTTCATCAGGCGGCGGCGCTGGTCGGTTAAACCCTATGGGAATTGATATTCAGGCGCTTTGGACGCCCATTCTGGCCCTGGTGCTGCCCTTCTTTCGCATCCTGGCATTTCTGCAATTTGTGCCGGTGCTGGATAACCGCGTCTTTTCACGGCGTATCAAAATCGGCTTCGCCATTGCGCTATCGATCATTATTACTCCCCTTTTGCCTAACAACGTGGTGCTGACCGAGCTTTTCTCCCTGCGCGCCATTTTGCTGATTGGTGAACAACTGCTGTGGGGATTTTTGTTTGCCACCGCGCTCCAGCTGGTGTTTATCGCGCTGCAAACGGCGGGAAATATTCTGTCGATGAATATGGGGCTGGGGATGGCGATGATGAACGATCCGGTCAACGGCAGCTCCACCAC
Organism: Enterobacteriaceae bacterium; assembly: GCA_902363335.1. Taxonomy (GTDB): domain Bacteria; phylum Pseudomonadota; class Gammaproteobacteria; order Enterobacterales; family Enterobacteriaceae; genus Kluyvera. Next base: position 111,529 of record CABIZV010000003.1, on the reverse strand, counting down.
CGTGATTTCGCAGATTATTTACGTCTTCTGCGCCCTGCTTTTTTTCATTATGGACGGACACCTGTTGCTGGTGACCATTCTGCTTAAAGGCTTTAGCTACTGGCCCATCGGTCAGGCGATTAATCAGCCGACATTATTATTAATTATTCAGGGACTCGGCTGGATTATGGCTTCCGCCACGCTGATTGCTCTCCCCACCACCTTTGTGATGCTGATTGTGCAAGGTGGATTCGGGCTACTTAACCGCGTGTCGCCAACGCTGAATCTGTTCTCGCTGGGTTTTCCCATCAGCATGCTGTTTGGCCTGCTGTGTATTTCGATGCTGGTCACCAACATCCCGGAACACTATCTCCATTTAACCAATGAAATTCTGTCCAGGCTTGATGCCGTGAGGGTGCAGTAATGTCCGGTAGCGGCGATAAAAGCGAAAAACCCACATCCGGGAAACTCCGCAAAGCGCGCGAGAAGGGGGACATTCCCCGCTCAAAAGATTTAACCATGGCGGTCGGCCTGGTGGTGTCGTTCGTCACTCTCGCCACCTTCCTGCCCTATTACCAACAGTTGATCGGCGAGTCATTCCGCGCCGCAGGGACGCTGGCGCAGGATCTGGATAATCCCAACGTGCTGAACCAGTTTTTACGCCTCAATCTGTGGGTGTTGCTGCGTTTTATCGCCACGCTGGTGCCGATTCCCGTCGCCTGTATTGTGGCAAGCCTGGTGCCCGGCGGCTGGATTTTTACCCCTAACAAGCTAAAACCAGACTTTAAAAAGCTCAGCCCGATTAGCGGCGTAAAGCGAATGTTCTCCGCCAGCCATTACACCGAAGTCGGCAAGATGATGTTGAAATGTGCGACGATCCTCGCCGTTATCTACACGATGGTGCATGACCAGATGGACAACCTGCTGCATCTTCAGCGCCTGTATCTCTATCAGGCAATCGGTCATGGTTTTGCCATTTTCCATCACGTTATCAGCTATTTTGTCGCCGTTATCGTCATTTTCGCCCTATTAGATGTGCCGCTGAGCAAATTTATGTTCACCAAAAAAATGCGTATGACCAAGCAAGAGGTGAAGGAAGAACATAAAAATAATGACGGTAATCCGCAGATTAAAGGCCGCATCCGCCAGCTGCAACGCCAGATGGCGATGGGGCAAATCTCGCGCACCGTACCGGACGCCGACGTGATTATCACTAACCCCACCCACTACGCCGTGGCGCTGAAGTACGACCCGCACAAGGCGGAAGCGCCCTATATCGTCGCCAAAGGGATTGATGATGTGGCGCTGTGGATCCGTGAGGTGGGTGCCAGCCATAACGTTGAAGTGGTGGAGTTTCCGCCGCTGGCGCGCGCGGTGTATTACACCACCCGCGTTAACCAACAAATTCCGGCGCAGCTGTTTCGCGCCATCGCACACGTGCTGACTTACGTGATGCAATTGAAATCCTGGCGCGAAGGTCGCGCAGAGCAAAAACCCCGCCTGAACAGGCACATAGACATTCCTCAAGAGGTATTAAAAGCCAATGGCGAACAGTAAGATGCGCAACGCGCTCAGCGTGCTCCGCAAGGGGCAGATTGCTGTACCTATCCTGCTTCTTTGCGTGCTGGCGATGGTTATTCTGCCGCTGTCGCCGCTGATGCTGGATATTCTTTTTACATTCAACATCGTACTGGCGGTTATCGTGCTGTTGGTGGCGGTCAATATGCAGCGTCCGCTGGACTTTGCCATCTTCCCGACGCTGCTGTTGATAACCACGCTGATGCGCTTGACGCTAAACGTCGCTTCCACGCGCGTGGTGTTGTTGAAAGGACATGAAGGCGAAGGCGCTGCCGGTAAGGTGATTGAAGCCTTCGGGCAGGTGGTGATTGGCGGCGACTTTGTGGTCGGCTTCGTGGTGTTCATCATCCTGATGATCATCAACTTTGTCGTGGTCACCAAGGGTGCGGAACGTATTTCTGAAGTCTCCGCGCGCTTTACGCTGGATGCCCTGCCGGGTAAACAGATGGCTATCGATGCCGATCTTAACGCCGGGCTCATTAACCAACAGCAGGCGCGAGCGCGTCGCCAGGAAGTGGCTAAAGAGGCCGACTTCTACGGCTCAATGGACGGTGCCTCGAAGTTTGTCCGTGGTGATGCCGTCGCCGGGATCATGGTGCTTATCATCAACGTGATAGGCGGTATCTGTATCGGTATCTTTAAGTACGATCTCGATGCCGGTCATGCTTTCCGTCAGTACGTACTGCTGACCATCGGTGATGGTCTGGTCGCACAGATCCCATCCCTGCTGCTGGCCACCGCCGCGGCGATTATCGTCACCCGCGTCAGCGAAGGTAATGACGTCAGCGACGAGATTAAAACTCAGCTGCTCTCCAAGCCGAAAATTCTCTATACCGCCGCCTTCGTTATGTTCGTGCTCGCGATCGTGCCGGGAATGCCGCACATCGCCTTCCTGAGCTTTACCGCTCTGCTGGTGTTTGCGGCCTGGCGACAAAGCAAAGCCGTACAGCCAGCGCCACAAGAAACCGACATGGAGGCGATAAGCGAGGCGCTGGCCCCGGACGCGACGCCCGCCATCACCTGGGACAGCATTCCGCTGGTCGAACCGATTGGTCTGAACCTCGGCTATAAGCTGGTGACGATGGTCGATGAAGCGAAAGGCAGCCCGCTATCCCTGCGCGTGCGCGGGGTGCGGCAGGTGATTTCAGAACTGTGCGGCGTGCTGTTGCCAGAGATTCGTATTCGCGAAAACTTCCGCCTGAAGCCTGCGCAATATGCGATTCATATCAACGGCATTCGTACTGCGTTAGGTGAAGTAAACGCCGAGAAGCTGATGGCGATCCCCGGCACCGAGCTGTACGGTGAAATCGATGGCGTACTGGATACCGACCCGGCTTACGGCATGGCGATTGTGTGGATTGACCCGGAGCAAAAAGCGAAGGCGCTGAATCTCGGCTATCAGGTGGTGGACTGCGCAAGCGTGGTGGCAACGCACGTCAATAAGGTCGCCCGCGAACATCTACCGGAGCTGTTTAACTACGACGATATCACGCACCTGCATGCGCGTCTGGCGCTGCAGGCGCCGAAGCTGGCGGAAGATTTAAACGCTGCGCTCAACTACAGCCAGCTATTGCGTATTTATCGCCAGCTGCTGCTTGAGCAGGTGTCTTTGAAGGATATTGTGACGATTGCGTCCACGCTGCTGGAAAGCTCGGCGGTCACCAAAGACCCGGTACTGTTGACGGCTGACGTGCGCTACGCGCTGCGCCGCGCCATTGTGCACAACATCAACGGCGACCGTCCGCAGCTTGCGGCTTATACTATTGATAATGAACTGGAAAATATGCTGCTTGGCGCACTCAACCAGGCGCAGCAGGCCGGTAAAGTGGCGCTGGATAGCTTCCCGGTTGACCCGAATATTCTGACCCAGCTACAAAATACGATGCCGATGATTTACGAGCAGATGAAAGCGAAGAGTCTGCCGCCGCTGCTGTTGGTAACGCCACAGCTGCGTCCGGTCATTTCGCGCTACGGGCGACTGTTTGCCAGCGGCCTGCACGTGCTGTCTTACAATGAAGTCCCGGACGACGCCGATTTGAATGTGGTAGGCACGTTAGCTTAAACCCTGCTCACCGTAGCCCGGACGAGGTGCGCAAGCACCGACTCCGGGGGAGGCTCTGGAGCCTAATCCCGGCGTCGCTTTGCTCGGCCGGGCTACCGATGCCGATTTGAGTGTGGTAGGCACGTTAGCTTAAACCCCGCTCACCTTAGCCCGGACGAGGTGCGCAAGCACCGACTCCGGGGCAGCTCTGGAGCCTAATCCCGGCGTCGCTTTGCTCGGCCGGGCTACCGATGCCGATTTGAATGTGGTGAGCGCGTTAGCTTAAACCCCGCTCACCGTAGCCCGGACGAGGTGCGCAAGCACCGACTCCGGGGCAGCTCTGGAGCCTAATCCCGGCGTCGCTTTGCTCGGCCGGGCTACCGATCCCGATTTGAATGGGGTGAGCACGTTAGCTTAAACCCCGCTCACCGTAGCCCGGACGAGGTGCGTAAGCACCGACTCCGGGGCAGCTCTGGAGCCTAATCCCGGCGTCGCTTTGCTCGGCCGGGCTACCGATCCCGATTTGAATGGGGTGAGCACGTTAGCTTAAACCCCGCTCACCGTAGCCCGGACGAGGTGCGTAAGCACCGACTCCGGGGCAGCTCTGGAGCCTAATCCCGGCGTCGCTTTGCTCGGCCGGGCTACCGATGCCGATTTGAATGTGGTAAGCACGTTAGCTTAAGCCCCGCTCACCGTAGGCCTGAAAGCTGCGCTCCATCAGGCGCAATGACGCAGAATCGGTAGCCAGAAGGCTTACTGATCCATATAGCGCAGCTTCCATTCGGCAATCGTGCGGGGCATCAGCACCGCATCGTTCCCCAGCGTGCTGAAATACGAAAAGGCCAGTTTACCTTTACCGTCAGGCTGGATCCGCGCCGCCCAGATATTGCTGCCGGCGTACATCACGATGGCCGTGCGAGTATTGGCCGCACCACGTACCCACATCGACACCACCGTCGCGCCCACGTTATCGATATCTACGGTATAAATATAAATATTCGCCGTATCGACAAACTTTTGATAATCATTGCCCACCAGCGCGCGAAAGCGTTCATCCATTTTCGGATCGGAAAAAATGGCGAGCGACTGGAGGGTGGCTTTTGGCCGCGGGTCGGTATCCGACTTCAGATAGCGCCCATCGATAAACGCACCGCTGGGCATCGATAGACGGCAGCCCCAATCGGCATTGCTGTATGCCTGAATGGCGCCACTTTTACGAGGAATAAACAACACCTTACACTTCTTGCTGTCGACCATATCATCAATCAGCACCATGCCGTTTATCTTGCGCGCCTCGGCGGTAAACTCATCCTTATTCATACCGGCCCAAATTCGAATATCCGCGGTAATTGACCAATCTGCGCTATGGCTAAACTGCACCACTCCGCCGCTCATATTGGCCGCGCTGGTATTCCACCAGCGTCCGTCCCAGCTAAAATTCGGCTCTGCTTCGGCAATCTTACTGATCCCGGCGTAATAAGCGCGCTCAATGCACTCGTCCGATGAACAGTCGTCCAGCGACTTCTCCCACGCGACATATTCAGCGTGTACCGAGGGCGCATCGCGATAAACCAGCATCGCCCGATAGACGTTCGACATCGTGTCATCAAGCCAGTTGAGATTGGCATTGTTACAGATAGTATTTTCAAGCGGCGTAGCAGCACGCTGGCAGTTCACAGCAAAGGCGCTGGAGGCGGTCAAGGCCATCGCAATAATCAATAAATTAATCAGGCGCTTAATCATTAAGGATACTTTTTGAGCAGATGGTTCGTTTATTTTGGCTAAAAGCATCATCCATTGCAATGAATCATATTAAATAATTCAACATGCGAATAATTCGCATGTGGTTTAAGACACGCTCAAATATTGTCGCTTGTGGATTATGTGTTCATTTTTTGGATTTACACGTTATGAAGATAGATAGTAGCAATTACATGCTTTCAGCACTTTCTTCGGCCAATTCTAAGGAAAACACTGATCGCAAACCGCTTGGTATTACCCGTGAAAGTGGGCAATACAGCCCACAGGGCGGCCATTGGCAGCTCTCGCGCGCGGCAGTCTCAGCGGTGGTAAGCCTACGTAGAGGAGACGTCATGCCTTATTATCAGGGCAAACCTGCAACGTGGGAATTAATTCAATACGACCTGAATCAAGAAACAGAGATCTAATATTTAACGATCGATTCACTAATAAAGTATTAATTTAACGCATTAGATCCATCGCGGTGAGAATAATATCTCTCACCGCCCGCAACAGACTCACCAATATACCCCTTCTTAACTCTCAATCTGAAAAGTCCGTTCCCGGACATGACGTTCAGGCCGTAAACGGTGATCGCGCGCGCGGATAAAAAAAAGTGAACCAGAGAAGATAAACCCTCATTTTCTGCGCCGTGAACTACGCCGCTTTTTTTTGTTTATTCAGGAGATCCCATGACGACCTACACGTTCCCGCAAAATTTCTTTTGGGGCGCGGCAGCCTCTGGCCCGCAAACCGAAGGTGCGCAAGGCAAACCGCATCGCTCTATCTGGGATAGCTGGCACGCCGCGCAGCCGGAACGTTTCTATAAAGGCATTGGGCCACAAACGGTGTGCAACACGCTAAATCGCTACAAAGAAGATGTTGCCCTGATGAAAAACATTGGCTTCAACTCGTTTCGCACCTCTATTCAGTGGTCGCGGCTGATTGACGACCTGGAAACCGGTGAGCCGAATGCTGATGCGGTACGTTTTTATAACGACTATTTTGACGAGATGATTGCGAACGGCATTGAGCCAATGATCAATCTCTACCATTTTGATATGCCAGAAGAATTGCAAAACCGCTACGGTGGCTTTGAGTCAAAACACGTTACCGACCTGTTCGCCCGTTTTGCCGCCACGGCGTTTCGCCTGTTCGGCCACAAAATCAAATACTGGATTACCTTTAACGAACCGATTGTGCCGGTGGAAGGCGGCTATCTGTACGACTTCCATTACCCGTGCAAAAAGGATGGCAAGCTGGCCGCGCAGGTGGCGTTTAACATTATGCTGGCGCACGCGAAAGCGGTGCAGTGCTACCGCGAGCAAAATCTGCCGGGCGAAATTGGCGTGGTGTTAAATCTGACGCCGTCCTACACCCGCAACGACTCGGCGGAAGATAAGAAGGCCGCGTGGTATGCCGACCTGCTGTTTAACCGCAGCTTCCTCGACCCGCTGGTGAAACACCAGTTCCCAAAAGAGCTGTGCGAACTGCTGGCGCAGCATGATTGTCTGCCGGAATCCCGCCCGGAAGAAGTGAAGCTCATCACCGATTCGCGGCTCGATTTCCTCGGCGTGAACTACTATGTGCCGCGACGCGTTCAGGCGCGCGAAACGCCGTATACCCTCGATTACTTCTCACCAGAGTACTATTTCGAAAACTACGTCGATCCCGACGGGCGCTTTAATCCCTACCGCGATAATAACGAAATTCATCCGCAGGCAATTTACGATATTGCCACCAATATCCGCGACAATTACGGCAATATTAAGTGGTATCTCGCGGAAATTGGCATTGCGATGGATTTGGAGTCAGAAGGGCCGGTGCAGGAAAACGGCGTGATTGAAGACGGATTCCGTATTGGGCTGATGGAGGAACATCTGGTGCAGTTACACCGCGCGATTGCGGACGGGGCGAACTGCTTTGGCGTGCACCAGTGGACATTTATCGACAACTGGTCGTGGCTCAACTCATTTAAACGTCGTTACGGCTTCTACCGTCTCGACCTTGAAACCGGGGCGCGGCAGATTAAGCGTAACGGACTGTGGTTTAAGGCGCTGGCGCAAAGTCATCAGTTTAGTTGTGAATAGCCCCTCAGCGTAACCGCCTCGCCCGGGCTACAGGGCTCACGTAGGCCTGATAAGCGGAGCGCCATCAGGCAATACCGAGCACGTTGCCGGATGGCGGCGTAACGCCTTATCCGGCCTACAACTGACTGGCGCGAAGTTATCAGTTTAGTTGTGCAGCGTAACCGGGCTACAGGGCTTCCGTAGGCCTGATAAGCGTAGCGCCATCAGGCAATACCAGGCACGTTGCCGGATGGCGGCGTAACGCCTTATCCGGCCTACAGCTGACCGGGGCCAATCCCTTGCAACAACACGGCTAATGCATTGCTGACAATCACCTCCGGCGTCAGCATCATTAGCCGTTCGTCGTTGCGCATCCTTGAGAATGGCACCAGCACCAGGCTCAACAGCGTGGTAAACAGCAGCTCCGCCGACAGGTTCGGATTCACCTTGCCCTCTTTCTGCCAGCGTTTCACCATCTCAAGCGTAGCGTGGTATTTTTCCTCACCAAAACGGGCGTGCAGATGTTGGCGCAGTATCGGCATTTCGCCGATGACCTCCTGCATCCACAGCGGCGCAAACCACGCATGCTGCGCCGCAATGCGCGCCAGCGTTCTCACCATCTCGCTCAATGCCGTCACCGGGGAATCGGGATATTCGCCAAACACGCGGGTAATTTCAGCGCGCAAAGGTAAAAAGCGCTCCTCAATCATCACATCAAGCAATTGCTCTCGTGAATTAAAATAGTAGTGCAGCATCGCCGGTGTGACGCCTGCTTCACGGGCAATGGCATTCAGCGACGTTCGGGCGATCCCCTGCTGGGAAAACAACCGCAGCGCAATATCGATAAGCTGTTCACGGTTATCGGCCTTGGGCTTACTGCCGCGTGGACGCCCAGGTTTACGCGGCTTAAGAGGGTCTTTTTGTGCTGACATCGTCTTACTGCCTCTTGACCTATGAGTGATCTTCAATAAATATTAATTATACATTTAATTAATTTCAAGAGAGAACATGATGGCGTCCGATATTTCGACGAACGCGCAGCCACCGCAGCAGACGGGAGTCACCTCGATCCGTCTGCTGTTCAGCGCGCTGCTGTTAGTGATGCTGCTCTCCGCGCTCGATCAGACTATCGTCTCGACCGCGCTGCCGACCATTGTCGGTGAGCTGGGCGGACTCGACAAGCTCTCGTGGGTGGTGACGGCCTATATCCTCACCTCCACAATCGTGGTGCCGCTGTACGGTAAATTTGGTGATTTGTTTAGCCGTAAACGGGTACTGCAAATCGCTATCGTGCTGTTCCTCGTCGGCTCCGCGCTGTGCGGGCTGGCGCAGAACATGACCCAACTGGTGCTAATGCGCGCCCTGCAAGGGCTGGGCGGCGGCGGGCTGATGGTGATAAGCATGGCGGCGGTCGCCGATGTGATCCCTCCCGCCGAACGTGGACGTTATCAGGGATTATTTGGCGGCGTCTTTGGCCTGGCGACGGTCATTGGCCCGTTGATTGGCGGCTTTATCGTGCAGCACGCCTCCTGGCGCTGGATTTTCTACATCAACCTGCCGCTCGGACTGTTCGCGCTGTTTGTCATTGGCGCGGTATTCCACTCCAGCAACAAACGCAGCCAGCATGAGATAGATTGGCTGGGCGCGCTGTATCTGACGATGGCGCTGGTGTGCATCATCTTGTTCACCACCGAAGGCGGTACGGTGCGCGAGTGGAGCGACCCGCAGCTATGGTGCATTCTGGCGTTTGGCCTTATCGGCATTGCCGGGTTTATCTATGAAGAAAAGCGGGCGTGGGAGCCGATTATTCCGCTGTCGCTGTTCCGCAACCGCAGCTTCCTGCTGTGCAGCCTGATTGGTTTTATCATCGGGATGTCGCTTTTTGGTTCGGTCACCTTCCTGCCGCTTTATTTGCAGGTGGTAAAAAACGCCACGCCAACCGAGGCCGGGTTACAGCTTATCCCGCTAATGGGCGGGCTGTTGCTGACCTCGATTATTAGCGGCAGGGCGATAAGCCGAACCGGCAAATACCGCCTCTACCCGATTATCGGCACTTTGATGGGCTTTATCGGCATGGTGTTGCTAACGCGCATAACCCTCGCTTCGCCTACCTGGCAGCTATACCTGTTTACCGGCGTGTTGGGCATGGGGCTGGGGATGGTTATGCAGGTGCTGGTGCTGGTGCTGGCGGTGCAAAACACGGTGAGCGCCGATCTCTATGGGGTCGCCACATCCGGGGTAACGCTGTTCCGCTCAATTGGCGGTTCGATCGGCGTGGCGCTGTTTGGCGCAGTCTTCACCTCGGTGCTGCAATCGCGCCTCACCAGCCTGCTGCCGGAGGGGGTCGGGATCCCGAAAGGGATGAATCCGGTCGCCATTCACCAATTGCCAGAGATGATCCGCACCGACTATCTCGATGCCTTTGGCGCGGCGATCCACGCGGCGTTTATTATGGCGGCCTGCATTATGGTGGTGGCGTTTGTGTTGTCGTGGCTGCTCAGGGAAGCGCCGCTGAAAACGCGGCATGAGTAGAGGGTGCCGGATGGCGCTGCGTTTATCCGGCCTACTCGATTCCGTATGCCGGATAAGGCAAAGCCGCCATCCGGCAGCCCTTAAAGCTCTTTGGTAAGGTAATGCCGCGCCATCCCCACTAACGGAAAATCTTCCAGCGTGTTCACCAACTGATAGCTCTGCTTTTGATAAAACGGCAGGGCCTGAAAGCTGATGGTGTCCACCAGCGCATGGCCGCAACCTTTCTCGCGGGCAAGCCCCTCCGCCCGTTTGATAAGCTCGCTGCCCACGCCGTTACCGCGTTCGGATTCGCAGACCCATAAATAGTCGATACTGAGCCACTCCCCTTTCCGCTGACCGATTAGCCCGCCGCGCATCACGCCCTCATCGTCTTGCAGGTACACGCAAATATCCCCCCACTCGGCGGTATCAACGAATTTATTGTTATAGGCCCGCAACCCCTTAAACAATTCGTCTTTATCTTCCTGCATTATTTTTTCTTTTAAGACATAGGACATCGCTTTACTCCTGTTGTCATCCCCGAGAACCAACAGGCTTTTTATGACATTTATCGCCACATAACGTAAACCCGATAACGGCTCTTTTTTCACTTCGAAATCTCATTACGCGCATGGAGTAATAAAATATTCCACAACAAAATCAAAGAAAACTACCGTCATTGCTGAAAAACAGCCTATCAGTCAGCGCTAACCGTGATAACCTTCACATGATTGGAATAAATAATTCCTTATACTGCCCGCCACTGTGAATGATGAGGTTTTTATGAGTATCGACCTGAGCGAACTGCTGACCGAACGCCGCAACGCGAATAGCGCCAATATTGACACCCTCGCCACCGAAGAGATGCTGACGGTGATTAACAAAGAAGATCAGTTGGTTGCCCACGCGATTACGCCCTACATTCCACAAATTGCGCAGCTGGTAGACCGTGTCGCCGACGCGTTTAGTCAGGGCGGGCGTCTGATTTATATCGGGGCAGGCACCTCAGGCCGTTTAGGTATCCTCGATGCCAGCGAATGTCCACCAACCTTCGGCACCCGTCCAGAGCAAGTTGTTGGCCTGATTGCCGGTGGCCATACCGCGATTCTGAAAGCGGTCGAAAACGTCGAAGATAACGCAGCACAGGGCGCGGCAGATTTGCAGGCGCTGAATTTTAACGCGAAGGATGTATTAGTCGGTATCGCCGCCAGCGGTCGTACGCCGTATGTTCTTGGCGCCATGGAATATGCCCACCAGCAAAACGCGCTGGTTGCCATTGTCAGCTGTAACCCACACGGAGAAATGGCGGCGCGCGCCGATATCGCCATCACCCCGGTTGTTGGCCCGGAAGTGGTGACTGGCTCAACCCGTCTTAAGGCGGGCACGGCGCAGAAGCTGGTGCTGAACATGATTACCACAGGCGCCATGATCCGCAGCGGCAAGGTCTACAGCAATTTGATGGTCGATGTGGAAGCCACCAACGCCAAGCTAATTGAGCGCCAGATTTCTATCGTCATGGAAGCCACCGAATGCGACCGCGAGACGGCGCAAACCGCGCTGAACGCCTGCGGTAGCCACTGCAAAACCGCCATCGTAATGGTGTTGGCAAATCTGGACGCCAAAGAGGCGAAAACGCTGCTGGCGAACAATAACGGCTTTATCCGTAAGGCATTACAAAACTAATCCGGCGAACAGGTTGAGTGGAATGGCAAAAATAAATAAAGAGATGATAGCGCGCCTCCTCGCCCTGGTTGGCGGTGCGCCAAACGTGGTGCAGGCAGGCAACTGTATGACGCGCCTGCGCCTGACGCTGCGCAATGAGGATCATGCCGACGTCAGCGCCATCCGCCAGGTTGAAGGCGTAATGGGCGTGGTAGTCAGCAACGAACAGTTTCAGATAATCCTCGGCCCCGGCAAAGCGCAAACGGCTTCAGAGATCATGAATCTGCTGCTCGAAGAAGCGCCGATGGAGCAAGAACACAAGGCACCGGATGCGTCGCTGGCGGAGATTGCCAATGCAAAAAAGCAGGAGCTAAAAGGCAAACAGACCGGCGGGCTACAGAAGTTTCTGGCTAAGTTTGCCACCGTCTTTACGCCGCTGATTCCCGGTTTTATCGCCGTAGGTCTGCTGCTGGGCTTTGCGACGCTGGCGGAGCAGCTGTTCGTGCTGGAAAATGCCCATCCCAATGCTACGCTGGTTGATGTCATTAACTATATGAAAGTGTTCAGTAAGGGCATGTTTACCTTCCTGAGCATTCTGATTGGCTACAACACCCAGAAAGCCTTTGGCGGCTCCGGGGTCAATGGCGCGATTATTGCGGCGCTGTTTATTCTGGGATACGACCCGAAAGCGGCGGTTGGCTTCTATTCAGGAATCTCCGATTTCTTTGGCCACAGTATCGATCCGCGCGGCAATATTATCGGCGTGTTGATTGCCGCCATTCTCGGCGCCTGGGTTGAGAAACAGGTGCGGCGGATTATGCCCGCCAATCTCGATATGATCCTCACCTCGGCAGTCACGCTGCTGATTATGGGTGCGGTCACCTTCGTGGTGATTATGCCGCTTGGCGGCTACCTGTTTACCGGTATGTCATGGCTGTTCCTGCATCTTAACGGCAATCCGTTTGGCTCAGCGGTTCTGGCCGGGCTGTTCCTGCTTGCGGTGATGTTCGGCGTGCATCAGGGCTTTGTACCGGTGTACTTCGCGCTGATGGAAGCGCAGGGCTTTAACTCGCTATTTACCATTCTGGCGATGGCCGGAGCCGGTCAGGTGGGCGCGGCGCTGGCACTTTACTACCGCGCAAAACAGGGTTCACTGCTGCGTACGCAGATTAAAGGAGCCATCATCCCCGGCCTGCTGGGCGTGGGGGAACCGCTGATTTATGGCGTCACATTGCCGCGCATGAAACCGTTCGTTACCGCCTGTCTGGGCGGCGCCTGCGGCGGTTTCTTTATCGGCCTGGTGGCCTGGATGGGCCTGCCGGTAGGTCTGAATACGGTCTTTGGCCCGTCTGGTCTGGTCGCCATTCCACTGATGACGTCCGCCAGCGGTATCTACGCCGGGATGGCGGTATACGCCGCGGGGCTGGCCGTAGCTTACTTCTTCGGATTCTTATTGACCTGGCTTTTCGGCAGTAAAAACGTCGATCTCAGCTAACCCATTTCGCCCCCGGCACGCTGCTGGGGGCAAGCCTCTCACCATGCTATGATGCCCGTCAGAGAAAAATATGACAGGGTAGAGGAAAAATGGGCACCACCAGAAAAGGGATGCTGAACGTACTGATTGCCGCCATATTGTGGGGAAGCTCCGGCGTTTGCGCGCAGTACATTATGGAAAACAGCCAGATGCAGTCGCCGTTTCTTACCATGATCCGCCTGCTCTCCGGCGGCTTTATCCTGCTCACCTTTTCCTTTCTGCACGGCGACGGCATTTTCCGCATCCTGAAAAACCGCAAAGACATTGCCAGCCTGCTGCTTTTCTCTCTCGTCGGCGCTATGACGGTACAGCTTACCTTCCTGATGGCTATCGAAAAATCGAACGCGGCTACCGCGACAATTCTCCAGTTTCTGTCGCCGACGATTATCGTGGCCTGGTTTGCCATCGTGCGTAAGGCAAGGCCAGGTGTTTTCGTCTGCGCCGCCATCGCAACCTCGCTGATTGGCACCTTCTTGCTGGTCACGCATGGTGACCCGACCTCGCTGTCTATCTCCGGTGCCGCGCTGTTCTGGGGTATTGCCTCGGCGTTTGCCGCCGCGTTTTATACCACCTACCCGTCCACGCTGATTGCTCGCTATGGCACACTGCCTATCGTCGGCTGGAGTATGCTTTTAGGCGGCGCGATGCTGCTGCCGTTCTACGCCGGAGATGGCGCGCAGGTGGTCATCACCGGCAATCTGCTGCTGGCCTTTTTCTACCTGGTGGTGATTGGGACTTCCCTCACCTTCAGCCTGTATCTGAAAGGCGCGCAGATGATTGGCGGGCCAAAAGCCAGCATTCTGAGCTGCGCGGAGCCGCTGAGCAGCGCCTTTTTATCACTGCTGCTTTTGGGCATCAGCTTCACCCTCCCGGACTGGCTGGGCACGTTGCTGATCCTCTCTTCAGTGATACTGATTTCGCTGGACTCGAGGCGTCGCATACAAACGGCCTAGCGCCCGGTATTGCCCGATAACATTCCGTTTTCGGGCTGCGCGTCAGGCGGTCAGTGAGGCCAGTTCATCCTCTGAAAGCCCCGTTATCAACCGCACCATAGCGCTGTCGATCCCGTTTTCAAACATCGTGCGGGCAATGCGTAGCGCTTCTTCGCGTCTGCCCGCTTGCACTCCCTCCATATGCCCTTCCTCCCGCAACCTATCCGCAATGGTCATCATCCTCTCCTTGTGTTCAGGTAAACGTTGTACCGCCGCCTGCAAAAAATCGTGAAAACGAACCGCATCACCAGACCGCAGTAAATAATTAAACAGCGCTTTTATTTGGCTATCATTAGCGCATCCGCTAACTAACAGCGTGGTGAAAGATTTCGTCGAACCTTTGCAACACTTTCATTTTCCTGGAAACCGTTACGCAAAATGACGTGGAGACGATTGCGGCTTATAGTTAACTCAACGCGTTAACTATAAGGATATCCCTAATGAAAAAGATCCGTATTGCGGCCTTCGCGACCTTCCTGATGCTACCCGCTATGGTAATGGCCGCGCCGCTGGAAGGGCTGAAGTTTGAGCAGCAAAAACAGCAGGTAGTGAAAGATGTGAAGCTGAATTGCCCGGAGAATAGCGGTCTTAGCGATACGCTCTTTGCTAATAAGGTGCTGGAGTCAGCGGAGAATAAAACGGCGGTGCAGAGCGCCACGCGAGCTCTGGATAAAAACGATAAAGCGGGTTATCAGAAGGCAATTAAGAGCATTCAGTGCCCGGCAAAATAACCCATGCTGCCCCGGGGTCGTCGTAACGCCTCGCCCGGGCTACAAATAGTGCAATCTCTGTAGCCCGGCCAAGCGCAGCGCCGCCGGGGTTTTTCCGGTTATGATTTGATTCTGACTTTAAGCGTCACCAGTAGCGCCGTCAGTAACATCAGCGCACCAGAGATGATCAGCGGCGATGTGAGCCCCAGCCGGTCCAGCGCCAGGCCCCCAATCGCCGCGCCGCAGGTATTCGCGAGTTGAATGACCGCAACCTGAATGGACCCGGCTTTTTCCGCCTGATCGGCAAGCGAGCGGGTGATCCACGTTGACCATCCTACCGGCACCAGCGCAAATGCCAGCCCCCAGATTATCGCAATACCGGCCGCCACAATCTTGTCACTGCCCCACAGCACGAGCACCAGCGCACTCAGCGCCAGCACAAGCGGCGCACCTGCTAGCGCCAGTTTAACCGAGCGCTTGAGGATGACCGATGACAACGAGGTGCCGACAAAGCTGGCAATACCAAAGCTCAGCAGCACCAGCGTCAGACCGTCGACATCAAAGCCCGCCAGATTCATATATACCGGGCGAATATAGGTGAAGAAAGCGAACTGCCCGGCGAAAGACATAAAGATGGCAATCATCCCAGCCATAACGCCCGGACGTTGCAGCAGGCTGAACATATTTTGCTTTTGATGTGCCGGTTCACCCGGCAGAGATGGCAGCGCTTTTAGTACCCACAATGTGCACAGCACGCCCATCACCGCCGCACCGTTAAAGACGTTTCGCCAGCCAATGATACCGCCCAGAAAACTGCCCAGCGGTGCGGCAATCACCAGCGCAATGGAGACTGCGCCAAAAATCACCGACAGCGCTTTTGGCACAGTGCGCGCCGGCACCAGGCGCATGGTCAACGATGCCGACATCGCCCAGAATCCGCCAAGCGCCAGGCCCAGACAGGCGCGGCCAATCAGCAGCAGCGTAAACGAATTGGAAAATGAGACCAGCAGACAAGAGAGCGTCAGCAAAATGGAGAACAGGATCACTACGTAGCGGCGGTTTGTCGCGCCAATCGCCTGGGTAATAAACAGGCTGGCGAACATGGCGACAAATGCCGTCACGGTGACCGACTGCCCTGCGAGCCCTTCTGAAATGCCCAAATCCTGCGCCATGGGCGTCAGCAGGCTTACAGGTAAAAACTCCACGGTAATCAGGCAGGCGACGCAAAATGCCACAGCAAAAACCGCAGACCAGTTGGGCCGGGCAACAGCCTCAGTGCGAGGTTTTTCTTCGATTTGTTCACTCATTTTTGTTACCTGCGAGGTGTTTTTGTAGAAAAGTCACGCAGTGTAACATTTTAAATGTGATGGATTTAACGTTTTGGCAACTGTCGGCGTTGCAATACGTTTTGCGACGAGGCTCGCGCACTGAGCAAAATTCTTTATTTCTCCGTTTAAAGCTCTTAACGAATGCTTACTATAACACTAAGTGCTATATTTACGGTTACAGGATGTCACTCTATGCGTATTTTCAAAACCAAATGGTTTAACAGGGAAGCTCACTCTCACGCGATTAATGATGAAGAATTATGCTGTGCTATCAAGGCTGCGCTTAACGGGCAAGTCGACAATCTTGGCGGCGGCGTTTTCAAAAAACGCCTTAATCAGAATCGTGACCGGGCCATTATTTTGGCTAAAGGGGGTGAGCATTGGTTTTACACGTTTCTGTACGCTAAACAGGATATGTCGACTATCAACTATCGCGAACTGGCTGGGTTCCGTGAGTTAGCAAAGCATTACGCTAACCTCGCCGATGACAAGCTCATCGCGTTAATCAGGAATAAGGAATTGGTGGAGGTATTCTATGACCACAAAAAATAAACACAAAAGCCCTGCCTTCGAAGCGATCCATAGCGCTGCCGCTGGATTGTTTAGCGTAGATGCGATTCCGCAGGAAACCATGCGCAACTTTGATAAAACGTGCATTAGTCAGGTACAAAACCTTCAACCCATTGAGATAAAAGCGATGCGTGAGAAGTTAAACATTAGCCAACCCATTTTCGCCCGCTACCTGAACACCAGCGTTTCAACAATACAAAAATGGGAAACAGGTGCTAAGCGGCCCAGTGGAATGTCGCTGAAACTGCTTAGCGTAGTTCAAAAACATGGCCTGAAAGTGCTGGTTTAACGATTATACCGGATGAATGGCTTTGTAGGCCTGATAAGCGTAGCGCCATCAGGCACTGTAACTCACTCACCGCGCGCCGATTTCACCAGCCCCATAATCCACTCCTGATGCCCATTGATCATCGGATTCGGCACAGTGCGCGCCAGTTCTTGCGCGGGTACCCCAATCTGCGATTCCTGCGTCAGAATGCGCACGCGGTTACCCGGTAAATCTTCAAACAGCCAGGCGTGAATGACGTCCAGACGAGTAGCGGCATCTCCCTCTGCCCAGCCGTGCCAAGCCATGCGGGCAGCCTGGCCCTCAACCGGTGGAACATACTCGGTCACCTGCGCTTCAATCGGGAAGCCGAAAGTAGAGAAACGGAAACGGGCGTTTGCGCTGAGCTGTGGGCCGCTGCCGTCGTGGAAATGGATATCCGCCACGTTGCTGTAGTAGGTCGGCCACAGCGTGGTGTCATCAAGCTGCGCCCAGATTTGTCTGGCGGTCAGGCCGCTAACGATGATTTCGTTGGAGGCAAAGTTGTCGGTGGTGCCTGGCAGGTAATCTTCTGGCCAGACGATAGCGCTTTGTTGCATTGACTGTTTCATGGTGAACCTCGTCGGTGAATGTGTTGACGAGGTCGATCATGCGCCCATGAGTGATATAAATATAATCACCATTATCAATACACAACATCACGTGGATTGATATCAGTGCAGCCAGTGAACGCCAATATCTTCGTGGAACAACGCGTTATAGCGATACTGGAAGGCATTAAGCTCACTGAAATCCGGCTCCAGTTCCCGCAGGAAGCTCATCGCCAGCCGCACCTGGGCATCGGTTATCGGCGCTGCCAGACGCCCTTTTTGCAAACGTCGATGCCAGCTTTGCATGTTTGACTCGCTGCCGTCGACGATACACACCTGCCAGATAAGCAGCACCTGCGCCGCGTTTTGCAAATGCGCTTCATTCGGGCGCTCAAGATAGCGCATATACTCTTCGCCCTGCGCTTTACCGAGTTGGTCAATCATCGACTCTACCGGTTCGGGCGTAATCGCCAGCCGCTCACTCAGGCGGCGGATGGCCCGCCGGGAACTTGAGGTCAGGATCCGAAATCCTACAACAAAAACCACCGCCAGGGTGGCCAGAATCAACCAGATCATGCCCGCTCTCACCTTAACTAAACCCCGACATCATAATGGGAAATTACGCCCTGTCGAGAATCGGGCGTGCCATAATGTGCGTTAGCTCCCTGAAGGAAGTCGATAATGAAACCGGATCTCAGAACCCTCGACCTTAATTTGCTGAAAACGCTCGACGCGCTGCTTGATGAGCGTAGCGTCACCCGGGCGGCGGCTCGGCTCTCACTGACCCAACCCGCCGTCAGTGGAATGCTGACCCGGTTGCGGGATAATTTTGACGACCCGCTGTTTATTCGCGCCCCGCACGGCATGGTACCGACGCTGCGCGCTCAGCAACTTGCCCGACGGTGAAGCAGATTCTTAGCGATATCAACACGCTGCTACAACCACTTCAATTTGACCCGCTCACCGCCGACTTCACCTTTACGCTGGCAGCCACCGACTATGCACTCAAAGCGGTCGTAGTGCCGTTTATCGCGGCCCTAAAGGTTCGCGCACCGGGCATTCGCGTACGGGTGATCCCGGTGGAGCCAGATCGCCTGACCGCGCAGTTTGAACAGGGGAAAATCGACCTCGCTCTACTCACCCCCAATACCACGCCGGGCGATCTGCACAGCCGTACGCTTTATGAAGAGCACTACGTTTGTATGCTGCGGGCCAACCATCCTGATGCATATCAGTCGCTAACTGTTGAGCGTTTTTGCACGCTGGAGCATATTCTGGTTTCTTACGAGGGAGAGAGTTTCTGGGGCGTCACCGACGAGGCATTAGCGAAAATCGGTCGTAAGCGTCGGATTGGCCTGTCGGTAAGCAGTTTCCTGGTGCTGCCAGAAGTGCTGGCGATAAGCGAGATGATAGCGGTGGTGCCGAGTCGTCTGGCGAGCACGCACGCTAACCTTTGCGTACAAACACCACCGGTGGCGATTAACGGCTTCACCAAAAGCATGGCCTGGCATGAACGCACTCATCGTGATGCGGCGCATCAGTGGCTGCGCGAGTTACTGTATGAAACCAGCCAGTAGGCCGGATAAGGCGTTTACGCCGCCATCCGGCAATCTGCAACATGCTGCCGGATGGCGCTTCGCTTATCCGGCCTACAAAGCTAGCGACCGATATTGCGAGGTAGAGCCGGACTCAACACACTTACGCCATTTTTAACTGCTGGATTTTCTTCTCGCGGCGAATTTTACGTTCTTCAAATACCGCCACGATAGCCATCAGGCAGATACAGGCAATAGCCGCAGTGTCCAGGGCGGCGAAGGTACCCGCCCAGCCTGTCAGTCCAAAGACCGGCGTGCCGTCGGCAATCATCCCCAGCCCCAGCTTGGCAAAACTGTCGCCAATCAGGTAGGCGAAGGTGCCTTTGATCCCATCGGCTGCGCCAATCGCTTTTTTCGGCACGAAACCAACGGCCGCCACGCCAATTAATAATTGCGGGCCAAACACCAGGAAGCCGAGGGCGAACAGGGAAGCGAGGTAAACATATTGGTTGCTGGCGTGCTGATAAACACCGAGGGTGGCGATAATCAATGCCAGTGCGATACAGGCCACCAGCGCACGACGACCGTTGGCGAGATCCGACAGCCAGCCCCACAGCAACGTCCCCACCAGCGCGCCCACTTCAAACAGGGTAAAGCCCTGAATCGCGACCTCTTTCGACAGCTTCAGCTCCTGGAAGGCATACACGGTCGACCACTGGTCGATACCAATGCGCACCACGTACAGGAAGATGTTGGAGAAACACAGCAGCCAGATCACTTTGTTTTTAAGCACGTACTCAACAAAGATCTGCCACTTGGTCATGTCGTTATCTTCGGTTTCTTTGTCCTCTTCGCTGATCTCTTCGCCGAACAGCTCTTCCGCTTTACCGAGGCCATAAGATTCCGGGGAGTCGCTACCATAGCGCAGCCCAATAAAGCCCACGATCAGCGCAATAATCGACGGGAAGATAAACATGCCGATGACGTGACCGTCGAACAGCACGTTTGCGCCAAACAGCGCCACGCCTGCCGCGCCCGCGCCGCCGAGATTGTGGGAGATGTTCCACATACCCAGATAAGAGCCACGCTTACGGCGCGGCGTCCATTTGGTGATGGTCGAATAGCTGCATGAGCCGCCGGTGCTCTGGAAGAAGCCGCTCAGCGCGTAGAAGGCAATCATCAGGTACAAGCTGACGGTACCCGGCCCCATGCTAGCGCTAAAGCCGAGCATACAGATGGCGGAGAGGATCAGCATCAGCGGCAGGAACTGCTTGGTATTTTTGCCGTCGGCATAGTAGGAAACCAGCGTTTTCCCCACGCCGTAGGTGATGGAGAAGCCGAGCCCAATCATCCCCAACTGCGTCATGCTCAGCCCATAGGTGCCGATCATGTCGTTCTGCGCGATGTTGAAGTTTTTGCGGATCAGGTACATGGTCAGGTAGCCGATGAACACCACCAGATAGGACTGCATGAACGGTTTGAACCACATTTTGCGCCGCACTTCGAGCGGCAGATCCAGGGTCGGCTTACGCACCTGATTTAAGAAGGCCAGCATGATTGGGTTGCTCCTGAGCTGATTTTTTTACCTGCGAATAGCAGGCATTGTAAAAATCAGCCGGGCAAGACGCCTGAGACAGCGTCCAGGTGAAACCGGGAAAATTTCTTAGTTTTCGCCCATTCGGCGAAGAAAGGTGAAGCTGGTCACGCTTCGCGCGGCGCCTGAGCGTTTAAAAACGGCAATAGCAGCAGTGCGGAAATCCCCGCCGCAATGGCGATTACTACAAAAAATCCCGTCCAGTGCCAGACTTCCATCACCTTCGCCAGCGGCCAGCCGGAAAGCGATGCTCCGAGATAGGCAAACAGTCCGACAAACCCGGTTGCCGCCCCCGCCGCCTCTTTGTGCGAACATTCCGCCGCCGCCATGCCAATCAACATCTGCGGGCCAAAGACGAAGAAGCCGGTGGTGAAGAAGCACGCCGCCTGCATCACGTAGCTGGCAAACGGCATCAGCCACAGCGAGCCTACGGAGAGCAAAATCCCGGCGGCGAAAATCAGGTTCATCGGCCCACGGTTACCGTTGAACAGTTTGTCCGCCCCCCAGCCCGCCACCAGCGCACCGATAAACCCGCCCAGCTCAAACATTGTCACCGCGGTATTCGCCGTCACCAAATCAACCCCCAGCGTCTCCGACATATACAGATTTCCCCAGTCGTTAATCGCCGCGCGCACCACGTACACCAGCACGTAGCACAGCGAGAGTAACCAGATATAGGGGTTCAGTAGCACGTATTTGGTGAGGATCTCTTTGCGGGTTAGCCCCGCGCCTTCCTGCTGTTGGGCGATTTCCAGCTCGTCGTGTCGCCAGTCGCCCACCGGCGGCAAACCAATGGCCTGCGGGCGGTCGCGCAGCCGCCAGCACAGGAAAATACCGACAACTATCGCCATCACGCCCGCCATCATCATCCCGGCGCGCCAGCCGTAGTGCAGCGCCGCTGCCGCCATGATGATGGGAATTAATGCCCCGCCGACGTTGTGCGCGGTGTTCCAGATGGCCCACCAGCCGCCGCGTTCGTTACGTGAATACCAGGCGGTCAGCAGGCGCGCGCAGACCGGTGCGCCCCAGCCCTGGAAAAAGGCGTTCATCGCCCACAGTACGGCAAAGGCCCACAGCGAGGTGGAGAAGCCGAACAGAATGTTCACCACGCCGGTGGCAATCAGCCCGATGCCCATAAAATAGCGGGCGTTGGAGCGGTCGCTGACGATGCCGGAGACAAATTTCGACAGCCCGTAGGTGATGTAAAATAGCGTCGCCAGTAGGCCAATATCGTTGCGGGTGAGCACGCCGCTGGCAAGAATTTCCGGCACTGCGGCGTTAAAGCTTTTACGGGTGAAGTAAAAGAGCGCATAGCCAAGCCAGATGGTCATCAGGATATGTCGCCGCCAATAGCTATAGCGGGCGTCAATCTCGTGTTTATCGGTGATAAGCGGCGCATTGGCCGGGGCTTTAAAAAACGTCAGCATCACCGCTCCTTACACGTAACGCGTCGGCAACGACACGCTCACGCGCGTGCCGTGCATACAAGAAATCGTCAGCGAGCCGCCCAGTGCCGCCACCCGTTCGCGCATGCCGGTAAGGCCAAACCCCTGACCTTCAGAACCCGGCGGCAGGCCGCTGCCATCATCTTCCATCACCAGCATCAGCCGGTCGTCCTGCTGCCAGCCCTGTAGCGTTACCGCGCTGGCGTTAGCATGTTTCACAATGTTGTTCAGCCCTTCCTGGCAGACGCGGAACAGGGTGACGCGCTGGTTTTCACTGAGCACCGACTCATCAATGTGCCAGTCGAGATGACTGACGATACCGCGACTTTCCAGCTCCATTTCGCGCAGCAGCGAGCGAATAGCCTGTTCTAGCGTGAGATCGTCGAGCTGGCGTGGGCGCAAACGCCCCAGCAGGCGACGAACGGAATCATAAACGCCCAGCGAAAGCTGCTCGATATGCGCCCCGCTCTGCTTCACGCCCGCATTCTCCGGGGCCAGCCGCTGCACGATGCCCGCCTGGGTACGAATCGCCGTGATGGTCTGGCCGATATCATCGTGCAGTTCGCGCGCCACGTCGCGGCGCACGCTCTCTTCGGTTTCCAGCAGGCGTTCCGCCAGCCGATGATTACGCGCCAGCTCATTTTGCAGCGATTGGTTGAGTTCACGCAGACGCTGGATACCCGCGCCAAGTAGCAGCCCGGTGAGGCTTTGCGCCAGCAGCGAGAGCAGTAAATCGACGGGATGATCGTGCCAGGTCTGGCTGGCAATCAGCGCAATGGCGTTCATTAACGTCGCAATCAGCGCCCCCTGCCAGCCGTAGTGCCAGGCCAGCGCGATAATCGGCAGCGCCAGACAAAACGGCGTGAAGCGCGATAGCTCAGCCGGTAACCCCAACTGGAGCCACAGACTGACGCTAAATAGCAGCAGATACCACACCAGATGCCGCCCGCGCCAGTTCACCGGCTGGGACACCACCGCCGGGCCGAGCGGCAGCCAGGTGGTGCTGGTCAGATAGTGCCAGAATACAAGGCAGATAGGCGCCAGCGTCAGTCCACCGGTCAGGGTCAGCAACAGCGCGGTCCACGCAGCCTCGCCCTGTCCGAGCCACGGCAGCGACTGTAACAACGCCGCCGCGCCGAGCGCCGCGCCCTGTAATAGCAAGGTGCGCCAGTCGCGCTGATGGCGATAACGCGAGATAAGCGCCACAGGTAACAGCGTCAGCAGGCTGCCGATCATCAAAAGAGGAAGATGCGCCAGCGCCACTTCCTGCGCCAGCCAGAAAATCAGCAGCCACTCCGCGCCCAGCAATACCGGCCAATAACCGCGCGGAGATTGCAGCATGATCCCCAACCGCAGGCCGAACGGGAACAGCAGCACCGCCAGCTCCGGGCGTTCCACCAGATGCAGGCTGATGCTCCACAGGCAAAACCAGGCGGCGGAGAAGATAAAGAAACAGGCGACAACGGTAATAAACCGCGAGAGAAAGGTACTCATTGCCAGCCGTCGAACATCCGGCGGGCCAGTTCCACGTCGTTGCTGACGTTCAGCTTTTCCATCAGGTTAGCGCGATGCACATGAACCGTTTTTGGCGACAGCCCCAGCTCGGCGGCAATCTCTTTGACCGCCATGCCCTGCGCCAGTTTTTCCGCCACCTGACGTTCACGTTTGGTCAACGGATCCTGACGCCCTGCCGCCAGCTTAACGGCGATATCCGGCGTGAGATAGCAGCCGCCGGTCGCCACGGTGTGTACCGCTGCAATCAGCTCATCGGGGCTACAACGCTTGGAGAGAAAGCCGCGCGCCCCGGCGTTTAGCGCCTGTTCCACCAGCGCCGGGCTGTCGTGGACGGAGAGCATGATGATCGCCATGCCTTTTGGCAATTGGCTGAGCAGTTCAAGACCGGAGATATCCGGCATCGAGATATCACAGATGCAGACCTGCACGCCGCGCCCCGGTAGCCCCGCCAGCGCTTCGCGACCGCAACCAAACTCGGCGACCACCTGCAAATCAGGCTCAAGACTGAGCAGTTGGGCAAAGCCTGAACGAACGATAGTGTGGTCGTCGATAAGGGCAACGGTAATCATGGGTTTGTCCTGAGGCTGCGAAACGCCTGATGGCGCTGCGCTTATCAGGCCTACAAGGAGGTAGGCTGGATAAGGCGTTTACGCCGCCATCCGGCAAAGGCGCTTACCTTAACGTTAAGCGCATCGCTGTTCAAGCCGTGAGCGGATTACTCGAAGAAGACGCTTATTTTATTAAACATCGACGGATCAGACTGGTTCCGCACCACTTTCTGGACGTCTTCAAGTTTATCGATCTGGCTCATCATCTGTTCCAGCCGCTGGTCATCGTTCACCAATAGCCAGATACGACTGTGATCGCTGCCCGCAATCGGCAGACACAAAATGCCTTCAACGTTGAACGCGCGGCGGGCAAATAGCCCACAGACGTGGGTCATCACGCCGGGATGGTTACGTACGGTGAGTTCCAGAATAACGTTGTCATGAGCGTATTGTTGCATGGCTTATTCCCCCACCATTTCGGTATTTGCCGCACCCGGCGGCACCATTGGATAGACTTTCTGCTGCGCGTCGATACGCACGTGAATCAACGCCGGTCCTGGGCGGTTGATAATCGCTTGCAGCGCCGCCTGCGGGTCGGCTTCGTTGTTTAAGTCGCACGATTCGAGGCCGAAACCGGCGGCAATCTGCATAAAGTTAATCATGCCAGGATAGGTGGCGGCAAATACACCCTGCGGGTAGAACAGGCTTTGCTGCTGATGCACCAGCCCCAGCGCTTCGTTGTTCATGAGGATGATTTTCACATCCAGCTGATTTTCCGCCGCCGTCGCCATCTCCTGAATATTCATCATCAGGCTGCCGTCGCCGGAGAAGCACAGCACCTTTTTGCCCGGGTTAGCCAGCGCCGCGCCGACCGCCGCAGGCAGGCCAAAGCCCATGGTGCCAAGACCGCCGGAAGTCAGCCACTGACGCGGACGGTTCAGCGGATACGCCTGTGCGGTCCACATCTGATGCTGGCCAACGTCGGTAGTGATAATCGCATTATCATCCACACAGGCCGCCACGGCGTTGATCAGGCCATAATGGCTGAGCGGGTCACTGGCCTGTGGAATGGCGCAGGGGAATTCTTGTTGCAGTTCAGCGACTTTGCTACGCCACGCCTCGCGCGACTGCGCTTTAATTTGCGGCAGCAGCTGCGCCAGAACGTCGTCGACATCTGCCTGAATGGCAATATGCGCCTGTTTGATTTTACCCAGTTCGGCGCGGTCGATATCCACGTGGATAATCTTCGCATTCGGGCAGAACTCCGCCACTTTACCGGTCGCCCGGTCATCAAAACGTGCGCCTAAAACAATCAGTAAATCAGCTTGTTGCAGGATAAAGTTGGTACTGCGCGCGCCGTGCATGCCCAGCATTCCCAATGACAGCGGATGCGCTTTAGGCAACATGCCGAGCGCCATCAACGTCATGGTTGTCGGCAGGTTGGCCATTTCAGCCAGTTCACGCACGCGCTCCGGGGCGTTAATCACCCCGCCGCCCAGATAGAGCACCGGACGTTCGGCGGCGTTAATCATTGCCGCCGCATCGCTTACGCTCTGGGCGCTGAATTCCGGCGTTGCCGCGCGGCGGCCCGGTTCTGGCAGTTCGGTAATCTCGATTTCAGCGGTCTGCACATCCTTAGGAATGTCTATCCACACCGGGCCTGGACGGCCTGATTGCGCAATCCGGAACGCATCCGCAATCACCTGCGGCAGTTCATGGATATTGCGAACGAGGTAGTTGTGTTTGGTGATGGGGATAGAGATACCGTAGGTGTCGACTTCCTGAAACGCGTCGGTGCCGATTAACGAGGAGGCCACCTGGCCGGTGATACACACCAGCGGTATGGAGTCGAGGCGCGCATCGGCAATGGCCGTCACTAGGTTGGTGGCGCCGGGGCCGCTACAGGCCATGCATACCGCCGGTTTACCGTGGGTACGCGCCATGCCCTGAGCAATGAAGCCCGCGCCCTGCTCGTGTCGCGCCAGAATATGACGGATCTGCGTGCTCTGGCTCAAGGCGTCATACAGCGGAAGCACCGTGCCGCCGGGGATGCCGGTGACCATGGTGATACCCTGACGTTCCAGTAAATGGACGATTAATTGCGCGCCGGTAAAGCGCCGAGTCTGTGATGTTGTGCCCGAAATTGCCATGCTCCAGTCCTTTTCTACTAGGCCGACTATCATCCGGGAGGGGGCTAGAAACTAAAAACCCCGCCCGGTTTGCGCCGGCGGGGTTTGGAATCGTGTGCGTTCCTGACCCTACGGCGCATTGCCGACGACCACCACCACACGCACGACGACGACCGCCGCGGCTGGTAGCGCGGTTTTTAGTAGGGTCGAAGTCATCATGGATGGAGTCATTAAGGGTCTGTCTCGAATTCATTAAGTGAATTTATACAAACACAGCTTTTTAAGGCTGACAATGGAAATATTTTCATCTGCGCAAAAATGCGTCAGCGATCACAGTTCGTCCCGGCCGCAAGCGGCTCGCCAATACGGCTAAAACTGGCAACTATTGTTGCCGTTTACGTCTATAAATCCTGCCTGCATCACACATTTCATTTACATGACAGATGATTAAATCGACACCTCTTTGTGGTAGATTCCTCTCGCTTTTAGCGCTTCACCCGGTCAATTATTCTTATAAACCTATTTTTTATAAAGTTATCAGCGAAATGAAAAGAGATAGAAACGTCAATATTCTGGCGATGCTGGTGTTGCTTGTGGCTGTAGGGCAGATGGCGCAAACCATTTATATTCCGGCAATTGCGCAGATGGCGAGCGACCTCAACGTCCGTGAAGGGGCGGTGCAGAGCGTGATGGCGGCCTATCTGCTGACCTACGGCGTTTCCCAATTATTCTACGGCCCGCTCTCCGACCGCGTTGGTCGCCGTCCGGTGATCCTGGTCGGGATGTCGATTTTTATGCTAGCCACTCTGGTCGCGATAACCACCAGTAGCCTGACGGTACTGATTGCCGCCAGTGCCTTGCAGGGGATGGGGACCGGCGTCGGTGGGGTAATGGCACGAACGCTACCGCGCGACCTCTATGAAGGCAGTCAGCTTCGCCACGCTAATAGTTTGTTAAATATGGGTATTCTGGTCAGCCCACTGCTGGCTCCGCTGATTGGCGGCGTGCTGGAAACGTTAATTAACTGGCGGGCCTGCTACGGTTTCCTGCTGGTGCTGTGCGCGGGCGTAACTTTCAGCATGGCGCGCTGGATGCCGGAAACCCGTCCAACCAGCGCACCGAAAACCCGGCTTATCAGTAACTACAAAACGCTGTTTGGCAACAGCAGCTTTAACTGTTTTCTGCTGATGCTGATTGGCGGGCTGGCTGGGATTGCGGTGTTCGAGGCCTGTTCCGGCGTGCTGATGGGCGGCGTGCTGGGCTTAAGCAGCATGACGGTGAGCATTCTGTTTATTCTGCCGATCCCGGCTGCGTTCTTTGGTGCCTGGTTTGCCGGGCGTCCAAACAAACGCTTCGCCACCATGATGTGGCAGTCGGTGATTAGCTGCCTGGCAGCGGGATTGATGATGTGGATCCCGGGCCTGCTTGGCGTAATGAATATCTGGACGCTGCTGGTGCCTGCTGCGCTGTTCTTCTTCGGCGCAGGCATGTTGTTCCCGCTTGCCACCAGCGGCGCGATGGAGCCGTTCCCGTTCCTCGCCGGTACCGCAGGGGCGCTGGTGGGCGGCCTGCAAAATATCGGTTCCGGGGTGCTGGCGTGGCTGTCCGCGATGATGCCGCAAACCGGCCAGGCCAGTATTGGCCTGTTAATGACGCTAATGGGGCTGCTGATTTTTCTCTGCTGGCTGCCGCTGGCGTCACGTTTATCTCAGCAGGGGCAGGCGGTTTAACCCTGAAAACCCTGTTGCCTGATGGCGCGCAGCTTTAAGGCCTACACTATATGTAGGCCGGGTAAGGCGTAGCCGCCACCCGGCACAAACGCGAATCGATACCGCCTAACTAACCTGCTCCTGCAGCCAGCCAATAAACGCCTCAATCTTCGGCCACTGGCGGCCGGGCAGCGTGGTGATGTAATAATGCTGATGGCATTTCAGCGCTCTGTCACCAAAGGGCGCGACCAGCTCCCCGCTGTCGAGGCGTTTTTGAACCAGCCGTTTACGCCCCATCGCCACCCCAATATGGTTCATCGCCGCAATCACCGCTAAATCTGAACGATCGAAGCCAATACCCGATGATGTCGGCAAATTCACCGCATAATGCTGCGCCCAGCTGTGCCATTCATCCGTCCCCGAGTCATTACTCCACGCCTGTCGGTCATGTAATAACGTGCAGTGCGGCAGATTCACCAATGAATCCGTCAGATCATAGCGACGAGCGTATTCCGGGCTGCATACGGGCAGAATCTCTTCATCCATCAGGAAATGATGCGTCAATTGCGCAGACGGCGCATCGTCAAAGTAGAGCGCCAGATCGATGCCGGCACGCTGCATATTGACGTTGTCGTTACCGGTCAGAATGGTCAGGGAAATCGACGGATAGCGGCGGGTAAAATCCCCCAACGCCGGAACCAGCCAGCACTGAGCGATCGAGGGCCGTGAGTACACGGTCAGCGACCCGGACAGCTCCTGATTTTTGATGTCGAGAATTTCCTGGTTGAGCGTATCCAGCGATGATTTCAGCGCCCAGAACACCCGCTTGCCTTCGTGGGTCAGCTCCACTTTGCGATGGGAACGGACAAAAAGCTGGATGCCCAACTCTTCTTCCAGCTGATTAATACGGTGGCTAACGGCGCTGGGACTTAACGACAGTTCGTCCGCCGCCAGCGCAAACGACTGATGGCGGGCCGCCACTTCAAAGGTATAGAGCTTTGAAAGCTGCCAGCCATTGAGCAGCCGATTTCTGACCTCGCGTAGGGGATCCATACTCACCTCTTTCATCCTGATTCTTTCGCCGCAGTGTAAAAAGAACCGCTGTAAAAATCAGCACAAACATGAATCAAAGTGAATCATGTCGCATTACTACGGCAATATTAGAGCTAAATCACCCGTTTGATGCAATCTGGCTCATGTGAAAGAGGATTTATATCGTTTGTCAGCGTGTGCCTTATTTTTGTCCAATAAGGATAAATTAATCACAGGGCAAGGTGAGTTATGCACTCTCAAATCTGGGTTGTGAGCACGCTACTGATAAGCATTGTGTTGATCGTGTTGACCATCGTGAAGTTTAAATTCCACCCGTTTTTGGCGTTACTGTTAGCCAGCTTTTTCGTCGGGACGATGATGGGCATGGGGCCGCTGGATATGGTTAATGCCATTGAGAGCGGCATCGGCGGTACGCTCGGCTTCCTCGCCGCGGTTATCGGTCTGGGAACCATTCTCGGCAAAATGATGGAGGTGTCCGGTGCTGCGGAACGCATTGGCCTGACGCTCCAGCGCTGCCGCTGGCTGTCCGCCGACGTCATTATGGTGCTGGTCGGCCTGATTTGTGGGATCACGCTGTTTGTTGAAGTCGGCGTGGTGCTGCTGATTCCACTGGCATTTTCGATCGCCAAAAAAACCAACACCTCACTGCTGAAGCTGGCCATTCCGCTGTGTACGGCGCTGATGGCGGTGCACTGCGTCGTGCCACCGCATCCGGCGGCGTTGTTCGTAGCAAATAAACTCGGTGCCGATCTGGGAACGGTCATTGTTTACGGCCTACTGGTGGGGTTAATGGCATCGCTTGTTGGCGGGCCGCTGTACCTGAAGCTGCTCGGCAACCGCCTGCCGTTTAAACCGGTACCGGCTGAGTTTTCCGACCTGAAAGTGCGCGATGAAAGCACGCTGCCGTCACTCGGTGCGACACTGTTTACCGTGCTGCTGCCGATTGGCCTGATGCTGGTGAAAACCGTCGCTGAGCTGAACATGGCGAAAGACAGTTCGCTGTATACGCTGCTGGAATTTATCGGCAACCCGATCACCGCCATGTTTATCGCCGTATTTGTCGCCTACTACATTCTTGGCCTGCGCCAGCATATAGGCATGGGCGCACTGTTGACGCACACGGAAAACGGTTTTGGCTCGATTGCCAACATCCTGCTGATTATCGGTGCGGGCGGCGCGTTCAACGCGATTCTCAAGAGCAGCGGGCTGGCGGATACACTGGCGCTGATTCTTTCCAATATGCACATGCACCCGATTCTGCTGGCCTGGCTGGTGGCATTGATTCTGCACGCGGCGGTCGGTTCTGCCACGGTGGCGATGATGGGCGCAACGGCGATTGTCGCACCGATGCTGCCGCACTATCCCAACGTTAGCCCGGAGATCATCGCCATTGCCATCGGTTCCGGCGCCATTGGCTGCACGAT
This sequence comes from Enterobacteriaceae bacterium, assembly GCA_902363335.1. Lineage (GTDB taxonomy): Bacteria > Pseudomonadota > Gammaproteobacteria > Enterobacterales > Enterobacteriaceae > Kluyvera. Next base: position 81,008 of record CABIZV010000003.1, on the reverse strand, counting down.
CGTCACCGATTCTCTCTTCTGGCTGGTGAAGCAATACTGCGGCGCCACGCTGAATGAGACGTTTAAATACTACACAACCGCGACATTTATCGCGTCGGTGATTGCACTGGCGTGCACATTCCTGCTTTCCTTTATTATCTAAGCGCAAAGAGACTGACTATGGAAAACGTTCAAACACTTATCGCCCAGTATCCTTTAGTGAAAGAGTTGGTCGCTCTTAAGGAAACAACCTGGTTTAACCTCGGCACGACCTCTCTTGCGGAAGGTTTACCCTATGTTGGCCTGACGGAACACGACGTTCAGGACGCCCACGACCGTCTGGCGCGCTTTGCGCCGTACCTGGCGAAAGCCTTCCCGGAAACGGCGGTGACCGGCGGCATTATCGAATCTGAACTGGCGGCGATTCCGGCGATGCAAAAACGGCTGGAAAAAGAGTACGGGCAGCCTATCAGCGGTGAAATTATGCTGAAAAAAGACAGCCATCTGCCGATTTCCGGCTCGATTAAAGCGCGTGGCGGCATTTATGAAGTGCTGACCCACGCCGAAAAACTGGCGCTGGAAGCCGGTCTGCTGACCACGGAAGATGATTACAGCGTGCTGTTTTCGCCTGAATTTAAACAGTTCTTTAGCCAGTACAGCATCGCCGTCGGTTCGACCGGTAATCTGGGGATGTCGATAGGCATCATGAGCGCCGGTATTGGTTTTAAGGTCACAGTACATATGTCCGCCGACGCCCGCGCGTGGAAAAAAGCCAAACTGCGCAGCCACGGCGTGACGGTGGTGGAGTACGAAGAGGATTACGGCGTGGCGGTTGAACAGGGGCGCAAGGCGGCGGAGTCAGACCCGAACTGCTTCTTTATCGACGATGAAAACTCCCGCACGCTGTTCCTCGGCTACGCAGTGGCCGGGCAGCGTTTAAAGGCGCAGTTTGCGCAGCAAGGCCGCGTGGTGGATGCTGACCATCCGCTGTTTGTCTATCTGCCGTGCGGCGTTGGCGGCGGCCCTGGCGGCGTGGCGTTTGGCCTGAAGCTGGCGTTTGGCGATAACGTCCACTGTTTCTTCGCTGAACCCACCCATTCACCGTGCATGCTGCTGGGGGTTTACACCGGGCTGCACGATGGTATCTCCGTGCAGGAGATTGGCATCGATAACCTGACCGCCGCCGACGGCCTGGCGGTGGGCCGCGCATCTGGCTTTGTGGGACGCGCGATGGAGCGTCTGCTCGATGGTTTGTACACGCTGGATGACCAGACGATGTACGACATGCTGGGCTGGCTGGCGCAGGAGGAAGGGATTCGCCTGGAGCCGTCGGCGCTGGCCGGTATGGCGGGCCCGCAGCGCGTTTGCGCCTCGGCTGACTATCAGCAAATGCAGGGTTTTAGCGCAGAGCAGCTCAATAACGCCACCCATCTGGTCTGGGCCACCGGCGGCGGCATGGTGCCGGAAGCTGAAATGGCGCAGTACCTGGCGAAAGGTCGCTAAACGTAATGAAGCATCGCTCCTGAGTGAGCGATGCTTTATGACAATCATGCCACTTCCCGCGCTATTATGGCGTCACAGGTCAAAGCGTATTGCCGCGCATCACACTCCTTCCTCACGCCGTCCCCGGCATAAAACGGCGTCGATATACTCCAGTTTACCTCGTATACCTACGATAAATCGGAGAACACAATGCAACAGGCTGAAAAATCTGTCGGCCGTGGCGGCTTTACCCTGCTGATTTGGGTCCTGCTTTTGCTACTCGGCTGTGTGCTGTTTTTCTTCTCGCTCGACCGGCAAATCGTTTCCATCCTCAAAACCACCCTGATGCAGGAGCTGGGGCTGGATAACAGCGATTATTCGGTGCTGATCAGCGCCTTTATGATCCCCTATACCTTGATGTATTTCTTTGTCGGCGGCATCGTTGATCGCTTCGGCAGTCGCTATGTGCTGTGCGCCTTGATGGTATTGATGTCCGTTGCGACGCTTATCACCGGTCTGTCACATTCGATGACCGGGTTGATTGTTGGTCGCGTCCTGCTGGGACTTGCCGAATCGGGAATTGTGCCCGCGCTGACGCTGGCAGTCTTTACCTGGTTTCGCGCCGAGCAGCGCGCTTTCGCCTTCCAGCTCACCAATATTATTCAGTCTGTCGGCCTGATTATCGCCCCACCGTTCGTGGCATGGGTGACGCTCTCTACCGGCTGGCGCTGGGCATTCTTTATCCCAGCAATGGCGGGCGTGGTGGTCGGTATTTTGTGGTATCTGGCAAGCCGTAAAACGCCACCAGCAGCGCAAGATGTGGTGCAGGAGACAACGGTAAACGTACCGCTGATTGACCGCTACAAAATGGTGCTCACCTCTAAACCTATCTGGGCGCTGCTGATTGCACGCCTGCTGACCGACCCATTCTGGTTCTTTTATCAGTACTGGCAGGTTGGTTTTATGCAGGAGAAAATTGGCCTGACGCTGGCGGAAGTTGGCAAATTAATGTGGCTGCCGCCGCTGATTGCCGTCTTCGGGGTACTAGCGGCATGCTGGTCATCTGACCGCCTGGTGGCGCGCGGTATGGATGCTACCCGCGCCCGCTTAACCGTGATCTGGTCGGTAACCTGCCTGGCGCCACTGGTGTTCCTGCTTCCCTCAATTAGCAATGCCTACGCCGCTGTCGCCATCATGACGGTGATTAACTTTATGTGCACCGCATGGCTCAGTATGGCGACGATCATGATGGGCGGCCTGGCACCACGCGTTGCCATCGCCACCGCTATCGGCGTGATGAGCGCATTAGGTGGCGTCAGCTCTATCATCTTTAACGGTTTTGTCGGTTCGATAATCGACCATTTTGGCTACTCAATGCCGATTTACGTTGGCGCCACGTTGCACCCTATCGGCGCGCTAGTGCTGGCTGCTTTTTTCTTACGCCGTAAAAAAACCTTTGTTGCCCGTCCGGAGACCGTCTAATGACCGATATCGTCGTTGCGCCCGTGGCCCACGCCTGCGCAGATTTCACCGTACTCTATTGCCTGATGAATCATGAGAATCATCAGTTTGCCGCCTGGTATGATGCGGAGCACCGCATTACCGTCGGCCAGCGCGAACTGCCGGATGGGGCCTGGAAGACCTTCCAGCCGGAAGGCTTCTGGATCCCTGAGCGCGAGCGCTATAGCCATATTACCGATTTTGATTCGCACAATTACCTGACGATGGCGGTCGATAGCGCCGGATATCTGCATCTTTCCGGCAATATGCACGTTGATCCGCTCATTTACTTCCGTAGCCGCCAGCCGCTGGATATCACCACGTTAACATGCGTTCGGGCAATGACCGGAGAACGTGAAGCCCGCGCCACCTATCCGGTATTCTTTAAGGATGTTCAAGGCCGCCTGCTGTTTCGCTACCGCGACGGCTGTAGTGGTAACGGCGACGATTTGTATAACGTGTTCGACACCGAACACCAACAGTGGAGGCGACTCTTAGAAACGCCGCTGCTCAACGGTGAAGGCACGCGTAACGGCTATGCGCGCCAGCCGCTGCTGGGGCCGGATGGCTACTGGCATATGGTGTGGATGTGGCGCGAAACGCCGCACTGCGAGACCAATAATAATCTCTCCTACGCGCGCAGCCGCGATCTAAAACATTGGGAAAAATCGGACGGCACCCCGCTCACGCTACCGATTGCCCGTCATCAAGGTGAGATTGTCGACGACGCCGGTATCGGCGGCGGGCTGATAAATATGGTGCAGGAGGTGGGCTTTGATAACGAGGCGTGCCCGGTGCTGATTTACCATCGTTATGATGACCGGGGATTGTCGCAGGCCCTGCTGGCGCGACCGGACGGTGACGGCGGCTGGCAAAAATCGCAGCTCAGCCAGTGGGATTTTCGCTGGGACTTTAACGGCGGTGGGTCAATTCCCCCGGACGTGACGCTCAGCGCCCCACGCGCGATAGGCAACGATCGAATGGCGGTGGAATGGACTTCGACCTGGGCCGGTAGCGGCGTGTGGATTATTGATGACCGGACGTTGTCCGTTGTTGCCACCAAACCGCTTATACCGGGGCTTCCCGCCGTATTATGGCAGCCTCGGCAGAACGTTGCGCCGCAGGCAGAAGTACAGTTAGTTCCGGCGCAGAACAGCGATTACCGTCCGCAAAACCGCTACTGGTTACGCTGGGAAGCACTGCCGATTTTCCGCGATGTGGCACATGATGCCAAAACTGGTGCAACGCTGTTAGAGGTGGTTGAAGTCATCGGTGAGTAAACCGTGCATTCCCGGCGTCACTGCGTTCGGCCGGGCTACCTGTTGTAGGCCGGATAAGGCGTTTACGCCGCCATCCGGCATCCTGGCATCGCTAACGGCATTGATTCGGTGACACGCCAAACTGGCGACGAAATGCGCGCGAAAAGTAGCTAACGTCGCCAAAACCGCAACGAATGGCGATCTCATTCACTGAATCATTGGTAAAACGTAGTTGGTAGCGCGATTGCAACAGCCGCATACGGGCCAGATATTGTTGAGGGGAAACGCCGGTATATTCACTAAACCCGCGCTGCAACGAGCGCCGGGAAAGCGTGAACTCCTGACATAACGCGTCCAGGTCGAGCGGCTGATGCCACTGTCCGTTCAGGCGAATGAGCACCTGACTGATGCGATCGTCGCTGGAGTGAAAGTCCTGGGTTTTATAACGCCATTGATTGAGCGTATGCAGAACTTCGAGGAACAACATCTCTTTATGGCTTTCAGCCAGAAGTTTGTCAGTGAACTCCTCCTCTTTGTGGCTGGCAAGACGGTCGATAACACGCTGCATGATCCCCACGTCCATTTGCCAGACGTTACTCTCGCCCTCTTGCGGTAACAGATAATCAATGTGTTTGATAAAATTGAAATTATCCCGCCCGAGATAAAGCAGATTGACCTGCTGGAGATCTTTCATCTCCTCAAACAGATGGTAATCCTGGCGATTCAGATAGCACAGCGTGCCGCTGGTCAGCAGCCACGGTTTTTCATTGATAACATGAATACCGCTACCGCGACCCACGAGGAAAAGCTCGCAGTACTCATGAGTATGTTCATGGCTGATATTTTTTTCCGGATGCCAGAAATGAAACACCACGCTTTCCAGCGGATGGCGGAAATGGGTTTCCCGGGGCAGAACGAGCGGCATAGACACTCCTGGCGGATTTCACTCAGACTCATAGTGATACCAGAATAGAAAACTGAGACCTTTGTCTGTTTGCCACCCCACGCGCGGTGCTGGCAAACACAAAAAGCTTATCGGCTTTGAGCTAACATCGTCATCAATTCCATGGGCGAGCGGTGCTGTTTTAGCAGGTCACGCATCGCTTTCATGAACGGGGCACTGTAGGTGAAGAACTGACGATAGCCTGCGCACAGCGCACTTTTCCCGCCGTCGGCAATACGATGTTGAGGGCAGCCGCCGTGGCAAAAACGCAGCACCGGGCATTCACGGCACTCCTCCACGAGAAGCGCATTGTCAACGGAAAACGGCGACGCCTGACCACACCATATCGCTAATGCCGCATCGATGTACTGAATGTGGAGCGTTTCAATATCCTGCTGTACCCAGAGATCAAAGACGGCAATGAGAAAGGCTCCCCATTGCTCCGCGTGAACTGATTCGTTAGTCAGGGCACCCATATCATCGAGCGCAACAAACGGAACAAACTGCAAAACAGGAACGCCAAAACCGCGCAGGTAGTGATAAAGATGCTGCGGCTGCTGGATAGTAGCCTGATTAATAATGATTTTTAGCGTGGTGATATGTGGTTCGGCCTGAAGCCGCGCGACAATAGGCGCATGCGAGGGTTGGTGAACGCCGTAACTGTCGAAGTCCAGCACAATACTCGTACCGTCAGACGCAACCGCACAGCGGCGGTCGCGGTGTGGGGGGAGTTCAGCCTGACATCCTGTCATCCTAAATCCTTCATAAAAATAATAAGTTGGCGTATGTGAGTCATAGCAAACAATATTGCGAGCGACAACACTGCGAGGGAGATCAAAAATTTGTCACGAACTGCGCGGGGTTGGGCAAAATCATCCTGCCGGACATCCATGACGTTACGGCTTAAGGTGTAATGCCAGAGGATAGCGGCAACTGCAATCAGTACGCCCACTGATACCCAGAAAAGCGAACCGGCCTGATGCCAGTTGTGCTTGAGCGCCAGCGCCATTAATGCGCCGTAGCCCAGCAGCGTGCGAAACCACGCCAGTGAGGTGCGCTCAGGTTGCAGTCCAGGATCGTGCTGACGCCGGGACTTTCGACTATCCGGCATAGAGCACCAGCAGCATCACCACCAGCGCCACGATAGCGAGTATCAGGCTAATCACCAGCAGGCTGCGGGTGTAGGGTAAGTCCTCTTTTAAGCGCATCGCCTTCTCGTTACTTAGCCAGCGCAGATAGCCATAGATGGCAATTCCCCCGGCGAACAGGCACAGCATCAGCGCTAACGCTTCACGAATGACCGGCGTCGCAAAGTCGGGCGCGAGTTGATCAAGCCCGACGCCTGCCGCCAGAAAACCCAGCGCCGTGCGTATCCATGCCAGAAAGGTGCGTTCATTGGCCAGTGAGAAGCGATAGTCAGGCGCTTCGCCGAGGCGGGAAATCTTCATGACAGCTCCTGAATCGATAAAAGTCAGACGCTTAACATTATCGTAAATGCACTCATTGTGCCGCGGAGTTTTACGAAACTATCGCCATAAAGAGGGAGGATGCAGGGAAAAGCAAACGACCGGCACCGTGAAGATGCCGGTCTGGAAGGTTAGTGCAGTTCCGGCCAGTAGTCCTTATTGGCTTCAATCAAATCATCGAGAATCGCCTTCGCCACCGACGCGCTCGGCACGGTTTTCGACAGCGTAATCGCCTGCCACAGCTTGTGGTAAGAGCGCTGTTCCCACGCATCCACCACCAGTTTTTCTACCGCCACCTGCTGGCTCATCATCCCTTTCTGGAAGTTCGGAATATCACCGACCGTCAGCGGCTCTGGGCCGTTGTGACCGACCAGGCAGGGGATTTCGACCATCGCATCGGCGTCAAAGTTATGAATCGCCCCGTTGTTTGGCACAATCAGCAGCATACGCTCCTGGGTGTTGAAGGCGATAGCGGCTGCCAGGTCGACGATGTAAGAAGCATGTTCGTCAATTTCCAGGTCACCTGCGGACGATTTACCCGCTTCAATAATGGCGCGACAGGCGGTAAAGACGTTTTTCTCACGGTGATCCATCACCTCGTTTGCGCGGGTGCGTTCCGGGTTAGAGTGGGCCACCACGTAGTCCGGGAACAGGTAATATTTCAGATAGGTATTCGGCATGGTGTCTGGATCTAACGCCTGCACGTCTTTCGCTTTAGCGAAAGTATCATTCCAGCTCGCTTCCGTATGCGGATCGTTAGATGGCGGAACATAGCCATACTTCGCGACATGTTCGCGTAATTTAGGCATTAAATCGTTGCCTTGCAGATCTTCAATCGATGTCCACCAGCCGAAATGGTTCAGGCCGTAGTAGCGCACGCGCATCTGTTTGCGGTCTTTTAGCCCGACAATCTGTGCCATGCGCCCTTCAATGCCGATAGGCATATCGCAGATGTTGAGAATTTTGGCGTTTGGACGTAGGCGGTTGGTCGCTTCCGCCACAATGGCCGCCGGGTTGGAGTAGTTAAGCATCCACGCGTTCGGTGAATATTTTTCCATGTAATCGACCAGCTCCAGCACGCCGCCGATCGAACGCATCCCGTAAGAAATCCCGCCCGGCCCGCAGGTTTCCTGGCCCAGCACACCGTGGCGCAGTGGGATTTTTTCGTCTTTTTCGCGCATTGGGTATTTACCCACGCGGATGTGCGCCATCACAAAATCAACGTCGGTAAACGCCGCCTGCGGGTCGGTGGTGTAGCTAAATTCAATCTCCGGGGCCTGCTCTTTAAGGATAACCTTGCATGCTTCGGCGATGGTTTCCTGCCGCGCGCCGTCGTTGTCGTAAAATTTCAGTGACCGCAGCGGGAACCGGTCCTGGTTTGCCAGCAGCATCAGCACGATGCCTGGGGTAAAGGTACTGCCGCCGCCTGCGATAACAACTGAGAATTTTTTCATGATACTGCCTCCGTCATGGTGGTGTGTTCGGTCGGTCGAGAATGTTTCATTAAGCGTTCCAACTGGTCGCGGACCTGGGGAACATGCAGGCCAACAATCACCTGAATGCCGTTGCCGCGTCGCACGACGCCGTGTGCGCCAAGAGCTTTAAACACGTCATCGCTTTGTGTCTTTGTCATATCCAGAAGCGCAATACGCAGGCGTGTCGCGCAGTTGTTAATGCTTTCGATATTGGCAGCGCCGCCCAGTGCCTGCAGGATGCCGGCGGCCTGGCTAGGTTTGCCGTCAGTTGCGCCTTCGGCAGTGGTTTTGCCACGCGCGGCCTGATAATCCGCTTTGCTGTAGAGTTTGATTTCGCTGTCTTCACGGCCCGGCGTTTTCAGGTTGAAGCGCAGGATCAGCGCCCGGAATACCACGAAGTAGATCGCGGTGAAGCACACGCCAATGCCTATCTGGATAAACATCATCGAGGCGTGGTTATGGAACATCGGGATCCAGTTTTGCGGCAGGAACTGATCGAGCAGGCCACCGCCCATGTTCCCAACGACACCGCACATGTACATCACCGTCGCCATCGTCGCTGCCAGCACCGCGTGAATGGCGAACAGTAATGGAGAGATAAACAGGAAGGTGAATTCGAGCGGTTCGGTTATCCCAACCAGCACGGCGGTAAGCGTGGCAGGAATCAGCAGACCCGCTACCTTGACCCGGTTTTCCGGTGCCGCGGTAAAGTACAGCGCCAGCGCAATCCCCACAGAGCCAAACACTTTGGAGTTACCGTGCAGGGCAAATCCGCCTTCCGGAAATAACGTTTTCAGCGGTTCTGTACTTTGGCTGAATGCCTGCAAATGCTCGGCCCAGTAAACCTGAATGCCACCTTCAACCGCCGCAGGCCCAAAGATGAACGGGCCGTAGACAAAGTGGTGCAGGCCGGTTGGGATCAGGATGCGTTCGAGGAAGGTGTAGATCCAGACGCCTAACGCCCCCGCGCCGCGTAAAAAGACCTGCAGCGATTCAATGCCCATCTGCACTTTTGGCCAGCCGAGCAGCGTCAGCCAGGCGCAGGGGATCATCACCAGGAACGCCACGATCACCACAAAGGATGAGCCCTGGAAGATACCGAGAAAGACCGGGAGTGGTTTGTCGAAATAGCGGTTATGCAGGGCGGTGACGATGCCGGAAATCACAATCGCCCCGATGATGCTGGTGTCGAGGGTCTTTATCCCGGCAATCATCGTCAGGCCAGTACCTGCCGTCGGATCGAGCGAGAAATCGACGCCAAAAAAGTGGCCCCAGGTCATCCCCATCGCATTAATAAAGTAGTTCCAGGTCAGGAAGCTGACCAGGACAGCCAGACAGGCGCGGCCTTGCGCCTGTTTTGCCAGACCAATAGGCAAACCGACGGCAAAAATCAGCGGCATATTACGGAATACCGTCCAGCCACCTTCTTCAATAATATGAACAATCTGAGCGAATAAGCTATCGGAAGCAGTGAGTGCTTCACCAACGAACAGCGGGTTGCGCAGCATAATGGCGATACCCACCACGATCCCCGCAAAAGGGAACAGCAAAACGGGGGTAAACATTGCGCCGCCAAAGCGTTGTATTTGACTGAGCATCTGGAAATCCTCATTTAACAACTCGTAGGGTAAGTGGCCTTATTGGTGTTGATCTTCGGCCTGCTACGAGAATAGGAATTCGCTCATCTGACAACATGCTATTGCGTTGCGATCCGTGATCGCATTCATGGTTTTAATTAGCGCAATGTTGTCTACTTTTTCAAGAATTATTAGACATCTACAATTTCACTATTTTTCTTTTTTTAAGATTGGCGTCGTATTTTGCTGTAATAAGCTAGTTTTAAATAAAAAACAGCGGTTCAATAATTGCCCATAGGCGGGGATAAGAGGTCTAGTTGTGATCTATAAATCGATAGCAGACAGGCTGCGTTTACGGCTGAATTCCTCTGATTTCAATATTGGCAGTCCGTTGCCGGGTGAGAAAAAGCTGGCGGAAGAGTTTGGCGTCGCCCGCATGACGATTCGTAAAGCCATCGATCTGCTGGTGGAATGGGGACTGGTGGTGCGGCGGCACGGCAGCGGAACCTACGTGGCGCATAAAGATATTCATCATGAAACCAACAGTTTAACCGGGCTTGCGGAAATACTGCGCCAACAAGGTAAGGAAGTGGTCAGCAAAGTGCTGGTGTTTGAGATGATGCCAGCGCCGCCGGCGATTGCCAGCCAACTGAGGATTCAGATTAACGAGCGGATCTATTTCTCACGTTGGGTGCGTTATGTCGACGGTAAACCGCTGATGCTGGAAGACAGCTATATGCCGGTGAAGCTGTTCCGCAATCTGTCATTGGTGCATCTGGAAGGGTCAAAGTTCGATTATATCGAGAAAGAGTGCGGCATTATTATCAGCGGCAACTATGAGAGTCTGGCACCGGTGCTGGCGGACAAACAGTTGGCCCAGTCGATGAATCTCCCGGAACAGACGCCGCTGCTGCGCATTACCTCTCTTTCCTACAGCGACAGCGGCGAGTTCCTTAACTATTCCGTGATGTTCCGCAACGCCAGCGAATATCAGGTGGATTACCACTTAAGGCGCGTGCAGGCCGTTAACCCATCCCCCAGAACAGCACCGCCAGAAGTTGTGGGGTAATGATGCGCAGGAACATCACCAGCGGGTAGACCGTGGCATAAGAGAGCGCTGCCGCACCGCTGGTGGCGTGCAGGTTGTTGGCAAAGGCCAAAGCTGGAGGGTCGGTCATTGAACCTGCCAGCATGCCGCAGAGAGTCAGATAGTTCATCTTCACGAAAATGCGCGCCAGAATGCCGACGGTTAGCAGTGGGATACCGGTAATAAAGATGCCGTAGCCAATCCAGCTTAAGCCTTCACCGTGCAGTAATGTTTCGACAAAATCCCCGCCGGATTTAAGTCCCACGACCGCCAGGAACAACACAATCCCCAACTCGCGCAGCGCCAGGTTAGCGCTCGGCGGCATAAACCAGTAGAGCTTGCCGATGCTGCCAATTCGCCCCAGGATCAGCGCCATAATCAGCGGCCCCCCGGCCAGCCCCAGCTTTAACGCCACCGGGAAACCGGGAATAAACAGCGGTACGGAACCTAGCAGAACGCCCAGACCAATACCGATGAATACCGGCAGCATTTGCACCTGCTGTAGCTTTTGCTGGGCGTTACCGAGATCGGAGGCCACGGCATCAATCGCCGCCGGACGGCCGACTAAGTTTAAGATATCGCCAAACTGGAGGCTGGCATTGCTGCTGGCCACCAGCTCTACCCCGGCGCGGTTTAAGCGCGAGATCACCACGTCATAGCGCTGTTTATAGTGCAGATCGCGGATTTTCTTGCCCAACACCTTTTCGTTGGTGACCACCACCCTTTCGACTTTCATATCGGTGCCGCGCGTCGACAGCGAAGTTTCCACCTCTTTACCGATAACCAGCTGGGCGTTGTGCAGATCGGCCGCTTCCCCGACAAGGTGCAGCAGGTCGCCGGTTTCAATAATCGTGGTGGGCGATGGCACCATCAGGGTTTCACCGCGCTTCAAGCGCGAGCAGATAATTTTATCGCTGTTAATCACCGGCACATCCTGAATCGCCATGCGGTTCAGGTTGGGGTTTTCAACGCGGATATTGATGGTTTTAAGGTGCGAGTGGCCAGAGCCCGCCTGCTCATCAAACTGCTGAGCTTCTTTTTCCACGTTGACCCGAAAGAACAGCCGTATTAGCCACATGGTGAGCAAAATACCGCAGATACCAAACGGATAGGCCATCGCGTAGCTCATGCCCATTTGATCCACCACGCTAAACGGTTCGCCGAGGTCGCGCAGAATTTGCTGCCCCGCTCCCAGCGCTGGCGTGTTGGTTACCGCGCCGGAGAAGATTCCCAGCACGACCGGCAGCGGGATGGCAAAGATTTTATGCAGCAGCGTGGTGACAAGGCCACCGAGGATAACAATCAGAATGGCAAACAGGTTTAGCCGCAGGCCGGAAACGCGCAGCGAGGCAAAGAATCCCGGCCCCACCTGGATACCGATGGTGTAGACGAACAGTATCAGGCCGAATTCCTGAATAAAGTGCAGCATCGGGCTGCTCAGGGTAATGCCTGCCTGATCGACAAAGTGCCCAACAATAATGCCGCCGAACAGCACGCCACCAATACCAAAGCCGATACCGCGAATTTTGATGTTGCCAATCCACAGTCCCACGACCGCCACCAGCGCGAGCACGCTGACCGTCAATGCTATATCACTCATCGTATATTCCTTGTGAATAACATTACTGATATCAGGGATTATGGACGAAGGGATGGGTGATTGTATGTAATACGAAGCACAATAATGGCCGACAACGCGGCGGCAAAATAATGCAAAAAAAAGCCCCGACGTTCGGGGCTTAAGGGAGCAAATTAACTTAGCTATTTAACGCAGGGCGTTCGCTAATAGCGATACGCTGCGGCGCGAGGGCTTCTGGCACATGGCGAGTTAAATCAATGTGCAGCAGGCCGTTGTTATAGGTGGCGCCGGAGACTTCCATATTTTCTGCCAGGGTGAAGCTCAGGCTAAAGGCCTGGGTGACTAACCCCTGGTGCAGCCATTGAGTCTCTTTTTCCTGCGGCTGCGGCGTACCTTTGACGGTCAGACGCGTGCCTTCAAGCTGAATGTCCAGATCTTCCTGACGGAACCCGGCTACCGCTAAGGTAATGCGATAGTGGTTATCGTCGCTTTTTTCGATGTTGTATGGCGGGAAGGTCTGGCCTTCAGTGGTGCTTTGCAGCGCATTCGCCAGTTTGTCAAAACCGATCCATTGACGCAGCAGTGGGGATAAATCGTAGTTACGCATAATATTTCTCCTTCTAAGAAGCGAGTGATTCCCTTTCAGCTCCCTGACAGCAAGCCTATGGGGGTAATACAGGCCGCGCAGGCGGCCCGGCAGAATTAGTTAATTTCGATACGGCGCGGTTTGTTCGCTTCTGGAATGACGCGCTCCAGTTCGATATACAGCAAGCCGTTCACCAGGTTAGCGCCACGCACGTGGATGTTTTCGGCTAACTGGAATTTGCGTTCAAAGTTGCGCTCGGCAATACCTTGATAGAGATAGGTGCGTTCTTTCTGATCGGCTTCATGAGCACCTTTAACCACCAGCACGTTGTCCTGTGCGGTAATTTCCAGCTCGCTTTCAGCAAAACCCGCCACCGCTATCGCGATGCGATAGTGGTTTTCATTGACCAGCTCAACATTGTACGGAGGGTAGCCACCGTTGCTTTGTGTTTGATTGTTTTCTAACAGGTTGAACAGACGGTCAAAACCAATGGCTGAACGGTATAACGGGGATAAGTCAAAGTTACGCATAATCCAAAAGCTCCTGAAAATCAGCGAGAAATTTAAAACCTTCCATCATGGACAGGTCGTTTGGCCCGAACACCCCGCAGGCGTGTTCTCTTCGGCTACACCTATAAAATGAGGGGGGAAGAACCTTTTTCAAGTCCCTTTGTCTGACTTTTTTTGCACTTTCCCAGATAAGGCTTACACTGGGTCAGAGCACAAAAGGCCAAAGTGCGACAGCCGCCACAGAGCGGCAAGCCAGGACTTTCTATTTTGGCAACGGGTCGCTATAACCCGGGGGACGAGCTTTTTTATGCTCATAACAATGAAGAGCTCACAATGAAAAATATTTTGATTAAAACGGCGTTGGTTGGGGGGATCTTCTTATCGGGAGGATGTTCCAGCGTGATGTCGCATACCGGCGGCAAGGAAGGGACTTATCCCGGAACGCGCGCCAGCACGGAAATGCTGGGTGACAATGAGAATGGCTGGGCGACCAAATCACTGATCGCCCTCGATATGCCGTTTACCGCCGTTATGGATACGGTGCTATTGCCATGGGATTTATTCCGCAAAGATAGCTCTGTGCGTTCCCGCGTCGACAAGAGCGAGCAGGAAACGCTGGCCACCAACGCGGTGATACCGCCTGCGGCAATGCCTGCCCCATAAATTAGCAGCCGGTGGGTGTTGTCCACAGCTGGCGAAAGCCAGCTGTCTCCTCCATCCAGGCAATCGTCTGGCCATCGGGTGAGAAAACCACTGCATCTGCCGACGGCGGATTAGCATGATCGTTCGTTAAAAACGTCACCGCCCCGCTGTCTGCCGCACAAATCGCAATACGCTCCTCCAGCACAAAGCCCAGCCAGTTGCCTGACGGATGCCAGTTGAACGCCGACTGAATATCCGAGGCATTGTGCGTCAACTGCTGCGGCTCACCGCCCTGCGGCGACACTAACCACAGCTGGACAATACCGTGGTCATCTCGCATCAGTATGGCGATTTGCGTCCCCTGCGGATTGCAGCGCACCCAGTGGCGCGGCACGTTGACAAGCCCTGGGTATGTTCGATGATGAGTGAAGGTTAAACGCCGCTGGCGCACGCCCAAGGGAGGCGCGGGCAGGGTCGTTTCTGTCCCCTCCAGCGGCGCATCACCCGCCTGTTTCCACCCCTGTTCATTACGCGGCAGTTCGACTAAAAACAGCTCTGGCACCTTTTCACATGTAAGAGACACGGTATCGCCGATAAACGCCAGCGCCTGCGAGCCTACCCAGCCCTCTTCATATGCGCGATTAATTTCATCACTGCCGGGCTTCGGCACGGGAGTGGTCTGGCTGACCAGCACGCACCAGTGGCTGCCAGCATATTCACGAGGATGCTGCCCACGCGGTACAACCGGGCCGTAAGGGGCGGCAACGCCGACATTGCGCTGATCCCGCGCCGGGTCGTATTCATGCATCACGTGGTCGTTATAGGTAAAGCTCACATACTGGCCACAGGGACTGTAGACGTGGACATGGCTGCCGCCGCGCAGCGCGCCGGGGGTATAAGGCGCGGTAATGTCCATGGCATCCAGATTGTGAGTTTCGCCCTGTGAGGCGACCACACCGCGTCGATGATGAAAATCGTACTGCCAGTGCGCATCCGGATTTTCCGGGCCATGAATAAACACATACTGGTCAGCAAAAGGATGCACCGTCACCACGCCCACGTGCGCGCCTTTTGGCGCCTGATAAATCACCTCAACCTCGCCGCTTTGAACGTTAACGCGCTCTATCGTCTCACCGGTAAATGAGGCGCCCGATGGGCGAACATCGAAGACCAGCCACCGGGAATCTGGAGTCCAGGTTTGGGTGTTGGTCAGTTGATGGTGGCGGGGCAAAAAGGTGACTTGTTTCATGGCGGGATCTCAGCGTGTGAGTAGCGAATAAACAATAAATACTGCATACTTTTATCATACCTAAGGGCTTATTTTACAAGACTTTAGGTGTATTCACATGGATGATTTTAGGGGTTTTATTAATAATGGAATATTATGATTTGGCAATCATAGGGTTAGGGCCGGCCGGGGCCGCGTTGGCGCGTCAATTAGCAGGGAAAATGCGCGTTATCGCGCTGGATAAAAAACGCCAAAGCGGCGAAGAAGGCTTTAGTAAACCCTGTGGCGGCTTACTGGCACCGGATGCTCAGCGCGCGTTTATCCGGGCGGGCATTTCCATTCCCACTCACGTGATGGCAGACCCGCAAATCTTCAGCGTTCGTACGGTCGATTGTCAGTCGGGTATCTCACGTAATTATCAGCGTCATTATCTTAATATTAATCGTCATGCCTTTGATTTGTGGATGAAAACACTCATCCCTGAGCACGTTACGGTGTACCACGATGCGCTGTGTAAAAAAATCCGCCATCAAGACGATCGCTGGCATTTAGCCTTCGAGTCTAATGCACAACAGCATGAAGTCAGCGCACAATTTATCGTCGGTGCCGATGGCGCAGATTCTCTGGTTCGCCGCACGATTTATCCCGATCACAAGATTCGTCAGTATATTGCTATCCAACACTGGAGCCGGGATATTAACCCAACGCCGTTTTATTCCTGCATTTTTGATAATCGTCTGACCGACAGCTATGCATGGAGCATCAGCAAAGACGGTTATTTTATTTTTGGCGGCGCTTTCGCGCAGAAAGATTCCACAAGACGTTTCACTGCGCTCCAGGAACAGATGGCCGGGCTGGGGTTTCAGTTTGGTGAAACAGTAAAAAGCGAAAAGTGTAAGGTGCTGTTCCCTTCTCGCTGGCAGGACTTTGTCTGTGGTAAGAATAACGCGTTTTTAATCGGTGAGGCCGCAGGGTTTATTAGCGCATCTTCGCTTGAAGGGATCAGCTATGCGCTGGACAGCGCGGAATATCTGGCGGAAATACTGGCTAAACCGGGCGCAAATCCCAATAAGGACTATTGGCTAGCAACGCGGAGTTTACGCATTAAGCTGTATGGCAAAATCCTTAAAAGCCGCCTGCTCACATCCCCTTTGTGCCGCTATGCCATCATGAAAAGCGGCATTTCTCACATTGCCAGCGTGAAGGCGGGTTAGCCGTAGCGATTTCCATGCTGCCCGGCCTTTACCGGGCAGCCGGATCATCAGGAAAGCACGTACTTCTCAATCGCCCAGGCCACACCATCTTCCAGGTTCGATTTGGTGACGAAGTTCGCCGCCTCTTTCACCGCAGGAATGGCGTTATCCATCGCGACACCGACGCCAGCATATTCAATCATCGCAATGTCGTTTTCCTGATCGCCAATCGCCATGATTTCATCTTGTTTGATACCCAGCACATCAGCCAGTGATTTCACACCGGTTCCTTTGTTGACGCGCTTGTCGAGGATCTCAAGGAAGTACGGCGAGCTTTTCAGCACGGTGTATTTCTCTTTAACTTCCGCAGGAATGCGGGCAATAGCTTTATCGAGAATGGCCGGCTCGTCAATCATCATCACCTTGAGGAACTCGGTCTTCGGATCCATGTTTTCCGCTTCACAGAACACCAGCGGAATGGTCGCGACGAAAGACTCATGCACCGTGTAGTAGCTGATATCACGGTTAGCGGTGTAGAGCGTATTGCGATCCAGCGCATGGAAGTGTGAGCCCACTTTGCGGGACAACGCTTCGAGGAAGCGGTAGTCATCATAGCTCAGCGCCGTCTGCGCGACCGTGCTGCCATCGCCCGCTTTCTGCACCAGCGCACCGTTGTAGGTGATGCAGTAATCCCCCGGCTGCTCCATACCCAACTCTTTCAGGTAATTATGCACGCCAGCGTAAGGGCGCCCGGTGGTCAAAACCACATTGACTCCTTTTGCACGCGCCGCGGCGAGTGCGTTTTTTACCGCAGGAGAAATAGTGTGGTCCGGCAACAGCAACGTTCCGTCCATGTCGATTGCAATCAGTTTAATAGCCATGAGATCCCCAGGTTAGATGAGCCTGTCCTCATGCTAACTCGATTTAGCTCAAAAAACAGCTAGTAAGGTCGGTTAAAAGGGGGATGCATCGCACATGGCGCGCTCCCCTTTTGCATTGCCATTAACCAAACGGCTTGCCGCCTTTAAGCAGATTCATACCGGCTGACAGCAGGTCGGTATGCGCCTGTGGGTCAACTTCACCCTTCGGCGACAGCGCATCAATAATCTTTGGCAGATAATCGGCCAGCAGGGTGGAGGCAGAACTGGCATCGGTGCCGAGCTTCGCGCCGAGATCGGCAACTGCGGGAGTGCCTAGCGCGGATTGAATCTGATCGGCGCTAACCGACTGGTTATTGTGTTGATTGCTGATCCATGATGAAACGATATCGCCTAAGCCACCATTTTTCAGCTTCTCTAGCAGAGCCTGAACGCCACCTTGCTCATTAACCCAGGTCAGGATGGCCTGATACTTACCGGAATCACCTTGTAGTAACGAACCGACTACGTCATCGAAAAAGCCCATACTCCACCTCTTATCATGCATTAACAGTAGACGTAGTGAAGTATAGTTCGCAGGTGACGGACATAAAAAAACGCCTGAAAAAATTCAGGCGTTTTTATCTGTTGTCCTGATAAGCCTGGCGCTACCAGGCTGCCGGGTGGCGGCGTAAACGCCTTATCCGACCTACAGGTTAGATATCGATGTTCGCCGCTTTCAGGGCGTTTTCTTCGATAAATGCACGACGCGGTTCAACGGCATCGCCCATCAGCGTGGTGAACAGCTGGTCAGCAGCAATCGCGTCTTTTACGGTCACACGCAGCATACGGCGGCTGTCTGGATCCATGGTGGTTTCCCACAGCTGATCCGGGTTCATTTCGCCCAGACCTTTATAACGCTGAATGGAAAGGCCACGACGGGACTCTTTCACCAGCCACTCCAGCGCTTGTTCGAAGCTAGCAACCGGCTGACGACGCTCGCCACGTTCAATGAACGCATCTTCTTCTACCAGGCCACGCAGTTTTTCACCCAGCGTGCAGATACGACGGTATTCGCCGCCGGTGACAAACTCGTTATCCAGCGGATAATCGGTGTCAACACCGTGAGTACGTACACGGATAACCGGTTCGAACAGGTTCAGTTCGGCATCTTTGCGGATAACGCTGTTCCAGGTGCTACCGTGCATTTCATTTTCATTAAGCACGTTAACCAGCTGGGAAACCCACGCCGTCACTTTCGCTTCATCAGCCAAATCGGCTTCGGTCAGCGTCGGCTGATAAACCAGTTCTTTGAGCAGCGAACGAGGGTAGCGACGTTCCATGCGACCAATCATTTTCTGCGTACCGTTGTACTCAGAAACCAGTTTTTCCAGCGCTTCACCCGCCAGTGCCGGTGCGTGAGCGTTGGTGTGCAGCGTTGCGCCATCCAGAGCGATAGAGATCTGGTACTGGTCCATCGCTTCATCGTCTTTGATGTACTGTTCCTGCTTGCCTTTCTTCACTTTGTACAGCGGTGGCTGAGCGATATAAACGTGGCCGCGCTCAACGATTTCCGGCATCTGACGGTAGAAGAAGGTCAGCAGCAGCGTACGGATGTGCGAACCATCGACGTCGGCATCGGTCATGATGATGATGCTGTGATAGCGCAGTTTATCCGGGTTGTATTCGTCACGGCCAATACCACAACCGAGCGCGGTAATCAGCGTTGCCACTTCCTGAGAGGCGAGCATCTTGTCGAAGCGCGCTTTCTCAACGTTAAGGATTTTACCTTTCAGCGGTAGAATCGCCTGGTTCTTACGGTTACGCCCCTGTTTTGCAGAGCCGCCCGCAGAGTCCCCTTCCACTAAGTACAGTTCAGAGTGGGCCGGGTCGCGTTCCTGACAGTCAGCCAGTTTGCCCGGCAGACCGGCTAAGTCCAGCGCGCCTTTACGACGGGTCATTTCACGCGCACGACGCGCGGCTTCACGGGCACGGGCCGCATCAATAATTTTACCGACGACGATTTTAGCGTCAGACGGGTTTTCCAGCAGGTATTCGCCCAGCAGTTCGTTCATCTGCTGTTCTACCGCCGTTTTCACCTCAGAGGAGACCAGCTTATCTTTGGTCTGTGAGGAGAATTTCGGATCCGGTACTTTAACGGACACAACGGCAATCAGGCCTTCACGGGCATCGTCACCGGTGGCGCTGACTTTGGCTTTTTTGCTGTAGCCTTCTTTGTCCATGTAGGCGTTCAGCGTACGGGTCATCGCCGCACGGAAGCCTGCCAGGTGTGTACCACCGTCACGCTGTGGAATGTTGTTGGTGAAGCAGTAGATGTTTTCCTGGAAACCATCGTTCCACTGCAGCGCAACTTCCACGCCGATACCGTCTTTTTCGGTGGAGAAGTAGAAGATATTTGGGTGGATTGGCGTTTTGTTTTTGTTGAGGTATTCAACAAACGCCTTAATGCCGCCTTCGTAGTGGAAATGATCTTCTTTGCCATCGCGCTTGTCACGCAGACGGATGGAAACGCCGGAGTTCAGGAAGGACAGCTCGCGCAGACGTTTCGCCAGAATGTCATATTCGAATTCGATAACGTTGGTGAAGGTTTCATGGCTTGGCCAGAAACGGACCTGAGTCCCGGTCACTTCGGTTTCACCGGTGACGGTCAGCGGTGCCTGCGGCACGCCGTGGACGTAAGTCTGCTGATGCACTTTGCCTTCGCGGCGGATCAGCAATTCCAGTTTCTGCGACAGGGCGTTAACCACGGAGACGCCTACGCCGTGCAAGCCGCCGGACACTTTATAGGAGTTATCATCGAACTTACCGCCCGCATGCAGCACGGTCATAATAACTTCGGCTGCGGATACACCTTCTTCCGGGTGAATACCGGTTGGAATACCACGACCGTCATCCGTCACAGAGACAGAGTTATCAGCGTGGATCGTCACCACGATATCTTTACAGTACCCTGCGAGCGCTTCGTCGATAGCGTTATCCACAACCTCGAATACCATGTGGTGCAGACCGGTGCCGTCATCCGTGTCGCCGATATACATACCCGGGCGCTTACGCACCGCATCCAGTCCTTTCAGGACTTTGATACTGGAGGAGTCATAAGAATTCGACATCAACGTTTCTCGCTCATTTAATCTTGGGTTAATCCGTTATTTTACCCTTTTCCACGGTAAACATCTTCGAATTTTCATCCGACATGTCTATAACGTGTTCAGCGCTGATTGCGCTGACGAAAACCTGTGATTGCGTGGCTTTTAAACGGCTGGCCAACAGGCCGCGCCGCGCATCATCAAGTTCCGAGGCAAAATCATCTATCAGGTACAGGCAGCGCCGACCGCTCTCGCGGGTCAGAAACTCCCCCTGCGCCAGGCGTAGCGCGCACATCAGCAGTTTTAACTGCCCGCGCGATAAGGTGTCTTCCACCGGCGCGCCATCAGCGCGAATGCGGAAGTCAGCCTTGTGCGGCCCGTGTGCGGTGTAGGTCAGCATACGGTCGCGTTCAAAACTTCTCTCCAGCACCTCGGCATAGTCCGTTTCCTTCTCCCAGCCGCGCTGGAAGGAGAAAGTAAGAGAGAACTCCGGGAGAAATTGCTTGCAGGTATCCGCCATATCTTCGGCGATACCGGTGCTGTATTCAGCACGCCAGCGGCTAATTTGTTCGGCCAATGGGATCAGTTCTTTATCCCACGGGCGAAGCTGTTCGTAGCGAGTGACCTGACGCAGCGCGGCGTTACGCTGCTTGAGTAACCGTTTCAGGTTGCTCCAGGCGGTAAAAAATCCCGCTTCATTGTGGAAGCATCCCCAATCGAGGAACGCTCTTCTGTATTTGGGGCCGCCGTTGAGTAAAGTAAACCCCTCGGGCGTGATCAGCTGCATCGGCATCAGCAGCGCCAACTCAGCGACCTTATGGCCGTCGGTGCCGTCGATACGGACTTTGCTGTCACCCAGCTTGTCTTTGGTCAGGCCGATGGCGGTTTCACGTTCCTCGCCCTGAAGGCGACCGTGCAAAACGAATGCATCCTGCTCGTGGCGAATCACGCGGCCAATCTGCAAACTGCGAAACGCCCGGCCATGGCCGAGCGTATAGATGGCTTCCAGCACGCTGGTTTTGCCACTGCCGTTGGCGCCAACCAGGAAGTTAAAGCCAGGAGATAAAGCGAGATCCGCGTTTTCGATATTGCGAAAATCGCGGATCAACAGGCGGGTCAGCGACATTACAGTCTCATTGGCATAACAACATAGGCAGCCGACTGTGAGGCAGCATCTTCAATCTGTACGCTAGACACAGAATCGGTCAGCAGAATACGGACGGTTTCGCACTTCAACGCGTTCAACACATCCAGCACATAGCTGACGTTAAAGCCGATTTCCAGCTCGGTGCCAGGATAGGAGACGTCCAGAATTTCTTCGGCTTCTTCCTGCTCCGGGTTGTTGGCGGTGATTTTAATCTGGTTTTCACGCACAAACAGACGCACGCCGCGGAATTTCTCGTTAGAGAGAATCGCCGCGCGGGCAAAGGCTTGCTTGAGAATATCGCAACCAGCTTCCAGGTGTTTATCAGGATTTTTCGGCAATACGCGGCGATAATCCGGGAAACGACCGTCAACGAGCTTCGATGTGAAGATAAAGTCGCCCACGTGGGCACGAATATTATTGCTGCCGATCTGCACGCGCAGCGGCGTATCGCCACCGTCGAGCATACGCATCAGCTCAATCACCCCTTTACGCGGCACGATCACCGAATGGCTTGGCAGCGACTGTCCCACCGGCATTGAGCAAACCGCCAGACGGTGTCCGTCGGTCGCCACGGTACGCAGTTCTTCACCTTCGGTTTCAAACAGCATGCCGTTTAAATAATAGCGAACGTCCTGATGCGCCATAGAGAACTGAGTGGCTTCAATCAGACGTTTCATCGTCGCCTGCGGCAACGTGAATTCCACATCGCTCTGCCAGTCGTCGAGATTCGGGAAGTCGGCGGCAGGCAGCGTGGAGAGCGAGAAGCGGCTGCGGCCAGAGCGCACCAGCATACGGTCGCCTTCAAGCTGAACCACAATTTCTGCACCATCCGGCAGGCCACGACAAATGTCGAAGAATTTACGCGCCGGGACGGTCGTTGCCCCCGGTTCATGCGGTTGCAGCAGCGTAACACGCGCCACCATTTCCATTTCTAAATCGGTACCGGTCAGCGACAGCGTGCCGTCCGCGACCTGCAGCAGCAGGTTACCCAGAATCGGCAATGTCGGACGCCCACCAAGTGGGCCACTCACCTGTTGTAACGGTTTTAATAAATGTTCACGTTCTACGGTAAATTTCATAGGATCACGACGACAATGTTCTGATTAAATTGGAAAAGTCTTCTTTGATATCGTGGCTTTCTTCACGCAGCTGCTCAATCTTACGGCAGGCGTGCAGCACGGTGGTATGGTCACGGCCACCAAACGCATCGCCAATCTCCGGCAGACTGTGGTTGGTGAGCTCTTTCGCCAACGCCATCGCCATCTGGCGCGGACGCGCCACCGAGCGAGAACGTCGCTTGGAGAGCAAGTCCGCAATTTTGATTTTGTAATACTCTGCCACCGTCTTCTGAATATTGTCGATGGTGACCAGCTTTTCCTGCAACGCCAGCAGATCGCGCAGCGCTTCACGCACGAAATCGATGGTGATCGCCCGGCCGGTAAAGTTGGCGTTGGCGATAACGCGGTTCAGCGCACCTTCGAGCTCACGCACGTTAGAGCGTAGACGCTTGGCGATAAAGAACGCCACTTCGCCTGGCAGACGAATGTCGTTTTCGTCGGCTTTTTTCATCAGGATAGCGACGCGCGTTTCAAGCTCAGGTGGCTCGATAGCTACGGTCAAACCCCAGCCGAAGCGGGATTTCAGACGATCTTCAACGCCATTGATCTCCTTCGGATAACGATCCGAGGTGAGAATGATCTGCTGATTACCTTCCAGCAAGGCGTTAAAGGTGTGGAAAAACTCTTCCTGGGATCGCTCTTTATTGGCGAAGAATTGGATGTCATCGATAAGCAGGGCATCAACGGAGCGGTAGTAGCGTTTAAACTCTTCGATCGCATTGTTTTGCAGAGCTTTTACCATGTCCTGGACAAAGCGCTCGGAGTGCATATACACCACTTTGGCATTGGGCTTGCGGGCGATAATACCGTTACCCACAGCATGCAACAGGTGCGTTTTACCTAAACCCGTACCGCCGTACAGGAACAACGGGTTATAGGCGCCGCCTGGGTTATCCGCAACCTGACGCGCCGCCGCACGGGCCAGCTGGTTCGATTTACCCTCAACAAAGTTATCAAAGGTATGCTTTACGTTGACGTTAGAGCGGTAAGACGGTTCTGCTGGAGCCGGGACGTTATCCCAGCCAGCGCGCGGGGCCGGGGCCACGCGTGGCGCATAAACCTGCGCAGTTTGCGCCGGAGCGCTGACGTTTGCCGTCTCTCTTACCGTTTGGGTGACCGGTTTGGTGCCAACCTCAAAACGCAGCTGCGGGGCATCCGCACCGCAGAAATCATTCAACAGGCCGTTGATGTTATTGAGGTATTTATCCCTCACCCAATCGAGCACAAAACGATTTGGCGCGTACAGGGCCAGCGTGTTATCGCTTAGTTCCGCCTGCAATGGGCGGATCCACATGCTGAATTCTGTGGCTGGTAACTCATCCTGCAATCGGGCAAGACATTGCTGCCAAAGCGAAAGTGACACGGCGGACTCCACTCGAAAAAAGTCGATACACATCATCCTCCAGGCAAACCTGCAGGCTACCTCTGACGAACCCTCCGCCAGCGAAACTGAAAACTGTCGGGGATTCATTCAGCTGCTGCAAAAATGCAGCCCGAACAATGCTGTGTATAAGATTAAAAATTCGTGATTTTTGACACACGTCGAATAGACCCGATGCAAGCGGGTGACGTGCGAACCGCTATTTGCGGTTTTTAACGGCCACTTTCAGACGCTTTGCTGAAATGACGCGCTACTCCCTTTTGCGATCCACCGATCGCGATCGGGCCGAGGATCATAGCGTAAACTGCGCCAGAGATCTTCTGTTTCTCACAGATTCTTCCCGATTTATCCACAGGCAGGATCCGGCAAGCGCTAAGTGTAAACGATCCCGGTGAAGAGGGGGGACGATTTCCTTCGCATATTGGAAAAATTAATGACGAGAGACAATTTTCTGCTTAAATGATCTTAAGAAAGATCCAGGATGATCCTTGCGCTTTAATGGGTAGCCCGTATAATCCTCCACCCGGCGTGTACCGCTCGAATTTCGGTGACGGACGCTGCCCATTTATCGGGCGAAAAATCGCAGTTGAACGTGGTTTTTTACGCGGTAAATAAGGAAAGAGAATTGACTCCGGAGTGTACAATTATTACAATCCGGCCTCTTTAATCACCCATGGCTTCGGTGTCCGTCGTTCGTTTTTCGTTCGGGTATCCAATAAAGTCATTGAATTTA
This sequence comes from Enterobacteriaceae bacterium, assembly GCA_902363335.1. Taxonomy (GTDB): domain Bacteria; phylum Pseudomonadota; class Gammaproteobacteria; order Enterobacterales; family Enterobacteriaceae; genus Kluyvera. The sequence continues at coordinate 56,160 of CABIZV010000003.1, read as the reverse complement.
TTCAAGTTTAGGTAGAAATCGCCATGAAACGCACTTTTCAACCGTCTGTACTGAAGCGCAACCGTTCTCACGGCTTCCGTGCTCGTATGGCTAATAAAAATGGTCGTCAGGTTCTGGCACGTCGTCGTGCTAAAGGCCGTTCTCGTCTGACCGTTTCTAAGTAATAAAGCTAACCATTCGAGTGGTTAAGCTAGCATTTCCCAGGGAGTTACGTTTGTTAACTCCCAATCATTTCACATTCGTCTTCCAGCAGCCACAACGGGCTGGCACGCCGCAAATCACCATCCTCGGCCGCCTGAATTCGCTGGGGCATCCCCGTATCGGTCTTACCGTCGCCAAGAAAAACGTTAAACGCGCACATGAACGCAATCGGATTAAACGTCTGACGCGTGAAAGTTTCCGTTTACGTCAGCATGAACTCCCGCCTATGGATTTCGTGGTGGTGGCGAAGAAGGGGGTTGCCGACCTCGATAACCGTGCTCTCTCGGAAGCGTTGGAAAAATTATGGCGCCGTCACTGTCGCCTTTCTCCCGGCTCCTGATAGGCCTGATTCGGGTCTATCAGCGCCTGATTAGTCCGCTACTCGGGCCGCATTGCCGTTTCACTCCAACCTGCTCTCAATACGGAATTGAGGCATTGCGCAGGTTTGGAGTGATAAAAGGCAGTTGGTTGACAGTGAAACGCGTATTAAAATGCCACCCTTTACACCCTGGTGGTGACGACCCCGTCCCGCCCGGACCATTTGATACCAGAGAACACTAACGATGGATTCGCAACGCAATCTTCTTATCATCGCTTTGTTGTTCGTGTCTTTCATGATCTGGCAAGCTTGGGAGCAGGATAATAATCCTCAACCTCAGCAGCAGACCACGCAGACCACGACCACAGCAGCGGGTAGCGCCGCAGACCAGGGCGTACCGGCCAGTGGCCAAGGGAAACTGATTACGGTTAAAACTGACGTGCTTGAGCTGACCATCAACACCCGCGGTGGTGATGTTGAGCAGGCACTGCTTCCGGCTTACCCGAAAGCGCTGAAGTCTAACGAACCGTTCCAGTTACTGGAAACCACACCACAGTTTATCTATCAGGCACAGAGCGGCTTAACCGGTCGTGATGGCCCGGATAACCCGGCTAACGGCCCGCGTCCGCTGTATAATGTCGATAAAGATGCGTTTGTACTGGCTGATGGCCAGAACGAAATCGTCATTCCGCTGACATATACCGATAAAGCGGGCAACGTTTTCACCAAAACCTTCACCTTAAAACGCGGTGATTATGCGGTGAACGTTGGCTACAACGTGCAGAACGTCGGCGACAAACCGCTCGAGATCTCCACTTTCGGTCAGTTGAAGCAGACTGCAGCACTGCCTACCGCACGTGATACGCAGACTGGCGGCCTGTCTACCATGCACACTTTCCGTGGCGCAGCGTATTCAACGTCTGATTCGAAATACGAAAAATACAAATTCGATACCATTGTTGATAACGAGAACCTGAACACCAATACCCAGAACGGTTGGGTTGCGATGCTGCAGCAGTACTTCACCACGGCATGGGTTCCAGAGAACAAAGGTACCAACAACCTCTACACCGCTAACCTCGGTAACGGCGTAGTGGCGATTGGCTACAAATCTCAGCCGGTTCTGGTACAGCCAGGCCAGGCAGATAAGCTGAACAGCACCCTGTGGGTCGGCCCAGCGATTCAGGACAAAATGGCTGCCGTTGCGCCGCATCTTGACCTGACCGTTGACTACGGCTGGTTGTGGTTCATCTCTCAGCCGCTGTTCAAACTGCTAAAATGGATCCATAGCTTCCTGGGTAACTGGGGCTTCTCCATCATCGTTATCACCTTTATCGTTCGTGGCATCATGTACCCGCTGACCAAAGCGCAGTACACCTCCATGGCGAAGATGCGTATGCTGCAGCCGAAGATTCAGGCTATGCGTGAGCGTCTGGGCGACGACAAACAGCGTCAAAGCCAGGAAATGATGGCCCTGTATAAAGCGGAAAAAGTTAACCCACTGGGTGGCTGCTTCCCGCTGATTATTCAGATGCCAATCTTCCTTGCGCTGTACTACATGCTGAGCGCCTCGGTTGAACTGCGTCATGCGCCGTTTATCCTGTGGATCCACGACCTGTCTGCACAAGACCCGTACTACATCCTGCCGATCATCATGGGCGCGACGATGTTCTTCATTCAGAAGATGTCTCCGACTACCGTGACCGACCCGATGCAGCAGAAGATCATGACCTTTATGCCGGTCATCTTCACGGTGTTCTTCCTGTGGTTCCCATCAGGTCTGGTGGTTTACTATATCGTCAGCAACCTGGTGACCATTATCCAGCAGCAGCTGATTTACCGTGGTCTGGAAAAACGTGGCCTGCATAGCCGCGAGAAGAAAAAATCCTGATTCGGTTGTAGGCCGGATAAGGCGAAGCCGCCATCCGGCAAACGGAACGAAAATCAAAGGGCGGTCGAATGACCGCCTTTTTTATTGCAACAAAGTTGAGACTAACCATGAGCCATAACGACACTATCGTCGCCCAGGCAACCCCACCGGGACGCGGTGGCGTGGGCATTTTGCGTATCTCTGGCCTGAAGGCGCGCGACGTCGCACAGGCAGTGCTGGGCAAGCTGCCGAAGCCGCGCTACGCCGACTATCTGCCGTTTAAGGATAATGACGGCAGCGCGCTGGATCAGGGGATTGCTTTGTGGTTCCCCGGCCCGAACTCCTTTACCGGTGAAGACGTGTTAGAGCTGCAAGGGCACGGCGGCCCGGTGATTCTCGATTTACTGCTCAAACGTATTCTGACGCTGCCGGGCGTGCGTATCGCTAACCCCGGCGAATTTTCCGAGCGCGCATTTTTAAACGATAAGCTCGACCTGGCCCAGGCCGAAGCGATTGCCGACTTAATCGACGCCAGCTCCGAACAAGCTGCACGTTCCGCATTAAACTCGCTGCAAGGGGCATTCTCTACGCGCGTTAATCACCTTGTGGAAGCGCTGACTCACCTGCGCATCTACGTGGAAGCGGCCATCGACTTCCCGGACGAGGAGATAGACTTCCTCTCCGACGGTAAAATCGAAGCCCAGCTTAACGAAGTGATTGCCGACCTCGACGCGGTACGCGCCGAAGCGCGCCAGGGTAGCCTGCTACGCGAAGGGATGAAAGTGGTGATTGCCGGACGTCCTAACGCCGGTAAATCGAGCCTGCTCAACGCACTGGCGGGCCGTGAAGCGGCAATCGTCACCGATATTGCCGGTACCACCCGCGACGTACTGCGCGAGCATATCCATATCGACGGCATGCCGCTGCACATTATCGATACCGCCGGTCTGCGCGACGCGAACGATGAAGTTGAACGTATCGGTATCGAACGCGCCTGGCAGGAAATTGAACAGGCCGACCGCGTGCTGTTTATGGTTGATGGCACGACGACGGACGCCGTTGATCCCGCCGATATCTGGCCAGACTTTATCGAGCGTTTACCGACAAAATTACCGATTACCGTGGTGCGTAACAAAGCGGATATCACCGGCGAAACGCTGGGTCTGAGCGAAGTAAATGGCCACTCACTTGTGCGCCTTTCGGCCCGTACCGGTGAAGGTGTCGACGTGCTTCGCGATCATCTCAAGCAAAGCATGGGCTTTGAAACCAATATGGAAGGCGGCTTCCTGGCACGTCGCCGCCACCTTCAGGCGCTCTCAGACGCCGCAGAACATCTGCAACAGGGTAAAGCACAGCTGTTAGGTGCCTGGGCGGGTGAACTGCTGGCAGAGGAGCTGAGACTGTCTCAGCAGTGTTTAAGCGAGATCACCGGCGAGTTCAGTTCCGACGATTTGCTGGGACGGATTTTCTCGAGCTTCTGTATTGGTAAATAAGCCTCGTTTGTGAGCATTGACTAACCCGCATTAACTTCCTGTTAAAGCGGGTTTTTTATTCTTTTTCGATATCCGCTTCCCGCCAGATGAGTTTCTCGATTACGCTTATCGACGTGACTTTTTTACTTTGCGGGATGCAATCATGACTAAAGATTACGTTTTTATTGAAACCGTGCCTTCTGCGGAAGATTTCTGCCGCCTGCGCGTTATCTCCGACATGTCGCCGCGCCCACTGGAAGGTGCGCGTAAGGGGCTGCCGCGTAGCTGTTATGGCGTGCATATCCTCTGGCAGGGAGTTCCTGTGGGGATGGGGCGTATCGTCGGGGATGGTGCGCTCAACTTTGAAATCGTCGACGTCGCCATTGACCCGGAACATCAGGGGAAAGGTCTTGGTCGTCAGATCATGGAAAAAATTGTCGACTGGCTAGATGAGCACGCTTTTAAAGGGGCGTACGTCTCGCTGGTTGCCGATGTCCCCGAGCTGTACGCTAAATTTGGTTTTTCCAGCGTCAGACCAGAAAGTGAAGGTATGGCGAGGGTGTGGAAATAATCCCAGACGCGGGTAACTGCCAGCGTAAATCTGTTACCAGGCACAGATAGATTGCTTCTCAAGTTGTTTTCCTTACAGGAAATGACAGTTGTCCAAATGGCAACTCGTGCAACTTAGCCGCTCCCCGTATGCTTAGCGCCACATTCATCATGAGGTCGCTATGACACGCTTTCTAATCTGCAGTTTTGCTTTGGTTCTCCTGTACCCCGCCGGGATTGATATGTATCTGGTGGGTTTACCTCGTATTGCTGCTGATTTACGCGCCAGCGAAGCGCAATTGCATATCGCGTTTTCCGTCTACCTGGCCGGAATGGCAACCGCCATGCTGTTTGCCGGTAAGGTTGCTGACCAATCGGGACGCAAGCCGGTCGCTATTGTTGGTGCGATCATTTATATCCTCGCCTCCGCCATTTGTGCCCAGGCGCAAAGCGGTACGCCATTCCTGGTTGGCCGATTTATTCAAGGGGTTGGCGCCGGCTGCTGTTATGTCGTCGCCTTTGCAATACTGCGCGATACCCTGGACGATCGTCGTCGGGCAAAGGTGCTGTCGTTATTGAATGGCATCACCTGTATCGTCCCGGTTCTGGCGCCGGTAATGGGGCATTTGATCATGCTTAAATACCCGTGGCAGAGCTTGTTCTACGCAATGATCGGCATGGGGGTAGCGGTATGCCTGTTGTCCGTTTTTATCTTGCGCGAATCACGCCCCTCAGGGCACTCAACGTCTGGCGAAGCACATCGCGGCGGCGAATCGCTGATAAACCGATTTTTCCTTAGCCGCCTCGCCATTACGACGCTGAGCGTCTCGGTGATCCTCACCTTCGTGAATACTTCACCGGTATTGTTGATGGAAGTGATGGGTTTTGATCGCGGCGGATATGCCACCACCATGGCGATGACCGCGGGTGTCAGTATGGCCGTCTCGTTCTCGACACCTTTTGCGTTAAGCGTATTTAAACCGCGTACGCTCATGCTGACTTCTCAAGCACTTTTCCTCGCCGCGGGGGTGGTGCTGACACTGGCCCATACCAACGCCGTCACGCTGTTGGGTCTGACCTTAATTTGCGCCGGTTTCTCGGTAGGTTTTGGCGTGGCAATGAGTCAGGCGCTGGGGCCGTTCTCGTTGCGCGCTGGGGTAGCCAGTTCGGCGTTAGGTATTGCGCAGGTGTGCGGGTCGTCTCTGTGGATATGGCTCGCCGCGGTGCTGGGGCTTGATGCACTGAATATGCTGATCGGGATTCTGATTGGCTGTAGCATAGTGAGCATCATGCTGATTATCTCAGTTGCTCCTAACCGGTCTGCAACAGCGCATGAAGAAGCCTCCCGCCAGCCTCAATCTTAATCTGACAGCTATGCCGCAGCGTCTGCTGCCGGCATAGCTGCAATTTCAAAGCTGGAACGTGCGCCTAGTTTCATATTGAGCGTATTTGCAAGTTTGTCACAAGCATGATGAAACGCGTCATCATCACTAAAACAATCATTTAAGCATATCTGGGGCTTATTTGATTTCAAATCAGCTATCGCGTTAAATAGCTGCTTGTCATTCCCTGATAAATGATAACAAACTCCCATTTCCTTTGGATTACATGGATTAAACATTCCCTTAGCTAACTGCCAGTACCTGAAAAGGTATTGATTCACACAGCACCCTTCTCTGAATTTAAATCTGGAGGTTCTATTCAACAGGTCGGTGATTTCCTTCATACTCCAGATTTCTTCAAAGGTTGATTTCAAAAATGGTTGTGGCAAATGCTTACCCAAAAAACCATCAAACGACTTATTTTGTTTCAACTTTATATTTTTTAAGAGGTAACGACCATAGATATGGCTGTAATACTTTTTGACATTACTCTTGATTACTAAGCGTCGATTAAAAAATGTATTTATAACTGAGGTATTAGCAATTATCGTTGAGTTAAAAACAATATGTTCAATCGATGTTGGACTTAGTCTGCTATCGATCATAAAATCATTTGGCAGGTCGTTTTTAAAATAAAATTCAGGATCAATTTTTGAATTCAACATCATGTCATCATTAAAGAAAACGAATTTTTCGCTAAGACCTTTGATTTTATGAATATTAACTTCAATAGCCCGAGAGCTAAACGTTGGCAAGCATGCTTCATCCATAATATCGCTATGCTTAACAACATTAATTTTATGATGATTGACGTTCAACCACTCAGGAACCTGGCCACAGGTAACCAAATGTATTTTCCGCACCCATGGAGCATATTTTTCTACGCTACGAAACCAATACCTAAACATTCCCATATCTCTGAATCTCGCTGGATTCTGAGAGTTTTTATCAGCCCCAATGCTGATGTTTTTATAATGTGAGTATGATTTCAGCCATGATGGATCGTTGGAATCCACCCACAAGACGACAAAGTCTATATCTGACATTTTCAAACAACTCTTAGCACAATAAGATATTATTATCATACACAATAAAAGAGGATTTGAATGCCGCATGATTTTGTATATATAATCAATTAATTATTCACAAAACAAATATATATAAATTAAAAACCAACAACCTCATCATTAATAGAGGGTTTTCGTGATTATATACACGTGTTTTATCAGCACATTCACAAATAGCAATAAATTGATACTTAACAAAATAACAAAGAAGTAAAAAATATTGTCTTAAAGTGCACTAAATTACGTCTGCCTTATCTTAGTGAAGAACATACTGTGTGCTCCCTCTTTTTTACTGTTCGGAATTCTGATTGGCTGTAGCATACTGCTGATTATCTCAGTTGCTCCTAACCGGTCTGCGCCAACACATGAAGAAGTCCCTCACCAGTCTCGATCTTAATTTGCTGCTTTGCCTACAGCTCCTGATGCAGGAGCGTAGCGTGACGAAAACCGCTAAACGGATGAACGTGACGCCATCGGCGGTCAGTAAATCGTTGTCAAAGCTACGCGCCTGGTTTGACGATCCGCTGTTTGTGAATACCCCACTGGGGCTGACGCCAACACCGCAGATGGTGAGCATGGAACAAAGCCTGGCGGAATGGATGCAGATTGGAAATCAACTGCTTGATAAACCGCATCATGAAACGCCGCGCGGTTTGAAGTTCGATCTGGTCGCCGAAACGCCGCTGGTGATGATTATGTTCAACGCCCTATCGCAGCAGATTTATCAGCGCTATCCGCAGGCGACCATCAAAGTGCGCAACTGGGACTATGACTCACTGGATGCCATTATTCGTGGAGAGGTGGATATCGGTTTTACCGGACGTGAAAGCCACCCGCGCTCGCGCGAGCTGTTGAGTCTATTGCCGCTGTCGATAGATTACGAAGTGCTGTTCTCCGATCTTCCCTGCGTCTGGCTGCGCGAGGATCATCCCGCCCTGCAAGAAGAGTGGAATCTGGATACGTTTTTGCGCTACCCACATATCAGCATCAGTTGGGAACAAAGCGACACCTGGGCGTTAGACGATGTGCTTGCGGAGATGGGGCGCGAGCGCAATATTGCGCTGAGCCTGCCGGGGTTTGAGCAGTCATTATTTATGGCCGCCCAGCCAGAACATACCATGCTGGCGACTGCGCCACGTTATTGTCGTTATTATAATCAACTCCACCAGCTCCCGTTGGTGGCGCGCCCTCTGCCATTTGACGCCCAGCAACTGGACAAACTGCTGGTGCCATTTACGCTCCTTTGGCACAAACGAAACAGCCACAACCCGAAAATCGTCTGGCTACGTGAAACGCTGAAATCCTTATACCTCGCTGTTTCCTGACATATTATTCGTAAAAACAATCTATTTAGGTTAGGGGGAAGTGTAAAAATATCGTAATTCCCCTTTTCAATCGCATTTTTAGGCAGTAAAACCTGATCATAACTAGCGTAAATGTTACTCTTCCAATATCCACAGTCCATTAATCACGGAGCGAAAAATGGCGACGCACTTTGCAAGAGGGATCCTTAAGGACGGGCATCTATTGTCCGTCAGGTTATCGTCCACCAGTCACAATATCGCACGCAAGCTGCCGGCTTATCGCCGTACGCGCTATCTGGCGTCGCGCGCGTTGCTGGCCGAACTGTTGTTTATGCTTTATGGCATCAGTGAACTGCCTGAGATTGTCACCACACCAGAAGGCAAACCGTTTTTTAAAGACAGTCACCTGCCTGATTTTTCCATCGCCTATGCGGGCAATATTGTTGGCGTCGCGCTGACTACCGAAGGCCGATGCGGTCTCGATATGGAGTTGCTGCACGTACTGCGCAACACGCCGCAGGCATCGATGCTGGAAAACTATCAATTCACCAGCAATGAGCAATTGTGGATTAATAATCAAAGTGACCCGCATGAAGCGCGCGTACAGCTGGTTGCCCTACGCCAGAGCGTGCTCAAAATGACCGGCGATATCCATCTCGACTCCCCACGAACTCTCCAGCTTCTCCCCGGCTCTGGCCGCTTACGCAGCGCGAATACCGACCAGCTCGAAGTCATCTGCGATGCCGAGGATGTTCTGGTGTGGTCGCTGGCCGCGTCACCTTCCATTGATAAGCTCAAAGTATGGGAATTCGACGGTAAATATGGCTGGCGCAGCCTACCGGATGCGTTGACGCGCGCCAATGAACCCTCAGCGCGGGTGATGAGATTCACCAGCCTACCGGCAGAGAAAGCGCTTATACTCAACTGATTCGGCTGGAATCCAGCTTCATGATACAAAGGAGTAATCATGTCTAACGAGTTGAAAGTAGTTACTTTATTGGGAAGCCTGCGCAAAGCTTCATTCAACGGTATGGTGGCTCGTACCCTACCAAAAATCGCCCCTGCTGGCATGAGCGTCTCCCCGCTCCCGTCGATTGGCGATATCCCATTGTATGATGCGGATGTCCAGGAGCAGGACGGTTTCCCACAGAGCGTTGAAGCGCTGGCTGAGCAAATTCGCCAGGCTGACGGCGTAGTTATCGTGACCCCAGAGTACAACTACTCAGTACCGGGCGGCCTGAAGAACGCCATCGACTGGCTTTCTCGCCTGCCCGATCAACCCCTTGCCGGTAAACCGGTGCTGATTCAGACCAGCTCAATGGGGGCAATCGGCGGTGCGCGTTGTCAGTACCATCTGCGTCAGATCCTGGTGTTCCTTGATGCCATGGTGATGAACAAGCCTGAGTTTATGGGCGGCGTGATTCAGAATAAGGTCGACCCGCAGTTGGGTGAAGTGATTGAGCAAGGAACGTTGGATCATCTGACCGGTCAATTGACCGCATTTGGCGAGTATATTCAGCGGGTTAAAGCATAAGTTCGGGCTTTGATTGATTCACCCGGTTGACCGGGTGAATCCCCCGGAGTCGGCGTTTCACGCCTCGTCCGGGATACCTGTTATTTTGCGTCGATAAACACAATCTTCAGGACAAATAGCAGTGCGACGATAATCACGCACGGGCTGAGGTCGCGGAAGCGACCGGTACCGATTTTCATCACGCAGTAAGAGATGAAGCCCAGCGCGATACCTTCGGTGATCGAGAAGCTAAACGGCATCATCACGGCGGTAATAAACGCCGGAACCGCTTCAGTCAGATCGTCCCACTTCACGCGTGACAGGCTTGAGGTCATCAGCACCCCAACGTAAATCAGCGCACCCGCAGCCGCGTAGCCCGGCACCATCCCCGCCAGCGGCGACAGGAAAATCACCAACAAGAACAGCAGGCCCACAACCACCGCAGTCAGACCGGTACGTCCGCCGACGGAAACACCGGAGGATGATTCGATATACGCGGTGACGGAAGAGGTGCCAATGAAAGACCCGGCAACTGAAGAGACGCTGTCGACAAACAGTGCCTGTTTCATGCGTGGAAACTTGCCTTTCTCATCCGCCAGACCCGCTTTATCGGTTACACCAATCAGCGTCCCTGAGGAGTCGAAAAGGTTGACCAGCATAAAGGAGAAGATAACGCCTGCCAGACCTAAATTGAACGACCCGGCGAGGTCAACGTGACCGACCACGGTGGTGATACTCGGTGGCGCAGAAACGATGCCGCTATAGTGCACATCGCCCAGCATCCAGCCCAGCAGGGTGGTCACAACAATCGACACCAGCACCGCCGCGTGAATGTTACGCGAGGCCAGAATCGCAATAATAAAGAAGCCCAGCACGCCCAACAGAACGCTGTGGGAGGTCAGGTTGCCGATAGAAACCAGCGTATCCTGGTTGGCGACGATAACGCCGGCGTTTTTCAGCCCCATCATGCCGATGAACAGACCGATACCGCTGGTGATGCCCACTCGCAGGCTCACCGGGATATTGGCAATCATCCAGTAACGTACGCGGAAAATCGTCAACAGCAGCAGACCAATTGCGCCCCAGAAGATGGCGCCCATGCCCACTTGCCACGGCAGGCCCATTGCCTGCACCACCACGAACGCGAAGAAGGCGTTCAGACCCATCGCTGGCGCCAGCGCCACCGGCAGGTTGGCGAATACGCCCATCAGGATACTGCCCAGTGCGGCAATCAGACAGGTGGTGACAAACACCGCGCTGGTGTCCATTCCTGCCACGCCCAGAATTTGCGGGTTAACGAAAACGATATAAACCATCGTCAGGAAGGTGGTAAAACCGGCGATCACTTCGGTACGTGCCGTAGTGCCGTGTTCGCGCAGTTTAAACACGCGCTCGAGTATCCCCTGACCGGAAGCCGGGGTGGTGTGTTGTTGACTCATTATCAATTTCCGCAGACAAAGGAAGGAAAATTCGTCGCTATCCTATACCAAAATGCGACAATAGGCGCGGTTGTGAGATACTTTTTTTCATTGATTTTGCTTATACGGCAACGATTGCGTCTCTCAATTCAGCATTACGTAAACGTTAAACTTGTTAAAAAGGAAATGACATGTCCGGAGTTGAAGCGGTTTTTTTCGACTGTGATGGCACGCTGGTCGACAGCGAGGTGATCTGTTCACGAGCCTACGTCCATATGTTCCAGACATTTGGCATCACGCTCGATCTGGAAGAGACCTTTAAGCGTTTCAAGGGCGTTAAGCTCTACGAGATCATCGACATCATTAACGCTGAGCATGGGACAAACCTGGCAAAAGCGGACTTAGAACCGGTTTATCGCGCCGAGGTCGCACGCCTTTTTGATACGGAACTGGAAGTCATTGCTGGCGCTAACGCATTGGTCGAAGCCGTCAATATCCCGATGTGCATCGTATCAAACGGCCCGGTCAGCAAAATGCAGCACTCTTTGGGGAAACTCGGTATGTTGGATCATTTCCCGGACAAATTGTTCAGCGGCTACGATATCCAGCGCTGGAAGCCCGATCCGGCGTTGATGTTCCACGCGGCAAAAGCGATGAATGTTAACGTGGAGAACTGCATTCTGGTCGACGATTCCAGCGCGGGCGCGCAGTCAGGGATTGATGCGGGGATGGAGGTGTTCTATTTTTGCGCCGATCCGCACAACAAACCTATCGATCACCCGAAGGTGACGACGTTTACCGATTTGGCACAGCTGCCTGCGCTGTGGAAAGCGCGTGGATGGGATATTGTCGGTTAACGATCAACAATCGGGTAGCCCGGCCAAGCGCAGCGCCGCCGGGAATTTAGCGAGAGTTAGCATCGAGCCGTTCCCGGAGTCGCATTCTGCTCGCCCGGGCTACCATCCGGCAATGTGCCCGGGTGTGCACAATATCTACCGGTCGGCGTAGGCCGGATAAGGCGAAGCCGCCATCCGGCAATCTGCACCGTTACTCCTTCGGTGCTTTCCCCGCCAGCAGCTTATCCAGCTCATCGCTATTCACGTGACGGAAATCCTGCCCCTTCACGAAATAGAAGATAAATTCACAGATATTCTGGCAGCGGTCACCGATACGCTCGATAGAACGGGCGCAGAACAGCGCGGTCAACACGCTTGGGATCGTGCGCGGGTCTTCCATCATATAGGTCATCAGCTGACGTACGATGCCCTCATACTCCTGGTCAACTTTCTTGTCTTCACGGTAGATGCGTACCGCTTCGTCCAGATCCATACGCGCAAAGGCATCCAACACATCATGCAGCATCTGCACAGTGTGGCGGCCAAGCGATTCCAGGCTCACCAGCAGCGGCTGATGCTGATGAGAGAATTTCTCCAGCGCCGTGCTACAGATTTTGTCAGCGACGTCGCCAATACGTTCCAGCTCAGCGATAGTTTTGATAATCGCCATCACCAGACGCAGGTCGCTCGCCGTCGGCTGACGTTTAGCGATGATGCGCACACAGGCTTCATCAATCGCGACTTCCATCATGTTGACGTGTTTATCGCCTTCGATGACGCGTTTTGCCAGCTCGCTATCCTGGTTGTGCATCGCGGTAATCGCATCAGAAAGCTGCTGCTCTACCATGCCGCCCATGGTCATCACCTGGGTACGGATGCTTTCCAGTTCTGCGTTGAACTGGCCGGAAATATGTTTATTAAGATTGAGGTTGTCCATGGTTAACTCCAAATCAACCGTAACGGCCAGTAATGTAATCTTCGGTTTGTTTTTTCGCGGGCTTGGTGAACAGATCGTCCGTGTTGCTGAACTCAATCAGCTCGCCCAGGTACATAAACGCCGTGTGATCGGAGCAACGTGCCGCCTGCTGCATGTTGTGGGTCACGATAACGACGGTGTAATCCTCTTTCAGCTCGGTGATGAGCTCTTCAATGCGTCCGGTAGAGATAGGATCCAGCGCGGAACACGGCTCATCCAGCAGCAGAACTTCCGGGCGGATCGCAATCCCGCGCGCGATGCACAGACGCTGCTGCTGACCACCAGACAGAGAGTATCCGCTCTGGTGCAGCTTATCCTTGGTTTCATTCCATAATGCGGCTTTGGTCAACGCCCACTGAACGCGCTCATCCATATCGGTGCGGGAGAGCTTTTCAAACAGACGCACGCCAAAGGCGATGTTGTCATAAATCGACATCGGGAACGGCGTCGGCTTCTGGAACACCATCCCCACTTTAGCGCGCAGCAGCGCGATATCCTGGGTATTGGTCAGGATATTGTCGCCATCCAGCAGAATTTCACCTTCTGCGCGCTGCTCCGGGTACAGTTCAAACATTTTGTTGAAGGTACGCAGCAGCGTCGATTTACCGCAGCCTGACGGGCCGATAAACGCGGTGACCTGGTTTTTGGCGATATCCAGGTTGATGTTCTTCAGGGCATGGAATTTGCCGTAGTAGAAGTTCAAATCGCGAACCTGAATCTTACCCGGAGCAGTATCAACCATACTCATTTCAATCTCTTCCTCATCATGCCTGATGGCGCGCAGCTTTCAGGCCTACATATATGTCAACCGTAGGCCGGATAAGGCGTTCACGCCGCCATCCGGCAAGGTATTAAACTTAACCGTGTTTCTTCTTCGCGAAAACGACGCGCGCCAGAATGTTCAGCAGCAGTACGCACAGCGTGATAATCAGCACCCCAGCCCAGGCCAGTTGCTGCCACTCGGCAAACGGGCTCATGGCAAATTTAAATATGGTGACCGGCAGGTTGGCGATAGGCTGCATCATGTCGGTGCTCCAGAACTGGTTGGAGAGCGCGGTAAACAGCAGCGGCGCGGTTTCACCGGCAATACGCGCAATAGCCAGCAGGATCCCGGTCATAATCCCGGAGATAGAGGCTTTTAGCGTAATCGCTGAGATCATCCGCCACTTCGGTGTACCCAGCGCGTACGCCGCTTCACGCAGGCTATCCGGCACCAGTTTCAGCATGTTTTCGGTGGTACGAATCACGATCGGCACCTGCAGCAGCGCCAGCGCAATCACGCCCGCCCAGCCGGAGAAGTGCTGCATCTGCGCCACCACGATGGTGTAGACGAACAGACCCACGACGATAGACGGCGCGGAGAGCAGTATGTCGTTAATAAAGCGGATGACTTCAGCCAGCCAGGATTTACGTCCGTATTCGGCCAGATAAATGCCCGCCAGAATGCCCAGCGGCGTTCCGATAACGGTCGACCACAGGATCAGCAGGCCGCTGCCTGCCAGGGCGTTCGCCAGACCGCCGCCCGCCGTGTTCGGTGGCGGCGTCATTTCGGTAAACAGTGCCAGCGACATCCCGTCGATGCCGCGGGTAATGGTGGCCATTAAGATCCACACCAGCCAGAACAGACCGAAGATCATCGTCGCCATCGACAGCGTCAGCGCGATGCGGTTCTTCATGCGGCGACGCGCCTGCATTTTGCGGCGGGACTCGGCAAGTGCGGCGGTGTTTTGCATTTCCAGCGTCGTCATGAGCGTGCCCCTTCATTTTTTGCCAGGCGCATAATCATAAGCTTCGATGCCGCCAGGACGATAAAGGTAATCGCAAACAGAATCAGACCCAGCTCCATCAGCGCGGCAACATGCAGGCCAGATTCCGCTTCAGCAAATTCATTCGCCAGCGCGGAGGTAATACTGTTGCCCGGCATATACAGCGAGGCGCTATCGAGCTGGTAGGTGTTACCGATAATAAAGGTCACCGCCATGGTTTCACCCAGCGCACGACCAAGCCCCAGCATCACGCCGCCAATCACCCCGTTTTTGGTAAACGGCAGGACGATACGCCAGATAACTTCCCAGGTGGTGCAGCCGATGCCGTAGGCCGACTCTTTCATCATCACCGGGGTCTGTTCAAAAACGTCACGCATAACGGCAGAAATGTACGGGATTATCATGATAGCGAGGATAACCCCTGCCGCCAGGATACCGATACCAAACGCCGGGCCGGAGAACAGTGCGCCGACAAAAGGAACGTTGGAGAGAATATTGCCCACCGGCTCCTGGAAATAGGTCGCAAACAGCGGTGCAAAGATAAACAGGCCCCACATGCCGTAAACAATACTGGGGATAGCCGCCAGCAGTTCAATCGCAATGCCTAGCGGGCGTTTAAGCCAGTTGGGAGCCAATTCAGTCAGGAAGAGTGCGATGCCGAAGCTCACCGGAACGGCGATCAGCAGCGCGATAACGGAGGTCACAATGGTGCCGTAAATCGGGACTAATGCACCATAGATGTCATTCGGCGCATCCCACTCTTTGGTCCACAGGAAGGCGAAGCCAAACTTCTCCATGCTGGGCCAGGAAGAGATGATAAGAGAGACAATAATCCCGCCCAACATCAATAGCACAATCAGCGCAGCCAGTCTGACCAGCGCGCTGAATATCATGTCACCCTTTTTACCCGGTGGGTTAAAAGCAGGCTTGGTTGCAGCCATAAATTACTCTTTCTATTTAAAATCTGCGACGACGTTTACAGATGCCCGGCGTCACCGCCGGGCGACCGTAATCAGTACAGCGCTTTACCGCTGCTATCTTTTACGTTGGTTTTCCATGCAGCACGAACCTGCTCAACCACGCTGTCCGGCAAGCTAGCATAGTCGAGGTCATTCGCCTGTTTGCCACCGTTTTTGTAAGCCCAATCAAAGAACTTCAGCACTTCAGCGCCTTGCTCAGGTTTCTTCTGATCTTTGTGGACCAGAATGAAGGTGGTGGAGGTAATTGGCCATGCGCCCTCACCTTTCTGGTTGGTCAGGTCCTGAGCGAAGGATTTGCTCCAGTCAGCGCCTTTTGCGGCGTTGGCGAAGTTTTCTTCCGTCGGGCTAACCGCTTTGCCATCGGCAGAAATCAGTTTGGTGTAAGCCAGGTTGTTCTGCTTCGCGTAAGCGTATTCAACGTAGCCAATGGAGCCCGGCAGACGCTGTACGAAAGCGGCGATACCATCGTTGCCTTTACCGCCCAGACCGGTCGGCCAGTTAACGGTAGAGCCTGCACCAATTTTAGATTTCCACTCGTCGTTCACTTTCGCCAGATAGCTGGTGAAAACGAAGGAAGTACCGGAACCATCGGCACGGCGCACCACGGCGATGTTCTGCGAAGGCAGCTTAACGCCTGGGTTCAGTTTGGTGATGGCTTCATCATCCCACTTCTTAATTTTGCCAAGGTAGATATCACCCAGCGTTTTACCGTCCAGCACCAGCTCACCTGATTTCAGGCCTGGGATATTAACGGCCAGTACCACACCGCCAATGACGGTTGGAAACTGGAACAGGCCTTCCTGAGCCAGTTTTTCGTCAGACAGTGGTGCATCAGATGCGCCGAAATCAACGGTATTTGCAGTGATTTGTTTTACGCCGCCGGAGGAACCGATACCCTGGTAGTTAACTTTATTACCGGTTTCTTTGTTGTAAGTATCTGCCCATTTGGCATACACCGGCGCTGGGAAGGTTGCACCGGCACCCGTCAGGCTTGCGGCTGCATTTGCGGCGAAAGCGCTCATCGATAAGGTCGCGGCGACAACAGTTGCGACAGTGGTACGCATAACTTTCATAATGTCTCCTGCAAGAATTCGTAAAGTGTTGTTTTGTGTTTACGAGGAGCAAAGTAGGACAATCAGGTGACAGTTATATGTAATGTTTATGACAGTTTAATGACAAGGGATAGCAAGAATCCAATTACTTGAAAAATAGGGATATTTTCACAGGAAGAATAGCGGCTTTTTAGGCCGCTTCAGCATGGAAAGGCACAAATATGACAGCGGCTGTCATAAACCGCCGCTGTAGACTAGTTTGTAAACTCGAGAATTAATGTTGCATCGGCGGTAAATTCCTTGCTCGCTGCGGGTCTCTTACCCGTCATGCTTGCTGGCGAGGAGTAAAACGTCACGCTACCATCAGTAAAACCTAACCGGTTAACCGTGCTCATATCCGCCGGTAACATTCCCCCATCCACGCGTATCTGGCTGCTATTTTTATCATAAACTTTTATGCCTACATCCGGGTTGGTGGTCGCAATCATGGAAGCATCCGGGCTTCTGTCAACAGCCACTATTGAGGCCTGAACAAACTCTGAATCTCTGACATCGCTCATCCCTGAGCAGGACACTTTGACGACGGTTTTGACTTTTTTGCCAGGCACAACCGCGCCGGGCGTAGTGGAGAAATCGCCGGCATTCATTTTTCCCAGGTCAACATCAATGGTTTGCCCTGGCGTCATTTCGCAATTCTGAGGCGCAATCAGGCTTCCCATAATGGTAACTTTTGAGACCGGCGTAGTACGAGGAAAGTAGTTATTAATTCCTGCGTATATCCATGCGACCTCGGT
The DNA here is from genome assembly GCA_902363335.1 of Enterobacteriaceae bacterium. Taxonomy (GTDB): domain Bacteria; phylum Pseudomonadota; class Gammaproteobacteria; order Enterobacterales; family Enterobacteriaceae; genus Kluyvera. The sequence continues at coordinate 38,661 of CABIZV010000003.1, read as the reverse complement.
ACGCGGAATCGATGTTATGCCAGTGACGGAATGACGCAGGTTAAACGATATTTTTGCCGAACGACCCGAATCCAGATAAACCTGGCGCCCATCATTTCTCGGGCCACAAGAATGTAATGGATCGGCCGATTTATTTGATAAATGCTCAAAAGGCAGATTTGCGTAATCATTATTAATAATAAAGACCTTCACCCCAATAGAGAGATAGTCATTGAGAATGTAATATTGCTGACCGTCGATTATGCGATCTTCCACAAGGCCAGGGGCAGGATCGCCAATATAAAAAATCTCATAAAAAGTGCCATCTTCATCATGCTCCGGATCGCAATGACAACGGACAGGATAAGTGGGAAGCGTGCTGGTGAGCGCATCCTTTACAGTATATCCAGCCAGATTGTTGGCCGCCGAAACATTAACGGTTCCGAATGATAAATTAAGCACGTTGGTATCACCATCGGCATTATGACAAATACCATCATCAGCAAAACTAGACCAACTAAAAAATAATAACAGTAAGATTGGGAGTATTTTAAACATAGCTATTCCTTAGCGACAAATTGCATCCAGCTGAATCAAACTCGCATCATGGGATTTATCGGATAGATGATAAGTGGCGACACAATTTTGTTTGGCTGATTCACCCCAACTCAGAGACAACTCGCCCTGCTCAGGCATTCCTGAGAGATAAAGCTCGCCATTGTCACCCACAATGCCCGTCACGGTACCCGACCCCAGTTCAGCTTTTGCCATAGAACCAAAGGCGGCAGGCTTACCATTAGCCAGATGTATATTAAACAGAAGGCGGTAGCCGATACGCGTCGCAAACTCGGCCTTAACGACAGCACCGCGAGTGGGAACAAGATTGATAACCGTGTTATCTAATTCAATATTCGCCTTGGAAAAATAGTTTCCGTCGATGGCGACCCGGTTTTCATCATAAGGACTGAGTTGCGTTTTGACGGTGTATCCCCGCCAATCGGTCGCGACACCCGTCGCGTTTTCGATAGACAACCCATCAGCGCCGGGGGCTTTCACCAGAGCGACCGTTTCACCTAGCTCCTGGGAGAAGGTCACGCCATCGCCATGAACCAGAATTCCCCCTCTGGCACCATAATCTAAACGTTGCGAATCACGACTCCAGGAATAGCTGCCATTTACTGCCCCGTAGGTACCCGAGTAAGTGGCCCCCATATTGCCACTGTAGCTATCTTCTGGCGTGCTCAGCCACGACTCTTGCACGTTCCATGAAAAATTATTATCTTCCAGCATCGTACCGCTTAAACCCGCCTGCATGGTGCTTTCGTTATGGTTATTCTGCGTTAATGAATAACTGGCATAACTATTTTCCATTGCGCCAGAAAGTGGGATAGAGACCGACAGCATAAAAATCTGCTCATTCCCTTCGTCATTATTATTATCGTCACCTGACTGGGCATCGTTCGAATAATGCGTCGTCGAATCCAGATAGTTCCACGACACGCTCCACGATATTTGTCGCCATCGATTGCTATAGCCAAGTTGAATGAGACGGTCGACAGCATCCGTTTTCCAGTATTCCTGACGGCTGAGCGTCAAATAAATATTTCCCCAATCGCGGCCAAAATATTGCGTCCACGTCCCTTCCAGCCGACTCCGCTGATTACCAGTGATCCAGAAATTCTGGTCATCCGCTTGCCGGGAAGCCCATTCGTTCAGGGTATAATAACCTTCGGTGGAATAACGATAACCGACCAGACGGAAGTTCGTATTTGTCTCATCAAAACGTTTGGAGTAAAGAAAGCGATAAGATTGTCCGTCCTCATTTTCACCACCATCAAATTGCGAATGGGCATGGGTTACATCGACGGAAACCGCGCCCAAAGCGCCCATGTCCTTTCCCACACCCAACGCCGCAGAAGTATAATCTTCAGCAAGCTGCATCCCCCCATACAGGGTCACTCCGCCCGAAAAACCATGCATGATCTGCGCCTGAATCACATTCGGGGTATAGCCATTTGCATCACGAATTTCACCAGCGCTAATGTCGAAATCGGTTTGCCCTTCGCGTTTAAGGATCGCAAGCGATGCATAAGGTTGGGTAAAACGTTGTTCGCTACCGTCTTCTTCTTTTATCGTCACATCCAGGTCGCCACCGGCGCTGGTGGTGTTGAGATCGGTAATTTCAAATGCCCCCTGGGGCACCGCAGACTGGTAAATCACATAACCATTTTGCTTGATAATAACAGTGGCATTACTTTTCGCGATCCCGCGAACGGTCGGGGCAAAACCATTTTGACTCGACGGCAGCATCTCATTATCGGTGTATAACCGCACGCCACGAACCTGAGTACTATCAAAGAGATCGCTGGCAGTCCACGTATCCCCCACCATTATCTGGCTGCGTAGGGCAGCAATATCACGCTGAACATAACTATTAATAGTGTGATATTCAGTCTGGCCATTCAGTGAGCTTAACGTACTGTAATTCCGTAACCGCCATGCACCGATATTCACGCCATTACGCAGGTTTAAAAAGTAGGTATCATCATTGCCGTCTTCATAGTTCGATTTGACGGTGTGGGAACCTGAAAAATCATAATTCACCATCATCGCATTGATGCCTTCATCCCAGCGGGAGGGGCTAATGTAATCATAGGCCGCGACGTTAAGATAAATTTGTGGAATGGAAATATTTAAAGCTAATTTATTCGCATCAAGCTGCCAGCTTGAACCTGCAATAAGGGAGGAAGGGTTAATACAAGAAGTATTGTTAATGCTGTTTAGTGATTTAATTGCATCAACCTTTACACCATAAGAAGCCAAAACATTTTTGACCGCGACAAAACAGGGATGCAATTCAGCATCCGGCGTATCCTGTTCAAACACGATATCTTGCCGCTCAAACATTTTTCCGTTGATAATAACATCAACTTTATAGGTTCCCGCAGGTAGTGTATTGGATCGATTGAACTGACGAATGTCAATATTTTCAACCGGGTGATCAAGTTCCAGAAGTCTGGGATTAAAAAGGCTGTCACTCGCCAGAACCGGAAAAGCTCCCCCCAAACATGCGCCTGATAGCAGCATAATACAGAGACGCGATGCTTTCATACAGATATCCTTATCAGGCAATCAAAGCGCTTGTTTAATCGGTTCGCTAATCGCACCGTAATCATTAATATAACGCCAAACCAATTCGTGCCCTGCCGCGCCTTTAGGTATTGGCAATGTTAATGTTTCAAACGGCTTAATCATATTAAGTGGAATATCTTTGCCACCAATAGAGACGTCCATTATGTTAACGTGGATAGGCGTAGGGTTTTCCATCACTAAGGTATTACCTTGCAACTGCCATTTTATTTGTTTGTAGGCCTGCTCCGGTACAATCTTAATCGAGGACGGACGCCAGAACAGTTTGATACGCGTTTTTATCGCAATCTCAAGCGTGCCAGCCCCATCACTAGCGCCAGAAGGGGGAATGTTTTTAATATTCAACCAAAAAACAGATTCACGATCTTTCGGCAACTCCCCCGTCGTTTTGACAATACGTAATATCTTTTCCTGTCCCGCTTCAATTCGCGAAACTGGCGGAATGACCGTAAACGGCGACTTAGTTTTATCTTCCTTACTAAATGGGTCAACCCAGGATTGAATCAGGTAAGGAAGTTGCGTCTCTTTGTTGTAGATAGAAATCGTGGTATCAGGCTTATCACTCGCATAGATAACACGCGTTCCGCCTACCACAATTCCAGAAACAGCCATCGGGGTATAGATACCCAAGACAATAAGAAAACAAACCTTGAGTAAACGTACAAACATACAATTATCTCAGAATGATTAAAATGACGCCTATCGTTATCTCCCGGAAAATTGATAATGATGAGCGTCATTAATTAAGGTAAAAGGTCTTATTTATTTCTGGTATTCAACGGTAAATTGCGAATCAGCATTGGCGGTACCTGGCGTTACGGCTGCTGCTGTTGCAATATAGCGAGCCATAAACTTCATGGAGACCTTACCGGCAGTAATATCACTGTAAGCAGAATCTTTATACAGCTCTACCTGAGAGTTATCGCTGCGGTTATAAATGCGAATCGCAACGCCTGTTGCCGTTGCAGCATCACCAGCACCGGTGTAGTCACCAGGCGTAGAGGCTGTTGCAGGATTGCCAATCGCTAAATCGCCATTGCTACCGGCGGCTTCTGTACCATCAAAACGTATAGCAGCTTTGGTATAAGTTGCCGGACAATTGATCAAATCAATCTGGAATGCAGTCGGTGCAGCAGTGCTACCAACACCACTGAATGCTGTTTTATTCACTTTACCCAGGTTGACGTTCTGATCTTGAGTATCGGGCGTCACTTCACAGGCACTGTCAATAATTTCTCCACGAAAATGCACGGTACTGTCTTCTGCTAAAGCCTGACCGGCGACGAGGCACGAGGTCAATGCCAAAGCAATGGTCGTGAATTTTCCTTTCATTATAGACTCCATTCATATCAATAAATAATATTTTAATATTTACACATTAGTATTCCTGTATACGAAATTGCATACATTCAATAATATGTAATAAGAGGACACGCTCCAATTAAAGCCAGCGGGATAATACAGGAAGGAAAGGTTTGGTTACAAGAAATAAAATTTAATTCTGAAATCCAATAAATGTCCGCAAGGTTAATTTTTTAAATTTAAAAAAATTAATTCGCGAGGGCGTTATTTTTCTCTATACTAATACAATTAACATTAAAGATAAAAATATAAGCTATTTTTCGGAATAAATTTACCCGGGGAGCAATATAACAAACACGCAATAAATTAACGCTAGGGTCACGTTCGGTAATAATATAACCCACACAACTTTTTTTCAGAACATACAGAGAACAATTCAATCAATTAATATAACAAAAAACACCAAAGACGTATAAATAAATTCAAATACATATATTGAAAACATTCAAAACAAAAGAAGTATAAATTTGAGTGATGTTTATAGGGCGTTTAATGAAAACATCAATGTTCGCGGAATTACATTTAAATAATAAATATGATTCCAATATGAAATTGAGGATTTTTATATATAAAAGTCTTAAAAAACCGCCGCAGTGGGCAAAACGATAAGGGGCCGCCATCTGGCAGCCCCTGATTATTGATAAGATAACCTATTCAACGGTTACCGATTTCGCCAGGTTACGCGGTTGGTCGACGTCCGTACCTTTAATCAACGCCACGTGATAGGACAGCAACTGCAATGGAACCGTGTAGAAGATAGGTGCAATCACCTCTTCCACATGCGGCATCTCAATGATGTGCATGTTATCGCTGTTGGTGAATGCAGCATCTCTGTCGGCAAACACATACAGCTCACCGCCGCGCGCGCGAACTTCCTCGATATTGGATTTCAGTTTTTCCAATAGCTCGTTGTTCGGAGCGACCACAATAACCGGCATATCCGCGTCAATCAGCGCCAGCGGGCCGTGTTTCAGCTCACCCGCAGCGTAAGCTTCTGCGTGGATGTAGGAGATTTCTTTAAGCTTCAGCGCCCCTTCTAACGCTATCGGGTACTGATCGCCACGCCCGAGGAACAGCGCGTGATGCTTGTCGGAGAAATCTTCCGCCAGTGCTTCAATACGTTTGTCCTCAGACAGCACCTGCTCAATACGACTTGGCAGTGCCTGAAGCGCATGCACGATCTCCTGCTCAACCGCGATATCAGCACCTTTGAGCCGCGCCATTTTTGCCACCAGCAGCAGTAAGACGGTCAGCTGAGTGGTAAAGGCTTTGGTTGAGGCAACGCCGATTTCCGCGCCTGCTTTGGTCATAATCGCCAGATCAGATTCACGCACCAGCGATGAACCGGCCACGTTACATACCGCCAGCGAGCCCAGATAGCCCAACTCTTTCGCCAGACGTAAGCCCGCCAGAGTATCTGCCGTTTCGCCAGACTGGGAAAGGGTAATGACCAGACTGTTAGGGCGAACTGCGGATTTGCGATAACGGAATTCCGAGGCAATCTCAACATCACACGGCATACCGGCCAGCGACTCAAACCAATAGCGCGCGACCATGCCCGAGTTATAAGACGTCCCACAGGCGATAATCTGGATATGCTCAACTTTCGCCAGCAACGCATCGGCCTGCGGCCCCAGCTCGCTTAAATCCACCTCACCGTGGTTGATACGTCCGGTTAAGGTGTTCTTAATCGCATTTGGCTGCTCGTAGATCTCTTTTTGCATATAGTGGCGATAGATACCTTTATCGCCCGCGTCATATTGCAGGTTCGATTCGATCTCCTGGCGCTTCACTTCCGCACCGGTCTTATCGAAAATCTCCACCGTACGGCGAGTGATTTCCGCGATATCGCCCTCTTCAAGGAAGATAAAGCGACGAGTGACCGGCAGCAGCGCCAGCTGGTCGGAGGCGATAAAGTTTTCACCCATGCCCAGGCCAATAACTAGCGGGCTACCGGAACGGGCAGCCAGCAAGGTGCTCGGATCGCGAGAGTCCATAATCACCGTGCCGTACGCACCGCGTAACTGCGGGATAGCACGTAGTACGGCTTCGCGGAGCGTGCCGCCTTGTTCCAGCTCCCAGTGCACGAGGTGAGCAATCACTTCGGTGTCGGTGGCTGATACAAAGACATAGCCACGCGCCTGAAGCATTTCCCGCAGCGGTTCGTGGTTTTCAATGATGCCGTTGTGCACGACCGCAATGTAGTCACTAACATGCGGATGTGCATTAGTTTCCGAAGGTTCACCGTGGGTCGCCCAACGGGTGTGGGCAATACCGGTGCCGCCAGACAGCGGGTGTTCCGCCGCCGCCTGTGACAGCATCTGGACTTTGCCGAGGCGACGCAGGCGAGTCATATGACCTTGTGCATCCACGACTGCCAGGCCCGCAGAATCATAACCACGGTATTCCAGACGACGAAGACCTTCGAGAAGGATTTCAGCTACATCACGTTGCGCGACTGCGCCAACAATTCCACACATAGTTTTTAGTTCCGATTTTTACGCGTTGTCGGTCAACCTGTTGCCCGTTACCGGGCGCCCCGAGCCTTGTAGAGAGTGGGGTTATTTTTATAGGTACTGCCTTTTGGGCGGGAGATTATGTTATCGCCTCGCCCGTTGTTTGCCTGATGGCGGCTATGCCTTATCAGGCCTACACAAACAATGGGCGGGAGATTATGTTATCGCCTCACCTGCTGTTTGCCTGATGGCGGCTATGCCTTATCAGGCCTACACGAATAATGGGCGGGAGATTATGTTATCGCCTCGCCCTTTGTTTGCCTGATGGCGGCTACGCCTTATCAGGCCTACGCGAATAATCGCGAATTATTTTTTCTTCACCGGGCGCTGCCAGCCTTGTTTGTGTACCTGCGGTACGCGGCTTAAGACTAGCTCATTGTCGGCCACGTCGCGGGTAACCGTGGTCCCTGCGGCAATGGTGACGCCTTTTCCAATGGTCACCGGGGCCACCAGTTGGGAATCTGATCCCACGAATACGTCATCACCGATAATGGTTTTAAACTTGTTGGCACCGTCGTAATTGCAGGTGACGGTTCCTGCGCCGATATTCACGTTATCGCCAATTTCCGCATCGCCCAGGTAGGTCAGATGACCAGCTTTTGAGCCTTTGCCCAGACGCGCTTTTTTCATTTCGACAAAGTTACCGACGTGTGCCCCTTCCAGCAGCTCAGCGCCAGGACGTAAGCGCGCGAACGGCCCAATGGTGCAGGCAGCTTCGAGATGAGCATCTTCCACTACGCTGTACGGGCTGATTTCACAGTCATCGCCGATGGTGGCGTTTTTGATAACGCAGCCAGCACCAATTTTCACGCGATGGCCAAGTACGACATTGCCTTCAAGGATAACGTTAGTATCAATTTCAACATCGCGCCCGTGAGACAGCGTACCGCGCAGATCAAAACGCGCCGGGTCACGCAGCATCACGCCTGCCAGCAGCAGTTTTTCCGCCTGCTCTGACTGGTAAATACGCTCAAGACGCGCCAGTTGAAGGCGGTTATTCACACCGTCGGTTTCGCTGATACGCGCCGGATGCACTGCGGCAATCTCGCGGCCTTCCTGATAGGCCATGGCGATAATATCGGTGATATAGAACTCGCCCTGCGCGTTGTCGTTGTTCAGTTTCGCCAGCCAGCGCTTCAAATCCGCGCCGTTAGCAATCAGGATGCCGGTGTTTATTTCCGGGATCAGACGCTGTTCATCGGTGGCATCTTTATGCTCGACGATGCCGGTCACTTTACCGTTTTCGCGAGTGATTCGGCCGTAGCCGCTTGGATCGGATAGCACGACTGTCAGGAGACCAATACCGCCCTGCGGTTTGGCATCACGCAGACGCTGCAGCGTTTCAACGGAGATCAGCGGAACGTCGCCGTACAGCATCAGGATATCTTCATCATCAGCAAAGAACGGGGCGGCCTGTTGCATAGCATGACCCGTACCCAGCTGTTCTGCCTGTAGCACCCAGTTCAGATTGTCATCTGTTAAGGTTTGCTTGAGTAAATCACCGCCGTGGCCGTACACCAGATGCACCTGGGTTGCGCCAACATGATTAGCGGCATCAATGACATGCTGCACCATTGGCTTACCGGCCAGGGTGTGCAGCACTTTAGGAAGATCGGAATACATACGCGTGCCTTTGCCAGCGGCAAGGATCACAACGCTCATAGTACGGTTAGACATAGGTATCCTGTCTGTAGATTAAGGATGAAGTAAACCCGGTTAACGTTGAAAATTCTACATATTTTTCGCCATGAAATGGCTTGCTGATAAAACGTTCAACATTGACGTTTCTGCCCCTATTTTCGTCCATATCAAATCCATTTGTCTTGTAAGAAATCAGCTGGAACGCCGGATTGCAGGCTATCTCACTGCTTATATTGTTTTTTTACCACCTGAATAAAGAAAAACCATAAATCAAAACAGCGTTTTATTTACTCATTATTGTGACGTACAAAAAAGAAACAACGTTTTGATTTGGTGATAATCGCATCGATAAACCATTCAGGAAGATAATATGAACAATAAGATACCTCTGGCCCTTACCCTTTGTAGCGCAGCATTTTCATTCTCAGCGCAGGCTGAGACCGCCCAGCAATGGAAGGCTATCGCCTTCGGGCAATCCACCGACGTCAACTTCTCCTCAAACGTCCTGCCGGAGAAAGTCGGTGTTAACAACGTCACCATTGATGGTAAGACGCTGACCACAACCGATGTGGCCGATCTTAGTCAACCTATCACTATTGAAAGCCGCGGGGGAAAAATAGCAAACTCGCATGATGGCCTGACGTTCTTCTACACCACGTTGCCGAGTGATAAGAACTTTGTGCTGACCGCCACCGTCACCGTTGACCAGTTCGGCCCGGAAAACGGTGCCAAACCTGCGGCTCAGGAAGGAGCGGGGCTACTGGTGCGCGATATTATTGGCGTGCCGCGCATGGAACCTCTTAAAGAGGGTTATGAAGAGTTTCCCGCGGCATCCAATATGGTGATGAATGCCATTATCACTCAGGATAAAAAAGATGATTACCGCGTGAAGATGCTGGCCATCTCTCGTAATGGCATTACCCAACCCTGGGGAAACGCCGGTTCTGAAATTAAGAAGGTGAGTTATAAAGAGGGCGTCGACCTCCATCAATCTCCGGCCTTCCGTCTAAAACTTGAACGCACCAATAACGGATTCATCACCGCCTGGGCCCCGGTGGGCAGCGAAAAGTGGGTCACTCAGCAAGTGCCGCATGCAGACCTTATCTCGGTACAGGACAAAAAACAGTATTACGTAGGATTCTTTGCCTCACGTAATGCAAAAATCACCGTCAGCGATGCATCACTCAACACCTCACCTGCCGAAACGGTTGCTTCAAAGCCGTTCGTCGCAAAATCCTGGCCGGTAGTGATGCAGGTTGCCTCGGGGAGTCAGAGTCTGGCCGCGGAGTATACGTTGCAGGCGCGTGCCAACTACGACGGCCTGTTTACGGTACGGCAAAATGAAGTGGTGATCGGGGAGAATAAATCGGTGAAAGCCGGTGAGATGTTTACCCTGCCCACCACGCTTAAAGAGAGTAATGCGTTCAAAATCACCTTTAACCCCACCAGCGGTAAAGACCTTGCGCCGGTGGAACAATCGCTGAACGTGAGTCAGGTGAAAAACGTCACGGCCAGTACGCTTTATGCCTCACCCACCGGTAAAGCTAAAGCCAAAGGTACGCTGGAAGCGCCGCTGGATTTAACCACAGCCATCGCTCTAGTGCCTCCGGGCGGTAAGATTGTGCTGGCCGCCGGGGACTACCCGAAAACCGATATTCCTCTCTCAGCCAGCGGGCTCGATAAGGCTCGTAAGACGCTGGAGGCACAAGGCAAAGCGGTTATTCACGGTATGCTGCTGGACGCGCACTACTGGACTCTCCGGGGAATTGAGATCACGGATAAAAGCCTGCGAATTCAGGGTAGCCATAATCTCATTGAAAACATAGTGGCCTATCGTAACGATGATACCGGTATTCAGATCTCTTCTGCGGATAAGATCGGTCGCCCACTGTGGGCAAGCTATAACCGCGTTGTAAATGCGGAGTCCTACGGTAACGAAGATCCGGGTAAGATCAATGCCGACGGCTTTGCCGTGAAGATGCGCGTGGGTGAGGGTAACCGCCTTGAAGGCTGCTACTCCCACAACAATATCGACGATGGATTTGATCTGTTCAACAAAATTGAAGATGGCGCAAATGGCGTGGTGGTCATTGAGAACTCGATCGCCCGTGACAACACCAGTAATGGCTTCAAGTTAGGTGGCGAAGGCCAGCCGGTTGCCCATGAAATCCGCAATAGCATCGCAGTGGGTAATCATCTGGACGGATTCACCGATAACTTTAATCCGGGCAAGGTGGTGGTGGTTAACAACGTCGCCGTTGATAATCAGCGCTTTAACTTCATCTTCCGCCCAAGCCCTTATGGCGATGCTTCTACGCAAGGGGTGTTCACTGACAACATCTCACTGCGCAGCAAACCTGGGAAATACGACGACGCGGTGGTCGGTAACGTAGACGCAACCAACTACTTTATCGAGAAGGGAAAAAGCGTGAATAAAGAAGGCAAGGAGCTACGGGCCGATGACTTCCAGTCACTGACGTTACCGCAGCCGCTGGAACGCAACCCGGATGGCAGCTTTAGAACCGGAGATTTCCTGAACAAGGAATAAATACCCAGAAAATACAAAGGTCGCCGTTAGGCGACCTTTTGTTTGGGTTCTGTTTACACCGCATGTGTTGTCGTTTTCGTTAGCGGTACAGCGCTTCACAGAACAGAGTCTGACCGGCAAGTGGGCGGCCAGCAGGGTGACCTTACAGGTTGAAGGTACCGAAAGAGATGTTCATAGAGCTGAAAAGTGCGATGATTTTGTTGATCAGTTTCATGATTTTTATCCTGCGAGTATTGTGATATTTTTTGTGACTCAGGTCACAAAACAAAGTCTACTCCTCTCGTTTTTATCGATCAACGTTTTTGTGATGTAAATCACAAAATATTTAAAATACCTTTTCAATTTCAAATTATCTAAAACAAAAAAGAAAAACCAGCGAAGATTCTCGCTGGTCTCTGGATGCAACCTTGTAGCCGGGACTAGTTACGCGACATAAAGATACGCAGGATGTACCAGAACATGGTGGCAATAGAAGCAAACAGATGCAGCGCCGCACCAGCAGGTCGATCGGTTGGATAGTGATGGATAATATTCGAGGTGTCGTACAGTACAAAGCCGCCGCATAGCAGAACCATCAAAGCACAAAAGCCCACGCCAATAGAAAAGCCACAGATCGCACCGGCAACAATCGCGCCCAGTGCAACAAACCCAACTATGTTTAAGAACGAGCGCAGAAACGAAAAATCTTTCTTCGTCGTAAACGCAGTAAACGTCAGCCCACCGACCAGCAGAACCGTCACGATAGCCGCTGACGGAATAATGTTTGAATTCATGTAGGCTGCCATCGTCAGCAGCGGTGAAAAGATCAGTGACTCCGCCAGGACATAAATACCAAGCCCCATCAGCTGAACCTGATTCGACGCGGTGTTATCCGCTAAACGGGTTGCCAGCATCCCCACCAGCATGAAAGCGCCCAGAACCGCTAGCCAGCCAAATTTCCCGCTGGTCCACAATACTCTGAGCATCAGATCGCCGATGCCCATCGCCATCAGTACGGTACTCAGGACAATGAAACCGGCAATGGCAGCAGCCAGATGAACATAGGTTCGGCGGATAAAAGTGACACGATCGACCGCTGAACCAGGCTGCGGTCCTTCAAAAGATGGTTGGAATGACATCGTAATGATCCCTCATTTAACGCAATAAAAAATAACCCGTTTTCGCGTTACTAGTTTATCGAATAAAAAATTTTGGGATAAAAAAAAACCAGTCTGGAATCAGACTGGTTTTTAGACTTTCTAAGCCGGTGTTACATCGCTTTTTTGGTCAACTCGATAACGCGCAGTTTAGCGATCGCTTTGGCCAGTTCTGCAGACGCCTGAGCGTAATCCACGTCGCCATGAGAGCTCTTAATGTGCTCTTCTGCCTTACGTTTCGCTTCCAGAGCTCGCGCTTCGTCGAGGTCCTGACCACGAATTGCAGTATCAGCAAGAACGGTCACGCTACCAGGCTGCACTTCAAGAATGCCGCCGGACAGATAGATAAACTCTTCATGACCGAACTGTTTAACGATGCGAATCATACCAGGCTTAATGGCGGTGAGCAGCGGGGCGTGACCCGGGAAAATACCCAGTTCACCTTCGCTACCCGTTACCTGGATTTTCTCGACCAGACCAGAGAACATTTGTTGCTCTGCGCTGACGACGTCCAGGTGGTAAGTCATTGCCATATCACCCTCCGATTAAGGCGTTAAAGTTTTTTGGCTTTTTCCACTGCTTCGTCAATGGAACCGACCATGTAGAACGCCTGCTCCGGCAGGTGATCGTATTCGCCGTCCATGATGCCTTTAAAGCCACGGATGGTGTCTTTCAGGGAGACGTATTTGCCCGGAGAACCGGTAAATACTTCTGCCACGAAGAACGGCTGGGATAGGAAGCGCTGAATTTTACGTGCGCGTGCTACCACCAGTTTGTCTTCTTCAGACAGTTCATCCATACCCAGGATGGCGATGATGTCTTTCAGTTCCTGATAACGCTGCAGGATGGACTGAACGCCACGCGCGGTGTCGTAGTGTTCCTGACCAACAACCAGCGGATCCAGCTGACGGCTGGTGGAGTCCAGCGGGTCAACGGCCGGGTAGATACCCAGGGATGCGATCTGACGGCTCAGTACTACGGTTGCATCTAAGTGAGCAAAGGTAGTTGCTGGAGATGGGTCAGTTAAGTCATCCGCAGGTACGTATACCGCCTGAACGGAGGTGATAGAACCGGTTTTGGTGGAGGTGATACGTTCCTGCAGAACGCCCATCTCTTCCGCCAGAGTCGGCTGGTAACCTACCGCTGAAGGCATACGACCCAGCAGTGCTGATACTTCAGTACCGGCCAGGGTGTAACGATAGATGTTATCGACGAACAGCAGTACGTCACGACCTTCGTCACGGAACTTCTCAGCCATGGTCAGACCGGTCAGCGCAACGCGCAGACGGTTTCCTGGTGGCTCGTTCATCTGGCCATAAACCAGAGAAACTTTATCGATAACGTTGGAGTCGGTCATTTCGTGGTAGAAGTCGTTACCCTCACGAGTACGTTCACCTACGCCCGCAAACACTGAATAACCGGAGTGCTCGATCGCGATGTTACGAATCAGCTCCATCATGTTTACGGTTTTACCTACACCCGCACCACCGAACAGACCAACTTTACCGCCCTTCGCAAACGGACACATCAGGTCGATAACTTTGATGCCGGTTTCCAGCAGTTCCTGAGAGCTTGACAGCTCTTCATAGGAAGGTGCCTGACGGTGGATAGCCCAACGTTCTTCTTCACCGATGTCGCCTTTCATGTCTACCGGTTGACCCAGTACGTTCATGATACGACCCAGCGTTGCTTTACCAACCGGGACTTCGATCGGGTGCTCGAGGTCTTTTACATCCAGACCGCGACGCAGACCGTCGGAAGAACCCATAGCGATGGTACGTACGATACCGCCGCCGAGCTGCTGCTGAACTTCCAGCACCAGCACTTCATTACCATTCTGAACCTCAAGGGCTTCGTACACACGCGGTACGGCATCCTGAGGGAATTCGACGTCAACTACGGCGCCGATTACCTGGACAATTTTTCCAGTAGCCATCTTGAATCCTCTACGAATTAACCTGGTTATACCGCGGATGCACCACCGACGATCTCGGTGAGTTCCTGAGTAATGCTGGCCTGACGAGCTTTGTTGTATACCAACTGCAGCTCTTTAATCAGGCTGCCGCCATTGTCGGTCGCGGCTTTCATCGCCACCATACGTGCGGCCTGCTCGCTGGCCAGGTTTTCTACCACGCCCTGATAAACCTGAGACTCAACGTAACGGCGCAGCAGGGTATCCAGCAGCGCTTTCGGGTCTGGTTCATACAGGTAATCCCAGGCTTTACGCTTCAACTCAGCATCATCTGATGCCGGCAGCGGCAGCAGTTGAGTGATGGTTGGCGTCTGAGACATGGTGTTAATAAATTTGTTGCTGACAATATAAAGCTTGTCCAGACGGCCTTCATCGTAGGCCTGCAACATCACTTTAACCGGACCGATAAGTTCCGACAGGGAAGGTTTATCCCCCATGCCGGTGACCTGAGCAACGATGTTGCCATTAACGGAGTTAAAGAAGGAAACGCCTTTAGAGCCGATCATTGCGAGATCGCACTGAACGCCTTTTTCAGACCATGCCTTCATATCCGCCAGCAGTTTTTTGAACAGGTTAATGTTCAAACCACCACACAGACCACGGTCGGTCGACACCACCAGGTAGCCCACGCGCTTAACGTCGCGTTCTTCCAGGTATGGGTGCTTATATTCCAGATTACCGTTCGCAAGATGACCAATAACTTTACGCATGGTCTCTGCGTAAGGACGGCTGGCCGCCATACGCTCCTGCGATTTACGCATTTTGGAAGCGGCAACCATTTCCATCGCTTTAGTGATCTTTTGCGTGTTCTGGACGCTTGCGATCTTACTACGTATCTCTTTTGCGCCGGCCATGAGCTTCTCCTCAATGCCTTACGGCCTGCCCTAAGACAGGCCGCTAGACTTTACCAGGACTGGGTTGCTTTGAAGGAATCGAGGATGCCTTTCAGCTTGCCTTCGATTTCGTCGTTATAGCCACCGGACTGGTTGATCTCTTGCATCAACGGAGCGTGATCACGGTCAACGTAAGCCAGCAGAGCGGCTTCAAAGCTACCGATTTTCGCCAGTTCTACATCCGCCAGATAACCACGTTCTGCCGCGAACAGAACCAGAGACTGCTGCGCAACGGACATTGGCGCATACTGTTTCTGTTTCAGCAGTTCAGTTACTTTCTGACCATGGTCCAGCTGCTTACGGGTTGCATCATCAAGGTCAGATGCAAACTGGGAGAACGCTGCCAGTTCACGATACTGTGCCAGTGCGGTACGAATACCACCGGACAGTTTTTTCATGATCTTGGTCTGCGCTGCACCACCTACACGGGATACGGAGATACCCGGGTTAACCGCAGGACGAATACCGGCGTTAAACAGGTTGGTTTCCAGGAAGATCTGACCATCGGTAATGGAGATTACGTTGGTCGGAACGAATGCGGAAACGTCACCTGCCTGCGTTTCGATAATCGGCAGCGCGGTCAGAGAACCGGTTTTCCCTTTCACTTCACCTTTAGTGAAGGTTTCAACGTATTCGGCGTTAACACGCGCAGCACGCTCCAGCAGACGGGAGTGGAGGTAGAATACGTCGCCCGGGAATGCTTCACGACCTGGTGGACGACGGAGCAGCAGGGAGATCTGACGGTAAGCAACGGCCTGTTTAGACAGGTCATCATAAATGATCAGCGCATCTTCGCCGCGGTCGCGGAAGTATTCGCCCATTGCGCAACCGGCGTATGGTGCCAGGTATTGCAGTGCAGCGGATTCTGACGCAGTTGCCACAACAACGATGGTGTTAGCCAGCGCGCCGTGTTCTTCCAGTTTACGTACCACGTTAGAAATGGTGGACGCTTTCTGACCGATAGCGACGTAGACACACTTGATGCCGGAGTCACGTTGGTTGATGATGGCGTCGATTGCCAGCGCGGTTTTACCGGTCTGACGGTCGCCGATGATCAGTTCACGCTGACCACGACCGATTGGGATCATGGCATCAACGGATTTATAACCGGTCTGTACCGGCTGATCGACGGACTGACGTTCGATTACGCCTGGTGCGATAGCTTCAACAGCTGAGAAGCCGTCGTTGTCCAGCGCGCCTTTACCATCAATTGGTGCACCCAGGGTGTTAACCACACGTCCCAGCAGGCCACGGCCAACCGGAACTTCAAGGATACGACCCGTACACTTAACCGTCATGCCTTCGGCGAGGTCGGCGTATGGGCCCATAACGACTGCACCTACGGAGTCGCGCTCCAGGTTCAGTGCGATAGCGTAACGGTTACCCGGCAGGGAAATCATTTCACCCTGCATACAATCGGCCAGGCCGTGAATGCGGATAACACCGTCACTTACAGAAACAATAGTACCTTCGTTGTGAGCTTCACTCACAACACTGAACTGAGCAATGCGCTGCTTGATCAGTTCGCTGATTTCGGTGGAATTCAGTTGCATGCTCCAGTCCCCTTAAGACTGCAAGACGTCTGCAAGGCGATCAAGACGGCCGCGTACGCTACCATCAATGACCATATCACCCGCACGGATGATAATACCTGCCATTACAGACTTATCGATTTTGCAATTCAGCTTAACTTTGCGTGACAGACGTTTTTCCATCGCGGCGCTGATCTTCGCAAGCTGTTCTTCACTCAGTGCGGTGGCTGAAATGACGTCTACCTCAGAGGTAGCCTCACTTGCAGCACGCAGGTGAATGAACTGCTCAAGAACATCAGGGAGCACCTTAAGACGACCATTTTCAGCCATCACCTTAATCAGGTTCTGACCATTTTCGTCAAGTTGCTCACCACAGACGGCAATAAACGACTTAGCTAACGTTTCTGGCGCCATCGCGCCAGAAAGAAGCTCTGCCATTTGTTCGTTTTTCGTCACTTCGGCGGAAAATGCCAGCATATCCTGCCAGCGCTCTACGCTTTTGTGTTCGACGGCAAAGTCAAAAGCTGCTTTGGCGTAGGGGCGAGCTACCGTAATAAATTCAGACATCAGCCCCTCCCTCCTTACAGTTCAGCGACAAGTTTATCCACGATGTCGCTGTTAGCAGCTTCATCCACGGAACGTTCGATGATCTTCTCGGCGCCAGCAATAGCCAGGATAGCGACTTGCTTACGCAGCTCTTCGCGAGCACGTTTACGCTCGGCGTCGATTTCAGCCTGAGCCTGTGCCACGATTTTAGTACGTTCCTGTTCTGCTTCAGCTTTCACTTCGTCCAGAATCTGGGAGCGACGTTTGTTCGCCTGCTCGATGATTACCTGGGCTTCCGCTTTCGCTTTTTTCAGCTGGTCGGTCGCATTGGCCTGTGCAAGGTCCAAATCCTTTTTAGCTCGTTCTGCAGAAGAAAGACCGTCAGCAATTTCTTTTTGACGTTTTTCGATGGCTGCCATTAATGGCGGCCATACGTATTTCATGCAGAACAGAACGAAGAGGACAAACGCGATGGCCTGGCCGAGGATTGTTGCGTTAAGATTCACAGCACAATGCCTCTTTATCTAGTTAACGTTCTGATATTGCTCTTACTTAATTCAAAGCAACGCTTACTACGCGACAGCGAACATCACGTACAGACCCAGACCTACAGCGATCATAGGGATAGCATCCACCAGACCCATAACGATAAAGAACTGAGTACGCAGCAGAGGAATCAGATCCGGTTGACGCGCTGCGCCTTCCAGGAATTTGCCCCCGAGGATGCCGATACCGATCGCAGCACCGATTGCCGCCAGACCCATCATCACAGCGGCAGCCATGTACAGCAGATCCATATTCAGGTTTTCCATGACAGTCTCCAGTTTGTTTCAGTTAAAACGTAGTAGTGTTGGTAAATTAATGCTCTTCAGACGCCATCGACAGATAGACGATCGTCAGAACCATGAAGATGAAGGCTTGCAGCGTAATAATCAGTATGTGGAAAATGGCCCATGGCACATTCAGAATCCACTGTGACCACCACGGCAACAGACCAGCAATCAGAATGAAAATCAGCTCACCGGCATACATGTTGCCGAACAGTCGCAGACCCAGAGATACCGGTTTGGACAGCAGGCTTACCCCTTCAAGGATTAAGTTGACAGGAATAAATGCCCAGTGATTGAACGGCTGCAGCGTCAACTCTTTAGTGAAGCCACCGATGCCTTTCATTTTGATGCTGTAGAACAGAATCAGGATAAACACGCCCAGTGCCATTGACAGGGTGATGTTCACATCCGCAGACGGAACCACGCGCAGCGCCGGCAGGCCCAGTATGTGCTCAGCAACATACGGCAGCAGGTCGATAGGCAGTAAGTCCATCAGGTTCATCAGGAATACCCAGACAAAAATCGTCAGGGCTAGCGGAGCGATAACCTTGCTCTTGCCATGGTACATGTCTTTGACACTGCCATGGACGAAGCCAATTACCAGCTCAATCGCGGTCTGAAATTTACCTGGTACGCCGCTGGTCGCTTTTTTGGCAACGCTACGGAACGTAAGCAGGAACAACAGACCCAGCACCACCGAGAAGAACATGGAGTCAATATTGAGCGTCCAGAAGGTGGCTGGGGGGTTATGCGGATCTACCAGCGAGAAAGTACGCAGATCAAGCTGAAGGTTATTCAGGTGATGACCTATGTATTCCTGCGGCGTCATATTTTCAGAAGCCATGATGCCTTTTACCCTTTGTTGTTAATTACAGCGGGCGCCAGTATCTGAACCACTAGCACCAAAATCCATGTCACGATCAGCGGCAAGAATACCGCCTTTAAAACCGCCAGCGCCACTATCAATAACACCAGCATCGCTAGCACTTTGAACGCTTCACCGAAAGCGAACGTCCAGGCCACTCGACCTTTAGCGGGTGTATGCGCCTGGTGACGCCAGGCAAAAATCATAAACAACATGTTAGGCAGTAACACTGCCAATCCCCCACACCCGGCGGAGATGCCCCAGAAGGGGTCTTTTAGGCTGAACAGCAATCCACTTGCTATCACTGCCAGAAGCTGAATGAACAGAAGCTTACGAGCAACGTTTCGACTCACGAGCGACATAGACATCACGTTTCTACTCCTGCTCCCTTTGAGGTATGCCGCGTGTCGTATAAAACGTTCTTTATGGCTTAGAGTCAAGCATCAAAAATCGGGCAAATTATACGGTGACGCCTCGTGAATTCAAACTATAAGTAGCCAAAAAGTGAATAAATGTTTAAATATTTTTCATTCGAGCTGTTTTTCAACTTTTCATCAAAGTGTGAACGATCGTACAAAACTGCAAACACATCGAAAACAGTGATTATAAAGCGTGCACGAGATCACATATTAAACATTTTAGAACTAAGCTTCTGATTCAACGCAGCAAAATATGTGTTCTCATCGATTTGATATCTAAGCCGAAAATTCCCCAATCTTTTAAAAACACACCGATACAGAACAAAAACCATTCATTGACATTCATAATATATTATTAACATGACAAAATGACTTAAGCGCTGACTTTTAGCAGGCTGATATTTTCCATGTTTACTATTTTCATCATTAACAAAAAAAGCTGAGTTAAGAGCAAGATAAAACAAGGTTAATCATTGGTTAATATTTCCAGGTTGCTGGCGTTTCTTTTCGTACATTTGTTAACACCAGCACCGGTACTTTTTCTCTACTTTTTTTGATAAATATTAAATTTTATTTGCCTGGATAATAACCAGATGGCGTTCGCCTTCGAGATGTGGAACCCGTAATTCAACGATAGAGTCCACGCTGAACTGCGCCGGAAGTTGCGCAATTTCCTCTGTCGGTAACTGGCCCTTCAGCGCATAAAAACGCCCTTCTTCACCAGGGAGGTGGTGGCACCAGGTCACCATATCGGTCAGCGACGCGAAAGCGCGGCTAATCACACCGTCAAAAGGAGGCTCAGCCGGGAACTCTTCTACGCGACTTTGCACCGGCGTGATGTTCTCAAGCTTCAGCTCATGCTGAACCTGACGCAGGAAGCGCACGCGCTTGCCCAGACTATCCAGTAACGTGAAATGGGCATCCGGTCGAACGATAGATAACGGAATCCCCGGCAGTCCAGGACCTGTTCCGACATCTATAAAGCGTTCACCTCTTAGCGAAGGCGCAACCACGATACTGTCGAGAATATGGCGAACCAGCATTTCATTGGGATCGCGCACGGAAGTCAGGTTGTAGGCTTTGTTCCACTTGTGCAGCATATCGACGTAAGCCACAAGCTGGTTTTTCTGGTGATCGGTGAGCGAAATTCCTGCTTCATCCAGCAGACGAGAAAGTTTGTTAAGCACGGGGAATACCTATTAGCGGTGATTTGCCGGATGGCGGCCTTGCCTTATCCGGCCGACATTGTAGGCCCGGTAAGCGCAGCGCTCCCGGGCATAATTCAAAGCTACGCGCTGCGGCGCAGCAGGCCTTGTTTTTTCAACCACACCAGCAAAATCGAGATAGCCGCTGGGGTGATCCCTGAAATACGCGATGCCTGGCCGATAGAAACCGGTTTGTGATCGTTAAGTTTCGCGATCACTTCGTTGGACAGGCCGTTAACCAGGCGGTAGTCCAGCGTCGCTGGCAGCAGCGTATTCTCATTGCGCTGCTGTTTTTCAATCTCGTCTTGCTGGCGCGCGATATAACCTTCGTATTTCACCTGAATTTCCACCTGCTCTGCCGCCTGAGCATCTTCCAGCGCTGGGGCGTAGGCCGTGAGTTTTGTCAGCTGTTCGTAGGTCATTTCCGGGCGGCGCAGCAGATCTTCACCGCTGGCTTCTCGGGTAAGTGGCGCGCTCAGGTGAGCATTCACTTCGTCTACAGAGTCTGTCGTTGGATTAACCCAGGTCGATTTCAGACGCTGACGTTCACGTTCGATATTTTCGATCTTCTCGTTAAAGCGCGCCCAGCGTACGTCGTCAACCAGGCCCAGCTCACGACCAATTTCGGTCAAACGCAGATCGGCATTGTCTTCGCGCAGCATCAGACGGTATTCCGCACGAGACGTGAACATGCGGTACGGTTCTTTGGTACCCAGAGTGCAGAGATCGTCCACCAGCACTCCAAGGTAAGCCTGATCGCGGCGTGGCGCCCAGCCTTCTTTGTCGGCAGACAAACGAGCGGCGTTAAGACCGGCCAGCATACCTTGCGCGGCGGCTTCTTCGTAACCCGTTGTACCGTTGATTTGACCGGCAAAGAACAGACCGTGAATGTGTTTGCTCTCAAGCGTGAGCTTCAGGTCGCGCGGGTCGAAGAAATCATATTCGATAGCGTAGCCTGGACGAACGATACGGGCGTTTTCCATGCCTTGCATGGAACGGACAATCTGCATCTGCACATCAAATGGCAGGCTGGTGGAGATACCGTTAGGATAAATTTCGTTAGAGGTCAGTCCTTCCGGTTCGAGGAAGATCTGGTGCTGATTTTTGTCAGCAAAGCGCATCACTTTGTCTTCGATCGATGGACAGTAGCGCGGGCCGATCCCTTCGATCACGCCAGCATACATCGGGCTGCGATCGAGATTATTGCGGATCACCTCATGGGTTTTCTCGTTGGTATGCGTGACGTAGCACGGCATCTGCTGTGGATGCTGGGACGCATTGCCGAGGAACGAGAATACCGGCATTGGGTTGTCGCTGTTTTGTTGGCTCAGAACGCTGAAATCGATGGTGCGCGCGTCGATACGCGGCGGCGTCCCCGTTTTCAAGCGACTGACGCGCAGCGGCAGTTCACGCAGGCGGCGAGACAGCGGGATGGATGGCGGATCGCCGGCACGACCACCGCTGTAATTATCCAGACCAATGTGAATTTTGCCATCGAGGAAAGTCCCGACGGTCAAAACAACCGCTTTGGCGCGGAATTTAAGCCCCATCTGGGTTACAGCACCCACAACGCGATCGTTTTCAACAATCAGATCCTCAACCGCCTGCTGGAAGATCATCAGGTTTGGCTGATTCTCCAGAGCCGTTCGCACTGCCTGACGATAGAGCACGCGATCCGCCTGAGCACGAGTGGCGCGAACGGCCGGTCCCTTGCTGGCGTTTAGTATCCTAAACTGGATACCCGCATGGTCGATAGCCGTTGCCATCAGGCCGCCAAGCGCATCCACTTCTTTTACCAGGTGTCCTTTCCCAATGCCGCCAATCGCCGGGTTGCAGCTCATCTGCCCCAACGTGTCGATATTGTGTGTCAAAAGCAGGGTCTGCTGACCCATTCGCGCTGCGGCCATCGCGGCCTCAGTGCCTGCATGACCCCCGCCAATGATGATGACGTCAAAAGGATCCTGATAAAACATGGTGGTTTGCCTCGCGTAAAGCGGTGTGAAAATGGATTGTTGCCCGGGCCGTGGATTCTACTCAACTTTAGTCGATGGAGAAAGGGTTCGGATCTTGGGTATTAAAAAGAAGATCTTTTTATTTAGAGATCTGTTCTATTATGATCTCTTATTAGGATCGCCAACTTCTGTGGATAAGTGCGATCCACAATTAAAGATCAACCGTTTAAGGACGATCATTAACTGTGAATGATCGGTGATCCTGGTCAGTATAAGCTGGGATCAAAACGAAGGGTTATGCACAGGTCAAAAAGCAGTCAAGAGTTATTCTTTGGATAACTACCGGTTGATCCAAGCTTTTAACCAGACTTATCCACAGAATAAAGTCCGATCTTTACAAATCTCTGAGCAAAAGATGCCACGATCCTAACCAAATCTCTGCCGGATCTTCAGGAATCTCATGTTCGAGCACATTGATCCGCAGCGTTTCGCCAACTTGTTTGGCTCCACAGGCTTTCAATGCAGCCTCTAATTTATCGATAGCGCCACAGAACGTGTCATATTCGCGGCTGCCGATCCCGATTGCACCAAAGTGTACCTTTGAGAGATCCGGTTTCTGCTCAAGTAATGCTTCATATAAAGGCAGAAGGTTGTCAGGAATGTCTCCTGCACCGTGCGTTGAACTGATAACCAGCCAGATCCCTTCGGTTGGCACTTCATCGATCATCGGGCCGTGCAGCATTTCGCTGGAAAAACCGGCGTCCTCCAGCTTTTCAGCCAGATGTTCTGCTACATATTCCGCACTGCCAAGCGTGCTGCCGCTAATGAGAGTGATATCCGCCATGCTCGTCCACCTTTATAAAGAAGGCGCATTGTACGCTGTGAACGAGCTGGGATCTACCTGTGGAAAAATGTGGGATTAAAAAAGTTGTTTACGGCTTGATGGTACGCATGATCGGGTTCTGCAGCACGATCAGCGTCTCGGTAGACTGAATTTCATCAATTGTTTGGATCTTGTTGATAAGTACCTGCTGAAGCGCGTCGATCGATTTGCACATGACTTTAATAAAGATGCTGTAGTGCCCGGTGGTGTAGTACGCCTCGGTAACCTCATCCAGGCTTTCCAGCCGTGCCAGCGCCGACGGGTAGTCTTTCGCGCTCTTGAGAATGATGCCGATAAAACAACCGACATCGTAACCGAGCTGTTTAGGACTGACGTCGACATGCGCGCCGGTGATAATTCCCGCCTGCTTCATTTTCTCTACGCGGACATGAATAGTGCCGGGGCTCACGGAGAACTGTTTGGCTAATTCTGCGTATGCGGTACGGGCGTTGGCCATCAGGGCGTCAAGAATGCCGCGATCCAGATTGTCGATCTGATAATTTTCCATTGGTTTTTCTTATGATGATTAACGATTAGCTCTATTTTAGCCGTAAATTTTATCGAATCAAAAGTGAGTTCGGCTTTTTATTGTTTGATTATTGTATTGGTGGCCTGTTTTGTTGCTTAATCAATGGCAACAGGACGCAGGAGTAAAAATAATGAAAACCGCATACATCGCAAAACAACGCCAGATTAGTTTCGTCAAATCCCACTTTTCCCGTCAGCTGGAAGAGAAGCTAGGGCTCGTAGAAGTTCAGGCGCCAATCTTAAGCCGTATCGGGGATGGGACTCAGGACAACCTGTCTGGTTGCGAGAAAGCGGTCCAGGTGAAAGTGAAAACGCTGCCAGATGCCCAGTTTGAAGTGGTGCATTCTTTGGCTAAGTGGAAACGTCAAACTCTGGGACAACACGACTTCAGCGCGGGCGAAGGGCTCTACACGCACATGAAAGCCCTTCGCCCCGATGAAGATAGATTGACTGCCATTCACTCCGTTTACGTTGACCAGTGGGACTGGGAACGCGTGATGGGTGATGATGAGCGCCACACCGGTACGCTGGAAAGCACCGTTAAGGCTATCTGGGCGGGTATTAAAGAAACTGAAATGGCGGTAAGCAAAGAATTTGGTCTGACACCGTTCCTGCCAGAACAGATCCACTTTGTGCACAGCGAAACGCTGCTGAGTCGTTATCCGGGCCTGGATGCCAAAGGTCGTGAACGCGCGATTGCTAAAGAGCTGGGCGCCGTCTTCCTTATCGGTATCGGCGGCAAATTATCGGATGGTCAGCGTCACGACGTTCGTGCGCCGGACTATGACGACTGGAGCACCCCGAGCGCGTCCGGCTTTGCCGGTCTGAACGGTGACATTCTGGTGTGGAACCCGGTGCTGGAAGATGCGTTTGAGCTCTCTTCAATGGGGATTCGCGTAGATGCGAAAGCGCTTAAGCATCAGCTTCAACTGACCGGTGACGAAGATCGCTTGCAGCTGGAGTGGCATCAGGCGCTGCTGCGTGGTGATATGCCGCAAACTATCGGCGGCGGTATAGGTCAGTCTCGTTTAACTATGCTGTTGTTGCAGTTGTCGCATATCGGTCAGGTCCAATGCGGCGTATGGCCAGCGCAGGTTCGTGAGAGCGTCTCATCTTTACTGTAATTCGTCGTTAACGCCGCCAGCGTCTTAGCAGGCGGCTTCGCAACCCGGTATCAAAGCGCCAGATATGATCGAAAATGCGCATGATCCCGGGTTTGCCGTGTGCCGACATCGCCACCGCATGAAAACGGTGCTGATATTTATGCTGCAGATCCCCCACCTTTTTCACTACCTCATCCGGCAGCCGCTGGGCGATAAAATCTGAGATCACCACCGCGTCGGCATCTTGCCACTGTGGGTTTTGTAAGTGTTCGATAATTGCGCGGAAACAGCTCGCCATATCGGTACCGCCGCGAAAGCGCTGGCTTAGAAAGCGAATCGCCTGCTCCAGCCCTTGTGGACAAGTGAGTTCATAGCGCACCACTTCACTTGAGAACAGCATGATGTAGCAACGGCGGTTATCGGCGAGCGCTACGCGCATTAAGGCCAGGCAAAAAGCTTTGGCACACTGCTCGTTAAAGCCGCCCATGGAGCCGGATGTGTCCACGCAGACGATAAACGGCCCGCGCGGCTGCTCATCTTCATCCTGATGCACGACCGGTCGCTCCGTCACCTTCTCGTGCCAGGCATCACCATGCAGGCGATAGGTTAACAGCTGCTTTTCCACCAGCCGGCGATAAAACTCATATTCCAGTTCAGTCATGCCAAGCGTCGCCAGCTCCGGCGGCAGCAGGCGCAGAATATCATCGCTTTGCTGAATGCCGTCCACCTGTTCAGGCACCGTTGAGGGCTCGCGAACCAGCGTGCGAAAAGTTTCCATTGGCGCATCTTTCTTCGGCACCGATTTCGCTTCGCGAGAACGTCCTAGCTGCTCGGCTAAACGCATCAACTCTGGCTGCTGACTGAGGAACTCGCCGTATTTGACGATCAACTGATAGTCACCGCGATTAAGCTGCCCGGCGCTCATATCCCATAATCGGCCACCGGCGCTGTCGTTATCCACCAGCACCGGTTCAAGCTGACCGCTCAGGGTCATACGTTCCTGGACTTCACTGAGCAGTTGTTCCCGCTCTTCTTCCAGCAATTGCTGATTAATTGAGGTGACCTGAACCACAAGGCTTAAGCGCCAGCGTTGCAGAAAGAGCGTGTGCAAGGCGGGAGTAAAGGTCGCATTGTTAGCAACCAACTGCTGTGCCTGAGCGGTAAAGGGGGACTGTACCCGCTTTAATAGCGCCAGAATGTTCGGCAACTGGACGATAAATTGGGTTGTCGATAAGAGCTGGCTTTGCTGATAGCAGACAACCTCTTCTTCCAGCTCCACCGGTATCGGTGCCCCTTTCAGGCGATTTTTAAAGGTTTCACGCCACCGGGGAAGATCGTCGGTAATCGCGCTTTTTAAACGGGGAAATTTTTCAAAGAAGACCGCCAACTGCGGCGAGGCCAGCAGAGCGATGATCATCTCTTCGATCATCCCCTCTTCGCTGACCGCCAGCATCATGTTGAGCGTATCAACGGTTAACATTAAAGCTGCGCCTGCTTAATCTGGACGGCGACATCCTGCAAACTGGCTTCAATGCGGCCTAACCACTCTTCATTCACAAACAGACATTTTTGCTGCTCGCTAAAGCGGTTGTGCTGCTGGTGCCACTCTTCATGAAGGGCGGTAAGCTGCTGGAGAATCTCATGAGGCATGTTCTCTGGCGTACTGGTGCCCGGCAGAGATAAGCGAGAACCTTGCAGACTGACATCGCGAACAACCAGGTGCTGCGCGGCGTCGACTTCCATATTGAGCGTCAGGGCAAAACCAATCCCGTTGAGCTTGCCGCGGATTTCGCCGCCTTTCTCAAGCCAGTTATCCAGCGCCTGGCGTTCGAAGGTAATGTGAACGACTTCAATGTCATGCAGCTTAAGCGGCTTTTGCAGTAGCAACGTCACCGTCGGTGATTGCACTTCAGGTGGCAGCTCATAGTGTGGCTTCCGGCTAAACATCCCGCCCAGACGCGTTACTTTTAGCGCCGTTTTATCGCTTTGCTGCTGCTGAAGCTGTAAACGTTGCTGGGTAATCGCGCCCAGCTTGTTAAGCATTGCCTGCTGCTGCCACGCGTGTCCGGTCATCAATATATCTAACTGTTGCTGAAGCAAATTCCGGCTTTCAGCGTCATGCCACAGGCACTCTTTTAGCAAGATCAGATCGATAGGGGCGACGGCGTCTCGGCCGCTAAAGAACGCGCAGGCTTGCAGTAAACGCACGGCTTTCTTCCAGCGACGGTCTGAGACATAAGGCGCATTCGGTAAGTTATCCAGTTGCTGGCGCAGCGTGAAAACCAGCTCGAAAACGGCATCCGGCAGTTTGACCTTGCCGATATCTTTCTGCCACTGGAAGTACTCTTCATCGGTGATCTGAAGATTGGCCGGAATTGGATTGTCGTTTTCATCCTGCTGGCTAATCAGCATGGAGCGGAAGTTGCCTTTATCCTGCACTTTGTCGAGCCACAGACGAATCAACATTCGGTCATACAGCGCTTCCAGACTGCTTTCCGCTTCGGGCAGTTCGTTCGAGGCGGTCACCAGCAGGCGCATGGGGATTTTGTCGACGTTCGCGCCGTTACGAAAGTGGCGCTCATTAATGGCGGTCAGCAGCGTATTGAGGATGGCGGGGCCCGCTTTCCAGATTTCATCGAGAAAGACGATTTCCGCTTCCGGCAGATAGCCTGCGGTCAGGCGCTCGTAGCGCCCTTCATCTTTTAACGCCTGAATAGACAGCGGGCCAAAGACCTCTTCCGGCGTGGAAAAGCGGGTCATCAAATATTCAAACGCCCGGGCGTGCTGGAAGGCAAATTTCAGGCGACGCGCAATCAGGCTTTTAGCAATCCCCGGTGGGCCGAGTAAAAAGACGCTCTCACCGCTCAGTGCCGCCAGAAGACACAGGCGAATGGCGTGACTGCGTTCAAAGAGCCCTTTCTCTAAAGCGCTGCTTAACCGAGAAATTCTTTCTGCTAATAAATGTGGTTGCGCCATAATTAACCTGCGTCCTTTCGCCATGTAATCAGCTAACTGGCTGAGTATAGACGTTTAAGTCTGGCGCTGAATAGCCTCAATAGTCCTTCACGATTTATTGAGGCAGATTAAGATGACGCAATTAAGGGGTACGATTTTGACGCTAATCGTGCATACTGTGCGCTTTTCGTGGGCCAAGGGACTAGGCACACATTTGTTTTATAAACGAAAGACTAGTCTATGAGCACTGATAATAAACAATCTTTATCAGCGATTACACTCGCTGCAATTGGCGTGGTATACGGCGATATTGGTACCAGCCCTCTTTATACACTTCGTGAATGCTTGTCTGGTCAGTTTGGTTTTGGCGTTGAACGGGATGCCGTTTTTGGCTTCTTGTCGCTTATCTTCTGGCTGCTGATTTTTACCGTATCACTCAAATACATCACCTTCGTGATGCGTGCGGATAACGCGGGTGAAGGTGGGATCCTGACGCTGATGTCGCTGGCGGGACGCAACACGTCTGCGCGAACCACATCGGTTCTGGTGATCCTGGGGCTAATCGGCGGCAGCTTCTTCTATGGCGAAGTGGTTATTACCCCGGCTATTTCGGTGATGTCGGCGATAGAAGGCCTGGAAATTATCGCGCCTGAACTCGATACCTGGGTTGTTCCTATCTCGATTATCGTTCTGACGCTGCTGTTTGCTATCCAGAAACACGGAACCAGTATGGTCGGCAAACTGTTCGCCCCTATTATGCTGGTTTGGTTCCTGCTGCTGGCGGTGCTGGGCGCGCGGAGCATCATGGCAAACCCGGAAGTTCTGCATGCGCTGAACCCGTACTGGGCCGTCCACTTCTTCCTTGAGTACAAGACCGTCTCGTTTGTTGCGCTGGGCGCCGTCGTACTGTCGATTACCGGCGTGGAAGCGTTGTACGCCGACATGGGCCATTTCGGTAAACTGCCCATTCGTCTGGCCTGGTTTTCGGTGGTGCTGCCTTCGCTGGTACTTAACTACTTTGGTCAGGGTGCGCTGCTGTTACAGCATCCTGAAGCGATTAAAAACCCGTTCTTCCTGCTGGCGCCTGACTGGGCGCTGATCCCTATGCTGATTATCGCAGCGCTCGCGACGGTTATCGCTTCGCAAGCGGTGATTTCCGGGGTCTTCTCGCTGACGCGTCAGGCCGTGCGTTTAGGGTATCTGTCGCCGATGCGGATAATCCATACCTCGGAAATGGAGTCCGGGCAGATTTACATTCCGTTTATCAACTGGCTGCTCTATATCTCGGTGGTTATCGTAATTGTCAGCTTTGAGCACTCCTCAAACCTGGCGGCGGCGTACGGGATTGCGGTAACCGGAACCATGGTGCTGACCACCATCCTGTTCACCACGGTGGCGCGTAAAAATTGGCGCTGGAATAAGTTTGTCGTGGCGCTGATGCTGGTGGGCTTTATGTGTATCGATATCCCGCTGTTCTCGGCGAACCTCGATAAAATCGTCTCCGGTGGTTGGTTGCCACTGACGCTGGCGCTGATCATGTTTACCATCATGACCACCTGGAAAAGCGAGCGTTTCCGCCTGCTGCGTCGCATGCACGAACACGGCAATTCTCTGGAGGCAATGATTGCCTCGCTTGAGAAATCGCCGCCGGTACGAGTACCGGGCACCGCGGTGTATATGTCGCGTGCGTTGAACGTTATCCCGTTTGCGATGCTGCATAACCTCAAGCACAACAAGGTGCTGCATGAGCGTGTGATCCTGCTGACGCTGCGCACCGAAGATGCGCCCTATGTGCATAACGTTCGCCGCGTGCAGATAGAGCAGCTCTCACCGACCTTCTGGCGCGTAGTGGCAAGCTACGGCTGGCGTGAAACGCCAAACGTGGAAGAGGTGTTCCACCGCTGCGGTCTGGAAGGCTTGAGCTGCCGGATGATGGAAACGTCGTTCTTTATGTCGCATGAGTCGCTGATTGTCGGCAAGCGTCCGTGGTATCTGCGTCTGCGCGGTAAGCTGTACCTGCTGTTGCAGCGCAACGCGCTTCGCGCGCCGGATCAGTTCGAAATCCCGCCGAACCGGGTTATCGAACTGGGCACCCAGGTCGAAATTTAAAGCATTCAACGCCCTCCCTCGTCTGACGGAGGGCGTTTTTTTATCCCTTCCTTTATTCGCGAAACGTTTCGATAGCGATCACATTTCTATAACCTGATGGTGGTTTTCTGCGCGCTATTAAGATTAAACTTAATTCAGCGAAACGTTTCGCTAGTGGAGCAAGAAAATAAATGAAGAAAGGCACGGTACTTAACTCTGAAATCTCGTCGGTCATCTCCCGCCTGGGTCATACCGATACGCTGGTGGTGTGCGATGCGGGTTTACCTATTCCCCATAGCACTGCGCGCATTGATATGGCGTTAACCCAGGGCGTTCCCACCTTTATGCAGGTATTAGGCGTGGTGACGCAAGAGATGCAGGTTGAGGCCGCCATTCTCGCAACGGAAATTCAACAACATAATCCGCAGCTCCACGAAACGTTGCTCAAACACATCGAGCAACTGCAACAACACCAGGGAAATACCATTGACGTTCGTTACATCTCGCATGAGCAGTTCAAACAACAAACCGCAGACAGTCAGGCGGTGATTCGCAGCGGGGAGTGTTCCCCGTATGCGAATATCATTCTTTGTGCTGGCGTCACCTTCTGAGGCCATCATGGACGCACTCTTACAACTTAAAGGGATCGATAAATCGTTCCCGGGCGTGAAGGCCCTTTCCGGTGCTGCGCTAAATGTCTACGCCGGGCGCGTGATGGCGCTGGTCGGTGAAAACGGCGCGGGCAAATCCACCATGATGAAAGTGCTGACCGGGATTTATGCCCGTGATGCCGGTTCATTATTATGGCTGGGTAAAGAAACCACCTTCACTGGCCCGAAATCCTCCCAGGAAGCTGGTATCGGCATCATCCACCAGGAGCTAAACCTGATTCCGCAGCTGACGATTGCCGAGAACATCTTCCTCGGCCGTGAGTTCGTGAATCGCTTTGGCAAAATCGACTGGAAGAAGATGTATGCCGAAGCGGACATCCTGCTGGCAAAACTCAATCTGCGCTTTAAGAGCGATCGTCTGGTGGGCGATCTGTCGATCGGCGATCAGCAGATGGTGGAAATAGCCAAAGTGCTGAGCTTCGAGTCGAAAGTCATCATTATGGATGAACCGACCGATGCGTTGACCGATACCGAAACCGAATCCCTGTTCCGCGTGATCCGCGAGCTGAAATCGCAGGGGCGCGGCATTGTCTATATTTCCCACCGTATGAAAGAGATCTTCGAGATTTGCGACGACGTGACGGTATTCCGTGACGGCCAGTTTATTGCCGAGCGTGAAGTCGCCAGCCTCGACGAAGATCTGCTCATTGAAATGATGGTCGGGCGTAAGCTCGAAGATCAGTATCCGCGCATTGATAAAGCGCCGGGTGAGATCCGCCTGAAAGTGGATGCGCTATGCGGGCCGGGCGTTGAAAACGTCTCCTTTACTCTGCGTAAAGGGGAAATTCTTGGCGTAGCCGGGCTGATGGGCGCAGGGCGTACGGAACTGATGAAGGTGCTGTACGGCGCGCTGCCGCGCACCAGCGGTTACGTAACCCTTGACGGTCATGAAGTGGTGACGCGCTCGCCGCAGGATGGTCTGGCGAACGGCATTGTCTATATCTCCGAAGACCGTAAGCGCGATGGCCTGGTACTGGGCATGTCGGTGAAAGAGAACATGTCGCTGACCGCACTGCGCTATTTCAGTCGTACCGGCGGTAGCCTCAAGCATAAAGATGAACAACAGGCGGTCAGCGATTTTATCCGCCTGTTCAACGTTAAAACCCCGTCTATGGAACAGGCAATTGGTCTGCTGTCCGGCGGTAATCAGCAGAAGGTCGCCATCGCGCGTGGCCTGATGACCCGTCCAAAAGTGTTGATTCTGGATGAACCAACCCGCGGTGTGGATGTGGGCGCCAAAAAAGAGATTTATCAGCTTATCAACCAGTTCAAGGCCGACGGTCTGAGCATCATTCTGGTCTCGTCCGAGATGCCTGAAGTCTTGGGGATGAGCGATCGCATTATTGTGATGCATGAAGGGCATCTCGGCGGTGAGTTTTCACGCGAGCAGGCCACCCAGGAAGTATTAATGGCTGCCGCTGTGGGCAAGCTTAACCGCGTGAACCAGGAGTAAAAAAGATGACAACCCAGTCTGTGGCAGGTCGCCGCTATTTCACCAAAGCCTGGCTGCTGGAGCAAAAATCGCTGATAGCCCTGTTGGTGCTGATAGCGATTGTCTCGACCATGAGCCCGAACTTTTTTACCGTCAATAACCTGTTCAACATCCTGCAGCAGACCTCCGTGAATGCGATCATGGCGGTCGGGATGACGCTGGTCATTTTAACGTCGGGAATCGACCTGTCCGTCGGTTCACTGCTGGCGTTGACCGGCGCGGTCGCCGCGTCGATTGTGGGTGTCGAAGTTAATGCGCTGGTGGCGGTTGCTGCCGCACTCGCATTAGGTGCCGCAATCGGGGCCGTTACCGGCGTGATTGTCGCCAAAGGACGCGTTCAGGCCTTTATCGCCACGCTGGTGATGATGCTGTTGCTGCGCGGGGTGACGATGGTGTACACCAACGGCAGTCCGGTGAATACCGGCTTTACCGATAATGCCGACGTGTTTGGCTGGTTCGGTATCGGTCGTCCGCTGGGTATTCCCACGCCTGTGTGGCTCATGGGGATTGTCTTCCTCGCCGCGTGGTACATGCTGCATCACACTCGTCTGGGGCGTTATATCTATGCGCTCGGCGGTAACGAAGCGGCAACGCGTCTTTCCGGCATTAGCGTCAATAAAGTTAAAATTATCGTCTACTCTTTGTGTGGATTATTGTCGGCGCTGGCGGGCATCATTGAAGTCGCGCGTCTGTCTTCGGCACAACCTACGGCGGGTACCGGCTATGAGCTGGATGCTATCGCCGCTGTGGTACTGGGCGGCACCAGTCTGGCTGGCGGTAAAGGTCGTATCGTCGGCACACTTATCGGTGCGCTGATC
The DNA here is from genome assembly GCA_902363335.1 of Enterobacteriaceae bacterium. Taxonomy (GTDB): domain Bacteria; phylum Pseudomonadota; class Gammaproteobacteria; order Enterobacterales; family Enterobacteriaceae; genus Kluyvera. The sequence continues at coordinate 5,577 of CABIZV010000003.1, read as the reverse complement.
CTTGGTTTTCTCAACAACGGTTTGAACTTGTTAGGTGTTTCTTCTTATTACCAGATGATCGTTAAAGCAGTTGTTATCCTGCTGGCGGTGCTGGTGGACAACAAAAAGCAATAATTTACGACACTACAGGACATCTTAGATATGAACATGAAAAAACTGGCTACCCTGGTTTCTGCGGTTGCGCTGAGCGCCACCGTGAGCGCAAATGCGATGGCAAAAGACACCATTGCCCTGGTTATCTCTACGCTGAATAACCCGTTCTTTGTTTCCTTGAAGGATGGCGCACAGAAAGAAGCGGACAAACTGGGTTATAACCTGGTGGTTCTGGATTCACAGAACAACCCGGCGAAAGAGCTGGCTAACGTTCAGGACTTAACCGTTCGCGGCACCAAAATCTTGCTGATAAACCCGACTGACTCTGATGCTGTAGGTAACGCCATCAAGATGGCTAACCAGGCGAAAATCCCGGTTATTACTCTTGACCGCGTGGCATCGAAAGGCGACGTCGTGAGCCATATTGCGTCCGATAACGTACTGGGCGGCAAAATCGCCGGGGATTACATCGCTAAGAAAGAAGGCGAAGGCGCGAAAGTTATTGAGCTGCAGGGTATTGCCGGGACATCCGCTGCGCGTGAGCGTGGTGAAGGTTTCCAGCAGGCCGTGGCTGCGCACAAATTTAATGTTCTGGCGAGCCAGCCTGCGGACTTCGACCGTACTAAAGGTCTGAACGTGATGCAGAACCTGCTTACTGCGCATCCTGATGTGAAAGCGGTATTTGCTCAGAACGATGAAATGGCGCTGGGTGCACTGCGTGCGCTGCAAACTGCGGGTAAATCCGATGTGATGGTGGTCGGCTTTGACGGCACGCCAGATGGCGAGAAAGCGGTTAAAGATGGCAAACTGGCAGCAACGATTGCCCAGTTACCTGACCAGATTGGTGCAAAAGGCGTTGAAACCGCTGACAAAGTATTGAAAGGCGAAAAGGTGCAGGCAAAATATCCTGTTGACCTGAAGCTGGTTATCAAGCAGTAATAGCGCGAATGCGAATCAGGCTCCCGGAGCCTGAGGGACAATATCAATAAAGAAAAGTAGGGCACGCGCCACCGGTTTACCGGTGGCGCATCTTACCGGACATACCGAACATGAAAACCGCAGGCAAACTCGTCGTCCTTGGCAGCATTAATGCCGATCACATTCTCAATCTTGAATCTTTCCCAACGCCTGGCGAAACCGTCACCGGTAATCATTATCAGGTCGCTTTCGGCGGAAAAGGTGCGAATCAGGCGGTGGCCGCCGGACGCAGCGGCGCGGATATCGCCTTTATAGCCTGCACTGGCGATGATGATATCGGCGAACGCATCCGCAAACAGCTTCAGGTCGACCGTATTGACGTCGCACCGGTGAGCGCGGTGTCCGGCGAATCAACCGGCGTGGCGCTGATCTTTGTAAACGGCGAAGGCGAAAACGTCATTGGTATTCATGCTGGGGCTAATGCAGCACTCTCAAGCGCCCTGGTGGACGCGCAGCGCGAGCGAATTGCCAAGGCTGATGCGCTGCTGATGCAGCTTGAATCCCCGCTGGATAGCGTACAGCTTGCCGCGCAGATTGCTCATGAACATCAAACCACGGTGGTACTGAATCCGGCCCCTGCGCGCGCGCTGCCGGATACGCTGCTGTCGCTGGTCGATATCATCACCCCGAACGAAACGGAAGCCGAGAAGCTGACCGGCGTACGGGTGGAAAACGATGATGATGCAGCCAAAGCTGCGCAGATTTTACATGCCAAAGGCATCGATACGGTGATTATCACCCTCGGTAGCCGTGGCGTATGGGCCAGCGTTAAAGGCGAAGGCCGTCGCGTACCGGGCTTTAAGGTTCAGGCTATCGACACCATTGCCGCAGGCGACACCTTTAACGGCGCGCTGATGACCGCGTTGCTGGAAAAGAGGCCGCTGGCCGAGGCATTGCGTTTTGCACACGCCGCTGCGGCGATTGCCGTCACACGCAAAGGGGCCCAACCCTCCGTGCCGTGGCGTAAAGAGATCGACGAATTTTTACGTCAACAGGGGTAATGCTTGGCCACGATGAAGGATGTTGCTCGCCTGGCGGGCGTTTCCACCTCCACGGTATCGCACGTCATTAATAAAGACCGGTTTGTCAGCGAGACCATTACCGGGAAAGTTGATGCGGCCATAAAAAGCCTCAACTACGCGCCGTCTGCGCTGGCGCGTAGCCTCAAGCTCAATCAAACTCGCACCATCGGTATGCTGATTACCGCCAGTACTAACCCGTTTTACTCTGAACTGGTTCGCGGCGTGGAACGTAGCTGTTTTGAGCGCGGCTACAGTCTGGTGCTCTGTAATACTGAAGGCGACGAACAGCGGATGAACAGCAATCTTGAAACGCTGATGCAAAAACGCGTTGATGGACTGCTGCTGCTGTGTACCGAAACGCACCAGCCGTCGCTTGAGATCATGCAGCGCTATCCTTCTATACCGTCGGTGATGATGGACTGGGCGCCGTTTGATGGTGACAGCGATCTGATTCAGGACAATTCGCTGCTGGGCGGCGATATGGCCACGCGTTACTTAATCGAACGCGGCTACTCGCGGATTGCCTGCATTGCCGGGCCGCTGGATAAAACGCCTGCGCGCTTGCGCCTTGAAGGGTATCGGGAGGCGATGCATAACGCCGGGCTACCGATCCCAGACGGTTATGAGATCACCAGTAACTTTGAGTTTGGTGGCGGGCTTGACGCCATGCAGCAGCTGCTGGCGCTCCCGGTTCGACCGGATGCGGTGTTCGTCGGCAATGACGCGATGGCGGTCGGCGTTTATCAGGCGTTATATCTGGCTGGGCTGCGCGTTCCGCAGGATATGGCGGTGATTGGCTATGACGATATTGAACTGGCGCGCTACATGACGCCGCCGTTGACCACCATTCACCAGCCGAAAGACGAGCTGGGCGAGTTGGCTATCGATGTACTCATCCACCGTATTACCCAGCCCGGACAGAAGCAACAGCGTATGCAATTGACGCCCGAGCTGGTGGTTCGCGGTTCCGTTTAAGGCTAGTGCTTTTCTTTGATCAGGTTCCGCCCATCTTTAGGTTTAAGCAGCATAAACATGAAGGCCGATATCACCGTGATGACGCCCATGGTAATAAAGGTGTAGTGGAACTGATCGATAGTCGTTGCCCCTTCAATATTCTGATATGACCGAAGCACCGCAGCGCTAATCGCGACCCCAAGACTAATCGACAATTGCTGGGTGACGGCGAGCAGGCTGTTGCCACCGCTGGCGTTATCTTCGGTTAAATCCGCAAGCGTAATGGTGTTCATCGAGGTGAACTGCGTCGACATTGCCATCCCCAGAATGAATAGCGGTAGGATCAGCATCCATATTGGCATCGTTGGCGACTGGAACGAGAACTGCGCGATCATCAAACCAATAAACAGCGTCACCCCCACCAACGTTTTTCGATAACCTAAACGACGCAGCACCTGGGTGACCGTCGATTTTGCCACGATGGAACCGATAGCCGTTGGCGCCATCATGCAGCCGGCAATCAACGCCGGGTAGCCGAAGCCCACCTGTAACATGAGCGGCATCAGAAACGGCACGCAGCCGGTGCCTAAACGTGTCGCCAGGTTACCGGCAATGCCGACCGAAAAAGTTCGGGTCTTAAATAAAGACAGCGAAATCAACGGTGATGGATGTTTTCGAGCGTGACGGATATACAGCAGTAATAGAAGAAGACTGAATAACACCACCATCAAGGCCATCCAGCTCGCCACAATTTGCTCGCCCAACAGCTCCATCCCAATAGAGAACAGCACCAGGCTCAAACCGAACAGCAGGAAGCCAGAAAGGTCGAAACGTCGTCTGGGCGTGGTGAAGTTCGGCATATATTTGCGTGCATACAGGATGCCCGCCACGCCGATAGGAATGTTAATCAGGAAAATCCAGTGCCAGGTGGCCCAGGTTACGAACACACCTCCTAACACCGGCCCCAGAATGGGGCCAATCAATCCCGGCATGGTGACAAAATTAAGCACCGGCAGCAGTTCGCTTCGCGGGTAGGCGCGGAGCAGTGCGAGGCGGGCGACGGGCATCATCATCGCGCCACCCACACCCTGGATGATGCGAAAGACAACCAGTTCAGATAATGAGCTTGATAGCGCACAGGCGAGCGAGCCCAGGGTAAACAGGCTCACGGCCAACATAAATATCCGGCGAGTGCCGAATCGGTCGGCTAACCATCCGCTGACCGGGATCAGCATCGCCACGGTGAGTGTGTAGCTGATAATCGCCGATTGCATGGCTAATGGAGAGCGATTCAGGCTGTGCGCGATAGCCGGGAGCGCGGTATTCAGAATAGTGGCGTCCAGCGCCTGCATAAAGAAGGCCATTGCCGCTATCCACGGTAGCCCAGCCATACTCCGTGATTTCATTTCAGTCATTCGCTGTCCTTTATACTCACGCCCGAACATGTGGGGCATTCAATAACGCCTGGCAGGCTATCAGTGCTTGCTGGCCATCGCCTGCCTGAATTGCATCCACAATAGCCTGGTGGCTAGCCAGCTCAATCACTTCATCTTCCGTAATAGAGGTGAAATAGATGTGGTACACGGAATGGAAGAGTTTAGCGAACGAGGTCAGAAATGGATTCGCGCTCATTTCATAGATGTGTTCGTGCCAGGAGGTATCGATATCAATCCAGCGATCGCGGTCGAATGCTTTCTCCAGGTGAGCCATCTCTTGCATTAATGTATTGAGGTGCGCTTTTTGCTCAGCGGTGCCGAGCGTGGCGGCTAGCATACAGGCCTGGGGTTCCAGGCTGCGGCGGAGCACCAGGAAGTGTTTCATCACCGCCTGGAAGTTATCGGCGGTGAGCCACCAGGAGATGAGATCGGTATCGAGGAAGTTCCAGTGCGCTTGTGGCATCACGCGGGTGCCAATTCGCGGACGGGGGAGCAGCATGCCTTTGGCTGAGAGGGTTTTCACCGCTTCACGAACGGCGGTACGGCTCACGCCGAAAATCTCGCCAAGTTCCATTTCGCCAGGGAGAATGCTTTCCGGTGGATACTCACCGGTCAATATCTTCTGGGCTATCTTCTCAGCCAGAACCCAGGAGATGTTTTTTTGAGCTGCCAGTTGCTGTGCGCTTAAGGACATAAATGCCATTCCTATTATTTGTCTTTCATTAGTATGCCATTTGACGTGCTAAATCGGTGTTAAAAACAGCAGTTCAGGCTTTTTACGGCGTATTCATAAGCAATTTGATGAAAAAAATAGCGAGCGATAAATTAATTCAAATTTATGCTTGCGGGATCTCAATTAGTCCCTATAATGCGGCCCCACTGAGACGGAACAACGGCAAACAAGCCGCCGGGTCAGCGGGGTTCTTAAGAAGAACACCGGCAGAGAAAAGCGAAATTAAACGCTTGACTCTGAAAGAGGAAAGCGTAATATACGCCACCTCGCAACAGTGAGCGAAAGCCGTGTTGCACTGCTCTTTAACAATTTATCAGACAATCTGTGTGGGCACTCGAAGATACGGATTCTTAACGTCGCA
>CABIZV010000002.1 GCA_902363335.1 Enterobacteriaceae bacterium | reverse complement strand
TGGAAGAGATTCACCGCCCGGACGGCGTACGGGAGCTGATGCGGCAGAACAGTGAAAAGCTGCCGGAAAGCGTCACCGACGGCGAGGGTAAAACCACCCGCTACGAGTACGGCGCGTTTGACCTGCTGAGCGCCGTCATCCGTCCGGACGGTGAACGGCTGGAATGTCGCTACGATAAACTCACCCGTCTGACCGACATCACCAATGCCGAAGGCGAACACTACCGCCTGACGTATGACAAAGCCGGACAGCTTATTGCGGAAACCGACTTTACCGGGCGTACGCTGACTTACCAGTACGACGCTGGCCGGCGCTGTATCCGCACCACCTCCCCTGACGGTACACATCTGAACCGCCGCTATAACGTGACCGACCAGGTGACCGATGAAGAGGTCACGCAGGGCGACAGCGACCGCGTACTCAGCCGCACCACCTTCACCTACGATACCCTGCGCCGCCTGACGCAGGCCCGGAACAACGATGCCACCGTCATCTATGAGTACGATGATGCCGGCCGGGTTACCGCCGAAACCATTAATGGCAGACGGACTGAATATCATTACGATGCCGCGCGCGACTTCGTCTCACTGCGGACCACTGCGGGTATTACCGAACGTTTCACCCGAGGGTTAATGGGCGAACTGACCTCGTGGCAGATAGCTGACCATGCGCCGCTCGCTTTTGAATATGACCTTCGCGGTCAGGAAACATCGAGAAGAAGCGAGGCCGGATTTTACCAGCGGCTGGGCTACACGCAGACCGGTATGCCCGCCCGGCAGAAAGCCGGAGACCATCAGGCCGGACCCTGTGAACGGAACAAACATCTGGAGCGCCAGTGGCTGTACGACAAAGCGTATAACCTGACGATGATATCGGACACGCTGCGCGGCACCATGGTGAACAGCCTGACGGCAAACGACCAGGTCAGCCACGCCACCTGGACCGGCAGCAGCAGCCTCCCGATGCGCGAAGAGCGCTTCACCTACGACCAGAATCTCAATATCTCCCGCCGCCAGACCTGGGTCAATGAGGTGCTGGAGAGTGAGTCGCACCAGCGACAGACCCATGGCCGGGTCACCTCGCACGAGTACAAAGCATGGCGGCACTCAACGCACCGGATTAACCCGGACAGCGGCATGCCGGAAGAAGGTAAATTTGTCAGAGTCATCCGGGATGAACAGACCACCTGGAAATACGATGTTAACGGTCGTCTGGTGGAAAAGCTCATCGATAAAGGCGGCTACCGCCCGCTCACGTGGCGCTACCGCTGGGATGCCCGAAGTCAGCTCACCGGACTGGAAACACCCGAAGGCGAGCGCTGGGAATATCAATACGACCCGTTCGGCAGGCGTATCAGCAAACGCTGCACTAACCGGGATAAACCCGGCACAGACTTCCACTGGAACGGCGACCAGCTCACCGGAGAAATCCCGGTCAGCGCTGATGGTACACCGGATGACGAAAACGCCGTTCACTGGATATACGCGCCGGGAAGTTTCACCCCGCTGGCGCGTTATGAAAAAGGCCGGCAGCACTATGCGGTGACGGATACGGTCGGCCGCATCCAGGAGCTGCTGACGGAGGACGGCACGATTGTCTGGCGCGGTCAGCAGCGGCTCTGGGGCCGGGACGAAAGCCGGAATAAGGAGGATGCACCGGCCTGCCGCCTGCGTTTTCCGGGGCAGTATGAAGATAAGGAATCGGGGTTGTATTACAACCGGTTCCGGTACTATGATTGCGGAAGCGGGCAGTATTTGTGTGCGGACCCGATAGGGCTACGTGAGGGAATAAACAACTACGCGTATGTACCTAATCCTCTAAAATATATTGATCCGTTGGGATTATGTAAAACGGATGTAGGTAATTCTTATCCCGGCCCTAAATTACCAGATAATATTGCATCAACTTGCGAAAATGGAATATATACAAATAGAAAGTAGACTCAAGATCAATTTTTCTATAAATATCATGGTGTAGATAATAGAATCGATAGAAAATATTCATGGTTGACGAATAAATTATATACATCAGAAGATGCACTCAGGCAGGATCTTGCTATTCGCCATGATTGGGGTATCAATATTGCTGTTGTGTCAAAATCTAGAGTTCCTCAAGGTACATGGGTTAGCGAAGGAGCCGCAGCCGCTCAAGGCGCAGGATATCCTGGTAGTGGATGTCAAGCTGTGATAACGAATGTTCCTGATGTTTGGGTAACAAATACAATAGGGATTCCGTGGTAATGAAAATAGAAAGTTTACTTAATGTTTTAAATGAAATAGTTATTGAATTAAAAAATAATGGAAAAAAACAGTCTGCTGATTTTTTTTCATTACGGCATGAAAATATAAAGAACTTAAATAAGCACTTAGAATCCATTAAGGAATTATCTACATGCAGAGTAATGGCTCAGTATGCTAATTTTTCTATTACAGAGGAAAAAATACTCGATAAAATAGTAGACTATGCAACAGCTATCTTAGCAGAATATAAAGCATAATAATTCAATAAAAGCCGGGAGAGATCTTCTATCTTCCCGGTTCTTGATTGCACTATAACCAGTTCTGGAACTATGATTGTGACGTTGGGATAATATGTCTATGCTGACCCGGTGGGGCTGGATGAGGGAATAAACCCTTACGGTTACGTCAAAAATCCGCTGAAATATATTGATCTGTTGGGGCTATGTAAGGAAAACCTGATTTTTATGTTGAAAAAAGCGGCCCAAGCTCGACTATGCCTTCGACTACTTACCGATATATGAATAGCAAATATGCCGCACAGAAAATGGAAAATAATTCGGTGCCATTAAGTTATTTCGGATATACAAAATATGAGTCTGGACATGAAGCCAGAGATGACTATCAAATATTTTATGAGAACGGTAACCCTGATTCATGGAGTGACGCGCGGTTATTGGGAGAGTTTGATCCATTACAACTTTATAAAAATGAACTACCTCAAGTTCAGGTCCCGCTAGCCAATGGTGGCAGAGGGCCTGGATATGAGCTTTTTACCAGCGCATATCCAGAGTATGTAAAGGTGGGGCATTACAGTTGCTGCCGACAGAACGTAATTATCCTGTTATTTTTGAGCGCGTTAGTGTTATCCCAGAGTAAATACTATGACAGATGAAGAATTACGAAAGAACCTTGCTTATTTAATAAACAAGTATGTTCCGGAGAATCAAAGAGATCGTTTTTATGATGATATATCAAAGCCTGATGTACCAGTAAAAGGTATTTTGGCAGATTTTAATAAAAACAAAACCATAACTGTCAATCAAATGGATTGCGACTTAATAATTGATATTTATTTTCACTTTTGCTGATAAAAAAACGGGAAAGATTAAATTTTCCCGGCTTTTTATTATTTAACCCCCGTTCAATACACTAAACAAGAACACCCTTAATTGCCTGTTTAGCTTGGTAAAGCTGTTCGCAAAGTTGCTGCACCTCGTTGGTATCCGCCATCAGCACAATACCCCTACGAAATCCTCACCATCACGCCAGTATCAAATACCGCTTCTGCCAACCAGTCGCCCTTAAGGTACAGGCCAGGATGGCAGGATTTCGACTAGCGCACACTGACCACTGTATCCCGCACTACCTTCCGCTATGACTTCCTCTGCCGCCTGATTCAAGCCCGGAACACTGATGCCACCGTCATCTATGAATACCAAGATGCCGGCCGAGTTACCGCCGAAATCCTCAACGGCAGGCGAACAGAATATCATTACGCTGCAGCGCGGGACTTCGTCTCACAGCAGACCACCGGAGGTATTATAAAATCACCTTTTTTAGTTCAACGCACTTTTTGAGATCTCCGGGTTTTCAATCAGCATCCAGTATTCTTTCGGTATATGGTAATTAATGACATGCAGAATGGAATATTGTAAATAATACAGGGCATGCGAATTCAGTAATAGGGCCTGACGTAGTTGAATTTATAGCACTGGCGGCTTATACCTTTGAGTCTATCTCATTAGGCTCCGAGAATAATCCTTATCCGATCCTTTCAGGAGACTAAACCAATAAATTACAAGAAATTAACCACATGACCAGCATATTTATCCCCCCACTACACTAGACATAAAAAAAACCGGGCCATCCTCCAGCCCGGTTTTTATTCACTTCACCCACTTCAGCCCTTAATGCGCCGCTTCCGGTTTATGCTTCTGAGCACTCTGGAAGTCGTAGGTCAGTTCGTTTTTCTCTTTATCGAGCGCTACGGTGACCTGGCCGCCGTCGACCAGTGAACCAAACAGCAGTTCGTTAGCCAGCGGTTTCTTCAGGTTATCCTGAATCACACGCGCCATTGGACGTGCGCCCATCGCACGGTCGTAGCCTTTTTCGGCCAGCCAATTACGCGCTTCCTGGCTGACTTCCAGCGACACGCCTTTCTGATCCAACTGAACCTGCAGCTCGACGATAAACTTATCCACCACCTGATGGATAACGTCGGTCGACAGGTGATCGAACCAAATAATGTTGTCCAGACGGTTGCGGAACTCTGGCGTAAAGATCTTTTTGATCTCTTCCATCGCGTCGGTGCTGTTGTCCTGATGGATAAGGCCAATCGATTTACGCTCGGTTTCACGTACGCCGGCGTTGGTGGTCATCACCAGCACCACGTTACGGAAATCGGCTTTGCGACCGTTGTTATCCGTCAGCGTGCCGTTGTCCATCACCTGCAACAGCAGGTTAAAGACATCCGGGTGCGCTTTCTCGATTTCGTCCAGCAGCAGTACCGCGTGAGGATGCTTAATCACCGCATCGGTCAGCAGGCCTCCCTGGTCAAAACCAACGTATCCCGGAGGCGCACCAATCAAGCGGCTCACCGTATGGCGTTCCATATATTCGGACATATCGAAACGCAGCAGCTCAATACCCATCGCCTTCGCCAGCTGCACGGTCACTTCGGTTTTACCGACACCGGTAGGGCCAGCAAACAAGAAGGAACCAACCGGACGATGATCGTGGCCGAGACCGGCACGGCTCATCTTGATGGCTTCGGTCAGGGCATCAATCGCTTTATCCTGGCCGAATACCAACATTTTCAGGCGATTGCCGAGATTTTTCAGCGTATCGCGATCGCTCTGGGAAACGCTTTTCTCCGGGATACGCGCGATACGCGCGACCACGGATTCAATGTCCGCCACGTTGATCGTTTTCTTACGCTTGCTCACCGGCATCAGACGCGCACGCGCGCCCGCTTCATCGATAACATCAATCGCTTTATCCGGCAGGTGACGATCGTTGATGTATTTCACCGCCAGCTCCACCGCCGCACGCACCGCTTTAGCGGTATAACGCACGTCGTGGTGTGCTTCGTATTTCGGTTTCAGGCCGTTAATAATCTGCACGGTCTCTTCAACCGATGGCTCGGTAATATCGATTTTCTGGAAACGACGCGCCAGCGCCCTGTCCTTCTCAAAGATATTGCTGAACTCCTGGTAAGTGGTAGAACCCATCACCCGAATTTTGCCGCTGGACAGCAGCGGTTTGATGAGGTTCGCCGCATCCACCTGGCCGCCCGACGCCGCACCCGCACCGATAATGGTGTGGATTTCGTCGATGAACAGAATGCTGTTGGTGTCCTGCTCTAACTGCTTGAGCAGCGCTTTAAAGCGTTTTTCAAAATCACCGCGATATTTAGTGCCTGCCAGCAGCGAACCAATATCCAGTGAGTAGATGGTACAGTCAGCCATGATTTCCGGCACGTCACCGCGCACGATACGCCATGCCAGACCTTCGGCAATCGCGGTTTTACCCACGCCCGATTCCCCCACCAGCAGCGGGTTATTTTTACGGCGACGGCACAGAACCTGAATGGTGCGTTCCAGCTCTTTATCACGACCAATCAGCGGGTCGATTCCGCCAACGCGAGCAAGCTGATTGAGGTTGGTGGTGAAGTTTTCCATACGATCCTCCCCGCCTGCTTGCTCTTCATTGGTTTGCTGGCTAGCCGCATCAGAAGGCTGGCTCGGCTCGTCTTTACGCGTGCCGTGAGAGATGAAGTTCACCACATCAAGGCGGCTGACTTCATGTTTACGCAGAAGATACGCAGCCTGCGACTCCTGCTCGCTGAAAATCGCCACAAGGACGTTCGCGCCGGTCACTTCGCTACGCCCGGAAGACTGGACGTGGAAGACCGCGCGCTGGAGAACACGCTGGAAGCTGAGCGTCGGTTGCGTTTCGCGCTCTTCTTCACTGACCGGCAAGACCGGCGTGGTTTGTTCGATGAAGGCTTCGAGTTCCTGACGCAGCGCCACTAAATCGACCGAACACGCTTCCAGCGCTTCACGGGCAGATGGGTTGCTGAGCAGAGCCAGCAACAAGTGCTCTACGGTCATAAACTCGTGACGGTGCTCGCGCGCTCTGGCGAAAGCCATGTTTAAACTGAGTTCCAGTTCTTGATTGAGCATTGGCACCTCCCCCAATTTTCATGCCTGTATCAGGCTTGTTCCAGCGTACACAACAGTGGATGCTCGTTGTCCTTCGCGTACTGATTCACCATCGCAACTTTGGTCTCGGCGACTTCTGCCGTAAATACACCACAAATTGCTTTACCTTGATAGTGAACCGCTAGCATCAGTTGCGTTGCACGTTCTACATCATAAGAAAAGAATTTTTGTAACACGTCAATAACAAACTCCATCGGAGTGTAATCATCATTGACCAATATCACTTTATACATCGATGGGGGTTGAAGCCCATCCTTAAGTTTATCTGCGGTAAGCTGGTCAAAATCCAGCCAGTCTCTGGTCTTACTCATTGTCAGTCATCATCGTCGGTGTCATTTGGTGTTACTGACGAGTGGTCAATACCCGTCATACTTCAAGTGGCAGATGCGTTGGCTGCGCTCGCTCACCCCAGTCACTTACTTAAGTAAGCTCCTGGGGATTCACTCCCTTGCCGCCTTCCTGCCACTCGAATTATTTTGGGTAAACACGTCGGGGATCGTATTATTGGCAAGATCAATGACACATTCCCCGCCAACCACGTTTCCGTTCGTTCCTGCGTATACAGCCTCTGAATTTACTGTAGATCATAGATAGCTATCACCTATAGCTGTCATTCGCGAGCTCTGTCACATTCCCGTCAATAGCGTTAACTGCTTCAAATTTTGGTGCATTTTCCCCCTTTAGCCTCCCTCTAACGCTTGACGCACTGGCCGAAATATCTAAATTGTACTGGCGAGAGTTGGTGAGGTTTTGAACAATCCTGACTCCACCACCGGTTCATTCCATCTTATAAACGTATAATAGAATTACGAAGGATGTCGAAGTATGGAAATGGGTACTGTTAAGTGGTTCAACAATGCTAAAGGGTTTGGTTTTATCTGCCCGGAAGGCGGTGGCGAAGATATCTTCGCACATTACTCCACCATCCAGATGGATGGCTACAGAACATTAAAAGCCGGGCAATCCGTCCATTTTGATGTCCACGAGGGGCCGAAAGGCAACCATGCCAGCGTTATCATTCCCGTGGAAGTACAAGCAGAAACGGCTGCCTAGTGCACTGCCCCATTGTGTACATCCCGCTATCAAAATGCCAGCCCTTCTGACTGGCATTTTTTCTGTCTTGTTCGCCGCGATTATTCCCGCGCCAGTGCCTCAACCGGATCAAGCCGCGCCGCGTTGCGCGCCGGTAACCAGCCAAACAACACCCCAGTTATCGTCGAACAAATAAACGCCGTCAAGAGCGCCAGCGGTGAAAAACCAATCTCCCAGCCCGGCAGTACCAGTTGCAACAGCAGCGCGATGATCAACGACAAGGTGACACCTAGCGCGCCGCCCACCAGGCAGACGAGAATAGCCTCAATCAAAAACTGCTGAAGCACGTTGCTGGCCCGCGCCCCCACCGCCATACGAATACCAATTTCTCGCGTGCGTTCGGTCACCGATACCAGCATGATATTCATCACTCCGATACCGCCGACCACCAGCGAGATGACCGCCACCAACGTTAAGAACAGCTGTAATGTATGTGTGGTGCGTTCTGCCGTTTTCAAGACGCTGTCCATGTTCCAGACGAAGAAATCTTTTTTGCCGTGACGCAAATTGAGTAATCGGGTTAGCTGCTGTTCCGCAACGCTACTGTCATACCCCTCTTTGACCCTGACGGTTATCGAGTTTAGCCACGCCTGACCCATCACTCGCCCGGACATGGTCGAATACGGCAGCCACACGCGAAGCACCTTGCTGCTGCCAAACATCGACTGTTTCTCATCCGCCACGCCGATTACCGTGGCAGGCGTATTGCCCACCAGAATCACTTCCCCCACCACGCGGGGCTTATTGGGAAATAGCTGACGACGCGTATTACTGTCCAGAATCACCACCTGCGAGCGCTCGGCAGCCTGCACGTCGTTAAAGGTATTCCCCTCGCTAAAGGTCATGCCATAGACGCTAAAGTAATGCTGACCAATTCCTTGTACGCTGGCGGCCACATCAATATTGCCCGCACGTATCCGCAGATTTTTCGACACCGATGGGGTGACTGAACTGACCCACGACTGTTTTTCGATGGCGAGCAGATCGTCATATTTCAATGACTGCTGATACTGCGGATCGTCATCGCCAAAATCTTTTCCCGGATAGACGTCGATAGTGTTCGTGCCAATAGCGCGAATATCTGCCAGCACCATCTGCTTGGCGGCGTCACCGACCACCACAATCGACACCACCGAGGCAATGCCGATAATAATGCCTAGCATCGTCAGCAAGGTGCGCATCTTATTCGCCACCATTGCCCGCCAGGCCATCGACAGTGCTTCCCGGAAGCTATTACTGAACTGCCGCCAGCCGGAAACATTCTGCGTCACCGGCTGACGCGCCGCGACCGTACTTTTCCGCGCCGGGGGATTACGAATAATTTCACCATCGCGAATTTCAATCACGCGTTCAGCCTGTGCGGCCACCAGCGGGTCATGTGTGACGATGATGATGGTATGGCCCTGCTCTTTGAGCTGATGGAGGATAGCCATCACCTCTTCGCCGGAATGGCTGTCGAGTGCGCCAGTGGGTTCATCGGCCAGAATCACCTGACCGCCGTTCATCAGCGCACGAGCAATACTCACGCGCTGCTGCTGGCCGCCGGAGAGCTGCGATGGGGCATAATCTACCCGGTCCTGCATACCCAGGCGTTGTAGCAGCTGTTTTGCTCTTTCCAGCCGCGCTTTACGTTCCATCCCGGCGTACACTGCCGGCACCTCAACGTTCTGCGCCGCCGTCAGATGCGAAAGCAGATGATAGCGCTGGAAGATAAACCCAAAGTGCTCACGTCGCAGCTGCGCCAGCGCATCGCCGTCGAGCGTCGCCACGTCGGTGCCCGCCACCCGGTAAGTGCCGCTGGTCGGTTTATCCAGGCAGCCGAGAATATTCATCAACGTGGATTTGCCGGAACCCGATGCCCCGACAATGGCCACCATTTCCCCGGCATTGATTTGCAGAGAAATGCCTTTTAGCACCTCCACGCTGCTGTCGCCCGAGGGATAGCTTCGGCGGATATCGGTCAGTTCAAGCAAGGCGGTCATTTTTCGGCTCCGGCTTTGCCTTCTCCGATAATCACTTCATCGCCCGCGTCCAGCCCTTTGGCTATCTCAACATCGGTATCATTGCGCGCGCCAATGACCACCTCACGCGTTTTCACTTCGCCATTGCGCAGCAAACGCACGTTGTAGCGGTTATCGCCCACGTTATCACCCAGTGCGGAGAGTGGAATGGTGAGGACGTCACTCACGCCGCTAAGCTGAATATGCACCTGTGCGGTCATCTCAAGACGCAATACGCCTTTCGGGTTCGGCACTTCAAAACGGGCATAGTAGAAGATGGCATCATTCACCTTCTCCGGCGTCGGGAGAATATCCTTGAGCGTGCCTTCATAACGCGTCAGCGGATCGCCCAATACGGTGAACCACGCTTTCTGACCGGGTTTAAGATGGATAACGTCCGCTTCCGACACCTGCGCTTTAACCAGCATGGTGCTGAGATCCGCCAGCGTCAGAATGTTAGGCGCCTGTTGGGCGGCGATAACCGTCTGCCCTTGCAGCGTCGTAATTTGCGTCACTTCGCCGCGCATAGGGGCGACAATACGGGTGTAATCGAGGTTAGTTTTCGCCGTGTCTAATGAAGCCTGGTTGCGTTTAATCTGCGCATCAATGGTGCCAATCTGCGCCTGCTTAACCGCCACTTCGGTGGCTGCGGTATCCAGATCCTGACGTGAAATCGCCTGAGTCTGTGCCAGACGCTGCTGGCGCGAGTAAGTGACGCTGGCGAGCTTCCACTCCGCTTGCGCTTGCTTACGCTGCGCATTGAGCTCCATCAGCGTGGCCTCAACCTCTTTAATCTGGTTTTGCGCCTGTTCAGGGTCGATAACCCCTAAAAGCTGATCTTTAACCACTTTATCGCCGATATTCACCGACAGTGTTTTAAGCTGCCCGCTCACCTGAGCACCCACATCGACTTTGCGCAATGCATCAAGTTTCCCGGTCGCCAGCACGCTCTGTTCAAGGGAGGTTTTACGCACAATTAATGTCTGGTAATTCGGTAACGGCGCATTGAGCATTTTCCAGACATAAATCACCGCAATAATGAGCAGGATAATGGCAATCAAATACCGTTTTTTAAATTTTCCCTTGATGATCATAAAAATCCTGAGTTCCCCAGTGAATTCGACAGAATGAAAAAACGTACGTCAACGAAAGCTCAACCAGATAAAGAAAATCCCAAAAATCACCGAATGATTGAGAATATGTTTAGCTTTCCGATTGTAAAATACTGAAAATTTTTATATTCAGGTCGTAAACCATGTCACAGCTTAGCGATAATTCACTCACCGAATCTCACCAGTTAACCGGTCTTGGGCTCTTTTTTAGCCTTTTTCGCGGTCAATGGCGACCAGGTGAATTCTGGAATAAACGCAGCTTTCGACGGAAGTTTATGCTGCGCTCTTTATTGATGCCACGTTTAAGCCGTGAATGGATGCACGAATTGTCTCAGTGGTCCAATCTTGATGCGCTATTAACCCGACAACCTCGTCTTCCTGTACGCCTGCATCGCCCGTATCTGGCGGTTAATTTCAGCCGCCAGCAGGTACTGGAAGCGTTGCGTTATCACTATACGCTGTTGTCTGCGGCGATGTCCTCTGAAGAGTTGTCGACCTACCTGAATACACAGGCTTTGCCTCTGGCGCAAATCGAAGGCAAAAATGGTGAGATTTTTACCTTCGAACTAACCATGCAGGTCAACCTCGATAAAGAGGGCGATAGTACTATCCTGATGCGTAATAGCGAGGGTGACGTGCTGGCGGAAATGACGTTTACCCTTCTGGCGTATGAGAATACGCGCACGCTGTTTATTGGTGGGCTTCAGGGTGGACGCAGCGACCTGCCGCATGAAGCAATCCAGGGCGCAACCAAAGCCTGCCACGGTCTGTTCCCCAAACGCCTGGTGATGGAAGCGGTTTGCCGTTTTGCGCAGCGTCTGCAAGTTGAGCAAATTCTTGCGGTCAGCAACGACGCGCATATTTTCCGTGGTGAACGTTATCAGGATAAGAATAAAAAAATTCTCTCAGATTACAATTCATTCTGGGAAGCCGTCGGCGGTGAGTGCGATGAACAGGGTTATTTCCACATCCCGATTGATATTGCGCGAAAAGATGAGTCTGAAATCGCCAGTAAAAAGCGCGCAGAATACCGCAGACGCTATCAATTACTGGATACCATCCAACAACAGATGGCTGATTTATTTCACCACTAGTTTCATGCCATTTTCCACAACGTCCATCGGCGTTGTGGAACCTTGAAAGCATCAAATGTAAATAATCAATAAACGAGATTATAACTTTTCAATACGTTTCTTTACCGTTTACATTCGATTGACCCTCACTCTGCTGAAATGCTCTCATCCTTCCAGAGATGAGATTTCCCGATGGCAAGCCTTGTTGAACTTCCCCATTCCGCCGCACTGCAACCTCTTTCCGGCTGGCGATTATTTCGCCTGCTCGCCAGTGGCACGTTGACGCCGGGAACCGCCTGGAAAAATCCCGCCTACCGACGCAAATTTATGCTGCGCAGCATGAGCACTCCGCGTATGACCGGGAAGCTATTAGCGCGCCTGGCTGAACAGCCGCAGTTGCTGCAGATTCTTAACGCCCAGCCCGGATTGCCGTGCCGCCTGCATCGCCCGTGGCTCGCCATGCATATGCGCCATCAACAAACCATCGATGCACTGTGCTTCCATTATCAGCAGATGCTCGACAAGCTGCCGGGGAACATCGTTAGCGGTTATCTCTCAGCCCACGGCGTGCCGCTGGCTCAGATTGAAGGCAAAGAGGGCCAGCGCTACAGCATTGGTCTGCGCGCCGATGCGATGCAGGATAAAGAAGGCGAAGCCACGCTGACGTTTCATGACGAAGACGGCACCGTGCTGGCGGAGCTGACCTTCACGTTATGTCAGTACCACGGCGTCAATACCTTCTTTATTGGTGGCCTACAGGGCGCAAAAGCGGATGTGCCGCATCAGTTGATCCAATCAGCGACCAAAGCCTGTCACGGCTTGTTCCCGAAACGTCTGGTCGTCGATGCCCTGTTGACGCTGGGTACCCTGTTCTCAGTTGAACAGGTGCGTGCCGTCAGTAATGAAACGCACATCTATCGTAGCGTGCGCTACCGTCGTAAGAAACGCGATGCGCTTCATGCGGATTACAACGGTTTCTGGGGATCTTTAAGCGCCGTGACCGATACCGAAGGGGATTATATTTTACCGTTAGCGCTGCCGCGCAAAACGATGGAAGAGATTGCCAGCAAGAAGCGCGCGGAATATCGCCGTCGCTATACGCTGCTGGATGCACTCCAGCAGCAAATTATCGACAGCGTTCAGCGTTAATCTGCCTTCCCGCGCGCCAGCCAGACGACGCGGGAAAACATTTTTTTTAGCAGCGGCGGCACGGCATCAATGCCGCGTCGCCCTGCTTCCATCGCCACCTCAATCGCTAAATCAGGCTTTGAAGAGCGGTGGATCGCTTTAGTGATCACCCGACGCATGTTCATGGGAATATTGTCCGGCAACTGCGCAACGCGGTGGTAAACATGGGAAAAACCCTGTTTATACATAAAGTGTTCCATATCCAGCGCGGGTAGCGTGGTCAGGTGATGGCGTTCCAGTTCCTTATCGTTATTGAGCACGCCGCGGACGGTGGCCGCATACTTTTTCCCTGCCTCGTCACCGTCGACCAGCACATGCCACTCAATCCCCATCCGCCGGGCAAACTTAATCAGCGGTTTTAAGCCGGATTGGGCAAACTCAATGACCTTGATACCTTCCGCATCAAAATGGTGCCCGCACTGGCGCGCCAGTTCGTTAATCACCCAGGTTTCGGTTTCCCCCTCCACCAGCAGCCAGCAGCGGGCAAACAGCGAAGAGGCGCGATTAAAGCGGATGTGGAAAGAGATTCGTCGGCTATCTTCGGCGTTCATCCCCTCCGGCCCCAGACGCCAGGCGGCAACGCGGGAAGACTCACGTACCAGACGGCAGACATTCTGCATCGGCGTCAGCGACAGCAATTCGCCGGAATTGGTGGTGGCAATGCGTTGCAACGGCATCAAATTAAGCAGGCTCCACGCCACCGACAGCATAATGGGATGCAGCCGCGTTTCCGGGTCTTCCACCAGCAGCAGCGGACGCGCGTCTTTATCGAGCCTGACGGCCCCTTTTGCCTGCAATAAGGTGGCAAACATGCCCAGCAGAATCACCCGGTGATTGCGCGCACCGGGTTTATCGATCATCCGGTTGATTAAATCCAGATAGCGCCAACTGCGCTGTTCATCATGTGAACGACGGCGCATTAAGCGCTGAATGGCGGGGCCGGAGCCCTGTTCAGAGAAGTAGTGCTCCAGCAGTTGTCCCATCGCCGCCAGCCCCTGACGAATTTGCCCGTCGCTGAGATTTTGCGGATGGGTCACCAGTTCACGGGAGAGAAAATCGAGCTGACGGGCGGTAATTTCCACATCCGGCACGTTCGGTACCGTGCCGTTGCGAATACGGCGCATAAATCGCGCATCCCGCAGCCGCAGCACCGGCATTAAGCGAATCAGCTCGCGCGCCTTAGCATCAATATCTTCAAGCTCGATCGCGTGGCCGTTGCTGTCAATAAAGCTGCGCAGCGTCAGGACGCTATCGTCGGCGGCAAGCTCGCCTTCCAGACGATAGAAAATCCGCTGATAACCATCGTCACACAGCGTCCAGCAGTCGGAGAGGCCCCGATAGCGACGCCCACGATAGCGCCCGGGTTCGTTTTCGCGAAAGGTGAGAATAATATGCAGATGGTGCTCGCGACCTTCGATGTCGCCGGGAGGGAACCAGAAATCGTTATGAGTAAAGTGATACAGCCCCTCATGCGGAGAGAGCAGCAGCGTTAACGCATCCAGCAGGCTCGATTTACCCCAGGCATTCTCGCCGATTAAGACATTATTCTCCTCAAGCATTAACGACAATCGGTTAATGCCGCGAAACCCTACAATTTCGGTGCGTTCAAGAAGCATAATCCCTCCGTAATACGGTGCCTGTCATCCTTCGTTATCGGCAGTATAGCGGTATGCGCCTCGCTTGGCACCCGCCTCCCACCACGCTTTGCGCCCGTTTGTGGATTAAATAACCACGCCAGGTAATAAAGTGCGCTCCCACTCCTGTGACGCGATTATTCCGAAAATAATGCACTACACTCAAAATCAGAGAATGAATTGCCTAAGGAATAACACCACATTGTTTTGTATCAAAGTTCACGTCTTTATTTAACTGGTTAAAGGATGCCGTTAGTTTCTAAAATAGCGCGGACTATACCTGCTCCCCTTTTTTGGCAGGTATAAATTCTGTCGTCATCCTTTGTGACGATACTATTTTGTGATTCGAGGTGGTTATGTTTAGAAAATTGGCTGCGGAGTGCTTCGGCACCTTCTGGCTGGTATTTGGTGGTTGCGGTAGCGCGGTTCTGGCTGCAGCGTTTCCAGAATTAGGGATTGGTTTTGCGGGTGTCGCACTGGCATTCGGTTTAACCGTTCTGACGATGGCTTATGCCGTAGGTCATATTTCTGGCGGTCACTTTAACCCGGCCGTAACCCTCGGCCTGTGGGCTGGCGGTCGCTTCCCGGCAAAAGAAGTCATTGGTTATATTATCGCGCAGGTTGTTGGCGGTATTATTGCTGCCGCTATTTTGTACCTTGTTGCCAGTGGTAAAGCAGGCTTCGATGCGGCTGCGAGCGGTTTTGCCTCTAATGGTTACGGCGAGCACTCTCCGGGCGGTTTCTCTATGCTTTCCGCTATCGTGATTGAAATCGTACTGACCTGTGGCTTCCTGATTGTTATCCACGGTGCGACCGATAAAAATGCACCGGCAGGCTTCGCCCCTATCGCTATCGGCCTGGCGCTGACCCTGATTCACCTGATCAGCATTCCGGTCACTAACACCTCCGTTAACCCAGCGCGCAGTACCGCAGTTGCCATCTTCCAGGGCGGCTGGGCGCTGAACCAGCTGTGGCTGTTCTGGGTAATGCCAATCATTGGCGGTATCCTGGGTGGCCTGATTTATCGCACGCTGCTGGAAAAGAAATAAGAGTCTGGTAGGCCGGATAAGGCGAAAGCCGCCATCCGGCAATCTGCGCGGATGTGCCTGATGGCGCTACGCTTATCAGGCCTACAAGCACCGTAGCATGTAGCTCGGGGTCGGTGCATCATCCGCCTACCCTCGCAAAGACCCGGATTCTCCGGGTCTTTCTTTTTTCGTGGCTTTACTCACAATACTGTTTTAGGTAGTGTCTGTGCGCGATTTCAATACTGCAAGGAACAGTGTCAGCCATGTTATCTGGATTGCTCATCATTCTGGTGCCGCTCATTATCGGCTACCTTATTCCCCTGACCCACCGTGGCGCACTTGGGCTAATTAATCGCCTGTTAAGCTGGATTGTGTATCTTATTCTCTTCTTCATGGGGATAAGCCTGGCATTTCTGGATAATCTGGCCTCAAACTTGCTGGATATTTTCCACTATTCCGCCATTAGTATTGTGGTTATTCTCGCCTGTAATACGGCCGCCCTTCTGTGGCTGGAAAAAATCCGCCCGTGGGGCCACCCTAAACATCAGGAGAAATTACCCTCCCGTTTAGCCATGGCGCTGGAATCATTAAAACTGTGTTTCGTGGTAGTAGCCGGTTTTGTTCTGGGACTGAGCGGCCTCTCCTTTTTACAACACGCCACCGCTGCCAGCGAATATACGCTGATCTTCCTGCTGTTCCTGGTGGGTATTCAATTGCGTAATAGCGGTATGACGCTTCGCCAGATTATTCTAAACCGCCGCGGAATGCTGATTGCGCTGGTTGTCGTCGCCAGCTCAATGGTCGCAGGCGTCATTAACGCCTTCCTGCTCGACCTGCCGATTAAAACCGGTCTGGCGATGGCCTCCGGTTTCGGCTGGTACTCCCTATCCGGTATTCTGCTAACCGATGCCTTCGGCCCGGTTATCGGCAGCGCCACCTTCTTTAACGATCTGGCGCGTGAGCTGGTCGCCATCATGTTGATTCCAGGGCTGGTCCGTCGCAGCCGTTCCACCGCCCTTGGCCTGTGCGGCGCAACGTCTATGGACTTCACTCTCCCCGTTCTGCAACGCTCCGGCGGCGTAGAGATGGTGCCACCCGCTATCGTTCACGGTTTTGTCTTAAGCCTGCTGGTGCCTATCATGATGGCCTTTTTCACCGCCTGATACCTCTCTGGCGGTAGCTCCGGCTGCCGCCAAAATTGCGCTAAATCAACCTCTCTTTAAGTTGCACTAAAAATGCCTTTTCAAGGCTTAGATCCAGGCTTACCCTTAAACATGTATATTAAATATAACTTTAAAAAAGGTGTGACCATGTTTTGTGTGCAATGTGAACAAACCATTCGTACTCCGGCAGGAAACGGCTGCTCTTACTCACAGGGTATGTGCGGGAAGACGGCTGAAACATCCGATCTGCAGGATCTGCTGATTGCTTCTCTGCAAGGTCTGTCCGCATGGGCGGTGAAAGCGCGTGAATACGGCATCATCAGCCACGAGGTGGATAACTTCGCCCCGCGCGCGTTCTTCTCTACGCTGACTAACGTCAACTTCGACTCACCACGCATCGTGGGCTACGCGCGTGAAGCGATTGCCCTGCGCGAAGCGCTGAAAGCGCAGTGTCTGGCCGTGGATGCGAATGCCTCCGTTGATAACCCAATGGCCGATCTGCAGCTCGCAAGCGACGATCTTGGCGCGCTGCAACAGCAAGCGGCGGAATTTACCCCGAACAAAGACAAAGCGACCATCGGCGAGAACATCCTCGGCCTGCGCCTGCTGTGTCTGTACGGTCTGAAAGGTGCGGCAGCTTA
The DNA here is from genome assembly GCA_902363335.1 of Enterobacteriaceae bacterium. Taxonomy (GTDB): domain Bacteria; phylum Pseudomonadota; class Gammaproteobacteria; order Enterobacterales; family Enterobacteriaceae; genus Kluyvera. Next base: position 660,549 of record CABIZV010000002.1, on the reverse strand, counting down.
CATGGAGCACGCCCACGTTCTCGATCAGTACGACAACGACATCTACGCTCAGTACCACAAAATTATGGCATGGCTGGGGACCTGGCCTTCCGATATGAACGCTCTGCTGGAGTGCTCAATGGAAATCGGCCAGATGAACTTCAAAGTGATGAGCATTCTGGACGCCGGTGAAACCACCAAATACGGTCACCCAACCCCAACTCAGGTCAACGTGAAAGCGACCGAAGGCAAATGTATTTTGATTTCCGGTCACGACCTGAAAGATCTGTACAACCTGCTGGTACAAACCGAAGGCACCGGCGTGAACGTCTATACCCACGGTGAGATGCTGCCAGCACACGGTTACCCGGAGCTGCGTAAATTCAAACATCTGATCGGTAACTACGGCAGCGGCTGGCAGAACCAGCAGGTGGAATTCGCCCGCTTCCCAGGCCCAATCGTGATGACCTCTAACTGCATCATCGACCCAACCGTTGGCGCTTACGACGACCGTATCTGGACGCGTAGCATCGTCGGCTGGCCAAACGTAAGCCACCTGGAAGGTGATGATTTTGGCCCGGTTATCGCCCAGGCTCAGCAAATGGCGGGCTTCCCGTACAGCGAAATCCCACACCTGATCACCGTCGGTTTCGGCCGTCAGACTCTGCTGGGTGCCGCAGATTCTCTGATTGATCTGGTAAGCCGTGAAAAACTGCGTCACATCTTCCTCGTCGGCGGCTGCGACGGCGCGCGCGGCGAACGTAACTACTTCACCGACTTCGCTACCAGCGTACCCGACGACTGCCTGATCCTGACGCTGGCCTGCGGTAAATACCGTTTCAACAAACTGGAGTTCGGCGATATCGAAGGTCTGCCGCGTCTGATTGATGCCGGTCAGTGTAACGATGCGTACTCTGCCATCATCCTGGCGGTCACGCTGGCTGAGAAACTAGGCTGTGGCGTGAACGATCTGCCGCTGTCTCTGGTGCTGTCCTGGTTCGAACAAAAAGCCATCGTGATTCTGCTGACCCTGCTGTCTCTGGGTGTGAAAAACATCGTCACCGGCCCAACCGCACCAGGCTTCTTCACGCCGGATCTGCTGGCTGTTCTCAACGAGAAATTCGGTCTGCGTTCCGTGACCACCGTTGAAGAAGACATGAAGCAGCTGCTGAACGCGTAAGGAGTAAAAAATGACAATGCCAACTCATCAGTGCCCATGGCGGATGCAGGTTCACCACATCCATCAGGAAACGCCGGACGTATGGACGATTTCGTTGCTGTGCCACGACGCGTACCCATACCGTGCCGGGCAGTATGCACTGGTCAGCGTACGTAATTCAGCGGAAACCCTGCGCGCCTACACCATCTCTTCAACGCCGGGCGTGAGCGAGTACATTACGCTGACCGTCCGTCGTATTGATGATGGTGCGGGTTCACAGTGGCTGACCCGCGACGTGAAGCGCGGCGATTACATCTGGCTGTCCGACGCGATGGGTGAATTCACCTGTGACGATAAAGCACAAGACAAGTTCCTGATGCTGGCCGCCGGCTGTGGTGTGACGCCTATCATGTCGATGCGTCGCTGGTTGGCGAAGTACCGTCCGCAGGCCGACGTACAGGTCATCTTCAGCGTTCGTTCACCGGAAGATGTGATTTTTGCCGACGAGTGGCGTCAGTATCCGGTCACCCTGGTGGCAGAAAACAACGCCACCCACGGTTTTGTTGCCGGCCGTCTTAGCACCGACCTGTTAAAAAGCGTGCCGGATCTGGCCTCTCGCACCGTCATGACCTGCGGCCCCGCGCCGTATATGGATCAGGTGGAAAAAGAAGTGAAGGCGCTTAGCGTCACCCGCTTCTTTAAAGAGAAGTTCTTCACGCCTGTTGCTGAAGCGGCCACCAGCGGCTTGAAGTTCACCAAGCTGCAACCGGCAAAAGAGTTTTACGCACCGGTCGGCACCACGCTGCTGGACGCGCTGGAAAGCAACAAGGTTCCGGTGGTTGCCGCATGCCGTGCGGGCGTTTGCGGTTGCTGTAAGACCAAGGTGGTTTCCGGCGAGTATACGGTGAGCAGCACGATGACGCTGACCGATGCGGAAATTGCTGACGGGTTTGTGCTGGCGTGTTCATGTCACCCGCAAGGGGATTTGGTGCTAGCGTAGTGAAGTTTTGATGTCACAAGAGCCGTCCAGGTTATCCGGGCGGCTTTTTTTATTACTGCGATGCATGGATGTTGAGTTATCAGCTTTCATTGTGCGCTTGCGCATTGAACAAAATATATCCAGAAACATACATACACCGCTAACTAATTCCTGTAGGGTGAGTATTCAATTCACCCGGCCGGAGGGGATATCCCCAACATCCAGTTTAAGTGCCAGGTTTGTTCGAACAAAAAGTTCTATTTCACGACCTTTAGTTCTGACTTATCACAACCTCATGGTGCAGTATGTTCCCAATGCGGAACACGTCTCACCGCCATTTCATGCATACCTAAACCGATACGGAGCCGGTGGCAAAAGAAGGTTGTTTAGAAGAAGGCCTCATTAGAGGCTTTCTCTGGAACTCTCGCCTGGCAAGGCCGACGCCCCTTAATACTCTCCCTTCCTCCGCCATATTCCGAATCCAGCAGCCTCCCCCGCAAAAAAGCGGACATAAACATTTCACCTATCAATTTTTCAACCACACTTAACGTTCACAGATCGATCAATTTTTCAAAAAAGGAATCTTATGAAAAAAGTCGCTATCGTCGGCACCGGCCCTACAGGGATCTACACCTTTCATGCGCTGATCGAACGCGGTGAACCGCTGGCTGTGCAGCTTTATGAGCAAGCCGAACAGGCGGGCGTCGGTATGCCCTACAACAATGAACATAATTCCGAACATATGCTGGCAAACATCGCCAGTATTGAGATCCCGCCGATTGAGATAAGCTACCTGACCTGGCTACAAAACCAAAGCGATGAGTACCTGGCGCAATTTGGCGTGGAACGCACCGCACTCCATGAACGGCAGTTTTTGCCGCGCGTGCTGCTTGGCGACTATTATCGCGATCGCTTTTTATTCCTTGTCGATAAAGCGCGGGAGGCCGGGTTTGAGGTTTCTGTCTATGAATCCAGCGAGGTCACCGACCTGCGCGCGAACCCGGACGGGATCTCAGTGTGGGTAAACCACGCCTCGCAGCCCGTTGATGTCGATTTTGCCGCTATCGCCACCGGGCATCTGTGGCCGGAAACGGATAAACCCTCGCAACAATACTTCCCAAGCCCGTGGACCGGCCTGATGGACGCGAAAATTAGCGCCTGCCGGGTAGGCATTCTCGGCACCTCACTCAGCGCTATCGACGCGGCGGTTGCCGTGGTGTGCCAACACGGCACTTTTACCACCGAGGCTGACGACACCATCCGCTTTACGCGTAAACCCGGCAGCGAAAACCTGAAACTGACCCTGATGTCGCGCACCGGCGTGCTGCCTGAAGCCGATTTTTACTGCCCGCTTCCCTATGAACCGCTGACGGTCGCTACTGAAGACGCCATCGAACGCCTGATTGCACAAGGTCAAAACGGATTATTGGATCGCATCTTCGGGCTTATTGTGAAGCAGTTGCAGGAGGCGGCACCGCAGTGGAGCGAGCAGATAGGCCTTAAAACGCTCACCGCCGATACCTTCTCTGACGCCTGTTTTGCCGAACGCATTCACCACGACCCGTTTGACTGGGCGAGGATCAATTTACTGGAAGTAGAACGTAACAAGCAGCAACAACACACCGTGGCATGGCGCTATACCCTGCTGCGGCTGCATGAAGTTATCGAAGATATCGTGCCGCATCTTGATGAGGCTGACCGCGCACGCTTTAAACGCGGGCTGTCGCGGGTATTTATCGATAACTATGCCGCCATTCCCTCTGAGTCTATTCGTCGGCTGCTGGCGCTGCATGATGCTGGGCTGATTGAGATAGTGGCATTGGGAACGGAGTATGAACGCAAAAACGAGCAGGGAAAAACGGTTATCTATCACGATAATCAGCGCCGCGAATTTGAAGTTTTTATTGATGCCCGTGGGCAAAAAGTCCTGAAAAGTAAAGATATCCCCTTCCCCTCGCTGCGTGAACAGCTTCTGGCCTGCGGGGATGACATCCCGGATATCGGTGAAGATTACACTCTACAAGCGCCGGAAAATGCCCGGGGTCGCATTGCCTTTGGTGGGCTGCCGTGGTTAATGCACGATCGCCCGTTTATTCAGGGGCTGGTAGTTAGCGCGGAAATTGGCGCGGCGATGGCAAGCGCATTGGCCAAAAGCGCGGTGAGGCGTCGACGAAACTGGTGGGGCAATGAGGAGAGGGATTTTCCATCGGATTAAATAAAGCGGCCAACTTATTGCACTATAAAGAAAAACAGCACTGGACGATCCCCTCTCCCTTAAAAAGGGAGAGGGGGCTTACCTGCCAACATTGGGATTTTGCCCATGTCTTATCAGGCTAGCGCCAGGCGGAATTATTCCCCAGCGCATATTTCCCCGCGCCGATAAACGCAATCGCCAGCGCAGCAATAAAGAAATAGACCAGGCTTTCAATTGCCCACGCCCCGGTTTTATCCAGCGCGCCGGTTTTATCAAGCCCAACCATCAACCAGGCCACCACCATAGTAAACGCCAGCACCAGCGCCGCGGGGCGCGTCAGTACGCCGATGATAAGCAGAATGGGCGCCACCACTTCGCCCACCAGCACGCCGTAGGCGATAAACCCCGGCAGCCCTTTTGCCACCAGCATCGCGCTGATACCGTCGACACCGTCAAACAGCTTGTGCAGGCCGTGAAATAGCATTAACCCACCGACGGCAACGCGGAGTAAAAACTTACCAAAATCCTCATGTGACAAAAGGCGATTAACTGAATTTAATAATGTTGCGATCATTTTAATAATTTCCCTGTTTTTCCCTGTAGAACACCACGTTAATGGTTATCACTTACAAAATATACCTGCTGAAAATAAGGGCATTATTCCGGCGAAACGACAAGATTCATCTAAACTTGTAACCGGTATCACATTTAAGGAGAAGGACAACCATGAAACAGACCGTAGCCAACTACATCGCCAAAACCCTTGAACAAGCCGGAGTAAAAAGAATCTGGGGTGTGACGGGTGACTCCCTGAACGGACTCTCCGACAGCCTGAACCGGATGGGCACCATTGAATGGATGCCGACACGACACGAAGAGGTCGCCGCGTTTGCTGCCGGAGCCGAAGCACATCTGACGGGCGAACTGGCGGTGTGCGCGGGTTCATGCGGGCCGGGAAACCTGCACCTTATCAACGGGTTATTCGACTGTCACCGCAACCATGTTCCGGTGGTGGCGATTGCCGCGCATATTCCGTCGAGCGAAATCGGCAGCGGTTATTTTCAGGAGACGCATCCGCAAGAGTTGTTCCGCGAATGCAGCCACTATTGCGAGCTGGTGTCATCCCCGGAGCAAATCCCTCAGGTATTAGCTATCGCTATGCGTAAAGCGGTGTTGAACCGTGGCGTATCGGTGGTGGTGTTGCCGGGCGATGTGGCGCTGAAAGCCGCACCGGAAAGCGCCAGCACCCATTGGTATCCTGCGCCGCAGCCGGTGGTCACGCCCAATGAAGATGAGCTGAAAAAATTAGCCCAGCTACTGCGTTATTCCAGCAACATCGCGCTGATGTGCGGCAGCGGCTGTGCCGGGGCGCATAAAGAGCTGGTGGAATTTGCCGGCAAGCTGAAATCCCCCATCATCCACGCGCTGCGCGGCAAAGAGCACGTCGAGTACGACAACCCGTATGACGTGGGCATGACCGGACTGATTGGTTTTTCCAGCGGTTTCCACGCCATGATGAATGCCGACACGCTGATCTTGCTCGGCACCCAGTTCCCCTATCGCCCGTTCTATCCGACGGACGCTAAAATCATCCAGATCGATATCAACCCGGCCAGCATCGGCGCGCACAGTAAGGTGGATATGGCGCTTATCGGCGACATTAAATCTACCCTCGCCGCCCTGTTGCCGCATCTGGAAGAAAAAACCGACCGTAAGTTCCTCGATAAAGCGCTCAGTGATTATCGCGATGCGCGTAAAGATCTCGACGATCTGGCAAAACCCAGCGATAAAGCCATTCATCCGCAGTACCTGGCGCAGCAAATCAGCCACTTTGCCGCGGAAGATGCCATCTTCACCTGTGACGTCGGTACGCCCACCGTGTGGGCCGCGCGCTATCTAAAAATGAACGGCAAACGCCGCCTGATTGGATCATTTACCCACGGCTCAATGGCTAACGCCATGCCGCAAGCGCTGGGCGCGCAGGCCACCGCCCCTGACCGTCAGGTCGTAGCCATGTGCGGCGATGGCGGCTTTAGTATGCTGATGGGCGATTTTCTCTCCGTCGCGCAAATGAAGCTGCCGGTAAAAATCGTGGTGTTTAACAACAGCGTGCTGGGATTCGTCGCCATGGAGATGAAAGCCGGTGGCTACCTGACCGACGGCACCGAACTGCACGACACCAATTTTGCGCGTATCGCGGAAGCCTGCGGCATTACCGGTATTCGCGTGGAAAAATCGGCGGACGTAGACGAAGCGCTGCAGCGTGCCTTTAGCATCGACGGCCCGGTTCTGGTCGACGTGGTAGTGGCAAAAGAAGAGCTCGCCATGCCGCCGCAGGTAAAACTGGAGCAGGCCAAAGGGTTTAGCCTGTATATGCTGCGCGCGATTATCAACGGGCGCGGTGATGAAGTCATTGAACTGGCGAAAACCAACTGGCTGAGGTAAAAATGATGGCATTCTTCTGAGTTTAAAAAGGAAATGCCGTGATTGATTTACGCAGTGATACCGTGACCCGCCCAACGCGCGCCATGCTTGATGCCATGGTCGCCGCACCGGTCGGCGATGACGTTTATGGTGATGACCCCACCGTCAACGCCCTTCAGCAGTACGCTGCCGAGCTGGCAGGTAAAGAGGCCGCCCTCTTCCTGCCAACCGGCACCCAGGCCAATCTGGTGGCGCTGCTCTCCCACTGCGAACGCGGCGAAGAGTATATCGTTGGTCAGGGTGCGCATAACTACCTGTACGAAGCCGGCGGTGCGGCGGTGCTGGGCAGCATCCAGCCGCAGCCGATTGACGCCGCGTCTGACGGCACCCTGCCGCTGGATAAAGTCGCCGCCAAAATCAAAGCCGATGATATTCACTTCGCCCGCACGAAATTACTGAGCATTGAAAACACCCATAACGGCAAAGTGCTGCCCCAGGCGTACCTGAAAGAAGCGTGGGAATTTACCCGCGAGCGCGGACTCGCGCTGCACGTTGACGGTGCGCGTATTTTCAACGCCCTGGTCAGCTACGGATGCGAACTCAAAGACATTGCCCGGTACTGCGACTCTTTCACCATCTGCCTCTCCAAAGGGCTGGGCACGCCGGTGGGTTCGCTGCTGGTCGGTAGCCATGATTACATTAAGCGCGCTAACCGCTGGCGTAAAATGACCGGCGGCGGGATGCGTCAGGCCGGATTCCTCGCAGCCGCCGGGATGTATGCGCTAAAAAATAACGTCGCGCGTTTGCAAGATGACCACGACAATGCCGCCTGGCTTGCCGGGCAGCTACGCGAGATTGGCGCGGACGTCATGCGCCATGACACCAATATGCTGTTTGTACGCGTGGGTGAGGCAAACGCCAGCGCGCTGGGCGCATTTATGCACCAACGCGGCGTACTGATTAACGCTTCGCCGATCGTGCGCCTGGTGACGCATTTAGACGTCAATCGTCAGCAGTTAGCTGAGGTTGTCGGCCACTGGAAAGCCTTTTTAGCCCGTTAAGGAGTTCGGCGTGTCACAAACAATTTTAATTTTTGGGGCCAGCGGCTATATCGGCCAGCACCTGGTCACCGAATTAAGCCAGCGCGGGTATACGGTGCGGGCGGTGGCACGTCGTATTGATCGGCTGCAAAAATTACAGCTGCCGGGGGTGACCTGCCATGCGGTTGATCTGGAGAAAAACAGTGATTTTTCGTCCCTGCTTCACGGCGTAGACACCGTTTATTATCTGGTTCACGGCATGGGCGAAGGCAAAGACTTTATCGCCCACGAGCGCCGGGTGGCGGAGAACGTGCGCGACGCGCTGCGCCAGACCCCGGTGAAGCAACTTATTTTCTTAAGCTCGCTTCAGGCACCGGAGCATGAACAATCCGCGCATCTGCGCGCCCGACAGCTGACCGGCGATATCCTGCGTGAGGCCGGCGTTCCGGTTAGCGAGCTGCGCGCCGGAATTATCGTCGGCGCCGGCTCTGCGGCGTTTGAGGTGATGCGCGATATGGTTTACAACCTGCCGGTACTGACACCGCCGCGTTGGGTGCGCTCGCGCACCACGCCGATTGCGCTGGAGAACCTGCTGGTCTATCTGGTTGAATTGCTCAACCATCCGGCAACTGAGCACCGCGTGTTCGAGGCCGCCGGGCCGGAGGAGTTGACCTACCAGCAGCAGTTTGAGCATTTTATGGCGGTCAGCGGCCGTCATCGCTTGTTGATCCCCATTCCCTTCCCCACCAGTTGGATCTCGGTATGGTTTTTAAACGTCATAACGTCCGTGCCGCCAACGATCGCCAAAGCGCTGATCCAGGGATTAAAGCACGATCTTCTGGCAGACGATCGTGAACTGCGCGCGCTCATCCCGCAAACGTTGATCCCTTTCGATGAGGCGGTGCGCCGCACGCTGGAAGATGAGAAAGAACTCGCTAACTCCAGCGACTGGGGCTACGACGCGCAGGCATTTGCCCGCTGGCGTCCAGAGTATGGATTTTTCGCCAAACAGGCCGGGTTTACGATAAAAACCTCAGCAAGCCTGTCGGCGCTGTGGAAAGTGGTTAACCGCCTCGGCGGTAAAAAAGAGGGCTATTTCTTTGGTAATGCGCTGTGGAAAACGCGCGCAGCCATGGATCTTTTGGTCGGCCATCGGCTGGCAAAAGGCCGCCCCGAGCATCCCATGTTGCAGACCGGCGATAGCGTCGATAGCTGGAAGGTGATTATCGTTGAGCCGGAAAAAGCGCTAACCTTACTGTTCGGGATGAAAGCGCCGGGGCTGGGTCGTCTTTGCTTTACGATGGTCGATAAAGGTACCCATCGTGAACTCGACGTTCGCGCCTGGTGGCACCCGCACGGTATGCCAGGCTTAATCTACTGGTTACTGATGATTCCGGCCCACCTGTTTATCTTCCGCGGGATGGCCCGGAAAATCGCCCGTCTGGCAGAAGAAGAGACAAGAAAAAGTGCGCTTTAACACTTTTTTGTCTTAGTTTCCCATTGCATACGAGTGAAATAAACGGAAGAATGCGCACGAAACTCTTTTTTATCACTGTGGATTATTATGAAGGTACTGGTCACCGGCGCCACCAGCGGTTTAGGCAGAAATGCAGTTGAATATCTGCGTAACAAGGGCATTAGCGTCAGAGCGAGCGGTCGCAATGAAGCGATGGGCAAACTGCTGGAGAAAATGGGCGCTGAATTCGTCCATGCTGATCTGACCGAGTTAGTTTCTTCTCAGGCCAAAGTGATGCTGGCGGGCGTCGATACCCTGTGGCATTGCTCAAGCTTTACCTCACCGTGGGGCACACAGGCGGCGTTTGATTTAGCCAACGTCCGCGCGACCCGTCGTCTGGGGGAATGGGCCGTGGCCTGGGGCGTGCGTAACTTTATCCATATCTCCTCGCCTTCCCTGTATTTCGATTATCATCACCACCGCGATATTAAAGAAGATTTTCGCCCGCACCGTTTCGCTAACGAATTCGCACGCAGCAAAGCCGCCAGCGAAGAGGTGATACAACTGCTGGCCCAGGCTAACCCCAATACCCGCTTTACTATTTTGCGTCCACAGAGCGTCTTCGGCCCGCACGACAAAGTGTTTATCCCGCGCCTGGCGCAGATGATGCATCACTACGGCAGCGTACTGCTCCCCCGCGGTGGCCACGCGATGGTCGATATGACCTATTACGAAAACGCCGTACACGCCATGTGGCTCGCCAGCCAGCCGCGCTGCGATAACCTGCCGTCTGGCCGCGCCTACAACATCACCAACGGTGAACCACGCACGCTGCGCAGCATCGTTGAGCGATTGATTGATGAGCTGGATATTTCCTGCCGTATTCGTTCGGTGCCTTATCCGATGCTGGATATGATTGCGCGCAGCATGGAGCGCTTTGGCGATAAAAAAGCCAAGGAGCCGTCGCTGACTCACTACGGCGTGTCAAAGCTCAACTTCGACTTCACGCTGGATATCAGCCGCGCGCGTGAGGAGCTTGGCTACGAACCGATTATTTCGCTCGACGACGGTATAATTCGTACCGCCGCCTGGCTTGAAGATCACGGGAAGCTGCCCCGCTAGCTTAACCCTGCCCGTATTTTTCCAGCAGCGCTTCCGCAATGGCCTGGCTTTCAGCGTCAGCCACGCCATCCCAGCGCGTTGGACGGAAGTGCATCTGGAAGGCGGCAATCACTCTCATCTGCTGCATACGGGTCATCCCCGGCCTCACCTCATAACCGTAACGCGCTAACAGATCGAGCAGATTGTTTGTTGACACCGGCGCGTGTGGTGCGCGTCCGTTAAGATAAAACGCCACGCGATTTTCATTTGGCCAGGCACCAATCCCCTGCTGCGCCAGCGACTGCCATGGGAACAGCGGGCCGGGATCGTCTTTACGCTGCGGCGCCACGTCGGAATGGCCCAGCACGTTCTCCGGCGGAATGTTGTAGCGTTTGATAATGTCTTTTGCCAGCGGGATAAGCGCCTGTATCTGCGCCGGTTCAAACGGCGTAAAGAACTTCGTGCCTTCGGTTTTTTGCCAGCCCTTATTCTCAAGCTCAATACCTATCGAGGTATCATTAATACGCGTAGCACCGCGCCAGAAGCTGACGCCCGCATGCCAGGCCAGTTCAGACTCCGGCACAAGCTGCCAGATGCGCGGTTTACCGCGCGTCAGCGGCGGCACGGCGGGGATCAGATAATGTACGCTGACCTGATCGCCGGTAAGCGTCGTCAGCGAGACGTCAAAATCATCCGCGGTGTAGTGCAGCACCAGAATTTTGACACGAGGATAAGCCGCCGGGGCCGAGCGGCTGGTATCCAGCACGTAGCCCGGCTTCTCAACGGTCGCTTTCTTCTCTTCCCCAGCACACCCTGCCAGCAATGCCGCCAGCATAAAAACCGTCAGAAAACGTTTCATCGGCGTGTTTTAACCGCCGTGCCGCTTACGCTCACCATCAGCATACTGCTGTCTTTACCGACCGTTTCATAGTCGATATCGATGCCAACCACGGCATCTGCGCCCAGCGCTTTGGCCTGTTCGCCCAGCTCTTTAAACGCTATCTCGCGCGCTTTGCGCAGCTCTTTTTCATAGGCACCTGAACGGCCACCAACGATGTCGCGAATACCAGCAAAAAAATCGCGGAAAATATTCGCCCCGAGAATCGCTTCTCCGGTGACGACGCCGCAATACTCGACAATAGACTGCCCTTCCAGAGTGGGGGTGGTGGAAAATTGCATGACTGGCTCCTTCTTTAACGTTCAATACCTTAGCTCAATGCGGTAAACACATTATCGAACCGATTTGCTATGCTTGGAAAGGGATTACTCCATTATCGTATACATTAATCACGCCTGCTGCTTGGCATGGCGTAATGAGTGTCGCGTTTGCTAACAAGGAATCATTCTATGCGTTACACCAACCTTGCCCTTATTCTTCCTGCTGCGCTGTTTTTAAGCGCGTGTACCACCGTTACCCCGGCCTATAAAGATATTGGTACGCGCAGCGGACAATGCGTGGAAGGCGGCCCGGATACCGTGGCACAGAAGTTTTATAATGACCAGATCCAGCGCCGGACCCAGGACATTACCGCCCTGCGTCCGTATTTCACCGACAGCCTGGCAAAATTGCTTAACGACAGCAGCCAGGATGCCAGCAAACGTTCGCTGATGCAGTCCGGCCTGTTCTCCAGCAGCGCCACCATGCCTGACAGCGCGGATGTTGACAGCGCATCGACCATTCCGAATACCGATGCCCGCAATATCCCGCTGCGCGTGACGTTGAAACAGGGCTCCCAGAGCTGGAAAGATGAAGTGTTGATGGTGCGAGAAGGCCAATGTTGGGCCGTAGATGACGTGCGTTACCTTGGCAACAACAGCCATGCGCCAGCCGGCACTTTGCGTCAATCTCTCGAGAAACGTTAATATCGTGTTAACAAATTCTGTCTAACCGATTATTCCGGCAAAATGTCTGGCATTCTCTTAAGAATGCCGACATTTGTTCCCCTCGCCCACCCCGCCCGTTATTTTGTGCTAACTTTAAAAGAAAAGCTGGTTTATATTTAAGTTTTAACGCACAAATATTGCATAACTATTCTGTCAAAGGTACTATTTGCGGCCTCAATTGCTGATAATAAATCCATTATGGCGACCTTCAGCGCGAGACGGAATGCGGCAGCAGAGCTAGCACCTGGTCTTTCCAGGACGAAGACAACACATTCGTGACGGGTATCAATGAGCATTAAATTAGACGGCATTAACTGCTTTTATGGCGCACATCAGGCGCTGTTCGACATCACGCTTCAATGCCCAGAGGGTGAAACGCTGGTGCTGCTTGGCCCAAGCGGCGCGGGTAAAAGCTCACTGCTGCGCGTGCTGAATCTGTTAGAGATGCCGAAATCCGGCACCCTGGCGATTGCGGGTAACCATTTCGATTTTGCTAAAACCCCGTCCGACAAAGCGATTCGCGAACTGCGTCAAAACGTCGGTATGGTCTTTCAGCAGTATAATCTCTGGCCTCACCTAACGGTGGCGCAAAACCTTATTGAAGCGCCCTGCCGTGTGCTAGGCCTGAGCAAAGCGCAAGCGATGGCGCGCGCGGAAAAACTGCTGGAGCGTTTACGTTTAAAGCCTTATAGCGACCGCTATCCGCTTCACCTCTCAGGAGGCCAGCAGCAGCGCGTGGCGATTGCCCGTGCGCTGATGATGGAGCCACAGGTTCTGCTATTTGATGAACCGACCGCCGCGCTAGACCCGGAAATCACCGCCCAGATCGTGAGCATTATTCATGAGCTGGCGGAAACCAACATTACCCAGGTAATTGTCACCCACGAGGTGGAAGTGGCGCGTAAAACGGCCAGCCGCGTGGTGTACATGGAAAATGGTTATATCGTCGAACAAGGCGATGCAAGCTGCTTTAGCAGCCCACAGACAGACGCATTCAGAAGTTATCTTTCTCACTGAGATTCAGGACAATGACGATGAAAAAATTAGTGATAGCCGCGCTGCTTGCCAGCTTCAGCCTGACCGCTGGGGCCGCTCAAACCATTCGTTTCGCCACGGAAGCCTCTTACCCTCCGTTCGAGTCTATCGATGCTAACAACAAGATTGTCGGCTTTGACGTAGATTTGGCGAACGCGCTGTGTAAAGAGATTGATGCTACCTGTACGTTCAGCAACCAGTCTTTTGACAGCCTGATCCCAAGCCTGAAATTCCGTCGCGTTGATGCGGTGATGGCCGGTATGGACATCACGCCGGAGCGTGAAAAGCAGGTTCTGTTCACCACCCCGTACTATGACAATTCTGCGCTGTTTGTGGGTGTGAAAGGCAAATTCACCACCGTTGACCAGCTTAAAGGCAAAAAAGTCGGCGTGCAGAACGGCACCACGCACCAGAAGTTCATCATGGATAAACACCCGGAAATCACCACCGTTCCTTATGACAGCTACCAGAACGCCAAGCTGGATCTGCAAAACGGTCGTATTGATGGCGTATTTGGTGATACCGCCGTCGTCACCGAGTGGCTCTCCGCCAACGACAAGCTGGCCGCCGTTGGCGATAAAGTGACCGATAAAGACTACTTTGGTACCGGCCTCGGTATTGCACTGCGTCAGGGCAACACCGAGTTGCAGCAGAAATTTAACGCTGCGCTGGAAAAAGTGAAGAAAGATGGCACCTACCAGACCATCTACGCTAAATGGTTCCAGAAGTAAAACTTGATGAATGAAATGCTTCCTTTAGCAAGCGCCGCCGGCATGACCGTCGGCCTTGCCGTTTGTGCACTATTAATCGGGCTGGCGCTCGCAATGCTGTTTGCGGTGTGGGAGTCAGTGAAGTGGCGGCCTATTGCCTGGATTGGCTCCGCGCTGGTGACCGTGTTGCGCGGTCTGCCGGAAATCCTGGTGGTGCTGTTTATCTATTTCGGCTCCTCCCAGCTACTGCTGACGCTCTCCGACGGTTTTACCCTTAACCTCGGGTTTGCCCAGATCCCGGTGCAGATGCAGATCGAAAACTTCGATGTCAGCCCGTTCCTGTGCGGTGTGATTGCGCTCTCCTTGCTGTACGCGGCGTATGCTTCACAAACGCTGCGCGGCGCGCTGAAGGCGGTGCCTACCGGCCAATGGGAATCTGGCCAGGCATTGGGGATGTCGAAAAGCGCTATCTTCTTCCGCCTGGTGATGCCACAGATGTGGCGTCACGCGCTCCCGGGCCTGGGCAACCAGTGGCTGGTACTGCTAAAAGATACCGCGCTGGTGTCGCTGATAAGCGTGAACGACCTGATGCTGCAAACCAAAAGCATTGCGACGCGTACCCAGGAGCCGTTTACCTGGTATATCGTTGCGGCGGCCATTTACCTGGTGATTACCCTGCTGAGTCAGTACATTCTCAAACGCATTGACCTGCATACCACTCGCTTCGAACGGAGACCAGGCTGATGCTCGAGTATTTACCGGAATTGATGAAAGGGCTGCATACCAGCCTGACGCTGACCGTTGCCTCCATCGTGGTGGCGCTGGTGCTGGCGTTGATTTTCACCATTATTCTGACGCTGAAAACGCCGGTGCTGGTGTGGATCGTTCGCGCCTACATCACCTTGTTTACCGGCACCCCGCTGCTGGTGCAGATCTTTTTGATCTACTACGGCCCGGGCCAGTTCCCGTCGCTGCAAAACTACCCGGTGGTGTGGCACCTGCTGTCTGAGCCATGGCTGTGCGCGCTGATTGCGCTATCGCTCAACAGTGCCGCGTATACCACGCAGCTGTTCTTCGGGGCCATTCGCGCTATCCCGGAAGGTCAATGGCAGTCGTGCAGTTCGCTTGGCATGAGTAAGAAAGACACGCTGGCAATTTTGCTGCCGTACGCGCTTAAGCGCGCGCTCTCCTCTTACTCTAACGAAGTGGTGCTGGTGTTTAAGAGTACGTCGCTTGCCTACACGATCACGCTGATGGAAGTGATGGGTCACGGGCAACTGCTGTACGGGCGCACCTACGATGTGATGGTCTTTGGTGCCGCCGGGCTGGTCTATCTGGTGGTTAACGGTCTGTTGACGCTGATGATGCGTTTAATTGAGCGTAAAGCGCTGGCCTTTGAGCGTCGCAACTAAATTCATTGCATAAGTAGCAATTATAAAAACGGATAAGTCACTGGCTTATCCGTTTTTTTTGCAAAAAACAAAAATAACTAATCAACTATATTGCATATAAATTCACTTAGTGGCATTGTAGATTTATGCCACACGCAGGGCAGCAACCTTAAGCCAGACAGACAGGAGCACATCCATGAAAAAATTAGTATTGGCCGCCTTACTCGCCACCGTTGCCGCAGGCGCTCACGCCGCAGATAAAATCAGCTTTGGCGTTTCCGCGACCTACCCGCCATTTGAATCAATGGATGCAAACAACCAGATTGCTGGCTTTGATATCGATCTCGCCAACGCGTTGTGTAAGCAGATGCAGGCTGAATGTACCTTCACCAACCACGCGTTTGATAGCCTGATCCCAGCGCTGAAATTTAAAAAATATGACGCAGTAATTTCCGGGATGGATATCACTCCAGAGCGGAGCAAGCAGGTTGCCTTTACCGACGCCTACTACGCGAACTCCGCGCTGGTTATCGCTAAAAAAGATACCTACAAAACCTTTGCTGACTTGAAAGGCAAGCGTATCGGTATGGAAAACGGCACCACCCACCAGAAATACCTGATGGATAAGCACCCGGAAGTCAAAACCGTGGCCTACGATAGCTACCAGAATGCGATTATCGATCTGAAAAATGGCCGTATCGACGGGGTGTTTGGCGATACCGCGGTAGTCAACGAGTGGCTGAAAACCAACCCACAGCTGGGTGCCGCCACCGAAAAAGTGACCGATCCACAGTACTTCGGCATTGGTCTGGGGATTGCGGTGCGCCCGGACAACAAAGCGCTGCTGGAAAAGCTTAACGGCGCGCTGAAAGCGATTAAAGCGGACGGCACCTATCAGAAAATCAATGACAAATGGTTTGCTGAATAAATAACGACTCCCCGGTAAGCGCTAACTTACCGGGGATTTGCTTTTATAGCGGGACAAAAAAGCGAAAACATGCGCCCAATTCGGCATCAACCAAACGAATATTGCCCCCGTGCAGTTCCAGCATCCGCCGGACGATAAGCAGCCCCAGCCCACCACGATTCTCTCTTACGCTCTGCCGACTTAATGCTGAAGGACGATGGAATAACTGCTCACGAAGCGCCTCTTCCACGCCCGGCCCGCTATCAGCCACCTCGACCTGAAGCCGTTCATTTTCCTGCCAGACACGCAGGGTAACCGTGCCGCCGGGCGGGGTATGACGCACCGCATTGTCCAGCAGGTTAGTCACCACTCGCTCAATCATCGACACATCGGCATTAAGCAGCGGCAGCGAGCGCGGGATCTCAACCTTCAGCGTTAACTGCCGCGTCTCGATGGACAGATCAAACTTCTGCGCCACATCCTGAATCAGCTCACCAATGGCAAACGGTTCACGCTGCGGCTTCATGCCGCCGTGTTCCAGCTTCGCCAGCTCAAAGAGTTGCTGAGAAAGATGGCGCACCTTCTGCCCTTGCCGCAGCGCAATTGACAGATACTGGCGATTATCTTCCGGCGTGAGCGTGTCGGCCTTCAGCGAAAGCGTTTCCAGATAGCCCAGTAATGAGGTCAGCGGTGTCCGCAGGTCGTGAGAAATATTGGCAATAAATTCGCGGCGCAGACGATCGCTATCGGAGAGTTTCTCCCACTGGCCGGTTATTTTTCTCGCCAGTTCAATAAAGGTATTGCGCAGAATGGTCACTTCATTGGAGCTATCGGCAACCAGCGGCTGCTGCGCCAGTTGCCGAATGGCGCTGATACTGTCTTGATCGAGCCCCGCCACCTGCGAGGTGAGCAATCTTACCGGTCGGGCCACCCAGTACCAGACCAGAACGCCTGCCAGCAGGGCAAACAAGGCGACAAGTAGCAGTGACCAAAGCAGCGTATTCCACAGGGCCTTATGCCATGCGCTATCCGCCAGCGCATTCAAATTTTCGCCTTCAAGGATGATATAGAGATAGCCATGCAGATTGCCGTTCAGCAATACCGGCGCCACGCTGAACACTTTCTCCTTATCCAGGCTGCGCGGGTCGTCGCCATAAACCGGCCATGCCGCACCGTTGAGGAAGGCCTTTAACGGTTCAACGTTAATCTGCTTACGTTTTATATGGCCCGGCGGTGCCGCGTCGGCAACGATATTGCCGTCTTGCGAGACGAGATACAGCTCAACGCTAGGATTGAGCGTCATCAAGCGGTCAAAAAGCATTTTAAGCGTCTGACGATTCACTTCGCCCTGCTCATCCAGCAGCGGTTCCCGGTTAACAATCTGCTGCGCCAGGCCAGCCGACAGGCGCTGCACCATGGCATTACCGAACTGACTGCTGTTGTAGAGCTGAATGCTACAGGCGGCGATGGCGCACAGCAGCAAAATAGCGCTAAAGACCAGCGTGAGCTGTTGGCTGAGACTGAAGCGGCGGCTCATGGCACAGGCTCCTGGTGTTCAGTGGCAAATTTATACCCTTTCCCCCACACGGTCAGAATGATCTCCGGTTCGGCGGGATCTTTTTCTATTTTGATGCGCAGACGGTTGATGTGAGTGTTGACGGTATGCTCATACCCTTCATGCTGGTAGCCCCAGACGTTTTCCAGCAGCGCCAGCCGTGAAAAGACTTCGCCCGGGTGACGGGCAAACCAGTACAGCAGTTCAAATTCACGCGGCGTCAGCTCAATAGCGTTTCCATGCAGCCGCACTTCGCGGGTCAGCGGATCGATGTTCAGGCCGTGACTGGCAATGGAACCGCTTTGCAGACGCAAAGTTTGCCCCATCGCCTCCTGGCGGCGGAACAGCGCTTTCACCCGAGCAATTAGCTCCAGCACCGAGAAAGGTTTGGCAAGATAGTCGTCAGCCCCCATTTCTAACCCCAGCACCCGGTGGCTTTCGCTGGTTCGGGCACTGATAATAATCACCGGTAGGTAGCGAGTCATGAGACGAATACGGCGGCAAATTTCGAGCCCATCGACGCCCGGGAGCATTAAATCGAGAATCACCGCATCCCAGACCTCGGCTTCAAGCCGCTCCAGCGCCCGTGCGCCATCGGCTTCATGCGCAATCTGATAGCCCTCATCTTGCAAATTAAGCCGCAGCAAAGTGGCGATATCGATATCATCTTCAATCAGTAAGATTTTCTTCGCGCTGTTCATGTCATTTCACCCGTTCTTTTTTAAAAGCTTAACCCAGTCGGGCGCGTCGAGTTATCACATTTAATTTAAACTTTGGCGGAGCAGAGAGGTGCAGGGGTTCCCCTCACCCTAACCCTCTCCCCAAAGGGGCGAGGGGACTGGCCGGAGCTCGGCGTGCGCCCTATCCCTTTTAGGGAGAGGGCCGGGGTGAGGGTTTAACTGAGGGTCTAACGCCGGACGAGCAACGTCAGAACTTCATAATGCGCCGTATGCGGGAACATATCGAACAGCTGAACTTTCGCCACCTGATACCCGGTGAGGTGAGAAAAATCCTTTGCCATGCTTTGCGCGTTACAGCTGGAATAGACGATAAACTCCGGCGCCATCTCACTTAAATAATCACACAGCGCCTTGCCAATACCGCGACGTGGTGGGTTCACCAGCACCAACTGCGGTACTTCGCCCTGGGCGGTCGCGAACTGGGTGGAATCGAGCGCCTGAAAGTGCAGTTTTTTAAGGCCTAATTCCGCCGCCGACTGTTTGGCACAGGCAATGGCTTCCGGGGCAATTTCAATCCCGGTAAGGGTCATTTCCGGCGTCGCGCAATGCAGACCAAAGCCGCCCACGCCGCAGAACAGATCCCACATGTGGTTGACCGGCAGCGCCCTCACCCAGTCGCGGGCGGTAGCGTACAGCGCGCTGGCAACCGTCGGGTTAGTCTGGAAGAAACTCTGCGGGCGGATCCACAGCGGCACGCCGTTAAAGGTCTCCGCCAGCGCCTGTTGGTCGGTGAAATAGATCTCCTGCTCACCTTCCATAATCGCCATATGTACCGGCTGGATATTCGCGGTGATCACCTTTAATTGCGGCAATTGCGCCTGTAGCCATGGCAGCGCCGCGCGCAGTTGCTCTAGCTTGCTTTGCGAACGCAGCACAAAGCGCAGCATCATACCGCCCTCTTTTTGGCTTTCGGTCAGCAACAGATACTTCAGCTCGCCGCGCTTGCGCGCCACGTTATACGGCGTAAGTCCGGCACGGGCGATAAAAGGCTTAAGCGCGGCAAATACCGGCGCAAAGGTGTCTGGGTAGAGCGGGCAGTCGGTTAAATCCTCCGGCGTTCCGTCACGATGCAGCATGCCCAGCAGCGGTTTTTCTACGCTGCCGCTGACCACCATTTTGGCTTTATTGCGAAAGCCTTGTTCCGGGCCGCTTACCGGCGCGCACCACTGGGCCACGGGGAAATCCGCCAACAACGTCTGGAGATCGGCCATTTTCGCCGCCAGTTGCTGTGGGATTGTCTGTTCAATCCACTGGCATGAACGGCAACGGTCGGCATTAAAAAGTGCGCACTGCATAGAAAAACCTTCAGACAAATCGGGGCGTGGATTGTATCACCGTTATTGAAAGCGGAAAAACCGACGCGAGGAGGCAGGAATAAAAAGCAGGAGCAGGACCAGTAGATCCGGCATTTTTTGCAGCACCAGCGAGCGGAAGATTTCCCGTTTGGACTCCCCGGCAATGCTAAACAGTTCGGGATAGCCGTAGCCAAGCGATGCGGCCCACAGGTAGCTGGCGGCAATGACCTGCGTCAACAGGTAAACCCAGCGCGCCCAGTTGCGCCCTTTCACCAGCGAGAATGCGCAGCCAATTTCAACAAAAACCAGCACCAGAGAACTTAAGAATACCAGCGTTAGCGTCCAGGTTTGTACGCTGCGATGGATAAAATCGGCAATACCGGCAAGCCCGAGTAAGTTGAATATCATCAACAGGTCGAGGCAGCGAATTAAAATAATCGCGAGCGCAGCCACCTGCACTAAAGCAGGAACATTCAGACGGGCGTGCGACCGAGGGGTTCGAGTAAACAGTTCCAATGTATTGCCTTCCATGAAAACGATGCCGCGAACGTTCGCGGCATCGACTGCATCCTTATTGATTTTAAGTGGATTATTCGCGTCTTGCACGTTGGATATCGCGCACGCGTTGTTTTTCTGCGCGCGCCATCAGATACCAGGCGATCAATCCGACAATTCCGACCACGCCTAAGATAAGCGAAGCCAGGGCATTGATCTCCGGGTTCACCCCCATTCGCACGCTGGAAAAGACCAGCATTGGCAAGGTGGTGGCACCGGGGCCAGAAACGAAGCTGGCGATCACCAGATCATCAAGCGACAAGGTGAAAGCCAACAGCCAGCCGGAAATGACCGCTGGCATAATCATCGGCAGCGTGATGATGAAAAAGACCTTCAGCGGCGTCGCGCCAAGATCCATCGCCGCCTCTTCTATCGAGCGGTCAAGTTCGCGTAAACGCGAGGAGATCACCACCGCTACGTAAGCGGTACAAAACGTCACGTGCGCAAGCCAGATGGTGAGCATGCCACGATCCGCCGGCCAGCCGATAGCGTGCGCCAATGCCACAAACAGCAGTAGCAGCGACAGTCCGGTTATGACATCCGGCATGACTAATGGCGCGGTAATCATAAAGGCAAAGCCGTTTGCTCCGCGAAAACGACCGAAACGCACCATCACCATCGCCGCCATCGTGCCGAGCACGGCTGCCATAGTGGCGGCCGCAGCGGCAATGGTCAGGCTGAGCCCGACCGCGCTCATCATCGCGTCATCACGGAACAGCTCGCCGTACCAGCGCGTGGACCAGCCCGCCCAGACGGTCACCAGCTTCGAACTGTTAAACGAGTAAATCACCAGCATGAGCATCGGGGCATACAGGAAGGTAAACCCAATCACCAGAATCAGAATGCGCCACGGCGAGCGCACGACCGGTAAATTATTCATCCGTGATCCCCCATCTGTTTTTGCTGATATTTGTGGAACCACATGATCGGCACGATCAGCAGCAGCAACATGATGATCGCCACGGCTGACGCCACCGGCCAGTCGCGGTTGTTAAAGAACTCCTGCCACAGCACACGGCCAATCATGATGCTGTCCGGGCCGCCAAGCAGTTCCGGGATCACAAACTCGCCGACCGCCGGAATAAAGACCAGCATCGAACCGGCGATAATCCCGCCTTTGGTTAAGGGCACAATCACGTGAAAGAAGGTTTTCAGCGGGCGGGCGCCGAGATCCAGCGACGCTTCCACCAGCGAATAATCAATGCGCGTGAGCGCGGTATAAATCGGCAGCACCATAAACGGCAGGTAGGCGTAAACGATGCCGATATAGACCGCGAGATTGGTGTGCAAAATGGTCAGCGGCTGGTCGATAACCCCTAACCACATCAGAACGTTATTCAACACCCCGTTGTTTTTAAGGATCCCCATCCAGGCGTAGACGCGAATCAAAAACGAGGTCCACGACGGTAAAATCACCAGCAGCAGCAGGATGTTGCGCGTCGACGGTTTACTGTGCGCCACCGCCCAGGCCAGCGGATAGCCGAGCAGCAGACAGAAGATCGTCGAGATCGCCGCCACCTGTAGCGACTGTAAATAGGCTTCCAGATAGAGCGGATCGTCGGTCAGTTGCAGGAAGTTGGCGAAATTAAGCGTCAGGGATAACTGGCCATCCGCCCATTCCATTAAGTCAGTGTACGGCGGAATTGCCCGCGCCATTTCGGCGAGACTAATTTTAAAGACAATCAAAAACGGCAACAGGAACAGGAGAATCAGCCACACATACGGCAGCGCAATCACCAGCTTGCGACCGTGCTTCATATTAATGCGCGCAAGCCACAGAGCGATACCGCCCGGTTTGCTCGGACGAGCCGGAGGTTCATAAATACTCATCGCCGCTCCTTAAACCGTCAGTACCACACAGCTGTCGGCTTCCCAGCACAGACGCACTTCATCGCCCCAGGTCGGTAACCCTTTCTGGTAACGGTGCGCATTCTGCAACTGAGCGCTGATCATCTGGCCGCTTTTAAGCCGCACGTGATAAATGGAGAGATCGCCAAGGTAGGCAATATGCACGACTTCGCCGACGGCAAAGTTGTAGCCGTCGGCTGGCGGGTCTTCGCAGAGCATGATTTTTTCCGGGCGTAACGCGACGTATACCGGCACGTTGTCGACCACCGAGGCATCCGGGTCTACTTTCAGCGGATGAACCAGCCCTGGAGAATCAATCACCAGCCCGTCTTCCTGCCGCGCTTTAAGCAGCCCCTCAAAGACGTTAACCGAGCCGATAAATTCGGCGCTGTAACGCGTGGTTGGGTGCTCGTAGATCTCTTCCGGTTCGCCAATCTGCACGAATTTACCGCGGTTCATAATGGCGATGCGCCCGGCCATGGTCATCGCTTCTTCCTGGTCGTGAGTCACCATGACACAGGTGGCGCCAACGCGTTCCAGAATATCCACCACTTCCAGCTGCATCCGGTCGCGCAGTTTTTTATCCAGCGCGCCCATGGGTTCGTCAAGCAGCAGCAGTTTTGGCCGTTTCGCCAGGCTGCGCGCCAGCGCCACGCGTTGACGCTGACCACCGGAAAGCTGATGCGGTTTGCGCTTGGCAAACTCCTGCATATGCACCAGGGTGAGCATTTCGGCCACGCGGGCGCTGATTTCGGCTTTCGGCAGCTTGTCTTGCTTTAAGCCGAAGGCGATGTTCTGTTCAACGGTCATGTGCGGGAAAAGCGCATAGGACTGGAACATCATGTTAATAGGCCGCAGATACGGCGGCACCTGAGCGAGGTCGACGCCATCGAGAATAATTTGTCCGGCGGTTGGCTGTTCAAAACCTGCCAGCATACGCAGCAGGGTCGATTTCCCGCAGCCGGAGGCGCCTAACAGGGCAAAGATTTCGCCTTTATAAATGGTGAGATTTACGTCATCAACGGCGGGTTTCCCGTCGAAAGATTTGCTCAGGTTACGGATTTCCAGCAGCGGAGTGAGCGCTTTGCGGGTTTTCGCCTGTGGGCGGGGAATAGCGTCGTTCAATCGAGTGCTCTCCGGCAAAAAAAATAGCGATATGATCCGGTTGTCATATCAACCCCTGGCGTTCGGCTAAACGACCGATGTCCAGATTGGGGCAGCTGCACTGCCCCGGTGCATAACCATCACCATTGAGTAGCCCGGCTGAACGAAGTGACGCCGGGTACTCCCCGGAGTCGGTGCTAACGCACCTCGTCCGGGCTACTGGTGCGCAATCGACACCCTCTTTCGGTTGGTTAATTTATTTGCCGCTTTTGACTTTGGTCCACGCGCGCGTTCTGACGCGGTCGATTTTCGGCTCCTGCACTTTCAGCGTGAACAGTTTGGCGAACACATCGGCCGGTGGGTAAATCGCCGGGTTGTCGCGAACCTCAGCGCTGATAAGCGGCGTGGAGGCCTTATTACCGTTGGCGTAGAACACGTGGTCGCTGATATGGGCTATCACGTCTGGACGCATCAGGTAGTTAAGGAACTGATAGGCTTCATCTTTATTTTTCGCATCCGCAGGCATCGCGAACACATCAAAGAACGCCAGCGCCCCCTCTTTTGGAATAAAGTAGGAAACATTGACGCCGTTTTTCGCCTCTTTCGCGCGGTTTGCCGCCTGCCAGACATCGCCCGCCCAGCCAATCGCCACGCAGATATCACCGTTAGCCAGGTCGTTAATGTATTGCGAAGAGTGGAAGTAGCGGATATTCGGCCGCAGTTTTAGCAGCAGCTCGGTTGCCGGGCCGGTGTAATCATCGGCTTTCATGCTGTTCGGGTCTTTGCCTAAGTAGTTAAGTACGGTAGCAAAGATTTCTTCCGGGGCATCGAGGAACGACACGCCGCAGCTTTTCAGCTTCTCAAGATTCTCCGGCTTCATCACCAGATCCCAGCTGTTGAGCGGCGCATCTTTGCCCAGCACGGCTTTCACTTTATCGACGTTATAGCCGATGCCGGTCGTCGCCCACAGATAAGGGAGAGCATATTTGTTATCCGGGTCGTGCTTAGCCACCAGCTTCAACACTTCCGGGTCAAGATTTTTCCAGTTCGGTAATTTGCTTTTATCAAGCGGCTGGAAAACGCCAGCGGTAAGCTGACGCTCAAGGAAGCTGGCGGAGGGCACCACCAGGTCAAAGCCAGTGCTGCCCGCCATCAGTTTGCCTTCCAGCACTTCGTTGGAATCAAAGACGTCGTACACCACTTTAATGCCGGTCTCTTTTTCAAAATTTGCGACGGTGTCCGGCGCAATATAATCAGACCAGTTATAGACATGCAGCGTTTTTTGTTCCGCAGCGAGCACGCTTGCCGAGGCGGCCATCAGCGCACCTGTTACCAGACCCGTTAACCATTTCTTATTCAAGGCGGCCATCTCTCTTATCCTTCTCATCGCCCGTTAACAAACGGACTCAATATACGCAATGTTGAGTATGCAGATATCATGCATATTATTTCGGATTACATGAAAGAGAAGAGACCGGGCTCCCCTGCAGTCATTGCTCGCTTTACCGATGCAAGATCCTCGCCAACTACGCTCAATGTTAGCGAATAAAAGGGAGTGCACCGATATGTCGCAAGAATAACTGTAGCCTGTGTCAGAGGCTATAGGTCAGGGTAAAAAACGCCTTTTATCAATTTTTTATGCAAGATCACTCTATCTGATAAGCCAAAAGTGGCAATCAGGTAGTGAAATAATCGCTAATGAGAGGTTAAAAATAGAATAAAAGAATGTAATACGCAGCCACGACGGCAGTGACTGCGCTATTTAAGCGGTGGGATTAGTGAAGAAAATGGTTCTGAGGTTCTTCTTGCAGCTGCTCTTCGCCTTCCGTTTTAAACAACAGATCGTGCGCGGAAGCCTCAAGAACCACCATTGAGACCTGCTCTTCACTCTGCTGCATAAACGACGCGAATTGTTCGAAAGTCAGCCCCACGGCGGCGGATAATGACTGGCAAACCACCAGCTTTGGCAGATTATCATCCTGCATATCAAGGAATGCTTTTACGGTTAGCGAACTGGCGTTAATCGCAGAAAGATCGGCGGCCAGCGCCAGTAATGCAGACGGTTTGACCTCCGCCAGCGCGGAGAACAGCACGACGTTATCAATGAGGTCGACTTTGGCATCAAAGATACCGTCGAAATTTTGCATATGCGGCAGATGGAGTGCCTGACAGGTGTCGCACTCAAAAAAGCTCATGCCCATTTCGTCGAGCCACTGACGTAACGTATCCAGACTCGGGACGACGAGAGAATCCATATTGTCTATGACCTCATGCAGTAAAGTAATGATTCAAATAAACAAATTACCGAGCTAAAACCCGGTATAAGTACGATTTTAGCGCACAGTCTACGCAAAAATGCCCACGCATACCACGATAGCCGGGCTAACCGCCGATTTTCAGGCAAAAGCCAGGGCAGGCATGACGCTCTATCCACTCAATCATCTTACCTGCCACATCAACGCCGGTGGTGGATTCCACCCCTTCCAGCCCCGGTGAGGCGTTAACTTCCATCACCAGCGGCCCGCGTTTAGCACGTAAAATATCGACCCCGGCGACATCAAGCCCCAGCGTCTTAGCCGCTTTCACCGCAATCTCACGTTCTGCGGGGGTAATATCGGCCACCGTCGCCACCCCGCCTCGATGCAGATTTGAGCGAAAATCGCCCTCTTTCGCGCGCCGCTCGATGGCAGCTACGACCTCGTCGCCGACCACCAGGCAACGAATATCGCGGCCTTTGGCTTCCTGAATGTATTCCTGCACCAGAATATGCGCGTTTAAGCCGCGAAAGGCATCCACGACGCTCTCTGCGGCCTGCCGCGTTTCAGCCAGCACGACGCCAATGCCCTGAGTGCCTTCGACCAGCTTTACCACCAGCGGCGCGCCGCCGACCATATCAATAAGATCGCTGGTATCATCCGGCGAATGGGCAATCCCGGTCACGGGCAAATCGATACCCTGACGCGCCAGTAGCTGCAATGAACGCAGTTTGTCGCGCGCGCGAGTGATAGCCACCGACTCGTTTAACGGGTAGCTGCCCAGCATTTCAAACTGCCGCAGCGCCGCCATCCCATAGTAGGTAATCGCCGAGCCAATACGCGGAATCACCGCGTCATAGTGCGGCAACTTTTGCCCTTTATAGTGGATAGACGACGCCGACGGGTTAATGTTCATATAACAAGAAAGCGGGTCGAGCACTTCGACAATGTGGCCGCGACGCTTCGCCGCCTCGCGTAGGCGCTTGCATGAATAGAGCGTTCCATCCCGGGACAAAATGGCAATTTTCACCCTTTACCTCTCCAAAACCTCAAAAAAGCCGATGTATCATACTGCGCCATCCGAGCCGAATGCATGCGCGTGACCACAGAATTCTGCTTTACCGGTTAACGTGTTGCCCAGCCCTGCTTATGCAGATAATCCAGAATAAACGGTCGGCTTTCTTTAATCAGCGTACGGCGAATATGATCGCTCCAGGTATCCCGGCGCGCATTGGTGCTGCGCGACAGATAATATTGCGCCAGCTCTTCGTCATAACGATCGAGTTCAGCCTTATCCAGCGGCTGATAAGCGTTTTCATGCACCAGCAGCGTAGCAGGCAAGCGCGGTTTAAGATCCGGCTGGGTGGCTGGCCAACCGAGGCACAGACCAAACAGCGGCAACACGTATTTCGGCAGCTTCAGTAAATCGGTTACCGACTGGATATTATTGCGTAGACCACCAATATACACGCCCCCCAGCCCCAGCGATTCCGCCGCGGTTAGCGCGTTCTGCGCCATCAACGAGGTATCGACGACGCCCAGTAGCAACTGCTCAGCCAACCCCAGTTGCGCCTCAGGGCAAATCTGCAACAGACGGTTGAAGTCTGCACAAAACACCCAGAATTCCGCGGCCTGGGCGACGTGAGCTTGTCCACCGGTCAGTTCAACCAGCTGCGCGCGCAGGTTTTTGTCGGTCACGCGAATGATGGAACTGCATTGTAAAAAGCTCGAACTCGAGGTCGACTGTGCGCTGGCGATAATGGCATGACGCTGGTCGTCAGTGATTGGCTCACCGGTGAACTGGCGAATAGAGCGATGGTTTAGCAGAACCTCAATGGTGGGTGTCATCTTTTTTTTCCTTATCTTGCGGCAGGGTCGAATTCATAAGCTGCGGGGCAACCGCACGGGCGATACCCCAGAAGAGCACACCCGCAGCAGGTAACATTAGCGCAATACCGACGAAGATCATCACCACCGCAGCCAGCTGGCTGGCAAACGGTGCGGGCAACGTAATGTACTGATTAAGCGACAGCCATGCCGTCGCCAGCACAACCATGCCGATCCCCTCAAGAATTAAAACGCTTTTCGGTAGTGCTCCAAGCGAACGCATGCTTCTCCTCCTGTGAACCCTTAGCGCCGTTTTCATGTATTTAATGACGAGTATAACGGTAAGCTTGCCAAAAATATTTGGCCAAACATAGCCTGAGTTAATCGTAACAACAGGTAGAACCTTCTTTCCCTTGCTCTCCATCGGCGGCATCATAAGCGCCATTCGCCGAGAGGCACATTCATTATTCCGCTCATTTGGAGAGACAATATGTTTGCTGTTATTTTTGGTCGTCCTGGATGCCCTTACTGCGTTCGTGCAAAAGAGCTGGCGGAGAAACTGACCCAGGAACGTGACGACTTTAACTATCGTTACGTCGATATTCATGCTGAAGGGATCAGTAAAGCTGACCTGGAAAAAACGGTGGGTAAACCGGTGGAAACCGTACCTCAGATTTTTGTCGACCAGCAGCACATTGGCGGATGCACAGACTTTGAAGCCTGGGCAAAAGAGAATCTCGGCCTGTTTGCCTGAATGTGATACCCGCGTCCGCTGTTACAGCGGACGTTTTCCATCCCGGCGCTTATCGGAAAGTAGTGAACTGACAAACAGGAAGCACAGGGCACCGAGCGCACACCAGAACACGGCGCTGAACAACCACGCCAGCTCCTGCCACAATGAACGATCGCTACTGAGAAAAAGACGCGTCAAGAGCAGACACAGCGGCGCGGCCAGAATGGCTCCCAATAAGGGACGCAGCACCCGACGGCGTGAAGAAATAAAGCTTGAAACGACGCCCGGGATGATAAAGAACAGCAGTCCCAACTCAGGATTTCCTGAAGTACGAAAAGCCCCCTTCACCTGCAACACCAGAGAACAAAAAACCACAATAAATAAGATAAAGCAGCAAATTATACCTGCCCAACCGCGTTCAGTTTTCACACGCTTCTCCTGAAAATTCTCTCTATCACAATCCAGACTTCGCCCGTTTGGACGCCCAGTCAGATAAAGTCACTGGCTTTCCCTGCCAAAACAGTTCTGTGTTAAAAGCGATTGTTGCTAGCCGTATCAGTCAGGAACGATTAAACTACTGACCGCTATTTTCTGGTTATTCTTCGGGTACAGGATAGCAGCACTCATGCCATAACCCTTGGTCAACAGTAGACCAAATAGCCATTACTTTCAACACGTTACTGGTAAACAATAAGTTAGACTCCGTGAATATAAACGTCGCAGATTTGTTAAACGGGAATTACATCCTGTTATTATTCGTGGTATTAGCGCTGGGGCTTTGTCTTGGCAAATTGCGCCTGGGCTCCATCCAACTTGGTAATTCCATTGGCGTTTTAGTGGTTTCCCTCTTATTAGGGCAACAGCACTTCAGTATTAACACTGAGGCACTAAACCTTGGATTTATGCTATTTATTTTTTGCGTCGGCGTAGAAGCCGGCCCTAACTTTTTTTCTATTTTCTTTCGCGACGGCAAGAATTATCTGATGCTTGGCCTGGTGATGGTTGGCAGCGCTCTGCTGATCGCCCTGGGTCTGGGAAAGCTGTTTGGCTGGGATATCGGCCTCACGGCCGGTCTGCTCGCTGGGTCAATGACCTCCACCCCAGTGCTGGTTGGCGCGGGCGATACGCTGCGTCACTCTGGAATGGCAGCCAACCTGCTGGCGCAGGCCCAGGATAATCTAAGCCTCGGCTACGCCCTGACCTACCTGATTGGTCTGGTCAGTCTGATTGTCGCGGCCCGTTATCTGCCAAAGTTCCAGCATCAGGACCTGCAAACCAGCGCCCAGCAAATCGCCCGCGAGCGCGGTCTGGATACCGACACCAACCGTAAAGTCTACCTGCCGGTTATCCGCGCCTACCGCGTCGGCCCTGAGCTGGTCGCCTGGGCCGACGGTAAAAATCTGCGCGAGCTGGGTATCTATCGTCAGACCGGCTGCTACATCGAGCGTATTCGTCGTAACGGTATTCTCGCCAACCCTGACGGCGATGCAGTATTGCAAATGGGCGACGAAATCTCGCTTGTGGGCTACCCGGATGCACATGCGCGTCTCGACCCGAGTTTCCGTAACGGCAAAGAAGTGTTCGACCGTGATCTGCTGGATATGCGCATCGTCACCGAAGAGATTGTGGTCAAAAACCACAATGCCGTTGGTCGCCGTCTGGCGCAGTTGAAGCTCACCGACCACGGCTGTTTCTTAAACCGCGTGATCCGCAGCCAGATTGAGATGCCGATTGACGACAATATCGTGCTCAACAAAGGCGACGTTTTGCAGGTGAGCGGTGACGCCCGCCGAGTTAAAACCGTCGCTGACCGCATCGGTTTCGTCTCAATCCACAGCCAGGTCACCGACCTGCTGGCCTTCTGCGCCTTCTTTATTGTTGGCCTGATGATCGGCATGATCACCTTCCAGTTCAGCAACTTTAATTTCGGCATTGGTAACGCGGCAGGCCTGCTGTTCGCCGGTATCATGCTCGGCTTCCTGCGTGCTAACCATCCAACGTTTGGCTACATCCCGCAAGGGGCACTGAATATGGTGAAAGAATTTGGCCTGATGGTCTTTATGGCAGGCGTCGGCTTAAGCGCGGGCAGCGGCATTGGTAATGGTCTTGGCGTGGTTGGCGGACAAATGCTGGTGGCCGGTCTTTTCGTAAGCCTGGTCCCGGTAGTGATTTGCTTCCTGTTTGGCGCGTACGTCCTGCGAATGAACCGCGCGCTGCTGTTTGGCGCCATTATGGGCGCCCGTACCTGCGCCCCTGCGATGGAAATTATCAGCGATACCGCGCGCAGTAACATCCCTGCACTTGGCTACGCAGGCACCTACGCCATCGCTAACGTACTGTTAACGCTCGCCGGTACGTTGATTATCATCATCTGGCCGGGGATAGGCGGTTAGCGCCGTTTTGAGGGAAACAAAGAAAAGAAAATTATTTTTGCGCAACGCCGAACTTTTCCAGCAAGCGCGAGTCTTAATTAGTGCCACTGCTTTTCTTTGATGTCCCCATTTTGTGGAGCCCATCAACCCCGCCATCTTTGGTTCAAGGTTGATGGGTTTTTTGTTGCCTGAAATTCGTGGCCTTTATAATCAACCAGTTAGAACATACCTTTGACGCCAGTGGCGACAAAATGGCGACAGCCGTTTAGCCATGGCGGCAACAGCCATTAAAAAACCCGCCAGCGGCGGGTCAGATTCAGTAAGCAAATTGCTCCTGCATACCTTTGGGATGAGGTGGCGCGGCGCTAATTTTTTGCGGACGGCACACAGAACGCACAAAAGTTTCATGCGTTACGAACGTATGCCCGCACTCGATGTTAGTGCACTGGTTGTAACGCTCTTTGGTTTCGTTGGAAACCTGGAAGCTGCTTCGGGTATGTGCAGCCTGTCCGCACATAGGACAATTCATCATTTTCGTCAGCCCTCATTATTAACCAGTTCGCAATAATGATACATCATTGTTCGCAATTTGGAACTAATCATTCCATTTCGAGATCGTCTATTTTCACCTCAAACTCAATGCTGGTTGTAAAACCACTGTCAGCACTGACCGTATGCGTGAGCGTGGTGATCGTCCATTCCGCTTCATCAATCGGCTGTTTGAAGCCGCTGACCTTCACGGGCATTTCCGTGTAGAGATCAGGCCGCCCTTCTGCCAGCTGCAGCGAGAAGGACGCCACACCACGCTGCAGGCGCTCCCACTGCATTTTCGCGGCCCGTTCAGCATTGGCCCGGTTGGCATAGGTCCGGCTCAGGACCAGCACGTTTTCATCCGTCCCGACCAGGTAATCTCCCTGCTTTGCTTCTGGCTCTTTTGCTGTCGCGGTTTTCTTCCGACGCTTAACGCCAGTGGTTTCTTTCTTCGCAGGCTCCCGCGTGTGTAACCAGCTGGCAATCACACCTGTATAAGCTCCCCGGTCTGCCAGGCTAAAACGGTGGCTGTCTCCGGCGCTGCGGGTAAGGGTGATTACCGGCAGCGGCTTTCCGCTGGCAGTTCTGCCCTGTCCCTGGCGGATAAACAGCAGATGACCGTCTTTGACGGATGCGATGGCACCATACTGCCGGGCCAGTTTCATCAGGAAACTCGCGTCGCTTTCGTTGGTCTGGTCCAGGTGATCCAGCGGTTTGCTGGTCAGGTCTTTGCCCAGCGCCATTGTCAGGTTGTGGCGGGCAGCAATATCTTTCACCACGTCACCCACCGTTGTCTGGTGCCAGGACTTCTCCCGGCGCGTGTTCAGGGTTTCCCGGAAGTCGGCGCTGCGGGCACGGATAGTCAGCCTGTCCGGCGCGCCTGTATGTTCAATTTCGTCCACCGTGAAACTGCCCTTTGGAAAAAGGGGCTGACCTTTCCAGCCCAGCGCCAGGGTGATAATTGCACCACGTCGGGGCAGAACAATCTGCCCGTCTGCATCATCCAGTTCCAGATCGAGCTGGTCCGCTTCAAAGCCCCGGTTATCCGTCAGGGTCAGGCTCATCAGACGCTTGTCCAGCACCTCCGTCGCGTTCTTACCTTCAATCACGATACTGAACGCGGGCGTTTTGCTGTTGAGGTCGAGAAGGTCAGAACTGACATTCATTGCAGTAGCCCTCCCACGGTGTTTGTGATGTTACCAATCGCGCCAGCAGCGGAGTCCTGCAGGTTGCTCAACTGGTCGCTGAGGCTGCCGAACATATCAGACAGTGACTCATCCGCCCGTTTGAGCGTCAGCGTAAACTCAATCCGCCTGGCTTCCCCTCCGGCGAAAAACTCCGTTTTGGTCTGGCTCAGACTCTCAATCACAAACATGCCATAAATGGTGCCGCTGCCCTCAATCAGGGGCCATGACTTACCCAGCTCCGCCATCTGTTCCAGTGCCAGAAGTGACAACCTGCCGCCTGTGATTTCAGGCAGCAGCACACCGGAAAGCGTCAGAGAATCATTATCCGGGCCAAGAAATTGCGTGGACGGACGGCGGCTCACCCGGCTGTTGGTCGCGTGTCGCCAGCTGCGCTGATACTGCAGCTCCTGATAAGGCACCGTGCGCAGCTGAAACACGTATAAACCCAGCACCATCATCATGAATCGTATCCCCCTTGATCACTGAAATTACTGCGGGCTTTCGCTCTGGCCCGGCGCTCACGCTCATCAAGCTGTCTTGCCACTTCGCGGGCAATGTCCTGCGCATTTTGTCCGGGCTGGGCGACGATATGGATTGGCGCGTTAATTTCATAACGCACAACCGATGGCTGGCTGGCAGGTTTTTCCGACGGCGCACGATACGTAGCGGCGGGCAGACTCATCGGGTGAAGTGGCACCGCCTCTGCAGGCACCGCTGCCGTGCCCATCATCCCGGCAACAACGGAAGCCAGCGCGGCAGTGCGTCTGCGGCTGGTCACATTTGCCGGACCGTTGACGATTTCCGGGCCGTTCTCCCCGACAATGCCAAACTGACCGCGAGGAATATCACCGCCGCTGTCATACATTCCGGCAAAGCCCATGGACGGGAATCCGCCCGGCGGTAACATCACTTTGCCGTCATTGTTCACCGTGGCGGGTTGCTGGCGAACAACCTGATCAGGCAGACGGGCTTTGGCAGCCTCTTTGCTGACAATGCCGAGTTTTTCCAGCAGCCAGGACACCCCCGATTTAAGCGACTCAAGCGGGTGCATCACCATGTTCAGCCCTTCCGCCAGTGCTTCACCAAAGACGCGCCCCATCGCTGCTGCGCTGCTCAACTCCGCAGAAGTCGATTTAATCGGAGCCAACAGATCGGTGAACCATCCCCACAGCGCCTGCACTTTGTCACCTATCCACTGAAACACGGGTTTTAACGGATCGAACGCTGCGCTGATTGGGGCTGCGGCAGCTTTAAATCCTTCAACGACGCCCCCTAAAAATGCACCGATGGGCTGCCAGTATTTCCAGATAACCAGCGCCACACCTGCCAGAGCCGCCACAACCAGCCCTATCGGACTGAGCAAGGCACCCAACAATCCAGAAAGGCCATACAACGCCATGCGCAGGACAGCCAGCGGACCGGATACCAGAAAACGCAACACCCCACCCACTGCCCCCAGGCTGCTGCGCAGCAGTGCCAGCGGATTCATCACCAGGCCCAGAAGCCCGCGCAACCCTGCCATTCCGGCGCGAAAGATTGCCAGCGGTGCGCCAGCTATCGCTTTCAGGGCATTTCCTGCCAGCCCGGCAGAGCGCCGCAGTGCATTCAGTGGCCCAGCCAGTAAGCCAGCACTGCCACCTGACGAGGCCATGCCACGACGCAGCAGAGAAAGAGGCGCACCTGCCAGCCACGACAATGCACTGCCGGAACGGGACAATGCCGCTGTCAGGGTTGGCAACGTTTTAATGCCCATGACACTCAGGCCAAACCGCAAAATCGCCAGCGGCCCCAGCACCGCTGCAACGGTAATTGCCAGGGTTCCCAGTACCACTGTGATTACAGCAACGGCGGCTGCCACCTTCATCAGCGTGCCCACTAACTGCGGATTTTGCTCCACCCAGCGGCGTAACGCGCCAGTGACTCTCTTCACTACATCCATGATATCCATCAGTGGCTGGCGCAGGGTTTCACCCAGGCTGCTGAACGTGTTCTGTGCCCCGGTCTTAACCAGCAACCACTGCGAGGACAGAGAGTCTTTGTTAATGTCAGACTCTTTCTGCATGGAGCCACTGGCATCACCGCCTGACGTGAGTTTGAGCTGGCGCTGCAGCTCCGGCAGGTTGTTTGCCAGCTTCGCCGCATCATCACCAAACTCCTTGCCAAAAATCAGTGTCATCGCGCCCAGGCGCTTGTCTTTCGGCAGGTTGTTTACCTTCTCCAGCACGCGCTGAATGGTGCCCATCGCATCCTGGGTCATCTCTTTTTCAATCTGCGCGGGGTTCAGTTTCAGCAGATCCATACCTGCAAAAAAGCTTTTACTCTGCATGGTGGCAATGGACAGCTCACGCACCATGGCATTTGCCGCACTGGCGGCAACTTCCGGCGCAGTGCCGAGGGACAGGAACGTGGAACCTAGCGCGGCAGCCTTGCGGTAATCCAGACGGTCCGCCACGCCGCCTATGCGCTGCAGGACATCGATAATGTCCCCGCCTTTTGACATGGCGTTATCGTCCAGGTAGTTCAGCGCATCGCCCAGCTGCTCGATGTTGCGGGTCGGGACTTTGTATAGCTGGGCAATTTTCCCCAGACTTTCGGAAAGCTCATCCGCCGGAAGCTCAAACGCCGTGGAGGCTTTCGCCGCCGTAGCGGCAAAGGCCAGCAAGTCACGCTTCTGGTCAGCCCAGGAGTCATTCGGGTTTGCCACGTTCATGCGTGCGCCACCCTCAACCAGGGCGGCAAAGTCCACTGCGCCATTTGCCATCGGCAACTGTTCACTGGCGGCCTTGATGGCGTCCTGCATTTCATAAAAACGGGCGGTGCGGTTGCCGTTGTCATCCCGCAGGCCGTTGACCTGTTTAGCCACCCCCTTCATGGCATCTTCCATGCTGGCGTAGCTTTTCACCGCCGCCATTACCGGCGCACCCATTGCAAGCCCGGCAGCGGTGGTGGTCGCCCCTGCTCCGGCAACACGATCACGCACTTCCAGACGGCGGGAATACTCCGCCCGTGCAGCGTTCATGCGTGCCTGTTGCTCACCCAGGCGTTTCAGTGATTTCTGTTGTCTGTCCAGAGCCTGCCGGGTTTCGTCTGCGTTCTGCCGCAGTTCCCGCTGCGCACCGCTCAGTTTTTTCGTATCAATGCCGGAATCTTTGAGCGCCTGACGCTGGCGCTGCACCGAACCCAGGAGGCCGTTATAGCTTTGCTGCAGCGCCTGAACCCGTGTTTTTGCCTGCGCAAAAAGTTTCGCTTGGGCAGCAGTTGGGCGATTAGTGGCGGTAAATTGAGTGGCAAGCTTCGCGGCTTCTTCTCGGGCTAATTTGAGGTTGTTCGCCGTGATGGCGAGCTGAGATCGGGACTTGCGAAACTCATCAATACGCCCGGCTTGCTTGTTCAGCTCTTTGAGGCTGTTTCTGGTCGTCTGGATAGCACCTGCCAGCTCTTTCGTGCTGGCCTGCGCATTTCGGAATGGGCGGGTGAGTTTATCAACCGCATTCAGTACCACCTGCAGGCGCAGGTTGTTATCACTCATCGCTGGCCCCGCTTCTCAGGATTGCTTTATGCCGCCACTCCAGCACCTCAGTCAGCGGCATAACCTCAGTGACGGACGGCGGCCAGTGAAAAATGGTGGCAATATCTGCCACCAGGTCATCAACCGTCAGGCTGTCGGCAAATCGGCAAGCACCGACTTCTTCAACAAAAAAGTGACCACCTCCACGGACATTGCGGTGAGGTCTGCCGGGTCCAGCTCCGCCATTTCCTGCGGGGTCAGCGTCGGGCTGGAAATGCGCGGGATAATGGTCATCATCGCGCTCACGTCCATATCCATAATGGCCTGCAGGCGGGTGCCACGCAGCGCACCGGACTGGGGTTTACGCAGCACCACCTCTTTGATTTCGCTTTTGCCACGCAGGATTGGCGTATCCAGCACCACGGTTTTTTCGTTTGTTTTGTCGCTCATGCTCTTGTCCTTACATCGGGAAACAGGGCGCGGAGGTCCGCGCCCTTATGGGTTACTGCAGGCCGATGGCGCGGCGGTGCGCTTCCATCAGGTCCACGCCGTCCACGATCTCAACCATGTTGATCGTGTCGACCTCATACAGCACTTCGCCGTTAATGGTCAGTTTGGCGTAGCTGTTGGTGCTGCTGACTTTGGTGGTGTTGCTCTCCCCGGTTTTCAGCTCGCCTGCGTCAATTTCTTTGTGACGTCCGCGCACAACCAGCTCCACAGCCTGCACTTCCCCGGTATCATCACGCTGAATAGAACCCGTGAAACGCAGCTGGATTCCGTCAGCAGTGGTTTTTGCCAGCTGCTTGTAGAGCAGCGATTCCATCCCGCCGATGGAAAACTCCGTGTCCAGTGCGCTGTCATCCAGCCCCATGTCCACATCCACCGCGCCAGCCATGCCGCCGCCGCGATACTTCTCAAACTTGCGGGTAAATTTCGGCAGGGTCAGGGACTCAACGATCCCCTGCCAGTTGTTCCCGTCGTTGAACAGGTTCAGGTGTTTTAACTTACGTGGTAAAGCCATGGTGCCCCCTTATGCGCTGACCTGGCTGGCAAAGTTCATCAGGTACTGGTCTGTGATGCGCTGGCGTAACAGCAGATTTTCCAGTGGTGGCACTGGCGTGTAGTCGTAGTCGATCAGCAACTTCCCGGCCTTGAGCGTGTCCTTGTCGTTCACGGACTCATCCAGCCAGCAGTCACCGCCAATCAGATAACCCTGACTCACCAGGCTGCGCATTTTGGCGCGGATACCTTCGATAATGTCGCGGGCCAGTGACGGGTTAAGCGGTTTGTCCACCGCCCACATGTGAGCCTCTGCCATGGTGTCAGCCAGCACCTGCGCCGTGCGGGTGTAGCTCTCAAAAGCGAACAGCGGATCATCGCTCAGGCAACGGGAACCCCAGAAGCGGAAGCCATCTTTACGGATAAGCGTGGTGATATCGTTCTGGTTCAGCAGCCCCGCATCGGTTGCCGGGTCCTGCAGGTCCCAGAACACATCCGCCGACAGCCCGGTGACGCCGTTCACGCCGACGTTGGACAGGGTTTTGTGCCACCCGGTCTGTTCGTCGATTTTGGCACGCAGGCCAAGAGCGCGGGCTGTGGCAAATGCCGTGGCATCGGCCTGCAGCACCGTGTCAAAATTGATGAAGTCAGGCCAGATCAACATCCCTTCACGCTGGCTAAAGTTCTCACGATAGGTGATCGCTTCTTCCATCGTTTTGCAGCCATAAGCCGACAGGTAAGCGAACCCGCGCAGGCTCTGCGCCACGCCAAGCAATTCGGTGGCAACGGCCTGCGTATCATGCCCCGGCACGCCGAGAATGCGCGGCTTAACGCCCAGCTGAGACTGCGCCGACAGCAGCGCCTTGATGCCCGTTTTTTTGCCGTCAGCCGTCACACCGCCGATGATGTTGGTGGTGGTTTCCGCTTCGGTTTCGCCCTGCGCCACGCGAATCACCACGGTGACAGGTTTGGCCTGGTCGGCAATCGCATCCAGTGAACGGGCCAGGGTGCCAGACTCGCCTGCTTTGCCGCTGGCGGTCAGTACGTCGGTCAGTAAGACGGGTTTATTGAGGGGGAACACTGACGGGTCGGCGTCATCCCCGGTACAGACCATTCCCACAATGGCGGTGCTCACCGTGGTAATGGTGCGGGTGCCCTCGTTGATTTCCTCAACGCGCACCCCGTGGTGGTAGTCCTGAGACATTAGGCATTTCTCCGGTTTACAGGGGTGCGTCTATGTTCTGGCGGTTGCGCGCGCGGCGCACGCGTTGAGGGTTGTGTGGAGAATGGCACAATGGACGGATGGAAAAATCCCCGCACGAGGCGGGGGAGGAATTAAGTGGCTGGTGCTTCAGGCCAGATAATGGCGGGAGCGGTGCTGGTATCCACACGAGTCAGCAGCACGCGGTATTTGCGCCACTCATTAAAACGGGCCTTTTCCTCATCGGTTGCCATATCCAGATCAACCGCATCCTGCAGAGGTTCGATTTGCTCACTGGCACTTTTCAACAACGCAGCTTTATTGGAGTTTGCTGCCGCTACTTCTGCGGTCTTTTGCGCGGATTCATCCGTTACCCAGCGCTCACCATTCCACTTGTCATATGGCGTGGCGGGTGGATATATCGTCGTATCAACCGGATATTCTCCCGGCACGGAAATCTGAATTTCCGCACCCGTCTTAATGTTCCAGACGATTTCACCGCGGTGATCCACCAGATACTCCCACCCGTTCAGCTTACTGTTGCGGCAGACGACATAACCGCTTTTTGCTGTCAGTGGCTTATCAGTACAGGCGTTTGCCGGAATGCTGATACCCACAGGGAGATATTCGGTTGACTGAGACAAGTAAGCACGTGTCTGATAGTCGTAATTAAATACAACAATTTCACCTGCCGTCACGGCAAAACCATTTTCCAGTACAGCGGTCTGCATTATGCGGCCCTCACAATGAAGTTAAATGCAATGTTGCGTGGGCGGTTCTCGCCCCCTGTGGTCATATTGTTAATCATATAAAAACCGCCGCTTCCTGTTGCAGACGTTGCCGCCGTCATGGACTTGATAGCCAGCTTATCAAACCCAGGAGTGGACCCAAGGCTGTTTTTTGTCGCGGAGTTTTCTGCTTCATAGGCCATAGCCAGGTTATGGTTGTGATTCGCCACCTGACCTGACTGAGAAGCCAGAAGCTCACGCCCGGCATCGACACCCCGCCCATCATCCCAGCCACGGATAAACTCAGCGCGTAAATCTGGCAACTGTAGCCCTGGATAGACCTGTGCCAGCTTCGGATACTGCGCAGCGGTAAAAGACGCCCCGTTGCATTTGAGCCATCCGGCTGGCGCTGATGCGAGAGGCCAAGGGAGCGGTACACCCACAGGTAACGCGGAACCGGCCCCTAAGCCGAGGTTATTCAGAAATGCGGTAACGTCAGCAATATCAGCACCGTTGGCAGACTTGTCCATTTTGCCAGCCAGCGCATTGGTCATGGTGGTGGCAAAGTTCGGATCGTTGCCCAACGCCGCTGCCAGCTCGTTCAGCGTATCCAGCGCGCCGGGGGAGGAATTAACCAGGGCCGCAATGGCTGCCTGCACAAAAGCCGTGGTGGCAAGCTGAGTTGTGTTATTTCCTGCCGCTGCCGTCGGCGCTTTTGGTGTTCCGGTTAACGTCGGGCTGGCCTTTGGGGCGTACTGCGTGTGCGGATCAGCGGCAGCAATATGCTTTGCCATCTGGTCATCCACGTACACCTTTAACTCCAGCACCTTGTCATCCACATACTTGCGGGTTGCCAGCACCACCGCTGGGTCAATTTTCAGGGTGATGTTATCGGTGCTACTGGTGATCAGCACCATGCGCACCGTCTGCGTGCGCCCGCTGCCCTCAGCCAGCTGCGGTTTGTAACTCTCCGGGCAGTTGCCGACTGCGATCAGTGCGCCTGTCTCATCGAACAGGCCAACCTCACGAATCCACCATCCCCCCTCTGTTTCAGGAATAACCTGCTCCGCAATAATCTGGCTGCTGTTCTGCGGATCGATGTACAGCATATTGAGATCGGCGCGGCGCTTTTCAGCAATCAGGGCTGTCTGTTGTGCGCTGGGTGTCGGCAGCACACCGCCGCCATCGCCCACCGCCATTTTGGTAATTTTCAGCGGAACACCGAGCGCGGCGGCACTTGCCAGTTTTGCCGCGCCAATGTCCGTCAGCAGGGTGTAAAATTTTGCGCTCATGGGTTCACTCTCACTGTGTCGATAACATGGACCGCCCCGCCCACAAAGGCCGGGCCGCCGGAAGTAATGGTTTCGTTGATATACGGGTAGACGGTGATTTCTTCCCCGATGTAGGTGCCAGCGCCGACCCAAAACGGGCCGCTGGTCTGCAGGTTGATGGACATGCCGATCAGATGGCGGCTGCAGGGTTTGGCGTCACCGATCAGGCGCTCCAGCTCCAGATAGGTTTCCTCCGTGATGCCCTGGTCCTGCACGCCAATGTCCAGCCGGAACGTGCCCGGGGCCTCGTCGGTCTGCCACCACTCAAGAATGCGGATCAGGAAACCGAACGGCTCCACCACCCGCCGCACGGCGCTGGTTGTGCCCTTGTGCTGATGAATGTAAAAGGCATCCTGCACCACCCGGCGTTTCACGTTTTCCGACCAGCTTTCGTCCCAGCGGTCTACGGAAAATGCCCAGGCCAGATACGGCAAAAAGGCAACCGGGCACGTTGCCGGGTTCCACAGGTCACGCAAAGGAACCTGCAGATCGGAAATACCGCTGCAGCTTTCCGCCAGTCGGCGCTCAAGTGCTGACGAACCTGGCGGCAACAAACTATTCATCCGTGCCCCCGACGCTCACGCTCCAGTCAGTGCAGGAGGCGGCCTGGGTTTTATCCAGCACCACGTCCGCCAGCGGAGAAAGCAGTTCCACCCGCTGCACGCCCTCAACATGCAGGGCCGCATAGATGGCGCTCAGGCGAATATCCCGCCCCAGCCGGGTCTGGCTGGCGATGTACTTCTGCAGGCTTGCCCTTGCCGCTTCCACAATGGGTTCGGACTCCGGTCCTGGATAGAGATAGAGCAAGGCGCGCACGCTGTAATTCACAATGGAGGCCCCGCGCACCGTCAGGCGGTCAGCCACCGGGCGCACGCTCTCGCTGTTCAGCGCTTTTTCCACCACCGCCAGCAGGTCTGCATCCGCCGTGCCGTCACCCTCCCGGCTTAATACGGTCAACACCACCTCTGCCGGGGCCGGGCTGGTTGCGCTGGCATCTGCCACGCGCCCGTCTGCACTTTTGGCGTGAAACTCATAGGCCGCCGTGGGTCCCGCCACAGACAGCCCCTCAAAGGCTGCCGGGATACGCAGGCGCAGTGCTTCATCAGTTTCCATCACCGCTGCCACGGGCGGCACAGCATCGTTATCTGCAGGCGTGACCGTCAGGCGCTTAACGTTGTAGTTAGCGCCGAGCTGCTCCAGGTCGCTGCTGTTGGCATAGGCCACCATCACCGCCAGCGCTGCCTCATTAATGCGCTGTAACAGAAGAATTTCCCGGTAAGTATTCTCCTGCAGTTGTTTGGTGATTGGCTCAGACTCCAGCGCCAGTGTGCGGCGCACCGCGTCCTGCTGGTCAGCCGGATACAACGCCACAAAAGACGCCTTTCGTTCAGCCAGCAGCGTTTCAAAGTCCGGCACTTTCACAATCTGCGGCGGGGGTAACTGGGAAAGATCAATTGCTGCCACTTTGTGCTCCTGTTGCAACGGAAAGGGAAACGGGCGTACCGTCAGTGCGTCGCCCGGTCAGCTCGACCACCATCGAACCGTCAAAACTGCTGTTGATGGCGATAGCATCCAGCGTCAGCCGTGGCTCCCAGCGCATTAACGCGACGTACACCGCGCTCATCATTTGCAGACGCAGTGCCGGGTTTTGTGGCTGGTCAATCAGGGCAGACAGCAGTGAA
Organism: Enterobacteriaceae bacterium; assembly: GCA_902363335.1. Classification (GTDB taxonomy): domain Bacteria; phylum Pseudomonadota; class Gammaproteobacteria; order Enterobacterales; family Enterobacteriaceae; genus Kluyvera. Next base: position 618,839 of record CABIZV010000002.1, on the reverse strand, counting down.
CCGTATTCCCGGCGAGCAATACGGCTGCCCTGCGGGGTGACCAGAATGTCCTTCACGGACTGGCGCAGATGTTCGGTGTCGGTGATGGCCTTGCCCGTGGCACTGCTCATGCCGGAATACATCGTCATACCGGGCCTCCTGATGTCTCGCCGCCGGACTTCACTTTGTTGTGCGCGTGGTCATCTACCACGATCCCGTTAGAACTCATCGGGCCGCCGCCCTGGGTGACTTCCCCATTGATCACCACGTCGCTGTTAATGCGGGTGGTGTCAGCTTCCACGACAAACTCCCCGGTTTTAAAGGTGACATTATCCGCCGCCTCGATAACCATCGACTTGATGCCCCGGACGTACCAGCGCCCGGTTGAAGGCTCATACTCAAACCAGCCGCCGTCCAGGTACTCCGTCACGCTGCCGTCCTCAGAATCGGACGGGGGAGGAAACTGATTTGAGTAGACAGCAGGCAGAGCAAATGCGGTTTCCAGGTTTCCGCCCAGGCTGAACAGCACTACCTGCTCCCCCACAGACGGTTTCCACCAGGTGCGGGACGTACCCGCACGCAGCGTCAGCCAGTTAATCCAGTTAGTTTCAAGGTCGCCTGTTTTCACCCGGCACAGCCAGTTATCCCGGTCCACTTCGGTTACAGTTCCGGTGCGGATCAGGTTGGTGATAAGGCGCATGATTTCTGTTAGTTGTGCATTCATGTTGTCAGATTGCATTTGATGTCACTTTTTAAAAACAATGCTTCATTGTCTGGTCTTTGATACAAATACCCACGGACACTTAACTGTGAGGGAACTCGGGATGGAGTTTGATAAAATAAATGCATTCTTAGCCACAGCTATCGGTGGACTAATATTTAAATGGCTTGCGGGTGGAGTATCATCTTTTTGGGCATGGCTAAATAAATCCCATCCAGAAGAAGATTTTTTGGTATCCAAAATCGGCATCACGAAACCAATTATCAGGCTTAGTTTTTGCAAGTACAAACTAAGCACTAAGCCGCACACTAAAAACAATAGAATTTTTCTCACCATATTTGGCTCTATAGTTATAGTCATATCCACTGTTGGTTTTTATCAATTCACGAATGTTGTTACTCAAGGACCAATACAGTGGATCGATTTCAAATATAAAGAAACAGGTGATTCTTTTTGGATTAGGCAGGATGAAGCGAGGAACAAGCCAAACAGTCCAAAATGGAATATATCTCCTGACACCTGCCTTAACAAAAAGGCATTGGATAAAATCTCATTAATAAAGCCAAAAACAATTGAATTCATTTGCGGTTACATGTTAGATCCAAAAGGGCGAGATGAATTAGGAAAAGCAGCCAATAAAAACTCACTCGGTCTAATGGTCGTGATTCCTATAGCTTATTTATCACTTCTATTTTTCTTCATGCTTGGCACAGCCATGTTTATTGATTTATATATAAATGCAAAAATCACCTCATTCAATAAATCAGAAACAGAGAAAAGTTATCAATACCTAACATGAACTAAAGCCTAACCAGCCAGCGCAGCAAAATATCGCGTGTCAGTGTTTCCACATCATCGTTAACACCCAGCAAGCGGCGCTCTGCATAACGCACCTCTGGGCCTTTCCGGCTGACACGATCACGCAGGCCGTAATGGTGTACACGGGCGATGCGCTGTACCTGCCCGTCAAACTGCACGCTGGCAGAGTCGGCACTGGCGGCTGTTTTCAGGTATTTGGTTGTACGCAATTTGGCGAACATCTGCCGCTTAATGCGGCCCTTTTTTGTTCGGGCTGTAACCCGGCGTGGCTCGTAGCCGGTGCCATCGGGATTGCACTGCAGGCGGATATTGTTCTGCTGATTCCGGCGCAGCTGTTGCGCCAGCTCCCGCATCATTCGCTTTCGCGCCGCTGGTTCCAGATTTGCCAGCAGCGCCGCCAGCCAGGCGTCAACTTTCTGCAGGTTATCCACGCTTCACCGTCCACATTTCTTCCGGTACATCTGGCTCCGGCTCCGCCTTGACGGTTGAGATTCCGCTCTCCGAACTCACCAGAATGCGCTCCGTCAACTGCAGGTCCAGACTGATATCGCAAATGTCGTTGCGCAGAATATCCACCTCAAAGGAAAACAGCTTTTCGCGCAGTTCCGGGTTGTTGATGGCATCAGGCTGATTCTCCATCAGCCACAGCAGCACCGGGGCCATCAGCAGGTTTTGATCGCCGCTAAAGTCTTCAATCACCACATTCAGGGTGTAACGATATTCCCATGACATGGAACTGGCCCCGGTTGCCACCAGTGAGCCTTTATCCACAAACAGATGCAGCTTGTCCGGGTTTTCACGAACGTAGGCCACCGACTTATTCAGCGCGGTGCGTAAGGACTGCGGCTTGTTCACTGTCTCGCTCCTGACAGGACACGATGGTGTCCACTTTGTCGGCACAGACCGCCCAGGCGGTCTCGGTTTCATCCAGCAGGGTCAGCAGATCGCCGTTACTGCGAGGCGCTGACCTTTCCAGGCGGCACTGCGTCACCTTTGGACAGCCACTCACGGTAAGCTGCACCTCCGGCGACGGCGGGTCTTTCGCGCAGCCTGACAACATCAGCAGGCAAAAGAGTGTCAGCCCAGCGGCGCAAATCTTCGTTTTCACGTTTAAGCTCCTCGATCCGGTTCTGACGCTGATGCAGCAGTGAGCGAGTATCTTCTGCCGCCGCATAAAGCCGCATCTGCTCCCGGCTATTGGTTTCGGTCAGGATGGACAGGCCGATCAGCTGGCTGTTTTTCTTCGCCAGCGCCTGGTTTTTGCTTTTCAGCGCAGCTTCCTGGGTTTCGATGATGTGGCTGGCGTTATTGAGCTGCCACGATTGCCACCCCAGCGCCGTCAGTACCAGCGCCAGCATTACTGCTAGTGCGCGCATCATGCGCCCGCCCCTTTCAGGCACCAGGCCATTTCCCGCGCGCGGCGGTTGTCCAGCCCCTGATTGAATACACCTTTGACATACACCCAGCGCGGCAGCTGTCGGCACGCATCTGCCCAGCGTTGTTGATTGAGCAACTTAACCAGCGTGGAGCTGCAGGCATTGCCCGTACCGACGTTGAATGCAAATGACACCACCGCGTCATAGACCTTTTGCGGCACCGTCTGCCGCACACATTTTTCCAGGGCCCTTTCCACGCGCTGCACGTTGCTGATGAGCATCCCCGCCGCCTGCCGTTCAGTGATGCTCCGGCCCGGCACCACACCGGAAGTGTTACCGATGCCGTCGGTCCACACCCCCGCGCTGCACTGGTACGGCTGCAGGCGACAGCCCTCGTAATCCGCAATCAGTTTCAGACCATCCAGTGAGGTGTGGAGTGACTGAAAGCCCGGCAGCGTGGCGGCGATGGCCAGCACCGCCCCCACCAGGCAGCGCTTAACGATTGATGGATTCATATGCCTCCCGCGAGAGCCGCCCGGCACGCAGCAGCTGGTAAGTTTTGTGTTTGTAGTACCAGTTGATCAGCAGCATCAGTGCGCCAATCAATACACCGCCCACCGTGGACGCATCCTTGATGGACAGATCCCCCATCCACGCCAGCACAACGGCGATACACCAGGTGATAAAGGCGCTGATTCGTTCAAGCGTCATGGTTTAGTCCCATAGCTGAACGGTCTGCACGGTGGGCGTTTCCGTAATATCCGGCAGCTCCACCTGCAGCCCGTGAGGTAAAAAGGGGCCATATTCAGCCAGCCCCGGATTTGCCCGCAGCACCTGCTCAGTGACACCCTGCGTGCGCCCGTAGTGACGCCAGCAAAGTGCATCCACCGTGTCATACTGGTGCGCACGCACTTTCATCAGATAAGCTCCACCATGCAGTGCGGCGCATCCTGCACCCGGCTGATCGCCCAGCGGGCATCACGCCATAGATCGGCGCTGGCCTCCGTCAGCTCATCCCCGCGCTTTACCGCAGACGCCGTGGCGTCATAGTCCTGGTAACGCTCATTCAGCACCGCCCGCGCCCAGCAATACACCGCATTGCTGTAGTGGTGCAGGCGTTCGCTTTTGCCGTCCAGTTCTTCGGCGGACACATCTGCCAGCATCCGGTAGCCCAGCATCTGCTGACGCTGGCGGAAGGTGTACAACTCCGCGTTGACTTCTGACATTGCCGTGAGCGCCAGCTGTTTCAGCCGGGCGGGCGTTACCGTGCCGTCAGTGCGCATCACGCTGCGAAATTCGTACAGGTCAACATCAGGCCAGAACGGCGTATTTTTGATGACCTCCGCCTGTTCCGGGGCCTGCTCAGGCGCAACAAACTGCATACAGCTTTCTCCTGAAAAAGTGGGCGGTGGACGGGATTTTGATAAGGCACTGTCTGTCGCCATCCCGTGCCGCCCGTGCGCGGGGCACGTTCCGTCACTGGCTCTCATTGCGCAGTCTGCGCTCAAGCCGTTCTTTGTCTTTTTTCACGCCGCAGCGCGGGTCCAGCTGCAGTGCATGAGTGAGGTGATTCAGGGCGGAGGCCGGGCTGGCTTCACAGAGCAAAAGGCCAATGGCTTTATGCAGACGGGCGCGAGACTGATCCGGCATGTCGGTGCCGTCCGTCATATCCAGCGCCTGCAACAAAAACTCCGTCTCAAAAGGTTGTGAGGCGGTGATAGCGGCCTGAGCTGCGTCTGCCAGCTCCTCAACCAGCACCGTCTGCGTGTTGCGGTTGCCCAGCGGCATCACCCAGCCATGGCGCAGCGCGTGCCCGGCGATTTGCAGCGCTCCGGCATAATCACCGGCATCAATGCGCCAGAGCATGGCGTACATCACCACGTCATCCTGGTGCGCAGCGTCAGCCGCCAGCACGCCCTCCACCCAGGCGGCATATTTCGGTAGCAGCTCCACCTTGATTTGCGCCTTTGTCACCGTGGACTGAATACCTTTCAGACGGCGCTTGTCTTCTGCCAGCTGCAGCAGCATCTGGTCATAGCCCGACGCATGCCGAACACTGCCGCCCATGCGGGCGGCCTGTTCGGCCTGAACGCGCAGGCGGTGTTGCCGGGCGGGACTCAGGCTCATGCGTTATTCCCCCGTTCCTGATTCGGCTGGTTCTTCCTCAGCAGCAGGCGGGGTGAAATCACCGATATCAATGTTTTCCACCAGAGCCACGCAGCGGTAGTCCTCCACCACATACGCCTCATTGACAGACTCAAAGTTTTCGATGCGGTCACGCTTTGGATTATCGATTACGGCCCGGCGGCGGGTGTCTTCCTGCCAGTAAATGGACAGGTTATCCAGGCGGGTGATCAGCAGAGCATTCGCCGGGAAGAACGGCGCACGCACCGCCTGCAGACCGCCCATGCGTTTCTGGCTGATGATGAGATCGGCGGAGATTTTTTCGCTGTTGTCCTGCTCTTTGTTGACCAGCGGGAAATACTTGTCCGCCAGCAGGGCACGCCCACAGACCACCACCAGACCGTCATCGTCCTGGAAAATCGGGTCAATTAGCTCGTTGACGGCATCCATCACCACCGCGTCCAGATTGATGTACTGCCCACCCGGCCCGACTTTTACCGGGGCTGCCGTGGTGGTGCCATCTGCATCGGTGGTGCTGCCCATCACGCAGTCCGGCGCATCTTCACGCACTTTCTGCAGCCAGCCTTTGTTCACATCCTGCAGCAGCGGGTTATCAACACGATTGGAGGTTTTGGCACGCTTCACGCCGTTAAAACCGATCATGATGCGGTCCAGCGCCTGACGCTGGATGATGGCGTTCCGGATGCGCAGCTGGAAGTCCTGGAATTTTGCCCACAGGTCCAGCTTCGCGTAGGTCAGCACCGTGTCAAAGTTGGTCTGCTCGCACTTGTATTCCACGTCCGTCATCAGCGTTGGATCAACCGCTTCGCGCTCTTTGGTGGTGGTGTCGGTGGTCCCGGCGATGGTGCTGCCGACACCCAGCCCCAGCAGCTGCCCGGACTGCTCAGACACACCCATGACGTTAATCAGGGTCAGGAACGCGGCGGACTGCTGAATCTGGTCTTCCAGGGTCTGCTGCACGGTGGGTTCCACCGTGAACTTGCTGGACAATTCCTCCACCGGAACATTGTTCAGGCGGGCCAGCTGCATCAGGTAAGCGTTAAAGGCAAATTTGGTTTTCTGTTTCATCGGGTTATGTGCTCCATCAGCAGTTAGTTACGGTGCCAGCCGGAGCGTCACCGCCCGGGGCACGCTGGCGGTAATCCTTGCGGCTGTCTTCGGCATTCAGCTGCTGCTGCAGCGCCGCAAAATCGGCCTGCTGTTGCTGCAGTGAAGTTTCCAGCTCAGACAGGCGCGTTTCCTGCTCTGACAGGGATTTGTCCGTGCGCTCGCCAAAGCTCTGCTGCTCAGTGGCGACCAGCTCCACGGCCTTATGCACATCAGAGAAACGCGCATCATCGGTCTGCTCTTTTTTGGCAAACAGCGCAGTGACACGGGAAAAGAGGGACGGCGGCGCTTCTTCCAGTTCGATAACCGTTTCAGCGGCAGCAGAAAACAGGTTTTCCGGGTTCTGCTTGCGGTTTGCCAGCGGGTTATGGGTGGCGCTGGCGCTGAATGTCAGCATTTCAGTGCCGAGGCTTGCCGGGTCATCGGTAGCTGCCAGTCCGACCAGATACGCTTTCCCGGTGTCGGCAAACTGCGGACTAACTTCCATTGAGGTGAAAAGCTTCTGGCCTTTCTTCACCAGGGCCACAAGCGCATCGGTCGGGGTGACGTCGGCATACAGCGCCATCTTGCCTGCTAACGGACCGTCTTTAATTTCCTCAGCAACCAGTGCAGACACGGTGCCGTAGCGGTTAAAGGTGCTGTCCGGCACGTAGGACTTGATGTGCTCAAGGTTAATCTGCGCGGTATACACCGCCGGGTTGTAACTGGCTGCCATCTGCAGCAGCCAGTCACGCTGGATTTCGCGTCCGTCAGTGGTGGCACCTTCCACCCCGATGCGGAAACGCTTTGCTTTCGCTGTCATGAGCCATGCTCCGTTAGAAATAACTTACTGGAGCCTTATGTTTGCTGGGACGGGGGGAGTGAAACAACGGGCGGGCTTTGTGGGGTTCACTACACAAAACGCAGCCAGGGAAAGGTGTCAGGCAAGGCCGTAGGCTTGTGCCATGGACATGACACTGACACCCGCAGACCTCGATCCCCGTCGGCAGGCTATGCTGCTGTACTTTCAGGGATACCGCGTAGCCCGCATTGCTGAAATGCTGGGCGAGAAAGTTGCAACCGTACACAGCTGGAAGAAGCGCGACAAGTGGGGCGAATACGGCCCGCTGGATCAGATGCAGCTCACCACTGCCGCGCGTTACTGCCAGCTCATCATGAAGGAGCAGAAGGAAGGGAAAGACTTCAAAGAGATTGACCTGCTGGCGCGCCAGTCAGAACGCCATGCCCGCATTGGCAAATTTAACGACGGCGGTAATGAAGCCGACCTCAACCCCAACGTGGCAAACCGCAATAAAGGCCCGCGCAAGCCAGCGGAAAAGAACGTATTCAGCGACGAACAGACCGAAAAGCTGCAGGAGATTTTCCACAGCTCGATGTTCGCCTACCAGCGCCACTGGTGGGAGGCAGGCAACCGTCACCGCATCCGCAACCTGCTTAAATCTCGTCAGATTGGCGCGACCTTCTTCTTTGCCCGTGAGGCACTGATTGACGCCATCACCACCGGGCGCAACCAGATTTTCCTCTCAGCCAGTAAAGCCCAGGCGCACGTTTTTAAACAGTACATTATCGACTTCGCCAAAGAGGTGGATGTGGAGCTGAAAGGCGACCCGATGGTGCTGCCCAACGGCGCTACGCTGTATTTCCTCGGCACCAATGCCCGCACCGCGCAGAGCTACCACGGCAACCTGTACCTGGATGAATATTTCTGGATACCGAAATTCCAGGAGCTGCGCAAAGTGGCCTCCGGCATGGCGATCCATAAACGCTGGCGGCAAACCTACTTTTCAACTCCATCCAGCCTGACACACAGTGCCTATCCGTTCTGGTCGGGGGCACTGTTCAACCGGGGCCGCGCCAAAACGGACAAGGTGGATATTGACCTGACCCACGGCAGCCTGGCCCCTGGCCTGCTCTGCCCGGACGGACAATACCGCCAGATTGTCACCGTGGAAGATGCGGTGCGTGGCGGCTGTAACCTGTTCGACATTAACCAGCTGCGCATGGAGTACAGCCCGGACGAATACCAGAACCTGCTGATGTGTGAATTTATCGACGACCTCGCGTCGGTGTTTCCGCTCAGCGAGCTGCAGGCGTGCATGGTGGACAGCTGGGAAGTGTGGACCGATTTTCAGGCCCTGGCGCTGCGCCCGTTTGGCTGGCGTGAAGTCTGGATCGGCTACGACCCGGCAAAAGGCACGCAGAACGGCGACAGCGCCGGGTGTGTGGTCATGGCTCCGCCTGCCGTGCCGGGCGGCAAGTTCCGCATTCTGGAGCGCCACCAGTGGCGCGGGATGGACTTCCGCGCCCAGGCCGACGCCATCAAACAGCTGACGCAGCAGTACAACGTGACTTATATCGGCATCGACTCGACAGGCGTGGGCCACGGCGTTTACGAGAACGTGAAGGCGTTCTTCCCTGCCGTGCGCGAGTTCGTCTACAACCCGAACGTGAAAAACGCCCTGGTCCTCAAGGCATACGACATTATCAGCCACCGCCGCCTGGAGTTTGACGCCGGGCACACCGACATTGCGCAGTCATTCATGGCAATCCGCCGGGCCACCACCGCCAGCGGCAACCGCCCGACCTACGAAGCCAGCCGCAGCGAAGAAGCCAGCCATGCAGATTTGGCCTGGGCGACGATGCACGCGCTATTTAACGAACCGCTGCAGGGCGAGGCCGCCAATACCAGCAACATTGTGGAGATTTTTTGATGAGTGAACACGACGTCCTGACCAGTACCGCACCAGTGCAGGAAGCTGCGCAGATGCAGAACAGCGCCCGCGCGGAAGCGTTCAGCTTTGGCGACCCGATCCCGGTACTGGACCGCCGCGAACTGCTGGACTATGTGGAATGCGTGCAGATGGACAGATGGTATGAGCCGCCCGTCAGCTTTGACGGCCTGGCCCGCACCTACCGCGCCGCCGTGCATCACAGCTCACCAATTGCCGTTAAGCGCAATATCCTGACCAGCACGTTTATCCCGCACCCGCTGCTGAGCCAGCAGGCATTCAGCCGCTTCGTGCAGGACTACCTGGTGTTTGGCAACGCCTACCTGGAGAAGCGCACCAACCGGCTGGGCGGGATTCTGTCGCTGGAGCCATCGCTGGCGAAATATACCCGTCGCGGGATCGATTTAGACACCTACTGGTTTGTGCAATACGGCATGACAACGCAGCCGTATGAGTTCACTAAAGACAGCATCTTCCACCTGATGGAACCGGACCTGAACCAGGAGATTTACGGCCTGCCAGAATATCTGTCCGCTATCCCTTCCGCCCTGCTGAACGAGTCTGCCACGCTGTTTCGCCGAAAGTATTACATCAACGGCAGCCATGCAGGTTTCATCATGTACATGACTGACGCGGCGCAGAACCAGGAGGACGTGAACAACATCCGTCAGGCCATGAAAAGCGCCAAAGGGCCGGGCAACTTCCGCAACCTGTTTATGTACTCGCCTAACGGCAAAAAGGACGGCATTCAGATCATTCCGCTGTCAGAAGTGGCGGCAAAGGATGAGTTTTTGAACATCAAGAACGTGAGCCGGGATGACATGATGGCAGCGCACCGCGTTCCGCCGCAGATGATGGGGATCATGCCGAGTAATGTTGGGGGGTTTGGGGATGTTGAAAAGGCTGCAAATGTCTTTGTAAGGAATGAACTTATACCTTTACAAAAACGATTAGAAGAAGTTAATGGCTGGTTAGAAGATTCGATAATAACTTTCCAGCCGTATAAATTAGACAACTAAAATTTAGATGATGGGGATATCGCAATCCCGACTTTCCCCATCATATGGTTGTAGCTATGCTATCGGCATTGCTAAGTCTCAACGGAGAAATCCTATCAAATTCCCATTTAGGCAACCTATCGCTTTTTTCCAATTCATGTATATGCTGCTTAAATTCATCAGCCGTTTCTATTGCCAAGAGACCTTTAATTTTTGAAAAATAGTTTTTGGATTTGGATTTAGCAAAAATTTCAAAAGGAAAAAACCCTCTGGCATACAGCAATGTCGTAGGCCACCACATAGAATAGTAATCTGTAGCTTGTATAGTTGAGCGAAGATAACAAACAAAGTCAGCTTGATTTATATCATCAAAACTAATTGGCACAGAATGACATCTTTCCTTAAGTAGGTCTGCATGAAGCGAAAGACGTCTTAATTTTCTATGGTCATTCCGCCATTGAATAATCTCGACATACTGCCTGATATCCATATACGAAGATAAAGGGTCATTGCCCCTTTCGATTTTACGAGATATATAATAACCATCGAACAAGTTGAGGCACTCTTCAAAACGTTCGTTTTTAAGCAATGCAGCAACAGAGTATAAATAAAGTTCATGAATCAAAAATTTATAATTATCAAAATCAAGATTACTATAAGTCCCTACATTCTCCTGTGGATAGTAGTATTTTATACCAGCCTCGAAAAACTTATGCAGTCTCTTAAAGTAATCTGCACCCAAATTATACCTTGCTGCTAAGCAAACTAAATTAACGAACTCGTTTCTTGCCGGAATAAAAGACTCTATATTTTTAAGATATGCTTCATCAGGTTCACTATGGTCAGCAGTACGAAATCTGATGCGTTCAAGGTTAGTTGCCAAAACAGACAAGTACTCATCATAACATCCAGCGGCTGTTATCTTACCATTGCGAATTGCATCCATAGCCCTGTTGTAAAATGCAGTCGTTCCAAGAGAAACCTCTGGGGACTCATCAAGAAATGCGGGTTTCTTTCCAAGCTCCGGCTTAACAAATACAGGTTTATCAAACACCCACCTTAGAATTCTCTCTACTCCCTCAGTCATTGCGCTTGAGTCGGTCATATCTATGAATAACCGTCCTTTATAAAAGGTTGGAACATAAAAATGACCATTTTCATCCTTTTCTGTAACGACAACGACAAATTTTGTTTGCTCTGCAGAAGAATAAATTTCCGGGGAAATTATCTGCGTCTCTGTCCCCACGCCACCTTTTCTATTGTTGGCTTTTTCTGAATATCCTTTGTCACTTATAATCATCACTTTGCTTATGGTTTTGTCATTAACCATACTTTCCATGAAAGAATAAGAATCTTGGCCATCACGAAGACACCATTTATCTATTATTACATCGACACCTGAACTTACTAAATCCTCAGCTAAGTTAATAACAAACTCTTCATGCTCAGGAGTTGTCCAACTATATGATACGAATACTTTTGGATGTTCAGATTCCATATTCACTCCAAATAGATTTTTTATAATGATTGCAGAGCTTCAGCGCCGCTGAAACGACAACTTCAATTCAAACGCATGACAACCAGTCACAGCCATTTTATACCTCGAACATTTCATTAGATCTACAATCTCGATCACGGGTTCTGTATAACCCTCAAACCTATCAGCGCGCGCTCGTATCCCCGCCACGCCTGCCCGCTTTATGTAGTGGTTTTCATGCACCTGCATGACATATGAAAAAGCCCGCCATTCCTGGCGGGCCTTAACTAAAACGATCCTCAAACGATCATGCGGATTCATGCAGCATAGTCATGCACTACCCTGCTCCAGGTCGCTAGCAGTCCTACTCCTGCGAGTTGATGGCTTTTTACCACCCAATTTGCGGCAGTCTTTTCTGTCCCGCGCCTCGTTTTCTTTAAATTTGTTATACGTTTCAGTATCAAAAAACGAGATGGTTTCGACTTCATCTTTAGGGATCAGCACACGAAAATCTTGGATATTCAGGCGCGACATCCCACCGATGACACCACTTTCAAGATAATGCAGATGGTAGTTCGTCGTGATGCTTATCGTGAGATCATCTTTATCACGATAGCCACTCAGCATAGGGAGGATTTCCAGATGTTCTGACAGCCCGTTTTCCAGCGCCGGACAGGTAACCAGACCAACATAGATTTTGCGCGATGAAAGTGTCGCGATGATCGGAAACTGGCGTGCTGATGCTTCCATCAACAAGGACTCAAAAGAGTTATTCCCCACAGCCTTAGCCAGTGCATCCCAGCGGCGATCACCGCTCTTTGTACGCAGTTTGTTGCCCAGTCCAGAAATTGCAGAAAGCACAATTGAAATAACAACCCATGCGATCTGTTTGATTTCATTGATACGCTGGGCTTTATCGGATGAGGTAGACAGCATGCCGTTGAAGCTATCCGGCGTAAGGTTAAGCTCATTGGATAGCCAGCGGAACCCGCCTGTAATATTCAGGATGAAGGTTAAAAAGCCACCGAGCAGAAAGAACACTATACCCCAGGCGGCAACAAAAAAATAAGCGTCCCAGCCATTGGAACGCTTATATCTGTAACGTGTTGAAAGTGATAGGTTTACATATATAAAACCACTAACCAAAATCACTGCTAAAAGTAATGTTGCCATTATCGAGTTCTATAATATTTGTCTTTAACAGTGCTCGTTTTGATGCCTTCAAGCTTGTCCATCTGCTCTCTGATGGCCTTTATAGCTTCTGCGTTTGACAAGTCAACGGACACGAAACCATCTTTACTAAGATTGAGCTTGTCCTGATTCTCTTTGAGAACCCTTGCCAAACGTTCAACTGGATTACCCAGCCTCAATGCGGCGATACTTGACATAACTCCTCCTTTTTATATGGCGCGAAAGTCTACACTTCGACACCAGCAACCACAACAGCAAATTCCTTATAAGTAAGACAACCGTTTAAACCGTTGGTTGCGTTACTTAACTTAAGTTCATTGACCCTAATCACGCAAGATGTTTCTAGTCTTGCGAGTCGCATTTAGCATATATAGTGTCTGTTACGGATAGTAGACACTAACTGACATACTATCTAACGCCTCACTCTGCTCGTTGTTCAACCTTGCTGACGTAAGAAACCAGTTCTTACGCCAGCAACGTTCCTGCTGCTAACCGGGAAGATCCATTGAGCGGTTGTATTCATGAGCACGAATCTTCGCCATCAGCTCATCCGTTAACTCAGAAACCCACTGGATAGCCAGCCGCTTTTCTTCGTCGTCACACTCACTCGCCGCTACAAGCTTGATAAAAAAATCAATGCGCTGGAGCTTCAACGACTCCAAGAAATAGTCCTGCATCTTCCCTCCTATCGGTACTACTGAATAAATAACTGTATATATATCCACTGTTTATATATACAGTATAGAAGAAGTTTCCGGATGTAAAATGCTTTTTGTCTTTCAATGAGATACTTCTGAGAGGAATCACCAACCATGCTGATAAGCCAATGCTCATGAATACCATTGCCGCCACTTGTCATCTTCCTGCAGACGCTGATTACGGTAGAAAAGACGCAGTCCGGCCCCAGATGGAATGCTGCCGCCACGCAGAAGCAGATCGACCTCCGTTTCACTCGCATCAAAGCCTCTGGACCTCAGCTCAGCGTCGAGCTGCAGACGCTGGTGATCGGTAATATCCTGTATGTACCCTTTCCGACGCTTCGGTTTTACCAGCCTCAGCCGGGCGGTCAGCTCCCGGCGTTCCTTAGCGCTCAGATTATGGAGATCCGGCAGCGCCTCCGGCTCACTGGTTTCAGGTAAATCACCCCCTGGTTGGTTCAAAATTTCAACAGGGGGACAGTTATTGCCACGAGTCCAAGGAGCGCAAGCGCCCTGGTCGGCTGCCGCCTCCTGAATGTCAACGGCCTTACGAACCATCTTCCACTTGATTGCGTGCGTGCAGATCCGGCCCTCAATGATCGGGGACCAGATGCCATAGATACGAATACCGTGGTCGCCGTAGGCGCTCGGCTCATCGTTAAGCTCGTATGCCGTTCTGACCAAATGATGTTTGCGGGGAACCAGTACACCGCCTTGCTTCATGATGTAGGTGGCAAAACACCCGGCATCTGCAGCAGCCAGCACTGCGTCCAGCCGTGGATTTTCCAGAACCGGCGCACCTGCTTTTTTATCACCCTGCACTCTGCCAGCCTGGCCCGCCAGCAAACGCAGCTCGCGGTATGCCTGGCGGCCAGGAATGCCAAAGAAACGGAACTGCTGGACGCGATGAAGTGACGCCCAGGCGGTGACGTGCTCCGCGCTGTTGCGCAGTGATCTGCCCGTTTCCTTGCTGACTTCTTTAGCCAGCCCGCGCCCGTCGATGTTCTTACTGATGTATTTTGCGATGTAGCTTGTCGGCGTGCCTTTGCGTGGGTTAATCAGCTCAGACTTGAAACGCGGCCCCGTATTGTTCCCCAACTCCTCGCGGTCTTCCCGGATGGCAAATTTACGCAGCAGCGCAGTGATGGTCCGACGCTCTTTTTTGCGCATGAAGCACAGCAGATGCCAGTGCACGGTGCCGTCGTGGTGCGGCTCTGCAACGCGGACGCCATACCACCGCAGCGCGGCCTTGTGCATGGCCTTGCGGAATGCGGCGAACGTTTCAACCAGATAGTCACTGCTCTGCCGGACCGTTTCGCTGGTCCACTTTGGATTTGGCCTGCCGTTGTTGAGGGTCGCGTGAAAGCGTGACGGGCAGGTGATGGTATAGAACACGGCGCAATCACTGCGCATTTCCGCGATAAGCTCCAGCCCTTTAACACAGGCCATCATCTCGTTGCGACGGTGCGCCGGATTGCTGTTGCTGGCGTTCACCACGTCTTCCATGTCCAGCGTGTCGCCGTCGGCATTCACCAGTTCATGCGACTGGAAAAACTCCAGCGACTTGCGGCGCTGTTCGCGCTTATGGATCACAGCTTCATAGCTGACATACGGGGATGCTTTCTTGTTGACCAGGCAGACGGCGCGCAGCTGCTCCTCGCGCCACTCGCAACGCATCCGCCATAACTTGCGATACCACCAGTCTGCGCACAGCATCCGTGCGAGCGATCCCGGAATGAGGTCATAGGGCACGGGCTTACGGCGGCGTCTTTTGCGGCGGAGCTGTTCAAAGGCTGGCGGGACAACATCAAGACGCATGGCCTCTGCCGCTACCCTCTCCCATGACTGGCGGATTTCTTCTGGCTTTACGTCATCCGTGACGAACAGATCACCGCAGGCCGCATCCAGGCAAATGCTCATGTGCGCCGCAACCAGCGTTGATAGACGTTTTACCTGGTCCTGATTCATTTCAGGCAAAACCAGCAAGCCTTCCAGCCCGTCATGGCTTGCCATAAAACGGAAGGAAGCAGACACCTGGCTGTCACGCACACGCGCCAGGCGCTCAAGGCATGGCCTGATAGTTTCGCGCAAATAACCGGAATACGCCTTTGCCCTGCCCAGGTCATGAAAGTATTTAATCCGTTCCAGCAGCGGTTTTCTGATGTGGGATGGCTCAGCGCTTACATCAGCGATAATCACTAGGTCGGGATTTGCTCGCTGTTGTTCCCGCGCCATTTTGGCGCGGCTAATGAGGTTATCCTGCTCCATTTCTCGCTGGACAGGATCACGGGACTCATTAAAGAAATAGCGTTCCCATACCTGATCACTCAATGCCTCGCGGCGCAGCTTTTCCTGCTCATTATCCGCGGCGTAGAGAGTGATCAGGTTTGAAAGCGCGGAACCCGGCGCAAGTTCTGCCGGGTCGTGATATGGATTGATGGCTTTTTTCGGGGCATTCCAGGCAAAAGCAGCGGCGGCATCAGATGCGCCGCCGCAGTTTTTAACATCGTGATGGCTCACGCGTGCACCTCATGCACTGCAGAACAATCAGGACCTCTCGCCGGATCGAATCCAACCCAAAAGCGTTGTTTAGAAACAGCGATAATTTCCGCTGCAGACTTACTGTCTCCGGCCTCAACACCCATGCTTCGCTTTGTGGTGATGCAGTGGCGGGTGAAGTTGTGATAAATGGAACGGATCAGGGAGGTATCACTATTGGAAGTAATAACCGGATGACCTTCTGATGAACGACGCTCAAGAATAGACGCCAGATGATACTGATCATCCTCAGTAAATCCTGCCGTGTGGTATGCCGCAAAAGTACCGTCATAAGGCGGATCGCAGTAAACCACATCACCCGCCTGCAACATTGCCAGCGTTTCGTCATAGCTGGAGCAGATGAACGTGGCACGTTGGGCCTTTTCGGCAAATGCACGAATTTCCTTCTCGGGGAAATAGGGTTTTTTATAGTTTCCGTAAGGGACATTGAAATGTCCGCTCAGGTTGTAGCGACATAATCCACGATAGCAGTGGCGATTAAGATAAAGGAAAAATATAGCTTTCCAGAAATCGCATACATTCGATGAATGGTTAAAATCCTGCCGGGTGTTGTAATAAGCAGTTTCGCCCTTCGCACCCTCAAAGAATCCCTGCGCGTAAGCAATAAACCGCTCACTGTTCAATTTAATCTGGCGATAGAGATTAATCAGGTCAGGGTTAATGTCCGCGACAAGATAATGAGGATAGTCTGTCGCCATCATCACAGCACACGAACCCGCGAACGGTTCAACCAGTCGAGAACCGGCAGGCAGGTGCTTCATCAGCTCAGGCATGACGGCGGTTTTATTACCCGCCCATTTCAGAATGGTGCTCATACAACTCCTCCGTTGTAGTGCTTGCCTTTCAGTTCTGCGATTTCCTGACAGGTGATGCAGCACTGCACACCCGGAATAGCGCGGCGGCGAGCTGGCGGGATCGGTGCATCGCAATCAATGCAAAGAACACGGGAAACGCCCGGCGCTTTGTTACGGGCGGTGTGGATGTGCCGCTGGCGTTCTTCTTCTACACGCTCTTGCACAAGGTCCATTGAATCAGCCATCAGTGGATCTCCTGCGCTTCGTTTTGGATGGTTTCGGCAGAATTACGCAGAAGCTCTGCGGCCTCAGTGCCATTGAGTCTGTCGCGAGTGATATGCACCGCCAGCTTTTCCAGATGCGCAGCAAATACATCAGCGCGGCCACGGCGTTCTTCCATGCGCGCCTCAGTCAACATCAGGTTAAGCCCGGCATCATCTGATCCGGTTTTGGTGGTTCTGGTTTCAATATTTCGCATCGTGTTTCTCCTGAATTTGGGCAAAAGAATGCCCGGCGGGTTTACGCCATTAATTTCTGTTGGGGGTTAATTCGGCATGGTTAGCCGTTTAGGGAATAAGCTCACCACTGCACGAAAATGGTTCATTGCCTTTATCAGCTCCCGCTTTTCGTCAGTCGTCAGCTCACTAATTTTGACGCTGTGACGTTCTGCCGGAATATTTGCCATAAAATAGATGGCGGCTAATGCACGCTTGTTTTGCTTATTGTTGGCGTCCAGTGGGTCGCTCATATCTTCAATAAACCGCTCAAGCTCTGACTCAACGTTATGACCGAATACCTTTGCCCGTAATTCGGCTATGTGGTTCAGTCCCTCATAGCGCTCCCCTGGGCTTATCGTACGAGTCGTTGAAGCGCCTTCAATAGCCATGGCTTCCCCTTCTTCGTGGTAGACAGGCCAGCCAGTAATTCCGCCTGTGAGCGGGACGGGTGCCAGCGCTTACCATCCTTTCCTGCAATCCAGCCGTGACCGAAATGCATTCCAGGGCTTTGCTTAACCAGTAACGACGCAAATGATGGTTCGTTGTTCAGCATAAACACCTCAACTCAACCCGAACGATGAGCCAAGGCCCGTCACGGTATCGACCACGCTCGCCATCGCTGGGTTAGCCTGCAAACGCGCCTGCAGAGAAATGGCGGTAAGAGCCATAAGACGCGTAACAGAATTGACGCTCTCGACCACCTGACGGCGAGTAGCGGCATTTAGCTGAACATCGGAAACTGCACTCGCCGCTACACGTCCGATTTCAGCGGTAGCGCTCAATACGTACTGCGGCATTTTCTCACGTGCGACTTCATTGGTGGGCACACACGCCAGGCAATGGATCTGCGCCAGAAAGCCATCAACCAGTGTGGAGTCTTCAGTAAGGTCGGTTAGCAGCCAGATGTCCGGTGCTGTGAGCTGATGTGGTTGCTCAGGATTCAACTTATTACGCAGAGTTTGAACGTTCATACCCGCACGTTCCGCCAGTTTTGCCATGTTGTGACGCAAGGCAAAGGCGCGGCAGGCTTCTTCAAAATGCGGGTGTTTGGAAACGCGATAGTCAAACATAGTCAGAGGCTCCGATGTATCTCAAAATGGAACTAACTAATAGCGACATTGCAATCAGAGAGCGCATCTACAGTCAGTGCGACAATGTTAATCATCACCTTCTCGCGCTTCTTGTCCTTACGCAGACGGTGGCGAGGCAAACGACCATCAGCAAGCATGTCGTTTATGGTGTCTACAGGTAGTCCGGTCAGCTCGCTATAACGTTCGATTGTGACGTGCGGCGTATTCAGAGTGATTGAAATGTTTGGGGTCATGATGCAACATCTCCTATTGGCTTGTGGTGAGCCGGTAGTAATCGTGACAAGTCCCCAAATGGGAACGAAACTGATACTAGGATCGCATAAGAGATATGTCAACATCAAAGTACCCAAATGAGATCAAAATAAATCCCAATCAGGGTGGCAAGGCTGCGATTGAGCGATTGGTTGAGGCATATGGTTTTACAACACGGCAAGCCCTTGCTGACCACTTAGAAGTGTCAAAAAGCACATTGGCTAACAGATACATGCGAGATACCTTCCCCGCAGATTGGATAATTCAATGTGCCCTGGAAACAGGTATCTCGCTCAATTGGTTAGCCACCGGGCAAGGCCTCAAGCTAAGTTCTCAAACAGCAACCACCGAAGAGCTCGCAAAGTTTCGTCTGGCCGCAGGAAAAATGGTTGAAGATGGATCGTATGTTTTTGACACATCATTTCTTCCAGCAAATCTATCTGCTCCGATGGTTGTCCTCGACGGACCGACTACATACATCTGTGAACAAAAGTTTGCAGAAGTGCTTGATGGGCACTGGTTGATCAATATCGATGGGACGTATTCCATTAGACTGATCACCAGACTGCCTAAGGGAATGATTAAAATTTCCACTACAGACAATAGTTTTGAGTGTGCTTTTTCAGATATTGAAGTAATTGCATGCGTGAGAAGCACAACAGTTTCAAACTGATCGAGTAAAGGATTATGAAATGGATTTATTTGTCACAGTAGTAATCGTATTAGCGTTACTTTCTCCAATCCTGACAGTGATTCTGGTGAAGAAAGGCAAAAAGCATAAGGTGGAGATCGATAGCCTTATCGCGAGCAATACAGCCCTCACAAATGAGTTACATGAAAACCAAGAGAAGCTTAGCCAGACTGAAGAAAATTTAGCTCAAGCCGTTCGAGAGCACTCTGAACTTGAAGGGAAAGCAAGTCCCTTATGGCAGTATCAAGAGTTACATGACGCAGTCCTGGATGCTGAGAAAAAGATAAAAACTGCTGACTCAATAGCCAAAGAAAAAATTGAAGAAGCCCAAATAAAGGCTGCCAGAGCTGTAAATGAAGCTCATAACCAAGCCCGGCTCACAATAAGCAACGCGAACAGCGAAGCAGTAGCAATCACCAAAGATGCCCGTGACGCTCGTTTGAAAGCTAAAGAGCGGTTAGATAACGCAAATAGTAAAGCTGATGAACTAATTTCCAACGCAAATGATAATGCAATGAAAATAATCTCAGATGCGGAGGTCCGAGCAAAAGAAATTGCAGGTTCTGCATATGAAGCGAAAGAGTTTGCAGAAACCTACCAAGCTGTAGCCAAGTCAATGAAAAATAAAATTGAAGGGTACGGCGATGAATGGATAGTTCCAAATCGAAGCGTTTTGGATGAACTTGCAGAGAATTATGAATTTACTGATACAGGAAGAGAACTCCAAAAAGCGAGAGAGTTAACAAAATCTTTAATCAAAACGAGCAAAGCGGCAAGCTGTGAATATGTCGAACCTAATAGACGTAATACTGCAATAAAATTTGTATTAGATGCATTCAATGGAAAAGTTGATAGTACGCTTTCTAAAATCAAACATAATAATTACGGTAAACTTTCCCAAGAAATTAAGGACGCATTTCAGCTTGTGAATTATAACGGCTCCGCTTTTAGATCGGCTAAGATCACTGATATATACTTACAAGCCCGACTCAACGAACTTAAATGGGGCGTTGCAGTTAATGAAATTATGCTCGAAGAAAAAGAAGAACAAAGACGCATCAAAGAGCAGTTGCGCGAAGAAGAAAAAGCTCGCCGAGAATATGAGAGAGCGATAAAAGAAGCCGAAAAAGAAGAGAAAACGATTCAGCAAGCTATCGACAAAGCGACTAAAGAACTGATGCTCGCAGGCGAAGAACAGCGTATAGCCCTCGAACAGAAACTGGCTGAGCTGCAAATTAAGTACGAAGAAGCTGAAGCCAAAAACCAACGAGCCATTTCGATGGCGCAGCAAACACGTTCAGGTCATGTATATGTGATCAGTAACATCGGTTCCTTTGGAGAAAACGTTTATAAGATTGGGATGACACGTAGACTTGAACCGCTTGATCGAGTTCGTGAGTTGGGTGATGCAAGCGTACCTTTCTCATTCGATGTGCATGCAATGATCTACAGTGATGATGCCCCATCACTTGAAAATCATCTCCACAAAGTGTTTAACGATAAGCAAGTGAACAAAGTTAACGCACGCAAAGAATTCTTCAATGTTGGTATAAAAGACATCAAATCTACGATTCAAGAAATGAGTATTGATGCGCACTGGACGATGTTTGCTGAGGCTAAAGAATACCGTGAGTCACTGGCCTTAAGTGAAAAAGTCCCTACTGATAAAATCCCCCATGATGAACTGATCGTTGCTTAACTAAGGAGAGTTTTTTAATGAAATTTAAAGCTAATTCCATTAGAACATTAGATCGTTTTTTGAAGTGTTGTGGTGGTCAAGACAATATAACCTTAGGTGTCAAGTTAGAGGATATCGAACCTGCCAAGCTAGCTGAGATTGGATTAGGAATTTCGCCAGAAGAAGGCCTATCGATAATACCGAGCGTTATTGGTAAGTTTACAAGTTTCAATGCTAATGGAAAGGAAATCCTTCGCCCAGATTTACCAAAAGAGCAATACAGCGTTTCATATACAAGTACTACATACGATTGGCATAGAAATCCTCATTATGGGATGCGCACACGAACGGCTATGCGGATAGCAAGAGAGCATATTCCAGCTCCTGCGATAATGCTCTCTGTTGCTAAAACAAAAAATGGGACATACATAACGTCTCCTTTACTAAATTTATCTGATAAAAATTCAGAGTTAAACATTCACATAATAAATTTAATGCTCGAATGTTTTGATGAGATAGAAATTTTAGATACAGAAAAAGAGCCATTAATAACAACAAAATTCAAAAAAGTCTTATGGTCTGTATTACCTAAAGGGAAATATCCATGGGAAGAAATCTCAAAAATAATAGCTACTAACACACAAAAGACTTCAGCATCAGATAGTGATAAAGAGGTTATTGAATCCAGGCTCAAGCTAATCAATGTATACAAACCTGATTTCATTGCTACGGGTCATGCGGGATTCAACGGGTATTTTATCTTTGGTTTTGAAAGTAAAGGTATATACGTTCTTGAAAGCATTTTCCTTGATAATGCGACTTACATTTTCAAAAAAGATTGGGAAACATTATCCCAATTAACCAAAGCCGAGATTATCAATGGTGAACTTGAATATGAGCGTATCGTTCATAATAAAGTTTGGAAACGAGCAATAGGTGACCGCTTATCAAAGGCCTTAAGAACTTAAGTTGATGATGTATGAATTTATGAAATTCATACATTGACCACTGTTCAAACATACAGTTAAATTTAGCCCTCAGACATGAGGGCTTTTTTTATGGCAGTACGAAAACAAGACACAGGAAAATGGATTTGCGAATGCTACCCCGCCGGGCGTAGTGGGCGACGGGTGCGTAAGCAATTTGCGACCAAAGGTGAGGCATTGGCATTTGAACGCCACACAATGGATGAGACAGAAGCCAAGCCGTGGTTGGGTGAGTCGGTTGATCGTCGCACACTCAAAGACGTCGTAGATCTCTGGTTCAAACTGCACGGCAAATCCCTGACCGCTGGTGAGCACGTTCATGACAAGCTGATCCTGATGGTTGATGCCCTCGGAAATCCTCCTGCGACAGACCTCACATCTAAAATGTTTGCACACTACCGCGACAAACGTCTGACCGGAGAAATCTATTTCAGTGAGAAATGGAAGAATGGAGCCAGCCCAGTAACAATCAATCTGGAACAAAGTTATCTGAGTGGAGTGTTTAGCGAACTGGCCCGGCTCGGAGAATGGAGTGCACCGAACCCACTGGAGAACATGCGCAAATTCACCATCGCTGAAAAAGAGATGGCCTGGCTGACGCATGAGCAAATTACAGAACTACTGGACGACTGCCGTCGACAAAGTCCCCTTCTCTCTTTGGTTGTCAAAATCTGCCTAAGCACAGGTGCACGTTGGCGCGAAGCTGTGAATCTCACTCGTTCCCAGGTCACTAAGTACCGAATCACTTTCGTCAGGACCAAAGGCAAAAAGAACCGTAGCATTCCGATCAGCAAAGACCTGTATGAAGAAATCATTGCCCTGGATGGCTTCAGGTTCTTTACGGATTGCTACTTCCAGTTTTTGTCGGTGATGGAAAAAACCTCCATCGTGCTTCCACGCGGGCAGCTCACGCACGTTCTGCGTCACACGTTCGCAGCACACTTTATGATGTCGGGCGGGAACATCCTGGCTCTGCAGAAAATCCTCGGCCATCACGACATAAAAATGACCATGCGCTATGCTCACCTGGCACCCGATCACCTTGAAACAGCCCTGCGCTTTAATCCGTTGGCTACGCTGCCAAGTGGCGACAAAGTGGCGACAGCGGTTGGCATTACCCCCTAATCGCCACATTTCATCACCAACCTAACTTATTGAATATCTTACAAGTCATTGTTTTTCCTAACCCATTTACATAAATGGGTTTTTTGTTGCCTGAAATTTACAGTTTTCTACTCAGTTACTTACAAGCCGCCTTAAAGCCAGATAGAACTGGAGCAGTTTTCTTTCACTGCAGGCAAAACGGTTGAAGGTGATTCTTACGTTTGACGCATCATTTCTCCGCATCAATCCTTCATATCCGATTATTGTTCGTGATGGCAGTACCACTTACATCTGTGTTCAAAAATTCGCGGAAATGTCAGATGGGCACTGGTTGATCAATATTGATGGAACCTATTCCGTTAGACTGATTGCAAAGCTGTCGAGAGGCATAATTAATATCTCTACTGCAGAAAATAGTTTTGAATGTGCTTTTTCAGATATGGAAGTTATTGCATGGATAAGAAGCACAACAGTTTCATATTGATTCAGTAAAAGGATGTAAGATGGATTTTTTTCTTGTTGTAATTTTGTTGCTGGCCATAGGCTCCCCCATCCTGGGTGTCATTTTGCTCAAGAAGAGCAAACAGCATAAGATCGAGATCAAGACACTTAATGATCGCAATATAACTCTTTCGAATGAATTGAATGAAAGCCAGGAACATTTAGCAAACGCTATACGAGAGCACTCCGTTCTGGAGGGGAAAGCTGCTCCATTGTGGCAATATGAAGAACTGCATAGTGCAGTTCTGGATGCAGAAAAGACGGTAAAAACAGCAGACTCGATTGCTAAAAGCACAGTAAATGAAGCACAACTTAAAGCCTCCAGCATCGTTCTAGAAGCAAATAATCAAGCCCGCCTTACATTAAGTAATGCTAATAATGAAGCAGTTGCAATAACTAAAGATGCCCGCATTTCTCGCTTAAAAGCTAAGGAACGATTGGACAACGCCAATAGTAGGGCTGATGAGCTAATCTCAAATGCAAATGATAATGCGATGAAAATTATCGCCGAAGCTGAGATACGAGCAAAAGAAATTGCCGGCGCCGCATATGAAGCGAAAGAGTTCGCCGAAACCTATCAAGCTGTCGCCAAATCAATGAAAAATAAAATTGAAGGGTACGGTGATGAATGGATAGTTCCAAATCGAAGTGTTTTAGATGAATTAGCAGAAAACTATGAATTTGTAGATGCAGGGAAAGAACTGCAAAAAGCTAGAGAATTAACTAAGTCTCTTATCAAAACAAGCAAAGCGGCAAGCTGTGAGTACGTCGAATCTAACAGACGAAATACTGCAATCAAATTTGTACTAGATGCTTTTAATGGGAAGGTCGATAGTACCCTTTCAAAAATTAAACATAACAATTATGGTAAATTATCCCAAGAAATAAAAGATGCATTTGAACTTGTGAATTTTAACGGTTCTGCCTTTAGGTCCGCTAGGATTACCGATATCTACTTACAGGCCCGACTCAACGAGTTAAAGTGGGGAGTAGCCGCAAATGAAATTATGCTCGAAGAAAAAGAGGAACAAAGACGAATCAAAGAGCAGTTACGTGAAGAAGAAAGAGCGCGCCGCGAGTATGAAAAAGCGATAAAAGAAGCTGAAAAAGAAGAAAAAGCTATTCAGCAGGCCATTGATAAAGCGACTAAAGAACTGATGATCGCAGGCGAAGAGCAACGTATAGCCCTCGAACAGAAACTGGCTGAGCTGCAAATTAAGTACGAAGAGGCTGAAGCCAAAAACCAACGAGCCATTTCGATGGCACAGCAAACACGTTCAGGTCACGTATATGTGATCAGTAACATCGGTTCATTTGGCGAAAACGTTTATAAGATTGGGATGACGCGTAGACTCGAACCTCTTGATCGCGTTCGAGAGCTAGGTGATGCCAGTGTGCCTTTCTCATTCGATGTGCATGCAATGATCTACAGTGATGATGCTCCATCTCTCGAAAATCATCTCCATAAGGTGTTTAACGATAAGCAAGTAAACAAAGTTAACTCACGTAAAGAGTTCTTCAATGTTGGTATAAAAGACATCAAATCCACGATTAAAGAAATGAATATTGATGCGCATTGGACAATGTTTGCAGAAGCTAAAGAGTACAGAGAATCATTAGCCATTGAAAATGAAAAAACCAGTTCAAGTATATTTAGCGATGAACTAGTTGTAGCGTAAAGTAAAACTAGTTGAGCCCTTAATGGGCCCAACTGATTACATTAAGCAAAGAGGTAAGATGGCATGAAGATGTAAAGCTTACGCGTTCTCAGCTCACCATTTCCAGCAAATTCAGGGTCATCACCACATAAAAGCTATGCTCACTAAGTACCTCATCATCAGGAAAAGGCTTACGCTTCAATCCTCTGGCAACCATGGTTCAGAGACCAATTTACGCTACTCACGTGCGCATCTGAAAGTTGGAGAGTAATATCAGGACGGTCTTGATTAAAAGGTAAATATGATTATGAGCGAGTTACAGAAACAGGGTTTAGAGCTTCGAACTAAAGCTAAAGAATTGGCACTTGCTGTTCTTGCAAAGCATCCTGATGGACAAAAAAATGGCAAAGGAATTAAACA
The DNA here is from genome assembly GCA_902363335.1 of Enterobacteriaceae bacterium. Taxonomy (GTDB): domain Bacteria; phylum Pseudomonadota; class Gammaproteobacteria; order Enterobacterales; family Enterobacteriaceae; genus Kluyvera. Next base: position 593,368 of record CABIZV010000002.1, on the reverse strand, counting down.
ATCTGAAGTGTTCAAGCTCTGTGGCTTCGATTGGGGAGGAAAACCGAAGGCTACTAGCTCGAATCAGCAATATTGGGTCGTAGCGTTATTACGTGAACTTGAAGAAGATGGATTAGTCGAACAGGTCAAAGAGAGTGGCCCCTGGCGTTTAAGGTAAGCCACTAAGAGCCAAGTGGCGGCAGCGGTTGGCATTTCCACGTAATCGCCACTCCTTATAATCAACTCAACCTGTTGATTATATTTGATTTTTTCTCTAACCCGTTTGTATAAATTTTTTTTGTTACCCTAATAAAATTATCCATCACAATCAACGCGTTACCTTCTCCCCCGCTATCCGCCCAACCCTGTCCCGAATCTCATCATGCGTCAGCGGCTGACGATCGGTGACGTAATGCAGCGTCATGCCCTCAATAAAAGCATCCAGGGCGCGGGCGGTCACCGGGTCGAACCACTGCTCCAGCGTCTGCTGGCTGCGGTGCATCCAGTTTTGCATAATCACCTTCATTGCGGGCTTACTGCACGCCAGCGCGTAAAGCTGATACATCAGCGTCATATTTTTTGGCGTTGTTACCTGGCTGCTGAAAATCAGTTTAGCCACCGCATCGCAAGCATCACTCTGTGTCACCACGTCGGTAAAAAACGTGGCGTACTCCTCTGACATCCGGGTAGTAAAGGTGTTAAATGCCTCGCCCAATAACGCTTCAATACCGTCAAAATAATAGGTCATTGAACCTAACGGCACATCGGCGCAGCTGGCAATTTTGCGGTGCGTTACCGCGCTAATTCCATGGATAGCGATCGTTTCAATTGTCGCATCAATGATACGTTCACGGCGCTGCGGATCGTTCGGTCGGCGAGCCATCATTTTCCCCTTTCACGTTATGTACAAATGTACACAAGCTTGTTAGTGTTGTCTGCACACTTTCCGACCCGACGCGAATGGATGACAACGTTAACCTCCCGTAAAGCCCTGCAACTGCGCATGTGGGCACTCTTTATGTTCTTCTTTTTACCCGGTTTATTAATGGCTTCATGGGCCACACGTACGCCAGCAATCCGCGATATTTTATCTCTCTCCACGGCAGAAATGGGGATTGTCCTTTTTGGGCTGTCGATTGGTTCGATGAGCGGCATCCTTTGCTCCGCGTTTTTAGTGAAACGATTCGGTACTCGTGCAGTGATACGCACGACGATGTCGTGCGCCCTCGTTGGCATGATGATTCTGAGCCTGGCGCTCTACCTCGGTTCAGCCTGGGTATTCGCTATCGGCCTGGCTGTCTTCGGGGGCAGTTTTGGCTCCGCAGAAGTGGCGATTAACGTTGAGGGCGCGGCCGTTGAGCGCGAAATGAAAAAGACCGTGCTGCCAATGATGCACGGCTTTTATAGTTTAGGTACGCTGGTTGGCGCAGGCGTCGGCATGGCGGTCACCGCCTTTGGCCTGCCGGCAATGTGGCATATTCTGGTCGCGGCGCTTATCGGTATTGCCCCTATCGCTATTGCCATCAAGGCTATCCCTGACGGCACCGGTCGCAACGAAGCCGAAAATGCGCAGCATCAGGAAAAAGGCGTGCCGTTCTGGCGCGACATGCAGCTAATGCTGATTGGCGTGGTGGTGCTGGCGATGGCCTTTGCCGAGGGTTCTGCTAACGACTGGCTGCCGCTACTGATGGTTGATGGTCACGGTTTTAGCCCAACTTCCGGTTCGCTGATATACGCAGGCTTCACGTTGGGTATGACCGTCGGACGCTTCACCGGCGGATGGTTCATCGACCGCTACAGCCGCGTCACCGTGGTTCGGGCCAGCGCGCTGATGGGTGCGCTGGGCATAGCCTTGATTATCTTTGTCGACAGCCCTTGGGTTGCGGGCGTGTCGGTTATCCTATGGGGTCTGGGCGCATCGCTGGGCTTCCCGCTAACCATTTCCGCCGCCAGCGATACCGGCCCGGATGCCCCTACCCGCGTGAGCGTTGTTGCCACGACAGGCTATCTGGCGTTCCTCGTAGGTCCCCCGCTGCTTGGCTTCCTCGGCGAACATTACGGCCTGCGTAGCGCAATGCTTGCCGTACTGGCGCTGGTTCTGATTGCCGCTCTGGTGGCAAAAGCGGTGGCCAAACCGGAGCCCCGTACTGTAATGGAGAGTCACTGATGAGCGTTAAACTGATCGCTGTCGATATGGACGGCACATTCCTGAACGATAAAAAAACCTATAACCGCGAGCGTTTTCGTCAACAGTACGCGCAGATGAAAGCCCAGCAGATCCACTTCGTGGTCGCCAGCGGTAACCAGTATTATCAGCTTGCCTCTTTCTTCCCGGAAATCGTCGATGAGATAGCCTTTGTGGCGGAAAACGGCGGCTGGGTACGAGATGCGGGCGAGGAGGTCTATAACTGTTCTATGCCGCGCGATCACGTCAATCAAATCGTCGACTTCCTGCTGACTCACCCGGATATCGAGATTATTGTCTGCGGCAAAGAAAGCGCCTATACGCTCAAAAGCTACGATAAAAGCTTCCTTGATATCGCGGCGCACTATTACCATCGCCTGGAGCTGGTGGAGAGCTTCGCCAATATTGATGACACAATTTTGAAATTCGCGCTCAATATTCCAGACGAAAAAGTGCCCGAAATGCAGGCTATGCTGGATGCGAAGCTCGGTCATATGCTGACGGCGGTCACCACCGGTCACGGCAGTATCGACCTCATCATTCCAGGTGTTCACAAGGCCAACGGTCTGCGCTTATTGCAGGAGCGCTGGGGGGTGAATGATGATGAAGTGGTGGCCTTTGGCGACAGCGGCAACGATATTGAAATGGTGAAGCAGGCCGGATACGGTTTTGCGATGGCTAACGCGTCCGATGCCGTCAAGGCCGTTGCCGGGTACCATGCGCCACATAATAACGAAGAAGGCGTGCTGGAGATGATTGATAAGGCGCTAAAGGGTGAAGCGCCGTTTGCCTGACCCCGGTGGTCCCGGCGGCGCTGCGCTTGGCCGGGCTACAGAACGACATCGGCCGGTAGCCCGGCCGAACGAAGTGACGCCGGGAACTCCCTGGCGCCACTGGTTTATTCCGGCTGCAAGCCGCTGCCGACCGTTCTGTCACGCAAGAACATCACCATCAGCACCAGCCATAGCACGCCGCCCGCCAGATTAAACAGGCTAAACAAGCCAATACCGCCCATCTGATAACAATGTTTGCTTAGCTCAATCCCCACGGTAAAGATCAGCATCTGCAACATCCCCATCGCGGCAGAAACCGTGCCTTTACTCATTTCACTGGCAAACAGCGTCAAACGCACCAGACCGGCGTTGGCAAGGCCAATCCCGAAAGCGTAGAAGCTAAGACCGGCGGTCATCCACAAATAGGCATGTGAGGAGACGACCGTGGCCGCTGCGGCGAGGATCAGGCCGAACATAATCGGATAGCCACCGGCAATAATCAGCGCGCGCACCGTACGACGGGAGGTCAATCGCGCCAGCACCAGGTTACCCAGGATCAGGGCGCCAAAAATAGGCACCTGTAACAGGCCATATTCATAGCTGCTAGCATTTTCGCCGCTGATAATAATGACCGGCGATTGGGCAATCCACGCCAGCAAAGGCAGGCTGACAAATCCGGTCGCCAGGGCTCCTGCGACAAAGCGCCCGTTTTTAAGCACTTCGCGATAGTCCTGCCCCAACGCCTTCAGCGACAGTTTTTCGCCAAGACGAGTCGCCGTTTCCGGCATCGCTTTAAATAGCCCCACGTAGGCAATCGTCGCCAGCACCGCGAACAGCACAAACATGCTTTCCCAGCGGGCAAGATGGATCCACGCGGCCCCGACCAATGGCCCAAGCAAAGGTGCAATCAGCGCCACGTTTGCCATCAGCGCCGTTATCTTGATGCAGGTCGCCTCATCAAACGACTCCTGAATCGCCGCGTAGCCAACCGCGCCGATAAAGCACAGGCTCACCCCCTGTAAAAAACGCAGGAAGGTAAACTGCTCAATATTTTGCACCAGCAGCGTGGCAAGACAGGTCACGATGAACCAGATAACGCCGGTCAGCATAACCGGGCGGCGCCCAATACGGTCTGACAGCGGCCCAAGCAGCCATTGCAGAAACATGCCGCCCGCCAGATACGCAGTCATCGAGGTGGGAACCCACTCATCACCGGCATTAAATTCTTTAACGACCGCGAGCATCCCCGGCTGAATCATATCGTTAGCGATATAGGTGGAAAATTCATAGAGCACGAGGCAAAGCGGGAACAGAATCGCCTTACGCCCCAGGCGTTTCCGGGAAGAAGTGGAAGTATCCATTTATCTCGCATCCATCATAAAAACGCGCAAGTTTAATCAATGCGCGGTAGTGGTGATAGTTAATTATCACGCAGCTTTACGATTTCGCACAAATTGATGTTGTTAAGGTTTGTTTAAGGTTACGCACGTTATACTCAATCCTACCTATTGCGTTACCTTAATTTCCAGAGACTTACTTGTCGGTACCGGATTCAGACAATACCGCTTTACCGTCCAGCGATGTTTTTTTAAGGTGACTGTCATAAAACCTTCATCTTTGAAGCCGGGACGTTATGCTGGAAAATCTCAATAACACGCTGTTTTTGCTCGTCAACGCCACCCCTTCTTCGGCGCAGTGGCAAATTTCACTGGCGACCTTTATCGCAAAGGATCTGATTCTTATCGTCCCACTGCTGGCAGCCGTCATGTGGTTATGGGGGGAACGCCAGCAGGTTCACGCTCAGCGTCATCTGGTGGTCAAAGTGGCGCTGGCTATCGCCGTGAGCCTGGCCCTTTCCTGGACCATGGGTCAACTCTATCCGCATGAACGTCCATTTGCGGCGAATATCGGCTATAACTTCCTCCACCATGCGGCGGATAACTCTTTCCCAAGCGATCACGGCACGGTCATTTTCACCTTCGCTCTGGCTTTTCTGTTCTGGCATCGCCTGTGGTCGGGCCTGGTGCTGATGGCTGTCGGTATCGCCATCGCCTGGTCCCGCGTCTATCTGGGCGTGCACTGGCCGATGGATATGCTCGGCGGTTTCCTGTGTGGCCTGGTGGGATGCATGGTTGCACAGCTGCTGTGGCAGTTTATGGGTGCCGCCGTTTATCCTCGATTGCAACAAATTCACCGTCTGGTTTTCTCTGTGCCAATTCGCAAGGGTTGGGTACGTGACTAGCCTCGCGCTGGCAGGTAAAATACCGCGTTAGCTCCGGAATTCTCTCCGGGGCATTTCCACTAGAGGCACTATGGAAACACGACGCGACGAGCGAATTAGCCAACTGATTCAGGCATTAAAACGCAGCGATAAGCTGCATTTAAAAGAAGCGGCCGCACTGCTCGGCGTTTCCGAAATGACGATTCGTCGCGATCTCAATAGCGAAAGCGGGCCCGTTGTGCTGCTGGGCGGCTATGTGGTGCTGGAGCCGCGCAGCGTTCCTCACTATCTGTTAAGCGATCAAAAAACCCGACTGGTGGAGGAAAAGAAGCTGGCAGCCCGCCATGCGGCTAAGCTTTTAAAAGCACACCAGATGGCCTTTTTCGATTGTGGCACCACCACGCCGTGGATCATTGACGCCATTGATAACGAGCTGCCCTTCACCGCCGTTTGCTACTCGCTCAATACCTTCCTCGCCCTGCAAGATAAACCCCACTGCCGGCCGATTTTATGCGGCGGTGAGTTCCACGCCAGCAATGCCATTTTCAAACCTATCAGTGAACACGATACGTTGACGCACCTGTGCCCGGACATTGCCTACTACTCCGCAGCCGGTATCGATATTGAGATGGGGGCAACCTGTTTTAATCTTGAGGAACTGCCGGTGAAGCACTGGGCCATGCGCCAATCGCGCTACCACGTGCTGGTGGCCGATCACAGCAAGTTTGGCAAAGTGCGTCCAGCACGGATGGGCGATTTAACCCGTTTTGATGTGATTGCCAGCGACACCTGCCCGGATGACGAGCTGGTGGCGCTGGCTAAACAGCAGCAAATTTCGCTGCTGTATTAAGAGGTCGTTACGAGAACCAGCTACCGAACCACTGGTGGAACTTCATCAGCACGAAGTCCATCATCCGGCTCACGAACCCGCCCTCTTCGACCGCTTCCATCACAATCAGCGGGCGCTGTTCGATGGTCTTATCGTTGAGTTTAAAGTCGATGGTGCCCACCACCTGCCCTTTGGTTAGCGGCGCGGTAAGCTGCGGCTGAGTTAAGGTATAGCTGGCCTTCAGGTTCTTCAACTGTCCCTTAGGGATAGTCACCGAACCCGCTTCCCCGGCACCCAGCTTCACTTCGCTGGAATCACCGTACCATACGCGCTGACTGATAAAGGTGGCGTCCGGTTTAATCGGAGTGACGGTTTCATAGAAACGGAAGCCCCAGGTCAGCAATTTTTCCGACTCGTTAAAACGTACCCGGTCGCTTTTAGTGCCCAGCACGACCGCAATCAGGCGCATATCGCCCTGCGTTGCCGATGACACCAGATTGTATCCCGCCCCTGCCGTGGTGCCGGTTTTAACCCCGTCAACATTCAGGTTAGAACTCCACAGCAGACGGTTGCGGTTTGGCTGGCGGATATTGTTGAAGGTAAATTCTTTCTCTTTATGGACGGCGTACTCTTCCGGCACATCGTGGATCATCGCCTTCGTCAGCAATGCCATGTCACGCGCGGTACTAAACTGCCCCGGCGCATCCAGACCGTGAACGGTTTTGAAGGTCGTGTTGGTCAGGCCAATTTTTTGTGCGTAGCCATTCATCAGGCTGACGAAGGAGTCCTGGCTACCGGCAACGTAATCCGCAATCGCGATGCTTGCGTCGTTACCTGACTGAATAATCACCCCTTTATTGAGGTTTTCAACCGAGACCTGTTCGCCAGGTTTCAGGAACATCACCGATGAACCTCGCAGCGCCGGATTACCGGTAGCCCAGGCATCACGGCCGATAGTGACCATATCAGGTAGCTTAATTTTTCCCGCTTTCAGCGCCTGACCGACCACATAGCTGGTCATGATTTTGGTCAGGCTTGCCGGATCGAGTTTCTCGTCGGCATTGCCTTCAGCCAGTACTTTGCCGCTGGCATAATCCATTAAAATAAATGCCCGTGCATCAATCGCCGGTGCATCAGGGAGTTGTTCCGCCGCTTGCACCGCAGGCGCAACCACAAGTAAAAGCGCTGAGCCTGCTAAAAGGCTCCGAAAGGCGTTTGCATTACACATCATAAAGGCCACCCAAGTATCCATTCCCAAAAACACGCCACTACAGTAACCGTACTGCATCAGGCGGTGAGTAATAGCGTAGAAACTCTCTTAAAGAAACAGTGAGTTGGTAAAGTTTTTTAAGTTTACGCAAGATCGCTATGTTGTGCCTAAAACCTGACATTTTTTTTGACAGCGATTGCGTAATTGTTAAGTTTCGCTCACATTTAATCTCCGCTAATAAAACTGGAGTGGTTATGGTTACGCTGTGGGGACGCAATAACTCAACGAACGTGAAGAAAGTACGCTGGACGCTGGCCGAGCTCGGGCTGCCTTATGAGCAGATCATGGCGGGTCAGGGATTCGGGGTGAACCACGATGCGGCCTATCTGGCGCTTAACCCAAACGGTCTGGTTCCGATGCTCAAAGACGGCGACGACGTACTGTGGGAATCGAACTCGATTGTGCGCTATCTGGCGGCGCAATATGGTGCCGACACGCTATGGCAGGCAAGTCCCATCCAGCGCGCTAAAAGCGAGAAATGGATGGATTGGGCCAATGAAACCCTCTCCCCCGCGCACCGTAAAATTTTACTGGGGCTGGTACGCACGCCGGCTGAAAAGCGCAATATGGCGGAAATAGAGGCGGCGATCGTCGCTTGTGAACCCCTGCTCGATATTCTGGATAACACCCTGGCCGCACAGACCTGGCTATCAGGCAGTCAATTCGGCGTCGGCGATATTGCCGTGGCGCCTTTTGTCTATAACCTGCTGGAAACGGTCAAAACCTGGCAGCCGCGTCCACATCTGGCGCGCTGGTATCAGCAGCTTGCTGAGCGCCCGGCCTATCGCGAAGTGGTTATGATCCCGGTAACCTAAGCTCTTCAGGTGCGCTGGCTGCTGCCGCGCACCTGTAATTTCCCCACCATCCGCACATGCGCCGCGGCGTCATCGCCATCACACAGGTAACTGACCGCCATCCGTCCCAGTTCGTTATAGGCCAGCTGTACGCTGGTTAGCGCAGGCGTCAGCTGATGCGCAATGCGCTGATCGTCATAGCCGCACACCAGCACATCTCGCGGAATGGCAATGTTCAGCGTTGCCAGCGCCTGATAACAGCCTAGCGTCATCCAGTCGCTGGCGCAGAAAATGGCCTGCGGCGGCTGCGGCAGACGCATTAACTCAAGCGTGGCGTTGAACGTCGCATCCAAAGACCAGTCGGTCTGTTTAATCAGCGCTTCGTCAATCTCAATTCCCGCCTGTACGAGCGTTTGTCGATACCCCTCCAGACGCAGCACGCTGGCATCCATCCACTCATCCCCCATGATATGGGCAATGCGCGTTACCCCTTGCGCCAGCAGATGATTGACTATCTGGCACGCGTTCGCCCGGTCATCTGGCAGAAAAGTCGGCAGTAAAGGACGGTTGGGATCGTACTGATTGAGCAGCACGACCGGCTTTTTCAACAAGGGCTCAAACACGGAAAAGTCAAACGCGCGCGTGACCGGGCTTGCCAGAATAACGCCCGCGCATTGGCGCCGCTCAAGCTGGCGCAGGATCTGCTCCGCCAGCTGCATATCATCGCCATAATCATAAACGCTAAGCAGCATATCCCGCTGCCAGGCGGTACTGCTGGCTTCGCTAATAGCGTCCGTAAAGGGGTCATAGTTCGGCATACCACAAAGTAACAGGGCGATCTCTTCCTGACCTTCCGGGCGATGCGGCACGATAATTTTCTGGTAGCCGAGGGCAGCGGCTGCGGCACAGACCCGCTCGCGGGTTGCATCGCTAAGACGAATGGCGCGGCTATTGTTCAGTACCAAAGAGACCGTTGCCTGAGAAACACCGGCTTCCCGGGCGATATCGCTCATCGTTATTTTATTTTTTTTCGGCATGTTTGCTCCTTGTCGCCGCCGACTATAGCACAGATATCCCACGTTTTTTTTGTGAACAACCTTGCAGATCGGCTGCATTGGGATTGCGTATATCTTAGTAGATAATAAATATTAGCTAATAATTATTAGCAACGGAGACAAGAGATGCACTCACAATGGAGCAATGCGCAGGCGCACGACTGGTATCAACAACACGGTTGGGCCTGTGGCTTTAACTATCTACCGCGTAGCGCCGTTAACTGGACAGAAATGTGGCAGGCAGAAACGTTCGACGCCGCCACCATTGATCAGGAGCTAGGCTGGGCGCATGACTACGGTTACAACGCCCTGCGCACCAACCTGCCGTTTATTGTCTGGGAAGCGGATCGCGATGGCCTGCTGGCACGTATTGATATGTTCCTTACGCTTGCGGAAAAACACCAGATCCAGGTCATGTTAACGCTGATGGACGACTGCGGTTTCTCCGGCGATGAACCCTATCTGGGGCCGCAAAAAGCGCCGCGCGAAGGGGTGCATAATAGCCAGGCAGCCGCAAGCCCTGGCCGGGCCCTGGTTATGGATCCGACACAGTGGCCGCGGGTTGAAGCCTACGTTCGCGACGTGTTGACTCGCTATAAGGACGACGCCCGCATCACTATCTGGGATCTCTACAATGAGCCGGGCAACCGCGGAATCAACCTGTCACCGACAGAATCCACGGAATATGACGAGGCGCTGGAAGCTTTCGCGCTGGAGCTGATGATTGCCACCTTTGGCTGGGCGCGTGAAGTTGGCGTAAGCCAGCCGCTGACCGTCGGTGCCTGGCATATCGACCACCCTCAATATGGCACACTGGGTCATCCCATCGACGTCGCCGCGCTCGAACTTTCCGACATCATTAGCTACCACAATTACAACAACGCCGCCCACCAGCTAGGCATTCTGGAGAGCCTCGCCCAGCACAATCGCCCGGTACTGTGCACCGAGTGGCTGGCCCGCCATATGGATTGTCAATTCAGCGAGCAGCTTCCGCTGTTTTGCGCTTTTGATACCGGCTGCTATCAGTGGGGTCTGGTTAAGGGCAAAACCCAGACCTGGATCCCCTGGACCAGCGTCAATAAAGACCATCCCGCTCCGCAGTCTCTGTGGTTCCATGATGTGCTGACTCCCGAGGGAGCGCCGTGGTGCGAGCAGGAAATGCAGCTGGTGAAAAGCCTGACCGACTACCGCCAGCGTCGCCGCTAATTGTTATGACACGGAGGATTCATCCATGAAAAAGTCGATTTTGTTCCTGCTTGCCTGTTGCAGTTTCGGTGCGATGCCTGGCGCGCACAGCGCCGATCAGGTGGAACTCCGTTTTGCCTGGTGGGGCGGTAAAGCGCGCAACCAGGCTACCCTTAAGGCGCTGGAAGCCTTTGAGGCCAAATATCCCAATATCAAAGTGAAGGCTGAGTACACCGGCTGGGACGGGTTTTACTCCCGTCTGACCACGCAGATAAACAGCAACACCGAAGCCGATGTAATGCAGACTAACTGGAACTGGCTGACGCTCCTGTCAAAAACAGGTGACGGTTTTTATGATCTGAATAAGCTCAGCCAACCGATAGGCCTCGACCAGTTCTCACCGTCAGCGCTTGCCAGCACCACGGTAAATGGCAAGGTCAACGCTATCCCCGTTTCCGCCAACGTCATGCTGTTTTATTACAACGCAGCAACGTGGAATAAAGCAGGCGTCGCGCTGCCCAAAACGTGGGAGGATTTGTTAAAAGCGGGCCCGGTGTTTAAAGAGAAGTTAGGAGATAACTATTTCCCGATGATTCTCACCGAGCAGGATTCACTGCTGCTGCTCAACTCCTACGTTTATCAGGGCAACCAAAAGCCGATGGTCGACGAGAAAACCCGCAAACTGGGCTGGAGCCATGCGGATCTGGTTGAAGCGTTTACCTTCTATCGCAAAATGGTTGATACCCACACGATACCGGATGCCAGAGCGATGGCGTCATTTGGTAAGGGCGTGGCTTATGAAATGAAGCCGTGGATCAATGGTGAATGGGGCGGCATTTATAACTGGAACGTGATGTACACCGCTGAGTCGCAAAATCTGAAAAATCCTTCCGACCTGGTGATGGGGGATTACCCGATGCGCGAAGGTGCAAAAGACGCCGGACAATTTAATAAAACGGCGCTGATGTTCTCAGTCAGTAAAAACACCCGCCATCCGCAGGAAGCGGCGATGCTGATTAATTTTCTGATGAGCGAGAAGGAAGGCGTCGTGCCGGTTGGGCTGGAGCGCGGCGTGCCTTTAAGCCGTGCCGGTGAGCAGATTCTTCGTGATGCAGGACAGCTCAAAGATAGCGATCCGGTGCTTGCCGGGCTGATGCAGTCAGCCTCATTACCGAATAAATCCACAACGCTGCCCTATCTCGAGGACCCGCAATTGATCGCGCTGTTTGTTGCTGCATTACAGAATATTGATTACGGCAAAGCAACGATTGACGAGGCGGCGACCACCTTTGAAGAGCGAGCCAACCGTATTTTACGGCGCATTATGCGCTAATCCCTAAGGAGCGTCTGGCCTTAATCGAGCCAATATCAGAAGGGGTACCGCTCCCCTTCTGAAAATTCGGATAATACAATATTAAAAAAGGCTACCGCGCTCTTGATGTCCGACTCGCTGAACGGTTCACGATAGCCACCAGACTGAGTGACAACCACACGTTTGTCAGCCTGTGTTCTGCTCTGGAAATACACCGCAACAGTTACCGATACTGGCGAAAACGACGCGATACGGTTAATCCGACACGCGTCAGGTTGTGCAGCGAGATACGCCGGGCATGAAATCAGAGCCAGGGCTCTGCAGGCGCGCGTACTCAGCGATGGTTCATTTTCTTAACCATGAACATAGCGGCTATATACTGAAGGAAACTTAGTTAGCAGCCGAGAAAAACTGCCTGACGCTATGAATAAGCAGCTCCATTCCTGCTACAAGAGAATCGTCCATGCTATCGACAGGAAGACGGATCGTTGCAATAAGGGTGGTATTGTCAGCATCTGCGCCAAAAATCACTGGGCCGGAATAGTTCAGCTGTAAAGCGCGTTGAAGTATTGTAGAATCCTGCGTCAACGGTAAAAAAGGACATGACATTTCAAGTCCTTCTGATGACTCTGTAAAGTAGATGTGCAATTCATCGTCCACAATCAGCATGGCGTCGTCTTCAGGGGAATCCAATCCCAATTTTTCATATAAGCGTGCAATTAAAGTGTACATATCAATCCTATGAAACAACAAATTCAGACATGCCCTTGGACTTGTGCCAAACTTGGCTATCGTCGATTCGATCTTTATAAGATAAGTTCAACAAGGATATACCGAAGTCCTTAACGACTTTATTCCCTGCTAAGCCCGTGTTCTGAGCCTGAACCTCAAGATTACCGCTATTAAGGAGCACCTGCCCAAGCAACCATTTTGCGTTTTGATCGAGAGTGTTTCCCGGTTTACTAGGGGAGTTTCCCTGATGAAGGGAGATCGCTTCCCGCTTTATTTCAGCATCCAACATACCGGTACGATCTTTACCACTTTTACAATTCCAGCAAGGAACACAGTTAATTTCATTAGCCAACATTGTCACGCGTTGAGCGAGTTTGTAAGGCTCTCCGTTATCACAATTATGTGATTTATTTTGCCATATCTTTTTAATTTGCTGGCTAAGCTCCTTTACCAATCCTGCATTACCCGGATTCTTTGATAAATACTCCCCAACCCAGCCATCGGGTTTAGATCCCGGCGTTAGGTCTTTACCTAATAATTGTTGTAGGCCCGGGAGGTTATAGCTATCTGATGTTTTATTGCCCAGGCCAAATTTAAGTGACAGCTCATTGACCCCAAAATTGAAGGGCACAACTTCAAAGGCGATGTTGACCTGACGCAGCTCGCCACTGGCATCTTTTATATCCAGCGTAAGCGGCGAGCCTGACTGATTCAATGTCTGCCAGGCCTGGATTTGATCTCGAAGCATGATATCTTCTTTACCGAATAAACCTGTCGGTGTGAGTAGCGATGTTGATACCAACCGAATAGGCACAACCTCTCCACTTAAAGCACGCTCAAGAAGAGCAGGTTTGCTAAAAAGCGCAGCGCTAACAACCTCTTTTGCTCTGTTCACGGCCCCAATATGTCGATCCTTTGTGTTTTTTTCCCCAATAGGAGAGAGCACACCATGCCGTATACCGCTAAATAGCTTCTTTTCTTTGCCATCCTCAGTTTTGACGCTCACTGTTGAGTTCCAGAGATTAGTGGCATGTCGTGTATTGCCTACATCCCAACAGTTGACTCCCTTACCGTTATAAGAGATAGGAAAAATATCATGTTCTCCGTTTTTCATTTCTGCCGCTGGCTGCTGCCTGCTGATATACACATTGTTATTATGGACGAAAGTTTTTTCAATCGTAGTCCACGAGCGGTTATTGAGATAGTTGACGCGAGTTTGATTATAAACGTCCTTCGCTGCCAGACGAGCCTCACCCATAGAGATATTATTGCGGTCTTTTAAATCCTTAGCAAGTTGGCTAATAACAATATTAGCCATTTTTCTCGCCATTTGAATTTCTTTGTGCGAAGCCGCCCTGTCATAATCCATCTCTGCGAGGTCAGGGAGTTTAATTGTGTTTTTAATCTGGTGCAAAGCAGGATTGGTACTACCAAGGGCAATCGTGGCGATATCAACAACTTGATTTTTCAAGTCAAGAATGTCCCCTAATGAATGCATCTTACCATCGGTTTGCACAATTTTTCTTTTGATATCTATGTCAGATTTTTTTTCACTTCCGATAAATGGCAGCTCAGATTTTGAGGGTGGGAGCCCTCTATCTGATCTTATGACGAAATTTAAAGTGGTAATATTCTTATTTTTTTCATAAGCGTTAATGTCAGATAAAGAATATGTTCCAGATCTTCCTAAACCGTTGATTTTTACACCGCACACCATTGTAATCAGCCCATTTTCAAATATACGAATCAGGCAATATATCGTTTATGACTGTAAAAAAGTTGCAAAAAAAGTGCTGTTGCAGAGTTCTCGGTGAGATAGCCTTTCATCGACTAAATCGCCAACGGGCCTGCTGGAATTACGCCTGTCGCAGGGGGGTTCACGCGCAGAATTCGCTGATACAGTGGGCGCATTGCCCGCCTTGGTGCAGCGCTGGGGCGGCGTGCGCCATCTGGCGTTGCTGTCAAACTGCTAGCGTGCAACGCAAACCCAGGCTGATTAATGAACTACGCGGAGTAAGTCATTGACGAACCAAAATGAACATCGGGCCGCGTTAAGGAAGCAAAACGGTGCTGGCTGGCGATAACGCTGGATGATTTTCCAGAAGTATATCGGAAAGAAACTGCTGTCGGGACCACCATACTTCAGGCTGACAAAGGTATTGAACACGAAGGACTACAGGCTGGATAAATTAAATTCGGCCCGCTCTTCTGGTCCGCAGAGAGGTAGCCTGATGAGGTTATATCCGAACTCAACCATTGCATGAAATGTCTGAACTGCTTCCTTGAAAGATTGCTTACGCTCCGTATCCCGCACAAAGATATCTTCCCATGGTGGCGCGACGAACACGGTTTGTGAATACCGGAATTGTTCAATCGCCTTTTCAATGGGCACTGTTGCAAAGATTTGGTGATGGTAAACTGATGCCTCTGTTTAGCTAAAGGAGCAGCACATGAATCCTTTCAAAGGCCAACATTTTGATCGTCATATTATCCTATGGGCAGTCCGCTGGTACTGTAAATATGGCATCAGCTATCGTGAACTGCAGGAGATGCTGGCCCTTGAATACGTTCATGAATAGCGCCATGAGTGAAAACGGCAGCAAAGTTTATCAGCGTTGCTAATCTTTGCAACAGTGCTAAAATATGCTACCGCATCATTTGATCAGGCGCTCTCAAAAAGCGCTTGAAATTCCTGACTATGAACATCTTACCTGGATAACACCTCACTGATTAAATCAAAGAAGTTTGACTTAACAATGTTATTTTCACCGTTAGGGTGCCCACTGTTAACTATATTTAATTTATGGACCTCACTTGGTCTCACTCGGTGATCATCCGATAATTTATCTTCATAAAACTCATGAAGGTAATTCTCATTTGACACCCCCATCTTATTTCCCTTCTCCCATTCAAGTAATTTATTCTCCAATTGTAATATGTAATTATCCTGACGGCATATTGTATTAGACCATGGGTCGACAATATATTCCTCACCGTCTATATTTACTCTGCATACCTGATGGTCAAATGCTCTGTCTAGAGTTTCATAAATAACCATTTCAGGATTAAATCCATATTTATGGAGTAGCGCATAAACCACATCACTTTGTTCACCACAATTCCCCAGTGACAACTTAACAAGCTTTATTAGCCGGATGTTATGATCTTCTATCTTTCCTGTCCTTAAATAAGAATCGAGATCTCTCCATGTTTTTAGCGCATACAGATGCTCTTCAGGTGTTCTTTTCTTCGAACATTTATTAATAGACTTGAATTTTTTATTTTCATTAAAAACAGCGCGCGCTATTTTTGACACGTTAGCAATAAATGTCAAATTATCAACATACTGCACGCTTTGCTCAAGGTTATTATATAGATGTTCGGCCTCAAGCTTTTTACAATTTATAATTGAATTATCTCCGGAATGCTCATTTTTTTTGGGGAATATTCTACAGTCAATCTCATTATTTTTCACACTTAATATTTGGGGGGTAAACCCCTTAAGTTTTGATGGTAAATGATGGTTGAGTTCATAGATAGCGATGCTCGATAAAAGCTGGGGTGGGGACAGTTTCATGATAATCTCCGATGAAAACAAGCATTATAATCGGTGTGATGACTATCTCTTTCACAAAACGATAATTTGGTTCTGTCGCATTAAGGCCCCCCTGACGCCACAATTAAAATGTGACGACTTACCATTAATAACATAACCTATATGCTATAGAGTAATTGCAATAACTTAAATGCAACATAGTTGTGAAAAAATGTTCATCAGAGCCTATTTGAGGGCATCGACGGAAGATCAGTTCGCCGACCGGGCAAAAGTGATGCTGGAGCACTTCGTTCAGGATCGGGAACATAATCGGTACAAAACTTGTACCGCTCGGAGCTGGGGCGCTTACTGATTGACAGTCACCGCAATGTATTTTGCTGGTCGAGCAGATAGACCGCCTGACCCATCTCAGCAACAGCGACTGGACGACGCTTAAAAGCAGATAGAACGACACGAACTGAGGATTGTCAGCCTGGATGTGCCCACCTCATGGCAGGCACTGTCAGATAAAGACTCTTCGCTGGCTGACCCAATTACCCGCGCTGTGATAACTGCCATCAATAACATGCTTATCGACCTGATGGCCGCGATGCCGCATAAGGAATTGCTGAGTCGTCGTCAGCGTTAAAAGCAGGGAATTGAACGGGCGAATACATTGGGCAAATACCTGGAAAACAGGCAGATCAGGCACAGCATCAGAAAGTCCTGTAATACCGGCATGTCAAGAAACTAAGCATTCGTGAAACGGCAGAGGGCTGAGCGCGGGTTAGACACTTCACTGATATGAACTGCGCCATGCCACAGTCCGTTACCTCCCAGCAGCCAGGTTCCGTGGGCTTCCGCGTCAACCAGACGCATTATCTCATGCAGGGTTCGAAACTCTTTTCCGTCTTAATCCCTGATGGGGTAACTGATTTTCATGCTATATCCTTAGCGGGAAAATATTCTCTGAACTTGTGGCGGTAGCCACCTCCAGCACTAACGGCTCCGAATGCCGCAGTACCCGCTGGAAGTTCACCACCATCGTCGCCATTTCCAGGATGCCGTCCACTTCCAGCGTGAATCGCAGTCTTTCTGCGGATATGTTTTCCTCCTTGAGTTACTCGCTTAAAAAACACTGTCAGCATATATTTACCGTGCCACCGCCGATAATAAATACGGTGAGCGAACCACGGGCTATTTTACGCGCAGTAATTGATTAAGGCAGCTATTAGCAACCGTAATTTTAATTAGATCAAAACAAGTTTTTCAGAAAGAGCATTCTCGTGAGTCAGGAGAGGGACGAGCGTCCCCCTCATTTCAGTTAGGAATAATAGACGACTGCTCATCCAGTTTTTGGATGATTTTTGACAACGTCATCAGACAGCGCTCAAGCGTCTCTACGTTAACCGCAATATAAGTCGGGCAGTCATAGCGCCCGCTCATCAAACAGACCGCGGCCGAGGCAACCGCCTCACCCGCCTGTCTTATCATTTCCAGGTCATGGGGCAAGCAGCTCCGTTTAAGCTGTGCCGCACTCTCCCGTAATTCACTACACAAATCGAGCAGGTTAGTACGCAGATGATCGTTTTCACTGACTGACATATACCCCTTAGCCTTTCTCAACCGCAGATAGGCCTCAAGGTCAATTCGCGCCCCGGTGAGCTGCCCCACTAGCTTGCGTTTCAGTTTGCTTTCCATCATGCATTTACCTCCCTTGCCACCCATTGGCATTTTTATTATGCGATTAATTAACGTACAGGAAGCTGCGCGATATCAATAAATCATCACTGGAAACAAATTTAACATTACAACAACCCTGGACAATGGCGGCGGGCGGGCAAAGTAGCAGTAGAGAGTCAGCGTAAAGCCGTGTAGAATCGCCCGGTTTTTCTTTTCTGTTTACTTTGTGAGCGTACTAGCATGCAACAACCGCGAATTGGATTCGTCTCCCTCGGCTGCCCGAAAAACCTGGTGGATTCCGAACGTATCCTGACCGAACTGCGTACCGAAGGTTATGACGTAGTGCCAACTTACGATGATGCCGACATGGTTATCGTCAATACCTGTGGTTTTATCGACAGCGCAGTCCAGGAGTCTCTGGAAGCCATCGGTGAAGCACTAAAAGAAAACGGCAAGGTGATTGTGACCGGTTGCCTGGGTGCCAAAGAAGATCAAATTCGCGAAGTGCACCCAAAGGTACTGGAAATCACCGGCCCGCACAGCTACGAACAGGTACTGGAGCACGTTCACCATTACGCGCCTAAGCCGCAGCACAACCCTTTCCTGAGCCTGGTGCCGGAACAGGGCGTGAAGCTGACGCCACGTCATTACGCTTATCTGAAAATTTCCGAAGGCTGTAACCACCGCTGCGCATTCTGCATCATCCCGTCCATGCGTGGCGATCTGGTGAGCCGTCCTATTGGTGAAGTGCTGGCAGAAGCGAAGCGTCTGGTCGATGCAGGGGTAAAAGAGATCCTGGTGATTTCTCAGGACACCTCCGCCTACGGCGTTGACGTAAAACACCGCACCGGTTTCCACAACGGCGAGCCGGTGAAAACCAGCATGGAAAGCCTGTGCGAACAGCTCGCGAAGCTGGGCGTGTGGGTGCGTCTGCACTACGTTTATCCGTACCCGCACGTGGACAACGTGATTCCACTGATGGCGGAAGGTAAAATCCTGCCGTATCTCGACATCCCGATGCAGCACGCAAGCCCTCGCATCCTCAAGCTGATGAAGCGTCCGGGTTCCGTCGACCGTCAGCTAGCGCGCATCAAGCAGTGGCGTGAAATCTGCCCAGAGCTGACCTTACGTTCAACCTTTATCGTCGGTTTCCCAGGTGAAACAGAAGAAGACTTCCAGATGCTGCTGGACTTCCTGAAAGAAGCTCGCCTCGACCGCGTTGGTTGTTTCCAGTACAGCCCGGTTGACGGCGCATCAGCAAACGATCTGCCGGATCAAGTGCCGGATGAGATCAAAGAAGAACGCTGGAACCGCTTCATGCAGCTTCAACAGCAGATCTCTGCTGAACGTCTGCAGGAAAAAGTGGGCCGCGAGATTCTGGTGATGATCGACGAAGTTGACGAAGAAGGCGCGATTGGCCGCAGCATGGCTGATGCCCCTGAAATCGACGGCGCGGTCTATCTGAACGGCGAAACGAAAGTGAAGCCGGGCGACGTGGTGCGTGTGAAGGTTGAAAACGCCGACGAGTATGACCTGTGGGGTAGCCGGGTTTAACGGCAACTCACAAAAGTAGTGCCATCGGGCTGTAATATACAGATTGCCGGATGGCGGCAAATTGCCTTATCCGGCCTACAACTATTTCTGAGCTGTAGGCCTGATAAGCGTAGCGCCATCAGGCAACATACCCTACCCTTTTAGTTTCGGATCCAGCGCATCGCGCAGCCCATCTCCCAGCAAATTAAACGCCAGTACCGTCAGAAAAATCGCCAGCGCCGGGAAAAGTGCCACGTGCGGCGCCATCACCATATCCGCGCGGGCTTCGTTGAGCATTGCGCCCCACTCCGGCGTCGGTGGCTGCGCGCCTAATCCCAGAAACGACAGGCTGGCGGCTGAAATTATCGACACGCCGATACGCATGGTGAAATAGACCACAATCGATGACACCGTACCGGGCAGAATATGCTGGAAAATAATAACTCGATCGCTGGCCCCGATACTGCGCGCGGATTCGATAAAGGTCTGCTGCTTGAGCACCAGCGTGTTGCCGCGAACCAGACGCGCGAACGCCGGGATGGAGAAAATCGCTACGGCGATGATCACGTTGGTCATACCGCTGCCCATGATAGCCACCACCGCAATCGCCAGCAGGATGCCTGGGAAGGCAAACAGCACGTCGCAAATACGCATAATAATGCGATCCCACCAGCCTTCATAATAGCCCGCCAGCAACCCCAGAATCGTCCCGATGACGGAGCCTATCAGCACCGCGAACACGCCCGCGGTGAGTGAAATTTGCGCCCCCACCAGCACCCGGCTGAAAATATCCCGGCCCAGGGAATCGACGCCAAACCAGTGCATCAAAGACGGCCCTTCGTTCAGGCGGTCATAATCGAAATAGTTTTCCGCATCAAACGGCGCAATCCACGGCGCAACCACCGCCACAATAATCAGCAACAGCACAAAAATGCCCGATGCCATGGCGATCGGCTGCTGGCGAAAACGCCGCCAGAACTCGCGCCACGGCGTACGTTGTTCAGCCGTATTTATCACCGGCATGGCATTCAGGGCTGCCTGTCGGCGCCAATTCAATATTCGCACGTTATTTGTACCTGATAGCCGGGTTAATGGCGGCGTAAAGCACATCCACCACTAAATTGATAAGAATAAACTCCAGTGAAAATAGCAGCACCTCAGCCTGAATGACCGGATAATCACGCATTTCCACCGAGTCCACCAGCAGGCGTCCCAGACCCGGCCAGTTAAAGACTTTCTCCACCACAATCGAGCCGCCGAGCAGAAAACCAAATTGTAGCCCCATCATGGTGACCACCGGGATCATGGCGTTCCGCAGACCATGCTTGAGCACCACCCCTTTCTCGCTTACGCCTTTGGCGCGGGCGGTGCGCATATAATCTTCGTTCAACACATCGACAAACGATGCGCGGGTAAAACGCGCCATAACGGACGCTACCGCCGCCCCCAGCGTTATCGAGGGCAGAATGTAGTGACGCCAACTATCGGCCCCCACGGTTGGCAGCCAGCCCAGCTCAACGGAGAAGATCTGCATCAGCAACATCCCGAGCGCAAATGCCGGGAAGGAGATACCAGTGACCGCCAGCGCCATTCCCAGCCGATCCGGCCAGCGATTACGCCAGACGGCGGCGGCAATCCCCGCCGCCATACCAAACAGCACCGCCCAAGCCATACTGGCGAGCGTTAACCATAAGGTCGGCAAAAAACGGCTGGCAATTTCTTCCGATACCGGACGGCGTGACACCATCGAGGTGCCAAAATCCCCCTGCACCGCGTGGCTGATGTAATGCCAGAACTGCACGTATAGCGGCTGATCCAGCCCCAGCTGCTGGCGCACCATCGCGATAACCTGCGCGTCGGCTTCCGGCCCGGCAATCAGCCGCGCTGGATCACCGGGCAGCATATGGACAAACAAAAACACCAGCACGGCCACGATAAACAGCGTGGGAATCAGGCCGAGCAGGCGTTTGATAACATAGTTGAGCATGACTCTCCTTGCCGATGCTTTCCCGCGCCAATATGACGCGGGAAAACGCCGCTTACTTCAAATCCGCATCATCGAAGCTAAAACCAGTATCCGGCATAATGTAGAATCCAGACAAGGACTTGCTGTGTGCCGAAACCAGTTTTTCCACCACCAGCGGCACCCACGGAGACTCTTTCCAGAGCGTATCCTGCACCTCTTTGTATAAGCGCGCTTTTTCAGCGTTGTCGGTCGTTTGCAGCGCCGCCGTCAAATCTTTATCAACCTGCGGGTTACTGTAGAAGGCCGTATTGAACTGAGTTGGCGGCCAGTTCGAGGAGGCAAACAGCGGTGACAACGCCCAGTCCGCTTCGCCGGTCGAGGCCGACCAGCCGGTATAGAACATGCGTACGCCGCTCTCTTTTTGTCCCTTGCCTTCTACTTCCGCCGCGCGCTGCCCGGCATCCATCGCCGTGACCTGCGCCTTAATACCAATTTGCGCCAGCTGCTGCTGGGTAAATTGCAGGACTTTCTGCGCCGTGCTGTGGTTATGTGACGACCACAACGTGGTGCTAAAACCGTTCGGATAACCGGCTTCTTTTAACAGTTCGCGTGCTTTAGCCGGATCATACGGCCACGGCTGATACTGCTGTGAATATGCGATGGACGGCGGTACGACGCCCGCCGCCGGTGTGGCATAGCCTGCAAAGGCCACTTTAACCAGTGCCTGACGGTTAATCGCATAGTTGATAGCTTCACGCACTTTCGGGTTATCGAACGGTTTTTGCGTGACGTTCATGCTGATGTAGCGCTGCATAATGGACGGGCTGGCAACCAGTTCAAGCTGGCTGTTTTTCGAAAGCAGCGCCGCCTGCTCGTAAGGAATTGGGAAAGCAAACTGCGCTTCGCCGGTTTGCAGCATTGCGGCGCGGGTATTGTTATCCACCACCGGACGCCAGGTAATAGAGTCCAGCTTCGGCAGCCCTTTTTGCCAGTAGTTAGCGTATTTACTGACCTTAACAAAATCCGTCTGATTCCAGGTATCGAGCTGATACGGGCCGGTTCCCACCGGATGGAAACCAATTTCGTTGCCGTATTTTTTCAGGGCCGCAGGCGAAATCATCGCCGTCGCCGGATGGGCAAGAATATTGATAAATGCCGAGAACGGCTGCTTCAGGGTGATTTTCACCGTATTCGCATCCACCACTTCGGTTTTATCAATATTTTTGTACAGGTTGTATCGCTTGAGATGGCTTTCCGGGTTGCTGGCGCGATCGAGGTTGATTTTCACCGCCTCGGCGTTGAAATCGGTGCCATCCTGGAATTTAACGCCCTGGCGCAGCTTAACGGTATACACCTTGCCGTCGTCTGAAACGGTGTAGCTTTCCGCCAGCACGTTTTTCAGCTTCATCTCTTTATCAAGGCCAAACAGCCCCTGATAGAAGGATTTCGCCACCGCCTGCGACAGCGTGTCGTTGGCGTCGTATGGGTCGAGCGTGGTGAAGTTAGATCCTACCGCTACCACCACATCTTTTGCGGCGAACACCGGAGAGGCGGCAAGCGCGGAGGCCACCCCCACTGCAACCAGCCATTTACGTGAAATGCGTTGTGTCATGTTGTCCCCTGCCTGTCGTTTGACGTTTTATTATCGATTTACTAGCGCACTACTTACCGGCTCGCGAGCCACAAAATGCCCCGGCGAGATCTGTTGCAAACCTATTGGTTCGACGATTTCACCCCGTTTGTAGATATTCCCCGGCAGTTCGTCCGAGAGCAGAACGCGCTGCGGGCGACGATGCCCCGGATCGGCCACCGGCACTGCCGCCAGAAGTTTGCGGGTATACGGATGCTGAGGATTTTCAAAAATAGCGCGGCGCGGGCCAATTTCCACAATTCGCCCGCGATACATCACCGCCACACGATGGCTAATGCGTTCCACCACCGCCATATCATGAGAAATGAAAAGAAATGCAATGCCCATGTCACGCTGCAAAGAGAGCAGCAGGTTGATAATCTGCGCACGAATCGACACATCCAGCGCCGAGACGGACTCATCGGCGATAACCACTTTCGGCGACAAAGCCAGCGCACGCGCAATGCAGATACGCTGGCGCTGGCCGCCGGAAAATTCATGCGGATACCGCCACGCGTGCTCCGGCAACAGGCCGACGCGCTGCAATAACCACGCGACCCGCTGCTGTAGCGCTTCGCCCGTCAACGCGCCGTGAATACGCAGCGGCTCCATAATCGAGAAGCCTACCGTATGGCGCGGATCAAGCGAAGCGTACGGATCCTGGAAGATAAACTGAATATCGCGGCGCAGCGGTTGTAGCTGACGGGCATTGAGCGTATCAATGCGCTCGCCGTTGAAGGTGATGGTGCCGCTTTGCAATTCGACTAACCGCAGCAACGCGCGGCCGGTGGTGGATTTACCGCAGCCAGACTCGCCCACCAGCGACAATGTCTCACCCGGCCAGAGATCGAAACTGACATTTTCCACCGCATGCACTTCACGGGTCACGCGATTTAAAAGGCCGCCGCGCAGTGGAAAGCGGGTGACCAGATTGCGCACCTGCAAAATGGGTTCGCCCGCCGCCACGGTATTTTGCGGCTGCGGTTCCAGCGTCGGGGCGTTCACATCCGGGAAGCTTTTGGGGTAATCGCTACCGCGCATCGCCCCCAGCCGCGGTACGGCGGCCAGCAGGCGTTTAGTGTACGGGTGTTGAGGCGCGTTAAAGATATCGTCTACGCTGCCGGTTTCAACCGCTTCGCCCTGATGCATAACCAAAACCCGGTCAGCGATTTCCGCTACGACGCCCATATCGTGAGTGATAAATATCACTCCCATCGACATCTCTTTTTGCAGCACGTCGATAAGCTGGAGAATTTGCGCCTGGATGGTGACATCCAGCGCCGTTGTCGGTTCATCGGCAATCAGCACCGCCGGACGGCACGACAGCGCCATCGCAATCATCACGCGCTGACGCATACCGCCGGAGAGCTGATGCGGATATCGCGAAAGCACCGCCTGCGCTTCGGGGATTCGCACCTTATCGAGCATTTTTTTAGCCTCGTCCAGCGCCTCTTCACGCCCCATTCCCTGGTGCAAACGAATCGACTCGGCAATCTGCTCACCAATGGTAAAGACCGGATTCAGCGAGGTCATTGGCTCTTGAAAAATCATCGCCACATCCGCCCCGCGTATGCCGCGCATCTGTGCGGGAGTCTGCTCCAGTAAGTCAACCACTTCACGGTTACGTCGCCGCAGCAGCATCTGGTCGCAGGCTATTTGTCCACGGGACTGTTCCAGCAGGCGCATCAACGCCAGTGCCGTCACCGATTTTCCCGAACCCGACTCACCGACGATCGCCAGCGTTTCGCCACGGTTAACCGTTAACGAGAGTTGATTAACCACGCGGACGGACTGTTTATCCTGACAAAATGCCACGTTCAGGTTCTGAAGACTCAGTACCTGAGACGCATCAAGTTCAGCGGAATGCGGCACGCTAACTCCTTCTATTCCCGGTAAATACCGATGGTTGGCGTATCCCCGGCGTATGCCCAGGCGCGGTACATGCCTTCACTGTTAAACGGCAGCACCACGTTACCTTCCCGGTCGATGGCGATAAGTCCGCCGCTGCCGCCAAGTGCTGGCAGTTTTTCCATCACCACCCGCTCGCAGGCCTCAAGCAGGCTAAGATTGCCGTACTCCATCAGCGCCGCAATATCGTAGGCCGCCAGCGTGCGGATAAACACCTCACCAGTACCGGTGCAGGAAACCGCCACGCTCGCGTTATTGGCATAGCAACCGGCCCCAACCAGCGGGGTGTCGCCCACTCTGCCGGGCAATTTATTGGTCATTCCGCCGGTGGACGTTGCCGCCGCCAGATTACCGTTAATATCACGCGCCACGGCCCCGACGGTGCCCATTTTCTGACGTTCGTCGAGCGGCGAGCCATCATGGTCGAGAATAAATTCGCCGTTGCTACGCGCTTCCAGCAACTGCTGAAAACGGGCATCGGTTGAGAACAGTGAATTGTCCACAAGCTCCATACCCTGCGTCCTGGCGAAGGATTCAGCACCCTCACCCATCATCATCACGTGCGGGCTATTCTCTAATACCGCACGAGCCGCCAGAATTGGATTGCGCAGATGTTTCACGCCGGCGACGGCACCCGCTTCAAGCGAATTGCCGTCCATGATGCAGGCATCCAGTTCATGCGTTTCAGCGGCGGTAAAGACCGAACCAATGCCTGCGTTAAACAGCGGGCACTCCTCCAGCTGGCGTACCGCTTCGGTCACCGCGTCGAGCGCGCTGGCACCCTCCTCCAGCATTTTTTGTACACTTTCAACAATGTCAGAAAGCGCCGTCACGTATTGGTGCTCTTTTTGCGCTGAAAGCTGATGACGACTTATTGCCCCGGCTCCGCCGTGAATCGCAATGACTGCCTTGCCCATGAAAAATCCCTTACCTCATTTTATTTATAAATATCATTATAGTGGCTCTACACCTATATCAATTTTGAATATAGAAATAGCGGCTGGTGATGTAAAGCTACACCACAGGTGGCATACAGCCTGCGGGGTTTTTCTGCCATAATGGGCGCATTCGAACGTTTCCCGCAGGAGTTTACCCATGGATTTTACCGCCGGATTGATACCGCTTGATGCCGCGCTAACGCAGATGCTTTCGCAGATTACCCCACTGCATGACAGCGAATCAGTGCCGTTGTTACAGGCATTCGGCCGGATTACGGCCCGCGATATCATCTCCCCTCTGGATGTACCGGGTTTTGATAACTCGGCGATGGATGGTTACGCGGTGCGTCTGGCCGATGTGGCGGCACAAGCGCCGCTGGCGGTCGCCGGTAAAGCCTTTGCCGGACAGCCGTTCCACGGTGAATGGCCTGCGGGCAGCTGCATTCGCATTATGACCGGCGCGCCGGTACCCGCAGGTTGCGAAGCCGTGGTAATGCAAGAGGAAACAGAACAGACCGACGCCGGCGTGCGATTCACCGCAAACGTCAAGCCGGGGCAAAACATTCGCCGCCGTGGCGAGGATATTGCTAACGGCGCGGTGGTATTCCCGGCGGGTACTCGCCTGACGGTCGCGGAGCTACCGGTACTGGCTTCGCTGGGGATTGCCGAGGTGAACGTGGTGCGCAAAGTTCGCGTTGCGCTATTCTCAACCGGCGATGAACTCCAGCTGCCGGGCCAGCCGCTGGGCGATGGGCAAATCTACGACACCAACCGTCTGGCGGTGCATCTGATGCTCGAGCAGCTCGGCTGCGAGGTGATTAACCTTGGCATTATTCGCGATGATCCCGAGCAACTGCGCCAGACCTTTATCGAGGCGGATAAGCAGGCCGACGTGGTCATCAGCTCCGGCGGCGTTTCGGTGGGCGAAGCCGACTACACCAAAACGATTCTTGATGAGCTGGGCGAAATTGGCTTCTGGAAACTCGCCATCAAGCCGGGCAAACCGTTCGCCTTTGGCAAGCTCAGCAACAGCTGGTTCTGTGGCCTACCGGGCAACCCGGTGTCCGCGGCGTTAACCTTCTATCAACTGGTGCAGCCATTGCTGGCGAAGCTCAGCGCGAGCAGCCAGCCGACTCAGGCACCGCGTCTGCGCGTGCGTACGACCGATACGCTGAAGAAATCGCCGGGTCGTCTTGATTTCCAGCGCGGTCTGCTGACCCGCAATGACAACGGTGAACTGACGGTTTCCACAACCGGCCATCAGGGTTCGCATATTTTCAGCTCCTTTAGTCAGGGTAACTGCTTTATCGTGCTGGAGCGTGAACGCGGCCGCGTTGAGGCCGGTGAATGGGTTGAGGTTGAGCCGTTTAACCATCTGCTGGGTGGCTTGTAATGAGCGTAGAACTTAGCGATGCAGAAATGCTGCGCTATAACCGACAAATCATCCTGCGGGATTTCGATTTCGACGGTCAGGAGAAGTTAAAAGCCTCGCGCGTGCTCGTGGTGGGCCTTGGCGGCTTGGGCTGCGCGGCATCGCAGTACCTGGCGGCAGCGGGTGCGGGATGGCTGACGCTGCTGGATTTTGACACCGTATCGCTCTCCAATCTGCAACGCCAAACGCTGCACAGCGATGCCACTCTCGGTCAGCCAAAGGTTGACTCCGCGCGTGACGCGCTGGCGCGCATTAACCCGCACACTACGCTGGTGCCCTTGAATGCGCTGCTCGAGGAAGAGGCGCTGTGGGCGCTGATTGCCGAGCATGATCTGGTGCTCGACTGTACCGATAACGTGACCATTCGCAACCAGCTTAATGCTGGCTGTTTCCAGCATAAGATCCCATTGGTTTCAGGTGCAGCAATTCGCATGGAAGGCCAGATTTCGGTCTTTACCTATCAGGATGGCGAACCGTGTTATCGCTGCCTGAGCCGCCTGTTTGGCGAGAATGCGTTAACCTGCGTGGAAGCGGGCGTAATGGCGCCGCTGGTGGGAGTCATTGGCGCAATGCAGGCGATGGAAGCCATTAAAGTACTGACTCATTACGGAACGCCCGCAGCAGGAAAAATCGTGATGTATGACGCGATGCGCTGCCAGTTCAGAGAAATGAAACTGATGCGTAGCCCGACGTGTGAGGTATGTAGCCAGCCAGTAGTGTAGCCCGGCCGAGCGTAGCGACGCCGGGAATGTGCGCCGAGCCCCGGGGTCGGCGTGAACGCCTCGCCCGGGCTACAGATTGGTGTAGGCCGGATAAGGCGTAGCCGCCATCCGGCAATGTGCTCGGCGGCGCCTGATGGCGCGCAGCTTTCAGGCCTACGGTTCCTGCTGGTTTACAGCGACGTCCGTCCAAACGCCGTCTGCCAGTCTTGCTCAAACTTCGCCACCGCCGCGTCGACCGCCGGGTAGCTAATCATCTGCTGCGCAACGTCGAGCGGCAGCGTGATGGACTGGCACCCTGCCAGCAGGCAATCCAGCGCCTGACGCGGAGTTTTAAAACTCGCGGCCAGCACTTTTGACTGCGGCGCATGCAGCGTCAGCAAATCCTGCAATTCCGCCACGGCCTGGATCCCATTACCGCCCTGCGCATCAATGCGATTCACATACGGTGCCACGTATTCTGCGCCAGCTAATGCCGACAACAAGCCCTGCGCAGCACCATAAACGGCGGTACCCAAGGTTGGGATCCCTTCGGCTTTCAGCAACTTAATTGCCGCCAGCCCTTCTGCGGTGACCGGCACTTTCACGACCAAATCGGGAATAATTGCCCGCAGCTTATGGGCATCAGCCACCATCCCATCAGCGGTGGTGGCCATCACCTGCGCAAATAAGCGCCCTTTACCGCCCATCGCTTCGTACAATTCTGGCAACAGCACGTCCAGCGGTTTTTTCCCCGCGGCCACAATACTCGGATTGGTGGTCACGCCCGCCAGCGGGAAAACGCGCGCCAGCGTCTTTACAGCAACAACGTCGGAGGTGTCGAGATAGAGTTCCATGATGTTTCCTTAAACCGTGATATTTAGCATGGAATAACACTACCACAGCAAAACCTCAGCTTAAGTTGACGTACATCAAGATAACTTTCATTCGAAAGTAATTTAATCTTTATACGAAAGATGAGGGCAGCATATGATTTTCAATATTCAGCGCTATTCAACCCATGATGGTCCAGGTATTCGCACCGTGGTCTTCCTTAAAGGATGTTCACTCGGCTGCCGTTGGTGTCAAAACCCAGAAAGCCGCGCTCGCGGTCAGGATCTGCTGTTTGACCCTCGCCTGTGTCTGGACGGCTGCGACCTGTGCCACAAAGCGGCACCCACGGTGATTGAGCGCGCGCTAAGCGGTCTGGTCATTCACCGGGAAAAACTGGATGATACGCACCTTGCCGCATTGGCCGACTGCTGCCCCACCCAGGCGCTCACCGTCTGCGGTGAGGAGAAAAGTGCGGACGAAATTATGACTACCGTCCTGCGCGACAAACCGTTTTACGATCGCAGCGGCGGCGGCATGACGCTGTCCGGCGGTGAACCCTTTATGAACCCGGAGCTGGCGCTGACGCTTTTGAAAAGCGCACATGAGCAAGGCATCCATACCGCGGTTGAAACCTGCCTGCACGTACCGTGGCGCTATCTGGAACCGGCGCAGCCCTATATCGACCTGTTCCTCGCTGACTTAAAGCACGTCGACGAAACCCGCTTCAAGCAGTGGACCGACGGCTCGGCTAAACGCGTACTCGATAACCTGAACCGACTGGCCGCCGCCGGTAAAAATATTACCCTGCGCGTACCGCTGATTCAGGGCTTTAACGCTGATAAAGATTCCATCAAAGCCATCACCGATTTCGCCGCCGATATGAATGGGGTGCGCGATATTCATTTTCTGCCTTACCACACGCTGGGCATCAATAAATATAGCCTGCTCGGCCTACCCTACTTTGCACCCGACAGGCCGCTTAACGACCCGGCACTGCTGGAATTTGCCCAACAGTACGCCCATGAGAAAGGGTTAACGGCGACACTACGAGGATAAATCTCATGACAATGCTAAAACTCGATAAATTGACCGACCGTATTCAGGCGCATAAAAATGCGCTGGTGCATATCGTTAAGCCGCCGGTGTGTACGGAACGCGCGCTTCACTATACCCAGGCGTATCAGCAACATCTGGATAAACCGATTCCGGTTCGTCGCGCGCTGGCGTTGGCGCATCACCTGGCCGAGCGCACCATCTGGATCAAGCATGACGAACTTATCGTCGGCAACCAGGCAAGCGAAGTGCGCGCCGCGCCAATCTTCCCGGAATATACCGTCAGCTGGATTGAAAAAGAGATTGATGATCTGGCGGATCGCCCAGGCGCCGGTTTTGCCGTCAGCGAAGAGAACAAACGCGTGCTGCACGAAGTGTGCCCGTGGTGGCGTGGGCAGACCGTGCAGGATCGCTGCTACGGGATGTTTACCGACGAGCAAAAAGCGCTGCTGGCGACCGGGATCATTAAAGCGGAAGGCAATATGACCTCCGGCGATGCCCACCTGGCGGTGAACTTCCCGCTATTGCTGGAAAAAGGTCTCGACGGTATGCGTGCGAAAGTCGCCGAGCGCCGTTCACGCATCAACCTGACCGTACTGGAAGACCTGCACGGCGAGCAGTTCCTCAAAGGTATTGATATCGTACTGGAAGCGGTCAGCCAGCACATTACGCGCTTTGCGGAACTGGCGCGCAAAATGGCGGCACAAGAGCCTCGCGAAAACCGCCGCGACGAGCTGCTGACAATGGCCGAGAACTGCGATGTGATTGCCCACGAGCCGCCAAAAACCTTCTGGCAGGCATTGCAGCTGTGCTACTTCATCCAGTTGATTCTGCAAATTGAGTCCAACGGTCACTCGGTGTCGTTTGCCCGTATGGATCAGTATCTGTACCCGTACTATCGCCGCGACGTAGAGCTTGAGCAGTCACTGGATCGTGAACACGCAATCGAGCTGCTGCACAGCTGCTGGCTGAAGCTTCTGGAAGTGAACAAAATTCGCTCCGGCTCTCACTCCAAAGCCTCCGCCGGTAGCCCGCTGTATCAGAACGTCACCATCGGCGGTCAGAAGCTGGTGAACGGGGAAGCGCAGGACGCGGTCAACCCGCTCTCCTACGCCATTCTGGAGTCCTGCGGTCGTCTGCGCTCGACCCAGCCAAACCTGAGCGTGCGTTACCATGCGGGCATGAGCAATGATTTCCTCGACGCCTGCGTGCAGGTGATTCGCTGTGGTTTCGGTATGCCGGCCTTCAACAACGATGAAATCGTGATCCCGGAATTTATCAAGCTGGGTATCGAACCACAGGACGCCTACGACTACGCGGCAATCGGCTGTATCGAAACCGCCGTCGGCGGCAAGTGGGGCTACCGCTGCACCGGCATGAGCTTTATCAACTTCGCCCGCGTGATGCTTGCCGCGATGGAAGGCGGACGCGACGCCACCAGCGGCCAGGTATTCCTGCCGCAGGAACACGCGCTGTCGAAAGGCAACTTCGCGAACTTCGAACAAATGATGAGCGACTGGGATACGCAGATTCGTTACTACACCCGCAAGTCGATTGAGATTGAGTACGTGGTCGACACCATGCTGGAAGAGAACGTGCATGATATTCTGTGCTCGGCGCTGGTTGATGACTGCATTGAACGGGCGAAAAGCATCAAACAGGGCGGCGCGAAATACGACTGGGTTTCCGGTTTGCAGGTCGGTATTGCCAACCTGGGCAACAGCCTGGCAGCGGTGAAAAAGCTGGTCTTCGATCAGGGAGTGATTGGTCAGCAGGAGCTGGCGAAAGCGCTGGCGGAGGACTACGACGGCCTGACTCACGAGCAGCTGCGCCAGCGTTTAATCAACGGCGCGCCGAAATACGGTAACGACGATGATAGCGTCGACACCCTGCTGGCCCGCGCCTATCAGACCTATATCGATGAGCTGAAACAGTATCACAACCCGCGCTATGGCCGCGGCCCGATTGGCGGTAACTACTACGCGGGCACCTCGTCTATCTCCGCCAACGTACCGTTTGGCGCGCAGACGATGGCAACACCTGACGGGCGTAAGGCCAAAACACCGCTTGCTGAAGGCGCAAGCCCGGCTTCCGGAACTGACCATCTCGGCCCAACGGCGGTGATTAGCTCCGTGGGCAAACTGCCGACCTCGGCCATTCTTGGCGGTGTGTTGTTAAACCAGAAGCTGAATCCGGCAACGCTTGAAAACGAGAGCGATAAGCAGAAACTGATGGCGCTGCTGCGTACCTTCTTCGAGGTGCATAAAGGCTGGCATATTCAGTACAACATCGTCTCACGCGAAACGCTGCTGGAGGCGAAGAAACATCCCGACCAGTATCGTGATTTAGTGGTACGCGTGGCAGGGTATTCGGCGTTCTTCACCGCGCTGTCACCGGATGCGCAGGACGATATTATTGCGCGTACGGAGCATACGCTGTAAGTCGGTGCATTTCCCCCTCACCCTAACCCTCTCCCCTCAGGGGAGAGGGAACCGATCGGTGTTGTCGGTGAGGCAAGCGCCGGTTTTCCCTCTCTCCCCGGCCCACACAACTTCCCCGCCACTTCTCTTTCAAATGAAATAAATTTGTGCTTTAGCTCACATTATAATTAAATTGCTGCTGGCCGGAGTTACCCCAGGAGCACCTCGTATGACCGTTAAAGCTATCATCACAGATATGGACGGCACCTTTCTTAATGACGCCAAAACCTACGACCGTTCGCGGTTTCTGGCGCAGTTTGACCAGCTTCAACAGCGTGGCATTGAATTCGTCGTCGCCAGCGGCAACCAGTATTATCAGCTCATCACCTTCTTCCCGGAGATCCGCGATCGCATCTCGTATGTCGCCGAAAATGGCGCGCTGGTGTACGAACACGGACAACAGCTTTTCCACGGCGAACTGACTCGCCATGAATATCAAACGGTGATTGGCGAACTGCTTAAAGATTCGCAGCTCCATTTTGTCGCCTGTGGGCTTGAGAGTGCTTACATTAGCGAAAATGCGCCGGAAGAACTGGTGGCGCTGATGTCCAAACACTATTACCGGTTAAAGCGGGTCGCGAACTATCACGACATCGACGATAAGATGTTTAAATTCTCGCTGAATCTCCCCGACAGCCTGATTCCGGCGTTAGTCGAAAAACTGCATCTCTCGCTCGACGGCATTATGAAACCCGTCACCAGCGGTTTTGGCTTTGTTGATCTCATCATCCCCGGCCTGCACAAGGCCAACGGTATCAGCCGCTTGTTAAAACGCTGGCACATTTCACCGCAAGAATGTGTGGCAATTGGCGACAGCGGCAACGATGCAGAAATGCTAAAGCTTGCGAAGTACGCCTTCGCGATGGATAACGCAGCCGACAGTATTAAAGCCATTGCCGATTATCATACCGACGATAACAACCACGACGGCGCGCTGAATGTGATTCAGGCCGTGCTGGACGGTACCACCCCCTTCTAATCGTAGCCCGGGCGAGGCGTTTACGCCGACCCCGGGGCGGCTCAGAGCCAAATCCCGGCGTCGCTTCGCTCGGCCGGGCTACTCCCACCTCAAAACATTAATCTTGCATTAACTTTATTTTAACTTAGAGTATCACTTGTAATTAATTCTACTTTCGAATGAAAGATTGCGAGGTTGATATGACGGTTACCTTTACCCACGAAACGCTGCCCGCCGATCCTAAAGCGGCCATTCGTCAAATGAAAAAAACGCTGCGCGCGCAGATTGGCGACGTCCAGGCGGTGTTCGACCGCCTGAGCGCCATCATTGAATCCCGCGTCGCGGAAATCAACGCGCTAAAGACGCAGAATCAGCCGGTATGGCCGGTGATCCCTTTCGCGGATATCGCTTCTGGCAATATCAGTGACGCGACTCGCGCCGAGGTGAAACGACGTGGCTGCGCGGTCATTAAAGGTCACTTCCCACGCGAGCAGGCGCTAGCGTGGGATCGTTCAATGCTCGACTACCTTGATCTCAACCATTTCGATGACGTCTATAAAGGG
This sequence comes from Enterobacteriaceae bacterium, assembly GCA_902363335.1. Taxonomy (GTDB): domain Bacteria; phylum Pseudomonadota; class Gammaproteobacteria; order Enterobacterales; family Enterobacteriaceae; genus Kluyvera. The sequence goes on along the minus strand of CABIZV010000002.1, from coordinate 559,822 downwards.
CCGGGCGACAGCTTCTTCGGTTCCCTGGAGGCTTCACGCCCGGAGATCTATCCGATCTACTGGTCGCAGGCCCAGATGCAGGCTCGCCAGAGCCCGGAAATGGCACAGGCACAATCATTCCTGAACCGTTTGTGGCAGGTTGAGCACGACGGTAAGCAGTGGTTTAACCCGGATATCAGCGTGATTTATCCCGACCGTATTCGTCGCCGTCCACCGGGCACTACCTCAAAAGGGCTTGGCGCACATACCGACTCCGGGGCGCTGGAGCGCTGGCTGCTTCCGGCTTATCAGCAGGTATTCGCCAACGTTTTTAACGGCAATGTAGAGCAATACGATCCGTGGGATGCGGCATATCGCACCGATGTCGAAGAATACACCGTCGATAACACCACCAAATGCTCCGTGTTCCGTACCTTCCAGGGCTGGACGGCGCTGTCGGATATGATCCCCGCTCAAGGGTTACTGCATGTAGTGCCGATTCCTGAAGCAATGGCTTATGTGCTGCTGCGACCGCTGCTGGACGATGTGCCTGAGGATGAATTGTGTGGAGTTGCACCGGGTAAAGTGCTGCCAATTTCTGAGAAGTGGCATCCGCTGCTGATGAGCGCCCTCACCTCTATTCCCGCTCTGGAGGCCGGTGATTCCGTGTGGTGGCATTGCGATGTCATCCACTCCGTCGCGCCGGTGGAAAACCAGCAGGGTTGGGGGAACGTGATGTATATTCCCGCCGCACCGATGTGCGCCAAAAACCTCGCCTATGCGCATAAGGTAAAAGCCGCGCTTGAGCGTGGAGCGTCGCCGGGTGATTTCCCGCGTGAGGATTATGAGGCCGATTGGCAGGGACGGTTTACGCTGGAAGACCTGAATGTTCACGGCAGGCGTGCGTTGGGGATGGAATAGCACAGGAGATAACCCGGCGGCGTTGCGCCTGGCCGGGCGACTCAAATCGGGTTCCCAAGGGAACCCGATTACTTATTACTCGACGCCTTTAGTGCGCAGGTAATCTTCATAGTTACCGGTGAAGTCCACCACGCGCTCTGGCGTAATTTCAATCACGCGGGTCGCCAGCGAGCTGACGAATTCACGGTCGTGAGAAACGAAGATCAGGGTGCCCTGATACATTTCCAGCGCCATGTTCAGCGACTCGATGGATTCCATATCCAGGTGGTTGGTCGGTTCATCCATAACCAGAATGTTCGGTTTTTGCATCATCAGCTTACCGAACAGCATACGACCCTTTTCACCACCGGACAGGACTTTGGCCGGTTTTTTGATATCGTCCTGGCTAAACAGCAGACGTCCGAGGAAGCCGCGTACCACCTGCTCGTCATCGCCTTCTTGTTTCCACTGGCTCATCCAGTCGAAAACGGTCAGATCGTTATCGAAATCTTCCGCATGATCCTGCGCGTAATAACCAATTTGCGCATTCTCAGACCATTTCACCGTGCCGTGATCCGCAGTCAGTTCACCGACCAGGGTTTTCAGCATCGTGGATTTACCCACGCCGTTAGCCCCCAGAATGGCAAGCTTCTCGCCGACTTCCAGCAGCAGGTTAACGTCTTTAAACAGCGGGCCGTTATCGAAACCTTTGCTGAGCTCTTCAACCGCCAGCGCGTTACGGAACAGTTTCTTATCCTGCTCGAAACGAATGAACGGGTTCTGACGGCTGGAGGCCTTCACTTCATCCAGCTTAATTTTATCAATCTGACGCGCACGAGAAGTTGCCTGACGCGATTTAGAGGCGTTGGCGCTAAAGCGGCTAACGAAGGATTGCAGGTCAGCAATCTGCGCTTTTTTCTTGGCGTTATCGGCCAGCAGACGCTCACGCGCCTGAGTCGCGGCAGTCATGTATTCATCATAGTTACCCGGATAAACGCGCAGCTCACCGTAATCCAGATCCGCCATATGAGTACAGACCATGTTCAGGAAGTGACGGTCGTGCGAAATGATGATCATGGTGCTGTCACGTTCGTTTAAGGTCTGCTCCAGCCAGCGGATGGTGTCGATGTCCAGGTTGTTCGTTGGTTCGTCGAGTAGCAGGATATCTGGATTTGAGAACAGCGCCTGTGCTAACAGAACACGCAGTTTCCAGCCTGGCGCGACTTCGCTCATCAGACCCCAATGCTGTTCAACCGGAATACCGACGCCCAGCAGCAGTTCACCAGCGCGGGACTCTGCGGAATAGCCGTCCATTTCGCCATAAAGCACTTCCAGATCGGCCACTTTGTAGCCGTCTTCTTCGCTCATTTCAGCCAGACCGTAGATGCGGTCGCGCTCTTGTTTCACTTCCCACAGTTCAGTGTGCCCCATGATCACCGTGTCTAGCACCGTGTACTCTTCAAAAGCAAACTGATCCTGACGCAGCTTACCGATGCGTTCATTGGGATCGAGTGAAACATTACCCAGCGTCGGTTCTAAATCACCGCCGAGGATTTTCATAAAGGTCGATTTGCCGCTCCCGTTTGCGCCAATCAGGCCGTAACGGTTGCCGCCGCCAAATTTGACGGAGATGTTTTCGAACAGCGGCTTACTGCCGAACTGCATGGTGACGTTGCTGGTAACTAACACGGGAGTATCCTGAAGAATGTGACAAACCGCCTATTGTGCCACAATTGGGAATAAAAAGCGCCCGCCTTCGCCAGAGACTAAAATGTAACCCAAGTGAAAAAAATGTGATTTCGTACACATCCGAATTCCCTGTGACAAGGAATGCACATATAATGCGCTCCTACCAACAGTCTGAATTCCCAAACAACGGCCGTAAGGGCACTGATACCTCGCACAACATGAACATTAAATTAACAACGCTTTTCGCTGCGGCGCTTGCTGTCGTGGGCTTCTGTAATTCGGCATCTGCGGTCACGTACCCGCTGCCGACCAACGGCAGCCGTATTGTCGGTGAGAACCAGGTTATCACTATTCCTGATAACAATAAGCAACCGCTGGAATACTTCGCGGCCCAGTATCAAATGGGCTTGTCTAACATGCTGGAAGCGAACCCTGGCGTGGATACCTTCTTGCCAAAAGGCGGTACGGTGCTGAACATTCCTCAGCAGCTGATCCTGCCGGATACCGTGCATGAAGGGATTGTTATCAACAGCGCTGAAATGCGTCTGTACTACTACCCGAAAGGCACCAACACCGTTATCGTGCTGCCAATCGGCATTGGCCAGTTGGGTAAAGACACGCCTATCAACTGGACAACCAAGGTAGAGCGTAAAAAAGCCGGTCCAACCTGGACACCTACGGCGAAAATGCACGCAGAATACAAAGCCGCAGGCGAACCGCTGCCAGCAGTGGTACCTGCCGGTCCTGACAACCCTATGGGCCTGTACGCGCTGTATATCGGTCGTCTGTACGCTATTCACGGGACTAACGCCAACTTCGGTATTGGTCTGCGCGTGAGCCACGGTTGCGTGCGTCTGCGTAACGAAGACATCAAATTCCTGTTCCAGAACGTGCCGGTCGGTACTCGTGTGCAGTTTATTGATGAGCCCGTGAAGGCCACCACCGAGCCAGACGGCAGCCGCTTCATTGAAGTTCACAACCCGCTGTCGACCACTGAAGCACAGTTCGAAGAAGGTGAAGTCGTGCCGATTACGCTGACCAAAGCGGTGCAGGCCGTCACCAGCCAGTCTGATGTTGATCAGAGCGTTGTTGAGCAGGCGGTGAAAAACCGTTCGGGTATGCCGGTTCGTCTGAACTGATAGAGCATCCGATGCGGATTGCCGGATGGCGGCTGAAGCCTTATCCGGCCTACATCCGGCCGAGCGGTGCGACACCGGAGCGACAAAAAAATGGCGGGTTAATCACCCGCCATTTTTCTATCCGTTATTCACGATAACAATGCCACCGTGATCGTAACGATAGTGGCAGTGCGCGTACTCCAGCGGCGTACCGTCATCCAGATAAATAACCTGCTCAACTTCCAGAATCGGGTCGCCCGACTCGCAGTTAAGGTGCTCTTTATCAAGCGCCGTCGGCTTTATTGCCCGAACGACACGATACGAACCCATCATTTTCAGCCCTAGCTTTTCCTGGACATACTGAAACACTGAATCTTCCAGATGCCCTTTGCTGAGCCCCGGCACCAATGAAACGGGCATAACGGTAATATCCAATGAGAGCGGCTCACCGTTTAGCAACCGTAAACGCACAAAATCATAGACTGGGGCATCGGCATCAATCAGCAACGAGCTTTGCTCCTTTTCCGAGGGGAAACGCAGCTCGAAGCGAATCACCTGGCTTGCTACTTTGCCAAGGTGTCCCCAGGTCTCCGTCGCGCCCGAATAATCGCTGCCATGAATGTCCCACTGCGAAAGCTGGAGGAAGTTTTTACGAACAAACGTCCCCTGCCCTTGCCGGGTGTAGATTAACCCTTCCACAATCAGCTGCCGCATCGCCTGCTGAATCGTCATGCGGCTGGTGCCAAATTCTGCCGCCAGCGCATGCTGGTCGGGTAATGGCTCAGAAGCGGGATATTGCCGACTTATGATCCGTTTTTTTATTTCCCGCGCTATCGCGAGATACTTCGCTGCCATCACCCGCTCCTGTGGTTACATCTCTTCGCCGTTACTGTGGATGACTTTTTTCAGCCATGCATAACTTTTCTTCGGCACACGCGCTAAATCTTTTAAATCATGGTTTTCGCGGTTGACGTACACCACGCCGTAACGCTTACGCATATCACCCTGCGAGCTAAGAATATCAATCAGCCCCCAGCCCAGATAGCCAACAACCTGCGCACCGTCCTCAAAAATCGCCTCTTTCATGGCGTTGATATGATCGCGGTGGTAAGCAATGCGGTAATCATCAGCAATCTGGTTTTCACCATCCCACGACTCAATCACGCCGATACCGTTTTCAATCGGGAACACCGGCAAACGCCAATCGTTGTAGTAGCGGGTAATGATACTGCGAAAACCGAGCGGGTCTATCTGCCAGTTCCATTCGGTGGCTTTCAGGTGCGGATTCGGTTTATCGCCGAACAGCATGTAGTTGTTAACCGGCGTATCTTGCGGGATAGGGTCGCTATCCAGCGTGCGGCTGGCGTAATAGCTAAAAGCCATGTAGTCATTCTTCATGGTTGCCAGCACCGCCAGATCGTCGTCAGGGTAAATATCGCCTAAACCCGCTTTATCGACAAAATGCATCACTTCCGGGCTGTAACCCTCGCCTGCGAAAGCACGCAACAGGTTCTGGTTAAAGAACTCATCCAGCTGCTGAGCGCAGAAAACATCGCGCGGTTTGCAGGTGGCTGGATATACCTGCGCATGCGCCAGCATACCGCCCATCAGTTTGCCCGGTTTAGTCTCGTGCAGGTAATTGGTCAGGTGCGCGTGCGCCATCATCACATGATGCTGAATCTGATACAGCTCGCGCAACGTTTTATCACCACGCATATAGCCGGAAATCAGGAAGGCTTCCGGCATGTGGTACAGGTTTTGCTCGTTAAAGGTCAGCCACCAGGTGACACGGTCGCCGAAGCAGTCGATCATTTTTTTACCGTAGCGAACAAAGGCGTCAAGCACGCGGCGGTCGGTAAAACCGTTATATTTTTCGGCAAGCGCCAGCGGCATGTCGAAATGGTAAAGGCAGATCATCGGTTCAATGCCGCGCTCAAGCAGCCCGCTGATAAAACGGTCGTAGAATGCGATACCCTCTTCATTGAATTCACCGTCACCGGTTGGGCAAACGCGGCTCCAGGCAATCTGGAAGCGGTAGCAGTTCATGCCCAAGTCTTTCATTAAATCAAAATCTTCTTCAAAACGATGATAGGAGTCGGTCGCCACCTTCCAGTCGGATGCAAACTCCTTCGGCTCGCGGATATCGTAGACCGACATGCCTTTGCCACCTTCATTCCAGGCACCTTCTGTTTGCATGCTGGAGACAGAGTTCCCCCACAGGAAATTGGCGGGCAGTGATGATTTCATGGTACGGCTCCTATATGACTAGTCATTTAAACTTAATGACTAGTCATATAGCCGGAAGAGGAAAAAATGCGCAAGCGGGAGGTGCGATTTTTGTGAGTCGGTGAGGATTTTCCCGGCGCTGTTAACACTCGTCCGGGTACTTTGTAGGCATGAAAGCTGCACGCCATCAGGAAGATTGCCGGATGGCGGCGTTGCCTTATCCGGCCTACAACCACGATTGTAGCCCGGACGAGCGCCAGCGACTCCGGAGAAGATCAGCGGAAAAGTAAAAGCAATCCATACCCTACTGCCGCGGCCCACAGCAGCATCGGGATAGAGTAAAGATGGAAGCGCCACCAGATGCGTCGGTCAGCCGCCATGCGCAGCGCAATCAGGTTTGCCAGCGAGCCGGGCAGCAGGCCAAACCCGCCCACGTTCACCGCCCATGCCAGCAGCATTGACGGCGGGACATAGTTAAGCAGCAGGATGGTCGATGGCACGTTGCTGATAACCTGCGACAGGCCAATCGCAGTCAGCCATAGCTGACCTTGTGACAATCCGTTCACGCCTGCCAGCGACTGCTGGAGCACCGGGAGTTCAGTCAGCAAATACACATCGATGAACATCGCCATAAACACCAGCAACAGCGTCCAGTCGACGCTGAATACCACTCGCCGGGCCAACGCTAAGAATCCGACCGCGATGATAACCAGCCCCCATAGCGCCTGCTGCATCTCCAGCGCCGCAAGGAAAATCAGATAAAACGCCAGACAGCTCCACACCAGCAGAGGCTGCCATGAGGGAGTGCGGTCGCTACTTTGAAACGCGAGCTTTTTCGCCGGGAAACAGAACCAGCACAGTACCAGCAGCGTGGCCATCATCGCCAACGCTAATGGCAGCATTTGCAGCGTGAAGGCTGGAAACGTCAGGCCAGAACGCCCCCACAGCAGGATATTTTGCGGATTACCGATTGGCGTTAACAGCGAACCGGCATTCACCGCCAGCGCTTCGAAGATGATCATCCGATTAATGGGCAGCGCACACCATTTTTTTAGCGTCAGGGTCAGCGGCACGATGATAAACAGCGCCACATCGTTGGTCAGAAACGTCGACAAAAGCGCCGCAGCCAGCACCATAAACAGCGCCAGCTGGCGTTCAGTCGCAAAGCGGCGCGCCATTTTACGCCCCAGCACATCGAAATAGCCGCTCTGCTCAACGCCCTTGGTTAACAGCATCAGGCCGCTCAAGGTAATAATGGTGTGCCAGTCAATGACGGCGGGCCAATGCGCGGGCGTGAAGGGAACAAAAAAGCTCAACAGGATGCCGATGATAATCAGCAAGTGCAGGAAACGGTCGCGCATCAGCGACTGGATAAAAGGAACACTCATTCAGCGCTGTGCCCGTGCTTGTCGGTAAACTGGCGGAACATGTCCAGCGTCTCCTCGCTAACATGATGTTCAATACCTTCCGCATCGCGGCGGGCAGTCTCGGCGCTTATCCCCAGCACCAGCAGGAAGTTCTCCACCACCTGATGACGTTCCCGGCTTTCTTGCGCCAGCTTTTCCCCTTCCGGGGTAAGAAATACCCCGCGCCACGGGATCTGCTCAATCAGGCCAACGCCCGCCAGCCGTTTGAGCATTTTGGCAACGGTTGGCTGCGATACGCCAAGGCGTGCGGCCATATCCACCTGACGCGCTTCTCCCACTTCGCGGATCAAATCAGAAATCAGCTCAACGTAGTCGTCAATCAGCTCCCGACGGTGCGCTTCACGAACCTGACGGAACCCTTCAACGTGCTCTTCAACATTTACCAGCTGCGTCACTTTTTTCGTTATTGGCGTACCTGCGCGACGACCCATAGAACTTCCTCATCTGTGTGACGCCTTAACGCGTCATATCAAGTGAGCCCATTGTAATGGATTGTGACCCGAGCACAAAAAATTAACGTTTTAGCCATAGCTATAAAATATAGCCTGTGCTATATCTGTATGTAATACGAACGCTCATCACGGATTGACGAGCTGGAAGCAGGAGGAACCATGAACGAATTCAAGAGGTGTATCAGCGTGTTTAGCCACTCTCCCTTTAAAGTCCGTTTGATGTTGATCGAAATGCTGTGCGATCTCTTCAACGACAAACCACAACAGGACAAACCGTCCCGCTAAGCGGCGTCGCGACGCCGCTTCATCTCCTTGTCACATTTCGCTGACATCCTGTTCGTTTGACCTAAAAACCCCGGTTATTTTCTGGTTTTGTAAGCGCCATCCCAAAACAATTCGTTATCAGTAGTTGACCGCGTTATAAGCTGGCTTTATCTTCTTGCAGCCTTGTCCTTTGCATCCCCTCTTTATGCACGGTCTGGCCACTAAAGAACCTTTGACGCCAGGGGACGCACATGGCGTTTTGATAGTTGCGATTTATGAATCTAACCCTGAAAGACTCCCTCTCCGCGCGCGTGCTTGCCTTTAGCCCGTGGCCAGGACTTTATTTTTTACAATCACTGCTGATTAACCTGTCGCTGGGCTATTCATTTACGCAGCTATCTGGCTATGCCTGGGATTTGATGTATGCGGTCGCATTTGCCTGTGTCCTGCATTTGCTGTGGCGCACCGCGCCCAAAGTACAAAAGATCGTTTTAGGGGTGTACTCACTTGTTGCCGCACTCTACTTCCCTTTCAGCCAGGCGTACGGCGCACCCAATTTTAATACCCTGCTGGCGATGCATTCGACCAACATGGAAGAGTCGACGGAAATCTTCACCATTTTCCCGTGGTACAGCTATCTGGTCGGTCTGTTTATCTTTGCGCTTGGCGTCATTGCCGTTCGTCGTAAGGCGGTAGAAAAGCCGCGCTGGCGACTGTTGGAAACCCTGTGCCTGCTGTTTAGTATTGGCGTGTTCTTTGTTCAGCCGATTCAAAACCAGCTTTATGGCGGTGTGTTCAAACTCAAAGATACCGGCTATCCGGCCTTTCGCTTTGTGAAAGACATTATTGTTAATAATCGCGAAGTGATCGACGAACAGCAGCGAATGGCCGCGCTTTCCGGGGTGAAAGATACGTGGAATGTGGTGGCCGTGAAGCCGAAATATCACACCTATGTGGTGGTGATTGGTGAAAGCGCGCGGCGTGATGCTCTGGGCGCTTTTGGCGGACATTGGGACAACACGCCGTTTGCCAGTTCCGTTAACGGAAATCTGTTTACCAACTATATTGCCGCCAGCGGTTCGACGCAAAAATCGCTGGGGCTGACCTTAAATCGGGTGGTGGATGGTAAGCCGCAGTACCAGGATAACTTTGTTACCCTTGCCAACCGCGCAGGCTTCCAGACCTGGTGGTTCTCAAACCAGGGGCAGATTGGTGAGTACGATACCGCCATCGCCAGTATTGCCAAACGAGCTGATGAAGTGCAGTTTCTCAAAAACGGCGATTTTGAAGCGGATAAAAATACCCGCGACGAGGCGCTGCTTAAAATGACTGCCCAGGTTCTTGCCACTCAGCGGAGCCAGCCGCAGCTGATTGTGCTGCACCTGATGGGTTCGCACCCGCAGGCTTGCGACCGCACTCAGGGTAAGTATGAGCACTTTGTGCAGTCCAAAGAGACCTCGTGCTATCTCTATACCATGACCCAAACCGACAACCTGTTAAGCCAGCTTTACACTCAGCTACGCAGTAATACCGATAGCTTCTCATTAGTCTATTTCTCAGACCACGGGCTGGCCTTTAAAGAACGCGGGAAGGCGGTGCAGTATCTGGCGCACGATGATAAGTATCAGCAGAATTTCCAGGTGCCGTTTATGGTGCTCTCAAGCGATGATAAAACGCACAACATCATTAAGGTGCGCCGTTCGGCCAACGATTTCCTGAGCTTCTTCTCTCAGTGGACCGGTATTCAAACCAAAGAGATCGTGCCGAAGTATCGTTTCGTTTCAAAGCAAAAAGCCGGAAAAATCTTTATTACCAACTTCCGCTTACAAAAAGTCGATTACGATACGCTGAAAACGGATCTGTTTGATCCCAAAAGCTAAAAGGCCCGGCGATGTAGACGATCCTGCATCGCTATCTGGTGTTCTATAATCAGTAATACTGCGGTGGCGTATGGCTGCTGAACGGCTATGAAAACATCTCAGGAGTGATGCTTATCCTCGCCACCGTGCTATTCCTGACGGTGATTACGATAAGCGCTAACGGTGATTACGTGGCTGCGGATTGTTGAATACGGCGGGAACTCAGTGTAAAACAGGCATTAAAAAAGGGGTCATAAAGACCCCTTTTATTATCACCGAAGTGATTAGAAGCGGTAACCTGCACCAACAATCCAGGTACCCACGTCAACGCTACGAATGCGAGACTGCTCGTAAGAGAAGTCCAGAGCAACGTTTTCGATTGGGTTGAACTGCAGACCAGCGCCGTAAGAGAAGCCGTAGTCGCTGGTGCTGTTGTTGTCAGGGAAGTTGTTACCCTGTGCTTTGCCGTAGCCGACACCGACTACACCGTAGATGCTTGCCCAGTCGTTCAGACGGTAAGCAGGACCAGCAGTGATACCGTAGTACTGACCTTTAGTGTACAGGCCGTTCTGGGTGTCACTTTTTTCGGTGTAAGTGAAGGAGCTGATCACACCCAGTGGGCTGTTGTCAGCTTCGTAGCGATATTTCAGGTTGAAGCCGCCAGCTTTGTTAGCGACGCCCTGCATATCACTCTGAGCGTAACCACCGGTAACGGTGGAGGTTGCAGCTACTGCAGTACCTGCGGAAACAGCCAGAACTGCGGCCAGTGCTGAAAGACATGCAATTTTTTTCATAACCACCTCAAATGTGCTTCTAATAAGTCCTAAGTTTCAAATATATCAAAAAATGTTAAGAAACTCTTTGGGACTAGTGATGTCTAAGGGTAGCAACGTTGTAACAATTATTTTCCATTCGTCGCTACCCCATTGATTAAACTCATCTTTTTACCTTCATTTTTGTTGCTAAAACGGTAAAAAATAAATTTAATTTTCCAGACTATTCCTAATTTTTCAGACGATTTTTCCATCGACTAAGGAAATTCTACTCGCTCACCGTCATTTTTTTTTCAACAAACCCTCAACCGTCGTGCACTATTTCAATTACACTGCCGGTTTTACCTCCTTTGACAAAAATTGACAGGAATACAATGCCAGGCATGTCTCGCAAGCTACCGTCATGGTTACCCATACTCGTCATCTTAATTTCGATGATCTCCATTCAGAGCGGCGCATCATTGGCTAAGTCACTGTTCCCGTTAATTGGTGCTCCCGGCGTCACCGCGCTGCGTCTGGCACTGGGCACGCTGATTCTGGTGGTGGTATTCAAACCGTGGCGACTGCGCTTCGCTAAAGAACAACGCCTACCTTTATTGTTCTATGGGCTGTCCCTCGGGGCGATGAACTATCTGTTCTATCTCTCGCTGCAACGTATTCCATTGGGCATTGCGGTCGCACTCGAATTTACCGGGCCGCTGGCAGTCGCGCTGTTTTCCTCACGCCGGCCGGTCGATTTCATCTGGGTCGTTCTGGCGATTACCGGTTTGTGGTTCCTGCTGCCATTGGGCCAGGATGTGGCGCACGTTGATTTAACCGGTGCGCTATTGGCATTAGGTGCCGGTGCAGGCTGGGCCGTCTATATACTTAGCGGTCGTCGCGCGGGGGAAGAACATGGACCGGCAACGGTGGCGATGGGATCGCTAATTGCCGCCATTGTTTTTGTCCCGCTGGGCGCCTTTCAGGCCACAGAGGCACTTTGGCACTGGTCGCTGCTTCCGGTCGGGCTTGCGATTGCGGTTTTGTCGACCGCTCTCCCCTACTCGCTGGAGATGATTGCCTTAACGCGGCTGCCAACCCGAACGTTCGGCACTCTGATGAGTATGGAGCCGGCCCTCGCGGCGCTCTCAGGGATGGTTTTTCTTGGCGAAACGCTAACCTTTACTCAGACCCTGGCGCTGGGGGCCATCATCATGGCATCGATGGGTTCAACGCTGACTATGCGTCAGGAACCGAAAATTCAGAAAGTCGAGATAGGTTAAGCGGTAATATTATGCATAGTGCGTACCACTATGCATAATATCGGATGAAAAATGCATGTTTATTTATCTTATATCAAAAAATATATTTTCATAAATAGTTCATCGCCCTCAAAAAATCATTAACCCTCTGTTTATAAATACATTTATCACGTCAATCTGCCGTTGCTATCATACTCATAGGCAGAATCAGAAAATACCGTTCCGCTGCGGTGCTATACTTGTTTTCGTTAATTCATGAGGACGCAGATACACCTGCTTTTATATGTGTATCAGATCAAGAGGAAATATGATTATGAGTACTGCAAAACTGGTCAAAAACAAAAACGCCCAACTTCTCTATACGCGTAACGATGTTCCGGAAAGCGAAAAACAGGCTACCGTTGCGTTGCTCAACCGTCAGGTTCTTCAGTTCATCGATCTCTCGCTGATTACCAAACAGGCCCACTGGAACATGCGTGGCGCAAACTTTATCGCCGTTCATGAGATGCTTGATGGCTTCCGCACCGCGCTGACCAATCATCTGGATACGATGGCAGAGCGTGCCGTTCAGCTGGGTGGTATTGCATTGGGCACCACGCAGGTTATCAATGCGCAGACTCCGCTGAAAAGCTATCCGCTGGATATCACAAACGTCCAGGATCACTTGAAAGCGCTGGCCGATCGTTATGCCGTCGTCGCTAACGATGTGCGTAAAGCCATTTCCGAAGCCAAAGATGAAGATACTGCTGATATCTTTACCGCAGCCTCCCGCGATTTGGATCAGTTCCTGTGGTTCATCGAAGCCAACATTGAATAATCATCATTATTTGTGATGACCGCCCGGCAGCTCTGCCGGGCCTCTTTGCACTATAAAAGTGCATCCAGATGCCCTCAGCCCCCGCCAAAGTAAACAACTTGTAATAGTCACTTCACACAATCGTTAATAAAAGATTGTTTTGCCCCCTGTGTTTGCGCTAAAAAACACCATACTTAACAAAGCACTTTTCGCGCACCAGTTTGGTGCCCCAAGATGGTGCAGGAAAACATTTATCTGACCTATGTTGTGCATTGAGAAAAGTATTATTTGTTAAGAAACAATGCATTGTGAAGTTGGCACGATTTTTTCATAAGCCGATTGTTCTCGCAGGGGATCGCCCCGTGGATATAAAAGGAAATGCTATGAAGTCAATGTTTAAAGTTTCACTGGCTGCACTCACCCTGGCTTTTGCCGTTTCTTCTCAAGCCGCAGAGAAACAACTGGTTGTCGCAACGGATACCGCATTCGTTCCGTTTGAATTCAAGCAGGGTAATCAATATGTCGGCTTTGATGTTGATCTGTGGGCGGCAATTGCGAAAGAACTGAAGCTGGATTACACCCTGAAGCCAATGGACTTTAGCGGCATCATCCCTGCATTGCAGACCAAAAACGTCGATCTGGCGCTGGCGGGCATTACCATTACCGACGAACGTAAAAAAGCTGTCGACTTCTCTGATGGCTACTACAAAAGCGGCCTGCTGGTGATGGTGAAAGCCAACAATAACGACATCAAGAGCGTTAAAGATCTGGACGGTAAAGTGGTGGCAGTGAAAGGCGGTACGGGTTCCGTGGATTACGCGAAAGCCAATATCAAAACCAAAGACCTGCGTCAGTTCCCGAATATCGATAACGCCTATATGGAACTCGGCACTAACCGCGCTGACGCGGTGCTGCACGATACGCCAAATATTCTGTACTTCATCAAAACCGCCGGTAACGGTCAGTTCAAAGCGGTCGGTGATTCTCTGGAAGCGCAGCAATACGGTATTGCCTTCTCTAAAGGCAACGACGAACTTCGCTTAAAAGTGAACGGCGCGCTGAAAACGCTGCGTGAGAACGGCACATATAACGAAATTTACAAAAAATGGTTCGGTACTGAGCCTAAATAATAAGTCAGACCTGCCAATGACCGCCCGCGGAGCATCCAACGGCGGCTGCTGGCGATTCCCCAGCCCAGGCTGGGGATTTGTTTTTTCACCACGGTAACAGGAACGTATTATGCAGTTTGACTGGAGTGCCATCTGGCCTGCCATTCCGCTACTGATCGAAGGCGCCAAGATGACCTTGTTAATCTCGGTCCTCGGTCTGATTGGCGGCTTAATCATCGGCCTTATCGCGGGTTTCGCCCGCTCTTTCGGCGGTTGGATTGCCAACCATATCGCACTGGTGTTTATCGAGGTTATTCGCGGAACGCCAATCGTCGTACAGGTGATGTTTATCTACTTCGCCCTGCCGATGGCGTTTAACGATCTGCGCATCGACCCTTTCTCCGCCGCCGTCGTCACCATTATGATCAACTCCGGTGCCTATATTGCGGAGATCACTCGCGGTGCGGTGCTGTCGATTCATAAAGGTTTCCGCGAAGCTGGCCTCGCGCTAGGGCTGTCCCGTCGCGAAACCATTCTCCACGTGATCCTGCCACTGGCGCTGCGTCGTATGCTGCCGCCGTTGGGTAACCAGTGGATCATTAGTATTAAAGATACGTCGCTGTTTATTGTCATCGGCGTGGCAGAGTTGACCCGTCAGGGCCAGGAGATCATCGCCGGTAACTTCCGCGCGCTGGAGATCTGGAGCGCCGTGGCCGTCTTCTATCTGATCATTACGCTCGTCCTGAGCTTTATTCTGCGTCGTCTGGAAAGAAGGATGAAAATCCTGTGATTGAATTTAAAAACGTTTCTAAGCACTTTGGCCAAACCCAGGTGCTGCACAACATCGATCTTGATATTAAACAAGGTGAAGTGGTGGTGATCATCGGGCCGTCAGGCTCTGGCAAATCCACCCTGCTACGCTGCATCAACAAGCTGGAAGATATTACCAGCGGCGATCTGTTCGTTGACGGTCTGAAGGTTAACGACCCGAAAGTCGACGAGCGCCTTATTCGTCAGGAAGCCGGTATGGTATTCCAGCAGTTTTACCTGTTCCCGCATCTGACAGCGCTGGAAAACGTCATGTTTGGCCCCATCCGCGTGCGCGGTTTGAAAAAAGACGCGGCGGAGAAACTGGCGAAAGATCTGCTCGCGAAAGTCGGCCTGGCTGAGCGCGCGCATCACTACCCTTCTGAACTGTCCGGCGGGCAGCAGCAGCGTGTAGCAATCGCCCGCGCGCTGGCGGTGAAGCCAAAAATGATGCTGTTTGATGAGCCAACCTCTGCGCTGGATCCAGAACTGCGTCATGAGGTGCTGAAAGTGATGCAGGATCTGGCAGAAGAAGGCATGACGATGGTTATCGTAACGCACGAAATCGGCTTTGCCGAAAAAGTGGCCTCTCGCCTGATCTTTATTGATAAAGGGCGTATTGCCGAAGATGGCAACCCACAGGAGCTGGTGAAGAATCCACCGAGCCCGCGTCTACAAGAGTTCTTACAGCACGTTTCGTAATACTACGCCGTTTATTCCGGTCGGGATAAACGGCGTTTTTCTTTTAGCGTTTACGCGCAAGGAAACGACGACGCTGCTCGTCATCCATAAATGACCACGCAATAAAACGACTCTGCTTCTGCCCTTGCGCCATCTCTTTTTTCACCACCTTCACCGCGCCGACGTCGGTCAACGCACGATATAGAGGCGGCAGGTTTTCCCCTTTTGAAACCAGTGAGGTGAACCACATCACCTGACGACCAAAGTCCTTACTCTCAGCAATCATCTGTTTAATAAAGGCCACTTCACCGCCTTCACACCACAGCTCCTGCTGCTGACCGCCGAAGTTCAACGCGCCATCACGTTCCTGCCCCAGATTACGGCGCTTACGCTCACCACCGGCACGCGCGGCGGCGGCAGAGTCGTGGAACGGTGGGTTGCACAAGGTGGCATCGAACTGCTCGTTTTTATGAATAATGCCGCTGAACATCGCGCTGAGATCTTTCTGCCGACGCAGACGGATCATCCGATTGAGCGATGGATTGGCGCTAAGGATCGCCTGAGCGCTGGAGAACGCCTGGGCATGCGTTTCGCTGCCGGTAAAGCGCCAGCCGTACTCATGTGCGCCAATCAGCGGATAGATACAGTTCGCCCCAACGCCGATATCCAGAATGCTGGCACCTTTAACCACGTTGCCGCCGTCATCGCTGAGGAGGTCGCCCAAATGGTGAATATAATCGGCGCGGCCCGGCACCGGCGGGCAGAGGAATCCTTCTGGAATATCCCAGTCTTTAACGGCGTAAAAGTGTGCCAGCAGGGCTTTATTGAGCGTTTTCACCGCCTGCGGGTCAGCAAAATTAATGGTTTGCTCTCCAACCGGGTTGAGGGTAATAAAATCGCTTAAAGCCGGGCAGGCTTCGCACAACACGGTCAGATCGTAGCGATTATGGTGACGGTTGCGCGGATGCAACCCCGGTTTTTGGGTAGTCATGACTTTCTCCTGTCGTAATGCCGCGTAAGATACCCGTTGACGGCGGTGCGGTAAATAAGGGAGTCTGGTTTCCTGAATTTAAATGACAGGTGCGCTATGTATTTTTATCAGCCTTCAGAAGGACACGGGCTGCCACACGACCCGTTGAATGCCATTGTGGGGCCACGCCCTATCGGTTGGATTGCCTCTGTTGATCCACAAGGGCGACCCAATCTTGCTCCGTATAGCTTTTTTAACTGCTTTAACTATCGCCCACCCATTATCGGTTTCGCCAGCAGCGGCTGGAAAGATAGCGTGCAGAATATCGTCGACACCAAAGAGTTCGTCTGGAATCTGACTACCCGCGATTTAGCCGTGGCGATGAATGAAACGTCTGCCAGCCTACCGCATGGCGAAGACGAGTTTATCCGCGCAGGTCTTACCGCCGCTCCGAGTCGCCTGGTGAAAGCTCCACGCGTGGCCCAAAGCCCGGTGAATTTTGAGTGCCGGTTATCGCAGTGCATTCAGTTAACCAGTGCGGAGGGCGTCGCCGTCGATACCTGGCTGGTGCTGGGCGAAGTGGTAGGGATTCATATTGATGAATCGTTGCTGGAAAACGGCATCTACCAGACAGCCCGTGCACAACCGGTTTTGCGTGCCGGCGGCCCTTCGGCGTATTACACGATTGACGAGAATCACCGCTTTGATTTGATTCGGCCAGACGCACGTTAGGCCGTCAAAAATCCCGGCGGCGCTGCGCTTGGCCGGGCTACAAGGCTGCCGGGTAGCCCGGACGAGGCGGCACGCTGGCTCCGGGGTGGCTCGGTGCACAATCCCGGCGGCGCTGCGCTTGGCCGGGCTACAAGGCTGCCGGGTAGCCCGGACGAGGCGGCACGCCGACTCCGGGATGGCTCGGTGCACAATCCCGGCGGCGCTGCGCTTGGCCGGGCTACAAGGCTACCGGGTAGCCCGGACGAGGCGGCACGCCGACTCCGGGATGGCTCGGTGCACAATCCCGGCGGCGCTGCGCTTGGCCGGGCAATATGGCTGCCGGGTAGCCCGGACGAGGCGGCACGCCGACTCCGGGGAGGCTCGGTGCACAATCCCGGTGGCGCTTCGGTATAACCCTCCGAAAATTCAACGCCGTTCCCCAACATCTATTGTATCAACACGCCCACCCCCAATCAGCTGGATACAACCCACGCCTGACATCCCGATGAAACGAGGAAAATGGCCATTCATTTACCGATTTCACCCAGCCGTGTTTAACCGGATTGAAATAGCAATAATCCACGTGTCGTCGATAGTCGACCTCATCGCGGAGGGTATGCTCCCAGAAGCGAGGTTGCCAGATTTCGCGCATCCGTAGCGCCTGCGTAAAACCCCGCTTTATCCTGCGCCAGCGCTGTGAAAAATCGCCATCATCCGGCGGCAGTGTCCAGATACAGTGCATATGCTCTGGGAGCACAACCCAGGCATCTATCATAAACGGCTGTACGTGCTGGGCATCGGTTACCGCGCTTCTTAAGGTGGAGAGATAACGTGTCAGCAGGAAACTGCGTCGATTGCGCAGATTGACGGTGAAAAACCAAGTGCCTCCGGGGATGCGGTGGCGACGGTAGTGAACCATTGCGTTAATTCCTGTGTCTGCTGTTGGTATGAATAACCTGCTACCTGAAGCCCATCCTGGCAATTCATCACTTTCTCTTCTGGAAAGCGCAACGCAAACTTTTCACTGAACGCCCCGGGGTCGGCATAAATGCCTCGCCCGGGCTACAAATTTGCACGGATGTAGCCCGGCCAAGCGCAGCGCCGCCGGGAATCCCCCCGCCGAACATGTAACCTTTATGTATAAAAAATGAAGAAACTGTAAAGCTATGTATTTATTTTTCCCCAAATGAGTGATAAAAAGTCACTCGTTTTGATAATGCTTATCAAAATCATTATCAACATCATTTAATAAAAACAAAACACCTGCTGTGGCAAAGGGAACATGACGTCCCCGATTGCCATCATTTACATCGTTATAAAAAATTATAAGACGCTCATTGATATGGAAAAAAATCGCACTACCCCGTTCAGTAGCTTTAGTTCTCTGACCATTTTCACCGGCCTTTGCATTGGCTTAACCCCCGCCGCTCAGGCGGAAGAAAGCCAGGACAAGAGCGCAAACGATACATTGGTTGTTGAAGCGCAGGCCCCCTCTTTATACGCCCCGGCTAAATCGGCTGATCCCAAATTCAGCCGCCCGATAGCCGATACCACCCGTACCGTGACCGTGATTTCCGAACAGGTGATTAAGGACCAGGGCGCAACCAACCTGACCGACGCGCTGAAAAACGTGCCGGGCGTGGGAGCCTTCTTCGCCGGAGAAAACGGCAACTCATCGACCGGGGATACCATTTATATGCGCGGCGCGGATACGTCTAACAGCATCTATGTTGACGGCGTGCGCGATATCGGTAGCGTGACCCGCGATACGTTCAACACGGAACAGGTCGAAGTCATTAAAGGGGCGTCAGGATCCGACTATGGCCGCAGCGCGCCAACCGGTTCCATCAACATGATCAGCAAACAGCCGCGTCTGGACTCGGGCATCGACGCCTCTGCCAGCGTCGGCAGCGCATGGTATCGCCGTGGAACGCTGGATCTTAATGAAGCTATCGGTGATACCACCGCCGTGCGTTTAAACGTGATGGGCGAAAAGACGCACGATGAAGGTCGTGACAACGTCAAAAACGAACGCTACGGCATTGCACCTTCTATCGCCTTCGGTCTCGGCACGCAGAACCGGCTGTACCTTAACTATCTGCATGTTAAACAAAATAATACGCCGGACGGCGGTATTCCTACGGTGGGGCTGCCTGGCTACTCTGCGCCTAATGCGGCCACTTCAGCGCTAAACTCTTCCGGTAAAGTGAATACGCATAATTTCTACGGTACAAATTCAGATTACGATGACTCGACCACCGATACGGCAACAATGCGTTTCGAGCACGATTTTAACGACACCACCACTATCCGTAACACCACCCGCTGGTCGCAGATAAAGCAGGATTACATGATGACGGCGGTGATGGGTGGCGCAAGCAATATCGGCAGGCCAAATCCTGCCGACGTGAATAGCTGGACATGGTCTCGCCTGACCAACACCAAAGATGTCAGCAATAAGATCCTCACCAACCAGACCAACCTGACGTCGAAGTTTTATACCGGCGCTATCGGCCACGACATCAGCACCGGGGTGGAATTTACTCACGAACAGCAGACCAACTACGGCGTTTATCCATTTACTCCACCACCGGTTAATTTGTATCACCCGAACAGCAATATCTCACTGGGCGGCCTGCAACGTAGCGGAGCAAATGCCAACGGTCAGACCGATACCTTCGGCGTTTACGCTTTTGATACCCTGCAAATTACTCAGGATTTCGAACTCAACGGCGGTATTCGTCTTGATAGCTATCACACCGAGTATGACAGCGCCTCTCTGTGCGGCGGCACCGGTCGCGGTGCGGTGGCGTGTCCTGCGGGAGTGGCCAAAAACTCACCGGTTAACACCGTCGATGCCACTAAGTCTGGCAATCTGGTCAACTGGAAAGCAGGTGCCCTGTATCATCTGACGCAAAATGGCAATGTTTATGTCAACTACGCCATCTCCCAGCAGCCTCCGGGCGGCAGCAATTTCGCGCTAGCGGCGGGCGGAACCGGCAGCAGCGCCAACCGCACCGACTTTAAACCGCAGAAGGCGAAAACCAGTGAACTGGGCAGCAAGTGGGAAGTGCTGGATAAGCGCCTGTTGCTGTCAGCCGCCCTCTTCCGCACGGATATTGAAAATGACGTTGAGGCTAACGACGACGGCACCTACTCACAGTACGGCACGAAACGCGTAGAGGGTTATGAACTGTCGGTCGCCGGCAATATCACCCCTGCCTGGCAGGTGATTGGTGGCTTTACTCAGCAGCGCGCCACTATCCGTGAGGGAGCCAATGCCGCTCAGGACGGTTCCTCTTCCCTGCCGTATACCCCAGAGCACGCGTTTACGCTGTGGAGCCAGTATCAAGCCACCGACGCCCTCTCTGTCGGCGCAGGCGCGCGTTACGTTGGTAGTATGCACCGCGGCAAAGATGGCGCCGTTGGCACGCCATCCTCAAGCGAAAGCTACTGGGTTGCCGACGCGAAGCTGGGCTATCGCGTCAACAGTACGCTTGACCTGCAGTTGAACGTTTACAACCTGTTCGATACTGACTACGTATCTTCCATTAACAAAAGCGGTTATCGCTACCATCCGGGCGAGCCGCGCACCTTTGCGTTAACGGCAAACGTTCACTTCTAAGTTTTATTCAGGGGGGCGAAAGCCCCCTGTTTTAAGGAGAGTTCCCATGATGTACCGCATTCCCGGCGTGCTTAACGCGCAGGAGGTTAACTATCTTATTGATGAGCTTAATCAGGCCGAGTGGGTGGACGGCAGAGCAACCGTCGGCGCGCAGGGTGCGCAAGTGAAGAATAATCAGCAGGTGGACACGCGTTCTGAGCGCTACGCGGCGCTGCAAGCTAAGGTGCTGGCAGCGGTAAACCGCCATTCGCTCTTTTTTGCCGCAGCGCTACCTAAAACGATATCAACGCCGCTATTTAACCGCTATCAGCAGGAGGAAACATACGGTTTCCACGTCGACGGAGCCGTACGTCAGCATCCACAAAGCGGCTGGATGCGTACCGATTTGTCCGCCACGCTGTTTTTATCCGAGCCTGAGAGCTATGACGGCGGAGAGTTGACCATCAATGATACCTTCGGCCAGCACGCGGTGAAGCTTCCGGCAGGGGATTTGGTGCTTTATCCCGCCAGCAGCCTGCATTGCGTCACCCCGGTGACACGAGGCGTGCGCGTGGCGTCATTTATGTGGATCCAATCGATGATCCGCGATGATAAGCGGCGTGCGATGTTATTTGAGCTCGACGGTAATATTCAGTCTTTAAAAAATCGCCACGGTGAATCTCAGGAGGTGCTGTCATTACTTAATCTTTACCACAATCTTCTGCGCGAATGGTCAGAGATTTAATCGCGTCAATATGGCTCAAATTATGTGAAGAAGATGGGCGTCAGGAGAGCAGTGAATCGGGCGTCCCTGCTTCTGATGTTACGCTGTAGACAGAAGCAAGATAAAAGTTTACGGTACAACACGGAGCGAGATTATAATTCTGCTCAGCATGCTTAAAACCAGTTTTTATTACAAATCCATACCGTCACATACAGAGCAATCGGTTATCTTTACGAGCATGCTTTTCGACAAATAAAGTGGCAAATTGTGCCCTCGCTCGCCCTCATATGCTTAAACCGCCGCCAAACACATTCATTGGGTGAATATTTTATTAATAATCAATAAATTAATAATCATTCAATATTTTTGATTATGGTAATCAATTCTCTTCGATTTATTCCATCAAATAAAAACGTGATACTTATCACATCGACAGAACATCGTCCCCCGAACAGAATCACCTGCGAGATAAAAGATTATGAAAAATATTAAATATGCTGTTGCTGCTATCGCCCTGTCTACCCTGTCGTTTGGTGCTTTCGCTGCCCAACCGGTCACGTCGACTCAGGCACAATCTATGAATGAAATGGGTACCGTATCCGTTGTTGGGGCTAGCACCCTGGACGGTATGGAAGCTCAGCTGGCGCAGAAAGCTGCCGCAGCCGGAGCTACCGGATACACCATCACTTCTGCTAACACCTACAACAAAGTTAGCGGTACTGCGGTTATCTACAAATAATCGGTTATTAACCCTGTTATACCCCGTAGGCCTGACCTCTTACGGGTGATGCTCCAACCCTCATTGAACTTGTTGATACCCTTTTTCGCCTGGCCGCCACGCCGGGCTTTTTTTTGCGTGGAATTTGAGGTGGGAGTGTTCCCGGCGGCGCTGCGCTTGGCCGGGCTACATTTTTGCATATTTGTAGCCCGGCCAAGCGCAGCGCCGCCGGGAAGCTCGAAGGCTTAATACATCTGCGCGACGCGCGCTAAGCCATCTGCCAGAGAACTAACTTCACCCGCCGCCAGCAAACAGCAGGCCATCTGAATTTTCAGCGATTGTGGCACCGGTTCTACCCCCGCCACACAGCGTTCAATCCAGTGCGCTGTTGTTTGCGGATCTTTTGCCGTAGGTAACACCACCGTCTCTTCCGTCTGTTCGCTTTGCCTTTCGTAAACCACCCGCGCCCCCTGCGCATCAATCAGGGTCACCTGTGGGCAACGCTGGGGATTGGCGTACACTTCCCCTTCCGTACCGTGCATCAACAGGCTACGGCCGCCGATATCGCTAAAGAACTTCGCCACTTTGGTCACATACTCAGGATGCGACACGCTCGACAGGCGCAAAGCGGCATCTTCTGCAAACGGCGTGGCAAGTTTCGCCAGCGAGTGGGCACTATTGCGCACGCTCAGCTGCCAGCGCATTGCCAGCTGTTTTTCCATCGGTGGGCACAGCGCGCTAATGGGGATATAAACCGGCTGATGACCGTCGAGTTTCGCCTGTGCTTGCCCGGCATGAAGCGTCGGCGCTATCCCCATTAATTCAAAAATGGTTTCCGTCAGCACGCGCGTGGGATCTTCGCTTACGCCGTGGACAACTACCGGGAAACCCAGCTTGTGCAGCAGCATCGCCAGCAGCGGCGTGAGGTTGGCCTGCTTGCGGGCGCCGTTATAGCTCGGAATAACAATCGGCATCGGCTTGCCTGCCGGTGGCGTCAGACGAAGCGTGTGGTGCTGCATAGCTTCATAGAAGCCCAGCATTTCCGCCTCTCCCTCGCCCTTAATGCGCATGGAAAGCAGGATAGCGCCCATTTCCAGATCCGGCACGTCCCCTGCAAGCATTCGGGTATATAAGCCGCACGCGGTATCCCGATCCAGGTCGCGAGCGTGATTTTTGCCTCGCCCGATCTCTTTGATGATTTTGCGGTAATCCATGTGCGACTCCTTTTGAATACTCATTCGACAACAGCTTTTTGCGAAAAACCCAAGTGCGCGCTATCAGGCCCCCTGAAAAGGTCGCCTGATGGCGGCTTTGCCTTATCAGGCCTACCGTTTTTTACGGCGCGGCGGTTTGGCTTTCGGTTTTAACGCTTTGACTTCCGGGACTTCCGGGCGTTCGATAGGAAATACCGGTAACGCATTCAGTAAACGCTGACCGTAGTTTTTGGTCAACAACCGTTTATCGTAGATGATCACTTCGCCCCAACAGCTGTGGCTACGTATAAGACGCCCCACCTGCTGAATGAGGTTGAACGAGGCGCTGGGTAAACTCTGCACCTCAAAAGGATAGCGGTTGAGACTTTTCAGCCACTCACCTTCGGTAATCACCACCGGGCTGTCGATCGGCGGGAAGGCGATTTTATGAATATGCACCTGGCTTAGAAGCTCGCCTTTAAGATCGAGCCCCTCAGCAAAAGATTGTAGCCCCACCAGCACGCTGTACTCGCCGCTCTCCACCCGCTTACGATGCAGCTCTACCAACCGATAGCGCGGCTGATCGCCCTGCACCAGCAACATTAAACGCAGGTCGAGAACATGCTCCAGAAAGCGCTGCATAGCGCGACCACTGGCAAAGAGCACCAGCATGCCATGATGTTTTTTACTCTCAACCTGCTGGCGGAAATAGGCCGCCATCTCGGCAATATGCTGCTCTTCGTTGTCGATAAGCGGTTCATACTGCATCTGCGGGATGATGATCTTGCCCTGTTCAACATGATTAAACGGGGAATCCAGCGCCACAAAGCGGTCGCCCGCTTTCTCTTTCAAGCCGCTCATTTCCTGTAAGCGCGAGAAGCTGTTAAGCGAACGCAGGGTCGCGGAGGTGACCACAATATGCGGTACGCTGCGCCACAGCAGGCGTTCAAGCTGATCGCTGACGCGGATGCCCACGCAGTGGAACCACACGTGCATCTGCCCATCGCGCATATCGCGCGTCGCCCATTTGGTCACCGGCGCGCCTGAAGCCTGCGCCAGCGACGCCAGCCGCCACAGTTTGCTCTGGGATTCAAACATCCCTAGCGCGCGGTTCATCTGCAAAATAATTCGATGCAGGCGCACGATATCGTGGCTGCCGGTTTTCTCGCTGAGATCGTTTAAAAATAGCTCGGCCAGCCCGCGCAGCATTTCGGTCAGTTTTGCCAGGCGCTGGCAGATTTCCATCACTTCGTCAGGCAACTCGCCCATCGGGAAGCGATGTTCAGCCTCCTGGGTCGCTGGCAGATAAAGATTGAGGATATTGTTGAGCGAGGCGATAAGCTCGTAAAGCTCTTCGCAATGTGCGGTCAGCCGCTCCGGCAATGCCAGCGGCGGCGTGGTTTTCGGGCGGAACTGCTCCATGCAGGTTGCCACCAGCTTGCTAAAGAGATCGAGCTGAAGCCGATACCACGGGGCGGTAATTTCTGCGCTCATCTCCAGCGCGTCGCGGGCCACGTCCGGCAGGTGATGACCTTCATCAAGCACCAGCAGCAGGTTTTTCGGCTCTGGCAGTACCGCTTCACTCTCCATTGCCGCCATCACCAGCGCGTGGTTGGCGACCACCACTTCCGCTTCCTGAATCTCACGGCGGGCGACAAAAAACGGGCATTCGCGGTAGTAATGGCAGTTACGGTTGAGACAGCTGGCTTTATCCGTGCTCAGACGTCGCCACAGGTCGTCATCAATCGCGACATCGGTGTGATCGCGCAAACCGTCCCATTTATAGCTGTCCAGATCGCCTTTTAGCTTTGCGCAGCGCTTCTGTTCTTCCTGATTATTCGGCGTCAGTTCATCTTCAAGAAAGGCGAGCAGGTCTTGCTGAGTTGGGTCAGTGCTGGCAAGCGCCGACAGGTTGCGCGTACAGACATAACGGCCGCGACCAAAGGCTGCGGTAAAACGTAAATCGGGAATAATTTTGCGCAGCAGCGGCAGGTCTTTGCTGTAGATCTGATCCTGTAAGGCGACGTTGGCGGTACTCACCACCAGCGTTTTTTGTTCTTCCCGGGCGATAGCGATGCCGGGGATAAGGTAGGACAAGGTTTTTCCGACGCCGGTCGGTGCTTCGATAGCCAGATGCCGCCCCTCTTCCCCGGCCAGCGTTTTTGCGACGTCCGCAATCATCTGCCGCTGCGGCGCACGGGGGATAAAGTCGGGTATCTGTTCCTGGAGCGCCTTGTACCAGGCGGCGATTTGCGCTTTTAGCGCGGCGGTCAAAGCCATGAGAAAACCTGAGATACTGTATAAACAGCCACTATTGTGACATCTTCTGGCGGTTGCCGCAAAAAAGAAAGCCCGGCTTTCGGCCGGGCTCGCAATTTACTGTGCTGGGGTGATTCTACGCGGGCGACGCGGCGGACGCGGCTTATCGCTAGCCGGTTTGCCATCCGCACTGCGCGGCTTAGCTTTCGGTGCGCCGCCGTCGGTACGGCGTGGTGCCTGTTGACCCCGGCCCGCGCCTTGGCCTTGACCCTGACGGCCACGACCACCGCCATTGCCACCGCCGCGCTGCTGGCGACCGTTCTGAATCGGCTCAGCCTTGATAGACGGATCCGGCTCATAACCTTCCAGCGCAATGCGCGGGATCTCTTTTTTCAGCAGGCGTTCGATGTCACGCAGCAGTTTAATTTCATCGACACAGACCAGCGACAGCGCTTCACCAGTCGCCGCCGCGCGGCCGGTACGACCGATACGGTGAACGTAATCTTCCGGCACGTTTGGCAACTCAAAGTTCACAACGTGCGGCAGCTCTTCGATATCCAGACCACGAGCGGCGATATCGGTCGCCACCAGTACGCGGATGTCGCCGGATTTAAAATCGGCCAGCGCGCGGGTACGCGCACCCTGCGATTTGTTGCCGTGGATAGCCGCGCTGCGGATACCGTCTTTATTGAGCTGTTCAGCGAGGTGGTTCGCACCGTGTTTGGTACGGGTAAACACCAGCACCTGCTGCCAGTTACCTTCACCAATCATCTGCGACAGCAGTTCGCGTTTACGCTTTTTGTCCACCATGTGAACGTGCTGCGTCACCTGCTCGGAAGCGGTATTACGGCGCGCCACTTCAATTTCCAGCGGGTTGGTCAGCAGTTTTTCAGCCAGACCTTTAATGTCGTCGGAGAAGGTTGCAGAGAACAACAGGTTCTGACGCTTCGCGGGCAGTTTGGTCAACACGCGACGGATATCGTGGATAAAGCCCATATCCAGCATGCGGTCAGCTTCATCCAGCACCAGGATCTCAACCTGATCGAGCTTCACGGCGTTTTGATGTTCCAGATCCAGCAGGCGGCCCGGTGTCGCCACCAGCACGTCAACGCCGCTGCGCAGCTTCATCATCTGCGGGTTAATGCTCACACCCCCGAAAACCACCAGCGAACGAATGTTCAGGTAACGGCTGTATTCACGCACGTTCTCACCAATCTGCGCAGCCAGTTCACGCGTAGGGGTGAGGATCAGCGCGCGTACCGGGCGACGTCCTTTAACGTGCGGCTCACGGGATACCAGCGTTTGCAGCAGCGGCAGAGTAAAGCCTGCCGTTTTACCGGTACCGGTTTGGGCGCTCGCCATCAAGTCACGGCCCTGCAGTACAGCAGGAATCGCCTGCTGCTGAATGGGGGTGGGTTCCTGGTAACCTTGCTCAGCAATGGCACGCAGAATTTCGGGGTTCAATCCGAGGGAATCAAAAGACATACATACTCCACACCCACCCCGACCGCATGCGGTGTAGTTTTCGAGGGGATAAAAAACGAGGGAATGACAAAAACCACAATGTCATGAAGGGGCGGAGTGTAGCAGTTTTTGTGATACACCGCATAAATTATCCCCTTAACGGGGGAAAACAAGATTATTCACCGGACTGGACAAGATTAAAAACGCAGCATAATCTTAATCAATCATTTGATTAATTTTTGGTGGCATGATGAATGTAACGCCAATAACCAGTAAAGGTGAGCAAGCTAAAAATCAGCTCATCGCCGCCGGGCTCGCCCAGTTCGGCGAATATGGCCTGCACGCCACAACTCGCGATATTGCGGCCGAGGCCGGGCAGAACATTGCTGCCATTACCTACTATTTTGGCTCAAAAGAAGATTTATACCAGGCCTGTGCGCAGTGGATTGCTGACTTTATCGGCGAAAATTTTCGCCCGCATGCCGAGGCCGCTGAAAAACTCTTTGCCGAAGCGCAGCCGAACCGGGAAGCAATGCGCAGCTTAATTCTGCAAGCCTGCCGAAACATGATCTTACTGCTGACCCAGGACGACACGCTCAACCTGAGCAAATTTATCTCCCGCGAACAGCTTTCGCCGACGGCCGCCTATCAGCGTATTCACGATCAGGTGATTGCACCGCTGCACGCGCACCTCACCCGGCTGATTGCAGCCTTCACTGGCTGCGATGCCAATAGCACG
Source organism: Enterobacteriaceae bacterium (assembly GCA_902363335.1). Lineage (GTDB taxonomy): Bacteria > Pseudomonadota > Gammaproteobacteria > Enterobacterales > Enterobacteriaceae > Kluyvera. The sequence continues at coordinate 532,119 of CABIZV010000002.1, read as the reverse complement.
CAGATGATCCTCCACACCCATGCGCTGCTGGGTGAAGTTCTGGCATTCCGCCTCGGGCGGGAAACGATTCTGATGCGCACCGGCTGGTCGCAGTTTGATGGCGAGAAAGCCGAGCAAATCTTTCAGGTTGTGACCTGCCATATCGATTTTATTTTGCAAGGATTAACCCAAAGGAGCCTGAAGTGATGAAAAAACCGGTCGCCCTTATTCTGGCCGTTGCTGTGCTTGTCGCGCTGATTGGCGCGGGGACGTGGTGGTATCAGAGCTTGCAAAATAACGGTCTGACGCTGTACGGAAACGTCGACATTCGCACGGTTAATATGAGCTTCCGCGTCGGCGGTCGTCTGCAATCCCTGAACGTCGATGAAGGCGATGCGATAAAGGTTGGGCAAACGCTGGGCCAACTCGACAAAGCGCCGTATGAAAATGCGTTAATGCAGGCCAAAGCCAACGTGGCGACGGCACAAGCGCAGTACGATTTGATGATGGCGGGCTACCGGGCAGAAGAGATCGCTCAGGCCGCAGCCGCCGTGAAACAGGCGCAGGCCGCCTATGATTATGCGCAAAGCTTCTTACAGCGCCAGCAAGGGTTGTGGAACAGCCGCACCATCTCAGCCAACGATCTGGCCAACGCCCGCTCCTCACGCGACCAGGCCTTCGCCACGCTGAAATCAGCGCAGGATAAATTAAGCCAGTATCGCGCCGGTAATCGTCCGCAGGAAATTGCCCAGGCGAAAGCCAATCTTGAACAGGCCCAAGCGCAGTTGGCCCAGTCAACGCTTGATCTACAAGACACGGTATTAACCGCCCCTGCTGACGGCACGATATTAACCCGCGCCGTGGAACCGGGGAGTATGCTTACCGCCGGCAGTACGGTCATGACTCTCTCGCTGACGCATCCGGTTTGGGTACGCGCGTATGTTGATGAGAAAAATTTAAACCAGGCACAGCCGGGGCGTGAAATCCTGCTGTATACCGACGGTCGTCCTGATAAGCCGTATCACGGCAAGATTGGCTTTGTTTCACCTACCGCCGAGTTCACGCCGAAAACGGTCGAAACGCCGGACCTGCGTACTGACCTCGTTTATCGTCTGCGCATCATCGTGACCGACGCCGATGCCAGCCTGCGTCAAGGGATGCCGGTGACGCTCAGTTTTGACGATGAGCCGCGTCATGAGTGAACATCAGATCCAGCTTCACGGGCTGGTTAAACAGTTCGCCGGGATGAAAAAACCGGCGGTAGCCCGGCTGGATTGCACCATTCAATCGGGCTACGTTACCGGTCTTGTCGGGCCTGACGGCGCGGGAAAAACCACGCTAATGCGCATGCTCGCCGGACTGCTTAAGCCCGATGAAGGCAGTGCTACGGTGCTGGGGCTTGATCCCATTAATGATGATAGCGCTCTGCACGCGGTGATGGGCTACATGCCGCAGAAATTCGGGCTGTATGAAGACCTGACGGTAATGGAGAACCTCAACCTCTACGCAGACCTGCGCAGCGTGACCGGTGAAACCCGGGAGAAAACCTTCGCCCGGCTGCTGGAATTTACCTCGCTTGGCCCCTTTACCTCGCGGCTGGCGGGCAAGCTGTCCGGGGGGATGAAACAGAAACTGGGGCTGGCCTGTACGCTGGTCGGCGAGCCGAAGGTACTGCTGCTGGATGAACCCGGCGTTGGCGTCGATCCTATCTCGCGCCGCGAGCTGTGGCAGATGGTTCATGAGCTGGCGGGCGACGGGATGCTGATTCTGTGGAGCACCTCCTATCTCGACGAGGCCGAGCAGTGTCAGGACGTGCTGCTGATGAACGAAGGCGAGCTGTTGTATCAAGGCGAGCCGACCGCCCTCACCCGCACCATGGCTGGACGCAGCTTCCTGATGCACAGCCCGGCGGAAAATAACCGCAAGCTGCTGCAACGGGCGCTTAAGCAGGAGATCGTCAGCGACGGCATGATTCAGGGCCGGTCGGTGCGCACGATCCTCAAAAAATCCGCCACCGCAGAAGATCTGCAACGCGTGCCGGGCATGCCTGAGCTGGAAATTGAGGAGACTACCCCGCGCTTTGAGGATGCGTTTATCGATCTGCTCGGCGGCGCGGGCACCTCAGAATCCCCGCTGGGCGCCATTCTGCATACCGTGGAGGGGACGCCTGACGAAACGGTGATTGAAGCCAAACAGTTGACCAAGAAATTTGGCGATTTTGCTGCCACCGACCATGTTAACTTCGCCGTCAAACGCGGCGAGATATTTGGCCTGCTGGGCCCAAACGGTGCCGGAAAATCGACCACCTTTAAGATGATGTGCGGTCTACTGGTACCCACCTCCGGCAATGCGCTGGTGCTGGGCATGGATTTGAAAACCGGCTCTGGTAAAGCGCGCCAGCATTTAGGCTATATGGCGCAAAAATTCTCCCTTTACGGCAACCTGACCGTTGAGCAAAACCTGCGCTTTTTCTCCGGGGTGTACGGCCTGCGCGGTCGCGCGCAGAATGAAAAAATCCGTAGTATGAGCGAAGCGTTTGGGCTCGATGAGATTGCCCGCCATACTACCGACGCGCTGCCGCTGGGCTTTAAGCAGCGTCTGGCGCTGGCCTGCTCGCTGATGCACGAACCGGATATTCTGTTCCTCGATGAACCGACTTCCGGCGTTGACCCCATCACCCGCCGCGAATTCTGGCTCCATATCAACAGCATGGTGGAGAAAGGCGTCACGGTGATGGTGACCACCCACTTTATGGATGAAGCGGAGTACTGCGATCGCATTGGCCTGGTGTACCGCGGCAAATTAATCGCCAGCGGCACGCCGGACGATTTAAAAGCGCAGGCGGCGGACGAAAAGCAGTCAGACCCGACCATGGAGCAGGCATTTATCACCCTCATTAATGACTGGGATAAGGAGCATGCCGATGAGCGCTAAAGGGCTGTCGTGGCGGCGCGTGCGGGCGCTGTGCGTGAAAGAGACGCGGCAGATTATCCGCGATCCCAGTAGCTGGCTGATTGCCGTGGTGATCCCGCTGCTGCTGCTGTTTATCTTTGGCTACGGCATTAACCTCGACTCCAGCAAACTGCGCGTTGGCGTATTGCTGGAACAACAAAGTAAAGAGGCGCTGGATTTTACCCATACGCTCACCGGTTCGCCCTATATTGACGCGACCATTAGCGATAATCGCGCGCAGCTGGTTGAGATGATGCAGGCCGGACGCATTCGTGGGCTGGTGGTGGTGCCGGTTGATTTCGATAAGAAGATGGCGCGGACTGGCGACGATGCGCCAATTCAGGTGATCACCGACGGCAGCGAGCCGAATACTGCCAACTTTGTGCAGGGGTATGTCGAGGGCATCTGGCAAATCTGGCAGCAACAGCGCGCGGAGGATAACGGCCAGACCTTCACACCGCTGATTGACGTGCAGACGCGCTACTGGTTTAACCCGGCGGCGATAAGCCAGCACTTTATCATTCCAGGGGCTATCACCATCATTATGACGGTGATCGGCGCAATTCTGACCTCGCTGGTGATTGCCCGCGAGTGGGAGCGCGGCACCATGGAGGCGCTGCTGTCCACCGAAGTCACGCGCGTCGAGCTGCTGTTGTGTAAGCTTATCCCCTACTATTTCCTCGGCATGCTGGCGATGCTGCTGTGTATGCTGGTGTCGGTGTTTATTCTTGGCGTGCCATATCGCGGGTCGCTGATTATTTTGTTTTTCATCACCAGTCTGTTTTTACTCAGCACGCTGGGGATGGGGCTTTTAATTTCGACCATCACCCGCAACCAGTTTAACGCCGCCCAGGTGGCGCTGAACGCCGCATTTTTGCCGTCGATTATGCTGTCCGGGTTTATTTTCCAGATAGACAGTATGCCGGCGGCGATTCGCGTAGTGACCTATATCATTCCGGCACGGTATTTCGTCAGCACCCTGCAAAGCCTGTTTCTGGCGGGCAATATCCCGGTGGTGCTGATCATTAATACCCTGTTTTTAATCGCTTCGGCGGTGATGTTTATTGGCCTGACGTGGATGAAAACCAAACGTCGGTTGGATTAATTCTTGTGCTCGTAGGCCCGGTGGCGCTGCGCTTACCGGGCCTACGAGCCATGTAGGTCGGGTAAGCGCAGCGCCACCCGACATGAGGACGGCACTATGTTTTACCGTTTATGGACGCTTATCCGCAAAGAGCTACAATCGCTGCTCCGCGAGCCGCAGACCCGTGCGATTTTAATCGCGCCGGTTTTAATTCAGGTGCTGCTGTTCCCCTTTGCCGCCACCCTTGAGGTGACCAACGCCACCATCGCCGTCTATAACGAAGACAACGGCAAGCACGCCGTCGAGTTGACCCAGCGCTTTGCCCGCGCCAAAGCCTTTACTCACGTGCTGCTGCTAAAAAATCCGCAGGAGATTCAACCGACCATCGACACCCAAAAGGCGCTGCTGCTGGTGCGGTTCCCGGCCGATTTCTCGCGTAACCTCGATACTTTCCAGACCGCGCCCATGCAGCTTTTACTCGACGGACGCAACTCCAATAGCGCCCAGATCGCCGCGAACTATCTGCAGCAGATCGTCAAAAACTACCAGCAGGAGCTGATGGATGGCAAAGCCAAACCCAACAACAGCGAGCTGGTGGTGCGCAATTGGTATAACCCGAACCTTGATTACAAATGGTTCGTGGTGCCGTCGCTTATCGCCATGATAACTACCATCGGCGTGATGATCGTCACCTCTCTTTCGGTCGCCCGCGAGCGCGAACAAGGCACGCTCGATCAACTTCTGGTCTCCCCGCTCGCCACCTGGCAAATATTCGTCGGTAAAGCGGTTCCTGCGCTGATTGTCGCTACCGCGCAGGCGAGTATTGTTCTGGGGATAGGAATCTGGGCGTATCAAATCCCCTTCGCCGGATCGCTGGCGCTGTTCTATTTCACGATGGTGATTTACGGGCTGTCGCTGGTGGGGTTTGGACTACTGATCTCCTCGCTGTGCTCCACGCAGCAGCAGGCATTTATCGGCGTGTTTGTGTTTATGATGCCGGCGATTTTGCTCTCAGGCTACGTGTCGCCAGTTGAGAATATGCCGCTGTGGCTCCAGCACCTGACGTGGATAAACCCTATCCGCCATTTCACGGATATCACGAAGCAGATCTATTTGAAGGATGCGAGTTTGTCGATTATCTGGGGGAGCTTGTGGCCGCTACTGTTCATAGCGGCCACGACGGGATCAGTGGCGTACGCGATGTTTCGCCGCAAGATCGCCTGAGTTTTTATCTTTAACCAGCAGCGAGAATACGGCTGGCCCGGCAAGGATTGCCAGCCCGGCCAGCGCCAGCAGATAGTTATTGTGCAGCACGCGGGACAGCAGCCAAAGGGCAATCATCGCGGCGCCAAAATACCAGGTGGTCGTCAGTTCTTCGAACACATCGGCGACATCTCGCCAACGTTTGTCATGGTGGCGCTGCAGCGCCAGCATCAGTAAAACGCTTACGGCGTACAGCACGCAAAGGCCGAGTCCAACGCGCACCAGCGTGCCGCTCATCCAGCCCATAACCAACACGGCGACGACCAGTAAATGCAACATAATCTGCCAGCAACCTAGCCCGGTTGCGACACGAATTCGTTGTTGCCACTTCATGGCTTCTCTCCTGAAGAATTTTATTTGCTTATTCAGAGTACGCAAGTCTACGGAAAATTCCGTAAAGACGCTTCTTTTTGTGACAGTGGTGTCACATTTTCGTTCATATTGTGGAAAAACGTGATTAAACCTTCGCCAAACGAGGGGGAAATACGCAGGTGGACTCCCGGCATCAGGGCGAATGGCCGGGATATTATTCGTCCGGTAGGCCTGATAAGCGTAGCGTCATCAGGCACACCCGAGCAGGTTGCCGTTTAGCGGCGGTTACCGAAGATGCGCAGCAGCATCAGGAACAGGTTGATGAAGTCGAGATACAGCGTCAGCGCGCCGAGAATGGCGTATTTGCGCAGGTTTGATGAATCACGGACATCAATTTGTTCACCGATATTTTTCAGTTTCTGCGTGTCGTAGGCGGTCAGGCCAACAAATACGATAACCCCGATGTAGGTAATCGCCCACATCAGCGCGGTGCTTTTCAGCCAGAAGTTCACCAGCGACGCCAGAACGATACCAATCAGCGCCATAAACAGCATATTGCCAAAGCCGCTGAGATCACGTTTGGTGGTGTAGCCGTAGAGGCTCATGATGCCAAACATACCGCCGGTCACGACGAAGGTGCTGGCGATGGATGAGTAGGTATAGACGATAAAAATACTGGAGAGCGTCAACCCAGTGAGCGCCGAATACAGCATAAACAGCGTTGTCGCCACACCGGCGCTAAGACGTTGCACCATACCTGAGAGCACGAACACCAACGCCAGTTGCGCAATAATCAGCCCAAAGAAGGTGATTTTGCTGGAGAAAACAAACATCATCACCGCAGGCGTATTGGCCGCATACCACGCAATAAACGCGGTCAGCAAAAGTCCGCAGGTCATCCAGCCGTAAACCTGCGCCATATACGTTTGCAGACCTGAACGGGCCTGCACAATCGAATCAGAGCCAGAGCGAGGGAATCGTTCCATGACGTTCTCCTGAAGTTAAAAGAGCCTAAAGTAAGTGTACTCTACCAGCGTTCGGCTGCTTGCTTATCGCTGTCGCGCGCGTCTACCCAACGTTCCCCTTCCGGCGTGGCTTCACGTTTCCAGAACGGGGCGCGGGTCTTTAGATAGTCCATGATAAATTCGCCCGCGTCAAAGGCGCTGCTGCGATGCGCGCTGGTGACGCCGACAAAAACAATCTCATCACCGGGCCACATCTCACCAATACGATGGATAACGGTCACGCGGCCCAACGGCCAGCGTTCGCGCGCGGCATCGACGATCTCAGCCAGCGCTTTTTCGGTCATACCGGGATAATGTTCGAGGGTCAGCGCCTTGACGCTATCACCGAGATTATGATTACGCACTTTACCGGTGAAGGTCACCACCGCGCCGTCTTCATCGCGGGCAGCAAGCCACGGATACTCCTCGCCTACGCTAAAGGGCTGGTGACCGACAATAATACGCGTTTCGCTCATCTCAACCTCCAGTAACCGGCGGGAAAAAGGCGACTTCATCACCGTCAGCCACCGGGTGGTCGAAGCTCACCAGCGTCTGATTTACCGCCGCCAGCAGTTTGCCCTCTTCCAGCGCCAGCGCCCAACGCCCTTCTTGCGCCACTAAATGCTGGCGCAGCGCTTCTACCGTGGCAAATTCCGCGGCTAACGCTAGCGAATCGGTGCCGACAAGCTCACGAACCTGAGCAAAAAACAGCACATTAATCATGAGTATCCACCTTGAAATCACCGGATTTACCGCCGCTTTTCGCCAACAGGCGAACCGGGCCGATAACCATGTCTTTTTGCACCGCTTTACACATGTCATAAATGGTCAGCGCGGCGACCGACGCGGCGGTCAGGGCTTCCATCTCCACGCCGGTTTTTCCGGTCAGGCGGCACAGCGATTCAATGCGAACGCGGTTGTGTTGCGGTTCAGCCAGCAAATTGACTTCCACTTTGCTCAGCATCAGCGGGTGACACAGCGGGATCAACTCCCAGGTACGTTTCGCGGCCTGAATGCCAGCAATACGCGCGGTGGCAAACACATCGCCTTTGTGGTGGCTACCTTCGATAATCATCGACAGGGTTTCTGGCAGCATGGTGACGAACGCTTCGGCGCGCGCTTCACGAACGGTTTCCGCTTTGGCAGAGACATCCACCATATGAGCTTCACCCGCCGCGTTAATATGGGTCAGTTGCGACATGGTTTTATTTCTTCAGATGAGGGTGGAAGTTACATGGACGCGTACGGGCATCCAGCTGCGGGGCAATAATATTATCCCACGCGGTGCGACAGGCTTTGGTTGAGCCCGGCATGGCAAAAATCAACGTGCGGTTTGCCATCCCCGCCACTGCGCGCGATTGCAGCGTGGCAGTGCCAATTTCTTCAAAGGAGAGCATGCGGAACACTTCGCCAAAGCCTTCAATTTCGCGGTCAAACAGCGGCAGTAACGCTTCAGGGGCCTGGTCGCCATCGGTCAACCCGGTGCCGCCGGTGATAAGCACCACCTGCACGTCATCGCGGGCAATCCACGCGGAGACCTGGGCACGAATCTGGTAACGATTTTCTTTAACGATAGCTTTGTCGACGACCTGATGCCCAGCTTCCAGGGCGGAGTCGCGCAGGAAATGACCGGAAGTGTCATCCTCTTCGCCGCGACGATTTGAAACAGTGAGAATAGCAATGCGTGTCGGGATAAATTCAGCGCTCACCTGACTCATTTGATAGCTCCTTGATGACGAATCATCCACCAATATAGGATAAATTCTGGGTAATTCCGGTATCGCCCTGATGCAGAAAGTGGGTCTGCTTTTTATGGGTTAAGGCTTCAGCAATGCGCTCTTCCAGCGCCTGCTGCTGAGCGTCTTCCGCCAGCAGTTCACGCAGATCAACGCCGCCGTCGCCAAACAGGCACAGGTGCAGCTTCCCAACGGACGATACGCGCAGACGGTTACAGCTCGCGCAGAAGTCTTTTTCGTACGGCATAATTAAACCGATTTCCCCTTCATAATCGGGGTGGCAAAAGACCTGCGCCGGGCCGTCGCTGCGCTGACGGATTTGATGGATCCAGCCGCGCTTAAGCAGTTGGTCGCGCAGCACCATGCCGGAGATATGGTGTTTGCGGAACAGTTCACTACTGTCGCCGGTTTCCATCAGTTCAATAAAGCGGAGTTGAATGCGGCGCGGTTTGATCCACGCCAGAAAGGTGTCGAGCTCGTGATGGTTTACATCGCGCATCAGCACGGTGTTGACCTTCACTTTATCAAAGCCTGCGCTAAAGGCGGCATCGATGCCGTCCATCACCTGGCGGAATTTATCCTGACCGGTAATCGCGTGAAACTGACGCGCGTCCAGACTGTCCAGGCTGACGTTTAGCGCCGTCAGACCGGCATCACGCCAGGCGGCGACATCACGCGCCATTCGGTAACCGTTGGTGGTGACGGCAATCTGACGGATAGCGGCGTTTTCTTTCACGGCGGCAATGACGTCGGTAAAATCACGACGTAAAGATGGCTCACCGCCGGTCAGGCGGACTTTTTCCGTCCCCAGAGCCGAAAAGGCGCGCGTAACCCGGCGAATTTCGTCAAGCGACAGAAATCCTTTGTTGGTCACCCCATTGGGCTGATAGCCATCAGGCAGGCAGTAGGTGCAGCGGAAATTGCAAACGTCGGTAATCGACAAACGCAGATAGAAAAATCTGCGCGCAAACGCATCAGTGAGTTGTGAAGCCATAGACACCTTTCCAAATACGGGAGGCGAGATCATTTCTTCCTTCGCCCTGGCGACAAGAATCTGCCGCGGCCAAAACGCCGTATTTTTCAACTTAGGCGCAGAGGCTAGAGTGTGTTGTTTAGTCTTAAAAACTAAACCAGGTTATGCCGAATAGTAGCGCGAGAAGAACAATTTCGCCATTCTCGCTTACGCTGTATAAAGTTATATATAGCGGTGTTATCCTGCATTTTCCGTACAGAATACGTAAAAATCTCCTTTTTGCATTGATATACGTCATTTTGACCGCGAGAGAGCATCGTCTTTTAGGGGTAGTTACGCTAATGTAGGCACGTTTTTCACTATAAGGAAGTTGTATGCGCAATCGCACTTTTGCCGATCTTGACCGCGTTGTCGCACTGGGCGGTGGACATGGACTTGGACGCGTCATGTCATCCCTGTCATCACTCGGTTCACGCCTGACCGGCATCGTCACCACCACCGACAATGGCGGCTCTACCGGACGTATTCGTCGTTCGGAAGGGGGCATTGCCTGGGGGGACATGCGCAACTGCCTGAATCAATTAATTACCGAACCCAGCGTTGCTTCGACAATGTTTGAGTATCGTTTTGGCGGTAATGGCGAACTTTCCGGGCATAACCTCGGAAATCTGATGTTAAAGGCCTTAGACAACCTGAGTATCAGACCTTTAGAGGCCATCAATCTCATTAGAAACCTGCTAAAAGTGGAAGCATCACTGATTCCTATGTCCGAACAGCCGGTAGATTTAATGGCAATCGACAGCGAGGGGCATGAAATCTACGGTGAAGTGAATATCGATCAACTTAAGCTGCCGCCGCAAACATTGATGTTAACGCCGCAAGTTTCAGCGACACGTGAAGCCGTGGAAGCCATCGCCGAGGCCGATTTAATTCTCATCGGCCCGGGTAGTTTTTACACCAGCCTGTTACCGATTCTGCTGCTGCCCGATATTGCCCAGGCAATGCGTCGCACGCCCGCGCCAATGGTCTACATTGATAATCTTGGCCGTGAGCACAGCCCGGCAGGCGATCTCAGTATTGAAACACGCATTGGGCTGCTGGAGCACTATATCGGCAAAGCAGTGATTGACGCGGTGGTTGTTGGGCCGAAAGTCGACGCTAGCCATGTGCAGTGCAAAGTGGTGGTCCAGCAGCCGCTGGAAGCTGATGATATTCCCTATCGCCACGACCGCGCCCTTCTGCGTGCGGCGCTTGAGGAAGCACTTCAGGCATTTGGTTGAGCAACCTTAAAATCTTAAGGTTGTCTTAAAAAAGCTCAGGCAGCATAGCGAACATCATCATTACTGAGTCCATCGCTATGCTTCGCCTGTCACGCTATCGCCCGACCGTTAGTCGCTTAACGTACATCGTGTTGTTCGCATTCTATATTGCCCTGGCCCTGAATATCGTTTTCTATCGTCAGGCCTTCACCTTGTTGCCCGTAGACAGCGTGCATAACATGCTGGTGTTTATCAGCATGCCGGTGGTGGCATTTTCAGTGATGGCAATATTTCTGACGCTGGCCTCTTTTATTCGTCTTGAAAAACTCGTCACCACGCTGTTTATTCTGCTTAGCGCCTGCGCTCAGTATTTCATGATGAATTTCGGCATCATTGTTGACCGGTCAATGGTCACCAATATTCTGGATACCACGTCCGCTGAAAGCTATGCCCTGCTCTCGGGCCAGATGGTCGTGGTATTGGGATTCACCGCACTGCTGTTTATTGCGCTGGCGTGGTGGATAAAAATCAAACCGGCGGCAAATCTGTGGCGCGGGACGTTGACTCGCGCAATGACGCTGGTCGTCTCCGCCGTCTTAATTTTGCTGGTCGCCGCATTGTTTTATAAAGATTACGCCTCGCTGTTTCGCAATAATAAGGAGCTAGTGAAGTCCTTAAATCCGTCAAACAGTATTGTGGCAATAAACTCCTGGTATTTTCACCACAAGATGGACAATTTACCGTTAGTCAAAATTGGTGAAGATGCGAAACAAAACGCGGCGATGAAAAATGGCCCGCGCAAAAATCTGATGATTTTAATCGTGGGTGAAACTTCACGCGCCGCCAATTTCTCACTGGGGGGTTATGACCGTGAAACCAACCCGTTACTCGCCAAAGATAACGTGGTCTATTTCCCGAAAACAGCCTCCTGCGGTACGGCCACCGCCGTTTCGGTTCCCTGCATGTTCTCGAATATGCCGCGTACCGGCTACGATGAGTCGCTCGCCCACCATCAGGAAGGATTGCTCGATATTATCCAGCGCGCAGGTATTCAGGTGCTGTGGAATGATAATGACGGCGGCTGCAAAGGGGCCTGTGACCGCGTTCCGCATCAGGATGTCACCGATTTAAAACTGCCCGGCGAATGTATTAACGGCGAATGTTACGACGAGGTGCTGTTCCACGGTCTGGAGCAGACCATCGATAATATGCAAGGTGACGGCGTGATTGTTCTGCATACGATTGGCAGCCACGGCCCAACGTATTACAACCGTTATCCACCGGCGTTCCGTCGCTTTACGCCAACCTGTGATACCAGCGAAATACAATCCTGTACTCAGGAACAACTCAAAAATAGCTACGATAATACGATTTTGTACGTCGACTATATTGTCGATAAAGCCATTAAGCTGCTGCAATCCAAACAAGATAAATTCACCACCAGTCTGGTTTATCTTTCCGACCACGGCGAGTCATTGGGTGAGAACGGGGTTTATTTGCACGGGTTGCCTTATGCCATTGCACCAGAAACGCAGAAACATGTGCCAATGCTGTTATGGTTATCCGATGATTATCAAAAACGCTATAACGTCAATTACGCCTGCCTGCAGAAAAAGGCCAAAGAAAATGACTACTCGCAGGACAATCTGTTCTCTACAATGCTGGGTATGACCGGCGTAGAAACACAGGAATATCGTGCCGCAGACGATATATTAGCCACGTGTAAATAGAGGCAAACGGATGAAAATATTAGTCGTTGAAGATGATACGCTGCTATTACAGGGGCTGATTCTGGCCATGCAGAGTGAAGGATACGCGTGCGATGGCGTCGAGACGGCGCAGCAGGCGGCGCTAAGTCTGGCTAACGGGCACTACAGTCTGGTCGTGCTGGATTTAGGTTTGCCGGATGAAGACGGATTGCATTTTCTAAACCGTATGCGCCAGGAAAAAATGAGCACGCCGGTGCTTATTCTGACCGCCCGCGACACCCTTGAGGATCGCGTGAGCGGTCTGGATACCGGTGCCGACGATTATCTGGTGAAGCCGTTTGCGTTAGAGGAGCTTAACGCCCGCATTCGCGCGCTGCTGCGTCGTAATCTCAACCAGGGCGATAACGAAGTCACGGTGGAGAATCTGCGTCTCAACGTGACGCGCCGCCAGGTGTGGCTGGACGATGAGATTCTGGAGCTGACGCCCAAAGAGTACGCCCTGCTTTCGCGCCTGATGCTTAAAGCGGGTAGCCCGGTACACCGTGAAATTCTCTACAACGATATCTACAACTGGGATAACGAACCGGCGACCAATACGCTGGAAGTCCATATTCACAATCTGCGCGATAAAGTGGGGAAAGCCCGTATTCGTACCGTGCGCGGCTTTGGCTATCAGTTGGTTAACAGCTGTAAGGCAGAATAAGCGATGGCATTATTTTCCGTTCGCAAATGGCCGATGCGTCATCAGCTGCTGCTCGCCATCGGTGTGATTCTGGTGTTTTTCCAGCTTATCAGCGTGTTCTGGCTCTGGCATGAAAGCAAAGAGCAGATCGAGCTGGAAGTCGCAATGCTTTTAAACAATCACAATAATGCGAAGCATATTCAGCATGAAGTGCGCGAAGCGATTGCCAGCCTGCTGTTGCCAAGCCTGGTGATTATCTCGCTGGCGCTGTACCTGTGCTTACAGGCGGTAAAACGCATCACGCGCCCGCTCGCCGACCTGCAAAAAGAGCTTGATTCCCGTACGCCGGGAAATTTGCAGCCTATCTATCTGCAACAGACGACGGTTGAAGTGGAGGCTGTGACCAACGCCATTAACCAGCTGGTGCTGAATCTGACGCAGACCCTCGATCGCGAGCGTCTGTTTACCGCCGATGTTGCCCATGAACTGCGGACGCCGCTGGCGGGTTTAAAACTGCATCTCGAACTGCTGGAAAAGACCCAGCACTTGAATCTGGCACCACTGGTACAGCGCCTCGATCAGATGACTGAGAGCGTTGCACAGCTGCTGCTTTTAGCGCGCGTCGGCCAGTCATTTTCGGCAGGGAGTTATCAGCAGGTGAATCTACTGAGTGATGTCGTTGAGCCAATACGCACTGAGCTTGAAACCATGCTAGGTGCGCGAGCGCAAAAGCTGGTTATTCACCATCCGCCGTCGGCATTGACCGTTTCCGGTGATGCGACCTTGCTGCGCCTGCTGGTGCGTAATTTGCTGGAGAATGCGCATCGATATAGCCCGGAAAACTCGACGATTACGCTGTCGCTTGTGTCCGCATCACGACCAATGTTGGTGGTTGAGGATGAGGGGCCGGGGATTGATGAGTCTAAAGTGGGTGAGTTAAGCCAGGCGTTCGTGCGAATGGACAGTCGTTATGGGGGAATTGGTCTCGGTCTCAGCATCGTGACGCGTATCGCCCAGCTTCATGAAGCGGCATTCTTCTTGCAAAATCGCGAGAACGAAAACGGCACCCGGGCATGGGTGGAGTTTCAGTCGCCTAAGCATTAATGCGCGTTAGAACGTCATTATCCACTGGCAGACAAAACCGACGACAATGGCAATAGAGAGAGTTACGGTAAACAGTTGCTGGGTATTGAGAGGTAACATAGCGCGATCCTTATTTATTTTAAGGATAGTATGAGCGCAGTTTATTAAGTGAACATTAAGGCTGACGTCTCCTGAGAGTGACGCTGTTCGCATTTTTCGCCAATATCCGCGCTAAGCCATCCCGGGCTACGGGATGGTAGCCCGGCCGAACGGAGTGACGCCGGGAGTGGCACCGGGCTATCCCGGGGGCGGCTTGCGCCTTGCCCGGGCTACGGGATGGTAGCCCGGCCGAACGGAGTGACGCCGGGAGTGTCACCGAGCTATCCCGGGGGCGGCTTGCGCCTTGCCCGGGCTACGGGATGGTGGCACGGCTGAACGGAGTGACGCCGGGGGAGGCACCGAGCTATCCCGGGGGCGGCTTACGCCTTGCCCGGGCTACGGGATGGTAGCACGGCTGAACGGAGTGACGCCGGGGGAGGCACCGGGCTATCACGGGGGCGGCTTGCGCCTTGCCCGGGCTACGGGATGGTAGCCCGGCTGAACGGAGTGACGCCGGGGGAGGCACCGAGTTATCCCGGGGGCGGCTTGCGCCTTGCCCGGGCTACGGGATGGTAGCCCGGCTGAACGGAGTGACGCCGGGAGTGGCACCGGGCTATCCCGGGGCGGCTTGCGCCTTGCCCGGGCTACGGGATGGTAGCCCGGCCGAACGCAGTGACGCCGGGGTTAGCGCCGGGTTATACCGAGGGTGCCGTCATTATGACGTGGCAATAAACAACTCGCGGAGCTTGTGCAGCCGGTCGCGGGCTCCTGCCGCTTCTTCAAACTCGAGGTTTTGCGCATGTTTCATCATTTGCGCTTCCACGACCTGGATTTGCTGCTGCAACGCTTTCGGCGTCAGCACCGGTGCATCGGCTTCAACCACCGACGATGCGCCACGTGACTTACCGCGGCCTTTCGCTTTGGTCTTCGCCAGCCCCTCACCCATCGACAGAATATCAACCACGTCTTTGACCAGGCCCTGCGGCACAATGCCGTGCTCGACGTTGTACTGATGCTGTTTCTCACGGCGACGCTCGGTCTCCCCGATGGCTTTGGCCATCGACGCGGTGATTTTGTCACCGTACAGTATCGCCTTGCCGTTAATGTTACGCGCGGCACGACCAATAGTCTGAATCAACGAACGTTCGGAACGCAGGAAGCCCTCTTTGTCAGCGTCAAGAATTGCCACCAGAGAGACTTCCGGCATATCCAACCCTTCACGCAGCAAGTTGATTCCCACCAGCACGTCGAATTCGCCCAGACGCAGATCGCGGATGATTTCCATACGCTCGACGGTGTCGATATCAGAGTGCAGATAACGCACCCGTTCTCCGTGTTCTTCGAGATAATCCGTCAGGTCTTCCGCCATACGTTTGGTGAGCGTGGTGACAAGCACTCGTTCGTTAATCACCGCGCGCTTGCGAATTTCGGATAACAGATCGTCAACCTGCGTGCCGACCGGACGCACTTCGATAATCGGGTCAAGCAACCCGGTAGGACGTACGACCTGGTCAATCACCTCGCCGCCAGATTTTTCCAGCTCATAGTTGCCCGGCGTCGCGGAGACATAAATCGTCTGCGGTGCCAGCGCTTCAAACTCTTCAAATTTCAGCGGACGGTTATCCAGCGCAGATGGCAAACGGAAACCATACTCGACCAGCGTCTCTTTACGCGCCCGGTCGCCACGGTACATGCCGCCGATTTGTGGGATCGTCACGTGGGATTCGTCCACCACCAGCAGACCGTCAGCCGGCAGGTAGTCAAATAGCGTCGGCGGTGGCTCGCCCGGCCCACGCCCCGAAAGGAAGCGCGAGTAGTTTTCAATGCCCGAGCAGTAACCCAGCTCATTCATCATTTCGAGGTCAAACTGGGTTCGCTGGCTGATGCGTTGCTCTTCGAGCAGCTTATTGTTTGCCAATAACACCTTGCGTCGTTCAGCCAGTTCAACTTTGATTTCTTCCATTGCCTGTACGATACGCTCGCGCGGAGTAACGTAGTGGCTTTTCGGGTAAACCGTATAGCGCTGGAGCGTTGTTTCGACGTGGCCGGTTAGTGGGTCGAACAGCGACAGTCGCTCAACCTCTTCGTCAAACAACTCGACGCGAAGCGCCAGATCGTCCGATTCTGCGGGGAAGATATCAATGACTTCACCGCGCACACGGAATGTCCCGCGCTGAAACGCCTGATCGTTACGGGTGTACTGCAAATCCGCAAGCCTACGCAGAATGGAGCGCTGATCGATAATGGTGCCCACCGTCAGGTGCAGCATCATTTTCAGATACAGGTCTGGGTCGCCCAGACCGTAGATGGCCGATACTGACGCCACTACGATAACGTCGCGCCGCTCAAGCAGCGCTTTGGTGGCGGACAGACGCATCTGGTCGATGTGCTCATTCACCGCGGAGTCTTTTTCGATAAAGGTATCGGAGCTGGGAACGTAGGCTTCCGGCTGATAATAGTCGTAGTAAGAGACAAAGTACTCCACCGCGTTTTCCGGGAAGAACGCTTTCATTTCACCGTACAACTGCGCCGCCAGGGTTTTATTCGGTGCCAGTACCATGGTGGGACGCTGGAGGTCAGCGATGACGTTAGCCACGGTAAAGGTTTTCCCTGAACCGGTCACGCCAAGCAGGGTCTGATGCGCCAGACCGTCTTCCAGCCCCTCTTTCAGACGTGAAATGGCAACCGGCTGGTCGCCAGAAGGACTAAACGCGGAATGTAACTTAAAGGGTTTACTCATGGACAACGCTACCTGATGACTGATGGCCGGGCTGGAGATTAATTCTACTCGCCCCTCGCATATTTGCCAATAAAAAATACTGGATATAAACACAGTTGTGCATTATCGTATTTCGCCAGGCTGCGCAGATAACCCGCAAGAATCGATGAAATTTAACGGTCGGGCAGATAAAACTGCCACCAGATAAGGTTATCCCCAGAACATTTTCCCTTTTAACATTTGTCAATATAGGTCATGAAAGTTTTATGGCAATCACCTGCACTTTTTATGACGCCATTGCTTTTATTTATCTTATTGATATTTAAAGAAAACAGACAAAAGACGCGTTTCACACCAATTCGGGCGAAAGCCGCATGTTCTCTCGTTCACCGCGAGTTTTCTAACCCTAATACACAGGGTTATCCACAGGAATAGTGGATAACTACCTCCAGCCCGTATCCCCCGCCACCCGGCGATTTGCGCAACATCCTGTCAATGCTGATGCAAAAAAATATTTTACTCTCGATTTTGATATGTATCAGCGAAATGTCGCCTCTTTATCTGGCGATAACAGACATGATTCCCTTACGTTTTTTACGGCGTTTCAGTTACGAATGAAGATAACCCGCTGAGGGCTTTCAGCGGGTCAAAAGAGGGGTTAGAGGATGCTCAGGTCGAGATATTGACCCAGCGGTTTCTCGGTAATCTCATCGCCAAGCCAGGGAATTTCACCGAGCATCGGGGCTGGGAGCATCCGCTTTAGCGTAGAGAGGTACTCCGCGTGCCGACGTCCTGGCGGGGTGACGTCATTGGCAATCCAGCCCACCAGTTTCAATCCCGCCTGCTGTACGGCCTGAGCCGTCAGCACCGCATGGTTGATGCAGCCAAGTTTCACGCCGACCACCAGAATCACCGGCAGTTGTTCCTCCTTCACCCAGTCCGCCAGCGTCAACGTCGGCGAAAGTGGCGTATACCAGCCGCCCGCCCCTTCGACCAGCACCCAGTCAGCCTGAGCCTCCAGCTTGCGCAAACCCGCTGAGAGGACGCTGGCTTCAATCGGACGCTGTTCATCGGCGCTGACGATATGCGGAGAGGTGGGTTCAGCGAAGGTATACGGGTTCACCGCTGCATAACCCAGCGGCACCACGCTGTTACGCTGTAGCGCCAGGGCATCGCTGTTGCGCAACCCATCCGGGGTCATCTCGCTGCCTGACGCCACCGGCTTGTAGCCTGCGGTACGACGCCCGAGTAAACGCGCTGCCTGTAGCAATGCGGTACTGGCAACGGTTTTCCCCACTTCCGTATCGGTTCCGGTAACATAGTAGCGTTCAATCACGCGCGATCACTCCTGTAAAAAGATGGTAAGTCAAAGGGCATTCTCCCGCCTGCGATGGCCATGCTAGCTGAAGCTGTTGCAGTCTTCCTCGCGTTAGCGTCCGGCTACTGCGCCCCTGATGAAGATGCGTCGCACCAATTCCCTTGAGCGAGCGCATTGCGCTTAATGCATCCGGAAACGCTAACGTATGGGTAGTGACCGTGGCGCGATGACGATACGGCGCCAGGGCTTCACGCAGCGTCTGTTCGGGCAGAAAACGGTTGGCGTGCGGGTGATGATCCACGGCCTGCCAGGCCCGGTTAAGTTCCGGTAACGACCCTGCGGTAAGCGTGGTAAATGCTAATATCCCGCCGGGGCTAAGCTGCCGGTAAAGCCCGTCGAGGGCCACGCGAATGTCGCTGCACCATTGCACGGCCAGATTGCTCCACACCAGTTCAAAATTGCTTTCCAGTGGCGGAATATCTTCGATATCGGCCTGCAAATAGCGGTCTGCCGACTGATGTTCCCGCGCGTGTTGCAGCATTTCATGGGAGAGATCCAGCGCCGTCACGTGACTCCCCTGGCTTCGCCAGTAGCGGCTGTAGCTGCCAGGCCCGCAGCCGGCATCCAACACGCGGGCAAAAGTCTGTGAAGGAAGCTGGGCCAGAAGATGCGCGGCACTTAAGCGTTGCAGCTCATCATGCTGATGATAATGGGCCGCCGCGCGCCCAAATGCGGCGGCGACGGCCTGCTTATCCACGTTCGCCATTCAGCACCTCCAGCAAATGGGCGATATCTTCCGGCTGGTGCGCGGCGGTCAGCGTCAGACGCAAGCGTGCAGTACCGACAGGAACGGTCGGCGGGCGGATAGCGGTGACCCAGCAGCCCTGATCGCGCAGCCGGTCGGCCAGTTGCAGCGTACGCTGGTTATCACCAATAATCAGCGGCTGAATGGCGCTTTTCGAGTCGGTCAGGGGATAGTCAAGCCCACGCGCTCCCCGACGAAAATCAGCCACGTGCTGGGCTAACATCTCACGCCGTTGCTGCCCGTCATCGCTTTGAATAACGCCCAGCGCCGCCTGTAATGCCACCGCCTGAGCGGGCGGCATAGCGGTGCTGTAAATCAGATGCCGGGCAAATTGCACCAAGTAGTCAGCAACATCCTGGCTGCACAGCACCGCCGCCCCGCTCAGACCAAAGGCCTTACCAAAGGTGACGATCAGCAGTTCAGGATGTATGCCCTGCTGCTGGCAGCTCCCCCGGCCATTTTCGCCCTCAACGCCAATACCGTGCGCGTCGTCAACCATCAGCCAGCCTTCAGCTTCTCGCGTGACGCGGGCTATATCGGCCAGCGGCGCGCGGTCGCCGTCCATGCTAAACACCCCTTCCGTCACCACCAGTTGCTGGCCGCCAACCGGCGCTCTGAGCAGGCGGGCAAGATGCTGACCGTCATTGTGCTGGAAGCGACGTAGCTGGGCCGGGCTCTGCGCTGCCGCTTCCAGTAACGATACGTGGCTCAGACGGTCGGCAACAATCCGGTCTTCCCTGCCGGCGAGGGCGGCAATCACCGCCTGATTGGCGGCGAAACCCGAGATAAACAGCAAGGCGCGATCGTAGCCTAGCCAGTCGGCAAGCTGCTCCTCCAGACGTTGATGAGCCTGGTGATAGCCGGTGACATGCCCGGAGCCGCCCGCGCCCACACCATACAGCTCGGCCCCCTGCTGCCAGGCGCGCACTACGTGCGGATGCTGGCTTAAGCCGAGATAATCATTGCTGGAGAAATTGCGGTAACGGCGATCACCGCGCACCAGCCAGCGCCCGGCGCCCAGCGTCAGCGGTTGACGCTGGCGAAACGCCTGCGTCTCCCGGCGTTCGGCTACCGCATGTTCAATTCGGCTTTGCCAACTCATATCGCCGCCGCGTTGTAATATTCCTCGGTGTCCGGGGTTTTGAGAACCTGCTCCAGACGCTGCTGCTGCTCGTTGTCGCCGAGACTTACGCTGGTCTGCTGCGGGTTTAGCCCCAGCTTACGGAAGAGTTGTAGATCTTTGTCCTCTTCCGGGTTCGGCGTGGTCAGCAGTTTGCAGCCATAGAACACCGAGTTTGCCCCGGCCATAAAACACATCGCCTGAGTCTGTTCGTTCATCTGCTCACGACCGGCGGACAAACGCACGTAGGAGGTCGGCATCATGATTCGCGCCACCGCAATGGTGCGAATAAAATCAAACGCATCCACATCGTCGTTATCCGCAAGCGGCGTGCCTTTTACCTTCACCAGCATGTTGATCGGCACGCTTTCCGGCGGCGTCGGCAGGTTAGCTAATTGCAGCAGCAGACCGGCACGATCGGTGACGGTTTCTCCCAATCCGACAATGCCACCGGAGCAGACTTTAATCCCGGCATCGCGCACTTTCCCCAGCGTATCCAGACGTTCCTGGTAACTGCGGGTGGTGATGATATTGCCGTAGAATTCCGGTGAGGTATCGAGGTTGTGGTTGTAGTAATCAAGCCCCGCCGAGGCCAGACGTTCCGCCTGAGTATCGGACAGCGTGCCCAGCGTCATACAGGCTTCGAGGCCCATCTCTTTCACGCCCTGCACCATTTGCTCAAGGTAGGGCATATCGCGCTCATGCGGGTTTTTCCACGCCGCGCCCATGCAGAATCGGGTTGAGCCGGCCAGTTTGGCTTTGCGCGCGGATTCCAGCACCTGCTCCACTTCCATCAGGCGTTCGCTTTCAAGCCCGGTTTTGTAGCGCGAGCTTTGCGGGCAGTATTTGCAGTCTTCCGGGCAGGCACCGGTTTTAATCGACAGCAGCGTACTCACCTGCACCTGCTGTGGGTCAAAATGTTGACGGTGGATCTGCTGCGCTTCAAACAGTAAATCGAGCAGCGGTTTTTCGAAAAGAGCGGTGACTTGCGACATTGTCCAACGTAAAGGGTTAGCCATTGGCTTCTCCGGGGGTTTTGTTAATTTTCAGATCGGTTTATACTCGTAAACCTAAAACTTTTCAAAATGGTTTACAAGTCGATTATGAAAATGGACGATCTCACCTTCGATCAGCGCCACATCTGGCACCCTTATACCTCCATGACCGCACCGCTGCCGGTGTATCCAGTGGTTTCCGCTGAAGGTTGCGAGCTTAAGCTTGCTAGCGGTGAACGCCTGGTTGACGGGATGTCGTCCTGGTGGGCCACCATCCACGGTTACAACCATCCTCGCCTCAACGCGGCGATGAAAGCGCAAATCGACCAGATGTCGCACGTGATGTTTGGCGGCATAACCCACCCTTCTGCCGTGGCCTTGTGCCGCAAACTGGTGGCCATGACGCCGGAGCCGCTGGAGTGCGTATTCCTTGCCGATTCCGGTTCCGTGGCGGTGGAAGTGGCGATGAAAATGGCGTTGCAGTACTGGCAGGCCAAAGGCGAGTCCCGTCAGCGTTTTCTGACCTTCCGTAACGGCTACCACGGCGATACTTTTGGCGCGATGTCGGTGTGCGACCCGGACAATTCCATGCACAGTTTGTGGAAGGGCTATTTGCCGCAGAATCTGTTCGCACCTGCCCCGCACAGCCGCTTTGATGGCGAATTTGATGAGTACGACATGGTGGCGTTTGCGCGACTGATGGCGGCGCATCGCGGGGAAATTGCCGCGGTGATCCTCGAGCCTATCGTGCAGGGTGCCGGCGGAATGCGGATGTATCATCCAGAGTGGTTAAGACGCATCCGCAAAATGTGCGACCGCGAAGGCATTTTGTTGATTGCCGACGAGATTGCCACCGGTTTTGGGCGAACCGGCAAGCTCTTTGCCTGCGATCATGCGGGGATTAGCGCCGATATTCTGTGTCTGGGGAAAGCGTTGACCGGCGGCACAATGACACTGTCGGCCACCATCACCACCCGGGAAGTGGCAGAAACCATCAGCAACGGCGAAGCGGGCTGCTTTATGCACGGGCCAACGTTTATGGGCAATCCTCTGGCCTGCGCCGTTGCCACCGAAAGCCTCGCCATCCTGGAAAGCGGCGAATGGCAAACCCAGGTCGCGGCGATTGAAAGCCAGTTAAAACGCGAGCTGGCACCGGCGGGGGATTCTCCGCTGGTAGCCGACGTGCGTGTCCTGGGCGCTATCGGCGTGGTTGAAACCCGCTATCCGGTCAACATGGCACAGTTGCAGCGATTCTTCGTCGAACAAGGCGTGTGGGTACGACCGTTTGGTCGCCTGATTTATTTGATGCCGCCTTATCTCATCAGCAAAGCCCAGCTTACGCGTTTGACCCGTGCGGTCTGTTTAGCGGTCGAGGAGGAAACATTTTTTATCCAATAAGCAGCAGCCATCGCGCTGAATAAAAGCTACACTCCTTTGTTAATCAGTGGATTAACAAAGGAGGCAGTCGATGAAATTAGTCAGCCACGACCTGCGTGATGGCGAAAAACTCCCCGCGCAGCAGGTTTTCAACGGGATGGGCTATGAGGGCGAAAACCTCTCTCCGCATCTGGCATGGGACGATGTGCCTACAGGTACCAAAAGCTTTGTCGTCACCTGCTTCGATCCCGATGCGCCTACAGGCTCAGGCTGGTGGCATTGGATCGTCGCGAATATTCCCGCCGACACCCGCGAACTGCCTACCGGTAGCGGCTCAGGCGTCGTGAATTTACCGACAGGCGCGCTACAAACCCGCACCGATTTCGGCAAAGCCGGTTACGGCGGCGCGGCACCGCCAAAAGGCGAAACCCACCGTTATATCTTTACCGTGCATGCGCTGGATGTCGACAAAATCGACGTTGATGAAGGTGCAAGCGGCGCGATGGTGGGCTTTAATGTGCACTTCCACTCGCTGGCGAGCGCATCAATTACCGCGCTTTTTAGCTAATCCCCTTCTTATCGTTAAGCTCTGCAAGGGAAACTTTGCGGGGCTTTTTTACGTCTGGCGATCGGGAGGTTGTAATTTTATGACGTAAAAAACGCGGCGGACGGCGAAAAAGAGGTGAAGTAAGACGAGGCGAAAAACATCTTGTGAATGGCGTCACAATTTAAAAACAAAGAGGCAAAAAACAAAGGTGATTTACTTCACAAAAAAACCGTCTCTGGAGGCGATTTTTTAACTTTGTAGCCGAATTACACCTCTTTATGTGATCGGAATCACTAGAAAGAGTCGAATTCGGGGGTGGGTAGAGTGATCATCATCACAAATACCCCTCGAGTACGCGAGATGAAAACGGCGTGATAGAGTCGATTTTGCATACAGAACGACTGGATGGTTTTTGGCGAAACCATCACAACTGTGACGACGCGTAACGTCTTTACGCGCACCACGAGGGGTGTTTTATGTTATCACCAGATATCAAGGTCAAGGTACAGAATTTTGGCCGTTTTCTCAGCAATATGGTGATGCCCAATATTGGCGCATTCATTGCCTGGGGTTTGATTACCGCATTATTTATTCCAACAGGCTGGCTGCCTAATGAAACGTTAGCCAAGCTGGTTGGCCCGATGATCACCTACTTGCTGCCGCTGCTTATCGGCTACACCGGTGGTCGTCTTATTGGCGGTGAGCGCGGCGGCGTGGTCGGCGCCATCACCACGATGGGCGTTATCGTCGGCGCAGATATGCCGATGTTTATGGGCGCAATGATTGCCGGGCCGCTCGGCGGTTGGGCGATTAAGCGTTTCGACCGCTGGGTAGACGGTAAAATCAAAAGCGGCTTTGAGATGCTGGTGAACAACTTCTCGGCCGGGATTATCGGCATGCTGCTGGCGATGCTTGCCTTTATGGCGATTGGCCCAATGGTTGAGATACTGTCGAAAGTGTTGGCCTCCGGGGTCAACGTGATGGTGCAAAATAACCTGCTGCCGCTGACCTCAGTGTTTGTTGAACCGGCAAAAATCCTGTTCCTCAACAATGCCATTAACCACGGGATCTTCTCGCCGCTGGGCATTCAGCAGGCGACGGAAACCGGCAAGTCAATTTTCTTCCTGATTGAAGCTAACCCGGGCCCGGGTCTGGGCGTGCTGTTAGCGTATATGTTCGTGGGCAAAGGCAGCGCCAAACAGTCTGCGGGCGGTGCGGCGATCATTCACTTCTTCGGCGGTATCCACGAGATCTACTTCCCCTATGTGCTGATGAATCCTCGCTTAATTCTGGCGGTGATTCTGGGCGGCATGACCGGCGTCTTTACCCTGACTCTGTTTAATGCAGGTCTGGTCTCCCCTGCCTCACCGGGCTCCATCTTTGCGGTCCTGTTGATGACGCCGAAAGCTTCATTAATTGGCGTGGCATTATCGATTATAGCCTCTACGCTGGTCTCCTTCCTTACCGCTTCCATGTTGCTTAAACGCGTTCGCGTCGGCGACGAG
Source organism: Enterobacteriaceae bacterium (assembly GCA_902363335.1). Taxonomy (GTDB): domain Bacteria; phylum Pseudomonadota; class Gammaproteobacteria; order Enterobacterales; family Enterobacteriaceae; genus Kluyvera. The sequence continues at coordinate 507,598 of CABIZV010000002.1, read as the reverse complement.
GAGAGCAACGGTCTGTCTGAAGCTACTCGCCGCATGCAGGCAATGAAGCAGCAGTCTAAATCCGCGGGCAAACCGTCCGGCGAGCAGCCGGCACCGGCGCTCGATTTGTCCAAAGATATGCAACATGTACGCAAGATTATTGTTGCCTGTGACGCGGGTATGGGGTCGAGCGCGCTGGGTGCAGGCGTGCTGCGCAAAAAAGTCAAAGATGCCGGTCTGACGCATATTTCAGTGAGCAACTGCGCGATTAACAGCCTGCCTGAAGATGTCGATCTGGTGATCACGCACCAGGACTTAACTGAACGCGCCATGCGTCATGCGCCTCACGCGATGCATATTTCGCTGAGTAATTTCCTCGATAGCGGGCTGTATACCGATTTAACCACCCGCCTGATGGTGGCAAAACTGCCGCCGGCCGCGAACGATAATCGACTGATTAATCAAACGATAATTGCCGCCAACGACGAGGCATTTGACGCCAGTGAGCGTGATGAAAATCTGTTCAAGCTGAGCGCCGACAATATTTTCCTTAACTTAACCGCAGACAACAAAGCGCAGGCCATTCGCTTTGCCGGTGAGATGCTGGTCGCTGGCGGCTACGTTGAACCGGACTACATTGACGCCATGCTGGCGCGAGAAGCGCTAACCACCACCTATCTGGGAGAGTCTATCGCCGTTCCACACGGCACCGTAGAGGCCAAAGACCGCGTACTTCACACCGGGATTGTCATTTGCCAATACCCGCAGGGCGTGCGATTCGGCGATGAGCCGGATGATATTGCCCGGCTGGTTATCGGCATTGCTGCCCGTAATAACGAGCACGTACAGGTTATCGCCCGCCTCGCCAACGCGCTGGATGATAAAGACGTTATTGAACGTCTGACGCAAACCACCAGCGTCCAGGAAATCCTGCAGATTCTGTCAGGCGAGCAAGCGGCATAAGGGTTGTGGGGGCGACCCGCCCCCGATACGGATAGTCTTTTTTGGAGTGCATTTTATGAAAGCAATACATTTTGGCGCAGGTAATATCGGTCGCGGTTTTATTGGCAAACTGCTGGCGGATGCAAAGGCTGAAGTCACCTTTGCCGATGTAAATCAGCCGTTAATCGATCAGCTGGCCCATCAGCAGCGCTATCTGGTCAACGTGGTAGGGGAAAACGCCCGCGTGGAGCAGGTCAGTCATATCCGAGCCATCAACAGCAATAGCCCTGATGCCATTCAACAGATTGCCGAGGCGGATATGATAACCACCGCCGTCGGTCCTCAGGTCTTAAGCAAAATCGCCAACACGCTGGCCCTCGGGCTGATTGCCCGTCATGCCAGCGGTAACGACCGGCCGATGAATATCATCGCCTGTGAAAATATGGTGCGCGGCACCAGTCAGCTTAAAAATCATGTACTGGAAGCCGTCCCTTCTGAACTTCATGCCTGGGTTGAAGAACATGTGGGCTTTGTCGATTCCGCCGTCGATCGCATTGTTCCTCCCAGCCTTGCGGCGAACGACGATCCTCTGGACGTGACGGTGGAAACCTTTAGCGAGTGGATTGTTGACAGCACCCAGTTCAAAGGCCAGTTGCCAGAGATTGCCGGGATGGAACCCACCTCGAATCTGATGGCCTACATTGAACGTAAGCTCTTTACGCTTAACACCGGTCATGCCATTACCGCTTATCTTGGACAATTGGCGGGGCATCAAACCATTCGCGATGCCATTCTCGATCCGGCAATTCGTGAAGTGGTACAAGGCGCGATGAGCGAAAGTGGAGAGGTGCTCATTCAGCGCTACGGTTTTGATGCGGCCCAGCATGCGGCGTATATCAACAAAATTCTTACCCGCTTTGAGAATCCGTATTTACATGACGATGTTGAACGCGTGGGTCGCCAGCCGCTGCGTAAGTTAAGCGAAGGCGATCGCTTAATTAAGCCACTGCGCGGAACGCTTGAGTATGGCCTTCCCCACGCAAATCTGGTGATCGGCATCGCGGCCGCATTACGCTATCGCAGCGAGAATGACCCGCAGGCGCAAGAAATGGCCGCTTTATTGCACGAATATGGCGTCGCGGATACCGTTGTTCAGGTTTGTGGCCTGAACGACCAGCCAAAACTTGTCGCACAGATAGCGAATGTGTATAACGCCATGCAACGCAAGGCATGATGCCACCCATGTGGTTGGCGCTGCCGGTCTCCGGCAGCGCCAGATAGGAATGATGAGATGAAACACAATCGCCTGCGCTTAGCCGCGCAAACAGAGATAAAAGAGCATCATCCAAAAGCGCCTGCGCCCGCAAAGCCGCGGGCACCGGAATATGAAGCCACGATGATGACCCCAATGGACGAATCCGATCTTTATAAAAATCAGGCCGTTGAAAATCGAATTCTAGAGCGATTAAACGCGCGGCAGACGCTCACCGGCTTCATTCAGACCGCCGTGGGTTTGCTCGCGGAAGCGGTGGATCTTCTGATTCTGCAAGCCTTTCGTAAAGACGACTATGCCGTAAAATACGCGGTGGAGCCGCTGCTGGAAGGCACGGGGCCGCTGGCAAATTTATCGGTGCGCCTGAAACTGATTTATGCGCTCGGCGTCATTAGCCGCGATGAATATGAAGACGTCGAGCTTCTGGTGGCGCTCAACGGTGAATTGCTTAATGAAAATAAGATCTACAGCTTTACCGATGATGAAATTCTGGGGCCCATCAGCATGCTGCACTGCATGACGGCGCTGCCACCGCAGCCGACGTTGCATCTGCCTGAGGACGTGGTGGATGAATCACTCATTACCATGCAAGAGCAACGCTATCAGCAGATGGTGCGTTCTACGTTAGTGTTGAGCATCACCGATTTAGTCACGAATTTGACGCATAAAAAAGCGTTTTAAAGGGTAGCAGGATGGCGCACGGCCGTAGAGCGGCACAATGATACTGTTGTTATGATGAGGCTATTCTTACTCAGAAATCCCCCCATCGTCTTCCGCACACCTAAGTCGCCAAAAAAACAGGCGATTTTTGTCAGTATATCTTCCCGTTTCGCTCAACATAGTATAAAAAGGCTGCTTTTACAGGATTCACATTCACTTAATTAGCCTGGAGCAACATGAACATTTTATCGGTTTCTCGTCTGGCGCTGGCATTGGCTTTTGGCGTGACACTGACGGCGTGCAGCTCAACGCCTGCGGATCAACGGCCATCTGACCAGGCCGCACCTGGAACATCCTCTCGTCCGGTGTTATCTGCTGATGAAGCGCAGAACTTTACCGCCGCGCGTTACTTCTCATCGCTTGATCCGAACGCTGCTGCCTGGTCTCCATCGCCTATCGCGATCCCAGCCAAAGCTGACTTCGTGGTGGGGCCTGCGGGTACACAGGGCGTGACGCATACCACCCTGCAAGCTGCGGTTGACGCCGCGATTACCCGCCGCAGCAACACGCGCCAGTTCATTGAAGTGTTACCGGGTGAATATCAGGGCACCGTGTATATTCCGGCAGCCTCCGGCAGCATTACCATTTACGGCAGCGGCGAGAAAGCCTCTGACGTGAAAATCGGTCTGGCTATCGACTCCGAAATTGACACCGCGACCTGGCGTCGTCTGGTGAACCCGGGCGGTAAATACATGCCAGGCAAACCGGCGTGGTATATGTTCGACAACTGCCAGAGCAAACGTAGTGCCACCATCGGCATGATGTGTTCCGCGGTCGTTTGGTCACAAAACAACGGTCTGCAAATGCAGAACCTGACCATCGAAAACAACCTCGGCGATAGCGTGGATGCGGGTACGCACCAGGCCGTCGCGCTGCGTACCGATGGCGATAAAACCCAGTTAAACAACGTCAACATTCTGGGCCGTCAGAACACCTTCTTTGTCACCAACAGCGGCGTAGACAATCGTCTGCAGAACAACCGCCAGACCCGTACACTGGTCAGCAACAGCTATATTGAAGGTGATGTCGATATCGTTTCCGGCCGCGGCGCGGTGGTGTTTGATAACACCGACTTCCGCGTGGTGAACTCCCGTACCCAGCAGGAAGGTTACGTGTTCGCCCCGGCAACACAGTCCAACATCTTCTACGGCTTCCTCGCGACTAACAGCCGCTTCACCGCATCCGGTGACGGCGTGGCGCAGCTGGGCCGTTCTCTGGACGTCGACAGCAATACCAACGGTCAGGTTGTGATCCGCGATAGCGTGATTAACGAAGGCTTCAACGGGGCAAAACCGTGGGCTGACGCCGCCATTTCAAAACGTCCATTCAGCGGCAACACCGGCGCGAAGGACGACAAAGGCGAGATGAAACGCGATCTGAACGACCGTAACTTCAACCGTATGTGGGAGTACAACAACCGCGGTGTGGGAAGTCATGTGATGGCGGAAGCTAAATAGTCATTTAGCTAACTGATAAAAGGGTTCATGCATCGCATGAGCCCTTTTTTTTGCCGAACGCGACGCCGCCGCGTAGGCCTGATAAGCGAAGCGCCATCAGGCAGCCCGACGCCGTTGCCAGATGGCGGCGTACGCCTTATCCGGCCTACCTGATTAATGCGCGTTAATCACTACCCACATTGGGCCCTGACCTACCGCATAGCGGCCTTTCTCCTGTAGCAGCCCCTGCACACCGGCAATTTCATACACCGCGATATGGTGCGACTTCTGACCTGCCGCGACGAGGTACTTACCGCTATGGTCGATATTAAAGCCGCGCGGCTGGGTTTCGGTTGGCTGGAAGCCTTCTAATGACAGCACGCTACCATCTTCCGATACGCTAAAGATGGTAATCAGGCTTGAAGTTCGGTCACAGGCGTAAAGGTGACGGCCATCCGGGGTGATGTGGATGTCTGCCGCCCAGCGGGTGTCAGAGAAATCGGCTGGCATCATATCCAGCGTCTGTACGCACTCAATGTTGCCGTGCGGATCTTTTAGCTCCCAGACGTTAACGGTGCCGTTGAGCTCATTGACGCAATAGGCGTACTGCTCGTTCGGATGGAACACCAGGTGACGCGGACCCGCACCTTCAACCGTCGTCACTTCCGCAGGTGTTTGCGCGGATAAGAAGCCATCATCACCAAGCGTAAACAGGCAGATACGATCTTGTTTGAGGGCAGGAACCCACAGCGTGCGGTTATCCGGGGAGATATTGGCGGAGTGGCAGCCATCAAGCCCTTCCTGCACCGTCACCGTGTCGCGCGGCAGACCATCTTCCAGACGAATCACGCTCACGTTGGCCTGGTTGTAAGAGGCGCTAAAGACGAAGTTGCCTTTGCGGTCGGTAGAGATATGCGTTGGGCTGCCCGGTAACGGCGCCTGGGCCGCAAAGGTCAACGCGCCATCGTCCGGGGCGATACGGTAAGCCAGCACGCGAAACTCCGGGCGTACGCCAACATACAAGAAACGTTTATCGGGGCTGACGACCATCGGCTGCACCTGACCTGGAACATCTACCACCTGCACCAGCGTCAGGCTACCGTCGTGATTCAGCGTCCAGACGTGGATCTGCTGACTTTCCGGACTGGCGGTATAAACGGTCTGTTTCATGACTACTCCTTTTAGGAAAACGTAGAATTGTGGCGATTTATCGCGGCCTGCTTCACATCATTTTGCCGCACAGGTATCTCGGTGTACCATCCTGAACAGCGAATTTTCTCTTTAACTCGAGACATATCTATGACTGCACGTGTAATTGCCCTGGATCTGGACGGAACGCTCCTGACGCCGAAGAAAACCCTGCTCCCCTCTTCTCTGGAAGCGCTGAATCGCGCCCGAGCTGCAGGGTACCAATTAATGATTGTGACCGGTCGTCACCACGTTGCCATTCATCCTTTTTATCAGGCACTGGCGTTAGATACACCTGCAATTTGTTGTAATGGTACTTACTTGTATGATTATCAAGCAAAAAAAGTCCTGGATGCCGATCCTATGCCGGTGGAAAAAGCTCAGCAGCTGATTACGTTACTGGATGAGCACAAGATCCACGGCCTGATGTATGTCGACGATACCATGATGTACCAGTACCCCACCGGACATGTTATTCGCACCGGTAACTGGGCGCTGACGCTGCCAGAAGATCAGCGCCCCTCCTTTACTCAGGTGGATTCCCTGGCCCAGGCCGCGCACGACGTCAAAAACGTGTGGAAATTCGCCCTGACCGATGAAGACGGCGAGAAATTGCAGAACTTTGCTAAACACGTTGAGCAAACGCTGCAACTGGAGTGCGAATGGTCATGGCACGATCAGGTGGATATCGCCCGCCAGGGTAACAGTAAGGGCAAACGCCTGACCCAGTTTGTGACCTCGCAGGGCTGGTCTATGCAGGATGTGATTGCTTTTGGCGATAATTTTAACGATATCAGTATGCTGGAAGCGGCGGGAACCGGTGTGGCGATGGGAAATGCCGACGACGCAGTCAAAGCCCGCGCCAACGTGGTGATCGGCGAAAACACCACGGATGCTATCGCCGACTTTATCTATAAAAATCTGCTGTAATCAGGCGGTGATCGACACGCTTTTAACCTGCGCATAGAGCCACTGGCCTGGTTTCACCGCCAGGTCGTCTCTTGCCCATGGGCTGATGCACGCCCACAGCGTGCGGCCGCTGACATCAAGCTGGACTTCGACCTGGCCCTGCGTGTCAAAACACTGCAACACTTTGGCGTGCAGCACGTTACGGATACTGGTGTGGGGTGAAGGCTGGAGCACCAGCGACACGTCGGTGGCCTGAATGCGCACTCGCACCGCGCTTTGCAGCGGCTTATCGAGCTTATTGACCCAGATATGCTGGTCGCCCAACGCCAGCGCGGTCATTGCGTAATGCGGATGATGCTCCAAGACCGTCACGCGCAGAATGCTGCTTTGCTGGTCCTGCGGCAGCCACGGATGCATTACGCTGCTGCCCCATACGTCCTCCAGATTGCCAAAGGCTTTGACCTGCCCGCCTTCCAGCACCAGCACTTTATCGGCCAGATGCAGGATTTCGTCCAGCGAATGGCTGACGTAGAGCATCGGAATATTGATTTCGCGCGCTAACCGTTGCAGGTACGGCAACAGCTCACGTTTGCGCGGAATATCGAGCGACGCCAGAGGTTCATCAAGCAGCAGCAGTTCCGGCGCGGTTAATAGCGCCCGGCCAATCGCCACGCGCTGTTTCTCCCCGCCGGAGAGACTGCCGGGCAGGCGGTCGAGCAATGATTCAATGCCGAGTAGCGCCACCAGCTTATCAAACTGGTCAGCCATGCTTTTCGCCATGCCGTAGCGCAGATTGCCGCGCACTTTGTAGTGCGGAAAAAGTCGCGCATCCTGGAACACGTAGCCAATGCGCCTTTTTTCAGGCGCAAGGTTGATGCCCTGCTCCGCGTCATGGAGCACTCGTCCATTGAGCACGATGCGTCCCTGCTGCGGCCGGGTCAGCCCGCTGATGGCATTAATCAGCGAGGTTTTACCCGCCCCGGAAACGCCGAATACGGCGGTAATACCGGAGGCAGGCAGAGATTCATTAATTTGCAGACAGTGCGTGCCCAGCGTCTGGCTAAAATTGAGCTCCAGCATGCGTTACGCTCCTATCCGTTGACGGCTCAGACGTGCCAGCCATTCTGAAATCATCAGCGAAATCAGCGCCAGGACAATGGAAATCAGGCACAGACGCGCCGCCGCGCTTTCGCCACCGGGGGTCTGAATCAGGGTATACATCGCGGAAGGAATGGTGCGCGTTTCGCCGGGAATATTCGAGACAAAGGTGATCGTCGCACCAAACTCGCCCAACGAGCGGGCAAAAGCCAGCACCGTACCCACGATAATCCCGGGCAGCATCAGCGGTAGCGTGATGGTACAAAACACCCGCCAGCGCCCGGCGCCTAAGGTACGCGCCGCCTGTTCAAGCTTGACGTCAACGCCTTCCAGCGCCAGACGAATCGCTCTGACCATCAGCGGGAACGACATAACCGCCGCCGCTATCACCGCACCGCGCCAGCTAAAGGCAAAGGTCAGACCGAACCAGTCATACAACCAGCTACCGATAAAGCCACGGCGTCCCATCGCGATAAGCAACAGATAACCCACAACCACCGGCGGCAGCACTAGCGGCAGATGGATTAACCCATCGAGCAGCGCTTTACCGGGGAAATTTCGGCGTACCAGCAGCCAGGCAAAAAAGATCCCAAACGGCAGACTAAAAACCACGGCCAGGGATGACACTTTCAGGCTCAGCAGAACCGCTTGCCATTCGGGATCGGACAATATCATTAGCGAGTTGTGAATCCGTAACGTTTATAGATTTCAGATGCCTGCGGCCCTTTCAGATAATCATAAAACGCGGTAACCGTCGCATTTTTATGACCATCGGTAATGGCAATAGGGTATTCAACCTTCTTGTGGGAATCTTCCGGGAAGGTGCCGACAACTTTAACACCTTTGCTGGCCACCGCGTCAGAGCCGTAAACGATACCCAGCGGCGCTTCATTACGTTCTACCAGCGCCAGTGCGCCGCGAACGTCTTCCGCTGGCGCCAGTTTCGGCGACAGGGTTTCCCATGCGCCGAGCTTTTGCAGCGCTTCTTTCGCATAGATGCCCGCCGGGACGTGTTCCGGGTCACCTACCGCCAGACGGCCATCTTTGAGCAGGCTGGTCCAGTTGGTTTTCGCATCGATGGTGATATCGCCCTGTGGGCTCGCTTTTGGCGCGACCACCACCAGGCTATTGCCCAGCAGCGTTTCACGCGTGGCGGTATCAATCGCCTTCTTATCCACCGCGTAGTCCATCCATTTCTGGTCAGCGGAGATAAACAGGTCAGCCGGTGCACCCGCTTCAATCTGGCGAGCCAGCGTCGAGGAAGACGCAAAAGAAGAAACCACGTCGACGTTCTTCTCTTTTTTGTACTCTTTAGCAATATCCTGCATCGCATTGGTCAGCGAGGCGGCAGCAAATACGGTGATTTTAGCGTCATCCGCCAGCGCGTGACCCGCCACGGAGAGCGTCAATGTCGCTCCCGCAAACAAACGTAACCATGAACCTGTCATTTGAAACTCCTGTGAATACCGTTGTATACAAAAAAATACAGCGGTGAGTATAAGGACTTTCCTGGTTTATTGCATTACAGATGCATGAATTATTACTGTATTTACGGGATATTATCGGCAGGAGTGTGAGGAACTTCATAGCAAAACGTCCGGTGAAACCGGACGTTTTTGAGAAAATCAGTGAGTTTTCTGGTCGCGATCTTTGTGACCGACGCCGGAGAAGATGTTAAACACTTCACCCAGACCGTAAATCAACCCCAGGATGATAGCCATCACTACGGGCACCATGATTACGGCAAATACCAGACTTTTCAACAGCTCTAACATGGTTAACTCCAGACATTGTGATGCGGCTATTGTAACCGGATAGCGCAGAAATACACTCCCTTTTGTGCGGTGTGCTTTGCGTGAGCGGCTATTTGGGTCAGAATACCCTTTTTCTTGCCAGGATACTCTTATGCAAGCCGAAATCCTTCTTACCCTCAAGCTCCAGCAGCGCCTGTTTGCCGATCCGCGCCGCATCTCGCTACTCAAACAAATAGCACAGACCGGCTCTATCAGCCAGGGAGCTAAAAATGCGGGAATCAGCTACAAGAGCGCCTGGGACGCCATTAATGAGATGAATCAGCTTAGCGAACAATCGCTGGTTGACCGCGCGACAGGCGGTAAAGGCGGCGGCGGCGCGGTATTAACCCGCTACGGTCAGCGCCTGATCCAACTCTACGATCTGCTGGCACAAATCCAGCAAAAAGCCTTCGATGTGTTAAGCGATGACGATGCTCTGCCGCTTGACAGCCTGCTGGCCGCCATCTCCCGCTTCTCGCTGCAAACCAGCGCCCGCAACCAATGGTTTGGTACGGTCACTCAACGCGACCATCAGCAGGTACAGCAGCATGTCGATATCCTTTTAGCGGACGGCACTACCCGCCTGAAAGTGGCCATTACCGCCCAAAGCGGCGAACGGCTGGGGCTGGATGAAGGTAAAGAGGTTCTGGTGCTGTTGAAAGCGCCGTGGGTTAACGTCACGCGAGATCCCGCAGTTGCCGCCCAGGCCGATAATCAGCTGGCCTGCCGTATCAGCCACATTCAGCGCGGTAAAGAACAATGCGAAGTGCTGATGGCTTTACCGGACGGGCAGACATTATGCGCCACTCTTGCGCTTGCTGAGGCCCAGACGCTGGAAGAAGGTGCCGAGGTAATCGCATTCTTTAATGCCGACCGTATCATTGTTGCGACGCTATGCTAATGGCATTGACATTATCCGCCTGAACACGTATCCCTGATGTATAACGCTGCAAAAATCGGGATACATCATGTCATCATTGCAAATTTCGCAAGGCACGTTTCGTCTTAGCGACACAAAAACATTAAAAATTGAGCATCTGACGCTGCGTGCCGGAGAAAGTTGGGCGTTCGTCGGCAGTAATGGTAGCGGTAAATCGGCACTCGCCCGCGCGCTGGCAGGCGAGCTGCCGTTGCTTTCCGGTAGTCGCCAATGCCAATTTCATCGCATCACCCGCCTCTCTTTTGAACAGCTGCAAAAGCTGGTCAGCGATGAATGGCAACGCAACAACACCGATATGCTCAGCCCCGATGAAGACGATACCGGGCGCACTACCGCACAAATTATTCAGGATGAAGTGAACGACCCAGCACGGTGTTCAACGCTCGCTGAACAGTTCGGCATCAGCCATCTGCTGGAGCGTCGCTTTAAGTATCTTTCGACCGGGGAAACGCGCAAAACCTTGCTTTGTCAGGCGTTAATGACGCAGCCGGATCTCTTGATCCTCGATGAACCGTTTGACGGGCTGGACGTTGCTTCTCGCCGCCAGCTTGCCTGTCATCTGGCAACGCTGCATAAAGCCGGTTATACGCTGGTGCTGGTACTTAACCGCTTTGATGATATCCCAGACTTTGTGCCCTTCGCCGGTGTGCTGGCAGATTGTACGTTAGCGCAAACCGGTGAGACAAAGGCGCTGCTGGCGCAAACGCTCATCGCCCAACTGGCGCACAGTGAAAAACTCTCCGGCATGGCATTGCCCGAGCCGGACGCCCCTTCTGCCCGACTTTCTCTGCCCGACGGCCAGCCGCTTATCGTGCTCAATGACGCCGTGATTTCCTACAACGACCGGCCCATCATTAACCATCTGAGCTGGACGGTCACCCCTGGCGAACACTGGCAAATTGTCGGGCCAAACGGCGCGGGGAAATCTACGCTGTTAAGTCTGGTCACCGGCGATCATCCGCAGGGTTATAGCAACGATTTAACCCTGTTTGGCCGCCGCCGCGGCAGCGGTGAAACCATCTGGGACATTAAAAAGCACATCGGCTACGTCAGCAGCAGCCTGCATCTGGATTACCGCGTGAGCACTAACGTGCGTAACGTGATCCTCTCCGGCTATTTTGATTCGATAGGCATCTATCAGGCCGTCTCCGATAAGCAGCGCAAACTGGTCGATGAGTGGTTACATATCCTCGGTATGGACGCTCGCACCGCCGACGCGCCGTTCCACAGCCTCTCATGGGGGCAACAGCGCCAGGCGCTGATCGTCCGCGCGTTGGTGAAGCATCCGACGTTATTGATCCTTGATGAGCCATTGCAGGGGTTAGATCCCCTCAATCGTCAGGTAGTACGACGCTTTATAGACGTGCTGATTGGTGAAGGAAAAACGCAGCTGCTGTTTGTCTCGCACCATGCGGAGGATGCACCGGAGTGTATTACCCACCGGCTGGAATTTGTGGCCGAGGCGGATGGATATGGCTATAAGGTTGGTAAAAGAGAGATTGACGAGCGCAGTCACCCTCACCCCGTTTCAACGTGATTATTGTGCTGCCATCCCTGTAACCGGGGATGACCAGATTTTTCATATTTAAACGGGCTTGCGAAAAGCCCGTTTATTCGAAAAGCGCCAAATCAGCGGCCGGTCAGTTTTATAAGTCTTAGGTAATTCCCCCATTCATATTTTACGAAAAGCATTTTTAGTTTTTCTAAAGAGATCATACCTGTCCTTTTAAATAGAATTAGCCATTCAACTCTATTTAATTCATCAGACAATGAATGTCTGAGGTGAAAACTAAAGGATGTTATATGAGTACAGCACATCATTTGCCCCGCAGATTATTTCTCTTTCTCAGTTTTTTATTCATGCTCTCCACCAGCGCTTTTGCCGACACAGCAACGCAAGACCCGCTGGATCAGGCCTACGCCAACATGAAACGCGTAGCGGTCGCCGGCCCTTCCGCGGTGAAGTTAGGCAATAAAGCGATGCTCAATCTACCGGACGAATATGTTTATATTCCGCCAAAGGAAGCCGCCGTCTTTATGCGTGAGCTGGGTAATTACGTCGAAGAGGGCTATTTTTATGGATTGGTATTTCATAAAGAAATGGATGGTTTTATTTCTATTGATTATGACGATACTGGATATATCAAAGATGACGATGCGAAAGACTGGGATGCCGACGAACTCTTAGACAACCTGCGTGAAGGTACTAAAGAGGGTAATAAAGACAGAATTAAGAAGGATATCGCCCCGATAGAGGTTCTTGGCTGGATTGAAAAACCGAATTACGATCCGGCAACGCATCGCCTGCTTTGGTCTGTGGCGTTACAGGATATCGGCAGCAAAGCGCCTGCAAGTGAACAAGGCGTCAACTACAACACCTATCTGCTCGGCCGACGCGGCTATTTTGAACTGAATCTGGTGACCGACCGCGCCAATGTGGAAAAAGGTAAGCCGCTGGCAAAAACGTTGCTGAATGCGGTGAGTTTCAATGCCGGGGAACGCTATAGCGATTATGACGCGAAATCCGATAAAGTGGCGGAGTATGGATTGGCGGCGCTTATCGGCGGTATTGCAGCGAAAAAAATCGGGCTGCTCGCCATGATTGGTATCGCCCTACTCAAATTCTGGAAACTGACGGCAATTGGCGTTATTGCAGTTGGGGCCGGGTTGAAAAAATTCGTGTTCCGCGATAAATCCTAAAATAGGCGCCACCGGCCAGTACGTTAGCGTCCGCAAGTTGGTGCGCTCAAGCCGCGATCGAGGCCGTTGGACGTCCCTCGTTGATACAGCTCACCGCACTCTCTCGGGGAAATAAGCCTTTCTGGAGCTTGAATTTTTCCTTCTGCGCGCCTTCTGGCGCGCTTTTCTTTTTTGCCTCATCAGTGCATGCTTGCAGTCCATCATTTTCCCAGGAGAAATCGCACTGACCTAAGCACAAAATGACTCAATTACAATCTGTGTAAACGATACCACTAATTTAGCCCATGTCACACTTTTGGCTTCTCTGTTATGCTAAGGTTCTTCTATGCCATAAGCTTAACGGAGCTAAAAATGAAAGTATTGGTTACAGGTGGTAGCGGTTACATTGGAAGTCATACCTGCGTGCAGCTGCTGCAACAGGGCCACGATGTGGTTATCCTCGACAACCTGTGCAATAGCAAGCGCAGCGTTCTGCCCGTTATCACCCGTCTGGGCGGTAAGCAGCCGTCGTTTGTAGAAGGCGATATCCGTGACGAAGCGCTGATGACCGAGATTCTGCGCGAGAACGCTATTGAAGCCGTGATCCACTTTGCCGGGCTGAAAGCGGTCGGTGAATCCGTTCAAAAGCCGCTGGAATACTACGATAACAACGTCAACGGTACGCTACGTCTTATTGCCGCCATGCGCGCAGCAAACGTCAAAAACTTTATTTTCAGCTCCTCAGCCACCGTCTACGGCGACCAGCCAAAAATTCCTTACGTCGAAAGCTTCCCTACCGGTACGCCGCAAAGCCCGTACGGTAAAAGCAAACTGATGGTGGAACAGATCCTCACCGACCTGCAAAAAGCCCAGCCAGACTGGAGCATCGCACTCCTGCGTTACTTCAACCCAGTAGGCGCTCACCAATCTGGTGATATGGGTGAAGACCCGCAGGGTATCCCGAATAACCTGATGCCGTATATTGCGCAGGTTGCCGTGGGCCGTCGCGAATCACTGGCGATTTTTGGCAACGACTACCCTACCCCTGACGGTACCGGCGTACGCGACTACATCCACGTGATGGATTTGGCTGACGGCCACGTTGCCGCCATGGAAAAACTGGCGAACAAAGCGGGCGTGCATATCTACAACCTCGGCGCTGGCGTCGGCAGCAGCGTACTTGATGTGGTCAATGCTTTCAGTAAAGCCTGCGGCAAACCGATTAATTACCACTTCGCTCCTCGTCGCGATGGCGATCTCCCGGCCTACTGGGCCGATGCCACGAAAGCGGACAAAGAGCTGAACTGGCGTGTAACCCGTAACCTTGATGAAATGGCGCAGGACACCTGGCACTGGCAGTCCCGTCATCCACAGGGATATCCAGACTAAGGATTTTGTGATGACACAATTTAACCCCGTCGACCATCCACACCGCCGCTTTAATCCGTTAACCGGCCAGTGGATTCTTGTATCACCGCATCGTGCAAAGCGCCCATGGCAAGGGGCGCAAGAGATCCCAGCAAAACAAACGCTGCCCAGGCACGATCCGGATTGCTTTTTATGCCCGGGTAATACCCGGGTGACGGGCGACAAAAACCCTGACTACACCAGCACTTACGTTTTCACCAATGATTTTGCCGCGCTGATGACCGACACGCCAGATGCGCCGGATAGCCACGATCCGCTGATGCGCTGTCAGAGCGCGCGCGGCACCAGCCGGGTCATTTGCTTCTCGCCGGATCACAGCAAAACGCTGCCGGAATTAAGCCTTGATGCCCTGCAATCGGTGGTAAAAACCTGGCAGGAACAAACCGCTGAACTGGGGGAGGAATACCCGTGGGTACAGGTCTTTGAAAATAAAGGCGCGGCGATGGGCTGCTCTAACCCGCACCCACACGGTCAGGTCTGGGCAAACAGCTTCCTGCCCAACGAGATCGATCGTGAAGACCGCCTGATGCGGGAATATTACGCCCAGCATAACGCGCCAATGTTGGTGGATTACGTCACCCGGGAGCTTGCCGATGGCAGCCGTACCGTGGTGGAAACCGAGCATTGGTTAGCGGTTGTACCTTACTGGGCGGCATGGCCGTTTGAAACGCTGCTGTTACCAAAAGCCCATGTACTGCGTATCACCGACTTAAGCGATGCGCAGCGTGACGATTTAGCACTGGCGCTGAAAAAACTCACCAGCCGTTACGACAATCTGTTCCAGTGCTCCTTCCCTTATTCCATGGGCTGGCACGGCGCGCCGTTTAACGGCGAGGAGAACGCACACTGGCAGCTGCATGCGCATTTCTATCCTCCGCTGCTGCGTTCCGCCACCGTGCGCAAATTTATGGTCGGGTACGAAATGCTGGCAGAGACCCAGCGTGACCTGACGGCAGAACAAGCGGCTGAGCGCCTGCGCGCAGTCAGCGACATCCATTTTCGCGAATCCGGAGAATAACAATGAGTCTGAAAGATAAAACACAAACCCTGTTTGCTGAAAAATTTGGCTACCCTGCCACCCACGTGATTCAGGCTCCGGGCCGCGTTAACCTGATTGGCGAACACACTGACTATAACGACGGCTTTGTCCTGCCGTGCGCCATTGATTACCAGACCGTGATCGGCTGTGCTCCGCGTGATGATCGACAAGTGCGGGTCATTGCCGCCGACTACGATAATCAAATTGACGAATTTTCTCTCGATGCGCCTATCGTCGCCCATGACACCCAGCAGTGGTCAAACTACGTGCGCGGGGTGGTGAAACATCTGCAAAAGCGTAATAACGCGTTTGGCGGTGCCGATCTGGTGATTAGCGGCAACGTGCCGCAAGGCGCGGGCTTAAGTTCCTCAGCCTCTTTAGAAGTGGCGGTCGGTACCGTCTTCCAGCAACTGTATCATCTGCCGCTCGATGGCGCACAGATTGCGCTAAACGGCCAGGAAGCGGAAAACCAGTTCGTCGGCTGTAACTGCGGCATTATGGATCAGCTGATTTCGGCTCTGGGTAAGAAAGACCACGCGCTGCTGATCGACTGCCGTACGCTTGGCACCAAAGCGGTCTCAATGCCTGAGGGCGTCGCGGTAGTCATCATCAACAGTAATTTTAAACGTACCCTGGTCGGCAGCGAATACAACACCCGCCGCGAACAGTGCGAAATTGGCGCGCGTTTCTTCCAACAGCCTGCCCTGCGTGATGTGACGATTAACGAATTTAACGCGGTGGCTCACGAGCTGGATCCTATTGTTGCTAAACGCGTTCGTCACGTGCTGACGGAAAATGCGCGTACAGTGGAAGCCGCTTCAGCCCTGGAAAAAGGCGACCTACTGCGTATGGGCCAGCTTATGGCGGAGTCTCACGCTTCTATGCGCGATGATTTCGAAATCACAGTGCCGCAAATCGATATCCTGGTTGATATCGTGAAAGCGGTCATCGGTGATAAAGGCGGCGTACGTATGACCGGCGGCGGCTTTGGTGGCTGTATCGTCGCGCTCATCCCGGAAGCGCTGGTGCCAACGGTGCAGAAAGCCGTTGCAGAACAGTACGAAGCCAAAACCGGGATTAAAGAGACGTTCTACGTGTGCAAACCTTCACAAGGAGCCGGCCAGTGCTAACTCAATCCACTACGCTTGCGAACGACGGCCAGCCCTATCAGTTGATTACATTACGCAACGCCAACCACGTTGTCGTGACCTTAATGGACTGGGGTGCGACGCTGATGTCCGCGAAAATCCCTTTGCAGGACGGCAACGTACGTGAAGCGCTGCTGGGCTGCGCGACGCCTGAGCAATATACGCAACAGGCAGCCTTTCTCGGTGCGTCTATAGGCCGCTACGCTAACCGTATCGCCAATAGCCGTTTTCAGCTTGATGGGCAAACGGTCAACGTTTTGCCCAGCCAGGGTGAGCACCAGCTACACGGCGGGCCGGAAGGTTTTGATAAGCGTCGCTGGGCTATCGCCTCGCATACGTCAACGGAGGTGGTATTTACCCTCACCTCAGCCGATGGCGATCAAGGTTATCCGGGCGAGCTCAAAGCCACGGCCACCTATCGCCTGACCGATGATAACCGCATCTCAATTGAGTACCGTGCGACGGTCGATAAAGCCTGTCCGGTCAACCTGACCAATCACGTTTACTTTAATCTCGACGGCGCGCAAACCGACGTCCGTCATCATACTTTGCAGCTCTTCGCGGACGATTATCTGCCGGTAGACGAGAGCGGAATTCCCCATGACGGATTAAAAGCGGTTGCGAATACCAGCTTTGATTTCCGTCAGCCGAAAACTATCGCGCGGGATTTCTTAAGCGACAACGACCAGAAAAAGGTCAACGGTTACGATCATGCGTTCCTGTTACAGGCGCAAGGTGATGCAAGCCAGCCCGTTGCCAACGTCTGGTCACAGGACAAGAAGCTGCAGATGGCGGTCTACACCTCGGCTCCGGCAATCCAGTTTTACGCCGGTAACTTCCTGGAGGGGACTCTCTCCCGCACTGCCCAGCCGTATGCCGCGTGGCAGGGTCTGGCGCTGGAGAGTGAGTTCCTGCCGGATAGCCCGAATCACCCGGAATGGCCACAGCCGAACTGCGTGCTGCGCCCGGGCGAAGAGTATGTCAGTCTGACGGAATATCAGTTCATCGCCCTGTAAGCTGCCCGAGGTCGGTATTAATGCCGACCCGGGATACACAAGTAGCCCGGCTTCACTGCGCGCCGCCGGGATCTCTCCCCTCACCTTCCTTCTCGTCGATATTTTCGCCACATTGCCCAAAGCATCGCCATAGCCCGACAAAAAAATAACGTTGAGTTCACATGTACCTTACACTGGAGCACTATTTTCGCTATGGTTATGCATAAGCGTTGCTGCCGAGCTAATCGCAGTAATATAATGAGAATTATTATCATTCAATAAAGCTTGAGGAGTGAAAGTATGGCTGTAACTAAGCTGGTACTGGTTCGTCACGGTGAAAGTCAGTGGAACAACGAAAACCGCTTTACCGGTTGGTACGACGTTGATCTGTCTGAGAAAGGCGTTAGCGAAGCAAAAGCAGCGGGTAAACTGCTGAAAGCGGAAGGCTTCAGTTTTGATTTTGCTTATACCTCCGTGCTGAAACGTGCCATCCACACTCTGTGGAATGTGCTGGATGAATTGGATCAGGCCTGGCTGCCGGTTGAGAAATCGTGGAAGCTGAACGAACGTCACTACGGTGCGTTACAGGGTCTGAACAAAGCTGAAACCGCTGAGAAATACGGCGACGAGCAGGTGAAACAATGGCGTCGTGGTTTTGCCGTCACGCCACCAGAGCTGACTAAAGATGATGAGCGCTATCCGGGCCACGATCCGCGTTATGCGAAACTGACCGATAAAGAGCTGCCAACCACCGAAAGCCTGGCGCTGACCATCGAACGCGTTGTGCCTTACTGGAATGAAACCATTCTGCCACGCCTGAAAAGCGGCGAGCGCGTGATTATCGCGGCTCACGGCAACTCCCTGCGTGCTCTGGTGAAATACCTGGATAACATGGGCGAAGACGAAATCCTCGAACTGAACATCCCAACCGGCGTACCGCTGGTGTATGAGTTTGACGAGAACTTCAAGCCGATTAAACATTACTACCTGGGTAACGCCGATGAGATCGCGGCAAAAGCAGCGGCCGTTGCGAACCAGGGTAAAGCGAAATAATTTTCGCTGACCGGTAAAAGAAAAAAGCGTGGAATTTTCCACGCTTTTTTTATTTCGGTGCATTCCCGGCGGCGCTTCGCCTGGACGGGCTACTCTCTGGACGTAGCCCGGGCGAGGTGCGGAGCACCGACCCCGGGGAACAACATCAGCCGCGACGCGCTTTTACCGCATTCGCTAATTGACGCAGGATGGTGTCAGTATCATCCCAGTTAATGCACGCATCGGTGATGCTTTTGCCGTACACCAGCGGCTCGCCGCTGTCTGGGTTCTGATTGCCTTCTACCAGATGGCTTTCAATCATCACGCCCATAATCGCTTTCTCGCCGCTAGCAATTTGTTTGCTAACGTCAGCGCCCACTTCCATCTGCTTTTTGAACTGCTTGCTGGAGTTAGCGTGGCTGAAATCAATCATGATTTGCGCCGGCAGGCCGGCTTTCGCCAGACCTTCTTTCACTTCTGCTACGTGAGTGGCGCTGTAGTTAGGCTCTTTGCCGCCGCGCAAAATGATATGGCAATCACCATTACCACTGGTATTAACAATGGCTGAGTGGCCCCATTTGGTCACAGAAAGGAAGCAATGCGGCGCACCAGCGGCGTTAATGGCATCAATCGCCACCTTAATGGTGCCGTCGGTACCATTTTTGAAGCCCACCGGACATGAAAGGCCGGAAGCCAGCTCGCGGTGAACCTGAGATTCAGTGGTACGTGCACCAATCGCGCCCCAGCTCATCAAATCAGCCAGATACTGCGGGGTGATCATATCGAGGAACTCGCCCGCCGCCGGCAGGCCGGTATCGTTAATATCCAGCAGCAGCTTACGAGCAATGCGCAGGCCGTCGTTAATCTGGAAGCTGTTATCCATATGCGGATCGTTTATCAGCCCTTTCCAGCCTACGGTGGTGCGCGGCTTTTCAAAATAGACGCGCATGACGATTTCCAGTTCGCCATTAAGCTCCTGACGAATTTTCAATAGACGCTGAGCGTACTCTTTCGCAGCAAACGGATCGTGGATAGAGCATGGCCCAATGACCACCAGCAGACGATCGTCTTCACCCTTAAGGATCTGATGAATAGCCTTACGCGCGTGAGAAACGGTGTTCGCGGCGTTTTCAGTGGCGGGGAATTTTTCAAGGAGTGCTACAGGAGGTAATAACTCGTTGATCTCTTTAATACGTAAATCGTCGTTCTGATAATTCATGACCATTCCAGTGTTGCCATACTTATATTGGTGAGTGCAATCCCTTCAATCTATCTCGCCAGTGAAAAAGTGTAAACTGGATTTTACACTTCAGCCGAATAATAACTAATAAAACCCTATAAAATGGAGTTTTATTTCATATAAATGAAATCAAAACCCCACCAATAAGCATAAAACGCTTTAAAGTTTCAAAAAAATAATATATTTCAATAAAGCATGACCTTCAATGCCCTATTTTCATCCTGCCACCTTCGTTTGGTATTTTTGTGCGCAGAATGCAAAGATCTGCAATGATGTCAGAGAGTCACATTTAAAATCAGGAAGGATAATCTTCATGGCGCATAGTCAGGATCAACATTCACACGCCGCACCTGATGACGGGAATGCCCGTCGTCTACTGCTGGCTTTTGGCGTTACCGCCGGATTTATGGTTATCGAGGCCATCGGCGGGGTCGTTTCCGGCTCGCTGGCGCTGCTGGCCGATGCCGGTCATATGTTGACGGACTCCGCTGCCCTGCTCTTTGCTTTGCTGGCCGTCCATTTCGCCCGCCGCCCGCCAGGCGGTCGCCATACCTTTGGCTGGCTAAGGCTGACCACGCTCGCTGCCTTCGTGAACGCCATTGCTCTGCTGTTTATTATTATTTTAATTGTCTGGGAAGCGGTTAAACGTTTCTACACCCCACAGCCGGTCGCGGGTACCACGATGATGGTGATCGCCGTTGCCGGGCTACTGGCAAATATTCTGGCGTTCTGGATATTGCATCGAGGCAGTGAAGAAAAGAACCTGAATGTGCGGGCGGCGGCGCTGCATGTGATGGGCGATCTATTGGGATCCGTGGGGGCGATTATTGCCGCAGTGGTTATCATGACCACCGGCTGGACGCCTATTGACCCAATTTTGTCGGTTCTGGTTTCATGCCTTGTACTACGTAGTGCGTGGTCGCTGCTAAAAGAGAGCCTGAATGAACTTCTGGAGGGAGCACCACAATCGTTTGATGTGGCAGCGCTTAAGCGCAATATGCGCCGCTCCCTACCGGAGGTGCGCGATGTGCATCATGTGCATGTCTGGCTGGTGGGTGAAAAACCGCTGATGACACTGCACGTGCAGGTGGTGCCACCGCACGATCATGACGGCCTTTTGGACCGCATCCATCATTTTCTCGAAGAACAGTATCAGATTGAACATGCCACCGTTCAGATGGAATATCAGCCTTGTAGCGGCCCGGAATGCCGTCTTAACGAGGCGCATTCCGGGCACGACCATCATCACCACCATTAATGAGTTAACGCGCGAGAGCCTCGCTCACGCGCGCTTTTCATCCACATCCGGCTCCCATTAAGCGCAATAAAGGTCAGGATTAAATATTCCAGCGCCATGGCATAGACGCCCTGAAGGGTAAAGATCGCCACGCTAATCACGTTTATCACCACCCACAGAAGCCAGTTTTCAACGTATTTACGCGTCATCAATACCATCGCGGCAATCGACAATACCATCATGCATGAATCCCAGAATGGGAAAGCATCCGGTTGCAGCACCGGCATTGTCACATTCATGCCCAGCGTCTGCATCACGCTCACCGCTATATGCGTTAGCACCGCAAAGACGGGATCGATATAAACGGTCATTAAGCCAATCGCAATCACGCAAGCCGCCAGCCAGGCCAGCGCCTTAGGCAACGGCAGCCAGCGGATTTGCAGTTCCGCTTCGTTCTGACCGGTTTGCCGCGACCATGCATACCAGCCGTAAAGATTGGCCGCAAAGAAGAAGAGCTGTAGCAGCAGGCTTGCGTAGAGCTGGATCTGGAAAAAGATAATCGCAAATAGCGTGACGTTAATCAGCCCAAACAGGTAGTTAACGATTTTCTCAAGGCTTGCCAGCCAGATGCACAGCAAACCCGCAATCGTTCCGATCGCTTCAATCCACGACAGATCGTAGCCACCGGCCCCCAGGGGGATATGCACGAGGATATTCTGCGTACTTAAAAAATCCATTTTAACTCCAGAAAATGAGAGGATTACCCTCGAAGTGTAGCCGCAAAATCCAGCATCCGGTTGAGCGGAGTTAACGCTCCCTGCCGCAGCGCTTCATCCACATGGATTTCATGCGCCGCACCGCTATTTTCCAGACTCTCAGCAATCGCTTTAAGGCCATTCATCGCCATCCACGGGCAGTGCGCGCAGGTGCGACAGGTCGCCCCTTCTCCAGCAGTAGGCGCTTCGAACAGTTCTTTTTCCGGCACCGCCTGCTGCATTTTATAAAAGATACCGCGGTCGGTTGCCACGATAAGCTGCTGGTGAGGCAGGGTTTTCGCCGCATTGATAAGCTGACTGGTGGAACCCACCGCATCAGCCATATCGACAATCGCCTGCGGTGATTCTGGATGCACGAGCACCGCCGCCTGCGGATAGAGTGCTTTCATGCGTTCCAGCGCCTGGGTTTTAAACTCATCATGAACGATACAGGCACCTTGCCAGCACAGAATGTCAGCGCCGGTTTGCTTTTGCACGTAACGTCCCAGATGGCGATCCGGCGCCCAGATAATTTTCTCTCCCAGGCTGTCGAGGTGTTCAATCAGTTCAACGGCAATACTGGAAGTCACGACCCAGTCGGCGCGCGCTTTTACCGCCGCAGAGGTATTGGCGTAGACCACCACCGTTCGATCGGGATGCGCATCACAGAAATCATTAAAGGCATCAATAGGACAGCCGAGATCGAGCGAACATTCAGCTTCCAGGGTCGGCATCAGAATCGTTTTTTCCGGGCTGAGGATTTTTGCTGTTTCCCCCATAAAACGCACGCCCGCGACCAGCAACGTGGAGGCCGGATGTTTGGCACCAAAGCGTGCCATCTCCAGCGAATCTGATATACAGCCGCCGGTCTCTTCCGCTAGCTGTTGAATCTCCGGGTCGGTGTAGTAATGCGCCACCATAACGGCATCGCGCTCTTTGAGTAATCGTTTGATTTTCCCGCGATAAAATTGTTTCTCATCGAGAGTTAATGGCACAGGCTTAGGCGGGAATGGGTAAATTGCGGCTTCTGGGTCAAACATCACGCTCATTATGCTTCTCGTTTTACTGGCTTAACGAAATAAACGGTTATTCGGCGAAGATTCGCCGTTACCACGGCAATATGTTTTATATGCTAAACAAGATAGCCGATTGCGTGAGAAAAGTCGTGGTGAATTTTATGCCCTTTTCCCGGAGTCGGTGCTTTGCACCTCGTCCGGGCTACAGGTAACGCACAGGTAGCCCGGATGAGCGTCAGCGACGCCGGGAGCGCACAAGGATGAAAATAACCGGGATAAAATCGCTGATAGCAAAAAGGCGCCTTTCTAAACTGATATGTCGTGCAAACATCCTGCCCCTAACCATAAACCTTTTCAAAAAAAGAAATAATATTACTTACTTTATCACTGTAGGCCCAATCTCGGACTCATTTTTAATAGCTACAAACAAAAAAATAATTTTGATGATTAAAACGTACTGCACTCGTATTGCAAAAACATATTAAGAAACCAGAAATCCAGATTCGCCTTCTACAATTACACCACCATGTTCGGTTGTGTCCCCCATCCTGACGACAGCTTTACCATTAATAGTTAATACGGATGAACCTGAAACAATGGTATCTTTACTGCCGCTACCTTCACAGATAAGTTTGTCTCCAACCAGCGCCAGTGGGGTACCGTTATAGGTGACAAAACTCTGCTGGCATTCACTGATCGGGCCACCAACATGAGGCTGGGGACCGGGATCAACTTGTGGGCAGGTGTGGTTGTGTCCTTTTAACGCAACAGGTTTACCCATAACAGTTCTCCTTATTCATTATTTATGGACTAATATACTTGTCATTACACAATTATTAACACCACCTACGCTATCATCATCCTGCAATACGTTACCATGTATTAAAGATAGCGATGATTCAGAAACGATATATTCCATATAGCGTTATAACTACCATTTACCATTCATAAATTTTTGTCTTGCTTTTTCTCTCTGTATATTTTTTGCGTATTGATATTTTGCAACACCAACATGAGTATATAAGTCATTGGAACTTATGGCGTTTACTATAAATAAAAACAACGCTCTCCGGTCTAACGCACTGGGTTTGTCACTTGATGTATTTGCCGCAATTTCAGCAGCTTTCTCTCCATCTCTGGTAGCTGCGTCATCGTGGGTTTGATCCCCGGAAGTCAAATCCATATGTGCATACTTAATCATTCTGTCAGGGCCGACTTCCAGTTGATAACCCACGATTCCCCAGTTAAGATTAGAGAAACCTTCATTACTATAAATACGCCCATCATTGCCAATACGCATCATCGAACCATACAGGGAGTTTATTGGATCCTTAAAGTCATAAATACTAATATTAGATTCTCCCCACTTTACATCCGAAGAATTTTTTGCTTTTTTACTTTCTGAAATCCAATAATCCTTATCATATAAATCATCCCCAAAAGGATCAACTATTTTTTCCCCCGAATTATTTCTCGTGGCATAATTAATACTATTATTTTGCCCAGTGGACACCCCCATTACGCCTAATCTCCCCATAGCATCTGTATTATTGTTTTCTTTTATAGCATCATGAAGTTCTTTTAGTGGTTTAAAATTTGGCGAAGTGTAAGTTTCAACCAAATCTAAAAAATAAGAGATAACACTCTGACCAACTTTTACAGTAATGTCAATTACATGTTTATTAATAATTCCGTCTGACTCATCGTGTTTATATTGAGAAATATTATCAATAATTAACACCCCTCTCCAGTTACCTTCCCAAAAAAAGGCTGCACTTGCAAAAGGGTCAGCCCATATCACCAATGAATAAGCGTCGTCATATTCAGATTTTGTTAGTGGAAATTCAAATGGCATCGGAGATTGGGCGCTTACATTCCATTGCTGAGCACCCTCACTTTCAAAGATAACAGAATTTTTTTCTAACGTCTGTATGCTGCTCAATTTTGGTTTGACCGGAAGTTTTTTCTTGTACTCTGACTCATTATATAAACAATAATTTAACCCGATAGTGGGCCTACCAAAATCCCTTATATTAGGTAACGGCTGCTCTCCTGCATTCAGTGTGATTTTTAGACTCCAGTACTCTTTTATATCGCCGTTCTTATTACTGTATATATTCGCCATAAATCCCCCATTCTTCAGACTAGCGATATTGTCAATCCTCTTCAAACCCCATACGATGAAAACTCCAGTAATAATATTTTAGTCCTGGAGGGTCCACTCTTAAAGTAATATACGGAGACTGATATTCACAAATCATCCTCTCATTTATTATAGAAATAAACCACAGGCTATAGAACACATTCATATAATGATTTTCCCCGTTACTATATGCGCGACATTTCCAAGTCAATGAATTATCCAGCAATATCACTTCCATACTGTACGTTGCATTTTTTGGTACAACTTCATCTAACGCCCTCCAAATGGCAATACGCATTCCTGCTTCGATGCATAACATAAAAAAAACTAAAATAATCAAAATCTTCTTCATTTATCGCCCTCGATATTAACCACAGGGCTTTTAATCAAAATTCCGTCACTACCATTTATAGTTACTTTCATGCCAGCAAGCTCTATCTGACCATCATTTGTCATCGTTAACGAAGCTTTTCCTGCATGTAGTTCTATTCTTTCAGTCGCCTGAATCATTTTCGTGCCGCCACATATTTCCTTGCTATTCCCTGCTGAGATTAAATTAAGCAATGTTCCTGCGCTAATTGAAACCATGGTTCCTGCATTAATTATTTTCGCGCCAGAGACAGTGCTGGTATCTGTCATGTTGACATGCTCCATCCGATTTCCCTGTATAAATGTGGTCATATTTCCGACACCAGGAACAATGCCATGAGCACCAGCGGAGAAAGCCAACCTCTTTAACGTTTGAGCGGCTCCATCCTGAAAAGCGGTCAGATTCATATTACGATAACCATCCGTAAAATGGTTCCCAACCGACAAAACATAATCACCGCCGATGCTGGTGTTCTGAGTGCCAGCAATTTGCATAACCTGATTTTCATCCACCAGAACCGCACTATTCCCCTGCACCTTATCCACCGAATGCCGTTTAGTCAGACTGGTCCTGTCATTATTAATCACATGATTCATATCCTTTTCAGCATGAACATAAACCTCCTCACGTCCCGCCGCATCCTCAAACCGCAATTCATTAAACCCTTCTCCCTTATACGTCTGCGAGCGAATAGTCATCTGCGTTTTCGTTCCCGGCAGACTTCCCGGCGTATAATTATTAAAGTTATACGCCCGTCCCATAATAATCGGCTGATCCGGGTCACCATTCAGAAAGTCAACGATGACCTCCTGACCCACGCGCGGAATAGCGAGATGACCAAAACCCGCACCGGCCCACGGCTGCGAGACCTGTATCCAGCATGAACTGTCCTGATCGGCGGCGTGATAGCGATCCCACAAGAACTTCACCCGCACCCGGCCATACTCATCGCAAAAAATTTCTTCTCCTTCTGGCCCGGTGACAACGGCGGGTTGCGGGCCATCGACTTTCGGTTTTGGCAACGGTGCGGAGCGCCAGGTCTTGCTTGCCGGAGTAGCCTGAAATAGATTCGTCAGCGTCGTACCGTCCGCATGGCTGCCGGGTACCGCCTGGGGCTGCTCCCCGTGAAGCTCACTCGCCACCACCTGCCACTCGCGGTTCAGATCGTCCGCCGGATGATCGGTCAGGGTTAAGCGCGTACCCGGCCAGAGCGTGGCCGAATTACTGCTCCCGGAGGCAATCTCCGTATCGTTGCGCCAACCCTCCATCTGGTAGCGAGTAAAATCCTTACCGTGCTGCTCATCCTTGAAACGTCCGGGGTAATCCATCACCTCATACTGATTGCGCTGGCCGTTGAGTTCATCCGCATCGTGGCGAAAACGCCCCGGCCAGTCAGGGAATTTAAAGGTATAATCTTTCGATACTACATACGCTGGGCGTATCTGCGCACAGTGGCTGAACTGGCTGATGCACGCCGTTTCCGTGGGGCGTGGCTGCGGATTAAACGGAATGGCGAATGCTTCCGGCAAATAAAACGCCTTGTCGGCAAAAATCAGCCGTTGATTGGTTCCTTGCTGCGCGTGCTCTTCATAGAAAAAAATCCCTTCTTCCGATAATAACCGGCACAGAAATGCGTAATCGGTTTCGCCGTACTGCACGCAAAATTCCCGCGCCGGATGCGCCAGCCCCAGCAGAAATGACGTATCCGTCACCCGGTTATCATCCAGCAGGCTCTGAATGATGCTTTTGATATCCTGCTGCTGAAAATGGCGGAAATTTTGCCGCAGACTGCTGCGCCAGAGAGGGGGATGAACGCGCAGATGGTAGTGCATGATACGACCGTCATATTCACCACGCTCAAGGCGGGCCGTCAGCCCCTTAATATGCCGCTGCGGCGTCGTACCCTGCCAGATCGTAAGTATCACCGTCTGCTCAAGCAAGTCGCGTGCGCTAAGTAGGATATTGCTACTGGCAACGTGAATGTCGAGAGTAAACAACGAAGAGTAGGTCTGGACAAGATGAAAACTGACCACGGCGAAGGTTTCTGCGTCCTGACCGTCGACGTCAACAGTGAAGCGAAGTCCTGTCTGTGACATGGCAATATCCTTAATAAGGGATTGAGCCAGAGGATAAAATATTATTCATTATTTAATGATATTTCATAAACACATTTCAATCATGAATGAATATTACTTTTACCCGTCCTTAAAATAATTAAAATGCTATCGTCCTGTATAAGTTGCGAGGGTAATATGATCTTAATCATGTTTTATTAAATAAAAATAAGACCATAAACATATAAATAAGATCATAATAAGGTGGTTATGCGAAAGATATTGTCCTGAATGATGTGGTACTCACCAAGGATATGACACAATAAAATTGTACCACGGTGGTATATTTACAGCTGTTCTATGTAATCTTCCATAAATAAAGCAGCTGATTTATATATATAGTCACTAATTATTTTTACTGTATAACAGGAGCAACCTATTATGGCCCTGAATACATATTATTATCGCCAGGAGCTGGATTATCTCCGTCAGTACGCAAAACTGCTGGCGCGGGAGAACCCACAGCTAGCGTCATTTCTGGCGCATAAAGAAGCGGATCCTGACATCGAGCGCCTGATGGAAGGATTCGCCTTCCTCTCCGGCAGGTTACGGGAAAAGATTGAAGATGAGTTCCCGGAAGTCACCATTCCATTGATTAACCGCCTACAGCCAAACTTTCAGCGTCCAGTCCCCTCCATGACTATCATCGAATATACGCCGGATATTCGCAGACTCACATCCCCCATTTTAATCCCACGTAATGAACAGGTAATGAACGGGCCGCAGGGAGTTTCACAGGTAGCAAGCCTGCCGGGCGAGGAAAACGGTATAGGCGATGGCTTGCCGCCCTGTATTTTTACGCTCTGTCGTGATTTCTGGCTGCATCCGCTACGTATTAGCAACATTGAGCAGCACAGTTCTGCCACACAGGGTCTGATTGATATAACTTTCGTTACAGCAAAAAATTATCGCATGACGACGGAAGATTTCAGCCGCCTGCGTTTCTGGCTGGGCGGGGAAGAATACAGCCGTAATCAGCTTTACCTCTGGCTTTCCCGTTATCGCTCGGGAGCAGAGTTAATGAGCGCCGGGCGACATTATTCACAGCCGGATATCGCACTGACGCCAAGTGGCTTTGAAGCAGAAAATTCCCTGCTGCCGTGGCCGTCACGCGTCCACGCTGGTTACCGGATCTTACAGGAATACATGACCTTCCCGGACGCGATGTACTTTTTTGACCTCAGCGGTGTGATGTTACCTCCACGCTCTCTCAGCAACACGTTTACTCTGCGGCTACAGTTTGATCGCCCGCTGCCGCAAAACCTGCGTATCAGCCGCGATACCCTGCGTCTGCACTGCACCCCAGCCATTAATCTATTCACACACAATTCGGTTCCCTTTACGCTGGACGGTATACACCAGGAATACCCGCTGCTGGCCAGTGATAAATATTCCGATCATTATGAGATTTTCTGCGTTACCGGACTCAACGGCCTGGAAGCGACTCCGGGACGGGATAAGGCTCTACACGCAATCGTACGTTCTCGCGAGGAAATCATGCCGCTGCCGCTGGACGGTACTCAGCACCGGATGGAATACCACCGAGACAGGCAAACCCTCTACTGGCATCATCTTACAAAACCGGCGTTGTGGCGCGACAGTCCCGATCATTTTATCCGTTTTACCCACTCTGACGGCAGTTTTCCCGACCCAGCACGGTTTCACCATGAGCCCGTGGCCGCGGAGCTGATATGTACCAGCGGTAACCGACCCTGCAGGCTGAATCCTGGCGATATTTGTATGGCCGTGGGGCAAAACGCTTCCACGGCATCATTTCGCAATATCACCGTCCCGACTACCTCCGTACCCGCGGTGGGGGATGGCGCACTGCACTGGTCCCTCCTTTCTACCATGACCCTTAACTACCTGACGTTGAACGATGTGGACGTGTTGCGGGATACCCTACGCACCTTTGATCGCTACGGCATTCATATGCCACTGATGGCCCGGATATCACCGGAAAAACTGAATGCACTGGAAAAACTTGAAACCCTCCCGACCGATCGGCTGTTTCGCGGAATACCGATACGGGGACTGTCGTCAACGTTATATATCAACCCCCAGCCATTCGCCTGCGAGGGGGAGATATACCTGCTAGGAACAGTGCTTTCACACTTTTTCGCGCTGTATGCCAGCGAAAACGCCTGGCACATGCTGACCATTATTAATACCCAAACTCAGGAGGTCTGGCGATGGACGGAGAGAACCGGGCAGTATCCGATGATGTAGAGGACGCGGAAACGCAATTTTTGCGCAACGCCTGTTACGGCAACTTTTATTGCGTCACTGATCTGCTGTATCGTCTGCAACAGGATATACTCTCTCTGAGGACCTCACCTGAACAGGAAACGGTGCGCTTTCGCCCCAGTGCCAGCATCGGGTTTCCGCTACATGACATTGAAACGCTGGAAAAAAACGCGGCGGGTCAGTACATCATGACCACTACGTTTCTCGGACTAACAGGCAGCTCATCACCATTGCCGGGTTATTATCTGGACAATCTGGCCCTGCAACAGGCGCAAGGCGACAACGCCACGGTAGACTTTCTTGGCATGTTCACCCACCGCTGGACGCAGTTTTTATACCATATCAGGCGCAAATACCGCTGGCATGTCAGTTTCCGGCCAGACGGAACAGACACCATTACGCAACGTATGTACGCGCTTATCGGGCTAGGTAATCCGCGTGTGCGCGAGCGGTTGGACATTTGCCATACAAAGCTGCTGGCTTACGCCGGGACGCTGGCGAGCGCAGGACGTTCGCCGGACACCCTCTGCAACCTGGTTTCTCATTGCTTTGATTTACCGCAGGTGACGCTAAAGCCCTGGCAGTTTCGTTGGGTACCAATCCCGGAGGATCAGCAAAACCGGCTGGGCGTGACAGAATCTGGACCTGACGGTACAGTCAGAGGGCGTTCGGTGCTGGGGAAAAATTTTGTCCTGGGTGAGCGAGTGCCGGATCGTGGAGGTAAATTTATGCTCTGCATTAATAATCTCCCCCTGACCCGTTATCTGGCCTTTTTGCCGGAAGGCGAGGAATATCTACCGCTGACCACGCTGGTATCCTTCCTCATGCGAGATCAACTAGCCTGGGATTTAAGGCTGGGACTTGAGCCAGACGCCATAGGAGGAATGCGACTGGGGGACAAACGGTGCTCACAACTGGGGCGCACCTGTTTTATCGGAAAACCGCCAAAAGAAGCGTTCGTGACAATAACGGTCAGAAGCTAGCCCTGTTGAGAATTGATTAAAAAAGATATTTTTCGAGCTGTGGCGTTTCATGCTGTTCTTTTAAAACAGCATTGCTCACTGGCGGGCTGGAACGGTTCGCTTGCCGCGGACGGTTACGCGGTTTAACACTCGCTGAAAAACGGCAGAAACATCATTAATGCCGATTGCTATGCGCACGCGCGGCTTCGAATAAGGTAAATCGTGATCCTAATGCAAGAACAGACGTAAAAAAACCGTATCCCTTTGACTGAAATACGGCTTTCTTACTTCCTCCGGATATCCTGAGATATCCTGAGAATGAATATTGGTGGGGCGTGCAGGATTCGAACCTGCGACCAATTGATTAAAAGTCAACTGCTCTACCAACTGAGCTAACGCCCCCATGTGGGGTGTACTGCTGTAATCTTTTCAGGATGGTGGGGCGTGCAGGATTCGAACCTGCGACCAATTGATTAAAAGTCAACTGCTCTACCAACTGAGCTAACGCCCCATTAGGGTGCTGCCTGAAAGATTTCTACTCGGCACCATCGTTAAGATGGTGGGTCGTGCAGGATGACTCGACTTCGTCTCGCCCTACGGGCCGTTGCTAAAGCAACGTTATCCTTCACGTTTAACACCCAAGTACGGTGTTGAATTGGTGGGTCGTGCAGGATTCGAACCTGCGACCAATTGATTAAAAGTCAACTGCTCTACCAACTGAGCTAACGACCCGAGTGGTGGGTGATGACGGGATCGAACCGCCGACCCCCTCCTTGTAAGGGAGGTGCTCTCCCAGCTGAGCTAATCACCCGAAACTGCGCTGGATACTACCTTTGTGGCTTCCACCGTGCCCACATAATGATGGTGGGGCGTGCAGGATTCGAACCTGCGACCAATTGATTAAAAGTCAACTGCTCTACCAACTGAGCTAACGCCCCGGTGGTGGGTGATGACGGGATCGAACCGCCGACCCCCTCCTTGTAAGGGAGGTGCTCTCCCAGCTGAGCTAATCACCCGATACTACGCTGGATACTACTTTAAGTGGTGGGTCGTGCAGGATTCGAACCTGCGACCAATTGATTAAAAGTCAACTGCTCTACCAACTGAGCTAACGACCCACTTTTTTCATCGCTTTCAGGCTGTTCGATATCCCTTGGCAACGGCGGCATATATTACTGAATTCAGAATTCAGCGCAACAAATATTTCGACAAAGATCACTTAACTGCTTATGTTTCATGCGGGAAGACCAGAAATAACACGATTTCTGGTCTTACTTCACGCATTACAGTCCGCTAAGACGTTTTTGCGCTTGCTTCGCACCGTCGGTACCTGGGTACTTGCTGACAACCTGCTGGTAAACCGCTTTCGCTTTTGCGGTATCCCCCTTGTCTTGCATGATTACCCCAACCTTAAACATTGCGTCAGCCGCTTTAGGCGACTTCGGATAGTTTTTCACCACCGAGGCAAAGTAGAACGCTGCGTCATCTTTTTTCCCCTTGTTGTAGTTCAACTGCCCGAGCCAATAGTTCGCATTGGGTTGGTAGGTTGAATCAGGGTACTTTTTGATGAAATTCTGAAAGGCAGCAATCGCATCGTCCTGGCGAGCACTATCCTTCACCAGCGCGATGGCTGCATTGTAATCGGTATTGGCATCACCTGTCTGTGCAGGTGCGCCCGAGGCCGCTGTATTACCGCCAGCAGGCGCTGGTGCTGCCGTCGCATTGCTTTGGTCGCCCGAAGCTTGCTGCGTCTGCGCCCCACCGCTGGTTAAGCCGTCAATTTGCAGCATGATCTGCTTTTGACGATCCATCACCTGATTCAGCTGATACTGACTTTCCTGGATCTGACCACGAAGCGCGTCAATATCGGTCTGGTTATCGGAGAGTTGTTGCTGGAGTTGGGTCAAAAGCTGGCTGTGAGCATTGGAAATACGCTCGAGTTGAGTGACACGGTCTTCGACCGAGCCTGAGCCGACACTACTGATTGGCGCCTGCGCAAAAGCGGCCCAGGGGGCCGCTATGCCAACCAGTAACGACAGACTCAACATGTGATGTCTGAAGTTACTGCTCATGCAATTCTCTTAGTAAACCAGTACGGCACGACGGTTTTTGGAGTAAGCCGCTTCGTCGTGACCCAGTACTGCAGGTTTTTCTTTACCGTAAGAAACGATGGAGATCTGGTCAGCTGAAACGCCTTTACCCTGCAGGTACATTTTAACAGCGTTAGCACGACGTTCACCCAGGGAGATGTTGTACTCAGGAGTACCACGTTCGTCCGCATGACCTTCTACGGTGACTTTGTAAGACGGGTTGCTACGCAGGAAGTTAGCGTGAGCATCCAGCATTGCAGCGAAGTCAGAACGGATATCGTACTTGTCCAGATCGAAGTAAACGATGTTGTTCTGCTGCAGCTGCTGCATCTGAAGACGCGCTTGCTCTTCAGAGGACATGTTGCCGTTACCGTTCGCATCCATACCAGTGCCGGCACCCAGCATGCCTTCGCCGCTCTGGTCATTGCTAGCGTTCTTGTTTGAAGAACATGCCGCGATTGCCATAACAGGCAGAGCGATCAACAGCCCTTTCAGCACTTTGTTCAGTTGCATTTCTATGATTCCTTTAGTAATCAATTGTTTAATTATTATTACAGATACGGCGACCAGGCAGGGAATTTAACCTGTCCATCAGTTGCCGGAAGACGCGCTTTGAAACGCCCATCTGTAGAAACCAGATTCAGCACGGATCCCATCCCCTGAGAAGAGCTGTAGATTACCATAGTGCCGTTAGGTGCCAGACTTGGCGTTTCGTCCAGGAACGTTGACGACAGTACTTGTACGCCACCCGCTACCAGATCCTGCTTAGCAATGTGCTGCTGGCCGTTAGCCGAGCTGACCATTACCATTAACTTACCGTCGCTGCTGACATCAGCATCCTGGTTCTGTGAACCTTCCCAGGTAATACGCTGCGGAGCACCGCCGTTAACATTCACTTTATACACCTGCGGACGACCGGCCTGGTCAGAGGTAAAGGCCAGGTTCTGGCTGTCCGGGAACCAGGTTGGTTCGGTGTTGTTGCTGCGACCATCGGTCACCTGACGGATCTGGCCGGAGCCGATATCCATCACGTACAGGTTCAGACTACCGGTTTTAGACAATGCAAACGCCAGTTTGCTGCCGTCCGGTGAGAACGCTGGTGCACCGTTGTGACGCGGGAATGACGCAACCTGACGCACGGCACCGTTAGCCAGCGTCTGGATAACCAGCGCTGAACGACCGCTTTCGAAGGTCACGTAAGCCAGTTTAGAACCGTCTGGAGACCATGCCGGTGACATCAGCGGCTGTGGAGAACGGTGAACCACGAACTGGTTGTAACCATCGTAGTCAGAAACGCGCAGCTCATACGGGAACTGCCCGCCGTTGGTTTGAACGACGTAAGCAATACGGGTACGGAACGCGCCCTTAATGCTGGTCAGCTTCTCGAACACTTCATCACTCGCAGTATGACCGGCATAGCGCAGCCACTGTTTGTTAACTTTATAGGTGTTCTGAGCCAATACGGTACCCGGTGCGGCTCCCGTATCAACCAGCTGATAGGACACATTGTAGCTACCGTCGGCGTTAGGGCTGACCTGGCCGACAACAACGGTGTCAATACCCAGCGCAGACCAGGCCGCTGGCTGAACTTCCTGAGCGGAGGCCGGCTGCTGTGGCAGACGAGCTCTGTCTAATGGGTTGAATTTCCCGCTGTTACGCAGGTCAGCGCCAACGATGCCGCCGATATCTTCAGGCGCAGCGCCTGGCCCCGCCCACTTGAATGGAACCACACCAATCGGACGTGCCGAGTCTACCCCTTGGGTGATCTCGATACGTACTTCTGCGTGCAGCACAGCTGCCCACAGCATCAGAAAACCAAACGCTACTCGTAATGCCTGCTTCATCATTTCTCCCTTATCCAGGCGGAAAGCCCACGATAATTTAGCAGAATGTTAACAAACTAAAATATACAAAACTACCAAAACCCTGCGACGATCTTGCCTTTATTTTTCACGTTCTCACGCAAAAACGTTACTTACGGCTTGAAGTCCAGCGGCGCATTTTTAAATACTTCGTATACTGCCTGACTTGGTGGTTTTGGAATCTTCGCCTGTCTGGCCGCAGCAAGAGCAGCCTGGCAAAGAGCCGGATCACCACCTTCAGACTGGATGTCCAACAACAAGCCGTCTGAGGCCAGTTTTATACGCAACGTACAGGTTTTACCTGCAAATGATGATGCGTCATAGAACTTACTCTCAATGGCAGATTTAATCTGCCCAGCGTAATTGCTGATATCCGCGCCTGATGCGCCGTTATTTTTAGTATTACCACTCCCCGCTGCGGAAGCATTATTCCCTTTTGCTCCACCACCCGTTTTCGGCGCATTCTTACCCGAGCTGAGATCGCCCAGCAGATCGTCTACGCCAGCTGCTGCCGCGGCTTTTTCGGCAGCGGCTTTCTTCGCTGCGGCCTTGTCGGCTGCCGCTTTTTCTGCCGCAGCTTTCTTATCCGCAGCCGCTTTCTCAGCGGCAGCTTTTTTGTCTGCCGCCGCTTTCGCAGCAGCAGCGGCCTTAGCAGCCTCAGCCTTTTCAGCAGCCGCGGCGGCTTTGTCGGCAGCCGCTTTTTCGGCTGCGGCTTTCTTAGCGGCTTCAGCTGCAGCTTTCTTCTCAGCATCTGCAGCCGCTTTAGCGGCGGCAGCTTCAGCAACCTTTTTCGCATCGGCTGCGGCTTTCGCCGCTTCAGCTTCGGCTTTTTTCTGTGCATCGGCTGCGGCTTTCGCCGCTTCAGCTTCGGCTTTTTTCTGTGCATCGGCAGCGGCTTTCTTCGCAGCTTCCGCCGCGACCTTCGCCTGAGCGTCAGCTTTAACTTTAGCATCCGCTGCGGCTTTTACAGCAGCTTCTGCCGCTTCTTTAGCCTGCGCATCCGCTTTGGCTTTCGCATCAGCAGCCGCTTTCGCCGCTGCTTCTTCAGCCTGCTTTTGCTGTTCCTGGGCCTGCTTAGCCGCCTCCTGCGCCTTCAGACGTTCCTGCTCAGCGGCCTGTTTTTCACGTAGCTCTTCAGCCTGCTGCTGGGCCTTTTTCTCACGTTGCTCTTGCGCACGTTTAGCACTGGCCTGCTGCTGCTGTGTACGATTATAGTTCTCGACGACCGCACCGGGATCGACCATCACCGCGTCGATCGACGAACCGCCGCCACCGCCGGCTGCAGCGTCTATATGCTCATCGAACGAACTCCAGATCAGCCCTGCAAAAAGAATGACGTGCAGCACTGCGGAAATAATTATCGCTCGTTTAAGCTTGTCGTTTTGCTCGGTTGCCTTTGACACTCTCGGTTCCCAAAAACTGTTCACCCATTACCCTACCGCACGCGACGCAGGTTGTTTCCGACCCGCGTCAGCCTGTGCGGCATGTCAGCGATTAGATCGGCTGAGTCATTAACCCGACCGATTTCACCCCGGCGCTGTGTAACAGGTTAAGTGCTTTAATTATTTCATCATAAGGCACGTCTTTCGCGCCCCCAATTAAGAAGACCGTTTTCGGATTCGCCTGTAAGCGGCGTTGCGCTTCAGCAACCACTTGTTCAGGCGGCAGCTGCGGCATCTTCTCTTGACCAACGTTCACGCTGTATTGTCCTACACCGGACACTTCTACAATGACAGGTGGTTCATCATTGCTGCTGACAGCCTGTGATTCGGTTGCATCAGGGAGATCCACTTCCACGCTCTGCGTAATGATCGGCGCTGTCGCCATAAAGATCAGCAGCAGCACCAACAACACATCCAGCAGCGGAACGATGTTAATTTCGGACTTCAGTTCGCGACGCCCGCGTCCACGTGCTCTGGCCATGGCTTACCCCTTGTTGCTCTCGCTGACGGTAAAAGCCTGACGGTGCAGAATGGCAGTGAACTCTTCCATAAAGTTGTCATAGTTCAGTTCCAGCTTGTTCACGCGCTGGTTCAGGCGGTTGTACGCCATAACCGCAGGAATTGCCGCGAACAGACCGATAGCCGTGGCGATCAACGCTTCCGCGATACCCGGAGCCACCATTTGCAGCGTTGCCTGTTTTACCGCACCCAGTGCGATGAAGGCGTGCATGATCCCCCAGACGGTACCAAACAGACCAATGTATGGACTGATAGAACCAACGGTTCCCAGGAAGGGAATATGCGTCTCAAGCGTTTCCAGTTCACGGTTCATGGAGATACGCATCGCACGCGACGCCCCTTCCACTACCGCTTCCGGCGCATGGCTGTTCGCCCGATGCAGTCGCGCAAACTCTTTAAACCCGCTGTAGAAGATTTGTTCTGAGCCCGCCAGATTATCACGACGCCCCTGACTCTCCTGATACAGGCGAGACAGCTCGATACCGGACCAGAATTTATCTTCGAACGCCTCAGCTTCGCGGGTAGCCGCGTTGAGGATGCGCGTTCTCTGGATAATGATGGCCCAGGATGCGATTGAAAAACCAATCAAAATCAGCATGATAAGTTTAACCAGAAGGCTTGCCTTCAGGAACAAATCAAGGATATTCATGTCAGTCACTGCTTAAACTCCGCGACAATAGACTTGGGAAGCGCACGAGGCTTCATGATGAGTGGATCAACACAGACAATCAGGACTTCAGCTTCGTTCAGCACCTTATTTTCCGCGTTGACTATTCGCTGCGTGAACACCATTGAGGTACCCCGCATTGATGTAATTTCTGTCTGGACTTCGAGCATATCGTCGAGTCGCGCCGCTGCAAAATATTCCAGCGTCATTTTACGCACGACAAAGGCCACGCGTTCAGCCAGCAGAACCTGTTGGCTGAAGTGATGGTGACGCAGCATCTCTGTGCGTGCTCTTTCATAGAAAGCCACATAGCTGGCGTGGTAGACCACACCCCCAGCATCGGTGTCTTCGTAGTAGACCCGTACTGGCCATCGAAACAGCGTTGTATTCACTTTACGTCCCGGTAATGCAAAATAATTTTGGGTTTTTGAACTTCGCTACTATACGCGCGGCAATGATGGTTTGGAATGGGGAGAAGTAAACGGAGAGTAAATTTTTATGGGCTTGTGCAAGCCCATCTTTATCAGGCGAGAATTTTTACTGGCTAAAGAAAAAAATCAGACCAGCAAACAGGACTAAATCAGCGATAAGAGGACAGAAAATCCCTTGCCAGTGAACCGAGCGCGGGCGGAAGCCAACCCCGTGAATCACGCCTGCGCACACTGACCACATCAGCAGAAAACCGTGCCAGATTTCCAGCTCGCTGGTCTTCGCCGCAAAGCGCGTCGGATCCCAGAAGATGCAGCCTGCGAGTGCAAGGGCCATAACAAGGGAAAGCGCCCGCAAGGGGCGCTTATCCATTATCGCGTACAGCATTGCGATAATTTTTTTCATCAGTGCTTGTCTTCACCCGCATTGGTCGCTTCAACGTGTTCCAGCGCCAGGGCGGTAATCACGCCGAATGCACAGGCAAGAAGCGTTCCCAAAATCCATGCGAAATACCACATATTCAGCTCCTTACTTAGTACAGAGAGTGGGTGTTACGTTCGATATCGTCTTTGGTGATGCGACCGAACATTTTCCAGTAACACCAGCTGGTGTAGGCCAGAATAATCGGCACGAAGACAATCGCTACGTAGGTCATCAGATTCAGCGTCATCTGGCTGGATGTCGCATCCCACATGGTCAGGCTCGCATTCATCATTGTGCTTGAAGGCATAACGAACGGGAACATCGCAATACCAGCAGTCAGGATGATGCACGCCAGGGTGAGCGAGGAGAACAGGAACGCCCATGCGCCCTTGTCAGCCTTGGTCATCAGCGTAGTCAGCAACGGCAGCACCACGCCTAGCGCAGGAATAGCCCACAGCGCTGGCATGTTGTTGAAGTTCACCATCCATGCACCCGCTTCACGCGCCACTTCTTTGGTCAGTGGGTTAGACGGGCCTGCGTGATCGATAACCGATTTCACCACGTAGCCATCGATGCCGTAGTACACCCAGACGCCTGCTAGTGCGAAGCACACCAGAGTAACCAGCGCCGTCACCATAGAGACGGTGCGTGTACGCAGGTGCAGCTCACCAACGGTACGCATTTGCAGGTAGGTAGCACCCTGAGTCAGGATCATCGCGACGCTAACAATACCCGCCAGCAGACCAAACGGATTCAGCAGCTGGAAGAAGTTACCGGTGTAGTACAGACGCATATATTCGTCGACGTTAAACGGCACGCCCTGCAACAGGTTGCCAAACGCCACGCCAATCACCAGCGGCGGCACGAAGCTACCGATGAAGATGCCCCAGTCCCACATGTTGCGCCAGCGGCTGTCTTCAATCTTCGAACGGTAGTCAAAACCGACCGGACGGAAGAACAAGGATGCCAGCACAAGGATCATCGCCACATAGAAACCGGAGAACGCGGCGGCATACACCATCGGCCATGCGGCGAACAGCGCGCCACCGGCGGTGATGAGCCACACCTGGTTACCGTCCCAGTGCGGAGCGATGGAGTTAATCATGATCCGACGTTCGGTGTCATTACGACCGAGGAAACGGGTGAGCATGCCCACCCCCATGTCGAAACCATCGGTGACGGCAAATCCAATCAGCAAGACGCCGATCAGCAGCCACCAGATAAAACGCAATACTTCATAATCGATCATTTGACGACTCCTGTCTTAGCGTGCCGGCTGAGTAGTCGCGGTAGACTGCTCATAGTGGTAACGACCGGTTTTCAGGCTGCTTGGTCCCTTACGGGCGAATTTGAACATCAGATACAGCTCTGCCACGAGGAACAGGGTGTACAGACCACAAATCAGCAGCATCGAGAAGATCAGGTCGCCCGCGGTCAGGCTGGAGTTAGCCACTGCCGTTGGCAGCACCTCACCAATTGCCCACGGCTGACGGCCGTATTCCGCAACAAACCAACCGGACTCAATGGCAATCCATGGCAGCGGAATCGCATACAGCGCAGTGCGCAGC
Organism: Enterobacteriaceae bacterium; assembly: GCA_902363335.1. Classification (GTDB taxonomy): domain Bacteria; phylum Pseudomonadota; class Gammaproteobacteria; order Enterobacterales; family Enterobacteriaceae; genus Kluyvera. The sequence continues at coordinate 467,915 of CABIZV010000002.1, read as the reverse complement.
AGCCATTTTTTGCTACCAATCTGGTTACGAATAACGGTCCAGAAGGAGACAGCGATAATCGCCAGCATCAGGATGCCGCACGCCACCATGATACGGAAGGCGAAGTACAGCGGCGCCACGCGTGGAATAGAATCTTTGGTTGCCTGAGAAATCTGTGCTTCTGTCGCATCCGAAACATTCTCGGTATAGCGTTTGAGCAGCAGACCATAACCCAGGTCTTTCTTGACGTTGTTAAACTCATCACGCACCGTCTGGTCTTTCGAGCCACCGCGCAGCTGTTCCAGCAGCGAGTAGGCCTTCATACCGTTACGGATACGCTCTTCGTGCTGCACCATCAGGTCTTTCAGACCGGTCACCTGCTTATCAACAGAGCGGGTGGCAATGATACCGAGCGCGTAAGGAATTTGAATGGCGAAATGGTTTTCCTGCGCATCCTGATCCGGGATCCCAAACAGGGTAAAGGACGCAGGTGCTGGCTGAGTTTCCCATTCGGCTTCAATGGCTGCCAGTTTGGTTTTCTGAACGTCACCCATTTCGTAGCCGGATTCATCACCCAGAACGATAACAGAGAGGATCGCCGCCATACCAAAGCTTGCTGCAATGGCGAAAGAGCGCTTCGCAAAAGCGAAGTCACGGCCGCGCAGCATGTAGTAGGAGCTGATACCGAGGACGAACATTGCGCCGCAGACGTAGCCTGAAGCAACGGTGTGAACGAATTTAACCTGTGCGACCGGGTTTAAGACCAGCTCGGAGAAGCTGACCATTTCCATACGCATGGTTTCGAAGTTGAAATCAGAAGCGATTGGGTTCTGCATCCAACCGTTCGCCACCAGAATCCACAGTGCGGAGAGGTTGGAGCCAAGCGCCACCAGCCAGGTGACAGCCATGTGCTGGACTTTACCCAGACGATCCCAACCGAAGAAGAACAGACCTACAAAGGTAGATTCGAGGAAGAAGGCCATTAAGCCTTCGATGGCCAGAGGCGCACCGAAGATATCGCCTACATAGTGGGAATAGTAAGACCAGTTAGTCCCGAACTGGAACTCCATGGTCAGACCGGTCGCCACACCCAGCGCAAAGTTGATACCAAACAACTTGCCCCAGAACTTGGTCATATCTTTATAAATCTGTTTGCCGGAAAGGACGTAAACCGTTTCCATGATTGCCAGCAGGAACGCCATACCGAGCGTCAGCGGAACAAACAGGAAGTGGTACATCGCGGTCAAGGCAAACTGCAAGCGCGACAGTTCGACTATATCTAACATCATGACTCCTTGCTCATCGCATGAAGACTCCGAGATTGAACCCGTCTCCGGGATTCAAACACATGCCCCAATACAAATTAATTTGTCCCCTTCCCTACTGCCGCCCCATGCTGAGGACAGAAAACGGTAATAAGTGAAAGTTACAAACGTGTTAATAAAAAACTCAATTGATCCCTAAAATATATTACGCTGTAAAACCCTTACAATAAACAGGTTTTTATTGGAGAAGTTTTACGTTTTTCGACGGTGATCAATTTATAGCGAATCAAGCGACTTTCAGCCAATTTGATCCACGACAATTTAACGGTTTTGTTGAGTTATATCCAGTGATTACATATTGATTTAAATCAACTTAGGTTCACTTTGTTAATTTTGTTTTTAATTGAGAATCATGATGAATGAGTTGTTAACAATGTGTTTTTAATTTGAGCTTTTCAGTTGCCAAATAAAGCGCATTTGCACCAAAAGGTAATTGAATTTAACGCAACCGCGCGAGGATAGTCAGAAATACTCTGTATAGTTCAAAATAGACCGTTCGTCATTTTTTTCTCCCCGCCAGCAACCCCTGGACCCAAAATAACATTCCATTCACTTTAAATATTAATAAATTAACATTCACCATATTCATCAATCTTGCCTGTCGTTACCCCCTTAGGGGCAAAAAAGATTGTTCGCGCAAAAATTAATCGATGAAAGTCAACATTCTCCCCTCGCAGCTGTGCCTCAATACGACGACATCGGTGAAAATGGCATAAAAAAGGCCGCCCCGGGGCGGCCAACCATGTCGAAACTAGACATATAAAGCTCCCTCCTTCCCTGTATCTGCGGGAATTCATGAGGGAGCAGAGAGGATTACTTGATGACTGACTTCAGCGCTTCGCCAATGTCGGCCAGGCTACGAACGGTTTTCACGCCAGCCGCTTCCAGAGCAGCAAACTTCTCGTCTGCTGTCCCTTTACCGCCTGCGATGATGGCCCCAGCGTGGCCCATACGCTTACCTTTCGGCGCGGTAACGCCTGCAATGTAGCCGACAACAGGTTTAGTCACGTGTTCTTTGATGTACGCAGCCGCTTCTTCTTCTGCGCTACCGCCGATTTCACCGATCATCACGATCGCTTCAGTTTGCGGATCTTCCTGGAACAGCTTCAGGATATCGATAAAGTTAGAGCCCGGGATCGGGTCACCGCCGATGCCCACACAGGTGGACTGGCCGAAACCGTAATCGGTGGTCTGCTTAACCGCTTCATAGGTCAGCGTACCGGAACGGGAAACAATACCCACTTTGCCCGGCTTGTGAATGTGACCCGGCATGATACCGATTTTGCATTCGCCTGGGGTGATAACACCCGGGCAGTTCGGGCCGATCATACGTACGCCAGCTTCATCCAGTTTCACTTTCACGGTCAGCATATCAAGCGTTGGGATGCCTTCGGTGATGGTGATAATCAGTTTGATGCCCGCATCGATAGCTTCCAGAATGGAGTCTTTGCAGAACGGTGCTGGAACGTAGATAACGGTCGCGGTTGCGCCCGTCGCTTCTACCGCTTCACGCACGGTGTTAAATACTGGCAGGCCCAGGTGAGTGGTGCCGCCTTTGCCTGGGGTCACGCCGCCAACCATCTGCGTACCGTAAGCAATCGCCTGTTCGGAGTGGAAAGAACCCTGGCTACCGGTGAAGCCCTGGCAGATAACCTTGGTGTTTTTATCGATTAAAATGGACATTATTTCCCCTCCACTGCGGCGACAACCTGCTGTGCTGCGTCCGTCAGACTTTTTGCTGCAATAATATTCAGGCCGCTGTCAGCCAATTTTTTCGCGCCGAGTTCGGCGTTGTTGCCTTCCAGACGAACGACAACCGGGACGTTAACGCCCACTTCTGCAACTGCGCCGATGATACCGTCAGCAATCAGGTCACAGCGGACGATACCGCCGAAGATGTTCACCAGAACCGCTTTCACGTTGTCATCAGACAGGATGATTTTGAATGCTTCGGTTACGCGTTCTTTGGTCGCGCCGCCGCCAACGTCGAGGAAGTTAGCCGGTTCGCCGCCGTGCAGTTTCACGATGTCCATGGTGCCCATTGCCAGGCCCGCACCGTTAACCATACAGCCGATGTTGCCGTCGAGAGCAACGTAGTTCAGTTCCCACTGTGCAGCCTGCGCTTCACGTGGATCTTCCTGAGACTGGTCGCGCATTTCACGCAGGTCAGCCTGGCGGAACAGTGCGTTGCCGTCAGCACCCAGTTTGCCGTCGAGGCAGATAAGATCGCCCTGCTTGGTGACAACCAGTGGGTTAATTTCAATCAGCGCCAGATCGCGCTCAAGGAAGATAGTCGCAAGGCCCATGAAGATCTTGGTGAACTGCTGAACCTGTTTACCTTCCAGACCCAGTTTGAACGCCAGTTCACGACCCTGGTAAGGCATAGGGCCCGCCAGCGGATCGAGCGCAACTTTGTGGATCAGGTGCGGAGTTTCTTCCGCCACTTTTTCAATTTCCACGCCGCCTTCAGTAGACGCCATGAACACCACGCGACGGGAGCTACGGTCAACAACCGCGCCCAGGTACAGTTCTTTACCGATGTCGGTCGCGGCTTCAACCAGAATCTGGTTAACCGGCTGACCGTGCGCATCTGTCTGATAGGTCACCAGACGTTTACCCAGCCAATGCTCAGCGAAAGCGCGGATGTCTTCTTTGGAGTTAACGACCTTCACACCGCCCGCTTTACCGCGGCCACCAGCGTGAACCTGACATTTCACTACCCACGGGCCAGCGCCGATTTTTGAAGCGGCTTCTTCTGCTTCGCGCGGAGTAGTACAGGCATAACCCACCGGAGCCGGTAAGCCATAGCGGGCAAAGAGTTGTTTTGCCTGATATTCATGTAAGTTCATGTGTTCTATCCATCCTTCAGGTAATCATTATCTTAAACCGTAGGCCTGATAAGGCGCGCTAGCGCCGCCATCAGGCATTGCATCAACGCCGGATGGCGGCGTGAACGCCTTATCCGGCCTACAGGCAGGTGATACTCTTATTTACTACACGTCCAGCAACAGACGGGTTGGATCTTCCAGCAACTCTTTGATGGCCACCAGGAAGCCTACAGACTCGCGCCCATCGATCAAACGGTGGTCGTAGGACAACGCCAGGTACATCATTGGCAGAATTTCCACTTTGCCATCTACCGCCATTGGACGGTCTTTAATAGCATGCATACCCAGAATCGCGCTCTGAGGCGGGTTGATAATCGGGGTAGACATCAGGGAACCAAACACGCCGCCGTTGGTAATGGTGAAGTTACCGCCGGTCAGGTCTTCGACGGTCAGCTTGCCGTCACGGCCTTTCAGGGCCAGCGTTTTGATGTTCTTTTCAATGTCAGCCATGCCCAGCGCATCCACATCACGCAGCACTGGCGTCACCAGACCGCGCGGGGTAGAAACCGCCATGCTCACATCGAAATAGTTGTGATAAACCACATCGTCGCCATCAATAGACGCATTCACTTCCGGGTAGCGTTTCAGCGCTTCAACTACCGCTTTCACGTAGAAGGACATAAAGCCCAGACGGATGCCGTGACGTTTTTCAAACGCGTCACCGTACTGCTTACGCAGATCCATGATTGGCTTCATGTTGACTTCGTTGAAGGTCGTCAGCATGGCGGTAGAGTTTTTCGCTTCCAGCAGACGCTCGGCAACGCGTTTGCGCAGACGGGTCATTGGAACGCGTTTCTCAGAACGGCCCGCCAGCGGCGCAACCGGTGCAGCGGCGGCTGCTGCTGGTGCTGCTTCAGCTTTCGCCGGTGCTTTCGCCAGATGTTTCTCAACATCTTCACGGGTCAGACGACCACCCACACCCGAACCTTTGATCGCGTTGGCATCGAGGTTGTGCTCAGCCAGCAGACGACGGATCGCTGGGCTCAGTGCATCGTTGTTCTGCTCGGTTAGTGAAGCCTGTTGGCGCTGAGCCGGGGTAGACTCTTTGCTTTCAGATTTCGCGCTGGTTTCTTTACCACCGCTGTTGCCTTCACGCAGGCGACCCAGGATCTGACGGGAGGTGACGGTCGTACCTTCATCTTCCAGAACGGCATCCAGAATGCCATCCGCCGACGCCGGTACTTCCAGTACCACTTTGTCAGTTTCGATTTCTACCAGCACTTCATCACGAACTACCGCATCGCCAGGTTTTTTATGCCAGGTTGCCACGGTAGCATCCGCTACGGATTCAGGCAGGTCGGGAACCAGAATATCTACGCTACTCATTTTGTATCCTTAATTAATCGACGTTCAGCGCGTCATTGACCAGATCTTGTTGTTGCTTCTGGTGAACAGACATATACCCTACCGCCGGCGAGGCGGAGGCTGGGCGACCTGCGTAACGCAGAGCAGACCCAAATGGAATCACATCACGGAAATGATGCTGGCTGCAGTACCATGCGCCCTGGTTTAAGGGCTCTTCCTGACACCAGACAAAATCATGCACGTGAGTAAATGGTTTTAATGCTTCTTGTACTGCGTGGTGCGGGAACGGATACAGCTGTTCGATACGCACGATAGCGACATCTTTTTGATCGTTTTTGCGACGCTGTTCCAGCAAGTCGTAGTACACCTTACCCGAACACAGCACAACGCGTTTCACCGCCTGCGGATCCAGTTCATCAATCTCGCCGATGGCCGGCATAAAGGTGCCGTTAGCCAGTTCGTCGAGAGAAGATACTGCCAGCGGATGACGCAGCAGAGATTTAGGAGACATCACCACCAGCGGACGACGCATCCCGCGCAGCGCCTGACGACGCAGCATGTGATAAACCTGAGCTGGGGTTGATGGCACGCAAACCTGCATGTTTTGCTGCGCGCAAAGTTGCAGATAACGTTCCAGACGCGCGGAGGAGTGCTCCGGCCCCTGCCCTTCGTAGCCGTGCGGCAGCAGCATTACCAGCCCGCACATACGGCCCCATTTCTGCTCGCCGGAGGAGATGAACTGGTCAATCACCACCTGTGCACCGTTAGCGAAGTCGCCGAACTGCGCTTCCCAGATGGTCAGCGTACGCGGTTCAGCCGTGGCATAGCCGTATTCAAAGGCCAGTACCGCTTCTTCAGACAGTACGGAGTCCCAGACTTTGAAGTCGCCCTGACCGTTGTGGACATATTGCAGCGGCGTATAGGTAGAACCGTTAGTCTGGTTGTGAATGACCGCGTGACGGTGGAAGAAGGTTCCGCGACCCGCATCTTCGCCGGACAGACGCACCGGTACGCCTTCATCAACCAGCGTGGCGTACGCCAGGTTTTCCGCGCCGCCCCAGTCGAACAATTTCTCGCCCGTGGCCATTGACTGACGGTCGCCGTAGATTTTCGCCACGCGGGACTGCATTTCAATCGCGTCAGGAATAGTACTGATACGAGTAGCCAGTTCCTGCAAGCGCTTCATATCAACCTTGTTCGGGTAGCTCTCATCCCATTCGTGGTTGAGGTACGGCGACCAGGTAAAGGAGTGCAGGTTCATCGGACGCCACTCTTTCACCACGCATTCACCCGCGTCGAGCGCATCGCGATACAGGTTAACCATCTCGGTTGCGTCTTCAAGCGTCGCGACTTTCTCCGCTTCCAGCTTGTCAGCGTAGATTTTGCGTGGGGTCGGATGCTTTTTGATTTTCTGATACATCAGCGGCTGAGTTGCACTCGGCTCGTCGGCTTCGTTGTGGCCGTGACGGCGATAGCAAACCAGATCGATGAACACATCGCGTTTGAAGGTATTACGGAAGTCCAGCGCCAGACGGGTAACGAAAGCGACCGCTTCCGGGTCATCCGCGTTCACGTGGAAGATTGGTGCCATCACCATCTTACCGATATCGGTACAGTACGGCGTCGAGCGCGCATCCAGCGGGTTGGAAGTGGTGAAACCCACCTGGTTGTTAATGACGATACGCACCGTACCGCCCACTTCATAACCGCGCGCTTTCGACATGTTCAGGGTTTCCTGAACCACGCCCTGACCCGCTACCGCCGCATCACCGTGAATGGTAATTGGCAGAACCTGATTGATGCTTGGTTTTTCCAGACGATCAAGACGAGCGCGAACGGAACCAATAACCACTGGGCTGACGATTTCCAGGTGCGACGGGTTAAACGCCAGCGCCAGGTGAACCAAACCGCCTTCGGTTTCGATGTCAGAAGAGAAGCCCATATGGTACTTCACGTCACCGGTGCCGAGGTGTTCTTTATGTTTGCCGGAAAACTCGTCAAAAAGCTCTTGAGACTGTTTGCCGAGGACGTTTATCAGGACGTTCAGACGACCGCGGTGCGCCATACCCAGCACCACTTCACGCGTGCCGCTCTTACCGGCATGGCGAATCATCTCTTTGAGCATTGGTACCAGCGCATCGCCGCCTTCCAGCGAGAAGCGCTTAGCACCCGGGAATTTCGCGCCCAGGTAACGTTCCAGACCTTCAGCTGCGGTCAGTTCGCTCAGGAAACGCGTCTTTTCCTCAGCGCTAAATGTGGCGTGCCCCGCTTCAAAACGCTGCTGAATCCAACGTTTTTCTTCGGTGCTGGTAATGTGCATGTATTCCGCGCCGATATGGCCGCAGTAGGTCTGCTTGAGCGCATCAATCAGTTCGCCCAGCTTCATCGTTTCTTTGCCAATAGCAAAGGAACCGACGTTAAAGGTTTCCTGGAAATCAGCTTCCGTCAGATCGTGGAAAGCAGGATCCAAATCAGCGACGATATCTTGTTTCCACAGCCCTAACGGGTCGAGGATCGCATGCTGGTGACCACGGAAGCGATAGGCGTTGATAAGCTGCAGGACTTTGACCTGCTTCGCGTTCGCATCAGGATCTGATATAGAGGAAGAGTAACGTGAGGCATCCTTCGCGAGACGACGGAAATAATCACGTGTTGTTGAATGGAGTTGATCCGGTTTGACTCCGGTGCCAGGTAACTGCTGGAACGTCGAACGCCAGTTAGCGTCTACCGAGTCAGGGTCGGTTAAGAAGTCTTCATAGAGCTGTTCTATCCAGCTCTGGTTAGAGCCAGAGAGGTAAGAAGAGTCCAACCAGGCTTTCAAAGCGCTGTTCTGCATCGTGATCCCTTAAGCATTTTATGCTTACTTCGCCGTGGATACTACCACGCACACCGCTGTGCGTGCCGGGGTTCACCTGTTGCGGACTGTCGTGTCATCTGCGTCCGCTAAGGAACCTTTAAAAACTGTCTAATCATCCCGATTAGGTAGCCCGGACAAGGTGCGGTAGCGCCGACTCCGGGGGTTCCCCGGCGTCGCTACGTTCGGCCGGGCTACTTATATGGCAGTTTTTAGAGATTTCCTGTACTGCTGTATTGCCTGATGGCGCTGCGCTTATCAGGCCTACGGGTGCTGTGCCCTGTAGGCCGGATAAGACGTTTACGTCGCCATCCGGCAACCACTACTTATGCACTACGTTGCAGCAGCATCGACTTAATATGGCCGATGGCGCGCGTCGGGTTCAGTCCCTTAGGACATACACTGACGCAGTTCATGATGCTATGGCAGCGGAATACGCTGAAAGCGTCACTTAATCCTTCAAGGCGGCTATCGGTTTCGGTATCGCGGCTGTCAATCAGGAAGCGATACGCCGCCAACAGACCGGCCGGGCCGATAAACTTATCCGGGTTCCACCAGAACGACGGGCAAGACGTCGAGCAACATGCGCAGAGAATACACTCGTACAAACCATCGAGCTTCTCACGCTGCTCTGGCATCTGCAGATGCTCACGAGCCGGAGGATTTTGCCCATTATTCAATAAGTAAGGCTTAATCTTCTCATATTGTGCATAGAATTGCCCCATGTCTACCACCAAATCGCGGATAACCGGCAAACCGGGCAGTGGACGGATAACAATTTTCTTGCCCGGCTGATTTAATGCCGAGATTGGTGTGATACAGGCAAGGCCATTTTTGCCGTTCATGTTCAGGCCGTCGGAGCCACAAACCCCTTCACGGCAAGAGCGACGGAACGACAGCGACGGGTCTTTCTCTTTGAGCTGCATCAGCGCATCAAGCAGCATCATGTCACGACCTTCTTCCGCTTCCAGGGTGTAATCCTGCATGCGCGGAGCATCGTCTACGTCCGGGTTATAACGATAAACTGAGAATTCGAGTTTCATTGTCCTGTCTCCGCATTAGTAAGTACGAATCTTCGGCGGGAATGCCGGACGCAGTTTCGGTTCCATATTGACGTTACGACGCGTCATAGTTTCCGACTCTGGCAGATACAGGGAATGGCACAGCCAGTTTTCATCATCACGATCCGGGAAGTCGAAGCGGCTATGCGCGCCACGGCTTTCAGTACGGAAGTTCGCCGACACCGCGGTGGCGTAAGCGGTTTCCATCAGGTTATCCAGCTCCAGGCACTCAACGCGCTGGGTGTTGAACTCGCTGGAAGTGTCATCCAGACGGGCGTTTTTCAGGCGCTCGCGAATCGCTTTCAGTTGCTCAAGACCTTTCGCCATCGCATCCCCTTCGCGGAATACCGAGAAGTTATGCTGCATACATTCTTGCAGTGCTTTACGGATTTCGACCGGATCTTCGCCGTTACGATTACCGTTCCAGCGGTTCAGACGTTCCAGAGAAGCGTCGATTTCTTCTTCGGTTGCTTCGCGCAGATCGCCCTGTTCAGCGATAGACTCTTGCAGATGCAGACCGACCGCGCGACCGAACACCACCAGGTCAAGCAGCGAGTTACCGCCCAGACGGTTAGCGCCGTGCACCGATACGCAGGCGATTTCACCGACGGCAAACAGGCCAGGAATCACCACATCTTCACCCTGCTCGTTCACGGTCAGCGCCTGGCCGCTTACTTTGGTCGGAATACCGCCCATCATGTAGTGGCAGGTTGGGATGACCGGAATCGGCTCTTTAACCGGGTCAACGTGAGCAAAGGTACGGGAGAGTTCCAGGATACCCGGCAGACGGGATTCCAGAACCTCTTTACCCAGGTGGTCAAGTTTCAGCTTCGCGTGCGGACCCCACGGGCCGTCGCAGCCGCGACCTTCACGGATTTCGATCATGATGGAACGCGCCACCACGTCACGACCCGCCAGGTCTTTCGCGTTCGGCGCATAACGCTCCATAAAGCGTTCGCCGTGTTTGTTCAGCAGATAACCGCCTTCACCACGGCAGCCTTCGGTGACCAGAACCCCTGCCCCGGCGATACCGGTCGGGTGGAACTGCCACATTTCCATATCCTGCACCGGCACACCGGCACGGATAGCCATACCCACGCCGTCACCGGTGTTGATATGCGCGTTCGTCGTAGACTGGTAAATACGGCCTGCGCCGCCGGTTGCCAGCACGGTAGCGCGGGCTTTGAAGTAGACCACTTCACCGGTTTCGATACACAGGGCGGTACAACCGACCACCGCGCCATCGGCGTTCTTCACCAGATCCAGCGCGTACCACTCAGAAAAGATAGTGGTGTGGTTTTTCAGGTTTTGCTGATACAGCGTGTGCAAAAGCGCGTGACCGGTACGGTCAGCCGCCGCTGCGGTACGTGCCGCCTGCTCGCCGCCGAAGTTTTTCGACTGGCCGCCAAACGGACGTTGATAGATAGTACCGTCATCAAGACGGGAGAACGGTAGACCCATATGATCCAGCTCCAGAATCGCTTCCGGGCCGGTTTTACACATATATTCAATCGCGTCCTGGTCACCGATGTAGTCCGACCCTTTTACGGTGTCGTACATGTGCCATTCCCAGTTATCTTCATGGGTATTACCGAGCGCCACGGTGATACCACCTTGCGCTGAAACGGTATGGGAACGGGTCGGGAAGACTTTAGACAGTAGCGCACAGGTTTGTCCGCTCTGGGAAATTTGCAGCGCCGCGCGCATACCTGCGCCACCGGCCCCAATCACAACAGCATCAAATTCTCTGACTGGCAGTTTCATCACACACCCCACACCACAACAAATCCATAGATAACGTAAACCAGCAATGCAACAACAATCAGCAGTTGCAGCGTCAGGCGCAAGGCCAGCGGTTTAACGTAGTCGGTTAACACCTGCCACATGCCAATCCAGGCATGAATCAAGATTGAGAACAGAGCCAGCAAGGTGAACACTTTGGTGAACGCAGAGGCGAAGAAACCACTCCAGACTTCCCACGTGACGTCACCCGTTACCGCGAAGAAGCCAACCATATAGATAATGTAGAGCGTGAGGACAATGGCAGTGGCGCGGACCAGGATGAAGTCATGTACGCCGTTGCGTCCTAATGCTGAGGCGTTGCTTACCATACGAGGACTCCTGCAAGAATTGAAAGCACGACAGTAATAACAAAAGAGATCATCGCGGAGCGCTTACCGGCTTCCAGCGTTTCTTCGATGTAACCAAAATCCATTAACACGTGACGAATACCCACCACCGCGTGATACGCCAGCGCAGTCAGGATGCCCCACATAATGAATTTGGCGAAGAAGCCGCCCATGATGGAAGAAGCAGTCAGGAAGCCTTCCGGGGAGGAGAGACTGGTGCCCAGCAGCCACAGCAAAATACCGACCGCCACAAACGTAATCACACCGGATACGCGATGGAGAATGGACGCTATCGCTGTGATAGGGAACCGGATTGTTGTCAAATCCAGATTGACAGGTCTTTGTTTTTTCACATTTCTTATCATGAATAACGCCCACATGCTGTTCTTATTATTTCCTTCCTCCGGTCCGCAGGCGGGTCAAGCAGCGTCCTTTCTATAACTTCGCGTCATGGTTAAATCTGCTCACAGATGCTAAATCGACACGTTGCAACGCTGGGTGGCTCGGGATTGCAGGGTATTCCGGAGACCTGGCGGCAGTATAGGCCGTTCACAAAATCATTACAATTAACCTACATATAGTTTGTCCGGTTTTATGCAGAACAGTGATCATGCTCACGATTAAAACAATTATTTAAAAATTAACCACGTGATTTGACAAATATTAAACATTATTGTTACAACCATTACCTGATAAGGCATATAATGCTCAAAAGTTATGGGGTCACTCTTTCACCTGATAATAAGTTATGTAACAGTGTGATGGAGTTGACCTAACCTATCAGGACAGTTATTAGTGTTGTTCAGGTTTGAATCATCGGATTGCTAAGACCCTGATTTGCTGTTGTTTCAGTGTAGATTAGACGTGTACCGTCAAGCGCCCTTGCTCTGTACCCTTGCTTTATTACTTCAACAGAGTCGTGAGCCAAATAACAAACAGGCAACGTCGAAATATGTTTTGAATTGCAAATCCGGCATCCAGCAGTCTTAAGCAAAAAGGCGCTAAGGAGACCGTAAATGGCTGATACAAAGGCAAAAATCACTGTAACCGGTGAGAATGCTATTGAACTTGATGTGCTAAAAGGTACGCTCGGTCAGGATGTTATTGATATCCGTAGTCTTGGTTCGAAAGGCATTTTTACCTTTGACCCTGGTTTTACCTCAACCGCATCTTGCGAATCTAAAATTACTTTTATTGATGGTGATGAAGGGATCCTGCTGCACCGTGGCTTCCCAATCGACCAGTTAGCCACCGAGTCTAACTACCTCGAAGTGTGCTACATCCTGCTGTACGGTGAAAAACCAACTCAGGCTGAATTTACCGAATTCACCACCACCGTCACTCGCCATACCATGATCCACGAGCAGATCACCCGTTTGTTCCACGCGTTCCGTCGCGACTCTCACCCAATGGCGGTGATGTGCGGGATCACCGGTGCGCTGGCCGCGTTCTATCACGACTCACTGGATGTGAATAACCCACGCCATCGTGAAATTGCCGCCTTCCGCCTGCTGTCCAAAATGCCAACCATGGCGGCGATGTGTTACAAATACTCGATTGGTCAGCCGTTCGTTTATCCGCGTAATGACCTCTCCTACGCCGGCAATTTCCTGCGCATGATGTTCGCCACGCCGTGTGAAGACTATGAAGTGAATCCGGTACTGGAACGCGCGATGGATCGTATTTTGATCCTGCATGCTGACCACGAACAGAACGCCTCAACCTCTACCGTGCGTACCGCTGGCTCAAGCGGCGCTAACCCGTTCGCCTGTATCGCTGCGGGCATCGCCTCTCTGTGGGGGCCAGCACACGGTGGCGCTAACGAAGCGGCTCTGAAAATGCTCGAAGAGATTAGCTCCGTTGAGCATATTCCTGAGTTCGTGCGTCGTGCGAAAGATAAGAATGACTCCTTCCGCCTGATGGGCTTCGGTCACCGCGTTTATAAGAACTACGATCCGCGTGCCACCGTGATGCGTGAAACCTGTCATGAAGTGTTGAAAGAACTGGGCACCAAAGACGATCTGCTGGAAGTGGCCATGGAGCTTGAGCACATTGCGCTGAACGACCCGTACTTCATCGAGAAAAAACTGTATCCGAACGTCGATTTCTACTCCGGCATCATCCTCAAAGCGATGGGCATTCCGTCTACCATGTTTACCGTTATCTTCGCGATGGCGCGTACGATTGGCTGGATTGCACACTGGAACGAAATGCATACCGACGGCATGAAGATTGCGCGTCCTCGCCAGCTGTACACCGGCTACGAGCAGCGTGATTTCAAATCAGACCTCAAGAAGTAATCGACGGTCTGTGTAAAAAAAGCGCCTGCGGGCGCTTTTTTTATGTCCCGGGGTCGCTTACGCTCGCCCGGGCTACATCCATGCACATTTGTAGCCCGGCCAAGCGCAGCGCCGCCGGGAAAACCGCGCTCAACGCTGCCCCCGGGCTCTCCGCCGGCCAACGTCCATGCACCTTTGTAGCCCGGCCAAGCGCAGCGCCGCCGGGAAAACCACACTCAACGCTGCCCCCGGGCTCTCCCCCGGCCAACGTCCATGCACCTTTGTAGCCCGGCCAAGCGCAGCGCCGCCGGGAAAACCACACTCAACGCTGACACCCGGACTCTCCCCCGGCCAACGTCCATGCACCTTTGTAGCCCGGCCAAGCGCAGCGCCGCCGGGAAAACCACACTTAACGCTGCCCCCGGGCTCTCCCCCGGCCAACGTCCATGCACCTTTGTAGCCCGGCCAAGCGCAGCGCCGCCGGGAAAACCACACTCAACGCTGACACCCGGACTCTCCCCCCGGCAAACGTCCATGCACCTTTGTAGCCCGGACAAGCGCAGCGCCGCCGGGAAAACCGCGCTCAACGCTGCCCCCGGGCTCTCCCCCGGCCAACATCCATGCACCTTTGTAGCCCGGCCAAGCGCAGCGCCGCCGGGAAAACCACACTCAACGCTGACACCCCGGACACCAATAAAACGGTCTCGACGACAGCATCGTTCTCTGAATAATCCCCCCGCAGCGCTCGCAGGCTTCCCCCTCACGATGGAATACCTTAAAGCGGAACAGCGCGCCGTGGTGCTTGTTATCATCCACCTTGCCGCGCGTGTTGTAGGAGAGCCGAGGAATATCCAGCAGCGCATGCGCAAGCTCATCCAACTGCTCGTCGTTAAGCTGCGAGGCCTTATGATTGCCGGTAAGCCCCACCTGCCACAGGATCTCAACGCGCAGATAGTTTCCCAATCCCGCAAGAAACGCCTGATCCAGCAGCAGCCCGGAGAACTGCCGATTGCGAAACTTCGCTGACAATAACCGGTCTTTCACCGCCTCAGGCGTGAGCGTCATATCAAGCACATCCGGCCCGACGCGCAGTAAAAACGGGTGCTGTTTAAGCATTTCCGGCGTCAGCATTTCGATGTCCGAGGCGCTATACAGCAAAATGGTTTTATCGGCCGTTTGCAATTTCACGCGCAGCACGCGCGTGGTCTCCGGCGTCTGACCGGTATTCACCACGCGCCACACGCCATAAAGCTGATTATGGCTGTAGAGGGTTAATCCGCCGGAAAAATGGGTCAACAACGCCTTACCGCGCGTTTCCACGTGGGTAACATGCTGGCCGATGAGCGTGGCGATATAGGGAGTTAATTCAGGAAAGGCAAACCAGACATCGGTCAACGGTTTGCCTTTAATAGCCGCTTCCAGGCTATCCGCCGCACGGCGAATCTCTGGGCCTTCAGGCATGGTAATATCCTTAACTTAATAAAAGCGTTCAGGCGCAAACCGCTATCTTGAGCCCTTCAAAGGCGGTGCGCAATCGGCGAGCAAACGCCAGCGCATGTTCGCCGTCACCATGCAGGCAAACGGTCTGCGCATTGACCTGCGCCCACTGGCCATCAATACTTTGCACTCTTGCGCGCTGCACCATCTCCAGCGTTTGCGCCAGCGCCTGGGATTGGTTTTCAATCAGCGCCCCCGGCAGGCTACGCGGCACCAGAGAACCATCGGCGCGATATCCGCGGTCGGCGAACACTTCCTCGCGCGTGGATAAATGATAGCGTACCGCCGCACGGATAAGCTCGCTGCCCGCTAACCCGACCAGAATCAGCGTGGGGTCAAAGGCATGCACCGCTTTGGCGATGGCGTCGGCAAGCGCACCGTCCTGCGCTGCCTGGTTGTATAACATGCCGTGCGGCTTCACATGCCGCAGCGCACCGCCTTCGGCCTTCACCACGGCCGCCAACGCGCCAATTTGATACAAGGTCTGGGCATAAACGCTTTCCGGCGGCAGCTGCATCGCCGTGCGGCCAAAGTTCTCCCGGTCGGGAAAACTGGGGTGCGCGCCAATGGCTACACCGTTTTTCAGTGCGTCGCGCACGCAGGTGAGCATGGTTTGCGCATCGCCCGCATGAAAACCGCAGGCGATATTGGCCGAGGACACCAACGTCAACAGCTCGGCATCGCTTTCGCAGCCCTCGCCGACGTCAGCGTTCAGATCAATCATCATCGCCAAGCCGCCACGCAAGCTGTTCGAGATAACGATGCTGGTCGTGACGCGCTTTAAGCGCCTCTTCCAGACTACAGCGCACAAAGTGAATAGGTTGCCCCAGCGGAATTTGCGCCAGCTGGAACATATCGGCTTCGATGATGCAGGCAATGCGTGGATAACCACCGGTCGTCTGGGCATCATTCATCAGCACAATAGGCTGACCGTTATGAGGCACCTGCACCACGCCGGGCACCAGCCCGTGGGAAAGCAGTTCACGACCGGCAGCGCGCTTGAGCGGCTGACCGCTCAGACGATAGCCCATGCGGTTGCTCTGCGGGCTGAGATACCACGGCGAACGCCAGAGTGATTCCTGCGATACCTCGTCAAATTCGTGATATTCCGGCCCCGGTAACGCGCGGATGCGATTGCTCGCCATCAGCGGTTTGACGCCGCGCGGCGCCTTGAATGTGCGTAACGGCTTACCCAGCGGCAGCACGTCGCCATCTTGTAAACGCCGCCCGCTAAGCCCGCCAATCCCCACGTTTAAATCGGTACTGCGCGAACCCATTATCAACGGAACATCAATGCCGCCCGCCAGCGCCAGATAGCTACGGATCCCATGCTGTGGACGGTTAAGCGTCAACGTCTGGCCCGCTTTGGCAAAGTGTCGCCAGCCGCTCCATACAGCCTCACCGTCAAGCGTGGCTTCACAGCCAGCTCCGGTCAGGGCAAACCAGCCATCGCGGGAAAATTCGAATGTCGCCAGCCCCAGCGTAATTTCAAGCGCAGCCGCATTGGCCTCGTTTCCCACCAGCAGGTTGGCGGTCACCAGCGCAGGTTTATCCATCGCTCCGCAGCGGCTAATCCCGGACTGACGTAATCCGTCGCGCCCGCTATCTTGTACCGAGGTATACATTCCGGCACGGACAACCTTCAGCATATTCCCTCCTTTTGCGGGACAAAACGCACGCTATCACCCGGATGGAGCAACACGGGATCATCACGATTTGGCGCGAACAGCGCCAGCGGCGTGCGCCCGATCAACTGCCATCCGCCAGGGGTTGCCAGCGGATAAATGCCCGTTTGCGCCCCGCCAATGCCGACCGAACCGGCAGGAACCTGCAAGCGTGGTTCGGCGCGACGCGGCATAGCCAGCCGCTCCGGCAGCCCGCCTAAATAAGGGAAACCGGGCTGGAAGCCAAGGAACCACACCACGTAATCTACCGAGGCATGCAGTTCAACCACCTGTTTTGGCGTCAGGCCGCTGAGTTCAGCAACCTTCGCGAGATCCGGGCCATGCTCTGCGCCGTAGACGACCGGAATTTCCATAAATCTGGATTCAGGCTCCAGCGCTTCGCTCTCTTCCCACCAGCGCTGCAAACGCTCAATCGCATCGAGCGCCTGAGCCTGCGGGTCGCGCAGGGTGACCGTGATATTATTCATTCCCGGAATGGCATCCACTACGCCCGGCATTTCGGCCGCACGCTGGGCTAAACGCCAGATCCGCTTTTGCGTGATCAGCGTGACCGGCGGTTCCAGCTCCAGCACCACCGCCGTCTCGCCTAATAAATAACAACGCGCTCGCTGCACTTTATATCCTCGTTATCAGGCCGGGTTGGGGATATCAATGAAGGTGACATCCAGGTCAGTCGTTTCGTTCAGCCATTCGCTCAATGCGCGAATGCCGCCGCGTTCGGTCGCGTGGTGACCGGCTGCGTAAAAATGAAGCCCCTGCTCGCGGGCGGAATGAATCGTCTGTTCAGAGACTTCACCGGTAATAAAAGCATCTACGCCAAAACGTGCCGCGCTATCGATAAAGCCCTGGCCACCGCCGGTACACCAGGCGACACGCTGAACCTTATCCGGCCCGGTATCGCCGCTCCACAGCGGTTTGCGGCCCAGGCGCGCTTCAATCCACGATGCCAGTTCAAGGCCCGACACCGGCATCGACAGTTCCCCCCACGGCACCAGCGCTTCAATCTCACCTTGCACATTGATTCCCAACAATTGCGCCAGTTGCGCGTTATTGCCTAACTCAGGATGCGCATCCAGCGGTAAATGCCAGCCGTAGAGGTTGATATCATTTTCCAGCAGTGCCTTCAGGCGATTACGCTTCATTCCGCGAATGACCGGCGATTCGCCTTTCCAGAAGTATCCGTGATGCACGATCACCGCATCCGCCTGCTGGCGCACCGCTTCATCAATGAGCGCCTGACTGGCGGTGACGCCGGTGACAATTTTTTGCACCATGTCGCGCCCTTCAACTTGCAGGCCGTTAGGCGCGTAATCGCTAAAGGCGGCGCTGTTGAGTTTTTCATTAATCAGTTGTTCTAGTTCGGTATTTTTCATCATCGCTCCCTTCGCCATTGCGGCGTGACTACAGAATAAAATAGCGTTCTCTGGCCGTTGCGTCGATACGCAATTCGTCACGCCTCCACCTTGACCGCTTAAATACGCGCAATTAGTGCTTAAGCAACACAATTTCGCTGTTTTTATGCGACTAACTTCATGTATATTTATGCAACCATACCGCATATTACAAAGATAATACGATTTTCATCGTATTATTACATTATCGAAACAAAACCTTACGCAGCATGGCGTGCCGAGGGTTTGAGGTCAGATGTGCAATGAATAAAACACAATCACAGCCTAAGGCGATTTACTACGTCGTGGCTTTGCAAATTTGGGAATACTTCAGTTTCTACGGCATGCGCGCGCTGCTGATTTTGTATCTCACCAACCAACTCAAATATAACGATACTCACGCATATGAGCTGTTCAGCGCCTACTGTTCGCTGGTGTACGTGACGCCTATTCTGGGCGGCTACCTGGCGGATAAAGTCCTCGGTAACCGCGTGGCGGTGATGATTGGCGCGCTACTTATGGTCATCGGCCATATGGTGCTGGGGGCCAGTGAAGTGGCGCCTATGTTCCTTTACCTGTCGCTGGCGATTATTGTCTGCGGTTATGGGCTGTTTAAATCAAACGTGAGCTGCCTGCTGGGCGAGTTGTATGAACCGACCGACCCACGTCGCGACGGCGGCTTCTCGCTGATGTACGCGGCGGGTAACGTGGGCTCTATTATCGCCCCTATTGCCTGCGGTTTTGCTCAGGAACAGTATAGCTGGGCGATGGGCTTTACTCTTGCCGCGGTAGGTATGCTGGCCGGTTTGGTTATTTTCATCAGCGGTCGTCACCACTTCGCTCACACCCGTGGGGTGAATAAAGAAGTCCTGCACGCGAAAAATTTCCTGCTGCCAAACTGGGGCTGGCTACTGGCGCTGCTGGTTGTTGCACCGCTGTTTATTACCGTGCTGTTCTGGCAGGAGTGGTCGGTGTATGCCCTGATTGTGGCCTCGGTTATTGGCCTTGCGGTTCTGGCAAGAATTTATCGTCGCGCCGAGACCAGCGACCAGCGTAAAGATCTGCGTCTGATTATGGTGCTGACCTTCTTTAGCCTGCTGTTCTGGGCCTTCGCGCAACAGGGCGGTAGTTCAATCAGCCTGTACATCGACCGCTTCGTAAACCGCAATGTGCTGGGTTATGAAGTGCCAACCGCTATGTTCCAGTCGGTGAATGCCTTTGCCGTGATGCTGTGCGGCGTGGTGCTGGCATGGTTGATTAAAGAGCAAGTGACCCGCAACCGCGATCTGCGCGTGTGGGGAAAATATGCGCTGGGTCTGGGGTTGATGAGTGCGGGCTTCTGTATTCTGACGCTGAGCGCGCGCTGGTCGGCAATGTACGGTCACTCGTCTATGCCGCTGATGCTCCTCGGGCTGTCGGTAATGGGCTTTGCGGAGCTGTTCATCGACCCGGTTGCCATGTCACAGATTACGCGGATTCAGATCCCTGGCGTCACCGGCGTGCTGACCGGTATTTATATGCTGCTCTCAGGCGCGGTGGCAAACTACGTGGCGGGACTGATTGCCGATCAAACCTCGCAAGCCTCGTTCGATGCCGCTGGGGCCGTCGATTACTCGATCAACGCCTATATTGACGTGTTTAGCCAAATCACCTGGGGTTCGGTCGCCTGCGTTGGTGCGGTGCTGGCTATCTGGCTTTATCATTCATTTAAAGTCCGCAGCCGTCGCCTGGCGGCAGAAGTTTAAGCGGTCTGTGCCCGTCCCGGCGGCGCTGCGCTTGGCCGGGCTACAGATAGTTGTAGGCCGGATAAGGCATAGCCGCCATCCGGCAATTTAAAGTAGCCCGGCCAAGCGCAGCGCCGCCGGGAATGCTCCAAAGCCTATTCACGCACTCTGCTTTTTCGCCGATTCATAGGCGGCAAGCGTCGCCACCCTCGCCTTCGCGTGATCGACAATCGGCCGCGGATAGTTTAGTTCAATCCC
Source organism: Enterobacteriaceae bacterium (assembly GCA_902363335.1). GTDB lineage: Bacteria > Pseudomonadota > Gammaproteobacteria > Enterobacterales > Enterobacteriaceae > Kluyvera. Next base: position 447,540 of record CABIZV010000002.1, on the reverse strand, counting down.
CTGCTTATCGGCCCACGCCCACGGTTGATGGATGAATTTTTCCGGCACTGCTTTCAGTTCAGGCAGCCATTGGCGGATAAACGCCCCGCTTTTGTCAAAGCGTTCTCCCTGCGTGGTCGGGTTAAAAATACGAAAATACGGTGCCGCATCGGTGCCCGTTGAGGCCGCCCACTGCCAGCCGCCGTTGTTTGCCGCCAGGCAACCATCCACCAGCTGCGACATAAAATACCGCTCCCCTTCACGCCAGTCGACGAGCAGGTCTTTCACCAGGAAGCTGGCCACGATCATCCGCAGGCGGTTATGCATCCAGCCGGTTTCGTTTAGCTGGCGCATCGCCGCATCCACTATCGGATAGCCGGTTTTTCCCTCTTGCCAGGCCTTTAGCGCGTCCGGCACATCTTGCCAGCGCACATTGTCCGTCCAGTCAATAAACGGACGATGTTTGCACAGCCGCGGATTATAGGTCATCAGATGACGATAAAATTCGCGCCAGATAAGCTCGTTAAGCCAGACGCTGCCCGCACCACCGTCGAGCGCGGCGGGCTGCTCCGCCAGCAAACGATGCAGACACTGACGCGGCGAAAGCACGCCTACGGTCAAGCAGGCGGAGAGTCGACTGGTGCCTTCAATCGCCGGGAAATCACGCTGGTCTTCATACTCCGCCGCCGACTGCTGGCAGAATTGGCGAAGCTTATGAATCGCGGCGTTCTCATCAACCGGGAATAGCGCAGGATCAAACGGCTGTTGCGGGAAATTTAGCGTAATGGTATCGACGTCTTTCACCGTCGGCGCGTTGCGTTTGGCCGGTGCACGAACGCATTCCGGCAAATGCTCGCGGACACGCCGCAGCCAGGCATTTTTATACGGCGTGAAGACTTTGTACATCTCGTGATTGCCGGTCGTCACCGCTCCCGGTGGCAGGATCACGCTGTCATCAAAACCCTGGCACACCGTCTCTTCCAGCGCGCGTTCTACCGCCGCATCACGTTCGCGCTCATTAAATTCATATTGGTAGTTGTAGAAAAGCTGCGTGACATCGTGCTGCTGGCAGACCTTTTTCACCACCTCTACGCTCGCGGTAAAATCATCCGCTTCCTCAAAAATCAACGGGATATTTTTCTCCGCCAGCGCCTGCCGCAATGCATTTAACTGCGCGGCAATATAGGCCGCCTGGCGCGGTGCCATAACGTGCAAAGCCCACTGCTGCGGCGTGGCAACAAAGAGCGCCAGCACCCGAGCATTCGCATCACGACAGGCGGCGGCAAGGGCAAGATTGTCATGCAAGCGTAAATCAGCGCGGAACCAGACCAGATGGGTGGACATAAACTTCCTGAATACATTTAATTAAAGTATTTAATAGTATATCAATTTCCTGATAACACCGATTTGTGGCCCAGTAGATGAGGTCTGGAGCGATGCCAAAGAAGTGTTCACCGAACTTTAATAAGCAGAAGCGTTTGCAGAACGCTTCTGCCACCATTATTTCAATCAACCGACGTTGATAACGATTTTACCGAAGGCACCTTGATCGAGATGTTCAAGTGCTTCCGGCAATTCATTGAAGCGGTATGATTTGTCTATAACCGGTTTCAATTTGACCGAGTCAACGGCGCGGACAAAATCTTCAAGCGCCCGGCGATGGCCCACGCCAATGCCCTGAATAGTCGGAGATTTCATCAGCACCATGGCACCCGGCGCTGAAGTATCGTGCGTGTCCATCATTCCAATCAGGGAGATCCGCCCATGTGACGCTACCGCGCGAACAGAGTCGGCAAAGTTACGTCCTCCCACCGTATCGACAACGTGATCGATGCCTCGGTCATTCGTCAGTTGGTACAGGGTTTCGACCCAGTCCCCTTTTTTACGGTTAATACCATGATCGGCACCGAGCGCCGCCGCCGCTGCCAGCTTCTCATCGCTGGATGAGGTCACGAAAACGTCAGCCCCCACAGCTTTAGCTATCTGCAGCGCGAAAAGTGCCACACCGCCGGTGCCCTGAACAAGGACAGTTTCGCCAGCACGAAGGCCACCGCGCTCAATCAAAGCAAACCAGGCCGTCAGTCCAGCGCAGACCAGCGTGCTGGCTTCAGCATCGGTAAGCGTCTGAGGGGCTTTGACCAGCCACTCTTCACTCATGACCACATACTCAGCCAGCACGCCCTGGAACGCGTAGCCTACGGTGTTGTAGTGCGGATTTTTGGCATTGTTGTTGAGCTTTCCGTCAATCCAGTCAGCGTTGAAAGATGAGATAACGCGATCCCCAGGCCTAAAGCGGGTTGTGCCTGGGCCTACCGCCTCAACCACGCCCGCCATATCAGAGCCGGGCGTAAAGGGCATAGGCATACCGTTACCCATTCCGCCTTCAATGATCACTTTGTCGCGAAAGTTGAGGGAAACGGCATTTACCCGGACAAGAACTTCGTTTGGGCCAGGCGTAGGTATTTCAGCTTCTGTAAGCTTCAGATTCTGACGTCCAATTTCATTTAATGCCCAGCGTTTCATTGTGCTTTTCATCAACATTCCTGAGTAATAAATAACAGATAGCCAGAACTTTACCATTGCCTGTTAAATGACAGTGACGATACTATTTCTTCCTATTGATTCCTCCAGGGCGACAATATGAAAAGCGAGATGAACAGCATTCCTGTTTTTGTGACCGCAGCTGAATCTTCCAGTTTCTCTCAAGCCGCTGAAAAACTTCACGTCACCCGATCGGCGGTGGCGAAAACGATATCCCCGCTTGAAGAGAGGCTCGGCGTCACCCTTTTTAACCGTACCACCCGCAGTCAGAGTCTGACCGACGAAGGCTCGCTTTATTATGAGTCCTGCCGACGCGCACTGAATGAAATAAAATTAGCTGAGGACATTCTGGAAAGTGGCAAACTCCAGGCAAGCGGAAAACTGAGAGTCTCTGTGCCGGTTCTGCTCGGACACTTCTGCATTTCTCCGTTATTGTCAGCACTCGCAAAAGAACATCCAAAACTGGAACTGGAAATTTCTTTTAGCGATAGACCGGTTGATTTGTCTGAAGAAGGTTTTGATCTGGCGGTCAGAATCGGCACGCTGGCTGACAGCAGCAGTCTGGTGGCCCGCAAGCTGGCCTCTCACACGATGGTTTTTTGTGCTTCCCCGGATTATCTCAGGCAAGCTGGCGAACCTGCCTCATCAGAGGAACTAAAGCACCATGAAGCTGTTACTTACACCCGCTCGGGTCGCGTTCTGAAGTGGCAGATAAAAAATGAAAAAGGTGAAATGACCGAAATAACGCCTCCAGCCAGAATCATGATGGACGACATGCAGGCGGTAAAAAATATCGCAATCACAGGGGGTGGGATTGCCTGGCTGCCTTACTGGCTTGTCAGAGAGCAGTTTGTTAGCGGCAGCCTGAAAGAAATATTAAAAGATCGATCTTCGGGAAGCTGGCCTGTTTATGCGGTATGGCCGCGCACGCCTCACCTTTCTCTTAAAGTCAGGCTCACCATAGATAAACTGGTGAGCGAATTACCCGCAATGATGGCTGCGATTGAAGCTCAGATATAATTTTCGCGCCTTGCTTATGGCGAGCCATCACCCGGTTACCTTATCAGCTTCACTCCCCCATCAGCTCATCATAAAGCGTATGCAGGCGAGCCCGCAGATACAGCACGGCCTTGTGTTTACGCGACAGCAGCGCCTGAACGCTAACGCCCGTTTCCTCCGAAAGTTTTTTGAAGCTATAGCCTTCCAGCTCGGTTTTTTCAAACACAAAGCGTTGTGCTTCGGGCAGCTCGGAGAGTGCGTTAATCAGTTCATGCCAAATCAATTCACTGAGATAGGCCTCTTCCGGCGACTGTGGGACGCCAAACAAGCGGTTCTATTTTGGTTAAGCTGAGCTTGACCGTCTGCAGGTATCGGAAGGTTCTGAGTAATTTATTATGAGCGGATTTTGAAATAGATTCACACAATCGTATGTTAAAAAGCGTTAATGTATCAATTCAACAAGGTAGTAAAGCATGAATATAAGTAATAGCAATGGATTATCCCCACTTCAGAACACCGGAATGATTAATGGAAAAATCAGCGAAAGCACAAAATCAAAGATAGCAGAAAATATTATCGGCATTAGGCAAGGGAATGACATTCCAACGTTAAAAAAACTGGGGGAAAGTTTAAACGGCAGTGTTAACAGCATTCCAAAAGAAATTCACTATATATGGTTAGGTGAGAAAGAAGTTCCTAATATAGCTATGCATAATATTATTAATGCATCAAAACAAAATCCAGAGTATAAAATTACGCTATGGTCAGACAATCCTGAAAAGATAAAAAATCAAATTTTAAATGCAGGATATAGTAAAGCCATATTGGCTAGAATTAATATTAAACAACCAAATTTATCAACAAAAGTTGCAGCTGCAATTAGTCGAGAATGTACTGATAACAATTTCAAAAACTATGCAGCAGCGTCAGATATCATGAGGCTGGCGGTATTGAAAGACCATGGCGGTATTTATATGGATGTAGATGTCGCCATGAAAAATCCGTTAGGTGAAATAAAAGCGCAAAGGCAAAGCAGTACAGGTGAAATTGATTGTCTTATTTTTCAGGAGAAAACCGAACGAGGTGTTAGATTTTCAAATGCTGTTATTGCGGCACCAAAACATTCGAAAGGAATTGAAAAAATGCTTAATGCGGCGGTTGCTCCTTATGAGGGTGTCGTGCCTGAAATGGGGTGCGGAAAAACAACAGGAAGAGGTGAGCTAACAAAGCTAATGAACAATTTCTCCAGAGATGGCTTGACTATTGATGATCTGATGTGGGAGGGCAAAAGGTCTGTTCCATTACTCAGACATCTAGTAACTGTTTCTGCAACAGGTCCTGGAGTTGTAGCTTCTTACCTGGATGCAAGTGGTTTATCAAACAATCTCATGAGAAACAAGTTAATAGATGGGACTGATAATTTTGGACAAATTATTGCAGGGGAAAACTTCCCGCCAGGAGAATGGAAGCAAGGAATGAATGCTGATGGTAAATGGATTTTACCTAAACCATCAAACAAAAACTCAGAAATATAATAATATTTTTTGAGCATAGGTCGGAATACTCAGCTACTGCGCATAGGTGTACGTCTGGCAGAATACTGCCCCAGGCGTTCCGGCCATAATAATTTATTGCACTATTTAATTGGTGCTTTTTCAAGCTCCATTCTGTCGATAAATGAACAGTGGAGCTGCCATATATGCAGATTCTGCCCTCTCTTCGCTTACTTAAAAAGTCCGCTCGGAGGGGGCGGTGGTAAAGGAATACCATTTTCATCCAGTTTGAGTGCTGCAATAGCCTTGTTCGAATTCTGGGCTGCAGCTGACTGTTGTTTTATTTTCTCTGCTGCTTCGGCACGAAGTGCCGCCGCTACTCTTTTTTCTTCTTTAGCTTCAGCTGCTAAACGGTCGGGCGCCGAATTTTTATAAGATTGCTGCGATTCATAGAGTTCCTTCTGCCAGGGTTTCAACTTCTCCAGGGCCGGTTTATTCATTATATTCATTTCACCTCCTCGCTTTGCCAGTTTAGCGGTGAGCTCTTTGGTTAGTTCAACCAGGCTTTCAGATCTCTTTGGCTGGTTTTTTTGGGCATTCGGTTTATTAACCGCACGCGTAATATTGATTGACTTCATTGGCATGATCATTGGAGGTGGAGGCGGTAATGGAATACCGTTTGCGTCAAGTTTGAGTTGAATGACAGGAGTGTTCACCTTGCAGACTTCACTCGCTTTTAGTTTTGCTTTCTCTGCCGCTTCGATATTGAGTGCAGTTGCCACTCTTGCCTCTTCTTTTTTTTCGGCGGCCTCCCGGTCAGGCGCTTTAAGGGCATAGGCTTCCTTTTGTTGTATGAGCTCTTTCTGCCAGGGTTTTAGTGCCTGAACAAAGGATATTTTTTCACTACCCCCAACACCAATTTTGCGGCTCGCTAGTTTGCTTTTGAGCTCTGCTAACAAATCTTCCTGTTTACACAAACGATCGGGACTGTTTTGAACCCGTGTTAGATTACGCGCCATTTGGCTGGTGCTTTTAATTTTATTTAAATCAGACTGCTTTGCCAATATTTGTTGAGGCATCTGCATTGAAACTTTTCTTAATAGCAAATTTGTTTCTTTCATTATTAACTAATCCTAGCCAGAAGGCTTACTTATTTTTAAAAGAGACTCTACATTCTGTAGTATTTAACTATCCACATAATTTTTTCGCATTTCGCCCAATGAGTATGGCTAAGTGAATTTTTTTGCAGATTTGTTTATCACTTAATACATGGCATTCCCAACTTTTAGGGATAACAAAAACCAACAGTCTTCATCAGGACAGTCTGTAGGAAAAATTGAAATTGTATGAAAACGGCGATAATTCCCATCGTCTACCTCCTCAATTCGAAGCATAGATCTGATTGACGGCATTCTGGTTAATATATTCTGGTATCTAAAATCGGCTTCGGCCGCTTAGCGGCATAACCCATATCAATCATCCTTGCAATGGATTAAGTGTTGACATTTAAATGCGCAATTTATGTTAAAGCCATTAAAATCATTAATTAACTGTAATATCATGATTGACATCATAACCATAAGAATATTGGAATGTATATAATAAAACGCTCATTACTAGTCCTGACTATGAAAAAATCATCTACAAGTTAGTAAAAATTCTGTGTTTCAATATTCCTATGATGTTATTCATGAATACAGCAAACTCTGGAATAAAAGAAAACTGCTGTAGGCACAACGGAAGCGAAGCGAAAAAATGCGATATCTTACGTTATCATAACGGTGGGTTCTGTGAACCCGCCGTTAGTCATCATCTAAAATTATAAGTGCATTTTAAACCATTCTGTTTGAATACTGATTACCTGCTTAAAGTGCTCTCCTTTATAAATGTCGTAATGGTGGGCACTGCTTTCCTCATATAGTCTTTTTTCCTTCGCCCCCACGGCGTCAAATAAGGCCCGTCCTTGCTCCGGTGGATTAACGGTATCCTGACCAGCAATAACAATCAGGGTCGGGCATGTCACCTGTGAGGCATCCAATGCGGGTTTGTACAGAAGAGTTTCACGCACCGTAAGAAACGGTATCTTAATGTCCATCTTTGGATGTTGCGTTCTATTTTGTTCAAAGAATGATTTTGATTCTGCATCGCTCAATACCCGATTGACGCTCACGAACATTTCTTTACCGGTGTTCTTCTGCTTTTCTGCCATCTTATCCAGGGTTGAAAGAAAAGCTTCTTTTTCTTCATTATTCATATGCCCGGTAACTATTTCTTCACCGTCTGCAAAAGCCAGTTGACTGACAATACATTTGATTCCAGGGATTCTGACCGCCGCACCAAATACGTGGCATCCCCCAAATGATGTTCCCCACAGACCAATACGCTGCGCATCAAGGGAGGGTTGTTCTTTTGCCCAGTTAACAACAGAGAGAATATCGTCAATTTGCATAGCAGGGACCAGGCGTCCGCGTTCACCGTCACTGTCCCCGAAACCACGGTAATCAAACGTGATGGTGGAAAATCCCGCGCGGGTGAATGATTCAGCAAAATCAGGTAACAGAATTTCTCTGATACCGCAGAAACCATGACATAAAATGATCGCAGGGCTTTTTGTCATGCCGGAGGGAGAGCGAAGCGTCAGAACGATGCCGTTAGACAGTTTTCGTGTTGAAATTTCCATCAAAATAGATGTCCTTTTATTAAGTTAGCCATTAAAAAATTAATCCTATGGAATCTTTTCTTCCCACAATACATGATTTAGGTTTCGGTACCAGGCGCTTGTTGGCTAGATCTATTTGTTTATCCAGCGTCAACGCATCGACTGACGGTAAATAAATGATGGCACCCTCACTCGTACAGCAAGTGGGAGGCCGACACCGGCGACCGTACTGTATATGCAGATAACGCCGTCATTGGCGCTCATCGCGGATGCTGATTGAGCTGACGGCGATAAGTGAGGTCTGATGCTCAGTGGTTGCGCTATTTTAACATCCAGTAGATTCTCTCATAATTTACGCATTAAAAGATGAATTTCATTTAATCACTAAATTTTAAAAGGTTTTACTAAGTGAATTAGCTTCAGCTTTTCGCGCCGCCAGCCCCTCAATAATAGGGGAGTCACCACGAGGCATAGCCATAACAAAACTACTACCATTATTATTTGTAACTCTGAGAACATTACTACCTATAGGAGATGAAAAAAAAGGTTTTTTTTGACATGACTTTTCAAGCTTGAGATTTTTTTCAATTTTCATCAGGCGGGAAGGTGAATTATGTGTTACAACTTTCATATAGCCAGACCTCATTAATTAAATAAAACAATTACCCTTAACATGTTATAATTATATTTATATTGGTACTATCTAGAAACGCTCGCATTTACTAAAAGAATTTAAATGGCTAAAAATTTCAGATATTTATCTGAATACCCATCCTTATCAGACAGCAGCCGCTACTTAACTTAGCGGAAGCTAAGAATGCAAAATGGGACATCTGACTTTTAAGAAATCGATCTGATTAAAAATCACTCATCTTTAAAATATTTGACATAATGATTATCCATAGATAAGTCAGGATGTAGGGATATCGTCACAGTAGAAGTTTATTTATATAGCATTCAAGAATACGTCGAATAAATAAAGCCCCCCCATCCTCATCTTGCTGCAAGCAACGAGTTTTTTTATTATTGAGTTATGTGATCGCCTGAGCGATCACATAACTCAAGTGGGTACTCACACAGAATTATTGGCAGATTCTGTATGATTTTTGATAAACAGGCGGGATACTGTAATCAGAAATTATTCAATTTTGTAAGTTCTTGTTTAGATGCTCCCGCCGGTTCTGATTGCGAGCCGCTACAGATGTAAATTAGACATCACTCTTGTTATAAAATATCCTATTTCTATCCTCCTCAGAAATTGAACCCCTAAGCGATGCATAGGTTGCTGGAACATCTACGTTATACCTGATAAGATGCTCTTTAATATCAGAAACCATTAGTTGTTTATCTGGATTAAGGGAAATTAACTTTGCAATAATTATTTCTACCTTATCCGATCCGGACAATTCAACTGAATCTATATCTACATATTTATCTTTCCATGGGTCGTTTCTAACAAACGAAATATTATTAGTTTGCTTAATAGTATTAATAAATGAATCAGACGAAACTTCCCTCATCATTTTTTGTTTATTACTTTCTAGCAATAATGCGTCTTTGTACCTTGAATTGTTTATGTATTCAGATATATTTAACTGAATCGCTGCTGACAAATTATTTTCTTTTAGTAGGCTTCGCTGAGAATCAACAAACCACTCACGAAGTTTCTCATCAGACTGATTTGAAATTTCCTGCCGGGAACCAACATGAGCCTGGTGAAGTTTTTTATTTTCTATATATACCGGGGCATCATGATAAATTTTATCTCGTTGAGATTTGAGTTCTTTATTTTTATCATTGCTGCTGTATACCTTATCCCATTCTTTCGAAACCTCTCTGATTTTTACTCCATCCCTCCCATCAAGTTCAGTTGATGGATGAGGAAAAAGTGCACTTCCAGCAACGATGTGTTCAAAACTCATATTACTTGTGTAAGACATGAGATTTTTACGTAAATTTTTAAGTGTCGCTTCACTACTTTTTAAAACAACCTTCATTTTATCAATTGAGTCGGTACTTTTGAGAATATCATCTCGGGAACATTTTTCAGGTCTAAACCCACGGACTTCACTAAAGACTCGTAACTTTTCACCTTCTTTATCTTTATAACTTCCTTTTTTCACTTGTATATGAATCATATCAAAAGCCAGATCGTTAGATTTTATCTCATCAAAAACTTTTGAATAAAAACTCCTTGTTAATGGGTAGCAATTCATATCAATGACATTTTTTAATTCATCATGTGAGTTAGTGATATTGTTAATCTTATCAACAAACGAGTTACTCGATGAAGTTTTTTTATCAACCACCTCTGATATGGTGGGGGATATTTTAACGGGTAAACTATCTACTTTAAACATAAAAGCACCTTATCATCATACATGAATCTCAACCATATAAAAAAATGGATTTATATAAAATGAGTCTAATGAAACTTGCTCCATTGAAGAACAATTCCATTCTTATCATGGTTAGTTAAAAAAATCCGATTTTAATTATATTGCTTTATAAAGACACCTCTTTCAAAAAAGATTATTCCAGGATTATCCCCTCCTACCGATCTAAGGTTATTAAGAGCTTCAGTTTCCGGCCATTGTGTGTAATAAGCTGAGTTATCCAAATTTTTGTAGTCTCTGTCGCTGTATCGCGTATTTTCAGTCTGAGACAGCATAGTGCACAATCATCGCATCTGGCTCACATTAACTATTTATTCTAATGAGCTTGTTCAACCACCTCACATCCATTGATCTGCACGCGGACCAGATAACCGCAAAGTTTTCCACGCCTGCGTTACTGCGCGGCCTTAATGTTAAGCACGGCGTATGCGAAGCTTCTTCTATAGAGAGAAGACCGTGGAGGAAATATTACGGAACGCGTCATTGACGGCGTTGCCTGCAGGCACAATACGCTACACATGCGACGGAAATACTTTCATAAATGCTGCGTAGAATCGAGACAAACGATGGCTACGGATGCCCGTTCTGGATCAGTGCGCCTGAAAAATGTATTTCAGCTTAAAATTTTCCGTAAACGTTTTTTTTAATAAGCCTCCCGACCACCTGCCACCATTGCAATTTTTATAGCAGCATTCATGGTCAGGATTTTTTAACGATGATTAAGATTTCTAACCATTTTGATTCGTGACCATGAACTCTTTGGAAATAAATTCATGGATTTTTATTGCAAAAATAGCGTGAAATTCTTGCGTGGGATGAACTCCATCATTAAAAATATATTGGGGTGAGATATCCAATGGTTTTTTCCCACCAATGTACCCCTGATGAAAAGGCTGACTAGTATTATAACCTATGCTGTTTGCAGTATTAATGGTTGACATCAATACTTCATTCAGATTGAAGTATTTAACGCTAACCCCATGCTTACTGTTTATATCAGAAACTTTACTGGATAGTAATTCATTATGTTGCAATGATAACGCTTTCAACTCCTCTCTTTCTTTCTGAGTTTTGGTCTTTGCAAATGGCGTTTGTGAAAAATCCGGCAAGCCGATAACAATAATGTTTCTGGCTCCTTTTTTTATCATTTTATTGATATTTGTAATCTGATCATTAACGACCTTTTTGACATCTTTCTTATTATAGGTAATATAATCATTCGAACCAATGCAGGAGATGGCCAAATCGTCTTTACTGAAGTTAATCCCACTTATTTGTTTTTTCATACTAGAGATAAACATATATAGTGGATTCAATTTACAGTAATTACCGGCGACGGCCCCTCCTTCAGCTTTTGTTTCCACAGCGACATTCATGTATGCCGGTGAGGCCAGGAAATCAACCCAAGTATAACCATTGGTGAATCTTCCATTGTAATACTGCGGTGATGAAGGCATCAATCCTGATGTTTTAGAGAACATTCTACCTGTCGAATCAGATAAACTATCTCCCACAATAATCATTTTTTTGAATGGCGTTTTCCCGATTTTAGAGGTTGCATTCCCGATAGAAATAATCTTTTTTACCAGATTAAATCTGGCTGATACAGGACTGTCAACAGTGTCATATGTTCTGAATTTGCTGGCTGACTGGTGAAAAATTGGGTTTCCTTTAAAAGGTATATGCATATTGTGGTTACCATGTTGGATAATGGATTGTCAGATAAGTCGTCTGTTCCAAAAACTTGCGTTCCAGACAATAATGTTGCATGTATTTTGTCAAAATTTTCGAAGTCTTTTTGATACAGATTTCATCCTTCGTTTATACAAATGTATCTATTAATTGAAGTCATAACTATCAATAAATGATTATTGGAGTCGTGTTTACCTGCTCTCGCTTGACTAATATCGGTCACTACCAGACGGCCGGTAAGCTGTTAACCCGCCTCTAAAGAACTGACCATTGCTGGCCGTTGTTCCGTGTTTAAGATACCTGCAGGCAACGAGATAAGACCGTAGCAATGTGCAAAAGAGTCCCCTTCAGATATCTCATCTCTGGGAACTGAAGTTGATATAACCTACGAGTGGCGGAAATCCTGGCATTACTCTGGAGAAGAGGCCAGCAAACGAAGCGGTTACTGGAACACAGGCGATATTGATAGTTGGAGTCACTGGCAACTAGTTCACTGATTAACGTAATGGCATAATCAGGTGGGTAAAAGTGAGGATAAAAATGGATAAAACAGCTAAAAATCAGATAGTCGACAGCGATATTGCGCGTTTACTGCTTAAACACAGGAAGGCCCGCAACTGGACGGTCGCTGAGCTTGCCCAACGTTCAGGCGTCAGCCAGGCCATGATTAGCAAGGTTGAACGAGGCGCTTCCAGCCCGAGCGCCACTATTCTGAGCCGTTTAGCTAACGCCATGAATATTACGCTTTCAAAACTTTTTGCCGAGCTAGAGCAGCATCAGAACTCACTGGTGCTCTTTGCCCATCAGCAGCAACACTGGACAGATGAGCAGTCAGGCATCACCCGCTGGTCGGTGTCCCCGGCAGGGGCCTGTCCAGAAATGATTAAAGTTGAGATTCCCGCAATGGCTCAACTGACGATCCCTGCGAGCGCAAACGAGCATCTTGCCGGGCAAACGCTTTGGGTGCTAAGCGGCTGCCTGGATTTTCGAGTCAATCATCAGACCCATCATTTACGCGCGGGCGACTGCCTGGCGCTGACGTTTGCCAGCGAGTACCATATGAGCAATCCTGATAGCGAGCAGAGTTGTTCATACCTCGTGGCTTTCAGCCAAAAAAATCAATGATACTCCCCCTGCCGCAACGTTCAGACGGCCTGCGCTTTTTTCAGGTGTAACAGGGGATACGCCCTTCCCTGACCATCCCGGTCGGAACGCCCTGACACCTCAAAGCCCATATGTTGATAAAAGCCAACCGCCTGCTGGTTTTGTTCATTCACATCCACGCTTAAATCAGGGTGCAGGGCCAGGGCATGTGAGATCAACTGCTTTCCAATGCCCAGTCCGCGAGCGGAGGCGTCAACAAACAGCGCTTCCAGATGACCATCATGTAAAAACATAAATCCGATTGGCTGGTCTTCTTCATTTGTGGCTACCCATACCGGGGTCTGTGAAAAGAAACCGACAACTTCTTGCTCGATCTCCTGACGGTCGTGCGCGGTAAGAAAATCGTGGGTCGCGTCCACGGAATTGCGCCAGATCTGGATGATTTCAGGCGCTTCAGAAGGTTGGGACATTCTGATTTTTAACATCGTGCTTTCCTCAAAGAGTCATTATTGGGTGGTATTGGCAGACAATACCCATTGCGCAAATTTACTATAGTAAATATAAATTCACAATAGTGTTCTTGATGGTTCTCTTACGCCAGTCAGCAGACGAAAAAAAACCGCTCCGTTTTAACGGAGCGGTTTTAAACACTGATACACGACATCAATATCAATAGAAGTCGCAGGCGGCCTCTTCAGCCTGCTCCATCCATACCGGTTTATCGCTGGTTTTAGACCAGACGCGGTGCAGATAGCTATAAAAACGGGCGCGGTCTTTCCAGAACAACATCACCGGTAGCGCAACAATCCCCGCCACCACGGCGAAAGTACGGCGCAGCAATACTGTGTGTGCAGGATATTTTTTATACAGTTCCATATTCTCTCCCCTAAGTTGGCCGGCAATCAGCGCCGGAAAATAAACCTGAGTAATCTGACTAAAAGAGTACCGCCTTTTGTGTAATTTTACTACTCATCCGACCACTTTTTTAGCCCCGTTTGGCCGATATTTACATTCACCGCGTAATTGAGTTACACGAATGTTAAATTAATACTAACCATTAGTTAAATTGTGCCTTTTGCCATTTTTATACTTTTTTTACACCCCGCCATTCTATTTTTGCAAAATCTTTGCACCCGAAATCCTACGCTTAGCGCCATAACATACCCGTTCGGAGGTGGATTGTGACTACAGGCGTAATAGCCGGCGTGGTGCTGGTGTTCCTGTTACTGGCGTATCTGGTTTATGCCCTTTTAAAGGCGGAGGCGCTGTGATGGCTGCTCAAGGATTTTTACTGGTCGCCAGCTTCCTGCTGGTGCTGTTTGTGCTCGCGCGCCCGCTGGGAAAAGTGCTGGCGGGGATGATCGCCAATCGCCCACTGCCGGGTCTGGCCGGTTGCGAAAAGGGTCTCTGGCGCGTATTGGGTATCTCCGGGCAAGAGATGAGCTGGGGGCGGTACGTTATCGCCATATTGCTGCTCAATGTTTGCGGGTTGGTGGCCCTGTTCGCGCTGCTGATGTTGCAAGGCTACCTGCCTTTGAACCCGCAGCAGCTGCCGGGGCTGTCCTGGCATCTGGCGCTCAATACCGCCGTCAGCTTTGTCAGCAACACCAACTGGCAATCCTACAGCGGTGAAACCACGCTGAGCTATCTAAGCCAGATGGCTGGGTTGACGGTGCAAAACTTCCTCTCCGCCGCGACCGGTATCGCCGTACTCTTTGCCCTGGTGCGTGCCTTTTCACGCCAGAGTACGAGCACCCTGGGTAACGCCTGGGTCGATATCACCCGCATAACGCTTTGGCTATTGCTGCCAATATCCCTGTTGCTGGCGCTGTTCTTTGTTCAGCAAGGCGCACTGCAAAACGTCTTACCTTACCAGCCGTTTACCACCCTTGAAGGTGTGCACCAGGTGCTGCCGATGGGGCCGGTGGCGTCGCAGGAAGCCATTAAAATGCTCGGCACAAACGGTGGTGGGTTCTTTAATGCCAACTCGTCGCACCCGTTTGAAAATCCGACCGCGCTGACAAACTTCGTGCAAATGCTGGCGATCTTCTTGATCCCTGCGGCCCTGTGTTTCGCGTTTGGCGATGCGGTGGGCGACAACCGTCAGGGCCGCGCTATCCTGTGGGCGATGAGCTTAATTTTCGTCGTCTGTGTAGCGGTGGTGATGTGGGCCGAAACCGAGGGTAACCCGCATCTGTTACAGCTTGGCGCTAACAGCAGCATCAACATGGAAGGCAAAGAGAGTCGCTTTGGCATTCTTGCCAGCAGTCTGTATGCGGTCGTCACCACGGCGGCGTCGTGCGGGGCGGTCAACGCGATGCACGACTCCTTTACCGCGTTAGGCGGCATGATCCCAATGTGGCTGATGCAGATTGGCGAGGTGGTGTTCGGCGGCGTGGGCTCAGGCCTGTACGGCATGTTGCTGTTCGTTCTGCTGGCGGTGTTTATCGCCGGGCTGATGATTGGCCGCACCCCGGAATACCTCGGCAAGAAAATCGATGTCCCCGAGATGAAAATGACCGCGCTGGCGATTCTGGTGACGCCAACGCTGGTGCTGCTCGGTACGGCGCTGGCAATGATGACCGACGCAGGACGCAGCGCGATGGCCAACCCCGGCTCGCACGGTTTTAGCGAAGTGCTGTACGCCGTGTCATCCGCCGCCAACAACAACGGCAGCGCCTTTGCGGGGCTTAGCGCCAATACTCCGTTCTGGAACGTTCTCCTTGCCGTTTGTATGTTCGTTGGTCGCTTCGGCGTCATCATTCCGGTGCTGGCGATTGCCGGTTCGCTGGTCACCAAGAAGATCCAGCCCGCCACCCCGGGGACGCTTGCCACCCACGACGCGCTGTTTATCGGCCTGCTGATTGGTACCGTGCTGCTGGTCGGCGCCCTGACCTTTATTCCCGCCCTGGCGATTGGCCCGGTGGCGGAACATCTTTCCCTGTTTTGAGTGATGCGGAGCTATTGGTTATGAGTCGTAAACAACTGGCCCTGTTCGAACCGTCGCTGGTTCGTCAGGCGATTATCGACGCCGTGAAGAAGCTCAATCCTGCCCTTCAGTGGCGCAACCCGGTGATGTTTATCGTCTGGCTAGGCAGCGTCCTGACCACGGCCCTGACCGCCGCCATGGCGGGCGGTATCCTGCCCGGCAATGTCGGGTTTACCGGTGCGATTACGCTGTGGCTATGGTTTACCGTGCTGTTTGCCAACTTCGCCGAAGCCATGGCCGAGGGACGCAGCAAGGCTCAGGCCAACAGCCTAAGGGGAGTCAAGAAAACAGCGTTTGCGCGTAAGCTGCGCGAAGCCCGTTACGGCGCGGAAATGGATCACGTTCCGGCCGACGAGCTGCGCAAAGGCGATGTGGTGCTGGTGGAAGCGGGCGACATTATTCCTTGCGACGGCGAAGTGATTGAAGGCGGCGCGTCGGTCGATGAGAGCGCGATTACCGGGGAGTCTGCCCCGGTTATTCGCGAGTCCGGCGGCGACTTTGCCTCGGTCACCGGCGGGACGCGCATTCTTTCCGACTGGCTGGTAGTGCGCTGTAGCGTGAACCCAGGCGAAACGTTCCTCGACCGCATGATAGCCATGGTCGAAGGCGCACAGCGTCGCAAAACGCCAAACGAAATCGCCCTGACCATTTTGCTGGTGGCGCTAACCATCGTCTTTTTACTGGCAACCGCCACGCTGTGGCCGTTCTCCGCCTGGAGCGGTACGCCGATAAGCGTCACCGTGCTGGTGGCCCTGCTGGTGTGCCTTATCCCCACAACTATCGGCGGCCTGCTGTCGGCGATTGGCGTGGCGGGGATGAGCCGGATGCTAGGGGCAAACGTGATTGCCACCAGCGGTCGTGCAGTAGAAGCCGCAGGCGACGTGGATGTGCTGCTGCTGGACAAAACCGGCACCATCACGCTCGGCAACCGTCAGGCGTCGCAATTTCTGCCGGCCCTTGGCGTTGACGAGAAAACCCTGGCCGATGCCGCACAGCTTTCATCGCTGGCGGATGAAACGCCAGAAGGCCGCAGCATAGTGGTACTGGCAAAACAGCGCTTTAACCTGCGCGAACGCGATGTGCAGGCGCTGCACGCCACTTTCGTCCCGTTTACCGCCCAGAGCCGGATGAGCGGCATCAACATCGACAACCGCATGATCCGTAAAGGCTCCGTTGACGCCATTCGCCGTCATATTGAAAGCAACGGCGGAAACTTCCCGCCAGACGTTGAGCAAAAGGTGGAAAGTGTGGCCAGCCTTGGCGCAACGCCATTAGTGGTCGCGGAAGGCGCGCGGGTACTCGGCGTCATTGCGCTCAAAGATATCGTCAAAGGCGGCATTAAAGAGCGTTTTGCCCAGCTGCGTAAAATGGGCATTAAGACGGTGATGATTACCGGCGATAACCGCCTGACCGCCGCGGCGATTGCTGCCGAAGCGGGGGTTGATGATTTTCTTGCCGAAGCCACGCCGGAAGCCAAGCTGGCGCTGATTCGTCAGTACCAGTCGGAAGGCCGAATGGTGGCCATGACCGGTGATGGTACCAACGACGCCCCGGCGCTTGCGCAGGCTGACGTCGCGGTGGCGATGAACTCCGGCACCCAGGCGGCGAAAGAAGCTGGCAACATGGTCGATCTCGATTCCAACCCGACCAAACTGATTGAAGTGGTGCATATTGGTAAACAGATGCTGATGACCCGGGGTTCGCTGACCACCTTTAGTATTGCTAACGATGTGGCGAAGTATTTCGCCATTATTCCGGCGGCATTTGCCGCCAGCTGGCCGCAGTTAGGCGTGCTGAATATTATGCATCTGCACTCCCCCAACTCGGCCATTCTCAGCGCCGTTATCTTTAACGCGTTGATTATCGTCTTCCTGCTGCCGCTGGCGCTCAAAGGCGTGAGCTATCGCCCGCTGTCCGCGTCGGCAATGCTGCGCCGCAACCTGTGGATTTATGGTGCGGGTGGCCTGGTGGTGCCGTTTATCGGTATTAAGATCATTGATGTACTGTTAACCCTGCTGGGTTGGGTGTGAGGAAAAAATGATGTCTGCATTACGTCCTGCTGTGGTGATTTTTCTGTTTCTGGCCGTGGTGACCGGCGGGCTTTATCCGCTGCTGACCACCGCGCTCGGCCAATGGTTTTTTCATACCCAGGCTAACGGATCGCTTATTTTTGAAAACCATGAACTGCGCGGATCGCAGCTGATCGGCCAGCAGTTTAGCGATCCGCGGTATTTTCAGGGGCGTCCTTCCGCAACCGCCGATATGGCCGATAACCCGATGGCTTCCGGCGGCAGTAACCTGGCCGCCAGCAACCCGGCGCTGGATAAACAGTTCGCTGAGCGCATAGCGGCACTGCGCGCCGCTAACCCTGACGCCAGCCCTACCGTACCGGTAGAGCTGGTGACCGCCTCCGCCAGCGGGTTGGATCCCAACCTGACGCCTGCCGCCGCATTGTGGCAGGTGCCGCGCATCGCCAAAGCACGTCAGGTTTCTACCCAATGGCTAACCCAGCAAATTGAGGCCGCCACCTCGACGCCGCTGCTCGGCTTTCTCGGTCAACCTGTGGTAAATATTACTGAGCTGAATATGGCGCTGGATGCCCACAAGGATAATTGATGATGACCGACGAGCCGCTGCGTCCGAACCCGGATCGCCTGCTGGAACACACCGCTGACGCGCACCGGGGGAAATTGAAGATTTTCTTCGGTGCCTGCGCCGGGGTGGGAAAAACCTGGGCAATGCTGGCCGAGGCGCAGCGTCTGCGGCAGCAAGGGCTGGATGTGCTGGCGGGTGTAGTAGAAACTCACGGGCGCAAAGAGACGGCGGCGATGCAAAAGGGGCTCAGCACGCTGCCGCCTAAACGCAGCGCCTACCGTGGGCGCTACGTGGTGGAGTTCGATCTTGACGCCGCCCTCGCCCGTCGTCCGGCGCTGGTGTTAATGGATGAGCTGGCGCACAGTAATGCGCCCGGCTCCCGCCACCCCAAACGCTGGCAGGATATTGATGAACTGCTTGAGGCCGGCATTGATGTTTTTACTACCGTTAACGTCCAGCATCTGGAAAGCCTGAACGACGTAGTCAGCGGCGTCACCGGAATTCAGGTGCGCGAAACGGTTCCCGATCCCTTCTTTGATGCGGCTGATGAAGTGGTGCTGGTCGATCTCCCGCCGGACGATCTGCGCCAGCGTCTGAACGAAGGCAAGGTGTATCTGGCGGGGCAAGCCGAGCGGGCGATTGAAAACTTCTTTCGCAAGGGCAACCTGATTGCCCTACGTGAACTGGCGTTGCGCCGCACCGCTGAACGGGTTGACGATCAGATGCGCGCCTGGCGCGATACGCAGGGGCAGGAGAAAGTCTGGCATACCCACGACGCTATCTTGCTGTGTATCGGCCATCATACCGGCAGTGAAAAGTTGGTGCGCACCGCCGCCCGTCTGGCCTCAAGGCTGGGCAGCGCCTGGCATGCGGTGTATGTCGAAACACCGACGCTGCACCGTCTGCCGGAGCCGCAGCGACGCGCGATCCTCAACGCTTTACGTCTGGCGCAGGAGTTGGGGGCCGAAACCGCCACGCTTTCCGAGCCATCGGAGGAAGCCGCGCTTATCCGCTACGCGCGCGAGCACAACCTCGGCAAAATCGTCATTGGTCGCCAGAAAAAGCGTCAGTGGTGGCGCGGCGAACGTTTTAGCGAACGGCTCTCGCGCCACGCGCCGGAGTTAGATCTGGTGGTCGTCGGCGTCGATGAAACCCCGTTGCCGCTGCCGGAGCGCCCACACGACAAGCGGCCGTTTATCGATAAATGGCGGGTGCAGATCCGCGGCTGTCTGGTGGCGGTAGGGCTATGCGCGGCGATTACGCTTATCGCCAACCAATGGCTGATGGCCTTTGAGGCCGCCAACCTGGTGATGCTCTATTTACTGGGCGTGGTGATCGTAGCCCTGTTCTACGGTCGCTGGCCGTCGGTGCTGGCAACGGTGATTAACGTGGTCAGCTTTGATCTTTTCTTCATTGCGCCACGCGGCACGCTGGCGGTTTCGGATGTGCAGTACCTGCTGACGTTTGGCGTTATGCTCACCGTGGGGCTGGTGATTGGTAATCTGACCGCAGGCGTGCGTTATCAGGCGCGGGTGGCGCGTTATCGCGAGCAGCGAACCCGCCATCTGTACGAAATGTCGAAAACGCTGGCCGTGGGCCGCAACGCGTTCGATATTGCCCATACCTGCGAGCAGTACATTCGTTCAACTTTCCACGCTCGCAGCCAGGTCCTTTTACCGGATGAGCACGGTAAATTAACGGCGGTGACCCATCAGGAAGGGATGACGCCGTGGGATGAGGCCATCGCCCACTGGAGCTTTGACAAAGGGTTACCCGCCGGGGCCGGAACCGATACTTTGCCCGGCGTGCCCTATCAAATCTTACCGCTGCGCAGCGCTAATCATACCCACGGGCTTATCGTGGTTGAGCCGAATAATCTGCGCCAACTGATGATCCCGGAACAACAGCGGCTGCTGGAAACCTTTACTCTGCTGGTCGCCAGCGCCCTGGAGCGTCTGGCATTGACCGCCAGCGAAGAGCAGTCACGGCTTATCAGCGAACGCGAAAGCCTACGCAACTCGCTGCTGGCCGCCCTCTCCCACGATCTGCGCACACCGCTCACCGTACTGTTCGGCCAGGCCGAAATTTTGACCCTCGATCTCGCCAGTAGCGGTTCGCCTTATGCCCCGCAGGCCAATGAGATCCGCCAGCACGTGCTGAACACAACCCGACTGGTGAATAATTTGCTGGATATGGCCCGCATTCAGTCGGGAGGGTTTAATCTTAATAAAGAGTGGCTGACCCTTGAGGAGGTCGTCGGCAGCGCGCTAAGAATGCTGGAACCGGGGCTTGGCGGGCGCAAAATCTCCCTCTCGTTGCCCGACCCACTGATGCTGGTGCATCTTGACGGGCCACTGTTTGAACGGGTGCTAATTAATCTGCTGGAAAACGCGGTGAAATATGCCGGGCATGAGGCGGAAATCGGTATTAGCGCCTCCCTTAAGGACGATAACCTACTGCTTGATGTCTGGGATACCGGCCCGGGGATCCCTGGCGGCCAGGAGCAGCAGATTTTCGCCAAGTTTACCCGGGGCAACAAGGAGTCGGCCATTCCTGGCGTCGGTCTGGGGCTCGCCATCTGCCAGGCAATTGTCGAGATTCACGGCGGTACGCTTACCGCGCACAACCGCCCGCAAGGCGGCGCCTGTTTTCGTGTTACACTGCCGCGAGAAACACCGCCCGAACTTGAAGAGGTACCGGAGGAGCTGTGACCAGCGTTCTTATCGTTGAAGATGAACATGCCATTCGCCGTTTTCTGCGCACCGCGCTAGAAGCTGACGACCTGCGCGTTTATGACGCCGAGACCTTACAGCGTGGACTGCTGGAGGCCGCAACGCGTAAACCGGACCTGGTGATCCTCGACCTCGGCTTACCTGACGGCGACGGTCTTGAGTTTATTCGCGATATTCGTCAATGGAGTCCGGTGCCAATTATTGTGCTGTCGGCGCGTAGCGATGAGCACGATAAAATCGCCGCTCTGGATGCCGGTGCTGACGACTATCTCAGTAAACCTTTTGGCATCGGCGAATTGCAGGCGCGCCTGCGCGTGGCGCTGCGTCGTCATGCCAGCGCTCAGCCTCATGATCCGACCGTGACCTTCTCGGATATTACCGTTGACCTCGCGGCTCGCCGTATCGTCCGCGGCAGTGAAGAGATTCATCTCACCCCGATTGAGTTCCGCCTGCTGGCGGTGCTGCTCAATAACGTGGGCAAAGTGCTGACCCAGCGCCAACTCTTAAGCCAGGTCTGGGGGCCAAATGCGGTGGAACATAGTCACTATTTACGCATTTATATGGGACACCTGCGTCAGAAGCTGGAAATAGACCCTGCGCGCCCGCAGCATTTATTAACAGAAACTGGGATTGGCTACCGTTTTATGTTGTGAATATTTATTCACTATATCATTTCATATCCAGCAATTTATTAATCCGCGCCTTTATCTGCAAGCTTAAATTATTAACCCGGTGTCACTATCTTTATTTAAATAGATTTAAAAACACTTTATTAACACAATCTCAACAATACAGCATTTCATCCTGTTGTTAAGCCTACCAATAACGAATTATTTTATTAATGATCTCCTATTGTTGATCAACCTCACAGTTTTGAACCCATTCAGAGATAAAATGACTCCGCTTTAAGATATTCATTGGAGGTATACGAAATGGAAAATAATAACCGAATGATGCCCCACATAAGGCGGACAACACATATTATGATGTTTGCCCACCGTAATAGTTTCGACTTTCACTTCTTTAACGCCCGATAAGTCTTCCGACTTCGGGCGCCCCGCAGTTGTTCCTTGCTAATACAGGCTCTCGCCTGCTGCCAGCGCTCGCCATGACAAACCTATAAACTTCTGGCCACCGGACCAGTTGGGGTTTGTGACATCCTGAAAAAAATACCGCCCTGATTTTATTATCAGCGGACCAGTATTGTTTTTTTCCGGCGATATCAATTTCTCATTTGAGAAATTGATGGACTGCTATTATCTAAAATAAAGAGTCGAAAAATGTCTGAATTAAAAATTTCCGTCAGCCGTACATGTCCTGACTGTTTTACTACCCAGCGCAGTATTATCAACACCTGTGACACTAATTTTATTGATGTCGCCGCCGCCGTGTTATCCATTGAAGATATTGAGAGCGGTAAACTCGATGAAATAGATGCAACGGGTTATAACCTGCCTGTGTTTATTGCTATTAATAAAGACCAGATTGTGCCATCTGAATATCTCTCACGTATTCAAGGGGTATTTGAGCATGACGAAACCCGCAACGATTTTTACGGTCGTCAGCTAGAAGCGGCAGCCCACAAGTATGAAGTGCAGTTACGTCCGCCTTTCTTTAGCGCGCTGGTGGATTACGTCGCGCAGGGTAACAGCGCTTTTGACTGCCCAGGGCATCAGGGCGGTGAGTTCTTCCGCCGCCACCCTGCCGGTAATCAGTTCGTTGAATACTTTGGCGAAACGTTATTCCGCTCAGATTTGTGCAACGCCGACGTGGCGATGGGTGATCTGTTAATTCACGAAGGCGCGCCGTGCATTGCCCAGCAGCACGCGGCCAAAGTGTTTAACGCCGACAAAACCTATTTCGTGCTTAACGGGACCTCTTCCTCTAACAAAGTGGTGCTGAATGCGTTACTGACCCCAGGGGATTTGGTGCTGTTTGACCGTAACAACCATAAATCGAACCACCACGGCGCGCTGCTGCAAGCGGGCGCTACTCCGGTGTATCTGGAAACCGCTCGTAACCCGTACGGCTTTATCGGCGGGATTGACGCCCACTGCTTTGAAGAGAGCTACCTGCGTGAATTAGTTGCGGAAGTGGCACCAAATCGCGCGCGCAACGAACGTCCGTTCCGCCTGGCGGTGATTCAGCTTGGCACCTACGACGGCACGATTTATAACGCTCGTCAGGTGGTCGATAAGATTGGTCACCTGTGCGACTACATCCTGTTTGACTCCGCCTGGGTAGGTTATGAGCAGTTTATCCCGATGATGGCCGACTGCTCGCCGCTGCTGCTCGAACTCAACGAAAATGACCCGGGTATTCTGGTGACTCAGTCGGTGCACAAACAGCAGGCCGGTTTCTCGCAGACATCGCAAATCCATAAAAAAGATAGTCATATCAAAGGTCAGCAGCGCTATGTTCCGCATAAACGCCTCAACAACGCCTTTATGATGCACGCTTCCACCAGCCCGTTCTATCCGCTGTTTGCCGCACTAGATATCAACGCCAAAATGCATGAAGGGCAAGCGGGCCGCAACATGTGGATGGACTGCGTCTCTAACGGTATCGAAGCGCGTAAGCTGATCCTCGATAACTGCCAGCATATTCGTCCGTTTGTTCCAGAACAGGTAGACGGTAAAGCCTGGCAATCCTACCCCACCAAACAAATCGCCAACGACCTGCGCTTCTTCCACTTCGTTCCGGGCGAACGCTGGCATGGCTTTGAAGGTTACGCTGAGCATCAGTATTTTGTCGACCCGTGCAAACTGCTGCTGACCACACCGGGCATTGACGGTAATGGCGAATACGACACCTTTGGGGTGCCAGCCACCATTCTGGCGAACTTCCTGCGCGAACACGGCGTGGTGCCGGAAAAATGCGATTTGAACTCCATTTTATTCCTGCTGACCCCGGCTGAGGACATGGCCAAACTGCAACAACTGGTGGTGCTGCTGGTGCGCTTTGAGGCGCTGCTGGAAGCCGATGCGCCGTTAAAAGAGGTTCTGCCTTCGCTATACGGCCAGTATAAAGAGCGCTATGCCGATTACACCCTGCGTCAGCTGTGTCAGGAGATGCATAACCTGTATGCCCGTCACAACGTTAAACAGCTGCAAAAAGAGATGTTCCGCAAGTCGCACTTCCCACGCGTCAGCATGAATCCACAGGAAGCCAACTACGCCTACCTGCGCGGAGAGGTTGAGCTGGTTCCACTGGCGCTGGCAGAAGGTCGTATCGCCGCGGAAGGTGCCCTGCCTTATCCTCCTGGCGTGCTGTGCGTTGTTCCGGGTGAAATCTGGGGGGATTCAGTCCTGCGTTACTTCACCGCGCTGGAAGAAGGGATCAACCTGCTGCCGGGCTTCGCGCCAGAGCTGCAGGGGGTTTATATCCAGGAGAATGATGGTCGCAAACAGGTGTGGTGCTATGTGATCCAGTCTCAGTTGCCGCAACCTGCGCTGCTGAAAGGGGAGAAATTATGAGCAAAGCCAACAATAAAATGGGTGTTATTCAGCTCACCATCCTGACAATGGTGAATATGATGGGCTCCGGTATTATCATGCTGCCCACCAAACTTGCTGAAGTCGGCACCATTTCCATTATCTCCTGGCTTGTCACCGCCGTCGGTTCGATGGCGCTGGCCTGGGCTTTCGCCAAGTGTGGGATGTTCAGCAAGAAATC
The DNA here is from genome assembly GCA_902363335.1 of Enterobacteriaceae bacterium. Lineage (GTDB taxonomy): Bacteria > Pseudomonadota > Gammaproteobacteria > Enterobacterales > Enterobacteriaceae > Kluyvera. The sequence continues at coordinate 422,686 of CABIZV010000002.1, read as the reverse complement.
CGGCGGGATGGGCGGCTATGCCGAGTATGCTTTTGGTAAGTCCGGCAACTTTATGGCCAACTATACCTACGGCGTTTCCCTGCTGATAGCCAACGTGGCAATCGCCATTTCAGCTGTGGGTTACGGCACCGAGTTATTCGGTGCCACGCTGAGCCCGGTGCAAATCGGCCTCGCCACCATCGGCGTGCTGTGGATTTGTACGGTTGCCAACTTCGGTGGCGCACGCATTACCGGGCAGATAAGTAGCATCACGGTATGGGGGGTTATCATTCCGGTGGTCGGTCTGTGCGTTATCGGTTGGTTCTGGTTTAGCCCAACGATGTACGTCGAATCCTGGAACCCGCATCACGTGCCGTTCTTCAGCGCCGTGGGCTCATCAATTGCCATGACGCTGTGGGCCTTCCTCGGTCTGGAATCCGCCTGTGCGAACGCTGAAGTGGTGGAAAATCCAGAACGTAACGTGCCTATTGCGGTACTGGGCGGGACGTTAGGGGCGGCGGTGATCTATATCGTCTCCACTAACGTGATTGCCGGGATCGTCCCGAATATGGATCTGGCAAACTCTACCGCACCGTTCGGACTGGCCTTCGCGCAAATGTTCACGCCTGAAGTGGGTAAAGTGATTATGGCGCTGATGATCATGTCTTGCTGTGGTTCACTGCTTGGCTGGCAGTTCACTATCGCTCAGGTGTTCAAATCCTCTGCGGACGAGGGCTACTTCCCGAAAGTGTTCTCTAAGGTGAGCAAGGCCGATGCGCCGGTGAAAGGGATGCTGGTGATTGTGGTGATTCAGTCCGGGCTGTCGCTGATGACCATAAGCCCATCGCTGAATAACCAGTTCAACGTGCTGGTTAACCTGGCGGTTGTCACCAACATCATTCCATACATCCTGTCGATGGCCGCGCTGGTCATTATCCAACGGATGGCGAATGTGCCGGCGGGTAAAGCGCGGATGGCTAATATCGTGGCCTTTATCGGTGCGATGTACAGCTTCTACGCCCTGTTCTCCTCTGGCGAAGAAGCCATGCTGTATGGTTCCATCGTAACCTTCCTCGGTTGGACGCTATACGGTCTGGTATCACCGCGTTTCGAATTGAAAAACAAACACGGTTAATTCACCATCCTCGGGGTTTATCCATTAAAAAAGGGAGCCGATTGGCTCCCTTTTAAACGGGTGTTAAAGTCCAGATAGTCGAGCTGCCCGGACGAGGCGGTACGCCGACTCCGGGGAATTCCCGGCGGCGCTACGCTTGGTCGGGCAACCGATAGGTGTAGGCCGGATAAGGCGTAGCCGCCATCCGGCAACCTGCACTAAACGCTTAGGCGTTTTTCAACACTTCGCTGACAATCTCTACTGCTTCTTTCTCAATCTGCTGACGATGCTCAGCGCCGAGGAAACTTTCACAGTAGATTTTGTAGGCATCTTCCGTACCGGATGGACGCGCTGCGAACCAGCCGTTGTCGGTCATCACTTTCAGCCCGCCAATAGACGCGCCGTTACCGGGTGCCGCCGTCAAACGCGCGGTGATAGGATCGCCTGCCAGCGTGCTGGCGCTCACCATTTCTGGAGACAGTTTAGACAGCGCCGCTTTCTGGGCAGAGGTTGCGCTCGCCTGCAAACGGTTATAGCTCGGCGCGCCAAAGCGTTCCGCCAGCTCGTTGTAGTGCTCCTGCGGGTTCTTACCGGTGACCGCGGTAATTTCTGCCGCCAGCAAACACATAATGATGCCGTCTTTATCGGTAGACCACGGCGTGCCATCGAAACGCAGGAACGATGCCCCCGCGCTCTCTTCACCGCCGAAACCGAAGCTGCCGTCGAACAGACCGTCAACAAACCATTTGAAGCCCACCGGGACTTCCACCAGCTTACGACCCAAATCATTAACCACACGGTCAATCATGGCAGAAGAGACCAGCGTCTTACCGACCGCCACGTCTTTGCCCCATTGTGGACGATGCTGGAACAAATAGTTGATTGCCACAGCCAGATAATGGTTAGGGTTCATCAGTCCAGCCGGAGTGACGATACCGTGACGGTCGTAATCCGGGTCGTTGGCAAACGCTAAATCGAATTTGTCACGCAGTGCCAGCAGACCGGCCATCGCACACTCGGAGGAACAGTCCATACGGATTGCGCCGTCTTTATCAAGGTGCATAAAGCGGAAGGTCTGGTCGACGTGGTCGTTGACGATGGTCAGATTCAGGTTGTAGTGCTTGGCAATACGTTTCCAGTATTCAATACCGGAGCCGCCCAGCGGGTCGACGCCCAGCGTCAGGCCCGCTTTCTGGATAGCCGCCATATCGACGATATCCGCCAGCCCTTCAATAAATGGTTGAACCAGATCGACTTCCTGCACATGGCCTGAAGCCAGAGCTTCTGCATAAGACAGACGCTTCACGCCGTTAAGGTCAGCGGCTAACAGTGCATTCGCACGGTCTTCAACCACTTTGGTGACGTTGGTATCAGCCGGGCCGCCGTTTGGCGGGTTGTATTTGATACCGCCATCTTCCGGCGGGTTGTGGGATGGGGTGATCACAATCCCATCGGCCAGCTTGCCACCCTTTTTGTTGTGAACCAGGATAGCGTTGGAAACCGCAGGCGTTGGCGTAAAGCCGTTATTTTCCTGCACAATGACATCGACACCATTTGCTGCCAACACTTCAAGGACGGAGATAAACGCAGGCTCAGAGAGCGCGTGAGTATCTTTTCCGACATAGCATGGGCCCGTAATTCCATTTTTCGCGCGCTCTTCAGCAATCGCCTGAGCAATGGCCAAAATATGCTTTTCGTTGAAGCTGTGACGACCTGCGCTGCCACGGTGACCGGAAGTCCCGAACTTCACCGCGTGTTCCGCGTTACCCACTTCGGGCTGCAATACGTAGTACTGAGCCGTCAATTGGGCGACGTTGATCAAATCACTTTGCTGTGCGGGTTGACCCGCACGGGTATGGTTTGCCATTGCCTGGTCCTTCTTATGCAAGGGTTAAAGTATTTAGATAGTACCGCAAACCTTTTCAATCAATTCCACGGGGAACTGCATTGACTGCATGATGTGTTCGACCATGCTGCATTTACGGCCTGTATTGGTGTTGGTAATGACCCAGTATGGCGTATCAGGCACCTGTTTCGGTTTGGTCTGGTTGCCGTTTTTGATAAGCGTTTGCTCATCGGCAGCAAAATAGACGCGGGTACGCCCATGGAGCGATTCGGTGGCTTCAGCGAAAGCCTTGTTATCCAGCGAATACAGCGTGGTTAAAATCAGCATAAAACGGTTAACCGCTTTTTTCTGCTCGGCATATTCATCGGAGAGCAGCAGTTCGCGCATGGCGCGGACTTTGTCTTTCGCCGTTTTTACCGTTTTAACTTCAGCAACGGGAGCAGCCACTGGCGCAGGCGCCGATTGTTCTGCCTTGACGACCGGCGCAGCAATCGCTGCGGGCTGTGAAGCGGCGGAGAATTTCAACATACGCCGTAAAATGTCGGACGCGCTCTCGCCAATGTGCAGAGTGTGAGCCGCAATATAGCGATAGAGCTCGTCATCAACTTCGATCGTTTTCATCTTAATCCGGTGCGATAATTTTTCTGAATACAATTCATTGGGATTATAAAGTCAAAACCCAACAGCGGGTAGCGCCAAACCAGGAAGACGGCAAAATTAGGATGAGTTCCCGACTTGCCCCTGAGCGTTAGAATGTCCAACATGATACCCTAACCCGACAACGCGAAAAAAAGAACTTTGCTATGAAATTGAATGTCCGAGCGCAATCTGCACAAAACCTGCACAATAATTCCCCCATCGTTCTCGTTCACGGCCTGTTTGGCAGCCTGGACAATCTGGGGATCCTCGCCCGCGATCTGGTTTCTGACCACGATATTCTCCAGGTCGATATGCGTAACCACGGATTATCGCCGCGTTCTGCCGAGATGAACTATCCCGCGATGGCGCAGGATCTTGTGGATACCCTTGATGCAAACAATATTGAGAAAGCAACGGTTATCGGCCATTCGATGGGCGGTAAAGCCGTCATGGCGCTAACGGCGCTGGCCCCGGATCGTATTGACCATCTGGTGGCGATTGATATTGCTCCGGTGAATTATCACGTTCGCCGCCATGACGAAATTTTTGCGGCGATTAATGCTGTCACCAATGCGGGTGTGGCCACGCGCCAGCAGGCCGCCACGGTGATGCGTGAGTTCTTAAATGAAGAAGGCGTGATTCAGTTCCTGCTGAAATCGTTTGTCGACGGCGCGTGGCGCTTTAACGTCCCGGTGCTGTGGGAGCAATACGCCAATATCGTCGGCTGGGAAACCATTCCCGCGTGGGACAAGCCTGCTCTGTTTATTCCCGGCGGCAATTCGCCGTACGTCACCGAAGCCTATCGCGACGACTTACTGGCGCAATTCCCGCAGGCCAAAGCGCACGTAATTGCCGGTGCCGGGCATTGGGTTCACGCCGAAAAACCTGACGCGGTACTGCGTGCAATTCGTCGCTACCTCGCAGAGTGATTAAAAATGCAACGACCGCGCGCCAGAATAGCCGCGGTCGTTGGCGTGCGGGTTCCACTGATGTATGATTGCGCGCTGTCTGCATCGGGCGCTGCCCGGTAGCTTGTTTTCCCCGAAGTCACTCAGAACCATGGCAAAAGAACAAACGGACCGTACGACACTAGATTTGTTCGCAAATGAGCGTCGGCCGGGAAGACCCAAAACCAATCCGCTTTCGCGTGACGAACAGCTCCGCATCAACAAGCGCAATCAGTTAAAACGCGACAAGGTTCGCGGGCTGAAGCGCGTTGAGCTAAAGCTGAACGTCGAGGCCGTTGATGCGCTCAACGAACTGGCGACTGCCCGTGATATGAGCCGCAGCGAACTTATCGAAGAAATGTTGATGAGTCAGCTTGCGCTGCTGCACGGACAGGGGAAAGTCTGAAAATCCCCCCAAAACACACTTTCATGTAGCAGAGTGTGCAGTACGGCACGATTGCTGTTTCCGCACCCTTCTCTGTTCTGCTATGATTGCCCTTATCTGTGGGCAATAAGCCACCACCATCTCATTAAGTTTCAAGAGGTTATTTTACTCATGGCAATCGTTGGCATCTTCTTCGGTAGCGATACCGGTAATACCGAAAATATCGCAAAAATGATTCAAAAACAGCTTGGCAAAGATGTCGCTGAAGTACACGACATTGCCAAGAGCAGCAAAGAAGACCTCGCGGCCTTCGATATTCTGCTGCTGGGTATCCCAACCTGGTACTACGGTGAAGCACAGTGTGACTGGGATGATTTCTTCCCGACGCTGGAAGAAGTTGATTTCAATGGTAAACTGGTTGCGCTGTTCGGCTGTGGCGACCAGGAAGACTATGCAGAATACTTCTGTGATGCGCTTGGCACCATCCGCGATATTATCGAACCACGCGGTGCGACCATCGTCGGCCATTGGCCTACCGCGGGTTACCACTTCGAAGCGTCTAAAGGCCTTGCCGATGACGATCACTTTGTGGGCCTGGCCATTGATGAAGATCGCCAGCCAGAACTGACCGCTGAGCGCGTTGAGAAGTGGGTTAAGCAGGTGGCAGAAGAACTGCACCTGGATGAAATCAAAAACGCCTGATGCAGATGAGGCGCGATAATATAATCGCGCCTCATTAATAGGTAAAAGCAATCAAATTAATAGCTACATTTTTTTAACTTTTTGCCACATACCTGTACAATATCTTCTGATTTAGCGTAGTTCCATCGCCTGATTTGTCGATGAAGCCTCGTTTTTGAAAGCTTAGCTGACCCGAGTCTTGCTGTTTTCATTTTGCCAGGGGCATTCTATAATGAGACGCATTAATTCGGGTGCATTCTCTGTGAAACTTTCGCTGATGGAAGTTAATCGTTTAGCAACAGGACAGATTCCGCATGACTGACAATAATACCGCACTAAAGAAGGCTGGCCTGAAAGTCACACTTCCACGGTTGAAGATTCTCGAAGTTCTTCAGGAACCTGATAACCACCATGTCAGCGCGGAAGACTTATACAAACGCCTGATCGACATGGGTGAAGAGATTGGCCTCGCCACGGTTTACCGTGTTCTTAACCAATTTGATGATGCCGGCATTGTGACACGCCACAATTTTGAAGGCGGCAAATCCGTTTTCGAACTGACCCAGCAGCATCACCACGATCACCTGATCTGCCTCGACTGCGGCAAGGTTATCGAGTTTAGCGACGACTCCATTGAAGCGCGTCAGCGTGAAATCGCGACCAAGCATGGCATCCGCTTAACTAACCACAGTCTTTATCTTTACGGTCACTGCGCTGAAGGCGATTGCCGCGAAGATGAAAACGCCCACGAAATCATCGAAAAGTAATTTTCTGCTTTCGTAAAAAGCCAGCCATTGCGAGCTGGTTTTTTTTTGCCTGTCGTTAGGCTGGCGCCATAAAAAAACCGCTGCAAGCAGCGGTTTTTTCAGTTATCAGCGTTCGGTTTATTTTATTTTTGTGGCGTATTATTGCTGCGAATTTCCTGCCAGATTTTATCACAACGGGCAGCAACCGCCTGATCGTTACCCGTTTTGCGGGCCTGAATGCACTGCTGATAATCCAGCACGCGCACGCTTTCCTGATTGGCAAATTGTTCGTGCTTCTTATCCTGACGCAGGACGTTCAGCACGCTCTGACAGGCTTCAATTTTATCGGGATTCCCCTGCGCGGTATTAATACAGGCGCTGTAGGCATCCTTGAGTTTGCTATCTTCTTTCGGTGCCGGTGAAGTTGACTGCCCGCAGGCGGTCAGGCCGGTAGCCATTAAGGCGACAATAATCAGTTTTTTCATACGACGGGCCTCTTAGCAGCGGCAGAGGTTTCCCCCTGCCGCATCCAGCATCAGAAAATAGTGAACGGTGCGATCATCATGAATTTCACGTCGCGCTCATCCTGGAAGATGTTGCCGTAACCACCGCCCCAGCTTGGGATATCGGAGTGGTTGTCGTATTGCGTGAAGTGCAGTTTGAACAATGTCCCCTTCGCACGACCTTCCTGAACGGTGTACATCATGTCGAGGCTGTACGCAGACTCTTTGATGGTGTTGTTCTTGTCGTAGTAGGCATCTGGGTTGATCTGCCAGGTGGCTGGTTTCGCATCCCATGCATAGACGTAAGACGCACCGATGGCCCAACCTGGGAGGTTCCAGTTTTTCAGGTCATACATGGAACCGAAGAACACTGCCTTTTCGCCGTTGGCGTTAAAGTCAGAACGGTTATCCCACCAGATATCCAGACGACCGTTTGAAGACGCGTAGGTCGGGGTCATACGCTGCAGGAAGTAACCCTGCTGACCATCCGCTTTCACCCACGTCCCTTCCAGACGGAAGTCGAAAACTTCGTTGAGCTTATAGCCAAAGGTTAACGCTTGCAGCCATGCGGTGCCGTCGTAAATATCATTCACGCCGCCATCGCTGACTTTGTCGCGTGTCCCGTAGAATTGGTAGCTGGTGGTCAGCGGGCCGCCAGGAATATCAAACTTGTAGCTCCCTTTCGCGAAGTACTGATCCACATAGCCTTCTGCCTGACCAAATGCCGCTTCCAGCACCAGGTCATTTTTAAAATCATATTTCGCACCGATGGAGTGCAGGTAATCGACCTTGGTCTTCTTATCGTTTTGATAGAAGTTATCCATCTCCAGATGCCATGGCGCCTTGTACTCATTGGTCCACATGTAGGAGAAGCTCAGTGCGCCATTATCGCCATAGTCAAAGTTTGCCCCGGCTTCAGCACCCTGATAGGTACCCGGCATAAAGCTCCAGTGTGGCGCCAGCAGCGTCTGACCGGTTGGCTGAATATAACCCGCGCGTGCCCAGGTTGGGCCGAGTTTAAATTTCGCGGCCGCTTTATACAGGCTGATACCGCTCTTATCACCGCTGTAATCTTCGCTGTAGCCTTTATTTTTTGAGGAGAACGCGATTTCGTTCGGGTGGCCGCTTTCCGCGCTTTCGTTCATTTCAATCGCGGTAAACGCAGCAATATCAATACCGAACATATCGGCAGCATAACCAGACTGGAAGTCGAGGTTGGCGTTCCAGGTAGAATGCGAGAGGTTGGTTTTATATTTGTCGTGATCGGTGACATCTTTACGGTCACGTTCACGCTGCCAGTAATAGATACCGCCGGTTAACGTGGAGTCGTCGATAAAGCCTTCTGCTTTCGCATCTGGAGCGACTGCAAAGCCTGACAGTGCTGTCACACCGGCGATAGCCAGCGCCAGCGTACTACGTTTGCCACTAAACGTACGCATAGTTATATCCTCTTTGACTTTTAAAATGCCGCTGCAAAGCAGAGGCAAAAAATAAAAACTTTAAAAAAAATGAACTTCTTAAAAAAGGTGTTTCGCTACACCGATAGACTATTTTTCGCGACGCGAATTATCAATCCTTTTCCGCAATGAAAGTGCAGGATTATGACAAGGCGCACATATTTGATTTCAATGTGTAACGGAATGCGTTGTTAACATTTATCTCCGTCAACCCTTACAGGGCCTGGAAGAAATGTTAATGAGACCGTTTACATAGGGAAAGAAAAAACAAGAGTGTGACAAATTAAGAATGTCTTAGAGGCAGGAAATTCATATTAATTCGCTACGCGAATCTAGGGCGGTTCTGACAGCAAAAAAAACACCGCCGAAGCGGTGCCTTAAAGTTGCTACTGTGGACACGTAAACTTTGTAATGCCTGATAGGCGAAGCGCCATCAGGCAGATTGCCGGATGGCGGCGTTGCCTTATCCGGCCTACAAGAATTTAGCCGACCCAGGTGTCACGTAAACCAACGGTGCGGTTAAACACCAGCTTATCAGCGGTGCTGTAGCGGCTATCGAGGCAGAAGTAACCCTCACGCTCGAACTGGAACGCTTTACCGGCTTCAGCGGCCTGTAGAGACGGCTCAGCATAGCCCTGCTTGATAACCAGTGATTCTGGGTTCATCACGGTCAGGAAGTCTTCTGCTGCACCTGGGTTTGGCACGCTGAACAGACGGTCGTACAGGCGAATTTCCACCGGCAGCGCATGTGCCGCACTGACCCAATGAATCACGCCCTTCACTTTACGGCCATCGGCCGGATCTTTGCTCAGGGTATCGGCGTCATAGGTACAGAAGATGGTGGTGATATTGCCTTCGGCATCTTTTTCCACACGCTCTGCTTTCACCACGTAGGCGTTACGCAGACGCACTTCTTTGCCCATCACCAGACGCTTGTACTGCTTGTTCGCTTCTTCGCGGAAATCTGCACGGTCGATCCAAATCTCAGCGCTGAATGGCACGTCACGGCTACCCATTTCCGGTTTGTTCGGATGGTTAGGCATAGTAACCAGCTCGCTTTCGCCCTGCGGGTAGTTTTCGATAACCAGTTTAACCGGATCGATTACCGCCATCGCACGCGGGGCGTTTTCGTTGAGATCTTCACGAATGCAGGATTCCAGAGAAGCGATCTCAATGGTGTTGTCCTGCTTGGTCACACCGATGCGTTTGCAGAACTCGCGAATGGCCGCGGCGGTGTAGCCACGACGACGCAGACCAGAGATGGTCGGCATACGCGGATCGTCCCAACCTTCTACGTGCTTTTCCATCACCAGCTGATTGAGCTTACGCTTGGACATCACGGTGTATTCCAGATTCAGGCGCGAGAACTCATACTGACGCGGGTGAACCGGAATGGTGATGTTATCCAGCACCCAGTCGTACAGACGACGGTTGTCCTGGAATTCCAGCGTACACAGGGAATGCGTAATGCCTTCCAGCGCATCGCTGATGCAGTGGGTGAAGTCGTACATCGGGTAGATGCACCACTTGGTGCCGGTCTGGTGGTGATCGGCAAATTTAATACGGTACAGCACCGGATCGCGCATCACGATAAACGGCGAAGCCATATCGATTTTAGCGCGCAGACAGGCAGTACCTTCCGCAAAGCCGCCGGTACGCATTTTTTCAAACAGCGCCAGATTCTCTTCTACGCTGCGATCGCGGTACGGGCTGTTTTTACCCGGTGCGGTCAGCGAGCCGCGATATTCGCGGATCTGCTCTGGCGTCAGCTCATCGACGTACGCCAGGCCTTTGTTGATAAGCTCTACCGCATAGGCATGAAGCTTATCGAAGTAATCAGAGGAGTAGCGAACGTTGCCAGACCAGTGAAAACCTAACCACTCGACGTCGTTTTTGATGGACTCAACGTATTCGATGTCTTCTTTTACCGGGTTGGTGTCATCGAAACGCAGGTTGCACTGGCCCTGGTAGTCTTGCGCGATACCGAAGTTCAGGCAGATAGATTTCGCGTGGCCGATGTGCAGATAGCCATTCGGCTCTGGCGGAAAACGGGTATGCACCGTGTTGTGCTTACCGGTAGCCAGATCTTCATCAATGATCTGACGAATAAAGTTAGTCGGGCGGGCTTCAGCCTCACTCATCGTAGATTCCTCAAAGCGTAAACAACGTATAACGGAACATGATCTTATAAGCCGGACAGGCTGACAACCTTTAGTTACGCAAAATACGTATCAAACGAAAATATTGGGCCAGATTGATGCAAAAAAAAGCGGCGGAGGATTATCCCCCGCCGCTTTTACTTCATCTCATTTTACCGGATGCGACGCTTACGCCTTATCCGGCCTTAGAGCGATTACTTGCCTTTAATCTCATACAGCGGTGTTTGACCGGCAACCACGTGACCTTCGGCTTTAATAACCAGCGCGCCGAAATCATCGCTATTGCTGCAAACGACCGGACTGATCATCGAGCGCGCGTTAGCGTTGAGGAAATCCAGATCCATTTCCAGGATTGGCTGACCAGCCACCACTTCAGCGCCCTCTTCAACCAGGCGTTTAAAGCCTTTACCGTCCAGCGCGACGGTATCGATACCCATGTGGACAACGATTTCCGCACCTTTGGTGGTTTCAAGGCAGAATGCGTGATTGGTGTTGAAGATTTTGACAATCGTCCCCGCGGCTGGAGAAACGACGGTTTTATCCGTTGGTTTCACCGCCACACCGTCGCCGACCGCTTTGCTGGCGAAGGCTTCATCAGGAACCTGCTCCAGCGCCACCACGTCACCGGTAATCGGTGAAACCAGCGTTTCAACGGTCGCGGCATTCGCTACGGCCTGTGGTTTTGCCACGGTCGCCGCAACCGGCGCGCTTTCTGCTGCTGCGGCGGCAACCGGGCCACGCGCAACCACTTTCTTCATTTCGTCACCGATAGATTCGGCTTTCGCACCCACAATGACCTGAATGGTTTGTTTGTTCAGTTTCACCACACCGGAAGCGCCCAGACGTTTACACATCGCATCGCTTACCTTCGCGGAATCGCCAACGGTCAGACGCAGACGGGTAATACAGGCATCAATTGCTTTCAGGTTGTCAGTACCGCCAACCGCCGCGATGTAGTTGGTGGCCAACTGAGCCAGACCTTCTTCGGTATTGCTGTTGGCTTCATTGGTGACCACATTGTCGTCCTGATCTTCACGGCCCGGCGTTTTCAGGTTGAACATGCGGATAACCACGCTGAACAGCACGAAGTAAATCACGAAGAACACCAGACCCATTACTACCAGCATCCAGACGTTCTTACTTGCTGCCGGCAGGCTGTACATCAACACGTAGTCAATCGCACCCGCGGAGAAGGAGAAGCCAGCGTGGATACCCAGCAGGGTCGCGAGGAACAGACTCACCCCGGTCAGAATCGCGTGCAGGAGGTATAGCAGCGGCGCCAGGAACATGAACAGGAATTCCAGCGGCTCGGTAACACCGGTCAGGAACGCGGTGATGGCAACGGACAGCAGCATACCGCCGACCATTGGACGACGCGCTTTCGGTGCCGCGAAGTACATTGCCAGCGCTGCACCCGGCAGACCAAACATCATGATTGGGAAGAAGCCGGACATGAACATGCCCGCGGTGCCGTCACCCGCGTAGAAGCGGTTGATATCACCGTGGAAGACTGCGCCAGCCGCGTTGGTGAATTCACCAATCTGGAACCAGGCGATAGTGTTCAGAACCTGATGCAGACCGGTTGGGATCAGCAGACGGTTGATGAAACCGAAGATACCGGAACCCAGCGCGCCTGCGCCAACGATCCACTCACCACCCGCGTGAATTGCGTTCTGCACCGGTGGCCACACGTAGCCAAAGATTGCTGCCAGCACCAGACAGAAGAAGCCTGTAGCGATTGGCACAAAGCGTTTGCCGCCAAAGAAGCTCAGGAAGTCAGGCAGTTTGATGCCAGACCAGCGGTTGTAAGTCGCACCGGCGACCAGACCGGTAATGATACCCGCCAACACGCCCATATTGATGGCCGGGTTGATGGTAATCATTGCTTTGGTCAGAACGAAATAACCTACCGCGCCTGCCAGGGCTGCCGCACCGGCGCTGTCTTTAGACCAGCTCGATGCCACACCAATGGCGAAAATCAGCGCCAGGTTATCAAAGATAGATCCACCCGCCTGGGCGATAAATGGAACGTTCAGTAAATCTGGCTGACCGAATCGCAGCAACAGTGCCGCCACCGGCAGCACGGCGATAGGGAGCTGTAATGCCCTACCTAGTCGCTGGAAAAAACCTAAAATATTCATCTTATTCCCCCTACGAGACCCCGATACGGCTCATTTAAGCCATTTTTTATTGTGCGAAAAAGCGTGGTACTGCGATGTCTTGTAAACTGTACTCACCCTTCTTCAGGATTATGAGTGTGTGGAAGTTTAATTCGTATCGCAAATTAAACGCGTATTTTTTGTGATAAAAGTCACCAAATATTGTTCTCCCCATCCCCTTTCACTGGCTAACTATGAAAACTTATTTTATCATTCAAAAAATCGAAACGGATTGCTCCCTGTTGATGTAAACGGGTTACGCTTAAGATTACGTAGAGACGCCATCCGCCAACTGCTTACATTTTACATATTGAGGTGAAGAATGAGACTGATTCCTCTAGTTAACGCTGAACAAGTCGGCAAATGGGCGGCTCGCCACATCGTTAACCGTATCAACGCGTTTAAACCTACCGCCGATCGTCCATTTGTTCTTGGACTGCCGACCGGGGGGACTCCGCTGGCAACCTACAAAGAACTGGTTGCAATGCATAAAGCGGGCCAGGTGAGCTTCAAACACGTCGTCACCTTCAACATGGACGAATATGTTGGTCTGCCAAAAGATCATCCTGAAAGCTACTACACCTTCATGCACCGCAATTTCTTCGACCACATTGATATCCCGGCAGAAAACATCAACCTGCTGAATGGTAACGCACCGGATGTTGATGCAGAATGTCGTCGCTACGAAGAAAAAATTCGCTCCTACGGCAAGATTCATCTGTTCATGGGCGGCGTGGGCAATGATGGTCATATCGCGTTTAACGAACCGGCCTCGTCGCTTTCATCACGTACTCGCATTAAAACGCTGACGCACGAAACGCGTGTCGCCAACTCACGTTTCTTCGACGGCGACGTTGCGCAGGTACCGAAATATGCGCTGACCGTCGGCGTGGGCACCCTGCTGGATGCTGAAGAAGTGATGATTCTGGTACAGGGCGCAACCAAGGCGCTGGCCCTGCAACAGGCCGTTGAAGGTAACGTTAACCACATGTGGACCATTACCTGTCTGCAGCTGCACCCGAAATCATTGATCGTGTGCGATGAACCTTCCACCATGGAGTTGAAGGTCAAGACGCTGAAATATTTCCACGAACTCGAAGCGGAAAATATCAAAGGTCTGTAATGTCTTACCGTCCCGCAGCCGGTCTGTGGGACAACAATTTTGAACACCGGGGGTCGTAATGTATGCATTAACCCATGGCCGGATTTATACCGGTCACGAAATTCTGGATGACCATGCGATTATCGTCGCCGATGGCCTGATTGAACGTATTTGTCCACTGGCTGAGGTACCCGCGAACGTCGAACAGCGTTCTGTTAATGGCGCCATTCTCGCCCCGGGGTTTATTGACGTTCAGCTTAACGGCTGTGGCGGCGTACAGTTCAATGATACAGCGGAAGCGGTTAGCGTTGAAACGCTGGAAATCATGCAGAAAGCCAACGAGAAATCAGGCTGTACCAACTTCCTGCCAACGCTCATCACCACCAGTGACGACCTGATGAAGCAGGGCGTGCGCGTGATGCGTGAGCATCTGGCGAAACATCCAAACCAGGCGCTGGGTCTACATCTTGAAGGTCCATGGCTGAATATCGTCAAAAAAGGCACCCATAACCCGAGCTTCGTGCGTAAACCCGATGCTGAGCTGGTGCAATTCCTTTGCGATAATGCGGACGTCATCACCAAAGTCACTCTGGCGCCGGAAATGGTTGCCCCGGAAGTGATCACCGCGCTGGTCAATGCCGGTATCGTGGTGTCTGCGGGCCACTCTAACGCCACGGCAAAAGAGGCACGTATTGGTTTCCGCGCAGGGATCTCCTTCGCTACCCATCTGTTCAACGCCATGCCGTATATGTCTGGCCGCGAACCGGGTCTGACCGGCGCCATCCTCGACGCTAATGAAATCTACTGCGGGATCATTGCCGACGGTCTGCACGTTGACTTTATCAATATCCGTAACGCCAAGCGCTTAAAAGGCGACAAGCTGTGCCTGGTTACCGACGCTACCGCACCCGCAGGTGCCAATATTGATCAGTTCATTTTTGCCGGTAAAACAATATACTACCGTAATGGACTGTGCGTTGATGAAAACGGCACCTTGAGCGGCTCATCCCTGACGATGATCGAAGGGGTTCGTAACCTGGTCCAGCACGCGAATATTGCGCTGGACGAAGTGCTGCGTATGGCAACGCTCTACCCTGCTCGCGCTATTGGCGTCGATAAAAAGCTTGGCAGCATTGCTCCGGGTAAAGTGGCGAACCTGACTGCGTTCACCCACGATTTTAAAATCATCAAGACCATCGTTAATGGCAACGAGGTCGTTACTGAGTAAGAGAAAGTATGACATCAGGCGGACAAGCTCAAATTGGTAATGTTGATCTCGTAAAACAGCTTAACAGCGCGGCCGTTTACCGCCTGATTGACCAGCATGGGCCAATCTCGCGAATTCAGATTGCCGAGCAGAGCCAGCTTGCCCCCGCCAGCGTGACGAAAATCACGCGTCAGCTTATTGAGCGCGGATTGATCAAAGAAGTCGATCAGCAGGCCTCCACCGGGGGCCGCCGCGCTATCTCAATCGTTACCGAAACCCGCAATTTCCACGCCATCGGCGTGCGCCTTGGCCGTCACGACACCACCCTCACCCTTTACGACCTGAGCAGCAAAGTGGTCGCAGAAGAGCACTTCCCGCTCCCTGAGCGTACCCAGGAGACGCTGGAACACGCGTTGCTGAACACCATTGCCACGTTTATTGAATCGTATCAGCGTAAAATCCGCGAACTGATCGCCATCTCCGTTATTTTGCCCGGGCTTGTGGATCCTGAAAGCGGCGTGATTCGCTATATGCCGCATATCGCGGTGGAAAACTGGCATCTGGTGGAAGCGCTGCAAAAACGCTTTAACGTCACCTGTTTTGTCGGCCATGATATCCGCAGTCTGGCGTTGGCAGAGCACTACTTCGGTGCAAGCCAGGACTGTGATGACTCCATTCTGGTGCGTGTCCACCGCGGTACGGGCGCAGGCATCATCTCTAACGGGCGGATATTTATTGGCCGCAACGGCAACGTAGGTGAAATCGGGCATATCCAGGTTGATCCGCTTGGCGAACGCTGCCACTGCGGTAACTTTGGCTGTCTGGAAACTGTGGCTGCCAATGCCGCCATCGAGCAGCGCGTCCGTCATCTGCTTGAGCAGGGCTACCATAGCCGCGTCACGCTGGATGATTGCCACATCAAATCAATTTGTAAGGCCGCCAACAAGGGCGATCCGCTGGCCACTGAGGTCATTGAGCACGTTGGCCGTCATTTGGGTAAAACCATCGCTATTGCCATTAACCTGTTCAACCCGCAGAAAGTGGTGATTGCCGGTGAAATCATCGAGGCTGACCGCGTCCTGCTGCCAGCCATTGAAGGCTGCATCAACACGCAGGTTCTGAAGGCTTTTCGCAAGAACCTGCCGGTGGTGCGCTCGACCCTCGACCACCGCTCCGCGATTGGCGCATTTGCGCTGGTCAAACGCGCCATGCTCAACGGTATCCTGCTACAACATTTACTGGAAGGTTAGCCGTAAGAGGAAACGCCGGGGATAACGTGTATAATTACGCCTCTTTAAAAACAAACGCCAGGTAGTCCATGACCATTCAGAATGTAATCTGTGATATTGACGGCGTGCTGATGCACGACAACGTTGCCGTTCCCGGTGCGGCGGAATTCGTCGCCCGCATACTGGAAAAAGGTATGCCGTTTCTCTGTCTGACCAACTACCCTTCACAGACGGGTCAGGATTTGGCGAACCGCTTCGCCACCGCTGGCATCGACGTGCCAGACAGCGTGTTTTATACCTCCGCCATGGCAACAGCCGATTTCCTGCGTCGCCAGGAAGGCAAAAAAGCGTACGTGGTCGGCGAAGGCGCATTGATTCACGAGCTTTATAAAGCCGGCTTCACGATTACTGACGTCAACCCTGACTTCGTTATCGTTGGCGAAACTCGCTCATTTAACTGGGATATGATGCACAAGGCGGCATTTTTCGTGGCGAATGGTGCGCGCTTTATCGCCACGAACCCGGATACGCACGGCCGCGGCTATTACCCAGCCTGTGGCGCACTGTGCGCCGGTATCGAAAAAATTTCCGGCCGTAAGCCATTTGTCGTTGGCAAGCCAAGCCCGTGGATCATCCGCGCAGCACTCAATAAAATGCAGGCGCACTCAGAGCAGACGGTTATTGTGGGCGACAACCTGCGCACCGATATTCTGGCGGGTTTCCAGGCAGGCCTGGAGACGATTCTGGTGCTTTCCGGTGTTTCTACCGTTGACGACATCGATAATATGCCGTTCAGACCTTCATGGATTTACCCATCCGTTGCGGAAATCGATGTAATCTAAATCCCTCAGCGCATATGGGTTGATAAATATGTCAGCCAGATATATTTATCAACCCAATCATAAAGAAAGAAAAATAGATATTCTGAATACTACTCCGCCGGCCCTTCTGCCTATATAACACTCACGTCATAATATTCACCTCGCCACGATTAAAAATGTGATCCACTAGGGAAAAAGGAATTCTCATAAACCCGCTGATAATTTTAACAATAGATTTCTTTTTAATCGGTCATTACCCTCATCAAAAATACTTGTATGGCACAATTGAGGGTTAGTAATGAAAGCAAGCCTGAAAGCGAGTAAGCAAGCTCCATCAAGTTGTTGGCTACCCAACAGCCTGGAGGATACGTGGCTCAAACCTTATTTAATGAGCGTCCACCTGCCTGAGGATATAAGCGATATTCGCGAGACACTGTTATTAGAGATTAATCAATTAACTAATAACAGTATGATTCTTGCCCCAGCCAAAGAGGCTTCATTATGTTTTCTTCTGAAGCCTGAAAACCAGAATAATCCATCGCACGAAGCCTATTCCATTGTTTATCAACACAATACAATTACGCTCAGGGCAAGTGGCTGGTCAGGCTTGCTTTACGCCTGGTTTCACCTTTTACGGGATAAAACCACGCCTACAATGGGTAATATTAAAAGGGAAATACCGGCATTCCCTATTCGCATGATTAATCACTGGGATAACATGGATGGTTCAATTGAACGCGGATATGCCGGGCGGTCATTTTTCTTCTCTGAAAATAAAATTAACTACGACACATCTCGTCTGCATCAATATGCCCGCTTGCTGGCAAGCGTTGGCATTAATGCCCTGACCATCAATAACGTTAACGTGCATCATCATGAAACCGGCCTGATAAGCGACCGCCTGCTCCCGGAGGTTGCTAAAATCGCAGCGATTTTCCGCCGCTATGCCATCCGGCTTTTCCTGAGCGTTAATTATGCCGCCCCGATGGAAACAGGCGATCTCAGCACCGCCGATCCGTTTGACCCACGGGTTATTGCCTGGTGGCAACAGCGCGCCACACAGATTTATCAGCATATTCCTGACTTCGGCGGTTATGTGGTCAAAGCCGATTCAGAACACCGCCCCGGCCCGTTTACCTATCAGCGCACCCACGCCGATGGCGCCAATATGCTGGCGAGAACATTAGCAGGTTACGGCGGGCTGCTGTACTGGCGCTGCTTCGTCTATAACTGCCAGCAAAAATGGTATGACCGCAGCACCGATCGCGCAAAAGCTGCCTGGGATCACTTCGCGCCGTTAGACGGTCAGTTCGATGACAACGTCATTTTGCAGATTAAAAACGGGCCGATGGATTTTCAGGTACGCGAACCGGTTTCACCGTTACTGGGGGCGATGCCCAATACCAACAAGGTGATGGAACTCCAGATAACGCAAGAATATACCGGTCAGCAAATCGATCTTTGTTGGTTGATACCGTTTTGGAAATCGATTCTTAGTTTTGATACACAGCCCGGACGCAACGATGCGCTCATTAGCGATATTCTGGCCGGAAAGTGTAGCCAACATAGCATGCAGCACAGCGGCATTACCGCAGTGGTTAACGTCGGCGATAGCGAATTCTGGACCGGCAACCCGTTGGCACAAGCCAATTTGTATGGTTACGGCCGTCTGCTTTGGCAGCCTGATGTTGATGAGCGAGAGTTGGCAGAAGAATGGTGCAGGCTGTCGCTGTCTGATGCTCCGAAAACGGTGGAAACGGTTAGCCATATGCTGCTCAGCAGTTGGTTGGTTTATGAAAACTATACCGCACCGCTAGGTGTCGGCTGGATGGTGCAGCCTCATTACCACTACAGCCCATCCATCGACGGCTATGAGTATGACAGTTGGGGAACCTATCATTACGCCAACCGCTATGGTCTGGGCGTTGACCGCACGCACACCAGCGGTACAGGCTATGTTAAACAGTACCATCCGCTCAACTGCCAGATGTATAACAACCCGAATCGCTGCCCACAAGAGCTTCTGCTGTTCTTCCATCACTTAAAATATCGACACGTATTACCCTCCGGGAAAACGGTAATACAGCATATTTACGACAGTCACTTCAATGGTGTACTTCAGGTTAAGGAATATATTCAGCAATGGGCCGAACTCGTCACCGATGACAATATTCCAGAGGAAGTGTTTGCAGAGGTAACGCAACGTTTTAATAGACAACTTAATAATGCGGAGGCCTGGCGAGATCAAATTAATACTTACTTCTACCGCAAATCAGGAATTAAAGACTCTCGTAATAGAAATATTTATCCCTAACAAATAAATGTTTCAGCTGGTGGCATATAAACCACCAGCATAACTATATGGTATATTTCTGGAGATATCCTATGAGCGCCCCTGTGCCTATTAAAATCAAAACCTATATCGGTTATGGTATGACCGATCTTTTTTCCAGCGGTGCATTTGCCATTGTTGCTGCCTGGCTCATGTATTTCTTTACTAACTTTTCTGGATTAACGCCCATTCAAGCGGGCTCTATTCTCTTTATTGCCAAAATTATCGATACTTTTGTTAGCCCGTGTGTGGGCTACCTGACCGACAATATTGGTAACACCCGCCTTGCCCGACGCTTTGGCCGTCGGCGTATGTTTCTGCTCTTAGGAGCCGTGCTGGTTTATGTTTATTCACTGTTGTGGATCCCCGGCATGCCCTACTTCTATTACCTGGTGATTTATATCTCCATTGAGATTGTGGCCGCCTTGGTGATTATTCCCTGGGAAACGCTGGCGTCAGAAATGACCGACGACTACAAGCAACGTAGCATTCTGTCAGCAACTCGGCTGTTCTTTGGCGGCTTTAGCACCTGGCTTGCCACCTTCTTGCCCGGGCGGTTATTTGAACATTTTGGCACTTCTGACAGTAAAGTATTCTTTATCAATGGTGTGATTTTCTCGATTATTTTTATGTTTGCCCTGCTGATAACCTGGTCTACCACCTGGGAGCGTAAACAGGAGAAGGTCGACGACCTCCCCACCAAAGTCCGAGGATTTAGCCTCAAACATATCTTCACCGATATGGCTTCTACGCTGCGCGTGCGCTGTTTTCGCCAGCACATCACCATGTATGTGTTGTCGTTTACTTCGCTCGATCTTTTCTACACCGTTTTTATCTATTTTGTGATTTATTCGCTCAACAGCAACTCCATCATGGCCTCTAACCTGCTGGCCGTTGGTGTTTTCCTCACCGGCTGGAGCAATGCGTTAATGGCGTGGATGGTCATCCGTTACGGGCAAACCTGGACCTTACGGATCTGTCTGACCATCAGCATGCTGTGCTTCTTTGTCTTCTCCGGTTTCTATTTCTGGAAACCACTGCTAATGCTTCCCCTCCTGTACGCCACTTCGTTGGTCTATCAGTTCTTTAAGGGCGGGTATGTCTACATTATCTGGAATATTTATCCGTTCATTCCAGATGTCGACGAACTAGTCACCCGCCAACGTCGCGAAGGGGTTTTCGCCGGGGTGATGACGCTAGCAAGGAAAAGTACTTCAGCGCTTGCCGGAATGCTGATTGGCGTTGTCTTGCAGTTTGTCCACTTTGATGCGGCCAGCACTACCCAGACGGTCACTACCATACACGGCATTACGGCGCTGTTTTTCTTTGGCAACGTGCTCTTGCTGCTGATAAGCACCGTGATTGCTTTCCGTTTCAAATTATCAAAAGAAAACCATCAGATTGTTAAAGATGAAATCGCACGTTTGAAAAACGGAGGTTCATTAGCAGATACCGACCCGCAGACCAAAGCCGTACTGCATACCCTGACCGGGATTCCGCACGAAAAACTGTGGCCCGAAAAATAACACCAGAACGTCTTAGCCGAATTCAGCCGTATCGGAAATATAATTCAAATTAAGAATGGATGAATCACATGAAAACAGTTTCTATGTTATCTGCTGCTGTCATTTTGGCACTTACCAGCACCTCTGTACATGCGGTAAAGATCACTGACTCATGGGTTAACTTTCGTGAAGCCTATATGTCTGGCAGTGACCAATTCCAAACCAAAATTGAATATGCGATGAAACTCGATAACGATGTTTATTTTAGCATTCAAAATACTTCTGGGCAGGGTAAGCACTTCGATGAATTTAATAACCGCTATAACGAAATCGAATCGAACTATAAAATTCAATTGGCTTCACGCCTCTTTTTCTGGCCTGGATTTGTATTTAACTGGGGCTCTAACGGCAGTGCCTTCGACCCTTACGTAAAACTGGGGGTACAGGTAACGGATAATTTTATGCTGATCGCGGGATACCGTTACAACCAGAATAACTATCAAAGCTTCGACTATAACGAAGATTATTCAGAAGACTCTAACCAGGAAGTGAATATCTGGGCCGATCTGAACGTTACCGACCGTATCTGGATGGAATATAACTTTACCTACCATAAACGCGACGACGATTTCCGCTACGGCAATGGCTCGACCGAGAACTTCGAACACACGGTCGCACTAAGCTACAAAATTGACGAGCATTTCACACCGTACTTTGATGTTGCTTACCTGGATAAAGCCGGTAATGGCGACGATGAAAATCGAGTGCGTGTTGGTGTGTTCTATCACTTCTGACTGCTAACACCCGGCGGCCATGGGCCGCCGGAATGTTTGGCGTAGATTAGTCCCCCGTATCCCCGTAGGTTAACGTCTGCGGGAGTCCAGAAACAATAATGAAGTTGAATCATTAAAAAAAAACGCTTTATATTAACGATTCATCAATAACAGAAGGTTTCGCATACGTATTTTTTAGTATTCAACAACACCTATTGAATTTTTTCTTAAAACCCCTGAAAAAGCCTTGCGCCCCTTGTCCCTTTACGGCATTTTTTTAGTTATGCAAAGGCACTGCGAGAGCGCAGCGCCACACAACAATACTGCACAACATTACAGGGTTAACGGAGAAGTCTATGTGTTCTATTTTCGGTGTACTGGATATTAAAACTGACGCGGGCGAGCTGCGTAAAAAAGCGCTGGAGCTTTCCCGCCTGATGCGCCACCGTGGCCCGGACTGGTCCGGTGTCTACGCCTGTGATAAAGCGATTCTGGCGCACGAACGCTTATCGATTGTTGACGTCAACGCCGGTGCCCAGCCGCTGTATAACGAAAAGAAAACGCACGCTCTGGCCGTTAACGGTGAAATCTACAACCATCAAGCGCTGCGCGCTGAATACGCTGACCGCTATCAATTCCAGACCGGTTCAGACTGCGAAGTGATCCTCGCACTGTATCAGGAAAAAGGGCCGGAGTTCCTTGACGAACTGGAAGGAATGTTTGCGTTCGCACTGTACGACAGCGAAAAAGACGCTTACCTGATTGGCCGCGACCACATCGGTATTATCCCGCTGTATATGGGGCATGACGAATTCGGTAACTTCTACGTGGCATCTGAAATGAAAGCCCTGACGCCGGTTTGCCGCACCATTCAGGAATTCCCGGCAGGCAGCTACCTGTGGAGCAAAGACGGTGAAATCCGTCAGTACTATCAACGCGACTGGTTTGACTACGACGCGGTGAAAGACAACGTGACCGACAAAAACGAACTGCGTCAGGCGCTGGAAGATTCCGTGAAAAGCCACCTGATGTCCGACGTACCTTACGGCGTGTTGTTGTCCGGCGGTCTGGATTCTTCCGTTATCTCGGCTATCACCAAAAAATACGCCGCGCGTCGTGTAGAAGATCAGGAGCGTTCAGAAGCCTGGTGGCCGCAGCTGCACTCCTTCGCCGTCGGCCTGGAGGGTTCACCTGACCTGAAAGCCGCGCAGGAAGTCGCAAACCACCTCGGTACCGTGCACCACGAAATTCATTTCACCGTGCAGGAAGGTCTGGATGCGATTCGTGATGTGATTTATCACATCGAAACCTACGACGTGACGACTATCCGCGCCTCCACGCCGATGTATCTGATGTCGCGTAAAATCAAAGCGATGGGCATCAAGATGGTGCTGTCCGGTGAAGGTTCTGATGAGGTGTTTGGCGGCTATCTGTACTTCCACAAAGCGCCAAACGCTAAAGAGCTACACGAAGAGACCGTCCGTAAGCTGCAGGCGCTGCATATGTACGACTGCGCCCGCGCGAACAAAGCAATGTCCGCCTGGGGTGTAGAAGCACGCGTTCCGTTCCTGGATAAAAAATTCCTCGACGTGGCCATGCGCATCAACCCGCAGGATAAAATGTGCGGCAACGGCAAAATGGAAAAACACGTGCTGCGCGAGTGCTTCGAGTCTTATCTGCCAGCAAGCGTGGCATGGCGTCAGAAGGAGCAGTTCTCCGACGGCGTGGGCTATAGCTGGATTGATACATTAAAAGAAGTGGCGGCAAAACAGGTGACCGATCAGCAGCTGGAAACCGCGCACTTCCGCTTCCCGTACAACACGCCAACGTCAAAAGAAGGCTATCTGTACCGCGAAATCTTTGAAGAGCTGTTCCCTGTGCCAAGCGCCGCGGAATGTGTGCCGGGCGGCCCGTCCGTCGCATGTTCTTCTGCAAAAGCGATTGAGTGGGATGAAGCGTTTAAAAACATGGACGATCCGTCAGGACGTGCGGTAGGCGTGCATCAGTCCGCGTATCAATAAGTCTATAAGTCACTTTCGTTTTCAGGCCCCTATAATGATATAGGGGCTTTTTTTATTTGCCGTGTCATACGCATTGATAACGTAAAACCACCAATAATTGCCGAATATTACGCCAGGCTGTTCGCAACCTAACCAAACAGTCACATTCCAGTGAATTTCATTGAAAAAGGTGTTGACGGTATTAGGCTCAATAAGCATAATGCGCCCCGCAACGCCGATAAGGTAACGCGAGAAAAAAGATGGCTACGTAGCTCAGTTGGTTAGAGCACATCACTCATAATGATGGGGTCACAGGTTCGAATCCCGTCGTAGCCACCATCTTTTTTTGCGGGAGTGGCGAAATTGGTAGACGCACTAGATTTAGGTTCTAGCGCCGCAAGGTGTGCGAGTTCAAGTCTCGCCTCCCGCACCATTCACCCGTAAGCGTTGCACGGATGGGGTATCGCCAAGCGGTAAGGCACCGGTTTTTGATACCGGCATTCCCTGGTTCGAATCCAGGTACCCCAGCCATTTTTCTTCGATATTTGCGGGTCACCGCGACGGTATTGGGGTATCGCCAAGCGGTAAGGCACCGGTTTTTGATACCGGCATTCCCTGGTTCGAATCCAGGTACCCCAGCCATCGAAGAAACAACAGTACCGGCTACGTAGCTCAGTTGGTTAGAGCACATCACTCATAATGATGGGGTCACAGGTTCGAATCCCGTCGTAGCCACCAAATTCAGAATTTCTCGAGAGCATCGATAAATTCAAAACAAAATTGTTGGGGTATCGCCAAGCGGTAAGGCTCTGGTTTCTGATACCAGCATTCCGAGGTTCGAATCCTCGTACCCCAGCCATTTTCAAAAGTCGTTCACTGTGTGGACGCACCCGTTGGGGTATCGCCAAGCGGTAAGGCACTGGTTTCTGATACCAGCATTCCGAGGTTCGAATCCTCGTACCCCAGCCATCTTCGAAAAGCTCGCTTCGGCGAGCTTTTTTCGTTTTGATGTATTCTGAAAAATCCCCTTCCCTGTTTTGGGCCAATGCTGGATTCTGCTTTTTTCGTCGGTAGCAGCGCGAAACGGGCAGCGTAGAGTGCCAGGGATTTATGAAGAATGGAGAGGATGCTCTCGCGATGGCAGTGAGTGCAGAGAACTCCCGGGGTCGACTACGCCTCGCCCGGGCTACGGGGAATGTAGCCCGGCCAAGCGCAGCGCCGCCGGGATGGCTCATTGCGCGGGCGTTACAACCCTAACGCGTATTTCAACGCCTGACGCTTTAAGCCCCCCGCCCGCTGCGCGGCCATCAAGCCCACGTTACGCAGCACGCGCAAGGGGCCCAGATCGTTGCTAAAGCCTGCGTAGAAAAGATCCATGCCGCTTTGCATCAGCAAATTATCCACCCGCCGACGCGCCTGATAACGTTGCAGTACGGGCAGACTGGCCCAGTTTTCACCCACGCTTCGCGCGTTTGCCAGTACATCCAGGAGGGCATCAACGTCGCGGTAGCCCAGGTTTACCCCCTGTCCTGCCAGCGGATGAATGGTATGCGCCGCATCGCCCACCAGCGCCAGACCCGGCTGAACATACTGCTGCGCATGACGACGCGTCAGCGGGAAGGCTCCGGCTGCCATTGGCGTCACCTGACCTAAACGTGCCGGGAAGTGGCTGGCGATTTCTCGCTTAAGCTGCGGCATCGATAATGACTGTAACTGGCGGATCCGCGCCGGGGTGTCGTACCACACAAGCGAAGCCCAATGTTCAAATAGCGGTAAAAAGGCGCGCGGCCCGGTAGGTGAAAACTGCTGCCAGGTACTGTCTCCCGGCGCGTTTTCGCACTGTACGGTAATCAACATACAGGATTGTGGATATTGCCAGCCGTGAATGCCGATCCCCGCCTGCTTGCGTACCTGCGACAATGCGCCATCCGCCCCAACAACCAACTTCGCGTGAATTTCGCCAGCGTCTGCCAGCCGCAATACATGTCCTTCGTCTTCCGGGTGCATATCATTGAGCGTCTTGGCCTCACACAGCGTGACCTGCGGATGCGCCTCCAGCGCCTGCCAAAGCGCTCGTTGCAGCACGTTATTCTCAACCATATAGCCGAGATTTGGCAGCTTTAGCTCGGACGCATCAAACACCACGTGCGCGTTTTGCCACTCCCAGGTTTCAAGGCGACGCCATGGATGCGCGCGCATCGCCAGCACGGCATCCCAAACGCCCAAACTACGTAACAAAGAGACAGAGGAGGCGCTAATCGCCGAAATACGGACATCCGGCGGTGCCGAGGCGTCAAAATCCGGTGGCGCACTTTTTTCCAGCACCGTAACCGCGAAACCGTTTTGCGCCAGCCCTAACGCCAACGCCCCACCGACCATGCCACCGCCGACCACGGCAACATCTGTGTGCAGGATTGTCATCATTTATTATCCTTAAGCCTGAATACCTTAAGTTTACCGGACTTGAGAGCAATAACCATCATACTGGTCACCATCGCATCAAAGCATTACAATACGCGCCCTGCAATGTTGGCAATTTCTAATCGAGCAAGAGCAAGTCGATGACAAAAAAACTCCATATAAAAACCTGGGGCTGTCAGATGAACGAGTACGATTCATCAAAGATGGCCGATCTGCTGGATGCTACGCACGGTTATAAACTGACCGATGTAGCAGAAGAGGCAGACGTATTGCTGCTGAACACCTGCTCAATTCGTGAGAAAGCTCAGGAAAAAGTCTTCCACCTATTAGGCCGCTGGAAATTACTTAAAGCTAAAAATCCAAAGCTTATCATCGGCGTAGGCGGCTGTGTCGCCTCGCAGGAAGGCAAACTTATCCGCCAACGCGCGCACTATGTGGACATCGTTTTTGGCCCACAAACCCTGCATCGTCTTCCTGAAATGATTGACGCGGTGCGTGATAACCGCCGCCCGGTTATCGACGTCAGCTTCCCGGAAATTGAGAAGTTCGACCGTCTGCCTGAACCCCGCGCCGACGGCCCGACCGCGTATGTGTCGATCATGGAAGGCTGCAATAAATACTGCACGTATTGCGTCGTGCCGTATACCCGTGGCGAAGAAGTCAGCCGTCCTTGCGATGATATTCTGTTCGAGATTGCCCAGCTGGCAGCTCAGGGCGTGCGCGAAGTGAACCTGCTGGGTCAGAACGTCAACGCCTGGCGCGGTGAGAACTACGACGGCACGACCGGTTCATTTGCTGAACTGCTGCGCCTGGTCGCCGCCATTGACGGTATTGACCGCGTGCGTTTCACCACCAGCCACCCTATCGAATTTACCGATGATATTATCGACGTCTATCGCGATACGCCGGAACTGGTGAGCTTCCTGCACCTGCCGATTCAAAGTGGTTCTGACCGCGTGCTTAACCTGATGGGCCGCACCCACACGGCGCTGGAGTACAAATCCATTATCCGTAAGCTGCGCGAAGCACGGCCGAATATTCAGATTAGTTCCGACTTTATCGTCGGCTTCCCGGGCGAAACCGACCAGGACTTTGAGCAGACCATGAAGCTGATTGCCGACGTCAACTTTGACGTCAGCTTTAGCTTTGTCTTCTCCGCACGCCCCGGTACGCCAGCGGCGGATATGGTTGACGATGTTCCAGAAGCCGATAAAAAGCAGCGTCTGTATATTTTGCAGGAACGCATCAACCAGCAGGTTATGGCCTGGAGCCGTCGTTTGCTCGGCACCGTCCAGCGAATCCTGGTGGAAGGCACCTCGCGCAAAAACATTATGGAGTTGACCGGGCGTACCGAATGTAACCGCGTGGTCAATTTTGAAGGCTCGCCGGAGATGATCGGCAAGTTTGTGGATGTTGAAATCGTCGATGTTTACACCAACTCTCTGCGCGGTAAGCTAGTTCGCACCGAAGATGAGATGGGTCTGCGCATCGTAGAATCGCCTGAGTCGGTGATTGCCCGCACCCGCAACGATAATAAACTTGGCGTCGGCGTTTATCAGCCTTAATCTTCCTGGCCCGTCGACTTCTGACGGGCCTTGTATTTCTCCCCGCTATCCCCATATTTGTTGCAACGCTTGCGCCTTTTTACTGTGGCGTGAATAATTCCTTTATCAGCCGGTTAATGTAAGCCTTCCGGCAACTCATGCATAAGAGGAACAGTTTGAACATAGACACTCGCGAAATTACCCTGGAGCCAGTCGACAATGCCCGTCTGCTGAGCCTGTGTGGCCCGTTTGATGACAACATCAAGCAGCTGGAGCGACGACTGGGCATCGAAATCAACCGCCGCGATAACCATTTCAAACTGACGGGACGCGCGATTTGCGTGACCGCCGCTGCCGATATTCTGCGCAGCCTGTACGTGGACACCGCCCCAATGCGCGGCCAGATTCAGGACATTGAGCCTGAACAAATCCATCTGGCAATCAAAGAAGCCCGCGTACTGGAACAAAGTGCCGATAGCGTGCCGGAGTACGGCAAAGCTATCAATATCAAAACCAAGCGCGGCGTGATTAAACCGCGTACGCCAAACCAGGCCCAGTACATCGCGCATATTCTCGACCACGACATCACCTTTGGCGTGGGCCCGGCGGGTACTGGTAAAACCTATCTGGCCGTTGCGGCGGCGGTAGATGCGCTGGAACGCCAGGAAATTCGCCGTATTCTGCTGACCCGTCCAGCGGTGGAAGCCGGTGAAAAACTGGGCTTCCTGCCCGGCGATCTGAGCCAGAAAGTCGACCCGTATCTGCGCCCGCTGTACGATGCGCTGTTCGAGATGCTCGGCTTTGAGAAAGTCGAGAAGCTGATGGAGCGTAACGTCATTGAAGTGGCCCCGCTGGCCTATATGCGCGGCCGTACGCTCAACGATGCGTTCATTATTCTCGATGAAAGTCAGAACACCACCATCGAACAGATGAAGATGTTCCTGACCCGTATTGGATTTAACTCGAAAGCGGTGATTACCGGCGACATCACCCAGATTGACCTGCCGCGCAGTACCAAATCGGGCTTGCGCCATGCAATTGAAGTGTTGGCCGAAGTCGATGAAATTAGCTTTAACTTCTTCCACAGCGAAGACGTGGTCCGCCATCCGGTGGTTGCCCGTATCGTCAACGCCTATGAGGCGTGGGAAGAAGCCGACCAGAAACGTAAAGCCGAGCAGGCCGCAGAACGTAAACGCGACGCTCAGGCGCAGGAGCAGAAATGAGTCAGGTGATCCTCGATCTCCAGTTGGCCTGTGAAGATAACACCGGTTTACCCGAAGAAAGTCAGTTTCAGACGTGGCTTGATGCCGTCGTCCCCCAGTTTCAGGAAGAGTCAGAAGTGACGATTCGTCTGGTGGATGAAGCAGAAAGCCATGAGCTTAACCTCACCTATCGCGGAATGGATAAACCCACCAACGTGCTATCGTTCCCGTTTGAAGCACCACCGGGAATCGAGCTGCCGCTGCTGGGCGATTTGATCATCTGCCGTCAGGTGGTTGAACGGGAAGCGGCTGAACAAGGTAAGCCGCTGGAGGCTCACTGGGCGCATATGGTCGTCCACGGTAGTCTGCATTTACTGGGCTATGACCATATCGAAGATGAAGAAGCTGAAGAGATGGAAAGCCTTGAGACAGAGATAATGCTTGCTCTCGGCTATGAGGATCCGTACATTTCCGAGAAGATTGCTGAATAGTAGCTTGCCGGATGGCGGCGCTTGCGCCTTATCCGGCCTACATTCATGCTTTTTTGGCCTGATAAGCGTAAGCGCATCAGGCAATATATGCCGTCCGGCGCTGACTTTACGCGCGACGAGCGACAATTAATTCAACATGAGAACCCAAACGACGCCATGAGCGACGACAATTCACACAGTAGTGACACAGTAAACAGCAAAAAGGGATTCTTCTCCCTCTTACTCAGCCAGCTTTTCCACGGTGAACCAAAAAACCGTGACGATCTCCTGGCGCTGATCCGTGATTCCGGGCAGAACGAGCTTATCGATGAAGATACGCGCGACATGCTTGAAGGGGTAATGGATATCGCCGACCAACGCGTCCGCGACATCATGATCCCGCGCTCTCAAATGATCACCCTAAAACGCAACCAAACCCTGGACGAATGTCTCGATGTCATCATCGAGTCCGCCCACTCGCGTTTCCCGGTTATCAGCGAGGACAAAGATCACATTGAAGGGATTCTGATGGCCAAAGACCTGCTGCCGTTTATGCGCAGCGATTCTGAAGCTTTCAGCATGGATAAAGTGTTACGCACCGCGGTTGTCGTACCGGAAAGCAAACGGGTTGACCGTATGCTCAAGGAATTCCGCTCCCAGCGCTACCATATGGCCATCGTTATCGATGAGTTTGGCGGCGTTTCTGGACTGGTGACGATTGAAGATATTCTTGAACTGATCGTCGGTGAAATTGAAGATGAGTATGACGAAGAAGATGATATCGACTTCCGTCAGCTCAGCCGCCACACCTGGACGGTTCGCGCGCTGGCCTCAATTGAAGACTTCAACGACGCCTTCAGCACCCACTTCAGCGATGAAGAAGTCGATACCATCGGCGGGCTGGTGATGCAGGCATTCGGTCATCTGCCTGCGCGCGGCGAAACCATCGACATTGATGGTTACCAGTTTAAAGTCGCCATGGCGGATAGCCGTCGTATTATTCAGGTTCACGTTAAAATCCCGGACGATTCCCCACAACCGAAACTGGATGAATAATCTCCATGGCATTTGCCTCATTGCTTGAACGCCAGCGCATTCGCCTGCTGCTGGCGCTACTTTTCGGAGCCAGCGGTACGCTGGCTTTTTCTCCTTATGACTTCTGGCCAGCGGCGATTGTGTCACTGCTGGGCCTACAGGCGCTGACGCTTAATCGCAGGCCCGTACAGTCCGCAGCCATCGGTTATGCCTGGGGCTTTGGTCTGTTTGGTACCGGCATTAATTGGGTCTACGTCAGTATTGCGCAGTTTGGCGGTATGCCGGGCCCGGTCAACGTCTTCCTCGTCGTTCTGCTGGCGGGTTATCTCTCGCTGTATACCGGTCTGTTTGCCGGGATTTTGTCGCGCCTGTGGCCGAAAGCGAACTGGGTGCGTATGGCGATTGCCGCACCTGTCGTCTGGCAGATCACCGAATTCCTGCGCGGCTGGGTGCTGACCGGCTTCCCGTGGCTCCAGTTCGGCTATAGCCAGATTGACGGCCCGCTGAAAGGGCTGGCCCCGGTGATGGGCGTTGGCGCGATTAACTTCCTGTTGATGGCAGTAAGCGGTCTGCTGGCGCTGGCGCTGGTGACCCGCAACTGGCGTCCGCTGGCGGTTGGCGTGGTGCTATTTGCCCTGCCTTTCCCGCTGCGTTACATCCAGTGGTATACGCTGCAAACTGATAAAACCACTCAGGTTTCGATGGTTCAGGGCGATATTCCCCAGGCGCTGAAATGGGACGAAAATCAGCTGCTCAATACGCTGAAAGTGTATCTCGACGCCACCGAAAAAGTGATGGGCAAATCCGAGCTGATTATCTGGCCTGAGTCGGCGATCCCCGATCTGGAAATTAACCAGCAGCGTTTCCTCAGCATGATGGATAATTTACTGCGGGCGAAAAACAGCACGCTGATCACCGGTATCGTCGATTCACGCCTCAACCAGCACAATCGCTACGACACCTACAACACCATCATCACACTGGGCAAAGACAGTCCGTACAGCTATGAGTCGAAAAACCGCTACAACAAAAACCACCTGGTGCCGTTTGGTGAGTTTGTGCCACTGGAATCCATCCTGCGTCCGTTAGCGCCGTTCTTTGACCTGCCAATGTCGTCATTCAGCCGTGGGCCATACGTGCAACCGCAGCTCCTGGCGCATAATCTCAAGCTGACGGCGGCTATCTGCTACGAGATTATTCTCGGCCAGCAGGTTCGCGATAATTTCCGCCCGGACACCAACTTCCTGCTGACTATCTCGAACGATGCATGGTTTGGTAAGTCCATCGGCCCGTGGCAGCACTTCCAGATGGCGCGAATGCGCGCGTTAGAGCTGGCGCGTCCTCTGCTGCGCAGCACCAACAACGGCATCACCGCCGTGATTGGCCCGCGCGGTGAAGTTCAGGCGATGATCCCGCAGTTTACCCGCCAGGTGCTGACCGCAAAAGTGACGCCTACGACCGGTTTAACGCCGTATGCGCGCACCGGCGACTGGACGCTGTGGCTGATTACCGTTCTGTTCGGCTTTGGTGCGCTGGTGATGAGCCTGCGTCAGCGCCGCAAGTAACACCGTGCACCATGCGGCAATGGTGCCGCATTATGCCCGATGGCGCTGCGCTTATCGGGCATACATGATTGGTGATGACCCTGCGTGCTCCATCAAATGTAGGCCGGATAAGGCGATACGCCGCCATCCGGCAGCGGTGCCGCATTGTGCCCGATGGCGCTGCGCTTATCGGGCCTACATGACTGGTGATGACCCTGCGTGCTCCATCAAATGTAGGCCGGATAAGGCGATACGCCGCCATCCGGCAGCGGTGCCGCATTGCGCCCGATGGCGCTGCGCTTATCGGGCCTACATGACTGGTGATGACCCTGTGTGCTCCATCAAATGTAGGCCGGATAAGGCGTTACGCCGCCATCCGGCAGCGGTGCCGCATTGCGCCCGATCGCGCTGCGCTTATCGGGCCTACATGACTGGTGATGACCCTGTGTGCTCCATCAAATGTAGGCCGGATAAGGCGTAACGCCGCCATCCGGCAGCGGTGCCGCATTGCGCCCGATGGCGCTGCGCTTATCGTGTCTACACTCGAAGCGTAGCCCGGCCGAGCAAAGCGACGCCGGGTTGACTCCCCCAAACTCCCCATTCTGGCACGCCACTTGCTTAATATAATCAAGAGGCTGCATCTCGACGCTTAGCGCAACCCGGTTGCACCAGCAAAAGTCACTGGTAGCACCATAATCGTGC
The DNA here is from genome assembly GCA_902363335.1 of Enterobacteriaceae bacterium. Taxonomy (GTDB): domain Bacteria; phylum Pseudomonadota; class Gammaproteobacteria; order Enterobacterales; family Enterobacteriaceae; genus Kluyvera. The sequence continues at coordinate 390,184 of CABIZV010000002.1, read as the reverse complement.
AAACGACGTTTTTTGCCTCAAAGCGGTGCGGCGCGCCTCGCAAAAACAAACAATAAAGCAGCAAAATCTTTACATTAAGCCAAACTAAATGCTAACAAACACACATAACGCTGCACGCTAAAAGCACAGCCTATAACGACACAACAATCACAATGGGTATCAATGCATCCTGGCCGATGCAGAGGATAAAGGAGTTGGACATGCAATTACGTAAACTGGCCGCCGCCATGCTGGTCATGGGTGTGACCGCAGGTCTGGCACACGCAGAAGACGCAAAGCCTGCTGAGCAGGGATCGACGCTGGACAAAATCGCTAAAAACGGCGTCATCGTCGTCGGTCACCGCGAATCGTCAGTACCGTTCTCCTATTACGACAACCAACAAAAAGTCGTGGGTTACTCTCAGGACTACTCCAACGCCATCGTTGAAGCCATCAAGAAAAAGCTCAACAACCCGAAACTGGAAGTGAAGCTGATCCCGATTACTTCACAAAACCGTATTCCGCTGCTGCAAAACGGCACCTTCGATTTTGAATGTGGTTCAACCACCAACAACGTTGAACGCCAGAAGCAGGCCGCCTTCTCTGACACCATTTTCGTCGTCGGCACCCGCCTGCTGGCGAAAAAAGGCGGCGATGTGAAAGATTTCGCTGACCTGAAAGGCAAAGCGGTTGTCGTGACTTCCGGCACCACCTCCGAGATTCTGCTGCACAAACTCAATGACGAGCAGAAAATGAATATGCGCATCATCAGCGCCAAAGATCACGGCGACTCCTTCCGTACTCTGGAAAGCGGTCGTGCCGTTGCCTTTATGATGGATGATGCCCTGCTAGCGGGCGAACGCGCGAAAGCCAAAAAACCGGACAACTGGGAAATCGTCGGCAAGCCGCAATCTCAGGAAGCCTACGGCTGTATGCTGCGTAAAAACGATCCAGACTTTAAAAAGCTGATGGACGATACCATCGCGCAGGCGCAAACCTCTGGCGAAGCCGCGAAGTGGTTTGATAAGTGGTTCAAAAATCCAATCCCACCGAAAAACCTGAACATGAACTTTGAGCTGTCTGACGAAATGAAAGCGTTGTTCAAAACGCCAAATGACAAAGCACTTAACTAATTAGAAAAACGGGGCGGAATCATCTGCCCTCTCGATTGTGGTTCAGCACGGACAGACTATAAGTCAGGTGGTCGTTCCCCACCTGACCTGAATACCGCAAAACGCTGTTCAACAATCTTCGAGGGTAGCAGGAGAGTTCCTGCTACCCTTTTTTTTCCAGGAGTTTATTTATGTCCATAGACTGGAACTGGGGTATCTTTTTACAAGAGGCCCCTTTCGGCAACACCACCTATCTCGGCTGGCTCTGGAGCGGTTTTCAGGTCACCGTCGCCCTTTCAATTACCGCCTGGATTATCGCTTTCCTGGTGGGATCGCTGTTTGGCATTCTGCGTACCGTTCCTAATCGCTTTTTGGCGGCTATCGGTACCTGCTATGTTGAGCTTTTCCGTAATGTTCCGCTGATTGTGCAGTTCTTTACCTGGTATCTGGTGGTGCCGGAATTACTGCCGGAAGATCTTGGGATGTGGTTCAAATCAGAACTGGATCCAAACATTCAGTTCTTCCTCTCATCAATGATCTGTCTGGGCCTGTTTACCGCCGCGCGCGTTTGCGAACAGGTACGTGCTGCGATTCAGTCGCTGCCACGCGGGCAGAAAAACGCCGCGTTAGCCATGGGGCTGACGCTGCCGCAAGCCTACCGTTACGTGCTGTTGCCAAACGCCTATCGCGTTATCGTGCCGCCGATGACCTCGGAGATGATGAACCTGGTGAAAAACTCGGCCATCGCCTCAACTATCGGGCTGGTGGATATGGCGGCACAGGCGGGCAAACTGCTGGACTACTCCGCCCACGCCTGGGAATCCTTTACGGCGATCACCCTCGCCTATGTCTTGATAAACGCCATCATTATGCTGGTCATGGCTCTGGTGGAACGCAAAATTCGCCTGCCGGGCAATCTGGGGGGTAAATAATGTACGAATTTGACTGGAGTTCAATTGTCCCGTCGATGCCCTACCTGCTCGCAGGATTGGTTATCACCCTCAAAATTACCGTCACCGCGATCATTATCGGCATCGTCTGGGGAACGCTGCTGGCGGTCATGCGCTTGTCGACGTTCAAACCTATCGCCTGGTTTGCCAAAACCTACGTTAACGTTTTCCGCTCAATCCCGCTGGTCATGGTATTGCTGTGGTTCTACCTGATTGTGCCAGGCTTCCTGCAAAACGTGCTGGGGCTGTCGCCGAAAAGTGATATCCGCCTGATCTCCGCGATGGTGGCGTTTTCAATGTTTGAAGCCGCCTACTATTCGGAAATTATCCGCGCGGGTATTCAGAGTATCTCACGCGGACAATCAAGCGCCGCGCTGGCACTCGGAATGACCCACTGGCAGTCAATGAAGCTCATTATTCTGCCGCAGGCTTTCCGCGCGATGGTTCCGCTGCTGCTCACCCAAGGGATCGTCTTGTTCCAGGATACCTCGCTGGTGTATGTGCTGAGTCTTGCCGACTTCTTCCGTACCGCCTCAACGATTGGCGAGCGTGACGGTACTCAGGTTGAAATGATCCTGTTTGCCGGTTTTGTTTATTTTGTAATTAGCCTCAGCGCCTCGCTGCTGGTCAGCTATTTGAAGAAAAGGACTGTACAATGATTACCCTGAAAAATGTTTCTAAATGGTATGGTCACTTTCAGGTGCTGACCGACTGTTCCACGCAGGTGAAAAAAGGCGAGGTGGTGGTAGTTTGCGGGCCGTCCGGCTCGGGTAAATCCACGCTGATTAAAACCGTCAACGGCCTGGAGCCAGTGCAGCAAGGTGAGATTCAGGTTAACGGCACCAAGGTGAATGACAAGAAAACCAACCTTGCGGAACTGCGTTCCCATGTCGGCATGGTATTCCAGCACTTTGAGCTGTTCCCGCATCTGTCGATTATTGAAAACCTTACGCTTGCGCAGGTGAAAGTGCTTAAACGCGATAAAGCCGCCGCCCGCGATAAAGGCTTGAAATTGCTGGAGCGCGTGGGGCTTTCGGCGCACGCCAATAAGTTCCCGGCGCAGCTCTCCGGCGGTCAGCAGCAGCGTGTGGCTATTGCCCGCGCGCTGTGTATGGATCCGGTCGCCATGCTGTTTGATGAACCGACTTCCGCACTTGATCCTGAGATGATCAATGAAGTGCTGGACGTGATGGTGGAGCTTGCCAACGAAGGCATGACCATGATGGTGGTAACCCACGAAATGGGCTTTGCCCGTAAAGTGGCTAACCGGGTGATCTTTATGGATGAAGGTAAAATTGTCGAAGATGCCGATAAAGAAGCGTTCTTCGCCAACCCGAAATCCGAGCGCGCCAAAGATTTCCTCGCGAAAATACTGCACTAAACCGTATGCATTGCCGGATGGCGGCTACGCCTTATCCGGCCTACGCAAACCGGTAGCCCGGGCGAGGCGTTTACGCCGACCCCGGGGTAGTTCGGTGCCAAATCCCGGCGGCGCTTTGCCTGGACGGGCTATTCGTTCGTGCACCTCATCACGCTTTCAGGTTTCTATTGTCGTTCATTCCATTCACAAGCTTTACCCTTGTCACAAAACAACGCTGACAAGGAACCGCTATGGCACAGCCAATTATTCTTGATTGCGCCCCGGGTCATGACGACGCGATCGCTATCGTACTCGCCCTCGCCTCTCCCGAGCTTCACGTGAAAGCTATCACCTCCTCCGCCGGTAACCAGACGCCGGAGAAAACCCTGCGTAACGTGCTGCGCATGCTCACCTTGCTAAAACGCCCGGATATTCCGGTGGCTGGCGGCGCGGTAAAACCGTTGATGCGTGAGCTGATTATTGCCGATAACGTACATGGCGAGAGCGGCCTTGATGGCCCGGCGCTGCCCGAACCGTCGTTCGCCCCGCAAAGCTGCACCGCCGTGGAGCTCATGGCTAAAACGCTGCGTGAAAGTTCGCAACCGGTGACCATCGTCGCCACCGGGCCGCAGACCAACGTCGCACTGCTGCTCAATAGCCATCCCGAACTTCACGCCAACATTGCGCGTATCGTTATCATGGGCGGTGCGATGGGTCTTGGGAACTGGACACCGGCAGCTGAGTTCAATATTTTCGTTGATCCTGAAGCCGCAGAGATTGTCTTTCAGTCGGGCATTCCGGTCGTCATGGCTGGATTGGATGTGACGCACAAAGCGCAAATCCATGCCGCCGATACCGAACGTTTCCGCGCCATTGGCAATCCTGTCTCCACCATCGTGGCGGAATTGCTCGATTTCTTTATGGAGTACCATAAAGACGAAAAATGGGGATTTGTCGGCGCTCCGCTGCACGATCCGTGCACCATTGCATGGCTGCTGAAGCCGGAGATATTCACCACCGTAGAACGCTGGGTAGGCGTGGAGACGCAAGGTAAATATACTCAAGGGATGACGGTGGTGGATTACTACTTCCTGACGGGAAATAAACCGAATGCCACGGTGATGGTGGATATCGACCGCCAGGCGTTTGTGGATTTGCTGGCAGAACGTTTGAAGTTTTACGGCTGAGTCTTTCCCGGCGGCGCTTCGCTTGGCCGGGCTACTCGCTCTGTAGCCCGGCCAAGCGAAGCGCCGCCGGGATTATCTACTATGGCTCAAACGGCCGACGCTGGAACTGGTCATGCCCGCATTTCGGGCAGCGTGGCAGCACGTCCGGCGTATACACTGCCAGATGATAGTGGCATTTCTCACACACCAGGTTCCCCAACCCCACCACCTCGCCGCTATGGTACACGCCGTGGTGGTTGAGATCCTGAAACACCTCACGCCACTCAAGCTGCGTTTTATCGGTAATATCCGCCAGCTCCTGCCAGATACTCTCTTTAATCACCCGCAGGAATACGCTGTCTGACTCGTCCTCCTGACTTTCACCATAGCTCATGGCGAACTCTTCCAGGTCGCGACGGACGGCGCGGAAAAGTTCATCAATCTCGGTGCGCGTTAACTCGCTGGCTTGCGTCACTTTCGCGCGTGCTTCGGCCACCAGCGTATCAATATCGCGTTCGCCGTTACGTAAGCGTTCGGTCAATGTGGCGACCAGTTCCCGGTAAATTTGAGCAACCTTGTTCATTGTTTCCACTCCCAGCTAGTTAACCTACTCTAATAGTAGACGTTATTTCCTTTTCGCTTTGCCAACGTCACCACAGAGTTCACAATTTCTGGCGTGAGCTTTTCATCTGCTTAACGTGCGAAAGGCTGTTTTGACGTGAGCGTTTGGGCTATGCTATGCGGATCTCAGTTTATCGAATAATACAGACAGGATCATAGGCTGCCATGCAAGAGCAATACCGCCCGGAAGAGATAGAATCGAAAGTCCAGCTTCACTGGGATGAGAAGCGCACATTTGAAGTTACTGAAGACGAGAGTAAAGAGAAGTATTACTGCCTGTCGATGCTTCCCTATCCTTCTGGTCGACTACACATGGGCCACGTCCGTAACTACACCATCGGCGACGTTATTGCGCGCTACCAGCGAATGCTTGGCAAAAACGTCCTTCAGCCTATCGGCTGGGATGCTTTCGGCCTGCCGGCTGAAGGTGCTGCGGTAAAAAATAAAACCGCGCCAGCGCCGTGGACGTACGACAACATCGCCTACATGAAAAACCAGCTCAAAATGCTGGGCTTTGGCTATGACTGGAGCCGCGAGCTCGCAACCTGTACCCCGGAATACTATCGCTGGGAACAGAAATTCTTCACTGAGCTTTATAAAAAAGGCCTGGTGTACAAAAAAACCTCTGCGGTTAACTGGTGCCCGAATGACCAGACCGTGCTGGCAAACGAGCAGGTTATCGACGGCTGCTGCTGGCGCTGTGACACCAAAGTTGAGCGTAAAGAGATCCCACAGTGGTTTATCAAAATCACCGCCTACGCTGACGAACTGTTAAACGATCTGGATAATCTGGACCACTGGCCTGATACCGTGAAAACGATGCAGCGCAACTGGATTGGCCGTTCTGAAGGTGTCGAAATCACCTTCGACGTTAAAGGCTATGACAACACGCTGACCGTTTACACCACCCGCCCGGACACCTTCATGGGTGCGACCTATCTGGCGGTTGCCGCAGGTCACCCTCTGGCGCAGAAGGCGGCAGAAAACAACGTAGAACTGGCGACCTTTATCGACGAATGCCGTAACACCAAAATGGCCGAAGCCGAAATGGCGACCATGGAGAAAAAAGGCGTCGATACAGGCTTTAAAGCGATTCACCCACTGACCGGTGAAGAAATTCCCGTTTGGGCGGCAAACTTCGTGCTGATGGAATACGGCACCGGTGCGGTCATGGCCGTTCCTGGCCACGATCAGCGTGACTATGAGTTCGCAACCAAATACAAGCTGAACATTAAGCCGGTTATTCTGACCGCCGACGGTTCCGCGCCGGATCTTTCCGAACAGGCATTGACCGAGAAAGGCGTACTGTTTAACTCCGGTGAGTTCGACGGTCTGAGCTTTGAAGAAGGGTTTAAAGCCATTGCCGACAAGCTGGTCGCAAAAGGCGTTGGCGAACGTAAAGTCAACTACCGTCTGCGCGACTGGGGCGTTTCCCGTCAGCGTTACTGGGGCGCACCAATCCCGATGGTGACGCTGGAAGATGGCACCGTGCTGCCAACGCCAGAAGATCAGCTGCCGGTTATCCTGCCGGAAGACGTGGTTATGGATGGCATCACCAGCCCTATCAAAGCCGACCCAGAGTGGGCCAAAACCACCGTTAACGGTATGCCTGCGCTGCGTGAAACCGACACCTTCGATACCTTTATGGAATCTTCATGGTACTACGCGCGCTACACCTGCCCGCAGTATCAGGAAGGCATGCTGGATTCAAAAGCGGCTAACTACTGGCTGCCGGTAGATATCTATATCGGCGGTATTGAACACGCCATCATGCACCTGCTCTATTTCCGCTTCTTCCACAAACTGATGCGTGATGCGGGTCTGGTGAACTCTGATGAGCCAGCTAAACAGCTGCTTTGTCAGGGTATGGTGCTGGCCGACGCCTTCTACTACGTGGGCACAAACGGCGAGCGTAACTGGGTATCCCCGGTTGATGCTATCGTTGAACGTGACGAGAAAGGCCGTATCGTGAAGGCGCAGGACGCTGAAGGTCATGAACTGGTGTATACCGGCATGAGCAAAATGTCCAAGTCGAAAAATAACGGTATCGACCCGCAGGTGATGGTTGAGCGTTACGGTGCCGATACCGTGCGTCTGTTCATGATGTTCGCCTCCCCAGCTGATATGACGCTGGAATGGCAAGAATCCGGCGTTGAAGGGGCAAACCGCTTCCTGAAACGTGTCTGGAAACTGGTGTTTGAACACACCTCTCGTGGCCCGGTTGCCGCGCTGAACACGGATTCCCTGAGCGAAGATCAGCAGGCGCTGCGTCGTGACGTTCATAAAACTATCGCCAAAGTCACCGATGATATCGGTCGTCGTCAGACCTTCAACACCGCTATCGCGGCGATTATGGAGCTGATGAATAAACTGGCGAAAGCACCACAGGAAAATGAGCAAGACCGTGCGCTGATGCAGGAAGCCCTGCTGGCGGTTGTACGTATGCTCAACCCGTTCACCCCACACGTCTGCTTCACCCTGTGGCAGGAGCTGGGCGGCGATGGCGATATCGACAACGCGCCGTGGCCGGTTGCCGATGAAAAAGCGATGGTAGAAAACACCACGCTGGTCGTTGTGCAGGTAAACGGGAAAGTCCGCGGTAAAATCACCGTCGCCGTTGATGCAACCGAAGAACAAGTCCGTGAACGTGCAGGCCAGGAACACCTGGTAGCAAAATACCTTGAGGGCGTGACCGTGCGTAAAGTAATTTACGTTCCGGGCAAGCTGCTTAACCTGGTCGTTGGCTAAGCGCGGGAGGAAGCGTGCGATATCTGACAACATTGTTGTTATCTTTGGCGGTGCTGGTCACCGCCGGATGTGGCTGGCACCTGCGTAGTACCACGCAGGTACCAGACGAAATGAAAACCTTGATCCTGCAATCTGGCGATCCAAACGGCCCGTTAAGCCGTGCGGTGCGTGAGCAGTTGCGCAGCAATGATATTACGTTGCTGGATCAAAGTACGCTGCGTAAGGACGTTCCGTCACTGCGTCTGGGCTCAAGCAGTATCCAAAAGGATACGGCATCGGTCTTCCAGAACGGTCAGACGGCGGAATACCAGATGGTGATGACGGTTAATGCCACCGTGTTGATTCCGGGACAGGACATCTTCCCAATTACCACTAAAGTCTATCGTTCGTTCTTTGATAACCCGCAAAAAGCGCTGGCCAAAGACAACGAAGAAGGCATCATCATCCAGGAGATGTACCAGAAAGCCGCCGAGCAGCTGATTCGTAAGTTGCCAAGCGTGCACATTGCAGATGTCAAAGAAAGCGAAGAAACGCCAGCCGTTACACCGGCTGACAGCCCTCGCGTATCGACGACTCTGGGTAACTGATGATTCGGTTGTACCCAGAACAACTCCGCGCGCAGCTCTCTGAAGGGCTGCGCGCGGCGTATCTCCTGCTCGGTAATGACCCCCTCTTTCTCCAGGAAAGCCAGGACGCCATACGGCATGCCGCCGTGGGTGAAGGCTTTATCGAACACCATACTTTTACGCTCGATACCAGCACCGACTGGAGCGAGCTATTTTCGCTTTGCCAGGCGATGAGCCTGTTCGCCAGCCGCCAGACGCTGTTGCTGCTGTTACCGGAAAATGGCCCCAACGCGGCCATTAACGAGCAAATGAACACCCTGGTGAGCCTGCTGCATGACGATCTGCTGCTTATCGTGCGTGGTAATAAGCTGACCAAATCGCAGGAAAATGCGGCGTGGTTAACCTCGCTTGCTACCCGCGCGGTGCAGGTCAATTGTCAGACGCCAGAACAAGCGCAACTCCCGCGCTGGCTGGCAAACCGCGCAAAACAGCACAACCTCCAGCTTGATGAACCGGCAAGCCAGCTCCTTTGCTACTGCTATGAGGGCAATCTGCTGGCGTTAGCTCAGGCGCTCGATAGGCTGTCACTGCTGTGGCCCGACGGTAAGCTGACGCTGCCTCGCGTTGAGCAGGCGGTTAACGACGCGGCGCACTTCACCCCGTTCCACTGGGTCGACGCTCTGCTTGCCGGTAAAAGCAAACGCGCGCTGCATATCCTGCAACAGCTTCGGCTGGAAGGCAGCGAGCCGGTGATTTTACTGCGCACCGTTCAGCGTGAACTGCTGCTGCTGGTGACGCTAAAACGCCACAGCGCGCATACCCCGCTACGTTCACTTTTTGATAAACACCGCGTCTGGCAAAACCGTCGCGCCATGGTCACAGAGGCGGTCAATCGTCTTAGTGGCCCACAGCTGCGTCAGGCTGTGACGTTGCTGAGCCATGCAGAGCTCACGTTAAAACAGGATTATGGTCAGTCGGTGTGGGCTGAACTGGAAAGTTTGTCGCTGCTGCTTTGTCATAAAGCGCTGCCCGACGTTTTTATTGATGGATGATATGGCAAAACTACAGGCGCTTTTCGGTGGGACGTTCGATCCCATTCATTATGGTCACCTGAAGCCGGTGGAAATTCTGGCCAACCAGATTGGCCTTTCGCGGGTAATTATTATGCCCAACAATGTGCCGCCGCATCGTCCGCAACCGGAAGCCAGCAGCGAGCAACGCAAACTGATGGTCGAGCTGGCGATTGCCGATAAGCCGCTGTTTGTGCTCGACGAGCGGGAACTGCGCCGCGATACGCCGTCCTTCACGGCAGATACCCTTCAGGAATGGCGCCAGGAACAAGGGCCTGAGAAACCGCTGGCCTTTATTATCGGCCAGGATTCCCTGCTCACCTTTCCCAGTTGGCATCGTTACGAAACTATTTTAGAAAACGCCCATTTGCTGGTCACCCGCCGCCCGGGATATCCCCTGACAATGGCGCAAGAGGATTACCAGCATTGGCTGGATAAACACCTCACCAGCAATATTGAAGAACTGCATAATCAGCCTGCGGGAAAAATCTATCTCGCCGAAACGCCGTGGTTTGACGTTTCCGCTACCCTGATACGTGAGCGTCTCGAACGCGATGAGTCATGCGCAGAGATGATGCCGGAAGCAGTGCTGGCCTACATCATGCAGCAAGGTTTGTATCACCACGGCGCATAGGGCCGTCGCATTGAGGGGAAACGCAGCATGAAACTCTGGTTAGTGCGTCATGGCGAAACCGAAGCCAACGTTGCCGGACTTTATAGCGGACATGCCCCGACGCCGCTTACCGAAAAAGGCCAGGCCCAGGCGCGGCGGTTAGGCGATATGCTGCGCCAGGTGCCCTTCGATCGCGTTTTATGCAGCGAATTAGAGCGAACTCACCTCACCGCCCGGCTGTTATTAGCTGAGCGTAATATTCCGGTTACACCCCACTCACGGCTAAACGAGATGTTCTTTGGCGACTGGGAAATGCGCCATCACCGCGACCTGCAGGTCGAAGATAAAGAAAACTACGCCGCCTGGTGTAATGACTGGCAACATGCCGCGCCCACCAATGGAGAAGGCTTTCCCGCCTTTTCACAGCGCGTCAGTGATTTCGCCGCAGAGCTTGCCCATTACGATGACCAGAATTTGCTTATTGTCAGCCATCAGGGCGTTCTCAGCCTGTTAACGGCGTTGCTGTTAGGGATGCCGACCGCCAGCATGTGGCATTTTCGCATCGATCATGGCGCATGGAGCGTCATTGATTTTTCGCCCGAGTTTGCCACGCTCAGAGTCCTCAATAGCCGCGCTATCTGGTTGCCAGACGAGGGATAAAACGGATTTCTGCCGCTGAGACTCGCCAATCCATTGACACACATAAATAGACTGTTATTCTCCGCAGCCTGAAAACATCCCCGCCAGCATTTGTAGACAGAAATTGTTTTACAAAAATGGCGATGCAATCGGCATTAATGAATGGGATGATAGCCCGCCTGAACGGCAGTAGCCGTTTTTAATCCCGACATGACGTTCAGTTCGGGTATACTGTCGGGCTGTTTTATATTGTTTATCTTCACACCCCAGGGGGAACACTTGCAGGGTAAAGAACTCCAGGATTTTGTTGCTGACAAAATTGATGATTTGAAAGGTCAGGATATCGTCACTATCGATGTTCACGGTAAATCCAGCATCACCGATTGCATGATTATTTGCACCGGTACTTCCAGCCGCCACGTTATGTCCATTGCCGATCATGTGGTTCAGGAATCCCGCGCTGCCGGTTTGCTGCCACTGGGCGTTGAAGGCGAAAACGTAGCCGATTGGATCGTCGTCGATTTAGGCGATGTTATCGTCCACGTCATGCAGGAAGAGAGCCGTCGTCTGTATGAACTGGAAAAGCTCTGGGGTTAAGTTGTGAAGCTGCAGTTGGTCGCCGTCGGCACCAAAATGCCGGATTGGGTACAAACCGGTTTTACCGAATACCTGCGTCGTTTTCCGAAAGATATGCCGTTCGAACTGGTGGAAATTCCTGCCGGTAAACGCGGTAAGAATGCGGATATCAAACGTATTCTGGATAAAGAAGGCGAGATGATGATCGCCGCCGCGGGGAAAAACCGTATCGTCACGCTGGATATCCCTGGAAAGCCCTGGGATACCCCCCAGCTTGCTCGCGAGCTGGAACGCTGGAAGCTTGATGGTCGTGACGTCAGTTTGCTGATTGGCGGCCCTGAAGGTCTTTCTCCAGCATGTAAAGCCGCAGCAGAACAAAGTTGGTCACTCTCCACATTGACGCTCCCTCACCCGCTCGTGCGCGTGCTGGTTGCTGAAAGCCTCTATCGGGCGTGGAGCATCACCACCAACCACCCTTACCACCGTGAGTAATGAGACCTGGGTAGATTAAGCAGCGAATGAAACTACAGAATTCTTTTCGCGACTATACGGCAGAGTCCGCGCTCTTTGTGCGCCGGGCGGTGGTCGCTTTTTTGGGAATTTTGCTGCTGACCGGCGTGCTGATTGCCAATCTCTACAATTTACAGATTGTGCGTTTCACCGACTACCAGACGCGTTCTAACGAAAACCGTATCAAACTGGTTCCTATCGCCCCAAGCCGCGGCATCATTTACGATCGCAACGGCGCACCGCTGGCGTTAAACCGGACAATCTACCAGCTGGAAATCATGCCGGAGAAGGTCGACAGCGTACAGCAGACCATCGATGGTCTGCGTAGCGTGGTTGATCTTACCGATGACGATATTGCCGCTTTCAAAAAAGAGCGCGCCCGTTCACACCGTTTTACGTCAATACCGCTTAAAACTAACCTCACCGAAGTGCAGGTGGCGCGCTTTGCCGTCAACCAGTACCGCTTCCCGGGCGTAGAAGTGAAAGGCTATAAACGCCGCTTCTATCCTTACGGCTCTGCCCTGACCCACGTTATCGGCTATGTCTCCAAAATTAACGATAAAGACGTCGATAGACTGGATAAAGACGGTAAGCTTGCCAACTACGCCGCCACGCATGATATTGGCAAACTCGGTATCGAGCGCTATTACGAAGACATATTGCACGGCCAGACCGGCTATGAAGAGGTTGAAGTCAACAACCGTGGCCGCGTGATTCGCCAGCTTAAAGAAGTGCCGCCACAGGCGGGACACGATATTTACCTGACCATCGACCTGAAGCTTCAGCAGTATATTGAAACGCTGCTGGCAGGGAGCCGCGCCGCCGTGGTGGTTACCGACCCGCGCACCGGCAGCATTCTGGCGCTGGTATCAATGCCAAGCTACGACCCGAATCTGTTCGTCGATGGTATCTCCAGTAAAGACTACAGCGGTCTGTTGAACGACCCGAATACGCCGCTGGTGAACCGTGCCACGCAGGGGGTCTATCCACCGGCATCTACGGTAAAACCTTACGTCGCCGTCTCGGCAATGAGCGCGGGGGTAATCAACCGCAATACCAGCCTGTTTGACCCGGGCTGGTGGCAACTGCCCGGCTCTGAAAAACGCTATCGTGACTGGAAAAAATGGGGCCACGGCCACCTGAACGTCACCAAAGCGCTGGAAGAATCCGCGGATACCTTCTTCTACCAGGTCGCCTACGACATGGGCATCGACCGTCTGTCAGAATGGATGACCAAATTTGGCTACGGCGACTATACCGGCATCGACCTCTCAGAAGAGCGCTCCGGGAACATGCCAACCCGCGACTGGAAGCTAAAACGCTTTAAAAAGCCGTGGTATCAGGGTGACACCATTCCGGTGGGTATCGGTCAGGGCTACTGGACGGCAACGCCTATCCAGATGAGCAAGGCGCTGATGATCCTGATTAACGACGGCATCATTAAAACCCCTCACCTTCTGGCAAGCACCGTCGAAGAAGGCAAAAAGGTGCCGTGGATGCAGCCGCAGGAACCGCCGATTGGCGATATCCACTCCGGCTTCTGGGAAATTGCCAAAGACGGGATGTATGGCGTCGCCAACCGTGGCAACGGTACTGCGCATAAATACTTTGCCAGCGCGCCTTATAAAATCGCGGCGAAATCCGGTACGGCACAGGTCTTTGGCCTGAAAGCCAACGAAACGTATAACGCGCATCGTATTGCCGAGCGCTTGCGTGACCATAAATTGATGACCGCCTTTGCCCCTTATAATGATCCACAGGTTGCTGTGGCGATCATTTTAGAAAACGGCGGCGCAGGCCCGGCGGTGGGTACCATCATGCGTCAGATTCTTGACCACATCATGCTGGGTGATAACAACACCGACCTGCCAGCCGAAAATCCAGCGGCTACCGCGGCGGAGGACCAATAATCATGACGGATAATCCGAATAAAAAATCCTTCTGGGATAAAATCCATATCGACCCAGCGATGCTGCTGATCCTGCTGGCGCTGCTGACCTACAGCGCGCTGGTAATCTGGAGCGCCAGCGGCCAGGATATGGGGATGACCGAACGCAAAATCGGCCAGATCGCCATGGGGCTGGTTATCATGGTGGTGATGGCGCAGATCCCCCCACGCGTCTATGAAGGCTGGGCGCCCTGGCTCTACATTATCTGTATTATTCTGCTGGTGGCGGTTGACGCCTTTGGGGCGATATCCAAAGGGGCGCAGCGCTGGCTTGACCTCGGTATCGTCCGTTTCCAGCCATCAGAGATTGCTAAAATTGCCGTGCCCTTAATGGTGGCGCGCTTTATCAACCGTGATGTCTGTCCGCCTTCGCTGAAAAATACCGCCATTGCGCTGGTATTGATTTTCATGCCAACCCTGCTGGTTGCCGCCCAGCCTGACCTCGGCACCTCGATTCTGGTTGCGCTGTCCGGCCTGTTCGTTTTATTCCTCTCAGGCTTGAGCTGGCGCTTGATTCTGGTTGCCGTCCTGCTGGTGGCCGCCTTTATTCCGATTTTGTGGTTCTTCCTGATGCACGATTATCAGCGCCAACGCGTGATGATGCTGCTCGATCCCGAATCCGACCCGCTGGGCGCGGGCTACCACATCATCCAGTCTAAAATCGCCATTGGCTCCGGGGGGCTGCGCGGTAAAGGCTGGCTGCACGGTACACAATCGCAGCTGGAATTCCTGCCTGAACGTCACACCGACTTTATTTTCGCGGTGCTGGCCGAAGAGTTAGGGCTTATCGGTATCCTGGTGCTGCTGGCGCTCTACGTGCTGCTGATTATGCGCGGCTTATGGATTGCCGCTCAGGCGCAAACCACCTTTGGCCGCGTGATGGCCGGGGGGTTGATGTTGATTTTATTCGTTTATGTATTCGTAAATATTGGTATGGTAAGTGGCATCTTGCCGGTGGTCGGCGTGCCGCTGCCGTTAGTCAGCTACGGGGGTTCCGCCCTTATCGTACTGATGGCCGGGTTCGGTATCGTTATGTCGATACATACCCACAGAAAAATGTTGTCAAAAAGCGTCTAAGGGGTGCTCAATGCGTAAGCAATGGCTTGGGATCTGCATAGCGGCAGGGCTGCTGGCGGCTTGTTCGAGTGATGATGTTCAACAGCAGACCGTTTCAGCACCACAACCTGCGGTATGTAATGGCCCAACGGTCGAAATTAGCGGGGCCGATCCACGCTTTGAACCGCTGAATGCCACCGCCAATCAGGACTACGAGCGCGACGGTAAAAAATACAAAATCGTCCAGGATCCGTCAAACTTCAGCCAGGCCGGTTTCGCCGCCATTTATGACGCCGAACCGGGCAGCAATCTGACGGCAAGCGGTGAAACGTTCGATCCGAACCAGCTTACCGCCGCTCATCCGACGCTGCCTATCCCGAGCTATGCGCGAATCACTAACCTGGCCAACGGCCGGATGATCGTGGTGCGCATTAACGATCGTGGCCCTTACGGTAACGATCGCGTTATTTCGCTCTCGCGCGCCTCCGCAGACCGTCTGAATACGTCGAACAATACCAAGGTTCGTATCGACCCTATTATTGTGGCGCAGGATGGTTCACTGTCAGGGCCAGGAATGGCCTGTACGACCGTCGCCAAACAGACTTACGCACTCCCGGCTCGCCCAGACTTAAGCGGCGGCATGGGTAGCGCCTCTTCGGCACCGATGGCTGCGACACCGCAAGGTGATGTTCGTGCCATCAGCAATGACACGCTGACCTCTGAAAATGCCGGCGAAGGCGCGCCGGTGAAAAGCGGAGGGTTCCTGGGAGCACCAACACCGCTCAATAGCGGCGTGCTTGAAGACACCGCTCCGGCGGCGTCAGCTCCGGCTACCGCCCCTGTTAGCGCGCCGGTAACCGCGCCCGCAAGCGCGGCACCTGCCGCCGTAGCCGCTCCCGCAGCGGCCGCTGCAACGGGCGATTTTGTCGTTCAGGTCGGTGCCGTCAGCGATCAGGCTCGTGCCCAGCAGTACCAGCAGCGCCTGAGCCAGCAATTTTCTGTTCCCGGCCGCGTGACGCAAAACGGTGCCGTCTGGCGTATCCAGCTCGGGCCGTTTAGCAGCAAAGGCGAAGCCAGTACCTTACAGCAACGTTTGCAGAGCGAAGCGCAGCTGCAATCGTTTATTACACGCGCCAACTAGAACGCCCAGAGGTATCCGAATTTTCGTATATGTAAAAGTCTTTAACAAAGTCTTATACGATGTCGGATGCCTGTCCTTGGGGCATTTGTTATAGTAAGGCACTTTTTTCACTCCATCACGGATGTCGTTGTTTTGACCATGAAGACCTCTTTCCTCGCTCGCTTACTGATCCCGGCGCTTTCCGTCGCAGCTCTGACTTCCGCTGCTCACGCCGACGACCTGAATATTAAAACAATGATCCCAGGCGTTCCGCAGATTGACGCGGAGTCCTACATTCTTATTGATTACAATTCAGGTAAGGTGCTGGCAGAACAAAATGCCGACACTCGCCGCGACCCCGCCAGTCTGACCAAAATGATGACCAGCTACGTCATCGGCCAGGCCATGAAGGCCGGTAAATTTAAAGAATCGGATCTGGTCACCATCGGCAACGATGCCTGGGCCACCGGCAACCCGGTTTTCAAAGGCTCATCCTTAATGTTCCTGAAGCCGGGCATGCAGGTGCCGGTATCTCAGCTGATTCGCGGGATTAACCTACAGTCAGGCAACGATGCCTGCGTGGCGATGGCCGACTATGTCGCCGGCAGCCAGGACGCTTTCGTCGGCCTGATGAACAGCTACGTCAACGCGCTGGGCCTGAAAAACACCCACTTCCAGACCGTTCACGGCCTGGATGCTGACGGGCAATACAGCTCCGCACGAGACATGGCGCTGATTGGTCAGTCGCTTATCCGCGACGTACCGAACGAATACACCATCTATAAAGAAAAAGAGTTTACCTTTAACGGCATCCGCCAGATGAACCGTAACGGCCTGCTGTGGGATAACAGCCTGAACGTTGACGGCATCAAAACCGGCCATACTGACAAAGCGGGCTATAACCTGGTGGCATCGGCAACCGAAGGTCAAATGCGTCTGGTCTCAGCGGTAATGGGTGGCCGTACCTATAAAGGTCGTGAAACCGAAAGTAAAAAGCTGCTGACCTGGGGTTTCCGTTTCTTTGAAACCGTTAACCCAATCAAAGCGGGTAAAGAGTTCGCCTCAGAACCGGCCTGGTTTGGCGATAATGACCGTGCCTCCCTGGGCGTGGACAAAGACGTTTACCTGACCATCCCACGTGGTCGCATGAAAGACCTGAAAGCCAGCTACGTGCTGACCACCAGCGAACTGCATGCACCATTGCAGAAAAACCAGGTGGTCGGAACCATCAACTTCCAGTTGGACGGTAAGATTATCGACCAGCGTCCGCTGGTGGTGCTCCAGGAAATTCCTGAAGGCAACTTCTTCGGCAACATCATTGATTACATTAAATTAATGTTCCACCATTGGTTTGGCTAAAAATCACCCACTTGAAAGTGTGATTTCCATCCCCATATAATACGCATAGCAAAAACAACTCCCGCCCACGATGCGGGAGTTGTTCTTTTTTAACACTGGAGCTGACATGAAAACCAAACTGAACGAACTGCTTGAATTCCCTACACCATTTACTTACAAAGTAATGGGTCTGGCGAAACCTGAGCTGGTTGACCTGGTGGTTGAAGTGGTACAGCGCCATGCGCCAGGTGACTACTCTCCGCAGATAAAACCGAGCAGCAAAGGCAACTACCACTCGGTGTCCATTACCATTAATGCGACCCACGTTGAACAGGTCGAAACGCTGTATGAAGAGTTAGGCAATATTGAAATTGTTCGTATGGTGCTGTAATCGCCTCTGATGTTACCCGGTGTCGCCGGGTAACACCGCCCTCCTCCTTCCCTGTGATATACTCTGCGTCCATCATTCCTCCTCTTTGCGGAGACCCTGTTTTGGACTTTAATACCCTCCTCATCCGTCAGCTTGGCCTTCAGCCCTATGAGCCCGTCTCACAAGCCATGCACGACTTCACCGATACCCGTGATGAAACTACGCTTGATGAAATCTGGCTGGTTGAGCACCCGCCGGTGTTTACGCAAGGACAGGCAGGCAAAGCTGAACACGTATTGGTTCCCGGCGATATTCCGGTTATTCAAAGCGACCGTGGCGGTCAGGTGACTTATCATGGCCCAGGACAGCAGGTAATGTACGTTCTGCTGAATCTCAAACGGCGCAAACTCGGCGTGCGTGAGCTGGTGACGCTGCTGGAACAAACCGTGGTCAATACGCTGGCAGAGGTGAATATTGAAGCCCATCCCCGCGCGGATGCGCCGGGTGTTTACGTCGGTGAAAAAAAGATTTGCTCGCTGGGTCTGCGTATTCGTAAAGGTTGTTCATTCCACGGACTGGCGCTGAATATTGCGATGGATTTATCCCCGTTCCTCAGAATTAACCCTTGTGGTTATGCGGGAATGGAAATGGCCCAGGTATCACAATGGGATTTAGCAGCGACACCCGAAACTATTTCGCCCATTTTAGTCTCTCAATTTTTAGCGCTGCTTAACAATCCGCCTCACGAATATATCACCGCTTAATATATTATATATTCTGACCCAATATCTTATTGGGTCATTTTCCGCCATATCACCAAAATATGGCAACAAAGGCGCGCCACGGGGTCATTCGTCGCCCCTGTCGAGGGTTAAAAATGTCGACCACCTCTCACTTTCATGCAAATAAGTCATTCATTACATTAATGTGCCTTAAGCATTATTAATATTAATGCATTGAGTTTTCGAATAAAAATCCGTTTTCACCTTGCACAAATGCTTCTGCCGTAATAATAATAACAATAATAAAATCATCAACTATCATTCATGGAGTGAATGAATTCGGAGTAAGCAGTGTGGATTACAACGATAAGCCAGAAAATAAAGTTAACCTGAACGTCGATAATGATACGCCACAAATTTTTCGCACCCTGCGTAATATAGACCTTAATTTATTGACCATATTTGAAGCAGTATATGTGCATAAAGGCATCGTCAATGCGGCAAAAATTTTAAACCTCACGCCGTCAGCCATTAGCCAATCTATTCAGAAACTCAGACTTCTTTTCCCCGATCCACTGTTTATCCGTAAAGGCCAGGGCGTCACCCCTACCGCCTACGCGACGCATTTGCATGAGTATATTAGCCAGGGGCTGGAGTCGATTCTCGGGGCGCTGGATCTCAACGGCAGCTACGATAAACAGCGCGTTATCACTATTGGCACAGCGGCTTCGACCGGCGCTATCGTGATGCCGGTTATCTATCACGCCGTCAAGAAAACCTATCCCCATGTGCTGCTACGAAACGTCGCGGTCACCGATGCCAATACCCAGCTCAGTCAGTTTCAGACTGACCTGGTTATCGACAATTACGAGCACAACAATCCGCGTACGCTGGGGCGTCATGCTTTGTTCAGCGATAATCTGGTTCTGGTCTGCCGCCACGATCATCCTGTGCGCCAGGTCGAGCCCTCTCCAGAGGCGCTTGTTCAGTACGAGCATACGTTGCTGACCATGGATGGCGCCGGTCAAAATGATTTATATAAGCGTATTCGCGATATGCTGCCCGACCGTCAGGTGAGCGTGAGCAGTTACAATCTGTTCACTATTGCGTCACTGATCGCCTCAAGCGACCTGATCGGTATCATGCCGCAGCGTTTTTATCATATCTTCAAGCAGTGCTGGCCGCTAAGTACGGTAGACTTTGCGCCACTTCAGCGAGAACAGCTTGATTTTTCACTGCATTACAACAAACTCAGCCTGCGTGATCCGGTCATGCAAAACATTATCAACGTCATCCAGGAAGCCTTCTAAAGCGAATACTCCTTCATTCCTGTTGCCGGCAAAAAAGCATTATTCAACAACTATTTTACAATTTGCCGGCCTGATAGGCTGCTTTATACCCCGTTTCAATGGTATACTGCGTGCCATTAATTCAAAAATAGTTGATAAATACAACATTCCCTTGAATTGAAACGCTTTCCCTCGATACTCGGAACTGGAAGACGCACGCTATGAGTAAACCCATTGTGATGGAACGCGGTGTTAAGTACCGCGACGCCGATAAAATGGCCCTAATCCCGGTGAAAAACGTGGTAACTGAGCGCGAAGCGCTGCTGCGAAAACCGGAGTGGATGAAAATTAAACTTCCGGCCGACTCTTCCCGTATTCAGGGTATCAAAGCAGCCATGCGTAAAAATGGTCTGCACTCCGTGTGTGAAGAAGCCTCCTGCCCGAACCTGGCGGAATGCTTTAACCACGGCACCGCGACGTTTATGATCCTCGGGGCTATCTGTACCCGCCGCTGCCCGTTCTGCGACGTGGCCCATGGTCGTCCGGTTACGCCAGATGCTAACGAGCCGCAAAAACTGGCGCAGACCATTGCCGATATGGCGCTGCGTTATGTGGTCATTACCTCCGTGGATCGTGACGATCTGCGCGACGGCGGCGCTCAGCACTTTGCCGACTGTATTTCCGCCATCCGCGAGAAAAGCCCGAACATCAAAATTGAAACGCTGGTTCCCGACTTCCGTGGTCGTATGGATCGCGCGCTGGATATCCTCACTGCAACCCCACCAGACGTTTTCAACCACAACCTGGAGAACGTGCCGCGTATTTACCGTAACGTCCGTCCTGGCGCTGACTACAACTGGTCGCTGAAGCTGCTGGAGCGTTTCAAAGAAGCGCACCCTGAGATCCCAACCAAATCCGGGCTCATGGTCGGCTTAGGCGAAACTAACGCCGAAATCATCGACGTGATGCGCGATCTGCGCCGTCATGGCGTCACCATGCTGACGCTGGGCCAGTATCTGCAACCGAGCCGTCACCACTTGCCGGTGCAACGTTACGTAAGCCCGGATGAATTCGAAGAGATGAAAGCCGAAGCAATGGCAATGGGCTTCACCCATGCAGCCTGTGGCCCATTCGTGCGCTCGTCATACCATGCCGATCTCCAGGCCAAAGGCATGGAAGTGAAGTAAGGTTCCAGGTTAAAAAAAAGCCGCGCTCATTAAGAACGCGGCTTTTTTTATGCCCTGACGAGAAATAAATTGTTGCAATAGGACAATATCAGCAATGATTTTTGCATAAAAAAGGGCGACAACGTTATACCATTGTCACCCTTCCTGCGAGTGATAACCCTCGCGCGTAGCACGCCTTGTAACGGCACACCACGTTAGACGCTGCCCTGCTTACTCTTTATGAGAGAGCTTTTCTGCCGGAGCTTCTTCAGCGCTTTTCTGCGCAGTGGTTTCATCGTCATTCATGGCTTTCTTAAAGCCTTTGATCGCTGAACCCAGGTCTCCACCCAGTGTCCGTAATTTTTTGGTACCAAACACCAGAACAATCAGTGCTGCCACTACCAGCAGTTTGGTAATACTAATCTCACCCATAGATACCTTCTTCAAAAAAACAGGCTGCAGAATGCGCCACATCACTGTAGGTTATTAACGGTCATCTGGCGCGCGCACACAATAGCAATCTGTAACAAGGTGAATCAAGCGTTGTTTAAAAAAACGTCATATTAATTGCGGTAGCGCAAAGCGTCGGTTCTCCAACACCGGTAACTGCTGTCGAACGCTGAGAAGATGTTCGCGTGAAACCTCAGAAACGATGAGCTGCGGTGACATTCCTGCCCCCGCGAGAGTGACACCGAGTGGGTCAATTATATAACTTTGGCCAATATTCCGAGTGCCACATTCACCGCTGGCGACCACATAGCAGGTGGTGTCCAGCGCTCGCGCCGCCAGCAGCGTAGACCAATGATGCTCCTTCAATGGCCCGCGCACCCAGGCCGCGGGTAAGGCCAGTATTTCCGCCCCTTGCAAGGCCAGCGCAAGCGCCATATCGGGAAAGCGTAAGTCATAGCAGGTCATCACCCCGACTTTAAAGCCAGCCACCTCAATCAACGGCGGTAACGCCTGCCCGGCATCGACCCGTCTGGATTCCTGAATCGAGAAGGCATCATAAAGATGCAGTTTGTGATAGTGGGCAATCACCTCTCCAGCCCGCAGCGCCACCAGCGTATTCCTTGCCCGCCCGTCGCTTGCGGGAGTATGCACGGTAAAAATCGTGGCGAGCGTATCGCAACGACTCTGCGCTTTAAGATGGCCGATAAAATCGCCGTCTAATGGCTGAGCAGATTTTACCGACAGGTCAGGATCGCGGTCATCGCGCGCCAGCAATGCCTCCGGCAAGACCAACAGTTCCGCCCCTTGTTCCGCCGCCTTTTGCATCAGCGACACGCAGGTTTGTGCATTGACCCGCCATTCGGGCGTAACAGCAAACTGTCCCACGGCAACTCGCATGTCTGCTCCTTAAATTTGGCAATTATTTCAACATCATGAATAATGGTTAGTATAGAGTCTTACGAGCCCTTGCCGCATAAAGTTCAGGGGATTTTCCAAAAATGGCAGGAAATACGCATGTCGCAACTTTTGTTAGCTGTTTTTATTGGTGGAGGCACCGGCAGCGTCGCCCGTTGGTTACTAAGCCTTAAGCTTAATCCAATGCACCATGCTCTGCCCCTGGGGACGCTGACGGCAAACCTGATAGGCGCCTTTATTATTGGCGCTGGCCTTGCCTGGTTTAACCGCCTGCCTCAGGTTGACCCGATGTGGAAATTGCTTATCACCACCGGCTTTTGCGGTGGGCTGACGACCTTTTCGACATTCTCGTCAGAAGTGGTTTTTCTACTGCAAGCGGGGAGATTTGGCTGGGCGCTGTTAAACGTCGCGGTCAATCTATTGGGATCGTTTGCGATGACGGCTCTCGCCTTCTGGTTGTTCTCCACCAGTCGGTAAGGCGGAAAACGGATGAAAAAAACCCGCGATTAAGCGGGTTTTGAATTCTGAGTGCTAAAGTCGCTTATTACAGAGCGGTTACGTTAGCAGCAGAAGGGCCTTTGGCACCGTTAGTGATTTCGAACTCTACACGCTGACCTTCAGCCAGAGTTTTGAAACCGTTGGTCTGGATTGCAGAGAAGTGTACGAATACATCTTTGCTACCATCTTCAGGAGTAATGAAACCGAATCCTTTGGACTCATTAAACCACTTAACGTTACCTTTAATCTTAGACATCAAAATTACCTTTATATGAAAAAACGACACTAATCTGTGTCAGTAACCAGTACAACAATTGTGATGCGTTTTGTCCAGTCCCAGTTCGTTAAAAAGTGATAAATGTCGCTAACTTTTATTTACGGGTTGACTTTATCCTGCCCCCATCTACGCAAGTCGATTTCAGAACTGGAAACGCAGCCAGGCGAAGTAGACATTACCGTTGTTATAGGTTCCGGGAATGTAGGTCATCTGGAAAGTCGCCGGGCCGTAGCCTATCGACGCCATCGGTAGCACCACCGGCACCGGAATGTATTTCCAGTTGTCGCGCGCGGTTACCCCGACTGTATACCCTAGCCCCCAATGGAAATTATCGTCTGCCAACGGCCGCCAGGTGGCTTCCCAACCGTAGCCGCCGATAGGCTCCCATTTGTTATAGGAGTCTTTAAAGGCCATCAGATAAATGCCGTGCCAGTTGCCCTTTTCATCCCAGCGCGACACGCCGCCGCCTGCCCCCCAGGGACGTTCGTTATAACGATCCGTTTTGTCTTTGTCGTAGGCAAATCGTGCATGCCAGGTAATTGCCGGTACGTACAAATCATAATTTTGCGGCGCTTGCCATGTTTCGGCTATGTTGTTACTCAATGTGTTATAGCCGTCTTTTACCGTTTGTGTAAAAGATGCATAGGCAGGTTGTACCGCACTGAACAGTCCAGCAGAAACACACACCAGTGGAATAAATCTTTTTAATTTTAACACCATACTCTTGCCTATTAATCATCCATTACGAATAGTCTATCAAGAGTAAGCTTAATCGCACCTTAACAGCATCGAAAACACGCGCCTTTTCATCCCTTGAATTGCAAATTAGAATATTCCTGGAGCCTTAGTCAAGAAAACCATAAACAAAACTATGAATATTTATGACGCAGTACCGCTCATTTTATGCACTTGCGTTATCCATCTTGTACAGACTACCTAACCTAAACCAACGTATATTTTATTAAATCACCTTTCACTGAATATTATTCAGCCTTAATGTCAGTCACTTATATTTTATTTAACAATAAGAAGGTTGGCATTTTATAATATTTTAATTAACGTTTGTTAAACACGTAGCGTAGGGTTACAAACGCGCTTTGTAGGGCTATCATGCTTCATCCCAGTTGCCACTTCCTTACAGACATTCCTGCCTTCCTGGCAAAAAATAACATTCCATTCACCTCATTTGTTTAGTATTCCACCATCACGCTATACTCACTGTGATGATAATGTTCAGCTTTGTGAGTACATCGCGTAAACTGAACTCTCGTTGCCTTAATCAGGCTATTTTTTGATTTTCATCAGCTAAATTTGCCGCATTTTTCGGCACATTCCACCCCTGACTTTTTGGTGCAAATCTGCACCAACGTATACAACTGGGCGATAGGTGTTAATAATGTTAACGTTCTTTGAACTCCTGATTGGTGTTGTGGTTATTGTTGGCGTAGCCCGCTACATCATCAAAGGTTATTCCGCAACGGGGGTCCTTTTTGTAGGTGGCCTGTTGCTGCTGATTGCCAGCGCATTGATGGGCCATAAGATTTTACCGAGCAGTGCAACCAGTACCGGTTACTCCGCGACCGATATCATCGAATATATCAAAATCCTGCTGATGAGCCGTGGCGGCGACCTCGGGATGATGATCATGATGCTGTGTGGTTTTGCAGCTTATATGACGCATATTGGCGCCAATGATATGGTGGTTAAGCTGGCTTCCAAGCCACTCCAGTTTATCAACTCACCCTATTTACTGATGATTGCCGCTTATTTTGTGGCGTGTCTGATGTCGCTGGCCGTATCCTCGGCAACCGGCCTCGGCGTATTATTAATGGCAACGCTGTTCCCTGTTATGGTTAACGTCGGTATCAGCCGTGGCGCTGCTGCCGCTATTTGTGCTTCACCAGCGGCGATTATTTTATCCCCGACCTCCGGTGATGTCGTCCTGGCTGCGAAAGCGGCTGAAATGCCGTTAATTGATTTTGCCTTCAAGACCACCCTGCCCATTTCTATTGCCGCCATTATCGCTATGGCTATCGCCCATTTCTTCTGGCAGCGCTATCTTGATAAAAAAGAAAATATCTCTCATGAGATGTTGGACGTTAATGAAATTACCACCACCGCGCCAAACTTCTACGCCATCCTGCCATTTACGCCGATTATTGGCGTATTAATTTTCGACGGCAAATGGGGCCCGGAACTGCATATCATTGCCATTCTGGTTATCTGCATGCTGCTGGCCGCGGTGCTGGAATTCTGCCGTGGATTTAACACGCAAAAAGTGTTTGCCGGTCTTGAAGTTGCCTATCGCGGCATGGCTGATGCCTTCGCTGGCGTGGTGATGCTGTTAGTCGCGGCGGGCGTATTCGCTCAGGGCCTGAGCACCATCGGCTTTATTAATAGCCTGATCTCTATCGCCACCTCGTTCGGTTCCGCCAGCATTATTCTGATGCTGGTGCTGGTCGTGCTGACCATGCTGGCAGCAATGACCACGGGTTCGGGTAACGCGCCGTTCTATGCTTTCGTCGAGATGATCCCCAAACTGGCTCACTCATCGGGCATTAACCCTGCCTATCTCTCCATCCCTATGCTGCAAGCGTCCAACCTGGGGCGTACCATCTCCCCGGTCTCCGGTGTGGTTGTGGCAGTCGCAGGGATGGCAAAGATATCGCCATTTGAAGTGGTTAAGCGCACCTCCGTGCCGGTGATTGTCGGCCTGATTGTGGTGATCCTCGCCACCGAAATTCTGGTTCCCGGCGTCGCCGCGTAAGTATTTATCAGCTAAATAATTAAGGCGCCTGATGGCGCCTTATTTTATGATTGAGGAATATTGCCAATAAAAACGTGGAGTCAGGAAAATGCTCAGGAAGAATATTGTGTCAGGATGCGCGCTGCTACTGTGTGCCGGTAGCCTTCATGCCGCCCCGCTTGCACCGACACAATATGGTGACTTCGACCGTTATGTGCTGGCACTCTCATGGCAAACGGGTTTTTGCCAAAGTCTGCACGACCGTAATCGCAAGGAGCCGCTAGAGTGTCATCGACAAACGGAAGCGAGCAATAAGGCCGATTATTTAACCGTTCACGGTTTATGGCCAAGCCTGCCGGCCTCCATCGCCTCTCGCGGCGTGGATAACAATCGCTGGATGCGTTTTGGCTGCGCGACCCGCCCTATTCCGAATATGCCCGAAGCCAGGGCCAGCCGAAAATGCGCGGCGCAAGAGACCGGGTTATCATTGGAAATTGCCAATAAACTCAACCAGGTCATGCCCGGCAGCGGTGGAAATACCTGCCTTGAACGCTACGAATACGCAAAACATGGCGTCTGCTTTGGTTTCGATCCCGATGACTATTTCGGCACGATGGTGCGCCTTAATAGCGAGATAAAACAGAGTGCGCTGGGACACTTCCTCGCCGAAAATTATGGCAAGACCGTCACCCGCGTAAGCTTTGATAACGCCGTCGCCAGCGCCTTTGGCAAAGATAACGTCAAAGCGGTTAAGCTGACCTGCAACGGCAATCCCGCCTATTTAACTGAAATGCAGATAGCCATTAAGGCATCGAGCATTAACGCACCGCTTTCGGCGAGCTCGCTGCTACCCCAGCCCCATCCGGGTAACTGCGGTAAACAGTTCGTACTGGATAAAATCGGCTACTGATCTCAGCCCCCGCGTTTGGCGGGGGCTGGGCTAATTATTTCTGAATAAACTCCAGCAAATCGGCGTTAATCTGATGTTTATGGGTAGTGCAAATCCCGTGTGAACCGCCGTGGTAAACCTTCAACTCAGCGTCCGGCAGGATCTCTGCCGCCACCTTACCGCAGGTTTCAAACGGCACAATCTGATCGTCATCGCCGTGAATAACCAGCGTCGGAATGGTCATTTTACGCAGGTCTTCCCGCAAGTCAGTTTCAGAGAATGCTTTAATACAGTCGTAGAGCGCCTTAATCGAACCCTGTAATCCCTGCTCTGTAAAGCCTTCTCGTACCGCTTTTGACTCCTTAGCACCATCACGGTTATAACCGTAAAACGCCGCCGACAGTTCGTAGAAAAACGCACCGCGATCGTTAATCACCCCGTCACGGATACCGTCAAAGACCTCAATCGGCACGCCGTTCGGGTTAAAATCCGTTTTTATCATGATTGGCGTGACCGCGCCTATCAGCACCGCTTTTGCCACCCGTTCGGTGCCGTGACGGCCAATATAGCGCGCCACTTCGCCACCACCGGTGGAATGGCCAACGTGAATCGCCTCTTTTAAGTTCAGATGCGCCGTCAGTTCAGCCAGATCGTCGGCATACTGATCCATATTGTGCCCATCCCACGGCTGTGCCGAGCGTCCGTGTCCTCGCCTATCGTGGGCGATAACGCGATACCCTTTCGAACCCAGATACAGCATCTGATCTTCAAAGGCATCCGACGTCAGCGGCCAGCCGTGACTGAACACAATAGGTTGCCCGCTGCCCCAATCTTTGAACCAGAGATAACTACCATCTTTCAGGGTCAGTTTATCGAAACCGCTCATACGCTCTCCTGTACCGGGGTGACGCTGCCAGATGCAGCTTAAAAAGGATAATCCATAATTACGAGGCGTGATGTCTTTCGCATAAAATTCACACAATAGATGCTTCACCGCCTCTGAATGTGCGTTACATCACTTCAAACCTGACGCCGGGATCAGTATGATGGGATGAGATGAACCCTTGCCGCTGGCGGTGAGGGTTTTCTTTTGGATAATAGAAATGACATGGAGTAAATAATGACCAGACCTGCCATCATTATTAATGAGTTCGATGCCGAGCGTATCGACCGCCTGCTTGAGCAACCTGCTTACGCAAATTCACCGGTGGCGAATGCGCTAAACGACGAGCTGGATCGTGCCCAAATGTGTGCCCCAGAGGCCATGCCGCATGATGTGGTGAGTATGAATAGCCAGGTCAGATTCCGCGACCTCACCACCGGTGAAGAGCGCGTACGCACGCTGGTTTTCCCAGCCAATATGACCGATAGCGCCACCCAGCTTTCGGTGATGGCGCCCGTAGGTGCAGCGCTTCTGGGCCTGCGTACCGGCAGCACCATCCATTGGGAGCTACCGGGCGGCGCATCCACCCACCTGGAAGTGCTCGAGCTACTTTACCAGCCGGAAGCCGCTGGCGAATTCAATCGCTAACGTCAGCAGCTGACTGATTAAGGGGATGCCAGCCATCCTCTTTCTGCCCTCTCCCGCCTCACGAAACTTTACAACTCTTCCGCTCTCTCAAACACTATTTTGCGAACTCAATGACATAATTAAAACGAATGATATGCTCTTATAGTGATACACAGACAAGGAGGAGCCTATGTACAAAACAATCATTATGCCAGTTGATGTTTTTGAGATGGAGTTAAGTGACAAAGCCATTCGTCACGCAGAGTTTATGGCTCAGCAAGAGGGGATTATCCATCTGCTGCACGTCCTGCCAGCGTCCGCAAGCTACACCATGAGCCGCTTTGCCGGCGATCTGCGCCGCTTTGAGGAGCACTTGCAGCACGAAGCGGAAACCCGTCTGCAAACCATGGTCAGTCACTTCAGTATCGACCCTTCCCGTATCAAGATGCATGTGCGTCTGGGCAGCGTTCGTGACGCCGTCAATGAGCTTGCAGAGGAGTTAAACGCCGATATGGTAGTGATTGGTTCACGTAATCCTTCTATCACCACGCACCTGCTGGGGTCGAACGCTTCCAGCGTGATTCGCCATGCGCATATTCCGGTATTGGTCGTGCGCTAGTCACATCTCAAAGTAGGCCTGAGAGCTGCGCGCCATCAGGCAATCGCGACAAAAAAAGGCCACCTTTCGGTGGCCTTTGACATTGCAGGTATTGTCTTCTTTTTTATGCTGTTTTGGTGCGAATAAGATAATCAAACGCGCTCAATGACGCTTTAGCACCCTCGCCTGCGGCGATAATAATCTGTTTGTACGGCACGGTTGTACAGTCACCCGCGGCGAACACACCTTTGACGTTAGTTTCGCATTTTGCATCAATGATGATTTCACCCATGCGATTACGCTCGATAGCACCTTCCAGCCAGTTAGTGTTCGGCAGCAGGCCAATCTGCACAAAGATACCCGCCAGCGCAACATGATGCTCGTCGCCGCTAACGCGATCGCGGTACTGCAAGCCGGTGACTTTACTGCCGTCACCCTTCACTTCCGTGGTTTGCGCATTGAGAATAATGTCGACATTTTTCAGGCTACGGACTTTATCCTGCAATACCTGGTCAGCTTTCATTTCCGGCGCAAACTCCAGCAGCGTCACGTGTTCAACCACACCAGCCAGATCGATTGCCGCTTCAACGCCGGAGTTACCGCCGCCAATAACCGCCACGCGCTTGCCTTTGAACAGCGGGCCGTCGCAGTGTGGACAGTAGGTCACGCCTTTGGTGCGATACTGATCTTCGCCCGGCACGTTCATGTTACGCCATTTAGCACCGGTAGAAATAATGATGCTACGGGCTTTCAGTACCGCGCCGGAAGCCGTTTCAATCTGATGCAAACCCCCTTCTGCCGCAGCCGGAATCAGCTTCGAGGCGCTCTGGGAATCAATCACATCAACGTTATACTCGCTCACGTGGGCTTTTAACGCCCCCGCCAGCTTCTGACCTTCCGTCTTCGGTACGGAGATGTAGTTTTCAATGTCTACCGTGTCCAGCACCTGGCCGCCAAAGCGTTCGCCCATCAAGCCAGTACGAATACCTTTACGCGCAGAATATACCGCAGCCGCCGCACCGGACGGGCCGGAACCGACGATCAGTACGTCATAGGCATCGCGTTGATTCAGTTCTTCCGCCGTGCGTTTTTCCGCGCCGGTATCCACTTTCGCCACGATCTCAGACAGCGTCATACGACCCTGACCAAATTCCTGACCGTTCAGATAAACCGCCGGAACGCCCATCACGTTACGTTCGGTGATTTCGTTTTGATAAACCCCACCGTCAATCGCGGTATGCTTAATACGCGGGTTCAGCACCGCCATCAGGTTCAGCGCCTGCACGACGTCCGGGCAGTTATGGCAAGAAAGCGAATAGTAGGTTTCGAATTCAAAATCGCCGTCGAGATCGCGGATCTGCTCCAGCAGAGTCTGCGCTTCTTTTGACGGATGGCCGCCGGTCCACAGCAGCGCCAGCACCAGCGAGGTAAATTCGTGGCCCAGCGGCGAGCCTGCAAAGCGCGGCCCCTGGTTGGAACCTGGGTTGGTAATCAGGAACGATGGCTTACGCACCGCCAGGCTATTGTCTTCTTTGAAGGTCACTTTATCTGACAGTTCAGCGATTTCAGCCAACAGTTCCTTGATCTCTGCCGATTTTGCGCCGTCATCCAGCGTGGCAATCAGCTCAACAGGTTTGGTCAGCTTCTCAAGGTAGGCCTTGAGCTGGGTTTTCATGTTGGTGTCGAGCATTTTTATCTCCTGGGCTTAAAACATCATCATGCAAGCCGATTTCGTCGGCAATGCAACTTGCATCATGATGCTGGAATGAAACAGGCGCAGAGTTGCGCCTGTTGGATGCCAGATGGCACTGCGTTTATCCGGTCTACAAGCTGGTGCACCCATTTTAGAGGGGTGATTTCCTAAGTATTTCGCATCACAGCAAGGCGGCTAGCAGGTGAATCCCCGGGAGCTTACACAATTAAGTGACCGGGGTGAACACGCGACGCCAACGCCGCTGTGGTGCGAAAGACGACGGAAATTTAGATCTTACCAACCAGGTCCAGAGATGGAGCCAGAGTCGCTTCACCTTCTTTCCATTTAGCCGGGCAAACTTCGCCTGGGTGGGAAGCTACGTACTGAGCCGCTTTGATTTTACGCAGCAGGTCAGACGCATCACGGCCGATACCTTCAGCGGTCACTTCGATTGCCTGAATGATACCCTGTGGGTCAACAACGAAGGTTGCGCGGTCAGCCAGACCTTCATCTTCACGCATGTTTTCAAAGTTACGGGTCAGGGCACCAGTCGGGTCGCCGATCATCGCATATTTGATTTTAGCGATGGTGTCAGAGCTACCGTGCCATGCTTTGTGGGTGAAGTGGGTATCGGTAGAAACAGAGTACACGTCTACGCCCAGCTTCTGCAGTTCTTCGTAATGGTCTGCCACGTCGCCCAGTTCGGTTGGGCATACGAAGGTGAAGTCAGCCGGGTAGAAGAAGAAGACGCTCCAGCGACCTTCGGTATCTTTCTCGGTTACTTCGATGAACTCACCGTTTTTGAACGCCTGGTTTTTGAAAGGTTTGATTTTGGTATTAATTAAGGACATCTATACTTCCTCCGTGTTTTTGTTGAGGTCTAAGTTAACGAACTTTTTCCGATTCGACCAATGCGTTTACATTATCAAATCAATCAGCGTTACCTAACAACCGCGACAGGACAACTTTGTGAACCTATGAATAAGACAGGCACAAATAGCTCAATCACTATCGTAAACTGGCGATAATATGAGCATCACCGCCGTGAACCAGGGACCTGACCGTTGATACTCTCTGGCGTCTGAGCTCACGTAGAGTGATGGGCACCCGCCTTTTGATAACATCATGTCGTCTTTTAAAGGACAACTGACTGGCCCTCGGAGCTGCCTATTATTGTGATAGGCTATATCACTGATAGGCCTTTAACCAATGATTTTACAGAATTTTTCTATGTTTCAACGTTCTTTACCTGCACTACTGTCAACGAACTTTCGTCATGGGAAACGTACGAACGCGCAACGGAAAGCATTAACACAGGTTATCGTGTGAAGAGTATGAATCAATGCACAATATTTTTACTCACAATAATCACACTTTGATTCAAATAATTATTATATGAATAATATTCATTTTAGAGCTGCACATATATAAATACCCCTATCTCAGCTGATATTATAAACTTGTTCGATATGAAATCTCCTTAACAAACAGTGGATAAAGCCTACCGATTGCTATATCTTTAGTAAAAATTCAAACTAAATTCAGTTTTTCGAACACATGGATTGTTTCTTAAAACGTCATCGCCGATAAGGCGGTGTGCTTCGTGCTTACACAATAAAGGATCTCAGATGGCTAATCTCTATAATCTAAAACGTTTTGACCTCAACCTGCTGATCATTTTCGAATGCATCTATCAAAATCTGAGCATTAGCCAGGCGGCACAAACATTATTTATTACGCCTTCC
This sequence comes from Enterobacteriaceae bacterium, assembly GCA_902363335.1. GTDB lineage: Bacteria > Pseudomonadota > Gammaproteobacteria > Enterobacterales > Enterobacteriaceae > Kluyvera. The sequence goes on along the minus strand of CABIZV010000002.1, from coordinate 357,944 downwards.
GCAGTGAGCCAATCCTTACAGCGCTTACGCAACCAACTTGATGACCCTCTTTTTGTTCGCTCAGGTAAAGGCATCACCCCGACGACTGCCGCCATTAACCTGCATCGCCATCTTGAAAAAAATCTTAATAACATTGAAGAAACTATCAACATCATGGGAACCTCAGACCTGAGGAAGCGTTTTGTGATGTACGGGCCTCAGTTCCACGCGATGCCGCAATTGACTGAGTTTATGAATCATCTGCTGCAAACTCCTCATCTGGAGATAATCTACCACGACACTGCCGCGGTGAAAGAAGAGATCGAAGACATTCTGAACTATCGCAAAGCCGACGTCGTATTTAGCCTGGAGCAATGTAATAACCGCTCGCTGGTTTCCGTTCCTTTTTGCGAAAGTCCGGTCATATTTACCTGCCGTAAAGATCATCCCCGCTTAGCTGACAAAGTAACAAACGAAGACCTGTTAAAAGAACGTTTTGCTGTATTCCAGGCGCGGGAAGAACAGATTAAGCATGTTCAATCTATTTATGAAAACTCGTATTATAAAGACAGAGATGTTGCTTATCGCTCTTCATCATTAATGAGTATATTGAATATTATCCACCATAGTGATTTAGTTGGAGTTATTCCAGAACCTCTATTCAGAACTTTTAAAGACACGTTAGGATTGAAAGTGTTATCAACGGATATCCCCTTGCCAAAGTTCATGTTTTATATGATTTACAGCCGTTCTTCACTAAGTTCAAAATCATTCTCGGATATAATTAAAAATGTACGTCCGCTAGCGCGTTAATTCACCACATCAATATATCAATATGAATACATAAAAATTCATAATATATTATTTTATTTATTAGACCTCAAAACATTGTATTATATCAACCTCCTGCCAGACGTTATCGCCATAAAGGACGGCTGATTTATGTCAATAAAAAAAATCCCCTTGTCTCTTTCCGTACTTGAGGCGAGCCGGGAACGTATCATTTGGACTTTGGAGAATTTTCCACGCGTATGTGTTTCATTTTCCGGAGGCAAAGACTCCACGGTGATGCTGCATTTAACCGCTGAAATAGCGCGTTCAATGGGTAAAAAAATATGTGTGCTGTTTATCGACTGGGAAGCACAATTTTCGTATACCATTAATCACTGCGAAAAGTTACGTATTGAGTATCACGATATCATTGATGAGTTTTATTGGGTTGCTTTGCCCTTAACCACGCAAAACTCTCTCACCCAATTTAATCCGGAATGGCAATGCTGGGAACCGGGTGTAAAATGGGTACGGCAACCGCCGAAAGACGCCATTACCGATCCCGCTTACTTCCCCTTCTACCAGCCGGGCATCAGCTTCGAAACTTTTGTGCAAAAGTTTGCCGAATGGTTTTCGCAACAGCGCCCAGCCGCCGTTATGATTGGGATCCGGGCCGACGAATCCTATAATCGTTTTTTAACGATTGCCTCTCAAACCAAGCATCGCTTCGCCGATGATAAACCCTGGACCACCATCGCCCCCGGCAATCATGCCTGGTATATTTACCCTATCTACGACTGGAAAACCGCCGATATCTGGACCTGGTTTGCCAAAAGCGGCAAACCCTATAATCCCCTTTACAACCTGATGTATCAGGCGGGCGTTCCCCTGCGCTATATGCGCATCTGTGAACCATTTGGCCCAGAACAGCGTCAGGGATTATGGCTGTATCATGTTCTGGAGCCCGAGCGCTGTGCGGATATGTGCCAGCGGGTGAGCGGCGTCCACAGCGGCGGTATTTATGCCGGCCAGGATAATCAGTTCTACGGGCATCGAAAAATAGAGAAACCACAGCATTATAGCTGGCGCGGGTATGCGCACTTCCTACTGCAAAGCATGCCAGAAACGACGGCAGACCATTACCGCAACAAAATTGCCGTCTATTTGCATTGGTATCAAAAGCAAGGCTGGGAAGATATTCCCGATAGTCAGGAAAAAGATCTGGGTGCCAAAGATATTCCGTCATGGCGGCGTATTTGCAAGGTTTTATTAAACAACGATTATTGGTGTCGAATGCTTTCCTTTAGCCCGACCAAATCCAGTCACTATCAGCGTTACCGCTCGCGCATGGAACAAAAGCGCCAGCAATGGGGAATTTTATGCGACAACGATTAATAGCTGAAATGCATGATTATCTGCAAGCTCTGTCATTTGATGAAAAAATTGAGGCGCTTAATCAATTCCGCCAGGCACTCCATAAAGAGAGTCCGTTTAACGATCAGCCTATCGACTGCGTACTGTGGGTAAAAGAGGAGCAGGTGTCTCCTAACGACTATAACCCCAACAATATGGCTCCACAGGAAAAACGACTGCTAACCAAATCGCTAGAGGCCGACGGTTTTACCCAGCCGATTGTGGTGATTGAAAAGCAAGATCACCGCTTTGAGATTGTCGATGGTTTTCATCGCCACCTGCTCTCACAATCAAAAGCCACATTGAAAAAACGCTTTCATGGCTATTTGCCGGTCACCCAACTGGAGCATCAGGAAAATTCACTGTCAGCACGCATGGCCGCCACCATTCGTCATAACCGTGCCCGTGGGCGTCATCAGATAAGCGCGATGTCCGATATTGTGCGTGAGCTGAGCCAGCTCGGCTGGAGCGACGAGAAAATGGCTCAGGAATTAGGGATGGATGCCGACGAAGTGCTGCGATTGAAGCAAATAAACGGCCTGTGTGAAATGTTCGGCAATCGCCAGTTCTCACAGGCCTGGACGGTTAAATAACTACAATTGGCACAGCCGCTCGGCGGCAGCCAGCAGGGTTGATTCCTGTTTAGCAAAACACAGACGAATCAGTTTATGCGGGAATGGCGCGGCGCAAAATACCGACAACGGTATGGCCGCCACGCCAACTTCCGTCGTCAGCCAGCGGCAGAAACTCACGTCATCCAAATCAGAAATAGCGCTATAGTCGGCCAGCAGAAAATAGGTGCCCTCGCAGGGCAGAAGTTTAAATCGACTCTGGCTTAACGCATTAATAAACAGGTCACGACGCGCACGGTAAAACTCAGGAAGCTGACGGTAATGTTCTGGCTCGGCGCGCAGCATATCGGCCAGCGCCAGTTGAGCGGGCGTGTTAACGGCAAAGGTCAGATATTGATGAACCTTGCGCAGCTCGGTGCTGATGGCCGCAGGTGCGATGCAATATCCCACTTTCCAGCCGGTCATATGATAGGTTTTGCCAAACGATGACACCGCCACCGCCCGCTCGCGAAGCGCAGGATGCGCCAGCACGCTGGCATGCCCTTGCGCGGCAAAGCAAATATGCTCGTACACTTCATCGCTCAGCACATAAATTTCCCGCCCGGCAATCGCCTGCCACAGCGCCTCAAAATCCCCCGCCTGCCACGTCGTGGCCGTTGGGTTGTGCGGCGTATTAAGGATAACCAGGCGGGTTTTATCGCTTAACCGCCCGGCAAATTCCTGCCAGTCAACGCCAAAATGCGGCGGTTGCAGAGCAATACGCTGCACAATTCCGCCAGACAGTTCAACCGCCGGAGCATAGCTGTCGTAGCTGGGATCAAAACAGATAACTTCATCACCCGTGCGTACCAGCGCGGTGATGGCAGCGTATAGCGCTTCGGTTGCGCCCGCCGTGACCGTGATATCGCTATTCGCGTCCGGCGCATAGCCATACAGCGCGGCGGTTTTCTCGGCAATGGCATCCCGCAGCGCCTGTACGCCGGTCATCGGCGCATATTGATTGGCACCGTGTGTCACATGGTGGGTCAGCCGCGCCTGAAGATAAGCAGGGCCGTCGAAATCGGGAAATCCTTGAGAGAGATTGATAGCCTGATGCTCATGTGCCAACGCGCTCATCTGGGTAAAAATCGTAGTGCCAAGGTGAGGAAGTTTACTTTGGGGGATGAGTTGCTTCGTTGTCATACGTTATCTGCCGCTCGTGAGACCAATGTTAACAGCAATATAACACGGCAAGCAGGTTTGGCAATCAAGACGTTTAGATGTCTAAACAAACATCAGCAGCACTTCGCTCCGCCCTTTCCGCCATAGCGCGCGTCCTGGCGATCGCGGAAGAACGCTTCGTAGGTCATCGGTTGCTGGTCTGGATGATTGATACGCATATGCTCGACGTAGTTGTCGTAGTCCGGCACGCCGATCATCATTTTTGCCGCCTGGCCGAGGTATTTTCCGGCTTTTGAGAGGGTATCAAACATCTTCATTATCCTTTGGATGAACCCGGCGGCGCTGCGCTTGGCCGGGCTACAACATATCATGCACAATTGCCGGATGGCGGCTACGCCTTATCCGGCCTACACCAATCGGTAGGCCGACCACGCGCAGCGCCACCGGGAAATCACGCGTATTAATGCGCGCGTTTCGCCTGCGCCACCAGATTCTCCGCATCCGCCGGCATCGGCTCGTACGGGGTCTCTTTTGCCGTTGGCTTATCTTCTTTCAACGCCGCCAGCGCGGTTTTGATGGAAAACACCGCCAGCACCACGACCACCACCATAAAGAAGATCGTCAGCCCCGCATCCAGACGGTTATTGAACACCAGCTGCGTCAGCTGCGATTCGGTGTACTGCGGCGGGATATTGCCGCTGTCGATCATCGCCTGGAACTTGTTGGCAATCGCCAGGAAGCCCACGCGGGTATCTTCGCTAAACGATTTTTGCCAACCGGCAACCAGCGTACACACCAGCAGCCAGGCAGTTGGCACCAGTGCCACCCACGCATAACGCTGACGTTTCATCTTGAACAGTACCACCGCACAGAGCATCAGCGCCATACCGGCCAGCATCTGGTTAGCAATACCGAACAGCGGCCACAGCGTGTTAATGCCGCCCAGCGGGTCAACGACCCCTTGATGCAGGAAGTAGCCCCAGGCCAGCACGCACAGCGCCGTTGCCAGTAAGTTCGCGGGCAGTGAGTCGGTGCGCTTGAGCCCCGGGCTGATAACGCCGAGCAGGTCTTGCAGCATAAAGCGTGCCGCACGCGTACCGGCATCGACCGCCGTCAGGATAAACAGCGCTTCAAACAAAATGGCGAAGTGATACCAGAACGCCACGTCCATCAGGCCGCCCAGCGCACCGTGCAGGATGTAGGCCATCCCCACCGCCAGCGTCGGCGCACCGCCCGCACGGGAGATAATCGACTGTTCGCCCACTTCATTGGCAATCTGATGCAGCAGATCCGGCGTCACCGCAAAGCCCCAGCTACTGACCACCTGCGCGGCAGACGCCACCACATCAGCGGTACCGGCAGGGGCCAGCATCGCCATCGGACTGTTCATCGCAAAGTAGACGCCCGGGTCAATAATACAGGCTGAAACCAGCGCCATAATGGCGACAAAGGATTCCATCAGCATGCCACCGTAACCGATAAAGCAGGCCTGACCTTCGTTCGCCAGCATTTTCGGCGTGGTGCCGGATGCAATCAACGCGTGGAAGCCAGACACCGCACCACAGGCAATGGTGATAAACAAGAACGGGAACAGATCGCCGGTCCATACCGGGCCGGTGCCGTCGACGAATTTGGTCAGCGCCGGCATGGTCAGGGTTGGACGCATAATCAGAATGCCAATCGCCAGGCCGACGATGGTGCCGATTTTCAGGAAGGTGGAGAGATAGTCGCGCGGCGCCAGCAGCAGCCACACCGGCAGTACCGAGGCCACAAAGCCATAGCCCACCAGCATCCAGGTCAGCTGTACACCGGTGTAATCAAACCACGGTGCCCAGGTCGCGCTTTCTGCCACCCAGCCGCCGGAAATGATGGCAAACACCAACATAACGAGGCCGATAACCGACACTTCACCAATACGCCCCGGGCGCAGATAGCGGATATAAATCCCCATAAACAGCGCCAGCGGGATGGTAAAGGCCACGGTGTAGGTGCCCCATGGGCTGTGGGTCAGCGCTTTCACCACGATCATCGCCAGTACCGCCAGGATGATCACCATGATCATAAAGGTGGCAATCAGTGCGATGACGCCTGCGGTCGGGCCCATCTCTTCACGTACCAGTTCGCCCAACGAGCGGCCATCACGGCGCGTGGAGACAAACAGCACCATAAAGTCCTGTACCGCTCCGGCAAGCACCACGCCTGCCAGCAGCCAGATCATCCCCGGCAGATAGCCCATCTGCGCCGCCAGCACCGGCCCCACCAGCGGGCCTGCCCCGGCAATCGCCGCAAAATGGTGACCGAACAGCACTTTTTTGTCGGTCGGTACATAATCAAGACCATCGTTATGACGCACCGCTGGTGTCATACGCGTGGGGTCAACCTGCAAAACCTTTTTCGCGATATAGAGGCCATAAAAACGGTAGGCAATAAGATAAACGCAAACCGCCGCTACGACGATCCACAGCGCGTTTATCTGTTCACCACGGTTAAGGGCGATATAGCCCAGGGCAAACGCTCCGACAATGGAGAGCAATGCCCATATAAGGTATTTCCCTGAATTGTTCATCGTTGTTTTCCGTATCAGTAGCAGAGGATGTTACATTTTGTGTCCATAGAAACACCTCTGATTTAACATCTTAGAAACGGATATGAACAGGAAGTGAACCTGACTTTTACATCACAGTGTTAACGGGATCACTTAAGTCAGAAAAATGGATGAGAACTGGAAGCGAAAAAAGTGAACTTCCCGGGGTCGGCTTCGCCTCGCCCGGGCTACATTCGTGGTAGCCCGGCCAAGCGCAGCGCCGCAGGGAACGGGCACAATACTTAACCGAGCACCGCCGTACCTAACCGGCAGGTACAACAGCGTCGGCCCTGCTCATCAAACACCACAATCTCCCAGCTCTGGCTTTGACGCCCTGTATGCAGCGGCTGGCAAACCGCCCGCACCTGCCCCTGTGACACCGGGCGATGGTGCGTGGCGTTAAGCTCCGTTCCCACCACGCATTGTCCTTCGCGGGTCATCAAAAAACCGGCCATTGAACCTAACGTTTCCGCCAGCGCCGCCGATGCTCCGCCGTGCAGCAAGCCAAACGGCTGATGGGTACGGCTATCCACCGGCATCACCGCTTCCAGACTGTCATCGCCAATATGGGTATAAACGATGCCCAGATGCGCCACCATGGTGTTATCGCTGGTCGCATTGAGCTCATCAAGGGTTAAATGACGTTTCCAGATCATCTCACGCTCCTAACGTTGACCCACCGTCCACCACGATGTCCTGCAACGTGATGTGGCTGGCGTAATCCGAGGCGAGGAACAAGATCGTGTTAGCGATCTCTTGCGGGCGAGCGATTTTACCCAGCGGAATGCCCAGCTTAAACTGTTCGCCAAAGCCGCGAATACGCTGCTGCTCGGCATCATCGCTCACCCACAGCACGCGCTGCATGTCGGTATCGGTTGAGCCTGGTGACACAATATTGCAGCGCACCCCATGGCTTGCTAATTCCAGCCCAACGGTCAGCGCCAGACTTGAAAGCGCCGCCTTCGACGCGCCGTAAGCGCTCATGCCGATACGCGGCGTGTGCGCAGCATCAGACGCGACGGTGACAATCGCCCCGCCCTGCTGTTGACGAAACTGCGCCATCGTCTGCTGGAACAGATTAAACGCCCCGCCGACGTTGACCGCGAAGGTCTGCTGCCAATCGTCGTGGCTTAGCGCATCGGTGGCGCCCATGCGCAGGATCCCCGCCGCATTCACCAATACGTCGAGGCGTTCAGTTTTCGCCAACAGACGCTCGCACACCTGCGCCACCTGCTGTGCATCCGCCACATCCAGCACTTCAGTGGCAAACGGATAATCTTCACCGTCAAACGCCCGATCGAATCCGGTCACGTTTGCCCCCGCCGCCACAAACGCCAGCGCGGTCGTGTAGCCAATCCCTTTGCCCGCGCCGGTCACCCACACGGTCTGACCGCCAAAATCAAACCCGGCCATTATTTCACCTCGCGGGAGAGCAGCGCCCACCAGGCGTCAATGCTCGGATTTTTCGCCAACATCACAAAATCAATGTCGCCGTGGACTTTGCGCCAGCGCGCCGCCAGCGCCATCATCCGTACCGAATCCAGACCGTAATCAATCAGATTATCGTCATCAAACGGCTCGTCAGACTCATCCAGCAGCGGCAAAATCTGGGCGCGCAGAGCCTCTTTACTCGCCGGAACCGACGGCAGCAGTTCGTCGGTCATCACCACGCGACCGCTGCGACCGGCCACGTATTTCAGGGACATCAAATGCTCATCACGGCTGAAATCCGCCAGCGCATCGGCAACAAAGAACGGCTTAATGTCGCGCATAAACGCATCGGTGGCGGTGGTCATGCAGCCGATATGCGCATACACGCCGGTGATGATTAACTGGTTGCGCCCGCTCTCTTTGAGCATCTGCTCAAGCGGGGAACGATGAAACGCGCTGTAACGCCATTTCACCAGCACAGTGTCGTCTTCATCCGGGGCCAGCGCGGCAATCACTCGCTGTTGCTCCGGCGAGCGGGTCAGACCCGGCCCCCACATATCGTTCAGCAGCGCACGGTCTTCGTCGCTCTGCTCTTTCGGCTGGGCGGTGTAATAAACCGGAATACCGTTCTTTTTGCAGAAATCACGCAGGGCGGCGATGTTCGCTACTACCTTCTCCATCATCTCGCTGTCGTCGCCCCAGAAATTGAGGAAATATTCCTGCATATCGTGAATCAGCAGCGCCGCGCGCGCCGGTTCAAAGGCCCAGTTGACCTTGTTTTCGGGAAGATCCAGCGCGGTTGGCAGCGCATAGCCCTGTAATTTTGGAATCGCCATTTTATTGTCTCCTTTAGCCCTACGAACGGCTCGCCAGCCACTGACGTAATTGTTTTTTATCGACCTTACCGACGTGGGTCAGCGGCAGTTCATCTACGCACTCGACGCGGTCAGGCAGTTTAAATTCAGCCACCCCTTGCTCACGCAGGAAGCGGCGCACTTCTACTGCGCGCAGCGGTTCTTTCACCACCAGATACGCGCAGCTTTTCTCGCCCAGCAGGCTATCTTCCATGCTCACTAACGCCGCATAGATAACCGCTTCATGGCGCAGCAGCAGGTTTTCAATCTCTTCAGCGGCAATCTTCTCGCCGCCGCGGTTAATCTGATCTTTCTCGCGCCCCTCGACGGTGATGTAGCCGTCCTCATCGATGGCAATAAGATCGCCGGAGCAATAAAAACCCTCGGCATCAAAGGCGCTGGCATTGTGCTCAGGACTTTTGTAGTAGCCGCGGAAGGTATAGGGGCCTCGGGTCATCAGCCGTCCAACCTCACCGCGCGGCAGAGGATTGCCGTCAGCATCCGCCACCCACACTTCATCATCCGGGCACATCGGATAGCCCTGGGTATTGAGGATTTTCTCCGGTGAATCATCCAGGCGGGTGTAGTTCACAAGCCCTTCCGCCATGCCGAACACCTGCTGTAGCTGGCAGCCAATTTCCGCAGGAATGCGCGCCGCCAGCGTCGCCGACAACCGCGCACCGCCAACCTGTAACAGCGTCAACGAGCGAAGCTGCGCGTTGCTGCCCCACTCTCCAATCGCCTGTAGCCACAGACTGACGGCAGGCGGCACCAGCGCTGCGACGTTAACCTGATGTTTTTCAATCAGCGGGAAGCACAGCGTGGGGCTTGGATCCGCCGCCAGCACCACCGTGCCTTCAGCGAGGAAAACGCCGAGCGCGCCCGGCGAACTCATGGCGTAGTTGTGCGCCGACGGAATGGCACACAGATAGCGCGTCTTAGGATCGAAACGGCAAATCTCATTACTGCGGCGAATGCTGTAGTAATAATCGTTGTGGGTACGGGGAATCAGCTTCGGCGTGCCGGTACTGCCGCCGGAAAGCTGAAAGAAAGCTACCTCATCGGCGGCGGTCGGCGTGGCGATAAAGTTGACCGCCGGGCGGTCAATCGCCGCCTCCAGCGCATGCTCGCCCTCGCCCTGGCGCAGCAGCACCACGCGCAGCGAACGGTGCCGCTCGCAGAAGGTATTGAGGAACGCATCATCGCCAAACAGCGCATGGGTACGGTCGGCAATCAGCGCCGCGGGCGCAATCTGTTCGGCGTAGGCATTAAGCTCACTGCGCTGATGGCTGAACAGCGCATTCACCGGCGCGACGCCGATTTTCAGTAGCGCAAACAGCGTGACATAAAATTCAGCAATATTGCCCAGCTGCACCAGCGCGGTTTCACCGCGTTTGAGTCCTTTGCTTTGCAACACGGCGGCAAGATTATCGATGGAGTGATTCATCTGGCGGTAGCTTATCTGGCGTTCACCATCAATTACCGCTATCGCGTCACTGTCCGCATGGCGGGTCAGCATTTCCGTCAACGGCAGATCCTGCCAGTAGCCTTTTTCACGATAGCGCGCCGCAAGCGCCTCCGGCCAGCGGGTAAATTCCACGGTCATTGGGGTTCCTTAATGCAGGCCGAAAACATTCAGCATGGTAGAAAGTTTGACGCCGGTTTCGCGCCACTCAGACTCTGGCGATGAGGCGGGCACAATCCCTGCCCCGGCAAACAGGCGCACGCTATTGTCCTTCACCCGCGCGCAGCGGATGGTTACCACCCACTCGCCGTTACCTTCGGCGTCACACCAGCCGACAATCCCGCCGAACAGGTCTCGCTCGAACGGTTCCAGCTCGGCAATCACCTGCTTTGCGACCTCATGCGGGAAACCGCTCAGCGCCGGCGTTGGGTGCAGCAGGCAGGCCAGCGTTAAGGCGTTTTCGCAAGGCCGGGCCTGACCTTCAATCGGCGTGGCGAGATGCCAGAGGGTTGGCGTGGTAATCAGCTGCGGGGTCTGCGGCAGCGTCAGTTCGACGCTACGCGGAGTCAGCGTCTGTTTCATCGACTGGGTCACCAGCTCGTGCTCGTGACGGTCTTTTTCCGATGCCAGCAGACGGTTGCCCGCTTCCCTGTCGAGAACGTCATCCGGCTGACGGCGAGCGGAACCGGCCAGCGGCAGAGAGCTGTAATGGTCGCCGTCTTTACGCAGCAGCAGCTCAGGACTCGCGCCCAGCAAAACGCCGCCGTCCGGTAGCGGAACGTGGAAGTTAAAGCTGGCGGGGTTTTGCGCCACTAAACGTTCCAGCAGCGCGCCGCTGTCGAGCTTTTGCGCGGCCTGGATATCAATCAAGCGCGAGAGCACCACTTTGTCGACCTGCGGCGTCGCCGTCAGCGCCGCGGCTTTAGCCACCATATCGAGGAAAACGGGATGTTCAGGAATTTCCTGGCGTGCGGTGACTGTCATCGGCTCGCGTGACGCCTGATAGCGCGACGACTTCTGTTTGGCGGGACGCGAAAACGCCTCGCAACGCTCAGGGATAAACAGCGCGGAAGGCTGACGGGTATCGAATGGGATGGCACCAACCATCACCGGGTTGGCAATTCCAGCCGCTTTTGCCGCCGCAAAGGCGGACGCAAGCTCTTGCTGGAAAGCGCTTTCCGGCGCTTCGCCCCCTTGCGCCGGGCAGGTCAAGCGCGTGAAGCAGCCCGAGGTGGTAAAACTGCGAAACGGCGACATAAAGAAAAAGCTGTCCGCCGGGACGAGGGTCTGGTGCTGCTGTTTTTGCGTTTGGTCAGCCACTGACGTTTCCATATCATCCTCCAAAAACGATAAAGATATTACGAATAATTATCATTTATATTTTGGTTCGGTAACCTAAAAGTAAACGCGTCGTATGTCAACAGCTCTAAGCAGCATCTTGTGCTTAATAGTCGGGTGGTCTGCCCGATGTTGTTCTCCCTGCCTTCGGGTATAACGCTTGCATCCAGGCGGAACAATAGTTGAAAATGAGAAGCATTAACCAACCCGGACAGGAATCGTATTTGTGAATTTCACCGCACTTTGGCGTAGCGTCGCGCTGCTCGCCGGTTTTAGCGTTTTGGGATTATCCCAAGCGTACGCCGCCGACTGGCCGCGCCAGATAACCGACAGCCGCGGCGTGCACACGCTGGAACATCAACCGACCCGCATCGTCTCCACCAGCGTGACCCTCACAGGTTCCCTGCTGGCCATTGACGCGCCGGTGATTGCCAGCGGCGCGACCACGCCGAATAACCGCGTTGCAGATGACCAGGGTTTTTTACGTCAATGGGGTGAGGTGGCAAAGGCGCGTAAGCTGACCCGCCTGTACATCGGCGAGCCCAGTGCCGAAGCGGTTGCCGCGCAGATGCCGGATCTGATTTTAATCAGCGCCACCGGCGGCGATTCGGCGCTGGCGCTGTACGATCAGCTATCGACCATCGCCCCGACGCTGATTGTTAATTACGACGACAAAAGCTGGCAGGCGCTGCTGACCGAGCTTGGCGGAATGACCGGGCACGAACAGCAGGCCGCTCGGCGCATCGCCGAGTTTGCTAAAAAGCAGGCGCAGGTGAAACAGCAGATTACGTTGCCGCCGCAGCCGGTCAGCGCCGTGGTGTACACCGCCGCCGCGCACAGCGCCAATCTGTGGACCAGCGAGTCCGCCCAGGGGCAGTTCCTGCAACAGCTTGGGTTTACGCAAGCCGCGCTGCCCGCCGGGCTTCACGCCAGCCAAAGCCAGGGCAAGCGCCACGACATCATCCAGCTTGGCGGTGAAAATCTGGCAACCGGGCTGAACGGTGAGAGCCTGTTTTTGTTCGCCGGTGACCAGAAAGACGTTGATGCGATTAACGCGAATCCTCTGCTGGCCCATCTGCCGGCGGTAAAAAATAAGCATGTTTATGCGCTGGGCACCGAGACGTTCCGTCTGGATTACTACAGCGCAATGCGGGTGTTAGATCGTTTGACGGCGCTGTTTGGCTAAACATCCGCGCACTCCCGGGGTCGCATTCTGCTCGCCCGGGCTACCAACTGGTGTAGGCCGGATAAGGCGAAGCCGCCATCCGGCAATGTGCGCGGTTATACCTGATGGTGCTATTTGGTTAAATATCTGCGCACTCCCGGGGTCGCATTCTGCTCGCCCGGGCTACCAACTAGTGTCGGCCGGATAAGGCGAAGCCGCCATCCGGCAATAGGCGCGGTTATGCCTGATGGCGCATAGCTTATCAGGCCTACCGGTTGGTTTCAGGTTGTAGCCCGGACGAGGCGTTTACGCCGACTCCGGGGCTTCGCGCCTGAATCGCCGCAGCTCACCCAGCAACAGCAGCAAAACTCCGCCAATAATCGCCAGTCCCCAGCCGCTCACGCTTGCCGAAGCCACCGGGGTGAGCATCGCGCCCAAGCCGCCTAACAGCGCTGCACCAATGGCATCGCCGGTCACATTCTGCGCCGTCCACAGGCCGTTAATCCGCCCCAACATCGCCTCCGGCGTCTGGGTTTGAATCAGGGTGTATTGCAGCAGTGAACTGATCGCGCTAAGCCAACCGAACAGCGCCAGACACACCATCCCCAGCGCCCAATGCGGCATCATGGCAAACAGGCCAATCGCCCCAAACGCAGCGACGGTCGCCAGCAGCATCACCCAACCCGGACGCTCATTGTGCGCCAGCCTGCCGCTGGTCAACGCACCGAAGGCTGCGCCCAACGGAATAGCGCCATACAGCAGACCAATCTGCGCGGCTGACATCTGCCAGCCCATTGCCAGCGCCGGATACAGCACGCGCACCGCGCTCGCCATCGTCACCAGCGCGCCCAGAAGCGCAATGCCGCCAATCAGCGGACTACTGAGCAGAAAACGAAAACCCGCCACCAGTGAAGAGAGCGGATGCTCACGCGGCTGCGGCGGTGGCGGCAACTGCGGCAAACGCAGCAGAGTTAGCGTGGTGATAAAGGTGCCTAGCGCCGCCAGCAGGTAGTTCCACGACACCCCGCCGGAGGCCAGCAAGAGTCCGCCGACCATCGGTGAAATCACCGACCCCAGACGCACCGTCAGCATGGTAATCGCCCCAGCCTGCATCAGATTTTCACGCCCGACCAGCGCAGGCGTCGCCGCCAGCAGCGCCGTCACGCCAAGCGAAGCAAAGAAGCCGTCCCATAAACCCAGCACATAGATCGCCACCAGCGACGGTTCCGGCAGCAGCGCATTTAACCACAGGCCGATAAATCCAATGCCGCAGGTGCCGCGCGCCAGCAGAATCAGTTTGCGGCGTTCATAGCGGTCAGCCAGTACGCCGCCAACCATCAGCCCGATAAACATCGCGCTACCGGTTAACGTCACCGATAACCCCACCTGCCAGGTGGAATGGGTCATCATCTGGATCTGTACCGGCACGGCAACGCCTAGAAGGCCCAGTGAAAGAATGGAGATAAAGCGGGCGATAAAGACGGCGCGGAAGGCCGGGTGGCTTTTTAACAGGCTGAGATTGAGCAGCCAGGATTGTCGCTTCATTACAGTACCTTGTGACTTTTTCATACCCTTTTTAAGGGCGCTCATGCTACCATAAACGAATAAGATAGATAACGATAATCACTATCATTATCACATCAGGGATGTCACCATGTCGTTTTCCACACCCGCGCTGCGTGCCGTGACGCTGCCCGGTTTATTCATACTGCTGTTTCTTGCCGTCACGCTCAGTTTATTAATCGGTGCCCGACCGCTGCCGCTCTCCGTCGTCGTTGATGCGTTAAGCGGCACCTGTCAGAGCGCCGACTGTATTATCGTGCTCGACGCCCGCCTACCGCGCACGCTGGCGGGGTTACTCGCCGGTGGCGCGCTGGGTCTTGCTGGCGCATTGATGCAAACCCTCACTCGAAACCCGCTTGCTGACCCAGGTATTCTTGGCGTGAATGCCGGAGCCAGTTTCGCTATCGTGCTCGGCGCCGCGTTGCTGGGGATCTCCTCACCGCAAGAACAGCTGGTTATGGCCTTTTGCGGCGCACTGCTCGCTTCACTTATCGTGGCGTTTACCGGCAGTCAGGGCGGCGGACAGCTCAGCCCGGTGCGTTTAACGCTGGCAGGCGTGGCGCTTGCCGCCGTGCTGGAAGGTTTTTCCAACGGGATCGCCCTGTTAAACCCGGACGTCTACGATCAGCTGCGTTTCTGGCAGGCCGGTTCGCTGGATATTCGCACCCTGCAAACGCTTAAAACGGTGCTAATCCCGGTGCTGATTGCCGGAACCGTGGCGCTGATGATGAGCCGCTCGCTCAACAGCCTGAGCCTCGGCACCGACACCGCCACCGCGCTGGGCAGCAAGGTGGCGCGCACGCAAATCATCGGGCTGCTGGTGATTACCATTCTGTGCGCCAGCGCGACGTCGGTCGTCGGGCCTATCGCCTTTATCGGCCTGATGATGCCGCATATCGCCCGCTGGCTGGTGGGCGCGGATCATCGCTGGTCGCTGCCCGTCACCCTGCTGGCAACGCCGTCTCTGCTCTTATTTGCCGATATCATCGGTCGCCTGCTGGTGCCGGGCGAGCTGCGCGTATCGGTGGTCAGCGCCTTTATCGGCGCGCCGGTGCTGATTTATCTTGTCCGTCGTCAACGCAGCGGAGGTGGCCGATGATAGCCCCTTCACGCCGATTACTCGCCAACTGCCTGCTGCTGGTCGTCCTGTGTCTGCTGTTAACGTTGCTCAGTCTGCGTAGCGGCGCGGTGACCCTGGAATTGTCACAAATTTTCAATGCCCTGTTCGGCGATGCCCCGCGCGCTATCACCATGGTGGTGACCGAGTGGCGTCTGCCGCGCGTGATGATGGCGCTGCTGATTGGCGCAGCGCTTGGCGTCAGCGGCGCGATTTTTCAGTCGCTGATGCGAAACCCGCTGGGAAGCCCGGACGTGATGGGCTTTAACACCGGCGCGTGGAGCGGCGTGCTCGTGGCGATGGTTTTCTTCGGTCAGAACCTGACCACCATTACGCTTGCCGCCATGGTCGGGGGAATTGTCACCTCGCTGCTGGTGTGGGCGCTGGCGTGGCGCGACGGCATTGATACCTTCCGGTTGATTATTATTGGTATCGGCATCCGTGCAATGCTGATGGCCTTCAACACCTGGCTGCTGCTGCGCGCCTCGCTTGAAACCGCCGTTTCTGCCGGGCTGTGGTTTTCCGGTTCGCTTAACGGCCTGACCTGGGCAAAAATCTGGCCTGCCGCGCCGCTTATGGGGCTGGCATTGATCGCCTCCGCCCTGTTAGTGCGTCGTCTGCGTCTTTTAGAGATGGGTGATGACAGCGCCTGCGCGCTGGGCGTGCGCGTCGAATCCTCCCGCCTATTGCTGATGCTGGTTGCCGTGGTGCTCACCGCTGCCGCCACTGCGCTGGCCGGGCCGATTTCGTTTATCGCGCTGGTGGCCCCGCATATTGCCCGCCGCCTGAGCGGCACCGCCCGCTGGGGATTGACCCAGGCCGCGCTGTGCGGCGCGGCACTGCTGGCCGCTGCGGATTTCTGCGCCCAGCAGCTGTTCCAGCCCTATCAACTTCCGGTGGGCGTGGTCACCGTCAGCCTTGGCGGTATCTACCTCATCGTGTTGCTTATTCAGGAGTCTCGCAAAAAATGACCGACACCGTAGCCCGTTTGCACGGCGAGCAGTTAACCCTCGCCTACGGTAAAAAAATTATTGCCGAGTCGCTGAACGTTGCCATCCCGGATGGACATTTTACGGCGATTATTGGCCTCAACGGCTGCGGTAAATCGACGCTGCTGCGCACCCTGAGCCGCCTGATGACGCCAACCCACGGTCACGTGTATCTCGACGGCGAAGAGATCCAACGTTACGCCAGCAAGGAAGTCGCGCGGCGCATTGGCCTACTGGCGCAAAACGCCACCACGCCGGGTGATATTTCCGTGCAGGAACTGGTGGCACGCGGTCGCTACCCGCATCAGCCGCTGTTTAGCCGCTGGCGTCAGGAAGATGAAGAAGCGGTGCAAAATGCCATGCGGGCGACCGGCGTCGTCAATCTGGCGAACCAGAGCGTTGATACGCTCTCCGGCGGGCAACGTCAGCGGGTATGGATTGCAATGGTGCTGGCCCAGGACACGTCGATCATGCTGCTTGATGAGCCTACAACCTGGCTTGATATCAGCCATCAGATTGACCTGCTGGAGCTATTGAGCGAACTGAACCGCGAGCGCGGTTTTACGCTGACGGCGGTGTTGCATGATTTGAATCAGGCCTGCCGATATGCCACGCACCTGATTGCGATGCGGGATGGGAAAATTGTCGCCGAAGGCGCGCCGAAAGAGATTGTGACGCCCGAATTTATTGAGGCGGTGTACGGTCTACGCTGCATGATTATTGACGATCCGGTGGCGCATACGCCGCTGGTGGTGCCGCTAGGACGGCGCTGAGGATCTCCCGGGGTCACTACGTTCGCCCGGGCTACGCATCACATGTAGGCATGATAAGCGTAGCGCCATCAGGCAGAACGATGCAGATTGCCGGATGGCGGCTTCGCCTTATCCGGCCTACGTGATTATTGCCGATCCGGTGGCGCACACGCCGCTGGTCGTGCCGCTAGGAAGGCGCTGAAGATCTCCCGGGGTCACTGCGTTCGCCCGGGCTACGCATCACATGTAGGCATGATAAGCGTAGCGCCATCAGGCAGAACGGTGCAGATTGCCGGATGGCGGCTTCGCCTTATCCGGCCTACTCCTGTCTACATTTGAATCGTAGCCCGGCCGAGCGTATGCGACGCCGGGATGGCACAAATTTACCCCAAAATCTCCCGAATCACCGGCCCAATCGCCTCGAACGCTGCGGGGGTGATGATGTCGACGTGCGCACAATCCTGGCGGTAAACCTCCAGCTCTCCCACCCACGGTCCCCACGCGGCTTGCGGGTCCGCTGAACGCGTTTTCTCGGCGACAAACAGCGTCGCTTTGCCATCAAACGTTGCGCTGTGTGCGGTCGACAGCAGACGCACCGCATCCGCATAATTGCCCTCAATGGCGCGAAACAGTTCGCCGGAGCCCTGCCCCTGCTGCGCGGCAAGAAACGCCTCGCGTTCGCGCTCAATCTCTGCAAGAACCGCCGGTTCCAGACCGTTAGCCTCTTTTTCCGCCCAGTTTTGCGTTTCTGGCGGCCAGGTATCGAGCAGGCCCAGGAATGCCACCGTTTCGCCACGCTGGCGTAATCGGGCCGCAATGCCCTGCGCCAGCGTGCCGCCCAGCGAATAGCCCAGCAGATAATATGGCCCATGCGGCTGCTGTTCGAGAAGCGTTGCCAGATGATTTTCGCACACCGCATCCAGCGTCGCGGCGGTCTGCATCGGCCCGTGCGGGCGCGGCGACTGAATGCCGATAATCGACCAGCGCGGCGACAAATAGCGCGACAGAACGCTAAACTGCCAGGCAAAACCGGAAGCCGGATGGAAACAGAATAACGTCGGCCCCGAACCGGTGCGCAGCGGTAACACTGTTTCATAGCCCAGACGCTGCGCCTGCTCATCGTCGCCCGCGTCGAGCAAGGCGCTCAGTTTGCCGACGGTCGATGACACCATCACCTGCCCCGGCGTCACCGCGCGTCCGCTGCGCTGAGCGAGCATCGCCGCCAGACGCATTGCCAGGAGCGAATGTCCGCCCAGGGCGAAGAAGTCGGCGTCGATATCCTGGATATCGCATCCCAGCAGTTGGCCGAAAGCATCGGCCACTAACGTTTCAGTCGCCGTTTGCGGCGCACGTCCGACCGTCTTTTGCGTAAGTGACGGCAGCGGCAAAGCTTTACGATCCAGCTTGCCGTTAGCGCTTAGCGGCAAGGCGCTAAGCTGCAACAGCACCACCGGCACCATATGCGGCGGCAGCTGTTCGCGTAAACGCGCCAATAGCGCCTCGGTGTCCAGCGGCAGGCCAGACGCCGATACCACGTAGCCCACCAGTTGCCGAGCATCACCGCCGGTTGCCGCCGCCTGATTAATCACGCAAGCGTGTGTCACCGCCTGCTCAACGTCCGGCAGGGTTTGCATCACGCGGTCGATTTCACCCAGCTCAATTCGCTGACCGCGTATTTTCAGCTGATCGTCGCTGCGGCCTAAATATTCCACCGCGCCGTTATCCAGCCAGCGCGCCACGTCGCCGGTGCGGTACATCCGTTGGCCGGGAGCAAACGGGTCGGCAATAAAGCGGCTGGCGGTGAGATCCGGGCGGCCCAGATAGCCTTGCGCTAGCTGAATACCGGTGAGATACAGGTCGCCTGCCACGCCAAACGGCAGCGGACGCATCATGGCATCAAGAATGCGTAACCCGGTATTCCAAACCGGGAAACCAATCGGCACGCTGTTGCCGGTCACTTGCGCCAGCGCTTCACCGTAAGCCGGATACCAGCTCACATCCACCGCCGCTTCCGTTGGCCCGTACAGGTTATGCAGCGGCACGTGGGTCAACAGCTCCCAGTCGCGACAAAGCCCGGTTGGCAGCGCTTCGCCGCTACAGAACACCTGTTTTAAGGAACAGCAGCAGTCGGCGGTTTCTGGCGTGAGCGAAGCGACAAACGCTGCCAGCATGGAGGGAACAAAGTGGGTTGTGGTCACACCGTATTCGGCGAAGAAGCGCTGCATCGCCAGCGGGTCGCGGTGCGCGTCGGGCGCCGCCATGACCAGGCTTGCGCCGGTGATGAACGGCCACCAGAATTCCCACACCGACACGTCGAAGCTGCACGGAGTCTTTTGCGCCACCACGTCATCGGCGGTCAGCGGATAATGATCCTGCATCCACAGCAGACGGTTAACGATAGCCTCGTGGCCGACCATCACCCCTTTCGGACGTCCGGTTGAACCGGAAGTAAAGATGATATAGGCCGTCTGTTCCGGCTGCGCTACCCCTAACGGCAACGCGTCACCTGCCGCCAGCGGAGCGTTCAGGCACAGACTTTCGATGTTCGGGAAACGCGGGAGCTGGTCGTCTGAGGTAATGAGCAGCGAGGGACGCGCATCCTCGAGCATCATCTGCAAACGGTCATCCGGGTAGCCGGTATCCAGCGGCAGCCAGGCGGCACCAGCTTCCACGATGGCGTGCAGCGCCAGGGTCAGAAATACCGAACGCGGCAGCGCCACGGCGACGCTGTCGCCCGGCTTCACACCACGCTTACGCAGCACGTTTGCCAGCGCCACCACCTGCTGGCGCATTTCACGGTAGGTAAAGCGATAATGGGCATCCACCAGCGCCACGGCATCCGGCGTTTTTGCCGCCTGCTCTGCGACCAGCGAGCTTAGCGTCGCGCGCGGCAACGCTTTTTCTGTCGCGTTGATCTGCGCCAGACGCTGGTATTCGTCGTCAGACAGCAACTCGGCATCAGCGCAGTGCAGCGCCGGATTGTCGGCGAACTGCTGCAAAAGTGACGATAAACGAGCGATATGATGCTGTAACGTCGATTTGTCATAGCGCTGCTGATTTGCCAGAATTTCCAGCGACAGTCCACCGTCTTCATCCGGGAACAGCGCCAGCTCCAGATCGTTGACTGGGCCGGTTGCTAGCGTATGCGTGACGAAATCAACGTCGTCGAAAGCGAGGCGATAATCAAACATTTTGACGTTAAATACCGGGCCAAACAGCGCTTCATCGCCCGCAGCCTTTCCGGCATCACGGACGATTTGCTCGGCATCATAACGCTGATGGCGGCGCATCTTTTTAAGCTGCCCGGAGAGCCGAGTTGCCAGTTCGCCCAGCGTTTCCTGACCTTCCAGCGTCACCGCCAGCGGCAGCACGTTGAGCACCGGGCCGGTGGCCGTCAGCGCGGCAGACCCCATGCGGCGCATAAAGATAAACCCGGCGGCATAATCGCTGCGTCCGCACAGGCGACCCAGCCACAGCGCGGCTAAGGCCAGCGCCAGGTCGGCGGGTTGGCAGTGAGGATGCGAGGCCGTCAGGCGGGAAAACGCGCGGCGATCGGCGGTAAGTTTTAAGCGCCAGATGGCGGTGCTTTCCGCGCGTCCCGGTAGCGGTGCAGGCGAAAGAGAGGCCGGAGACGGCAGCGCTTTTCGCAGCTCGGCCCAGAAAGCTTTATCACGCTGGCAGGCGTCGCTGTCGCGATAGCGCTGATATTCCTCCACCACCTCGGCGAACGGCGTGAACGCTGATTCTGGCGTTGCTTCACCGCGCTGCCAGGCTTGATAAATCAGGCTTATCTGGCGAGTAATCGCCGGGAAGCTAAAACCGTCCACCAGCAGATGATGATAGCGCTGATACCAGAACCAGTGGTTATCGCCAATCTGGAAAAGTTGATGATTAAACAGTGGGTTGCCGCTGTCGACGCGGCTGTTTTGCGCAAGATCGGCCTGCATCATCGCCAGCACGTCCTGCTGCGGGTTTTCTCTTCCGCGCAGGTCTTGGCGCAGCGGTTCAGAAATCACCGCGCTTTCGTCAACCCACTGCCACACCTCGCCGTTATCCTCGGCAAAACGCATGCGCAGCGTGTCGGCCTGCATCATGCCGGTGGCAATGGCACGCGCCATCAGGTCACCGTCAATATTGCCTTTAAGTTCAACGTAGTGCGCCACGCTCCAGGCATTGGGCAACTCAGAGAGCGCTTCTGCCATCCAGATCCCCGGCTGGGCGGCTATCAGCGGTAAACGTACACTCATGCCTGGCCTCCGAGGGTCGAAAAGTGATTCGGCTGCAGTGAATCCCAGTGCGCCGCCAGCCAGTCGTTACACGCCTCAAGCGGTTGCGGTGGGCAGACCACCGTCCAGCCCGCAGGTAACGTGCACTGCTGAGGCCATAGGCTGAACTGCTGCTCGTGGTTTTGCAGAAGATAAAACTGCCCTTGCGTGTCGTCGAAGGGGTTACTGACTTGCATACCAAACTCCTGTCGTTAATCCCGCGTTGCGGCCTGGGTGTCCCAGAGCGTGATGAGCCCGGCGGTGAGTCCGCCGCGCCAGCAAAGCGCATCATGTCCGCCGTCAACCTGACGCCAGAAAACCGGCTGCTGCATATGATCTAATTGCGTCAAAAGCGCCTGATTGGCGCGAAAAATAAGCGGCTCGCGGATACCGGCTTCCAGCACAATCCGCAGTCCCTGAGGGTTAAGCTCGCCGCGTTCAAGCTCGGCTACAATCTCACCGTTTTCACGGCCACCGCGATGCGGCCACCAGTACGATCCCGACTGGCTCAGTACGCAGCCAAAGCGTTGCGGCCAGTGCAATCCGGCATACATCGCCGACAGGCCGCCGAAACTCTGCCCCGCCACTATCGTGCGATCGGCACGGTCGCTAAACGGCGCAATGGCCTGCACCTGCGGCAGCAATTCCTGCTGTACCGCCAGCCAGAAATCCGGGTTGCACGGCAGTTCGCGGCTGCGATGGGCGTTGTCGATAACATCAATCAGCAGATACACCGCCGGAGGAAGCTTTCTGACGTCGGTGAGCGCGGCAAGCGCGGGCCAGACCGGCATACTTTCGGCCCAGAACTGACCGTCCAGCAGCACCGCCAACGGTCGCTCGGCGGCGTGCGGTTCACCGGTGGTGAATATCCACACTCGACGCTGATTTCCTAAACGGTCGCTGCGCCAGGTGATGCACTGCGGTTCATTCCACACGGCGGCGGGCGTTGACCAGCCGGGCTGTTCAGGCGCATGCGGGAGCTCAAATGCAGAAACCGCATGCCCACGACCGCCCTTCCAGCTGTGCGCATTTAACGAGTCGGCGACGGCATGAGGCAGCAATTTGCGCCAGCCTTCGCGCAACTGCATACGATCCGGCTCGGCGGCGGTGAAAATCTCGGGGGCGAAATCGTCTTCATGTGCAGAGGGAATGAAACAGTAGCTGCCGCGCCAGGTGGACGGCAAGGTGGTCGTCCAGCACCAGGCATCGGTGTGAGGTATACGTTGTAAGGTCTGCGGGGCACTATTGTGGTGGTGATCGGTGACGCCGGTGATGTAAATCCACACCCGACAAATCGGTGATGTGGTCTCGTTTCCCGCAGGATCTCGCCACCAGAAA
This sequence comes from Enterobacteriaceae bacterium, assembly GCA_902363335.1. Classification (GTDB taxonomy): domain Bacteria; phylum Pseudomonadota; class Gammaproteobacteria; order Enterobacterales; family Enterobacteriaceae; genus Kluyvera. Next base: position 335,187 of record CABIZV010000002.1, on the reverse strand, counting down.
GTTACCTTATACCCTTCGCTAACCTGCTCATATTGTGGGCCATTTAGCGTTGCCCACCATGTGTCACTTCCTGTCTCTAACTTCTCCACCACGTTAACCCCATGTTTATTGTGGAATTTCTTGTTACACATGAAAATTTATTGATAATATTATTGATAACTATTTGCATTTGCAATAGCGTAATGCCGCGCAACTTTCACATGCTTTAGGCATATAACCCCGCCGTATCCCCTTTTGGGAATGGATTTAAACAGCATGCGGCGATAGAAAGCAGGACACAAAATGAATAATAAAATCAAATCCCTGGCCCTCCTGGTCAATTTGGGAATTTATGGCATCGCGGCACCAGCTTTTGCCGCAGAGACCACTGGCGACAAAACCGCTGACGGCGAAACGATGGTGGTGACTGCTGCCGAGCAGAACCTGCAGGCTCCGGGCGTTTCCACCATCACCGCCGACGAAATTCGTAAACGCCCACCGGCGCGCGACGTCTCTGAAATCATCCGTACTATGCCGGGCGTGAACCTCACCGGTAACTCAACCAGCGGCCAGCGCGGCAACAATCGTCAGATTGATATTCGCGGTATGGGCCCGGAAAACACCCTGATTCTCATCGACGGTAAACCGGTGACCAGCCGTAATTCCGTGCGTCAGGGCTGGCGCGGCGAGCGTGATACCCGTGGCGATACCGGCTGGGTTCCGCCGGAAATGATTGAACGTATTGAAGTGCTGCGTGGCCCTGCGGCTGCCCGTTACGGTAACGGTGCGGCGGGCGGCGTGGTGAACATCATCACCAAAAAAGGCGGCGATGAGTGGCACGGTTCGTGGAACACCTACCTGAACGCGCCGGAGCATAAAGAAGAAGGCTCCACCAAGCGCACCAACTTCAGCCTCAACGGCCCGCTGGGCGGAGATTTCAGTTTCCGTCTGTTTGGTAACCTCGATAAAACCCAGGCCGACGCATGGGATATCAACGACGGTCACCAATCCGAACGTACCGGTGCGTACGCCGACACCATGCCTGCCGGGCGCGAAGGGGTGGAGAATAAAGATATTAACGGCCAGCTGCGTTGGGACTTTGCGCCAATGCAGTCGCTGGAGTTCGAGGCGGGCTACAGCCGTCAGGGCAACCTGTACGCGGGCGACACGCAGAACACCAACAACGACAATAAAACCAACGGTCTGGTGAAAAAATACTACGGGAAAGAGACTAACCGTATGTATCGCCAGAACTATGCGCTGACCTGGAACGGCGGCTGGGATAACGGCATCACCACCAGCAACTGGGCGCAGTACGAACATACCCGTAACTCGCGTCTGGGCGAAGGTCTGGCCGGCGGTCTGGAAGGTCTGTTTAACAGCAACCAGTTCAGCGATACCGATCTGGCCGACGTGATGCTGCACAGTGAAATCAGCATTCCGTTTGATCTGTGGGTTAACCAGAATCTGACGCTGGGCACCGAGTGGAATCAGCAGCGCATGAAGGACTCCAGCTCCAACGGACAAACCTTCATGGGCGGCAATATTCCAGGCTACAGCAGCACCGACCGCAGCCCTTATTCGCAAGCGGAGATTTTCTCCCTGTTCGCTGAGAACAACATGGAGCTGACCGACAGCACCATGTTAACGCCAGCGCTGCGTTTCGATCATCACAGTATTGTCGGTGATAACTGGAGCCCATCGCTGAACCTGTCACAGGGCTTAGGCGACGACTTCACCCTGAAAATGGGTATCGCGCGGGCGTACAAAGCGCCAAGTCTGTATCAGACCAACCCGAATTACATTCTGTACAGCAAAGGTCAGGGCTGTTACGCCACGGGCGCGGCGACCGGTATTGGTTGCTACATGATGGGTAACGACTCTCTGAAAGCGGAGACCAGCATCAACAAAGAGATTGGTCTGGAGTTCAAACGTGATGGCTGGCTGGCGGGAGTGACCTGGTTCCGCAACGATTACCGTAACAAAATTGAAGCGGGTACCACGCCACTGAGCAGAACCTCCATTACTAAAGGTAAAGCAACAACCTACACCGACATCTACCAGTGGGAAAATATTCCTAAAGCGGTGGTGGAAGGTCTGGAAGGAACGTTGAATATTCCGGTCAGCGAAACCGTTAACTGGACGAACAACATTACCTACATGCTGCAAAGTAAGAATAAAGAGACCGGCGAGCGTCTGTCGATTATTCCAGAGTACACCCTGAACTCCACCCTGAGCTGGCAGGTGCGTCAGGACGTTTCTCTGCAATCCACCTTTACCTGGTACGGTAAGCAAGAGCCGAAAAAATATGATTATCAGGGTAAACCGGTGTCCGGCACCTCGGCCACCGTGGCAAGCCCTTACAGTATTCTCGGCCTGAGCGCGACCTGGGACGTGAACAAAAACCTCAGCCTGACCGGCGGCGTGGATAACGTCTTCGACAAACGTCTGTGGCGCGAGGGTAATGCCCAGACCGTGAGTGATAACAAAACCGGCGATTATATGGCGGGCGCGGGCGCGTACACCTATAACGAACCGGGCCGTACCTGGTACCTGAGCGTTAACACCCACTTCTGATAAGATGTGTGCCCCCTCTCCCGCCCGGGAGAGGGTTTTCAGGAGCCGTATGCGAACCCATCACACGACCCTCAATTCCATTGTGCGCATCGATTTCGACCCCGACACCTTTACGCCAGGCGATCTATTGTGGTTACCGCATCATGCGGCGCTTGCGCGCGCGGGAAAAAAACGCCAAACCGAGCATTTAGCCGGGCGTATTGCCGCCGTCCACGCGCTGCGTTTGTTTGGTCAAAAAGCGGTGCCGGGGATTGGCGAGCAGCGCCAGCCGCTGTGGCCTGCAGGGCTTTATGGCAGTATCAGCCACTGCGCGAAAACGGCGGTGGCCGTGGTGTCGCGGACGCCGACGGGCATTGATATTGAGCGCGTATTTGACGACACGCTGGCGGCGTCATTGGCGCAAGAGATTGCTACCGATAGCGAACTTGCCGTGTTACGTCACAGTTCGCCTGGTTTTACGCTCGCCTTAACCCTCGCTTTTTCGGCGAAAGAAAGCCTTTATAAAGCTTTCTCCCTGAATCATCCTGAGTTGCAGCATTTTCATCAGGCGACGGTGATTTCCGTGGATGAACAGCAGGTCAGGCTTAACATTGCTGCGCTCGCGCTTACCGTCAGTGTCCGGTGGTTCTTGCTCGATGCAGACACGATCCTCACCGTTTACCACACGCCATAACCGGCTGAGCCGCCCCCTCACCCTAACCCTCTCCCCAAGCTGTCTCATATACACAAATTCGTGGGACAGAACTGAATGTATGTCAGTCTGGTGAGGGGTTCCGTTCACTTTACGTCAGGCAGAATATGAAGTCCCGTCACCGGTGAACGGGCTAAGGGATGCGGCCGCGCACCCCTTAGCAATCCCCGCGGCCCCGCAGGGAAATCGGTGCTTCGCACTGCGCTCGCCTTCGAACTCCAGCCTGCGGCACGGCGAAACTCGACCTCCTGTCTCGCTTCGCCTCAGTCCGCCATCCATGGCGTCCTGACCTTGTCTTCCATTCTCCGGTTCGCCGATTTCCAGCGGGGACTCCGCCGTTCCAGCGACATTCGTTTTTGCTGTTAACTCAAAGGCCGCACGGTTTCTGGTGGCGTCTAAATCGCCGAAGCGTTCCCTGGAGGCCGGGGCAGCCCACAGGGATGTGGGCTGAGGGCGCGGTTTTACAGGGACGTTGCCTCGCGCCCGACCCGGAGCCGGAAGGGATAAGCAGAGGGAACCGCGTAGCGGCGATTTTGCCGCCAGAGCCTGGGGGTGCAGGGGGCGGCGGCGACTGGCCGCCCCTTGCGCGCTCTCTGCGCCAGTGCAATTTATATGGCTAGCATTGGAAGAGAGCGCAACATATTGATAAACATTAATATATCACCCCTTACCTGATCGCTGTCACCACGAATTTGTGTATAAGAGACAGCTCCCATAGGGGAGAGGGTATTCTATGGCGCGGTCTTTGATGAGGGGTTAACCCGCCCGGCGGTGCGCCCACTCGCGCAGACGCTGGAACAAGGCGTACAGCGACGGGATAAACAGGATGCCAATCACCGTCGCCACCAGCATCCCGCTAAAGACGGTGGTACCGATAATCTGCCGGCTCTGTGCGCCTGCGCCGGTGGAAAACATCATCGGCATGATGCCGATAATAAACGACACCGCCGTCATCATCACCGCCCGGAAGCGACGGGTTGCCCCTTCACGCGCGGCATCCACAATCGACAGCCCTGCCTGCCGCTGGGCACGGGCGAACTCGACGATAAGAATCGCGTTTTTCGCCGCCAGGGCTATCAGTAACACCAGCCCTATCTGGACGTATACGTCGTTGGCGTATCCCGCAATCCATAACCACAGCAGCGCGCCGCCGATGGCGAACAGCACCGACAACATAACGCTTGCCGGGAGCGTCCAGCTTTCATACTGCGCCACGAGGAACAGCCACGCCATCGCCACCGCCACCAGCACAATCCATATCGCCTGATTGCCGGTCTGCTGCTCCTGCCACGACAGGCCGCTCCACGCGTAGTCGTAGCCCTGCGGCAAATGTTCCGCCAGCAGCGTTTCCATCTGCGCCATTGCCGTGCGGCTGCTGATCCCTTCTGCCGCCGAGCCGCTAACCGAGACCGATGGGAACTGGTTGTACTGCTGGATAAACGGCGCGCCTACGGTTGGCGTAATGGTCACCAGGTTGCTCAGGCGCACGCGCTCGCCGTGGTTGCTGCGCACAAACAGCTCGCTGATTTGCTCGGCCCGCTCGCGCCACTGCATGTCGTTTTGCATCACCACGTGATAGACGCGATTGTTGATGCTGAAATCCCCGGCACGTGCACCGCCGAAGGCGGTTTGCAGGCTGCTAAAGATGCGTGATACCGGCACGTCTAATCGGGCAGCCTGGTCGCGATCGACCGTCAGCGTCAGCTGTGGAACGTTGCTGCTCCAGGTGGTGAAAACACGGCTTAGCTGCGGGTGCTGATTCGCCGCCATTAATATTTTGCGCGTCACCTGCTCAAGCTCAGCGGAAGATTGTCCGGCCTGCGCCAGAATACGCAGGTCAAAACCGGCAGCATTTCCCAGCCCCGGCAACGTTGGCGGGGCAAACAGCATAATGTTCGCCTCCGGCAGCGCGTGAAGCTGGCGCTGTAGTTCGCCCATCACCGACGCTAGCGGTGCACGCTGCGACCAGTCCTTAAGCATCAGCGAGATAAAACCGCTGTTAGACGCGCTGGTGCCGCTCAGAATGCTAAAGCCGGAAACCTGAATCACATCCTCTACCGCCGGATGCGCCGCCAACAGCGTTCGCGCCTGCGCCATCACCGCTTCGGTACGCTCTAAAGACGCTGACTCCGGGAGCTGCACATTGGCAAACACATAGCCCTGATCTTCGGTCGGCAGGAAACCTTTTGGCATGGTCGTAAAGCTGAACACCACCAGCAGCGCGGCGGTTAAGGTCGCCGCAACCGCCACCAGCGGGCGACGGTTCATCCACATCACTAACCGACCGTAGCCATCGCGCGTGGCGTCCAGGCCACGGTTGAACCACTGGAAGAACGCAGCAGGTTTCGCCGGGCGCGGACGCAGCAGCAGCGCGCAGAGCGCCGGGGTCAGCGTCAGCGCCACGATGCTCGACAGCGTGACCGCCGTGGAGAGCGTGACGGCAAACTGGCGGTATAACTCGCCAACAATTCCCGGCAGCATCGCCACCGGCACAAACACCGCCAGCAGCACAAGCGTAGTGGCGATAACCGGCCCGGCAATCTGGCGCAGCGCCAGCGCGGTGGCTTCGCTGCGGCTTAACCCGTCGGCCATATGCCCTTCCACGCTTTCGACCACCACGATGGCATCGTCGACTACCATGGTCAGCGCCAGAATAATCGCAAACAGGCTTAGCGTGTTGGCGCTGTAACCCAGCAGATAGAGCACAGCGAAGGTGCCGACCAGCGACACTGGAATGGCTAACGCCACAATCAGCGTCGCCCGCGCACTTTGCAGGAACAGCGAAACCACCGCCACTACCGCCAGCAGGGTGAGCGCCAGCGAGGTACCAATCTCCTTAATCGTTGCCGCCACAAAGCGGGTGGTATCAAATTTCACTTCCCAGGTCAGGTCGGCCGGAAAACGGCTTTGCAGGCGGGTGAGTTCGTCGCGCACGGCGCTTGCGACCTGCAAGGCGTTAGCGGTCGGCGTGGGATAAATGCCCATGTAGGCCGATTCAACGCCATTGAGCTGGGCGCTGGAGTTGTAGCTGCGGGCGCCAAGCTCGATGGTTGCCACATCGGAAAGGCGAACTAATTGCCCCTGTTCACCGCTACGCACCACGATGTCGGCAAACTCCGCCGCGGTGCTCAAACGCCCTAGCCCGTTGATGGTCAGGGTTTGTTGTTGACCGTTAAACACCGGCGGCGTGCCCACCTGCCCGGCAGCGCCCTGTACGTGCTGCTCGTTGAGCGCTTTGGCGATATCGTCGCTGGTAATATTCAGCGCATTCATCCGGTCAGGGCGCAGCCAGATGCGCATACTGTAATCCCGCGCGCCAAACATCTGCACCTGGCCGACGCCCGGCAGGCGCGCCAGCGCTTCCCGGATCTGCGTGCTGGCATAGTTACTCACCTGCAACGGCGCGAGCGTGCCCTTCGGCGAATAAAGGCTTACGCCCATCAGCAAATTACTGGCGCGTTTACGCACCTGCACGCCGTTTTGCTGGGCATCGGCAGGCAGCTGTGCCACGGCCTGCGCCACGCGATTTTGCACATCTATCGCCGCCATGTCCGGGTCGGTTCCCGCGGCAAAAGTCAGGTTCAGGCTATAGCCGCCATCGTCGGAGCTGGTCGACTCCATGTAAAGCATCTGGTCAACGCCGTTAAGCTGAGTCTCCAGCGGCGCGGCGATGGCTTCCGCCACGTCCTGCGCGCTGGCGCCAGGCCAACTGGCGCTCACGTTCACCACCGGCGGCGTGATTTGCGGGTATTGCTCCACTGGAATCAGCTTTAACGCGACCGCACCGACAAAGGTCATCAACAGCGCAATCACCATGGCAAATCGCGGACGACGGATAAAAAACGTCAGCATCGTTCACTCCTTCCTTAATTCAACAGCTGCACGGCGGCGCCGTCGGACAGGCGCTGTGCGCCTTCGGTAATCACGCGCTCACCCGCCTGAAGCCCCTGGGTAACGGCAAAGTTTTGTCCCTGCTGCCCGCCCAATGTCAGGCGTCGCTGGGCGGCGGTATTCTCAGCCGTCAGCACCCAGCTAAAGTAGCCCTGGGCGTCCTGCTGCACGGCCGACACGGGGATCATCAGGCTTTCGCCCAGCGCTTTGGGCCGCAGCGTAACGTTAACATTGCCGCCCGGTAGCAGCCGGTGTTGCGGGTTGGCAAACTCGGCGCGCACGGCGACGCTGGCGGTACGCGCATCAATGCGGTTATCGACCGAGGTCAGCACGCCATCTTCACGTTTGCCATCAAGTGTTATTTGCGCCAGCCATGCGGCTTTCAGCGTGCTGATATCCGGGTGCTGCCCGGCCTTGCTGTAAAATGTCGACTCGTCGAGCGCGAAACTTACGCGCACCGGGTCGAGCTGGACGACCTCCACCAGCACGCCGCTGGCGGCATTCACCAGGCTGCCGACGTGAAAGGCGCTGTGCCCCACGCGGCCGCTCACCGGCGAGGTGATACGGGTGTAATCGAGGATGATTTGCTGGGCGCTGACCCGCGCCTTTGCTTGCTCGACGGCGGCTGCGGCAACGTCGCGCTGCATCTGCGCATTGTCCACATCATTGCGGCTAATCGACTGATGGGTTTTCAGGCTCTGAAAACGCGTCAACAGTTGCTGCGCCTGCCGCAGCGAGGCCTGCGCGCTTTTTAACTCGGCCTGCGCTAACGCCAGCGCGGCGCGCGGCTGGGCATCGTCGAGGGTAAACAGCAGGTCGCCTGCCTGAATATTCTGTCCATCCTGGAAATGGCGCTGCACGATGGCGCCTTCGGTACGCGCCCGGATATCGACGGCATGAACGGCCTCGACGCGGCCCGGTAACTGGCGCTCCACCGCATGTGGCGCAGGTTCAACGGCGGTAACACGTACCGGAATCGCGGCGGATGCGAGGGTGCAGAAGGTCAGCCCGCAGGCAAGCCAGGCGAGGCGGAGTGTATTTTTCATCGGGGGATCCTTGCAGAGTCGGTGCTCCTCTCCATTAGAGAGGAGCACGCAGGGCTATGCGGTTTTGCGGAATCGGCGGGTCAGGCGCTTTTCAACTTCAACCACCAGGAACATCACGACAGCGATAGCGAGGGTAATCCCCCAGTAGCGCAGCGGCAGCGCTTCGGTGCCAAACAGCGTCTGCATCAGCGGCAGGTAGATAATTGCCACCTGGAGCGCCAGCAGGACGCCGGTCACAAGCCAGATGCCTTTGTTCTTCAGCAGGCCGCTGTTTAAGGAGAAGCGGTCGCTGCTGCGGCAGTTAATCATGTAGACCCACTGGGCGGTCACCAGCATCTGCAACAGCACGGTGCGAATAAACTCGGCGCTGTGGCCGCGCGGCGCAAGCCAGGCCTCAAGAATGAAGGCGGCAATCGCAATCATTGAGCCAACAAAGGCCACGCGCCAGACGGCATAGGCATCCATCACGTGCTGGCCGGTTTTGCGCGGCGGACGGTTCATCACGTTGCGCTCGGCGGCTTCAAACGCGAGGCCGAAGGAGAGCGTGGCGGAGGTCGCCATGTTCATCCACAAGATGAGTACCGGCGTCAGCGGGATAATATTGCCCGCCAGCAGCGCGATAATAATCAGCAGCCCCTGCGCCAGGTTGGTCGGCATGATAAACAGGATGGTCTTTTTCAGGTTGTCGTAGACGCGACGGCCCTCTTTCACCGAACTGGCGATGGTGGCAAAGTTGTCATCGGTCAGCACCATGTCGGCGGCCTCTTTGGTCACCTCGGTGCCTTTGATGCCCATGGCGATACCGACGTCAGCCTGACGCAGCGCCGGGGCGTCGTTAACGCCATCGCCGGTCATCCCCACGATTTCGCCGCTATCCTGCAACGCTTTGACCAAACGCAGCTTATGCTCCGGGCTGGTACGTGCAAAGATGTCGTACTCCACCGCCGCTTTTGCCAGCTCGGCGTCGTCCATGTGCTCTAACTGGTAGCCGGTCATCGCTTCACGGCTGTTACGGATCCCCAACATCTGGCCGATGCTCATCGCCGTCTGCGGATGATCGCCGGTGATCATCTTCACGCGGATCCCCGCGTTCTGGCAGGTATTGATCGCATCGACGGCTTCCGGGCGCGGCGGGTCCATCATCCCGGCGATGCCGAGGAACACCAGACCCTGCTGGAGGTCGCTGTGATCGAGCGTTTTCTGTCCGGCGTTCGCCGGTTTGGCGGCCGCCGCGACCATGCGCAGCCCCTGGCTGGCAAAGCGCGCCATTTCTGCTTCCCAATAGCCGCGGTCGAACGGCGCTACGCCGCGCGCGGTCTGCTGCTGCTGGCACAGCGCAAACAGCACATCCGGCGCGCCGGTAACCATCACGGTCTCTTCGTCAGCCAACTGGAAGTGGGTCGACATATATTTGTACTGAGAATCAAACGGGATCTTGGCAATCAGTTGAGTACGCAGCGGCGTCAGATTCGCCTTCGCCGCCAGCACCTTCAGCGCGCCTTCGGTTGGGCCGCCGGTAATCCCCCAATGGCCTGCGGCGTCCTGCACTAGCTGGCTGTCATTACACAGATCGATAGTGCGTAGATACGTTTCCAGCACCGTGTTCGGCTGAACCGTCACCGCGGTGTCGCAACCTTCCAGATAAATATTGCCGTGCGGCTCGTAGCTGTTGCCGTCTACGCGGTAGCAGCTATCGGCGGTAATAATCGCTTTTACGGTCATTTCGTTCATGGTCAGGGTGCCGGTTTTATCCGAGCAGACCACGGTCATCGCCCCCAGGGTTTCAACGGTTGGCAGCTTGCGGATGATCGCCCGCTTGCGCGCCATCGCCTGAACGCCCAAAGACAAAATAATCGAGATAATCGCCGGCAGACCTTCCGGTACGGCGGCTACGGCCAGGCTAATCAGCGACAGCAGCAGTTCGCCCAGTGGGATATCGCGTAGCAGCATGCTAAAGACAAACAGCGCCGCCATCATCGCCAGAATAATGGCAAAAATGGCTTTACCCAGTTTGTCCATCTGCACCAGCAGCGGCGTGCGGTGCTTCTCAATGCCTGCCATCATCTGGTTGATGTGGCCAAGCTCGGTCTCCTGACCGGTGGCAACCACCACACCTTTACCGCCGCCTGCGCTGACGGTGGTGCCGGAGAACAGCATATTGGTGCGGTCGCCAAGCGACAGTTCACCGTGCAATCCCTCAACGAGCTTGTCGACAACGGTCGACTCACCGGTCAGGATCGCCTCTTCTACGCGCAGGTTGTGCGCTTCAATCAGGCGCATATCTGCCGGAATACGGTCGCCCGCACGCAGTACCACAATATCGCCCGGCACCAGTTCGGTGGTCGCCACCGTCATCGGGTTGCCGTCGCGGATCACCTGCGCATCGCTTGAAAGCATGTTACGAATGCTTTTGAGCGATTTCTCGGCGTTACTCTCCTGGATGTGACCAATCAGGGCGTTAATCACCGTCACGCCGAGGATAACCGCGGTATCAACCCAGTGGCCCATCACCGCGGTCAGCGCCGCAGCGGCCAGCAGCACGTAAATCAGGACATCGTTAAAGTGCGCGAGAAAACGGAGCCACGCGGGTTTACCTTTCTTTTCCGGCAAGGCGTTAGGGCCATAAACATGCAGACGCTGCTGGGCATCGGCAGGACTTAGGCCGTTGGGCTGGCTGTTTAACTGCGACAGGACTTCCTGGGCTGAGCGCTGATAAGCGTGCTCGTGCGAGTCAGGAGCGGAGCGTGAAACATTCTGAGTGTTCATCATTTTCGACAAAATAGCGTTTCCTTTTAAATTCCTGCGAACGGAAAGCCTGAATTCACTTTCTGGCCAAGGCGACGTCGTTAATTATTTACTGCATTCAAAGAATATTTATTCTCCGACAAAATTCTTTGTTGTATAAATTTCAAAACGACATTAAGTTTATTAACTGATATTAATATTACAGAATATCCTTAAACCCAATCTAAACGAGGTCATTATGTTTGGAATCTACAGAGGACGCCGCCTGGCGCTGTACATAGCCCTGGCTATCGTGGTCGCCACGCTGGTTGGATACAGTACTTATACTTTTGTAAAAATATTATCTGGGGCATGACGTTAATTTACGAAAGACTTATTTAATTTAATATCGATTGTTATTTATCGCCTGTTATACGATGAATTTCGTAGGGCTTATTATTTATATTAATTAATTCCGTCGAATGTTTATTAAATTAGAAACATTGCGTTCCATAAAAAATTACTGGACAATAATATCTTTAACTAAAGATTAACATTACATGAAGCATCCACTTGAAACGCTGATGACCGCCGCCGGTATTTTATTGCTGGCGCTTCTTTCCTGTCTGCTGCTCCCGGCACCTTCCCTTGGACTGACGCTGGCGCAAAAGCTGGTGGAGACCTTCCATTTTATGGATCTCAATCAGTTCTATACCGTGCTGTTTTGCGTGTGGTTTCTGGCGCTGGGGACGGTGGAGTATCTGGTGCTGCGCTTTGTGTGGCGGCGTTGGTTTTCGCTGGCGGATTAGGTGCGGTGTTTCCCCGAGTTACCTATCGGTGTAGGCTGGATAAGGCGCAGCCGCCATCCGGCAATCTGCGCGGATGCGCCTGATGGCGCGTTGCTTATCAGGCCTACGAAGTCGTCCCCTCGCCCCTTTGGGCTGACGCTGGCGGATTAAGTGCGGTGTTTCCCCGAGTTACCTATCGATGTAGGCCGGATAAGGCGCAGCCGCCATCCGGCAATTTGCGCGGATGCGCCTGATGGCGCGTTGCTTATCAGGCCTACGAAGTCGTCCCCTCGCCCCCTGAGAAGATCAATGCGTTTGCGGACGATGATTCTCTTTGCGATAAGCCCCCGGCGACAGATTGAACGTGCGGGTGAAAATGCGCGTAAACGTCTGCTGGGAATCAAACCCGTACTTCAGGCAAATGTCATACACCTTTTGATCGGTCGTACACAGCTCATCTGCCGCCAGATTGAGCTTACGCTTGCGAATATAGCGCCCAAGACTCTCCCCTTTGTGCTGTAAAAAAATGCGCTGCAAATGCCATTTTGAATACCCGGCTCGGCGAGCAATTTCATCAATGCGCAGCGGTTGATGCAGATTGTTGTCAATCCATTCGACCAGCGTGTCGACAACCTGAGTGGCTAATTCGGTCATATACCCCTCCCCTCATTTAACTACAATCGGTGGTTACTCCCACCAAGCACGAAATGTTTGTGTTGTATCGGCAAGCCAGACCGGCTCGCCCTGCATCGGCGTCAGCAGCCGATACGCTTTATCTTTACTGGCGGCGACCAGCCGTTTGTACGGGTCGTCCCAGGTATGTTTTGCCAGCACAAAGCGTCCGGCATGACCCGGCAGCACGCGCTGCGCGTTTAGGTCTACCGCCGCCTGCGCGGTTTGTTCTGGCATCATGTGGATATAGCGCCAGTCCTGGTCATACTGACCATCTTCCAGAATGGCGAGGTCAACGTTGCCAAACTGCTCGCCGATGGCTTTAAAATGCGGGCCGTAGCCGCTGTCGCCGCTGTAGTAAATTTTCTGCGTTGGCGTCACGAACATAAAGCTGGCCCACAGCGTCTGGTTACGCTTGAGTCCCCGCCCGGAGAAGTGACGTGCGGGCAGAGCGTGCACGCTCAGCGCATCGCTGATGGTGACGCTTTGCTGCCAGTCCGCTTCGGTGATGATCTCGTCCTTCATCCCCCAGTACCGCAGATGAGAACCGACGCCCAGCGGCACCACGGCGCGCTTCACCTTCGGCATCAGCCCTTTGATGGTGGCGTAGTCGAGGTGGTCATAGTGGTCGTGGGAGATAATCAGCAGATCAATCTCCGGCATATTGGCCGCCTGCCACGGATAATTACCGTCAAACGCCTTATTCAAAAAAGCGAACGGTGCGGCATAGCTGCTGAATACCGGGTCAATCAGAATGCGTTTGCCGGATAACTGTAAGTACCACGACGAGTGGCCCAGCCAAATCATGGTGTCTTGCTGCAACGGCAGGCTGGCGAGGTCAGTTGGCACCAGCGGCAGCGGCTGCTGTGGACGGGCATTTTCCCGTTTAGCGGTCAAAAATTCCCACCACGCCATAAGCATGTTTTTGTCACCGGTAAAACCCGGCGTAGGCAATGTGTTCTGGAACGCGCCGTCGCGGTAGTTTGGCGAACGTTCAATCTGACTTTTCTCGGCCCCCTGCGGTGCCTGACCAAACCCGGCATTCAGGACAAAGGGCAAACTTGCGGCACTGGCAATAAGCATGATGGCAACCACACTGATGATGAAACGTTTCATGTCCTGACCCGAGATAAGCTTCATCCAGGAAGCCACATTAAAAAAGTTGATTATGAGTGAGTAGGCACTCATTATAGGAAGGTGCGAAAAAAATCGTCAAGCGATTTACAAAATTAAACATTCGACATTGAAGTCTCTGTCCCCGACATGTTTCAATCACGCTTTTAACCGTCAGAGAGGTAAAGTGTAGTGGCTCGTCCGAAGAGTGAAGATAAAAAACAAGCGTTACTGGAAGCGGCTACCAGCGCCATTGCCCAATCCGGCATTGCCGCGTCCACTGCGCTTATTGCGCGCAGTGCGGGGGTCGCTGAAGGCACACTGTTTCGCTATTTCGCCACCAAAGACGACCTGCTGAATGCGCTTTATCTGCATCTGAAGAGCGATCTGTGTCAGGCTATGCTCGCCGGACTCATTGAGAACGTTTCGCCAAAAGAATTTACCCACAGTATCTGGAACAGCTATATCGATTGGGGCGTGCGCAATCCTTTGGGCCACCACGCCATTCGCCGCATGGCGGTGAGTGAAAAAATCACCGCTGAAACCATCGACCAGGTGCGCGCTATGTTCCCGGAGCTACAGAAGCTCTGCCAGCGTTCGATCCGCCCGGTGTTTATGTCGGACGAATTCCGCGCCTTTGGCGATGCGCTGTTCCTGTCGCTGGCGGAAGCCACCATTGAATTTGCCAGCCGTGAACCGCAGCGCGCCGATGCCCTGAAAGCGCTGGGTTTTGAAGCTATGTGGCTGGCGTTATCCGAGGGGGATTAATGGACGGTAAAACACTGCATACCTGCGCACATGAATTTGCGCTTACCCTGCCTTTTTCTGATATCTACTGGCCGTTTGGGCCGGAATATGACGTTTTCACCGTCGAGGGGAAAATGTTTATGCTGAAAACCTTCCTGCGCGGCGAGGCGATCCTCAATCTGAAGGTCGATCCCGAGCAATCCCTTTTACATCAGGCGATCTACCCGCATATCAAACCGGGCTATCATATGAATAAAAAACACTGGATTTCAGTCTATCCCGGCCTTGAGATCACTGAAGATCTGCTGAAGAGTTTGATTGAGGATTCGTGGAATCTGGTGGTCAATAAGCTGCCAAAGCGGGTTCAACAACGCGTTCGCCCCGTCTGATTTTGCGTTCAATGCGATAAGTGTTATCGCATTGAATACCCTTCTCATTTGTTAATTCGCGCGGTACCCTGCTGAGATTCAATACACCGATTGGCGGTGTTTTTCATCATTCAGGAGTATTTATGGACATCGTTTCCGTTGCCTTAGCGCGCTATTCCACCAAGGCGTTCGACGCCAGCAAAAAACTGACCGCAGAACAGGCAGCCGACCTGAAAACGCTGCTGCGCTATAGCCCGTCCAGCACCAACTCTCAGCCGTGGCATTTCATCGTCGCCAGCACCGACGAAGGGAAAGCGCGCGTAGCAAAATCCGCGGCGGGTGGCTACGTGTTTAACGAGCGCAAAATGCTGGATGCTTCTCACGTGGTGGTATTCTGCGCGAAAACCGCTATTGACGATGCCTGGCTTGAAAAAGTGGTCGACCAGGAAGAGGCCGATGGCCGTTTCGCGACCCCGGAAGCAAAAGCGGCTAACCACAAAGGCCGTACCTTCTTTGCCGACCTGCACCGTAAAGAGTATCACGATGACGATCAGTGGGCTGCGCGTCAGACCTACCTCAACGTCGGCAACTTCCTGCTGGCCATGGGCGCAATGGGTTTGGATGCAGTACCGATTGAAGGCTTTGATGCTGCCGTGCTCGACGCCGAATTTGGTCTGAAAGAGAAAGGTTTTACCAGCCTGGTAGTGGTGCCGGTGGGTTATCACAGCGAAGAAGATTTTAATAAGAAGCTGCCGAAATCACGTCTGCCGGAAGAGACGGTGATTACCGAGGTTTAATTGGCTTCGGAGCCCTTCACGGCGGCGCTGCGCTTGGCCGGGCTACGGTAATATTGTAGCCCGGCCAAGCGCAGCGCCGCCGGGGAATCTCAATATAGCACTATCTGCGGGTGCTCTACGCCGCAGGCCAGCGCATAACGTGTCAACGTGTCCAGGCTCGCGCGGGTCACGTTGGCCTCCATTCTTGATACCGTTGGTGCACTAACGCCCATCTTCATCGCCACCTGCGCCCGGGTCAGGCCCGCATGATTTCGCCATTGTGCCAGCATGGCGCGCAACCTTTCTCGCCGAGCCTCAGCGTCAAACGCCGCTTTCACCTCCGGCGCGTCCAGCATCTCCGCTTTAAGCTCGTCCCAATCAATTATTTTCTTGCTCATCACGCATCTCCTGTAGCCGCTTTAGTGCCAGGCTTATCTCCGCCTGAGGCGTCCTGACCGTTTTTTTGATAAAAACGCGTAGCAAAAAAATCATTTCTTCTCGCTGGAATACATAGATGCCGCGACTGTGAATGGCTCCCAGCGTGCGAAGCTCAAAAAGCCCATGAGGAAGAGGTTTGCTGTCAGGCTCCCTGAGCGCCGTGGGATTATGCCGAAGTTTCTCTATCTTACCGATCATCTTGGCCTGAACCACCGGGGGCAAGGCCAGTAACTCATCCCTGACATCCGAATGAACAACGATTCTGAACACGATTTTTATCCCCGAAATATTAGCATATATGGCAAATTGCATTAAAGGCTAATCAGCCCATAAAGCATAACTTTATGCGTAATAACGGCGACATTCAGATTCCATCATCCATTCTGGATAGCGGATCGTAAAACATCCTCAAACGGTAGCGCGACCTGGGGAGTGTTTCAGCGCGAGAGTTTCTCCAGCACCGCCTCCCCCGCTTCATCCACCGGTAAATACACCAGCAGGCGCGAGCCGTTGCGCGGCGCGGAGTACCAGTACATTTGCTGGAGCTGGAATTCACCGAACTCAGGGTGGCAGAAGTTTTTAATCTGGTTTTCGACGCCGCGAACGTCGTAACGCTGATGCCACATCGCTTCAAATTCTGCTGAAACGGCGAAGAAACGCGCCAGCTTGTTTTCCCACGCCGGTTCACCCCGGTGTTCTGCCATCGCGGCGCGGAAATAGGAAACAAAGGTCGCCAGCGCATCGCGGTTTGCCAGACGACTGCGCCAGCCAGGATGCGTCAGATACAGATAGATACAATTTCTATCGTCCTCCGGCAAGGTCGAAAAATCGACGCCCATTAGCCGACAAAAGGCGTCATTCCACGCCACAATATCAAAATTTGGCCGCTGAACGCTGGCCGGATTCGGCAGCAAACTGTCCAGCATACGCCGCGCGCCGGGGCTTACCGAGTCACATTGCGTGGCATTGAGCGACTCCAGGGGTTGCAGCCCCGCCAGCACGAAAAGATGGCGCGTTTCCAGCTCGCTGCACGAAAGCGCCTCGGCGACCGCTTGCATTACCGCCACCGACGGATTAACCTCGCGCCCCTGCTCAAGCCAGGTATACCAGGTCACGCCGACATCAGCCAGCATCGCTACTTCTTCGCGACGCAGGCCCGGCGTGCGCCGCCGTCCGCTGCGCGGTAATCCCAACCGTTGCGGATCGAGACTTTCCCGTCGCGCCCGAAGAAATGCACCCAGCTGTTTACGGCTATCGTTCTGCCGTGTCTGCAATGCATCGATTTCACTGTGGCTGATGAGGCTCATGGTATCTCCAGCATAGTAGTGCCAGTACCAGTATAACCAGGAACTGGTACCCGTTTATTTAATCAGCGATGCTACGGCCAATCGCTGAATGACGCAATGGAGTCACCATGAAAACGTCTACTGTTTCACCCGGCCGTGCTGGGCTTCTCCTGCTAATGACGGGCCTGATGTTGCCGCAAATTGATACCTCTATTACCAACGTCGCCCTCGACTCAATCACCGCGTCGCTGCACGCCAGCGCGACGCAGCTGGAGCTTATCGTCGCCATGTACGGCGTCGCGTTCGCCGTCTGTCTGGCTATGGGCAGTAAGCTTGGCGATAACTACGGACGCCGCCGCCTGTTTATGTGGGGCGTGGCGGTGTTTAGTCTGGCCTCGCTGCTGTGCGGCGTATCAAATTCGATTACCGCCCTGCTGGCTGCGCGCACCCTACAAGGCGCGGGCGCGGCGCTGATTGTGCCGCAGATTCTGGCGACGCTGCATGTCACGATGAAAGGCACCGCCCACGCTCGCGCCATTAGTCTTTACGGTGGGATCGGCGGGATCTCGTTTATCGTCGGGCAGATGTTCGGCGGCTGGCTGGTGTCGGCTGATATCGCCGGGATGGGCTGGCGTAACGCTTTTTTCATCAACGTGCCGATTGGTCTGCTGGTGCTGGCCTTTAGCCGCCGCTATGTCCCGGAAACCCGTCGCGATGAGCACGCCAGCATCGACTGGCAGGGTACGATTAGCCTCGGGCTGATTCTTTGCTGCCTGCTGTTCCCAATGGCATTAGGGCCGGAGCTGCACTGGCCGTGGTCAATGCGTTTGATGCTACTGGCGACGATTCCGCTGCTGTTGTGGATGCGCGCCAGCGCGCTGCATAAAGAGCGACGCGGCGAGCACCCGCTGCTGCCTCCACGGCTGCTAAAATTAGCCAGTATTCGTTTCGGGATGGTTATTGCCCTGCTGTTCTTCAGCGCGTGGTCCGGGTTTATGTTCTGTATGGCGCTGACCATGCAGTCGGGTCTGGGCATGGCGCCGTGGCAGTCAGGAAACAGCTTTGTCGCCCTTGGCGTCGCCTACTTCCTGTCGGCGATGTACGCACCGAAGCTGATTGCCCGCCATAGTATGGGGCGCATTATGGTGGCCGGTCTGGCGGTGCAGATTAGCGGCCTGCTGTTGCTGATGGAAACCTTCCATCATTTCGGCCAGTCGACCACCACGCTTAAGTTAATCCCGTCGACGGCGCTGATTGGCTATGGTCAGGCGCTGATTGTGAACTGCTTCTACCACGTAGGGATGCGGGATATTACCGCCAATGATGCCGGTGCCGGCAGCGCGCTGCTCAGCACGGTGCAACAAGCCACGCTGGGTCTTGGCCCTGCCGTATTTGGCTCGCTGCTGCTGGTGTTGATGCGCAACCATCACGGCAGCTATACCGATGCGATGGTCGGCTTCCTGGGGGTTGAAGCGGTAATGATGCTACTGCTGGCTATTATCGCGATTGGCCTGCGCCATCATTTAAACCGCAGTCCGGCTCTGGCCGCCTCGTAAGTTAAAGTTCCTGTATAGGCGTTTGCATAATATTGCCGGTCTGTCCATTATAAAGGGCTGGCATTAAAGGAGACGTTATGCAGGAACTGATTTCCCAAATCGAAGAAATGGGCATTGAAATAAACCATACCAATTCACTCTTCATCATCTTTGGTATTATTTTTCTCACTGCCGTCATTGTCCATCTGATACTGCATCGGCTGGTGCTTCGAACCTTTGAAAAACGCGCACAGGCGAGCAGTCATTTATGGCTGCAAATCATTACGCAAAACAAACTTTTTCATCGTCTGGCATTTACCCTGCAAGGGGTTATTGTCAACGTGCAGGCGGTTTTGTGGCTGCAAAAAGGCAGCGATGCGGCACAAATATTAACGACCGCAGCCCAGCTGTGGGTCATGCTATATGCCCTGCTGTCATTCTTTTCTCTGCTTGACGTTATTTTTAATCTTTCGCAGAAACTTTCTGCCGCTTCACACCTGCCATTAAAGGGCATATTCCAGGGCGTTAAGCTGGTCAGTGCGATTCTGGTCGGCATCCTGATAATCTCCCTGCTATTAGGGCAATCACCGGCGATTTTGATCAGTGGTTTAGGTGCCATGGCCGCGGTGCTGATGCTGGTGTTTAAAGACCCGATACTCGGTCTGGTGGCAGGAATTCAACTTTCCGCCAACGATATGCTGAAACTGGGTGACTGGCTGGAGATGCCGAAATATGGCGCGGATGGCGCGGTGACCGATATTGGTTTAACCACCGTCAAAGTGCGTAACTGGGATAATACCATTACCACGATTCCAACCTGGTCGTTGGTTTCCGATTCCTTTAAAAACTGGAGCGGCATGTCGGCCTCCGGCGGGCGTCGAATTAAGCGCAGTATTAATATCGACACCACCAGCGTGCATTTTCTTGATGAGCAAGAACAGCAGCGCTTAATTCAGGCGCGATTGCTTAAACCGTATATGGACTCGCGTCATGAAGAAATTACCATGTGGAACCAGCAGCATGGCGGCGGCGAGTCGGTGCTTAATCTGCGCAAGATGACCAATATCGGCACGTTCCGCGCCTATCTTAATGAATATCTGCGCAACCATCCGCAGATTCGCAAAGATATGACGCTGATGGTGCGCCAGCTTGCGCCGGATAATAACGGTTTGCCGATTGAGATTTATGCGTTTACCAATACTGTGGTATGGGCGGAATATGAAAGCATTCAGGCCGATATCTTCGATCACCTTTTTGCGGTGGTGGAAGAGTTTGGTTTGCGTATTCACCAATCGCCTACCGGTAATGATATTCGCGCCCTGGCAGGCGCGATAGGACAGTAATCCTCAGGCGCTGGCGCGTGAAATAAAGCGCCAGTCCAGCATGACCCGTTCAGTTGGCACGTCCGGGTTTTCAATTTTATTAAGCAAAAGCTCCACCGCCTTCGCGCCGATCTCTCGTGACGGTTGCTGGACGGTGGTGAGCTGCGGCGACACCATTTCAGCAAGCTCTGTACCGTCAAAACCGACAACGGCGATATCTTCCGGCACTCGCAGTCCGGCCTGTTCAATGGCGCGCATCGCACCGGCCGCCAGCGAGTCGGAAACGGCAAACACCGCATTCGGGCGCGGGTTCATTGCCAGCAGTTTTTTCATCGCCGCCTTACCCGCCGCCGCACTCAGGTCGCTGGCGTATTCGACCGCGCCCTCCCCCAATCCCTGCTGTTGCAGAACCGCTTTATATCCCTGTTCGCGCAATCGGGCATATTTATAGCTTAGATCGTGGTTTATCAGCGCAATATGCTGACGTCCGCTCGCGGCCAGATAACCTACCGCGTGTTCCGCCGCATCGATATCGTTGATCCCAACACAAGACACCGCGCCCGCATCCGCATATTCGGCACACTGTACCCACGGCGCATCGCCAATGACGGTGGTAAGTTCCGGCAAATTAGTGAAGGCGTCCATGGTGATAATTCCATCGACCATTTTACCGGTCAGCAAGCGCAGGCCCGATTTGGAACGCTCAATATCAGAACCTGAGTGGCACAGCAGAATGCGATAACCGTTTTGTTCCGCGGCCGCTTCAATGCCTTTCACCACTTCGGCGCAAAACGGGTTGGCGATATTCGACACCATCACCAGAATCATAGAGCTGCGCGCCGTTCTGAGCTGGCGCGCCAGCAGGTTGGGCTGATAGTTGCTCTCCTGGATGGCTTTCAGCACCCGCTCACGATTTTTCTCTTTCACCGATTCGCTATTGTTGAGCACGCGAGAGACGGTGGCGACCGAGACCCCCGCCATCTGGGCGATTTTCTGAATTGACATAGCTACGCGATTCCCTGCAATTAACGCTTTGCTGCAGGCTATCATAAAAACGTGCCCGGCGTACCGGGCACAGCGTTATTGCTCGACGCTTATCCAGCGCCGCTGCTGGTGACTTTTGACTATCGCATCAATGATGTACATCACGTTTGCGCCTTCAGAAAATGACGCAAAACGACGCTCAGAGGCCGTCGGCATTTTCCCGGCGAGAACCGCCTGGTAAAAATTGAGCATCATATTTTTAAACGCGTCCGGCCAGCCTTCGCTGTGACCGCCGGGAAAATGCGCCTGCCCGGCAACGTCACGATTAAGCAGGCTCGGATCGTCACCTAAGATTTGGTTCGCCCGGTGGCGCTGGCCAACCCATAACTGCTGCGGCGTTTCCTGATCCCACGATAGCGAGCTCACGCTGGCGTTAATATCAAAATGCAGACGGTTTTTACGCCCGGCGCTGACCTGCGAAACGCTAAAGCAGCCTTTGCTGCCGTCGTCAAAACGGAATAAGACGGAACCCGCATCCTCGGTGGTGACGGGAATATCCTGATAGTCAGCGTCAGGCAGACGCTCGCTAAAGGTGGAGTTATCGGCAACGCTGGCTTTACGCGTCGGCCAGACGATGGCAAGGTCTGCCATCACCTCGACAATGCGCCGCCCAGTGACGAACTGCACGGTATCGCACCAGTGGGAGCCTATATCGGCCATCGCCCGCGACACGCCGCCTTGCTGTGCGTCCACCCGCCAGTTGAAGTCGGTTTCTTGCAGCATCCAGTCCTGATGATAGCCGCCGTAGGCTGAAAACAGCCGCCCGGTGCTGCCGTCGCGCATCATGCTCGCCGCCTGCTGCACCATCGCAAACTGACGGTAGACAAAGCTGACCCCGTGCACCACGCCCGCCTCCCGCGCCAGCTGCTCAAGCTCCCTCGCCTCTTTCGACGTCAGGCACAGCGGTTTTTCCGAGAAAACGTGCTTGCCCGCTTTAAGGATCTGCCGGTTCACCTGCGCGTGCAAAAAGTTGGGCGTACAGTTATGGACAACCTGGATCCCGGGGTGCGCCAGCAGGGCTTCAACATCGCCGTAAGCGTAGGGAATGTTGAGCTGACGCGCTTTTTCCTGCGCGTGTTCCAGCGACGCATCGCACAGCGCCACCACCTCAACAAACCCCAGACGACGCAGGGCTTCAATATGCGCGGGGCCAATAAACCCGGAACCGACAATAGCCACCTGAATCATCCGCGCACCTCGCCGCCTGTGGCAAAATCATCAAATGCCCGCGCGGAGACGGGAATAATGTGCCGTTTGATAAATTCGCTACCTTCACGCGCCCCGGTTTGCGCATCCTTTAAGCAGCACTCCCACTCCATCACCGCCCAGCCGTCGTAATCGTACTGAGTGAGCTTGCTGAAGATCTTTTTGAAATCGATATCGCCGTCGCCCAGCGAGCGGAAGCGCCCGGCACGGTCGGCCCAGTTTTGATAGCCGCCGTAAACGCCGCTGCGCCCGTTTCGCTGAAACTCGGCATCTTTCACGTGGAACGCCCGGATGCGCGAGTGGTAGATATCGAGATACGCCAGATAATCAATATTCTGCAAATGCAGGTGGCTTGGGTCGTAAAGCATCTGGCAGCGCGGGTGGTTATCGACCTTGTGCAGAAAACGCTCAAACGTCACGCCGTCGTGCAGGTCTTCACCGGGGTGAATTTCATAGCATACGTCAACGCCGTGCTCATCAAAGCCGTCGAGAATCGGCCGCCAGCGTTTCGCCAGCTCGTTAAATGCATCATCAAGGAGCGCCGCATTATGCGGTGGCCACGGGTAGAACCACGGCCAGGCCAACGCCCCAGAGAACGTCGCGTGGGCTTTCAGCCCCAGCCGTGAGGAGGCCTGTGCCGCTTTCATCACGCGGTCTACAGCCCACTGCTGGCGCGCCGTCGGGTTGCCTTTCACGGCGGCAGGCGCAAAGGCATCGAAAGCCCGATCGTAGGTTGGGTTCACGGCGACAAGCTGACCTTCGAGGTGCGTCGACAGCTCGCTTATCACAAGGCCATGTTCTGCCAGACGGCCGGTGATATCGTCGCAGTAGGTTTGGCTTGCCGCGGCCTGCTCAAGATTGAAAATAGCCGGATGATTACACGGCAGCTGTAGGGCTTTAAAGCCCAGTTCAGCAGCCCACTGCGCTAGCCCATCGAGCGAATTAAACGGCGCCTGACTGCCGATAAACTGCGCCAGAAATATCCCTGGCCCCTTGATGGTTTTCATACCCTTTCCTCCTTTAAAAAATTACGCCTGGTGTTTATCGTCGTACTTAAACGAGACCAGGAAAATCAATGCGATCACCACTGCGGCCACCGCCGGGATCCACCAGAAGCTCACCCATGCCTGCGGTACGGTTTGCCCGGCCACCAGCTGGTTGTACAGCGCGCCGGAGATCTGTGAACCCAACAACATGCCGATACCGTAAGTGAACATCACTACCATACTTTGCGCCTGACCTTTCACCTTCTCGCCCGCCACGCGGTCGGTGTAGATAAAGCCCACTACAAAGAAGAAGTCATAGCACACGCCGTGCAGCAAAATACCGAGATACAGCAGGAAGCGCGTCTCTTCATTAATGCCGAGAGCAAAGAACATGTAGCGCACAAACCACGCGAGCATGCCGATGAGCAGCATGTATTTCACGCCCAGACGGCGGAACAGCAACGGGATAATCAACATAAAGATGATTTCAGACATCTGCCCGAACGACATGGCGGTGCTGACATCGGCCACGCCCGCATCGGCCAGGAAAGAGGCGGTGTAAGCGTAGTAAGTGCCTAATGGCACGGAGATAAGCGTCGCGCAGAGGGCGAATACCAGGAAGTGGCGGGTTTTCAGCAGGGCAAAAGCGTCAGCGCAAAACAGATCGCGCAGTTTCAGCGCTTGATCTTTTGCCGGGGCCGGCGTGTGGGGCAGCGTCAGGCTGTAGACCGCCAGTATCACCGAGCACAGCGCCGCCAGCGTAAAGATGCCGGTAGTATCGGAAATACCGGTTACGCCGATAAAGATCCCGGCAATAATCCAGCCGATAGTGCCGAACACGCGCACCACCGGGAACGTTTTGTCGATGTTGCTCAGGCTGTGGAAAGCGATGTTGTTAGTCAGCGCCAGCGTTGGCATGTAGCACAGGGTGTAGCCAAACAGCAGACCAATCAGTAGCGCGCCGTTTTCTGCCACCAGCGCCTGCGGCACAAACCACAGGATCGCCGCGCCCAGCAAATGCATCACCGCCATCACCTTTTGCGATGGGAAGAATCGGTCGACCAGCATGCCGAGGACAAACGGTGAAAGGATGGAAGCAATCGGCCCGGCCGAGAAGGCGTCACCAATCAGCAAAGACATGTTGTGCTGGCTCATTACTAAACCTAAGGTGACCGACCAACTGCCCCAGATAAAGAACTGCATAAACATCATTAATGACAAACGTGGCACCAGCAGCCGATGCTGTACGCCGCTATTTTCAGGATGTGATGTGGTGGAGACCATGTTTTTACCCTCAAAGTAATCGATTACAAAAACAGCTCAAATAAAAAGTAATCGATTACAAATTAAAGATCGCGCGTGGAATAGTAGATTTGCGAGAAGGGTCACGATTAAAAATGAATCAGGGAGAAAAGCGGCGCTGGAGAGTTCCCGGCGTCGCTGCGCTCGGCCGGGCTACCGTTTGGTGTAGGCCGGATAAGGCGTAGCCGCCATCCGGCAATGTCATTTCGCAGATAGCCCGGCCGAGAATCACGACGCCGGGAAGTGTGCGGTATTACGCTTTGCGACGTAACACTTTAAAGGCGATAAACAGGAACAGCACCCAGACCGGCAGCAGAATCGCCGACAGGCGCATGCCCTCCATGGTGCACATCAGCACCAGCACCATCAGCAGGAAAGCAATGCAGATGTAGTTGCTGGCTGGCGCCCACAGGGCTTTGAATTTCGGCTCACGACCTTTACGACGCATGGCGGCACGGAACTTGAGGTGCGCCATACAGATCATCACCCAGTTCAGCAGCAGCGTTGCCACTACCAATGCCATCAGTAGACCAAACGCCTTCTGCGGCAGCAGATAGTTGACCAGCACCACCAGCGAAGTAATCGCCCCGGAGAGAATCAGCGAGTTCACCGGTACACCACGACGGCTAACTTTGGTCAAAAAGCGCGGCGCGTTACCCTGCACGGAGAGGCCAAACAGCATTCGGCTGTTGGAGTACACGCCGCTGTTGTACACCGACAATGAGGCGACCAGAATGACGAAGTTCAGCGCCGAGGCCACCAGGTTACTGTCCAGATTATGGAAGATCATCACAAATGGACTGCTGTCGGATTTAATGGCATGCCACGGGTAAAGCGCCAGCAAAACAATCAGCGAACCAATATAAAACAGCAGGATACGGTAAACGACCTGATTGACGGCTTTCGGGATCGAACGTTCCGGGTCACGCGCCTCCGCCGCCGTGATACCAATCAACTCCAGCCCGCCGAAGGAGAACATAATCACCGCCAGCGATAAGATAAGCCCCTTCCAGCCGGTTGCCAGGAAGCCATCGAAACGCCAGAGGTTGTCGATACTGGCGTTGTCACCGCCCTTACCGGAGACCAGCATCCAGATGCCAAAACCAATCATGCCGATAATCGCCAGTACTTTAATCAGCGCGAACCAGAATTCGGTTTCCCCGTACAGCCGCACGTTAACAAGATTGACGGCGTTAATCAGCACGAAGAAGCCCGCGGCCCATACCCAGGTAGGGACATCAGGCTGCCAATATTGCATATAGATCCCGGCGGCGGTCAGTTCAGCCATGCCCACCAGCACGAACATAACCCAGTAGTTCCAGCCGGAGAGAAATCCAGCGAACGGCCCCCAGTATTTATAAGCAAAATGAGCAAACGAACCGGATACCGGCTCTTCAACGACCATCTCCCCTAAAAGGCGCATGATCATAAACGCGATAACGCCAGCGATGGCGTAACCCAGAATGACCGCCGGGCCTGCCATCTGAATGGCCGGGCCGATGCCGAGGAACAACCCGGTACCGATAGCGCCGCCGAGGGCGATTAATTGGATATGGCGGTTTTGTAACCCGCGGTGAA
Source organism: Enterobacteriaceae bacterium (assembly GCA_902363335.1). Lineage (GTDB taxonomy): Bacteria > Pseudomonadota > Gammaproteobacteria > Enterobacterales > Enterobacteriaceae > Kluyvera. The sequence continues at coordinate 309,118 of CABIZV010000002.1, read as the reverse complement.
GCGTCGGGCTATTTTCCGACGATGCATCCTGTTGATTCTGGCTGGATGCTGATGACGCGTTTCTCACGTCTAACCCCTGTAGCTTTGATATGAAGGGGCACCTTTTAACACTTAGCGCGACTTGTCGCAAGGCTATCGGTACCCAGAGCCCTGAGGTAAGTACCACGGATTGCATAAGATAAGGATGGTAGGCCGGATAAGCTGCGCGCCATCCGGCTGTGTGTGGCAGATTGCCGGATGGCGGCGTAAACGCCTTATCCGGCCTACGGTGTGAGCATCATGATAGCGAGTGTCGGGACATTCACGTTATCAAGGCGCTTTTAGAAGTCGTAGCTGACGGAAACTTTTAGCGTACGCGCCTCTCCCTGGTACAGATAGACGCCGAGGTCATCAACGCCTGACCAGTATTTCTCGTTGGTTACGTTGGTGATACCGGCGCGCCATACCAGATCGTTCTGATCCTGATTCAGGTGCATTCGATAACGCACGCCTAAATCCAGCGTGGTATAGCTATCGAGTTTTTTGGTGTTGGCAGAGTCAGCGTACTGAGAGCCGGTATGGTTAACGCGCGCGGTGGCTGTCAGGCCATCAACTGGCTTGATATCGTACTCAGCGCCCAGTACCGCGTAGAAGCGGGAGACGCCAATCGCATCGTTACCGTCGTTGAGACCGCCTTTGGTTTTGGTCATTTCCGGGTCAATCCACAGGGTGCTGCCGTTCAGACGCAGGCCGAGAACCGGTTCACCAAAGACGTTGAGCTCCACGCCACGGTTGCGCTGTTCACCGTCCATGCCGTAGTAGCCGTCGCTATCGAGCACGCCGGACGGTTTTTTAATCTGGAACAACGCCAGCGAGCCACCGACGCGTTCGTAATCAATTTTCACCCCCACTTCATCCTGCTTCGAGTGCGCGATGCCGATACTCTGACCAAAGTTTTTCGCCGTACTTGGCGCATTGCCGCCCGGTTGCAGCGCTTCCGTATGGTTGGCGTACAGAGAAACGGTTTCCCACGGTTTGTAGACCAGACCAAAGGTTGGCATCCAGCGGCTTTCGGTAAAGCTCGAGGTGGTGGTTTCCAGACCGGTGTTGTTATTGTAGTTACGGATAACCACTTTCTGGTTGCGCGCCGCGGCGGTAAACAGCAGGCTGTCGTCAAAGAAGCCCAGCGTGTCGCTGAATAGCCAGCCTTGTGTGCGATTACGCGCGGTGGTCAGCGGGTCGTGATAATTGCCGCCGGTTAAGGTGTAATCCGGCTTCTCTACGCCCTGATTGTCGTAGATGTTGGTGGTCGGGTTGGTTTTGCTGTTCGACATACGCCAGGCCGTGGCGTCGCGGGTGATCTTCGCCGAGTAGCCAATGTTCACTTTGTGGGACACGGCGCCGGTGTCGAAATTGCCGCGCAGGCCGCCCATCCCGCTGAAGCTGTCGATAAGGCGGTTGGTATCCAGACGCCCGACGGTGGCATCGCCGTTGACATTGGTCAGTTTCGGCGTGGCATAAATCCCCTCTTCGTGCGCATGCTGTGCGCCAAGCCCGAGGTAAGTCGTCCAGTTATCGGTCAGATCGTATTCTGCTTTTGCCATACCGAATTCGTTTTCAATATCGCTGTAGCCCCACTTCTGGCCGGTGTTTTTAGTGTTGCTCGGCACGTCCGGGATGGCGTTAATGGCGGCAAAGCCGATGCCCATCTCACCGCCGTGGAAGGTTTTTTTCTGGTAGCCAAAATCAAACGAGGAGCGGAAACGATCGCCGCGGTAATCCAGCCCTAAAGAGGCCAGCGTGGTACGACGGTTATCGTTATCAACGCGCGCTTCGCCTTCGCGATGCAGTACGTTGACGCGGGCGCCCCACTGATTGTCATCGCCAAAACGACGGCCAACGTCCAGCGCGCCGCCAACCTGAGAGTTACCGGTGTAATCGACGCCGATACGGGTAGTGGGGATATCTTCGGCGCGTTTCGGCTCAAGGTTTATCATCCCACCGACGCCGGAGCTTGCCGCGCCGTTCACCAGCGCATTGGCCCCTTTAAACACTTCGATACGTTCGAGCATCTGGGTATCGACCACCTGACGCGGCACGACGCCCGCCAGGCCGCCCATCGTCATGTCATCACCATCAAGCTTGAAACCGCGAATACGATAGGTTTCGGCAAAGTTACCGTAACCCTGAACGGCCTGCACACCGGCATCGTTCTTGACCACATCAGCGATGGTTTTTGCCTGCTGATCCTGTACCAGCTTCGAGGTGTAACCGATGACGTTGAATGGGACATCCATGGATTTCTGCTCGCCGAGCATCCCTAGACGTCCACCGTGAGCGATTTGCCCATCGAGGTAGGCAGGAACCAACTGGTCGCCACCGGGGATGAAGCTACTGCTATCAACGCCCTGCACCACCATGGTTTCAGCCTGATTATTCTTTGTGGTTGCGCTTTCTGTAGCGGCATGAGCGGCAGGAACACCCGCGCTTATCGCCAGTGCGAGCACAGACAGTTTGGTTTTCATAAGAGGATCCCTGAGGTATCAATAAAAATTCATCTGAAGTACCAGCAGGTGGTCGCCACTTACGCCTGAGAATCCCCTGTGAAATTCCTCAACGACGCCTGAGCCAGCCGTACCGCATCAATGAATAAAAAAGAGAGTGAGAACTATACTCATTATCGTTACACAATCAAGCGTAACGAGGCGTATCAATGGAATCTCACCGCATGTCATCCTGACGCATCGGCGCACAAAACCATGGCGCAACGTCGCGCGGCTTACGGCATAATTTGCCGACTACCGTAAGAAGGAACGCCCTGTGTTGGTAAAAATAATTCTCGCTATGACCGCCTTTGCCGCCAACTCCCTGCTTTGTCGACTGGCGCTGAAAATGCTGCACATGGACGCGGTCACCTTTGGCAGCCTTCGCTTGCTGAGCGGCGGCGTAGCGTTATTTTTACTGCTGCAACTGCCGGGAATCAGAAAAAAACCCGAGTACAATATGCTCAATGCCGCGCTTCTGGCGCTGTATGTGTTTGCTTTTTCACTGGCATACATGTCGTTAACCACCGCGGCGGGCGCGTTATTGCTGTTCGGCACCGTGCAAGTGGTCATGACGTTTTGGGGATTGCTGCGGGGCGAACGGCTGACGTGGCTAAAAAGTACCGGGATGCTGGCGGCAATGGGCGGATTGGCGCTGCTGCTGTTGCCGGGAGTCGGTCATCCTTCGGGCAAGGCATCGCTGTTAATGATGCTCTCCGGGGCGGCCTGGGCGGTGTACTGCATCACCGGCAAAAGGGTGCGCGATCCCGCTGCCGCCACGGCGGGAAACTTTATGCTCGCGATTCCCATCGCGCTGGTGGTTTTTGCCGTGAGCGATATGCCGATTCGTGGCGATCTTTTCGGCGTGCTGCTGGCGATCATCTCCGGGGCGCTGATGTCCGGCTCGGCCTACCTGTTGTGGTATTCACTGTTGCCAAAACTCTCTCCCACTACCGCCAGCACGCTGCAGCTTAGCGTGCCCTGTCTGGCGGCGATGGGCGGATTGCTGCTGATGGGTGAAGCGATTGACGGGCGGATGCTGCTGGCTATTGTTATTACTCTTTCCGGGATTGGCCTGGTTATCGTGGCGGATAAAAGACGAGCATCGTCTTTATCCACTCATCAATAAATAGTGTTAAATCCCGGCGCTTTTCCACAGCGCCGGAATTTGCGTCAGCACCTCATCAATGATTCGACGCTTATCGTGACCCGGGCGCCAGAGGGTGACCATCGTCTGGCTTATCCCCTCATTGCCCACCGCCACCGGAATAGCTGAGACGTTGTCCCAGCGCGCCGCCTGAAAATGCGTGGGCAAAAAACCCCATCCGCAGCCCGATTCAATCAAGCCGCGTAGCATCTCCAGTTCATTGGTGAAAATAATGCTTCCCGCAATTTGTAAGCGTTGTGAAACCGGAATATCAGAGGCCGAATGCATGACGACCTGCGGCGTTAAGGACAAGTCGAGCAGCGAACACGGCATGGCAACCTGCGCAAATAACGTCTGCGAGGCGTAAAAATCCATCTCGAGCGTGCCGATGGCCCGCCACTCCATTTCAGTGCCGATGCTGCGATTATTGGCCTGGTAAAATCCCAGATCGGCCTGCCCGGCGGCCAGCGCCCGCTCCCCCGCTTCACGCGGCATGCAGGTGAGGCTGAGTCGAACCTGTCGTTTTGCCATAACGGCAATCAGGCCGTGGATAAATTTTCGCGGGGTAAAAGCGTCGTACACCACGCTTAGCGCCTGTGTTTCGGTTGACGGCACCTGGCAGGCAAACTGCTCGAATGCCCGGGCCTGACGCATCAGCAATTGCGCCTGTCGCTGAAGTAAGTCGCCTTCCGGCGTCAGTTGCAGCGTTTTTCCCTCACGGACAAACAGCGCATAACCCAGGCCATCTTCCAGCAAATCGATAAGATCGCGTAGCGTCGTTCGATCCTTACCGAGTTTGGCGGCCGCTTTCACCAGGCTCCCGTGCGCCGCCACGGCGGTAAAGGCTTCAAGTTGTGCAAACGAATAGGACAAAGATGGCAAAACGCACTCCCGGGTTTGATGTGGGGGTTTTTCCCCCATTACGCGTTTTTTATTATAGGTCGTCGATTTTTATACTGCACCTATCCCGCGATCGTCCCGGGCTACGGTGTCTACTTCTATAAACTTCGAACGAGAATACGATGAATAATAAACAAAAATCGTTAACCGCAACGTCATGCATCCTGGCAAGCCTTATCGCTGGCGCGCTGCTTTCCCCCGCCGCCATGGCCGCCTGTGAAGGCACTGAATTAACCCATTGCCCCGCGCCTTTTGATAAGCAGCTGCCCGATACCCAGAAAATGCTGACCTGGAGTCAGGCCGATCGCGTGATCGGTTTTCGTAACGATTATCGCAACTATCAAGGTGATGTTTTCCGCCATGGGCAATCCACTCCCCTCCTTAGCGCCGAAAAGCCGCTGACGCAGGCGACGTATCAGATTAACGGTCAGCAGTTTAACCTGCAGGACTACGTCAAACGGCAGAATGTCAGCGGTATGCTGGTGCTCAAAAACGGCAAAGTGGCGTGGAAATATCTGGCGCAAGGCAATACCGATACGACGCTATGGACGTCGCGCTCGGTGGGGAAAGCGGTCGTTTCCGTTCTGGTGGGCGCGGCGGTCAAGGAAGGCAAAATTCACTCTATGGACGATTTGGTGACTCAATATGAGCCCGATCTCAAAGGTACAGCCTGGGAAGGGGTAACGTTGAAGCAGCTTATCCAGCATACCTCCGGCGTGGCGTGGAACGAGGATTATACCAATCCGCAGTCTGATTTCGCCAAATTGACCCAGTGTGAAGCGCATCCAGGGACTTACGACTGCGTGCGTAAACTGGTTTCGGGACTCAAAAGCGCACACCCTGCCGGAGAGGTGTGGTCGTACTCCTCGGGCGGCGCCTGGTTATTGGGTGATGTTCTCGAACGCGCAACCGGCATGCCGCTGGCCCATTATCTGGAAAAAACGCTCTGGAAACCTTATGGCATGGCCAATGACGGCGTCTGGCATTCCTACAGCAAAGATAAACATGACGTTGGCGCACACGGCTTTAACGCTACGCTGGAAGACTGGGGCCGCTTTGGCGAGTTTGTATTAAACGATGGCCGTCTGCCCGATGGTACTCAGGTACTGGCAAAAAACTGGATAGCGCAATCCGCAGATTGGACTACCGCAAAAAACTCGGTCTCAGCCGGTCATCCACGAGGGATTTATGGCTACCAGTGGTGGAATAACGAAGTACCCGCCACGGCAAAAGGCGTTGTCCCGCTCCCGCAAGACTCGCTTAAAGACTCCATGTGGGCATTGGGCATTTTTGGCCAGATGATTATGGTTAACCGCGCGGAAAACCTGGTTATCGTGCAGTGGTCAACCTGGCCACAGGCTGAGCCATCGTTCAACGCGCAGCCGCTTGAAGCTTCGCTGATGTTTAGCGCGATAGCCCAGGCGCTGCATTAATTAGCCACCGTTATAGATAACGCCAGAGTCGGTTTCGCGCTCTGGCATTTTCCTTACTGCTTAGGCGCTACCGCGACGTACATTTCGATATCCCAATAGCCGTCCTGCGCCCCGTTGTTGTGGTAAATCTCAAAGCAGGGTTTGTCGGCAATTTGATGCTTTTCATCCTTCAGCACGCTATCAAAGAACTGATACCAGGGCGTCGCAAAATCATGATTTTCGACCCGAGCACGCGCCACGGCGTATAACCCACCGGCCACTGCCGCCGTCATGACGCCTTCACTGTTTTCCGGCACCACAAAATCATCAGCCACGGAAACAACCGTATCACAGCGTAGTTTTTCCGCCGGAACTTCATCAGGATTATCGTAGTAAACAGCAATCCACTCCTGGGCGGGGATCTGCTTGCCGTCGACCCACAACATCAGCTGTTCAAAGCCTTGCTTAACCGTCTGCTCCCACGGGCCAACCATATGAAAACCGGCGATTTTTCTTGGCTCGATGTTTTTGATCTCGTAGTTCATACTGCCTCCGCATTGACGCTGTGTTTTTATACAGTGTAATTGGTGTTTTGGGGTTTATACAAATGGGGGGTGGGGAATATGTGAGGGGATTCGCAATGTGGTTAAGGAGTAAGATATTGAACGAATCCCCCCTGTGTCAGGCGAATATTGTTAAGCTATAGGAAATGTATACCATTCTTGTGATTTATGTCCTGTATATCTATATTTATTCATAGTATAATTTCAAAAAATCATTTTCCCATTAAGTTCATATGTTAACCAATCGACAATCTTTATCTTTACGTTATGCTCAAGGTTTAGGAATGATTGCAGTAGTGCTGGGGCATTACGGAATTGTGCCTCCTTATATTTTTGAACCTTACACTTTCCATATGCCATTATTCTTCTTACTTGGCGGAATTCTTTTTAAAGAAACATCAATCTTACAAACCATTAAAAACATCACAATAAAACACTTATGGTATATTGCATATACATATATAATTATTTCAGCCATAGCACTATTAATAAGTAGTTATTACAACATTTCCATTGGTGAAATATACAAATCAACAATCTCTGACACTTTTAAAAACATATTCGAGAAAAACTTTCATAACAATGGTTACTTCCTGGTCGCCTGGTTCTTATTTTCATATGCCCTTGCCAGTCTACTTTGCAGAGTAATTATTTATATTAAAAAACAAGTGGTTATTCTTGGGATCGCAATTCTCATTGGTTTTCTTGGTATGTGTTATGTTGCATCACTCTATGCTGAAACGAGCAACCAAACATATAATCTAATGTCTCAAGTACTAGTAGGCTCCATGTTCTACCTCATAGGTTTTGTGTTTAAAAAAACACTTCTCTCTATGAAAAGCCTATACATCCCAATAATGTCTATAATAATTATTTTTACAATGAAAAATTTCGGAGTTTTAGGCGGCTTACTAATGTCATGGAGTAAATACCCACAGGGATTTATTTTTCATACATTATCATCGTTATTATCGATATGCGCAATTCTTGCGATAACAAATGCAGCAGCATCACAAGATAAAAAACTAAATTTATTATCACTAATTGGCTCGAAAAGCAAAATAATAATGAGCTATCACTTATTAACTTTTACTATACTCGATATTGTTTTTTATAAACTAGGAATGTACAACATGAAAAATGCATCCTATTTAAATCATTATTCAACACCTCATTACTGGTTTTTGTACATTGCCACAGGCATAGCCTTACCTATAATTATTTCGCTCACAGTGGATTATATAAAGAGTATAAAGGCAAATGAATTATTGGAAAAGGAAAAATCGTAGATATAATAAATAACTAAATACTCAAAAAGACAAAAGCCCATTTTTTGGGCTTATCACTTTCAATACATCACCATTCTAAAAAAATTAACAAGTGCCAACACGGCCAACATCGTCATTTTATAATATAACTGTAATACAATATTAATCTCCCCCAAGCTTCATTTAACATCACACAATTAGAAAATGACGCCCCCCCCCCAGACACTAACGCCCCCTAATACCACATCAAAAATTATAAGTGCTACGCTTGCATTCTCACCACGTCAAAGCATTGCCGTTAAATGATGAACCATCTTCACCGGCTCTAAGTTGTTTCGCACAAATGTTTACCTTACTGGGGGAGCATCGCCTCATAAACTCAATGGACTTATCGATCATGTGAATAGATGATGCTAAACTTCATGCCTTTCAGAATTTACTGATTTCACTAATGTTAAAGCTATTTAGTCGTTATGTTTCCGTGGGCGTACTGAACACGGCCCTTCACTGGGCGTGCTTTGGAGTGCTATTCAGCTTGTTCGGCTTGAACCAGGCGATATCGAACCTTGTTGCGTTCTCTGTGGCAGTGACGTTCAGCTTTTTTGTTAATGCCAGATGGACATTTAAAACCAAAGCCACGACAGGCCGGTATGTCGCCTTCGTTATCTTTATGGGGGCTATGGCGGTCCTGACTGGATACATTGCAGACAGCCTCCATGCACCGGCACTGCTAACGCTGATTGTATTTTCAGGATTCAGCCTGGTCGCAGGGTTCATCTATTCGAAATTCATTGTATTTAGGGATGTTAAATGAAAATCTCTTTGGTCGTTCCTGTCTTTAATGAAGAGGCCACGATACCGATTTTCTATAAGACGGTACGTGAGTTTGAAGAGCTAAAACAACACGATGTTGAGATAGTTTTCATCAACGACGGGAGCAGCGATGCAACCGAATCCATCATAAATGCTCTGGCGGCGTCGGACCCAATGGTTGTACCGCTATCCTTTACCCGAAACTTTGGGAAAGAACCGGCATTATTTGCTGGGCTCGACAACGCTTCCGGCGACGCAATCATCCCAATTGATGTTGATCTGCAAGACCCTATCGAAGTTATTCCCCACCTCATTGCTAAGTGGCAGGCTGGGGCAGACATGGTACTGGCGAAAAGAACAGATCGCTCTACTGATGGACGGCTCAAGCGTAAATCGGCTGAGTGGTTCTACAAGCTTCACAACAAAATCAGCTCACCGAAGATTGAAGAAAACGTGGGCGACTTTCGGTTGATGTCACGTGAAGTCGTAGAAAATATAAAGCTCATGCCTGAGCGAAATCTGTTCATGAAAGGCGTTCTGAGCTGGGTTGGTGGTCGTACAGATGTCGTCGAGTATGCACGTGCCGAGCGCGTAGCTGGGGATAGCAAATTCAACGGCTGGAAGTTATGGAATCTTGCACTGGAGGGGATCACAAGCTTCTCTACCTTCCCACTGCGTATGTGGACCTATATCGGATTATTTGTGGCTAGCCTTTCGTTTCTATACGGCGCATGGATGATTTTCGATACCGTTGTATTTGGTAATCCTGTTCGCGGATATCCCTCTATTCTGGTTTCAATCCTTTTTCTTGGCGGCGTACAGCTCATTGGTATTGGCGTTCTTGGCGAATACATTGGCAGAATTTATGTTGAGGTTAAAAACAGACCTCGATATGTATTGAAGGATAAGTAGATGAAAGACAACTCTTTTGAAACTTCTTCAAGGAAATATATATTCCTTTTATTTGGTTTTATATTTATCGCGACACTGGTGTTTTTCTCATATATACACCCTGTAACGATAGTATCTGGAGATGATTGGGGCAACTTAGCACGTTATCGCTCAGCTCTTCCTGAGTGGGGTGGATTCAATCCTGTAAAAGCCGTCCCAGAAATATCATTCCCTATTGTTGCCAGATTCTCATCATTAGTGCTAATGAAGTTTGGGATGAATTTCTTCTTCGCAATCTCAATCACTACCGCTTTGATAACATCCGTTCTTTGCACTATTTTCTTGTACAACTTTTTTGTTCTTATTAGTGAAAAATCAAAAGAGCAGATAGTAACGGCATCAACCTGCACCTTTATCTATTTCCTTTTCATGTTTGGTTTCTTTAAAAGTGAAGGCGTGACAAATAGCTACTACCTACTTTGGGAAATCAATATCACCTGCTTTTATCACTACCTTTTCCCCGCTCTGATAAATGGTTCATTTGTTTTATTTCTGATGAACAAAGAAAATTGCAGAGCATATCATAAAAAATGCAGCGTTAATTTTTTAATAGCAACTTCCATTGTCACTTACATTTGTATTTTTTCTAATGTTTTTGCTAGCGTAATACTCGCATCATATTGCGGCTCAGTGATTCTTTTAAGCTTTTTATCAAATAAATTCAACGTCATAAAAACCGCAAGAGAAAAAAACCTTCAGATTTATATTTCTATCGTATGGTTGATCTCCATCTTATTTGAGATGAATGGAGGAAGAGCATCTCAGATTGAAGGGGCTTCCCTCGATATATCTGGCAGCGTTAATAAGCTATGGTTATTTATAGGTAGCGCTAATAGTTGGTACATGGCGCTGATTTACATAGGTGTTGTGGCAGGCCTGTTAATCGCTATAGGTGATTTACTCCGCAGAAAAAGTTCATGTTTTTCGATGACCTATATCACCACATTCATTAGCTGGATTTTTTCCGCGATAGCATTGATTTTACTGTGTGCTAAGGCATCATCGTCTTATGCCGAAAGACCGGTTGCCATGTGGGCATTTTATATGTACCCGATTGTCCTGTCGTTATATTCAGTACATTACTTCTCAGCCAGATACAAACTTGTGGCAATAATTTTACCAATCTATGCTTTCATTCTGTTTAATATAGCGACAATGCCTCAATCATCTTTGAGAGAATCCCAGAACTTAAACTTAACCTATGAGAAAGCGACTCAAATTGGAGAATTAGTTATATCTCAAGTTACCGATGCTATTAACTCAGGTAAATCGGAAGTGTCTGTTTTGGTGCCGAAAGGTGATGACAGGGATAACTGGCCATTCCCTGTTTATAATGGTAAAAAGATTGAAAATGCGCTATTGGATAATAATATTATCGATAGAAAAATCAAGATAACCATTACTCCTGATCCGAGTTTAAATGAAAGATTGGGAATTCCCAAAAGCTAAATAACCATATAAAGGCTGCTAAATGCAGCCTTTATGATTTATGTAACTGAAATCCCTATCAGACCCAAAGTTTCGCCACGATACTATAACCACCGGAGCTGCTTGCCTGGCCGATTACTTCACCCCAATGCCGTTAAGCTTTCTGTAAGCTATTGGAATAACCGCCTTGACGAACATTAGTATCAAAATCGATAAGCTAAAACTTATTATTAACTTCAACATTGAATTATTTGCAACCTCACCCCCGACTATATGCATCAAAATATAGAGCATCAGAGGATGTAGAATATAGACACCTAGTGAATAATCCTTGCCAATATTTGAAAAAATATTCTCTCTGATATTATTATTAACGCAAAGACTAAGCAAAGCTATACAAACTGGTGTGGCAAATAATGGGAATTGCCTTTCTGTGATATCTGCATTAAATACCATAGCCAAAAGGTATGCTTCACCAATCATAAATATGACGCTAACACATATAACACATATTGCAGCACAATTGGTGACCTTTTTGAGCGTTCCACTTTTAGCAAAGTAATAACCCATGTACACAAGCGAGAATGCTATCAGTGTTCTTAACGCATAGAAAACATTAATATCATTGTGAAGAGACTTAATCAGATCTCCATACCAGCATGCAACTAAAATAATCGTTGAAATAAATAAAGAAGATTTAACACTAACATTTTTCACAAAGTAATTTGTTAATATAACGCCAAGAATAAGTGCATTCAAAAACCATAAATGAAAGAATGTTCCCTCATGGAGTGTGTCATTAGATATAATTTTCCCGATGACCCTCCATGTATCCCCCTGCATCTTTCGGTATAAAACCGGGATATACAACATCGATGACCAGAACAGAATGCTAACAAGCTTGTTAAGCTTCTTTCCCAAATCATCATGGGCAGATGATCCCATCAGGTAACCTGAGGCCAAAAAGAAAAAGGGTAGCGCCCACCTTGAAGACACCCTGAACAGCTCGCCAAAATACTGCGGCATCTCAGAGAAATTACCAACATGGACTACTATGATAAAGAAGCAAGCCAGAAGCTTCACTGCATCCAAAGCATTGTTGCGCATCATGTAAATATCACATTAAGAAAAGTCTTATGATGTTACAAATATTTACTTAGCCAATCAAATAATAATCACCTCCGTGTGAATCACATCATCAAACACAACAGACATAAATTAACCATAAAGAGATAGACCAACGACTGGCACTGCAATACAAGCACCATTGCACATCATACCGCCTAACGTTGAGTGGATGATTTTACCAACAGCGAGTAATACGCAGAGAGATATGCCTACTGAAAGCGCAAAGATGGAAAGGAATTTTGAACGGCATTGTGATGTAGCAAATCAAAAGTCCCCCGTCAGGACACCTTCTGGATTTTTGTATGTTTTGGGATTTTTTGTAAGCTATTGATTTAAATGGTGCGCCCTGCAGGATTCGAACCTGCGGCCCACGACTTAGAAGGTCGTTGCTCTATCCAACTGAGCTAAGGGCGCACTGGGGAACTTCTTGATGGAGTGAAGCGCGTTGGATTATACGGTCACAGACAGTTGAGTCAATCCATTTCCATGCGAAACCTGCACTGAATGTGGAGATGGATAAACTACCGCCAACTATCGCTCAAGTCTTCAACAAAACGACTTTCCGGTGAAAACTCGCAAACGATAACTGACAGCGAGCCTCGCATCTGACAAAATATGTCCATCCCCCCTTCGTTAATGACAGATGGAATAATTTCCCTGATGGCAGCAAAGATTATTGACGGTAAAACGATTGCGCAGCAGGTGCGCTCTGAGGTTGCGGAAAAAGTTAAGGCTCGCATTAGAGCCGGAAAACGCGCCCCTGGGCTGGCTGTTGTGTTGGTTGGCAGCAACCCCGCATCGCAAATTTATGTCGGCAGCAAGCGTAAAGCCTGCGAAGAGGTGGGCTTTATCTCCCGCTCCTACGATCTGCCGGAAACCACCAGCGAAGCCGAACTGCTGACGCTGATTGATACTCTGAATGCCGACACCACTATCGATGGCATTCTGGTGCAGCTTCCGCTGCCTGCGGGTATTGATAACGTGAAAGTTCTGGAACGTATCGACCCGGACAAAGATGTTGATGGTTTCCATCCGTATAACGTGGGTCGTCTGTGCCAGCGCGCGCCGCGCCTGCGCCCATGCACCCCACGCGGTATTGTGACGCTGCTTGAGCGCTATAACATCGACACCTATGGCCTGAACGCCGTGGTAATTGGCGCGTCCAACATCGTGGGTCGTCCAATGAGTATGGAGCTGCTGTTGGCTGGCTGCACTACCACCGTGACCCATCGCTTTACCAAAAACCTGCGCCACCACGTCGAAAACGCCGATCTGTTGATCGTGGCGGTTGGCAAACCTGGCTTTATTCCGGGTGAGTGGATCAAAGAAGGCGCCATCGTGATTGATGTCGGGATCAATCGCCTTGAAAGCGGTAAAGTAGTCGGCGATGTGGTGTTTGAAGATGCCGCCGCGCGCGCTTCTTACATCACTCCAGTACCGGGCGGCGTCGGTCCAATGACCGTCGCTACCTTGATTGAAAACACCTTACAGGCGTGTGAAGAGTATCACGACGTGGAGAAGGCATAAGATGGCAACATTTTCTTTGGGTAAACATCCGCATGTGGAACTCTGTGACTTACTAAAACTGGAAGGCTGGAGCGAAAGTGGCGCACAGGCGAAACTCGCCATTGCCGACGGTCTGGTCAAAGTTGACGGTGTGGTGGAAACCCGTAAACGCTGCAAAATTGTTGCAGGCCAAACCGTGAATTTTGAAGGCCAGAGCATCACCGTAACGGCGTAAGCCCCACCGGTCACCCGGCAGCGCACCGCGATGCCGGGTTTATTTTTGTACAATTTCAGAATTACGCCCTGCTGCATAAAATGCCTCAAGCAGCGATACTCTGTACTCCTTTGCCTGAAACGGATTACAGATGCCAACCATCATTACTCACGCCGCCGTCCCGATTTGTCTGGGTTTAGGCCTCGGCACTCGCGTTATTCCACCACGCTTGCTTTTTAGCGGCATCGTCCTTGCAATGCTACCCGACGCCGACATGCTGGCGTTTAAGTTCGGCATTGCCTACGGCAACGTTTTTGGCCATCGCGGCTTTACCCATTCGCTGCTGTTCGCTTTTCTGGTTCCTCTACTTTGCGTAGTGATAGGGCGACGATGGTTTCACGCAGGACTTGTCCGCTGCTGGCTGTTTTTGACGGTGTCACTGCTTTCACACAGTTTGCTGGATTCAGTCACGACCGGCGGTAAAGGCGTCGGCTGGCTATGGCCGTGGTCAGATGAACGCTTCTTCGCCCCGTGGCAGGTGATTAAAGTGGCCCCCTTTGCGCTTTCACGCTATACCACGCCGTATGGGCATCAGGTGATTTTGTCGGAGCTGATGTGGGTATGGCTACCGGGTGTAGTAGTGATGGCATGCCTGTGGTGGCGTCGGCGGTGAGTCTGGGGTTCCCGGCGGTGCTGCGCTTGGCCGGGCGACCTTTGTACGCTGTCATCCGGCGCTCCTGAAATTGATACTGCGGGCAAAGTGAAGCTCATCACAAATCATCACACCCGCCGCCCCGCTTTCGCAACGCTAAAACGTTTAGCCGATACGTAATTCATTGATTCATAAAATCTTCAAATCATCACCGTTGCAATCAATACGATAATCATATCAATAACGGCATATATCGAATTGGATTGGCAATCAACGGTTCCCCAGAATAGCGCGAAACATCCCTGATTCTGGAGTTCCTATGTCACCGTCAATCCTCAACAACACCCCTTATGAAGCCGTCGACATCCTTCGTGCTGCCAAACCTGGGTTTAACCCGCGTATCGCCCTTATCCTCGGCTCAGGCCTCGGTGCGCTGGCTGACCGCATGGACAATAAAACCACGCTCTCCTATGAGGAACTCCCGGGCTTTCCGGTCAGCACCGTCATTGGCCATGCGGGAGAAATTGTCATGGGGACGCTACACGGCGTACCGCTTATCTGCATGAAGGGGCGCGGTCATTTCTACGAAGGTTTAGGCATGGGCATCATGACCCAGGCGGTGCGCACCTTTAAGCTGCTGGGCTGCGAGTTTATGTTCTGCACCAATGCTGCCGGTTCGCTTAATCCCGCCATTCCAGCCGGCAGCCTCGTCGCCTTAAACGACCACATCAATACCATGCCTTCCACGCCGATGGTTGGCCCCAATGATGAGCGCTTCGGCCCGCGCTTCTTCAGCCTGGCAAACGCCTACGATAAGGATTTGCGCGCCCAACTTCATCAGACGGCCAAAAGCCTTGAAATTCCTCTTCACGAGGGTGTTTTCGTCTCTTATCCTGGCCCGAATTTCGAAACCGCCGCTGAGATCCGCATGATGCAGCGTATGGGCGGCGATGTGGTCGGTATGTCGGTTGTCCCGGAAGTGATTGCCGCGCGCCACTGTGGGCTGAAGGTGCTGGCGGTTTCCGCCATCACCAATATGGCAGAAGGGCTAAGCGATGTTGAACTCTCGCACGAGCAGACGCTGAAGTGCGCAGCCATGGTGACCGACGACTTTATCCGTCTGATTGGCCAGTTCATAAAACAGTTCGCCTAATCCTCGAATGTTCGGCGGGCACCCTCCTGCCCGCCTGGAGAGATATTTATGTCAGACACCTCATTTTCTCGTGCGAATTTAAATGCCGTCTCGTATCTGAGCTATTACTTTGTCGGCGCGCTCGTCTCTACGCTGGGTATCGTGCTCGGCCCGTTGTGCGCGGCATTCCATAAAGATCCAAGCTTTATCGGTCAGGTCTTTACGCTGATGAATATCGGCATGTTTATTCCAATTATGCTGGGCGGAATCCTGATGCGTAAATGGGGGCTGCAAAAGCCGCTGGTCATTGCAGCGGCTGTGACCGTCCTTATCAGCGCTATTCTTTTTGTTTCCCCTACCCTGACCCTGTTCAGCTTTGCGGTCGCCGGTATTGGCGCCTGTGGAGGGATCTTCATGACCATCGGTAGCTATCTGGTTGTGCGCATTAATCCCGATGAAAAGAGCCGTTCCTCAAGCCTGATTTTTACCGACTTCTTTTTCAGTCTTGCTGGCGCAACGCTCTCCTTCCTGCTCGCCTGGCTATTCCGCATGGGGGCAAGCTGGGTTGCGATGTACGGGATCATGGGAGGATTAGGCGCACTCATGCTGGCGCTGACGGCCCGCTGCCGCTTTCCAACCACCGAGGCGGCAGCGTTACAACAGCGCAGCGTAACCGCCGCACGGGAGCCGTGGGGGCCATCAATTTATTTGATCTGCTTTGCGCTGTTTGCCTTCTTACTGGCTGAACCTATCTTCACCATGTGGACGCCAGGCTACCTGCAATTCCGCTTTCATCTCCAGCCACAGGACGCGGCGCTGTATACCACCGTCTACTGGGTGGCTAAAGCGATTGGTCTGTTCCTTAATCAGTTCACCGTGAAGTGGATGAAGCTGCGCACCTTCCTGCTCGGCTGCACCTGCATCGGTCTGGCGGCCATTGCGCTAATTGCTAACAGCGGCAATACCACGCTGATTCTGCTGGCCTGCGGGGTGTTCGGTTTCTTCAACTCCGGGCTGTTCTCAGGGCTGATGAGTTACGGCTCGCTGCAGGTGAATCAGAGTTCACCGACGCTTATCTCCGCCCTGCTCACCTGTGGCACCGTCGGTACGCTGCTGTTTGCCAGCGTCTCTTCCCTGGTCAACGGCCACTTCGGCCTGCACGGCGCGCTCAATACCGCGACGATAGCCTATACGGTACTGTTAGTGGTGCTGGTTGTTGCTATCGTTTGTAGCCGCGCAGAACGTCTGCACACCACTACGCAGGCGGTTGTTTGACAACAAAAAAGGAGGGAGGCATGATGACCGTCCCTCCTCTTTTTCCCGAACAATCAATGAACGATGCCCTGACCAATAATCGTATTAACATCCGCGCTCTACGTTATTTTCAGGCTCTGGCCGAAGAGTTACATTTTGGGCGAGCTGCCGCGCGGCTGAACATCTCCCAGCCACCGTTAAGCATGCAGATCAAAGAGCTGGAAGAGACGCTGGAAACCAGACTGTTAACCAGTCGTAAGGTTGCATTGACTCGTGCAGGTCAGGTGTTAAAAACCGAGGTTGACCGAATTCTCAACGCCACGGAGCAGTCACTTAACTACGTGCGTCAAATTGGCCGCAGCGAAAACCAGCACATCAGCATCGGTATTGTCGGCAGCGCACTGTGGGGCACGCTACTGACCCGGCTCAAAAAATTCAAAGCCTCGCATCCCGACGTTGACTGGAACCTGCATGAGCTGTCACAGCACCAGCAAATCGACGCCCTGCGCGCTCGCACTATTGATATCGCGATTAACCGCAACGTCCTGCCCTATGCGCAAGCCCATATTCGCAACCAGCTCATCTCCCATGAATCCATCGCACTTGCCGTACCGGATACCGATCCGCTGGCCCGGCTGAAAGTTGTACCGTTAAGCGAACTCGCCACAAGGCCACTTATCTCGTTGTCTTTCCAGCAAAGCGACTTTGCGCGTCAGCTTTATGACCGCTGCGCGGAAGCCGGATTTTACCCACTTATCGCGCATCAGGTGAATGAGCCGCAAACGGCGCTGGCGCTGGTGAGCGCGGGAATGGGCGTGTCGCTGTTGCCGGAGACCTGCGGGCTTATCCACTGGCCAGGCGTACGTTTTTTACCGCTGGAGGAAGCCGTACCGGCGGATCTTTATGCCTTGTGGTATGACGAACCGTTAACTGAGCTGATGACGGCGTTTGTGGCAGGGTTGCAGGGGCATTAACGCGAAGGGAGTTCCCGGAGTCGGCGCTACCTTTCGTTGTAGGCCGGATAAGGCGAAGCCGCCTTCCGGCGCTACCGGGTAAATTGCCGGATGGCGGCTTCGCCTTATCCGGCCTACGTGCAGAGTTACTTACGTCGCCAGGTCGTACCCTGCGGGCCATCTTCCAGCACGATATTCATGGCGTTAAGACGATCGCGCGCGGCGTCGGCTGCCGCCCAGTCTTTGGCTTTACGCGCATCAAGACGCTGCTGGATCAGCGCTTCAATTTCTGCGACTTCACCATCGTCTGCCTGCGCGCCGCTTTGTAGAAATGCTTCCGGCTCCTGTTCCAGCAAGCCCAGCACTGAAGCAAGCTTACGCATGTGTGACGCCAGCGCATTAGCGGCATGTGCATCTTCCGTTTTCAGGCGGTTCACTTCGCGAGCCATATCGAACAGTACCGAATAGGCTTCCGGGGTGTTGAAATCGTCGTCCATTGCTTCGATGAAGCGCGCTTCAAACGCTTCGCCACCCGCCGCCGCCACGGATTTGTCGGTGCCACGCAGCGCGGTATACAGACGCTCAAGGGCCGAACGAGCCTGCTTTAAGTTTTCTTCACTGTAGTTCAGCTGGCTACGATAATGGCCGGACATCAGGAAGTAACGGATGGTTTCCGCATCGTAATATTTCAGCACATCACGCACGGTAAAGAAGTTGCCCAGCGATTTAGACATTTTCTCACGGTCAACCATCACCATGCCGGAGTGCATCCAGTAATTCACGTATTCACCGTCGTGCGCACAGGTCGACTGCGCAATTTCGTTTTCATGGTGCGGGAACATCAAATCGGAACCGCCGCCGTGAATATCAAAATGGTTACCCAGCTGTTTGCAGTTCATGGCGGAACATTCAATGTGCCAGCCTGGGCGGCCTGCGCCCCACGGGGATGGCCAGCTTGGTTCACCCTCTTTGGACATTTTCCACAGCACAAAGTCCATCGGGTTACGTTTGACGTCAACAACGTCTACGCGAGCACCCGCCTGCAGTTGGTCCAGATCCTGACGTGACAGCTTGCCGTAATCAGCATCGGTTGGCACGTCGAACATCACGTCACCGTTGTCCGCCACGTAGGCGTGGCCTTTGGCGATGAGCTGCTCGGTGATTTCAATGATTTCAGGAATATGGTGGGTTGCACGCGGCTCCTGATCCGGACGCAGAATATTCAGCGCGTCGAAATCGTTGTGCATTTCAACGATCATGCGGTCAACCAGCGCCACGAAGCTCTCGCCGTTTTCATTGGCACGTTTAATGATTTTGTCGTCAATGTCGGTAATATTACGCACATATTTCAGCTTATAGCCAAGGAAACGCAGGTAACGTGCGACGACATCAAAGGAGACAAACGTACGACCATGGCCGATGTGACAGAGATCGTAAACGGTGATACCACACACGTACATACCGACTTCACCGGCGTGAATAGGCTTAAATTCCTCTTTTTGGCGCGTCATTGTGTTGAAGATTTTTAGCATCGAGAATTCCATGTTTACGTGTGTGAACCGGGCTTTCGCCTGAAACGGCATATTCTACCCGTAATTCAACCCGGAAGCAGCACACAATGCAAGGTGATCGATGTGCACGGTTATGCTATAACAAGCACCTATATGCCGCTTAACTGCGGGCTAAAGCACCATACTAAACGGAACAGGATGCAGAAATGGTTACTTTCCACACTAATCACGGCGATATCGTCATCAAAACGTTCGACGACAAAGCGCCGGAAACAGTCAAAAACTTCCTGGACTACTGCCGCGAAGGTTTCTACAACAACACGATTTTCCACCGTGTTATTAATGGCTTCATGATTCAGGGCGGCGGTTTCGAGCCTGGCATGCAGCAGAAAGAAACCAAAGAAGCCATCAAAAACGAAGCGAACAACGGTCTGAAAAACACCCGTGGTACGCTGGCAATGGCGCGTACCCAGGCTCCACACTCAGCGACTGCACAGTTCTTCATCAACGTTGCGGACAACGATTTCCTGAACTTCTCCGGTGAAAACCTGCAGGGTTGGGGCTATTGCGTATTCGCAGAAGTGGTTGAAGGCATGGACGTTGTTGATAAGATCAAAGGCGTGTCTACCGGTCGTAGCGGCATGCACCAGGACGTACCAAAAGAAGACGTTATCATTACTAGCGTGACCGTCAGCGAGTAATTGGTGGCGACACTTTTTATTGCAGACCTGCATCTGCAAACCCAGGAACCGGCGATTACCGCCGGTTTTCTGCGTTTTTTACACGGTGAAGCGCGCAGCGCCGATGCGCTATACATCTTAGGCGACCTGTTTGAAGCCTGGATTGGCGACGACGATCCTAATCCGTTGCACCGTGAAATTGCCCGTGCGATAAAATCCCTGACTGATTCCGGCGTCCCCTGCTTCTTTATTCATGGCAACCGGGATTTCCTTATCGGTAAACGTTTTGCGCTCGAAAGCGGCATGCAGTTGCTCCCTGAAGAGAAAGTGCTCAACCTCTACGGCCGCCGGGTGCTGATTATGCACGGCGACACGCTGTGTACCGACGACCCGGGCTATCTGGCGTTTCGCGCCAAAGTTCACACCCCGTGGATCCAGAAACTGTTCCTCGCCTTACCGCTGTTTATCCG
This sequence comes from Enterobacteriaceae bacterium, assembly GCA_902363335.1. Lineage (GTDB taxonomy): Bacteria > Pseudomonadota > Gammaproteobacteria > Enterobacterales > Enterobacteriaceae > Kluyvera. The sequence goes on along the minus strand of CABIZV010000002.1, from coordinate 288,614 downwards.
CCGCCGCATTGCGCAAAGAATGCGCGACGACAGCAAGGCCGCGAACAGCAGCAAGTCGATGGAGATTATGGATGTCAACGCGCGAGCCGTGGTTGAGATCATGGAAAAACATCAGGTGCAATGGCTTATTCATGGGCATACCCATCGCCCGGATATCCATACGCTAACTGCCAACGGCGAAATCGCTCATCGTGTCGTGTTGGGTGCCTGGCACACGCAAGGCTCTATGGTGAAAGTCAGCGCCGACGACGTCGAGCTTATCCCCTTCCCGTTTTAATTTTTCCTTCTGTTTCCCCTACAACCTGCTTACGCAACCGTTTTCCTTGCCCATTTTCCATGGTATTCTCTGTGGCCTCTAAGTCGTGTGCAGCACACCCACAGGAGTTTTCAGACGCATGTCTTCGCGCAATAATCCGGTACGTATCGCCATCGTGATGGGGTCCAAAAGCGACTGGGCTACCATGCAGTTCGCCACAGAAATCCTCGATATTCTGAATGTTCCTCACCACGTTGAAGTGGTTTCCGCCCACCGCACCCCCGATAAACTGTTTAGCTTCGCCGAAGCGGCAGAAGAGAACGGTTATCAGGTGATTATTGCCGGTGCCGGCGGTGCTGCGCATTTACCCGGAATGATTGCCGCCAAAACGCTGGTGCCCGTGCTGGGCGTGCCGGTACAAAGCGCGGCGTTAAGCGGCGTCGACAGTCTCTATTCTATTGTGCAGATGCCGCGCGGTATTCCGGTGGGCACGCTGGCAATTGGTAAAGCGGGAGCGGCCAACGCAGCCCTACTCGCAGCGCAAATCCTGGCTCAGCATGATGCGGAACTGCATCAGCGCTTACAGGCCTGGCGTAAAGCACAGACCGATGAGGTGCTTGATAACCCCGATCCGCGAGGTGCGGCATGAAACAGGTCTGCGTATTGGGCAACGGTCAATTAGGCCGCATGCTGCGCCAGGCGGGTGAACCGTTAGGAATTGCCGTCTGGCCCGTGGGCCTGGAAGCCGATCCTGCTGCCGTACCCTTCCAGCAAAGCGTAATTACCGCCGAGATTGAACGCTGGCCGCAAACCGCGTTAACCCGCGAACTGGCTGAGCATAAGGCTTTCGTCAACCGTGACGTCTTCCCGATTATTGCTGACCGTCTGACGCAAAAGCAGCTTTTCGATAAGCTCGGCCTTGCCACCGCGCCGTGGCAGCTTCTGGCGAGCGTCGAGGAGTGGCCTGCTGTCTTTGACCGTCTGGGCGAGCTGGCTATCGTTAAGCGCCGTACTGGCGGCTACGACGGTCGCGGCCAGTGGCGTCTGCGCAAAGACGAAACCGCACAGCTGCCGGACGACTGCTACGGCGAGTGCATTGTCGAACAAGGGATCAACTTTTCCGGCGAAGTCTCGCTGGTTGGCGCTCGCGCCCATGATGGCAGCACCGTATTTTATCCGCTGACGCACAACCTGCATCAGGAAGGGATTCTGCGTATGAGCGTTGCCTTCCCACAGGCGGATGCAAAACAGCAGGCGCAGGCCGAAACGATGCTTTCGGCAATTATGCAGGAGCTGGACTATGTTGGCGTGATGGCGATGGAGTGTTTTGTCACCCCCGCCGGGCTGCTGATTAACGAGCTGGCGCCGCGCGTACACAATAGCGGTCACTGGACGCAAAACGGAGCGTCAATCAGTCAGTTCGAGCTGCACTTACGCGCGATTACCGACCTGCCCCTGCCGCCGCCGGTGGTCAACAGTCCTTCGGTGATGATTAACCTGATTGGCACCGGGCTGAACTACGATTGGCTGAAGCTGCCGCTGGTGCATCTGCACTGGTACGACAAAGAGGTGCGTGACGGGCGTAAAGTTGGCCACCTGAACCTCAATGACAGCGATACCGGTCGCCTGAGCGCCACGCTCGAAGCGCTGGTTCCTCTTCTGCCCGCCGAATACGCCAGCGGCATTGCCTGGGCGCAAAGCCGTCTGAAATAGGCCTTTAGTGCCGGGGAGCAAACTTACGCTTCCCCGGCCCCCTCATCAAAGCGTAAAATCCTTTCTTAACCGCAACACTCCCCCGTTGGTATACAGAAGGATTTCCCCATGAATAATGGGACGGATTACTGCGCTATTCTGCGCGCAGAAACGCCCATCATTGACGTTCGCGCCCCCGTCGAATTTGCGCAAGGCGCGATGCCTGCCGCCGTCAATCTACCGCTGATGAACGACGATGAACGCGCCGCCGTGGGCACCTGCTACAAACGTGAAGGCGCAGATGCCGCGCTGGCGCTGGGGCATAAACTGGTCGCCGGAGAAACGCGTCAAAAACGCATTGAGGCATGGCTTGCTGCCTGCGCTGAAGCGCCACAGGGTTACTTGTGCTGCGCACGCGGCGGGCAGCGTTCCCATATCGCCCAAAGCTGGGTTAAAGAACAGGGTATTGATTATCCGCTGATTGTCGGCGGCTACAAGGCGCTGCGTCAGGCGGCGATTAAGGCCACCGAGACGCTGGTGCGCCAGCCGATTGTGCTTATCGGCGGCTGCACCGGTAACGGCAAAACGCCGCTGGTGCGCGAACAACCGTCAGGAATCGATCTCGAAGGGCTTGCCCATCACCGAGGGTCGTCGTTTGGCCGCACGCTAACGCCTCAGTTTTCTCAGGCGACCTTTGAGAATCATCTGGCGACCGCACTGCTTAAAGCCGCATATCAGCAGGACAACGTTCGCTGGGTGCTGGAAGATGAAGGCCATATGATCGGCGCGAACCATCTGCCGGAATGCCTGCGCGATCGTATGGCACAGTCGCCGATCGCGGTGGTTGAAGATCCGTTCGAACTGCGTATCGAGCGCCTGCGTGAAGAGTATTTCGCGCGTATGCATCATGACTTTATCGCCGCCTATGGCGAAGAACAGGGCTGGCAGGAGTACAACGAATATCTGCATCATGGGCTGTTTGCGATCCGCCGCCGTTTAGGGCTCCAGCGCTATGCAGAACTGACCGCCGCGCTCGATCTGGCGCTCGCAGAGCAGCAACGCAGTGGCTCAACCGAAGCGCATTTTGCCTGGCTGGTACCGCTGTTAAACGAGTATTACGATCCGATGTACTGCTATCAGTTAGAGAAGAAAGCGGACAAGATTGTGTTTCGTGGGACGTCAGAGGCGGTCGTCGAATGGCTGGCGGCAACGCAGTGAATGCCCCGGCGTCGGTGCTTGCGCGCCTCGGCCGGGCTACATGGCAGTGCAAAAACAGTAGCCCGGCCGAACGCAGTGACGCCGGGGATATCCCAGCGTCACTTTTATACGATTAGAAATCGTAACGCAGACGGACCAGGTTCATATCACCCAGGTCGTCGGTGCTGGAGGTAAAGACGTGTTCATAATCAACACGGAAACCATAATCCAGCTGGAAGCTGATACCCACACCGTTGTCGATGCGCTGGTAGTTGCGACCATTCACGTATTCAATACGGTCACCCATGAAGTATGGCTGAACAGATTTAAGCGCATACTGGCCAACCGGGATTTTGTAGCCCGCGAAGTATTCCACACCCCAGGCATCACCTGCGAAATAGTCGTTTACAGACGATTTCTTGGTGGTCATGAAGTTCTGGTACCAGCCGCCGCCAACAGAGAAGGTCCAGTTGTCAGGCGTCCAGCTTAATGCGGTACCAACGATGTTTTGATCGTAGGATTTGCTGTCATTGTTGTAGGTGGTGTTCATTTCAGCACGGGTATAGTTCCATGCAGTACCCCAGGTGAGGTCGTCGGTGATGTGGTAATCCACACCCAATGAACCGCCGCCTTTACGTTTGTAAAGCAGACCGTTGTTTTTGTTTAAGTCATCGTTGAACAGATAAGATGCGTAGAGATCAACATCGCCAACGGTTTTCTTATATTTCAGAGATTTACGGGTACGATAAGAACCATCGTAGTCGCCGTTAATACCGTTACCTGGAGCCTGGGCAATCATGTCATAGTCCCAGATATCGGTTTTCGCGCCCACCACATCGTAATAGATGCTGTTTTGTTGACCGAAGGTCAGCGTACCCCAGGTATCGCTCTTCAGACCGGTATAAAGCATACGACGAGTGGTGTCGTTAGCGCCTTCAGCGTAGTGGTTATCCCAGTCAAATACCGCAGGAATGTTCACGCCGAGTTCGTAGTAGCTCACCCAGCTAATATCATCGAACAGGTAGTAGTCTGCTGCGAAACGGAAACGAGTACCACCGTCAAAACCGTTACGTTTGTAACCGTTTTTGCCGTCATTACCGTTCATGTTCTGGAACTGCGGACGAATACTGCCACCCACGGTGAAGTTCAAACGACTCAGTGGATTACCAGCCTGAGGATCCTGCTTAAGCAGGGTAATTTCAGCCTGGGATGCGAAAGACGTCAAAGCCACTGCAGCACCGATCGATAACGCCAGTGCTTTCATTTTTATAGTCATTATTTTTCCTTGATAGATTGTAAGCCAACTATCTGGCGCACAAATATTATCGTTTATTAATAAATTACACCTCGCTGATTTTTAATAAAACGTGCGCTTTAGGTTTCCAGATTTACCCAATGGTGCCATAAAAGCGGCAAAACGATGAAAAGATAGGCAATTTACGAGGGGAAGATGAATAGCGTTATCCGGTCGAACGCAGTGACGTCGGGGATGTGGAATAATAAGCCGCGGTGCTAATCCCGGGGTCGGCTTAACGCCTCGCCCGGGCTACAGGGTAATGTAGCCCGGCCGAACGTAGTGACGCCGGGATGTGAAGTTATAAGCCGTGGTGCTATTCCCGGGGTCGGCTTAACGCCTCGCCCGAGCTACAGGGTAACGTAGCCCGGCCGAACGTAGTGACGCCGGGATGTGAAGTTATAAGCCGTGGTGCTATTCCCGGGGTCGGCTTAACGCCTCGCCCGGGCTACAGGGTAACGTAGCCCGGGCGAACGTAGTGACGCCGGGGATGTGAAGTTATAAGCCGTGGTGCTAATTCCGGGGGGCGGCTTAACGCCTCGCCCGGGCTACAGGGTAACGTGGCCCGGCCGAACGTAGTGACGCCGGGGATGTGAAGTTATAAGCCGTGGTGCTATTCCCGGGGTCGGCTTAACGCCTCGCCCGGGCTACAGAGTAACGTAACCCGGCGGAACGTAGTGACGCCGGGAATGTAGACGGACTAGCTGGCGAACTGGCGGAACAAGGCGCGGCCTTTCAGGAGTCGCAGCCCCAGGCCCACGCCGCAAAGCGACAGCAACACCGCCCCGCACAGCGGCAATGCCACCCATAAGCGCCAGTCCGGCGACCATGGGAAATCAAACACTTTGCTCTGGAGCATCGCCAATGCGGTTTCAGCACCGATAGCCGCCACCAGGCCAGAAATCGCCCCCAGCAGGGCAAACTCCGCCAGTAACGTCGTGCGCAGCAGCGGCTTGCTGGCACCGAGCGTACGGTAAACCACCAGCTCCTGATGGCGCTGACGCATCCCAACCTGTACCTGCGCGAGCAGCAGCAATACGCCACAGGCGGTCACCAGCACCACCATCACCTCCAGTGCCCGACTCACCTGCGACAGCACTTGCCCCACCTGTTTCAAAATCGCGCCAATATCGAGCAGGCTTACCGTCGGAAACTCGCGATTAAGCTGGGTCAAAAGCGTAGTACCACGATCCCAGCGGAAGCTGGTCAGCCAGCTTTGTGGCTGACCATCCAGCGCGCCGTCCGGGAAAATAAAGAAGAAGTTAGGCCGCAGACTCTCCCAATCCACTTTACGGATACTGCTTACGGTGGCGCTAAAGTCCTGGGTATCGCCAGTAAAGGTTACGCTATCGCCGAGACCAATCTTGAGGCGCTGCGCCAGCCCTTCCTCTATAGATACTTCGCCCTTTTTCGGCGGCCAGACGCCCGCCACCAGCGGGTTATGCTGCGGTCGCTGGTTTTGCCAGGTTAAGTTTAGCTCCCGGTTGAGCGATTCATCTTTATTGCCTTCAGTGCTGTGGTTATTTATCTGCGTCAGACGGGCGCGGACGATCGGATAGAACGCCGCCGGGATCACCTGATGATCGGCAAGAAACGCCTTCACCTCGCCGACCTGCTCAGGGGCAATGTTAATCAGGAAATAGTTCGGGCTTTCCGGCGGAAGCTGCTGTTGCCAGCGATCCAGCAGATCGCCCCGCAATACCAGCAACAGGGCCAGAAGCATAAACGAGAGCGAGAATGCCGCGAGCTGGCTTAACGTTGACCAGGGCTGACGCAACAAACGGTTGACCGCCAGACGCAAAGGCAGCGCGCGCAGCGTCAGGCGTTTTAGCACTTTCAACAATAGCCAGCCAACCAGGCCACACAGTGCCGCCAGAACCACCGCGCCAGCCAGTACCGACCACAACAGGGGATTTGCGCCCATCAGCCACGCCAGCAGCGCGACCGTCACGGCGCACACCAACGGCAGATAAACTTTTAGCGGCCAGACGTTCGCCACGCTGTCCCGGCGCAGCACGCGTAGAGGCTGCGTTGCCAGCAGCAAGCGATACGGGCGCAGCCCCACCAGCATTGAGATCACCGTCATCGATCCCACCGCCCATAGCCACGGCCAGGCGCTGGCAGCAGGTAATGCCGCCGGTAAGACGGGCTTTAACAACATCAGCAGGATGGACTCAAAAGCTAGCCCCATCGCCCCGCCTGCCAGCGCGGACAGCGCCAGCAGTAGCACCCACTGACCGATAATCAGCTTACGCAGTTGCGCCCGTCCGGCCCCCAGCGTTTTGAGGATGGCGACCATATCGTAACGGCTTCGGCAGTAGTGCCCCATTGCCACCGCCACCGCCGCCACGGCTAAAAGCAGGGTTAACAAGGCCGACAACAGTAAAAACTGCTGGGAACGTTGTAGCGATTTACCCAAGGCACCATCGTCTTTATCCGGACTCAGCCAGCGGTGTTCGGGCTTCAGTTTTGGCAACAGCCAGCTTTCATAGCTCGCCAGCTGCGTCGGCGTTCCCGCGAACTTATAGCTCCAGCTCACCCGGCTGCCGGGTTGCACCGCCCCGGTTTTCGCCACATCCGCCAGGTTCATCATCAGGCGTGGCGCCATCTGGAATGGATTAAAGCCGCTATCCGGCTCCTGTGTCACCTCTCCGGCAATCCGTAACGTGGCGTCACCCACGTCAATGTTATCGCCAGTTTTCAAATTCAGCAGCGCCATCAGACGCGACGCCATCAGCACCGTACCCGCCTGCGGCTTAACGTTGGCCGGTAACGTTTCCAGCTCACCGTACAGCGGGTAGCTGTCGTCTACCGCTTTAACATCCGCCAGTTGTGGGGTATCACCCGCCCATGTCATGGTCGAGAAGTTAATCTGCTCGCCAACCGTCAGTCCCACCGAACGCGCTTTCTCCAGCCATTCATGTGGCACTTCGCGCGAACTGCGTAGCGCCCGGTCGCCCGCCATATATTCACGGCTTTGTTGACTCAGCCCTTTATTCATACGATCGCTGATGCTGCCGAGCGCCAGCACGCAGGCCACCGCAAGGCTTAACGCCAGCCAGACAATCAGCAGCGATGGCGAACGCCATTCGCGCCAGAACCAGCGTAAAATCATGCTTCCTCCTGGAGCTGTCCATCCACCAGCCGTAAACGGCGGTCACAGCGTGCGGCCAGTTGAGGGTCATGGGTGACGAGGATAAGCGTGGTGCCGTGCTCGCGATTCATCGAGAACAGCAGGTCAGCGATTTTGTCGCCAGTCTGGCGATCAAGGTTGCCGGTCGGCTCATCGGCAAACAGCAGGTCCGGGCGACCGTTAAAGGCGCGCGCCAGCGCTACACGCTGCTGTTCACCACCGGAAAGCTGTGCCGGAAGATGATGTAGACGCTTGCCCAACCCCAGCTGTTCAAGCAACGCTTTCGCCCCCAGGCGGCTCTGAGCGTCACTTTCGCCTCTGAGCAAGGCGGGCAGTTCAACGTTCTCCTGGGCATTGAGCGTCGGAATCAACATAAAGGACTGAAAGACAAAGCCAATATGCCTCGCCCGTAAACGAGCGCGCGCCTCTTCATCCATTTTCCCCAGCGATTGTCCCAGCAGTTTCACCTCGCCGCTGCTGCCATCATCCAGCCCGGCGAGAATCGCCAGCAGCGTCGACTTACCAGAACCCGACTCGCCAATTAAAGCAAGGGTTTGCGCCGGTTTGACAATCAGGTTAACTCCGGTAAGGATGGAAAGCTCATGCTCCCCCTGACCGACGGATTTCTTAAGATGATGAACTTCAAGTACGTTTTCCGCTGGCATTTGCCTGTCCTGTTTGTAATTTTGTTAAGCTTTCGCGCCGCGGCGGCGGACACGCTATTAGTGCTCGGCGATAGCCTGAGCGCCGGCTATCGCATGGCGGGCAACACCGCATGGCCCGTCTTATTGAACGATAAATGGCAACCCAAAATCACCGTCGTCAATGCCAGCATCAGTGGCGACACCGCCCAGCAAGGGCTGGCTCGTCTGCCGGGACTTCTCAAGCAACACCAGCCGCGCTGGGTACTGGTTGAGCTTGGCGGTAACGACGGACTGCGCGGTTTTCCGCCACAGCAGGTCGAAAGCACCCTGCGGACTATCTTGCAGCAGCTTAAAGCCGCTGACGTTCAACCGTTTTTAATGCAAATTCGTCTGCCCGCAAACTATGGACGCCGCTATAATGAGGCCTTTAGCGCCGTGTACCCAAAACTCGCCAGCGAATTCACTATTCCACTGCTGCCCTTCTTTATGGAAGAGGTCTACCTCAAACCGCAGTGGATGCAGGATGATGGCATTCATCCCAACCGTGACGCCCAGCCGTTTATTGCCGACTGGATGGCGACACGTCTGGCTCCATTAGTTAATCACGACGCCGGAAAGTAAAGCGGTGTCTTCAGGTAAAGTTATGCAAAAATCGGTCTTAATTACAGGATGTTCCAGCGGGATTGGCCTTGAAAGTGCGCTTGAGTTAAAGCGTCAGGGGTTTCACGTACTGGCTGCCTGCCGCAAACCCGATGACGTTAGACGCATGGACGGCATGGGGCTGACCGGCATATTGCTTGATCTGGACAGCCCGGAGAGCGTGGATAACGCCGCGGATCAGGTGATTGCCCTCACCCACAATCGCCTCTTTGGACTGTTTAATAACGCGGGCTACGGCGTTTATGGCCCGCTGGAGAGCATTAGCCGCGCGCAGATGGTGCAGCAATTTTCCGCCAACTTTTTTGGCGTCCACCAGCTGACCATGCGCCTGTTGCCTGCCATGGTGCCGCACGGCGAAGGGCGTATCGTCATGACGTCATCAGTGATGGGCTTGATTTCAACCCCAGGCCGCGGCGCTTACGCCGCCAGTAAATACGCGCTGGAAGCATGGTCTGATGCCCTGCGTATGGAGTTGCGACACTCCGGAGTGAAGGTCAGCCTGATCGAACCCGGCCCTATCCGCACCCGCTTTACCGAAAATGTGAATCAAACCAGTGATAAAACGGTTGAGAACCCCGGTATTGCCGCACGCTTTACCCTTGGCCCGGACGCGGTAGTCGCCAAAGTGCGCCACGCATTTATCAGCGATAAGCCTAAGCTGCGCTATCCGGTGACGTTAGTGACCCACGCCGTTGGCTGGCTCAAACGTCTGTTGCCCGGGCGATTGATGGACAAAATTCTGCAAGGCTAGGTTGAAGTGCACACTTTTGCCCTCATCTCGAATACAAACTGACTATAGAGAATGACTTATGTCCGTACAGAATATCGTAAACATTACAGAAGCTAACCTGCACCAGACTCTGGAACAGTCGGCATCCATTCCGGTGCTGTTCTATTTCTGGTCTGAGCGTAGCCAGCATTGTCTGGAGCTCACGCCGGTGCTGGAAAGCCTGGCCGCGCAGTACAACGGTCAGTTTATTCTGGCGAAAGTTGACTGTGACGCCCAGCAATTGGTCGCTTCCCAGTTTGGTCTGCGCGCAATCCCTACCGTTTACCTGTTCCAGAACGGGCAGCCGGTTGACGGCTTCCAGGGACCACAGCTGGAAGAAGCGATTCGTGCGCTGCTGGAAAAAGTGCTGCCGCGTGAAGAAGAGTTGAAAGCGCAGCAGGCGCTGGCGCTGATTCAGGAAGGCAATCACGCTGAAGCGCTGCCGCTGCTCAAAGATGCGTGGCAGCTTTCAGGTCAGGATAGCCAGATTGGCCTGTTGCTGGCAGAAACGCAGATTGCGCTGAACCGTTCTGAAGATGCCGAAGCGGTGCTGAAAACCATTCCGCTACAGGATCAGGATACCCGTTATCAAGGCTTGCTGGCGCAGATTGAGCTGCTTAAGCAGGCGGCAGATACGCCAGAAATTCAACAGCTTCAGCAGCAGGTAGAGCAGAATCCAGATGACGCAGAACTGGCGTCTAAACTGGCGCTGCAGCTACATCAGGTGGGGCGAAATGAAGAAGCGCTGGAGCTGCTTTTCAGCCATTTGCGTAAAGATTTAGGCGCAGCCGACGGTCAGGCACGCAAAATGTTGCAGGAAATTCTGGCGGCGCTCGGTACGGGCGATGCGCTGGCATCGAAGTATCGTCGTCTGCTTTATTCGCTGTTGTACTAACGGTGTAATCCCGGCGGCGCTGCGCTTGGCCGGGCTACAGATCTACACGAATGTAGCCCGGCCAAGCGCAGCGCCACCGGGAATCCCTCATGCACTCTTCTTCAACTGCGTCACGACTAATTGATGGCGAGCGTTGTAAAATTTCCGATAGGTCAGGTAACAGGCAATAATCGTTGACAGGCTGGCGGTAGACAGCAGCATAAACGTCACCATTATCTGATACTTAATCGCTTTCACGGGATCAATCCCGGCAAAAATCAGCCCCGACATCATTCCCGGCAAGCTCACCAGCCCCACGGTTTTCGCTGAATCCACGGTTGGGATAAGCGAAGCGCGAATACTTTCGCGAATAAGCCGCGCTGAGGCCATTTTCGGCGTTGCTCCCAGGCTTAACTTCTCCTGAATCTGCTGCTGTTCAGCGCTAAAGCGCTGTCCCAGATTGTTGTAGCACAGCCCCACGGCAATCATCGCGTTACCGGCGATCATCCCGGAAATAGGGATAACCTGCATTGGCACAAAGGCAATCGAGCCGGAAAACACCAGCACAGCCAGCGTCAGCCCCGCTCCGGTGGTAATGGCGATAAATGAGGAAACAAACGCGTTGCTGATATATTTGCTGCGCTTTTGCGCGTTGTAGGCGGCATTAAAGCAGATAAACAGCACCATACACAGCGTCAGCACCGCGTGATTAACGTTAAAGATATACTTCAGCACGTAGCCGACAATCACCAGTTGCACGACCGCCCGGCAGATACTCCAGATAATATCTTTTTCCAGCGCCAGCTTTTCCCGGTAGCTGACCAGCACGGCGATGAGCACCAGCACCATCGACAGGGCTAACGATTCGTTAGTAATAATATGATCATTCATGATGAGCCTCCTGCACGGTTGCATGGTGGGATGGCAGCGTTATCACCTCATCCGCATGACTTATTTCATCTTTATCGTGCGTCACCCACAGCACCGCCACCAGCTTATCGCGCACGTAGCGATGAATAATGTCGTTGACGTTCTTTTTATTCTGCTCGTCGAGCGCGCTGGTAATTTCATCCAGCAGCAGCACTTTAGGTAGAAATTGCAGATTACGAATTAGCGACACCCGCTGCTTTTCTCCCCCTGAGAGTTCGTTAATCGATTTAGAGAGCGTCTCTTCGGCTAAGCCAAATCGCGTAAGCTGTGCGAGAAAGCGGTCTGGTTCCGGATTCTGCTGGCGAATTTGCCACGGGAAAATAAGGTTGTCATAAACCGTATCGCCAAATAGCGCGGGCGTTTGCGCGCAATACGACACCTGCTGACGATACGTTTCCGGCGAGAGCGTATTAATATCTTTGCCTTCAAAGAGGATCTCCCCGGCGCTGGGGGAAAGCAGCGAGGCCACTATCTTTAGCAACGTGCTTTTACCACAGCCCGACGGCCCGGTAATCAGCTTAAACTCGCCGGGCGCAAGTCTAAGGTTGACCTCTTTAAGAATGGTATTCCCACCAATATCAAAGCTCACATTCTGGAGCTGTAAAATAGGGTTATTATCCTGCATGGCCTTCCATTGTCCTGATTCGTACTTTTAGTTCCCTTAGTGTAACGCCAATTAATTTCGGGGGGCGAATTTCACCGCCATTGCCGATATACTTGTTGACGTTACGGACAGTTAAACAGGAGGTTTTATGCTGGTATTTATCCCTATTCTTATCTTTGTGGCGTTAGTGGTGGTTGCCGCCGGTGTCAAAATCGTGCCACAAGGCTATCAATGGACGGTTGAACGTTTTGGGCGCTACACCAAAACGCTGCACCCGGGTTTGAGCCTGGTGGTACCGTTTATGGACCGCATTGGTCGCAAAATCAATATGATGGAACAGGTCCTCGACATCCCATCTCAGGAAGTCATTTCTAAAGACAACGCCAACGTATCTATCGATGCCGTCTGCTTTATTCAGGTGATTGATGCACCTAAAGCGGCCTATGAAGTAAGCAACCTTGAGCTGGCGATTATCAACCTGACGATGACCAACATTCGTACGGTGCTCGGTTCGATGGAGCTCGACGAAATGCTCTCCCAGCGCGATAACATCAATACGCGCCTGCTGCATATTGTTGATGAAGCCACCAATCCCTGGGGCATCAAAATCACCCGTATTGAAATTCGCGACGTGCGCCCACCGGCTGAGCTGATTGATGCAATGAACGCGCAGATGAAAGCGGAACGTACCAAGCGTGCTTACATTCTGGAAGCCGAGGGGATTCGTCAGGCGCAAATCGTTAAGGCTGAAGGTGAAAAACAGGCGCAAATTCTGACTGCCGAAGGTGAGCGTCAATCAGCCTTCCTGCAAGCAGAAGCGCGTGAACGTTCGGCGGAAGCTGAAGCCCAGGCAACCAAAATGGTTTCTGAAGCTATTGCTGCCGGTGACATCCAGGCGATCAACTACTTCGTCGCGCAGAAATACACTGACGCGCTGCAGCAAATTGGTTCTGCCAATAACAGCAAAGTGGTGATGATGCCGCTGGATGCCAGCAGTCTGATGGGCTCGATTGCCGGGATTGCCGAACTGGTTAAAGACAGCGCAAGCGACCGGAAATCATAATGATTGCCCTTATTCTGGCGCACCCTCACCTCTTTTGGTTAAGCCTTGGCGGCCTGCTGCTGGCAGCAGAAATGCTCGGCGGCAGCGGCTATTTGCTGTGGAGCGGCGTGGCGGCGGCGGTCACCGGGTTACTGACCTGGGTACTGCCGATTGGCTGGGAGTGGCAGGGTACGCTTTTTGCGGTGCTCACGCTGCTGGCAGCCTGGCTATGGTGGAAGTGGCTAAGCCGACAGAGCGGTCGTCAACGCCCGGCAGAAAACCGGCTCAATCAACGCGGTCAGCAACTGCTCGGGCAACGCTTTACGCTCGATAACACGCTGGTCAACGGGCGCGGCCATATGCGCGTCGGCGACAGTTCGTGGCCGGTCGTGGCTGATGACGATCTCCTGGCGGGCAGCAAAGTAGAAGTGATTGCGGTAGAAGGGATAGTCTTGCGTATCAGACTCGTCCCTTCACATTAACAATCAGGCCTGGGCTTTACGATGGCAGCAGCCGGACAGATTATCAATAATCGGACAGTCGGCGCTGTCATCGCCCGGGCACGATGCCGCAAGCGTGAGAAGCTGGTCGCGCATCGCCTGTAAATCGCTGATGTGCCGCTCGATATCGGCCACTTTCTGTAGCGTATAGGCCTTCACATCTGCACTGTGACGCTTGGGGTTATTAAACAGATTCACCAGCTCGCCGCACTCTTCCAGATTAAATCCTACCTGTCGCGCCTGGCGTAGTAACGTAAACTCATCAAGGTGCTTTTGCGTATAGCTGCGGTAGCCGTTCTCGCTGCGCAGCGGCGGCGTCACCAGCCCCTTCTCTTCATAAAAGCGAATGGCTTTACTGGTTAAGCCGGTTTTTTTGGCAACATCACTGATATTCACTTTTCCCCCTTGACCTTCCCCTTGCTGGAAGGTTTAACCTTCATAACTGTAGACCAAAACAGATTATTGGTCATTCATTATTGAGGAACGTGATATGTCTCATACCATCGATCTGGCACTGGACGGTCTGTCCTGCGGCCACTGCGTGAAACGCGTGAAAGAGAGTCTGGAACAACGCCCTGACGTCGAACAGGCAGACGTCACCATTGAAGCTGCGCACGTTATCGGCAGCGCCAGCGCAGAATCGCTCATCGACACCATTAAACAAGCCGGTTACGGCGCGGAGCTAAGCCACCCAAAGGCTAAACCGCTGGCAGAGTCATCACTCCCGTCGGAAGCACTGACAGCGGCCACCCCTGAGCTTCCGGCAGCACAGGATATCGATGACAGCCAACAATTGCTGTTAAGCGGAATGAGCTGCGCCAGCTGCGTCTCCCGGGTACAAAAGGCGCTGCAAGCCGTACCGGGCGTCGTACAGGCACGGGTAAACCTGGCGGAGCGCACGGCCCTCGTGATGGGCAATGTCTCCGCCAGCGATTTAGTGCAGGCCGTTGAGAAAGCCGGCTACGGCGCGGAAGCGATTGAAGACGACCTTGAGCGCCGTGAACGTCAGCAGGAAACGGCGCTGGCGACCATGAAGCGTTTTCGCTGGCAGGCGATTGTCGCCCTGTTGGTCGGTATTCCGGTGATGGTGTGGGGGATGTTCGGCGACAACATGATGGTCACCGACGATAACCGTTCACTGTGGTTGGTTATCGGCCTTGTCACCCTTGCAGTGATGGTTTTTGCAGGCGGTCACTTTTATCGTAGCGCCTATACAAGCCTGAAAAATCGCACCGCCACCATGGATACGCTGGTTGCGCTCGGCACGGGTGTAGCGTGGCTGTACTCCATGAGCGTCAACCTGTGGCCACAGTGGTTCCCAATGGAAGCCCGCCACCTCTATTATGAAGCCAGCGCCATGATTATCGGCCTGATTAACCTCGGGCATATGCTGGAAGCGCGAGCACGTCAGCGTTCGTCCCGGGCGCTGGAGAAATTACTCGATCTCACGCCGCCTACCGCGCGCGTGGTGACCGACGAGGGTGAAAAAACCGTGCCGCTGGCGGAAGTCCAGCCTGGCATGATCCTACGTCTGGCAACCGGTGACCGCGTGCCGGTGGATGGTGAGATTAATCAGGGCGAAGCCTGGTTTGATGAAGCGATGCTGACCGGCGAACCGATCCCACAGCAAAAAAGCGACGGCGACACCATTCACGCCGGTACCGTTGTGCAGGACGGTTCTGTCCTGTTTCGGGCCAGTGCGGTCGGCAGCCATACCACGTTGTCACGCATTATTAAGATGGTGCGTCAGGCGCAAAGCAGCAAGCCGGAAATTGGCCAGCTTGCCGACAAAATCTCGGCGGTGTTCGTACCGGTGGTCGTTGGTATCGCCATATTTAGCGCCGCCATCTGGTATTTCTTTGGCCCCGCGCCGCAGATTGTCTATACCCTGGTGATTGCCACCACGGTGTTGATTATCGCCTGTCCGTGCGCGTTAGGTCTGGCGACGCCGATGTCAATTATCTCCGGCGTCGGTCGCGCTGCGGAATACGGCGTACTGGTGCGGGATGCCGACGCGTTACAGCGTGCCAGTGAGCTGACAACGCTGGTATTTGATAAAACCGGCACCCTGACCGAAGGCAAACCGCAGGTGGTGGCGGTGAAAACGCTCGGCGCTATCAGTGAAGCCACCGCACTGCATCTGGCCGCTGCGCTGGAGCAAGGTTCCAATCATCCGCTAGCGCGCGCCATTATGGAAAAAGCCGCGCAAAAATCGTTGCCGCAGGTGAATGCATTCCGCACGTTACGCGGTTTAGGGGTTAGCGGCGAGGTCGACGGGCATCGTTTGCTGCTGGGTAACCAGGCGTTGATGCACGAGGAGCAGGTCTCGACTCAAGAACTCGACGATGAGCTGGCCCAACAGGCAGCGCTTGGTGCGACGCCGGTGCTCTTAGCCATCGATGGTCAGGCCGCCGCGCTATTCGCCATCCGCGATCCGCTGCGCAGCGACAGTGTTGCCGCATTGCAGCGCCTGCACCGCGAAGGCTATCGTCTGGTGATGCTCACCGGTGATAATCCGGTCACGGCGAAGGCCATTGCCAAAGAAGCGGGTATTGATGAGGTAATTGCGGGCGTACTGCCAGACGGCAAAGCACAAGCGATTATTGATTTACAGGCCCAGGGGCAGAAAGTGGCGATGATCGGTGACGGTATTAATGATGCCCCTGCGCTGGCGCAAGCCGATGTAGGTATCGCCATGGGCGGCGGTAGCGATGTCGCCATTGAAACGGCGGCTATCACCCTGATGCGTCACAGTCTGGTTGGTGTGTCGGATGCGCTGGCCATCTCCCGGGCCACGCTGCGCAACATGAAGCAAAACCTGCTGGGTGCATTTGTTTATAACTCGCTCGGCATTCCGATTGCCGCCGGGATCCTATGGCCGCTGACCGGCACGCTGCTGAATCCGGTGGTTGCGGGTGCAGCAATGGCGCTGTCATCGATTACAGTGGTGAGTAACGCTAATCGCCTGCTGCGGTTTAAACCGAAGCAGTAATCTCCCTGTCCCCCCGTCACGGGGGGACGCATTTGCACCTTTTCTTGCATCGCGCTAGCATGAGATTTTGGTTTCAGGGAGCGCGAATGAGTCTGGTAATTCACCTACAACGCCTGTGGCGCGCCCTGCGTGGTTCGCCCTACAGCTGGCCTGCGATTGATGTTTCCCTGCCCGGCGGTCGCCACTTGCATCTCGTCGGCAGTATTCATATGGGGACGCGTGATATGGCCCCGCTTCCCGCCAGACTCATCAAGAAATTACGTCAGGCCGATGCCCTGATTGTCGAAGCGGATATTTCGGGTAACGACACGCCGTTTAGCAATCTGCCAGTCTGCCCGCCGCTTGACGAAAGGCTTAACGAAACGCAGCTTGCCTGCCTTGAAAAACTGGCGGATGAACAAGGGTTGCCGCTGTCTCGTTTTGATAGCCAGCCGCTGTGGCAGATAGCGATGGTGCTTCAGGCAACGCAAGCGCAAAGATTGGGGCTGCGGCCGGATTACGGCATCGATTATCAGCTTTTGACGGCCGCTCGTGAAAGCGCGCTACCGGTAAAAGAGCTGGAGGGCGCTGACAGCCAGATTGCGCTGCTATGCCAGTTGCCCGACGGCGGCATGGCGCTGCTTGATGATACGCTCGCCCACTGGCATACCAATGCGCGCTTGTTACAGGTGATGATTGGCTGGTGGCTGCAACAGCCGCCGTCGAACGGGACGGCTTCGCTGCCAAATACCTTCAGCCAGTCGCTTTATGATGTGTTGATGGTGAAACGCAATGAGGCCTGGCGCGACAGCCTACAGGCTCTGCCGCCGGGGCGCTACGTGGTGGCCGTTGGGGCGTTACATCTTTATGGCGAGGGCAATCTGCCGCAGATGTTGAAATAAAAAAATGGCCAATATTTCTATTGGCCCGTCAAAGAGGAATTTCATCATTATTATTATCCCGGCGTTTTCACTCCGGATCCTTCGATTGTCGCTCAAAGTTACCGCAACTGCCAAGACCTATTGCGCAAGATTATACTATTTTTTAGTCCGCTTTCGGGCGTATGCTGGCCTCATATCTCGTTAGAAGTAAGAAGGAAGGCTATGACTCCCGCCGTTAAGTTACTCGAAAAGAACAAAATCCCGTTTAGCATCCATACCTACGATCACGATCCCAATGAGACAAACTTTGGCGATGAGGTGGTGCGTAAATTAGGCCTTAACGCCGATCAGGTTTACAAAACGTTGCTGGTAGCCATGAACGGCGATATGAAGCAGCTTGCTGTTGCCGTGACGCCGGTCGCCGGGCAGCTAGATCTGAAGAAAGTGGCCAAAGCGCTCGGCGCGAAAAAAGTCGATATGGCCGATCCGCTGGTGGCTCAGCGCGTGACCGGTTATCTGGTTGGTGGGATCAGTCCATTAGGGCAGAAAAAAAGGCTACCAACGGTCATCGATGCACCATCGCAGGAATTTAGTTCTATCTTTGTGTCCGGCGGTAAACGCGGGCTGGATATTGAACTGGCGGCGGTAGATTTGGCGAAGATCCTTGGCGCGACGTTTGCGGATATTGCGCGTCGGGATTGAGGGTTATCCCAAGGGCGCTTGCGCTTGCCTGTGTAAACCCGGCGGCGCTGCGCTTGGCCGGGCTACGTTCGTGCATATTGGTAAACCGTGCGAACGAATGTTTGCATATTTGTAGCTCGGCCAAGCGCAGCGCCGCCGGGAACGACTCAAAACCTTACTGCCAGCTCACTTCCCCTTTCGGTTCGTAAGCATTCACATCCAGCGGTGAATTTTGCTCAATATACTGTTTGAGCACCTCAGCATCGATAAATCCGGTATTCACATACCCCGGTTTAGTATCAATTTTCGGATAACCATCGCCACCGGTGGCGTTGAAGCTAAGCGTTGCCATGCGATAAGTTTTCGCAGGATCAACCGGTTCACCTTTGATTTTCAGGTCGTTCAGCTTTCCACCCTTCGCCACAAAGCTCACGTTGGCAAACTGCGGGTAAGCACCGGAATCCGGCTTCATCTGGGCCACGGCGGTCAGGTACTCAATGACCTCTTTGCCACTCATGTCAGCGTAAACCACCACGTTGCCAAACGGCTGTACCTTCAGCACGTTCTTATAGGTGATATTGCCCGACTCAATAGAATCGCGAATACCGCCACCGCTCATAACGCCGAAATCAGCGCCGGTGCGCGCCATTTGCGCCGCCAGAATCAGACGTCCCATGTTGGTCTGCACAAAACGAACTTTGCTGCGGTCACCTTCCAGTTGCCCGTTGACGCTGCCCACTTTGACGTCCAGCTGCGCTTTCCCTTTGCTCTGGAAAGGCGTTAGCAGGGAGAGCATCTGTGGGCTTTCAGGGATTTGCGGGGTGTAAAGTACGCGCTCACTCTGCCCGTTATCGTAGGTCACTTTCTTCTTCAGATTGACCGGGATCAGCTGATAATGCACCAGCTTCATCTCGCCGTTACGGAATTCAAAGTCCGCACGCCCGACGTATTTACCCCATTCATGGGCCTGAACAATCCAGATACCGTTTTGTTTATCCGGCGCACAGGGGGTGCCAGGAACATAATCCACCTGCTTTTTATTCTCTGACGCCATACACACGGGGTCTTGTGAGTGACCGCCCACAATCATCGCCAGAGAACCTGCAGGCAGGCTGCGCGCCATCTCTACATCGCCCGGTGCGTTAGAGCCGTGTTCGCCGTTATCGTAGTGACCCATGTGGGTCGTCGCCAGAATAAGGTCTGGCTTCTCATTTTGCTGTAGCTCCTGAATCACCAGTTTGGCTTCGTCCGCCGGTTTGCGGAATTCGATATCGGTAAAATATTCCGGGTTACCGATTTTCGCCGTATCGTCGGTGGTTAAACCAATCACGGCAATTTTCAGATCCTGACGTTTAAACAGCGCCCAGGGTTTAAACAGGCGTTCACCGGTACTTTTCTGGTAGATATTGGCGGAGAGGAACGGGAATTTGGCCCATTTTTCCTGCTGGCGCAGCACGCTCATCGGGTTATCAAATTCGTGGTTACCGACCGCCATTGCGTCATAACCGACCAGATTCATGCCGCGAAAGTCCGGTTCAGCATCCTGGAGATCGGATTCAGGTACACCGGTGTTGATATCGCCGCCGGAGAGCAGTAGCACGCTACCGCCTTCTGCAGCCACCTCTTTACGGATGCCATCCACCAGCGTTTTTTGCGCCGCCAGGCCGTATTCACCATATTCACTGCGCCAGAAGTGCCCGTGATGATCGTTGGTATGCAAAATGGTGATTTTATAAGTTTTATCTTGCTGGTAAGCCTGTGCCGGTAAGCTGGTGACAGATAATGCTGCCAGCATCGCCAACGCCACGCCCCGTTTGACGAATTGCATAATTCTCTCCCTGAGTGAATAACAACCGCAGAAATTACAACGCTCTGAAATATTAGTCTAATTTGTTTTCAGAAATGAGACTTCCTTCAAACGTCTTAGGCAGGTATCTTAGTCTGATAATAATTATTAAAGCGTATATATCCCCAACATCGCTCGATAAATGACAAGTGGAATCTATGGCAATCTCTGAAACCAGCCCTAACCGGCCTGGCCCTTCTGCGTCCTCGCAACAGGGTCGTACTGCATTTGGCATCCTGGGAGCAATTAGCCTCTCACACCTGCTAAACGACATGATTCAGTCGCTGATACTGGCAATCTATCCGCTGCTGCAATCAGAGTTTTCACTCTCCTTTGTGCAGATAGGCATGATCACGCTGACCTTCCAGCTCACCTCGTCCCTATTCCAGCCCGTTATCGGCTACATCACCGATAAACGCTCAATGCCGTGGTCTTTGCCGGTGGGCATGTGCTTTACATTAAGCGGTCTGGTGCTGCTGGCGCTGGCAGGAAGCTTTGGCACCGTTTTACTGGCCGCAGCACTTGTCGGCACCGGTTCATCGGTATTCCACCCGGAATCCTCCCGCGTTGCCCGTATGGCCTCCGGCGGACGTCACGGGCTGGCGCAGTCTATTTTCCAGGTTGGCGGCAATTTCGGCAGCTCATTGGGGCCATTGCTGGCAGCGGTAATCATCGCGCCTTACGGTAAAGGAAATGTGGCCTGGTTTGTTCTTGCCGCCCTGCTGGCGATTGTCGTGCTGGCACAGGTTAGCCGCTGGTATGCCGCACAGCATCGTATGAACAAAGGCAAGCCTAAAGCGGCGATTATCAATCCGCTGCCTAAGAACAAGGTTATTCTGGCGGTTTGCATCCTGTTAATGCTGATTTTCTCCAAATATTTCTATATGGCGAGTATTAGCAGCTATTACACCTTTTATCTGATGCAAAAATTCGGATTATCGGTACAAAATGCCCAGATACATTTGTTTGCGTTCCTGTTCGCCGTTGCCGCAGGTACGGTGATTGGTGGCCCTGTCGGCGATAAAATCGGGCGTAAATATGTTATTTGGGGCTCTATCCTCGGCGTTGCGCCTTTCACCCTCCTTTTACCCTATGCAACCCTGTGGTGGACCGGTATTTTGACGGTGATTATTGGATTTATCCTTGCCTCAGCATTTTCCGCCATCCTGGTGTACGCTCAGGAGCTATTACCAGGGCGAATTGGCATGGTTTCTGGCCTATTCTTCGGTTTCGCCTTCGGCATGGGAGGCTTAGGGGCTGCGGTGTTGGGGCTGGTCGCCGACCACACCAGCATCGAATTGGTCTATAAAATATGTGCTTTCCTACCACTTATTGGGATGTTGACCATATTCTTACCTGATAACCGGCAAAAACACTAAGTTCCCTGCAGCCAAAGTCTCTCTTTGGCTGCCATCTCTCCCGCGCCACCTCGCGACTTAACTGACTTATCCTCATTAATTTTCACTTTTGTGTCGTTTACTCCGAAAATTCAATTTTTTAGCCAAATTCAACAATTATTCACAAACATAATAGTGAAAATTGTCATAAACTATTACCAGGCTTTTTGGTTTTCAGGCTGCTTTGACACTCTGCGCCAAAAATGGAACCACGCATCACGACGAAAGGAGACGGAATGCATCACGCCACACCGCTTATTACCACCATTGTTGGTGGCCTTGTGCTCGCTTTTTTCCTTGGCATGATTGCCAATAAGTTAAGAATTTCACCACTGGTGGGTTATTTATTAGCGGGCGTACTGGCCGGGCCATTCACTCCAGGATTTGTTGCTGATACTAAACTTGCGCCGGAACTGGCAGAACTCGGCGTGATATTGCTGATGTTTGGCGTAGGTCTCCATTTCTCACTCAAGGATCTGATGGCAGTAAAAGCCATCGCCATCCCCGGCGCGATTGCCCAGATAGCCGTCGCCACGCTACTAGGGATGCTGCTTGCCACCTTCTTAGGCTGGTCGCTGATGACCGGTATCGTCTTTGGTTTATGTCTTTCCACCGCCAGTACCGTCGTGCTCTTACGCGCGCTGGAGGAACGGCAACTCATTGATAGTCAACGAGGACAAATCGCCATCGGCTGGCTGATTGTTGAAGATCTGGTGATGGTGCTGACGCTGGTACTGCTGCCAGCGGTCGCCGGAATGATGGAAAAAGAGAACATCGGCTTCGCCTCGCTGGCTCTCGATATGGCTATTACTATCGGTAAAGTGGTGGCATTTATTGCCATTATGATGCTGGTTGGTCGTCGCCTGGTGCCGTGGATCCTTGCCCGTAGCGCCGCTACCGGTTCTCGTGAACTGTTTACGCTGTCTGTACTGGCGCTAGCGCTGGGTATCGCCTTTGGCGCGGTGGAACTGTTTGACGTCTCCTTCGCGCTGGGCGCCTTCTTCGCCGGTATGGTATTAAACGAATCCGAGCTCAGCCACCGCGCCGCACACGATACGTTGCCATTACGCGACGCCTTTGCCGTGTTGTTCTTTGTCTCCGTGGGCATGCTGTTCGACCCTTACATTCTGATTGAGCAGCCGCTGGCCGTTCTGGGGACGCTGGCTATCATCATCTTTGGTAAGTCGCTGGCGGCATTCGGGTTGGTGCGTCTGTTTGGTCACTCGCAGCGTACGGCATTAACTATCGCCACTAGCCTTGCGCAGATTGGTGAATTCGCCTTTATCCTGGCTGGTCTGGGAATGATGCTGGGTCTGCTCCCGCAGGCTGGACAAAATCTGGTACTGGCCGGCGCTATCCTCTCCATTATGCTTAATCCGGTGCTGTTTACGCTGCTGGAGAAGTTCCTCGAGAAAACCGAAACCCTGGAGGAGCAAACGCTGGAAGAGGCGATGGAAGACGAGACGCAAATTCCGGTGGATATCTGCAACCATGCGCTGCTGGTGGGTTATGGTCGCGTGGGCAGCCTGCTGGGCGAGAAATTAATGGCTCAGGGGATTCCGCTCGTCGTCATTGAAACGTCACGTACGCGGGTGGATGAGCTGCGTGAGCGCGGTATTCGTGCGGTGCTGGGCAATGCGGCCAATGAAGAGATTATGAACCTGGCGCATCTGGACTGCGCGCGTTGGCTGCTGCTGACCATTCCTAACGGCTACGAAGCCGGGGAAATCGTCGCCAGCGCCCGTGAGAAGTGCCCAAACCTCGAGATTATCGCCCGTGCGCATTACGATGATGAAGTGGCTTATATCAGCGAGCGTGGCGCCAATGAGGTGGTGATGGGCGAGCGTGAGATTGCCAAAACGATGCTTGGGCTATTGAGCGAGCCACCGTTGAAAGAGGCGGTGAGCGGGTAAGATTGTGCGTTCCCGGCGGCGCTGCGCTTGGCCGGGCTACAAAGGATATGTAGCCCGGCCAATAATCATAATCCGGGGAAAATGTAGCCCGGGCGAACGCAGTGATCCCGGGACAGCTCGGAGTTAACGTTCCCAGTACGCCTCTTCCAGACTATCTTCTTTTTCCGGCAGGCCCCGTGTCAGACGCGGTGAATGCTGGTTCAATACCTGATAACTCACCCGGTTTGCATACTTACACACCTGCGCCAGCGAGGAGTAGGTCAGCCAGTTTAGCTGATGCTTGCTGGAGTTCGGCACATTCGTGCGGTGATAAGCGTTGGCGGTAATATCATGCAGTAGCGCCGCCAGCGCGCCATCACCGGCACCATTGGTATTCATGATTTTCTCAGGTCCGCCCATAAACGGTGCGATATGTGAGTAAATACGCAGCGGATCCTGGCAATCTTTAAAACGCACCGCGCGGCTGAATTCGTACTGGTTAAATTCGGCAATGGCACCCGGCAACAGAGGATGTTGAGTTTTACGTTTTGTCTCGTTCTCGGTAAAGCTTGCCATATACAGCCCGGTTGGCCCGGCGGTACACAACACCAGATCTACCCAATCCAGCGCTTTATCCGCCGCCAGCAACGGGTCGCTCAGGCCGGTTAACGCTTCGGCTTCTTCTTCGTTCATCGCCAGAATCGACACGTTGTCTTTGATAAAGCTCTGCCACCATTCCGGGCTTTCGGCGATCACAAACTTTGTACCCAGCGTCAGCACTACCGGCACGTCATATTTTTTGGCGTAAGCGATAGCCTGCATCGTGGCATCTGGCATCGGTTCGCCAGGTTTGCAGCGCACTAAATAGGAGGTCAGCACCAGAGCAGAAGCGCCTGCGATAACGGATTCAGGGATACTTTCCGGGCGCAGTTTATTCATATGGCCAGGGCTTATCGCGAAGGTACGCTCACCGGCGTCGCCAATCAGCGTAAAGCAGCGGCCAATCGGTCCATCAACGCCTTGCAGATGGTTCAGATCGGTACGGCTGGAGGTATTGCACAGATAGCGATAGGCATAGCCGCCAATTTCGATATTGCTGCACATCACGCCCAGCAATACGGAGCGATCGTCCGCCAGCACCGAGTAGTTGTGCATGGTGTTGCCGATGGTGCCGCCGGCGAACTGGTGGGTAATCAGATTTTCACGCACCAGTTCCTGATACAGCGCTTCAGCCACATCATCTTCAATCACCAGAGAGTGGCCAGCGCTCAGGCCATAGCGCTCGATAAACGCGTCGTCGACCCTGGCTTCGATATCCACCAGCGTCTGGTCAATACCGACGACCCACGAGACGCTTGTTTCGCTCTCAGGCTGGATCTGTTTTAACAATGGATCGCGTGCGTCCACCGGGAAATAGTGTTTGGATTTGCGTTTACCGGGAAATTTCATGGTGATTTTTGAGTGGCTTTAACAGGCGGAGAATAGTAGCACACTCCCCCGCCTGCTTGCGATCAACGGTATTGCGCAGTCAAATTGGCCATCATCTCGATATGCAACGGATCGTCATTCAGCGCCGGAATATATTCATATTTCTGACCGCCCGCCTCAAGGAATACCTCGCAGTTTTGTACCGCAATCTCTTCAAGCGTTTCCAGACAGTCGGCCGAGAATCCCGGACACATTACCTGAATATGCTTAACGCCTTTTTCACCGAGCATTTTCAGCGTTTCGTCAGTGTACGGCGTAAGCCACGGCTCCCGACCAAAGCGTGACTGGAAGGTCATCATCACTTTATCCGGTGAAATGCCTAACGCTGAAACCAACTCACGGGTGGTATCGCGGCAGCGTTGCGGATAGTCATCCCCTTCGCGGGCGTAGCGCTGTGGAATGCCGTGATAGGACAGTAGCAGCACGTCCGGTTCGCCATGGCGCGCAAATGAAGCCTGAGCGCTGGCTGCCAGCGCCTGAATATAGCCGTGGTCGGTCGCGTAGTCGCGAATAAATGATACGTTGGGAATTGCGCGTTTCTTCGCCAGAATGCGCGCCAATTCATCCCACACCGCCGCAACGGTCGAACAGGAGTATTGCGGGTAGAGCGGCAGGACTACCAGTTGATCGATGTCGTGCGCCAGAAGCTCATCAACCGCGCTTTGCAGTGACGGCGTGCCGTAGCTCATGCCCAATACCACCGGCACATCCGGTAAATGAGCCGCCAGCGCGCGCTGTTGACGTCGGCTGTAGACCATCAGCGGGGAGCCTTCTTCCATCCACACGGATTGGTACAGCTTCGCAACACGCGGCGCACGGATGGGGAGAATAACCCCACGCAGCAGCGGCCACCAGAGCAGGCGATTGGTATCAACCACGCGGCGGTCGCTTAAGAATTGCAGCAGATAACGCTTTATCGCGCCCGGCGTCGGCGCGTCGGGGGTGCCGAGGTTAACCAGCAGAATACCGGGTTTCTTGTAATGCATTACCGTCTCTTATCGATTCAAATTGTTGATAATTGTAGCGGAAAAGCGGAGAAGAAAAACTAATTGCTGTGAGAGGTGGGGAGACAATTTTGCCTGAGGGTGCTGCGCTTATCAGATCTACGGGATAATCTGACGCATTTTGCCTGAGGGCAGGCCTGCGGAGAGTGTAGGCCGGATAAGGCGTTTACGCCGCCATCCGGCATCGGATGGCGGCACAACATTAGCCGAGGATCTTCGCAAGCTCTGCGCGAACGTCAGCCACGGCTTTGGTGCCGTCAACTTTTGCGTATTTGGTGTTACCCGCCTGCGCTTCTTTAGAGTAATAACCGATAAGCGGTGCGGTCATCTGATGGTATTCCACCAGACGCTTACGCACGGTTTCTTCCTGATCGTCTTTACGCGTAGTCAGGTCTTCACCGGTCACGTCATCTTTGCCTTCAACCTTAGGTGGGTTGAATTTGATGTGGTATACACGGCCGGAAGCCGCGTGCACACGACGACCGATGATGCGGTCAACGATCAGATCGTCCGGTACGTCGAATTCCAGAACGTAGTCAACGTTGATGCCCGCTTCTTTCATGGCATCAGCCTGAGGAATGGTGCGTGGGAAACCGTCCAGCAGGAAACCATTGCGGCAGTCTTCCTGAGAGATACGCTCTTTTACCAGCGCGATAACCAGCTCATCGGTAACCAGTTTGCCCGCATCCATGATGTCTTTGGCCTGTTTGCCCAGCTCGCTGCCGGATTTTACTGCGGCACGCAGCATGTCACCGGTGGAAATTTGCGGAATGCCATATTTCTCCATGATGAACTGAGCCTGAGTTCCTTTCCCCGCGCCCGGAGCGCCAAGCAGAATGATACGCATTACGAAAATCCCCTCAAAGGTTGTCGATATTTTTTAAAAAGCGTTAAAAGATACCACCAGAACGGCGATGGCTCAAGGAAGGAGGGTCGGCTGAAACGGTTAATGGGGTGATATTTTACGTAGAAAGGGGTTTAAGGACGATCGCCCGGACAAGTAGCCCGGGCGAGGCATTTATGCCGACCCCGGGGTGAACCGGGGCCTCTCCCGGCGTCGCGTTGCTCGGCCGGGCTACAATATCAGGTCTCGTTTATGATACCAGCAGCTGATTCATACGGCGAATAAACTGGTTCGGATCTTCCAGCGTACCGCGCTCAGCAAACAGCGCCTGGTCAAGCAACAGCTCAACCCACTCTTTAAACTGACCTTCATCTTCGGTATCCGCCGTGCGTTTTACCAGCACGTGATCCGGGTTCAGCTCAAAGATGTATTTCACTTCCGGCGCGGCCTGGCCCGCAGCAGCAAACAGTTTTGCCATCTGGGTGCTCATCTCGTCGGCATCGGTGGTGACAATCGCCGGAGTATCGGTCAGACGATGGGTCAGACGCACCTCTTTCACGCGATCGCCCAGCAGGGTTTTCACGCGCTCAACGAACGGCGTCAGCGCTTTTTCGGCTTCTTTTGCGCTTTCGTCGACTTCGTCAGCCAGCTTGTCGATTGACTCATCTGCTTTCGCCACCGACTGGAACGGTTTACCGTCGAACTCGGTCAGGTAGTTCATCATCCACTCATCGATGCGGTCAGAAAGCAGCAACACTTCGATGCCTTTCTTACGCAGCAGCTCGAGGTGCGGGCTGCTCTTCGCCGCCGCATAGCTGTCGGCAGTGATGTAGTAAATCTTCTCCTGCCCTTCTTTCATGCGCGAAACGTAGTCGGCAAGCGACACGGTCTGCTCGGAAGAGTCGGTATGGGTAGAGGCAAAGCGCAGCAGTTTGGCGATAGCTTCCTGATTGCCGTTATCTTCCGCAGGCCCCTCTTTCAGCACCAGACCAAACTGCTTCCAGAAGGTCAGGTATTTCTCAGCATCATCTTTCGCCAGCTTGTCCAGCATCTGCAATACGCGTTTGGTCAGCGCATTACGCAGGTTACGCGTGACGGTGCTGTCTTGCAGAATTTCACGCGACACGTTCAGCGGCAGATCGTTGGAGTCTATCAGCCCGCGAACGAAACGCAGGTAGTTCGGCATGAACTGCTCAGCGTCATCCATGATAAAGACGCGCTGTACGTACAGTTTCAGACCGTGTTTATGGTCACGGTTCCACATATCCCACGGCGCTTGGGATGGAATGTACAGCAGGCTGGTGTACTCCTGCTTACCTTCCACGCGGTTGTGGCTCCAGGTCAGCGGGTCGGTGAAGTCGTGGGCGATGTGCTTATAGAACTCTTTGTATTCGTCGTCGTTAAGTTCCGCTTTGTTACGCGTCCAAAGCGCCTGCGCCTTGTTGATTTTCTCCCAGGAAACCACGGTCTCGCCGTCTTTCTCTTCGGATTTTTCGATTTCAACCGGCAGCGCGATATGGTCAGAATATTTGCTGATGATCGAACGCACGCGCCAGTCGTCGAGGAACTCATCTTCGCCTTCACGCAGATGCAGGGTGATTTCGGTGCCGCGATCGTCTTTGGTGATGTCGGCGACGGTGTATTCACCTGCGCCTTCCGATTCCCAGAACACGCCGTTTTCCGCGCTATCGCCCGCTGCACGAGTGCGTACGGTCACTTTATCAGCCACGATAAATGCCGAGTAGAAACCGACCCCGAACTGGCCGATAAGCTGGCTGTCCTTCGCCTGGTCTGAACCCATAGACTCAAGGAATGCTTTAGTGCCAGATTTGGCGATGGTCCCGAGGTGGTCGATAACCTCGTCGCGATTCATACCAATGCCGTTATCGGCAATGGTCAACGTGCGCTTATCTTTATCAAAGGAGACACGAACACGCAGTTCACCGTCACCTTCATACAGATCCGGGTTGGACAGCGCGCGGAAGCGCAGTTTGTCGGCGGCATCCGATGCGTTAGAGATAAGCTCACGCAGGAAGATCTCTTTATTGGAATACAGAGAATGGATCATCAGGTGCAGAAGCTGTTTTACTTCTGACTGAAAGCCACGGGTTTCTTGTCCTTTCATTGCAAAATACCTCAATGCTGATTACAAGGTAAAAAAAAGCGATGAGAGGAAAATGGGGATAGGGAAAGTGAATTTCAAGCGAGAGCAGAAAATCCTGCTCCCGATTGATTAAAAACGAATCTTATGACGCCCGGCCAGGGAGTGCGACAGCGTTGTGCCATCGACCATCTCCAGCTCGCCACCGACGGGCACACCGTGAGCGATACGGCTGGCTTCAACGCCAGACTGCGCGCACAGCTCGGCGATGTAGTTAGCGGTCGCCTCTCCTTCCACCGTGGGGTTGGTGGCAAGGATAACCTCGGTAAGCTGCTCCGTTTCCAGACGCTGCTCAAGGCGGTCAAGTCCGATATCGTCCGGCCCGATGCCGTCCAGCGGCGAGAGGTGGCCCATCAGCACGAAGTAGCGGCCAGAAAATTGTCCGGTCTGCTCAATGGCGTAGATGTCCGCAGGACTCTCCACCACGCAGATTTGACCGTTTTCCTGACGACGCGGGTTCGAGCAGATGTTACACACCTCTTGCTCGGTGAAGGTGCGGCAATCGGCACAGTGGCCGATTTCCGACATCGCGCGCGTTAACGCCTGCGCCAGACGCATACCGCCGCTGCGATCGCGCTGCAGCAGGGTAAACGCCATGCGCTGCGCTGACTTCGGGCCAACGCCCGGCAGGCAGCGCAATGCTTCCATCAGCTGAGTTAACAGCGGACTGGTTTGCATCAGAATGGCATCTTGAAGCCTGGCGGCAGCTGCATACCGGAGGAGACTGACGCCATTTTTTCTTTCTGGGTTTCATCAATACGGCGCGCCGCATCGTTGAAGGCCGCAGCCACCAGATCTTCCAGCATGTCTTTGTCATCTTCCAGCAGGCTTGGGTCGATTTCAACGCGACGGCAGTTATGCGCGCCGTTGATGGTCACTTTGACCAGACCTGCGCCGGATTCGCCGGTGACTTCCAGCTGGGCGATTTCTTCCTGCATTTTCTGCATTTTGTCTTGCATCTGCTGGGCCTGTTTCATCAGGTTACCCAGACCGCCTTTACCACCAAACATAGGCTTCTCTCTTTGTAGGTCACGTTAAACAATAACGACCGTAAGCAGCGCTTGCGGTCAAATGGGGCGAATACTCTCTTCATCCAGATCCGCATCGAAGAATCGGCGCAAGGTCTGAATATTATTATCCGCGATAATCGACTCGCGCGCCTGCGCGAGCTTCTCTTCATAGATGGCCTGTCGCCACTCCAGCGGCGTACGCACCGCCGGATTATCATCTTCAACGATGGTCAATTCAACAGGCGCACCGAATAAAGTGCTCATGGCCTCGGACAGCTTTTGCAGCGAGCCCGGCGAATTAAGATGCCGCTGGGTCGAGCGTAGATGCAAACACACGGCATTGCCGTTTTGCTCTTTCCACGCGTTAAGCGCCACCTGTTCAACCAGCTTTGGCAGCGCCATCTGGCTGACCTGCGCCGCCCACTCGTCGCGTTCGATGGCTTCTTCCATCAGCTTGACGGCAAGCTCGGGCGTCTTTTCATGCTCCAGCGCTTTTTTCAGCGCCTTAGGCGTGGCGACGGCTTCTTTTTGTACTTCAGCGACTGGCGTGGTCGCTTTCCAGCGATAGGCCTCTTTTTTCTGCGCAGGCTTGGTCAGTGCCGAGGGCGACGGACGCGCCTGAACGCGCTCGGTTACCGAAGCCAATCTTTCCAGCGCAGCGTTGTTCACCGGCCGCACGCGGGAAGCGGCTGCCGGTTCACTCTTTTTTGGTTGGGTTGCTCCCTGATTACCCTGCTGGAGCTGGCGACGTGCGGCCAGCACCTGATTGGTTGACTCAGGCAGAGTCGCCGCAGGTGGCGTAACCGGCGCGCTGTTTTGCACAGGCGCTTGCGACGGTTGCATCACCGGCGTAGTGGCAGGGACATAGGTCTGCGGCGGCGCTTCCGGTTCGGGTAGTGGCGCATTCGGATGGAATGCCAGCGCCCGCAGCAGCGTCATTTCAATCCCCATACGTCTGTCCGGCGCATACGGCAATTCTTTGCGGCCAATCAACAGCGTCTGGTAGTAAAGCTGGATATCCGTTGGCGGAACGGTACGCGCCAGATTGCGCATCCGCTGTTCAACTGCCGCCATATCGCTGCCCAGCGCCGCAGGCGATAGCTGAACCATCGCGATGCGGTGAAGTAAGCTTTGCATTTCAATCAGCAACGCTTCCCAGTCGACGCCACGCAGCGCGGCATCGTTAATCAGCTCCATCACCTGCTCGCCGTTGGCGGCCACCAGCGATTCAATCAGCGAGAGCGCCTGTGAATCGTCCAGCGTACCGAGCATTTCACTCACTGAAACGGTCGTCAGTTGCCCATCACCGCTGGCAATCGCCTGATCGGTCAGGCTTAAAGCGTCACGCAGGCTACCATCCGCCGCACGCGCCAGCAGTTGCAAAGCGCGAGGTTCGTGGGTGATATGTTCTTCGTCGAGGATATGCTCGAGCTGATGGCGAATCTGCTCAACGTCCAGCGCTTTCAGATGGAACTGTAAGCAGCGCGACAGTATCGTCACCGGCAGCTTTTGCGGATCGGTTGTCGCCAGCAGGAACTTAACGTGCGCAGGCGGTTCTTCCAGCGTCTTAAGCAAGGCATTAAAGCTGTGACGGGAGAGCATGTGCACTTCGTCGATAAGATAGACTTTAAAACGACCGCGCGCAGGCGCGTACTGGACGTTATCCAGCAGATCGCGAGTATCTTCGACTTTGGTACGTGAGGCGGCATCGATCTCAATCAGATCGACAAAGCGCCCCTGTTCGATTTCCCGGCAGTTATCGCACACACCGCACGGCGTGGCGGTGATGCCGG
The DNA here is from genome assembly GCA_902363335.1 of Enterobacteriaceae bacterium. Classification (GTDB taxonomy): domain Bacteria; phylum Pseudomonadota; class Gammaproteobacteria; order Enterobacterales; family Enterobacteriaceae; genus Kluyvera. The sequence goes on along the minus strand of CABIZV010000002.1, from coordinate 257,051 downwards.
TTTCGCAATTCAGCCCTTTCGCCAGTAAACGGGCGATAGAGGTTTTCCCCACACCCCGGGTGCCGGAGAAGAGATATGCGTGATGAATGCGCCCTAACGATAAGCCGTTCGCCAGTGCGGTCAGCACATGTTCCTGGCCGACGACGTCAGCAAAGGTTTGTGGGCGCCATTTTCGGGCTAAGACCTGATAACTCATTGGCTGGCTCTGAAACGCTGGAAGGTGGATTCTTGAAGGGGTAATGCTACCACAGCCCCGCCAACTCGGCGAGGCTATGTATCGGGAAATGCTTAGTGACCCGGGAAATTCACCAGACTGTAGCTGGTGATGCCCTGTTTTTCCAGGCGCTGCTCGCCGCCGAGGTCAAACAGGTTGATGATGAATGCCGCATCGTGCACTTCACCACCCAGACGACGAATCAGCTTCACCGTCGCTTCGATAGTGCCACCGGTTGCCAGCAGATCGTCGACGACCAGCACTTTATCGCCGGCTTTAATCGCATCCACGTGGATTTCCAGCTGGTCGGTGCCGTATTCCAGCTCGTAGCTTTCGGCAATGGTTTCACGCGGCAATTTACCCGGTTTACGTACCGGGACAAAACCGACGCCCATCGCCAGGGCAACCGGCGCGCCAAACAAGAAACCACGTGCTTCGGTACCCACGACTTTGGTGATACCGGCATCTTTGTACTTCTCGACCAGCAGTTCAATGCTGAGCGCGTAAGCTTTCGGGTCTTCCAGTAAGCTTGTGACATCGCGGAAAAGGATGCCCGGTTTCGGATAATCCTCGATGCTCTGGATGCTGTTTTTCAGGTATTCAAGCTGCTGTGCGGTTGCGGTCATAGGTTTGTGCCTAATTAAAACGGTGTTACTTAAGGCGAGCAAAACGGGTTAAAAACATCAAATGATTAATTTTTAACCGGGCGCGCCTGGGCTCGAAAACGCCAGAATTTACTGGCTAGCTCAGAGAATTGCAACACCATTAATGCGGTTCACGACTTTTGTTGTTCTGCATCAACCACCGGGATCCGCCACATAAAAATTAATAATCCGCACAGAATCGCGAGCAGCAGCAGGCGTACCCAAAGCATATTCACCAGCCACAGGGAGATGCCGAACGTCAGTAAAATCAGCGCGATTGCCCGCGGTTTCGCGCCCGGCGGCATTGCCCGATAGCGCTGCCAGTGGCGAAGATAACCGCCGAACCACGACCGATAAAGCAGCCACTGGTGGAAGCGCGGCGATGAACGAGCAAAGCACCATGCAGCCAGCAGAATAAACGGCGTCGTCGGCAATAGCGGAAGAACCACACCGATTGTGCCAAGGGCTACCGCCAGCCAGCCAATAATGATTAAAATAGTACGCTGCATAATGCGAATCGTTATCAAGTGAGTCTGCTAATGTAGCATAACCGATAACAATAAAAACGGAGAACCTGGTGAAAACGGCCCGGCTTTTACAAACGCTCGAACAACAGCTTGCCCGCCTGCAAACGCAGGTGGCGCCGCAGGCTTCGCACGCCACTCTGAGCGCCCGTTTTGACCGCCAGCTTTTTCGCACGCGCAGCACAAAGATGCAGGCCTATCTTGATGAAGCTCAGGCGCATTTCGAGGAGTTAAAGTACGCAGTCGAACAGCAACAGCTTCCGCAGGTAGCATGGCTTGCCGAACATCTGGCAGCGCAAATTGAGGCCATTAATCGCGAAAGTGAAGCCTGGTCGTTGCGGGTGTGGGATAACGCCTCGCCGGGGCTACGCCGCTGGCAGCGCAAAAGGCTGGAAACGCAGGATTTTGAACGGCGCTTGCTGGAAATGAAGCATCAGCGTCAGCAGCAATACCGACAGGCGAGCACGCTTGATGAACAACAGCGTCTGGCTCGCGAGATTACCGCCTTCGACGGCCGCATCGCGCGCTGTCAGCAGGCGCTACAGGAAATTGAACGCGTTCTGGCGCGCATGACGCGCTAACGAAAAAGGAGAAAGTATGTCGCTGGAAAATGCCCCGGATGACGTCAAACTGGCGGTCGATCTTATCGAGCTGCTGGAGAGCAACAACATCGCCCCGCAAATCGTGCTAAGCGCGCTGGAGATGGTACGGCAAGATTATGTTAACAAGTTAAAAAATGCGAAAGGCGCCTCGTAAAATCCGCCAAACCCGCCTGCGTTCCCGTCATCGTCTGTGGCACATTCCAGGCCTCATTCAGGACAATACGATGACGGAATATCATGAAAATTCTCTCGGCAACCCCGCATGACGCCATTTTTAAACAGCTTTTGCATCATAAGGCGATTGCCCGCTCGTTGATATCACCACCATCCCGGATGATGAAATCATGACCCATCGTCGAATGGCGATGCTCGAACTGCTTTTCAAACATATCCGCCAGCGCGATCTGGCCACATTACAGGAACAACTGGGCGTGTTGCTTTTGGAGAATTGGTTAACTGCGCCACAGTTAAGCGCGATAATCAGCTATATGCTGCAAGCGGGCGGAACGCAGCATCCGGAGGAACTGATTATCAGACTTGCAGAACATTCACCACAGCATAGGGAACAACTGAGGACCATTGCGGAATGGCTTGCCGAAAAAGGGCGAAAAGAAGGGATGGAAAAAGGAATCGAGCAAGGTGAAGCCATCGGGCGCAGGGAAGAAGCGTTTAAAATAGCGCGCAATATGTTAAGTGCGGGGCTGACCGTTTCGCTGGTCATGGAGCTGACCGGCCTGACCGCAGACGATCTGGCAACTCAAAGAGATTAAAAAAGGGCGACAAATTGTCGCCCTTTCTCCCTTAGCAATCGACGACGAGATCCTTACCATCGTCTTTAGCGTCGCGCTTCACTTCCGTCACTTCATCACCCTTTTCATTGTGCAGATGCACTTCCAGCTGATTAAAGGCGATATTGATATTGTTTTCGCGGCACAGTCTATCGATAGTGCGGTTTAAATCATCAACGGTGTAGCTACGATCGCGTAACTCACGAACGTACAGACGTAATTCATGATCCAGTGTACTGGCGCCAAAGGTGGTGAAGAATACCGACGGTTCTGGATCGTGCATTACTTTAGGGTGGCTTGTTGCCGCCTCCAGCAGCACTTTTTTCACTTTATCCAGATCCGAACCGTAAGCGACGCCGAGACGAATAACCACGCGGGTAATGGTATCGCTTAACGACCAGTTGATCAGGCGCTCGGTCACAAAGGCTTTGTTCGGGATAATGACCTCTTTGCGATCGAAGTCGGTTATGGTGGTTGCACGAATACGGATCTTACTGACCGTCCCGGAGAAGGTGCCAATGGTCACGGTATCGCCGATGCGCACCGGGCGCTCAAACAGAATAATCAGGCCAGAAACGAAGTTACCGAAGATCTCCTGCAAACCAAAACCCAGACCGACCGACAGTGCGGCGGCAAGCCATTGCAGTTTGTCCCACGATACCCCCAGCGAACCAAACACGGCCATCGCGCCTACCACCAGAATCACGTAGTTCAGGATGGTGGTTATCGCGTAAGACGCCCCCTGGCGCATGTTTAACCGCGAGAGCACCAGTACTTCCAATAAGCCCGGCAAGTTACGGATCAATGCCCACGCCACCACCGAGGCAATAATCGCAAATAGCAGGCTGCCCATGGTGACATTTTTTACGACGTTCGCCCCGGCTTCCGTACCGTTGTAGTGCCACAGCGTGATGCTATCGAGGTAAGTAAACACGGTAATCAAATCTGACCAGATGGCCCAGAACATCACCCCAAATAGCGCCACCATCACCAGCATGGTAATACGTAGCGTTTGTTGGTTAATTTGTTCAAGAGCAATGGTCGGCTCTTCCTGAGGCTCAGCCCCTTCAGCGCCCTCTTTCACCATATTCTGACGACGTGCCACCGCACGACGATAGGCAATACGGCGCGCGGCCACGCTCAGGCCGCGCAGCACGGTCTGGTAGAGCAGATTCCAGAAGATGACCAGATAGACCGTTTCAATCCAGCGCCCCGACAAACGCAGCGTGGTGTAGAAGTAGCCCGTCGCGGTCAAAACCATCAGGCCCAGCGGCACCAGTCCCAGCACGGTCACGGTAACAAGACGCAGACTGTGCGACTCTTTATCGCGCCAGCTGTCACGGCACATCGGCCACATCAGTACCGCAATGACCAGCAGGTTAAGCAGAATGACCAGTTGGCCCAGGACGTCATCCATCAAATTGAGCGGAGAGAGCTCTGAAACCACCGACCAGAAGTGCAGCGGCAGTAAGGCCAGGCTAATACGCACAATCTGACGCCGCCAGTGGCTGGTCAGCTGTTCCGGCATATTGAAATGGCGTACGGCAACACCGTTTTTCTCCAGCACTTTCCAGCACAGACCAAAGACCAGCCAGAAAATCGCCAGTTTTTTACAAAAAGCCCAGAGCAATACGCTGATGTTGAGCTGCATGGTCAGTAAAATCAGACCAGTAGCCAGCACCAGCAGCACCACCGGAAGCGCGCGGATTAAATCGATTAGAATCGCTTTTGGCGTATGAAGCTGGCTATCGTTTCGTAAATTACCAACCTGATCGCCCAGGCGATTTTGATAATTTCTCAACCACTGAAGCCGCCAGCGGATCAACCCGGCAACCAGTAAAAGCGGCAGACCGGCGAGGAAGGCAATAAATACCGCCGGCCAGGCTTTCTCCCAATTCACGGTGATTTTCATCGCTTTAAACTGGTCTTTTAACGCCCCAGGGAAGGATTTAATCCAGTCCCAATCCATCGGTCTATTGCTGTTAACCCAGAAAATTTGCTGGGTCAGAATAGACTTCAGACTTTTCGAGACGCTCATCAACTGCTGCTGATTAATTTGCAGGTTGATGGCCATCATCAGCTGGTTGCCCAACTGTTTATTTATCAGATCAAGCATTTCACGGCGTGCATCGACAATCTGCAGCAGCGCGTCGTGCACTTCGCTATCCACTTCATTACTGTGCCCCTCCTCCACTTTGGCGACAAATTCGTCGCTCTGGAATAAGGCATCACGCTGCTGGTTGATTTCAAATTGCTCCAACCGCAGGTCAGCAATGCGCGTCGTCATATCCTGAAGTTCATCCGCCGACGGCAGCGTCTGCTGCTGCTGATACAAAATGCGCGAGAGCAGCAGACTGCCTTTTAAAACGGCAATTTGCTCTTTCACGTTTCGCTCAGATTGCAGCGCCCGGTCAAGCCAGGTTTTCACGCGGATGTTTTGCTGCACCAGCTGGTTACCGCTTTCCGTTGCGGCGATCAGTTTCTGGCTCAGTTGATGGTTTATTTCCAGCTCTTGCTTGACCAGCGGGTTACCCTGAATACGCGCAGTCTCTTCAGGCGAGGCGGTCTCAGCGGCGGTTTTTTCCGAAAGCGTTAAGCGTTTGCTATTAACGGCTTCCTGTAGCAACTGAAGCTGATGTTCTAAGCGGGTGCTGTAGGCGGTCACGTAATCACGCTGCTTTTGCAGGGTGTCCTGCAAAACGGTATTACCGGCGAGGCTCTTACGCTGAAGTTCTATCTCGGCGTCCAGCAGCGTTTTCTGTACCTGCAACATGGTCTGCTGGGTTGGACGCAGCGCATCACCGATGGTACTGCCGTTAAGGCTGTTTCGCACCTGGAGCAACTGCTGGGAGGCGGAGTTCATCGCATTTTGCACCCGCTCTGGCTGCGTTTGTAATGAGACCAGCTGGCTGTTGTAGGTGGCTAAATCGTTTTGCGCATTTTGCAGATCGTCAACAGCCTGTGAAACGCGGGCCTCGAGCTGGCGAAGCGAGAGCGTACTGAGCGTTTTGCGCGTTTCATCATCGTTGTCGACATCGGACAGGGAGTTCAGATTGTCGGTTGCCTGGCGAAGCTTCGCCGGTGCCTGTTCCACCTGCTTTTGTAATTGGCTGGTTTCGGCTTTAACGCGCTCTATTTTATCCAGCAGTTGCAGTGTTTCATTGAGGTCCTGCTGCACCAGTTTATCCTGGGGCGTCAGGTCTTTCTTATTAGCAAGGGAATTAAGTTGATCCTGAACGTCAGCGCGGTCAGGAATATCATTGCCGTTTATCGCCCGTGCGTGTACCGCAGCGATAGAAAAGAAAAAGCAGACAGCAATAATACAAAATGCGGAAATCGTAGCCCGTGGGCGGATAGTAAGCAGCATAATATTAACATGTGTGATTGCTAAAGCCGGCAGTCAACCGGGGACAAATGCCTGGGCAGAATAGCACTAATGGCGACATGCGAATAGACGGATATTCCAGGATTCTTCCTGGTCATCAAGCGATAATTAAAGGGCGGGTTCGCCGCGTAAGGTCGGGCAAAACTGGTACATTTCAAGCAAGACCGCGACATAAGACTTCGCTTCGGCCCGAAGGTCAAAAGATGAGGGGGCAAATAGCCAGTTTTCCATCAGCCCAGAGATGTAGCTGCGGGTTAAAATTGCGGCGCGACGACTTAACAAATTGGCCGGTAACATGTTGGCCATCACACAGTCATTTAACGCCTGTTCAATTCTATCGTAACTTTCTATACATAAATTGTACTGTGCCTGTTGCACTACGGCCATTTCACCGACAAACTCACACTTGTGAAAAATAATTTCCATCAGAAGGCGTCGGCGTTCTTCCATCACGGTTGCTTCAAGAATATAAACCAGTATTTCCCTTAGAACTGAGAGTGGATCGTCCGGGAATTTTGCCCGATACTCAATTTCAAGATCGCTGATACTGGATTCAGATAACGCCCAGATTTCGTTAAACAGATCAGACTTACCCTTAAAGTGCCAGTAAATGGCGCCACGCGTCACGCCGGCCGCCTTTGCAATCTCGGCCAGTGAAGTAGAAGATACGCCCTGTTGTGAGAACAATCTTAGGGCAACATCCAGAATGTGTTGACGTGTTTCACGCGCTTGTTCTTTGGTTTTTCGTGCCATAGGCCAGTGAAATTGCAGAGGTTATGGTTACATACATTTATGAATGTATGTACGATAGTATGATGATAATACAAACGCAGCAATGGGTTTGTTTACGCTTGTTTCATTGATCAATTTGAAATCGGACACTCGAGGTTTACATATGAACAAAAACAGAGGGTTAACGCCTCTGGCGGTCGTTCTGATGCTCTCAGGCAGCTTAGCGCTAACAGGATGTGACGACAAACCAGCTCAGCAAGGAGCACAACAGGCGCCAGAAGTCGGCGTCGTAACGGTCAAATCTGAACCTCTTGTCATCACAACGGAACTGCCAGGCCGCACCAGCGCCTTCCGCATCGCCGAAGTACGCCCGCAGGTTAGCGGTATTATTTTAAAGCGTAACTTTACCGAGGGTGGTGAAATCACAGCGGGCGAGTCGCTGTATCAAATTGATCCAGCAACTTACCAGGCGTCTTATGAAAGTGCCAAAGGTGATTTAGCGAAAGCGCAAGCAGCCGCCAATATCGCTAAGGTGACCGTCAACCGTTATTCAAAACTGCTCGGCACGCAATACATTAGCCGTCAGGATTACGATACCGCTGTCGCCGATGCACAGCAGGCAAACGCCGCTGTCCTCGCTGCAAAAGCGGCCGTTGAAACGGCGCGTATTAATCTGGCCTATACCAAAGTGACCTCCCCAATTAGCGGTCGCATTGGTAAATCGTCCGTCACTGAAGGTGCGCTGGTGCAAAATGGCCAGACCACCGCGCTGGCAACCGTTCAACAATTAGATCCTATCTATGTTGATGTCACCCAATCCAGCAACGACTTCCTGCGTCTGAAGCAGGAACTGGCGGATGGCAAACTCAAGCAAGAAAACGGTAAAGCGAAAGTCGATCTGGTGACCAACGATGGCATCAAGTATCCGCAGAGCGGCGCATTAGAGTTTTCTGACGTGACGGTCGATCAGACCACCGGTTCTATCACGCTGCGCGCAGTGTTCCCGAACCCGGATCATACGCTGCTGCCGGGTATGTTCGTTCGTGCACGCTTGCAAGAAGGGACTAACCCGAACGCGCTGCTGGTACCACAGCAGGGTGTTACCCGTACGCCGCGTGGCGATGCAACCGCACTGGTTGTGGGTGCAGACAACAAAGTTGAAACCCGTCCGATCGTTGCTTCACAGGCGATTGGCGACAAGTGGCTTGTGACAGAAGGTTTGAAAGACGGCGACCGCGTGATCATTACCGGTTTGCAAAAAGTGAAGCCGGGCGTGCAGGTAAAAGCTCAGGAAGTCACTTCTGACGATAAACAGCAAGCCTCAGCAGGCGCCGCTCAGTCAGAACAAACCAAGTCTTAACTTAAACAGGAGCCGTTAAGACATGCCTAATTTCTTTATCGATCGCCCCATATTCGCATGGGTGATCGCCATTATTATCATGCTGGCTGGGGGGCTATCGATCCTCAAATTGCCGGTAGCGCAATATCCAACGATTGCGCCGCCAGCGATTTCGATAACAGCCATGTATCCAGGGGCTGACGCCGAAACGGTGCAGAACACCGTGACTCAGGTTATCGAACAGAACATGAACGGTATCGATCACCTGATGTATATGTCCTCGAACGGTGACTCTACCGGTACAGCAACCATCACCCTGACCTTCGAATCCGGTACCGATCCAGATATCGCGCAGGTTCAGGTTCAGAACAAGCTCGCTCTGGCGACGCCGCTTCTGCCGCAGGAAGTTCAGCAGCAGGGTATCAGCGTTGAAAAAGCCTCCAGCAGCTTCCTGATGGTTGTCGGCGTTATCAACACTAACGGCACCATGAATCAGGATGATATTTCTGACTACGTGGCCGCCAACATGAAGGATGCGATAAGCCGTACCAGCGGCGTCGGTGACGTTCAGCTGTTCGGTTCCCAGTACGCGATGCGTATCTGGATGGATCCGAATAAACTGAATAACTTCCAGTTAACGCCGGTCGATGTTATTGCCGCACTGAAAGCACAGAACGCCCAGGTTGCAGCAGGCCAGTTAGGGGGCACACCGCCGGTGAAAGGTCAGCAGTTGAACGCCTCTATCGTTGCGCAGACTCGTCTGACCAACGTGGATGAGTTCAGCAAAATTCTGCTGAAAGTGAACCCGGATGGTTCCCAGGTTCGCCTGCGTGATGTGGCGAAAGTGGAGCTGGGCGGCGAAAACTATGACGTGGTGGCGAAGTTTAACGGCCAGCCGGCTTCCGGTCTGGGGATTAAACTGGCTACCGGTGCTAACGCCCTGGATACCGCTAACGCCATCCGCGCTGAACTGGCGAAGATGGAGCCATTCTTCCCATCAGGGATGAAAATCGTTTACCCATACGACACCACCCCGTTCGTTAAGATCTCGATTCACGAAGTGGTGAAAACGCTGGTCGAAGCGATCATTCTGGTGTTCCTGGTGATGTACTTGTTCCTGCAAAACTTCCGCGCGACGTTGATCCCAACTATCGCGGTGCCGGTCGTATTGCTGGGGACCTTTGCCGTACTTGCTGCATTCGGCTTCTCGATAAACACCCTGACGATGTTCGGGATGGTGCTCGCCATCGGCCTGTTGGTGGATGACGCCATCGTGGTGGTCGAGAACGTTGAACGTGTTATGGCCGAAGAGGGGCTACCGCCGAAAGAAGCCACGCGTAAATCAATGGGCCAGATTCAGGGCGCACTGGTGGGTATCGCGATGGTGCTGTCAGCGGTATTTATCCCAATGGCCTTCTTCGGCGGTTCTACCGGTGCTATTTACCGTCAGTTCTCCATCACCATTGTTTCCGCGATGGCGCTGTCGGTTCTGGTTGCGTTGATCCTGACGCCAGCACTGTGTGCCACCATGCTGAAGCCTATTCAGAAAGGTAGCCACGGCACAACCACCGGTTTCTTCGGTTGGTTTAACCGTATGTTCGATAAGAGTACGCACCATTACACCGATAGCGTAGGCAACATTCTGCGCAGCACCGGTCGTTATCTGCTGCTCTATCTGATCATCGTGGTGGGCATGGCATTCTTGTTCGTGCGTTTACCAAGCTCGTTCCTGCCGGACGAAGACCAGGGCGTATTCCTGAGCATGGCGCAGCTGCCTGCCGGTGCGACCCAGGAGCGTACGCAGAAAGTGCTCGATGAGATGACCAACTACTACCTCACCAAAGAGAAAGATAACGTTGAATCGGTCTTTGCCGTAAACGGCTTTGGTTTTGCGGGTCGTGGTCAGAACACCGGTATCGCCTTCGTTTCCCTCAAAGACTGGAGCGAACGCCCGGGCGATGAGAACAAAGTTGAAGCGATTACCGGTCGTGCGATGGGCTACTTCTCACAGATTAAAGATGCGATGGTGTTCGCCTTTAACCTGCCAGCGATTGTGGAACTGGGTACGGCAACCGGCTTTGACTTCCAGCTGATTGACCAGGGCGGTCTGGGCCACGAAAAACTGACTCAGGCACGTAACCAACTGTTCGGTATGATTGCGCAGCACCCTGACATGCTGGCGGGCGTTCGTCCGAACGGCCTGGAAGATACGCCGCAGTTCAAAGTCGATATCGATCAGGAAAAAGCACAGGCGCTGGGCGTTTCCATTAGCGACATCAACACCACGCTGGGTACGGCCTGGGGTGGTAGCTACGTCAACGACTTCATCGACCGTGGTCGTGTGAAGAAAGTGTATCTGATGTCCGAAGCGAAATACCGTATGCTGCCGGAAGATATTGGTAAATGGTACGTTCGCGGCAGCGACGGCCAGATGGTGCCGTTCTCAGCCTTCTCGACTTCACGTTGGGAATACGGTTCACCACGTCTGGAACGTTACAACGGTCTGCCTTCCATGGAAATCTTAGGCCAGGCCACTCCAGGTAAGAGTACCGGTGAAGCCATGAACCTGATGGAAGAGCTGGCGGGTAAACTGCCGGCAGGTATTGGTTACGACTGGACGGGCATGTCCTATCAGGAACGTCTGTCGGGTAACCAGGCCCCTGCCCTGTATGCCATTTCGCTTATCGTCGTCTTCTTGTGTCTGGCGGCATTGTACGAGAGCTGGTCAATTCCGTTCTCGGTTATGCTGGTTGTTCCACTGGGGGTTATCGGTGCCCTGCTGGCGGCAACATTCCGTGGCCTGACTAACGACGTTTACTTCCAGGTGGGTCTGTTGACCACCATCGGGCTTTCGGCGAAGAACGCAATATTGATTGTTGAATTCGCCAAAGACTTGATGGACAAAGAAGGTAAGGGTCTGATTGAAGCCACGCTGGAAGCGGTGCGTATGCGTCTGCGTCCAATCCTGATGACTTCACTGGCGTTTATCCTCGGCGTTATGCCGTTGGTTATCAGTACCGGTGCTGGCTCCGGTGCTCAGAACGCCGTAGGTACAGGGGTTATGGGCGGGATGGTCACCGCGACCGTTCTGGCTATCTTCTTCGTGCCGGTGTTCTTTGTGGTGGTCCGTCGTCGCTTTAGCCGTAAGAGTGAAGATGTTGAGCACAGCCCCAAGGTTGAGCATCACTAACAGTACGTCTTCTCAGGGGCCGCGCAAGCGGCCCTTTTTTTTTCTGACACCGCGTCAATGATTCATGTCCCCTACATGAAGCCCGCTCTTTATTGATTAAGAAAATACAAACTGCTGTTGATGCGCAATATTAATAATAAATTAACCTTAACCCTAATCCTGAATTGAGATTTATCTTTAATTAATTATGAATAATCTGTATTTCTCAAATCACTGATAGAATTTAAGAATGTTCCTAAGCAGGTAAGTGGCACGATGATAAGTTTATGTGGTCTAACCTATTGAATTGCCCATACCCACCGCACATTTCAATGTACAAACAAGGTGTTAGCCTTTAAGCCTTCATTGATGTTCCCACCGGTGCCTGAAAATTTAAGCTGATAAAGATTAATTGTAATTTTTCGTAATAGCTCGATGAAATCTTATGCAGAGTAGATTATAGTTAAATCATATCGGCAACACCTGTGTGTTTCGGATTGACAAGCAGTACCCATCCCGCAACGGTATTTGTTATTCGCTTTTGTTTTACTATCAGGGGGATGCGTTATGGACGAATACTCACCAAAAAGACATGATATCGCACAGCTTAAGTTTCTTTGTGAAACCCTGTATCATGATAGCCTTGCCACGCTGGAAGAGAGCAACCATGGCTGGGTCAACGACCCAACAGCAGCAATCAATCTCCAGCTTAATGAGCTGATAGAACATATTGCAACGTTCGCACTTAATTATAAGATTAAGTACTGTGAAGATAATAAACTGATTGCACAGATTGACGAATATCTGGATGATACTTTCATGCTATTCGGCAACTACGGCATTAATAGCGATGATCTTCAGAAATGGCGCAAGTCAGGGAACAAACTCTTCCGCTGTTTCGTCAATGCAAGCCGTGCTAACCCCGTTAGCCTCTCTTGTTAAAACTATTACAATTAATGGGTGAATTATGTCTGATAAACCACTAACTAAAACTGATTATTTGATGCGCCTGCGACGCTGTCAGTCAATTGATACGCTCGAGCGCGTCATTGAAAAAAATAAATATGAACTCTCTGATAATGAACTGGCTGTATTTTACTCAGCAGCGGATCATCGTCTGGCTGAATTGACCATGAATAAACTTTACGACAAAATCCCCGCAACGGTTTGGAAGTTCATTCGATAGTATTGTCTCTTAACGTGTGTGGCTTACTCCCTCTCGATTCGTCAATATCTGTGATTATTATCACATCGATTGACTGGGAACGTTCCCAAATAATGAATAACCTTTTATCGTGATAGCTTCCACTACCCGGGAGGCTTCCATGAGTGAAGAAAAACGTAAGATGATCGCCGGTGAGTTTTACCGCCCGTCAGACGATACGCTAAGAACAGACAGAATACGTGCCAGACAACTTATCCACCGTTATAACCATACGGCCCCGGGTGAGAAAAGCGAACGCGCACAGCTGCTAAAAGAATTATTAGGTCAGGGCGACGGCGCCTATATTGAACCCACTTTTCGCTGTGATTACGGCTATAACATCCATCTTGGTGCTAATTTCTACGCCAATTTTGACTGCGTCATGCTGGACGTCTGCCCGATTCATATCGGTGATAATTGCATGCTCGCACCGGGCGTACATATCTATACCGCCACCCACCCCTTGAATGCAACTGAACGCAATAGCGGTATCGAATACGGTAAACCGGTGAATATTGGGCATAACGTCTGGATTGGCGGGAGAGCAATTATTAATCCCGGCGTGACGATTGGTGACAATGCGGTTATTGCATCCGGCGCGGTGGTGGTAAAAGATGTGCCAGCCAACGCCGTTGTTGGGGGTAATCCTGCGGCAATCATTAAAATGGTCCCCTAAGACATTGCTGACTGTTATGCTTTTTTGCAACTGATCTGTTACTTTCAGTAAGGATTAGCGCAACATACAATAGGCTATTGTGTCTTACGTTGCCGAGCAAAAGATGTCAGAGATCCAGCGATTACTCACGCAAACCATTGATGAATTGAATACCACTGAAAAGCGCGACAACCGGCCGCGCTTTAGTATCAGTTTTATACGCAATCATCCCGGCCTCTTTATCGCCATGTATCTCGCCTTTTTCGCCACTCTGGTGGTCATGATGCGCTCAGATACGCTGGCTGATTCCGTCTGGCTGCTGTGGTTGATGTTTGTGGCGCTTAACGGCTTTTTCTTTTTTGACGTTTATCCTCGCTACCGTTACGAAGACATCGACGTACTGGATTTTCGCGTCTGCTACAACGGCGAATGGTATAACACGCGTTTTGTGCCGCCGCAGCTCATAGAGCGCATCCTCACCTCAGACCGCGTGGAAAATACCCTGAAAGCACGGTTGCAAAAAATGATCGCCACCAAGGGCGAACTGTCCTTTTACGACGTATTTAGTCTTACCCGCGGCGAAGCGGCACAATAAGCCGCTGTAGCGTCCGTATTGCCGCTGAAAACTGCGATGCGGACGTATTGCCATAGCCGAGCACCAGCCCGCTTCGCGCGCGCTGCACATCAAGATAAAATGGACTGAGTGCGGCAGGCGCCATCTGGTGCAGCCGCGCCTGCCGCACCAATTCAATATCATCAATTCCCTCTATTTCTACCGTCAGATGCAAGCCCCCCTCTCCTGCCATCAAACGATGTGCAACAGTGAGTTCCTGGGTTAGCGCATCATGCAACTGCATTTGTCGCTTACGGTACAGCCGGCGCATCGCCGCCAGATGTCGGGCGTAATGCCCCTCTTCAATAAAGCGAGCCAATGCACATTGCTCTGCGCGATGTCCGCCGCGTAATAGCGCACGAATTACAGGTTGTGCTGCCTCAACCAACATGGTCGGTAACACCATAAAACCAATCCGCAGCGAAGGGAAAAGTGTCTTACTGAAGGTCCCGAGGTACACCACCGGGGCGTTGTCCACCATTCCACGCATGGCGGGAATCGGCTCACCGCTGAAACGAAATTCGCTGTCGTAGTCATCTTCGACAATCCATGCCCGGTGCTGGCGCGCATAATCAAGCAGCGCCAACCGGCGGGCCGCGCTCAACACGCTGCCGGTGGGATATTGATGTGAAGGTGAGGTGAAAATCAGCGTGGGCGGTTTTAAATCGGTGGGGATCTGCATACCTTCATTATCGACCTGAATGCCTTGTAGGCTGAGACCCGCCGAGATAAATGCGCTTTTGGCACCAAAATATCCCGGATCCTCAACCCAGGCGGTTTGTCCCGGTTCACTGAGTAAATGAGTACACAAATTGACGCCTTCCAGCGCCCCTTCGGTTATCACAATCTGCTTTGCATCACAGTCAATACCGCGTGATAACGCCAGATGTCGGGCGATGGCCACCCGGAGCGACCACTCACCAGCCGCATCGCCATAGCCCAACAGGGCGCTTCCCTCTTCACGCAGCACTCTGTCAAGCAATCGCCGCCACAGCGGGAGAGGAAAATAGTTTATCGCCGGCGTACCGGGCGCAAACAGCAACGGTGGGGTATCGCGAGGCTGGACGGTCGGCAGCGCATCCAGACGCGGCGGCAACGATACCGGTGCTGCCGGTAATCGATTGGACTCCTGCGGCAACGAAGCAACGCGTGAACCCCGACGATCGCGGGACAGATAGCCTTCCATCGCCAGTTGTTCCAGGGCCGCATTCACCGTATTGCGCGAGATCTGTAACCGCTCCGCGATGATGCGCGAGCCGGGAAGCCAGCTCTGTGCCTGTAGTTGCCCGTGCATAATCGCCTGCCGTAGCGCGCTATATAAACAGCGTTGTAACGTTAACGTGCCGCGCGCTTGTAGCGATTGGGCCAGCATGGCAAAAAAGGGGGCGTCGGGTATATTCATCATCTCTCCTGGTGGCACCATCAGAATATAGCCTTATGGCACTTTTTATGGAACCAGCAAAAACGCTACTCTCAACTTCTTATTTGTTCCCCAAGGAGAGGTTATGAGTCAGCTTAATCAATTTGGTCAGTTAATTGGCGATGCCTTGCCCGACTGGCAACCGCGCCCGCATCCCCAGCGGATTACGCTGGAAGGCCGTTATTGCCGTCTGGAGCCGCTTTGCACAAAACACGCTGACGCACTGTTTGCCGCCCACCAGCAGGCAACGGATACCCGCGCCTGGACGTGGTTATTACGAGAGCCTGAAAATTCATTAGCGAGTTATCGCGAGTGGATTGCCAGCGTAGAGACGCTACAGGATCCGATTCAGTTTGCGGTCATTGATACGCGCACCAACCTCCCGGTCGGCTCGCTGGCACTGATGCGTATTGACTCTCATCATGGCGTGGTGGAAGTGGGACACGTGCACTTCTCCCCATTACTTAGCCGCACGCCCGCCTCTACCGAAGCCCAATGGCTCCTGATGCGTTATGTCTTTGATACTTTGGGATACCGCCGCTACGAATGGAAATGCAACAGCTTCAACGAGCCGTCGCGCAATGCCGCACAGCGATTAGGTTTTCAATTTGAGGGCCGCTTTCGCCAGGCGTTGGTGATAAAAGGACACAATCGGGATACCGACTGGTTCTCTATTATTGATGCGGAGTGGCCAGCGTTAAATACCGCTTTTCAGAAATGGCTTGCCGTCGACAACTTTACCGCCGACGGCAAGCAGCGCCAGTCCCTGGAGACATTTCGTCAAGCTCAGGCTTAACGTCTTTTTTTACGCCCCTGCACGGCCTTGAAGCGGGGGTTAGATTTGCAGATAACGTACAGACGCCCTTTGCGTTTCACAATCTGGCAATCGGGATGGCGCTGTTTGGCGCTGCGCAACGAGTTGAGTACCTGCATCACGAACCTCTTTTAACATCAACAAATCGGCCAAAGCGCTGGGTAAAGCGCGCTACGCTACCTTCCGTCGACGCGGTGCGCTGCTTACCGGTGTAATACGGGTGCGATTTGGACGACACATCAATCGTGACATACGGATATGTCACGCCATCCAGCTCAATTTCCCGGTCGGTTTTGATGGTTGACCCGACGGTGAAGAACTCATTCGCACTGGTATCATGAAATACCACCGGACGATAATGGGGATGGATATTGGCTTTCATCTTAACCTCAATGATTATGTTATAACATAACAATTAAGATACGCCGTCCTTATCTGCTTTACAACCCTTCTGTTAATCCGGTCTTTCTATAGCGATTTTTCGCAAAAGCTCAGACCCCCACCTCGACATAAATTAGAAAATAACGTTATTGGCGGCCCTTTTCGTCATCAGGCAGGCTGTGATTATCAACCCAACGGTGATATCCCATGCAGCGCTGTTGTTGTCATCCCGCATTTGCACCACCTGATTACCCTATTAGACATTGGCAAAACGGAGAACATGATGAGCCTGACTTCCCTGCCCGTATTAAGCCTGGCACGCTACCACCAAGCCTCTGAGCGCCCGCTATTTTTAGAGCAGCTTCGCCAGGCCGCGCGTGACGTCGGATTCTTTTATCTGACCGATCACGGCATCAATGAGGCTCTCCAGCAGTCGCTGCAAGTCGAATCGCGCCGCTTCTTTGCGTTAACTGATGCACAAAAACAGCAGGTGGCGATGATTCACTCCCCGCACTTTCGCGGCTATAACCGCAGCGCCGCAGAGCTGACGCGCGGGCAGCCGGACTGGCGGGAACAGTTCGATATTGGTGCCGAACGACAGGCCGTTGCCCTCGCTGACAACGATCCTCGCTGGCTTCAATTGCAGGGGCCAAATCTCTGGCCTGATGCTCAGCCCACGCTGCGACCGGTATTAATACAATGGCAACGAGCCATGACGGAGATGGCCATGACGCTGCTCCGCGCTTTTGCCGAAGCTCTACAGCTGCCGCCGGAAGCATTCGACACGCTGTATGGCGAAAAACCCAACGAGCACATCAAACTTATTCGCTATCCGGGTCAGCAGGAGACGCACAACAGCACCCAAGGCGTAGGCGCGCACAAAGACTCCGGTTTCCTGAGCTTCCTGCTACAAGATGAGCAAAAAGGATTGCAGGTGGAAATCAAGGAAGGCCAGTGGATAGACGCCGAACCGCTGCCCGGCAGCTTTGTGGTCAATATTGGCGAATTGCTCGAGCTTGCCACTAACGGCTACCTGCGCGCCACCGTCCACCGCGTGGTTTCACCTCCATCACATACCCAGCGCCTGTCGATAGCCTTCTTCCTCGGCGCGCAGCTGGACGCTATCGTCCCTATTTATTCGCTGCCGGAAGCGCTCGCAAGCGAAGCAAAAGGGCCGCAAAGCGATCCGCAAAACCCATTGCTGCGGGATGTCGGCTGGAACTATCTGAAAGGCCGTTTACGTTCTCACCCGGACGTGGCGGAACGCTATTACCGTGACGTACTGCGCGCACGCAGTGAACAACTCATCGCCTGACAACAACACGAATAAGGAATCACACCATGAAACACGCCGCCTTTAAACTGGCAGGAATTGCCCTGTCTCTTTCTCTGGCCTGGAACGCCTCTGCCGAACCGCTGCGTATTGCCGCCGACCCGGTTCCCCACGCTGAGATCTTAAACTTTATTAAAAAACAGGATCCAAAACTCGATTTAAAAATCGTGGAGCTGACCAGCGGCGTAAATGCCAACGAACTGCTGGCAAATGGGGATGTTGATGCCAACTATTTCCAGCACGTACCGTATTTAAAAGATCAGGAAAAAGCGCTGGGTAAAACCTTTGCCGTTGCCGCTACCGTGCACATTGAACCGCTGGGCATCTACTCGCGCAAACATAAAGATCTGAAATCACTGCCGGAAGGCGCGACCGTCGCGGTGCCTAATAACACCACCAACCTAAGCCGCGCGCTGTTCCTGCTGCAAAGCAACGGGCTGATAAAGCTGGCGGATAAATTCACCGACCCCGCCACCACGCTTGCGACGCCAAAAGATATCGTCGAGAACCCGCATAAGCTGAAGATCCTTGAGGTTGAATCACCGCAAATCCCACGCTCGCTGGACGATGTAGACCTTGGCGTGATCAACGGTAATTACGCGCTTGAAGCCGGGCTCAGCCCAGCCAAAGACGCATTGGGCCTTGAGAGTGCAACCAATAACCCGTATGCCAATATTCTGGTCACAACGCCGCAACTGGCGAGCGATCCGCGAATTAAAGAACTGGCAAAAGATTTGACCTCTCCGCGGGTGGCGGAATTTATCCGTCAACATTACAACGGCTCAGTGATCCCGGTTAGCGCGCCGAAATCATGATTGTCATTGAAGGGCTGAAAAAGCAGTATGCCGGAAGCGGCCAACCGGCACTCAACGACGTTTCGTTCACCGTCCCGACAGGGGCGATTTACGGGATACTGGGGCGCAGTGGGGCAGGTAAAAGCACGCTCATCCGCTGCCTGAACTTATTGGAGCGGCCTGACGCGGGCCGCATCCTGTTCGACGGTGACGATATTGCGCAGTACGACAAAGCGCAGCTGCGCGCTCATCGGCTGCGCACCGGGATGATTTTTCAGCACTTCAACCTGCTGCATGCCCGTAGCGTTGCCGACAACGTCGCGGTGCCGCTGGAAATCGCAGGCATAGCGAAAGCCGAGCGTCAACGGCGCGTTGCTGAGCTGCTGGCGCTGGTGGGGCTAAGTGATAAAGCGCACGCCTTCCCCTCCCAGCTTTCCGGCGGACAAAAGCAGCGCGTGGGAATTGCGCGAGCGCTGGCGGCGAAGCCGGATGTACTGCTTTGCGATGAGGCGACCAGCGCGCTGGACAGTGAAACCACGGCCAGCGTACTGGCGCTGCTTGAAACCATCAACCGCCAGCTGGGGCTGACTATCGTGCTAATCACCCACCAGCTGGAGGTGGTGAAAACCCTCTGCGATCATGCGGCTCTCCTTGAAGGCGGAGAGCTTCAGGAGAGCGGAAAAATCGCCGATTTGCTGGCTTCACCCTGGTCACGCCTGCGGGATATTTTACTTGGCGACGGTGAGGAAGAACGTCGTTTTCTCGCTCGTCACGGCCTGGACAGGAGACATCTATGCATAGTCGCATGAGCTGGGAAGATTTATGGCCGCTGCTGGCTGACGGGACGCTCGACACCCTCTATATGGTGGGCCTGGCTGCGCTGTTTACCGTTTTAATCGGTCTGCCGCTTGGCGTGCTGCTATTTATTTCTCGCCGCCAGGGGCTGGTGCCCATGCCACGGCTTAACGCCGCGCTCGGCGCCATTATCAATACCGGGCGCTCGCTGCCGTTTATCGTGCTGCTGATTGCGCTCATCCCCTTCACCCGGCTGCTGGTCGGCACCACGCTTGGCAGCACGGCGGCAATCGTGCCGATTACCATTGGCGCCTTCCCATTCTTTGCCCGCCTGACGGAAAGCGCGCTGGATGAGGTGGATTACGGGCGTATTGAAGCCGTATTGTCGATGGGCGGCAATGCGTGGCACGTGATCAGCAAAGCGCTGTTACCGGAGGCGCTCCCGGCGTTATTAGCCGCCACCACGCTGACGGTGGTGATGCTGATTGGTTTTTCCTCAATGGCGGGAGTTATCGGTGGTGGCGGTTTAGGAGATTTGGCGATTCGCTATGGCTATCAGCGATTTAACGATCAAATCATGGTCGGTACGGTAGTGATACTGGTGTTGATGGTGCAAGGCGTACAAATGGGCGGCGACCGAATGGTCCGGGCGCTGGCGCATCGCCGCTAAGTGAGGAAAATGATGACGGGAATCAAGATTTCCCGCCATCACCCCACGGGTTGTCAGGTATACTTGTCAGACTTTTCTCAGGATAAGGACAGGCTGTGACAACTCGACATCTGGTCGGTTTAATAACCGGCGTGCTTATCCTGGCCATCCTCCTGCCTATCTTATTAAGTATCTGGCTTGCCCAACGCGAAACCCATAAGCAGTTTATTGCCGAGCAGGAAGCTTACGCCTCGCGGGTACTGATTCGCACCGGGCAGGTGATGGATCAGGTCAAGAGCGCGCTAAAACAGATGGATGCGTTGAAAAATCCAGGCTGTAGCAAAACCCATCTGCAAGAAATGCGCCGCCTCTCCTACTCCTGGCGTTACATTCAGGAAGTGCTTTATATCGACGGGCTCACAACCAAATGTTCGTCGCTGGAAAACAACGGCAACACCTTCACCTTTCCCCCGCCCGACCGCATTACTCCCGCAGGCTATCGCGCGTGGTACACCGAACAAAACGATCTGGGTATTAAACGCTATATGGCCGCTTTCGCTTCAGAGCACCATATGGTTATCATCGATCCCGTTTCGCTCATTGACGTGATCCCCTTTAGCAATAACACCACCAATGTCGCGCTCATCAGCACCAGCAGTCATCGTGTGTTCAGTCGTAGCGCCCAGTTGGATCCTGAAATCCTGCAGCGCATTCACAAGGACCAGCTCACTACGCTTACGGAAAACAACGTCGTTTACACGGTAAGGCAATACCCCGAGCTGCAGCTGTCTATTTTAACCTGGTCCTCCACCCTACCGTTGTCCGAACGCTTACATCATCAACTCCTCATCTGGCTGCCCGCCGGTATCCTGATTAGCTTACTGGCAAGCTGGCTGATTATCCGCGTTCTGCGTCGTTTACAATCGCCGCGCCAGCGTTTGCTCGACGCGTTGAATAACGCTGACATTACCGTAAACTATCAGCCGATCGTGTCGCTCACGGACGGTAAAATGGTGGGCTGTGAAGCGTTAGCTCGCTGGAAGCAGCCCGATGGTAGCTATCTGTCACCCGAAATTTTCATCCCGCTTGCCGAGCAAACAGGCCTTATCACTCATCTGACGGAAAATGTGGTGAAAACGGTTTTTCGCGACCTTGGCAAGTGGTTGCATCTGCACCCAGAAATCCATGTCTCCATTAACCTATCGGTGAATGATTTCCACTCCGTGGTGCTGCGAACCTTGCTGCATCAACAGTTGAGGATCTGGGATGTGGCACCGCAGCAAATTGCGCTGGAGCTCACCGAACGCGGCTTTGCCGATCCCAAGACCATCCTTCCGGCGATTGCCGCCTACCGTCGCAGCGGGCACCCTGTCTATATTGATGATTTTGGTACCGGCTACTCAAGCCTGCGCTACCTACAAGATCTTGAAGTCGATACCCTGAAAATCGACAAATCTTTCGTCGATATGCTGGAATATGCGCAGGTGACGCCGTATATCATTGAGATGGCGAAAACCCTGCGACTTAACATCGTGGCGGAGGGTATTGAAACGCCCTGTCAGGAGAAATGGCTGCGTGAACATGGCGTGCATTTCGGGCAAGGCTGGCTCTACAGCAAAGCCTTATCGAAAGAGACATTCATTCTCTGGGCTGAGAATAACCTGTCAGCACGTGGCATCAGCGCTCCACACTGATGCCACGTCACCCCGCTAGCGCTGTTGCCAGCTAAACTGATAGCGCAGCTTGCGTTGCGGCAGTAAAAATTCCGGTAGCACGCTTGGGCTCCAGGAATCGTCGCCGCCGACGCCCATATGGAAGGCATCAAGGTTCAGCCAACATCCCGGTTCCTCGCGCAGCAGATGATGATGCGTAACCTCATGCAACTGACGCTGGCTATAGCGGCTCAGGCCGAAATGGAAATCGCCCTGCCAGACGTGCACGCCATAATTGAGCTGCCGCGTTTCGCCACGCAGACCGTTTTCCGTCGGGAAGATATACGGCGTGTGGAGCGCCGTCAGCGGTAACGTCCAGCGTCCCTGACGCGCCGCGAGTCGGCGGTCCGGGTAGTTTTCATGAGGGCCAAGTCCCAGCCAGCTGACCTGTTCTTCCACCGCCGCTAGCTGGCAATGCAAACCGATGCGCGCGGGATGTGGAATGTCGTCAGCTACCTGCACATCAATATCGCCGTGCAGCACGCCATGCGTGTCGACAAGCCAGCGTTTATGGCTGATAAACAACACTATTCCCTGATATTCCCAGCTATGCTGCGTTTCCACCTCTACGCCACTTTCATGCGTGAACGCTCGGCACCGCAGCAATCTCGGCGTCATTGCGTACATTCCTGCCGCTTTCCAGCGTTCAACCCACGCATTCGGATCAATACGCGTCACTTCGCTCACGCCAATGTCGTTATCCAGCGGGGCGCGCGTGAAATTATCGCGCAGCGGCGACAACAAGCTCGCTTGGCCCTCGTGCCACCATTGCACCAAATCGCCCGATTCACGGCTGAACTGCCAGCGCTGATTGCCGTGGGTAATCTCGAATGCCTGCGTCTCAACATACAGTTGTGGCGCGTCACCCGCGTCGAGCGGTACGGGCAGTGACAAGGCTGACGGCAAGCGCAGCTGCGTCCAGGCGCACACATGATTCGCCGCAGACCAGGCGGTGGCGAGTGGCTGATAAACTTCAAGGTTCAACCAGCATTCCCCCCGCAGCGTAGCAAGCTCGGTAAACGGCAGCGTCACCCGCAAAGTCGCCTGAGGCGCAATATCCAGCGCGATATCGCCATCGGCAATGCTCTGCCCTTCAACATTCACCGACCATCGCAGCCGCTCGTTATCGGTGTGACGGAACAGATAGTCGCTGCTGATATCCACCGTGAGCGGCGCGCTTTCCACCGGCGTAAAGGTGAAAAACTGTTGCGCTCGCTGGGCCTCAAAGAGCGCCGGATGCGGGGTTCTGTCGGGAAATACCAGACCATTCATGCAGAACTGACGGTCATTTGGGGTATCACCAAAATCGCCGCCGTAGGCCCAGAAGGTGCCGCCATTTTCATCGGCTTTGCACAGCGCCTGATCGACCCAGTCCCAGACAAAACCGCCCTGCAGGCGCGGATTTTCCCGAAACGCCTGCCAGTATTTGGCAAAGCCGCCGAAGCTATTGCCCATCGCATGGGCGTATTCGCATAAGATTAGCGGACGCGTCTCATCCGGCAGACCAATCCACTTTTTGATGCCCCATTTCGGTACGGTCGGATGCGGCAGGTCTGAATCCACCCGCGCATACATTGGGCAGACGATATCGGTCGCCGCCGTATTCGCCCCGCCGCCCTCATACTGTACAGGACGTGAAGGATCGGCCGTTTTTAGCCAGCGATACAGCGCATCATGATTTGCGCCGTGGCCTGATTCATTACCCAGCGACCAGATGATGATAGAAGGATGATTGCGGTCGCGCGCCACCATACGGGTCACGCGTTCACTCATGGCGGGTAGCCAGCGCGGATCGTCTGCAAGACGGCTCATCGGCACCATGCCATGAGTTTCAATGTTTGCCTCATCGACCACGTACAGGCCGTACCGGTCACACAACCGATACCACAGCGGATGATTAGGGTAATGAGAGCAGCGCACGGCGTTAAAATTATGCTGTTTCATCAGCTCAATATCGCGGCGCATGGTCGCTTCATCCACCGCTTGCCCATGCTGCGGGTGATGCTCATGACGGTTCACGCCGCGGATCAGCAGCGGTTGACCGTTCAGTTTAAGCAGACCGTTGCTGATTTCTACCTGGCGGAAACCCACGTCACAGGCCTCTGATTCCAGCCGTTGGCCGTTGGCATCAAGCAGATTCAGCACAAGGCGATAGAGGTTTGGCGTTTCCGCGCTCCATAACGCTGGCCTGGCGAGCGTTAGCGTCAGGTTAACGCGCTCCGCATAACCGCCGCGTTCATCAATGACGTTATTCCCCGCGGTCTGGCGTCCGCTGGCGACCAGCTTCTGACCGTGCCACAGCGTGGCCTCCACTTCCGAAGCGGTAACATCATCCCCCTCCAGCGTGACCTGAACGGCAAGCTCGCCGGAGGTGAATCGGTCGTACAGCCGCGGCGTAACCTGATAATCGGCAATGCGGGTGGCCGTTTTATGCAACAGCGTGACGTCGCGATAAATTCCGCTCATCCGCCACATATCCTGATCTTCAAGATAGCTGCCATCGCACCAGCGCAGCACCATCACCGCCAGCCGGTTCTCCCCGGCCTGCAGCACGCCGCTGAGGTCAAATTCGGCGGGTAGTCTGCTGTCTTGCGAATAGCCGATCCACTTGCCGTTGCACCACAGATGAAACGCCGAGTTAACGCCGTCGAAAATAATCCGCGTCTGCCCCTGCGCCAGCCAGTCGGCATCGACATGGAAACGTCGCGAATAGCAGCCCGTGGGGTTTTCAGTCGGCACCTGTGGCGGCGTGACGGGTATGGGGTAAGTGACGTTGGTATAAATCGGGGTATCAAATCCCTGCATCTGCCAGTTAGACGGCACCGGCATGACCACCGCGTCATTAAGATCCTGTTCAATCCAGCTCTCCGGCACGGCTTCTGGCGCGGTAAAAAAGCTAAACTGCCAGTTACCGTTAAGCGAGCGACGAGCGGTACTGGCCTTATCCCGCAAGGCGTCCTCCGGCGTGCGCCAGCTGTGAAAAGGCGCGTGGGCTGGCAGACGGTGCCATTGGGTCAGCTGTGGATTTTCCCAATCACGACGCGCCAGTAAGGCGCAGAGGGTTAAGGCGGGAGAGTGTGGCATAGTAACCTCTTTGCGAAGCGCTCACAATTTTTGCTGAGAGTGCCCGGATCGAACGATTTGGTAAAGGATCGGATCGACAGGAAGCGAGTCAGATCACAAATCATTCGATCGTCTGGCAACCTTTGCCGCCAGTTCTTGTAAGCATTGCGCCAGGTCGTCATCCGGCAAGGTTTCCGGTTGGCTTACAGCCGTTGAACCGCGCTCCACCAGTTCGACATTCAAACGGACTTGTTGAAGCTCCGTGGCCTGCGAAGCACTGGCAATCAAGGCGTCAACGCTTAAGCGCCCGGCCTCTTTAAACTGCTGGCGAATGGTGGTCAACGGCGGCGAGAACCAGGCGCTATCGGTGGTATCGTCATAGCCGATAACCGACAATTGCCCCGGCACCCGAATGCCTTTTTCCGCACAGGCTCGCAGTACGCCCAGCGCCATCTGGTCGTTTGCCACCAGCATTGCCTGCGGGTACGGTTTTGAATGCAACAAGCGGTGCGCTTTTTCATAACCCGACGCCGCGCTCCAGTCGCCGTATGCCACAGCCACCGGCGCAAGCCCCGCCTCATCGAGCACATGTTGCCAGCCGGATAAGCGAGCGCGCGCTGAGACCGACGCTTGCGGGCCAGCCAGAAGCGCTATTTTGTGATGCCCTAGCGCCAGCAAATGTTCAACGCCCAGGCGAGCGCCTAGCTGTGCGTCAAAGACCAGGCTATTAACCTGCGCATCGTGGGCGACATCGAGAAACAGTATCGGCACTGGCGATGCGGCCGCCAGCGATTCAGCCAGCTCGCGTTCCAGCGGCACGTTCACCAGCAGACCTTCCACGCGCTGGGAATGCAGTTCCTGTAAGGCCGTAAAGCAGGCGTCGCGGTCGTTGCTTTCCACCATTGAAATCAGCACTGACCAGCCCACCTCTCCCGCGCGTCGCTTCACCGCAGAGGCAATTTGCGAGGGAGCGTGAAGCGCGAGATCGGTGGTCAGTAATCCCAGCGTGCGCGTCGCTTTTCCGGCGAGATGCTGGGCACCGCGATTCGGCACATAGTTTAGCTCCCGCATCGCGGCCTGCACTTTTTCTCGCGTACGCAAAGAGACATGCGCCGCCTGATTGATGACCCGCGATACGGTCTGATAGGAGACCCCCGCCACGCGGGCGACATCATAAAGGGTGATTGTTTTCATTCTGGCTCAGATAATCTGCGGTGATAGCGGCAGTGTAAACTGAAATGGCGCCCCATATTGTGAGCGCTTCATAAAATCACACAGACTGCTCAGCTTTAAGCGGACGACGCTGCGCCACGCGCGGCAGCTGGAACCATGGCAGACAAATCTGGATGAGCGGGCCAATAGCCAGCGCATAAATAACCGTTCCGATGCCAAACGCACCGCCAAGTAGCGTACCAATCAGCAGAACCGACAGCTCAATGGTCATGCGGATCCAGCGTACCGGCCAGCCGGTGCGGGCATGAATGCCGGTCATCAGCCCGTCTCGTGGGCCTGCGCCAAACCCCGCACCAATGTACATTCCGGTCGCCAGCGCATTTAAGATAACCGCCAGCGCCAGCATCAGCGCACGGAGCCATAGCGATTCCAGCGGCGGCATGATCCCAAGCGTTGCATCTGCGGCCAGCCCAAGAACAATCACGTTACTGATAGTGCCAAGACCCGGACGTTGGCGCAGAGGGATCCACAGCAGCAATACCGCAGCCCCCGTGAGGATCATCACCACGCCTAAATTCATTGACGTTAATCCGGCGACGCCAAGATGGAAGACGTTCCACGGATCGGCCCCCAGATTGGCGCGCACGTAAACGGCAGTGGATACCCCATAAAGCATTAACCCAAAATAAAGCTGAATCAGTCGGCGTAACATTGGCACCTCTGCCTGTCGGTTAAGAGCTTCATCATCGGCAAAAATGGCATTATGATTAATGACCAGTTTTTAAAAAGTGGACTGCTCTTATGCGTCGACGTTCCGCCACCCAATCTTTAGTTCGCCTGCTGGGCCACTGGCAAGAAAGCCCCTCCTCCACGCCGCTGTGGCGGCAGTTGACGGACGCCTTACGGCTGCTGATTCTGGATGGTCGATTGCCGCTGGGTACTCGCCTGCCGGGGGAACGCGAGTTTGCCAGCGCGCTGGGGGTGAGCCGGACAACCATTGCCAGCGCGCTGGCGCAGTTGCGTGATGAAGGGTATGTCCAAAGCCGACAAGGGAGCGGGTCAACGGTGACGCTCGCGGGTACGAGCATCCAGCGCACGTCGCGCCAGTCTACATCGTCGACGCTCGACCTCTCTACCGCCGCACTTGCCGCCGGAGCAGAAATTCATCAGGCCTACAGCCATGCGCTCGGTATGCTGCCCGGCTATCTCAGCCACACGGGCTACGATCAGCAGGGACTGCCCGCCTTGCGCGAAGCGATTGCTCGTCGTTATTGCGCGCGCGGATTGCCCACGACGGCGGACGAAATTATGCTGGTTAACGGCGCGCTGAGCGGGCTGGCGCTGATCCTGCGGTATCTCACGGGGCCTGGCGATCGTGTGGTGGTGGAAACGCCGACCTATCCATTGGCAATCGCCGCCATTGAAGGCGCGTCATGCCGACCGGTCGCCCTTCCCCTGCCGCACAACGGCTGGGACACCGATGGGCTGGCGGCAATTATTGCTCAGACGGCCCCGCGCCTGGCGTATCTGATGCCCGATTTTCAAAATCCAACCGGGCAATGTATGGATCCCGCCACCCGACAGATTGTTGCCGATCTTTGCGCTCGCACCTGTACCACCTTAGTCGTCGACGAAACCATGGTCGATTTATGGTACAACGCCCCGCCGCCTCCGCCGCTGGCGGCATTTAACACTGATGCCCCGATTATTACTGTCGGTTCTACCGGGAAAAGCTTTTGGGGTGGCCTGCGGCTGGGGTGGCTGCGCGCCTCAACGCAGACCATCGCCGCGCTGATTCAGACTCGCGATACGCTGGATTTGGGTTCGCCGCTGCTGGAACAACTCGCCACCTGCTGGCTATTGGACAATGAAAATACGCTATTACCCGAACGGCGGCAGCAGCTCACGGCGCGACGGGATATGTGCGCGGCGCTGATGCGCGAGTATTTTCCACAGTGGAAATTTGTTCTGCCGGAGGGAGGATTGTCGTTCTGGGTAGAGTTACCGGAAATGGTCGCCACGCGGTTTGCCGCGCGCGCGGAAAGCAGCGGGATTCATCTTGGCGTCGGCACGCGCTTTGGTTTGTCGGGCGGCGGTGAAAGAAATTTGCGCATTCCTTTCACTCACGATGACGAAACGCTTAAATATGCGTTTACCACATTACAGCCCATATGGGCTGCCTTAGCAGGCCAGCATAGTGCGAACAGAATACGCAAAATTATATAATAGCGTGCCGCGAGGAGATTCCCCCACAAATTAATACGGCCTGGCGTTTTTATTATCCGGTGACAACCCGTCACCCCATAATATATTAATGCTGCGGAGGAATCGGGAACCCTTTCAGGGATATAACGAAGGATTCGCCCTCTTTTTTAATTTTTGCACCGGTATCGCACCAGTCAGAGGCGATGCGAAAGAACTCATCGCTGCCAACATCCCAGTTCAGGAGAACATGTTTGACATAGCCTGAGCGTAACAGATTGCAGGCTTCACTGTAGTTACACGCTATTGACGGTTGCTGTTTCATTTTCTCTTCTTCAGGATTTTTCGTAATGCTTTGATTTCTTTAGATGTAAATGGCAAGACGTCCTCTTCCGTATGCTGACTGTCGACGTCATCTTCACATACACCCGCCAGTTCCTGGTTCTCGAATGCAAACTGCAGGAGCTTTTCGGTCGCGGCACTTAAGGTCAGACTATTCGCTTCGGCGTAATGGCGAAGGCTTTCTTTAACGGTTTCATCAATTTTCACATTGAGCACTGCGACTGTCATGTTGACCTCTTCCCGTATCGACGCGCAACGGCGCGGCTAAAGTGGTTTTTATATTTTTTCTGTAATAACTAATACATGAAAGCCACAATGCATTCCACAAATATATTTATAATGGGATGCGCAATCTAAATAGCCGATATTAATTTAAAGGGAATTTATGACGCGTATATGACAGTATTATGACAAGCAAATGAAATTTAATAAGATATAAATAAGAGTGAAGCAGAAATTAACCATAATAAGGCTATGGCTAAAATAAAGAACGTCAGGTGATTTTTCGGGAGGGCTGAAATGGGTGGGGGCCCTGCCAGCTACATCCCGGCACACGCGTCATCTGCCCTGGCTGCTTCCTTCCGGACCTGACCTGGTGAACAGAGTAGCGTTGCGGGAGAACCAACAGAGCCCCCATTGAGAGCGTTGTTCCCAACGCGCTGGCGCATTATCACTGCTGAGCCCGGCAATTGCAAGCTATCGGCTTTCACATGCTGGATTCTTGCACAATCCCCTCTTCACAGCAGACGCTGGGCTGATTATGCTGAACGTTCCTCCTTCAGGAATAGAACAATGGAAGCAGTAGACTCGTTCCCCCATCGCGTATGGCAAATCGTCGCCGCTATCCCCGCAGGTTACGTCACCACCTACGGTGAAGTCGCCAGACTGGCCGGGTCGCCCCGCGCAGCGAGACAGGTTGGTGGCGTGTTAAGACGACTGCCGGAAGGCTCTACGCTACCGTGGTTCCGGGTGGTTAATCGTCATGGGGCAATTTCACTCACCGGGCCCGATCTTCAGCGACAACGCCAAGCGCTGCTGGCCGATGGCGTGCAGGTTTCAGGTAATGGGCAAATTGATATGCAGAAATATCGCTGGCGATATTAAAGAGTGTGGTGGGATTAACTGAAAAAAATGCCCTCGCAAGGAGGGCATTCGTCGATTACGGGATCTGCACCGGGGCAGTATCTTTAACCGGAGCTGCGGAGGTATCCGGCACTGGAACCGCCGTTTGCTGCACTGGAACCAGAATCAAATCAGCTTTGGTGCCGTTATGGTTAATCACTTCCTGAATGGTGTCAGTGATAAACAGCAGCTTACCATCAACCGTCACGGCTGCGCTCAGCAGGATACGCGCATTTGGCTGGATATCCGCCGGGTTAAATGGCAGCACAAAGCTAAATGGTGCCTGCTTCCCATCGGTACGGAACACTTTCTGCGCCAGTACTTTCGACGGTGCGTCGGCAAGCGAGGCATCGGACAGGGTTACCGTTAATACCGCATTCGGTGGCAATGCCACTTTCTGACGGATCAATACGTTACCGGTGACGCTCGGACCCGCAATGGCCTGAACGGCTTCTGGTGTATGATTTTGCTGGTGCGTCTGCGAACAGCCCGCGAGGGCAAGTGCAACCGCCAAACCGCTTAAGATCGGCACAAGTTTCATTAGCATTCTCCTTTTCGCTCACTCAAATTAAGGCCATTTTCTCAATTGAGTGACAACGCCTTAACAAACTTAACCGCTCAAGTGTGGCACATAATTTACATTTATGCCTGTAAACGGCCGATTATTCAGATAATTGAACCCATCGGACCACTGGGTAAATTACGTTATAATGGAGAGATACACCTGCCGTACGACAGTAAAATTATAGAGGGTACCAATGAGCCAGGCGCTATCAAATCTGCTGACATTAATGAATCTGGAAAGAATTGAAGAAGGCCTGTTTCGCGGGCAAAGCGAAGATCTGGGTCTGCGTCAGGTCTTTGGCGGACAGGTTGTCGGCCAGGCACTGTATGCAGCCAAAGAGACCGTCCCTGCCGACCGCTTAGTTCACTCATTTCACAGCTATTTCCTGCGTCCTGGAGACAGCCAGAAGCCGATCATTTACGACGTGGAAGTGCTACGCGATGGGAATAGCTTCAGCGCCCGCCGAGTGGCCGCTATCCAAAACGGCAAACCGATTTTCTATATGACGGCATCATTCCAGGCACCTGAACCGGGTTACGAGCACCAGAAAACCATGCCAGAGGCACCATCACCGGAGGGGCTGCCTTCAGAGACGGACATCGCCCGCTCTCTGTCGCATCTGCTGCCGCCGCAGGTCGCTGAGAAGTTTTTGTGCGATAAGCCGATTGAGATCCGCCCGGTGGAATTCCACAATCCATTAAAAGGTCACACCGCCGAACCGCGCCGTCAGGTATGGATGCGGGCCAATGGCGCTGTGCCGGACGATCTGCATATTCATCAGTATCTGCTGGGCTATGCCTCTGATTTCAACTTCCTGCCGGTCGCGTTGCAACCGCACGGCGTCGGCTTCCTTGAGCCGGGCATGCAGGTTGCCACCATCGATCATTCGATGTGGTTCCATCGCCCATTTAATTTAAATAATTGGTTGCTGTATAGCGTGGAAAGTACGTCAGCTTCCAGCGCCAGAGGCTTTGTTCGCGGTGAGTTTTATACCGAGGACGGCGTACTTGTTGCTTCAACGGTGCAGGAAGGGGTGATGCGTAACCGCAATATTTAAGAGCCGTAACGGATGCTCGTGAGCTCACGAGCATCATTAATAAAGCAGCGACTGGCACGGTTTTTAGTGTGTCGATACCAGCATAACGATAGCTCGGTTGCCGCAAATGTCTCTTCCAGCAGGCAATAACTCACATCGGAAACCAGAACCGAACTCTGCGTTTCTGGCACCAACGTGACCCCCATCCCTAATGACACCATGCCAATTGCCGCAGAAACATCACTGGTAAACTGGATTTTTTCCGGCCTGAATCCGGCCTGCTGGCAAGCATGGATAGCTGACCACCCCAAACCAACACCATAGGGATCTTTCTGGATAAAAAATTGCTCCCCACTTAGTGCTCTTAGCGAAATTTTTCGTTGTTTGCTCAGCGGGTGGCTATGAGGTAGCACAGCAATCAGGGGGCGAACAGCCACATTCAGATATTCCAGCCGATCATATTGCGGTATTGGCGCACGAACAAAGGCAAGGTCAATCTGTTCATTCAATAAAAATGTTAATAAGTCATTAACATTATGTTCTTCAACAATCAGATCTATGTCAGTTTTATTTTGTCGATAATTTTTTATTAACAGAGAAAATGCCGGATCCAAAATTGCTGTTCCAACATAGCCAATTTTCAACTGTCCCTTAAAACCTCGCTGTAGGCTACGGCTACTCTCGCGGAATTTATCATAATGACCAATAATAATTCGAGCCTCTTCTATTAGAAAAAGTCCCTCTGCAGTTAATGAAACATTTCGTTTATCACGGTTAAACAGCGCCAACTGCAACGTTTTCTCAAGGTTTTTAATCTGCTGAGTCAAGGCTGGCTGTGTAATGTTCAGCCTCATTGCTGCACGGCCAAAATGCAGTTCTTCAGCCAGGACAACAAACGCCTGTAATTGTCGATAATCCATCTTATCCTCCGTGGAAAACTAATAATAATCTCTTATTTAAATTCGCTGTAATGTTATTGGACTCTTATTTGTATTTATCGACAATCGAGTTGTTAATTCAAGCATACTGAGGGAAAGACGATGCTTAAAGAGCAACAAAAAGTGACGGATCTTCGTTCCGCGCTAGAGGTGTTAAGCCACTATGATAACGAGCTTATCTACACCAACGAACCCGTTAATCCTATTGCAGAACTGTCTGGCGTTTACCGCTACGTTGGGGCGCACGGTACGGTTAAACGTCCGACAAAAGTTGGCCCCGCAATGATCTTTAACAAAGTTCAGGGCTATGAAGATGTCCGGGTTCTCATTGGCCTGCTTTGTTCACGCCAACGCGTGGCTCACCTGTTCGGCACCACTGCCGAAAAACTGGCCTTCATGTTGAAAAATTCCGTTACCAATCCTATCGCGCCAATTGTTATTCCCCAAAGCCAGGCCGTCTGTCAGGAGGTGGTCCATCTGGCAAGCGATTCTGATTTTGATATTCTTAAAATCCTGCCCGCCCCTACGAATACCCCTGAAGATGCAGGTCCGTATTTTACCATGGGGATGTGCTATGCCGCCGACCCGGAGACCCACGAGCACGATGTCACCATCCATCGCCTATGCGTGCAGAGCAAAGATGAGATTTCGATGTATTTTGTTCCAGGGCGGCACCTGGATACCTTTCGCCAAAAAGCAGAAGCGGCGGGAAATTCCCTGCCGATATCCATCAGTATCGGGGTCGACCCGGCGATAGAGATCGGCGCCTGTTTCGAACCTCCAACAACGCCTCTGGGCTTTGATGAACTTTCAATCGCCGGCAGTCTGCGCAATCAGGCAGTCGAATTGACCCAATGCGTTAGCGTTAATGCGCTTGCGATAGCCAATGCGGAAATCGTCATTGAGGGCGAACTGTTGCCTAACGTGCGGGTGCGTGAAGATCAAAATAGCGATACGGGTAAAGCAATGCCAGAATTTCCAGGCTATACCGGCAGCGCGCAGGCGCAGGTTCCAGTAATCAAAGTTAAAGCGATTACCCATCGCCGCCACCCGATTTTACAAACCTGTATCGGGGCAAGCGATGAGCACACCAACCTAGCCGGTATCCCGACGGAAGCCAGTATCCTTCAGATGGTCGATCGCGCACTACCCGGTTTTGTACAGAACGTTCACTGCCCTTCTCCTGGTACCGGCAAGTATCTGGCCGTGCTGCAGATAAAAAAACGCACGCCAGCGGATGAAGGGCGGCAGCGTCAGGCGGCCTTACTGGCATTTTCGGCCTTCTCGGAATTAAAGCATGTGATGCTGGTCGATGAAGATGTCGATATATTTGATATGAATGATGTTATGTGGGCAATGACCACTCGCTATCAGGGCGATGTCAGCACCGTATTTATACCCGGTGTTCGCTGCCACCCGCTCGATCCTTCCTCGGATCCGGCATTCAGCCCATCGATTCGCGATCATGGTATTGCCTGTAAAACCATTTTTGACTGTACTGTACCGTACCACCTGAAAGCGAACTTCCAGCGCAGCGAGTTTCTTGACGTGGACGTCAACCGCTTTATTCCTGGCTTCAATCAACAATAATTTTTCAGGGCCCGTATTCTTTTCAAAGCGGGTGATACATTTCAAAAATTTATCTTTCCAGAGGCTGTCTTCCAGACAGCCTCAATAATAGCCATAGCTAATCAATATTTATAAAGGAATATAATGATAGGACCAATAATTAATTCCGCCTCAACCCTCATCGGCGGTCTCGTTGGCGGGCTTATTGGCGATCGCCTCAGCGAGAAATTTCGTAAAGCCTTACCCCTCACCTTTGGTGCGGCATCGATGGGGATGGGCATGACGGTTGTCGTCAAATTACATGCGTTACCGGTTGTTGTCGCCTCTCTATTATTTGGCGCAATTATTGGTGAAATATTTTCTATCGAAAAAAATATTGGTCGGGGCGCATCCAAATTACGTTTTATTATTGATAAAGTCGCGCCACAAAAAAGCGGAAGCACCTTATCCCAGGAAGAGTATCTGGATAAATTCGTGGGTATTCTGGTGCTATTTGTCGCTTCGGGAACGGGGATTTTTGGCGCAATGCAGGAGGGAATTACCGGTGATATTTCCATTCTTTTAACAAAATCGTTTCTGGATCTGTTAACCGCAGGGATTTTCGCCACCGCGCTGGGGCTTTCCGTGGCCACCATTGCCGTGCCTCAGTTTATTGTACAAATCCTGCTACTGTTTGTCGGGCAATCTATCATGCCGCTGCTCACCCCCGATATGATCGCCGATTTCTCAGGATTGGGCGGCTTTATCATGTTTGTCACCGGCCTGCGCATCTGTGGAATTAAATCTTTCCCTGTGGCAAACCTGTTGCCGGGGCTAATTCTGGTGATGCCAATCTCGTCGTTCTGGGTGAATACCCTGATGCCCTGGATCCAAACCATCAGTTGAATCAAAAGCGGAGCCTGGGCTCCGCTTTTGTCCAGCATTAGGCGTTGTAAGCATTTTCGCCGTGACTGTTAACATCCAGACCTTCACGTTCTTGCTCTTCTGTAACGCGCAGACCTACCGTTAAATCAGCTACCTTGTAGCCAATGAAAGCCACAACCCCCGACCAGACGATGGTGATGCCAATGCTTTCTAACTGCACGAGGACCTGATGCCCCATGGTGACACCTTCCGCGTAGCCTACGCCGCCAAGAGACGTCGAGGCGAAGATCCCGGTCAGGATACAGCCAATAATCCCGCAGACGCCGTGAACCCCAAACACATCGCAAGGGTCATCTACACGCAGTACGCGCTTCAAGGAAGTGACACCCCAGAGCCCCGCCAGCCCGGCAACAATCCCCAGAATCAATGCGCCACCGACCCCGATAAAACCACACGCTGGTGTGATAGCCACAAGGCCTGCAATGGCCCCGGAACACGCGCCCAGCAGTGAAGGTTTACCGCGCAGCGCCCACTCACCAAAGACCCAGCCGAGAATCGCCGCGGCGGTCGCCACAACGGTGTTCACAAAGGCCAGACCGGCAATTTCGTTGGCCGCGCTTGCTGAACCGGCGTTGAAGCCAAACCAGCCGAAATAGAGGATCGCGGTGCCGATAAATACCATCGGCAGGTTGTGCGGCTTGAAGGCTTCTTTGCCAAAGCCCACGCGCTTGCCAATCAGATAAGCACCCACCAGCCCCGCCACCGCGGCGTTGATGTGCACCACCGTACCGCCCGCAAAATCAAGCGCGCCGTGACTTCCCAACAGACCGCCGCCCCAGACCATATGCGCAATCGGCACGTAGGAGAGCGTCAGCCAAATGACCACGAAAATCAGCACCGCAGAGAAGCGAATACGTTCCGCCAGCGCGCCCACAATCAGCCCGACGGTGATACAGGCGAAGGAACCCTGGAACGCAACGTGGATATACTGATAGAAGGTGCCCATGGGGTCAGTAATTTTAATATTTTTCAGCATCACCCAGTCGAAGCTGCCAAAGAAGCTGCCGCCAGTGCCGAAGGCTAAAGAGTAGCCATAAATTACCCACAGTACGCAGACCAGCGCGAAAGTCACCGCGACCTGCGTCAGCATAGAGAGCACGTTTTTACCGCGGATAAGGCCACCGTAAAACAGGGCAATGCCGGGGATGGTCATAAACAACACCAGCGCGGTACAAATCATCATAAAGGCGTTATCGGCTTTATCGATGGTAGCAGGCGCCGCCATGGCCAGACCCGGCAACAGTGCCAATGCGCCCAACCCCGTTTTCACTATTATTTTTTTCATCATCTTAATCCCTATCACTGTGCTGGCTGGGAATTACAGCGCGGCTTCGTCGGCTTCGCCGGTACGAATACGGATGACGCGCTGCAGTTCGGCGACAAAAATCTTACCGTCACCAATTTTTCCGGTATAAGCGGCTTTGCTGACAACATCGACCACTTCATCAAGCTGATCGTCGGCGATAGCCACATCAATCTTTACTTTCGGCAGGAAATTGACGCTGTATTCCGCACCGCGGTACAGCTCGGCATGGCCTTTCTGGCGACCGAAGCCTTTCACTTCCGTCACCGTTAAGCCCTGAATGCCAATGGAAGACAGCGCTTCGCGAACGTCTTCGAGTTTGAATGGTTTGATTACCACGGTAACCAGCTTCATAGATCCCCTCCAGTCAGAATTCGGTAATGGCCGTGAACACGAAAGAGATAAAGCAAGGGACGTGCCAGAAATGAAAATCATCAGGCCGAGCGTGATAATCAGGGAGGTTAGCAATCATTTAGAAAGCCATAAAAACAAAAACGCACCATGCGGGTGCATGATGCGTTTCACAAAAGCATTCTGTTAGAAAAATGCCTGACGCTGGTGCATCAAGAGGTTAATGCTTCGTCCTGAGCGCTGGCGGCCAGTTCTTCTCCCGCCAGCTGGAGCTGATACATTTGCCAGTATCGCCCTTTTTCTTCAAGCAGTTGCTGGTGTGAACCCTGCTCGACCGCGTGCCCACGATGAAGCACCATGATGGTGTCCGCATCCACAATGGTCGATAAGCGGTGGGCAATCACCACCAGCGTCGTGTGCTGGCGCACGGCGGCCAGCGCATGCTGAATAGCCTGCTCGGTACCGGAGTCGATATTGGCCGTCGCTTCATCGAGAATCAGCACCTGCGGCGTATCAACCAGCACCCGCGCCAGCGCCAGTAGCTGCTTTTGCCCCACTGACAGGTTATTCCCCTGTTCGCCCAGATGGGTATAAATACCGTCGCTCATCGCTCGCGCCAGCTCCGCCAGCTGCACCGTTTCGAGAACCTGCCAAACCTGCGCTTCGCTGATATCACGCCCCAGGGTGACGTTAGCAAAGAATGAGTCCGCCAGCACCACCGGGTCTTGTTGCACCACGGCGATACCTTCCCGTAATACGGCGTGGCTTAGGCTTTGCAACGGCCGACCGCCGAGGCGAATTTCACCGGAATTCGGCGGATAGTAGCCCATCAGCAGGCTCGCCAGCGTACTTTTCCCGCTGCCGGTATGCCCCACCAGCGCCACAAAACTGCGCGCCGGGATCGACAATGAGATATTTTGCAGCACCATTTTGTCGTCACGATAGGCAAACGACACGTTATCGATATCAATGTCGCCATTTTCCAGCAGAGTCGTGTCCTCGCCATACTGCTGGCGCGGCCTGTCCATCAGTTCGAACACGCGCTCACCCGCCACCACCGCCTGTTGCAGCATGGATTGCTGCGTAGTCAGCTCAATGAGCGGCTCATTGAGTCGGCCAAGATAGCTGATAAAGGCATACAGTACGCCGACCTGAATTGAGCCTTGTGCGCTAAACCCAAACAGCATCAGCAGACCGCAAAGCACCAGCGTGGAAAACAGGCTTAACAATGGACGCAAGAGGAAACCGTCGAGCCGCAGGGTTTGCATACGCGCCATGTAATGTGAGCGGCTGACCTCGCCAATACGCTCGCCAAAACGCACCTGCTGCCGGAACTGCTGGATAACGCTCATGCCGTTGATGACTTCGTTAAAGCCATCGTTAATATCCGCAAGATAAGCGCGAACTCGGCGCACGATAGGCGTGCTGTAACGCTGATAGATGATCATCACCGTCATGACCGCCGGGAAGATAGCCATCGCCACCAGTGCCATGCGCCAGTCGAGGCTGAACATCGCCACCAGCATAGCGCCAATCAGCGCCGCACTGCGAAGCACCGTCGCCACCACGGTCACGTACAGGTCGCGAATGACTTCAGTATCGTTGGTGACGCGGGAAATCAGCTGACCCACCGGCTGGGTGTCAAATTCGCTTAACGGTTGGCGAAGCGCGGCATCCATGACATCAATTCTTAACTGTTGCACAACGCCGACTGCCGCACGGTTAAAAAGCAGCGATTGACTGTAGTGCAGGCCAGCCGCCAGCAATTGTAAACCGATATAGGCGGCTGCCAGCCCCGCGACGGTGCCCCACGGTAAAATGTCTTTCGCCACCAGATTGTCAATAAAGTAGCTTATCAGAAGCGGCCCGCTAACCTCTGCGGCGGCGGCCACCCATAACATCACCACGGCAATCGTCAGCGGTTTGCGCCACGGCGAGCCGTATGCCAACAGGCGTTTTAACGTCGGCCACAGTTGCCCGAAACTACGCATCCGCGACCTCCGTTTTTTCATCTTCCGGCACATCATTGAGCGCGGCTTCAAGTTGCTGATAGCGGTGCATGTCGCGATACCAGCCCGCCTGATGCGCCAACTGGT
This sequence comes from Enterobacteriaceae bacterium, assembly GCA_902363335.1. Taxonomy (GTDB): domain Bacteria; phylum Pseudomonadota; class Gammaproteobacteria; order Enterobacterales; family Enterobacteriaceae; genus Kluyvera. The sequence continues at coordinate 218,600 of CABIZV010000002.1, read as the reverse complement.
CATGCTGACCGCGTTGCGCGATATGCCCGTGCTGCATCACAATAATTTCACTGGCATCGGTCAGCGCCGAAAGCCGGTGAGCGCTGATAATCAGCGTGCGCCCCTCGCCCCACTGGCGCAGGTTATGCAATATCTGATGTTCAGTGCGGCCATCGACCGCCGATAGCGCATCGTCAAGAATCAAAATTTCAGCATCCAGCAGCAGCGCACGCGCGATAGAGATACGCTGTTTTTGCCCGCCGGAGAGCATCACGCCCCGCTCGCCCACTTCGGTGTCATAACCCTGAGGCAAACGCAGAATATCGTCATGAACGCAGGCCAGCCGCGCCGCTCGCTCGATTTCCTCCTGCGTCGCCCCCGGATTGCCCAATGCGATATTGTTAGCGACCGTATCCGAAAACAGGAAAGGCGTCTGACTGACGACCGCCAGACGGCTACGCCAGGCATCCAGCTGGAGCTGGCGCAAAGGAATATCGTGGAAACGGATTTCGCCCTCATCGACATCAAAGTGGCGCTGAATCAACGACAAGATAGTCGATTTTCCCGAACCGGTTGGGCCGCAAAGACCCAGCATATGACCGGGTTTCAGGACGACATCCACGTCGCTCAACGTCGCTTTATCCGTTTGCGGATAGCTAAAGCGACGAATCGCCAGCGTTAAAGTTCCGCGTCCTTCGGGAACCGGCTGCGTGCCATCGTTAACGACCGGCGCTTCCGCCAGCAGCGTACGAATTCGGCTGTAGGCGGCGCTGCCGCGCTCGACAATGTTAAACATCCAGGCCAGCGCCAGCATCGGCCAGATCATAAGCCCCAGATACATCATAAAGCTGGTTAACTGACCGAGCGTGAGGATGTCCTGCGTCACCATCCAGCTCCCGCCGGCAATCGCCAGCAGGTTCGCCATTCCGATGGCGATATAAATGGTGGGATCAAAGCGGGCATCAATACGCGCTACGCGCATGTTTTTTACGCCGGTGTCTGCCGCATCGGCGGAGAACTGCGCCGACTGACGGTCTTCGAGGCCGAAAGCTTTAATCATGCGGATACTGGTCAGGCTTTCCTGAGTGCGATCGTTAAGGCTTGAGAACGCCGCCTGGGCTAGCTTAAATCGTTCGTGCAGCAGGTTGCCGTAACGGTGGATAACGAGCGCCATGATCGGCATTGGCACCAGCGCCAGCAAAGTAAGCTGCCAGCTAATTTGGGTCGACATCACGATAAGCACCGCACACCCCATGACCAGCGAATCTACCAGCGTTAATACCCCTTCCCCGGCGGCAAATACGACCCGGTCGACATCGTTAGTGGCGCGGGCCATTAAATCACCGGTACGGTGGCGCAGATAAAATTCCGGGTGCTGACGGCTTAGCTGACGATAGAAGTCTTCACGCAGCTCAACGGCTAACTGATAAGACGCCCCGAAAAGCAGCACGCGCCAGACATAGCGCAGCAGGTAAACCACCACTGCAATCAGCACGATGGTGCCGACCCACATCATCAGCGTCCGCGCGCCAATATGGTGTTGCGATACGCCGTCCACAACGATGCCCACGATTTTCGGTGGGATAAGTTGCAGGATGGCAATGATAATCAGCAACGCGACAGCGCCGAGATAGCGACGCCATTCCCGACGAAAGTACCAGCTGAGTTGAGCAAATAATCGCACGCAGTAAAATTCCAGACAGAGTGTTATTCGATGGGCAGCGCGGTGGTGTACTTAATTTGTTCCATCGCAAAGCTTGAGGTGACATCCGACAGCCCAGGAACCCGATTGACCAGGCTCTTATAAAAATCATCGTAGCGTTTCATGTCGGCCACCTGCACACGCATCAGGTAGTCGTACTCTCCCGCCATGCGCCAGAAACCGAGAACTTCCGGCATCTGTGTCACTTCGCTGACAAAAAGGCTGTACCAGTCGCTGCTGTGATGCTGAGTTTTAATCAGCACAAATGCCGTCAGCCCTAATCCCAGCTTTTCAGCATCGAGCAACGCCACGCGGCCCAGCAGTACACCGTCATCTTCGAGTCGTTTGAGACGTTTCCAGCAAGGAGTGGTGGTCAGATTAACGGCATCTGCTAACGCCTGCAAAGAGAGCGTGCAGTCCTTCTGCAGTAAAGACAGCAGCTTTCGGTCAATTTTATCTAACATAAGGGCCACCGGGAGAAAACTTTTCTAAGTTGATTCTATTTTAAAGGCAAGATGGCAACAATTTTTTCTGTGCTATTCGCTAAGCTAGGCACAAAATGACAAACGGATAATCACCATGAATAGCACCTGGGTTAAACACGCGATAAGCGAAATTAACGCCGATTACCAACGCAGCGCCGACACGCATTTGATTCGCCTGGCGCTTCCGGCTTTTCCCGGCATTCAACTGTATTTAAAGGATGAAAGCACTCATCCCACCGGCAGCCTGAAGCACCGTCTGGCGCGTTCATTGTTTCTGTACGGCCTTTGCAACGGCTGGATTAAAGAAGGCACCACCATTATTGAGTCATCGTCTGGCTCAACGGCGGTTTCTGAGGCCTATTTCGCCCGTCTGCTTGGGCTGCCGTTTATCGCGGTAATGCCTTCGTGCACGGCAAAACGAAAAATCGAGCAGATCGAATTTTACGGCGGACGCTGCCACTTTGTTGAGAGCGCCTGTGAAATCTACGCGGCTTCCGAAATGCTGGCACGCGAACTGAACGGTCACTATATGGATCAGTTCACCTACGCCGAGCGCGCCACCGACTGGCGTGGAAATAACAATATTGCCGACAGCATTTTCCGTCAGATGTCACATGAACCCAATCCCGTACCAGCATGGGTGGTGATGAGTGCGGGTACCGGCGGCACTTCCGCGACCATTGGTCGCTATATCCGCTGCCAGGGTTATGAAACGCAGCTGATGGTGGTCGACCCGGAGAACTCGGTCTTTATGGACTACTGGCAGAGCCGTGACGCCAGCCTGCGCGGTACCGTGGGCAGTAAAATTGAAGGCATCGGCCGCCCTCGCGTCGAGCCCTCTTTTATTCCTGATGTGGTGGATAACATGCTACGCGTACCTGATGCCGCCAGCGTCGCCACCGCGCAGTGGCTGGAAACCCAGCTTGGCCGCAAGGTTGGTGCATCGACCGGCACCAACATGTGGGGAGCGTTGCAGCTTGCGGCACAAATGCGCGCCGAAGGAAAAACCGGGTCGATTGTGACGCTGCTGTGCGACAGCGGTGAGCGCTATCTCGATACCTATTACAACCCGCAGTGGGTAGCGAGCCATATTGGCGATGTTGCGCCGTGGCACAGCCAGATTCAGCAGCTACTCAGTCAATAAAAAAAAGCCAGGCATCATCTGAGCCTGGCTTGCTGGAAGATCTCTCTATTCGGGGGAATAAGGAAGGTTTGGTTTATCCAGCCAATGCGTTAAATAGTGAGAAACCGCCTGATTGTTGCAGTTTCCAATAATAGGTAGATGGGGCAGCGCGGCTTTGAGTTGCCCCATTGCATTCCCCATAATCACACCACGGCCCACCAGCCCCAGCATCTCACGGTCGTTCATTGCATCGCCAAAGGCCATGCATTCGTCCATTCCAACCCCCAGATGCGCGCCCAGTACCGACAGCGCTGCGCCTTTGTTACTGCCGAGCGGTAACACTTCCAGACAGTCCACCGCCGAGAAACAGATATCAGCGCGCTTATCCAGCGCTTCAACCAGCTGGATGCGCAAGCGGCAGAGATCGTCGTGATCGCCACAGAAACAGATTTTGGTTACCTGATGCGCCGGGATCCTTCGCAAGTCGCGGAGCTGATAACGAAAGCCGCTATAGACATGCGCTAACAACAAATCAGGAATATCCTTGCCGGTGAACCAACCCTCATCATTAAAAACGTGAACGCTGGCCTTTGTCTCCCAGTGGCTATACAGCACCTGCTCCGCAACGTCCGGGCTGAGATCGCTGCGGTGCATCACCTCCCCCTGCTGGGAGTGAATGCGCGTGCCGTTACCGGTTATCAAAAAGGCGTTCAGGGATAAGGCTTCTACAAGGGGGCGCATCTCGAGCACATGGCGACCGGTGGCAAAAGTCAGCGTGATATCGCGCTCGCGCAGTCTCTTTAATACCGCGACTGTGCGCTCACCTAAACGGTGGTCCGGCATCAAAAGGGTGCCATCCATATCAAACGCTGCGAGTCTTGCCATTTTTTATTCCGCCTGTGTTCGCTTTTTCTTGCCACCCAGTATCCGCTGAGATATACGGAAGTAATACTGAATAGTTAATATTTATTGTTCCGGGTTTATATGCGACTGCTAAATCGTTTGAATCAGTTCCAGCGCCTGTGGCAGCCGTCGCAGGGGGAAGCGCAACAGGTAACCATCGCCGAACTGGCAGAGCGCTGTTTTTGTAGCGAGCGTCACGTGCGTACGCTGCTGCGTCAGGCGCAGGAGGCAGGCTGGCTCACCTGGCAGGCGCAGTCCGGGCGCGGCAAGCGCGGGCGTTTGACGTTTCTTACCGCGCCGGAAACGCTGCGTAACGAGATGATGGAAACCGCACTTAATCGCGGGCAACAGCACAACGCCCTGGAGCTGGCGCAGATCGCGCCGGTGGAGCTGCGGGCATTGCTGCATCCGTTTCTGGGCGGCCAGTGGCAAAACAATACGCCTACGCTGCGTATTCCTTACTATCGACCGCTGGAGCCTCTGCATCCTGGTTTTCTGGCCGGGCGCGCCGAACAACATCTTGCCGGACAAATTTACTCTGGGCTCACCCGCTTTAACCGGGAAGCCTCTCAGCCACAGGGCGATCTGGCGCACCACTGGTCGGTTTCAGCCGACGGGTTAACCTGGCAATTCTATATTCGCTCAACGCTGCATTGGCATAATGGCGATGGGGTGGAAACCGATCAGCTTCGCCGCCGTCTGCTGATGCTGCTGGCGCTGCCTGAACTGGCGAGATTGTTCTCAAGCGTCAGGGAGATTAGCCAGACGCATCCCCAGTGTCTGACCTTTTCCCTGCATCGCCCGGATTACTGGCTTCCCCATCGGCTGGCAAGCTATTGCAGCGTGCTGGCGCACCCGGACGAGCCGCAACAGGGCACCGGCCCTTTTATGCTCAAGATTTTTGAACCGGAACTGGTGCGGATAGAGAGTCACCATCGCTATCATCACAGCCACCCATTACTGCAAGCAATTGAATACTGGATAACCCCGCAGCTTTTTGAACAAGGTTTGGGAACCAGCTGCCAGCACCCGGTACAAATCGCGATTGGTAAGCCCGAGGAGCTGGGGAAATTACGGCTGGTGAGTCACAGCATCAGCCTTGGATTTTGTTATCTGGCGCTGCGCCAGAGTCCACGCTTGAGTAAAGCGCAAGCGCAGCGGGTCATCGCCTTGATTCACCGCTCCGGGCTGCTGCAAAGCCTACCGCTGGGTGAAAATCTGATTACCCCCAGCGAAGAGATGCTGCCCGGCTGGGCCATCCCGCTACCCCACGAAAATAGTGATGTATCTCTGCCCCCCAGCCTGACTCTCATCTATCATCTGCCCGTTGAACTGCACACGATGGCGGAACAACTTAAGGCGGCGCTGGCAAAACTGGGCTGCGAACTAACGGTAATTTTTTACGACGCGAAAAGCTGGAACGGTTGCTCGGATCTCCCGCAGGCCGATCTGTTTATGGGTGACCGGCTTATTAGTGAAATGCCGGAATATGCGCTTGAGCAGTGGTTACGCTGTGATGCGCTGTGGCCGGCGCTATTTACCGATGCCCAGGCGCTGCATGTGCAGAACGCGCTAGATAACGCGCAGGCCGAGCCCGATGATGAACGGCGTATTGCCGCGCTAAAGCCTCTTTTTACTCATCTGATGCGCGATGCCATTTTGACGCCGTTATTTAATTATCAATATCAAGTTAGCGCCCCTCCGGGAGTTAACGGCATTCACCTGAACGCTCGCGGCTGGTTTGATTTTTCCGAGGCCTGGCTACCGCCAGCCTCTCGCTGAAGAAGCTGGTCGACGCAGCGCGCAGGCGTTACCATAACGGCTTTTAGAGTCACAGACAGGAAAAGCCATGAAACGTGCCGTTGTCGTCTTTAGCGGTGGACAAGATTCCACTACATGCCTGGTTCAGGCGCTGCATCAATATGATGAAGTGCACTGCGTCACGTTTGATTATGGCCAGCGCCATAGCGCTGAAATTGAGGTCGCCCGTGAACTGGCTATCACGCTGGGCGCACGCGCGCACAAGGTGCTGGATGTCACGCTATTAAACGAACTGGCCGTCAGTAGCCTGACTCGCGATAGCATCCCGGTACCTGATTACGAACCTGACGCCAGCGGTATTCCGAATACCTTCGTCCCCGGACGCAATATTCTGTTCCTGACGCTGACGGCCATTTATGCCTACCAGGTGCAGGCTGAAGCCATCATTACCGGCGTGTGTGAAACTGACTTTTCCGGCTACCCGGACTGCCGCGATGAATTCGTGAAAGCGTTACATGACGCGGTAAGTTTAGGGATGGCGAAAGATATTCGATTCGAAACGCCGCTGATGTGGCTGGATAAAGCACAAACCTGGGCGCTGGCGGACTACTGGGGCAAGCTCGACCTGGTGCGTAGCGAAACCCTGACCTGCTACAACGGCATTAAGGGCGACGGCTGTGGTCATTGTGCGGCGTGTAGCCTGCGCGCTAATGGATTGAACCATTATCTGGCGGATAAGCCGGGGGTGATGGCGGCGATGAAGCAGAAAACGGGGTTAAAATAAGCCCGGCGATATTCCCGGCGGCGCTGCGCTTGGCCGGGCTACAAATTTACATACCGGTAGCCCGGGTCACAAACAGTGCACCACCGTAGCCCGGGCAAGGCGTTTACGCCGCCCCCGGGACAGGTAGCCCGAGTCACAAACACTACTCCACCGTAGCCCGGGCAAGGCGTTTACGCCGCCCCCGGGGCTGGCACATCACTCAACCATCGCTTCCAGGTGTTCCCGCAACTCCCCTTCCAGCGCCAGCGCTTTCTGCGTTTTCAGGTCGATACACACGAAAGTAATTAGCGCATCGGCAACCACCTGGCCTTCAGGCTCAAGCGTCACCACCTGGCTTAGCACACCGCTTTTCCCATTAAGCTGCTCGACTTTACTGGTTACCGTCAGCAGATCGCCAAGCACTGCCGGACGGCGGTAGTTAATGTTGATGTTTACGACAACAAAGGCGATGTGGTTCGCACTCATCCATTGGAATCCCGCACTGCTTTCCAGACCATCCCAGCGAGCTTCTTCAAGAAATTCCAGATAACGAGCGTTATTAACGTGTTGATAGACATCCAGGTGATAACCGCGAACTTTGATTTGTGTCTGCATAGCGCCATAGCCTTATTATTTTAAATAGAGTCAGAGGTCACACCACTGGTATGACCTCTTTAGTCTGGCAAACTTTCAGACGAGTGCAAACATGACGGATAAATTAAAGCGTGAGGTGTGCCAGATTTCGTTCAACCAATGAGTTGCCCATCCCCGGCACCTGCTTGAGATCGTCCAGCGTTTTAAACGGGCCGTACTCTTCACGATAGCTGACGATAGCCTGCGCCTTCTTAAGCCCAACGCCGTTCATCGCCTGGGCGAGTGCCTCCGCCGACGCCGTGTTGATGCTCACTCGGGTACCTTCATCGTCAGCAGTTTTCACACTGGCAGAAGCCTTTGCCTGTTCCCCCGACGCTTCGCTGGCTTTGGTCTGGACGGCCTGCGCTTTTGCAGAAGAGGACTGCGCGGCATGAACACTGACACTCATTCCGGCACATGCCAGTACAGCCGCCATAACACACATTTTGATTCCACATTTCATTTTGATTTTCCTTGTTAGTTGATAGCAAGGAAACCATAACGGCTGTGGTGATACCGTTCAAAAGGCAGATTTTAAATGTGGAAAAGGCCGCGAAAGCGGCCTTTGTGGTGTACAACGCCTTACAAATTTTTGCGAGGCGTGTTCCGATTATTACTGCTGTTCGATGATGTCGCCGAACTTAATTTTTGCGGATTTACGCAGGTTGTTCATCAGCGCTTCGAAAGCAACCTGGGCGTTATTCTGGGTAATCCCCTGCACCATCGCTTTCTTCTGCGCTTCTGGCATTTCGCCGGCTTTCACTTCATCCAGGGCCAGCAGAACCACGTTACCCTGCATATCGTTGCCGATACCATAGCTTGGCTTATCTTTCTGCGGCAGTGGCAGTGCGAAAGCAGCCTGGCTCAGCGGATCCTGGCCTGCGCGGCTCAGGGTTTTGCTAGCGCTAAAGCTCAGACCAGCCGCTTTCATGGCGTCGTCGCCTTTACCGTCTTTCAGCGCTACCAGCAGCTTCTCAGCATCCAGTTTGGCCTGCTGCATCGCTTTGTTGTGCTTAACGATATCCGTCACCTGTGCTTTCACATCCGCCAGCGGTTTCACCGTTTCGGCTTTATGTTCGCTCACGCGCAGGATAAAGGCACGGTCACCGTCAACGGTGATGATGTCGGAGTTGCTGCCCGGCATACCGTTTTCGCCCACCAGGCCGCCGTTAAAGATAGCGTCTGAGACTGGTTTGAAATTCAATTCTGCCGGCAGAGAGCTGCGATCGAACCAGCCCGTCTCAACGGCTTTCACACCTGCGGCCTGCTCGGCACCTTCCAGAGAGCTGTTATCGTTGCTAGCCGCGTCACTCACCTTCTGCTGCAGCGCATAATACGCATCAAGAGACTTCTCTTGCTTCACTTTGTTGGCGATATCGTTACGCACGTCCGCCAGCGGTTTCAACTGTGAAGGCTGAACATCGTCCAGACGCACCACCAGGTAACCCACGGAGGATTTAATCACGCCAGACAGCTGGCCTTTTTCTTTCAGACCGGCATTTTTCAGCTCGTCAGGCGTAGTGGACTCTTCAAGCCACCCCATGTCGCCGCCGTTACGTGCAGAGATAATGTCTGATGATTTTTCTTTTGCCAGTACGGCAAAATCACCGCCTTTGTTCAGCGCGTCGAGGACGGCTTTCGCATCGGCTTCAGTTTTCGTCTGAATCACACTGTAGCGGTTACGCTGCGGCTGAGTGAACTGATCTTTATGTTCATCGTAATAAGTCTGAATTTCGTCATCAGTGACATCGTGCTTCATCGACGCCGCATCCAGTTTGATGTAGCTGATACGGAACTGCTCCGGCGCCACGAACTGGCCTTTATTCTGTTCGTAGTAACTCGCGACTTCCGCGTCACTCACCTGCTGTTTTGCCGCCAGCGCATTAACATCGATGGTCGCTTCACGCACCAGACGCTGTTGAGCCACCAGCGCTGCCAGCTGTTCAGTTTCGCCCGGCAACATGAAGTCGGTGCCAGCTACAGCGTTTACCAGCTGCTGAGTGGTTAACTGGTTACGTAACGCCTGAGCGTACTGATCAGCGGTCATGCCCATTTGATTCACCAACGCATTGTAGCGGGTGTTATCAAATTTGCCTTCGCTCTGGAACGCTGGAGTCGCGAGGATCGCTTTACGCACTTGTTCATCGCTGATGCCAAGACCTAAGTGCTTCGCATACTGATCCAGCAGCGCTTCATCGATCAGACGATTCAACACCTGCTGGCGCATAGATTTGATGTAATTCTCGTTAGCCGCCAGTTCTGAGTACTGGTCGCCAAGCTGCTGCTGCATGCGGTTACGCTCGCTAGCAACGGCATTTTCAAACTGGCCACGGCCAATTTCCTGGTCGTTAACTTTTGCGGCGTAATTATTGTTACCGCCGATCAGATACCCACTCACGCCGGTCAAAATGAACGACACGATAATGAGACCGAAAATGACTTTGATCACGACGCTATTGGCTGCCGTGCGTAAATTGTCCATCATGGTGTAACAACACTCCGCTGTAGGTGACAAATACCTCGAGCAGCATAGCACGTGATGGCCGCTGCGCGTGAGGCCGTATTGTGACAAGAAACCGGGGTGGTTGTCAGCACACACCGTACATAAACGCCTAAAACGCCGCATTCAGGCATAAAAAAAGGCACATCAGTCGATGCGCCCTTATACTTTGCCACATTCCCGTTACGGGAAAGGGATCAGTTTACCGCGTCTTTCAGTGCTTTACCTGCACGGAATGATGGTACTTTCGCCGCAGCGATAGTGATCTCTTTACCGGTCTGAGGGTTGCGGCCAGTACGGGCAGCACGCTCTTTGACAGCAAAGGTACCGAAACCTACCAGTGCAACGTCATCCCCAGCTTGCAGAGATTCAGTAACAGAAGCAATTAAAGCATCTAACGCACGTCCAGCTGCAGCTTTGGAGATATCCGCGCCAGCAGCAATTTTGTCAATCAGTTGAGATTTGTTCACTGTTCTCTTCCTCTCTTTATTATTTATATCGCACCGGAATCCTTCGCGGCACAATCGCGGAGCAGTTATATCAGGACTACCATGCCCTTACAACACCCGTTGTCGACGACACACCTGCCAGCCGTCTAAATTAGCGAGACAAAAAAAGGCTGGCAAGTGAGTTTATGCTTGCCAGCCTCATATTTATTATCGCTCTTTGCGCGAGGTCACTATTTTGCGCTTACAACCTGCATTCCGCTTGGTTCATTTTGCAGCGCCAGAGCCAGAACTTCCTCAATACGCTTCACAGGATGAATCTCAAGATCGGCGAGAACGTTGTCAGGAATCTCTTCCAGATCGCGTTTGTTCTCATCAGGAATCAGAACTGTCTTAATGCCGCCACGGTGTGCTGCGAGCAGTTTTTCCTTCAGACCACCGATTGGCAGCACCAGGCCACGCAGGGTAATTTCACCCGTCATTGCCACGTCTGCGCGCACCGGGTTACCGGTCAGACAGGAAACCAGAGCGGTACACATCGCGATACCGGCGCTTGGGCCATCTTTCGGCGTTGCCCCTTCCGGTACGTGAACGTGAATGTCGCGTTTTTCGTAGAAATCAGGGTTAATACCCAGTTTTTCCGCACGCGCACGTACCACGGTCAACGCAGCCTGAATGGACTCCTGCATCACTTCACCCAGAGAACCGGTGTAGGTTAGCTTGCCTTTACCCGGTACACAGGCGGTTTCGATGGTCAGCAGATCGCCGCCCACTTCCGTCCACGCAAGACCTGTAACCTGACCCACACGGTTTTCTTCGTCCGCACGACCGTAGTCGAAACGCTGAATACCAAGGTAGTCATGCAGGTTATCGCCGTTAATCTCGATGTGTTTAAGCGTTTTATCCAGCAGCAGCTGTTTCACCGCTTTACGGCACAGTTTCGAGATTTCACGTTCCAGGCTACGCACGCCCGCTTCGCGAGTGTAGTAACGGATAATGCCAACAATGGCGCTATCGTCTACCGTCAGTTCGCCTTTTTTCAGCGCATTGCGTTCAATCTGCTTCGGCAGCAGGTGACGTTTGGCAATGTTCAGCTTCTCGTCTTCGGTGTAGCCGGACAGACGAATCACTTCCATACGATCCAGCAATGGTGCCGGAATGTTCATGGAGTTTGACGTTGCCACAAACATCACGTCACTGAGATCGTAATCCACTTCCAGGTAGTGATCGCTAAACGCCACGTTCTGTTCTGGATCAAGAACCTCCAGCAGAGCAGAGGCCGGATCGCCACGCATGTCCGAAGACATTTTGTCGATCTCATCGAGCAGGAACAGCGGGTTTTTAACGCCCACTTTCGCCATTTTCTGGATAAGTTTACCCGGCATCGAGCCGATGTAGGTACGACGGTGACCGCGAATTTCCGCTTCATCACGCACGCCGCCCAGCGCCATACGGACGTATTTACGTCCCGTGGCCTGCGCAATGGACTGACCCAGAGAGGTTTTACCTACACCAGGAGGCCCTACCAGGCACAGAATTGGCCCTTTAAGCTTGTTTACACGGCTTTGTACCGCGAGGTACTCAAGAATGCGGTCTTTGACGCGCTCAAGGCCGTAGTGGTCGGTATCGAGAATTTCCTGCGCCTGACGAAGGTCTTTTTTAACCTTGCTGCGCGTGTTCCACGGCACCTGCACCATCCAGTCGATATAACCACGAACCACGGTCGCTTCCGCTGACATCGGTGACATCATTTTCAGCTTCTGCAGTTCAGCTTCGGTTTTCTCTTTCGCTTCTTTCGGCATTTTCGCGGCGTCGATCTTGCGCTTCAGCGCTTCGTTCTCGTCCGGGACTTCATCCATTTCGCCAAGTTCTTTCTGAATCGCCTTCATTTGCTCGTTCAGATAGTACTCACGCTGGGATTTTTCCATCTGCTTTTTAACGCGGTTGCGAATGCGTTTCTCAACCTGCAGCAGATCGATTTCCGATTCCATCATCGCCATCAGATATTCCAGGCGCTCGTTGATGTCAGACATCTCGAGAACGGACTGTTTATCTGCCAGCTTCAGCGGCATGTGCGCGGCGATGGTGTCCGCCAGGCGTGCAGGGTCGTCAATGCTGTTAAGCGACGTCAGCACTTCTGGTGGGATTTTCTTGTTCAGTTTGATGTAACCCTCAAACTGACCGATTGCAGTACGCACCAGCACTTCCTGCTCGCGCTCTTCAATCGCTGGCGACTCCAGGTACTCAGCTTTCGCAGAGAAGTGCTCACCGTTATCGGAAAGCGTGGAGATGCGCGCACGCTGCAACCCTTCGACCAGTACTTTGACCGTACCGTCCGGGAGCTTCAGCATTTGTAAAATAGAGGCCACGGTCCCGACGGTGAAAAGATCGTTTACACCCGGCTCATCCGTTGAAGCATCTTTCTGCGCGACCAGCATGATTTTTTTATCATGATCCATGGCCGCTTCCAGACAACGGATAGATTTTTCCCGCCCTACAAATAAGGGAATGACCATGTGCGGATAAACCACCACATCGCGCAGCGGCAATACGGGGATTTCAATGCGTTCAGAACGCTCAGGATTCATAGAGCTCTCTCTTAGTTTAGTGTCCGCCAGGTAAGCTGGCCGTGTGACTGTGCTTCACACAACCATTAACATGTAACCAGTATATGGGGATGTATTCCACACATTCAACGCTATGAATCAGGAAAAATAAAAGGGGAGATAAAATCCCCCCTTTTTCATTAACTGATTGTATGAACTGGTGAATTATTCGCCAGATGCCTGCTGTGCTTCCGGCTTACCGTAAATCAGCAGCGGCTCGCTCTGACCCGCAATCACCGATTCGTCGATAACCACTTTTTCGACGTCTTCCATAGAAGGCAGATCGTACATGGTCTCAAGCAGCGCCGCTTCTACGATTGAACGCAGACCACGCGCACCGGTTTTACGACTCATCGCTTTCTTAGCGATAGCGTCCAGCGCTTCATCACGGAATTCCAGATCCACGCCTTCAAGATTGAACAGCGCCTGGTACTGCTTGGTCAGGGCGTTTTTCGGCTCTTTCAGGATCTGAATCAGCGCGTCTTCGCTCAGCTCAGTCAGCGTAGCGACAACCGGCAGACGACCGATAAACTCAGGGATCAGACCAAATTTGATCAGATCTTCTGGTTCAACCTGGGTCAGCAACTGGCCTTCGCTGGCTTTATCGCTTTTCGATTTCACCGTTGCACCAAAGCCAATACCTGAACCGGTTTCAACGCGGTTAGCGATCACTTTATCCAGACCGGCAAATGCACCGCCACAGATAAAGAGGATCTTCGAGGTATCAACCTGCAGGAATTCCTGCTGCGGATGCTTGCGTCCACCCTGCGGAGGAACGGCAGCCACGGTGCCTTCGATAAGCTTCAGCAGAGCCTGCTGTACGCCTTCACCGGACACGTCGCGAGTAATCGACGGGTTGTCAGATTTACGCGAGATTTTGTCGATTTCATCGATGTAAACAATACCGCGCTGCGCTTTCTGTACGTCGTAATCGCACTTCTGCAGCAGTTTCTGAATAATGTTTTCAACGTCTTCACCCACATAACCGGCTTCGGTCAGGGTTGTTGCATCCGCCATGGTGAACGGAACGTCCAGCAAGCGCGCCAGCGTTTCCGCCAGCAGCGTTTTACCAGAACCGGTTGGGCCAATCAGCAGAATGTTACTTTTGCCAAGCTCAACGCCGTTGCTGGTATCGCCATTACGCAGACGTTTGTAGTGGTTATATACCGCTACAGCCAGCACTTTTTTCGCCTGTTCCTGACCGATGACGTAGTCATCAAGGTGGTGACGAATTTCGTGCGGTGTTGGCAGCGCGCTGCGTTCGCGATGCGGCGCTACCTCTTTAATCTCTTCGCGAATGATGTCGTTACATAAGTCGACACATTCGTCGCAGATATACACGGATGGGCCGGCGATGAGCTTACGCACTTCGTGCTGGCTTTTGCCGCAAAAAGAGCAGTACAACAATTTGCCCGAGCCATCTTTGCGTTTATCTGTCATGAGTCAAAACCTCTTTTTAAGTTCTTTGTGCCGCATATGACGACGCAAATGCCATTCTTAAGCGCAAGCTGCTACGCAAGCGTTGTGCCGCCCTTAGTATTATATACCTTGCAGCAGCACGTGCCGTCATGACATTAGTTACGCTGACTCAAAATTGAATCAACCAAACCATACTCCACCGCTTCAGAGGCAGACAGGAAACGATCACGTTCGGTGTCGCTTTCAATCTGCTCCAGAGATTTGCCAGTATGGAGCGCCATAAGCTCGTTCATGCGCCCTTTCACTTTCAGGATCTCACGAGCGTGGATTTCGATATCCGTCGCCTGGCCCTGATAACCGCCCAGAGGCTGGTGAATCATCACGCGGGAATTTGGTAAGCAGAAACGCTTACCTTTTGCGCCTGCCGTCAGCAGGAACGCGCCCATTGACGCCGCTTGCCCCATACAAATGGTGCTGACGTCCGGCTTGATAAACTGCATGGTGTCATAAATTGACATCCCTGCTGTGATCACGCCGCCAGGGGAGTTGATGTACAAGTAGATGTCTTTTTCCGGATTTTCTGCTTCCAGAAACAGCATTTGCGCCACAATCAGGTTTGCCATGTGGTCTTCCACCTGACCGGTCAGAAAGATGACGCGCTCTTTCAGCAGACGGGAGTAGATATCAAAAGAACGTTCGCCACGTGAGGTCTGTTCAATGACCATCGGCACCAGGGCCATGTGGGGTGCAAAGTTATCTCGTTCGCCACTGTATGACATTTCCGTCTCCTGGATAAAAAATAATATAGCCACAGCATTCTGATTATAGAGATGCGGCGAGTGATTCGTTTCCCCAGTAATGGGTACGATCTTACCCTATTTCAAGCATAACAATATTTTGTTGTTACGCTAACACTGAAAACGGCTTTAGTTGGCTATCAGTGCAATAAAAAAAAACCCGTCACCAGAAGGCAACGGGTTTTTCACGAAACCATAAACCGGAAAGCGAAATTACGCCTGCTGGTTCATCAGTTCGTTGAAGGAAGTTGCTTTTTCAGTCACTTTCGCTTTTTCCAGAACCGCTTCAACAGCCTGTTCTTCCAGAGCGACGCTGCGCATATTTTCCATCAGCTCTTTGTTTTTGCTGTAGAATTCAATAACTTCTTTCGGATCTTCGTAAGCAGAAGCCATCTCTTCGATGAGGGTAGCAACGCGTGCTTCGTCAGCTTTCAGCTCGTTGGTGCGAATAACTTCGCCCAGCAGCAGACCGACAACAACGCGGCGTTTAGCCTGCTCTTCGAACAGTTCGCGAGGCAGTTCCATCGCTTGCTGCTGGTTGCCACCGAAACGCTGTGCAGCCTGACGGCGCAGTACGTCGATTTCGCTGTCAATCAGGGCAGCAGGTACGTCGATTTCGTTAGCCTGTACCAGACCTTCGATTGCCTGAGTTTTAACGCGGTTACGTACCGCAGCTTTCAGTTCGCGGTCCATGTTTTTACGGACTTCAGCACGCAGGCCTTCAATTGAACCATCTTCCACGCCGAAACGTTTGATGAAATCAGCAGTCAGCTCTGGCAGTTCACGCTCTTCAACTTTCTTCAGGTTGATAACGAACTTAGCCGCTTTACCTTTCAGGTTCTCAGCGTGATATTCTTCTGGGAAGGTCACGTCGATGGTGAATTCTTCGCCCGCTTTGTGGCCTTTGATACCGTCTTCAAAGCCTGGGATCATACGACCCTGGCCCATTGCCAGTACGAAATCAGTGGCTTTGCCGCCTTCGAATTCTTCGCCGTCTACAGAGCCGGAGAAGTCAACGGTAACACGGTCTTCAGCGTCAACTGCGCCGTCTTTGTCTTTCCAGTTTGCCTGCTGCTTACGCAGAGTGTCCAGCATGCCGTCAACGTCAGCTTCGGTCACTTCAACAACCGGTTTTTCAACTTCGATAGCGTCCAGACCTTTCAGTTCAACTTCTGGGTACACTTCGAATTCAACGGCGTAAGTGAAGTCTTCACCCAGTTTGTATTCGCCCGGAACGTAGTTCGGTGCGCCAGCTGGATTGATCTTCTCTTTGATGATCGCATCAACAAAGTTGCGGCTCATCAGGTCACCCAGCACGTCCTGACGCACGGAAGCGCCATAACGCTGAGCAACAACATTCATTGGTACTTTACCTTTACGGAAACCGTCAATGCGTACTTTTTTCGCGACGTTGACCAGCTCGCTTTTTACAGCGTTCTCGATGCTGTCAGCAGCGATAGTAATCGTTACACGGCGGCCAAGGCCCTGAGTGGTTTCAACTGAAACTTGCATCT
This sequence comes from Enterobacteriaceae bacterium, assembly GCA_902363335.1. Classification (GTDB taxonomy): domain Bacteria; phylum Pseudomonadota; class Gammaproteobacteria; order Enterobacterales; family Enterobacteriaceae; genus Kluyvera. Next base: position 201,969 of record CABIZV010000002.1, on the reverse strand, counting down.
TGTTACCTCAAAAAAATCACAGTGCTCGGTCAACTCTGAATCGTGCCTTGCAGTACCGGGACGTTATCTTTAAACCAGAAACACATTCCCTGTAGCCAGAATCATCCCGAAGACATTCCGAAAAATAAGACGCGCATTATAGCGGCATCACTTTTATGAGTCGAGAACGGTTATCACGCGTTGCTGCGGCATTTTTCACAATTCCCGGCTATTTTTTGTCTGAATACTGTCGCTTGCGTGCAAAATTCAGACAAAACAAAACGGCCCGCAGGCCGTTTTCTCATAATCTGTACGCAACATACTGGAAAAGTTCCGTGTTGCAAATGCCTTTTCTACGCGATAGTGCCTGCACCACGACATGGCGGCGAAGCAATGACGGTATCCTGCAAACCTTCCCACTCTTTTCGCGTGTAAGTATGTAATGCCAGGGCATGTACGGTGGACGCAAACTCCTCTGTCAGGGTGCCATAGATCATCCGGTGACGGTTAAGGAAGCGTTCCCCGGTAAACTTGTCGCTGACCAACACAACTTTAAAGTGGCTCTCAGAGCCTGCCGGTACGTTGTGGCGGTAACTTTCATCAACAACTTCCAGGAACACAGGATCAAACGCTGCCCTTAATTTTTCTTCGATTCGTTCACGCATCATCATGATATTACTCCTTCGACAACGTTAAGATGCCGCCTATCCCTTTAAATGTTAGCCGCTTTCGCTGACTTCATTACGCAAAGGTAACAAAAAAATAGCGTTCACCCCATTTTATTTGTCAAGTAGATGAAGTTAACGTCTTTTACAATCCGCGCTCATCTGAAATTCGCCCTGAAATTGTCCGTAAGCGCATAAAAACGTCAAGGCGATGAAATTACATGCATTGCCTACTTCCCCTGGCCGTTGGCAATGTTATGATGGCGGGGATTTTTAAGTAAACAATGCGTTTTGAGACCCCTGACATGTTAAAAAAAATCCTCTTCCCTTTGGTTGCACTGTTTATGTTGGCTGGATGTGCGACGCCTCCGACGACCGTTGACGTGTCGCCTAAAATTACGCTGCCTCAGCAGGATCCAAGCTTGATGGGCGTTACCGTCAGCATCAATGGCGCCGATCAGCGTCAGGATCAGGCGCTGGCTAAAGTGACCCGCAATAATGAATTGGTCACGCTCACGGCTTCCCGCGATCTGCGTTTCCTGATGCAAGAAGTACTGGAAAAGCAGATGGCTGCGCGCGGTTATATGATTGGTCCAAACGGTGCGGCTAATCTGCAAATCATCGTAAGCCAGCTGTATGCGGACGTTTCCCAGGGTAACGTGCGTTACAACATCTCGACCAAAGCAGACATCGCGATTATCGCGACAGCCGCTAACGGTAACAAGATGACCAAAAACTACCGCTCAAATTATTCCGTTGAAGGCGCGTTCCAGGCCTCTAATAAAAATATCTCTGACACGGTTGATAGCGTACTCACCGATACCATCGCGGATATGTCTCAGGACACCACCATCCACGACTTTATCAAACAGAACGCGCGTTAATCCCGTCGCAGACCCGGCCTCAGGCCGGGTCTGAACATGAATGACTATGTCTGCTCACTATCTGCGTATTTTTCAGCAACCCAAATCAGCCATTCTGCTGATTCTTGGCTTTGCCTCCGGTTTACCGCTTGCCCTCACCTCCGGGACGCTACAGGCGTGGATGACGGTCGAAAACATCGATCTGAAAACCATTGGTTTCTTTTCGCTTGTCGGTCAGGCGTACGTCTTTAAGTTTCTCTGGTCACCGGTCATGGACCGCTATACGCCGCCGTTTTTAGGGCGTCGTCGCGGCTGGCTGCTGACAACCCAATGTTTATTACTCCTGGCCATTGCGGCGATGGGCTTTCTCGAACCGACATCACAACTGCGCTGGATGGCCGCGCTGGCGGTGGTTATCGCGTTCTGCTCGGCGTCACAGGATATTGTTTTTGATGCCTGGAAAACTGACGTCCTTCCTACGGAAGAACGCGGAGCTGGAGCCGCCATCAGCGTGCTGGGCTATCGCCTGGGGATGCTGGTTTCAGGCGGCTTAGCGCTGTGGCTGGCCGATAAATGGCTTGGCTGGCAGGGCATGTACTGGCTGATGGCGGCACTTCTGGTGCCGTGCATTATCGCAACACTGCTGGCGCCGGAACCCAGCGATGTTGTCCCGGTGCCCAAAAGCCTTGAGCAGGCAGTGGTGGCCCCGCTGAAAGATTTCTTCGGCCGCAATAACGCGTGGCTTATCCTGCTGCTGATTGTGATGTACAAACTTGGCGATGCTTTCGCCATGAGCCTCACCACCACGTTTTTGATCCGTGGCGTGGGCTTTGATGCAGGCCAGGTTGGGATGGTCAATAAAACTCTCGGCCTGTTTGCCACCATCCTCGGCGCCCTTTACGGCGGGGTATTAATGCAGCGCCTTACGCTGTTCCGTGCGCTGCTTATCTTCGGCATTCTGCAAGGGGTATCGAACGCCGGATACTGGATGCTGTCAGTCACCGATAAGCATATCTATTCAATGGCCGCCGCCGTTTTCTTTGAAAATCTGTGCGGTGGTATGGGCACCGCCGCTTTCGTGGCGCTGCTGATGACCTTGTGCAACAAATCATTCTCCGCCACGCAATTCGCCCTGCTCTCAGCCCTCTCGGCCGTTGGCCGGGTTTATGTTGGCCCGATTGCTGGCTGGTTTGTCGAAGCTCACGGCTGGCCGACGTTTTATCTGTTCTCGGTAGTCGCTGCTGTACCCGGTATTTTGCTGCTACTGGTTTGCCGTCGGACGCTTGAGTATACGCAAGATACCGAGCAGTTTATGCCGCGCACCGCCTATAGCGGCGGTTATCGATTAGCCCTGCGTTTATTGCTGATTGGCGCTGTGCTTGTGGGTATATGGCTGCTGATGCTGATAGCCAATGCCCTCGATATCACCACCCTGAACGGGGCGGAAATGGTACTGGAAGCTGGTGTGCTGGTTGCCTTTGCCGGGATTGTGATTGGCTGCATGTTAGATTATCTGGCGATGCGCAAGGCACATTTATAGTGAGTACGATAAAAATACTGTCGATACGCTGTAATCACCATACGTAATAATAACTACCACGTCGTATATTAAAAAAAATATTTGTGCTTTTGTGCCCTTAAAAATTCTGGAAATTATTGGAAGGTCTTCACTGAGCGTTATTTCATTAAACGATTCAGCATCCTTCCAATTAATTTTTCGTTTTTAAATTGTCTATTATTTGATGATTAATTGTTAATTATTTGTATATTTTCGGCAATGGTTATACCAATTGCCCTTTTTACCCCTCGTTCACTTCCCCTTTCGTTATAACACCCGTCAAATGGGCTTTCAGCCTGAAATGTAGACATATTTAGCAACATCTGTGACAGGTGCGGCAGAACCCAGTAACACCTCGCTGACAGAGCACCAATGATGTTTACAGTAATGTAACCTTCCCGTAAAATGCCCACACACTTTAAACGCCACCAACACCCCGTGGAATTGAGGTCGTTACATGAGACTCAGGAAATACAATAAAAACTTGGGATGGTTGTCATTAATCGCCAGCACTGTATTACTCAGTGGTTGTGATTCTGCGCTACTTGACCCCAAAGGACAGATTGGACTGGAGCAGCGTTCGCTGATACTGACGGCTTTTGGCCTGATGATGATCGTCGTGATTCCCGCCGTCTTAATGGCAGTCGGTTTTGCCTGGAAGTACCGTGCAAGCAATAAAGATGCGAAGTACAGCCCTAACTGGTCACACTCCAACAAAGTTGAAGCTGTGGTCTGGACAGTGCCTATCCTTATCATCGTGTTCCTCGCCGTACTGACATGGAAAACGACTCACGCCTTAGAACCTAGCAAACCGCTGGTTCATGACGAGAAGCCTATCACTATCGAAGTCATTTCTATGGACTGGAAATGGTTCTTCATCTACCCAGAGCAGGGCATTGCTACCGTTAACGAAATCGCCTTCCCGGCGAACGTTCCGGTGCAGTTCAAAGTGACCTCTAACTCGGTGATGAACTCCTTCTTTATTCCGCGTCTGGGCAGCCAGATTTACGCCATGGCCGGTATGCAGACCAACCTGCATCTGATCGCTAACGAACCAGGTATCTACGACGGTATTTCTGCAAGTTACAGCGGCCAGGGCTTCTCGGGTATGAAGTTCAAAGCAATTGCAACGCCTGATCGTGCAACGTTCGACCAATGGGTCGCGAAAGCGAAACAATCGTCTAACACCATGGACGACATGGCGGCATTCGAGAAAGTGGCTGCACCGAGCGAATATAACAAGGTGGAGTACTTCTCCAGCGTGAAACCTGATTTGTTCAAAGATGTGACGAGCAAGTTTATGGATCACGGCAAGAGCATGAACATGTCCAAACCAGAGGGCGAGCACGCAGCGCATGAAGGAATGGAAGGCATGGACATGAGCCACGCGGAATCCGCTCACTAAGGGGCCGAGGAAGAATACGATGTTCGGAAAACTTACACTGGATGCAGTGCCGTACCACGAACCCATTATTATGGTTACCGTGGCGGCGATTATCGTCGGAGGACTGGCGATTGTTGCTGCGCTCACTTACTTCGGTAAGTGGTCCTATCTATGGAAAGAGTGGCTAACTTCGGTTGACCACAAACGCCTTGGCATCATGTATGTCATCGTTGCAATCATCATGCTGCTGCGCGGCTTTGCTGATGCCATCATGATGCGTAGCCAGCAGGTGCTGGCTTCAGCCGGGGAAGCAGGCTTCCTGCCGCCTCATCACTACGATCAGGTCTTTACCGCCCACGGCGTTATTATGATCTTCTTCGTGGCGATGCCGTTCGTTATCGGTCTGATGAACCTGGTGGTTCCTCTGCAGATCGGTGCGCGCGACGTGGCGTTCCCGTTCCTGAACAACCTGAGCTTCTGGTTCACGGTTGTCGGCGTGATTCTGGTTAACCTGTCATTGGGCGTAGGTGAATTCGCGCAGACCGGTTGGCTGGCTTATCCGCCTCTATCGGGAATAGAGTACAGTCCGGGCGTAGGCGTCGATTACTGGATTTGGGCATTGCAGCTCTCCGGTATCGGTACGACCCTGACCGGTATTAACTTCTTCGTGACCATCATCAAGATGCGTGCACCAGGAATGACGATGTTCAAGATGCCGGTATTTACTTGGGCATCTCTGTGCGCCAACATCCTGATTATCGCCTCCTTCCCAATTCTGACAGTTACCGTCGCGTTGCTGACCCTGGATCGCTATCTGGGCACCCATTTCTTCACCAATGATATGGGCGGCAACATGATGATGTACATCAACCTGATTTGGGCCTGGGGTCACCCGGAAGTGTACATTCTGGTCCTGCCTGTCTTCGGCGTATTCTCCGAAGTGGCGGCAACCTTCTCGCGTAAACGCCTGTTTGGCTACACCTCACTGGTGTGGGCGACCGTGTGTATTACCATCCTGTCGTTCATCGTTTGGCTGCACCACTTCTTTACCATGGGTGCTGGCGCGAACGTAAACGCCTTCTTTGGTATTACCACCATGATTATCGCCATCCCTACCGGGGTGAAGATCTTCAACTGGTTGTTCACCATGTATCAGGGGCGAATCGTCTTCAACTCTGCGATGCTGTGGACCATCGGCTTTATCGTGACCTTCTCGGTTGGCGGTATGACCGGCGTTCTGCTGGCGGTTCCAGGTGCTGACTTCGTGCTGCACAACAGCCTGTTCCTGATTGCGCACTTCCATAACGTCATCATCGGCGGTGTGGTATTTGGTTGCTTCGCAGGTCTGACCTACTGGTGGCCGAAAGCCTTTGGTTTCACGCTGAACGAAACCTGGGGTAAACGCGCCTTCTGGTTCTGGATCATCGGTTTCTTCGTGGCATTTATGCCGCTGTACGTGCTGGGCTTTATGGGTATGACCCGTCGCCTGAGCCAGCAGATTGATCCGCAGTTCCACCCAATGCTGGTTATCGCCGCGTGCGGTGCAGCACTGATTGCCTGCGGTATTCTGTGCCAGCTGATTCAGTTCTACGTGTCTATCCGTGACCGCGAGCAAAACCGCGATCTGACCGGTGACCCGTGGGGCGGCCGTACGCTGGAGTGGGCAACCTCTTCTCCACCTCCGTTCTATAACTTTGCCATTGTGCCGCACATTCATGAGCGTGATGCATTCTGGGAAATGAAAGAGAAAGGCGAAGCGTACAAGCAGCCAACTCAGTATGAAGAAATTCATATGCCGAAAAACAGCGGTGCAGGCATCGTGATTGCCGCCTTCGCAACGGTATTTGGTTTCGCCATGATCTGGCATATCTGGTGGATGGCAATTGCCAGCTTCGCAGGCATCATCATCACCTGGATTATCAAAAGCTTTGACGAGGACGTGGATTACTACGTGCCGGTGGCGGAAGTCGAAAAACTGGAAAATCAGCATTTCGATGAGATTTCTAAGGCAGGGCTGAAAAATGGCAACTGATACTCTGGCGCATAACGCCCACGCGCATGAACACGGGCATCACGATACAGGGCCGATGAAGATCTTCGGTTTCTGGATCTACCTGATGAGCGACTGCATTATCTTCGCCACGTTGTTCGCCACCTATGCCGTTCTGGTGAACGGCACGGCAGGCGGCCCGACCGGTAAAGATATCTTTGAACTGCCGTTCGTTATGGTTGAAACCGCACTGCTGTTATTCAGCTCCATCACCTATGGCATGGCGGCTATCGCCATGTACAAAAACAACAAGAGCCAGGTTGTCTCCTGGCTGGCGCTGACCTTCCTCTTCGGGGCAGGGTTCATCGCGATGGAAATCTATGAATTCCATCATCTGATTGTTGAAGGTATGGGCCCGGATCGCAGCGGCTTCCTGTCAGCGTTCTTCGCGCTGGTCGGTACGCACGGTCTGCACGTGACCTCCGGTCTTATCTGGATGGCAGTGCTGATGGTGCAGGTTTCCCGTCGCGGCCTGACCAGCACTAACCGTACCCGTATCCTGTGCCTGAGCCTGTTCTGGCACTTCCTGGACGTGGTATGGATCTGTGTGTTCTCCGTTGTTTACCTGATGGGGGCAATGTAATGAGTCATTCTACTGAAAGCAGCGGCGCTTCCCATGGCAGCGTGAAGTCCTACATGACAGGATTTATCCTGTCTATCATCCTGACGGTTATTCCGTTCTGGATGGTGATGTCAGGCAGCGCGTCGCATGCGGTAATTCTGGGGACCATTCTGGTCACCGCTGTGGTGCAGATTGTTGTACACCTGGTGTACTTCCTGCACATGAACAGCAAGTCTGACGAAGGCTGGAACCTGACCGCATTTGTCTTTACCGTGATAATCATTGCCATCGTAGTAGTCGGTTCAATCTGGATTATGTGGAACCTGAACTACAACATGATGGTTCACTAAGAGCGGCGAGTATGTTTAAGCGATACCTGCAAGTTACGAAGCCTGGCATCATTTTTGGCAACCTGATCTCCGTGATCGGCGGTTTCCTGCTGGCCTCCAAAGGCCACATCGATTACCCGCTGTTCGTCTGGACGTTGATCGGCGTGTCTCTGGTGGTCGCCTCGGGTTGTGTTTTCAACAACTACATCGATCGTGACATCGACCGTAAGATGGAACGTACGAAGAACCGAGTGCTGGTTAAGGGACTGATTGCGCCAAAAACGTCGCTGGTCTACGCCACTTTGCTGGGTCTCGCTGGCTTCATGCTGCTGTGGTTCGGTGCCAATCCCCTCGCCTGCTGGCTTGGGGTGATGGGCTTTGTGGTTTATGTCGGCATCTATAGCCTGTACATGAAGCGCCACTCTGTTTATGGCACGCTGATTGGTTCTCTCTCCGGCGCTGCGCCGCCGGTGATTGGCTATTGCGCCGTTACGGGCAACTTCGACAGCGGTGCATTGATTCTGCTGGCGATCTTCAGCCTGTGGCAGATGCCTCACTCCTACGCTATCGCGATTTTCCGCTTCAAGGATTATCAGGCAGCGAACATCCCGGTTCTGCCGGTGGTGAAAGGCATTGCGGTAGCAAAAAACCACATCACGCTGTACATCGTGGCGTTTGCCTTAGCGACCCTAATGCTCTCATTAGGCGGTTACGCCGGGTATAAATACCTGGTGGTTGCCGCGGCGGTGAGCGTCTGGTGGCTGGGCATGGCGCTGCGTGGTTACAAAGTGGAAGATGATAAGGTCTGGGCGCGCAAGCTGTTCGGTTTCTCAATCATCGCCATCACCGCGCTGTCCGTCATGATGTCCGTCGACTTTATGGTGCCGAGCTCACAGAACTTGTTAGCTTACGTCTGGTAAGACAAAAGCTGTTCCTGAAAAACCCTGCTTCGGCGGGGTTTTTTATTGCCTGAAGAATGCTCAGGAACCCGGTATTGATGTATTCCGAATTATTGGCACGGTCAGCGTTTAGGCAGCTAAGTCAGGGTATATCAGGTATAGAATCGCGGCGGGTGCTTGAGACTATCTGTCTTGAGCATGATGTGAAAGGCAGATAGACAAAAGCCCCAGATAACATTCCGCGTCCGGCAAGACGCTTAACATTAATCTGAGGCCCCTAATGCCAAACATCTTTAGGTTAGCCTCTTACCGACCTTCTGGTCAAGGAGAAGTAGGCTATGCAGCGGAACAAGGTCATGATTGTTGTTCTGATCGTCCTGTGTATTACCGTCGTGATGTCGGTACTGGTCACACGCAAAGATCTTTGCGCGGTCCGTATCCGCAGGGGGCATACGGAGGTCGCCGTCTTCACAGCCTACGAATCTGTTAAGTAAGAGACCCGGCGGGGAGACATCCCCGCCACTCTTGATGTTGGCAGGTATTCTCAACGCACCCGATTTTTTCAACAGGCGAAGGTTTGCTAAACCCCACGGTCCGACAACCATCCCCTGCTCCGGCAGTTTTTTTATTGCCTGAAGAATAGTCAGGAGCCCGGTATTGATGTTTTCCGAATTATTGGCATGGTCAGCGTTTAGACAGCAAAGACGAGGAATATCAGGTATAGAATCGCGGCGGGTGCTTGAGACTATTTGTCTTGAGCATGGTGTGAAAGGCAGATAGACAAAAGCCCCAGATAACATTCAGCGTCCAGCAAGACGCTTAACATTAATCTGAGGCCCCTACATGCATAACAACATTAGGTTAGCCTCTTACCGACCTTCGGGTCAAGGAGAAGTAGGCTATGAAACGGAACAAGGTCATGATTATTGTCCTGATCGTCCTGTGTATTACCGTCGTGATGTCGGTACTGGTCACACGCAAAGATCTTTGCGCGGTCCGTATCCGCAGCGGGCATACGGAGGTCGCCGTCTTCACAGCCTACGAATCTGTTAAGTAAGAGACCCGGCGGGGAGAAATCCCCGCCACTCTTGATTTTGGCAGGTATTCTCAACGCACCCAATTTTTTTGACTGGCCAAAGTTAGCTCACCAGCATTGCCTGTGCGCTATACAGCAAATCCAGATGATCGCGGCACAGCGCATCAATAGAAGTCCGGGACTGATGGCTGGTCAAACTCAGCGCCCCCCAATACAGCCCTTCCCTGTCGGCAAGAGGTACCGCAATTACCAGCATACCAATCTCAAACTCCTGCTCAATCGTGGCATATCCCTGACGTCGTACCTGCGCGATGCACGCCATTAACGGAGCCACCTCCGTTATCGTATACGGCGTGCGCTGCTCGCGGGTTACGCGTTGTAATACCGCCTCACATTCCGCTTCCGGTAAAGATGCCAGCCATAAACGCCCGCCGGCGGTGCAGTGGATCGGCACTCGCTCGCCCAGGCGCACGGAAGTGGAGTTAAACGGCGTGTGCTTACTGCGCGCAATATACACCAGTTCATTATCATCAATGACCCCGACGGAAGCGTGTTCTTCCGTGCGGCTGGCCACATATTCAACTATCGGACGCACCATGCGCGGAAACTGGGCTGAATCCACATAGGCCTGCCCAAGCCGGAGATTTTTTGCCGTCAGCCAGTAGTAGCGGCCATCAGTCGCAAGATAGCCGTCATGTACCAGCGTCAGGAAAAATCGACGAGCAGCGCTTTGGGTAAGGCCACTCATTTTTGCCGCCATCGGTACCGTTAAGCGGGGATTCGCCTTCGAGAAAAGCTGGATTAATGCCAGCCCCTTTTGCAGCCCAACAATCAAATCGCGCTGATGAATCTCGTTTTGCATAGTCGTTCACACTTTTGCAACATTAAGGGTCATTTACTGCGATTATCGCACTGTCGGTGCGATTAACAACCAACCTGTCCGAATTCTGCGTTGTCGCTCACCGCTTCCGTTGAAATACTCAAGCAACACTTAGTTAACAATTGAGGTGAGCAATGGTCAGTGGATTTACGCAAGTGGTCGCCGTTATCGGACATCCTATTACCCAGGTGAAATCGCCAGAAAACTTTAACCACTTTTTTGCCAGCCAGAAGATGGACAAAGTGATGATTCCGGTCGATATCGCGCCAGAGGCCGTTGCCGACTACCTTAACGCCCTGCGCGGCTGGCAAAACATGAGCGGTATCCTTGTTACCGTACCGCACAAACAACGCGTAGCCGGGCTACTCGATTGCCTGACGCCACGCGCCCGACATCTCAATGCGGTGAACGTGGTGCGCAAACTGGCGGACGGGCGGCTTGAAGGCGACATGCTGGACGGCGTCGGCTTCCAGCGCGCAGCCGCAGCACACGGTTTCCAGCCGGCGGGCAAACGTGCACTGCTCTCCGGGTGCGGAGGCGTCGGTAGCGCCATTGCCTGGGGTTTATGTGAAGCGGGTATCCAGCAACTTGCGCTTTATGACCGCGATGATGCCACCCGTCAGCGTCTGGAAAACCGCCTGGCAACTCACTTCCCCAACGTGCACTTGAGCGCCCTTCCCGACTCGCTGACCGAGATCGATCTGCTGGTCAACGGCTCACCCGCCGGAATGGCAGGCTTTGACGCGCTGCCGTTACCTCCGTCACTTCTGGAAACCTTAGCGCCAACAACCCATGTTGCCGATGTGGTGACTGCTCCGGTGAATACTCCGCTGCTGGCCTTTGCCCATCAACGTGGGTGCAGCACGCAAACCGGCCCGGAGATGGCGCTGGCGCAAATGCAGCTGATGGGGCAATTCATCGGTGCGATTCCATCACCCCATGAGGCCACCGCATGAAAAGCTGGGATGTTATCGTCATTGGCAGCGGCGCAGCCGGCTTTGCCGCTGCCGTAACCGCCTGCTGTAAAGGGCTATCCGTGTTGATGCTGGAAAAAGCCCCACACTTTGGCGGCACTTCGGCTATCTCCGGCGGCGCCGTGTGGATCCACGATACCGACCAGGCGCGAAAACAGGGGAAAAGCGGCGCTCCTGAAGAAATCAAAACCTATCTGCGCACGATTATCGGTGAGGCTAACTATCGTCCAGAATTGGTAGATGCCTTTGTCTGTGCCGGGCGAGAAGCGCTGTCGTTTCTGGAGCAGGAAGGCGCGGTGAAGTACAGCCTGCGCCCCCTGTCGCCAGACTATTATCCCAATGAGCCCGGTGCGGTTGACGTGGGACGCGCCCTGGAAGTCGTAGAGTACGACGGACGCGAGCTGGGTGAGCACTTCCGTACCCTGCGCGCCCCGCCACCGGGGATGTTGCTGTTTGGCGGCATGATGGTCAACCGCGTGGATATCCAGCACTTTCTTGATATGCGCCGCTCCTGGCGGTCGCTGCATCACTGTAGCAAATTATTGTTACGCTACGGTCGCGACCGGATACGCCATCATCGCGGTACTCGTCTGGCGATGGGCAATGCGCTGATAGCACGCATGGCGACGCTCGCGCTGCGCAAAGGGCTGGAGTTAAAGCTTAACGTGACGGTAAAAGCGCTCGCGGAGCAGGACGGACAGGTCACCGGCGTGGTCGTTGAGCAGGATGGAAAAGCTTTAACGCTGCACGCCCGTCGCGGCGTAGTCCTCGCAGCAGGCGGTTTTGCGGCAGGGCAGATTGCGCCACAATTTCGTCCTGCAACCCAGCAACACTACACCATGTCACCGGACACCAACGACGGCGCTGCGTTTCAACTGGGAATGTCGGTGCATGCCCAGCAAGGCGCCGACCTGCCTTCCAACTTTTTCTGGGCCCCGGTTTCGGTATTACGTCATCCAGACGGCCGGGAAGAACGTTTCCCGCACCTGGTGACCGACCGCGCCAAACCTGGAATGATTGCCGTAAACCAGAGCGGTATGCGCTTCGTAAACGAATCTAACTCCTATCATCACTTTGCCAGCGCCATGCAGCAACAGGCAGAAAATGCCCCTTGCTTCTTACTTTGTGACGCCCTGGCGATGAAAAGCTACGGCCTCGGGCTTGCGCGTCCGGCGCCGGTCAACAACGACGCGCTGGTCAGCGCCGGATATCTCTATAAAGCCCAAAGCCTGCGTGAGCTCGCCCAGCAGATAGGCGTTGATTCACAGCAACTCGAACAGACCGTCGCCCACTACAACCGCGATGCACAAAACGGTGAAGACTCGGCATTCCATAAAGGCGGCAACAGCTATAACCGCGCAATGGGCGATGCCGCACACCGGCCCAACGCCTGTAATGCACCGCTGCTGAATGCGCCGTTTTACGCCGTCAAACTTTTTACCGGTGATTTAGGGACTTCCCGAGGGCTTGTCACCACCGCCAACGCGCAGGTGGTCAATCAGCAAGGGAGCCCTATCGGCGGGCTGTATGCCGTGGGCAATGATATGGACTCCATTATGGCCGGCACCTATCCCGGGCCGGGCATTACGCTTGGCCCGGCGCTCACTTTCGGCTACCTCGCGGCCATCCACATGACACAACAATCCCCACAAACCTCAGGAGAAACATCATGATCTATGAAAAACGCACTTACACCATCAATCCACTGAAAATGGCCGACTGGTTAGCCCTGTATAAAAATGATGCCTATGCAGTGCAGACGGAGCATCTCGGCAAGCTGATTGGCTTCTTCTTTACCGAGATTGGCGTGGTGAATCAGGTGGTGCACATCTGGGCATACGAGAGTCTGGATGATCGCCTGGTGCGCCGCGCGCGCATGTCGCAGGACGAGCGCTGGTTAACCTTTTCGCGCAAAAATCGCGAACTGGCGGCGGTCGAGCGTCTGGAGTCGGTGCTGATGCGGCCGACCGATTTCTCTCCGCTGCAATAAGGAATCAGACGATGAGCAGGCATGTTGACGTCGATCTGCTGGTTGTCGGCTCCGGTGCGGCGGGGCTTGCCGCCGCCGTCACCGCGGCACTCCACGGTGCACGGGTGCTGGTTGCGGAAAAAGAGTCGGTGATTGGCGGCACCAGCGCCTGGTCAGGCGGCTGGCTTTGGATCCCCCAAAATCCTCTCGCCCGCGAGGAGGGCATTATCGAAGATGATGCGGCACCGCTGGCCTATTTGCAGGCGGAAATGGAGGGGCTTCCTGCCGACTCACGCCTGCGCACGTTTTTACGTTATGGCCCGGAAATGGTGACGTTCTTCCGGCAAAATACCGCCGTGCAGTTTCTTTCCGGCAGCAAAATGCCCGATTTTCACAATAGCCGCAGCTTTGCCACCGGCGGGCGATCGATCACCGCGCAGCCTTATGATGGCAGCGAACTCGGCGACTGGCTTCATCGCCTGCGTCCCCCGCTGGAAACCATCAGTCTGGCGGGGATGGGGATTGCGGGCGGTGCCGACATGGCGCACTTCTTTAACGCCACCCGCTCGCCACGCTCTGCGCTGTATGCGGCTCGCCGACTGTTTCGCCACGGCTGGCAGCGCCTGCGTTACGGACGTGGCCGCCATCTGGTTAACGGCAACGCCCTGATAGCCCGCTTGCTGCGTTCTGCCTTAGACGCTGGTGTTGCTTTCCAGCTCAATGCTCCGGTTTGCCGACTGCTTGAAGGAGCCGAGAGCGTCACGGGAGCCATCCTTGCCAGCGACGAAGGCGATATTCAGGTAAATGCCGATGCAGTGGTGCTGGCAACCGGGGGATTCCCGCACGATAAGCAGCGGCTGGCGGAACAGGTGCCCCACGCCAGTCAGGGTTTTGGCCACTTCTCCGCCGCACCACCGGGTAATCAGGGTGATGGCATCCGTCTGGGCGAGTCGGTTGGCGGGCAGTTTGATACCTCGCTGAAAAACCCAATGGCCTGGGCGCCCGTGTCGCGAGTGTCATTAGCCAGTGGCTTACAGCTGGCGTTTCCTCATCTGGTCGAGCGGGCAAAACCCGGCTTTCTGGCCGTCCGTCCCGATGGCAAGCGCTTCGTCAACGAGGCTGATTCCTACCACGACTTTATCGCCGCGCTTCTTCATGCCACGCCTGAAGGTGAAAAGCCCCACGCCTGGCTTATCGCCGACAGTCGCGCGCTGCACCGGTACGGGCTGGGGCATGCGCGACCAACGCCATTTCCGGTTGAAGCTTGGCTGCGCACAGGTTATCTGCAAAGCGCCAGCACGCTGGAGGCGCTGGCGGAAAAATGCGGTATTGAATGCGCAGCGTTGTGCGACACCGTTACTCGCTTCAACGACTTCGCTCGTCGCGGGCATGATGACGATTTCCAGCGCGGCAATTCAGCCTACAACTGCGCACAGGGCGATGCCCGCCACCAGCCCAGCCCAACGCTGGGAGCACTGGAGAAAGCGCCCTTCTACGCGGTGCGGATCCTTCCTGGCTCCCTTGGCTCGTTCAGCGGCCTGAAAACCGATGAACAGGCGCGGGTGCTGAACGCGCAAAACCACCCTATTCACGGGCTGTTTGCCGTGGGAAACGATATGTCGAGCGTAATGCAAGGGTACTACCCCAGCGGCGGCATTACGCTTGGCCCTGCCATGACCTTTGGGTATCTGGTGGGAAAAAAACTCGCCGCCAATATCACGCATTAAAAACTTACGCATTTTGCCAGCGGAAGGCGCCAAACATAACAAAAAACCTCACCTGCAACTGTACTGGAGTCTTTATGAATATGCGTCCCCTCTCCCTCGCTGCTCTCACCATGCTCGACGTTCCGCCACCGGAACAGGTGCGTATCGCCGCACTGACGGGCTATAGCCACGTGGGTCTTCGCCTGCTCCCCGCCACGCCAGACGATCCTGATTACGACATGCTCGGTGATACCTTAACGGTACGCGAAACGCTGGCGGCGCTGCGTGATACCGGCATTCGGGTGTCTGATGTCGAAATTGTGCGCCTGACACCGGACTTTACGCTTGAGGCGTTACGTCCCTTTCTGGAAACCGCCGCGCGTCTTGAAGCACGCCAGGTGTTAGTTGCCGGTAACGATGACAATCTCAACCGCAGTGCGGATAACCTTGCCCGACTGGCGCAAGCGGGGGAAGCCTACGGTCTGACGATGAATCTGGAGCCGATGCCCTGGACACAGATGCGCACCCTCGCGGACGCTCAGGCGCTGATTAACGCCAGCGGACAAAACAATGTGGGGATTCTGGTCGATGCCATTCACTTCTGGCGGGCCGGTGAGTCGCTGGCGACGCTGGCAACGCTTGCGCCGCACCAGCTCAACTATATGCAATTGTGCGATGCACCTGCGCAGACGCCAACGGATCCCCTGGAGCTTATCTATCAGGCCCGCTGCGCGCGTAAAGTGCCGGGCGAAGGTGGCCTGGATTTACGCGGCTTGATGGCGGCACTTCCCTCCACATTACCCGTCTCACTTGAAGTGCCGCTGTCCGGTATTCAGGGGGCGATGCCTGCTAAGCAACGCGCACAGCTGCTGTTTAACGCAGCCCTTTCTTTCCTGTAAACAGGAGCTCGCTATGTCACAGACTCAACGCCTGGATGTCAGAGAACTCATTAATACCAATCCCCTCAGCCGTTATCAAAAGTTGGTCATTTTCCTCGGTTTTTGCGTGATTGCGCTGGACGGTTTTGATATCGCTATCATGGGATTTATCGCCCCTACGCTGAAACAGGAATGGGGCGTCAGCAATCATGAACTTGGATTTGTCATCAGTACCGCGCTGATTGGCCTGGCGCTGGGTGCGCTCTTCTCCGGCCCGCTGGCCGACTGGCTGGGGCGTAAAAAAATCATTATCAATAGCGTCTTTTTCTTCGGTTTCTGGACCATTGCCACCGCGTTTTCCCAGAATATTGAACAGATGATTTTCTTTCGCTTTATGACCGGCCTGGGGCTTGGCGCCGCCATGCCAAACATGAGCACGCTGGTCTCTGAATACGCACCTGAGCGACAGCGCTCATTTATTATTACCGTGATCTTCTGCGGCTTTACCTTTGGTGCGGCCGTTGGCGGATTTGCCGCTTCATGGCTAATCCCGCAGTTTGGCTGGCATTCACTGATGGCGCTGGGCGGGATCCTGCCGCTGCTCTTTGCCCCCCTGTTAATCTGGAAACTGCCGGAATCCGCTCGCTTTCTGGTCATCAGGCAGGCACCAGCCGCCAGAGTCCGCGCCATACTCGAGCGATTCTACCCCGGTCAGGTCAGCGAAAACGTCAGCTTTATTCTGCCCCAGCAGACGATAAAAAGCGGCGCGATGCGTATCGTGCTCTCGCGCGACTACCTGCTCGGCTCGCTGATGTTGTGGCTGGTTTATTTTATGGGGCTGTTTCTGGTCTATATCCTCGGTAGCTGGCTACCGTCGCTGGTGAAAGAGATTGGCTTAACGGTTAGCCAGGCCGCCATCATGACCGCCATTTATCAGGCTGGAGGAACCGTCGGCTCCCTGTTTGCCGGTTGGTTAATGGACAAGATCAATCCACACCGGGCGCTGGGGCTTATCTATGCCGTTGGCGGGTTATTTACCATGGCTATCGGCTACGCTGGCGTCAATTTTCCCCTGCTGTGCCTGCTGGCATCGGTCAGCGGGGCCTGTCTTAACGGTGCGAATACCGGAATGAACGCGCTATCCGCACGCTTCTACCCAACGCAAGCACGCGCCACCGGATCGAGCTGGATGCACGGTGTCGGGCGAATCGGTGCCATTCTCAGCGCTTTCGCCGGTGCTGAGATGCTGGCGATGGGTCTCGATTTTAAATCTGTCTTTCTGATCCTGGGAATTCCTGCCGCCTTAACCGTCCTCGGTCTTGCCGCAAAAAGTTTTTGGGCCGCGGGGCCGGGCAGCACTCAATCGCCTGTTACCACCACATTGCGGAGTCCATCATGAGTCGTATTCGTCTTGCCGTTATCGGCGCGGGCGCTATCGGGCGCAAACATATTGACGTGATTAACCAGACGCCGCAGGCGGAACTTGTGGCGCTGGCCGATCCCTCAACGCAGGCGGAGAGCCTGGCAAAAGATCTTGGCGTGGCATGGTATGCCGATATCAATGAGATGCTGGATAACGAAAAGCCACAGGGTGTGATTAACGCCACGCCGAATACCCTCCATGTTCCTTGTGCCATCGCCTGTGTAGAGCGTGGTATCCCGGTGCTGGTCGAAAAACCGGTCGCCGAATCTGCCGAGCGCGCTCAGCATCTGGTGGATGCAGCGAATAGACACGGTGTACCGGTACTGGTGGGCCATCATCGGCGACATAACGCCCTGACAGCCGCGGCAAAAAAGCTGATTGATAGCGGCGAGTTGGGCAACATTGTGGCCGTGTCGGCGCACTGGATTTTACAAAAGCCCAATGACTACTTTGATGTTTCCTGGCGACGCGAGCCGGGTGCCGGGCCGCTGCTGGTCAATCTGGTTCACGATATCGATCTCCTGCGCTATCTGCTTGGCGAGATTGATAAAGTGCAGGCAATGACCAGCAACTCCACTCGTGGTTTTGCCAACGAGGATAGCGCGGTGGTCAACCTCCGTTTTGCCAGCGGCGCGCTGGGGAGTGCGGTGCTGAGCGACTGCGGCGTTAGCCCGTGGAGTTGGGAGATGAACTCGGCGGAAAACGAGGTTTACGCCCACGCACCGGAGAACTGCTATCTGATTTCTGGCAGCAAGGGCGCGCTCGCCATTCCGCAAATGCGCTGGTGGCGATACGGAGAACAATGCGGCTGGCACGCCCCACTATTGCAGGAAACACTCAATATTGAAGCTATCGATCCGTTCATTCTGCAACTGCGACATTTTCTCCAGGTTATCCGCGGTGAGGTCGCACCAATTATTGATGCAAATGATGCATTAAAATCGCTGAAAGTCATCGATGCAATTCGCCGTGTTTCGCTGAACGCCGCATAATGCTTTACTCTCCTCCGGTGGTATCTCTGCCACCGGATTATTCTTTTCTGTCTCTATTTCGCACAAATGATTCATTAATGTAATATTTGTTAATTAAGCGTCTGTTTACCCTGCCCTCTC
This sequence comes from Enterobacteriaceae bacterium, assembly GCA_902363335.1. Classification (GTDB taxonomy): domain Bacteria; phylum Pseudomonadota; class Gammaproteobacteria; order Enterobacterales; family Enterobacteriaceae; genus Kluyvera. The sequence continues at coordinate 183,702 of CABIZV010000002.1, read as the reverse complement.
CCCGCACTACACTACTGCCAGCTTTTATTTTGAGGTGGGAATGAACGATTACAAAATGACGCCCAGCGAGTTACGCGCAACCTGGGGTTTAGGAACCGTATTTTCTTTGCGTATGCTCGGCATGTTTATGGTTCTGCCGGTTCTGACCACATACGGTATGGCGTTGCAGGGCGCAAGCGAAGCGCTGATTGGTCTGGCTATCGGTATTTACGGCCTGGCGCAGGCTATCTTTCAAATCCCCTTTGGGCTGGTCTCTGACCGGATTGGACGCAAGCCGCTCATTATCGGCGGGCTGGCGATCTTCGTTCTTGGCAGCGTGATTGCCGCCCTATCAGATTCCATCTGGGGCATTATCCTCGGCCGTGCGCTACAAGGCTCAGGCGCCATTGCGGCGGCGGTCATGGCGCTACTTTCCGACCTGACGCGCGAACAAAACCGAACCAAAGCGATGGCGTTTATTGGCGTCAGCTTTGGCGTCACCTTCGCTATCGCGATGGTGCTTGGCCCGATCATCACTCATAAACTTGGCCTCCACGCGCTATTCTGGATGATTGCCGGGCTGGCAACGCTTGGGATTTTGTTAACGATTCTGGTGGTACCGGACAGTCAAAATCACGTTCTCAACCGTGAGTCCGGGATGGTGAAAGGCTGCTTTAGCAAGGTGTTGATGGAGCCGCGTCTGCTGAAGCTCAACTTCGGTATCATGTGCCTGCACATTTTGCTGATGTCGACTTTCGTCGCCCTGCCGGGCCAACTGGAAGCCGCCGGATTCGCGGCCGCCGAGCACTGGAAAATCTATCTGATCACGATGCTGGTGTCGTTTGTGTCGGTGGTGCCATTTATCATCTATGCCGAAGTTAAACGCCGCATGAAGCGCGTGTTTATCCTGTGCATTTCCCTGCTGCTGATCGCTGAAATCGTGCTGTGGGGTTCCGGCAACTCGTTCTGGGAACTGGTTATCGGCGTACAGATATTCTTCCTCGCCTTTAACCTGATGGAAGCGCTGCTGCCCTCGCTTATCAGCAAGGAGTCTCCGGCCGGTTATAAAGGTACGGCGATGGGGATTTACTCCACCAGCCAGTTCCTCGGCGTGGCTATCGGCGGTTCGCTGGGTGGCTGGGTTGATGGCCTGTTTGATTCGCAAACGGTATTCCTCGCCGGCGCTTTACTGGCGACCGTCTGGCTGCTGGTGTCGATGACAATGCAGGAACCCCAGTATGTGAGCAGTCTGCGTGTTGAAATTCCAGATAACATCGATGCGAATGATGCTTTAAGCGACCGCCTGATGGCGATGGATGGCGTGAAGGAAGTATTGGTGGTGGCGCAAGAGCATTCCGCCTATGTCAAAATCGACAGTAAGGTGACGAACCGCTTCGAGGTTGAGCAGGCGATTGCCGCTCAATAAAATGATGCTGCCCGCAGAGCTTCGCGGGCAGCGCTTACGCGATTAGTCGCGGAAGTTTTTAAACTGGAACGGCTGGCCGAGATCGCCACCGCGTACCAGCGCCATCGTTGACTGCAGATCGTCGCGTGCCTTACCGGTTACGCGAATTTCTTCACCCTGAATCTGCGCCTGGACTTTCAGCTTGCTGTCTTTAATCAGCTTAACGATTTTCTTCTGAACCGCACTCTCAATCCCCTGCTTCAACTTGGCTTCTACAAACCAGGTTTTCCCGCTGTGGACGAAATCTTCCGGCACGTCGAGCGACGTCCCTTCAATGCCGCGTTTAAGCAGCTTCGCGCGCAGAATATCCAGCAACTGATTAACCTGGAAGTCAGATTCGCTCAGTACCTTAATCGTCTTATTCGCTTCGTTTAATTCAAAAGTGGCTTCAACGCCACGAAAGTCAAAGCGTGACTCAACTTCACGGCTCGCGTTATCAACCGCGTTGCGCGCTTCCTGAAGATCAACTTCAGAGACAATATCGAAAGATGGCATCTTTTCCCCTCCCTTAGTTTCTTTTGCGTTGCATAATACCTGCAACACGGCATAACTCAACAGGTTATCCCTGGAAGGTGAGTAGCAACCTTCCTATTACTCGAAATCCATAAAGCATATACTTAGAGCCTATCCCAGTAGGCGTAATTGTTGAAGCCAGTTTGGTGCCGGACAGCGCGGAGAAACCGGAGCGTACACGTAGTACGTGAGGATTTCGAGCACTGCCCGGTGCCAAAATGGCGAATAAAATAGCCTAATGGGATAGGCTCTTATTGTTAGCGTGAAGTATGACATACCAGTAGCATCGTTTGTGTTAATAAAACGGTCGGGAGGCTATTTGAAAATTACGGTATTGGGATGTGGCGCGCTGGGCCAATTATGGATGACGGCACTCCACAAAAAAGGATTTGAAGTACAAGGCTGGTTACGCGTACCTCAGCCCTACTGTAGCGTAAATCTCGTTGAACTCGACGGCACGATATTTAATCAGGCGCTTATCGCCAACGACCCCGATTTTCTGGCGCAAAGTGATTTGCTTTTAGTCACGCTTAAAGCGTGGCAAGTTTCTGACGCGGTGCGAAGCCTGGCCGCACACCTGCCGGTGACAACGCCTATCCTGCTGATTCATAACGGTATGGGGACGCTACAGGAGCTTAACGATCTCAAGCAGCCGATTTTACTCGGCGCGACCACGCAGGCCGCGCGCCACGATGGTAGCGTGATTGTCCATGTCGCTAATGGCACCACGCACATCGGCCCGGCAAAGCAGTATGAGGAAGACTACAGCGCGCTCGCAGTAACCTTGCAAAATGTTCTGCCTGACGTGGCGTGGCACGACAGCATTCATTCCGCCATGTGGCGTAAGCTGGCCGTTAACTGCGTTATTAACCCACTTACCGCGCTAATGAACTGCCCGAACGGTGATTTACGCCACCACCAGCAGCAGATTACCCGCATCTGCGAAGAGGTGGCGATGACCATGACGCGGGAGGGATTTCATACCTCCCCGGAAAATCTGTTATTTTACGTCAACCAGGTGATTGAACTGACAGCGGAAAATATCTCCTCCATGTTGCAGGACATCCGCGCACTTCGGCATACGGAAATCGACTATATCACCGGTTTTCTACTTAAACGCGCGCGGGCGCACGGCATTCCGGTGCCTGAAAATACCCGACTGTATGAACTGGTTAAACGTAAGGAGAGTGAATATGAGCGCGTCAGCACTGATTTGCCTCGCACCTGGTAGCGAAGAAATGGAAGCCGTGACCACCATTGATTTATTGGTGCGTGGCGGTATCCAGGTCACGACCGCCAGCGTCGCAAGCGATGGCAACCTTGCTATCACCTGCTCGCGCGGCGTTAAAATTCTAGCCGATGCTCCTCTGGTTGAAGTAGCGGACGGGGAATTTGACATCATCATTCTCCCGGGCGGAATTAAGGGGGCGGAATATTTCCGTGACAGCACGCTGCTGGTTGAAACCGTGAAACAGTTCCAGCGCTCTGGACGCATTGTGGCCACCATTTGCGCGGCCGCCGCCACCGTGCTTATCCCGCATAATATTTTCCCTTATGGCAACATGACCGGCTTCCCGGCGCTCAAGGATCACATCCCGGAAGAACAGTGGCAAGACAGGCGTGTCGTCTGGGATCCCCGCGTCAACCTGCTCACAAGCCAGGGGCCAGGTACGGCGATTGATTTTGGTCTGAAGATTATTGAACTGCTGGTGGGGCGCGAGAAGGCGTATGAGGTTTCGACGCAACTGGTGATGGCGGCGGGGATTTATAATTTTTATGAGGAGTAATGGTGGTTGGTTTCACTGGCGCTACAGGAAACCAATCACGCAATATAGAATTGAACATCAGTCTTTGCTATAGCGTTCAACTAGATCTTCCACCACCATTTTGTAGGTTGTTTTTTCAAGGTCGTTCATCTGTCGCTGAATAGCGTCAGCGTCAACTTTCTGACCTTTTGGTGGCGTCAATGGGATCGTCAGCGATTCGGCGTTAACCGGCGAGTAGGCCGACCACTCTCCGCTGGCGACATCCACTAGAACAAACCGAATCAAATACCGTAGAGATAAACCTGCTGTCTTTTCACCGTTGTATTTTTTCCACACCATTTCTTTTAATGCAGAATTATATCTGGCCGATTCTATCTCATCCCAGTAAACGACAATGGTACTGTGACGGCCTTTCGCAGCAATATATCTTAATGCCTGCATATAATTGGCATTAATTACCGCACCTTTATTCTCGGTATCATTTTCAGCGAACTCATTAACCGCTTGTTTCACTGAAGCGGCAGGCTGAGCGGCTCGTTTTTTTCTGGCAACCGGAATGCCAGAAAATGTTGAAACCTTATAATAGCGCTGCATTTCCTTTTGCATCATCACATCAGGCGCTCGTGAACCCGATTTGACCAGCACAATGGAAGAATGCAGAGGAACTTCAAACTGTCCTTCAGCTTCTTCCACGGCATTGTGGATATCTTCTTCCGAGATTTCCAGCGTTAACTCATTGCCGAAAACATCCTGCTCAGAGAGTTGCGTCATAGAAGTGATGTCAGTACGCTGCGGAGCGGCAGCTTTTTTCTTATCATCAATTGATGAGGATTTGGAACAGCCATTAAGTAAAATAGCGCCCATAAACAGAATCAATAAATATCTATTATTCATCGAGAGAACCTTATTAATCACATGCTTATCAAGCACACGGGGATTATCTTTCGATTATACTTTTATTTTAACTTTAAAAGGATAAAAATAAATATTCATTTATTGAATGGGGGGATGTTAAAAAATAAAAGCAATGAATTAAATATTTAACTCATAATCTTTATAAATAATAAAACAGCGGTTATGGCGGCATATATATCACCATAAAAAAACGCCTCAAAAGAGGCGTTTCAGGAAGAGACTTCGCGCGCTCTACGGGCGATACACTTTCACGTTAGCAAAGCCCTGCTCGCGCAGATACAGCGCCTGCAAGCGGCTCATCACGCCACGTTCGCACCACAGTAAATAGGTTTTACTCTGATCGAGATTACCAAACTGCGTACTGAGCTTATAGAACGGTAGCGATGCCACGCCGACACCTTCCACTTTCAGCGGCTTAGCATCCTGCTCGTCAATAGAACGGATGTCCAGGATCACATCGTTTTCAGTGAAACCGCTAACGGTTTCAACTTCCACCACTTCCTGCTCGGTCTGCTGAGCGATGTCGCGGATATCGACGTTATTCGCTTCGGCAACCACTTTATCAAGGATGGTGAAATCGAAGTTTGCTTCTTCGGCTTCGATTTTCGCCTTCACCGCCTTGATGGTTGGGCTTTTCGAGATAACACCGCAGTATTCTGGCATGGTACGAGCAAAATCTTCGGTACCAATTTCACGCGCCAGATTAATGATGTGCTCTTTATCGTGCGAAATCAGCGGACGAAGAATCAGGGTATCGGACACATTGTCGATTAAACGCAGGTTTGTCAGCGTCTGACTCGATACCTGGCCCAGCGCTTCACCGGTCACCAGCGCCTGCACGCCGTAGCGTTCTGCAACTTGTGATGCGGCACGCACCATCATGCGCTTAAGCACAACGCCCATCTGGCCATCTTCGACTTTCTCGAGGATTTCGCCGACGACCGGTTCAAAGTTGATGGCGACAAAGCGCACGCGGTGCGAACTGCCGAAACGGTTCCACAGGTAGTGCGCAACCTGGCGTACGCCGATTTCATGCGCGGCACCGCCGAGGTTAAAGAAGCAGTAATGGACGCGACAACCGCGACGCATCAGCATATAGCTGGAAACGCCGGAGTCGAAACCACCAGAAATCAAAGACAGCACATCTTCCTGGGTTCCAATCGGGAAGCCGCCGATACCTTCATAACGCCCTTTCACCAGCAACAGACGGTCATTTTCAATTTCGAGGTTAACCGTGACATCCGGGTGCGAAAGCTTCACGCGCGCCGATTCGATGTGCTGATTCAAACCGCCGCCGACGTAACGTTCCACCTCGATAGACGTGAACTCATGCTTACCACGACGCTTCACGCGCACGCAGAAAGTTTTGCCTTCAAGCTTCTCGCGCCAAAGCGGCAGCGTCAGCTCAAAAATGTTGTGCAGTGAGGTAAACGGGACGTCTTCCACTTCCAGGATATGGTGAATCCCCGGAATACGCGTCATCGCGTCGAGAAGAGTCTGACGTTTGTCCTCATCTTTCGAGCGAACTTCGATGTGATCCCAGTGGCGCACGATAGCGAGGGTTTCATCGAGATTTTTGAGAACGTTACGAATATTCCCGGTTAAAATTTTAATAAAGCGCAAACGCACAGTTTGGCTTTTGATGGTGATTTCCGGGAACAATTTAATGATAAACTTCATGGCGGCAATGGTTCGTTGGCAAGCCCTGAGGGGCTTTGAGCAAAAAGATGTATCGCAGTGTACCCATAATATCAGGAGTACCTGCGTCCAGGTCGCGGAGTATACCATCATCCTGCTTACCATTGCGTGTTATTTGCTTCACGCCCAGACTCCGTTACCATAGACACCGTCGCGATATAACAAGAGCCAAACATTCACTATGCCAAAGAAAAATGACGCCCCGGCCAGTTTCGAAACTGCTTTAACCGAGCTTGAGCAGATTGTTAACCGTCTGGAAAGCGGCACCCTTCCACTGGAAGATGCGCTAAACGAATTTGAACGCGGCGTGCAGTTAGCACGTCTTGGGCAGACGAAACTGCAGCAAGCCGAGCAACGCGTGCAGATCCTGCTTGCCGATAACGAAGATGCACCTTTAACGCCATTCACGCCGGACGCCGAATAAAATGGATTTTTCGCAACAGCTCAATGCCTGCGTCGATAGGGCAAACGACGCGCTGCGCCGATTTATCGCTCCGCTACCGTTTCAGAACACTCCTCTGGTTGACGCCATGCAGTATGGCGCATTATTGGGCGGTAAACGCCTGCGCCCCTTCCTGGTTTATGCCACCGGTAAAATGTTTGGCGTCAGCATGACCACGCTGGATGCGCCAGCAGCGGCGGTTGAATGCATTCATGCCTATTCGCTGATGCACGACGACCTGCCGGCTATGGACAACGACGATCTGCGCCGCGGTCAGCCAACCTGTCATATTAAATTTGGCGAGGCGAGCGCAATTCTGGCCGGTGACGCGCTACAAACGCTGGCGTTCTCTATACTCAGTGATGCACCGATGACCGAAGTCAGCGATCGCGATCGCCTGGCGATGTTATCAGAGCTGGCCTCCGCCAGCGGCGTTGCGGGAATGTGCGGCGGTCAGGCGCTGGATCTGGAAGCCGAAGGCCAGCAGGTCAATCTGGAGATGCTGGAGCGCATCCATCGCCACAAAACCGGTGCGCTGATTCGTGCCGCCGTGCGCCTTGGCGCATTGAGCGCGGGTGAGCAAGGCCGCAAGGCGCTGCCGCTGCTGGATAAGTACGCGGAATGCATCGGGCTGGCGTTCCAGGTTCAGGATGACATTCTGGATGTGGTGGGGGATACTGCGACCCTCGGAAAACGTCAGGGCGCCGACCAGCAACTTGGTAAAAGCACCTATCCCGCACTGCTGGGCCTTGAGCAAGCTCAGAAAAAAGCCAGTGACCTCATCGCTGAGGCACGTCAGTCATTAACCGTACTGGCGGCACAGTCACTGGATACCACAGCACTGGAAGCGCTAGCGGATTACATCATCCTGCGCGATAAATAAACAATAAATGAGTCTCCGATGAGTTTTGATATTGCCAAATACCCGACCCTGGCGCTGGTCGATTCCACCCAGGAATTGCGCCTGTTGCCAAAAGAGAGCCTGCCGAAACTGTGTGACGAGCTACGCCGTTACCTGCTCGACAGCGTGAGCCGTTCAAGCGGACACTTTGCCTCCGGGCTTGGCACGGTGGAACTCACCGTGGCGCTGCATTATGTCTACAATACGCCGTTCGACCAGCTTATCTGGGACGTCGGCCATCAGGCTTATCCGCACAAAATTTTGACCGGGCGTCGCGACAAAATTGACACCATCCGGCAAAAAGGCGGCCTGCACCCCTTCCCGTGGCGCGGTGAGAGTGAGTATGACGTGCTGAGCGTTGGTCACTCCTCCACTTCCATTTCCGCAGGAATTGGTATTGCCGTGGCAGCTGAAAAAGAGAATAAACAGCGCCGTACCGTCTGCGTGATTGGCGATGGCGCGATTACCGCCGGCATGGCGTTTGAAGCGATGAACCATGCGGGCGACATTAAGCCTGACATGCTGGTCGTGCTAAACGACAACGAAATGTCTATCTCTGAAAACGTCGGCGCGCTGAATAACCATCTGGCGCAGCTGCTCTCCGGCAAGCTGTACTCTTCGCTACGCGAAGGCGGCAAAAAAGTCTTTTCTGGCGTTCCGCCGATTAAAGAGTTACTTAAGCGTACCGAAGAACATATCAAAGGCATGGTCGTCCCGGGGACGCTGTTTGAAGAGCTGGGCTTCAACTATATCGGGCCGGTAGACGGTCACGACGTATTGGGATTGGTGAATACGCTCAAGAACATGCGCGACCTGAAAGGCCCGCAGTTCCTGCATATTATGACTAAAAAAGGCCGTGGCTATGAACCGGCTGAAAAAGACCCGATCACCTTCCACGCGGTGCCAAAATTCGATCACACCAGCGGTAAGCTGCCAAAAAGCAGCGGCGGTTTGCCGTCATATTCCAAAATCTTCGGCGACTGGCTGTGCGAAACGGCGGCGAAGGACGCTAAGCTGATGGCGGTAACGCCAGCAATGCGTGAAGGCTCCGGCATGGTCGAGTTTTCAAAAAAATATCCTGACCAGTATTTCGATGTCGCGATTGCCGAACAACATGCGGTGACGTTCGCGGCGGGTCTGGCAATTGGCGGTTATAAACCGATTGTGGCCATCTACTCGACCTTCCTGCAACGCGCCTACGATCAGGTGATCCACGACGTCGCCATTCAGAAATTACCGGTGCTGTTTGCCATTGACCGTGCGGGTATTGTTGGCGCTGACGGGCAAACCCACCAGGGGGCGTTTGATATCTCCTTCCTGCGCTGCATCCCGGAGATGGTCATCATGACGCCAAGCGATGAAAATGAGTGCCGGCAGATGTTGCACACCGGCTATCATTACGGCGATGGCCCAAGCGCGGTGCGTTATCCGCGTGGCACCGGTACTGGCGCAGCGCTTGAACCACTGGCATCGCTGCCTCTGGGCAAAGGCGTGGTGAAACGTGAAGGCGAAAAACTGGCGATCCTAAACTTCGGTACGCTGCTGGCGGAAGCTGCAATCGTCGCTGAAAAACTTAACGCGACGCTGGTTGATATGCGCTTTGTGAAGCCACTGGATGAGCGCCTGATCCTTGAGATGGCCGCACGTCACGAGTCACTGGTGACGCTGGAAGAAAATGCCGTGATCGGCGGTGCCGGAAGCGGCGTCAATGAAGTGCTGATGGCACATCGCAAACCGGTACCGGTGCTCAATCTTGGCCTGCCTGATTTCTTCGTTCCACAAGGAACGCAGGAAGAGGCACGCGCTGACCTTGGTCTGGATGCCGCAGGGATTGAAGCGAAGATCGCGGCCTGGTTGGCATAATTCCTCCTTTCGCTCCTGCTATGCTTAAAGGTAAACCTTTTACCCGTTAGCAGGAGCGACATCATGCAATACCATCTCTTAGGACAAACCGACCTCCGGGTTTCCCGTCTTTGCCTGGGCTGTATGACTTTTGGCGAGCCGGACCGAGGTAAGCATGCCTGGACGCTGCCGGAAGACAGCAGTCGCCCCATCATTCAACGCGCTCTCGAAGGCGGCATCAATTTTTTTGATACGGCAAATAGCTATTCTGACGGCAGCAGCGAAGAGATTGTCGGCCGCGCGCTACGCGACTTCGCGCGTCGTGATGACGTTGTGGTTGCAACCAAGGTTTACCATCAGGTGGGCTCGCTCGAAGAAGGGCTCTCCCGTGCGCAGATCCTGCGTTCCATTGACGATAGCCTGACTCGTCTTGGCATGGACTACGTCGATCTCCTGCAAATTCACCGTTGGGACTATCGCACGCCGATCGAAGAGACGCTCGAAGCATTGAACGACGTGGTGAAAGCGGGGAAAGCGCGATACATCGGCGCGTCGTCAATGCACGCCCGCCAGTTCGCCCAGGCGCTGGCGCTACAGAAAAGCAATGGCTGGGCACCGTTTGTCACCATGCAGGATCACTACAATCTCATCTACCGCGAAGAAGAACGCGACATGCTTCCGCTATGTAATCAGGAAGGCGTGGCGGTTATTCCGTGGAGCCCGTTAGCCCGTGGGCGTCTGACACGCCCGTGGGGAGAAACCACGGCAAGACTAGTCTCCGATGAGTTCGGTCAAACGCTTTACAGCTCAACGGAAGAAAACGATGAGCAAATTGCCGGGGAGCTGGAACGGGTAGCCCAGGAGATTGAGGCCAGCCGCGCGCAAACGGCGCTGGCGTGGCTTTTGAGTAAACCGGGGGTGGCAGCGCCGATTATTGGGGCATCACGTGAGGATCAGCTAGATGAGCTGCTAAATGCGGTGGATATAACGCTGACGCCGGAGCAAATTGCGGCGATGGAAGCGCCATATCAGGCGCACCCGGTGGTGGGGTTCAAATAAGCATGTAGGCCGGATAAGGCGAAGCCGCCATCCGGCAATGTGCACCGTTCCTGCCGGATGGCGGCTTCGCCTTATCCGGCCTACGATTCTACGGAATCATCACAGAATGTGGTGCCCTGCTACATACAGAATCGCCGCGGAAATCACCCCGGCGACGATATCATCCACCATAATCCCCATGCCGCCGTGGATGTTGCGGTCGAACCAGCGGATTGGCCAGGGTTTCCACATATCAAAAATGCGGAATACAACAAAGCCCGCCAGCACCCACTGCCAGCTAATGACCGGGATCGCCATCAAGGTTATCCACATGCCGATAAATTCATCCCACACAATGCTTCCGTGGTCGTGGGTGCCCATATCACGCGCCGTGCGGCGGCAGATATACACGCCAATGCAAATACCGAACATCACCACCAGCGAATAGACTTGCAGCGGTAAAAAGGTCAGCAAATACCAGAACGGGATAGAGGCTAACGAGCCCATCGTGCCTGGCATAATTGGGCTTAACCCGCTGCCAAATCCGGTCGCCAGCAGGTGCCAGGGATTGCGTAAATTCAGGCGACTTTTTGCGGCGTCATGCTTAGCCAAAGTGATCGTACCCCTTCCAGTCCAGCGTCACCGCGTTTCCATCTTGTGTAAAATTGAGCCCTTCCACATCGGCGCTAATTTGCCCAATGCAGGTAAACGGTGTCCCCAGTTTACCCAGCGCCACTTCAAGCGCTCCGCGGTTTAGCTCAGGCACGGTGAAGCAGAGTTCATAATCTTCACCACCGGACAGCGCCCAACGGCAGGCTAATTCTGGCGCAACATGACGCTGCATGGCTTCAGAATAGGGCAAGGTATCAAGGTCAACACGCGCACCGACGCCGCTGGCCTTCAGGATGTGCCCAAGGTCAGAAATCAGCCCATCGGAAAGATCGATAGCCGAACTGGCCAGGTCGCGCAGCGCTTGCCCTTGCAGAACGCGCGGCGTTGGCCGCAGATGACGCTGGCGCAGATATGCGGCGTCGTCTGGTTCATCGATGGTCAACTGATTGAGGAGCAAGGCCAGCCCGGCAGCGCTATCACCCGGCGTACCGGTAACATAGATCCAATCGCCAGGCTTGGCACCGGAGCGTTTTAGCGCCCGCCCCATCGGTACGTAACCGTGGATACTCAGCGTCATCGACAGCGGCCCTTTCGTGGTATCACCGCCAATAAGCTGCATATCGTAATAATTGAGCTGCTCAAACAGGCTATCGCTAAACGCCGCCAGCCAGTCTTCATCGACCGAAGGAAGCGTCAGCGCCAGGGTTAACCACGCCGGGTCAGCCCCCATTGCAGCCAGATCGCTGACGTTAACCGCGAGCGCTTTATAAGCGAGGTCGGCAGGGTCAATATCAGGAAGAAAATGGTTACCCGCGACCAGCGTGTCGGTGCTGATTGCAAGGGTTTGTTTTTCGGGGATGTTGAGTAACGCGCAGTCGTCGCCAATTCCGGTTTCGACATCAAGACGGGCGTTTCGTACTCGATCAAAATAACGGGCAATCAGGGAGAATTCGCCGCATGCCATACGTTATGCCTCAGCAGAAGGATAAAACAAGGCCGGGGAAAGTGGCAGAAACCACCCTCTCACCGGCCTACGGGTTACTTTTTGCGGGGACGAATTGCAGGAGCGGCTTTATCCAGCACGCCGTTGACAAACTTGTGGCTGTCTTCAGCGCCGAAGGTTTTTGCCAACTCGATAGCTTCGTTGATAGCCACTTTATACGGCACGTCATCACGTTTTGACAGTTCGAACAGCGCAATACGCAGTACCGCTTTTTCCACCTGGCCCAGCTCTTCAAGCAGGCGAGACAGGTAGGGCTTCATCAATCCGTCGAGGTACGCGCTGTTAGTCGCTACCCCGGACAGCAGTTCACGGAAGTACGCGACGTCGACATCTTTAACGTCTTGTTCCGCCAGGAACTGGTATTCAACATCAGAGATGTCGTTCTGGGACAACTGCCAAGAGTAGAGCGCCTGGACGGCACACTCACGGGCGCGGCGACGAGCAGCAGGTTTCACGGATTTCCCCTTACAAAAATCAGGCCTTGATGGCTTTCAATACATTAATCATTTCAATCGCGGTCAGTGCAGCTTCTGCACCTTTGTTACCGGCTTTTGTGCCAGCGCGTTCGATAGCTTGTTCAATACTTTCGGTGGTCAGAACACCAAAGGCTACCGGGATTCCGCTGTCCTGAGCGACTTGCGCCAGACCATTGCTTGCCCCGCCAGCAACATATTCGAAGTGAGCCGTACCGCCACGGATAACCGTTCCGAGCGCAATCACCGCATCATATTTACCGGTTTTTGCCAGCGCGTCTGCTGCCAGCGGCAGTTCATAAGCACCTGGAACCCAAACGACGGTGATGTTTTCATCTTTAACCTGACCAATGCGTTTCAGGGCGTCGATAGCACCTTCCAGCAGGCTGTCATTGATAAAGTTGTTGAAACGCGCGATGGTGATGGCGACGCGAGCGTCCGGGGTAGCAACGTTAGCTTCAATAATGTTCATACTCTTCCTTTGGGTTCATTTGCCCCGCAGGGGGGCGGATTTTATCATAATATTCCGGGCGCTGCTGCTTCTAATTCAGAAAGCCTCACCTGGCTGTTAAATGCAGGCAGACATCGGGGCCGACCTGACGTATCTCATTGAATTTAAAATGGGGGGCATCGGCCAGTTTCTCAAGCCCCGGCAGCACACATAATCCGCGCGCCTCGCTGCCTAATAGTTTAGGTGCGATGTAGACGATTAGCTCATCAACCAGACCCGCCTGAATCAGCGCCCCCGCAAGCGTTGGCCCCGCCTCCACCCAGATGCTGTTAATTTGCTGTTTTCCCAGCTGCATCATCAGGAGAACCAGATCGAGATGACCATTGTGCTCAGGCACTGTTAGCGTTTGTACGCCTTCTGGCCAGCTACGGCTATCTTCCTGGGTGCGGGCAAACAGGGTTTCGCCCGGCTGCTGTACAATACGATGCTTCGGCGTCACGCGATTACCGCTGTCGATAACAATACGCAATGGCTGACGCAGGTTTTCCTGCGGGTAAAGCTGCTGCGTATCGGCGTTAAGCTCATCCCAGCGTACGGTTAAAGCAGGATTGTCAGCCAGTACGGTGGCGCTACTGGTTAAAATAGCATGGCTTTCGGCGCGCAGACGCTGCACGTCGCGGCGAGCCTGTGGTGAGGTGATCCACTGACTTTCCCCGCTGGCCATCGCCGTTCGGCCATCAAGCGATGCGCCAAGTTTAAGCTGTACATACGGAAAACCGGTGCGCATCCGTTTGAGAAAGCCTTTATTCAACGCTTCAGCTTCGCTCATCATCAGCCCATGGCTGACTTCAATACCGGCCTGCTGCAAACGGTACAGGCCGCGGCCTGCGACCTGTGGATTGGGATCCTGCATCGCCGCCACCACGCGTGAAACACCGGCGGCAATTAAGGCATCGCAGCATGGCGGCGTGCGCCCGTGATGGCTGCACGGTTCAAGCGTCACGTAGGCGGTCGCGCCCTTCGCTTTATCGCCCGCCATACGCAGCGCGTGGACTTCCGCATGCGGTTCACCGGCACGATAGTGGAAACCTTCGCCGACGATCTCGCCCTGATTCACAATCACGCAGCCGACACGCGGGTTCGGATGCGTGGTGAATCGCCCGCGCGCGGCTAATTTTAACGCGCGCGCCATATAAATTTCATCGAGCATAGCTTAGTCCTGTAAGCGGGCGATCTCTTCGCCAAACTCTTTAATATCTTCAAAGCTGCGGTAAACGGAGGCAAAGCGGATATAGGCCACTTTATCGAGCTTTTTCAGTTGCTCCATCACCAGATTACCCAGCAGCTTGCTCGGGACTTCGCGTTCGCCGGTGGCGCGCAAATGTGATTTGATATGATTAATCGCCATTTCGACGTCATCAGAGCTCACCGGGCGCTTTTCCAGCGCTCTTTGCATACCGCTGCGCAGTTTGTCTTCATTAAACGGTTCACGCACGTCATTGCTTTTCACCACGCGCGGCATCACCAGCTCAGCCACTTCAAAAGTGGTGAAGCGTTCGTTGCAAACCAGGCATTGACGGCGGCGGCGAACGGAGGAACCTTCTCCCACAAGGCGGGAGTCAATCACTTTAGTGTCTACGGCGAAACAGAATGGGCAGTGCATACGACGTCCTGACGGTGAGGGTTGATGAAATCTATTTTACCCTGAACTGGCGTGACAACAAAGGAACAGCGCTTTTGAGACAATGGATCGATGTCAGAAGCGCGAATGCGCGCTACCATTGCGTTATCCCAAGAGAAGGAAACAGACCGAATGACAAGACGTTACCTAAGAATCGCCCTGCTGGGAAGCCTCGTCAGCCTGACCGCCTGCGCACCGCAAGCAGAAGTGAAGCAGATGCACCAAAGTATCAGCACCTTAAGCGCAGAGATGACTCAGCTAAATAAAGAAACGGTAAAAATCACCCAGCAAAATGCGTTAAATGCAAAATCGACGCGGGGTGCCTACCTGCTGCCGGGGGCCAATACGCCTGCGCGTTTAAACAGCCAGGTTGGCACGCTGCGCATGTCGATTAAAAACATCGCGCCTAATGCTCAGGGAACTGCGCTCACCTTACGTATTCAGGGCGAGTCCAACGATCCGCTGCCTGCCTTCACCGGTACCGTGGAATGGGGCCAAATTCAGGGCACAACCGAGCAGTATCAGGAGGTGAACGTGCAGAATCAACTCTTCTCCGCACCCGCAACCTTACTGGCCCCGAGCGATGTGGATATTCCCCTTCAGCTCAATGGCGTGACGCCGGAGCAGCTAGGCTTTGTGCGTATTCACGACGTCCAGCCGGCTAACCCACAATAGAATTTCAGGCGCCGCGGGTTTCCAGAACGCGTCGGCGCTGCCCTCTTCGCCCCCTCACTTTTCATACATCTGCTGTGTGTAAATATTTGCAATAATTCACCCCATCAGTACAATCGCGGCGTCCAATCTACGCAAACGTGAACGCAATCGATTACGCACTTGAAAAATGTGTGAACTGCGACTGATTTTCGTGAGCAAGGATTCATATAATAGGCACGCAGAAACACGAAACATTTAGAAAAACTTCGGTGATAAAAATCACTCTCTTTCGAATTTTTTTATTAGTGGCAGAAATATGAAAAAAACATTACTTGCAGCCGGTGCCGCGCTGGCGCTTACCGCTTCTTTCACTGCGAATGCTGAGGACTCTCAGCCACAGTACGTTTCCGACTGGTGGCATCAGAGCGTCAACGTGGTTGGCAGCTACCACACACGCTTCTCTCCAAAACTGAACAACGACGTTTATCTGGAGTATGAAGCGTTTGCTAAAAAAGATTGGTTAGATTTCTACGGCTACATCGATATCCCAAAAACCTTCGACTGGGGTAATGGTAACGATAAAGGCGTGTGGTCTGACGGCTCCCCAATGTTCATGGAAATCGAACCGCGCTTCTCTATCGACAAGCTGACCGGTGCTGACCTGAGCTTTGGTCCGTTCAAAGAGTGGTATATCGCCAACAACTATATCTACGATATGGGTGACAACAAAGCCAGTCGCCAGAGCACCTGGTATATGGGCTTGGGTACCGATATCGATACCGGACTGCCGATGAGCCTGTCCATGAACGTGTACGCGAAGTACCAGTGGCAGAACTACGGCGCATCTAATGAAAACGAATGGGACGGCTACCGTTTCAAAGTGAAATACTTTGTGCCGATTTCCGACCTGTGGGGCGGTAAACTGAGCTACATCGGTTTCACCAACTTCGACTGGGGTTCTGATCTGGGCGACGACGCAAACCGTACCAGCAACTCTATCGCTTCCAGCCATATCCTTGCGCTGAACTACGATCACTGGCACTACTCTGTCGTCGCACGTTACTTCCATAACGGCGGCCAGTGGAAAGAAGGGGCTAACCTGAACTGGGGCGAAGGCGACTTCACCAGTAAATCTACTGGCTGGGGTGGTTACCTGGTGGTGGGTTACAACTTCTAATTTCCGCCAGCACAAAAAAGGCCAGAGGTTACCCTCTGGCCCGTTTCGGGCGCATGCTGCCACGCGGCGGCAATCACGCCCACCTCGCCTTATTTCCTGCTATGCCACCAGCCTAAAAACAGCCCCGTCGCGATACTGACAAGCGTGGGTGCTGCCAGATCGTGCCAGAAAAAAAGGCAAACTTCCGTGAGCGTCATATAGCCGCCTTGGTTGCAATGGCAACGGTTCGCGGCTATTCTCAACTTGTCTAGGGTCAAGTTAGCCCCCGTTATGTTGCCGGTGAATACCGAACAATGTGCGGGGGTTTTCTCTTTCCAGCGACAAGGCCACCGGGGATCAAGCCCCCGCAACACTGCGCCTCACCGGGTCACCCCGGCTTACCGCTGATTCTACTCTGTAAGCCTCACTCTACATGGCCTAAAAACAAAAAAATCCCAACCTTGCGATCGGGATTCCAGTGGCCCTGAAAACGTGACACTGCGTCGGCTATTTCTTTTTATTCATCATCGCCTGCAGGTTGGCAAATGGGTTGTAGGTGGCTTCCCCCACGTCCTTTTGCGCATCTTCCCCGGCAATAACCGTCGAGCCGTATTGATCCGCTTCGGTATATTTCGAATGCTCATGATCGTGACAGTAGAGACACAAAAGCTCCCAGTTACTGCCGTCTTCCGGGTTATTAGTATGGTCGTGATCCATATGGTGAACCGTCAACTCACGCAGGTTGGAGTAAACAAACTCACGTGAACAGCGCCCGCAGACCCACGGAAACAGTTTCAATGCTTTTTCGCGGTAGCCGCTTTCCAGACGCACGTAGTTTTTAGGGATAATGGCCATGATGACTCCTCACAAAGCAATAATCGGGTATATGTTGAATATGATGCTGCAATAAAAAAGCCGCAACACAATCGGTGTGTTACGGCTTTTTTCAATCACGTAAAAACGCTCGCTTACGGCAGAATGGACGGCTGATCCGCCCCTTCCTTCTCAACTTTCTGCTGCAGCATATGCTCGCGCTTCATACCCAGTTTCAGCGCCAGCGCGGAAGCTACGTAGATAGACGATGCCGTACCGATAGAAACACCGATAAGCATGGTCAGCGAGAAGCCTTCTAATACCGGCCCACCGAAGAGGTACAGCATCAGAATCACCACTAACGTAGTACCGGACGTGATTAACGTACGGTGCAGCGTCTGGGTCAGCGACACGTTAAAGATTTCGTAAGGCGTACCGCGACGAATTTTGCGGAAGTTTTCACGAATACGGTCAGATACCACGATGCTATCGTTAAGCGAATAACCGATTACCGACATCAGGGATGCAACGATAGTCAGGTCAATCTCAATATGGAACAGCGAGAGGATACCGATCGTGATGATAACGTCGTGCGCCAGCGAAATAACCACACCTGCCGCCAGTCGCCATTCAAAACGGAAACCGACGTACACAAGGATGGATAACAGCGCCACCATCAGCGCCATCGCACCGGTCTGTGCCAGATCGGCACCGACGCTTGGCCCAACGAACTCGATACGCTTCACCGCAGCGTTCTGGTCAGTGGCCTCGTTAATGACACTCAGCACTTTACTGCCCAGCACCTGCCCGCCATCCGCACCTTCAGTTGGCGGCATGCGTACCATAATGTCATGGCTGCTACCGAAGTTCTGCAGAAGCGGCTCAACAAAGCCCGCTTTCTCCAGCGCATCGCGCATCACGTCCATACCCGCTGGTTTTTCCAGCGTAATTTCGATAACCGTACCACCGGTGAAATCGAGACCCCAGTTAAACCCACGTACGCCCATCACCACGATGGCCGCAATCAGCAGGAAACCTGAGATGCCGAAAGCCCAGTAATCCCAGCGCATAAAGTCATAGACTTTACGGCCGTGGTTCAATTGTTCAACAGTATATTCCTGTGCCACATCGCACTCCTCAGATTGACAGCTTTTTGACGCGCTTGCCGCCATACAACAGGTTTACGATGGCACGCGTACCGACAATCGCGGTAAACATCGACGTCGCCACACCGATACCGGTAGTAATCGCGAACCCTTTAATTGCCCCGGTGCCGACTGCATACAGGATCAGGACTTTAATCAGCGTCGTAATGTTCGCATCGAAGATGGAACTGAACGCGCCGGCATAGCCCTCGTTGATTGCCTGTTGTACCGAGCGTCCGTTACTGAGCTCTTCTTTGATACGTTCGTTGATAAGAACGTTCGCATCGACCGCCACCGCAAGTGTTAACACAATCCCCGCAATACCCGGCATACTCAGCGTCGCGCCCGGCAGCAATGACATGATACCGACGATCAGTACCAGGTTTGCCAGCAGCGCACTTGTCGCAATCAGACCGAACTTCTTATAGAAGAACAGCATGAACAGGATTGAGACCACCAGACCGGCCAGACATGCTTCCAGGCCCTGTTTAATGTTCTGCATACCCAGCGTTGGACCGATGGTACGTTCTTCAACAATCTGGATTGGCGCAATCAGCGCACCCGCGCGCAGCAGCAGCGAAAGCTGGCGTGCTTCATTCGGGTTGCCAATCCCGGTGATACGGAAGCTGTTACCCAGTCGAGACTGGATATTGGCAATGTTAATCACCTCTTCTTGTTTGACCAGTACCGCGCGGCCATTCGCATCTTTTTTACCGCTGTCTTTATATTCCACGAACAGGGTCGCCATCGGCTTGCCGATATTGTCCTTGGTGAAGTTAGACATGATGTTGCCACCTGCGCTATCCAGCGAGATGTTAACCTGCGGTTGGTTGTATTCGTCCTGGCTTGAAGTCGAGTCGGTGATATGGTCACCGGTCAAAATCACACGTTTGAACAGCACAACCGGCTGACCTTCACGGGTGTTTTTCACCTCAGAGTCGCCCGGAATACGCCCGGAAGCGGCCGCAGCCTGATCCACATTGCTGTTAACCAGACGGAATTCCAGCGTCGCCGTCGCGCCCAGAATTTCCTTCGCACGCGCGGTGTCCTGAATACCCGGCAGTTCGACCACAATGCGATCGGCGCCCTGACGTTGAACCACTGGCTCAGCAACGCCCAGCTGGTTCACACGGTTACGCAGAATGTTGATGTTCTGCTGGACCGCATATTCACGAGCTTCGCTCAGACGCGCATCGGTCATCACCGCACGCAGCGCATTGCTGCCCTGGCTTGAAATAACCAGATCCTGATGACGCTTGCTCAGGTATGAGATCGCTTCATCACGCGCTTTAGCGTCACGGAAGTTAATGCTCAGACCGTAGTTGTCTTCTTTACGAACGGTAGTATAAGGAATGCCTTTTTCACGCAAGTCGCTGCGCAGGCTATCGATATTTTGTTCCTGGAGTTTGCCAAGTGCGGTATCCATATCCACTTCCATCAGGAAGTGAACGCCGCCACGCAAATCAAGACCGAGCTTCATCGGTTCTGCATGAATTGCAGCCAACCAGCGCGGCGTTGCCGGAGCAAGGTTAAGCGCCACGACATATTTGTCACCCAGCACGCCCATTAACGCTTCACGCGCGCGCAGCTGAATGTCGGTGGTGTCGAAGCGCGCAAGAATAGCGCCCTCTTCCAGTGCCACAGACTTAGCGGTAATTTTTTCTTCTTGTAACGTTTTCTGGACCTGGATCAGCGTTTGCTCACTGGCGGCGACACCGCGCACGCCAGTGATTTGAACAGCCGGATCCTCACCATACAGGTTGGGAAGTGCGTAAAGCAGGCCGACGACAACGACGACGACCAGCATGATGTACTTCCACAAAGGATAACGGTTTAACACGGCAGTTCCCTTTGGGAAAACGAAATATTACAGCGCCTTCATGGTGCCTTTCGGCAGAACGGCAGCTACGAAGTCACGTTTGATAACCACTTCAGTGGTATCGTTCAGTGCGATAGAGATGTAGCCAGTTTCTGCTACTTTCGTCACACGACCAACCAGGCCACCGTTTGTCAGGACTTCATCGCCTTTCGCAATGGAGCTCATCAGGTTTTTATGTTCTTTGGTACGTTTCTGCTGTGGACGCAGGATCATGAAATAGAAAATCAGACCAAAGACCACCAGCATCAGAATCAGAGACATCGGGCTGCCCTGCGACGGAGCCCCGGTTGCTGCTACCGCATCAGAAATAAAAAAGCTCATTCAAATTCCCTCATTATTAAAATTAATCAACGTTCAAAGGTGGAACCGTACGCCCCTGGCGTTGGTAAAAATCGGTCACGAAGCTCTCTAATTTACCCTCTTCAATAGCCTTGCGTAAACCAGCCATTAAGCGCTGATAGTAGCGAAGATTATGAATGGTATTGAGGCGCGCGCCCAATATTTCGTTGCAACGGTCAAGATGATGCAAGTATGCGCGCGAATAATTGCGACAGGTGTAGCAATCACACTCAGCATCGAGCGTGCTGGTATCGCTTTTATGCTTCGCGTTGCGGATTTTCACCACGCCGTCGGTCACAAAGAGATGGCCATTACGGGCGTTACGCGTTGGCATAACGCAGTCAAACATGTCGATACCACGACGTACGCCTTCAACCAGATCTTCTGGTTTGCCCACGCCCATCAAGTAACGCGGTTTATCGGCTGGGATCTGCGGACAAACGTGCTCCAGAATGCGGTGCATGTCTTCTTTAGGCTCACCGACCGCCAAACCGCCGACAGCGTAGCCATCAAAGCCAATATCCACCAGACCTTTCACGGAGATATCACGTAAATCTTCGTAAACGCTACCCTGAATGATGCCAAACAGCGCGTTTTTATTGCCGAGGCCATCGAAACGGTCGCGGCTACGCTTGGCCCAGCGCAGAGACATTTCCATTGAGCGTTTCGCGTAATCCCAGTCCGCCGGGTATGGCGTACATTCGTCGAAGATCATCACGATGTCGGAGCCGAGATCGTATTGAATCTCCATCGACTTTTCAGGATCGAGGAAAATCGGATCGCCGTTGATCGGGTTACGGAAGTGAACGCCCTGCTCGGTGATCTTGCGGATATCGCCCAGGCTGAACACCTGGAAACCGCCGGAATCGGTGAGGATCGGCCCTTTCCACTGCATGAAGTCGTGCAGGTCGCCGTGCAGCTTCATGATTTCCTGACCCGGGCGCAGCCACAGGTGGAAGGTGTTGCCGAGAATAATCTGCGCGCCGGTGTCTTTCACTTCTTCCGGCGTCATGCCTTTCACGGTGCCGTAAGTCCCCACAGGCATAAACGCTGGGGTTTCCACGACGCCGCGATCAAAAACCAGGCGGCCGCGGCGTGCGCGACCGTCTGTGGTGTCCAGTTCAAATTTCATCTTAACTCCTGCGTCAGAAAAACAGTCTGACGTTAAACACTCATGCCGGAAACTTATTCCCCGACACGCTCAGAAATAGCCTGCGGATTGTACGTGATAAACATCGCATCACCGTAACTAAAAAAGCGATATTCCGCTTTTACGGCTTCATGATAGGCGTTCATGGTGTTTTTATAACCAGCAAACGCGGAAACCAGCATAATTAGCGTCGATTCCGGCAGGTGGAAGTTGGTCACCAGCGCATCAATCACCTGATACTGGTAGCCTGGGAAAATAAAGATTTGCGTGTCGCCGAAGAACGGCGCAATCAGCTCATCTTTGGCGGCCTGCGCCGCACTTTCCAGCGATCGCACGGAAGTCGTGCCAACGGCAACAACACGGTTGCCGCGCGCTTTCGCCGTCAGCACCGCGTCAACCACATCCTGCGGCACTTCCGCATATTCGGAGTGCATAATGTGATCTTCAATGGTATCGACGCGTACCGGCTGGAAAGTCCCTGCCCCTACGTGCAGGGTGACGAACGCCATCTCAATGCCTTTTTCGCGAAGCTTCGCCAACAGCGGCTCGTCAAAGTGCAGACCGGCGGTAGGTGCCGCGACGGCGCCCGGCTTCTCGCTATATACCGTCTGATAGAGTTCGCGGTCGGCGTCTTCATCCGGGCGGTCGATGTACGGCGGCAGCGGCATATGGCCGATCGCGTTAAGGATATCGAGCACGCTGCGTTCGTCATCAAACTCCACTTCAAACAGCGCGTCGTGGCGTGCAACCATCGTCGCTTTGATGCTTTCGTCGTCGCCAAGCAGCAGTTCAGCACCCGGCTTTGGCGCTTTGGAGGCGCGAATATGTGCCAGAATACGTTTATCATCCAGCATGCGCTCAACCAGCACTTCAATCTTGCCGCCGCTGGCTTTACGCCCGAACAGACGCGCCGGGATCACGCGGGTATTGTTAAAGACCAGCAAATCCCCAGGGTTGAGCTTGTCGAGCAAATCGGTGAAAGTACCGTGAGTCAGCGCGCCCGTTGGCCCGTCCAGAGACAGCAAGCGGCAACTACTGCGTTCAGCTTGTGGATAGTGGGCAATCAGGGATTCGGGTAGTTCAAAGGAGAAATCGGTAACGCGCATGACGGTAACTCTGGGCTTAATAATGAGGCGGGTAGTCTAGTGCCGGGGCGTCCTCCCTGCAACCCTTACCCCTCTGGATAAAGAACAAACAATGAATTTTCTCGCTCACCTGCACCTCGCTCACCTCGCTGACAGCTCGCTTTCAGGGAACCTGCTGGCGGATTTTGTCCGTGGAAATCCAAAAGAGGACTATCCCGCCGATATTGTTGATGGCATCCATATGCACCGCCGTATTGATGTACTGACCGACAACCTGCCGCAGGTTAAAGAGGCTCGTGAATGGTTTCGGCCACAGACACGCCGCGTGGCGCCGATTACGCTGGACGTGATGTGGGATCACTTTCTCTCTCGTCACTGGGCAAAAGTTTCCCCGGATATCGCGCTCACTGAATTCGTCGACTACGCCCATACCCAGGTCACCTCCATTTTGCCACAAGCCCCGGAACGCTTTCTGATACTAAACCAGCACCTCTGGTCAGAACGCTGGCTGGAACGCTATCGTGAGATGGAATTTATCCAGCGCGTGCTAAACGGCATGGCCAGCCGGCGTCCGAAACTGGATGCGCTGCGTGACTCCTGGCAGGATCTGGATACGCACTATGACGAACTAGAAACTCGCTTCTGGCAGTTTTATCCGCATATGATGCAGCAGGCGAAAAACAAGACGCTATGATCCTTGCATCGCGCCACGGAATGGCTATGCTTAATCCTTTGATAAAAATAAAAAATCAATAGCCGAAACCTATCTAATTAATTGTCGCAGCCTTTTTGTGTTATTCCCCTTTAGTGTCTATACTTGCCCGCGTTGCGTTACATTAACCCTATAAAATCAAAGGAGAACCCCATGGTTCTGGTTACTCGTCAAGCGCCTGACTTTACCGCTGCTGCGGTATTGGGCAACGGTGAAATCGTTGAGAAATTCAATTTCAAACAGCACACCCAGGGTAAAACCACCGTTCTGTTCTTCTGGCCGATGGACTTCACCTTCGTCTGCCCATCCGAGCTGATTGCCTTCGACAAACGTTACGAAGAGTTCCAGAAGCGCGGTGTTGAAGTGGTTGGTGTTTCTTTTGACTCCGAATTTGTCCACAACGCATGGCGTAACACCCCTGTCGACAAAGGCGGCATCGGTGAAGTGAAATACGCAATGGTTGCTGACATTAAGCGTGAAATTCAGAAAGCTTACGGCATCGAACACCCGGACGAAGGCGTTGCGCTGCGCGGCTCCTTCCTCATCGACGCAAACGGCATTGTCCGTCACCAGGTGGTAAACGATCTGCCACTGGGCCGTAACGTTGACGAAATGCTGCGTATGGTTGACGCCCTGCAGTTCCACGAAGAGCACGGTGAAGTTTGCCCGGCACAGTGGGAAAAAGGCAAAGAAGGCATGAACGCGTCTCCAGACGGCGTGGCTAAATATCTGAGCGAAAACGTCTCTAGCCTCTAATCGGCTAACGTTTCGTCAAAAAAAGGCTCGCATTTGCGAGCCTTTTTTTATTGCCTACGCACTGTATCAGCCTAAAGACGCGCTAGCGCTAAATATCACCTTTATGCGCAATCATCCGAAATCCCGATGAATTTTTCATTGTAAATGAGATATTTACGCCCAATCTTCTGCAATTTTTTTTGTTGAACCGTATCACCCGGTCGAAGATACCAGGTTTCCCCTTCATCCTCTGTAGAGCGGCACCCCGGCTTCACGATCAATTTAAACCAGGTATTTCCAGTATTGCTCACGGAGCCTTTCAACGGGTCATAATGCCACTCGAAATGCACCTCGCGCGGGCGTACCACCAGAATGGTTTCCATAATGATAATGGGATCGGCGCTGATAGAACTGCGTGCCCCCCTGTTTTCTGTGCGGCTATGTGTAGGGATTTCCCGAAACGATACCCGATAGTAGCGCTCACGATTATCCTGTGGGCCGTGGTAGTAAAACTTAAAGTAATCGCCTTCGCCCGGTTGCAGTAGAAGTTGACGTGGGGCAAACAGGAGTTCTCCATCCGTTGGACGAGCACGCGTTTCGTTCTCCCCAGGCCTGTCAATTTCAACAATGGAAATCTGGTATAAGCGTGCGCTCGGGTTATTATTCAGTACGCGTTTTGCGACGAACGTATTATCTGCTGACATTGAAAATGTCAGCGTCCCGACAGATATCGCCATTCCTGTCATCGGCACACATACTGCGATTAGCCATAAAGTGACCCGAAAGATATTAATTAACATTTCGCCACGTCGCCTGAACACGAATTTCACCTGATGCGCTAACATCGCCAAACCAACCCTCACCATCGACGGTCCTCTGTGAAATACTCTGATCCATAGGAATCGAAAGCTTTAAGGTGGTTTTATTCATCAAACCTTTATCTCCTGAAATATCATTCCAGGGTGTGCTGAGCCACAGAGCGTCAGTCATATCTCGCCAGCTACCGTCACACCCGGTATCAAAGGTTTTATTTGCACCGCTTTGTGTCATAAAGGAGAGAATAGCCGGAAAAGGCACCCGCGTCGTATTATCCGCGGAGCTAAAGATACAATATGAGCGGCCAGCAATTGTCTGAACAGGACCAGTAACTTTAACCAGAACTTCGTCAGCCGCCGTTTTCCCACTGGTGGTTACAATATAGCCAAAATCAAGGGACGGTTTCCCGTCGCCGACTCCACCTTCATGATGAGGCGTTAGGGTATATTCATCTGAGAGAATACTGATACTAAAATCACGGGGTTTAATAATCAACGCATTCGATGTCGAAAATTCGTACCATCCTGATTCCGGAGAAGTGGTATTCTGAAAGCGAAAATTAAAGAGATCTTGCGTATTAATATCGCTGATGCCTAGCTCAACCATTTTCTTGAAGAAATTACTTGAGAAGAATAGATAAATGGAATCGGAACCTTTCAGTTCATTAAAGTTATAATATTGAGATGTGCCGCTAACTGGTTTCCAACTATTAGCATTGAGGCTAAACTGCATATCATAGCTGCCAATCGCCGAGGATAATGCGCTATTACTCACAGCAGGAAAAATGTGAATTGAGGTATTACTCAAACCATTATGCTGCAAGGTATAATTGACCATTTTACAGCTTATACCTACGCGGGAACCGATGGTCTGTGGTTTGCAGTTTGAACTGCCTTCACCCAACGTAGGAACTCCGTCAGAATTTATAAAAACTTCATTTAACGTATGAGTATCGATCAGTTTTAAATTAGCCGCTTTAGTGTGCATGACCCGTCGGGTATACCAGGTCCCAGATACCTGATCGATACAACGTGCACCGCTGGTACTATCGTAATTAACAGATGTCTGGCATCCGTTAATGACCATAGAAAAACTACTACCAACCTGCATCTGCCGGAGATACTGATAGAACGAATCCGACATCATTCCATGCATCCATTTTGCCCCGCCGGGTGTCACCGTTACGCCGTAAAAACCCTTCGCATCGGTTGTTTGCGGTTCGATAAGGCTAGTCGTCATATTACAGCCACTATACCAGTTGATACAGCGCAAGCCGCTTAATGGATGCGACATAGGTGCATCCTCAAGCCACATATCATACTTCCAATTAGCGTTTAGCCCGGTATTATAACCATTATCAATATATCCCAGGCTTTGCTGGTAAATCGTTCCGGAACCGGTATATTTTAGTCCTGTCCAGGCACTACCGCCTGTCATGCGTGGATCTAAACCGCCACCAGGTGTGACAAAATAGTTATCATCATTATTGTTATCCACTAAGACAAACGGCATGGCAGCGGCATCAGGCCTGTTTGTTTTGGTTACCGCTGCACGGGCACATGTTAAATATGCTCCCGAGAGTAATATGATCAAAGAAACACACCATTTAGCTCGCATGGATATCTCCTGATTGAATATTACCAGCAAAGGTTTTCAAGCCACTACAAATAACATCTCCCACCCAAATAGCCCCTCGAGCATTATTCAACTCCAGCGCAACTTCGCAACTCATGTTATTTCCGTAATTAAAATCAATAGTAGGGTATTTTTTATCGACATCCATAACGAACTCGCCGTTATCATCGGTACGAGTACGTCCGATATGATTATTAATATGAGCATTCGCCAGCAATGTCCCATCTTCGGCACGGATTCGTCCGGAGACCGTCACCATCTGTTTCACCTGAGGTTCGATAACCGCTACGTTTCCCGGATAAAGAGTCAAATGACTTTTCCGATTCCGGGTAATATCATAGCTTTCAAGCGAGTTTTTGCTGTTTTGCAACTCAATTTCATAGCGACTATAGGGCGAGAGTGGAAGATAATTTCGCTTGCCGGTTAATGGGAACACCCGCCCGTTAACCCTGGCGCTTAACATGCCGTCATTATCGATATCTGTATTAAAAATGACCCCTGCATTACCATCGGTGCGACCGCTGGCGGCGAGATTCTTACCCTGCCAGCCGATGCTTCCATTGGCAGTAAGGTTGGTATTGATATAGCCGTCAGCGCCACTGTTAACGTTAATCGTTCCTGTAGAGTAGCGGGTATCAAACTGTGCATATGCACCACCACTGAGGGTTTTGTCATCCCCGGTATTACCCGAAACAGCACGGGAGATATTGGCACCCAAAGTACGGATGCTGCCCTCATTAAACTGTTTACGCGCAGCAAGGTTCGCCATGGTATAGCCATTCTGATGAGTCATCCCGGCACTGAACCAATTGCCGAGCGGCAGTGAAAAATCAAGCGCGATATATTTTCCGGTATTGCTATTTCTGTCACCGTTATTAAAGCGTTGAATACCAGCCCGCACGCCAAGCGACCCCATTTTTCCACTGTAGACGGTTTGATAATAATCAGCAGTGTAGTAATGGCTTTGGTTACGCCGATCGTCGTTATAGCTCACGCTTATGGTCCCCAATTTAGACCATAAGGAGGTCAGGTTCAGCGTTCCGCCAATAGCCCGGTTATCGGTGCTGCTGCGCCGAAGCTTGTCGCCGATACGGGTTTTCTCTTGATTTAACCATAGGCTACTAAATCCGCCAGGAAGAGTGGCGCTAACGCTGCTGATGCTGCTCCAGGAACTATCACTGGCCAACATATTTTGTAGATTGATGCTGACGGCGTCGGTGAGCGGAAGTGTCATACGCGTTTCACCAATCGCGTTATTGTCGTAACCGTATCCCGTCGCAGCCCAGCTAAATACCCCTAATGCCCCTGCTCCAGAAGCCCCGATCAACCAACTCTCTTTTGCAGGACGTGTTTTTTTACCACTCTCTGACCAGCTATCCATATGAAAACTACCGCCCCAAATTTGCCACGCGACAGGCGCACCAACGCCACGACCACGGCTAAACAGCTTATTGACTCGCTGAATGTGCTTGCTGACTACCCGGCCATTGACGACAACTTCAACATCGACATCATAAATTCCGTATGACAGTCCACGGGTATCGACTTCATGATTACCCATCGTGAAGTTTTGTACACTCAACAAGCGGCCATCACGCGATAGATGGACTTCCCCTGCGGCGGGTAAAAACGCGATAATCGGCGTAGCTGACTGTGAGTTATCAAATACCGTTGAGCTTGCCTGGTTACCCCACGATGCCCCGTAGATTTTCCCGGCGGAAACAGCCGTCATCGGTCCCAGGGATTGTAAATTCCAGGTGTCCAGCATCCCACCGGCAAAACGGTGCCCCGCGAAATCACGCTCATACATCGCTTTATATAGCTCCTGGTCCTGTTGCCCAGTCCCTATTCCATACAATGACCCATCCAGCACCACATGGTGTTCACGAAGAGACAGGACGTCATTAAGCGAAAGATAGCTAGATGTCGTGCTTTGTGCATTCCGCATCTGATTGTTATAAATGCCAAGATTGTAGTTGAGGCTGCTGCTGACACTGCTAACGCTCGATTGGCCAATGTCTTCACTACGAGAACGGAGTACCGTACCTAACGCCTCTTTCTTCACGACCAACTGCAGTAATAGTTGGCGCAGGGTAAGCTGTAACAGTGCGTCGGCCGTGACATTGATACGAAGTGCGTCGTCAAACGATACATTCTCCAGTGAAGAGAGCATTTTCCGAGTTGATGCGCTGACGGTGGCGTTATTATCATTTTCTTCCAACTGAATTTGCCGGATACGTAGCGAACCGTTATCCAGCCAGATAAATGCGCTACCCAAACGGCTATCACTTTGGGCGTTATTACTGCCTTCCAGATGAATAAAAAGAGGGATACTCATCCCGTCATGAAGCGCCTGACTGAATGCTCCTGGAATAATTACACCGCCGATTTGCGGTATTTTATCAATCGCGGCATTCGCGCTGAGCGAAGCAAAAAAAAATGCCGTTCCAGAGGTTAATAACGTAATAAGTACAGGGGAGTTCCATCTAAAAAACATATTTTATTCCGTCAACATAATAACTATTTTACGGGAATAAATTGCTCTCCTTGCCAGAGAGCGACCCGACCTTTTTTGTCGGCAACGTTGACGCGTAAAAAACGACGATCTTTGCCGGGCATGAGGTAATAATTTTCTTTGCATTCTTTACCCTCTGCGGGCTTAGCGCAGGGCCCATAGGCCAGGATCCTCAGCGTAGTATTTCCGGTATTGCTCAACGTTCCCTGGCTGTACTGATAGCCAAAGTGCGCTTCTCGTGGTGCGATCACCAAAATCGTACCAATCCGGGCTGAGGCGGTTGCGACTGCACTTCGGCGATTATTATTTTTCTGTGCATCGCTTAATGCCTGATCAAACCAAACAATTCGGTAATAACGTTCCTGAGAATCAGCAGGACCTTTGTAGAAAAAACGGATTTCCTCAGTACTTTTTGCCGGCAGCAATAAACTTGCTGGCGTTAGCAACACTTCGTCTGGCTTATCCATCGGGATAACTTTACCGCTATCAAGCGGCGAGGAGAGACGCTCCAAATGAATGTTGATTAGTCGACCACTGTCGGTTGTATTTTTAATCTCTTTACTGAGGACGCTACTGTTGCTATCCATAAAAGAAGAGATATCCCCAACATCCAACGCCTGTGCCGATATCACGGCACTGAAATACAGGCCGAGAGCAAGAATAAGTTTTTTCATACGAGTGATACCCGGTAAAAATAAAGCAGGGGAATTCCCCTGCTTTTTGTGTCACAAGGATTAGCTCGTCCAGGTCGCATCAAACTGGACGCTAACATCACCGCTCCAAATCCCTTCAGGCAGAGTGCTGTAGTCGGTGACTGCGGTCGTACCATCAGTGGTACCGCCGATAATAGAGAAGTTGAAACTATCCTGAGCGGTGGTACGTCCTGCCTTGTTGTAACCATTGGACAGGCTGCTTAGATTGCCACCTAAAATACCAGCGGTGGTATCAATCATCACGGTGTCCGCTGATTTCTCCACGGCTGCGCCGTTATAATTAACCCCGACGTCCAGCGTGGATCCTGAAGTATCCAGTTGGGTTAAGGTGTTAGTGATCAGACGCGAAGTCAGTTTAAATGCAGTCGCTGTGGCATCGCCCTCTACGGCAACATCAAAAAGACCTTTCTGAGAGTTAAACCCTTTGATTCCCTCAGCATACTGAAATGATAAGCTTCCCAGCGGCGTCACAACGAGCTTGCTGGTGGTATCTTTTTTAGCGGTGGCAGACCAGGTCGCGACGGCCTGTGCAGTCATGTCTGCGGCCTGCGCGGTACCAAAGCAGAAAGTTGTTACGAGAGCCACAGCGAATACATTTGATTTCATAATTATCACCTGAAAATAAACGGCCTAAATGACCGATAATAGAACCATTGTTTTATGGAATAGTTAACGCAATGGATTATTCCATTACGTTAAATTTGCTTACTTCAATGCATACACACTGAACATGAAATAATATAAATCGAGCCAGAATCTAATTCGCCAAAATAAAAAAACACGTACCACCCGAAACATGGTCACACCGATTTTAAAACAAACCTCATCAAACCAAAGAACATAAAATTATTTTTATTAATCAAGCCTATTTTTTCGATGACTTTATTTTTGCGAAAACTCACTGTTTTTATACTCGTTCCCAATATTTTAGAAATATCAGTCATCCCTATACCATCAAGCATTAACGTCATCGTTATTCTCTCTGCTTCAGTAAGCGCACATTTTCTAAAAAAACTGAGCTTATGTTTAAAAACTGCATCAATTGTCCTAACACCTGTTGTGGATGACATAAAAAAAACATTATCAACCTTACAGATAACGCTAGTCATTTTTATATCAGCATCAATAATGACCGTTGCCTGGCAGTGATACTGGCAAAACTGATGAAAATCCTCGATACCTTTAAGGCTGGAAAATTGAATTATAATAAAGTCATCTTTTTCAAGTTCTTCACATCGTGCACGAACCTGGCTTCCTATCCGCTTTCCGGGGGCATAGATGCAATAACAATTATCCGCAATATGCTCCAATCCTTTAATGTAATAATAGTTATCACTAACCACCAGAACAGCCATTGTAGTAAAACCTCAACATTCTAGATCACCACATTAGAGGGCATCCCCAACCGGTTAATAATTTTTATTCATTGGAATCCATTTGTGACCTACGCACACCTCATACTTTAATTGCAGCTTACATCTAATAGAAATATATGAACAATACCCGATCGGTACAGTCCAGGATTACTGCATTTCACGATTTAAATCGTACAACTTAACACCCTATTATTGATACTCATAAATATATGAAATGTATTGTTCATGTTTTTTTCAGAGATTAACATTTATAACCATTTGAAAAATAAGTATTTATACATTTAGTTGATTATTAATTAATATTATTGCAACATTTATTTTCGCATATTCAGATTATCCTTGGTTATAATTCCATGCCAAGATTTGACTTTGGTGATAGCATCTCATCATCTATTTTGTGATGGAAAAGCATACAGAGAATGCGACAGACAATATGAGTGATATATGGAAAAATTTTACATCGTCGACCACAACCTTATTTATGATGCTGAAACACACACATTAACCTCGACCACAAATAATGAGCGTATCGCGTTGGCGATCCCGGCGAGTTTGTGTTTCAAGCTGCTGATTAAAAAACAGGGGAAAATAGTGACTCAGGCCGAGCTATTACATGAAGCCTGGGGAGAAAGAGGGATGAATGTTACACAAAATACATTACATCAAAATATTTCATTGTTAAGAAAGGCATTGTCACGTTTGAATGTTGATGCGTCTATCATACAAACGTTACCTAAACGTGGTTTTATGATTGCGGATAGTATCGGTATTATGGACGAGGATTGCTTTGATGATATTAATACTGAACCTATTATCCAGATTGAGGAAAGCCCTCGCATTTCGATTAAACCAGACATTCCCATCGTAGAGTTGAAGCCTCCTGTTGAGTGCACTCAAGCTCCTGCGAAAATGTCAGCCACATCAATATTAATGAAGTATAAATATTTCATAATAATATTTTTGGCTCTACTGATAACAATCGGCGTCACCTACGGTAAAAATCAGATTGAAAATCCTTTTTCTTCATACTTGAAATTGGTCCATCTAAAGGGATGTGATGTATACAGGAATAATGATTTGCAGGATAACAACTATTATCTTGCAATGGTGAAAAAATATCAACTGGATTGCTCACTAGGTAAGGTAGCTTATATCACCAATAATTATCCATCAAGCAGAGTATCCTTCATCATCTGCCGTCGACCGATAACTAGTAATGAAAAATCATTCTGCACATCAACATACTATTTGAAGTAAGATTATGAATAGAAAAAAAATGCTGTACACGGGGTTTGCCGTGGTTATTAGCGTGGCATTACTGGTGGTTTTCTTCATAAAATGTTTTACACAAAGTAATGAAATTATTAATTGCAAGTCGGCCTTCTCCATTGTCAGCGGCCCTGACAGGTTATCATTCTCAGTAACGTTTTTCATTAAAGATGGCAGCGGACTCTTTACATTTTCAGGCAATTCGGGCAGTAATGAAGACGACATGATTCTTAGGAAATACTTTTCATACACAAAAAAATCACGCGATATCTATGTTTTAAAAGGCCTTGATTCCGAAGTCAGGATAAAACCAGGTGCGCAGACCGAACACTTTACCCATTTCTTCCCTTTTTTCTTCACTAATGTAAACGAAGACAGTGATTTCATTTTAAAAGTCATGCAAGTCAAGGAACAGGCGTGGTTGCTGATGTCCACAAACACCCCCTATTTCTTGTGTGAAGAAAATTAAGCTCATCAAATAGGCTGGATTTCGTGGCAACCAGCGTCTCAGCGCTGTCTTAATTCCCTCAAGAAGAGAAAACGCCCAATGAAATTCATTGGGCGTGAGTGGCAATCTCTTCCAGGATTCGTCGGCGTTGATGCGTTAGAACGAGAAGCACGAGCAACCGAGC
The DNA here is from genome assembly GCA_902363335.1 of Enterobacteriaceae bacterium. Taxonomy (GTDB): domain Bacteria; phylum Pseudomonadota; class Gammaproteobacteria; order Enterobacterales; family Enterobacteriaceae; genus Kluyvera. Next base: position 150,299 of record CABIZV010000002.1, on the reverse strand, counting down.
GCACCCCAGAAGGCGCGATCATCAGAGACCGGCACACCTGACTGACGCGCAATATCGTGCTGATGTCCGTGAACCCCGCAGCTGCCGCAGCACTGGTGCATCTGTACAACTGCCCCCATATGCACACCGCCCGGAGGCGCTGAACGATAGTGGCCCGGTACTTTCACCACCGGTGACCAATCGGGAACCACCGGAATCGCAGGCGGGGCGAGCGGCGTAAAGTGCCCAGCGGCATAAACCACTTTGCCGTCAACAATGGTCATGACCGATTCAATACCTTTGATCTCTTCTTCAGGGACGTTGAAGTAGTCTTTCGACAGCACCACCAGATCCGCCAGTTGATCTTTTTCAATTCGCCCTTTCTTACCCTGCTCGCTGGAGAACCAGGCGCTGCCCGCCGTCCACAGTTCCAGCGCCACATCGCGCGGCAGACGATTGTCGTCGTCATACATTGACATGCCACCTACGGTGCGCCCGGAAACCAGCCAATACAGCGCCGTCCACGGGTTATAGCTCGCCACGCGAGTCGCATCCGTGCCGAGCCCTACCGGTACGTCAAGCTCGAGCATTTTCGCCACCGGCGGGGTATGTTTGACCGCATCTTTGCCGTAGCGATCGACAAAATATTCGCCCTGGAACGCCATACGATGCTGCACCGCAATCCCGCCGCCCAGCGCCTTCACGCGTTCGATATTGCGCTCGGTGATGGTCTCCGCGTGGTCAAAGAACCAGTGCAGGCCGTTAAACGGAATATCGCGGTTGACCTTCTCAAAGACGTCCAGCATACGGCTGATCGACTCATCGTAGGTGGCATGCAGGCGGAACGGCCAGCGATGTTCAACCAGATGACGCACTACGCGCTCCAGTTCATCTTCCATTCCCGGCGGCAGATCCGGGCGAGGTTGCAGGAAATCTTCAAAATCGGCCGCCGAGAACACCAGCATTTCGCCCGCGCCGTTGGCCCGGTAAAAATCGGTGCCCTGCCCCGGTTTGAGCATATCCGTCCAGCGTTCGAAATCTTCCACTTCCTGCTTCGGACGCTGGGTAAACAGGTTATAGGCGATACGAATGGTCATCTGTTTTTTGGCATGCAATTGCTCAATGATTTCGTAATCTTCCGGGTAATTCTGGAAACCGCCGCCCGCATCAATGGCGCTGGTCAGCCCAAGACGGTTCAACTCACGCATAAACTGGCGGGTTGAGTTCACCTGCATCTCCAGCGGCAGCTTTGGCCCTTTCGCCAGCGTCGCGTAAAGGATCATCGCGTTAGGTTTCGCAATCAGCATCCCGGTCGGGTTGCCGTTATTATCGCGGACAATTTCCCCACCTGCTGGTGCCGGTGTCTCTTTGGTATAGCCGACGGCTTTCAGGGCGGCGCGGTTTAGCAACGCTCTGTCATAGAGATGCAGCACAAATACCGGCGTATCCGGTGCGGCCTCATTGAGTTCTTCAAGGGTTGGCATACGGCGCTCGGCAAATTGAAATTCGCTCCAGCCGCCGACCACGCGTACCCACTGTGGTGATGGTGTTCTGTCGGCCTGATCTTTAAGCATACGCAGCGCATCCGCCAGCGACGGCACACCTTCCCAACGCAGTTCAAGGTTGTAGTTCAACCCGCCGCGGATCAGGTGGAGGTGCGAGTCGTTAAGTCCGGGGATCACCGTGTGACCGTGAAGATCGACAATCTGCGTGCCTTCACCCGCATAGGACATCATCTGGGCATCGCTGCCGACGGCAAGGATCTTACCGTTAGCGATCGCCACCGCATCCGCGCGTGGCTGTTTAGGATCCAGGGTATGAACCTGGCCCTTTGTTAAAATCAGTGTCGCGGTTTGAGACATGACATTCTCCTTTGGTGCCAGATCAGGCCTTTTTCAGCCACCCGGCAAACAAACGGGTCACGATGGGCATCCACAACCAGACCACCAGCGCAACCACACAGGCATCATTGATAAAATGCAGTAATAGCGTTCCCTTCATCGACGGCAGCACGGCACCGGTAATGGCAGGTACCAGATTGGTACTGGGAAAAATCACCAGCAGCGTTATCAGAAATTGTTTCCAGCGCTTAGGCTGGCGCACGTTAGCGGCGGGCGGCGTAAACCAGAATGCGGCTTCAGTGCGCACTTCGGTATGGTCACCTTCAGCTAACAGCGGCGTGATTTGATCCACCAGCTTCTGCCGCACGTCAGACTGGGTCCAGGCATAGAGATGTTCGAGGGTGTCAAAGCGGATAATGATATTCCAGGCCGTCTGACCATCGACCGGGCGAATAACGTTTGCACCCAAATGGCCGGGATAATTGGCGGCGACGGGCATAATTTCGCCAAGCCAGGCTTCATACTGCGCAACGTGTTCTGGACGGATGGCGTGGGTAATGACCAGCGTGACATGCTTTTGCGTCATGGCGGAGGGTTCCTTGCTATCGCTTAAAGGCGGGGAACTTCCCCGCCAGCATCATGACGTTAAGCTTTACGTTCTGGCGCGCCGTGCACCATGGTGTAAGCGTAATCCACGCCCATCCCGTAGGCACCGCTATGCTCGCGTACCAGATTCATTACCGCGTCATAGGTTTCTTTGCGTGACCAGTCGCGCTGGTACTCAAGCAGCACCTGCTGCCAGGTCACCGGTACTGCGCCGGCCTGTACCATGCGGTCAATAGAGCGCTCATGCGCATCCACGGAGGTGCCGCCGGAGGTGTCGGTAACGACATAAACTTCGAAGCCTTCTTCCAGCGCCATCAGGGCCGGGAAGGTCAGGCAGACTTCCGTCCACAGCGCGGAGATAATCAGTTTTTTACGCCCGGTTGCTTTCACCGCTTTGACAAAAGCCGCATCTTCCCAGGAGTTCATTGAAGTACGCTCAATCGGCTTCACATCCGGATGCACAGCTAATAATTCAGGCCAGATATAGCCGCTAAAACTTTTGGTTTCAACAGAGGTATAAATAACCGGAACATTAAATATTTTCCCGGCTTTAGCTAACGCGACGGTATTATTTTTTAAAGTCTGACGATCGATATTTGCCACACCAAAGGACATTTGCGGCTGATGGTCAATAAAAATAAGCGCAGAGTTTTGCGGGTCAATCAGTTCCCTAATAGACATTACACACCTTCCTAATCAATGAGTTAAAAGATTACGGCCAAGGTCACCGTCAGCAACTGGATCCTGAATCAGAAAGCATTTTGAGTATAGCGGGAAATTTCTAACGAGTTATTAAAGAAAACTGACCATCCCGTGATGATAATAATTTCACCTGACGTTATTGCTCAAAAAAATGCACAGGTTTTATCTAATTTATTCACTAGCATTGTGTTTTGGCATTCGGTACAACATAGGGAATTATTTTTTTGGATATTTTTCTCTTATGCGTATCAATCTGGACGTTTTGCTTATTCTCGATGCCCTCGACAAACACGGCTCCTTTGCCGCCGCCGCCGAATCCCTGTTTAAAACGTCCGCTGCGCTTAGCTATATGATTCAGAAGCTGGAAAACGATCTCGGCATCACGCTGCTTGACCGTTCCGGCCATCGCGCCAAATTTACCGATACAGGACGGATGATGCTGGAAAAGGGGCGTCTACTGCTGGATGCGGCAAAAGATCTGGAAAAGCAGGCGGTACAGCTTAGCTCCGGCTGGGAAAAGGAACTGTCGATTGCGCTTGATGACTCTTTTCCCTTCGACGCGCTGGTGCCTATCATCAAGGATTTTTATGCTCTGCATAAACAAACGCGTCTTAACTTTTCACATCACACCCTCGCCGGTTCATGGGAGGAGCTGACCCACAATGGTGCCGATATCATTCTCGGCGCCATTAATGAGCCACCAACGTCGGCGGTGTGGTCGTACAAAATGCTGGGCACCATAGATAACGTTTTTGTGGTGGCGCCCGACCATCCGCTGGCCAGTGCGCCAGAAAAATTAACCAATGAGCAACTCTGCCTGCACAGGGCCATTATCATCAGCGACAGCGCGCGTTTTTGCCATCCGTTAAAATCAAACCTGATGGATGAACAGCCCCAGATCCGTGTCGATGATTTTCAAAGCAAAGTGACGCTTCTGCGCGCGGGCGTAGGCTGCGGCTTTTTACCGCGCCATATTGCCAGTCCGCTGATAGCCACGGGTGTACTGATTGAAAAATCGGTGATTTCGTTTCGCCAGACCGACGTCGCCTATATAGCCTGGCGCAACGGTCACGATGGGCTTGCACAGCGCTGGTGGCGTGAAACGTTGCTGACCAGCGCCGGGGAAACAAGCCTTTATCAGTGACCTTTCCAGAGGGTGGCGGAGATAGCGGGCAATACCAGAACGCCTTCCGCAACCTGCCCTTCGCCTTCTTTGCGCTGCCATTTGACGTCCAGCAGCGGTGATTCGGGAAGCTGCACTTCACAGGCGTCGCAGCGGTTAATCGCTACCATCACACGCTCTGCGCCAAGCACGCGCAAGAACACCACCACGTCTCCTTCCGCGTACAGCACTTCACAAGCCCCCAGACGGAGTGCCGGCGTACTTTTGCGTAACGCCGCCAGACGCTGGTACAGCGCCAGCAATTCACGGTCCTGCTTTTGTTCATCCCACGGGAACGGCTTGCGGCAGAACGGATCGTTATCCCCCTCAAGCCCCACTTCATCGCCGTAATAGATGCACGGCACGCCAGGCCAGCTAAACAGCCAGACCACCGCCAGCGGCAGGCGCGCCACATCGCGGCCGAGCAGTGATTTAAACCGCGCGGTATCGTGGCTATCAAGCTGATTAAACATTCGCAGTTGCTGCTGGTGCGATAACCCGGCACGATAATCATCCATCCACGCGATACAGGTTTGCGCATCAATTTTCTGCGGATCATAGGAGATATCAGTGTTCGCAAGAAAGCCCCACAGCGGGAAGGTAAAGCCGCGGTAGTTCATTGCCGCATCCTCCGCATCAAGCTGCAACCACTGACGGGCATCGCCAAAGTGTTCGCCGAGCACGTAGGCATCCGGGCGCTCAGCTTTCGCCGCCTGAGTAATGCCTGAGACATGAAGAAGGTTGTTCTTCGCCCCACCCGCTTCGCCAAGCATATGCACCACGTCGAGCCGCCAGCCATCCATATTCCACGGGGCTTTTAGCCAGTGGCGGACAATACTGTCTTCACTGCGATAGATTTCATCCACCAACGCGGCAGACTGAAAATCGAGCTTGGGTAAGCTTGAGTAACCCAGCCAGTCCAGCGCTTTGCCTTCGTTTGAGAAACTGTAGCGATCGCGCCACGGCGATGTCGGATAGTGGCAGGCGCCGTCGCTGCCGCGATGATGGCGGTCAAACCACGCGTGAGTATCGCCACTGTGATTGAATACGCCATCGAGGATAATCCGCATTCCCTCACGCTGAGTATTTTGGCGTAAGCGCAGCAACGCCTCATTGCCGCCAAAATGGGGATCAACCTGGCGATAATCTTCGGTATCGTATTTGTGCACGCTGGGGGCGGTGAACACCGGGTTCAGATACAGCGCGGTGACGCCTAGCGCCTTGAGGTACGGTAGTCTGGCGCTGATGCCATCAAGATCGCCCCCATAAAAGGTCGAACCACCGGCTTCTGCGGTGAGCGGGTCATCCCATTCCCGTCGAATAATATCGTGCCCGGCGGCATGATGATGGTAGACATTATCCTGCCCTTCGGCGCGCGTGGTGCTGCGGGCAAAACGGTCGGGGAATATTTGATAGAAAATCTGCTCCGTCACCCACTGCGGGCCGGTATCTTCGCAGTCATAGGCAAACAGTTCCAGCTTGGCCGGTGGGAACGCGCTAAAGCCTTTTGGCGAAAACCACAGCTGGCGGTCTTGCCACAGTAGCTTAAAGACGTAGCGTCGGCGCGGCTGTCCTTCACGCAGGTTAATCTCCCCACGCCATTGCACCACGTCTTGTTTCGGTGATTTACCACTGCGCCGCATCGGCAGCGCCATCTCTTCGTTATCCACTTCCGCGCGCAGAGTAACCCGCTGTGGCAGATCGTCACCGCGCAGCCAAAGGCTAATTATCAATTTATCCTGCTGCTGTTTTATAAAGGGTGCAACAGGCAGGTGCCAGGCGTTTAACATCGTTTATCCCCTATTTCAAAAATGTGTCCACCTTGCCATACGGATATTTCACCCTACTCATCTTTTAGGCTTTTTTGTAGGGAGGAGGATAGGGGCGCAGGGACGAGTTCTTAGAAGATCAACACTGGGTCATGTTTGATAAAAGCTATCAGCGCCGGGCGGCACGATATACAGCATCAAGTGAACTAAATCATACTCTCTACTGTTTAAAGACATGAGTTTATAGAGGATTCTTTGCGGCCATCAAGCAGAATGCTTGAGCTGCGGAGCTGTGGATGCCCCCAGTTAAATACCATCCAGCATGAAATCAATAGCCGCTTTAACCTCATTCCGGTATGTCATGGCCGTGCAAAACTCGCCGCCAATCCCCCGCTTTGGTACACCAACCATTTCAATAACGATAGCAAAGTAATCATTGCCATCAATCAGTCGGATGATTGGCATGATGCGTTCCGGCCATTTGCCAGGGAACTTCTCCACGGGGCTCAATGGAATCATCATACGCTTATCCAGATCGTCAATGATGTCACTCTGAACATCCAGCAGATAGGGATAAACGGCGCTCTTATTGGGGTTGTGGTAAACGGTAAACTGCACGATTAGAACGTCCGGTATTGTTCAGAAAAGCTGCCATGTTCTTCCAGAAAAGCATTCAGGTTAGCTATAGCCTCCGCGTTCTCCTCCTTCCAGCGTGCCGCCTCATGCTTGCGCAGTTCAGTATCGATAGCCGCACTCAGTGTCTGGGACAAGTTCATGCCTACAGCGCGTGCTCGGTTCAGTAAATCGCGATCGATCGTCACATTGACGTTTTGGGTGGTGCGTTGAGTAGCCATATTAAGCCTCCTTTGCGTGCATGTGTTCATTGTACACACATTCCAGTACACAGGCGAAAAAAACGCCCCCGACCATTAAGGCCGAGGGCGGTTAAGATATCAAAACACCGCAATTCGGTTTTCACATACCAGCGCAGAAATTAGCTGCGACGGCGGTTTTTAAACATCCAGCCGACCAGCAGCAACAGGATCCACGCAAAGCCCACATACAGGGATATACGGGTTTCTGGATGGTAACCAATTAGCGCGATGATAAAGACCAGGAACACCAGACCGGCGATGGTGGTCGCCACACCGCCCGGCACTTTGAACTTCAGCGCTTTCACTTCATCGGCGGATAAACGACGGCGGAATGCCACCTGCGAGAGCAGGATCATGATCCACACCCATACGGTGGCAAAGGTCGCCAGCGAGGCAATCACCAGGAAGACGTTTTCCGGCATGATGTAGTTCAGGTACACCGCAAACAGTAAGGCTACCGTCATGACCGTGACCGTCACCCATGGAATACCGCGGCGCGAGGTTTTGGCAAAGAATTTAGGCGCACTTCCCTGCTCGGCCATGCCGTGCAGCATACGACCAACGCCAAAGACGTCAGCGTTGATTGCCGAAAGCGACGCGGTCAGCACCACAAAGTTCAGAATGCTGGCGGCAAAGGTAATCCCCAGATGCTGGAAAGTCAGCACAAACGGACTGCCGTTGGTGCCCACCTGGTTCCACGGGTAGATAGACATAATGACGAACAGCGTACCAACATAGAACACCAGAATTCGCATCGGTACGGAGTTAATGGCGCGCGGAATAGACTGTTCAGGATTCTTCGCTTCACCGGCGGTAATACCGATAATTTCAATGCCGCCATAGGCAAACATCACCATCTGTAGCGACATCACCATGCCTATCCAGCCATTGCTGAAGAAGCCACCGTTGCTCCATAAGTTATGGATCCCGGTAGGCTGCCCACCGTTGCCGATACCCCAGATGATGATGCCAAAACCGGCCAGAATCATGACGATAATGGTGGCCACTTTGAAGAAGGAGAACCAGAACTCCAGCTCGCCAAATACCTTAACGCTCATCAGGTTGACGGCGCAGATAATCAGCACCACGCTAAGTACCCATATCCAGTGCGGCACCGTCGGGAACCAGATGCCCATATAGATACCGAACGCGGTGACATCGGCAATGGCGACGATCAGGATTTCAAAGCAGTAAGTCCAGCCGGTGATATAGCCCGCCAGCGGCCCGAGGTTTTCCTGCGCGTAGCGAGAGAAGGAGCTTGCAGACGGGTTATGCACGGACATTTCGCCCAGCGCACGCATAATGATATAAGCGGCCACGCCACCGATAATATAGGCCAGCAGCACGCTTGGCCCAGCCATTTTGATAGCGTCGGCGGAACCATAAAATAGCCCCGTACCAATTGCCGACCCGAGGGCCATAAAGCGGATGTGCCGGGCACTTAGCCCGCGCTTCAGCTTGTTGTTTTCCATCGTTTCCAGTGCCATGTTCAGACCCATCATCCCCACGCGGCCATCAACGACCGCGTGAACAACTTAGGTTAAAGTACCCAAAATAAAAAACCACGGAACATCACGTCCCGTGGTTAAACACCGTTAAAGCGCCGTGCAGATTAGTGCGCGCTTGATGTTACCTGGCGTCCTGCCATGCGATCCCAGATTATAGCCAGAACCGCCATCACGATTGTTGGCATCAACCATGCCAGACCTTGCTCCGCCATCGGTAATCGGGCAGTCCAACCCGGCAGTACGTCGGCAAAAGCAGAGGCTTTGATTGCGTCAAGGATACCAAAAATCAGACTGATAAACATCGGTGGTGCAATCACGCGGCCGGAATTATGCCACCAATTACGGGTAAAACTGAGTACTACAAGTGCGATACACGGCGGATAGATGGCCGTCAGCACCGGAATAGAGATTTGAATCAGGTGGCTCAGCCCCAGATTCGACACCGCCATTGAGAACAGACCCAGAATAAATACCAGCGTACGGTAGGAGAACGGCAGGTACTGAGCAAAGAACTCGGCGCATGCACAGGTCAGGCCAACCGCGGTCACCAGACAGGCGATGAAGATAAGCGCTGCCAGCATGAAGCTACCCGCACCGCCGAAGGTGTGCTGAACGTAGGCATGCAGAATGGCCGCGCCGTTGGCGTTTTGGTCAACAAGCGTTGCGCTATCGGAACCCAGACGGAACAGCGCCAGGTACAGCAGCGTCAGGCCTACACCCGCCATCAGGCCTGCCCAGATGGTGTAACGGGTCAGCAGACGGGCTTCGGTCACACCGCGGGAACGCGCAGCGTTGACGATAACAATACCGAAGACCATCGCGCCCAGCGTATCCATGGTCAGATAGCCGTTCACGAAACCGTTTGAGAACGCCGCGGTTTCATAAGCTTCCATCGCGTTGCTGATAGGGCCGGCTGGCCACACCACGGCGGCAACAGACAGAACAATCAGCGCCAGAATTTTCAGCGGTGCCAGGAAGTTACCGACGGTATCGAGCAGTTTGCCTGGGTAGAGCGAGACCAGAATCACCAGCGCAAAATAGATAACGCTATAGATAAACAGCGGCAGTTCGCCGCTACCGGTCAACGGCGCAATACCAATTTCAAAGGAGACGGTCGCGGTACGCGGTGTGGCAAACAGCGGGCCCACGGCGAGGTAACACACGGTCGCCAGCAAAACGCCAGCCACTTTACCAATTGGCGTGCTGAGGCTGTCGACGCCACCGCCCACTTTCGCCAGCGCGATAACGGTGAGCACCGGAAGGCCAACGGCGGTAATCAGAAAGCCAATCGCCGCGGTCCAGACGTGGGGGCCTGCCTGCAAGCCAACCATAGGAGGGAAAATGATGTTGCCTGCGCCAACAAACAGCGCAAAGGTCATAAAGCCCAGAGCGATGATGTCACGCGATTTCAATTGATGGGTCATATGTAACTACAGCCTGTGGATGTGGTGTTGTAAAACGAAAATTTATCGCGCCAGCGCCTGTGGAATGATGCAGAGGAAACCAACGACAAACTTAGCGGGATATGCTCCCTTCGCGATGTAAAGAAGAATAGTTTTTTGATTTACCGCGAATTAACAGTCTGTTCGTGACTGTCTGGTGGGCAATTTAAACGCTTATAACGTTTTAAAGCAACACGGGATCGTAAAACCAGATGATTATATTGATAGTGAATTTACAAGCAGACTTTTCAACTGGATTTAAGAAAAACATCTGGCTAATCATGCGAACAAAAAACAACCAGACGTTCGTTAATCAACCGACATTTCATTGACTGCAAAGCAAACAGACCAGCCGAGGCTGGTCTGTGGAAAGTTAAGCTGACAAGCACCGAATCAGCCGTCGTTTTTGGCAATTAAACGTTCCGGCAGCAGGAAGCTAAAGCAGGAACCTTTACCCAGCTCACTGGTGATATCCAGCCGACTATCATGATGGTTAACCGCATGTTTCACTATCGCAAGCCCTAATCCGCTACCGCCGGTTTGTCGCGAACGCGCCTTATCAACGCGATAGAAACGCTCGGTCAACCTCGGCAGATGCTCCGGTGAAATTCCCGGCCCATTATCAGACACGCTAAATAGCGCGCCGTGCGGCGCATGCTGCCAGCGCACGGTAATCAGCGTGCCTTCTGGCGTATGGTTAACGGCGTTATACACCAGATTCGACATGGCGCTGCGCAATTGTTCCTCATTGCCCAGCACCTTTAGCGACTCATCAATATCGAAATGGAACTGATGCTGACGATGGCTTAAGGTCTGCGCTTCGCGTTCAACCACCCGCAGCATCATCGGCACGTCAATTTTCTCATTGAGCGCCAGCACGGGTGAGGCCTCAATTTTCGACAACGTCAGCAACTGCCTGACCAGCCCTTCCATCCGCTGAGTTTGCTCACGCATGGTGTGCAACGCTTTCTCACGTACCGATCCTTCCAGCGGCTGCTCCTGCATCATCTCAAGATAGCCTTGCAGCACCGTCAGCGGCGTACGCAGCTCGTGGCTGACGTTAGCAAAGAAGTTACGCCGGGCGCCCTCAAGCTGGTGCATCTGGGTCACGTCCCGGGCGACCATCAGCAACTGGCGGTCGGTATAAGGCATAATGCGAATTTCCAGATGGCGTCCGCTATTAAGCACCAGGTGCAGCGGCTTATGGAATTCACGCTTTTTAAGATGTTGCGTAAATTCAGGGTAACGCAGCAGGTTAAGAATATTTTGCCCGCTATCATCGGGCCAGCGAAGCCCCAACAACTGCTGGGCCAGGCCATTACACCAGAAAATCGCCCCTTCTTCAGTGGTCAGCACCACCGCATCCGGTAAGGATTCTGCGCCGCTGCGAAAACGCTTGATAAGATTACCCAGCTCACGGCGACGTTTCTTATTACGCAGCTGCATCTGGTTAAGTCCGTACAGCAGCGGCTCCCAGCTACCGCGCCCCGGCGGCGGGGTCATGCTTCTATCAACCCACAGCCACCAGGAAAGGCGCAGTAAATTCCAGAAATGCCAGATGAGCAGCCCGGTCACCGCCGCCAGTAAAAACCACGGCAGATAACCGAATACCAGTCCTAGTACCACGGCCGGGAAGCAGCACAGCAGCAGCTCCAGAACCAGCCTTTTCCATGACAGCCGTTCCAGCACGGGTCACACTCCTGTCAACAATTAGAAACGGGTGGAAAAACGATAACCCGTGCCGCGAACAGTTTGCACCATGCGGTCATGACCACTGTGTTCCAGCGCCTTGCGCAGGCGACGAATATGCACATCAACGGTTCTGTCTTCAACATATACATTTGTTCCCCAGACGTGGTTTAGCAGCTGTTCACGGCTGTAGACACGTTCCGGGTGCGTCATAAAGAAGTGCAGCAGTTTAAATTCCGTCGGCCCCATGTCCAGCGGGTTTTCGCCGGTCATGACGCGGTGAGACGTCGGGTCAAGGCTCAGCCCCTGCATCTCAATCACCTCTTCCACCGCCATCGGGGAAATCCGCCGCATGACGGCTTTTATGCGCGCCACCAGCTCTTTCGGTGAGAACGGCTTAGTGATGTAATCATCAGCCCCCGTCTCCAGCCCACGTACGCGATCTTCTTCTTCACCACGTGCGGTCAACATCACCACAGGAATATCTCGGGTTAGCGCTTCACGTTTGATATGCTTGATAAATTGCAGCCCAGAACCGCCCGGTAACATCCAGTCGAGCAGAATTAAGTCGGGCCAGGGTTCATTGAGTTTGTTGACAGCGCTGTCGTAATCTTCCGCTTCCACCGGCTGAAAACCGTTTTGCTCCAGAACGAAACACACCATTTCACGGATAGGTGCTTCATCTTCAACGACCAGAATACGTCTTGCCATTATTTGCCCTGTTTTTAGACATCAGTATTATATACGCCGTCATTATGCGTCAGATTTATGACAGTTTTATGATAAACATGACCGTGCGATGATAGCCCTTCACCGTTTATGACACACGGTATAAACATTCATCGATATCTCTGTAGGTGAATGTTTATAATCAACTTTACGTCACTTTTCCCGGAACCGCTATGCGCATTATCCACACATCGGACTGGCATCTTGGCCAGAACTTTTACAGCAAAAGCCGCGCCGCTGAACATCACGCGTTCCTGCAATGGCTGCTCGACACCGCAAAATCTGAGCAAGTTGACGCCATTATTGTCGCCGGTGATATCTTCGACACCGGCTCGCCGCCGAGCTACGCGCGTGAGCTGTACAACCGATTTGTGGTCGATCTCCAGCAAACGGGCTGCCATCTGGTGGTGCTCGCGGGCAACCATGATTCCGTCGCCACGCTGAATGAATCCCGGGATATCCTGTCGTTCCTTAATACCACGGTCATTGCCAGCGCCGGTCATGCACCCTTTATTTTAAATCTGCGCGACGGCACGCCCGGCGCCGTATTTTGCCCGGTGCCGTTCTTGCGCCCGCGCGACATTATTACCAGCCAGGCGGGACTGTCCGCTCAGGAAAAACAGCGCCAGGTGCTGGAAAGCATTACCGAGTATTATCAGCAGCAATATCAGCAGGCCTGCGAACTGCGCGAGGATCGTCCGCTGCCGATTATCGCCAGCGGTCACCTGACCACCGTCGGCGCCAGCAAAAGCGATGCGGTACGCGACATTTATATTGGCACACTGGATGCGTTTCCGGCACAAAACTTCCCACCGGCGGACTACATCGCGCTGGGTCATATTCATCGGTCACAGAAAATTGGCGGCAGCGAGCACATTCGTTACAGCGGGTCGCCTCTGTGTTTGAGTTTTGACGAAACCGGCAAAAGCAAAAGCGTCAATCTGGTCACTTTCGAAGGCGGAAAACTGGCTGAGGTCACGCCGCTGATTGTCCCGGTGACGCAGCCGTTGGCGGTGATCAAAGGTGATTTTGACAGCATTAGTGCGCAGTTAGCCGAATGGCGTAACGCACAAGCTGAACCGGCCACCTGGATTGATATTGAGATCACAAGCGATGAATATCTTCACGACATTCAGCGCAAAATCCAGACGCTCACCGATGACCTGCCGGTGGAGGTGCTGTTGGTGCGCCGCAGCCGTGAACAGCGGCAGCGTATTCTGGCAAGTCAGGAGCGCGAAACCCTGAGCGAGCTGAGCGTCGAAGAAGTTTTCCACCGCCGACTGGCGCTGGAAACCCTCGAGGAAGAGCAACAACAGCGGCTGCACATGCTGTTTATCCAAACGCTAAATGATTCTGGCGAGGAGGAACAGCCATGAAAATTCTCAGTCTGCGCCTGAAAAACCTCAACTCGCTTAAAGGCGAGTGGAAAATCGATTTCACTCAGGAACCGTTCGTCAGTAACGGCCTTTTTGCCATCACCGGCCCCACTGGCGCGGGGAAAACCACCCTACTCGACGCTATCTGTCTGGCGTTGTATCACGAGACGCCGCGGCTTAATACGGTATCGCAGTCGCAAAACGATCTGATGACCCGCGACACCGCTGAATGCCTGGCAGAAGTTGAATTTGAAGTTCAGGGCGTGGCCTACCGCGCCTTCTGGAGCCAGAACCGCGCCCGTAATCAGCCGGACGGTAATCTCCAGGCGCCGCGCGTAGAGCTAGCACGTTGTGCTGATGGGCAGATTCTGGCCGATAAAGTTAAAGATAAGCTGGAAATGACGGCCTCTCTGAGCGGGCTGGACTATGGCCGCTTTACGCGTTCCATGTTGCTTTCACAAGGCCAGTTCGCTGCCTTCCTCAATGCCAAGCCGAGGGAACGCGCAGAACTGCTTGAAGAACTTACCGGCACCGAAATCTACGGCCAGATCTCCGCAAAAGTATTTGAAAAACATAAGCAGGCACGCGGGGAATTAGACAAGCTCCAGGCCCAGGCCAGCGGCATGGTGTTATTAAGTGAAGAACAGCAACAGGCGCTACAAGAAAGTTTGCAGGTACTCACTAGCGAAGAGAAGCAACAGCAGCAACAGCAGGCGATGGCGACGCAGCATCAACAGTGGCTGGCCCGCCAGGCGGAGTTGACTCTGGATGCCCAAAAAAATCAGCAGGCGCTGGCAGAAACGGAACAGTCACTTATTGCAGCGCAGCCTCAGCTCACCGCCCTACAGCGCGCTCAACCCGCCGAGGCGCTGCGTCCTCGCTGGACGCACATGCAAGAGCAGGCTGCCACCGTCGCCAAAACCGACCAGCTCATCGAACAAGTGAATACTCGCTTACATGATGCCAGCCGACTCCGCGACCGGATCCGTTATACCGCCGAGCGTCAGAGCACAACGTTACAGCAAACGCATAATGCGCTTCAGCAGTGGCTGCAAGAGCATGAAAGTATCCAGCGCTGGCAAGGCGAACTGACCGGTTGGCGCGGTGCATTCGCCGAGCAAGCACGAGAGCGCGCACAGCTACAAAACCATGAGCAGCGACTGCGCGAACGGGAAAAACAGTTAGCGCAATTGCCTGCGTCTACCTTAACGTTGACCCAGGATGAACTGGGCGAGCAGGTAGCCCAACATGCCGCCACGCGCCCGTTGCGTCAGCAGCTTAGCCGTCTTTATCCGCAGTTTATGCCCCTGCAAGCGCGTCGCAAGCAGCTTACCGATGCCGGGCAGCAGCGCCAGCAGCAACTGGACAAACTGAACCAGGAACTCACTCAGCTACGTCAGATTTATAAAGACAAAAAGCAGCAGTTGAGCGACGTTAAGGCGATTTGCGAGCTTGAGGCGACCATTGTCAGCCTGAAGACCGAACGCGCACATCTACAGCCGGGTGCGCCTTGTCCGCTTTGCGGCTCCACCCAGCATCCGGCGCTGGCGGAGTATCAGGCGCTGGTCCCCGACGCCAATAAAGCTCGCCGCGATGCGCTGGAAAAAGAGGTCACTCGTCTGGCGGAGGACGGTGCAACGCTGCGCGCGCAGCTTGAAGCGCTGCAGAAACAACAGATCAAAGATAATGATGAGCAAGCATCGCTTTCTCAGCAGGAGCAAGTACTTACATCACAATGGCTTGAAACCACACGCCTTCTGGCGATAACGCTGACGCCTTCGGACGACATCAGCGGCTGGTTAAGCGCGCAGGAAGAGGCCGAACAGCAACGCTATCAGCACAGCCAGCGGCTAGCGATTGAGGGGCAGATCCGCGAGCTTCAGGCACAGAAGAAACAGTTAAACGATGAACTGACGCAGCGTAGCGAAGCACTGGCCCAAACGCTGTCGGCGTTCGGCATGACGCCGCCTGCCAGCGATGAAGAATCGGCCTGGCTTGCCGCCCGCGAAGCGGAGATCCAACGCTTGCAGCAGCAGCAAAAGCAAAACCTGGATATTCAGCAACAATTGGCACAGCTTCAGCCGTTACTGGAAACGCTGCCTGCGGCGCAGATACCCAATGACGGTAGCCAGGCAAATCTTGACGGCTGGCAGCAAGTCCACAACGACTGCATCGCGCTGGAAAGCCAGCGGCAGACGCTGCAACAACAGAAAACACAGGAAAATGCGCGCCTACAGCAGGCCGAGCAGGCCTTCGACCAGGCGCTCGCTGATTCTCACTTTAGCAGCCGGGAGGCGTTTCTTGCCGCCCTGCTCGATGGCGATGAGCGTCAACGGCTGGAACAGCTTAAGCAATCGCTCGAGACTCAGCATCAGCAACGTCAGGCGCTTACCGCCCAAGTGCGAGAAGCGCTCGAGCGCCATCTTAGCCAGCGTCCGCAGGGCTTGCCCACTGAGCTGACGCTTGAAGAGGCGCAACAACAGCTGCAAACATTAGCCCGCCAGCTGCGTGAAAACAGCGAGCGTCAGGGGGAATTACGCCAGCAGCTGAAGCAGGATAACGATAATCGCCAGCAGCAGCAGTCTTTATTGCAAGAGATCGAGAAAGCTAACGCCACGCTTGAAGACTGGGCGCATCTTAATGCGCTGATTGGCTCTAAAGAAGGCGATAAATTCCGTAAGTTTGCCCAAGGGTTAACGCTGGATAATCTGGTGTGGCTGGCTAACGAGCAGCTTAGCCGCCTGCACGGTCGCTATCTGTTACAGCGTAAAGCCAGCGATGCGCTGGAGCTGGAGGTGGTCGATACCTGGCAGGCGGATGCGGTGCGCGATACCCGTACGCTGTCAGGCGGCGAGAGCTTCCTCGTAAGCCTGGCCCTGGCGCTGGCGCTGTCGGATCTAGTCAGTCATAAAACCCGTATCGATTCGCTATTCCTCGATGAAGGTTTTGGCACGCTCGACAGTGAGACGTTGGACACGGCGCTGGATGCGCTTGACGCATTGAATGCCAGCGGTAAGATTATTGGCGTCATTAGCCACGTTGAGGCGATGAAAGAGCGGATACCCGTGCAGATAAAAGTGAAGAAGATTAACGGGCTAGGATATAGCCGGTTAGATAAGATGTTTGCCGTCACCGCATAGTCTTACCAAACTTGCAGGCCACATCAGCGCGCTGTGGCCTGCTTTTTCAACGGTAGATCATATCAAATGTCGCGGTAGCATTAATCTCACCGGCTTTTAAGGCTTCATTCAGGCGAATCACTCGGGCCTCAAAAGGAAGAGTAACCTCTCCTTCGTGACTTTTGACCGTGGACAAAAGTTCACCAAAGGTTATCGGCTGACCGCTATAAAGGATCTGCACGCCCACGCCTTGAGCTGAGGTCGTATCATCAAGATTATTCAGCGTTAAGGCAGTAGGGTCCCCGGTAGCCGTCCCCCCTGAAAACAAAACGTTAACATTCGTATCCGCATCGCAGGTTAAATCAATATTAAAGCCGACGGGTTCCGTCGTATCCCCCGGATGGGCGATGCGGTAGGCATCAATGCTTTGGCCAAGATTCACGGTGATATTTTTACTGTTCAATACGCAGCTTGCGCTGTTCACAACCACGGCGGCATCGGTAAATTTAATGCGGATTTGATCTACAGTATCGTAGGTACGCGCCGCGCTAAACCGCCCAAGCTGAAGGGCGTCATCGGTAATAGGCTGCCCTGTCGCAATCAATTGCACATCAAACATACCACTCATGTTTACATAACTGCATTCGCTACACGTCTTTGTAGCTTCAGCAACTTTAGGCGACAGAAAAACTCGGGCATTGCTCGGAGTTTGCGCTCCAGGGAAATTATTATTATAGGATAACCACCATATTCGAATAGCCACGCCGGGATTGTTTGTTTGGTATATACCCTGATTGTCTAATACATTAACCGCCACCAGCGAAGAGTCATCAAAGCCGCGCCAGATAGTACCTACCGCGTCGCAGGTGATGCTGGTCGAGTTAGGGGCAGTCAGATAACCACTATCCCATAATATTGTTCCGGCGATCATGTCTCGCTGCACCGTCAACGTCGGCACGGTTACAGTATAGGCTGAAACGCTCTGATCGCTTGATGAATAATAGCATTTCGCCTGACTCTGCAATGAATAACTTAGTACAAGCAATGCCAAAATAAATTTAATTATTTTCATTTTTACACCTAATTTATCGACATGCTGATGTTAATATCTCAACAATATTTTTGGCGGTATTAGACGCAGGAATAATGATATCCGCCAGACATTTTCGTTTATCATCATTGCCCCATTTAGCCAGGACACGATCGCCATTTTTAATACCCGTTAAATAAACTTGTCCTTGTTCACCCACAATGCTGGCATAATTTTCCTCGCTGGCATCTTCAAGAGTGACGGTCGCGCCAAACGGCACAAATTCATTGCGGTTTGTTAACGTCAACAGCACCCGCTGACCGCTTCTGGCTACAAATTTTGCCTTCACCACGGCGCCTCGGGTCGGGACAACCTCTTTAACGGGGTCGGCAATATCTACCGCTGGATTACTCGCGGTATTCAGCATGATGGTATTTCTACGATAAGGTGATGCATAAGGTAAAACGGCGTAGCCTGCTGAATCGGTATAAACCCCGGTGCTACTGGATAATAGAACATGCGGTGCGCCTTCGGCCTCAACCAGAGTTACCGTTTCAGGCAATGATTGCGCCAATGTCACTCCACCTGCATGGCCAATAACCCCCCCTTGTAGCTGATAATTTATTTGCCGGGAATTATTATCATAATTGTAACCGCCAGAAAGCGTGCCAAATGAGCCTTTATAGCTCGCATTGGCGCTACCATTTTCACCCGCACCATTATTTCCCCATGACTGCTGAAGATTATAATTAAGGTTATTATCCGCAAGCGCTGTACCGCTAAGACCAACCTGATGCTGCTGCATACGATGACGGTTATCTGTATACGTATAATTAGCCCAGGCGTTGGATAACCATTTATCTAACGGTACGCTGACGGTAAATGATATCTGCTCATCCCGGCTCGATGAAGGCGTTTCAGTCAGGGAGTAATTCAGCGTAAAACGCACTCGATCCCAGTTTTGGTTATAGCCAAATGAAAAGGTGCGTTCATGCCCACTTAATCCCCAATAATCCTGCTGATACCCTGAAAGATAGAATGAACCATATTGATTAAAATTCTGGCTGATATTGACCTGCAGTCGGCTACGGCGATTATTTTCATCACGATAGGCATAAAAACTATCGTTATCATCGGTATAGCTGGAGCGATTATTCAGCGCTTCCGTAAAGGTATAGAAGTTTTGCGTAGAGTAGCGATAGCTCGCTACCGTAAGATTAGTATTCGTGGCATCGATATTTTTCGCGTACTGGACGCGGTATGACATACCCCGCCAGGTCTTATCCTGAATCTCACTGGACGCGGTGGTCGCATCAAATGAAAATGCGCCAACATCATGTAAATCAACGCCTAACCCCATCGCGGCTGAACGATAAAAATCACTGCCCAACACGCCGCCATACAGCGTTAAGCCATACGGCAAGCCATAGATAAGCTGTGACTGAATCAGCGTGGGATTATCAGAAATATCGTTATTCTGATAGCGCCCGGCCGAAATGCTGTATTGCAAAGCACCCTCACGTTGCATGATGGGTAAAGAGGACGACGTTTGAACAAAGTGCCGTTCACTGCCGTCTGACTCCGTAATCGTGACATCAAAATCACTGCCCGAAGAGACCTGAGGGATATCTTTGATTTCAAATGCCCCAGCGCTGACGTAAGTCTGGTAAACCGTATAACCATTTTGCTTAATCGTGACCTTCGCGTCGCTTTTGGCAATTCCACGAATAACCGGGGCAAAGCCCTGCTGGCTGTAAGGCAGCATTGAGGTGTCTGTCTGCAAAAGGACACCTCGCAGAGGCAGAGCGTCAAAGATGTCGCTTGCCGTCGTGCTATCGCCAATGGTCAGTTGGCCCTCTAAACGTTGAACATCGCGCTGAAGATAACTTGAGACATTTTGCCAGCCCTGCCCGCTCTGGTAGTTTCCATTATTACGTAAACGCCACGGCCCCAAATTGAGCCCGCTATTCAGGCTCAAATAATTTTGCGTCGCGTTGTCGCCGCTGGATTGGTAGTGTGATTGTGAGCCACTGTAATAGTATCCTAACAATAAAGCCGGTATCCCGTTATCCCACTGCGTAGGATTGATATATCCCTGGACCTGCTGATCAACGGCAACCTGCGGGACACGGATATCCAGGCGTTGCTGTTGCATTGAATATTGCCAGGTTGCATCCTTGATATACTGGGAAATGTTACTGATAACCCGGTCTTCAGGAATAAGTTTCATCTCGGGTAACTTATCGACATTGACGCCAAAAGCACGTAGGTCTGACTTCTTTAGTACCGGTACAAGCGCACTATGATTGTCGTTAAGAACATAGTTAATCTCTTTTTTTTCGATTAACTGGTTATTAAAATAGACAATTGTCAGATATTTCCCCGGTAACATTGCATTATTATTGAGAAATGAGCGAATCGCTTCTGCATTGTGTATTGGCGAGTCAAAACGCAATGCATCAATGTTAAATTCATCATCACCCACGGTATCAGCAAAACAAATGCTGCTGGGAACAATCAACGCAATAAAAAGCAATGGAAGTACTGAGTTGTGCTGACAGCGATAGATGTTGATAGATTTCATATTATGGATATCCTTATCCGCACCGTTTATAGTTTTTGTTGTTGTTCTGCCGTGCCATTTCCATAATCATCGATCGCATTCCAGCGAACCGTTTTTGCACTTCGTACGGGAAGCGCATACTCAGTCTTAGAGAATGGCGCCACCATCATCGAGAGTGCCGCTATGGTATTTGGCGGCGGATTCACATCCTTGCCATCCACCGAGATATTTTTTAAAGACACGTAATAAGCAGTCGGGTTTTCGACAATTAGCCGCGAACCAGAAGCGGTAATATGTAAATGTGTATAGGCCTCTTTCGCCTCATTCTTATTCAGCCCATGCGGTCGCCATATCAATTTTATCCGGGTACGCGCCGCGAGCTGCAGCTTACTTTGCTGCGCCAGCTCTTTTGGTGTAGCTTCTACCGATTTAATATTGGCCCAGAAAACATGTTCACGATCGGTACTCAGTCCAATATTATTAACAAAAATAAAATGCAGGATGCTGGTCTGATCGCCCAGCAGTTTAAATAACGGCGGCGTGACAATAAATGGAACAGCTTGCTTGTTGCTGGAATCTATATTGTCAACCCATGCTTGCACTAGTTGATTATTTAACCCAGTATTTTTAACTGTTAATTGAACTTCATCTGAATCTTGCGGAAAGATAATTCGCGTTGTGCTAATTTGCACACCAGCTATGGCGGTGCTGCTAAAAAACAATGATGACATCAGCACCAATAGAAATGTATTTATGGTTCTCATCATTCAATTCCTTATCTATTGCGGATACAAAACCAGGCTATGGAGGTCTAAAAGAAAAACGTCCGTTTACTCTTTTTTAATTGACATCCATAGCCTGCCTGAACGCAATAGTTAATTAAGGGTAGTAAACCGTAAAGGTTGAGCTTGCAGTAAAGTCACCGCCAACAATACTCGCTGGCGCTACGGTCGCCACAATCTTAGAGTTATAGTTGAAGGTAATATCATTTACAGTTTCACTACCGGTTGTTTGCTGGAACGCAGCGTTAGGCTGATCGTCAAATGTCACTTTCGTACTACTTGCGCTTCCCGTACCGTAGACCACGATACCAACTCCAGTATCAGCAGCTGAGGTTAATGCCTTAAGCTGAGTCTTATCCGTCGCGGTGTCGCCACTAAAAGTGATATTCACTTTGGTATCAGCGGGACATTTTGTCAGGTTGATACTAAACGGCTGAGTCTGTGAGGCTTCAGCGCCTATTGCCGAAAACGCGTTGGTACCAAGCGGGGTGAAAACCACATTGACAGCTTTGCTGTTTGAGTTAATTTCACAAGGAGGATTTATAATAACGCCGCTGAAGTTAACGGTACCCTGGTCGTCTGTTGCATGTGCGACATTGATAAAAGCTGTAAACATCAATGATGCTGCAAGCAGTGTTTTATTTTTCATATTATGTCCCTATATTAAAAAAGCAATCACCTTCAAGCTCATCCATACGGTCTTACGATGTCATCACCATAAATTGTGATATTCAAAAAACCAATGGAGCCTGGAAAGATAACGTCATATCAACATTCACTTACTCGTGAGTGGTCAAAATACCTTAAAGTTGTTTTTTCTCAAGTGAGAGGATTTAGAGAAATGAAAATTAAAAATAAAAGTCAAAAAAAACAAGGCATAACGCTTCATAATAAATACTAAATAAATAATTTAAATTTACTTAATCACTCATTTCAGCCCGATGAAATATTTTCCACACAAATAGAATTAACTACATAAATAATCCAGTGTGATATTTATAAAGATTTAACAGCCTTTTTAATCAAGCCATCATTCTCAAAGCTATTTATATAGAGACGTGATTATTTTACGCCATCTTTTTCCTGCATATGCCCTTCCGCATTTAGCCAGAAGGGCCAATATTTTTACACCGGCCACAACCAAGCCGCCCCGCGCACGCCGCTGGAATCACCATGCCGCGCTTTGCGAATCGGCGTCTCACATTCGCCGCCGAATACCCACGGTTTCACCAATGGCGGCACCGTTTCATACAACCGCTCAACGTTACTCATGCCGCCGGCCAGCACAATCACATCCGGGTCGAGAATATTGATAACATGCGCCAGCGCTTTAGCCAGTCGCTGTTCATAGTGGTTAAACGCCAGCTTCGCCTGTGCGTCACCTTCATCGATGCGGCGCATAATTTCAACGCCAGTCAACGTATTGCCGCTAAGCCGGCGATAATCGGTGGCAAAACCCGTACCGGAAATAAAGGTTTCAAGACACCCCTGCTTTCCGCAGTAACACGGCACTTCTGCCCGATAACGCAGTTCGTCCTCGTTCATCCACGGCAGCGGATTATGGCCCCACTCGCCTGCCGTACCGTTCCCGCCGGTATGCACCCGACCGTTGATCGCAACACCTGCGCCGCAGCCAGTGCCGATGATCACCGCGAATACGGTTTGTGCGCCCGCCGCCGCGCCGTCCACCGCCTCGGAAACCGCCATACAGTTGGCATCGTTGGCTAAACGCACTTCGCGCCCCAGGCGACGGCTCAAATCTTTATCAAACGGTTGGCCGTTAAGCCAGGTCGAATTGGCATTCTTGACCACCCCGGTATAGGGCGAAATCGACCCCGGAATGCCTATCCCCACCGTGCCGGTTTCCCCGGTTGCTTTTTCAGCCAGAGAGACAAGATGGGCAATATTTTCAATCGTTTGTTGGTAATCACGCGGGGTTGGCAGGCGGTGGCGAAAAAGCTCCTCACCGGCATTGCTGAGCGCAATCACTTCTGTCTTTGTGCCACCTAAATCGATTCCAATTCGCATTCATTGCTCCTGTTTAAATCAATGCAAGGTCAGAGACAATTCGTTATCATTGCCCGCTGATTTAACGATAACACCGTGGAAATTATCATGCTGTGGTTCAAAAATTTAATGGTTTACCGTCTTAGCCGCGACGTTTCCCTGCGCGCAGCAGAGATGGAAAAACAGCTCGCTGAGATGACCTTCACCCCATGCGGCAGCCAGGATATGGCAAAAACCGGCTGGGTACCGCCGATGGGTTCACACAGCGATGCACTGACGCATGAAGTGAATGGTCAGATAATCGTCTGCGCCCGCAAAGAAGAGAAGATCCTTCCGTCCCCGGTGATTAAACAAGCTCTGGAAGCAAAGATCCAGAAGCTGGAAGCCGATCAGGGGCGTAAGCTCAAAAAAACAGAAAAAGACTCGCTGAAGGATGAAGTTCTGCATTCCCTGCTGCCGCGCGCGTTCAGCCGCTTTAGCCAAACTATGATGTGGATCGACACCGTTAACGATCTGATTATGGTCGACTGTGCCAGCGCCAAAAAAGCGGAAGATACGCTCGCGCTGCTGCGTAAAAGCCTCGGTTCGTTGCCGGTCGTACCGCTGACGATGGAAAATCCGATCGAACTGACGCTGACCGAATGGGTTCGCTCCGGGACGGCGGCGCAAAGTTTCCAACTGCTTGACGAAGCCGAACTCAAAGCCATTCTTGAGGATGGTGGCGTGATCCGCGCGAAGAAACAGGATCTGGTGTGCGACGAGATTGCGGTGCACATTGAAGCGGGTAAGCTGGTGACTAAGCTTGCGCTTGACTGGCAGCAGCGTATTCAGTTTGTGATGTGTGATGACGGTTCGATCAAGCGCCTGAAATTCTGCGACGAGCTGCGCGACCAGAATGAAGATATTGACCGTGAGGATTACGCCCAGCGTTTCGACGCGGACTTTATTTTAATGACCGGCGAGCTGGCGGCATTGATTAAAAGTCTGGTCGAAGGATTGGGCGGCGAAGCCCAGCGTTAAGCCTGTATTTCCCTTCCTGTCGCAACAGGAAGGGAATCCATTACAGGTAGCGGCACAGATAAGACGTTGGCTCGGCGACCTCGAGATTAAACTCGCTGTGGCCCGGCACGTTGAACACCTCTCCGGCGTTATAAACTTTCCATTCAATTTCCCCCGGCAACAGCACATTCAGCGCACCGCTAATGACGGTCATCTCTTCTGGCTGTGCGGTACTGAAAGTGTATTCGCCTTCTAACATCACGCCGACGCTAGCACGACCCGTGCTGCTGCTGGTGAAACCGATGGATTTCACTTTTCCTTCAAAATAATCGTTGCTCTGAAGCATAAACCGGCCCTTATTGTCTTGTCGTAAAAAACCAATATAGGGTTGCGAACAGAAGCCTGTCACGCAAAATCATACAGTTAACATAATAATTCTGCGGCCAGTCTGGCGACTAGCACATTCGATAAGAGAACCGGAACATCCAGTGCCTTTTGTAGCAGATCCCGGTGGCGCTGGTGATAGCCAAGCGAGTCCAGCACCAGTACGTCTGCGCCTCGCTCCAGTAAAGAATTGCCCGCGGAAATGAGATGTTCATCGCTGTCACGGATAGGGTTTGCTAACGCGTAGTAAGGTGAGCTTGGCAGCATCTGCCATTTTTCCTGCTGCGCACTTAAAATCGCTTCAACCGGAACCAGCACTCCCACCTGGTGCCCTTCGACGATTGAGGCCACCAGCGGCGGAATAATTCGCTGAGGCTCTAACAGCATGGCATTACGCGCTACCATGCCGCGCAGTTTGAATGTATTGAGTAAAAGAATGACGTCATAAGACTGATTATCGAGAATTTCGATCACCGCCTGTAGGCTTTGCTCGACCTTCAGACGAGAAACTTCAACAAACTGGTTATCGTTTAACAGGACCAATAAGCGCTCTTCACCGGGTTCTGGCGCATACTCCTCCATCACTTCCGCACGACTCATTTTCCCCAACAAGGTCATATGGGTAATTTGATCTTCCC
Source organism: Enterobacteriaceae bacterium (assembly GCA_902363335.1). GTDB lineage: Bacteria > Pseudomonadota > Gammaproteobacteria > Enterobacterales > Enterobacteriaceae > Kluyvera. The sequence goes on along the minus strand of CABIZV010000002.1, from coordinate 125,099 downwards.
TGATGTGCTCGGTTAAAAGCGGCAATACTTCACTGACGGGTACAACCCCAATCGTTAGAATCGCCATTGTTGCACTCATGTTATCTACCTTCTACCTTGCATTGTTCACTTCACACATAGCCACCTGGATGGATGAAAATACCGCTCAAAAGCGTAGCAGTACATTCTTTAGCCTGAATGTAAAGATTCCAGTAATTTCCAGTACTCTCCTGATATAGATTGATTTTAACTTTTCTATAACATTAATAATAAGTAATAAATGTGATTTACGCCCGAAATAGCCACGAATAATTTATGGCTATTTCGGCAGGCAAAGCGGAAGGATGAGCGAGATTAAAGACGAAAAAAGCAGGTTTTTGTTAGCTTGCGGTCACCAGGGAAAGGGCGTTAAGGATAAGCGTGACCACCTGGTCAGGCGTTGCCGAGGCGTCAACAATATAATGGGCGGTTTCGCGGTACAGCGCGTCACGCTGGGCCAGAACTTCAGCCACTTCTTCGCTGATTGGCTTGCCGGTCAGCGTAGGCCGCTGTTCAGCCTCTGGAAAGGCTTCCAGTCGACGAGCTAATATCGCTACCGGAGCATCAAGATAAACGACAATGCCATTTTGTCGCATAAACGCACGATTTTCCGCCGCAAGTATAATTCCCCCACCGGTGGCGACCACCGTTCCCGGCTGCGTAACGGATTTCAAGGTTTGCGTTTCACGGGCACGGAACCCCGGCCAGCCTTCTGCGGCCACAATTTCCGCGACGCTCATACCGGCTTGCTGCTGGAGAGCGAGGTCGGTATCCACAAAGCGAAAATGGCAGGCATGGGTCAGCGCTTGGCCTATTGTTGTTTTTCCGCAGCCTCTGGCTCCGATAAGAAAAATAGGCTGTGTCATTACCTGGAATTCCCCCTGATGATGCGAATGTGCGGGACGAGCATTTGAAGCGTGGATCATATCACCAAACTAGTACACAAGTAAGTGTAAACCTAAGATTACAAGAAGAACGCGTTACGTTATTTATCGCCCACTCAGGCGGATAAAGAGCTTAACATAAGCGTAAAAAAAAGATGCCACATAGCGTAGCGCTAACAGTACATGAAATTATCTTGCTTTGACAAGCCAGTTAATGCGGCAAAGGTAGCACATTCTGGTGTCAGAAATCCTGTCAACCGCGCTTCACGGCCAGCAACCACTTATCGAGTTCGGCGGCAAACTGCTGGCGGTCACGCTGAGAAAGTGCACTGGGGCCACCGGTTTGAATACCGCTTGCGCGCATGGTGTCCATAAAGTCGCGCAGAGTTAAGCGCTCGCGGATTGTCGCATGGCTGTAGCGTTCGCCACGCGGGTTCAGGGCCGCGCCGCCCTTTTCCAGCACCTCCGCCGCCAGCGGAATATCGGCAGTCACCACCAAATCACCCGGCTGACACAGACGGACAATTTCATTATCCGCCACGTCGAAGCCCTGCGGCACGACCATGGATCGAATATAGCGCGATGGCGGCACGCGCAGATACTGGTTAGCCACCAGCACCAACTCAGTCTGCGTACGGTCTGCGGCGCGGTAAAGCACCTCTTTAATCACATTCGGACACGCATCCGCATCCACCCAAATCGTCATCAAGACTTCCTTTTACACGGGAACGTTAAGCGAGATTATACGGTAAGCCGCCGCGATGGCGTAATAAAGTGCGCGCCCGAGACTTCCCGCAATGGTTCCCGCGCTGCAAATTGGGTGAATTTGCGTGTATAACAGTAAACTACGTATAAAAACAGACTGAGGGAGAAACGTGATGGAGAAGAAAATTGGCTTCATTGGCTGCGGAAATATGGGCAAAGCCATTCTTGGCGGCCTGATTGCCAGTGGTCAGGTACTTCCTGGGCAGATTTGGGTCTATACGCCATCGCCGGATAAAGTTGCCGCGCTGCGCGATGAGTATGGTATTAACGCCTCGCAAAGCGCTCAGGAAGTGGCACAGGTAGCAGATATCGTCTTTGGGGCCGTTAAACCCGGCATTATGGTGAAGGTACTTAGCGAAATCGCCTCCAGCCTGAATAAAGATTCTCTGGTGGTGTCGATTGCCGCTGGCGTGACCTTAGAACAGCTGGCGCGTGCGCTGGGTCATGATCGTAAGATCATTCGCGCCATGCCGAATACCCCTTCACTGGTGAACGCAGGGATGACCTCCGTGACCCCGAATGCGCTGGTCACACCGGAAGATATTGCCGACGTACTGAATATTTTCCGCTGCTTTGGCGAAGCGGAAGAGATTGCCGAACCGATGATTCATCCGGTCGTTGGCGTCAGTGGCTCCGCCCCCGCCTACGTGTTTATGTTTATCGAGGCGATGGCCGACGCCGCCGTGCTGGGCGGTATGCCGCGTAAACAGGCCTATAAGTTTGCCGCTCAGGCGGTAATGGGCTCCGCGAAGATGGTGCTGGAAACGGGCAAGCATCCCGGCGAGCTTAAAGACATGGTCTGTTCTCCAGGCGGTACAACGATTGAAGCGGTGCGCGTTCTGGAAGAGAAAGGATTCCGTTCTGCCGTGATCGAAGCGATGACTAAATGCATGGAAAAATCAGAAAAGATGAGCAAGTCGTAAACGCTATGACCCGGCAATCGCTGCCGGGTCACACTGACTTACCATAGAATCGACGTTATTTATTCTTCAGACAGGTACTCATGAAGGTTTTACGCTCGTCGCCTTTTAAGGTCTTTTGAGCCGCCTGCGCATTACAATCCTTCATCTTTTGTTGCTGTGGCGTCAACGTTTTACCGTCGGCAGCCGCTCCTGCGCCTTTAAGGCAGGTACTCATATAGGTTTTACGCTCATCACCTTTGAGGGTTTTGGCGGTCGCCTGTTGATTGCAGCTGCTCATACGCTGTTGCTGCGGAGTCAGGCTTTTCTCCGTTGCCGTGGCGTTGGGTGCCGCAGACGCTGAAGCCGCAACAAACATACCGCACAGCAAAGTCACCATTAATGTTGTTTTCATTACACCATCCTTTTGTGAGAGATCACCGTAAGTCTGGTCTCAGAAAGCCATTAAAACAACCCGGCCCCGCGATTTCGCTACCGGGTTGACTCATTACAGCCCCAATGCCGCTTTCATGGTGTAGTAAAGATCGGTCTGATCCGTCAACCCAACCACGTTCGCCGCGTGCGGGCCGTAGGCCGCAATGCGCAGCTGCGTCCCGGTATGCTCCATCGACTCTTCTTCTGAATTGCCGTAGCTCATCACCATCACCGCGCCATCTTTGGTATTCAGCGCCTGAGTCAGCCCCGGCGCTATGGTATCAGGCGGGATAATCTGGCTGGAGTGAGCGTGGTCAGCGGTGACGATAACCAGGGTATTGCCATCTTTTTTGGCAAATTCCAGCGCTTTTTGTACGGCTTCATCGAGGTCGACCGTTTCACCAATCTGCCCACACGGATTAGCGGCGTGATCCTGCTTGTCGATAGAAGCCCCTTCCACTTGCAGGAAGAAACCCTTTTCATGCGTACGGAGTAACGAGATGGCTTTGTCGGTCATCTGCGCCAGCGTCGGCACGCTCTCATTGCGTTTCGGGTTTGGTGTACAGGTGACCGCGGCTTTATCGATATTGCCATGGTAGGAGGCTTTTGGCCCTTCCCAGCGAACGGGCATATTGCCGTCGGAGAACAGTCCCAGCAGCGGTTTATCCTGATTTGCCTGGGTGATGGCGGCAAGCGTAGTGGCATCGTTCACCAGTTGATAGCCGCGCGCCTGGGCCTGCTCGCGCAGGGTTTTGCCCTGCCATTCTCCGGCAGTTGCCGTTTCGCCAAAGGTTTTCGCCCCGCCGCCTAGCGTCACATCAGCACGGGCGTTGAGCAGTTGTTCGGTAATCGAACCTTTGCCCCCTTTTTCCAGCGCATTCGTAGGGCATTTTTCCGAGGTCACGCTTGGGCCATAGCATTTGCGCGAGGTGACGTGGGAAATCAGCGCCGCCGGTGTGGCATCCTGAAGTTCCGCGGTCGAGACGTTGCCGGTCGCAAGGCCAGCCGCTTTTGCCAACTCCAGAATGGTCTGGTGGTCTTTTTCGTGGATATCCACGCCCAGCGCACCGTTATAAGTTTTCACCCCGGTGCTCCAGGCCGTTGCCGATGCAGCCGAGTCAGTCACGTAGTCCGGTTTACCGGTTTTTTTATCCAGCGAGTAGTGCGTGTACTGACCGGTCAACGGCAGAGCGTCAATCCCTTTAAAAAAGCCGCCAGCGCCCTCGGCATAGTTTCGCGCAGCGGTAATTTCCGAATCCCCCATTCCGTCACCAATCAGCAAAATCACGTTCTTTGCTTTTTGATTATTGAGTGATGCGCGAATAGCTTCAGTCTGATCGGCAGATAAACGACGAGCGCCGCCAGGCTGGGTTATATCACCTTGCGCTGCGCGGTTATCAAGAACCGCGGTATCAGCGTTGGCATGAACAACGGGCAGGCTTAACAGAGGTAATAATGCGGCAAAAATTGCGCTGTATTTCACTTGATCTTCTCCATGTATAAATACGTCAATAACGAAACAAGGAGACTGTAAGAAAAGAGCGTGACAGTTTAATGACAGCGCCTGAAAGTGTTTTACCTACTGATTTTCGTAGGTGAGAAATAACCGTTTAACATGGTGATATAATAATTCATTATTATGATCGGCGTCATGTTCCGCAGGCTCTAGCTTATTCAACGTCGCCGTGATATCGCCCTCTAATGATTGTGGGGATTCCTGCTTCATATGCTGTAAAAGCGTCGTTACCACTACTTCCAGCGCATCAACCTGAATGCGTAATGCATTGGCTTCATCTTCCTTCTCTGCCAGTCTCACCAGCAGTTCAGCAATGAAGTTTTTCATCGCACTTTATCCTTGTATGACAGATGGGCAGGGAGTCAGCCCCTAAACTAAATAGACCGATAAACGCCACGATTCTATTCCCCTAAAACAAGGTGAATAGAATTACAATAATCAGACAATTCTGCAATACCAATAGATAAAAAATATAATCTATAGCTATTTCATAGCATTGGTTTTTTTGGCAGGCCAGCGAAACGTTTTGCTGGTGAAATATTGCTATTACTTATGGATAATAATGCTGGCTGGAGGATGGAATAATAGTCGCACCATTATTCCATCCTTTTAATGATATTACTGGCGAACCGGCCGCGTCCGGCGCAACATCACCGCTAATTGCCACAGGTTGATCAAAACGATCACCGCGGTGACAATAAAGACCCAACGGAACCCCGCCATTGCCGATACCGAGGCACCAATTAACGGCCCAACGACGTTGCCCAGATACATAAACGACTGGTTATAACCGAAAATACGTCCGGTGACCCGCTCACTAATATATTTGAGCAATAGCGTTTGCACGGCGGGCAGCATTGCGCCATCCGCAAAGCCCAGAATAAAGCGCAAAATGCCAAGCTGAAGCGGCGTGGTGACAAACGACATGGCAAAAAAGAGCACCACGGCAAAGATTAAGGTGCCGACTAAAATACGCGCAGTGCCAATGCGATCGCCAAGTTTACCCAAACGAGGTGCCGACATCAGCGCCGAGACGCCCGGCACGGCGGCAATCATGCCGCTCAAAAAGGCTATGTTGCCGCTATCGGGTGACATCGACTGGATAAACAGCGTCAGAATAGGACTGATGGAGCCATTACACAGCTGAATCACCATAGTGGTGACAAAAAGACTGATCACCAGGCCCGGATACGGCAGCGAGGCAAATACCGCTTTACCGCTGAGCTTCTCGCCTTTATTCAGCTGGGGTCGCGGCCCCTCTTTGATTAAAAATAGCGTCACCATAAAGCTTATCAACAGTAGGAAAGCGGTGATGAAGAACACCATCCGCAGCCCGACGTGGTCGGCCAGAAATCCGCCGAGCAGCGGCCCGCCAATCACCCCGGTAATCTGCGCAGTTGAGAGCGTGCTGAGCGCCCAACCGCTGCGGTCGCGCGGCACCTGTGAGGCCACCAGCGCCATGGCATTGGGAATATAGCCGGAGGTTAAGCCCATAATTGCGCGCAGGATAAACAGTTGCCAGACGTTGGTGGCGAAAGCCTGTAGCAAAATCGCAATCGCCATCCCCAACGAGGCCCGTAATAACATCAGCTTGCGGCCTTTACGGTCAGCAAGGCTGCCCCACATCGGCGACACCACTGCTGATACCAGGAAAGTGACGCTAAACGTCAGCCCAGACCACATTGAAAGCGACTGATGCGAGGTGACCCCCAACTGTGCGATATACAGGGGTAAAAAGGGTAAAATTTGACTGATCGCTAGACCGGTGAAAAAACACCCGAGCCAAACGGAAATAAGGTTAACCTTCCAGGATTCCATCACGAAATGTTGTCAGTTCAAGTTGCGGGAACGAGTGCACAGGTTAGCAAGTTGCGGTTTGCGCGGTATTGTCAGAGATGCTTAATGTATTATTTCAGGATTTTATCATTCACTTAGCGCACATTCGTGATTTACATCACACAATAGCCGCGATAACGCAGTGAGTTATGCTTATCCGCCGCACGTTAATCGTGCCATTCGATATGGAAAAGGCAGATGCGCTGCAATACCCGTGATATGTTATGTGCTTTGCATTTAGAACAGATGGAATGAGAAATGGCAAAGTTGCGGGTTGGCATTGTTTTTGGTGGAAAATCAGCGGAGCACGAAGTCTCTTTGCAGTCCGCAAAGAACATCGTAGAAGCAATTGATAAGACGCGTTTTGACGTCGTATTGTTGGGCATTGATAAGCAGGGACAATGGCATATCAGCGATGCCCAGAACTACCTGTTTAATGCCGAGGATCCTGCCCGTATCGCCTTGCGTCCTTCCGACACTACCCTCGCCCACATCCCGGGCAAAGAACATCAGCAGATGATCGACGCCGCCAGCGGTAAGCCGCTTGATGCCATTGACGTTATTTTCCCGATCGTTCATGGCACGTTAGGCGAAGATGGCTCCTTACAAGGCATGCTGCGCATGGCCAATCTGCCGTTCGTGGGTTCCGACGTGCTGGGCTCTGCCGCCTGTATGGATAAAGACGTCACCAAGCGTCTCCTGCGTGATGCCGGGCTGTCGATTGCCCCCTTCGTCACCCTGACGCGCCGTAATCGCGACAGTTTCACTTTTGATGAAATCAAGACAAAGCTGGGTCTACCGCTATTTGTTAAGCCCGCCAATCAGGGCTCTTCCGTGGGCGTTAGCAAGGTCAACAACGCGGAGCAGTACCAAAAAGCCGTGGCGCTGGCATTCGAGTTTGACCATAAAGTGGTGGTGGAACAGGGTATTCAGGGCCGTGAGATTGAGTGTGCGGTGCTGGGGAATGACTTCCCTGAGGCCAGTACCTGCGGTGAAATTGTGCTGAACAGCGAATTCTACGCCTATGACACCAAGTACATCGATGATAACGGGGCGAAAGTTGTGGTTCCTGCGGCCATCTCCGCCGAAGTGAACGATAAAATCCGTCAGGTCGCAATCGACGCTTATCAGACGCTTGGCTGTTGCGGCATGGCGCGCGTTGACGTCTTCCTGACGGCCGACAACGAGGTGGTGATAAACGAAATCAACACGTTGCCTGGCTTTACCAATATCAGCATGTACCCGAAACTGTGGCAGGCCAGCGGTCTGGATTACACTTCGCTGATTACCCGTCTGCTTGAACTGGCGCTGGAGCGTCATCAGGCTGACAAGGCGCTGAAAACCTCGATGAACGGTTAACAGACTCCCCCGGCGTCGCCAGCGACGCCGGGAATCACATCACGCTTCCCGCCGACGAATGATAAACCCTGCCAACCAGAAGCTAATGACCCAGGTCACCATCCCTACGGCATAGGTTTGCCAGCCTTTCGCCTCGAAACCGAGCAGGCCAACAATCCCGTTAAGAATAAAAATCAGACCTATAGCAAAGGCGTAGTAATGCCAGTCGCGGCGAATTTTGGCAGGCAGGTTCATAGCAACTCCCGAAGAAAAAAATGATGATGCCATAACGCCCCGCCCGCGTCTGTGTTGTAAACAACAATTAGCGAATGTTAATGAATTGCCGCATCGAACAGCAACGTTGGGCAGTAAAAAACCAGGATTATTCCTGCTCAAAATTTACCATAAATCCGATGTTTGTCCTGGACGCCCACTGCCACACTAACGCCAGTAACACGAAATCGTCTGTGTTTACGTTATCCTGGAGGTTTTTATGACCGATTTCACCTTATCCAAGCTCATGTTCAGCAAAAAAAAGGGGACATCTTCCACTTCGGGTAATCTGGCGTATGCGCTTTTCGTTTTGCTCTGTTTTTCCGTGGGTGCGCAACTTTTAACGCTGGTGCTGCATGCGCCAGGCGTCTATGAACACCTGATGCAGATGCAGGACACCGGGCGTCCACGTGTAGAAATGGGCCTGGGCGTGGGTACACTGTTTGGTGTCGTACCCTTCCTCGCAGGCTGCGTCATCCTTGGCATCGTTTCGCTGATGCGCCGCCTGCGCCATCACGACTAATTGAGCGCCATGCATTTAGCCCGACGTTCATCTACCCGTTTTGCAAACCATGCGGTGGTCAATTTGCGGGTGATCTTCGGGCTATCAAGCTGAATGCCTGGCAACATCTCTCGGGCTAACGGTTTCCCCGCTTTCTGCTCGGCAATCTTATAAACGCCCTGGTATACCGCGGTCTTTTCAAAGGCCAGGCTGTCGCCTTTACGAAGCTGATTATGGATTTCAGCCTGACTTAGCGACAGCTTGTCTGCCAGCTTCCTGACGGCCTTTTCGGTGCTGCCCGGTTCGTCACTGCCATAAAGAACCACATCGCCGTCCAGCGCCAGTTTGACTCCGGTCGCTTTACTGACCGCTGACTGGAATGCCGCGTTGCGGCTGGCATACCATCCGGCGTTAAAATCAGCAAAACGGTAAATCGGGGCCGTATAGTTGGCGGGATAATTGAACAGATGATAAGTGCCAAACCAGACTCCGCCGCGTAGCGTAAACACTTCCTGGCGAACGGTTCCGTCCATCTTCCACGGGTAGTTATCCTGATGAGCCTCGGCAAAGGCAATGCTAACCTGCATTGGACCGCCGGTATGAACCGGGTTCAGGGAGCCAAAGAGTTTCTGCCCCATTGGAACCATGCCGATGAAATCATCAAAAATCGCGCTCAGCTGTTTTTCCGTTTTCACCTGATCCAGGCGTTCGCTGTAGCTTTTACCGTTTGGTGAATTGATTTTCAGCGCGGTGTGTACAAGAAAGACCGGGATGTGCATCTTCTCAGCACGACGGTCAATTTCCTGCCACGCGATTTTACTTAGCCCAGGCACCGCCGGGTCGGCCTGATAGTTTGACTCCTGCTGCGCGACCGCCAGCACCGAGCAGATATTTTCTTCCGTCGGCGCGAGCTTCTGGCTCTCAAAGGTTTTCGCCAGCGCCTGCGCCCAGGCATTTTTATCCTTGACGCTGGCGGGCATTTTTTGCCGCACAACGCTTGCCACATCCACCGGTTTCTCCCCTGCTTTCATCTGCGGTGCTTGCTGGCTGGTACAGGCGCTTAATAGCGCCCCCGCCAGCAGCGTGAGGGGTAAAAAACGGTAACGCGTTACGGCAATCGCCATGGGCTATCCTTATCAAAGAGTGAGTATCACTTAGCTCTGCGGCTGAATAATGTGATCTTGCATGTCGTTATTGTCCAGTTCACGTTCAAAGCTACGCAGACGTTTGTAGATAGACATCAGTTCCACAAGCGTTGTCCAGGAGGTGATTAAATACTGGAATGAGCTTCGCACCTGCCCAAAGACGTTGGTTATCTGCGTCATCAGGCCGAGCGTAATCGTACCGGCAACAATTGATGGAAACAGCAAGAACAAACCGAAAACGTTATCCACCTGCAGGTACAGAATACGGGCGATATTAAAGTACATGTAGTGGAAATAAAGACGAAAATAGTTCTGGCGCACCGCGCTGAAGAGCTCGCGTAAGGTTGGCGGCGTGGCGCGATTGGCATCATCTTCACCGTAGACCAGTTCTTTACGGTACGCGGCTTCAACACGCTGATTTTTAAAGTTCAGCCCAGGGAGTTTAATCCCGACCACCGCCAGTAGTCCCGTCCCCATTAGCGACCAGATAATGGCGGCAATCACCAGACCATAAGGAATGTGGCCAACAATCGGTAGATTAGGTACGTGCGCGGAGAGCGTCACCAGCACCGGAAGGAAGGCAATTAACGTCATGATCGCATTGATAAAGCTGGTGCCCATATCCTCAAGCGTAGAGGCGAAACGCATGGTGTCTTCCTGCACACGCTGTGCGGCACCTTCAATATGGCGTAGCTGCTGCCAGTGCGCGGTGTAGTATTCGTTCATCGCCGTGCGCCAGCGGAAGACATAGTGGCTGACAAAGAAGTTATTCAGGACGCCAATGACAACCGCAATTAACGCGATGCCGAGGAAAATGCCGATTTCCTGATAGAACTGGTTAATCGAGACTTTATTCGGCGAGGCCAGCGCGTTCTGGATCAGGTCATAGAACGGCGCATACCAGGCATTGATTGCCACGCCGACTTCCACCATAAACCAGGTGACAAAGATAATCAGCGCGGTTCCCAGAATTGACCAGTATTGCCAACGATGCGGGCTGCGAACAAACCAGTAGCCCGCAAACAGGCCCACACACAGCAGGTAGTAGGCATAAAACATCAGATAGTTCAGCGACCAAAAGCGCCGTGCGCTAATCGGTACATCGTTGCTTGCCCCGGCAATATGCAGCAGCCAGCTACCGCCACCCGCCTGCCAGAAAATAACGGCAATCAGTGCCCAAATAAACGCCGAGAGAAAAAACGGTCCCGGTTTTGGGAAAAAAGACTTAAACATAATGCTCTCCTGCTTACTTCTTATGGTTTTGCTAAGTGCTGTGACAACAGAATACCGCTACGGAACATTTTTACCGTAAAGAGGTATAAGGCAATGTTACTGGGCAATCAGACCGGAAAACGTCGGCAGAGTTCGCCGGAGTCTCTCTTTGTATCATACGCGTTGGATCACAAAAGCGTGTAATCAGCGTAATGAATAATCACCGCATTTACGCCCGGTTACGTTTTTCCCGCTATGATAGCGTTTAATGGTGCTGCGCCTGGTGCCGAAGAGTTATATTTTTAGTATAAATAAGCGTAACTCTCCCATTTCAATTCATGATGGATGCCCCCGTTGAAACGTAGTCTGCTTTTTTCTGCCGTGCTCTGCGCGGTGTCATTGACCTCGGTGCAGGCCGCAGAGCCGCTTACCACCCCCACGTTTGCATCCGATATCGTTGACCGGTATGCCAATCATATTTATTACGGAAGCGGAGCAACCGGTATGGCGCTGGTGGTCATTGATGGCAACCAGCGAGTTTTCCGCAGTTTTGGCGAAACGCGTCCCGGCAACAATGTCCATCCGCAGCTTGATTCCGTCATCCGCATCGCCTCACTGAGTAAGCTGATGACCAGCGAGATGCTGGTAAAGTTACTCGATCAGGGTGTGGTTAAGCTTGACGATCCGTTAAGTAAGTATGCGCCTGCCAATGCCCGCGTGCCGACTTATAACGGTACACCGATTACGCTGGTGAATCTGGCAACGCACACGAGCGCCCTACCCCGGGAGCAGCCCGGCGGTGCGGCACATCGTCCGGTCTTTGTCTGGCCGACGCAATCGCAGCGCTGGAGCTACCTCTCTACCGCCAAATTACATGCAGCACCCGGCTCACAAGCAAGCTACTCCAACCTGGCTTTTGACCTGTTAGCCGATGCGCTGGGTAATGCGGCAGGCAAACCCTATCCAAAGCTTTTTGAAGAGCAGATTACGCGTCCGTTGGGTATGAAAGACACCACCTTCACGCCATCACCGGATCAATGCGGCCGTCTGATGGTGGCCGAAAAAGGGGCTAGCCCGTGTAATAACACGTTGGCGGCGATGGGCAGCGGCGGGGTTTATTCAACGCCCGGCGATATGATGCGATGGATGCAGCAGTACCTTTCTTCTGATTTCTATCATCGTAGTAATCAGGCCGATAGAATGCAGACGCTGGTGTATAAACGCAGCCAGCTGACGCGGGTCATTGGGATGGACGTGCCAGGGCATGCCGATGCGCTCGGCTTAGGCTGGGTTTACATGGCTCCAAAAGATGGGCGTCCGGGGATTATTCAGAAAACGGGTGGCGGTGGCGGTTTCATCACGTACATGGCGATGATTCCTCAGTCAAACGTCGGCGCGTTTGTGGTCATTACTCGCTCGCCGCTCACACGCTTTGTGAATATGAGCGACGGCATCAACGATCTCGTTAGCGAACTGAGCAGTAATAAAGCCGCCGTGGTGGTACCCGCGTCTTAATAATCGTAAGGCAAACGCGTGATACTGACGAGTTTGCCTTTTTCCATTTTGATATAGTCACCCTTGCGCAATGCGGAAAGTACTTCAGCAATAACCGAGCGTGAAATACGCGTCCGTTGCTGGATGAAATTCAACACGCCAATGCGTGTACGGATAGCATCGTCCCAGGCCATCATCATTAATAGCGTTGAACGGATCTGATGGTAGTGGTTCGTACCAATCAACTGTTTGTCCCGCAGCTCTAACATTCGCGTCTGCCAGGTCATCCAATAAAAAGCTTCTCGCCACAGGTGGTAACGATCAAGACATTGTAGGGTGTCTATGGCGGGTAAGTAATACCCTCGGCAATCGGTTTCAGCAATCAGCATATAGTCGTTCTTAATTTTATTCACTGCTGCGGCAAGGCCAAAAATGGCAGGGTTCTGCACGATGCCATACAGAATATTGCTTCCAGTGCGATGCAGGGAGACAGCGCCATGCTGAATAATAATGGTGTAATCGTTTAACGTACCGGTGGGGGGAAGGAACGTCTCGCCCGGTGTCAGGGAAAATCGTGTTCCTTGTTGAGATAGCTTTTTGTCGAGAGTAAAAAACTCGCTGAGCGGTTTACTCAAATGTGGCATGTTATGCAATCCTTGCAAAAAATGCTCGTCATCATGACGAGCATTGAGAATGATGAAAAACAGGGAAGTTACCTTCCCTGTATTCAGGGGATTACCAGGTGTATTTCACACCGGCATTTGCCGCCCAATCCTGATCAACATCACCGCCACCGAGGTAGTTAACACCGGTGTAGGCGCTGAAGTTCTTGGTGAAGCTGAACTGGCTACCCACGCCTACGCGTACGGCAGAACCTTCAACGCCGTTGTCAATGTTATCGCCATTGATGTTGGAGTCGTTGTTGGAATCGTCATAGACGTAAGCCAGTTTGAAGTAAGGCGTCATTGCCTGGTCACCGAAGTTGAAGGTGTAACCCGCATCAACACCCAGTTCGTAGCGCAGGCTATCGTAATCCTGGTCGCCAACTTTCATGCTGTTGCTCAGACGATAGTTATCACCGGACTGGAACAGACCAGAAATAGCACCGTACGGAGTTACATAACCTGCGTCGTTCAGTTTCAGGTCATAACCCAGTTTCAGACCAAAGCCCCATGCATCAGCAGTGGTATTACCATCAACATAATCGCCGTTGCTCATGGAAGCGGTCAGATCGTTGTTGAAACGGCTATAGCTCAAGTTGCTGTCGAAGAAGATGTTGTTTGCAAAGCGAGCAGAAGAGTAGATATAGGCAGACTGGCTGTCTTGATCTACCTGACCAGAATGGTCGTTCATGTCACCTTTAGCGAAGCCAGCAGCAGCACCGACGATCCACTTAGCGTTGTTACCGTCAACTTTAGTATCCAGACCGACCATGATGCCGTTAACGTCTTGATCGTAATTGATCGTGCCGTTATCGCCATTGAAGTTACCGCCAAAGTAGCTGACCCATGCGCCACCGTTGTCTTCTAAACCATGACGTGCAGAGTTCAGACGGGTGTTAAGGGTATCCTGCTGCAGGTTCCAGATGTTGGTGTTAGCAGACGGGATGCTCAGTGCCATGTTCGCGTAATCGGTCAGCTCCATCTGGCGCAGAACAACGGTGTTGCCTTCCTGCTGTGCCTGGTAGGTATATGCACCCAGGTCAGCACGGTTAGCGGCACTGAAGGTCGCAGTAGAGTTCACATCGTTAACATAGATAAGTTCTTTACCTTTGTAGTCAGAGATGCGGCCTTCACCAGTAGAGTTGTTGATACGAACTTTGTAGTTACCGGATGCAGCAACAACGCCGTCATTCGCGTCATCAACGCTGAATTCCTGATCGCTGTTGTAGGTGTTGCCGTTACCATTAACGGTCAGGTGACCGTCTGCGTTCATGGCGATAACGCCATAACCGTAGGTTGCATTAGACTTGTCGGTGGTGTTGGTATGGCCGTTCACCAGGTCAGCATCTAACACATAGTCGCTGCTATTGATGTTGAATACGCCACCGTTAGTCAGTTCCATGGTATCAGTACCGAACGCGTTGGCTTCATATGCGCCCGCGCCGATGCTGAATTCACCGCCGTTGGATACGGTGATGGTGTTAGCGTACAGGTAAGTGGTTTCGTTGTTCAGATCGACAGTTGAATAGCTATCAACGGTCAAGTGATCGGTCGCAACCTGGCCACCAGAGCTCAGGTTCATTTCTGAACCGTTGGTCAGGGTGATGGAGTCAGACAGCAGAGAAGAACCCTTTGCAACATCAACCTGTGAGCCGTTATTCACGGTCAGCGTGTCGATATTTGAATCATTGACGGTGTTCCACTGTGAACCGTTATCCAGCGCTACGTTGAATACGCCGCTCTGGAAGGTCTGATCGTCAACAACGTTGCCCCACTTATCTTTGGTAGAAACCGGCTCAAGGCTGTTCACAGCAACATCATACATATCAGCAGTGCCGATTGCGTTGTAGCTAAATACTGCAGTACCGGTCCACTTGCTACCGTTGTCCAGTTTGATGTTCAGCTCATCAACGTTCAGGCTATCATCTGCCCAACCACCATTGGTGCTGATGAAATCGCCATCGTCGTCGTATTTACCATTTGGATAGAAATTCGCGTTCCAGGTACTAGAGAAAGCGACATCGCCAGTCAGCGTTGAATTGCTGAAGACCACGTTGTTTTTCATTGCATAATTGGACGCGGAGCTATCAGTGAAGGACAGCGCAACATCGTTCGCGCTACCATTGCCATTGTAATCACTTGGCTCTTCAGAGTTGCCGTAGAAACCACTATTTTCCAGCGGAGTATAAGAGCCGGAGGTTACAGTGGAGTCGGTAACAACAATGTTGTTATCCCAGGTGTGGGCATCGGTGGTATAGTCAACGTTAGAAGTGTCACCCTGGGACAGAGCGATACCTGCAACGCGGGAGTTATCAGTAATATTGATATTACTTTCAACGTCCAGAGTCACTGCAGTACCTAAATAAGCGTAATCAGCAGTACGGTAATCTTCTGATTTCGCTTTACCGTTAGCATCAAGATAGCTGTCGGTGAAATAGAAGTATTCGTAGTCATCATCAATGGTAGAGTTAGCAACGTTCAGAGTGAATACGTCACCATCATGCCATGTGTAGTCAACGTCGGTGCCGTTATTCCAGCCGTAACCGTCGTGATCGTAAACTTTCTGAGAAGTAATCATACCGTGAATAGTTGAGTTCTGAACGGTCAGCGTATTATCAGTGCTGTCCGTATAATCATTATTCAGGTAATAAGTTGAAAGAACGCCGTTTACAACGTCGCCATTGAAGTTGTTGTCATAATTACCGTCGGCCGCATTATCATAGATATAACCATAATATGAGATGTAGTCGGTATGGTCAGGATCCGTCCAATTGTTCCAGCTAAACGCTGTAGACGTATCATCATGATAGCCAAAGGTATCGTATGTGGTCGCATTTGCCTGAGAAGCGAGTGCCAAAGTGCAGGCCAATGCTAATTGTGATACTACAAGTTTCTTTTTCCAGGAGTGCATTTGTCATCCCTCCTCGGGGACGTATATATGTTGATCCATCAATTAACAATGCAAATAAGAACATTAATGCTCTGCGGAGGGAATTATGCGACGTTCCTGGTAAATGGTTCAATTGCAGTTTGCTAAAAGTTCGATTTAGTACTTTTTAAATATTTCTTTACGTTTATAAATAGCATCAAAAACCATTAAATACATGAGGTTACTTAAAAGAAGCAATAAAAAGAAACATTGTAATCATATAAATAAACAACCGTAAATTCATCGTGCCGATGCATTTTAAAAGACAAGGATAGACATTATTAAAAAACATACAAATACCATCAATAATTAGAGCCAAACCACACAATAAATATATACACATAATTTATAACTAGTTATTTCGCATTTATTTAATTAATTAGTCACCCATGCTGTGTCAGTCTTACGCGTTTTTCAGGTAGGCGGTAATAGCATAACCCCAACTTTCGTAAAACATTCGCCCCATGATTCAGTTACAATAGCCATCCTTGTTTCACAAACATCAGGCATATCATGACAGACTTACTCCATCGCCCCCGTCGCCTGCGCCAATCTCCCGCGCTGCGCGCTATGTTTGAAGAGACAACACTGAGCTTAAACGACCTGGTGTTGCCGATCTTTGTTGAAGAAGAAGTTAACGACTACAAAGCCATCGATGCCATGCCCGGCGTGATGCGTATTCCAGAGAAACATCTGGCACGCGAAATTGAACGCATTGCGAATGCGGGTATCCGCTCGGTGATGACTTTTGGCATCTCCCACCATCTCGATAGCACCGGCAGCGATGCCTGGAAAGAAGACGGTCTGGTGGCGCGTATGTCGCGTATCTGCAAGCAAACCGTACCGGAAATGATTGTCATGTCCGATACCTGTTTTTGCGAATACACCTCCCACGGCCACTGCGGCGTGTTGTGCGACCATGGCGTTGATAACGATTTAACCCTGGCAAACCTTGGCAAACAGGCGGTGGTTGCCGCGGCAGCGGGCGCGGACTTTATTGCCCCTTCCGCGGCAATGGACGGTCAGGTGCAGGCAATTCGCCAGGCGCTGGATGCAGCTGGTTTCACCGATACCGCCATCATGTCCTATTCCACCAAGTTCGCCTCCTCCTTCTATGGCCCGTTCCGTGAAGCCGCCGGGACCGCGCTGAAGGGCGATCGTAAAACCTATCAGATGAACCCGATGAACCGCCGTGAAGCGATTCGCGAGTCGCTGCTCGACGAAGCTCAGGGCGCTGATTGCCTGATGGTTAAACCGGCCGGTGCCTACCTGGATATCCTGCGTGATATCCGCGAACGTACCGAGCTGCCTATCGGCGCTTATCAGGTCAGCGGCGAGTACGCGATGATCAAATTTGCCGCTCAGGCCGGGGCAATTGATGAAGAGAAAGTGGTACTGGAGAGCCTGGGCGCAATTAAACGCGCGGGCGCAGACCTTATCTTTAGCTATTTCGCACTCGATTTAGCCGAGAAAAAAATCCTGCGTTAATCAAGGCTCCGATTGCCGGATGGCGGCTTCGCATTATCCGGTCTACGCAGCTGCGACTACCTGCAACACGTAGGCCTGATAAGCGTAGCGCCATCAGGCATAGCCGCGCACATTGCCGGATGATGGCACCGACTTCGGGGTTTCCCGGCGGCGCTGCGCTTGGCCGGGCTACGCCTCCCCCTCAAAACGTCACCAAACCGCCATACAATCGACACATCCCTCTTCTACTGTAACAGCAGGACAGAGGAGGAGCCGCTATGTTTAGTCTCGACAATGTCATCGCCGATCTGTGGCCTCAGGCGAGGCCAAGCCCCTGGCAACAGAAACTCCTCAAGAGGTTAATGCATGAGGAAGAGTTCCAGCAATTCGCGGCGCGTCACCCTCACTTAAAGGGGCTGGATACGGTCGAACAGATACTCGAACATCTGAATATTCATTGTGCTGTTCCCGTCTATTGTCTGGAACAGATCCCCGAACACGGCCCGCTGGTTATCTTCGCCAACCATCCGACCGGCACCCTCGATGGCCTGGCTTTGCTCTACGCCGTCTCCCGCGTTCGTCGCGACGTGAAAGTGGTCACCAATCGAATGCTGACTCACCTCGAACCGCTTCAGTCGCTGTTTATTCCCGTCGATAATATCAACGGTCGTACGGCCAAATCGGCACTTCAGAAAATGGACAGCCAGCTGCAAAGCGGCGGCGTGCTGATCTTCTTTCCCGCAGGCGAAGTCTCACGCCTGACACCTCGTGGTATTCGCGATAAAAAATGGCACACCGGATTTATTAAACTCGCCGCTAAATACCGCGCGCCGCTGCTACCGGCATGGATTGAGGCGCGCAATAGCGCACTGTTTTACGCCAGCGCGCTGGTGTCGCCCAATCTGCCGTTAATGCTGCTGGTTCAGCAGATGTTCCGCCGTCGCAACGGTAGTTTACCGGTGACAATAGGCCAGCAAATTGCCTGGTCATCCTGGTTTACTCCGCAGGCCACGCCTCGCGAGATGGCGGATCAATGCTATCGCCACTTACAGTTGCTGGGTAAAGGGCTTACGGGGATGTTTAAAACCGAGAGCGCCATTGCACGACCTGAACCGCGTGCATTACTTAAGCGCGAGCTGAGTCAGGCAGAATGTCTGGGCCAGACGGCAGATGGTAAGGTTATCTATCTGTGGCAGCGTAATGGCAAGGAGGATGCGCCGTTGCTGCGGGAACTTGGGCGTCTGCGAGAATTCGCCTTCCGTGCTGTGGGTGAAGGCAGTGGCAAACGCCGTGACGTGGATGCCTATGATGACGACTACCTGCACCTGATTCTCTGGGATCAAGACGATCTGGAAATCGTGGGCGCTTATCGCTTTATCCCCACCGCCATGCAGCGAGAAAAACGCGGGCTTGAGGGGATTTACAGCGCCAGCCTGTTCCATTACGACGCCCGCATGGACGATATTCTCCAGCACGGTATTGAACTGGGGCGCAGCTTTATTCAACCACGCTACTGGGGACGTCGTGGGCTGGACTATCTGTGGTCAGGCATCGGCGCATATCTTGCGCGTTATCCGCACTATCGCTATCTGTTCGGCCCGGTCTCTATTTCCGGCGGAATACCGCCGCTGGCTCGGGATTTGCTGGTCGCCTTTTATCGCTTATGGTTTCCGGCAACGCATCCGCTGGCTGAATCACGTCGCCCTTATCCGGCGTCGTTACCCGACGTGTTGGCGCAGTTTGGCGGTGAGGATTATAGCGAGGATTTAATCCGCCTGAAGTCATTGCTCGGCAACCTCGGCTGCGGCATTCCTGCGCTCTACAAACAGTATTCCGAAGTGTGCGAACCGGGCGGCGTGCAGTTTATCGATTTTGGTAGCGACCCGGATTTTAACAACTGTGTGGATGGTCTGGTGTTGGTGGATTTAACCTATCTCAAAGCAAACCGTTATCAACGCTATATCGGGGCGCATTTAGGTTTGTAGGCCGGATAAGCGCAGCGCCATCCGGCACAACGTGGCACCGTGCCGGATGACGGCGTAAACGCCTTATCCGGCCTACAATCGGCGCCAGCCGGGGGCTCACGACGCCCGATAATAGGGTTTATCCCCCAGTATCGTCGCCCGATGCATTATCCGCCGCTGCGGCAGATAATCGGCGTTGGCATAATGCTGCGTCACCCGGTTATCCCAAATCGCCACATCGTTGGGCTGCCAGCGCCAGCGCACCTGAAATTCCGGTTTAGTGACATGGGTAAACAGAAAACTCAGCAGCGCTTCGCTCTCTTTCTCCGTGACATCCACAATTCGGGTGGTGAATCCTTCATTAACAAACAGCGCCTGCTTACCGCTTACCGGATGAGTACGTACTACCGGATGCAGCAACGGCGGGTTCTTCGCCACCGCTTCCAGCCAGCGCTGATGTTCTTCTTCGCTTTTACGGTACTTATATTCCGGGAACGATTTGCGGAAATCATGCTCGGCGCGCAGGCCGTTTAACAGCGCTTTAAACGGCTCGGAGAGCGCTTCATAGGCCGCAATGCCGCTGGTCCACAGCGTATCTCCGCCGGTTGACGGCAGCTCTTTCGCCGCCAGAATCGCTCCGGCAGGCGGCGTATCAATAAAGGTCACATCGGTATGCCAATTATCGTTGTCCGGCGGATTATCGTCATGGGTATCCAGTACGATAATTTCGTCAACCCCCGGCGCATGCGGATAAACCGGGTGGATGTGCAGGTCGCCAAAGCGCAATGCCAGCGCGCGCTGCTGCTCTGGAGTAATCAGTTGCTCACGCAGGAACACCACCTGATGACGCAATACCGCGTGATACAGTTGTTCAAACTGGTTATCGCTCAGCGGACGGGTCAGATCCGCGCCGCTAATCTGCGCGCCGATGTAGGGCCCCAATGGGCTAATTGCCAGACGTTCACTCATTGTACTTCTCCATGCCAGGGGGTCAGACGGCGCTGAAGCGCACGCAGCCCTAATTCCAGACCGAAAGCGATAATCGCAATCACCGCAATCCCTGCCAGCACCACGTCAGTGGCTAAAAACTCCCCGGCCGATTGCACCATAAAACCTAAACCACGGGTGGCGGCGATAAGCTCAGCGGCCACCAGCGTTGACCAGCCGACGCCAAGCCCAATGCGTAGCCCGGTTAAAATCTCCGGCAGCGCGCCGGGCAGAATGACCAGCCACAGAACCTGCGCGCGATTCGCGCCTAACGACTGGGCGGCGCGGATGCGCACTTGCTGAGCGCTTTTCACGCCCGCCAGCGCCGACATGGCAACTGGGGCAAAAATCGCCAGATAAATCAGTAAGATCTTCGAGGTTTCGCCAATCCCAAACCAGATAACCATCAGCGGCAGATAGGCCAGCGGCGGCACCGGACGATACAGTTCGATCAACGGGTCGAGGATCCCCCGCACCGTCGGGCTTAACCCCATAGCAATGCCGAAGGGGATCCCCACGATCGTCGCCGCCAGCAGTGCAATAACGATCCTGCCAAGGCTTGCCGCCAGATGCTGCCACAGCGTGGCATCCATAAAGCCTTGCGCGCTGGCAATGGTCAGCAGTTTTTGCAGTACCTGCCCTGGTGCTGGCAGAAATAGCGGATTGATAAGCTGTGCCGCCGTCACCGCCCACCAGATAGCGAGCAGTACCGCAAGCGTCGTCAGGCTCAACGTCAGATGGCGGGAGAACGGCCAGCGCAGCTTAAAGGAACGCTGTCGCGGTTTATCATTAATCACCACGCTCATGAGAAGGCCTCCCGTTGTTCAAATACCCGGCTTAGCACATATTCACGTTGCTCAATAAAGCGCGGGTCGGATTTAATGCTGCGGCAATCTTCTCCGGCGACAAAGCGGCGGGCAAAGTCGAGCGGCAGACGCTCCAGCACCCGCCCTGGCCCCGGCGACAGCAGCACCAGCTCGGTGGCCATAAAGATCGCCTCTTCAATATCGTGGGTAATCAGCAGCACCTTTTTGCCTGTCTCATGCCACAGCTTCAGGAGCAGGGTCTGCATCTGTTCACGGGTAAAAGCATCGAGCGCGCCAAAGGGTTCATCCAGCAGCAGCAACTGCGGATTGGCCGCCAGCGCGCGGGCAATGCCCACTCGCTGGCGCTGACCGCCGGAAAGCTGCCAGACGAAACGTTTTTCGGCCCCCTCCAGCCCCACTTTTTTGAGCATCTGCGCCGCAATATCCCGGCGCTCCACTTTATTCACACCGGCAAGCTGTAGCCCCAGCGCCACGTTATCCTGCACGTTGCGCCACGGCAGCAGACCTTCATTCTGGAAAACGACGCCACGATCGGCGCCCGGCCCGTCAATGCGTTTACCGTCAAGCGTGATGCTGCCATGCTGATAAGGCACAAACCCGGCAACCAGATTCAACAGCGTGGTTTTGCCGCAGCCTGACGGCCCAAGCACCACCAGCAATTCACCGCTGTCCAGCGTGAGATTGATATCCGCCAGCGCCGCTTTGCCGCCGTAGTCGGCAAAAAGATGCGAGATTTGCAGCATCACAGCCCCCTTATTTCACAAAACGATCGGTAACATACTGGCTGTAGTCAGTCGCCACATCCGGCACTTTGCCCTGCTCTTTCAGGAACTTCGCGGTATCGACAATCGCTTTATTCACTGGGCCGTTCAGCGCCTGCGCCTGCTGCTCAGCGGTAAGATAGGTATTGCCCTTCACCAGCCCCGGCACGTCCGCTTCGGGTACGCCGCTCAGGCGTGACAGCTTGCTGATGTTTTCCGGCTGCGCCAGCCATTTGTCCGGGTTATCGATATAAGCGCGCTGAGCTTCAATGGCGCTTTTAGCGAACGCTTTCACCACTTCCGGGTGTTTTTCAGCGAAGTCTTTACGCACTACCCAGACGTCCAGCGTTGGCGAGCCCCACTCACCGACTTTCGCCGAGTCGGTCAGTACGGTGCCCTCTTTTTCCAGCTCGTTAACCGCCGGTGCCCAGACGTAAGCACCGTCGATATCCCCGCGCTGCCAGGCGGCGATAATCGCTGGCGGCTGGAGGTTAAGGATCTGCACCTGACCCGGTTTAATGTTCCAGTGTTTTAGTGCCGCCAGCAGGCTGTAGTGAGTGGTTGAGATAAACGGTACGGCGATACGTTTGCCGATTAAGTCTTCCGGTTTGGTAATGGTTTTTTTCACCACCAGCGCTTCGGAATTCCCCAACTGTGAGGCCAGCAGGAACACTTCAATTGGCACCTTTTGACTGGCGGCTACCGCCAGCGGGCTTGAGCCAAGATTACCAATCTGCACATCGCCGGAGGCCAGTGCCCGCACAATGCTCGCGCCGCTATCAAACTTGCGCCAGTCCGGTTTGGCACCGCTTAATTTTTCGAAGGTGTTATCCGCCTGCGCCACCTTGGCCGGTTCTGCGGAGGTTTGGTAAGCGATAGTGACGTCCACGGCCTGAGCCTGAAAAGCGATAAGTGCCAGCGTGGCGGCGATAAGGGTGAAACGCGATGCGATTGCCATATTGTCCTGCTCCCATGTCTTGTTATGGGTGCAGTATTTCCGGCGCGGTGGGTTTGATAAAGGAATTAAATATGCTTGTTAATGCCAATTCGTTTTTAGAAAAAAAGTGGCAAAAGATAGTTGGAGAATGGGATTTGTCCTGGCGGAGCTTGCGCAAGATCCGTGCGTATTTGTAGGCCGGATAAGGCGAAGCCGCCATCCGGCATTGTGCCCGGTAGCGCCGGATGGCGGCTTCGCCTTATCCGGCCTACACACATAACATCAGCAGTGAGACTTCAGCGCCGCAATATCCTTCGGCGTGGTGCGGCAACAGCCGCCAATCAGCTTCGCTCCCGCCGCCAGCCACTGCGGCAGATACCCCTCTAGCGTCGCACACGCTTCGCCGTGATGATGCCAGGTCTTGCTCACCGCATCATAATGCTCGCCAGAATTGGGATAGACCACCAGCGGCAGCGGCGTCTGGCTATGCAGGTATGACAGCGCATCGGTGGTATTTTCCAGCGCGATACAGTTAATGCCAACCGCCACAATCTGCGGGTAATCCGCCAGCAGCGCCAGCACATCGCACAATGGCGTACCGTCGCTCAGGTGCTGCGAATCGCGCAGGGTGAACGAGAACCACGCCTGGGCTACCGGATATTCCGCCAGCAGCTGCGCCAGCGCGCGAATTTCAGCAAATGACGGCAGCGTTTCACAGGCCAGCAGATCGACGCCCGCCTCCAGCAGCGCTTCAACGCGCGGGCGATGGAATTCCTGGAACACCTGCGGACTGCGCTGATAATCACCGCGATATTCCGAACCGTCGGCCAGATACGCACCATAAGGCCCAACGGATCCGGCAATCAGCAAATCTTTCGCTGCCGGATTATCCGCCAGATAAGATTCGCGCGCCTGGCGGGCCAGCTCAACGCTTTTAGCAATGAGCGATCGCGACTGTGCTTCATCCAGTCCGCGAGCGGCAAAACCGTCCGGCGTTGCCTGGTAGCTGGCGGTAATGGCCACCTGCGCCCCGGCGCGGAAATAGTCGAGATGCACGTCGTAAATCAGCTGTGGGTTTTCCATCAGCACTTTTGCCGACCACAGGCTATCCGCCAGGTCACAGCCCCGCGCTTCCAGTTCGGTCGCCATCGCCCCATCCAAAAGGACAAAGGGATGTTCAGCCAAAATCGCGGTTAAAGGATTATTCTGCGGCATGCTGCGGCTCCTGTTGGGGGTGACGTGAACGGGTTAAATAGTAGGCGCCGTAACACAGCGCCACGAACGGCAGCCCGCACCATAGCGCAATGCGCTGCGAGGGGTCAAAGGCCAGCCCGACGCAGGCTACCAGACACAGTACAAAGCCTGAGATGGGCACCAGCGGATACCACGGCGCGCGGTAGTGCAGTTCGCTTAAGGCTTTACCTTGTTGCAGATGACGGCGACGGAAGACAAAGTGCGAGGCGCAGATGCTAATCCACACCGCCACCACCGCAAACCCGGAAATTGCCGACAGCGCCACGAATACCGTATCCGGCGCTACAATGCTGGAAAATAGCGCCAGCAAACCGCCCAGCATACTGACCGACAGCGCCACCAGCGGCACGCCATTTTTATTGAGCTGCGAGAAACAGCGCGGCAGCGTGCGCTCGTTGGAAAGTGACCACAGCATCCGCCCGGAAGCGTACAGCCCGGAGTTCGCCGCGGATAAAATCGCGGTCAGAATAACGAAATTAAAGATATCGGGCGCATACGGAATACCGACTTTTTCGAATACCAGCACGAACGGGCTTTTCTCGACGCCCGCCTGCTGCATTGGGATCAAGGCCGCCAGCACAAAGACGGTACCGATAAAGAAAATAATCAGCCGCGCGATGGTGGTACGAATAGCCACCGGAATCACTTTATGGGGGTTTTGAGTCTCACCGGCCGCGATACCGATAAGCTCAGTGCCTGAGAAGGCAAAGTTAACCGCCACCATGGTCATCAGGATTGGCAGCCCACCGTGCGGGAACCAGCCTTCAGCGGTAATGTTGGTAAGACCCGGCGCGGGTGAGCCATCCTGCATCGGAATAAAGCCGAAAATCGCCGCGCCGCCAAGGATGATAAACGCGATGATGGTTATTACCTTCACCAACGAGAACCAGAACTCCCCTTCCGCGAAGAAACGAGTCGAAATGACGTTAAGGCCGAAAATCAGCACACAGAAGAGTAAACACCAGATCCACACCGGCACCTGCGGGAACCAGTACTGCATACAAAATCCAGCGGCGGTAAAGCTTGAGCCGAGCGCCACGGTCCAGGTGAGCCAATAGAGCCAGGCGACGGTATAGCCCGTTGCCGGGCCAAGATAGCGCGCCGCATAAACATGAAACGCGCCGGTTTCCGGCATCGCCACCGACAGTTCGCCCAGGCACTGCATCACCAGCCAGACCACCAGTGCGCCAATCAGATAGGCTAACAGCGTCCCCGCCGCACCGGTCGTGGAGATGATATAACCGGTATTAAAAAACAGCCCTGTGCCAATCACGCCGCCCAGAGAAAGCATAATCAGATGGCGGGTTTTCATGGTGCGCTTGAGCTGCCCACCTTGTTGCGTTGTGTCTGTGTTTTGCATGATTACCTTCTAAACGTATGGACATCTAAACATCCAAATAAGAAGGGAGTTATACAATGATTGCTGAGGGATTGCAAAAAAGGGGCGTAGCAGAATGGCCCCCTCACCCTAACCCTCTCCCCAAAGGGGCGAGGGAACCGACCGGCATCGTGGGTGAGTTGGTGATTCTGTGTCTACCTTGAGGAGAGAGAACCTACTGGCAGCGTGGGTGAGTTGAGCATTTTAACCAAAGGCAGCACCGCTTTTCTCCCTCTCCCTGTTAGGGAGAGGGCCGGGGTGAGGGTACAGCGCGCACCCAAACCACACCTGCAAGACATTATTCCGCGAAGAACCAGTATCCCTGATTAATCAGCCCCGTCAGTTCAACAATAAACGCCGGGTTTTGTAGCGCATCGCCAAAGTAGGTTTTATCCAGCACGGTATAACGGCTCAACACGTCAGCCGCCTGCGGACAGCAGGTTTCCAGACGTTCGCTGTTAATGAAGAAGCTGCCACCCACGTTCAGCACGCGCAGGCCGTTCAGACGGCGCAGAGTTTCGCCATCTTCCAGCGCGGCGGCCACTTCTTCTGGCACAAACGGTGGCTCAGCTGGCGCAATATCCAGTTCATG
Organism: Enterobacteriaceae bacterium; assembly: GCA_902363335.1. Lineage (GTDB taxonomy): Bacteria > Pseudomonadota > Gammaproteobacteria > Enterobacterales > Enterobacteriaceae > Kluyvera. Next base: position 99,024 of record CABIZV010000002.1, on the reverse strand, counting down.
GCGTGGCGTTGAGGCAAAGCTACCGAACCACTGCTTGAAATCATCCGGCTGGCGGATCATATCGATCATCAGCGTCCGAAGCCGCTCCAGTTCGTATTCTTCCACTTTCCCCGCGTGTTCACGGCAGGTGAGATCGGGATCGGTGTAATACTTCTCACCCAGATCGTTTTCCAGCACGTAGTCGGCAAAACTGCTGATAAGCTCTCGACCGTTTGGCCCACGGAACCCTACCGAGTAGTTAAGCGTCGCTTCGTAGGTGAAGCCGTCGTGTGGGAATCCAGGCGGAATATAGAGAATATCGCCCGGCTCCGGCTCCATTTCCACTTCAATAATCGGCGTAAACGGCTCAACGTGCAGCAACGCAGGGTGCGGACAGTGCTGTTTTAACGGCAGCGCATCGCCCACGCGCCAGCGGCGACGCCCCATCCCCTGGATGATAAACACGTCGTAGGGGTCGATGTGTGGCCCCACGCCGCCGCCCGGCACCGAATAGGAGACCATCAGATCGTCCAGTCGCCAGTCCGGCAAGATGCGGAACGGGCACACCAGTTCAGCGGAAGGTTCATGCCAGTGGTTGACCGCCTGCGCCAGCAGTGACCAGTTTTTCTCACCCAGATGGTCAAAACTTTCAAATGGCCCATGGCTGGCTGACCAGACACCATCGTTATGGCTGACGAGGCGGCTACTGACTTCCATTTCCATCGACAGACCCGCCAGTTCGTCTGGCGTAATCGGATCAACGAAGTTGGGGAATGCGTTTTTTAATACTACTGGCTGTTTTTGCCAGTATTTTTCTAAGAATTCTGGCCAGTTAAGATTCAGTTGATAAGCCATGTTTAATACCATCAGTAGAGAAGTGAGCGCGATTATAAGAAGCAACCCGCGAGTGTGCATTGTGATGAATCAATTGCGGGTAGTACTTATGGATGGCATTCATAACGTCTTATCGTTCTGATGGATTATTCATGGTCAATAATCAGGCGACCACCACGCGGTTTCGCCCCTGCTGCTTCGCCCGATATAGCGCGGCGTCACTACGGCTTATCAGTTCAGCGCTGATATGGCCCGTGCTTTGAATGTTACAGACCAGCTGCGACGCATCCCAGGTCATCACTCCGAGGCTGATGGTTAACGCACCGCCAAGTGGGCAGCTTTCATGTTCAATGGCAAGCGCCTGCACCCGTTCACGCAGGCGCTCGGCAACCGCTAGAGCGCCCTCGCCGTTGGTATCCGGCAATATCACCAGGAACTCTTCCCCGCCATAGCGACTCACGCAATCCGCCGGACGCAGCCCCCCTCGTAGCGCTTCAGCGACACCACGCAGCACCTGATCCCCCGCCTGATGACCATAGGTGTCGTTATAACGCTTAAAGAAATCGATATCTGCCATACACAGCGACAAAGAAGAACCTTCACGTTGGGCGCGGGTAATTTCATCATTAAGCCGCTCATCCATATAGCGCCGGTTAAACAGGCCGGTCAGATGATCGCGTTCGGCGTATTGCAGCAGCGTTTGGTTAGCGCAGGCCAGCTTCTGCTCGGCAATTTTGCGGTCGGTGATATCGACCCACGCCGCGGAAATCCCCGACACATGACCGCCCGCATCGTTTACCGGCAGCGGTTTAATATAGAAATAGCGTCCGTGGAGACACACCTCTTTACTGACGATATCTTCCCCGCTATCCAGCAACATAAAATCTTGCTGTAACAGTAAATGCCAATCCGGCACGATATCTTCAAGGGATTTTCCGGGCAGCGTGGCAGCGTCTTGCCCCAACAATTCGCCCATCGCCTTATTGGCTTCCACGAGCAATCCTTTGCGGTTAATCATGCAAAGCGCCAGTGGGGTATTCTGGTAGATCGATTCGAGTTGCAGTACGCGCTCGCCAAGCTGAGAGATGTCGCGATCGGTGCCGCGATACCCGGTCAACGTGCCGTTTTCATCAAACAGCGGGATCCCGCTGCTTTCGAGGATCACCACATGACCGTCCGCATGCACATTGCGGTTTATCAATCCGCTGAAAGGCTGGCGCGAGGCCAGTATTTCTTCGAAGCTTTTTTTCAGACGCGCCGTTTCGCCGGGAGCCATAAAATCGAACGGCGTGCGGCCCAGCACCTGTTCTGGCTTGTACCCTAGTTGATTGGTCACCATTTCTGAGACCCAGACATAGCGACTGTCTGCGTCCACTTCCCATATCCAATCGGTATTGTGGTGCAAAAGCTCAGCCAGTCTTGCTGAATTATCCCTTTCCTGCTGCGTGAATTGGTTTTCCATAGCCATTCATCCTTTTCTATAGCCGAGCGCACCAACATAATGCTTAATAAATAGCCAATTCGTCAACGAAGACATAATGACTCGTTATCCATTCACCGCATATTCTTTAACGATTCTTGCTACTGCTCTATTCTTATAACAAGAATAAAGGAGGCTTGCCTGTGATTTCAATTGAATATTTATGCCCTGGCTGCGCAACGGCAATCGAAATATCTCATGTCGAAAAAATTAAAAACTCACAAGACGAATATCCGCTTAAGTGTCCCGCCTGCGACCGTCATATCAGTAAAGAGCAGCTAATCAAATTCACGCGTCAAAAAGCGCAGGAGATGATTGATGAAGCGTTATCACAGCTAAAAAAGGGGGCAATCCAATAACAAAAACACATATGCGTCAAATTGACATTCAGTAATTAAATAATATTACGCATCATCCTTTCAGTATTTCTTAACGATATTTATTAATCCTTTCTAATCAATTTATCCTGCAAGCCATAAATAGGCAGAATTAATCACCTGCACCCGACAGGCGCTCCTGCCGCTGAACGTCACCTGACAAAAAAAACGGATGACTTTCTACGTCACCCGTTGGGTTAAACCAGAGTTACCGTGACTCAGACAAGCGCTGCCGCTTCCATCATGACCGGATGAAAACGGCGCTTAAAGTAAACCAGTCCATGCCCCTCTTCTTCTGCAAGCGCGATATTCTGGATCTCCACCAGATAAACCAGATGGCTGCCGATGGTCTGTACCTGACGAATTTCCCCTTCGAGACTTGCCAGCGCGTTGTTCAGCACCGGTTGCGCTAACGCCCCACGCTGCCAGCCGCTGAGGTTAAAACGCTCGTCCATCGCCATACCGGTCATGCCGGCAAAATGTCGCGCCATGATCTCCTGATCGTGATTGAGCACGTTAATACACAGCTTGCCGTTACCCTGAAATACCGGGTTCATGGCGCTGTTGGCATTGATACACACCATCACCGACGGTGGCGAATCCGTCACCGAGCACACGGCGGTGGCGGTGATCCCGCAGCGCCCGGCATCCCCTTCGGTGGTGACAACATTCACCGCAGCCGAGAGGCTGGCCATCGCATCGCGAAAACGCAGACGTTGTTCATCTAATTGCATTGTGTCCTCCCGCTGCGTATTACTTCAGCAGCTTATCCAGCAGATTAATATCGGCGTTGTTGTGCAGGTGCGGCACCGTCCAGCCGTTCTGGTCGTATTCAGACAGGCAGCGATCGACCATCGCCATCATTTTGTCCATGTTGCCGGAGGTTTGCGCCTGACGCAGACATTGCAGGCGGATCTCATCCTGGCTACCGGAGTAGTTAATTTCATATAGCTCATGGCGACCGCCAAATTCGCTGCCGATCGCATCCCACATCAGCTTTAAGATCTTGATACGTTCCACGTGATCCATGCCGTTGGAGCCGCGCACATATTTCGCCAGGTACTGGTCGATCTGCGGATTATTCAGATCGCGGGCGCTCGACGGCAGATAGATCAGGCCGCTGGTGACGTTGCGCTCGATAATATTTTTGATCTTGGCGTAGGCCATCGGCGCCATCACGCGGTAGGTTTGCAGCGCGGCATGATCCGGCAAATACGCCCCGTTAACCCACGGCGTGGCTTCCGAGCACATTGAGTCACTCAGCGCCCAGAACATGTTGCGCCAGGCCACCACTTCACCGAGGTCCGCCTGCACGCCGCGGAACTCAGAGGTGCCGGTACACTCCAGCGATTTCTTCAATAATCCGGTGATAAAGTCGAGCTTCACCGCCAGACGCACGCACGCCTGTAGCGGGTACATACGGGCAAAACCGCCTTCCATCGTCCAACGACGGCAGCGATCGAAATCGCGATAAATCAGCACGTTTTCCCACGGGATCAGCACTTTATCCATCACCAGAATCGCATCGTTCTCGTCGAAGCGGCTGGAGAGCGGATAGTCGTAAGGCGATCCGGTCGCTCCCGCCACCAGCTCGTAGGACGCGCGGGAAATCAGCTTCACACCCTCGGCATCCATCGGGGCGACGAACATCAACGCAAAGTCCGGGTTTTCGCCCATCACCTGCGCGGAGCCAAAACCAATCATGTTGTAGTGGGTCAGCGCCGAGTTGGTCGCCACCACTTTGGCACCGCTAACGATAATCCCGGCATCGGTTTCTTTTTCCAGCTTGATGTAGACGTCTTTCACTTCATCAGCGGGTTTGTGGCGGTCGATAGGCGGGTTGACGATAGCGTGGTTGAAGTACAGGCCGGTTTCCTGAATACGCGAGTACCAGTGGCGAGCGTTCTGCTCAAACTGACCGTAGAAAGCCGGGTTCGCCCCCAGGGCGCTACCGAATGCGGCTTTGTAGTCCGGCGTGCGTCCCATCCAACCGTAGGAGAGGCGCGACCACTCGGCGATGGCGTCGCGCTGCTGGCGGAGGTCGTCGGCACTTTTCGCCACGCGGAAGAATTTGTGGGTGTAGCCACCGCTGCCGGTATCGGTGTTCCAGCACAGTTTGTCCTGCATTTCCGGTTTGTGCAGCGCGTCGTAAAGCTGGCCGACGGAGGCCGCCGCGTTGCGGAACGCCGGATGGGTGGTCACGTCTTTAACGCGTTCACCATAGATATAGATCTCACGGCCATCCTGTAAGCTTTTCAGATACTCTTCACCGGTTAACGGGCGCTTGGTGTCTGCACGGAAATCTTCAGGTTTCATGAGGGTCTCTCCAGTATTTATCGGATTTGGAATTGTTAAATTTATGTTTTGTTCTTGTTTCGTAATTGAAGCGTTTAAAGCGAAATCGGTGAAGAGACTTTTGGGTCAACGGCGGGTACTTTTCGGGCGGGGTTGCGTTATGTGATCTGGGTTGGGTTTGGTGCCGCTCCCGGCGGCGCTTCGCTTGGCCGGGCTATATAGGGCTTGGTGCGTGTTTTCCCCTCACCCCGGCCCTCTCCCCAAAGGGGCGAGGGAGAAAACCCAATATGCCCGCCGCACGGTCGGTTCCCTCTCCCCTCTGGGGAGAGGGAGAAAACCAGAACGGCGCTGCGGGTGAAAACCACACGGTCGGTCCCCTCTCCCCTCTGGGGAGAGGGTTAGGGTGAGGGGGGCATCTACGACACCGGTACTTTCTGCGCACGAAACGTACTCGGCGAGCATCCCACTAAGCGGTTAAAAAAGCGGGCAAAATAGGCCGGGTCTTTAAACCCTAACTGCCAGGCAATCTCACTCACCGTACTGTCGGAAAACAGCAGTAGCCGTTTCGCCTCCCGCAATTGACGATCAAAAATCAGCCGCTTTGGTGGCCGGTTGGCAAAACGGCGGCAAATATCGGTCAGTCGCGACTCGGTCAGGTGGAGTTCACAGGCGTATTCCGGCACCGTTAAATGGCGATGGTAGTGGCTGTCGATCATTTGATTAAAGCGCTGGAACAGCTTCAGTTCCCCGCGCACTCCGCTCCCCGCAGGATCATCGAGCGGCGCGTTGCGCAGCAGCAACGTAAACACCGCCTGCGCCAGCAGCACCAGCGTATGCTCACGCCCTGCCAGTTGCGAGGTGGATTCGCGCTGGATTAAGCGCCAGTAGTGCGCCAGCGCCGCCAGTTCTTCCGGTTTATCCGCCAATGACAAACACATGCCCGGCAGACCGAACGCCTCCCGGGTGCCGGGATACAGCACCTCCAGCAATGGCCAGATCAGCTCTTCTCTGACCGTCAGTACGTGCCCGTCACTGTCCGATTCGGTGATAAACGCATGCGGTACCGACGGTGGCGTCAGCACGAACAGCGGCGCCTGCACCGAATAGCGATGGTCATCAAGCTGGAGCTCAATCTGCCCGGTATCAAGAAAGTGCATCTGGAAAAACTGGTCGTGGCGATGCGCCTGCATATCACGACCAAAAAAGTCCGCCATTCTGGCAAAAGACTGATAATGAACGTCTTTGCTGCCAAGACTCTCGACGTACTCGGTGCTGATATCGATATTGGTAATCGTCTGCTGGCACATACTCCCCCCTACGGCGTCGCCCGCGGACGAGACGATTTCATCGGGATCAGCCAGACAATCACCGCCCCCACCACCAGCAATCCAGCGACAAACCACAGGCCGCTGTTAAAGCTGCCGGTCACATCCTTAAGCCAGCCGATCATAAACGGGCTCAGGGCCGATCCGATATTGCCGGTCGCGTTGATCACCGCAATACCGATCGCGCGAGCGCGCAGACTTATCGACTGATCCGGCGTGGTCCAGAAGATCGCCATTGCGCTAAATGAACCGGTCGACGCCATCACGATCCCCAGCAGTTGGATCAGGCTATGATCGGTCGCCGAAGCCAACAGCCAGCCCGCTGCGGCAAACAGGAACGGCAGCGCCGTGTGGTGCTTGCGCTCTTGATATTTATCGGAACGACGGCTCCAGTAAATCATCCCCAGAATGGTACAAATCTGCGGCACGGCGGCCAGCAGGCCGATAGTGATATTGCTGCTGCCTTCGTTAAAACTCTTTAAGATCTGCGGCGTCCAGATGCTGATGGCGCTGAGCGTGTTGGTCAGGCAGAAATAGGCCAGCGTGTACATGATGACAATCGGCGTGAACACCTCGCGCCACAGGCTACGCTGTTGCATCGCATGGTGGCTGATGGCGCCTTCCGGCTGCACCAGCGTCAGGCGGTCGTTGTCCATCATCTCCTGTAAACACTGCTTATCCTCGGCAGTCAGCCATTTGGCTTTCGCCGGTGAGTCGTCGAGCCAGTACCAGACCATGATCCCAAGCAGTACCGCCGGGAAGCCTTCCAGCAGGAACAACCACTGCCAACCGTGCAAATTCAATATGCCGTCCATCGATAAGATGTAGCCGGAGACAATCGATCCCAGCGCGGTCGTCACCGGCATGGCTATCATAAACAGCGCATTAGCGCGGGCGCGGAAGAACGCCGGAAACCAGTAAGTTAAATAGACCAGAATACCGGGCAGGAAACCGGCTTCGGTAATGCCCACCAGCATGCGCAGCACGTACAGGCTTTTGGGGCCGACGGCGAACATGGTGGCGGTAGACGCAATCCCCCATAGCATCATAATGGTCGCAATCCAGCGCCGCGCGCCGACAATGCTGAGCATCACGTTGCTGGGAATACCGAAAATAACGTAGGTGGCGTAGAACAGCGTCGTGGCGAGGCCGAACATCGTGGCGCTGAGGCCAAGATCGGCCCCCATCGTCAGCCCGGCAAAGCCGATGTTGATGCGATCCAGAAACGAGAAAATAAACAGCACAAACAAGAACAACACCAGGCGGCGAAACAGCTTGTTGATAACCGACTGCTGGCCCGCCGTCAGCTGCTTATGCTGTTCGGCGGGGTTGTGCTGTTCGGGGATAGCAGATGATGTATCGCTCATTGTCCTTTCCTCTGATGGGAAGTTTTGTAGGGTGAAGCGGTTTGCCCGGGGCACTTCGCTTACCGGGCCTACCTGTAGGCCGGATAAGCGCAGCGCCATCCGGCAGGGGCTAATACACGCCAGAAGAACCCTGCGCGGTTTTCTCCGCGCCAAATCGCGCCGCCAGCGCTTCTGCACCGCGGGCCAGCAGCGTGGTATCCACACCCACCGCGACAAACAGCGCGCCCAGTTCCAGATAGCGTTTCGCCAGCGCTTCATTCGCCATCAGGATCCCCGGCGCTTTCCCCGCCGCACGAATCTGCACGATGGCGCTTTCAATCGCCGCCTGCACTTCCGGGTGCTGTGGATTCCCGGCGAAGCCCATATCTGCGCTGAGATCCGCCGGGCCGATAAACACGCCGTCTACGCCATCGACGTCGAGGATCTGCGCCAGATTGCTCATCGCTTCCCGGGTTTCGATCTGCACCAGCACGCACATCGCTTGATTGGCCTGGTGGAGATAGTCCGGAATGCGATTCCAGCGCGACGCTCGCGCCAGTGCGCTGCCGACGCCACGAATGCCCTGCGGCGGATACCGCGTTGCCGCCACCGCGGCCCGCGCCTCATCGGCGTTCTGCACCATCGGCACCAGCAGAGTTTGCGTGCCCACATCCAATAGCTGCTTAATCTGCACCGCGTCATTCCACGACGGCCGCACGACTGGCTGGCTTGGATATGGCGCAATCGCCTGGAGCTGAGTCAGTACGGTCTGCACGTTATTCGGCGCATGTTCGCCATCAATCAGCAGCCAGTCGAATCCGGCCCCCGCTAATAGCTCGGCGCTGTAGCTGCTGGACAGCCCAAGCCACAGGCCAATCTGCGGACGCCCGGCCTTCAGCGCATCTTTAAAACTGTTGTTAATCATTCGGTTATCTCCTAAACAAACCGGCAGCTGATGGCGCCCATATTGCCGTAGTCGACGTGGAAGGTATCGCCCTTGCGCGCCGGAACCGGGCGGGTGAACGAGCCGCCGAGAATAATCTGCCCAGCTTCAAGCTGGACGTCGTAGGGCGCAAGCTTATTTGCCAGCCACGCGACGCCGTTCGCCGGATGGTTCAGCACGCCTGCCGCCACGCCGGTTTCTTCAATCACGCCGTTGCGGTAGAGCAGCGCGGAGATCCAGCGTAAATCCAGTTCGTCCGGCTTGACGGGCCGACCGCCGAGGATCACCCCAGCATTTGCCGCGTTATCCGAGATGGTGTCGAACACCTTGCGCGGGCGCTGGGTTTCCGGGTCGACGTTGTGGCTGCGGGCGTCAATGAGCTCCAGCGCAGGGATCACATAGTCAGTCGCGTTGTAAACATCGAACAGCGTGCAGTTGGGGCCGCGCAGCGGTTTGGCCAGCACGAATGCCAGCTCGACTTCAATGCGGGGAACGATAAAACGATCGGTGGGAATATCGCCGCCGTCGTGGAAAAACATATCGTCAAGCAACGCACCGTAGTCCGGTTCGCTAATCTGCGAGCTGGCCTGCATCGCTTTGGAGGTCAGGCCAATTTTGTGGCCTTTCAGCGTGCGGCCTTCGGCAAGCTTCATCGCGACCCATTCGCGCTGGATGGCGTAGGCGTCTTCAATGGTGATGGATGGATAATCCAGCGACACGGCGCGGATCTGCTCGCGCTGCTTTTCGGCCTGATTGAGCCGCTGGGCAATCAGGGTATGAGTCTGTTTATCGAGCATAGAGATTCCTGTGGCATGGTATTGCCGGATGGCGCTTCGCTTATCCGGCCTACAACTCTTCATATTTGGTAGCCCGGCCAAGCGCAGCGCCGCCGGGGATTGCACTGGGCAATTCGCGCGTTACTTAAATAACGCGTGCACGTTGTTCTGTTTGTAATTGAGCGTTGGATGCAGTTCGGCAAGCTCAAATGACAACGCCAGATAGCGGCTGTCCATCAGCGCGGCAAAGTGTTTTTTGATAAGCTCAAACAACATTTCCCCCACTTCCTGACGGCTCTCCAGGCTGCGCCCGCTGCCGATTTTCAACGTCATATGCACGAAGGCGTAATCATGCTGGCCGTCGGCCATCTGCCAGGTTTCCAGCCAGTGCGCGCGGCTACGGATGCCGCCCAGCGGGAAAATCCCCGTGGCGGCTAACGCGGCGTTCACTTTGCCAAACAAGCCGGGTAAATCAGCCTGCTCACGGATATTGTCGGTACATTCAGCAATAAAATGCGGCATGGTTTTTCCTCAGGCTGGCAGTGGGAAAACGGCATTCACCTGCCCGGTACCGGAACTGGCGAACAGGTCGGTGACAAACTCCACCTTGCCGTCGTATTTATCCCAGCCCAGCATGCCCAGTAGCATGACGGTGTCATGCATATTGCCTTCGCCGTAGCAGTAGTCGGCGTACTCCGGCAGCATGGTGCAAAACTCCTTAAACTTGCCTTCACGCCACAATTTGACCACCCGCTCATCCATCTGATGATCAAACTCGCGGGTGTAGCTGTTCATCCCCTCTTCCGCCCGCTGGTCGTCGATAAAGCGGTGCGACAGCGAACCGCTGGCGAACACGGCAACGGTGCCGTCGTACTGCGCAATGGCTTTTAAAATGGCCTCACCTAACCGGCGGCTGTCGGCAAAATCATGCACCGTGCAGAAAGCGGAAATTGACACCACTTTAAAATGCTTGTCGCTGTTCATGTAACGCATCGGCACCAGCGTGCCGTACTCCAGCTTCAGGCTGGGAATGTTATGCGCTTTGGCGCGCACGCCGAGCTTTACCGCTTCATCGGCAATTAAATTCCCCAGCTCCGGGTTGCCGTCATAGTCATAGGTCATGTCGCGGATAAAGTGCGGCAGTTCGTTGCTGGTATAAATGCCCTTGAAGCTGTCCGCACAGTTGATGTGATAGGCGCTGTTCACCAGCCAGTGGGTGTCAAAGACGATAATGGTGTCGACGCCCAGCTCGCGGCAGCGTTTACCGATTTCGATATGTCCATCAATCGCCGCCTGGCGGCAGCCAAAGTTTTTCCCAGGAATTTCTGAGAGATACATTGAAGGTACATGCGTGATTTTTGCTGCTAACGCTAACTTACCCATTTCACACTCCCCATTTCGGGATCGGATGGTCGCCCATCGAAATACAGACGTTCTTCATTTCAGCGAACACTTCAAAACTGTATTCACCGCCTTCACGTCCGGTACCAGAGGCTTTCACGCCGCCGAACGGCTGGCGCAGGTCGCGCACGTTCTGGGTGTTGACGAACACCATGCCAGCCTCAATCCCACGCGCCAGGCGCAGCACCTTGCTGATGTCCTGGGTCCAGATATAGGAGGCCAGGCCGTACTCAATGTCGTTGGCCAGACGCAGCCCTTCCGCTTCGTCTTTGAACGGAATCAAACAGGCTACTGGACCAAAAATTTCTTCCTGGGCGACACGCATACGGTTGTCGACATCCGCCAGCACCGTGGGGCGCAGGAAATTGCCGTTTCTCAAATGGGCAGGTAAATCGCCTGGTTTCTCCGGGCCGCCCGCCAGCAGGGTTGCGCCCTCTTCAATTCCGAGGCGAATATAGCCGGAAACTTTTTCCCAATGTGACTGGCTAATCAGCGCGCCCACCTGGGTGTTGGGATCGGTCGGGTCGCCCACGCGCAGGCGGTTCGCGCGCTCGGCGAAGCGTTTCACGAATTCGGGATAAATACTCTGCTGGATAAAGATGCGCGAGCCGGCGGTGCAGCGTTCACCGTTAATCGAGAAGATGGTGAACAAGGCGGCATCCAGCGCACGTTCAATATCTGCATCTTCAAAAATCAGCACCGGCGATTTACCGCCCAGCTCCATCGAATATTTCTTCAGCCCGGCGTTTTTCATGATGTTGCGCCCGGTGGCGGTGCCGCCGGTAAAGGAGACGGCACGCACGTCATGGTGACGTACCAGCGCATCACCGGCGCTGGCACCGTAGCCCTGCACCACGTTCAGCACGCCCGGCGGGATACCGGCTTCTAGCGCCAGCTCGCCCAGACGGTCGGCGGTCAGCGGCGACAGTTCAGACATCTTCAGCACCGCGGTGTTACCCAGCGCCAGACAGGGAGCGACCTTCCAGGTCGCAGTCATGAACGGCACGTTCCACGGCGACACCAGCGCACATACGCCAACCGGCTGCACCAGGGTGTAGTTGAGCATTTTGTCGTCAACCGGATAGGTTTTACCGTTCATCTGCTGGCACACTTCGGCAAAGAACTCGAAGTTGTGGGACGCGCGGGGGATCAGCACGTTTTTGGTCTGGTGAATCGGCAGGCCGGTATCAGCGGTCTCCATCGCCGCAATTTCCGGCACGTTCTGATCAATCAAATCCCCCAGACGGCGCATCAGGCGCGCGCGCTCTTTCATCGGAAGGTTAGCCCACTTCGGGAAGGCCTCTTTTGCCGCCGCCACCGCCTGATTCACTTCGGCTTCTCCGCCGGATGCCACTTCCGCCAGCACCTCACCGGTTGCCGGGTTGGTGGTGTGGAAATAGTCGCTGCCCGCGACGTTTTTACCGTTAATCCAATGGTTAATCTTTTTCATTTCGCACTTTCCTCACTGACAATCCGATTTACCAGGCACCCCACGCCCTCCACTTCCACCACCACTTCATCGCCCGGCACCACGTCGGACAGCCCTTTTGGCGTACCGGTGGCAATCATGTCGCCCGGCTGGAGCGTTATAAATTCGCTGAGGTAGGCAATCAAAAAGGGAATGCTGAAGATCAGGTCGGCGGTCGTGCCCTGCTGGCGTAGCTCACCGTTGACGTAGGTGCGTAACGCAAGATTGTGCGGGTCCGGGATGGACTCTTTCGGCACGATGTGGGGAGAAATCGGGGTGAGCCCATCGCGGCTTTTTACTCGCAGGTTTGGGCGGTAGTAGTTTTCCAGGTAATCCCGAATGGCGTAGTCGTTACAGACGGTGTAACCCGCCACAAAGTCCATAGCGTTGGCTTCGCTAACGTGACGCGCGGTTTTACCGATAACCACCACCAGCTCCGCCTCATAGTGCATGTATTCCACGTTATTCGGACGTACGGAAGTTTGACCGTCGCCGGTTATCGTGTTGGGCGCTTTAATGAACACCAGAGGTTCTTCCGGTGGCTTAAATTCCAGTTCGCTGGCGTGGTCGGCGTAGTTCAGGCCGAGGGCAAAAAGCGTGGGGTGGGAAGGCGAATGGGCAACGGTAGCGACTTCATTTTCCGCCACCACCGGGTTTTCCAGAGGCGGAAAACCGTCGGCCAGAATGCGGACGCGATCGCCTGGTTGCAGCGTGACGCGGGAGTGTGGCGTGCCGATAAGAATGGCATCGCCCGGTTGCAGGGTGGCAAATTCACTTAACGCGCAGAGTAATTCCGCGGCGCTGCGTTGCAGGTCGGCGGTATTCCAGTGGTCTGCCTGTCGGCCGTTGATTTCGGTAATAATGGTGAGGTTATCGACGTTTTCACGTGCCACCACGTCACCCAGCGGGCAAAAACCGTCGCGGCATTTAGCTTTAATCGCCGGGCGATAAAAGCTGTCTTCCGGGAGACTCACTTCGTTCGCCAGCGCATATCCGGCGATATAGTCTGCCGCCTCTTCAACACGTACCTTACTCGCCGTTTTCCCGACCACCAGCGCTACCGTGCCGCCGCTTAGCACCGTTTCCCCCTGTGGATAGGGAATCGGTTCACCGCTGCGGCGCACGGTGTTGTGCGGTTTGATAAACCAGACTGCCGTTTTAGGCAGCGCCTTGTACGGAGGCTGCCGAAATGCCTCTCGCCACGCCTCAAGCTGGCTGCGGTGGTTGAGCGCCACGGCGAAAACAGTACTTTTCATGAACAGCTCCTTAGCAAAAACCTTTTCATTAACATGTTAACGATCTGTTTTATGCTTCAGCTGTTCATTTAGCAAACATAAGTAGATTATTTGTGACTTAATTAACAAAAAATTTACACAGTTAAAATATAGTTCTTAATTATCAATACATTAAAAACAAGACGAGGATTTACTCTACTCATGCCGCTAAAAATGCGCTGTTGCTAAAAGCAACATTGCTATATTGTTCATATATTAACGATAAGAATTTACGGGAGGCATGATGCATGATTCGTTGACCATTGCGCTGATGCAGGCGCGTGAAGCGGCAATGAGCTATTTCCGCCCAATTGTGAAACAGCACAACCTGACGGAGCAGCAGTGGCGAATTATTCGCGTTCTGGTGGATAACCCTTCGATGGATTTTCACGATCTCGCCGCCGCCACCTGTATTTTGCGTCCCAGCCTGACCGGCATTCTGACCCGCATGGAGCGTGACGGACTGGTGCTACGGTTAAAACCCGTTAATGATCAGCGCAAGCTGTATGTGTCGTTAACCAAAGAGGGATACGCGCTCTACGAGCGCGCGCAGGCGAAGGTTGAGGAAGCTTATCAGCAAATTGAGCAGCATTTTACGCCGGAAAAAATGCAGCAATTGACGGCACTGCTGCATGAATTTATTGCCCTCAATAAATAGTCCTGGCGTGCAATAAAGCAACGCCCAGCAATGTGCGGGGATTATGCCTGATGACGCACGGCGTAGGCCGGATAAGGCAACGCCGCCATCCGGCAATGTGCAGGGATTATGCCTGATGACGCGCGTCGTAGGCCGGATAAGGCAACGCCGCCATCCGGCAATGTGCAGGGATTATGCCTGATGGCGCACGGCGTAGGCCGGATAAGGCAACGCCGCCATCCGGCAATGTGCAGGGATTATGCCTGATGGCGCACGGCGTAGGCCGGATAAGGCAACACCGCCATCCGGCAATGTGCAGGGATTATGCCTGATGGCGCACGGCGTAGGCCGGATAAGGCAACGCCGCCATCCGGCAATGTGCCGGGATTATGCCTGATGGCGCTACGCTTATCAGGCCTACAATTCCCCTGAACTCTGCCGAATAAGGCAAAGCCACCACCCCATGCGTGCCACGGGTAAAAAAACCGGTGGTGAATCCATTTCTGGAGAGGATTAACCCGACGGCACAAGACACGTGTTGTTTATTTTTGTCATCAATACGCACCCTTTCTATATAAGAATATAGGGAGCGTAAATTTGTTAAAATCACCCTGATATCCCATTCAATTTGTATATAATTTAATAACTTATCAGCAGGCGTAACTATAAGGCCTTACATGGAACGTCTATACTTGTTAAATAATCTTGTTTATTTTGACACTGCGGCGGGAATGTTATCGTCATCACTCTGTTTTACTCAAAAAATCCCTTTAAGCAAACCCGCAAGTCATTGTTTAAGACTACTCATTGCACAGCAGGGTAAAATATGTGACTACCCTTTTATTAGCCATCAGATTTGGGGAGAGCGAGGGAAGTGGACAAATCACAATACGATTCACCAGCATATTTATCAGCTACGCACCAGGCTAAGTAAGGTTGGTATCAATAAAGAGGCTATCATTACTATTCCACGAATGGGGTTCCAGCTTTGTCCGCAGGTTGTGGTGGAGCCGGTAAAAACAGAAGATAGTCCGCATAGTTCAGAAACAATAAAATCAAAGCGGACTCTCTGGGAGCGTTTGCCCAATTTGCGGCACACACTTTACGTGCTAATTATACTGAATTTAATGATGACATTCGTTCTGACAGTACGGTTTTTCCTATAGCATACAATATATGTATTACTCATAATTAATCGTGAAGTTCGCCGTCGCCTCTGCAACACCTGCTTGAATACTGCTTTCTGTTTGCACATAGCGGGCCGTAAAACTGTAATTATTAATCCCGCTGGTGGTTGTCCCCAAAGAGAGGGCTTCGCCTAACGTGACGCCCTTTTGTCCATAAAGGAGTTCAACGCCAACGCCTTTAGCCGTGGTATCGGCGTCGGGGTTATTCAGCGGCAAAATATTCCCCGTTGAGACCGAGGTGCCCGTAAATGTCACCGTCGGTTTAATACTTGAGTCACAATTCATACCGAGAGTAAAACCGGTGCTGCCAGCATAGCTACCCACGCCGGTAAAATGCGACACGTGTACTTCGCCTAAAGGTACAGAAGGTGTTTTATTGGTCAACTCGCAGCTTTTGACATTTACGACAAAACTATTAAGCATAATATCAACCATATTGACGCCATCAGAAGTTCGCCAACGCGTTAATACTCCTGCAGGAACAACGCCTCCCTGTGATATTTTTCCCGCCTGATACAAATATACCGTCGCATTACCGATGTCCGTCCATCGCCCGGCCCCTCCATTTATTGTGCTGGCTGTGCGAGAATAATTTCCGCCCGCAGTGGTAGGATAACGAATCCCGGTCGCCGTACCATTAGCATAAACAATGTACATATACAGATTTGGGATCCCGGTTTCGATATAACCGGTATCACCCGGTGAATAACCGGCACGGACGGTATAAGAACTGTCCGTCATCATAAAGCTTTCCCCGCCGGTGCAGGTCATGATCCGCTGAGAACCACTAATCCCCATCGCAGAGGCCATCGTCGCATTGGTTATTGCGCGAGTTTGCCGCTGCGAAGCACTGGTTGCGCCGGGATCGAAGGTTTCTGTCGAAAATGAAACCGAGACGCTTCCCGCCTTCGCGCCGTTTTGCAATGTGCAGGTTGCCTGAGCCGCGCCACTCGCCGCGACGAGCAACGTCAGCGCCGCTGAATAGATCGATAATTTCATCATTGCTCCCTAATTCGCTCTGCATTCCAGATTGATGATGGCAATACCATTAATTTTTTTAACCCCGGCGAAATTCACCACTGCCTGACAACGCTGGTGACTTCCCCAGGAAACACTCAACGTCGTACTGTCCTCAAGCCCGCTGAGGTAGACTTCACCACGCTCATTGACGATGCCTGTCTGCCTATCTCCAGCACTCACCACCGCGCCATAGGGCACATTTTTTCCCTGCCAACGCAGGTGAGCGTAGAGTCGATTACCGCGCACGGGTTTAAATTCCGCCAATACCAGCGCCCCGCGGCTGGGCACGACTTTCTGAAGGGTATTGCCAATTTCAACGTCGTCAGCCGCACTCTGTGCGTCAATGGGAATCACGTTTTCTTGATACACGGTCAGCCACGGCACAATGGCGTTGCCCCAGCTATCGGTGGTTACGCCGGTGGTATTCTTCACTTTTAGATTCCCGCCTCCCGGGGCATGTACCAGCGCGCTAGCGCCGCCTTCGGGCAGTTCCTGTCCAAGCGTCAGGCCATAGGGATGCGCCACAAGCGATCCCTGCAATCCATAGTTAAGACGTCGATTTTTTCCGTATTCCGTCGAATATCCCGCAGAGGCAACGCCCTTCGAACCGGTGTAGCGAAGGCTGGCAGCACTGCCGTTGCGCGCGCCGGATTGTTCGTCTTTCGCGTAGGTTTGCGACAGCAAGTAGTTCAGGTTGTTATCACTTAGCGCCGTACCCGAGAGGGTGGCCTGGTTCTGGGAGCGACCATTTTGTGCTTTGGTCTGGCTATAGCTTAAAAGCGCCGAATTTCCCGGGCTTAACCAACGGTTAAGCGGCACGGATAGATTCATGGAATAAATTTTGTCGCGCCCATCGCGCCCCTGGGTTTGGTTATCGCTATAGCTAAGAGACACGCCGACTCCCGCGACGTTAACGTTATAGCCAAACGTCATCGAGCGCGTTTTGCCCCCGTTGCCGCGCCAGTAGTTTTGTTGATAAGCGGACAACGACAGACCGCCCCACTCACCCAGATTCTGGTTTAACAAAAGCTGCATGCGTTGTTTAGGCTGACCGTACTGGCGCGAACCGCTATCGCGCCAGGCCTCACTCGCCTCTTCAAAGCTGTAATACCCGGCAGTGGAGTATCGGTAGCCAGCCAACGTCATGGTGGTATCGGTCGCCGTAATGTTTTTGCTGTAGCGGAACTGTAGCGAATTCCCCTTAGCGTCATCCTCTTTGGCGAATCGGCTTCTGGCATGCGTGAAATCAAAGGAGATCGCCCCCCATTCGCCCAGCCCCTGGCCCAGACCAATAGCGGCAGCGGCGTAATGTTCGGCCCCGACAATCCCGCCGTACAAGGTCGTGGCGTTCAGCAGACCGTAAACGATTTCGCTTTGGGCAAATTTCTGTTCGTATGCCCCACTATTTTCACTGCGATATTTCCCGCTACTGACCGCATATTTCAATTGTCCTTCACGCACCATCGTGGGCGCGGAAGAGAACGGCTGGACAAAGGTTCTCACGCTGCCATCTTCTTCGCGGATGATGACATCCAGATCCCCGCTTGATGAGGTCGGAAACAGATCGGTGATTTCAAAAGCGCCTGGCGTGACCGAGGTTTGATAGATAATGTTCCCTTTCTGGCGAACTTCGACCTGGGCGTTACTCATGGCAATGCCCCTGATTATCGGCGCAAAACCTTGCTGGCTTTGGGGCAGCATGCCGTCATCAGAAGCCAGCATCAGCCCGCTAAAGTTGAAGCTGTCAAACACCAACGCCGTGGTCGCACTCTGTCCTACGGTCAGACGCGAGCGAAGTGCGCGAACGTCCCGCTCAAGCCATGACTGCATACTTTTCCACTCGTTACTGCCATGATTATCATGAGTGTAATAGCTGTAATTACGGACCCGCCACGGCCCCATGTTTGCGCCGCTCCGCAGATTGAGATACTGCGAGCTGTCTTTACCGTCATCATAGCGGGCTTCCATGCCGTTAAGGTTATAGCTGGCGAAAAGCATCGGTAGCCCGTTGTCCCACTGCTCGGGCGCAATATCCCCACGGATATTCGGCTTTAATGCCGCTTGCGGCACCGAAAGCTGCAACTGCTGCTTTGCGCTATCAAATACGCTGGTTGCCTGTGGGATATATTGCGCAACGTTCGTCAGGGCATGATCCGATGCCAGGGCAGCAAGCGAAGGAAACTGGTCAGTACGGATGCCAAACTGTGCCAACATCGTCGGAGTATATTGCGCACATAGCGCTTTACCGCACGCCTCAAAGGTGATGCTATGCCGACCAATCGACTGGCCATTTATTAGCACATCAACATTCCACGTACCCGCAGATGCCGTTTCAGGATCGCTAAAGGACTGTAGATTCAACTGCTGCTTTTGTTCATCGGTGAGATCCAGTGCATTGGTATCAAAATAGAGATCGGCATGGGCCGCTATCGGTGAACAACCCCAGGTCAGCAGGAGCGCCAGCTTGCTTACTTTCATCTTCAATGTCCGTATCGTCCTGATGTTCAGAAACTCAGCGTGACGGCTGGCGTTAAACCGCCGTAATCATTAATTGCCTGAAGCTCAATACGCCCGTGCGAGGCGGTATGGCCAATCGCATGTGAGGACAAAGGCGCAATATATCCGGGAGAATCAATGCGCAGGCCGTTAACGCGTAACGTCCCGATATTGATGAAATAAGGCGTTGGATTGTGCAATGTGAGGGTTTGTCCATTCCCCGAAGCGGTGACCTGCTTTACCGCCTCGGCGGCACCTGCCGCATTCAGCGTAGAGGGGCGCCAAATCATCTTCAGGACGCTCTTCGTCGCAATCAGCATCCGATTACGTTCATTACTGTCTGAGGCAGGGATGGCTTTAATATTCAGCCAAAATAGCGATTCGCGATCGCGTGGCAGGCCATCATTTATTTTGGTCATGCGGATTTGCCAACTGGTATCCGGCATAAGCTTAAATAAAGGAGGGGTCATGACAAATGGCGCAGAAATGTCGCTATGTTCACGATTCTCAAGCCACGACTGCACAAGATAAGGGCGACTTTCACCCGTAATACCAATTGTAATGGCCGCCTCTTTGGCGGATTCATTATAAATAACACGGGTAGAACTTAGTGTAATACCTGCCCAGGTCGGATGGGTACAGCAGATAATCAGCAGTAGCGAGCGTAATAATTTCAATTATTGTTCTCCAGAGCGGATTAACCTGAATAATAGGGCTGGTGATCACCAGCCCATAATATTATGGATAAACGATCGTGAAATTAGAGGTTGAGGTAATATCACCGGCTGTTACTGTATCTGCGGTCGATTGCAGTTTGGCAGAAAAATTAAGCGTATTGGCAGCAGTCTTTGATAGTGCATAAGAACTGGAAGGGGTATTTGGCAATACCTGTAAATTATTGGCATCAAAAATAGCGATAGCGACATCGCTGGCTTTGCCGGTTCCGCTGTCAATCTGGAACAGCTTGCCTTCCGGGTCAGCGCTGCCATCGAAGCGCACGGTCGCACTGTCATACGGGCAGTTTGCCAGCGTTAACTGGAACGAACGCCCCCCTACGGAATCACCTTTTGCCTTAAATGAACTGGCAGCAACGGTACCAAAATCAACCGTGACATCAGATGCCGAAATGGTGCATGCGGTGTCCGTAATGGTTCCGCTAAAGGTTACAGTACCATCGCTGGCAAAGGCGCTGGCGCTACAAAATAATAATGCGAAGGGAATGACGTGTTTCATTAAGGGTGTCCTTGTAAATAAAACCTCCCTAACATTCATTATGCAGGTGGAGGTGCTGTTGATAAAAATTAATCGTCAATACGCTTACTAGATAATTGAGGAGATTTGCATTATCCGGTGAAGCTCAATAATGTTTTTCACACCTAATTTGGCGTATATCCGTAATCGGTGAGTGTAAACGGTTTTGGTACTAATATAGAGTTCCTCAGCTATCTCCGACGGGCTCATTCCTTGTGCCAGATAATTCATTATCTCAAGTTCTCGCTTAGATAAACGCGAAAACATAGAGTCGCAGCAGCTCACATTCAGGCGCAGGGCTCCGGCAAAACGCGTAAACATTATTGTTGCACGACGCGGTTTCATCATTCCCAATTGCACCAGACTACGTTTTAATCCTGAAATACTTTCATAGCGGTTAACTAATATATCGCACAGATCCATCAGAACCCGAGTCAATGGGCTTTGATAATCAAATAGCTCATTCACAAAAACCATTACCGTGAGTAAAGGATTATCGCGTTTGATCCGATTTAGCATGCTGATAGTTTGAGCCGTGACAATGCCCTGAATATCAACGATAAGAGAACTACATTGGTTAACAGCCAGTAAGTGATTGATATCGTCTTTAAACATAACCTGACGACACTGCACTCCGACTCCCTTATTATTCAGATTTACAGAATCTGATCTAACCTCGGCGAGTAATAGCGTTATAGCCTCACTAAACACAAAGTCATCACTTAAAATCAGTATTAAACTCAATAAGTCACTCCATGATTTAAGAAATTTCAATCAATATTCTGTGAATATTCCTGTCCTGTATCAGCTAGAACTCATGAACAAATTGTAAATAAAATAACCCTATTGTTTCAATTGGGATTAATCTTCAGTCTGTGTAATAAAATTCCTAAAGATAATCATTATTGATTTTCAATAAGGAAAGTTTTCGTTAAACAAACTTAAAGCATCTCAATGTTATAATAAAATGACATTTTATTAACAATTAATTTAAGAACATTAACCTTTTAAATCATAATGTTAGGAATAGTCATTTCAGGGGAATTATTTTTTCATGGTAAATTTGATTCCCTTTCATGTTAACAAAATGAGATTTTTTGGTTGATTTGATCCTATGCAACGGATTCGCCCATCACTAAAGGAGTAATGGTTAATAGAAAAACCAACCCTAAAGGGTTAGAAATTTATGGAGTGAGTTCATTCACAGGTTTATAAAGATACGCTCTGGTTTTTCAACGTTCCTCAGAAAAGTTATCCCCTGTCTTAGGAATAGACCGTGCAAAATCCTATGTAGTAGAGAAACAAACAAAGCTCATTAAGGAGTAAATTATGCCGTTAACGAACCCGACCTTTCGCCCAATAAGCCATAAAATTAATGGTGTCCTGATCCACATCGCATTCGGCAATTAAATAACGCCGTAGCAGTTTTACCACCGTCGATTCTGCAGCAACCCAACCGTAAAATATATTGCTATCGCTGGTCGCTTTATCCCATAGCAGTTCCCCTTCAGCTTCTTCCCGAACGCTTCCCGCCCTTTTTATTTCCGCAACCCGGGCTAATTGTTTGACGGTCGAAATAAGCCGCTCACCGTGTCGGGCCGCCTGAGGTTGGCGCGGTAACCAGTGGACTTCGGCAAATTCAAACGCGGTTAAATCTGCGCAATCGCCCGGCTCAGGGACTTCAAAAAATGCCTGAACTTTTGGCGGATTCACCTGCTCCGCCAGCATCTCAAGAATGCCACGCGCGGCCGGTAGCGCCGTCTCATCGGCAATAATCAGCGCATTTCTCAGCCCTGCCGGTGGCGTCCATTCATAACCGCCGCTATCGGCAGCATGGGCGGCGTTGGGGGCCACCATCTGGAGAGCATCGCCGATGCTGGCATTTATCGCCCATGCCGAAGCGGGGCCTTCGGTGCCGTGACGAACGAATTCCACCGTGACTTCCTGACGGACAGGGTCGACGTGGCGCAGCGTGTAGGTGCGGAGAATCGGACGCCGTTCCTTCGGGGTCGCTAAAAAGGTTTGATACCACTCACCTTCTACCGGCAGCGCTGGCGGCGTGCCGTCTTCAGCAGGCAACAACAGCTTTATCCGCTGATCCGGCGAGTCGGATTTCATCTGCGCCACATCCGGCCCGCTGAAAACCAGGCTCAGCATTGAGGGAGAAACTTCGCGCTTATACGCCAGTTGCACATTGAATACCCGATAACCCGGAACACCCGCCATAAGCCTTCCTTTAAAACGCCAACGCAATCATGAGATTTAATCAACTCTACGATCTTAGTGTTGATAATGAGAAATATTATCGTCAATATTCGCGTTATCACAACTGATATAAGCCCATGAAATTATCATGGTTTATACGTTCCCTGGCATTTTTACGCTTCGGGAAATGCAGCCCCGCTGCGTCTTAACTCACTGAACCGCATCTTTAGGCTGATGTTTGTCAGCCCGTGCGCAGGAATGATGATGATAACCAAAAAACATACCCTCTGGGCTTTGAACCCGCTGCTGCTCGCCATGATGTCCCCGGCCGTAGCGCAACAAACCGATGATGAATCCATCGTCGTTTCCGCCAGCCGCAACAACCGTACCGTTGCTGAAATGGCGCAAACGACCTGGGTGATTGAAAACGCTGAACTGGAGCAACAGATCCAGGGCGGCAAAGAGCTGAAGGACGCGCTGGCGCAGCTGATCCCCGGTCTTGACGTCAGCAGTCAGAGCCGTACCAACTACGGCATGAACGTCCGTGGACGTCCGCTGGTGGTGTTGATTGACGGCGTACGCCTCAACTCCTCACGTACCGATAGTCGCCAGTTGGATTCAATCGATCCGTTCAATATCGAACATATTGAAGTCATCTCCGGCGCCACCTCGCTGTACGGCGGCGGCAGCACCGGCGGGCTTATCAATATCGTCACCAAAAAAGGCCAGCCGGAAACGCAGGTTGAGTTTGAAGCCGAAACCAAAAGCGGTTTTAACAGCAGCAAAGATCACGATGAGCGTGTTGCCAGCGCCGTCTCCGGCGGTAATGACCATATCTCCGGGCGCATGTCGGTGGCCTATCAGAAATTCGGCGGCTGGTATGACGGCAACGGCGATGCGACCCTGCTCGATAACACCCAAACCGGGCTGCAATATTCCGATCGTCTGGATGTCATGGGCACCGGCACGCTCAATATTGATGAAACACAACAGCTTCAATTGGTGACCCAGTACTACAAAAGCCAGGGCGATGACGATTACGGCTTAAATCTGGGGAAAGACTTCTCGGCGCTGACCGGCGCGAGCAAGCCCTACGTCAGCAGCGGGCTGAACTCTGACCGCATTCCCGGCACCGAACGCCATTTGATGAGCTTGCAGTATTCCAATAGCGATTTCCTCGGGCAGGAGCTGGTCGGCCAGGTTTACTATCGCGATGAGTCGCTGAAGTTCTACCCGTTCCCCAGCATGAACAAGAACAATGAACTGACCTCGTTCTCTTCATCGCAGCAGGAAACCAATCAGTATGGCGCGAAGCTGACCTTAAACAGCACGCCGCTGGATGGCTGGCAGTTGACCTATGGGCTGGACGCCGATCATGAGCGCTTTACCTCTAATCAGATGTTCTTCGATGTGGACAAAGCCAACGCCTCCGGCGGGCTGAATAACCAGCAGATTTACACCACCGGGCGCTACCCGTCGTATGACATCAGCAACCTGGCGGCCTTCCTGCAATCGAGCTATGACATCAATGAGATCTTTACCTTAAGCGGCGGCGTGCGCTACCAGTACACCGAAAACAAGGTGGATGATTTCATTGGCTATGCGCAACAGCAGCAGATTGCCGCAGGCACGTTCAACTCGGCCGATGCCATTCCCGGCGGTTCAACCGATTACGACAATTTCCTGTTTAATGCCGGACTGCTGGTTCATCTCACCGAGCGTCAGCAAACCTGGTTTAACTTCTCGCAGGGCGTAGAGCTGCCTGACCCGGGTAAATACTACGGGCGCGGCGCGTACGGGAAAGCGGTTAACGGGCATCTGCCGCTAACCAACAGCGTTAACGTCGATGACAGCGCGCTGGAAGGGATTAAGGTGAACTCGTACGAGCTGGGCTGGCGCTACACCGGCGACAACCTGCGCACCCAAATTGCCGCCTACTACTCGTTGTCTGACAAGAACGTGCAGGCGAATAAAGATCTGACCATCAGCATCGTTGACGATAAGCGCCGCATTTACGGCGTGGAAGGTGCGGTGGACTACTTTATTCCTGATAGCGACTGGAGCACCGGCGGTAATTTCAACGTCCTGAAAACCGAGTCCAAAGTTGACGGTCAGTGGCAGAAATACGATGTGAAGATCGCCAGTCCTTCAAAAGCGACGGCGTATATCGGCTGGGCGCCAGACCCGTGGAGCCTGCGCGTGCAGAGCACCACCTCCTTTAAACTGAGCGACGATGCCGGTAACGAGCTGGATGGCTACACCACCATCGATGTGCTGGGCAGCTATCAGCTTCCGGTAGGGAAACTCAGTTTTAGCGTCGAAAACCTGTTTGACCGTGACTACACCACGGTGTGGGGGCAGCGCGCCCCGCTGTATTACAGCCCGGCTTCCGGCCCGGCTTCGTTGTACGACTATAAGGGGCGCGGGCGGACGTTTGGCTTGAATTACTCAGTGTTGTTCTAAAGAAAATGCCCCTGTAGAGATACAGGGGCATTCGCGTTTTTCGCACTTCATCGCGCTTAGTTAAAGACCATCCCACCGTCAATCAGCAAGGACTGGCCTGTCATGTAGTCTGAGTCTGGGCCAGCCAGATAAGATACGCAGGCAGCCACATCTTCCGGCTCGGACAAGCGGCCCAGCGTGATGCGTTTGGCAAAGGTTTCAGTGCCGTAGCCGAGCGGTTTGCCTGCGGCCTCGGATACCTGACGGTCGATTTCGGCCCACATTGGCGTTTTGACGATGCCCGGGCAGTAGGCGTTCACGGTAATCCCAAGCGGCGCAAGATCTCGTGCAGCGGTCTGAGTTAAGCCACGAACCGCAAACTTACTGGAGCTGTAGACCGCCAGTTCTGGATTACCGGTATGGCCCGCCTGCGAGCAGGCGTTGATGATCTTGCCGCCGTGTCCCTCTTTACGAAACGCGTCAATCGCGGCCTGAATCCCCCAGATCACCCCTTTCACGTTGATGTTATAGACCTTATCGACAATCTCTGGCGTGATCGACTCGATTGGCGTAGAAGGCGCAACACCAGCGTTATTGACGATAACGTTGAAACCGCCCAGCGCGGTGCGGGCTTTCTCGACCGCCGCAAACACCTGCTCACGGTTAGAGACATCAACCTTCACGGCGATGGCCTTGCCGCCCTTGCGGGTGATTTCATCGGCAACGGCGTTTGCCGTCTCCTCGTTATAGTCGGCAATGGCAACGGCAAAGCCATCTTTCACCAGGCGAAGCGCAATCGCTTTACCAATCCCCTGGCCTGAGCCAGTGACGAGAGCTACTTTTTGCATTTCTCTATCCTTATCGTGATTCACAAAATCTGGCTGAGATGGAGCTGGCCCATCAGCAGCGGGTTATCACTGTAGTCGACGGGAATGGCCACCACGGCAGGGCCGTCGACATCCATCGCCGCGCGCAGCGTTGGCTCGAGCGCGTCGGCGCTCTCCACGGCAAAACCTTTTGCGCCAAAGGCGTCGGCATAGGCTTTGAAATCAACGGGGCCAAACTCCACGCCGGAAAGACGCTGGTATTTTTTCTCTTCCTGGATAGCCACCATGTTGTAGGCGTTGTCCACCCAGATGATGTGCAGTACGTTGGCGTTGAGGCGCACTGCGGTTTCCAGCTCCATGCTCGATTGCAGGAATCCGCCGTCACCGGACACCGAAACCACCTTGCGGCCTGGGTTGACCAGCCATGCGCCAATCGCCCACGGTAGCGCAACGCCCATGGTCTGCTGACCGTTGGAGATCATCACCTGACGCGCCCGGAAGCTGTAGAGGTAGCGGGCAATCCAGATGTGGAAGCTGCCCATGTCCACAGTCAGCGTTACGTCGTTATTGACGATGTCCTGCATGGCCCGCACGATGCGCAGCGGATGCAGGGCAAACTGATTGAGCGACGCGCCGCGACTGTCGAGCAGAGAGCGCTGATGCTGGCGATCGATGAGAATTTCTGACGCATGCGGGCTTAAAGAGAGCTGGCGTTCTATCCGGTTGGCGAGCAGGTTCAGGGTTTCGGCAATGTCCCCCACCAGCTCAAGATCCGGGACATAGTGACGTTCTTCATAGGCAGGCAGCACATCAATGTGCACAAGCGTCGCGTCGCCACCGTTCCACATCGACGGTTCGTATTCCACCGGGCTGTAGCCGATGCAGATAATCAAATCCGCAAGATGGAGCAATCTGTCGCCCGCCTGGTTATTGAATAAACCAACGCGTCCGGCAAATCGGCTGAAGTTCTCCTGATTCACCGCCCCGGCGGCCTGATAGGTGCTGGTCACGGGGATGCGGCTTTTTTCCAGCAGCTTACGCAGCGCTGCGCTGTTGGCGGGTTGACTGGCCATCAGCCCCAGCAAGATAACCGGATTTTTGGCGTTTTCGATAAGCTTCGCCACATCGTTAATAGCCGATTCCGGCGCCGGGCCCATTAGGGTTGGGCCGCTGGCTGGCAAAATAGCGCCCGTGGCGGGCTGGTCAACAATATCCTGCGGCAGGCTGACGAATGCGCCCCCCGGTCTGCCATGCTCGGCGGCACGAAACGCGTTCGATACCACTTCGGCAATCGCGTCCGATGAACTGACCTCCACGGCGTATTTGGTCACCGGGCTGAACATGGCGACGGTATCCATGCTCTGGTGTACCTGTTTGGCTTTATCCGCCCGTTTCACCGCCCCGCCGAGTGCGACCACCGGGTCACCCTCACTGTTGGCGGTGGCAATGCCGGTTATCAGGTTCGAGCAGCCCGGCCCGGAGGTCACCAGTGCGACCCCGGCCTTGCCGGTCAGCCGCCCGACCGCTGCCGCCATAAATGCCGCGTTCGCCTCGTGGCGCACGGGAATAATCTCGATGGAGGAGTCCAGCAGGGAGTCAAAAACTTTGTCGATCTTCGCCCCCGGGATCCCGAATACCTGCTTCACGCCCTGCGCTTCCAACTGGCCGACAACCATATCGGCGCCGTGCGCCCACTGACGTGACTGTTTCTCACTGTTCACGATAGTTCTCCTGTTAGTTTTCGACGGAACGGATCGCTGCATCGAGATTGCTGGGGTGAAGGTCGGCCTGTAAAAAAGCGCTATCGGCAGGCAGGTCAATCATCAGCTTATGAATTTCACCGAAGGTCAGCACCCCGCTCTCTAGCTGGTAGTCGAGCAGATGGCCCCCGCCCTGGCGGTCGTCGGTGATGAAATGTTCGTGATAACCGGCCACGTTGATGCCCTGCATATGCTGCGGTGTGCGGAACCCAACCAGTACCCCTTCGCGCTGGTTAAAGCGGAAAACCGGCTGGTCATCGAGCACGTCGGTCATTGCCCGGTACGGTGGCTTCTGGCGCGGGACGGTGCGGGTGTGGGCATGGCGGAAATTACCGTCGATGCGCAGCGCGCAGAACAGGTTATCTGAGGGGATTTGCTGGTCGATCAGGTCGTGGATCTGCTGACGGCTGACCGGCCCATTGAAGGTTTTGCGATACTGCGGCTGGAACCAGGTCATCACCGCGAACGGCGTTTTTTGCTCAGGTTTCGCCGCACGGGCGCTGCCGTCAGCACGCAGCTGGTATACCTGGCTGCTGAAGGCAATCATTTCGCCGTCCAGCTCGTTAAAGGTGCCCAGGCCAAAATCACCGTGCGCCAGCAGATCGGCGATGGTGGTTTGCCCCTCGTACACGCCGCTTAGCAGCGCGCTCATTAGCGATGTTTGATAGATAACGCTGTCAGGATGCTGGGCAGAGAACCCGCGTAGGGTCTCGCACAAACTGGCCTCACAGTCACAGGCAGATGAATGCATCACGCTCGTCCTTTTCAACTTTATTTAGAAAGGTTAAATAAATGTTGACCCGATTCAGCAGAGAGTTCCAATATAGAATCCATACTGGTTTGAGACGTTTTAGATATGGAACTTCGTTATCTGCGGTATTTTGTCGCGGTCGCACGCGAGCGACACTTCACAAAAGCGGCCAAAGCGCTGGGCATTTCGCAGCCTCCACTGAGTCAGCAGATCAAACGGCTCGAAGAGGAAGTGGGCACGCCGCTGTTCAGACGCCTGACCCGTGGCGTTGAGCTAACCGAAGCGGGAGAAGCGTTCTATGACGATGCCTGTAAGATCCTGGCGCTGAGTGACGCGGCGCTGGAGAAAGCCCGGGGTATTGCGCGCGGGTTAAACGGTAGCCTGTCGATTGGTATCACCAGTTCAGACGCCTTCCATCCCAAAATCTTCACCTTGATCCGCCAGTATCAGTTGCAGAACATGGCGGTGCAGGTTCACCAGGTCGAGGCCAATATGTCTTCGCTGACGGCGATGCTGGCGGAGGGTGAACTGGATATCGCCTTCGTGCGGCTGCCGTGCGAGAGCAGTAAAGCGTTCGAGCTAAACATTCTCGACCGGGAGCCGATGGTGGTGGCGCTGCATCGCGACCATCCGCTAGCGGCATGCGGCAGTCTGGCGCTGGAACAGCTGCGCGATACAACGGTGGTATTGTTTCCGCAAGAGATTGCGCCGGGGCTGTACGATCAGGTTTACAGCTGCTGTGAGCAGGCCGGAATTGACGTGCAGCATGCGTTGCAGTCGTCACAGCTGTCATCTTCGCTGAGCATGGTCTCCGCAGGCGGCGGATTCGCGCTGGTGCCAAAGTCGATGGCGGCCATTTCACCGCCCAATATCACCTATCATGCGTTGAGTTCGCCTGAAATCTATACCGATATCGCCCTTTGCTGGCGGCGATTTGAGCGCTCCCACACGGTGAAGCGTTTTTTAGCGACGATCAATGCGTCATGACGCTGCATGCGCATTCAGTCTGGCGGTTAAGCGCCTGAGAGACGCGCGCTGCGCATTTTCTCGCTGGCTAACAAAAACGCGGTTACCGAGGTCGCATCGGTGATTTTTCCCGCCAGTATTAACGCGCGGAAGTCCGCCATCTTCATCTTTTTGACGGTAAGGCCATATTCTTCGTCATCAAGCTGCTGACCAGCAAAAGTGAGCTGTGAGGCGAGGTAAATGTGGTAGCCCTGCGTGGAATAGCCCTGCGCCAGCTTCTGATATCCCACATACTCGAGCTTACCGGCAATAAGCCCCGTTTCTTCACGTAGCTCGCCAGCCGCTACCTCTTCTGGCGCGGCGGTGGGCGACATTTCCCAGCTACCCTGCGGCAATTCAAGCGTTCTTACGCCCAGCGGATAGCGGAACTGTTCAACGACATAAATTTCATCGTCCTGAACCGGCACAATGACCACAAAATCCGCTTTCTCGACGACCGAGTAAATCCCCTCGCTGCCGTCGGCCCTGCGGATACGATCTTCTTTGAGCGACATCCAGCGGTTACGGTAAATCTCTTTGCTGGTTAGTGTCGTTATCTCATCGCTCATGGGCATTTTCCTTATGGCATTCATTACGGTTATCGACGGTATAGTCGAGCCTATCATTTCATCTTCACCGATGGCTATGACTATGCCCCTCAACGTGGGGGCGGTTTTGCCGTGAGACCATAAATGTCAGCATCGCCGCTGCCAGTAGCAATACGCCACTTAATCCAAATGCACTTTGCCAACCAACGTTATCAAACATCATTCCGCCTATCGTCGAGCCGAGCGCAATAGAGAGCTGGATAACCGCCACCATCAGTCCACCGCCCGCCTCGGCATCCTCCGGCAGCGTTCGGGCAATCCACGTCCACCAGCCCGTTGGCGCGGCTGTTGCCATCAATCCCCAGAACCCTAACAGCGGAACAACCATCCAGACATAATGCCCTGCCACAAGTAGCGTTACCGCGATACCGGCCATCAGCGAAGGAATCATGATCAACGTCGGGTAAAAACCCGCTTTCAAAAACGTGCCAACCACCAGCGTGCCGACAAACCCCGCCACGCCAATGGTCAGGAGAATGAGCGATAACGTCGTGATATCAACGCGGGTGACGGTCTCGAGGAACGGACGCACATAGGTAAATAGCGCAAATTGCCCCATAAAGAACAGCCCGCAGGCGCACAGGCCCGTGACCACGGTGGCGCTACGAAGCAGTCGCAAGGCTGAGCCGCGTGAGGGTCGGTCTTTATCCATATCCATCGTCGGTAAACTGAACCACTGCCAGATAAAAGCCACGATGGCCACCGGCACCAGGCACCAGAATGCGCCGCGCCAGCCGACGGTGGCGCCCAGGTAACTTCCCAACGGCGCCGCCACCACCGTTGCCAGCGCATTGCCACCGTTGAAGATGGCTAGCGCGCGGGGAACAAGGTGCTGCGGCACCTGGCGAATCGCCGTTGCCGCTGACATTGACCAGAATCCACCGATCGCGATACCAATCATGGCGCGTCCGATCATATAAATCAGATAGCTGGAGGCCTGCGCGATAATCATGCCCGATACGGCCATCAGCATCGTCATGCCGAGCAGGAGATATTTACGATTCACATTCCCGGCAAGGGTCGAGATAGTCAGGCTAGTCACAACGGCCAGCGCGCCGGAGATAGCAATCCCCTGGCCCGCCAATCCTTCGCTGACGTACAACGCTTTCGCTATCGGCGTGAGCAGGCTGACAGGCATAAATTCTGACGCGATCAGAACAAAAACACACAAGGTCATAGCAAAAACACCGCTCCAGTGCGCGGGTTCTTTTTCGTGGGGGATGTGACGACTTAACGTGGACATTGAAATACATCTCTTATTTTTGAGCGAGAAAATTATGGCAGGTGGAATACCACCCGCCTCTCGCGGGTGGCATTTTGATATCGCTAGCTGAAGGCGTTATTTGAGGTGGGTTTTGAAGAACTGGTCAAATTTGGCAAACGGTATTTTCCCCGCCACGTTGTCGTACAGGTCAACATGGTTGGCGCCCGGGACAATCACCAGCTCTTTATTTTTGCTGCCCACCGCTTTAAAGGCGTCTTGTGCAAAGTAGCGCGAGTGTGCCTTTTCGCCCGTCACGATAAGCGTCGGGATAGTAATTTCATTGGCGTAGCTCAGCAGCGGCATATTCATAAACGACAAAGGCGTTGTCGCCGTCCAGGCGCCGGTAGAGTTCACCGAGCGCTCATGGAAACCGCGCGGCATACGGTAATAATCAAAGAACTCTTTCAAGACCGGATGCGGATCCGCAGGCAGCGTTTCAGGCAAAATGCGATCGGCTGCGGTGACGTTTCCCTTCTCATCGACATAAATATCATGGCCAGCATGAGCGAAAGTGCCATTTTCCGCATCCTTCCAGCGCTGTGCATTCAGATATTGCAGCACGGCACGGCGATCGGCGGTGGTATAGCGGTCTTTGCCGTCGCCCACGCCATGCCCCATCGCCCGGCTCATGTCGTACATCACGCTGGTGGCAACCGCTTTGACGCGCGTATCCATTGCCGCGTCGTTCAGCGCCATGCCGCCCCAGCCGCAAATACCGAGTAGACCGATACGCTCACGATCGACCTCTTTTTGTAATCCGAGGAAATCCACCGCTGCGCTAAAGTCCTCGGTATTAATATCCGGGGAGGCAACATTGCGGGGATAGCCACCGCTTTCACCGGTGTAAGAAGGATCAAAAGCCAGGGTCACGAAACCTTGCTCGGCCAGAGTCTGCGCATACAGGCCGCTGGACTGCTCCTTAACCGCCCCAAAAGGCCCACTGATAGCAATTGCCGCAAGCTTACGATCGCCGCGATCTTTTGGCATGTAGAGATCGCCCACAAGCGTTATCCCATAGCGGGTCGGGAAAGTGACTTTACGGTGATCAACTTTATTGCTTTGGGCAAACGTTTTATCCCATTTTTCAACCATCGAAACAGGCAGATTTGGATTAGCAGTATCGGCATAACTCATTGTTGTCACTCCACTTAATGATGTGCATAACAGCAGGGCGGGCATGACTGCTGTCAGTTGTCTGGTGAAGAATTTCATCAGGGCTCCCCTAAAAAACAGGTTGTGGGTACAGGTTTCATACGGACAACGCTGCGGTGATTTTTGGTATGGGGGCATTATAGAAAGCAGAATGAGTGCTGATTAGAGGGGGATAAATGCTAGAATTCATACCATATTGTTATAAATAGGCAGGATTGGCGCGATGGCAAAACGGGAAAACTACAATGAGCTATACCTGTTTGTGCAGGTGGTACGGGAAGGCAGCTTTACCGCCGCCGCCGCACGACTGGGGCTGGCACAATCCGGCGTTAGCCGTTCCATCCGCGAGCTTGAAGAGCGGCTAGGCGTTCAGCTTCTGGTGCGCACCACGCGAAAGCTCTCATTAACTCAAGCCGGCGAGCAGCTTTATCAGACAGCAGAATCGGGCTTTGATGCCCTGGATTCAGGGCTGGCGACGCTTGCCTATTATCGCCAGACGCCTTCCGGCACCGTGCGCATTAATGCCAGCCAGCATGCGATTGATAAATGTCTGCTGCCAAAGCTGGCGGTCTTTAAACAGCGATACCCGGATATCAGGCTGGAGCTGATGAATGAAAGCCGCTTCGTCGACATTATTGAGGAACGCTTCGATGCCGGCGTCCGACTTGGGCCTGAGGTAGGCAGCGGCATGATTGCGGTACGCATTACCCCCGATATGGAGATGGCCGTGGTAGGCACACCCGATCATTTTCGCCGTTACGGTTTTCCACAAACTCCGGCCGATTTAATCGTCCATCCCTGTATCGCCTATCAATTCGGCGACGGCAGCCTGTATCAATGGGAAATGGTAGACGGGGATAAAAAAATAACCCATCGGCCGCAAGGACAATGGGCCTTATCGGATAGTTATATGGAAGCCGAAGCTGCCCGGCTCGGTCTGGGGCTGGCCTATGTTCCGGTCGAACTGGTTACCGATGATTTAGAACGCGGAGCGCTTATCCGGGTTTTACAGCGTTACAGTCTGCGCATGGAGGGATTATTTCTTTATTATCCGCACCGCAATGTGTCTCCTGCATTAAGAGCGGTGATTGATACCCTGAAAATATAGACGTATCGGATGACACCGCTACCCTTGCCTACGGGCAGCGGTGTGTCGGTGGTCAGAACTGATATTTCACGCCCAGCATCGCAGAGGCGTCGCTGTAGCCTGCATCGCCAATATCGACAGCCGTCCCGCCCCACAGATTAAGTGCTGGAGTCAGCTGTCCCTGAACGCCCAGTTTCAGTTGACCCACGTTACGCGTGCCCGACATGCTGACCTCTTCACCATCCATCCTCACGCCATACTGCTGGGTATTGTGGATCCAGTTAGCTTCAACATAAGGTTTGAATTCACGTTGTTTACCCTCGTCCTGCGATGAATGACCTTTCAGATACAAACGCACGCCAAGCCGCGTCTGGAGATTATCGTTGCCAATATCCTGCACATGGGTGCCGTTATCCTCGGTATAGGTATGGTTTTTCACGCCCATCCAGATAGCCTGCGCCTGCGGTTGCACATACAGTTCGCTGTGCTCGAATTGGGCAAATGAGGCGATATAGCCGGTCTCAAGCGATGCGGTGAATCCACGGCTTTTATAGGAAGCCTTAGCCTGATCCTTGCCATCGACCTCGTTGTTAAACCAGCTGTACTGAACCCAGCTGTCTGCATAAAGGCCGGTTTTCGCTTGCGCGTTTTCAAACCAGGTTCCGTATAGACCCGTGCTGTAGCCATTAATCTCTGATTGAGCTCGATATCCGGTGAGGCTGGAATCGGTGTTCGCGTGCTGATTGGCATAGCCTGCCATGATGCCGACATCCCAACGGTCGAGATCGCCAAATGCGCCATGAATCAGCTCATCGCCTAACTGAACCACGTAGCGATTGGCCTGTGTTTTTAACTGGTTGCTGCCGCTGTTAAACCGCGTCTGTCCCCCTTCCTGGCGCAGCCACAGCTTGCTGTAACGACGCTGTCCAGTCACCGGGTCGAGATACTCTGTACCACCTTCACGGTCGTCGAGCGTGAGATTAAAGAGCGTATTGGCCGCGGTCAGGTTGGCAATATAGCCACCAATTTCAGGACGCAGCGTTTTCGGCGTCGATACCGAAGGCGCAATAGGCATACCGGGGTTGATGGGTGGCGTAACCCGCGGATTGCCGGGGAGATCCGTTGTCACCGGAGGCGTAACCGGTTTACCAGGTTTAACCGGCGGCACGGAAGGCTTCCCGGGATTGGTCGTGACCAAAGGCGTAACCGGTTTTCCGGGTTTTACCGGCGGCACGGAGGGCTTGCCGGGATCGGTTGTCACCGGCGGCGTAACCGGTTTACCGGGTTTAACCGGCGGCACAGGAGGCGTGTCGGGGTCTGTTGTCACCGGTGGCGTAACCGGTTTACCGGGTTCAACCGGCAGCACAGGAGGCGTGCCGGGATCCGTTGTCACCGGTGGCGTAACCGGCGGTTTTTCCGGCGGGATGACAGGGCCGGTATATTGGTTGGTGAGATACCAGTTATTGCCTTTTTGCACCAGCGAGTAATCATACAGACCAGCCACAATACGCCCTTTTTGATAGAAGGCCGTCGAGGATGAATTACCTTTAACATCAATAAGTTCGATACCATTGATAGCACTGGCACCGATGCCGCCAAGGTTAGTCACGCTAACGCCTGTACTGCCGTCAGTGCTTTTCGCGATATTCACCCGGTCGGCTGGGGAATCATCGCCGGCCAATACGCCGTTCATCAGTAAAAGACTGTCGCTTCCCCCGGTGTAGTCACCGGCAATATTCAATTGGCTGCCCTGGGTTGTGGCGTCCCGGTTAAGCTGTATCGTGCCGTCATTACTCAGATTGCCGTTCACGGTAAATTGGCTGGACACCGGAGCCGTCGTTGAGGCGATATCGCCGACCGTCAATAAGCCGCCGCTTGCTATTGTCGTCGCACCAACCTGCCCCGTACCGGAGAGCTGGGTATTTTGCTGCACCATGACCGGCCCACTAATGCTGCCGGTCACGTTCAGATTACCCGCTGCAATCACAGTATTGCCGCTGTAGGTATTCTGACCGGCCAGCGTTAAAACCCCGTCGCCTGCTTTGGTAAACTCACCGTTGCCGCCGATCGCCTGAGCGAGCGTTGAGTCGTGCCCGTTGGTATTAAACGTACCGCCGCCGGTCGCTATCGTCACCGCACGTTGTGCAGAGAGGTCGAGCGCATTGTTTATCGTCAGCACACCGCCATCAAAGGTCAAAGCCCCGGAAGTTGCCCCCAGCGCGCTATCGTCGGCAATGGCAATAGTGCCCTGCTTAATTGTCGTGCCGCCGCTGTAGGTATTTCCATCCATGGCTTCCGGCGCCAGGGTGAGCAAGCCGTCGCCCTGTTTAATCACCTGACCGCTACCGACAATCTGGCCGACATAGCGGCCATCATCTGGCTGGGCTAAAATCAGCATGCCGTTATTAATCACATTTTCGGTGTTGCCGGTTTTCGGGCTATTGGTCGGCAGACTTTGCGCCCGAGCCTCAACCGTGGCATCGGCATCGTTATTACCATCAGGGTTGATAATTAACTGACCGCTAAATCCATCATTATTTCCACTTAATCCCAGAATCCCTTGATCAACCGCGACACGGTTAAATCCTTTAAGCGAGCCGCTGGCATCCCAGCGGCCCAGGCCCGATTTTGTTAAGGTGGTGAAGTTTTTGATGTCGCCGCGCAATGAGTCCAGTGAGCCTTGTTGACCATCCAGCGTTAGATTATTGGTCCCACCGCCACCGTTAATATTACCGGTAACCTCCGACCCCGCATAGAAGAAGAGATCGTCATCTCCGCGGGAAAATTGCAGATCGCCCTCAACGCGTCCACCGGTGTTATTTTCAAATCGAATACCGTTCCCGCCGCTGGTGCCAATCACATTTCCCCCACCAGGACGCTGGATAACGCCATAATTCACGACATTATTTCGCGTTCCTGACTGGGTATCCTGGAACCAAATTGCCGCCGTGGCAGATGCGCTGATCAATCCGTTATTAACAATGGTATTTCCATAGCCCATCACGTTAATCGCTTCGGCCATATTATTGTTGCCGTTGACGATAACCTTCCCGCTTTTATCTATATTAATAACGGTATTATTTTGCGCTTCAATAGTATTTGGCCCGGTCCCCGGATAACCACTAAATCCCCCCCGATTACCACCGGGGGAGTTGGTTACCGTACCACTAACATTAATAGCATTGTTGTCACCCACACTTATTGCAGGGATATTGCCGCCGTTTAGCGTTGCATTCTGATTTATGGCGATATCAACGTTGTTGGTTTTTGCGCCAACGCCCAGCATGGCATTGGTTTGATTATCACAGACATATTGATTGCCGGTAGCAGGACAGGCGGCATAGCTTTGCCTGATGGCGCTCGTGAGCAGCACCGCGCTGGCGAGTAAAACAAAAGTTTTCTTTTCCATAGGAGATCGTTATTTGTGTCAATTACAGCAGTATTAGTGCTAATGCTTTTGTATGATGATAACAAAATAGACCTCCTGAAAATTTTTATCTATCTATTCTAGGCATTTTCTTAAATTTAAAAACTATTACATTCATTTGTAATGCAAATGTAATAAAACCTCGCCAATTTTATTTATTATGTAAAAACAAAACTCTATTTGCAATATTGAATAATCATTCAATTACCAGGCATAAATTATGCTATTCCGCTTATGTGAAATACCTATAAATAGTTATATTTATAGATAATAAATATCAAGCAAAACAAAATGAAAAATAACGCTATCAGGATAAATAAATATTTGCCGCCATAGGCCCGCTAAGACTGTTGATACGACAAAACTCGACGCGAATGCCGGGATAGAGAGATTCAGATTCACTGGCGTTAAAAGCTGAAATATGGAGCTGGACGTCTTTTCGCCCATCAGATGGAGTGATAAAACCTTTACCGCTGCGGATATCAAAAGATTTGACAATTCCTGTCATTTTACGAGACAAATAATTTCCTTGCTAAAAAATACGCATCAATTATACGCTATTTATAAATTAAAGCTATTTTTAAATTCTCCCCCAGTAAAACTTCCAGACGGCTAAAAAAAGGCTTGCTAATTTATACCATCCATGTTTTAGTAACCCATTGGTTCGATAAATAAACAGTTGTATACATTCGCTCCGCAGCCCTCATAACCAGACGTTATCGCTGATACCTTCTCTCTTTGAGCCAACACATTCATTACATCCTTTTTGTAATGCCGAAATTTAACGATGCTCAACGGGAGTCAATATGTCTGCAAGAATTCAAGGGTTGGTGAAGTGGTTTAACGAAGATAAAGGTTTTGGTTTCATCTCTCCACTCGATGGTAGTAAAGATGTCTCCGTTCACTTTACAGCGCTTCAAGGCGATGACTTCAATACTCTTTTTGAAGGGCAGAAAGTTGAATTTGCTATCAAGAATGGCGATACACGCCCTGCGGCTTCCAGCGTATTACTCTGTGATAAATAAATACTCATAAGTGTGCTATACATAATGAGAGTATTTTAACGTTTACGCATGGGTATCTCCTGTTTAAGGGACTCAAACCAGACACTTTAAATCAGATTGTTTGTTGCATTCATGCGCACCAGCACTGATTTAAATGGATAAATTACAAAACATAAGGCTTTTGGGATGACAATCCGAAAGCGCATCATTTTAAGGTACATACTATTATTCTAAATATACATTTCAAATGCCCATGCTGTAGTGGGTCACAATATCGCACATCGGCCTTCGACGTTTCCGAGAAAAACCCGTACGGGGCTAAGTGTATTTTTTGTAAATCAACCATGCTATTTTCCAGAACGAATAACATCAAAAAAACGGTTATCGCATAAATCAGCATCATCAATGAAGTGTCTTTTGCAACTTCAGCGGCACTGGGTATGAAACGCTAAACAGGTACGCCAGCACATACACAAAAATGAGCCTGAACAACCGTAAGTCATACCCAAGGCCTGGAAGTTGCCAGCCTGCCCACCTCTGATGGTAAAGGCAGAATCGGGATTGTCAGGCTAATCCCGAAAAGCCATGTAGTAACGCTTCATCCGCTCACCACTTCTATATTATCAAAATCCAAATACCTGCAATACAAATGCAAATATCATATTTGCGCCTTGTTCAATGCCTCTGTAGTTTGTGTTTTATATAAACGCAATAATTTCAGGGCGCTATTGTTTCATATGATAAGACTCGAAAACATAAACAAAACGTACCCTGGTAGTACGCACGCGGCGATCGGCAAATTAAATATCGTTATCAATGAAGGTGAATTCTGCACATTCGTTGGCCCTAGCGGCTGTGGGAAAACAACTATATTACGTATGATTAATCAACTGGATATCCCGGATGCCGGTTCGGTCTATGTTCAGGGTATTAAAATAGCCGATGCCGATATTATTCAGGTGCGGCGGAAAATCGGTTTTGTGATGCAAAGTGCAGCCTTATTCCCGCACCGGACCGTTTCCCAGAATATCGCCACTGTTCCACGCCTTCTTGGCTGGAATAAAAAGCATATTCAGACGCGTATTGATGAACTGGTTGAGGTCATGTCCCTCGACCCGAGCCTGCTTGGGCGCTACCCTCACCAGCTTTCAGGCGGCCAGCAAGGGCGGGTAGCGATTGCCCGCGCGCTGGCAGCCGATCCCCCTATTCTATTGATGGATGAACCCTTTGCGGCCATCGACCCGGTCGTGCGGGAAAAGCTCCAGGACGAGCTGTTGCAGCTCCAGCAGCGCCTGCACAAAACTATCGTGCTCGTCACCCATGACATCAACGAAGCCATTCGCCTGGGCGATAAAATTGCCATCTTTCAGGAAGGCGGCGTGCTGGCTCAGTTTGATACGCCCGATAGCATCCTCGCTCAGCCTGCCAGTGAGTTCGTGGCACGCTTCATCGGGCCTGAGCCCAACTTAAAACGCCTTGCCAGGCTTCAGGTTGGGCAGCTTCCGCGTCACGATGTTTCCCTGGTCGACGAGGCGCTAACCCCCATTTCCAGCCAGCATCCGGTGGTTGCCAGCCCGCTGAGGCTGGTGCTTGATAAACAGCTGCGCCCGCTGTACTGGCTCGACCCTGAGCGAAGCACCACCTTGCCCGTTTCACTTACCCTGAAGGCGCTGCACTCTCTGCGTTTCGCTTACAGCGCACTTCTGGATGCGCCGGGAGGCGTGCTGGTGCACGTCAACGGAGACGGTCAGTATCAGGGCAGTATCTCCCACGGGCTGCTTCAGCGCGTGCTGGACGGCAATGTGGATGTGCGCCGCTATGATTGACTGGCAATGGATTGCGGATAATCAGGGCCCGATTGCGGCTCTACTCTGGCAGCACACGCTGCTGGTAGTGATATCACTCTTTTTCGGCACGGCGCTCACCGGGGTGTTGATTGGCCTGACCCTGCGCTGGCCCACATCGGCTCCGACACTGCTTGGCCTGTGCGGGGTGCTGTTTACCATCCCCTCGCTGGCGCTGTTTATTCTGTTGATCCCGTTCACCGGCCTGTCGCTCACCACCTCGGTGATCGGTTTAACGCTCTATTCACTGCTGATCCTGCTACGAAACGTGGTCGCCGGGATAGAAAAGCTGCCGTCGGACGTGCTCGAATCCGCCCGCGCGCTGGGCTATACGCGCTGGCAACGGTTTGTTGACGTTGAGCTGCACCTGATTATCCCGTCTTTGTTTGCCGGGCTGCGTATTGCCTCGGTCACGCTGGTGGGGCTGGTCACGGTCACGGCGCTAATTGGTCAGGGCGGCCTTGGGCAACTGCTGCTGTCAGGCTTTAATCAGGATTTCCTTACGCCGATTGTGGTGAGCGTGGTGCTGAGCCTGGTGCTGTCGTTTATTTTTGATTCTCTGATAGCGCATCTGGGCTATTGGGTGACGCCGTGGGCACGCTAATGGACATCTTAACCGCAACCTGGCACTGGCTAACTCAACCAGACCACTGGCTCAGCGATACCGGGATCCTGCTGCGCTTACGCGAGCATCTCTGGTATGTGCTGGTGAGCATGCTTATCGCCTCGGCTATTGCGTTACCTCTGGGAGTGGCACTGGGCTACTGGCGCAAAGGGGCTTTCCTGGTCATCAACCTGTTCAACATTGGCCGGGCGATCCCGTCTCTTGGCCTGATTTTATTGTGCATTATTCTGTTTGGTTTCAATGATGTGCCGGTGTTTATTGCGCTAATCGCTTTGTCTGTCCCGCCGATCCTGACCAATACCTGGGTTGGGATTTACCACGCAGACCGCACCCTTTGCGACGCCGCCACCGCGCTTGGCATGACGCCCATACAAAGCCTGTGGCAGCTGCGCATCCCGCTGGCGATGCCGTTGATCTTTGCCGGAATTCGCACCGCGCTGTTGCAGCTTATCGCCACGGCGGTGGTCGCCGCCTATGCCGGGCTGGGCGGGCTGGGGCGCTTCCTGATTGATGGGCTTGGGCAGCGCGATATACCGCAGGTCATTTCCGGCTCCCTTGTGGTGACGCTGCTGGCATTGACCTGCGAGGGAATATTTTCACTTATCAACCACGTGTTATTTCAGTCAAAGGCCGCACCCGCAATAACGCAATCATGATAAAAAACCACCTGCAAAAAAGAGGCACTATGAAGCAATCATTATGGCAAGCGTTTAACCGCCGTGGATTTAAATTATCCCTTCTGGCGGCAGGATTATTCGGCTTAAGTTTTACCGCCCTGGCGGAAACCGTCACCATTGGTGGGGCAAACTTTACCGAAAGCTCTATTCTTGCCAATATTTACGCCAGCGCATTAAAGAAAAATAATATTGATGTGAAAACGCGGCTTAATCTGGGTAACCGCGAAATTATTATTCCGGCCCTGAAAAGCGGCGAAATAGATATTGTTCCGGAATATCTCGGCGCACTGCTGAATTATTATGACACGAAAACTCTGGCGACCACCCAGAGCGACGTCAGTGCCGGGCTTGCTAAAGTGCTGCCGGCAGAATTCACGCTGCTCACCCCCTCTCCCGCCAGCTCGGTCACGGCTTGGGCCGTTCGCGCTGAAACGGCCAAAAAATACGGCTTAACCAAGCTCTCCGATCTCACGCCTGTTGCACACGAGCTGGTGATCGGCGGCCCGCCGGAGTTTCCGGTTCGTGCCCTCGGTTTGCCGGGCCTGAAGCGCGTCTACGGCCTGGAGTTTAAAGAGGTGAAATCCCTCGATATGGGCGGGCCGCTGTCCCGTCTGGCGCTGAACTCCGGCAAAATTGATGTGGCCACGGTGGTGTCCACCCAGGGTTCGCTCGCCAAAGAGGACTGGGTGGTACTGGAAGATGATAAACACGAGCAGCCAAGCCAGAACGTTGTGCCGTTGGTACGCAAAGCGGCGCTGACGCCAAAAATCGATGGCATCCTTAATAAGGTCTCTCAAAAGCTGGATAACACCGCCCTGGTCGAGCTGAACAAGCAGGTTGACCTCCAGCACAAAGATCCTGCTGCCGTGGCGGAACAATGGGTTAACACCAACCTTTAACGCTTTTCATAATTCAATGGCCACGGATCGGCCACAACCTGACACAGGCCCACAATGTCGCACAACACCATGATCCTGAACCTGTTCTTTTTCAATCCACAGGGTGACTACCGCTTCTCATGGCGTCACCCGGACGCCCCCGAACACGAAATTTTCACGCTCAGCTACTACACCGCCCTTGCCCGCAAGGCCGAAGCCGCCACGCTTGATGCCCTGTTCATTGCCGACCATACCGGGATCTGGGACAGCGGCCTTGCCCATTATGCCAATGCCCGGCTTGAACCGCTGACGCTACTCTCGGCGCTGGCCGCCGTGACGGACAATATTGGCCTGATGGCAACCGCTTCAACGTCTTACACGGAACCCTATAATCTGGCGCGCTATTTCGCCTCGCTCGATTTCCTGAGTAACGGGCGCGCAAGCTGGAATATTGTGACTTCCTGGCTTGAAGAGGAGGCCGCCAATTTCGGGCTGGATCAGATCCCGCAGCACGGTAATCGTTACCAGCGCGCCGGGGAGTTTATCGATGTGGTCACCCGTCTGTGGGACTCATGGGAAGATGGCGCGCTGCTGTTTGATAAACCGCGCGGGCTGTTTGCCGATGCAGACAAAGTGCACCATCTTAACCATCAGGGCGATTTCTTTAAGGTGCGTGGCCCACTTAACGTGCCACGTCCGCCGCAGGGGCACCCGGTTCTCGTGCAGGCTGGTTCTTCCGAAGCCGGTAAGCAGCTCGCAGCCAGCCGGGCGGATATGCACTTTGTGTTTATCAAGTCCATCGAGCAGGGCAAAGCCTACCGCGAAGAGATGAATCAGCGCCTGAAAGCGCTCGGACGTTC
The DNA here is from genome assembly GCA_902363335.1 of Enterobacteriaceae bacterium. Lineage (GTDB taxonomy): Bacteria > Pseudomonadota > Gammaproteobacteria > Enterobacterales > Enterobacteriaceae > Kluyvera. The sequence goes on along the minus strand of CABIZV010000002.1, from coordinate 56,519 downwards.
GCCTGATGCCTTTAAAATCATCGCCGGGGTGTTGCCGGTGGTGGTGAATTCCGAGGCCGAAAAAGCCGAGCGCCAGCAGCTTAACGCGCAGCTGATGAGCGACAGGATGGCTATCGATCTGCTTTCGTCTTATCTAAAGCTGGATCTCAGCCCTTATCCGTCCGATAAACCGCTGCCGCCGCTGCCGGACGAAGCCAACTTCGACGGTATTCGCACCGTGCTGCAACTCATTCGGGATTATGACCCCGCCCTGACCATTCTGGAACTCGGTCGTCTGTTGCTGCAAAGCTCCGACAGCTGGCTGGTTATTGGCAGTGCGCAGGAAGTTGCCGACACGCTGGCGGAAATCTATCTTTCCGGGGCAGCAGACGGCTTTAACCTGATGTTCCCTCAACTGCCGGGGGATTTTGATCGCTTCACGGAACAGGTGGTCCCTATTCTCAAAGCCAAAGGGGTGATGAAAACCGACTATGCAGCGGGCACGCTGCGGGAAAAACTGGGCCTTCCACTGGCCAGAAACCACTTTGCCTGAAGAGCTACAGCCGGGTGATCCCGGCTGTTTGCGCCGCCTTGCGCCAGTCCAGTAATAACGAATAAGGCTCCCGCGTCACCTCGCTAAAGCCGCCAATCAGCAGTGCGGCACAAATTTCCCGGTATTCCGACGCACTCACCAGCGTATGAAGCGCTTCGCGCAGCGCAGCCAGCGTGTCGGGAGAGGTTTTCGCGGCGGTGATGAGCGGTAATCCTGGCGCCAGCGGGCTTTGGTCGATAATCGCCAGCCCTTCCAGCAACGCGGGCTCATGACGTTGTAATAGCGCCCAGGTGACGCAGTCGATGGCCGCGATATCCCCTTCCCCGCGATTCACATCGTAAAGCGATTGACGATGGCTGCCGCTCAGGGCAACGCGCGAGAAAAAGCGCCCGTTCACCGCCAGTGGCGTCACCATTTTCATGAGTACGTTGTAACCTGACTGCGAATCGGTGGCGTTGCACACCACCGGGCGGCCGCGAAAATCAGCCAGGGTTCGCAGTTTATCCTCCTCGCGCACCACTAACACGCTGCGGTAAGAGATGTTCTCGCATCCCGGTGCGGTGTAGTGAAAACAACCGACCACCTGAACGTCCAGAAGCTGTGTCATAAGCGGATAACCACAGGTCTGGCTCAGGATAAGCTGCGGGTTTTGCCAATGCGTCACCAACGCCTCCTGGGGCAACGCTGGCGTGAGGCTCCCTACCGGCACGCCCCGGGCAACCAGCAGTTTCTGAACCGCCAGCCACAGGGCATCGGTGTCGCGGCGGTTAACGGCGTACATCGGCAATGCCAGCGGATCACTCATGACCGTCTCCTTTATTAATGCCCGGATGCACCGTCACATCCACCGGTTTCCCCCAGAAACGGCGCAACCATTCACCGTATCCCTTCACCACAAAACCGTGATTGCGCTGCTGATAGGCATCGCGATTGTGCAGGTAAATCGCCTTTAGCCCGTACCAGGGCACGCCTGGCAGATCGTGATGTACAGAATGATAGTTAAGATTCAAAAAAAGGACTCGCCAGAACAGCCCGGCCTCGTTGATGACCGAACGCGCCAGCGGATCGTCCGCCGCCCGGTGCTCAAAAAAAGATCGCACTTTGGTCAGCGCCAGCGCGGGGTAACTCACCGCCACAACAAACCACACAGGCGAGAAGCCAAGGTGCGACATCCAGCCAAAAAGCATGGCGAGTAAAACCCCGTGGGTGACCCACATCAGCATGGCGGCAATCTGCACGCGGCGAAAGGCGGATACGGCACAGCCCAGCGTCTGCACGATATCTATCAGCGGCGCCAGCAACAGCCGTCCGATAAAAGTATTACGCAGGTGAATCACCCGCTTCTGCCACGGGCGAAACCGCGCCCAGCTTTCATCGCTAAAATAATAAGACTCAGGATCGTCCACCGGTACGGTAAGGTGGTCATTACGATGGTGCGCCAGATGGGAGTCGCGGTAGAGACCATACGGATACCAGACCGCCAGCGGCAGCGTGCCGAAAAGCTGGTTCAGCCGGGGAAAGCGGGTAGGATGCCCGTGGATCAACTCATGCTGTAGCGACATATACCACGCGGTAAACCCGATAAGCAGCACGGTGGCGGGATATAAGCCCAACGCCTGCCAGTTCGCCAGGGTGGCAAACCAGCCGCCATAAATGACCATCATGAGTATCCAGGTCGGGAGTTCGCTGCGCCACAGAATGCTGGTTGAAAGCTGGTGAATATGTTCTCGCTGTTGTGGATGCAAATAGAGGGAGTTTCGTTTACCCATTCCTTCAGACGTCCTTTCCGCCCGTGAATATATGGCATGAAGATCGGGGATAACGCCTGAAATATCAAAGAACTTAAATCACTTTGCTTTGCCAGAAAGCCGCTGGCTGGAAGTTCCCCCAGATGAGGATTTCACGCAGGAGGTTCGGGCAGAGCTAAGCATGGTGCCGATGCGTCATGTCACCGAAAGCCGGGGGTATTTTGGCTGGTTTTTTATCCTGATGGCGGCATATTCCTTCAGGGTTATGCCGCCATCAGGATAATCGACCGACACTTTGCTGCTATGTAAAATCAGCCTCATGCAAATGAGAGCAATGGAGATAAATCTCACCGAGCCGTGACGATCGCTTCAATTTTTTACATAACGAGTAGTGGCAATAGTAAATACTTTTGATCGAGCAATTAAGAATGAGCGCGATATTTCTTACGGACATACCGGTCAGGCGTTTACGTAATACGAATAATTCCTTCTCTGTTATCGGTGCGACATCTTTTGGCACCACGCTTTGTCCATAAGTCAGGCTATCCAGCGCAGATACAAACAACGTTACGTCGTTGTCTCCCATCGACAACAAGATAATATCCTCTTGTTTCTTATACCAATACTTTGCCATCGAATGCATAAAGCCATCAATCACGAGCACAACCTTCAGGCCAGTCTGGTGCAGGTTTTCAAGCCAATCATCATGAATAAAATAAATAAGATTATCGATGCAAAAATTGACGAAAAGAAAATCATCTACCCGATTTATGACCCTCGTTTCACTAACCAGATGGGCAAGAGAATAAGTGAACAGCGGATTATTATCTGGCCACACCGCGAGCGTGATTGGCTCATGAGATCGTGCTTTAAAATGTGTATCCATACCTTGTAACAACATACCCATCGGTAATATAAGACATCTTTCCCGGCATAACAGGAATCATCATAATGACCTTCAAAAAATGAAATATCATTCCCTTGTCACATTAATGAATCAGAGCAGACAGCAACATTCAATGTCGATCTCTGCTCTATGTTCATCAATGAAATATATTAAATTACGGGCAACGGTACACCGCTCCGCTTAGCGTCACGTTGGTTTGCTGACTTGAACCACTGCCATTGTACGAACTGCCGGTTTGCCCCGCGCGTTGCGTCAGCAGCACCACAACATTGCCGCCCATTTTCCATGCCTCATTTTTCATATCATTTCGCGCGCCTGTTTCGAGGTTACTGTTTGAGGTCCAACCTCCGGTAAAGAAGTTGCCCTGGCTGCCGGTGATGTCGCCTAACCACGAACACTCTTTTCCTGGCTCGTTATGCGTCAGGCGTACCCGCTCCGCCCCCGAATGTAGTGAGTTGGCGCTACAGGCAGTTAAAAACAATGTAATAAGAACTGGTAATATAAATTTCATCGATAAACCTTAATATCTTTAATATAACTTTATTTGGGAGTACAGTTTTTAAAAGCGATAACCAACGCTTATGCCAAACGTATTGGCATCGACAGCAAAGAATTCTGACGCTTCCCAGGAAAGATCCAGCGATAGGTTAGTTAACGGGTTAAATATTACCCCGCCCCCATATGCAAACGAATCATCCGTTGATTCGTGTGAGTGGGTATTCTTCATTTTCATTCTCGCCATGCCTGCGTTGCCATACAGGCTGATATAATCATTGAAGCGATAAGTTGGGCCAAACATGACCGAACCATAATCAATGGTATCGGAACCCTCTTTTTTTAATTTTGCTGATTGCCAGCTATAGTGTTCAATTTCGTGGCGAGTCGCCGTTAATGCACCAATAAAACCCCAGCGTTCATTAAACTCATAGCGGTATTTAATATTAAAGCCATGTAGATCTTTGCTGTCTGAGCTTTTTAATGCGCTGAGGTGTGTTTGAGCATACCCCATTGATACCGTATGTGTTCCACTAGCCATGCTCTGAGGTGAGACTAACAGACCAAAACAAATAATTGCAGCGCCACGAAGTCGCGTAGACATGGATAAATACTTCCTCTTTATCTTATTGAAAAAATTGTTAGTTAAAACCGCTGAAACGTCTTCTGATGTCCGTTTTCAGCAGCGGAAATATAACTAATCAGAGCAGATAAAGTCTGGAAGAAGATCTTACAAAAATCATAATCTCACATTGTTACTTTTGAACAGAGTCAGAGTTATTGGTTTTAAATTCATATATTTCAATGAGTAACAAAAAATCGTCACCTTACCGCCTGTCACTCTCTTGTCATACAGGTGCCGGGATTTTCTCCAGACACTCTTGGGCAACTCAACTCGCTGTGCATACGTTGTAAATCTGACGATTAAGTGAAAACAGGTATGTTTTCTCGCCAATGCGTTGAATTCTCAATTCGTTACGGGCTCCCGGGTGGAGCAGACGAAAATAAGAGAAAAAATTTCCGACATTATCATCAGGGAATATTTTTACAGCATCGATCTCGAACGTGAAAAGTTCGTCAGTAATGCGCCGCAGATTTTTCATGTAAACATCACGATATAACAGGCTATGCTCATTGTTTTCTTTTTTTACATCAAGCTGTAAAGTAATGCGTTGCGTTTTGAAGTCGATGACAATATCCCCTGCAACGTTTATCCCTTTCGCCTGTATATTACTTATTGTTTTGGTGGCACAGAAAAAATCGTCCATAGCGGGATGGCTGACAGCGTGTTTCTTTATTACCTGTACCCATAACACCGCGGAGGCGAGAATAAAGAATACGATAAATATTCTTAATAACGTTCTTTTAGGGTAATGCATTTTGGCTCCGCTACGGTGAGTGGATTAAGACACTGGACGAAGATATGGGTATCCGGCACCCTGATGTAGTAAATATGACGCCCATTCTGCTTAATAACCGGCATGGTTAATTCTGAATAGGCCGCAATCACATCCTCGACGGAGGTTTTATCGTTTTTTACTTTATAAAAATAGTAACCGTCATGGGTCACGGGCGCTGAAAAATAGGAATTGCTATCCCACAGCCAGGCAACAAAACCCGCTATCATCAAAAGCGCGGCCAGTGCCAGAAAAAGCCATTCTCTGCGGTAAGCTATCGACGGTTTGTTGTGCTCATACGGTGTCGGCGTTTCGTCGAAGGTTTCAGCTGAATGTTCCAGCGGTTCAGTTGGAGTTTTCGGGGAAGCCTCAGGCTTAATAAGCGTGATGGATAAAACCAGCTCAACGCCGACTTTGGGACGCGTCACCACGGATGATGGCGGTAGGCCTATTTTATCGAAAGTGTTACGTAACTGATTGATGAGTTTATAATAACTGGCATCAGAGACTACGACTCCCTTACGCCCCCAGACCCAGTGGATTAAATCATCCTTTTTGAATAACCCCTTATAGAAAGCCAGCAGTAAATTCATTTCGGATTCTGAAATGCTCACCGTTTTGTCTGCGTGAATCAACGACATACGATCCGAATCAAATATCACGCGATTGTCGATAAGATACTTTCGCTCGCTCATGGCTTCTTCTGCAATTTATTCATTGATTATTCAATTCTGCCGTTGGACAGCCTTGCTAAGCGCTGCGGTAAAAGCCATACGGAACCTTTAGCGGTCATATTAACACAGGCTTGAACCACACAAAATTTGGCGTGTAATAGTTCCTTACGTTATCAACATCTACGGCAATGCGCATAAAAACATTATATAAATGCCGGTTCAGCGTTCACAGATATGCATTTTGACCGAACTCGATAAACGTATGGCATGGAGGCATCCAGATGAAACAAAAGCAGGTTATGCATTCGGCGTTGCATTGAATGAAACTGCATGTGGAATATTAAGTTAGCAGGATGGACTGCATAAGAGGTGGATGTTCGTTCATACGAACCCAAGTTACCAAAGCGATGGAACGAAAGCGTTTAAAAAGGAGGGATGGTGCCGATAAGAGGAGTCGAACCTCCGACCTTCGCATTACGAATCAGAAGCGCCTACTTTAACTATATGTTTTGACAAGCATTAACCGCATTCACAATGGTTATGTTGATGGCACAAGATGGAAGTTGAAGTGAGGTGATTTCATGTGCATGTCACATTTATGACACAACAAACAAAAGCCCTAGAGCATGGCTGCGCCCACAAAAACCATGGCCTTGTCGATCATGTGGTCGGATGATGCTAAACTTCGGCCCCTTCCTATTTTAATATTTTCATACGGATGCTAGATGAAAATCTCCCTGGTCGTTCCGGTCTTTAACGAAGAAGCCACGATACCGATTTTCTATAATACGGTACGCGAGTTTGAGGAATTAAAAGAGCACGACGTTGAGATAGTATTCATCAACGACGGAAGCAGCGACTCAACCGAAGCTATCATCAACGCGCTGGCGGTTTCAGATAAGCTTGTCGTCCCACTGTCTTTCACAAGAAACTTCGGCAAGGAACCGGCTCTATTTGCTGGGCTCGACAACGCTACCGGCGAAGCGATTATTCCGATCGACGTTGACCTGCAAGACCCTATCGAGGTCATCCATCACCTCATTGCTAAATGGCAGGCTGGCGCGGATATGGTGCTGGCTAAAAGAACAGATCGCTCTACTGATGGGCGACTAAAGCGCAAATCGGCTGAGTGGTTCTACAAGCTTCATAACAAAATCAGCTCACCAAAAATTGAAGAAAACGTGGGTGATTTCCGTCTGATGTCGCGTGAAGTCGTGGAGAACATCAAGCTCATGCCAGAGCGTAACCTGTTTATGAAAGGGGTTCTTAGCTGGGTTGGAGGGAATACTGATGTTGTCGAGTATGCCAGAGCTGAACGCGTAGCCGGTGACAGCAAGTTTAATGGATGGAAGCTTTGGAATCTCGCGCTTGAGGGGATCACCAGCTTCTCAACCTTCCCGCTGCGCATGTGGACGTACATAGGACTGTTTGTGGCTGGATTGTCGTTCCTGTATGGCGCATGGATGATTTTTGACACCGTCGTGTTTGGCAACCCGGTTCGTGGCTATCCATCAATACTGGTTTCGATTCTTTTTCTTGGCGGTGTGCAACTGATTGGTGTGGGCGTACTCGGCGAATACATTGGCAGAATTTATGTTGAGGTAAAGAACAGACCTCGATATATATTGAAGGATAAATAAAATGAATAACGCAAAGATTTATAGCAGCAAGGAAGGATATGTTTTATCCTCTTTCTTGGTTGGTCTGTTCGTTATACCATTCATTATTCATGGTATAAATTATGTAGATGACATTGACAGGTCTCAGACGGGTAATCTTGGCTGGTCTTATCTAGGTAGACCACTTTCAGAGTTGTTATATGTTTTATTCTCCTTTGGAAAATATCAAAGTGTAGATATAAGCCCACTACCGCAGATGCTGTCAATTGCGGTTATCGCATTTTCTTGCTTGCTAATCAGCAAGAAGTTATTCACAAAGCTATCAATGCTCTCGATTATTTTACCCATTGCAGCTATATGCAACCCTCTTTTTATACAAAATATAATTTATAAATACGATAGTATTCAAATGTCTTTGTCTGTGTTGTTATGCGTAACAGCTTGGTATGTTTTTGAAAGAGGAACCTTGTGGGCAGCTGCATCGACAGCGATGATTACTTCATCACTGTGCTTCTATCAAACAAGCGGTCCAATATTCCCTATATTAGTTCTTACAGGTATAATTACAAAAGGCTATAGTAATTTTTGTCACAAAACAATCCTCAAGGGGATTGTTATTACAGTTTTATCATATGCACTTTATTTTCGGATAAGTCCTTTATTCCTAACCTCGAACAGATCTCAAATGGTTTCTCTCAGTGGTGACGGGGTTAACGAGTTATTGCACAATACTATTTCATATTTTTATATGATGAATGACTCAGTACTGGGTTATGGGGCTTGGATATTAGCCGCTTTATTAATAGCGTCAACAATAATATGCATACATTTTTCTTTCAATAGTTTTAAAGTTCAAAGATCATTACTTGGGAAAGCTCTATCTATAACGGTAGTATTATTCCCTTTGGCCTCGTTAATAATTGCCATTGCAACAGTTATTATCCTGAAGAACTCACAGATAGTTCCAAGAATTGCAACGCCAATCGGCGCAGTATATATACTTTTGTTCTCTTGCATTTTTTCAACATTGAAATCAAGAAAATATACATTTGCATTATATCTATTCTATGCTTGTGGAACTCTTTCATCATTCGCCGTTGCAGCAGCGGTAAATGATCAGTTTATTAATGACTTCCAGAAAACAGCGGCTATATATAATTCTATCAATTCTAACGAAGTCACGAGAAGTTCCAAGACAACAGTCATTGGATTGTTTCCTGAGTCTTTAGTTAGCCAAGCTAACAGGAAAGCATACCCTATTGTTGGACGCATAATAAACAGAGGATACGACTATTCAACATCATCGTACTTAACAAGGCTAGGGCTTTCTAATGTAAACTTTAGTTTTGACAGAAAGAATACAGAGAATGAATTTCTTAAGGCCTGCTCTGAGAGTAAACCTGTGATATCTGGAGGATATTACAATATATTTAATTTTAACAAACAAAATTACGTATATCTTGGAAATGTTCCTCAAGAATGCAAATAAGATGAGGCCCTAAGGGCCTCATTAGATCATAAATCTACCGCTAGTTGATGATGCCCATGGTGACTTCGGTATCAGTGATTCATCAAAGTTACTGATGATGAACTGCTGAATGATCTCGGCCTTCTTTTGGTGTCCTAAATTGTTAAAATGAAGCCCATCAGGTTGGTTCTGATTCCATTCCGGCCAAGTCGCGAGGATCTGAGCATTCTTATCGCACAACATGCAAGCATTAGAACCTGCAACGGCTCGTTGGGCTGGCACTAGAACGCTTTGGATTAATGTAGTCGGCCTCTCGTTGTTATTGCTTACCGGATCACTAGTCAGAACCACCGGGATAAGCCCTGCTTTTCTCACTTTAAGGATTAGTTGCGCATACATCGATTGAAACAGGCTTACGCTCCATGAACTAAGAACGACATCATTCAGGCCAAAGTCAATCATAACGAATTTCAGATCGGTATTTGTCGTATTATCTGTCACTGCGGCAGAAAGATTGTTTATGGCCCATCCATCTATGATAGCCCGTCCCCCATATCCATTATTGAATACCCGCTTCCCTGCGGGTGTCAGATTGCCATCAATAATAGATGACCATGACGCTGGAGCCTCTAAATTATGATAATGATTTGGGATTGCATTGCCGGATGCATCGTATGCATTTGGTGAAAATGGCGTCGTTCCATTACCATCGACAGTGCTATCACCGAAAGATGATATTCCTACCATTCTGTCACCTTAATATCCAGTCCATGCAGACCATGATGATCCGTTCCATAACCTAATAGATTTGGAACCCACATTAGAAGAGCTTTGCCAGAGTTGATAAGTTCCTCCGAAACTTCCATACGATGATATAAAGGTATCAAGAATAGCGCCTCCAGTTGATGGGAAACCAGAATCTGAGCTAGATGTTGGAATAAGAGTTCTTATCGTCACGTTTGGCGTGAGTGGCGTTGAGGCTGGGTTCCATCCTGAGCTTTGAAGAGTCGAGGCGTTTGAGTATGACGAATTACTTTCCACGATGAATGATGGGACATTAGATGCAACTGATGACGCGCGATATCCCCTTGCCTCACTAAGTGGCGATCCTTTGCATGGCACAACGGTTCCTGCTGCCCACCTAAATTGAGAGAAGTTAGGAAATGTACTGGAATTTGGGACGCCATAGCTAGTCGAATCCCAAGTGGTTGCGTAATCCAGCAAGGTATAACAGCCCGTTATCTGGTCGTAAGTTAACCTCCCCAGTTGCGGCGTACTAAACGCAACTCCATGCTGAATGGGCATTGCCAACACACCACCACTGCCAGAGTTGTCAAGATCTGCAACAATGAACTCATGGCCGAATACGAGCATATTTTGTCTTGCAAAACTATCTGAGGGGTTAAACTGGGTGTTTCCTGTATAGCGTCCATTTCCAGAGGCAGAAAGTAACTTGCTAAGATTGCTCCCCCTGAGAGTGGTAGCTCCTGGTGAATTTTTATATGAATTTATAACACTTCTAGACCCCTTAACTGAATCTGTTGCCGCACCATTATCTTGTTGAATCACATTGCTAATGGTTATGTTTCCGATATCTCTCTGCCCGCAAACTAGAACAGCGTGCAAGCTCTGTAATGCATCATCATAGGTGCATGTAACATTGCTGATCATGACCTCCCTTATCTGCATATGTCCAAGAACTATGCCAACAAGGGTATTTGATGAAGCTCTCATTTGTACGTTCGATATGCTGACCTGTAGAGCGGTGTTATTTTGCGTACTGCTCACTCCATTAGGGCCATTTTTGCCGATGAGGACGTGTGGAGTAGACATCTTTCCAGTAAAGCCATTAGATGGATCACCTCTAACGCATAGCGATACGCCATCAATCTGAATTGTATTAAACGGGCCCCAATAGTCAGTGCCATTTTCTTCGGCCTTGACCATTACACCGCCATTTAGGGAATCTCCAACTACATTCTTGATTACAACCTGGTCAGTGTTGTATCCATAGGTATTTCCGACAGATACTGCATTCCATGAATACCGGTCTACACCTTGATAGTTATAAACCATGCACCGAATATTCTCGATTAAAACTTTTTTAACGCTACCTTTGTTTGGATACCACCCAGGTATCCAGTCAATGCCACTAAATACAGCGATAAGGTCATCAGTGCTATAACCGGTGATATCACGTATTGTCACATTTTCACTATAACCAGTTATTCCATCTCCACGAGCACCACCTAATGGTTTAAGAACGGAAGGGTGTGCGCGAATAGTAATACGCTCAGCTGTAAAACTTTTATTCCCTCCATGGTTTATATGGTGTCCCATGCAGTCGTGAATAAATAGATCGTGCAAATTGGCATCATTGAACTTCGACACTATCAGACCATGAGAAACATCATTGATATAACCACCAGTCATAGTCTCCGGGCCCTGGCCCTCCCAGTTACCGTCAACCTCGCCGCCTTCCCACTCAAAGGTGTTCGTGCCATTACCCACGAATACCAGCATGTTTTTGCGCACGTTATTCGCCAGCTTGATCACTGCTCCAGCCTCAAGGAAGATGGAGATGTTTTTAGTGACCGTTGTAGTCAGTGTGTTATCGAGTAAGTATGTCCCTCGCGGGAAAACAAATGACGAGTATTGTGACGCAAACATGTTCGTAAGCGCGGCGTTGACAGATGTCACACCGGTATCATCAGCGCCGAACTCCTGGGGGGTTGTCCAGAATACAGAGTACTGATACTTCTGCGAGAACTGGTCAGGGTCATAGCTCAGGACGTTGGGATAATAGAATTGCTGTGTGCCGTACTGGTCATAAACCGCCATTGAATGGCCTTTCACGGTCACGAACTTCGAGATTTGCCCGTTATATACCGGATATCCACCGGCATTGATAACAATTGGCTGGCTAACCTGAACATATGAACCGTCTTCATTTTCGATGTAAACGGGGATCTGATTAGCCGGGTCTACCGGGTCGGTATCGATAAGGCCGATATAGATTTTACCGTTCGCATTCGCCTTAAAAGAGCGAGCCAGCGTGAACAACTGAGACGGCTGGCTTACTACAACATTGGCAGTTATATCTGACATTTACTGTGCTCCGGGCGCAGCAAAGCCGCACAAGCTAAACTTGCGCAGCGTTGCGTATTGTTATTGGTTAGAGTTGATTATTGCTGAGTGTCTTCGTTAACCATCCCGCTTAGGGAGGCAACGATTCCGGCTCTTGATAGCCGTTGGAATTCCTCGCTACCTATTGCATTACGGATAGCTTGCACAGCAGCCGTGTTGGACATAAATCTTCTCTCCGCTGCGGCTAGTGCCTCTTTGCTCGCTCCTGCTCTAACCACTTTAGTTGCTTCCTGTACTGCCTTTTCAATCGCATAGCGGCCACTACGAGTAGTAGCTATTTTCGATACACCACCTTTTAAAGCCGCCCCTGCCAATGCCCCGGCCGCTGCTCCAGCGACACCGCCACCCGCACCACCAACGATAGCGCCAGATGTTGAGTTGGCGACAGCGTTTAGTACTGTGGAAGTGATTTTAGATAGTCCGGCATCCAGATCGCTAAGTACGTTAGCTGTTCGTCCAGTTCTTTCGATGTATTGCTGTGGTTTGATCGCCGCTCTGGATAACGTACCGTACGCATCAGCGATTTTTCCCAGTTCTGGAGAATATCTACTGATAGCTTTTACGTTTTGAGGGGTAAGAATGGTGGCGATATGGTTAATTCCAGCAGCGTCTGCTTTACCACCGCGCACACCTTGAGAAACAGCATCCTGTAGCATTGATGAAATTGCTGGAACACGCTCTGATTCTGGTAGGGAGCTAATCATTGAATGAAATCCTGATGGCCCATTCAATCCTTTTGCAGATGATGAATGAAGCGCCTTGACGCCATTAGTAATTAGCGCATCTGTAGCCAGATCACGACCAAAAACTGATTCAGCGCTTTCCTGTGCAGATAGTCTGGCTTTAGAGAGATCGTTCGCTTTAGTCCAATCATCAAGAAATCCACCATTCTCGGCCATTGTGCGCATATCATCAGTAATTGCGCGGCGAATCTCTCCAGCTCTCCTTGCCGCATTTGCCTCTCCACTGCGCTTATATTTTTGCTCTGCATCAGCAAATTTCGCTCGCCAAGCCTTCATCCCATCAAATGTTACTCCTCCCTGGTTATTGGCCTGGACAAATTGTTTCATCTCTGGAGTTAGCGGTATTCCAGCCGACCTATCAGCCTGAATTACAGCGTTACCGTTTGACATCCTTGTTTTCTGGTTTGGCATTGTTGAGCGAACTTCATTCCAGGCGGCGCTCTCTGCATCTTTCATCTGTTCAAGATTTCTGACGATTCTTTGCTTTATGGCTGAACTCTTCTCTGAAGCTGTACCCGCCGCCGCGCCAAGTTCATCAAGATTCGCTGACAGCTTTGATGAAATCTCATTAAATGCCGCCTGATGAGCATCCTGAACCACTCCCGGAGTAGATGCCAGTGCGCCTTCAGCCTGCGCAATCCCGCGGCTACCAGACCGCATCCCCGGTGTTAAAGTGTTGACGTCAATACCAGCGCTTTCAGCGGCCCTCGCAACATCGTCAGATACATTTGCTGCCTGACTTGCAATTGTTTCTCTGCCAGCGCCAGACCTTGCCATCTTAGATACGTCATTGGCAGAATTTAAAGCCGCGCTTCCGAGCGTTTGTGCCGCTCTTGGTGCAATAACTCTCCCAATTCCAGAAAGTACACTTTGAGCGCCAAGGTTAATACCACCATTAATAGCCGCGTTTTTCGCAAAGTCTCCCTGCTGATTTGTTGCATCAGCAAGCGATCCTGCAATCATATTGCCGCCAATTCCAATATCACCTGCAAGCTTTGCCGACGCTCCAGCGGCTTTAGCTGCCGTTCCCATTGGCAGAAGATATCCACCAATACTTTCACCGGCCTGAGCATAGGGGTCTGTCGGTCTGTCAACTGGACGATATACATCATCCAGCACCTTCGGGCCGCCTAGCCCTTGGCTGATTGCGTTAATGAGACTCGCTCCGCCCTGTAGTGCGTCAAACGGAATATTTACAAGGCCACGACCAGCCTGTTCGGCAATCTGACCCGCACCCTGACCGCCAGTCAGAAAATCACCTGCGCGTTGCATCAACGATGGTTCGGCAGGCTGTTGCGCTGTCACTTCCTGCTGAGGCTGAATTCCTTGCTCTAGTGGTGCAGTTTGACCAGAAAAATACTCATCTACAGCTGCACCGATGTCTTCTGTGCTCGTTCCATCTGGGAAAGTGAACGTTTTACCGTTGGCTGTAACTTCCATCATTTCACCGTGAATTGAATACCTGATTTAGACGTGAAGCTACCGCCAGCGGGTCGCTGAATTGCTGTCTTCTGTTGAGAGTTTCCGCCAGTCCCAACATCTACGCTGTATTGCTGGTTGTACTGGTCAGTGTATTGCTGAATGTCTTTAATTGACTGCTGGAGAGCTTCAGGGCTTGAATAATCAATTTGGGGCATACTTTGGAAATACATTTTTGCTTCTGGAACTGTGTTTATGCCACTTGCTCCCATATCCTTTGCTGCTGCAATCCCCTGATTTTGCATTCGACCCTGAATCCGTTGAGCGGCATTAAACAGCAACCTTTGGTCTTTACCACCTAACCGGCTTCTCACATCTGCCGTCCATGTTGGACTCCCAGATCCACCGGTTAAGCCCGTCATGAAATTAAGATCGCTCGCATCAGCACCAGAAATAGCATCGATGTCTTTCTTCATCGCATAGTTCTGTGCACTAGCTGCTGATGTTGCAGGAGCGGCAATTGCGCTGGCTGGAACTCGAACCATATTCCCGGCGTTGTCGATCCCCTCATAGAATGCGTTCGCGCCAGCGCCATGAAGTTTACCGCCGACATTTACAGTCCTGCCGTCAGCCAGTTGAACAACACGATCGCCCTGCTCCGCACTTCCACGTGAGCTGGCGCGCTGATTAGCCATGTCCTGTCCACGTCTAGCTGTGGCGGCCGACATATCCTGTCCACGCATCGTAATATCCTGACCGCGGGCTTGAAGACCTTCTCCAGCTTTATTGCTGCGCACGGTTTCAGCTAGCCTATCCCTGTCAATTCCACGGCCTACAATTTTGTCCTGCACATCGAAATACTTATCAGGGCCTAAAGCAGACATCCCGAGGTGATCGGCAAACTCTCCAAACTGCTGCGGATTCTGCTGATACATCTGCGCGACATCTTGTGCATCCAACCCGACCCGCTGAAGGTCTGCTGCGTTGCTTTTCAACCATGCCCCCATCGCTTCAGGAGATGAAGAGGCAAGTCGAGCACCGGCAGCTAGATTGCCTACCGTTGACCGCTGGTCTTCATCAACAAACTTCATGCCGTTACGAACCGCGTCGATCTGGTCAGGGTACTGCGCTGCGAGCTGCCGCATAGCGCTGCGATCCCCTGACGCATAAGCGCTACCGTATGCCTGTTGGAATTCTTTCTGCCTCTGTTGCTGCTCCTGCTGCTTATAGATATCCATTACGGAGCCAATGCCCTGCAATGCCTGTAAACCAACATTGTTACGGCCTGCGCGTTCATCTTCATTATTCTGGCGGATGTATGCCAGTGCGGTGTTTGCATCACTTGCCTGTGGGGCGTTGGAGTTCTGCGAACCGATACCGGCAAGAAACCCGCCAGAGCTTATACCTTGATTCCAGGTTGCCATAAGAGCCTCTTAGAAAAGTGAACCCAGGGCACCAACGCCAGCGCCAATAGCGGTACCCCACCCAGGCATGATTGAAGTGCCAATTGCGGCACCAGACGCTGCTCCACCTAATGCTGATTGCAATCCAGATGGCCTATTCGCATTTGCTGCTGCCGCGTTAGCCTGCTGCTGATAAAGCTGACTGGCATTGTTCGCATAGTTCTGCCCGGCGTTAGCCTGACCAGTCAAAGCTCCGAGGCCGATGTTTGCCAGGTTCTGGTAATTATTCATTTGACCAGATAGCCAGTTCTGCCCCAGTGTTGGTGCGATAGAGGCAAGCTGATTACTGGTTGCTGTGGAACCAAGCCCCCCCGTCGCTTCAGCAGATGCTAAACTTTGATAGCGAGCCTGGTCAGCAAGCCCTTTGTATTGATCTGAGTTGTAGTAGCCATTAAGCGCACTATTCTGACCTTCTGGAGTTGATAGCCCTTGAAGTTGCTGTACATACTGCTGGGCCAATGGTGTGAACGGTGCAAGGTTCTGCATGTTCGTTTGCCACATCTCACGCTGAAGGTCGATACCGCTCTGTGTGGCCTGCGCCTGGGCTTTTGACGCCCCACCGTCACCACCCTTGCAGTACAAGGCAGCATTAAGATGCTTATTAGCAATCTGATGAATTAACATTTAATAGCTCCTCGTATTTAGAGCGCGGCAATTGATAAAGAGTGATTCCGACCGGTGAACCATTTCCGATAAACGCATCATCGATATGCCCAACCCGAGTTGCCCCGAGCAGGCGGATAATTGCGCGACCGTACTTTGTCGTATCTGGAACCATGGTGATGCTGTTGAGGAATGGGGAGTTTTCGAGAAGCCATTTGCAGAATAAGCGGTGACCATTGAGGGCGTATTCACCGCGGAATCCGGGGTTATAAATCGCATGACATTCCACGATGCTGTGCCAGAAATTACGCACTTCGTGAACGCCAGCCAGCAGAACGCCTTCATAGATACCGAGGTAAACCGCATCATGTTTGATGAGGTATTTGTCTCCGCTATCTACGATATTGCCGGTGTTTTCTGGATTGTTGAGGAATTCTGCAAGCTTCATCGGGTTATCGATGAGCTTTATATGCATTTAGTTTATAAGTCCGTGCGTTCGGAGTGCGTTTTCTAGCGCCAGAATACGTTGTCGAGCTTGCTGCAACCCTGTTGCCATAGCTGACACTTCTGATTGGGTATATGTGGCGCTAACCGTGTATGTCTGGTTTGCATTAAACGCGCCAAGAAGAGCTGTCCCTGTGGCGGCTGTCCATCCCGTCTGTCGAGCACCGATAACCTTGGTTCCACCGACTGAATATGATGTTGCCACGTTAATCGGCGATGCCAGCGACTGAGAGGCCGTTTCAGACTTCGATACATAATCACCCTGGATTGCGGTAACAGAGGTTTGTAGGCCGGACACGGTACCTTGAATCGTGACGATGTCGGCCTGAATATCTATCACCTCGTCTAGGAGATAATCGACATCACTCCGGAGGACTACGATCTTACCTTCTGCCGTCGTCAGTCTGACCTGAAGCAGGTTTATTGCATTCGTGTTAGCTGTAATTCGTGACTCATGGGAATTAATTGAAGCATCCTGCCTGTCATTCACCACCTGAGCATCATATGCCCCCTTTCCTGCCTCGTTAGCCTTCCCTGCTACATTGGTAAAGTCCGATGCTTGCGAAAGGATGAATGTTTCATACGCACGACTTACACCTGGCGGAAGTGATGATGCACTGATACCGATAGCCGATACCATTATTGGGTCTTTAAGAGAGTCATCAGCCATCACTCAATCCTTATCTGTGCGCCTGATAATGTTACAGGTGACTTGGTGATAACCCTGACTTTGAAGCCGACGTTTTTCCTGATTCTCCCGATCCTCTTCCAGATAACTCGCTTGTCATAAACAAACGGCGCGTTTTGCTCAATCATCTGCTCGCGTCCGAAGTTGATTCCGTCTGCCGTTGCGGAAATGAATAACCGGTCAGCATATTGGGAAACGCCAGTTGACGACTCAAGCTCGAAATCAAATATTCTTGCGTTGTCAGACTTGAATAACGGCGTGTAAAGCAGATGCTCTTGCTGCTTGTCGTATTGGCTAGCGATATCAAACTGAAGCTCTCCTTTGACAGACGAAATCTTATCCCCGCAGGTAATAGAGTTGCCTTCATACATGAAGTCGATAGCGCGGTAGACGTCGTCATACAGGCC
Source organism: Enterobacteriaceae bacterium (assembly GCA_902363335.1). Lineage (GTDB taxonomy): Bacteria > Pseudomonadota > Gammaproteobacteria > Enterobacterales > Enterobacteriaceae > Kluyvera. The sequence continues at coordinate 38,705 of CABIZV010000002.1, read as the reverse complement.
TGTTTTCAGAATGCACCACTGCGCCCCGTTCTGAGACGCCGAACCGTCATAAACGAGCACATGCCTCGGAAGATGAATCAGTAATAGCTCGTGCGAGTCGAACCTGAGCGACTCCATAACGGCGGTTGCCAATTCAATTGCCGTATAACTACGGATAATCTTCTCTATGCTCGCCGTGGCAATTGGCGTTGCCCTGCCTGAGTCAATGATATAAACGGACGGCGCACCGGTCGCAGGGTTGCTGACGATTGCATAGGCATCCATGAACACGCATTTGCAGAATGTCCCTGCTATCCCTTTCGGTACCATGTAGGCTGGGTTAGCCACATACAGCGCCGCGCCTACTGTGCTTGTTCCAGTGAGCGAGAAGAATTCAGTAGTGGTTGCACCAAAGCAGACAACGAAGTCTCGCCATGTTCCTATCCCAATAATGCCATCAGGCTGAGACTCAGCTCGATATTCAGCGCTATATCTATCCGGGTGAGACTCATCTTCCAGATCGGTAATGAACCAGGAGTCTGAGTTATATTTCGCCCAGGCATAGCGCCCACGCAATCTCGTTACATCTCTTGCGGTGCCTAAGTCGTATTGCGTATAGCCACTGCTAACAGGCCAGTTATCAATCGTCTTTTTGTCGCCATCGTAACGATACTCGGTGATAACTCCATTCGCGCACACAGCCTGAGATGTCCTGCCATGAGCCAGTGAAACCCTATCGCTACCGGCTACCGCCCCAACAATTGAGTTGGACTGATACAGACTCCCGCCCATAACTCGGTAAACAGCATTCTGCGCAGTGTTGTACTCAGCACCACGTGATGTGCCATTGACGCTAGATATCTGCTTCAGACCAGGGAACGAGCGCAAATAACCGCTGCTGTTGAGGAGCTCTTTCGGCGTTGCCAGCATATTTACCGGGAGATAATCTATATAGTCAGCCGTTCTGAGGTCTTTCCTCGACCCCTTTATGAGAGGAAGCTGCTGAATCGGCATTAGTCGCTCCCGTTATCACATGGGCCTTTGCGGCGGAAATAGTTCCAGCCGTTGTATGTAGCCAGTCGGTTTCCGCTGCCAATCGGCATACGATTTGGGTATCCGGACTTACATTTAGCGCTGCTAGCGCGTGACACAGCAGACAACTTAATGAGTCTCTCTTTTCCATATTTCGCAGTGGTGATGATTTTTGCTGATGGCTCTACTGCATAATCAGGCGCAATCCTGATAGCAAGGTTGTGAAAAACAGCACTAAGCTTCCCTGTCGTGAGCCCGTGGGCATCGCCTATGTCAGGAGCAACATCATCATCAGAGAAGATGTATCCAGCATCAATACCAGATGTGTCTTCGCTTCCCTCAAGCCACTCAGCCATCATCATTTCGAGGTCATTAACCCCGTCTTCCATGGACTGAGGCTCTACATCGGTTAGCGTGGCATTAGAGGCGACTCCCAATTTACGTAACGCCGCGAGAACGAGATCGCCTTTCGTTGTGAGGTTCATCTGCTACCCCTTAGGTTTTGGCCCCGGCTTCTTGCGTTCTTTCACTTCTGGCTCTGGCTCTGGCTCTGGCTCTGGCTCTGGCTCTGGCTCTTCAGAATCATTCAGCAGATAATCAGGATGTGCAAACCAGCCAGCATCGAGGTACTCCTGAAGGTCATCTTCGTTAATGATTTCGAAGTCATAGCCAACGCCTTTCCACTTCTTGGTGTTTCCGTGGCGAAATACCATCTGTGTCATGCTCAACTCCACAAAAAAGAAAGGGGCCGAAGCCCCTTGAAGGTTAGTGGTTACGCCTGATCAGCCAGTCCGACGCCGATTGACTCTGGACGAGTTGCGTTGACGCCGTACCAGACCGCGATACGGCACAGGCCAGACAGAGTGCTGATGTCCCCTTGGGTGGCGAAAATACCATTCAGGCCAACTTCTGGGATGGTAAATGACTTCGTTTTCATGCCAGCAAACAGTTCGTGATTAGCAGGAATTGGCTGGCTCACGATACGGATTGAGTCATCTGCCCAGAACACGTTAGTGCGTGCAGTAGTTGTGTTGAGCACGTTCACCGCCATGCTATTTGCCAGCGAGGTGTTCACGTTGGCATAAGCGCGCTGCTCAGGAGAAAGCGCCGTGTCATCCAGTGCAATAGGTTTAGGCGTGATTTCAACATGAGTCCCATCAATCACCCGAACCACAGAGAAAGTCGCGTCATTGGTCAGAACGTTCTTAGCCATCTGAGACAGGAACTTAACGCCAGTAAAGCTAATCTTGTCACCACGTTTCAGGTCGGTAGTGGCAGACAGAGTTACTGTTGCCAGTCGGTTATCCACGTTGCGCTTGTTGCCGTCAGCATCCAAATCCCATGCCACTGGCTGGAATTTCTGTGCGCCGCTAACTGTCAGGCCTGTAGCGGTGGAGGCTGTCAGAGTTGGCAACTTAGGAGAGCGCAGAACGTCATCAAAACCAGCAACCTGACGCTGAATGGTGCCGTTTTTGTACGCGTCTTCAGGGATGCGTCCGAACATGTCACGGTTAATCAGATCATGGCCTGCTGCCTTGTAGTCCTTCGGGTTGAAGAAGTAAGACAGGCCGGAATCACGGTTAAGCTCACGTGAGAACATAATTTCTTCTGCATCAGCCACGAAGTCCCAGCCGGAACCGGCAGCTGTGCCGATCGGGTCATCACTGGTCACTACCAGAGAACCAATCTCAGCAGCCAGGTTGGCAACTTTAACTTCGCAGTTGCTTGCCAGTTTCTTGGCGGCTGCGTTGATGCGGCGACGATAGGCCGTCTCATCACGCAGGTCATCGGCGCGCAACTGGAAGAAGTCGTTATCTGGCTCACCCAGACTGACAGGAACGTTAAGTTCCAGGATGTCAGTAGATTTGCCCGTTAGATCCCAACCTTCCTGAGTTGGGGATTCCTGCTCTACAGGCATCCAGATCGTGTTGCTGGAGCGCTGCATATCACCAGCGGGTGGCGTGTACTTCCCGGCCTTTTGAGCCATAGGGGTGAGACTGGTGATGGTTTCGATTACTTCATCGATAGCCAGCGTCACCATTTGACCTTCGTTAAGAGCCATTATCGGATTCCTTGTAATTGTTTCTTAATCTTGCGGTAGGTCTCTACATCACCCTTACTGGATGCTTCATCCATCTTCTTCTTGAGTGCCGCCACGTTGGCAGCTGCAACTTCACCAGTAATGGGCTCATCAGCAGGTGGGGCTTTCGATACCTGAGTTCCGCGAGGTTTGAGAGTTAAACGTTCAGAGAGTCGAGTAAGTTCAATAAGCGCTTGCTGCCCATCCATCGCCAGTAGCTGGCGAGCTTTCTCTGGGTTTGCTCCCAGGTGATACATGAGCGCAGCGGATTTCTCAGGGAATAGTCGCATGATGTCAGTTGCCACCGGTGCCGGGACAACCTGCATGAATGCATCTTCCTTCTCCTGGTAATCAGGGATATTGAGTTTTTCCGCCGCGTCATAGTGTTTACGGGCTGCATCGACGTATTGTGCTGATTGCTGGGTGTACTCCTGAGTTTTCCGCCCTTGCTCAGCCACAGCATTGCTGCGAGCGTCCAGAGCTTTCATCTGCCAGTCTGTATTAGCTTGCTGGAACGCTGCTGCCGCGCGACTGCTGTCATAGTCGTACTTTGCCAATGCCTCATCAGAGAAGAAGTCATTAGCGTTTGGCTGGGCCGGTAGGTCAGGAGTTACCCGTAGTGCCTCCGGTAATTCGCCACGCTTCACAGCCTCTGCCTGTTGCTCAAGCTCTCGCTGGCGCTTGCGCTCAAGGCGGCGCTGTGCAAATTGCGCGTTAGTTGCCGGGTCTTGTTTTGGTTTGTTCTCATCGTCTTTCAGGACAATCTCAAAGCCTTCTTCCTGTCCAGTTTCGCTATTGGCATTTAGCGAAGGATCGACAGTGGATGCCGCCGCGTTATCGACGGGCAGGAGTTGTTCTTCAGTTGCCTGAATTTCGGTGGTTTGTTCCATGATTAACTCTCTCTTATTGAGGATTCTCGGCTACGCCGCCGGGGGGATTGTTTTGTCTCTGCGATTGCAGGAGATTGGTGATGTCCATGCGTTGTGTATGCCGCTGGCTATCACCCTTAAGAAGTAATTCTGCGTTAGCTCGTGCATCTGCGGCGCTCTCGTTCTGCGCCTTCTGCATAAGGTCGAGGAAGTCTCTGAATGCTGCTTGCTTATCCAGATCCATACTGTTGAAGATTTCTGCAATCTTCGCCTGATTGAGCTGATTGGCACTTTCAACTTTGGCAGCATCAACCTGAAGCTGTTGCTGTTTAACCTGAGCATTAAGCAGGTCTGCCTGACCAGTGAGCAATACACCCTGAGCTTGCATCTGCTCTGCTGATGGTTGTTCTGGTTGCTGCTGCGCTTGTTCCACCATCTTAATTTCTTCTGGTGTCTCGGGTTTCTTCAGACCCATCATGACGAGCTGCTTATTGGCGTACTCGCGCATCATCTCAACGCCTTTTCCGTCGAGTAATGTGAAGTATTGAAGCAACAACATCTGCCACTCAGGTGTACCTGGAGGAACCTTGGCGAGCAATTCCTGTATCTCTGCGCGGTTCTGCTCCTTCATACTCTGGAATGATGGGCCGGTGTCGGTGTAGCACTCATAGCGACCGCGAATGTCATTGAGTGTCACCACATCACCAGATTGCAGATCAACAATCTGAGCCATCACCTGCACATCTTTTTCGGTGCCGTCCTCAAGTGTTACAGTTACATTGCGTGGCACGTCATAGATGTCATTCACCATTGACTGGTAAATCTCACCATCACGACGCATAGCCGTAGCGAGGTTGTCCTGAAACACGTAGGTCTCAAGGTCTGCTCGCATATTCAGTTGGTTGACGGTATCGAAGGCCACCTGACCATTTGCCGCTTCTGCATCAACGCCCATTGTTGCGACCTGGCTAACTGAGTTAGTCGCCGCTTCAAGCATGTATGCGTTGGCCTGAGGAACCTCAGGGTTTTCCATGTACGAAATAGGCTGTACAGGAAGGTCTCCATTGTTCTCATCGGTTCGGTTGAGCAGATAGTATGGATAGTCGTCATTGCCGCCGTACATGTACTCATAGCCTTCAATCTGCTCGGGCCAGAAGATAGGCTTTTTCTTCGGGGTGCGAGCAACGATATCGGCATTAAAGGACATAATCATGTTGCGCAGGCGCTGACCGTCTTTCGTCAGTCGAACGACCCCTTCGTAGACCTCTTTGTCTCCAGCAAATGACCACTCACCAAACACAGGAACGATCGGGATGTGCTCACCGGCGATAGGCTCGCGGTTTTTCAGGATGCTTGTGCAAGTGATAATTGATTTGTAGACGCGACGGCGTTTAACCTTCTTCTCGGCTACCTTGATCATACCTTTGTCAGCAAGCTCATCGATGACATCTTTGATGTCGCGCTGGAAGTAGCTTACCGGCTCGCCTGTTAGCGGATCCTGATAGATGAATACGGTCTCTTTCTTCTCTTCTACTTCGTAATATTCACCTACATAAACGACATCGCTAGTCAGCCAAGGGAACAACCAGTTCATGTCCGGGTTCTGGAATGAAGGTATTTCGCGTTCATCGAATCCATTCTTCTCAGCAAAAGCTTTCCATCCGTCACGACTCATAGCGTTGATGACTGTGCAATGCATTGCATCGCTCTTGTCCATCTGCTTGCTGTTGCTGTCCCAGACTACATGGGTGCAAGCCTCGTGTATGGGGATGCGGCGGATAACCTGATTGTTACTGGTTGGGTCTTGGTCTTCGTATTCAGTGATTAAGCGCCACGCACCAACTCCCGCTTCAATCTGTTCGCGAACAGCAATGTTCACTGATATCTTCGCGGTGTTGTGACGCATATCGGTGCGATACATCCCCATCAGCACATCAGCACTGTTAGGGTCTGCGCCATCCTTTGGCCTGAATAGTACGTCGATAGGGTTACGGCGCATCTCGGCAACGAGCTTGCGCACGACAGGACGAACCACATCGAACTGACCACGGTATTGCAGTGTTGTGTAATCTGATAACCAGTCATCCCACTGCGACACCCGGCTAAAGTACAGGTCGTTTGTCGCTTCGGTTCTGGCTTCGTCGCTCGCCATCCAGTCTGCGTCAAACTTACACAGGATGGAATTGAGTCGTTCATTGTCGGCCATTATCTTCTCCGTGCGACAGGTTTAATTGGGGCCGGTGCTTTCTTCTCTTTGGGGGTTTTGATGTCGCGCATCAACTTAGCGAAGCGGCGCATCATATAGCCGTAACGCACAGCTGAAAGCACGTCATCATTGAGTTTGACGATCTTCCCGTTTTCATCTCGGTGATACAGGCGGAACTCTTCGAAGAACGGCTCGCAGGTGTTGAACACCTTGAAGCGCCCATCAAGCATCATGTCGCGTAACTCTGTAATCCCAGGCTCAACAGCATTACCACCATCAGGCCACGTTGCATGTTCAGGCAGCATCATGAATCCTGCGTCAGCGTATTGGCCTTTCAGCTGCTCGCCACCACCCTTCTCGTGCTGGTTGCCATCGTGAGGCCACGCAGTAGGTATTTTCTGCGCCCATGCCTTCACGGCACCCCACGCCTGCACTGCTGTATGTTCTTTTTTCTTCCATACTCGTGAGACATAGATTGTGTCTGCATCTTTATCCCACCACAGTTGAATCTGCGCCTGAGGGTGATCCCATCCAAAGTCCATCGCATCGATAACATAGAAGTGGTCTGGGCACTCAAACGGCTGGCACTTGATGGTTTCTTCCGGTATCTGGAAGATGCGCCCACTACCCATTGTTGGAATACCCCGGGCGCGAGCTTCACGCTCATGCTCTGGGTATGAAGCGACGATCTGCTCTTTCTGCTCTTCGCTGTAGTGGTCAGCGTCGTAGATTGTCATAGTGACAACCTTCTGCGCCTTGCTCGGGTTCTTCAGGAATTTGGTGACGACATCTGACATACCCATCAGTGGGGTAAACGTCAGCATTGAGAACTGACCGTATTTGTTGGTACGAGTCAGGCCTTCGCCGTAGATGCTGTATGGCGGCTCTTCATCGAACCAGACCCCGTGGATTGTGTCACCCTGCCAACGAGCACGGCCCTGTGAATATGGTTTGAAGTAGCATATGGATATGCCGTCTTCTACTCCTTCTGGTGTGTGGTGCTTAACCAGTAGGTGATCGACAAGATTCGGGAAGAACGGGGACTTCTTCCAACTGATGATGTCCTCTTTTGGGATTGACCCGTAGCCAGGTTCATCATTCTCTTCAATACGACCGCACAGGATACGCTGTGTTGTCTTCGTTACTGTTTCGTTGGTCTCACCGCCAACCCAAAAAACAACGGGCTCATGGAACCTCTTTCCTCCCCACGCTTCACCGTATGCTCCATCTTTCGGATAACCTTTCGTGCCCGGGTAACGTCCGGTGAGATGGAACGCCACTTCTGCGCCACCTGTGTAGGACTTGCCCAACTGGTTACCAGCCATAAAGCAACGCTCAGGGTATTCAGCGCCAGCCTCAATAAACTCTCGCTGCTTTCCGTATGGTGAGAATTCGTAAAGAAGATGTGTTGACCGATATCGCTCCTCTTCTTCAAGAAGCTCTAGTAGCTCTATCTGCTCATCTTCGGTTAGTTCATCAAGAATCGCGTCCAGTTCCACGGTTGAATAGCTCCTTGATACGAGAACGGCGCTTATCACGATCTCCCTTATCAGGTGTCACGTCTTCAACTTGCGACTGCTCTTTGAGGCCCAAATCACGGGCGATGATGTTTGCGTTGAGAAGGTCGGCTGCTGCGCCGGAGAATTTCTGGTCGTAAATAATCTCTTCTGCTCGCGTTGTGATGTCAGAAAAGCCTTCCATCACGCGGAAGGTTCCCCACGTCTGTCTAGTGATGTCGAGGAATATACACAGGCCAGAAATAGTCATTGCTCGTAGCTTAGGAAGTGACTCCTGAGTTACCGTCCCCTGAAATGCAAAAGCCTTCACCTCATACAACGGGTTAGCTTCAACCCATTCGAAGTATTCACAACAAGCAGCCCACAGAGCCTCAGGTGATTCGAATTTAGGATTTCGCCCATGACTACTGCGGGCCTCCCAGAATCGGTTGCCCTTTGGTGCTGCCATATCCATTCCCTCTTCAGTTATTATCAAGCGCCCCATCAGAGACGCTTTGTAATAACTACGCCAGTTCGCCGCCAGCTTTCAGCTTCGTAATGAGGCTGTTCACTTTTGTAACAATGGTATTCACTGCCGCTTGTGCGGTGGCAATGTCAGTTACCGTCTGCGCGGGGATGGCTGCTTCTGTTGCCTGCTGTAGTACTCCACCTCGTTCAGTGGTGGTTGGTGTTTTGTTGCCAGCCATAGCAGTAGTCGCCGTAGTGCCGATAGTTGGTGCAAATGTAGATGGCTTACCGGTTACGGAACCCCAGGCAATCGGCGTGCTGGTTGCGGTGTATTGCGCTTCGAATGAGGCTTTACTCATATATAGCAATTCGCCGTACTGGCTTTGGAAGATATAACCGCCTACCACCGGTTTGAATGTCGACATGAATAACGCCGAAAGGTATTGAGACTGATACGGGCCATCAAATGTCGCTTCTGCGGATCCATCTACTGCTTGATTTAACGTCTTGATAGGCAGACCAAGAACGTAATTGCCCCCGGTATCTGAGTATGCAGGCCATTGTTGGTTGATCATTACTTACCGCCTTCTGTTTGCTTATCCCACTCATCGCGGAATTTGGATGGATTTTCGAAACCTTGAGTCATTGTCACACTCCGGCAGTGAAGAGAATCAGTGCTTCCTTCGCTTCCTTGATCGCCTTATCGGTACGATTAAGTGGCGTGGTCTCTGCGCCAGCGAGGTGATACTGGTCTTTGAATAACTCAAAGTTCAGCTTACTGCCGTTAACAAATGCAATAGCCTTTTCCGCGGCGGCGGTGTCATTCTGAACCATGCGGAAGATATCGAGGTTCATCTGCTGTAATTCTGTCAATGCGGTAATCTCTGCCATTATTGGCTCCGGTTTTTTAGCGTAGGCACTGCGTGTTGATGTAGTCCTGCAAATAGCCAACCTGCTTCGTCACTGTGACGATTCGCTCTCTGAGGGTGAAATAATCCCGTTGAGCGGAGTCTGTAAGTCGGGGGCCGGAAGCATCGCCCATGCCGCCGGTGCTGGTCGTTCCATTTGCGGGACATTTGGCGTTGAGCTGCAACCGACGCTTGCCAGTAGCAACATCGCGCTCAAGCTGATCGATAGTGGCCTTGGCATCTGCCAGTTCTCCGGTGTATTTGGCATCCAGTACTGCAACATCTCGCTGCCGTGTCTGCATATCGGTGATGGTTGATTTAGCCAGATTTAGCGCCTGAGATGTCTCATCGCGCTGCTTCTTGTATTCGGTAGCGTTGTCGCGGTAGTGGCTCGCCAGCCGACCAGAAACAATTAGAGCAATGAGCAACAGGCCAACAGACATCGTTTTCCAGTTGAACGTCATGATAAGAACAGAGCGCGCTCCGCCTCACGACGACGAGTAAGCCCGCTCAGGACTTTGCCGCCAGCCTTATTCCAGCGCAGGAACTCATCAGCCGCGCCAGCGTAATCACCGCCGTTGAGTTTGCGCAGGAGGGTCGATGTCGACAGGGAGCGAGAACCAAGGTTATACGTGAACGACACCAGCGCATCGAACTGCCCCTGATTCAGCTCAACCTTTACCAAGCGCGAGACGTCATTTTCGTAGCTGACCAGCCCAGTTTTCAGAAGGCGCTCTGCAGTTTCCTGCTTGATTGTCATTCCGCCTCGGATTGGTTTGCCGTCGACAGGCTGAGTCCAGCCATAGCCTATAGTCCATACACCGACGCTATCCTGGTAAGCGGTTAGCTTGCATCCTTCGAATTGTTTGATCAGGGCAATGCCTTTATCACTGGTTTGCATTCTTCATCCCCGTCAGTCGTTCCCAGAAATACGTCAGAGCAACAGAACCCATCGCCCCGCTAATACCGGAGGTGACAAGAATCATGTGAAAACTCAGACCGCTTTCCACGCTTATCAATCCACCAATGAGACCGGTAAAACCCGATACTGCGATTTGCGCGAGAGCGTTAATCCAGCTCCATGTGGCCTTACTCTGCTTTACGTCAATCAGGTAGCGAACCAATCCACCCCAGCATGCAATGCCGAGCAGTATTAGCCAGGACAGGCCAGCAATTTTGTGGTCGTCATTCATACGTTTTGCCATGATCACCTCCGAAATAACGGGGTGCTGTGTGTTTGTAGAGAAGCGCCTCACCCAATGCGTTTAAGGGGTAAGTGGTTAGCTGTATGGATGGGCGCGAATAAAGAGCCCACGGCGCGGTGGGCAAGAGGGTAAGGCATTAGGCTCTGCGGCCTGGTTTCCCAGCTGGCGGGATATGGTGCTGATTGACGGAGTTGAACCGCCATAGCTATTTCTTTATATCCAATAAACCTGCATGGACTTTCCTGTGGCAATTGGCGCATAGGACAACGCACTTCCTTACCTCTTCCTTAAGTCGCTTTCGAGAGCGACTACATAGATTGGAAGGATCGCCTTCTTTGGCGCCAGGGTCGTCATGATGGAGATCCAGAACTACAGGTTCTTTTTCTCCACAACTTTGACACCCGATGAAGCGTTTATAACGAGATAAAAACAGACGGTTTGAACTTGTTTTTCTCGTCCTTGTTAACTTTATAATCTGGCGCCGTGATTCATTGCTTGCATAGCTCAGAGCATCTCTTTCCTTTGCGCATACCTTGCAAATACTTTGCAAACCATCGCTCTTCCCTTTATTTTTGTGGAAATCGGAAGCAGATTTTAATGCTTTGCATTTGCTACAGATTTTCATGAGTATCCCAATACTTACAAGGCAAGCGCTCTACCTACTGAGCTAAATCAGCCAATAAAAAAGCCCAAGGCGTTAACCTCGGGCTCTGAATTCTTTGATACTGCCAGTGCATACAACATTGGCACAATATCTGATTTACACGAAATATAGCCCTTTCAGTTCGGTTTTGCAATACTTTGTTGGCAATGTGTCGCCTTTTGTTGTGAACGTGATCGCGAAACTGAGTGGAGAGACTGATTGTCCAGGCCTGTAAGGATATGCCTCATGCCTTGCCAGTGCGGGAGATAGGTTTCTGTCCACGTGGATTTTGCCACTCCTACCAGTTCAGCCAGCTTCTGATATTCGTATGTCTCCTTCCCTGCCAGCTCTGCTTTGATATCCTGCGCAGCCAGCCAGATAAGCGCCTTCAGTCTGTCCATAGTTTTTCCGGCTACCTTCTTCGCACCCATCTGCGCTTTGAACTCTGCCCACGCCCACTGAGTGATAGCCACCTGATATTCGAAACGTGTGTTCTCGCTGTAGCTCCACAGCAGCCACGCTTTCTGGTGCTCATCCAGAGACAGCACGGCACGACGCCATGATGAGGTGCAATATTCGACGTGATTCACCAAGGGGATATGAGAACCTTTAGCTCGCGACTGCTTGCCGGGTATCGGAGGGTTATCGAGCGTTATCATCTTCCCGGTCACCTCATCCATTACGCGCGGTTTCTTACGCTTAAACGTACCGGTATCGAACTGGGCATTCTCCAGCCATGCCATCAACTGGCCCTTTGTCGCCCCGCTCAGATCGGCAGTAGCAACAATCAGTTGCTGGCGGATGTATTCCAGGCGTTGAGTGTTCATGCTGATGCTCCCACTGTCTTATAGCTGCGAATAAAGTTGCGAAGAAGTCTGTAATCAACCAGGAAAGAATCCGGGGTTCTGAGCATGCGAAGGAATCGCCAGCGCAAACGGGTCAACTTGATTAGCTCGGTGTTCATAGCGCCTCCAGTTCAGTAATCGTCAGCTCAAGGCGACCGCCCTTCACTACCGGCATCTTCACGACGCGATAGTCGACTACCTGCACGTCATCCATCCAGAACCCTGCTTTGGTCAGCGCGTCGAATGCAGCTTTTTGCAGATTGTCCAGGTCTCGGCGGCGGCGATCAGGCATATGGCACTCGATGCGAACCTTCAAAGGCGAGGTGATCCCGATATCCAGCATCTCTTCCTTGATGATTTCAGCCACAAGGTCACGGTATTTCTTTCCTTCCATGCTGATGTGCGTACGCCCGCGGTTGTGCCGGTAATAGCGATTGTTACTCGGTGGCCATGCCAAACTAATTCGATAAGTATTCACGCTTTCACCTTCCCTTCTTTCAGCCAGATAACCTGAGTACGTGCCATGCCTTCTAATGCGCACTCCTTTGCATATTCCGCATCAACCAGACGAGTGCGGCGATCAATCTCATCGTGACAACTGCTGCATGCGATGGTGGCGATGAGGTCAGGCGGTTTAATGCCGGTACCGCACAGGCCAGCTAATCTGATATGTGCCAGCACCGACGTTTCGGAATTGCCGTTACATACGTTTGGAATTCTGACTTGGCATTCCCTTCCGCGCGCTGCTTTTCTTAGATTGCTCATTTCACATGCCTCCACGTCTCTCCACGGATTACGCACCCTACGGCGCCTCTACCTATTCCGATTGACCTGGCTATGGAAAGTTGTGTTATCCCTCTCTCATGCATCGACCGGATATCCTTCACCATTTCAATAGTTAGCTTTGCTTGATGATGACCCTCTCCATACACAAGTCGTCCGTGCTCTCTTTTATCCTTTTCATTGTCTGCGTAACTTCCCCACGCAAGGTTATCTTCAGTGCAATGGAGCCTGTCCCCATCGAGATGACGAACTACTTCGCCTGAGCCTGGAATGAATGATTCCGCAAGGATCCGATGAACTGTCTTGTGCTGTTCAATACCGCAATTACACAAACAAACCGTTGGGTATCCCTGTTTGATGCTCTGTGAAATAATTCTCCCCTCTGATAACCTCTTCCCTTTCCCTATACTCACCCATCTGCTTACTGACCTTACTCTTCCCTGATTACTGATTTCATAGAGCCCTTCAAATCCAATTACTGGGCGCCAGCGTTCTGTTTTCTCATTCACCTGGCAATCACGCCCACGTGCCGCTTTACGTAAATCAGCCATTACGCCTCCTGCTTATCGCGCAATTGTTGGAATTCACAGTTGGATGGGATTGTCAGCGCGAGGCCAAACTGAGCACACCACGCCTCGACTTTGCACAGAAAAATGTGCATCTCTCCGGTATCGAGTTGAGACGTGTGGCGAGGCTCCCAGGTGGTTTCTTTGGTGCCGGTGATAAAGTCGGTGTAGGTGACTTCCTCGCATCCGAGGTAGGTCTTTTTGAGGTTGCGCTTAACCCAGTCAGGGGTGGCGTCAGTGCGACCAGATGCAATCAGGTATTCGCTGATTTCCTGGTACCACATGTGGCTGAGGCTATTTTGAGAAAGGCTGCGTTTCTCACGCCACTCTTTGACCTGCAAGCGCAATGGGCGGCCTGATTCGAGCTGCTCCTGGAGTAGCTTACCAATGGCGGCAAAGTTACCGCTGTGCAGCTTGATGCCGCATTGAGGGATGTTCACGCTTCACCTCCGCAGAGGTCAAACGCAGAATGCAGAAAAGCACAGGTGCCGGAAAGCATCTGTGACAGGTGATGTGATACTTGTTCGTTCATTTGCGCCATTGTGTCCCCACTCTGGCGCCGGATGCATTACAGCCGGGCGTTCAACTCCGACTGCAATGCAATTATAACACTACTTTTGAGAAAGAGTAATCAGTGTTGCTTGACGTTGATGTTCTTTGCGTTCTGCGGAGGATTTAGGCATCAATATTCACCTTGATGGCAAACACTTTAACCGGCTCAGGCCCGAAGTGCGGATGAGTAATCACCTTCACCTCATAGCCATCATACGGAACATCTATGCGCTTGCTCAGGTCATCTCGCTTCGGATAGCCGCGAGTGATTATGAGCCGGTCATACCAGCGACCGAAAATGCGATTTCCCCAGTACGGATTAACCAGCCGGTACTCTTCGATTTTCTCGCCGCGCTTCATCTGGTCGAAGTATTCACCGTTTACTGCCAACTGAAGGTTAGCCATCACCCCACCTCCTTCGGCGCTGCCGGAAGCGTATGCCAGTGAGTCGGCGACCATGACGCTCCAGGAATAACCCATCCGTCGCTATCTGCATCTGGATGACCGGGGCATAGCACCGCCCATTTCATAGCATACCCTCCAGGTGCGCATTGCCATGGGGATGCAACCAGAACACCAGTAGCATTCTCTGGCATCCGCTCGCTTACCGGAATCCAACCATCTGGAGTTGCCGGAGAGTTGCCAGCATGTATGGTGCCCTCATTGGTGAGGGCACCAGCGGACTGCATTGCGGCGCGGCTATCCTGTCCTGGCGCATTACTACCGGTGCATGCATTACGGTGGTCATTTGCGCGCGGGCATCGCTTGTTACCGCACTCTGGGCATACAACAAACCGCATGTCATTCATCGTCACTGGTCGGCAGGTTTGGCACCAGCATTTAGCTGGCAACTCATCACGATTACTTACAGGTTCGGGTTGTTCGGAATTACCGGACAGCCGTGATGCATATAAATCATGCCATCCATTTGGCAGTGAACTATGCATCCATCTCTCGTTAATCAGAACACCGCTAATTATTTCAATCTGCGCCACCGGCTCACTCTTCGCCTTCCTGCGCTCCCGCAGCTCTACCAAGGCCGCCAGCGTGCGAGCATGGAACCCTTCGCGCTGAAGACCCCAGATAAGGCGATCGAGTTCGTCGTCGGTTACTGGTGCTGTTTGGTTGATTTCGCTCACTGCCCTTCTCCTTCGATAACCTGGATGCCAGCGGCGGTCAGGCACTTCTCAACCGCATCAAGACAGCAATTCCACGTGTGCGCTGTGAATGGCACGTTTGAGCTATCAACTCGCGGTGGCAGCTTCACGGTGACGGTGCGGGACTCTGATTCCAGTGGTGGCAGATCAGGCGTATTGACGCCGAACAGCGCCGCCAGTGCCCGGTAGTTCTGCTCGCTGTGATAGCGACCCTTGCAGCGAACCAGCTTCTCGGCTGCTGAGCGGATATTCTCAAGACTTTCTCGCTCTGTACGCAGTCGACCAACAGTCAGCATAAGGCTCTCGTTCTCTTCATCGCGTTCCTTGGTGTACTGCTGCGCCTTCTCCAGCGCCTCTACCAGCGCCAAGAAGTTAGATGTTTCGACATACAGGAAGCCATTCGCTAACGTGGCTTGTTGTTTCATACGCTGCGCCAGTGCGGTGATATCGTTCATTGGGCCTCCTGCTTGACGAGCGCCAGCCCATCTTTGATGAATGCGTGGTACTTCTTACCAGTTAGCGCGGACTCAACCACTGGAGTTAGCGGCAGCAGAACCGAGATAATCTTCATGAATTCGTCGAAGCCGATTTCGAACTTCTCATAGCAAAGCTCATCAAAATCAAAATCCTCACTCCGCTGCTCGTCGGTAATGCCATACATAGCACTCAGCAATTCTTCAATGTCGAAATAGTTCATAGCGCTGCTCCCTGTCGTAACTGGGCGGCGAACTCATCGGCACCGAGTGCAATCATTTTGCAGACTGATGCTCCGTTATCATTCGTTCTCAACTGGCTAGCAAACATCTCCACACCCTGAGCCTGGATTTTTGCAATGGCGGCGTCTGTTGCCGGGGTTTCACTGTCTGACTCAAGCCATTTGTTGTAGTGGTAATCGAACATACCTGTAGGGTGTCCACACCCGCCGTGTCCGTGGCCGCTCATCGCATCACCGCACATGCAGTAGTCGTTGTCAGCATTGTTGATAATCTGAATAAGTTGCTGCATCCGGTTATCAGTTGCCGCATTCTCCGCGACCACCGCAGCCAGTTGCTGCTCTGATGCTTTGGATGCTGCTTGCCAGGCCTCATACGCCATACGGACACCAAGCCGATAATATTCGTCACCGCAACCATCCTGGAAGCGCTCGAATAGTGATTCATGGTTATCTTCTGTATGGCCCCAGTTTTCCAGATACCACGCTTCAAATTGTTCTTTGCTGTTCATGCTCTTGCCCTCATAAAAAAGACCCGCATTTGCGAGCCTGTTAATCGTGATTTGTCGTGTTAACCATCATGTACCTGGCAGAGCCAACCGTTTTAATTACCCCGCGCTCAACCCCTTCTTTTAGAACTCGACCAGCCCTCACGTAATGCGATAAATCGACATATTCATCGCCAAAGTATTTAACAATTTCTAAGGCAACATCAGCGCGACGAAACTTTTTGTCTCGGCTTCTATCTTTTCCAAATAATTTCTCAATCCTAGGCTCAGTCATTTCCAGCACCTCTCATCGTTGCGTCCTTCCCATCTAAGCCAAACGCAGTCGTAAACAAACGGGATGAACGCCTCGAAGAAATCACTCCATTGTGATTTTCTAAACCCGGTCACCTCATCAACCATGCGTTCCAGTGGATGCTGGCGCTCTGTTGGGCGTTTTACTCCATAAAGTCTTTCGAACTGCGCGATCAGTTCTTCCTCTTCTAGGCACTTATCAAGAACCGCGACAAAGCGAGGATTGTTGATAAATTCGAGAATGATGCTTGAGTGTATTTTTTTCATCAGTACTCCGTTACATTCTGCTGTTGCCAAACCTCGTCGTATTCCGATTTGGGCATGTTGGCAATGTAGCTGAATGGGGATGTGGTTTCGGTAGGCAGGAACTGATGTGACATTGGATCGAGATATAACGGTATGCCACCTTCCCACCCCTCGCCATTTCGCTGCTTTTCAAGCATCAAAACAGATGCCGGGGCAGCCAGAGCTTTTCGCTCCTTATCATCAAGTTCTTCACCTTGTTGGTCTTTCTGAATGGCTTTCTCACGAACCTTATTTCGCCAGATGATGAACAGGTTATCGGTCAGGTCGGTGATAGAGCCTGAACCCTTAACATCCATCTTGCCCGTAGGCTTCTCCTCGCTGTCTCCCTTGCGGCTATGGGTTACAAGCATGACGTGAGTATTGGTTTTGTTCTTGAAGTCGCATAAGGCATCTACGAAGGCTTTCTGCCCGTTGTAGTCGTCATCCCCGATACCGCATTTCATCAGGCTGTCGATGACGAACAGTTCGATGCCGTAACGCTTCCAGGCGTAAGTGAATATCTCGACCAGCCGATCTGCTTTAGCGGTTCCCGTCAGGCCGAATAGCCATAACCGGTCATCGTAAAACTTGAAGGCAGAGTCGATTTCCAGCTGAGGCGGGAGTTTCAGACATGTCGACTGCCGGGTAAGCCGTTTTAGCAGGATGCCAGGCTTAATCTCCAGTGAGGCGATGCAGGTCTTAACACCCTGTCGCATGGCTTCCAGCGCCATATGCCCAACAACTTCAGTCTTGCCGTGACCGTTAACGCCGTTAATTAGCGACAACTCAGCCTGGCGAAACGCGAAATTGTGATTCAGACATTCCCACGGGCTGTAGAACAGGCTTTGCTCTTTTCCATAGAAGGCGTTGATAGTGTCCTGATAAAACTCTCTGGCGCTATAGAGCTCCTCCGGGTCGAAGAATGAAGCTCGCTCCAGATAACCAACGATGTCATCGGAGGATATTCCAGCCATCAGGCACTCATTGATGTCTTTGAGTGGAAGATTTACCAGGCGACAACGGTGTTCGCCAAGACGCGTTGCTATCTCCTTTGCGGCAGCCTGCCCGACCTCATCGCTGTCCATGCTTATCCAGATTTCATCGAACCTATCCAGATTGTGATACTCAAATTCAATCCATTGCTGCTTTGCTCCCTTACCACCTCCGAATGGTACTGAAAGTGCCGGTAGTCCGTACTGGTAATAACTCATGCAGTCGATTTCACCTTCGCAGATGATGACGATCCGCATGTTCTTCGGGATAGCTTGCCAGCCATACAGACAAGGCTCACAGTCACCCTCAGCCATGATTACCTTCTTCCCATCAGGTCTCTCAGTGCTAATGCGTTTAACCTGCAAAAGCTCACCGTCACGTTTGTAAGGGAATGCCAGAGCGTCCAGTTCTCGCTCGCCGTTCCAGACCTTAGCTGCTGCCACCTCGTACAGCTTCGCTGTCTCTGCTGAGATCCCGCGGGAGGAAAGGTACTCAAGATGATTTTCGGTTTTAGTGAGGTAACGAGCGACTTTCTTGCGGTCTGGTCTGGAGAATTTCTTTTGCTGCTTGGCTGAGAAGTGGTGGTCATCGTCCTTGATACCCAGAAACTCTTTGGCCTCTGTCATAGCCTGATGTAACCCGCAATCCCTGACGGAAACCCATAAATCGAGTAGATCACCAGTGGTTCCCTCAGCAAAGTCAGACCAGACTTTTTTCCCTGCCAGATTAACCTTGAGACTCTTTCCTGACTCTCCGTTGATGCTTCCAGCAACCCATTCGTGGCTTTCTCGTTTGCCGTTTGGCAAAAGATACTTCGCTACCCTTTCGACCTGATTCCAAAGCAGCTCACTCAGTTCAGATGGACTCATGACGCCCTCAAATCTAACTTGTTGAAACAGTACCGGACAAAACCATCGCTCAATAAGCCGTGGTTATAACCGGCGATCAGCAATGCCTTGACCCGTGATTTCATCGTGACCTCAGTAGTAAACGTATCCGCTTTTGCTGACGGTTACTGATGGCTTATGGCCTGATGATTCAGGATCTGCTGATGGCTTCTCGTCCTCCCATCGTTTCCCGTTCAGGTAGGATGTCGGGTGTAGCTTGTCGAAGCCGAACTGTTTTCCGATTCGGGAAGCAATATCACCTGCAAGGTACATGGCGAATTGCTCAGGGGTGCCACCGTTAGCTCGACGCCACTCCTGGTACTGAGTTCTGAATGCAGACTTAGCGTTTTTCTTCCCGGTCTTATGCATTCCTGCAAGCCAGAAAATCGACTCGAATGCTTCGTCAGTGGACTGGTGTTTGTTTGTAGGCTGAGATGGTTTTTCCTGCATCGCCTGAACTTGTTCGGGCAATATGTTTTTAATGTCTTTATTGTCTTTTGTAATATTGTCTTTTGTGGTTAGCAACTTCTGCTTAATGCATTTAGCGGATTCTGCTAAGCTTTTCTTAGCAGGTTTAGCTAATGTTTTGCGGAATCCGTTATTTTTTGTTTGCCACTCGGAAATGTTGGTATTCATTCCCACTTTCCGCCCTTCCTGAATCAGGACTTTCCTTCTGATAAGGTTGTTTTTCGCGGCTGAGCAGTGGGTGTAATGTTTATCAATCATCTCCTCGAATTGCTCATTGCTGACCCAGTCTAATTTCTTGTTAAAGCCGTATGTCTTGCGCCAGACAGCCATCAGGATGCACAGCTCTGTCTCCGGCAGCCCTGAGCACATGGTTGCATCAAGAAGTTCATTGGCAAGGCGCGAATAACCATCTTCGAGTTGCGCCACTTTCTTCTCCACCGGGGATCTGCTATCCCCGAAGTTTGCATAAGCTACGTTACTCATGGCTAACCTCCGATTTTTTGTGCTTGTTTAAAATCTCCCGCAATGGTGCGGCGATTGCAGGATTTACTTGCTGATAGAACTGGTCACGAAGCACATCTTTTCGGTGATTAACGCGTTTATTTTCCTGCTGCTTTCGCATATAATTACTCCTGTGAATTGATCCAGTTATTCGTTTCAGAATTGCATGGTGATTTGATCTGAATCCTCGGTTGCCGCCGGGGATTTTTTCTTTGTGAGAACAGCAGCTACTTCTTTTGCAAGACGGGCCATGTCATCATCGACAACACCCCATTCCAGAACAGCCAGAAGCATTGCCATCTTCGGCAGCCAGCTTTCTTTCCAGCGTGTTATCTGTGCCTTATCGACGCCGATTTCTTTCGCTACGTTGCTTCCACCTTTCATCGCAATTCGATTGAGCAACCAGGATTCAATGCGACGGGCATTGACCTTGTTGCGGTTAATTGAGTTTTCCATTTGTAATAATTCCATTGTGTTGAAATAGTTAAAGGCCATGCGCAGACACGCATAGCCATAAAGACTTGTTTGTTATTTGGATTTAGCTTTTCAGCTACGTAGGCCGGACGGCCGTTGTGAGGGTATTGCTTATGCTGCGTGGTGTTCAGGTGGGAACACGTCGTCAAGATTAACGGTTGCGCCTAACTTGTTTAGGCAGTCAACAATCGCTCGACAAGTTTTAAGGTCTGGATGGCGTCTACCACATTCCCAATGACCTATTGCGCCTTGACTACAGCCAATAATGTCCGCCAAGGTTGTTTGGGATACCTTCAAGGACTCCCGATACATTCTTAGGTTGCTCATACATCCTCCATAGTAACCATAACCAAACAATACAATATGTACTTTGATAAAGCAACACAAAAAATACATAACGTGCATGGCTGATTGTAGTACAAAGCGTAATAATGGCGACATGAATATGAAATGGAACGAACTGGCAAGAGCCAGAATGAAAGAGCTTGGCATTACGCAAGAAATGCTGGCTGAAGAGCTTGGAATGACGCAGGGTGGCGTAGGTCACTGGTTGCGTGGATCACGACACCCATCGTTAGATGAAATCGGGATTATTTTTCAATATCTTGGGATTTCAAATGTTTCATTTAATCATGATGGTACATTCTCGATCACTGGCCAGGTTATCAATGCACCAGTGAAAAAGCAGTATGACTACCCAGTATTCTCACACGTACAGGCAGGTATGTTCTCACCTGAATTTCGCACATTTACCGAGCGTGATGCGGAACGATGGGTTAGCACAACGAAGAAAGCTAGCGACAATGCATTCTGGCTTGAGGTTGATGGTCACTCAATGACTGCGCCAGCTGGTTCTAAGCCTAGCTTCCCGGAAGGCATGTTGATTCTTGTAGACCCAGAAGAGCCAGTTGACCCGGGAGATTTTTGTATCGCACGACTGAATGGGGACGAGTTCACATTCAAGAAGCTGATCAAAGACAGTGGGCAGGTCTTCCTACAGCCGCTAAATCCTCAGTTCCCTATGATGCCATGCAATGAGCACTGCCGGGTTGTAGGAAAGGTTGTTGCGTCACAGTGGCCTGAAGAGACGTTTGGGTGAGTCCGCAGCAAGAGGCTTTATACGCATCTAGATGTAGGAAATAAAAAAAGCAGATCTCTACAACAAAAATAAGGAAATCATGAAGATATGTCGATAAACAGCAATAGCGGATCCCTGCACCAAATGCAGCTTTTCCCTGTAGTAGAGGTTGTTTCTGATGATATTCCTATGGGCGTTCTCAATGATGGAACTCCTTACCTAACTCTCTACGGTCTCGCAAAGTTATGCGGCATTGATGACACGCCACTGAGGGTGTTCACATCAAACTGGGACACAGAAAAAAATAAACCCAGAGGTCAAAAAGTAGCTGCGTATTTAGCGGAGAAAGGGTTTCATAACGTCGACAGGCTCTACACTCGCGTTTTAAATAGCTCAAACGTGGAAACTCATGCTTATCCTGACTATGTTTGCATGGCTATCCTCCGTTACTATGCTCTAGATGCCACAAATTTTGATAGATCAGTCGCAATAGGTAATTTTGTTCGCTTGGCTGAGTACACGCTTAAGCGGATGATTTATGAAAAGTCAAATTACAACCCCAATGCTTCAATAGATATCTCATTCGAGAACTATCGAGCAAGGATTAAGCTGAACGATCAGATACCGACAACTCATTTTGCAGTATTCAGAGAGATAGCTGATATTGCCATGAACTTGATCGGGGGAGGATTCCCTATGGATGACACCACGTCTTTGGATGGAAGCGTTGGAATTCACTGGGGAAAGTATTGGTCAGCTAATGGGCTATCCGATAAATTCGGGGAAAGGGTGCAGCACCAACATCTGTTCCCCGAAAATTACAGGCAGTCAGCTGCAAATAAGTATATAACCGCCTGGATTTATCCTATTGAGGCACTTGGCGTGTTCAGAAAATGGCTACACGATAACTACGCAATGGAAAAACTGCCTAATTACCTTGGAAACAAAAAGATTAGTAACGCCTCCGAGCTATTAGAATCGATAAAAAAACCAGCACTCCCAAATAAGCATTGATCTCCACCACAATCCGGCCACAGCGCCGGGTTTTTACTGCCTGTTAGTATGCGATTCAAAGATAACTGCGCTGACGATAAAATCAATGACTTACATGAATCGTGAAATGCAGAATCCCATATATTTAAACGCGTTACGTCGTGCTCCATAAACAAAGGTAAGCATGATGCGCCGATGCACTACCGCCCTTTCCTCACAAACTCCGCAGCATCCCTCAACACTCCCTTATGAATCATATTGCCAACGGATTTTCGCTTAGCTTCCAGTCGCTCTACTATGGCATCGCGTTCTATCTTCGACCCGGCAATAATCAACTCAACAACCGCCCCACCAATCTCGCCAGCTATGAAAGCTGCTCGGTCTTCCAGTAGCTCATCTCGTTTCATATCCATTCCCAAGCCCATAACCATGCCCTCTTTGGTGTTTTTGTGAGCATAACATCGTAGATTAAAAATAAATACCTCATTCAAACAATACGTTATGGTGTTTTCCTTGCCTCATAGAACAAAATGTATTGACCCATTACAAGTACAACATGTACTATTAATCCCATCAGCAGGACGCAACATTTACCAGGACGGTGAACATACAACGATTCAGTGATGAATCTACGCGGCTGAAAAGCCGAAACAACCAAAGTGAACTTTGGGATGTGGTGAAGCTCAACGGCGAGCTAGCAGATAGGCGACTGTGAAAATACTAGTCATGTAGCGGATCGTTGCGCGTACTGCAATCGGCATCGCACCGATGGAAAGTGGTTCGACTCCACCCACCACATCACCAAAGTTCATTAGGAGGTCAAAATGACACGCAGAACAGCATTTAATGGTTCAGCTTCAGGCCGTCGCCGTGAGCGCCGCGCAGCTCTCCAGAGCGAATTAACAAGAAGTACCGAAACATTGCACCGCCCTACTCTTAGCCGCGCTCAGAAGCAGGCTCAGGGCTCTCATTTCACGCCTTCAAGTATTGAAGAAGCGACGGTTATTAAGTTTGTTGCTCAGGATGCGGTGTGGCAACAACAGGAATACAAGCGACAACTGGAACGCGCCGCCATCGTTTATGCCAATGAGTTCGGTCATAAGGCGATGGAGTCAGGCATGTGTCTGCCGGATGTAGCGATTTACGCTGCCGGTCACCGCCGGAGCAAACAGGTAACAGCGAGATAAGTGAGGTGAGATGTGAAGACATATCGCAATCAATGGTTCAAAGGTGGCAAGGGATATGGCCCTGAAATGTATGAACCTGAGAGAAAAGTAACCTCGCACTGCGGGTTTGATATTTTCTACCGGGCCGGATGTTACGACGTAGTAAAGGACGGGGAATGCAAGACTCAGATGGCTGGAATTAACAGCGCGAAAAGATGGTGTGAAGAGAGTTTATCGGCTACCTAACTGGCGGCCTTTTTATTGGTAACTACAGAGGGTAAGAGGATGGAAGAACAAGCTAACAAGATTCTTGTTGAGCTTTTGCAGAAAGCGGTTAACGGGATTGATGCCGCAGTGTCATTCAGTCAGGCGCAGATACCTGATGTTATCCACCAATTACTTGTGTGGAATATGACTTACAGCTTAATCATGACGATTGTCTCGGTGTCCACTTTCCCCGTTGTTTTCTGGTTCGTTAAGCGTCAATGCAAGAGAGTTGAGGTGGGTAAATTCGAAAATGAAGGCTATTCATGGGATAGAGGGAACCCTAAATACAGTCCAACAATGATATGGGATAGCAAAGGTGATATTAGTTTCTTTGTCGCACCACTGGCTGTCATCCTCTTTGCCTGGGTAACGTGGGTCATTGCAGTTGTAGCAAAAATGACATGGTTGAAGATCTGGCTAGCTCCGAAATTATACCTCCTCGAATACGCAGCATCACTAATCAAATAGACCCGCCCCGGCGGGTTTTTTATTGCCTCATACCTCAGTCGCTTCACCAAGGCGGCTTAGTTATGAAGCGGCTATCCAACCGCAATGACGCAACAGTACAAACTGGCACGGCGTCGGAAGCATTTTAACGTTCAGCGGCGCGGCTTAAGCGCGGAGATGATTATGAGTCTACATCACTACGGCACTCAGGAAGTAAATCGTGGCGCTGTTCAGCCTGGCATGCTCGTTAAGCATAAAGACAGCACCTGGACAGCAACGGCTAACAAGCGCGGCAAACTCTACCTGCACCGCGGCTATGAATGCACCTTCACTCGCGACCTTATCGTAGAAGTTTACCTCAATGGCACCGGCGGCCTAAGCCACTAACCATTCCCCTTTTCTCTCTGGCAGTCATTCAGATGCCGGGCAGCGCTTACACACAATTCAGGAGGAAGCATGAACGCTTTCCGCGCCTATGACCGCATCGAAGATAGCCGATGGGTTGAGCAAGCAATTACCGAAGAGAAGGAGCAATGGATTGATAGCCGAGCAAAAGAGCTAATCGCCATGTTCCCGAAATACGCTATTCAAATGAGTGGTCTGTTTCTTCCGAAAGAGGCGCAACTGGCGCTGGTCGGTGAAAAGGCAGAAGAAGCTTACAACGACTACATCACGCGACTTTGCTACGACCGCGCAGAAGAAGAATGGGATCGCCAAGCCCCCTGCCCGTTTTAATTGATTCAGGAGTAAACGATGAGCCTCAGCATTGTTGAGTTCGTAAAACAACAGGAGCCGCTCTTTATTGGGGCGGTAACAGACCAGTCAGTAACGTGGGCCAAGGAAAGCCAGTTTGCCATTCAGTACTTCCAGCGTAACGACTACTTAGCTAAGACAGCCCTGTCAAACCCTACTAGCGCACAGAACGCCATCATCAACGTCGCGGCAATCGGCATCACATTAAACCCGGCTAGCAAGCTGGCTTATCTGGTGCCGCGAGATGGAATGGTCTGCCTCGATATTAGTTACATGGGACTTCTGCATCTTGCGCAGTCCACCGGAAGCATTAAGTGGGGCCAGTGCAAGTTGGTGTACTCAAACGACACCTATGAATCGAATGGCTTAGATACCGCACCAACCCACAAATACAACGCATTCGGCGATCGAGGCGATGTTGTCGGGGGTTACTGCACGGTAAAGACTGCTGACGGTGATTACCTGACGGAAGAAATGAGCCTGGCAGAAATTAAAGCAACGGAAGCAACCAGCAAGGCCAAGAACGGCCCGTGGAAGAATTTCTGGGAAGAGATGGCGCGAAAAACCATCGTTAAGCGCGCCAGCAAGTACTGGCCCCGCGCGGAGCGTCTTGATAACGCGATCCACGTCATCAACGAAGATGAAGGTATTTTCCAGGAGCCGGTCATGGCGCATAAGTCAGAGGAGGACATTCGTGAGGATGAGCGCCGCAAACAGCAAGAGGCTGTCGAACACATTCAAGCACTATGTGAAGAAATGGCTCAAGCCGAAAGCATGGACGACCTGAAGCGTATCTTTGCTGATGCCTATAAGCGAACTGCCGGAATGAAACTTCAGCAGAACGTACAAGCCATCTACGCAGAGTGCAAAACGAATCTGGAGGCGACCAGTGAGTAAGCTATACGAAATTGCCAATGACTACGCAAAGTTGATGGATTCAGACTTCGAAGCGGATGCGATCGCCGACACGCTTGAAGGAATGGAAGGAGAGCTTACAGACAAGATTGAGCAATTGCTGGCCATCTGTAAGAACGAGACAGGATATGCAGAGCGCCTCAAGGAGGAGTCTAAATCACTCAGCGAACGCGCAGCGGTTACGCTGAATAAGGTCGACAGCATCCGAGCTTACATAGCCACTGCGTTGATCACCGCTGGGAAAAAGAAAATCAGAGCAGGTATCCACCAGGTAACAATCCGCTCTCCATCTGAATCGGTTGAAATCGTCGACTCAGGCGCATTGCCTCCTGAGTTCGTCGAATACGAAACCGTCATCAAAGCCGACAAGTTAGCAATAAAGCACCAACTCAAGGCCGGCAATAGCATCCCTGGTGCGCAACTGAAAATCGGCAAGCCATCACTTCTAATTAAGTAGGAGGCGGAATGAAATGTGACCCTTGGGAACAGTATGAAGAGGACTTCCTCCGGGAGGTAGCTTCATCAATGACAGCTGATGATATCGGGGAGAAGCTCGACCGCACATCAAGCTCGGTATTCAACAAAGCCTCAAGGATGGGCATCAGGCTAACTGCCTTAAAGGCATGCAAGCCATGGAATCAGATTGAGGAAGAGATGATAGCTACCCTCCCCGCTCGCATGGTGGCAGACCGAACCGGTCGCAGCATCTATGCGGTACGGGCCAAGCGGTACAAGCTGAGTCGACGGGAAGCAGCATGACCAAACTATCGCAAATCATCAGGGAGCTTAGGGCTCCTTTTTTATTGCTTACGTTAACTATCAATCAGCAGTTCAGGGAGTGAGATATGGGGAAATACGAAAAATTAGACCAATTAATAATGAATAAAATTGGTGGACATCCAACCCCGTTCAGCAAGATTTTTATCAGGGATGTTGAGGAAGAATCCAAACGAATAGCAGAAGAGGATGGAATTGGCTATCCGTTCAGATTTGTCGACCGTAGGCTTCAATCTCTGCGCAAAAAAGGCGTTATCCGGAACGTAACTGGTAAAGGATGGGTGAGAGCATGACGGAAATCATTGACCAAGCAAGCGCTCTCGAAGATATGATGCGTGACCATGCAATTCAGGCTCACAGACTCAACCACTCAGCAGTATCAGCAACGCACTGTATCGAGTGCGATGAGGAATTGCCGGAAGCTTTCCGGAAAGCTTACCCCGGCTGCACGATGTGCGTTGATTGCCAGGCGGATGCAGAGAAACGGAATCGGAGGATGTGATGTCCGCTTACTACAACGAAATTGATTCTTTCGCTGCGCAGTGGCTGCGAAATCTTATCGCCGGCGGACATATCGCCCCGGGTGAAGTTGATGAACGGAGTATTGAAGATGTCACACCTGACGACCTCAAAGGATTTACACAGTGCCACTTTTTCGCCGGAATTGGCGTCTGGTCGCATTCCCTGCGCCTTGCCGGATGGCCCGACGATAAACCAATCTGGACAGGCTCCTGTCCGTGCCAGCCTTTCAGCGCGGCAGGCAAAGGCGATGGGTTTGCTGACGAGCGGCACCTATGGCCCGCTTTCTTCCACCTCATCAGCGAGTGCCGACCTCAGCATGTCTTTGGCGAACAGGTTGCAGCAGGTAACGCGAATGTATGGTTCGACCTTGTACAAGCAGACCTGGAAGGAATGGGATACGCCTTCGGGCTTACGCCGTTTCCGTCTGCGGGCATCGGTGCGCCGCACATCAGAGAGCGAGCTTACTGGGTGGCCGAGTCCGCTAGCGAGCAACGTCAAAAATTGCTATCAGGACTGGCTAAAGGTCATGGCGCGGAAGGAAGCGGGAAGGCAGCCAAACTTACAGGACTTTGCCGTGCTGGCTGCGTGGACAACGCCAAGCCACTCGGACGGGACGCGCGGCGGGACGGGGATAACGCCGAACATGACTGGCAGCAGCTTAGCGCAGCTGGTGAAGGTGGCGGGATGGGTCACGCCAACCTCTCGCGACTGGAAAGACACTTCGGGAATGACAGCGCAGCGGGATGGCAAGGAGAGATTGGATCAGTTACCTCGGCAGGCTTACACAGCAGGCCCCTTGAGGTTAACGGTTTTTGGCGAGATGCGGACTGGCTCTTTTGTCGAGATGGCAAATGGCGTCCAGTTGAACCCGGCACATTCCCGCTGGTTGATGGGCCTGCCGTGCGCCTGGGACGAGTCGAGCCCTGGGTGGCGAGAGTGGCAAGCAGCAACCGCGTCGGCAGACTCAAAGGTTACGGTAACGCTATAAACGCGCAAGCGGCAGCTGCTTTTATCGGTGCTTATATGGAGGCCGTCAATGTTCCAGCTAATTCAACGAGGCCAGATTTACGCTGACCAGCACGGTTGGCCCGTCATCATCCACAGTTGCACTTCACAGATAGTCCGCTACTGGCGACAAGGCCGGGTCAACACCGCATCAATCGACCGATTTAATTCTGATTTCGAGCCTCTTGAGCATCACGAGGCGGCACAGATACGCGCTGAACTTGAAACAGCAGAGCATCTTAAGAAGCTACGCGCTATGCGTGCGGCATGAGGAAAAAACATGTCAGATCAAAGCAAATTTTATGACTACTACACAGTTGAAGGCGAAGAAGTGAAATCGCTTATCGCCGGTTACGACGCTATCAGAGAGCAGCGTAACTCCATTCTGCCGGAGGCGGCCGGTAAGGTAGGTGCTATTGCATGGACAACATCTAGCGGATGGGGTGGAGGTGGTGGATTGCTTAATGGATTTGTTTGGGAGAAGGGGTATGAGTTCCCCTGCCCTATGACCATTAAGCGAGAAGAGATTTTTGATGGCAAGCGAGTGGTGCTGGGCAGGGGGAAAGGAAATACAAAAGAGGGCCGGGCCTACAACAAAGAACTCGATGCGGTAATGGATGAAGCCAATACAAAGCTGAAATCTTTGCCTGAGTGGAAAGACTACATCGTTAACCACTACGGCATTATGCGAACTGGAATAGGCGGACAGTCTGGTCGTGGCTTCGGTTTCGCAATGCTTTCCACTTATGGCGGAAAGCATCCGGGCCGTGATGATTGTCTCGTGTTCGCCATCCCTAACAACAAAGAAGAGCGCCACGGCGAAGTAGAGATACCGGCAAACTTCCAGAAAATCACCTACGGGCAATTTTACGACATCGTTAACCAGCCTAACGACTGACGCAACTGATAGCTGATTCACTGACTCGGCTATTGGGTGCGAAAGCCCGTTATCCCCTGATGTTATTGCCCACTCCGGTGGGCGTTTTTTTGCTTGGAGAACATCGATGGAAGAAGAAGTATTTACCAGAGATAAGGCCGCCGCCTTCCTAAAAGTGGATAAAGGCACGATTTCCCAGTGGATAAAGTCAGGTCGCCTAGCTGCTACTCGGAAAAATCCGCATAAGAAAAAAAGCCCATACCTGATCTGCAAAACAGACTGTATTGCGGCAGTGAAGAACCCGATCCACAATCAACCCGTGAATGCGGTTGATGTGCAGGAGGATAAAGCATGTCAATCAAACAACGTGCCGGTACGTGGCACTGCGACTTCGTTACGCCTGGTGGAAGTCGAATTAGACGGTCTCTTGGGACAACGGACAAAAGGCAGGCTCAGGAGCTCTATGATCAGCTGAAAGCTGAAGCATGGCGAGTGGATAAGATGGGGGAGTTTAAGCCGCGAACGTTCGATGAGGCATGCGTTCGCTGGCTGAACGAAAAGCAGCACAAGAAAAGCCTGGACGATGACAAAAGCCGGATAGGATTCTGGAGGATGCACTTCAAAGGAATGGACCTGTCAGCAATCACGGAAGACAGGATCTTGTCTGCGGTGAGTTCGATGGTTAACCGCAAGCATAGAATGAACTGGGAGGCTAAGCGCGACAGCCTGCTGCGAAGAGGGAAGCCGATTCCCGAATTTAAGGACAAACCAGCAGCGGCGGCCACCAAGGCGACGCACCTTGCTTTCATCCGGGCGCTGTTACGATGCGCGGCCAATGAATGGCGATGGATAGCCAAAGCGCCGAACATCAAATGCCCGGTGCCGAAAAATAAGCGTATTCGCTGGCTAACCAAAGAGGAAGCGGCAAACCTGATCCGGGAACTTCCCGAGCATATGAAGCCAGTTGTTATTTTTGCGCTGTCGACGGGACTGCGCAGGTCAAACATCACCGATCTGGAGTGGTCACAAATTGATATGCAGAGGAAGGTCGCGTGGATTCACCCCGAGGACGCGAAAGCAGGAATGGCGATTGGGGTCGCCCTGAACGAATCGGCCTGTAAGGTGCTTCGGGGTCAAATGGGGAAACATAACCGGTGGGTCTTTGTTCATACTGAATCATCCGTTCGCCCGGATGGAACGAGAACAAAGGATGTGCGCAAAATGCGGTCTGATGCCAATACGGCATGGCGCTCGGCGTTAAGGCGGGCGGGAATAGAAAATTTTCGTTTCCATGACCTGCGGCACACCTGGGCGAGCTGGCTTGTACAGTCCGGCGTGCCACTCAGTGCGCTACAGGAAATGGGCGGGTGGGAAAGTATCGAGATGGTGCAGCGTTATGCACATCTGGCACCAAATCACCTGACGCAGCATGCCATGCAAATCGACTCATTCTTGGCGGGGAGTGGCACAAATATGGCACAAGGGGCTTTTTATGGACTGGTGAATATTGCGTAAAGCCGCATGGCTACTGGTGCCGATAAGAGGAGTCGAACCTCCGACCTTCGCATTACGAATGCGCTGCTCTACCAACTGAGCTATATCGGCCCTGCAAGACGCGTTCACGAGCGTGAACTACGGAACGAAAGGTTAGAACTTACAGGGCGATGCGTCAATAGTCTGATGAATCAAGTGCCTATTTTTGCATCGCCCGCTATCAATTACGCACGAATGGTATCTTCACCAAAGCCGATCCACTTGTAGGTGGTCAATGCTTCCAGACCCATTGGGCCGCGTGCATGCAGTTTCTGCGTGCTGACAGCCACTTCTGCACCAAGTCCAAATTGACCGCCGTCGGTGAAACGCGTAGAGGCGTTAACGTATACCGCGGAGGAGTCCACTTCGTTGATGAAGCGGTTGGCGTTGCTCAGCGTACGCGTCAGGATCGCGTCGGAATGCTGCGTGCCGTGAGCGCGGATATGCGCGATAGCGCCATCCATATCTGGTACGACAACCACGTTGAGATCCAATGATAGAAACTCATTGTCCAGCTCTTCAGGCTTCAGCGCGACCAGCTTCGCTGGGCCTTTTAAACTGCGCATGACGTTTTCATCGCCGTGCAAGGTGACACCGCTTTCAGCCATCTGCTGGCTTAATGCCGGCAGGAATCGCTCCGCAATCGCCTGGTGCACCAGCAGGGTTTCAACGGTATTGCAGGTGCTAGGACGCTGGGTTTTGGCGTTAACGATAATCTTCAGCGCCGGGGCAATTTCAGCGGAATCATCCACATAAATATGACAAACGCCGATACCGCCGGTTATCACCGGGATCGTCGACTGTTCGCGGCACAGCTTGTGCAGACCTGCACCACCGCGAGGGATCAGCATGTCGATGTATTTATCCATGCGCAGCATTTCACTGACCAGCGCGCGATCCGGGTTATCAATAGCCTGAACCGCCGCTTCTGGCAGGCCACACTCTTTTAACGCACGCTGGATCACCCCTACTGTGGCGGCGTTAGTGCGGCAAGTCTCTTTGCCGCCACGCAGAATCGCTGCGTTACCCGTTTTCAGGCACAGCGCGGCGACATCAACGGTCACGTTCGGGCGAGCTTCATAAATAACGCCAATCACGCCTAGCGGCACGCGGCGACGTTCAATACGCAGGCCGCTATCCAGCAGCCCGCCGTCAATCACCTGACCTACCGGATCGGCTAATGTGCAGACCTGACGAACGTCGTCGGCAATCGCCTTCAGACGCGCTGGGGTCAATGCCAGACGGTCGAGCATCGCTTCGCTCAGGCCGCCTTCGTGTGCGTGAGAAAGATCTTCGGCGTTGGCGCGCAGAATCTCGTCACGGTGAGATTCCAGATAATCAGCAATGGTTTCCAGAACGCGATTTTTTTCACGGCTGGATAGCAGCGCCAGTTTGTATGAGGCCTGCTTTGCCGCAATGCCCATTTGTTCCAGCATGTTGAACTCCTTAGCGAGTGATCATGTCGTCGCGGTGAACGGCAACCGGGCCATATTCATAGCCGAGGATGTCAGCAATCTCTTGCGAGTGGTGCCCGGCAATCAGACGCAGGGCATCGCTGTTGTAGCGGCTTACGCCGTGCGCGATATCACGACCTTCAAGATTACGAATACGGATCACTTCACCACGGGAGAAGTTGCCTGTCACGTTTTTAATGCCTTTTGGAAGTAATGAACTCCCCCGCTCTAAAATCGCGCCGGTGGCACCGGCATCAACCACTAATTCGCCCGCCGGTGGTGCGCCAAAGATCCAGCGTTTACGGTTCTCAAGCGGTGTGTCCTGAGCGTGAAAACGCGTACCGACGGAGACGTTCGCCATGACGTCGCCGATGACGCCAGGCAGGCTGCCTGCGGCGATAATCGTGTCGATACCCGCACGGCAGGCAACGTCCGCGGCTTGCAGTTTGGTGCCCATACCGCCGGTGCCGAGACCGGAAACGCTGTCGCCGGCAACGGCCCGCAGCTCGTCATCAATGCCATAGACATCTTTAATCAGTTCAGCGTCAGGATTGCTGCGCGGGTCGGCGGTGAACAGACCTTGCTGATCGGTCAGCAGCAGCAGTTTGTCAGCGCCCGCTAAAATCGCGGCAAGCGCAGAGAGGTTATCGTTATCGCCAACTTTAATTTCAGCGGTGGCGACGGCGTCGTTTTCATTAATCACCGGAACGATGTTGTTATCCAGCAATGCACGCATAGTATCGCGGGCGTTGAGGAAGCGTTCACGGTCTTCCATGTCGGCGCGCGTTAAGAGCATCTGACCAACGTGAATACCGTAAATTGAAAACAGCTGTTCCCACAGTTGGATTAAGCGGCTCTGACCGACGGCGGCCAACAGTTGTTTAGAGGCGATAGTCGCGGGCAGTTCGGGGTAACCCAGGTGCTCACGTCCGGCGGCGATGGCACCTGACGTCACGATAACAATTCGATGCCCAGCCGCATGAAGCTGAGCGCACTGGCGAACCAGTTCCACAATGTGCGCGCGGTTCAGGCGGCGCGATCCGCCCGTTAAAACACTAGTGCCCAGTTTGACCACCAGCGTCTGACTATCACTCATGATTCTCTGCCGTTAAAAAGGAAAAAAGATACCAAACCCACGTTGTAGCAGGACTCAGCCCGCTTGCCAACTGCCAGCGTTGAAAGGAGGGATTTTGTTGCGCGGGATCAGGCAGCCTAGTGAGGATTGTTGACAGCTTTATGACAGAAAAAATTAATCATACATTTTTATAATTAATCGAACATTGTCATAAATTTTTAACATGTGCGGGATAAAAACGTTCCTGTTTTTTCACAGTGGTCTTTCACAGCAATTTTAGAACATAAAAAATCGGGAACGAGAAATGCAAAAAACAACGCTGGCATTAACGATGATGGGTATTATTGCGTCTTCTTCAGCGATGGCCGCAGAAGTTTATAACAAAGATGGTAATAAGCTGGACGTGTACGGCAAAGTGAAAGCCATGCATTACATGAGCGATGATTCCGGCTCCGATGGCGATAAAACATACATTCGTTTCGGCTTTAAAGGCGAAACCCAAATTAACGACCAGTTGACCGGTTATGGTCGCTGGGAATCTGAATTCTCCGGCAATAACGACGAAAGTAACTCGTCACAAAAAACACGTCTGGCATTTGCCGGTCTGAAATTAAAACAGTTCGGCTCTTTTGATTATGGTCGTAACCTGGGTGCGCTGTACGACGTGGAAGCCTGGACCGATATGTTCCCGGAATTCGGCGGCGACTCCACCGCGAAAACCGATAACTTTATGACCAAACGATCCAGCGGCCTCGCGACCTACCGTAATACCGATTTCTTCGGCGTGGTCGACGGACTGGATTTAACCTTGCAATATCAAGGTAAGAATGACCGTAGCACCTATGCAACGGCCAACGGCGACGGTTTTGGCTCCTCTCTGACCTATGATTTTGGCGGCAGCGACTTTGCGGTTAGCGCAGCCTATACCAACTCTGACCGTACTGATGTGCAGCAGGCTAAATCTCTGTCGCAGGGCGGTAAGAATGCCGAGTCCTGGGGTACGGGCCTGAAATATGACGCCAATAATATTTACCTGGCGATGATTTATACCGAAACGCGTAATATGACGCCGATTAAAGGCCTGGTTGCAGCGGATCAGGGTTTTGCCAATAAAGCGCAGAACTTCGAAGCCGTCGCGCAATATCAATTTGATTTTGGTCTGCGTCCATCCCTGGGCTATGTGCAGATGAAAGGCAAAAACCTGGAGAACGGTATTGGCGACCAGGATCTGATGAAATATGTAGATGTCGGCGCGACCTACTATTTCAACAAAAATATGTCCGCCTTTGTCGATTATAAAATTAACCTGATTGATGAAGATGCCGTGACTAAGCGCCTGGCAATTATGACCGACGACGTGGTTGCAGTGGGTATGACTTACCAGTTCTAATCGCGTATTCAAATAAAATGGCCGGATAAGGAATTATACCTTTATCCGGCCATTTGCTTTTTATTGCCCGATGGCGCTTCGCTTATCGAGCCTACCGAATGGCGTAGGCTGGATAAGGGATAGCCGCCATCCGGCAATGTGCGCGGTGATGCCCGATGGCGCTTCGCTTATCGGGCCTACCGAATGGCGTAGGCCGGATAAGGCATAGCCGCCATCCGGCAATGTGCGCGGTGATGCCCGATGGCGCTTCGCTTATCGGGCCTACCGAATGGCGTAGGCCGGATAAGGCATAGCCGCCATCCGGCAATGTGCGCGGTGATGCCCGATGGCGCTTCGCTTATCGGGCCTACCGAATGGCGTAGGCCGGATAAGGCATTAGCCGCCATCCGGCAATGTGCGCGGTTATGCCCGATGGCGCTTCGCTTATCGGGCCTACGCCAATAGAAAGGCCAGCACGTTGGCTGGCCTTGTGTGTGTAGGGATAATTTATGCGCTACGCTTTAGCGCTTCGTTAGAAAAGCCTTTCGCTGGCTCTAGTCCCAATTCTAATGTTTTCAACAGGTCTTTCACGCGGCCATGGAAACCCTGCAACGTTAACTGCAGACGTTCAACCACCTCGGGGTCCTTGATCTCGACTTCCTGCCATACCCCTTCCTTATCAAACAGTCCGAACCGGTAGCTGTAGGTAAAGCATTTTTCATGGGCTTCCATTTCCATCCACCAGCCCCAGAACTCACGCTTCTCCGGTGCAGGTTTTACATTCACGCAAACGGCCAGGCAATCGAAGAAAAATCGGTTCTCTTCGCACTGTTCTTCGCGGATATAAGGGCCAAGCGCAGCGAACTTCTTAATCAATCTACTCTTCGGGTGTCCACTCGGTAACGTCATTGCGATCTCCTTTAGTGATGCAACTGTTTTACCAAATCAATAGAATTTATCAATATATTAACAAAATCTATTGTTGATCCAGCCGGCAATTTCTTTCAGCGCTTTGTCAAAATTGCGATACACCGGATTAAATGGAATCGACAAAAGTTTCCCCTGCGCGGATGACGAGACGATGAGACGCGACTCTTCTTCGGGGCTGAAAGGGTCGTTATCCCAGAACCCTGAAAGCATTGGCGTAGGGCAGCGACGGCCCAGCAATCCTTGAGTTTTCAGGGAGTAGCGGTTGAGCTCCACGCTCAGCGCTTCGTCAGACGCGTCAGGCATGCCCAGGCGCGAGGCCAATACGTCCAGATACATTTCGGGAACGCGTCCCTGATGCAGTGGATCGCTCAATAGCCCGTGAACCACCGGCCCCAGACAGGCGACGGCTTTCAGATTTTGCGCCTCCAGATAGGCCAGACGCACGGCAATGTTGGCACCAAAGCGGAAGCCAAAGGCCGCCACACGCGTATGGTCAACCCACGGGATGTTCGGCAGCGCACGGATAACGTGCTGGTGCAGCAGGCTGGAGTCCTGCGTCAGCTTCCATTTTGAAGAGAAGCCGATAGAAGGCATGTCCACCGTCAGCATCGCAATCCCCAGCGGCGCAAAATAGTGTTCATACAGGCTGTAGTAGTCTGTCTGTAAACCATCCAGACCGCCGCACATCAGCACCGTAGGGAACGGGCCATCACCCTTTGGCATATGCAGGAAGCCGGTGATCGGTGAGCCGCCGGGGATCGTAAACTCCAGTTCACGCATTTCACCGGGTAAACGCTTCGCCGCTTCCTGATAAGCACGGTTTCCCAACGCTTGAGCTTGTTCAGCAAGCTCATCGCCTTTCAGGTGCGGATAGGCCGCAATGCTGTACAGGTTTGATGCATGCAGCCAGTGGCGGCCGCTGAGCGTTTCATCCGACTCTTGCATGGCTTTCTGCTGCCAGATCATCGCCTGCGTTGACCACTCGTAAATCCAGTTGCCACCTCGGTAACCCACGACGGTATCAAACAGCTCATCATCGGTACGTTCGGCCTGGCTCATGACGATACGCGCCTGGACATCAAGGATTTCCTGCGGCGTTACGCCTCGCCAGATCCACATTAATCGGTTGATCATGCGGTACCAGTGTGGAATGTTCGCACCGCTCAGCGCAGACTGCATACTGGCGGTACTCCCGGTGTTGAACCGACGCACCAGGGTGGATGTTTCGGGGTGTTTGAAACGCGGCTTGAATAGCGTTTCGCTGAGATTGGCTTCTGGCATCACAAAACCTCCATGGATACGAACTTAGGACTATTGTAACGCGTGAGAGGTTAAAAAAAACAACGCCCGGCATAACCGGGCGTTGGGAGCGCATTTATTGACTGAATTAACGGCCAGAGATAGGCGGTACGAATACCACGCCCATATCCCATGGCTGTTCAATCCAGGTATCCTGCGGGATATCAATAACATAATCGTTAACCAGTGGACGACCCGCTGGTTTGGCGAAGATGGTGACGAAATGCGCTTTTGGGTACATTTCACGAATCGCAACGGCGGTACCGCCGGTATCGACCAGATCGTCGATAACAATAAAGCCTTCACCGTCGCCTTCCGCGCGCTTGAGAACTTTCAGTTCACGCTGGTTGTCGTGGTCATAGCTGGAAATGCATACGGTGTCGACATGACGAATGCCCAGTTCACGCGCCAGCAGTGCAGCAGGTACTAAACCGCCACGGCTAACGGCAATAATGCCTTTCCATTGCTCAGAAGGCATCAAACGCGCAGCAAGTTTGCGTGCGTGAATCTGCAACATGTCCCAGGTGACGACGTATTTTTCGCTCATGTGAAGTGTCCCAGCCTGTGTTATACGGCTTAAAAAGTGTTCAAGGGGGAAATGGGTTGCGCGAGATTATAGAGATCTGACGCACTAAAAACCAGTGTTTAGCGGAAACACGGGCTCTTTTTGCGTGCTTTGTTCTACCGCAAAGCAGAGAAAGTGGTATTCTCAACCCCATCGCGCAAGCCAGGCTTGTGGTATATGTATGTGCTAACCCTTTACCTGCAAGCGACTTTTGCAGAACGCCGTAAGGAGACTCATCGTGTCTGAACTGTCTCAATTATCCCCGCAGCCGCTGTGGGATATTTTTGCCAAAATCTGTTCCATTCCGCACCCTTCTCATCATGAAGAGCAGCTCGCTGCCCACATCATTGGCTGGGCGAAAGAAAAAGGTCTGCACGCAGAACGCGACCAGGTCGGCAACATTCTGATTCGTAAAGCCGCGACGCCGGGCATGGAAAACCGTAAACCGGTCGTGCTGCAGGCGCACCTCGATATGGTGCCGCAGAAAAACAATGACACCGTGCACGACTTTGCTAAAGACCCGATTCAGCCGTACATCGACGGCGAGTGGGTAAAAGCGCGCGGCACCACGCTGGGTGCAGATAACGGTATCGGTATGGCGTCCGCACTGGCGGTACTGTCTGATGATTCCGTTGAGCACGGCCCGCTGGAAGTGCTGCTGACCATGACCGAAGAAACCGGTATGGACGGCGCATTTGGCCTGCAATCCGGTTGGTTGCAGGGCGAGATTCTGATTAACACCGACTCTGAAGAAGAGGGTGAAATCTACATGGGTTGCGCTGGGGGTATCGACTTTACCAGCAGCCTGCCGCTGACCCGTGAAGCCATTCCATCTGGCTTCCAGACCTTCAAGCTGACCTTGAAAGGCCTCAAAGGCGGTCACTCCGGCGGTGATATTCACCTCGGTCTGGGTAACGCCAATAAACTGCTGGCCCGTTTCCTGGCCGCACACGCTGCCGAACTGGATCTGCGTCTGGTTGATTTCAGCGGCGGTACGCTGCGTAACGCCATCCCACGCGAAGCGTTCGCTGCACTGGCGATCCCGGCTGATAAAGTTGACGCGCTGAAAGGTCTGGTGAAAACCTACCTCGACATTCTGCAAAACGAACTGTCAGCGAAAGAGAAAAACCTGAATCTGGTGCTGGAAACCTTTACCGTTGAAGGTAAAGCGCTGACCAACGCGTCGCGTGATGCTTTTGTTCAGTTGCTGAACGCCACGCCAAACGGGGTGATTCGTAATTCTGACGTTGCCAA
Organism: Enterobacteriaceae bacterium; assembly: GCA_902363335.1. Classification (GTDB taxonomy): domain Bacteria; phylum Pseudomonadota; class Gammaproteobacteria; order Enterobacterales; family Enterobacteriaceae; genus Kluyvera. The sequence goes on along the minus strand of CABIZV010000002.1, from coordinate 517 downwards.
AGGCGTGGTCGAAACTTCTCTGAACGTCGGCGTGGTTTCCTTTACCGAAGATACCGCCATCATTCACTGTCTGATCCGTTCACTGCTCGACAGCGGCAAGGATTACGTGGTGAGCATGCTGGAATCTCTGGGCGCGCTGGCCGGGGCGAAAACCCAGCCAAAAGGCGGCTACCCGGGCTGGCAGCCAGATGCTAAATCTCCGGTAATGCAGCTGGTGCGTGAGACCTATCAGCGCCTGTTCAATAAGGTGCCGAATATTCAGATTATCCACGCGGGTCTGGAATGTGGTCTGTTCAAGAAGCCGTATCCGAACATGGATATGGTGTCGATTGGGCCAACTATTACCGGGCCACACTCACCGGATGAGCAGGTTCATATCGAAAGCGTTGGCCAGTACTGGCAGCTGCTGACGGAACTGCTGAAAGCGATTCCGGCGAAGTAAGTTTTAGCCGTTCCCGGCGGCGCTGCGCTTGGCCGGGCTACATTTGTGCATATTTGTAGCCCGGCCAAGCGCAGC
>CABIZV010000001.1 GCA_902363335.1 Enterobacteriaceae bacterium | reverse complement strand
CAGCCCGTCCTGACGGGCAATATAATTTATTGCCATCATGCTGCTCCTGCGCAATGGTAGCGGGCTTCCATGGCCCGTACTGATGAACCGATTGGCAGTAGATAACGCCAGGTCTGTGCGACGGTTAGGGTAGGAATATCAATGAGCAATGTGTCGGTCCACATCATCTGCGGAATACATTCACCGGAGTCCATCCGCAGCAGAATACCGGCCTGACTGGCGGGCAGGGTAAATGTGATATCACCATCAGGATGAAAGCCACTCAGGGAGACGGTTACGCCGGGTGACGGGAATGGAATTTGCTGGTCGCGTGGTGCCGCATTCCAGTAGCGGAAGTTAAAATCCTCCGGGAGGCTTGGGTGGCGGTTTTCCAGCCATTGCTGATTATAACTGCCCGCCAGAGGAAGGCGGGGCTGCCAGGTACGGTTAATAATGCCGAATCCGGCTGGCTGAAGGGCCAACGCAGAATCGTCAAGTTGAGCGTGAAGGCTATCTGTGAAGTGTTTCAGTGTGAACGGATTGCACGGGTCGGTGATCCGCGGTGCTTCAACCTGCTGTACTTTACAGGTACGCAGATACCAGGGCTGCATGTAGCCCAGCCCGAGTGGATTGGCCGGGCAGACAATGTGCGCTGGTGGCGGATTGTCCTTATTTGGATGCCCATAGCGCTGCGACTCAGTCAGACGAAATTCATCAGGAATTTGTTCTGCATATTTGTTGTCTGTTTCAATGCGGTATTCACCGCCATACGCATAACGGTAGTCCAGTGGTAGCGAGATAAAGGGCTCTGGCTCCGTTTCATACCATTGCCCGGTTAATGTCTGTTGCTGGTAAAAATGTTGGCCGGTTATCCGCAGCATTTTGTCCAGAATTACCTCACCCGATGGGGCGTGCATTAATATACCAGCAGTCATCTCCGGTGCTGCAATACCATTCGGCATGTAAGCGGTTCCGTTGATGATGATATCGCAAGCGGGTTTGAAGGGGGCGAGATCGCTTTCCTGAATCACCTGAGAGGCATTAATTTTGCCGAAGAATTTGTCCTCTAAACATAACGGCATCGCTGGGTTTTCCATTAAAACGGTCTGCCATACACCACCAACGGCAGGTACAAGACGGAAGCCGGTTTTCATGGCAATGACGTGATGGCGTCTCCCCTGATTATCATCCATGGCGTATTCCATTACAGAGAATGGTGTCAGATTACGAAATTCCATGTTCTTTTTCCTGAACTGTAATATTAAATTTAATTATCAATAGATATTTTTTATGTGACGCATGGATATATGCGGTGACATTACTAAAAGGTATTGATTAGAAAGCCTTTTGAGTACGAGTTATGTGATACGTATCTATTTTATTGTATTGAATTCACTATCTTCATTAATGTTTGTTTAAAACATTATCTATTTTTAATTCGATATTTTAACTCATTTGTTTTTTATATATTTGAGCTGTTGCTTTTTGTCTTTTATATATTTACTTCAAATGTTTTATATCTGGGTTCTGTGATTAGCACCTAAATTTTTTATCGCAATGATGTACTACACCACTTCGCTCTTAAGGGGGCGAGTTATCAATCGACATAATGAGCCAAAATGATATTTGCTGATGTGTAACATCCTCCCCGCTTTGCTATTTCTGCATTCCTACTAACAAGGAAGGAGTGCAAAAAATGAAACTAAACCCGCTTACGTTGAGCCTAATCCCACTATTATCCGCCACGGCTTTTGCCGCCCACGCAGGCCCTCAGGCCCATGTGGTCTGCGCTTATCACCATACCTTGGGTGACGATGCCATCATGATGTTTGGTAAGCCAAATCAGGCGATGTGGCATGATTTCTTCGGCAATACCCATACGGATGCCGTCTCAACTTATCAGACGCTGCGTGCGCAGCCGGAAACGACGTGTGACAACAAGGCTGATAGCTCGGCGTACTGGGCGCCGTCCATGAAGCTACCGGATGGTCAGATTGTCACTCCGGCCTATCAGAAAACGTACTACCAGACGAGTAAAGTTGAGCAGTATCCTTTGCATCCGTATCCGGCGGGGCTTGAGCTACTGGCGGGCGATCACCACGGCTCGGCGCCGAGTTCGCGCATTACTTTCTTGTGTGCAAATGGCAAGGGATATAGCAACAAAGCAGGGGAGGTCTGCGGGCTTCGTAAAGCGGGTGATGCGGTGCAGTTCAATATTGGTATCCAGTTCCCTAACTGCTGGGACGGTGTCAACCTGAAGCCGACGCAGGGGCATAGCAACGCAACGTATGACGTCAACGGCGCGTGCCCAACGGACTATCCGGTGAAAGTGCCGACGGTTAACATGAACATTGCCTACGTGCTGCCGCAGATTAAAACGCTTGATACCGCGAAAATTCAGCTATCGATGGATCCGGTTATGAATGGCGATACGCGTGAGGAGCATTGGGGAAGCATTTACTCCGCTCATGCCGATTTCATGAATGGCTGGACGGTCGAAGGGGCGCACTACATGACGGAGCGCTGTATGAATAAAGGCATTGATTGCGGCAGCGCGGTGCCTTATGGCTTCACAACCGTTAAAGAGAATGCGCTGGTGATGAGTGATGAACCTGATGCGAAACACGCCGCGCCAGCAAATCTGGATATCAGCGATAACTGGAAAAACGGTGGTCGCACCAAAAACCCGGAAACGATGACGCTGGTGAAATTTGCCATTCCGCCGCTGCCGCAAGGCCAGGATGCGTCGCTGTTTAAATACAGCGTGCGTATTTACGGGGGCAAAGTAGAAATGAACGGTGCCGACCAGATCTTCTTCTACCCAGCAAGTAATGACTGGAACGCGGGTAGCGTGACCTGGAACCATCGTCCATCGTGTAACTACAGTTCCGATGCCTCTCTCTACCTGAACTACAAACGCGAATACCGCATGGTTGATGTCGATAAAGCGGTACGTAAAGCGCTGGCAGAAGGGAAAACAGAGATCTCCTGGTACATCGGTGGCGACCGTCAGGGTAACCATTATCAGTTTGACCCAGCATCCACTGAGCAAGAACCGATGTTGATGCTGATGGGCTTTAAAGGGACACCGGAAATCTGACAGGCAATAGTCGCGAGACGCGTTGATAAAAAGCACCGAATATTCGGTGCTTTTTTTTGCCCATAAAAAAATGCCCCGCAGTGAGCGAGGCATTATTTGGCAAATCGCGTTCGGCGAACGTTGCGCCGGACGCTCATTATCTGCGGTTATTAGCGACTACGGAAGACAATGCGGCCTTTGCTCAGGTCGTACGGGGTCAGCTCAACAGTCACTTTGTCGCCCGTCAGGATGCGGATATAGTTTTTGCGCATTTTACCGGAGATATGTGCAGTCACCACGTGTCCGTTTTCCAGTTCTACGCGGAACATGGTATTAGGTAACGTATCAAGTACGGTACCCTGCATTTCAATATTGTCTTCTTTGGCCATCTAATCCTCTGGGGTATCACTACCGTAATTTGAACCGGCAAGATAATGCCGAAGTTCATCAAGTAAGTAAAGAATTGTCCGTATTTATCGGCGAAAGTCGTTTTTGCGCATCACCCTTTCACCACACAAACAGGTCATGTGATGGGCGCGAACCAGGCCGGAAACAGCAGGATAAACGTGGGCGTTATCTGACTCGAATGATTCCCAAACGGCGGCGGGGCAAAAGGCAGAAGCGACTCTCGTCGGCAATTATATCATCCTCATGGAAATTGTGCTGAAAACATTTACCTTTCAGCGCAAAACAACTGACGAGGCACCCAAAATTGATGAGTTAATCGCCCGGCACGAAGGTTGTCGACCTGTTCCAGATAATCACGACGCGGAATTTCTGTCGCGCCCAGCGACGCGGTATGGCTGTTTAACACCTGACAGTCGATGAGTTTACCGCCTGCCTTATGAAATGCCTCACAGAACACGTACAACGCCGTCTTAGAGGCGTTCTCCGCGCGACTGAACATTGACTCGCCGCAAAACAGTTCGCCCATCGCAACGCCGTACATGCCGCCTACCAGCATATCGTCTTGCCAGACCTCAATGGAGTGCGCATGGCCAAGCTCGTGCAGTCGATGATAAGCCTGACTGATACTGCTGGTTATCCATGTACCTTCATGACGATCCTGCGCGCAGCCTTCAATCACTTTGCTAAAGGCATAGTTCAGGGTGACGCGGTAAGGGGAGGTCTTATGAAAACGTTTCATGCTGCGGCTGAGATGAAATTGTTCAGGCCACAGCACGGCGCGGGGATCTGGTGACCACCAAAGAATCGGGTCACCGGGAGAAAACCACGGGAAGATCCCGCGCTGATAGGCCATTAACAGCCGGGCAGGGGCCAGATCGCCCCCGAGGGCAAGCAGTCCATTTGGTTCGCGTAATGCGCCCTCCGGTGAGGGAAATGCTATCGAATGCCGGGAAAGCTGGACAAGGCGCATGTCGCGACGACCTCACGAAACAAAGTTAACTAATCATAGCCTACAGATGCTGTTTAAACTGGTAGTAACGACCTTGTTTTGCCAGCAATTCTGAATGATTACCTTGCTCAATAATTTGCCCATTGTCCATGACAATTATCTGATTAAATCTTGCCAGGCCGCGCAGACGATGGGTGACCATTAACAGCGTTTTTTCACGCATCACGTCTGCCAGCAGTTCGAGAATCTGGCTTTCCGTGGTGGCGTCCAGACCCTCTGTAGGTTCGTCCAGCAGCATTAAGGGCGTATCGTGCAACAAGGCGCGGGCAATCCCCAGGCGGCGTAATTCGCCCCCGGAAAGCTGACGACCACCTTCACCCAGCCAGCTGTTGAGGCCGGAGTCTTCCAGCAATTTTTCTAACCCGGTACGACGCAGAACGTGGCAAAGCATCTCGTCACTGGCCTGGGGTTTTGCCAGCAGGAGATTGTCACGCAGGGTGGCGCTAAACAGGTGTACACGCTGCGGCACCAGACTCATGGTTTGACGAAGCGTTGGCTCATCAATGCTGCTAAGCGGCTTGTCGTTAAGCTGGATTTGACCTTGCTGCGGATCCCAGGCGCGCGTCAGGAGCTGCAACAGCGTTGATTTGCCGCAACCGGTACGGCCGAGAATGGCGATATGTTCACCGGCGTTAATATGTAGCGAGAGATTATTCAGCGCAGGCTGCGACTGTTCAGGATAGGTGAAGGCGACGTTTTCCAGCGTCAGCGCCACCTGCTCCGGGCAGGCGGTGGTTTGCTGCGGGAAGGTCACCTCAGGCTGCTGTTCAATAATCTGGCTGACGCGCAGCGCCGAGGCGATAACCTGACCCAGATGCTGGAACGCGCCGGTAACTGGGGCAAGCGCTTCGAACGCTGCCAGCGCGCAGAAGACAAACAGGGCGATAAGGGCGCCTGGCTGGGTATGCTCACCCACGCCTCCGGCCGCAAGCCACAACATGGCGACCACCGCCGCACCGCCGATAAGCAGCATCAGCGCCTGGGAAAGGGCGGTAAGTTCCGACTGGCGGCGCTGGGCATCGTGCCAGTTCAGCTCAGTCTGCTCCATCTGCTTGCGATAGCGCTGGCTGGCGTTGAAAATCGTTAACTCTGCTTGTCCCTGAAGCCAGCCGGTGAGCTGTTGGCGATATTGCCCACGCAGCGTGGTGAGCTGCTCGCCGGTGGGTTTGCCCGCGCGGTAAAACAGCGGCGGCAGAATGAACAGCGTCGCCAGCATGATGCCGCCAAGCGTGAGGGCGAGGCCCACGTCCAGGATGCTAAGCCCCGCGGTGACCACCAGAATGACTACCAGCGCGCCAATGAGCGGAGAAATCACGCGCAGATAGAGGTGATCCAGCGTGTCGACATCCGCCACCATACGGTTTAGCAGCTCGCCTTGACGAAAACGCGCGAGCCCGGCAGGGGAGAGCGGCAACAGTTTACTGAATGTGAAAACGCGTAGGTGTTGCAGCACCCGGAAGGTGGCATCGTGGCTGACCAGACGCTCGAAGTAGCGACCGGCGGTACGAACAATTGCCGCACCGCGCACGCCTGCGGCAGGCAGCATATAGTTGAAGGTATATGCACCCGCAAAACCGACCACGGCCGATGCGGAAAGGAACCAGCCGGAGAGCGTCAGGAGCCCAATGCTGGCTAACAGTGTGATTATCGCCAACACGACGCCGAGGCTTAACAGCCATTTGTGGCGTTTATAGAGCGCCAGATAAGGCAGCAATGCGCGCATTTAAATCTCCTCCTGACGATTGGCCAGCAGGCGAGTGAAGACGCCATTGGCCTCAACCAACTGTTGATATGAACCCTGTTCAATGATCTGACCGTTATCCATCACCCAGATAGCATCCCATTCGGTCACCCCTTCCAGTTGATGAGTGACCATCAGCGTGGTTTGTTGAGTCGACGCTTCGGTGAGGGCCTGCATCACCCGTTGCTCGCTATGCGCATCAAGGCTTGCGGCCGGTTCATCCAGCAGTAACAGGCGACACGGCGCTATCAGCGCGCGGGCAACCGCGACGCGTTGTGCCTGGCCGACGGACAAACGGGCGGACTGCTCGCCAACCGCGGTATCTACACCCTGCGGAAGCTGCAGCAGAAACTCGTTAACCCATGCTTTTTCAAGCGCGTTATTGAGTTCTTCTTCACTGGCGTCTGGATTACCCAGCAGCACGTTGTCACGTAGCGTTGGCGCCGGAAGCTGCGGGTTTTGCCCAACCCAACTCATCAGGCGGTGCCAGCCTTCAGACTGGAGATGGCGCAGTTCAACGCCGTTAATCTGTAAAGACCCGCTGTAGGGTAAAAATCCAGCCAGCGCATTTAGCAACGTACTTTTCCCCGAGCCGCTTTGCCCCACCAGCACTGCGCGTTGCCCGGCGTCGAGGGTGAAGTTAAGCGGCCCAGCCAGCATTTTGCCTTCTGGCGAGGTGATAAACAGATCTTGAGCATGAAGCGTGACTGGCCCGCTGGTCTCGAGAATCTGCTCCCCCTGTTCAGGGTGCGCCAGTGGGGCTTCAAGGAAGGTTTTCAGACTATCAGCGGCACCCACGGCCTGGGCCTTAGCGTGGTAGAAAGTCCCTAAATCACGCAGCGGCTGGAAGAATTCAGGAGCCAGAATCAATGCCAGGAAGCCGGAGGATAGCGTGACCGCCATACCGTAGCTGCCAAAGTTCAGCTCGCCCAGATAAGAGAAGCCGAAGTAAACCGCGACCAGCGCAATGGAGAGTGAGGTAAAGAACTCGAGTACGCCGGATGACAAGAAGGCCAGGCGCAGCACTTCCATCGTGCGATGACGAAAATCCTGTGAGGCTTCACGGATGCGGTCGGTTTCAGCTTCACCACGCCCGAAAATGCGTAAGGTATCCATGCCGCGTAAACGGTCAAGGAAATGGCCGCTCAGGCGCGCCAGCGCAAGGAAGTTCCGTCGGTTAGCATCGGCGGCGCCCATGCCGACCAGCGCCATAAACATCGGAATGAGCGGGGCGGTGACCAGCAGGATCAATGCGGCGGCCCAGTTTGAGGGGAAGATAGCCGCCACAATTAACAGTGGCACGCAGGTCGCCAGAGCCATCTGAGGCAAATAGCGGGCGTAATAATCGTGCATGTCGTCAATTTGTTCGAGGATAAGCGTCGCCCAGCTACCGGCGGGCTTGCCCTGAATCCAGGCCGGGCCTGCTTGCTGGAGGCGATCCAGCACCTGGCGACGGATCTCAAAGCGAATCTGTTGCCCGGCATGGAAACCGACGCGTTCGCGCAACCACACCACCCAGGCGCGCAGAATAAAAACCAGCACCAGTTGGATAAACGGCATCAGAAGGGCTTCTCGTGGAATATTCTCCATGATCATGTGATGAAGAATACGGGCCAGGAACCAGGCCTGGGCGATGATCAATACACCGCTTGCGAAGCCGAGAAGGCGGGAGATCATCAACCAGCGGCGTGAGACAACGCTTTGCTGTTTGAGCCAGCGGGTGAGTTCTTGTTGGCGACTTTTATTCATTGGGCGCTTAGCAGGTGGATAATGGTTTCAGTTATGTGCGCGGCAATGTTACATCGCAGACAAAATAAAGGCGACTTATCGTCGCCTTTTTTACTTTTGTTACTGACTTGTAAAGATTATTTGCAAGCGTCGGCCAGACCGTCGAGATAACGCTCTGCATCCAGCGCGGCCATACAGCCGGTGCCCGCAGAGGTAATCGCTTGACGATAAATGTGGTCCATCACGTCACCCGCAGCAAAGACGCCCGGAATGCTGGTCTGTGTCGCATTGCCATGAATACCGGACTGAACTTTGATGTAGCCGTTTTCCAGTTCCAACTGGCCCTGGAAAATGGCGGTGTTCGGGCTGTGACCGATAGCCACAAACAGACCGGCAACGTCCAGCGACTCAATATCATCGCTCTGGGTATCACGCAGACGCAGACCGCTCACGCCCATCTGATCGCCGGTAACTTCTTCCAGCGTACGGTTGGTGTGCAGGACGATATTGCCGCTTGCCACTTTATCCATCAGACGCTTAATCAGAATTTTTTCCGCGCGGAAAGAGTCGCGACGGTGAATCAGGTGCACTTCAGAGGCAATGTTCGACAGATACAGCGCTTCTTCAACCGCCGTATTGCCACCACCAATCACCGCCACTTTCTGGTTGCGGTAGAAGAATCCGTCACAGGTTGCGCAGGCGGAAACACCGCGTCCTTTAAAGGCTTCTTCGGAAGGGAGGCCCAGATAACGAGCAGAAGCGCCGGTAGCAATGATCAAAGCATCGCAGGTGTATTCGCCGCTATCGCCAGTCAGGCGGAAGGGACGGTTTTGCAGATCGACGCTGTGAATGTGATCGAAAAGAATTTCGGTTTCAAATTTGGTGGCATGCTCGTGCATGCGTTCCATCAGCAGCGGACCGGTCAGATCGTTCGGATCGCCTGGCCAGTTTTCCACTTCAGTGGTGGTGGTCAACTGACCGCCTTTTTCCAGACCGGTAATCAGTACCGGTTGCAGGTTTGCGCGTGCAGCATAGACCGCTGCGGTATATCCCGCAGGTCCTGAACCAAGGATTAACAACTTACTGTGTTTGGCCGTGCCCATGAGATCCCCATAATTGTTGGCAGACATTGGTCTGGATTGTAGGGAATTTGCAGACGTAAAAAAAGAGCGCTGCGATTTTGTTAACGATATGTGCAATAGAATATGCCGATTGATGCTTAATTTAACATCAAAAAACATAACTATTTCTACTGTCAGCGGGGGAGTTATAAGACGATTACATGTGAATCAAGCCCGGCTGATGATGAATATCTGGCATGTTGTACTAAAAAAAGATGTTTTGCTTTGACAATCACCTGTGCTTTTGCGACAACATTCAAGGAAGAAGAAAAGCAGTGTTTCGCGTGCGGTGAATTTTCATGCACGCAAATGCCATTTTTACCCGGTCACTGAAATCTACGTATGGCGTGGACAGACTTCATACGTGATGTCGGAGGGTGGCACCGGGGCTTCTCATACGCATACCCTGGGATATACGTCGTTGCAGCAACAACGGCGTATTGAAATCGGGATAAGGCTCTGAACAGTGAAGTGACACAGAGTCAAGACAGGAGTAGGGAAGGAATACAGAGAGACAATAATAATGGTAGATAGTAAAAAACGCCCTGGCAAAGATCTCGACCGCATTGACCGCAACATCCTGAATGAATTGCAAAAAGATGGGCGCATTTCGAACGTCGAGCTTTCCAAAAGAGTAGGACTTTCTCCGACCCCGTGCCTTGAGCGCGTACGTCGTCTGGAACGACAGGGTTTTATTCAGGGCTATACCGCGCTGCTGAACCCGCATTATCTGGATGCGTCGCTGCTGGTTTTTGTTGAGATTACTCTGAATCGTGGCGCCCCGGATGTGTTTGAACAATTTAATACCGCCGTACAAAAACTTGAAGAAATTCAAGAATGTCACCTGGTTTCCGGTGATTTCGACTATTTGTTGAAAACCCGTGTACCTGATATGTCGGCTTACCGTAAGCTCCTTGGCGAGACTCTGCTACGCCTGCCAGGCGTCAATGACACCCGTACGTATGTCGTTATGGAAGAGGTCAAACAGAGTAATCGTCTGGTAATTAAGACCCGCTAAAACGGAACAGGTGCAAAATCAGCGTAGTTTGATTACACTCCTGTTAATCCATACAGCAACAGTGTCAGCGTAATCTGGCACTGTTGTCCGTTTTAGCATTTGGCACCTGGAGAGCCTTTCTTGAGCCAGGAATATACAGAAGACAAAGAAGTCAAACTTACAAAACTCAGCAGCGGACGCCGACTCCTTGAGGCGCTGCTCCTTTTATGCGCCATTTTTGCCGTCTGGTTGATGGCAGCATTACTGAGCTTTAATCCTTCCGATCCCAGCTGGTCTCAAACGGCCTGGCACGAACCTATCCACAATTTGTGTGGCGCATCAGGCGCATGGCTTGCTGACACGCTGTTCTTTATCTTCGGCGTGATGGCTTACACCATTCCGGTGATTATTGTCGGCGGCTGCTGGTTTGCCTGGCGACACCGGGCAAGCGAAGACTACATCGACTATTTCGCCGTGTCGTTACGCCTGATTGGTGTGCTGGCGATTATTCTCACCTCCTGTGGCCTGGCGGCTATTAACGCTGATGACATCTGGTATTTCGCTTCCGGTGGCGTTGTCGGCAGCCTGTTAAGCACGGCGTTACAACCGATGCTGCACAGCAGCGGCGGCACCATTGCACTATTGTGCATTTGGGCTGCGGGGTTAACGCTGTTTACCGGCTGGTCGTGGGTCAGCATTGCTGAAAAAATGGGCAGCTGGATCCTCAATATTCTGACGTTCGCCAGTAACCGCACTCGCCGTGATGATAGCTGGGTCGAAGAAGACGTCTACGAAGATGACGAATACGAAGAGGAAGGGGAGGCTACGTCGAAAGCATCCCGGGAATCTCGCCGTGCGCGTATCCTTCGCGGAGCTCTGGCTCGACGTAAACGTATTGCCGAAAAATTCTCCAATCCAATGGGACGCAAAACTGACGAAGCGCTGTTCTCGGGGCGCCGCATGGATGACCCTGAAGAGGCCGAGCGTTACGCAGCTAAAGCTGACCCTGACGATGTGCTGTTCTCTGGCGCCACTGCCGCACGTGCGACACATTATGATGAGTTCGATCCGTTATTAAACGGTCATTCGGTGACTGAAGCCGCCCCTGTGGTCGCTCCGATAGTCGCCGCCCCCGCCTGGACTGCCGACGCAGCGCAGCCAGCGACGATCCCAGACGTTGAGTGGCAGGCTGTCCCGCCCCCTGTGGCCACAGAAACAAACATTGCTCCGACGCCTGAAGGGTGGCCGCCAGCAGCTCAGCCTGCTTACGATCCTCTGTTGGCAGCACAGCCGCAGCAACCTGTTTATCAGGAACCGCAGTACGCGCAGCCGCAGCAGCCTGCTTATCAGGAGCCGCAGTACGCGCAGCCGCAGCAGCCTGCTTACCAGGAGCCGCAGTACGCACAGCCGCAGCAGCCTGCTTATCAGGAACCGCAGTACGCACAGTCGCAGCAGCCTGTTTATCAGGAACCGCAGTACGGGCAGCCGCAGCAGCCTGTTTATCAGGAACCGCAGTACGGGCAGCCGCAGCAGCCTGCTTATCAGGAACCGCAGTACGCACAGCCGCAGCAGCCTGCTTATCAGGAACCGCAGTACGCACAGCCGCAGCAGCCTGCTTATCAGGAACCGCAGTACGCGCAGCCGCAGCAGCCTGCTTATCAGGAACCGCAATACGTGGAGCCTCAGGTTGTTGAACCGGTCCCCGCAGCCGAACCTGAGCCGACCGTTGCAGAAGAGGTGAAGCCTGCGCATCGCCCGCCTCTCTATTACTTCGAAGAAGTGGAAGAGAAACGCGCTCGTGAACGCGAGCAGTTGGCCGCGTGGTATCAGCCGATTCCTGAACCTTTGGCACCCGTGGAACAGCAGGGCGTATTCCCATCGAGCTCCACGCCTGTTTCGGTGCCTGAACCTACCGCAACAGTTGCACCTATCGCCGCAAGCGTACGCGATGCTTCTGTTGCTGCGGGCAGCGTAGCCGCTACTGCTGCCGCGGCTTCCTCACCGTTATTTAGCCCAGCCGAAGGGCCGCGTCCTCAGGTCAAAGAAGGCATTGGCCCGAAATTGCCTGCGCCAAATCGCGTGCGTGTTCCTACGCGTCGTGAACTGGCGTCGTATGGTATTAAGCTGCCCTCCCAGCGTATGGCTGAAGAGCGAGCCGCGCGTGAAGCAGAGCGCTATCAAACTGACGACACCGATAACCTCAACGATGATGAAGCCGATGCGCGACATCAGGTTGCGCTGGCGCGTCAGTTTGCCGCTACCCAGCAGCAGCGTTACGGTGAAACAGATACGCAGCACGCTCAGTATGTTACTGAGGATGATGATGCGGATAACGTCGCGGAAGCAGAACTCGCGCGCCAGTTTGCTGCCTCGCAGCAGACACGCTACGCGAGTGAACAGCCGGATGGCGCGTACGCCTACACGGCCGATGATTTTGAATTCTCACCGATGAAAACATTGGTAGATGATACGCCGAAAGCGCCGTTATTTACGCCGAGTGTAATGCCAGAACCGGTTGTGCCAGCGCAGCCGCAGTACTCTCAGCAGCCGCCTCAGCATGCGCCGCAACAGTTTGCTCAGCCTCAACAGCCGGCGCAACAGCCGCAATATGCTCAGCCGCAACAGCCGGTGCAACAGCCGCAATATGCTCAGCCTCAACAGCCGGTGCAACAGCCGCAGTATGCTCAGCCGCAGCAACCGGTGCACCAGCCCCAGGCGCCGCAGTATGCGCAACCGCAACACCCGGTTCAGCAGCCGGTTACGCCGCCGCAGGAGAGCCTGATTCATCCGCTGTTAATGCGTAACGGCGACGATCGTCCGCTACAACGGCCGACCACGCCGCTACCGTCGCTGGATCTTTTAACGCCACCGCCAACAGAAGTGGAACCGGTTGATACATTTGCGCTGGAACAGATGGCGCGTCTGGTGGAAACGCGGTTGGCAGACTATCGCATCAAAGCTGATGTCGTGAACTATTCACCGGGGCCGGTGATCACGCGCTTTGAATTGAACCTTGCACCGGGCGTGAAGGCTGCACGTATCTCCAACCTCTCCCGCGACCTGGCGCGTTCACTGTCGACCGTCGCTGTGCGCGTGGTTGAGGTGATTCCTGGTAAGCCATACGTGGGCCTCGAACTGCCGAACAAAAAACGTCAGACCGTTTATCTGCGTGAAGTGCTGGATTGCGAAAAATTCCGTGATAATCCGTCACCGCTGACCGTGGTATTGGGTAAAGACATTGCCGGTGAGCCGGTGGTGGCCGATCTTGCGAAAATGCCACACCTGCTGGTCGCCGGTACCACCGGTTCGGGTAAATCCGTCGGTGTAAACGCCATGATCCTCAGCATGCTTTATAAAGCGCAGCCGGAAGATGTGCGTTTCATTATGATCGACCCGAAAATGCTGGAACTGTCGGTATATGAAGGCATTCCGCATCTGCTGACCGAAGTTGTCACCGACATGAAAGATGCCGCCAACGCCCTGCGCTGGAGCGTCAATGAAATGGAGCGTCGCTACAAGCTGATGTCTGCGTTGGGTGTACGTAACCTGGCCGGATATAACGATAAAATCGCGGAAGCAGCCCGTATGGGACGTCCGATTCCAGACCCATACTGGAAACCGGGCGACAGCATGGATGCCACTCATCCGGTGCTGGAAAAACTGCCGTATATCGTTGTGCTGGTCGATGAATTTGCTGACCTGATGATGACCGTCGGTAAAAAAGTGGAAGAACTGATTGCACGTCTGGCGCAGAAAGCCCGTGCGGCCGGTATCCACCTGGTATTAGCGACTCAGCGTCCGTCGGTCGATGTTATCACTGGCCTGATTAAAGCGAACATTCCAACGCGTATTGCGTTTACGGTTTCCAGTAAAATCGACTCGCGTACCATTCTTGATCAGGGTGGCGCTGAATCATTACTGGGCATGGGTGACATGCTCTACGCGGCCCCTAACTCCAATACCCCGATTCGCGTCCACGGTGCATTCGTGCGTGACCAGGAAGTGCATGCGGTCGTGCAGGACTGGAAAGCGCGCGGTCGCCCGCAATACATTGAAGGCATTACCTCCGATAGTGAAAGCGAAGGCGGTAACGGCGGCGGTTTTGACGGCGCAGAAGAGCTGGATCCGTTATTCGATCAGGCGGTGAACTTTGTGACGCAGAAACGCAAAGCTTCGATCTCAGGCGTACAGCGTCAGTTCCGTATCGGCTACAACCGCGCGGCGCGTATTATCGAGCAGATGGAAGCGCAGGGGATCGTCAGCGAACAGGGGCATAATGGTAACCGTGAGGTGCTAGCTCCACCGCCGTTTGATTGATTGCAAAGATCGGTAAATGAGTCAAAATTAAGCATATTCTTCTGTCACCGCACGAAATGGCATCATAGAGTGGGTGACAGAGGCTCTCCTGGCGGGAGCATGAGGCTATTTAAGGAATAATAATGAAAAAGTTCGCGATCACATGTGCATTACTTTCCAGCTTTGTTGTCAGCAGCGTATGGGCTGATGCCGCCGGTGACCTGAAAAACCGCCTGGATAAAGTCAGCAGCTTCCACGCCAGCTTCACCCAAAAAGTGACTGACGGTAGCGGCAACGCGGTACAGGATGGTCAGGGCGATCTGTGGGTAAAACGTCCCAATCTGTTCAACTGGCACATGACCCAGCCGGATGAAAGTGTTCTGGTTTCTGACGGCAAAACGTTGTGGTTCTACAACCCGTTCGTTGAACAGGCGACCGCGACGAATCTGAAAGATGCCACCGGCAACACGCCGTTTATGCTGATTGCACGTAACCAGGCGAGTGACTGGCAGCAATATAATATCCAGCAAAATGGCGATGATTTTGTGCTGACGCCACGCGCCAGCAACGGTAATTTGAAAAAATTCACCATCAACGTTGGCCGTGATGGCACCATCCATCAGTTTAGCGCCATCGAACAGGACGATCAGCGCAGTAGCTACCAGCTGAAAACGCAGCAAAACGGCGCGGTTGACCCCTCTAAATTCACCTTTACACCGCCGCAGGGCGTGACGGTGGACGATCAGCGTAAGTAAGAGGCATGCGTGGGCAATTTGTCGCTCGATTTTTCTGATAATACCTTCCAACCTCTGGCCGCGCGTATGCGGCCAGAAAACTTAGCGCAGTATATCGGTCAACAGCATTTGCTGGCGGCCGGTAAACCGCTGCCGCGCGCTATCGAAGCCGGGCACCTTCACTCGATGATCCTCTGGGGGCCGCCGGGAACTGGCAAAACTACGCTAGCGGAGGTGATTGCGCGCTATGCTAACGCCGATGTTGAACGTATCTCCGCGGTCACCTCTGGCGTCAAAGAGATCCGTGAAGCCATCGAACGGGCGCGGCAAAACCGTAATGCCGGACGGCGGACGATTCTGTTCGTTGACGAAGTCCACCGCTTCAACAAAAGCCAGCAGGATGCCTTCCTGCCGCATATTGAAGACGGCACCATCACTTTTATTGGCGCCACCACCGAGAATCCATCGTTCGAGCTGAATTCCGCATTGCTCTCCCGAGCGCGTGTCTATTTGTTGAAATCGCTGACCACCGAAGATATTGAGCAAGTGCTCACACAGGCGATGGAAGACAAAGCTCGCGGCTATGGCGGGCAGGACATTGTTCTGCCTGACGAAACCCGTCTTGCGATTGCGCAACTGGTGAACGGTGACGCTCGTCGGGCGCTGAATACCCTGGAAATGATGGCCGATATGGCCGAACTGGACGATGCCGGTAAGCGTGTACTGCAACCTCAGCTGTTGACTGAAATCGCCGGTGAGCGCAGCGCGCGTTTTGATAACAAAGGCGATCGTTTCTACGACCTGATTTCGGCGTTACATAAATCCGTGCGCGGTAGCGCGCCGGATGCGGCGCTCTACTGGTATGCTCGTATCATCAGCGCCGGTGGCGATCCGCTCTACGTGGCGCGACGCTGTCTGGCCATTGCCTCAGAAGATGTGGGCAATGCCGACCCGCGAGCGATGCAGGTGGCCATTTCGGCCTGGGACTGCTTTACTCGCGTTGGCCCCGCAGAAGGTGAACGCGCTATCGCTCAGGCGATTGTCTATCTGGCCTGTGCACCGAAGAGTAACGCGGTCTACACCGCGTTTAAAGCGGCGATGGCCGACGCTCGCGATCGCCCGGATTATGACGTTCCGGTTCATCTGCGTAATGCGCCAACAAAATTAATGAAAGAGATGGGCTACGGGCAGGAATATCGCTATGCCCATGATGAGCCAAATGCGTACGCTGCGGGTGAAGAGTATTTTCCCAGCGAGATGGCGCAAACTCGCTATTATCATCCGACAAAACGGGGTCTTGAAGGCAAGATTGGCGAAAAGCTCGCCTGGCTTGCTGAACAGGATCAAAATAGCCACACAAAACGCTACCGCTAGCGCAGGCGTTGCGGTAATGTTGTCGATGTACCTCTGTGACCGCGGGCTGCGGTCACATACTCCACTTTCAATTCGATAAGCATAGGATAAGCATGCTCGATCCCAATCTGCTGCGCACAGAGCCAGACGCAGTCGCAGAAAAACTGGCACGCCGGGGCTTTAAGCTGGATGTAGATAAACTTCGCGCTCTTGAAGAGCGTCGTAAAGTACTGCAGGTAGAAACTGAAAATCTGCAGGCAGAGCGTAACTCGCGATCGAAATCCATCGGCCAGGCGAAAGCACGCGGGGAAGACATTGAGCCTTTACGCCTGGAAGTGAATAAACTCGGCGAACAACTTGATGCCGCGAAAGCTGAACTGGACGTTCTGCTGGCGGAAATCCGCGATATTGCGCTGGCGATCCCGAACGTTCCACACGACGATGCACCGGTAGGCCGTGACGAAAATGACAACGTCGAAGTCAGCCGCTGGGGCACCCCGCGTGAATTTGACTTTGAAGTGCGCGACCATGTGACGCTTGGCGAAATGCATAGCGGTCTGGATTTTGCCGCTGCCGTTAAGCTGACCGGTTCACGTTTTGTTGTCATGAAAGGCCAGATCGCCCGTATGCACCGCGCGCTGGCGCAGTTCATGCTGGATCTGCACACCGAGCAGCACGGCTATAGTGAAAACTATGTGCCTTACCTGGTTAACCAGGACACGCTGTACGGTACGGGTCAGCTGCCGAAATTTGCCGGCGATCTGTTCCACACGCGTCCGCTGGAAGAAGAGTCTGACAGCAGCAACTACGCGCTGATCCCAACGGCGGAAGTGCCGCTGACGAACCTGGTACGCGATGAAATCATCGACGAAGACGACCTGCCAATCAAAATGACCGCGCATACGCCATGCTTCCGTTCTGAAGCCGGTTCTTACGGTCGTGATACCCGTGGTCTGATTCGTATGCACCAGTTCGACAAAGTTGAGATGGTGCAGATTGTTCGCCCGGAAGATTCGATGACGGCGCTGGAAGAGATGACCGGTCACGCGGAAAAAGTGCTGCAATTACTGGGCCTGCCGTACCGTAAAATCATTCTTTGCACCGGCGACATGGGCTTTAGCGCATGCAAAACCTACGATCTTGAAGTCTGGGTTCCGGCGCAGAACACCTACCGCGAAATTTCTTCATGCTCCAACGTCGGCGATTTCCAGGCACGTCGCATGCAGGCTCGCTGCCGCAGCAAGTCTGACAAGAAAACGCGTCTGGTCCATACCCTGAACGGGTCTGGTCTGGCAGTTGGCCGTACGCTGGTTGCCGTGCTGGAAAACTATCAGCAGGCAGATGGTCGCATTGAAGTACCAGAGGTACTGCGTCCTTACATGAACGGTCTGGAATTTATCGGTTAATCCTCATTTTTACCGATCGTTTAGAAAAAAGCGCCGCAAGGCGCTTTTTTTATATCTCATATTGATACTGAACAATACCTCTCCTGGTAGAACGTTTAATACTCCCTTCTAAGTAACACCAGCATATAAAACTACAATAACAGAATTTCGTTATATATAAATCTATATAACGATCAATGTTTTCAATGTCAGCAACGAAGTGAGTATCCATGAAAACTGAAATCCCCGATGCTTTACTGGCAGCCGAGGTCAGCCGTCGTGGTTTGATGAAAACGACGGCGATAGGCGGACTGGCTGTGGCCAGCAGCGCATTAACGCTTCCCTTCAGCCGTATCGTCAGCGCCGCAGAAGTCATTGCCCCAACTAACGCCGTTGAGCGTGTGACCTGGAGCGCCTGTACGGTTAACTGTGGCAGCCGCTGCCCGCTGCGCATGCATGTTGTCGATGGTGAGATTAAATACGTCGAAACCGATAACACCGGTGATGATGACTACAATGGTCTGCATCAGGTTCGTGCCTGCCTGCGCGGTCGCTCTATGCGTCGTCGCGTCTATAACCCAGACCGTCTGAAGTACCCAATGAAACGCGTGGGTAAACGTGGTGAAGGAAAATTCGAGCGTATAAGCTGGGAAGAGGCCTTTGACACCATTACCGACAACATGAAGCGTTTAATCAAAGACTACGGTAATGAATCCATTTATCTCAACTATGGTACCGGCACGCTTGGCGGGACGTTAACACGCTCCTGGCCGCCGGGAAAAACGCTGATTGCGCGTTTGATGAACTGCTGCGGGGGTTATCTGAACCATTATGGTGACTACTCTTCTGCTCAGATTGCTGAAGGTCTGAACTATACCTACGGCGGTTGGGCTGACGGTAATAGCCCGTCTGATATTGAAAACAGTAAGCTGGTGGTGCTGTTTGGTAATAACCCTGGCGAAACGCGGATGAGCGGCGGCGGGGTCACTTACTATCTGGAGCAGGCGCGCCAGAAATCCAATGCGCGCATGATTATCATCGATCCGCGCTACACCGATACCGGTGCGGGGCGTGAAGATGAATGGATCCCAATTCGCCCAGGCACCGACGCCGCGCTGGTGTCCGCGCTGGCATGGGTGATGATTAACGAGAACCTGGTCGATCAGGCGTTCCTCGATAAATACTGCGTCGGTTATGACGAGAAAACCCTGCCGGAAGGTGCACCGGCGAACGGTCACTATAAGGCTTATATCCTGGGTCAGGGCAGTGATGCGACGGCGAAAACGCCGGAGTGGGCTTCCACCATTACCGGAATTCCGGCTGACCGCATCGTGAAGCTCGCGCGTGAAATTGGCAGCGCAAAACCGGCCTACATTTCCCAGGGCTGGGGGCCGCAGCGTCACGCTAACGGGGAAATCGCTACGCGCGCTATTTCCATGCTGTCGATTCTGACCGGCAACGTGGGGATCCACGGCGGCAACAGCGGCGCGCGCGAAGGCTCCTATCAGGTGCCGTTTGAGCGTATGCCAACGCTTGAAAATCCGGTTGAAACCAGTATCTCCATGTTTATGTGGACCGATGCTATCGTTCGTGGGCCAGAAATGACGGCGCTGCGCGACGGTGTGCGCGGCAAAGACAAGCTGGACGTACCGATCAAAATGATCTGGAACTATGCCGGTAACTGTCTGATTAACCAGCACTCTGAAATCAACCGCACCCATGAAATCCTGCAGGATGACAAGAAATGCGAAATGATTGTGGTGATTGACTGCCACATGACGTCGTCTGCGAAATATGCCGATATCCTGCTGCCAGATTGCACCGCATCTGAACAGATGGACTTCGCGATGGATGCCTCCTGCGGCAACATGTCCTACGTTATCTTCACCGATCAGGTGATAAAGCCACGCTTTGAGTGCAAAACGATTTATGACATGACCACCGAGCTTGCGAAACGCATGGGCGTTGAGCAACAGTTCACCGAAGGACGTACACAGGAAGGCTGGATGCGTTATCTGCACGAACTTTCTCGCAAAGCCGTACCGGAGTTGCCTGATTTCGATACCTTCCGCAAGCAGGGGATCTTCAAGCAGCGTGACCCAGAAGGTCATCACGTCGCTTATAAAGCCTTCCGCGAAGACCCGCAGGCCAATCCATTGACCACGCCGTCGGGCAAAATTGAGATCTACTCACAGGACCTGGCGAAAATCGCGGCGACCTGGGAGATAGCGGAAGGTGATGTCATCGATCCGTTACCTATCTACACCCCGGGCTTTGAAAACTACAACGATCCGCTGGCGGAAAAATACCCGCTCCAGCTGACCGGTTTCCACTACAAGGCTCGCGTGCACTCTACCTACGGCAACGTTGATGTCCTTAAAGCATCTTGCCGTCAGGAAATGTGGATCAACCCAATTGATGCGAAGAAACGTGGCATTGCTAATGGCGATCGCATTCGTATCTTCAACGACCGTGGTGAAGTCCATATTGAGGCCAAAGTGACACCGCGCATGATGCCGGGCATCGTCGCGTTGGGTGAGGGCGCCTGGTACAACCCGGATGCGGGACGTATCGATCAGGCTGGCTCTATCAACGTGCTGACGACCCAGCGCCCATCGCCGCTGGCGAAAGGTAACCCATCGCATACCAACCTTGTTCAGGTTGAGAAGGTGTAAGGAATAATCGATGACCACGCAATATGGCTTTTTTATTGACTCGGCGCGTTGCACCGGTTGCAAAACCTGTGAACTGGCCTGTAAAGATTTCAAGAACTTAACCCCGGACGTCAGCTTCCGTCGTATTTACGAATACGCGGGCGGCGACTGGCAGGAAGACAACGGCGTCTGGAATCAGAACGTCTTTGCCTACTACCTGTCGATTGCCTGTAACCACTGTGAAGATCCGGCCTGCACCAAGGTCTGTCCGAGCGGGGCGATGCATAAACGCGAAGACGGCTTTGTGGTGGTAAACGAGGACGTGTGTATCGGCTGCCGCTATTGCCATATGGCCTGCCCGTACGGCGCGCCGCAGTACAACGAAGCAAAAGGTCATATGACCAAATGCGACGGCTGCCATGAGCGCGTAGCGGACGGCAAGAAACCGATCTGTGTGGAATCCTGCCCGCTGCGCGCGCTGGACTTTGGCCCGATTGAAGAACTGCGTAAAAAGCACGGTACGCTGGCGGCGGTAGCGCCACTGCCGTCTGCGCATTTCACCAGACCGAGCATTGTGATCAAACCGAACGCCAATGCACGTCCGTGCGGCGATACCACTGGCTATCTGGCCAACCCGAAGGAGGTGTGAGATGGGAAGTGGATGGCATGAATGGCCGCTGATGATTTTCACGGTCTTAGGGCAGTGTGTAGCCGGAGGATTTATCGTTCTGGCACTGGCGCTGATGAAAGGGCAGCTGTCGCGTGAGCAACAGCAGCGGGTGGTGGTGAGCATGTTTGCGCTGTGGGTGCTGATGGGGATTGGTTTTATCGCCTCCATTCTGCACTTAGGCTCACCGATGCGCGCCTTTAACTCGCTTAACTGTATTGGCGCTTCGTCGCTGAGTAACGAAATTGCCAGCGGCTCAATCTTCTTTGCCGTGGGCGGGATTGGCTGGCTGCTGGCGGTGACGAACAAGCTCTCCTGTGCGTTACGCAGCCTGTGGCTGGTGGTGACGGCGGTGCTGGGGGTGGTCTTCGTGTGGATGATGGTGCGCGTGTACAACACCATCGACACCGTGCCGACCTGGTACACGGTCTGGACGCCGCTCTCGTTCTTCCTGACGCTGTTTATCGGCGGTCCGCTGTTAGGTTATCTGCTGCTGAGCTGGTCGCGAGTGGAAGGCTGGGCGCTGCGTCTGCTGCCGGTAGTGAGCCTGGCGGCGCTGGCGGTGAGCGTGGTGGTGTCCCTGATGCAGGGCGTTGAGCTGGCTGCAATTCACAGCTCAATTCAGCAGGCATCCGCGCTGGTGCCGGACTATGGTTCGCTGATGGCGTGGCGCGTGGCGGCCATTGCGCTGGCGCTGGTGTGCTGGGTGGTGCCGCAGCTTAAAGGCTATCAGCCTGCGCTGCCGCTGCTGAGCCTGGCGTTTGTGCTGGTGCTGGTGGGTGAGCTGATTGGCCGCGGCGTGTTCTACGGTCTGCATATGACCGTCGGCATGGCGGTCGCAAGTTAAATTGAAAGCCGGAATAATTTCCGGCTTTTTTTTATCGTTAGGCAAGGATGTATGGGGGGAACAATGTCAGATGATCAAATAACACAATTAATTAAAACACCGGTAAGTCGACGAAAAATTATTCAGGTCGGTGCCGCTACCGGCTTGGTTGCCGCTGCGGGAGGGATCTCATTACCCTTCAGCCATAAAGTTTTTGCCGCCAGTGAAAAGGCCGCAAAATTAGAAGAAAAGGCCGTCTGGAGTTCTTGTACCGTTAACTGTGGTAGCCGCTGTTTGCTACGGCTCCATGTGAAAGATGATGAAGTGTATTGGGTTGAGTCCGATACCACCGGTGAAGATATTTATGGCCAACATCAGGTCAGAGCTTGTCTGCGCGGTCGGTCTATTCGCCGTCGCATGAATCACCCAGACCGTATCAAATATCCAATGAAACGGGTCGGTAAGCGCGGGGAAGGCAAATTCGAACGAATTAGCTGGGATGAAGCGCTGGATACTATTGCCAACAGCCTGAAAAAGACGCTTAAGGATTATGGCAACGAAGCGGTGCATGTTTTATATGGCACCGGGGTGGATGGCGGCAATATTACCAACTCCAACGTGCCCTATCGCCTAATGAACTCTTGCGGTGGATATTTAAGCCGCTACGGGAGCTACAGTACTGCGCAAATTAGCGCCGGTATGAATTATATGTTCGGCGGTAATGATGGTAATAGCCCGGACGATATTGCGAATACCAAATTGGTTGTGATGTTTGGTAATAACCCGGCTGAAACCCGAATGAGCGGCGGTGGCGTCACTTATTATGTTGAGCAGGCGCGTGAACGCTCAAATGCGCGAATGATCATTATCGATCCGCGTTATACGGATACAGGCGCCGGGCGAGAAGATGAGTGGTTGCCTATTCGCCCCGGTACTGACGGCGCGCTGGCGGCGGGCATTGCCTGGGTGCTCATTGCTGAAAATATGGTTGATCAGCCTTTCCTCGACAAATACTGCATCGGCTACGATGAGAAAACCTTACCGGAAGGGGCATTGCCGAATGCCCATTACAAAGCCTATATCCAGGGGAATGGGCCGGACGGTATCGCCAAAACTCCCGAGTGGGCAGCGAAAATTACCGGCATCCCGCAAGATAAAATCATTCAACTGGCGCGTGAAATAGGCTCTGCCAAACCGGCCTATATTTGCCAGGGTTGGGGGCCGCAACGACATGCTAATGGAGAACAAGCTTCTCGCGCTATTGCGATGCTCTCTATCCTGACCGGTAACGTCGGCATTAACGGCGGTAACTCTGGCGCCCGTGAAGGAACCTTTGATTTAGGCGTTGAGTGGTTTTCCATGCTGGATAATCCAGTGAAAACACAAATATCCGTGTTCACCTGGACCGAGGCTATTGAACGAGGCGCTGAAATGACGGCGACCCGCGATGGTGTCAGAGGCAAGGATAAGCTTGATGTCCCGATTAAATTTATGTGGTGTTACGCCAGTAATACACTGATCAATCAAAACAGCCATATCGCCAGAACCCACGAAATATTACAAGACGAAAATAAGTGCGAAATGATTGTCGGGATGGATCACTTTGTCACGGCATCAGCGAAATATTATGACATTCTGTTGCCCGATCTTATGCCAACCGAACAGGAAGACCTGATCTCGCATGAGTCTGCGGGGAATATGGGCTATGTCATTTTAGGGCAGCCCGCTACCACGGCGAAATTTGAACGTAAGCCTATTTACTGGATGCTAAGCGAGATAGCAAAACGGTTGGGTGATGATGTCTGGAATACCTTTACCGAAGGCCGTACGCAACATGAATGGATAAAATATCTATTCGAGAAAACGCGTGAACGTAATCCCGATATGCCTTCCTATGAAGAGATGAAAAAAACGGGGATTTATAAGCGTAAATGTCCTGAAGAGCATTACGTGGCCTATCGTTCTTTCCGTGAAGATCCTCAGGCGAATCCATTAAAAACGCCATCAGGGAAAATTGAGATCTATTCACAGCGGTTGGCCGAAATTGCATCGACCTGGGAATTACCTGCTGGGGATATTATCGATCCACTACCGATTTATGCAGCAGAAGTGGAAGGTTGGGATGATCCGCAGCGACAGCATTATCCGCTGCAACTCACCGGGTTCCATTACAAGGCCAGAACACACTCCAGCTATGGCAACATTGATGTCTTACAGCAGGCTTGCCAGCAAGAGGTGTGGATTAACCCGATTGATGCTAAACCGCGCGGAATAGTTAATGGCGACAAGGTTAAGGTATTTAACGATCGTGGCCAGCTATTTATTCAAGCTAAGGTGACGCCAAGGATTATGCCTGGGGTGACGGCAATGGGACAGGGGGCGTGGTTACAGGCGGATATGTTCGGCGATAAGGTCGACCATGGTGGCTCCATTAATATTCTGACCTCATCGCGCCCATCGCCGCTGGCGAAAGGGAACCCATCGCATACCAACCTTGTTCAGGTAGAGAAGGCGTGAGGAGTAACTGATGACCACGCAATATGGCTTTTTTATTGACTCGGCGCGTTGCACCGGTTGCAAAACCTGTGAACTGGCCTGTAAAGATTACAAGAACTTAACCCCGGACGTCAGCTTCCGTCGTATCTACGAATACGCGGGCGGCGACTGGCAGGAAGATAACGGCGTCTGGAACCAGAACGTCTTTGCCTACTACCTGTCGATTGCCTGTAACCACTGTGAAGATCCGGCCTGCACCAAGGTCTGTCCGAGCGGCGCGATGCACAAACGCGAAGACGGTTTCGTGGTGGTAAACGAGGACGTGTGTATCGGCTGCCGCTATTGCCATATGGCCTGCCCGTACG
The DNA here is from genome assembly GCA_902363335.1 of Enterobacteriaceae bacterium. Taxonomy (GTDB): domain Bacteria; phylum Pseudomonadota; class Gammaproteobacteria; order Enterobacterales; family Enterobacteriaceae; genus Kluyvera. The sequence continues at coordinate 1,300,891 of CABIZV010000001.1, read as the reverse complement.
GCGCGCCGCAGTACAACGAAGCAAAAGGTCATATGACCAAATGCGACGGCTGCCATGAGCGCGTGGCGGACGGCAAGAAACCCATTTGCGTCGAATCCTGCCCGCTGCGTGCGCTGGACTTTGGCCCGATTGAAGAGCTGCGTAAAAAGCACGGGACGCTGGCGGCGGTAGCGCCACTGCCGTCTGCGCATTTCACCAAACCGAGCATTGTGATCAAACCAAACGCCAATGCACGTCCGTGCGGCGACACCACTGGCTATCTGGCCAACCCGAAGGAGGTGTGAGATGGGAAGTGGATGGCATGAATGGCCGCTGATGATTTTCACGGTCTTAGGGCAGTGTGTAGCCGGAGGATTTATCGTTCTGGCACTGGCGCTGATGAAAGGGCAGCTGTCGCGTGAGCAACAGCAGCGGGTGGTGGTGAGCATGTTTGCGCTGTGGGTGCTGATGGGGATTGGTTTTATCGCCTCCATTCTGCACTTAGGCTCACCGATGCGCGCCTTTAACTCGCTTAACTGTATTGGCGCTTCGTCGCTGAGTAACGAAATTGCCAGCGGCTCAATCTTCTTTGCCGTGGGCGGGATTGGCTGGCTGCTGGCGGTGACGAACAAGCTCTCCTGTGCGTTACGCAGCCTGTGGCTGGTGGTGACGGCGGTGCTGGGGGTGGTCTTCGTGTGGATGATGGTGCGCGTGTACAACACCATCGACACCGTGCCGACCTGGTACACGGTCTGGACGCCGCTCTCGTTCTTCCTGACGCTGTTTATCGGCGGGCCGCTGTTAGGTTATCTGCTGCTGAGCTGGGCGCGAGTGGAAGGCTGGGCGCTGCGTCTTCTGCCGGTAGTGAGCCTGGCGGCGCTGGCGGTGAGCGTGGTGGTGGCCCTGATGCAGGGCGTTGAGCTGGCCGCGATTCACAGCTCAATTCAGCAGGCATCCGCGCTGGTACCGGACTATGGTTCGCTGATGGCGTGGCGCGTGGCCGCTATTGCGCTGGCGCTGGTGTGCTGGGTGGTGCCGCAGCTTAAAGGCTATCAGCCTGCACTGCCGCTACTGAGCCTGGCGTTTGTGCTGGTGCTGGTGGGTGAGCTGATTGGCCGCGGCGTGTTCTACGGTCTGCACATGACCGTCGGCATGGCGGTGGCGAGCTAAGCGAAAAAGTGCCGGGGCAGCTATGCCCTGGCACTTTTTGTCCATGAATTTTTTCAACTGAACCCTGCCGGCATATTTATTCCCTTTCTCAATAAAAACAATCAAATAAATTTCTATGATGGTTTTGTAGCGATGCGCTGAATAAGAAACATCAATCGTTCGGCCATAAAGCGTCTTAGGGTGAAAATTCGGTGGATTGACAATGTTTTTTGCGGTGGCATGATGCGCTCGAAATCTGTCTATCCTCACGGTCTGATACCCATGTCCACCTATACTCGCCCGGTGTTGTTGTTGCTCTGTGGCTTACTCTTATTGACGCTGGCGATCGCGGTATTAAACACGCTCGTCCCGCTCTGGCTCGCCCATGAAAATCTGCCAACCTGGCAGGTGGGAGTGGTCAGCTCGTCCTATTTCACCGGTAACCTGGTGGGCACAATGCTGACTGGACGCCTCATCAAGCGTCTGGGATTCAACAACAGCTATTACATCGCCTCGCTGATTTTTGCCGCGGGCTGCGTTGGGCTGGGCCTGATGGTGGGCTTCTGGAGCTGGATGTTCTGGCGTTTTGTTGCCGGTGTCGGCTGTGCGATGATTTGGGTGGTCGTGGAAAGTGCGCTGATGTGCAGCGGAACCACGCACAACCGTGGGCGTCTGCTGGCGGCCTATATGATGATGTACTATATCGGCACCGTACTGGGGCAATTGATTGTCAGTAAGCTGCCAACCGATATGGCGACCATCCTGCCGCTGATGACAGGCGTTGTGCTAGCAGGGATCCTGCCGCTGCTCTTCACCCGTATTCTGAACCAGCAGAGCGAGGTTGAAAGTGGTACCACGCGCGTATGGCCAATGTTCAAACTGCGCCAGGCGCGCCTGGGTGTGAACGGCTGTATTATCTCGGGTATTGTCCTGGGATCGCTGTATGGCCTGATGCCGCTGTATCTGAACCACCGCGGGGTGAGCGACTCGGGCATTGGATTCTGGATGGCGGTGATGGTGAGCGCCGGTATTTTAGGGCAGTGGCCGATTGGTCGCCTGGCGGATCGCTATGGTCGTTTGCTGGTGCTGCGCGTACAGGTATTTGTGGTCATCATCGGCTGTATGGGGATGCTGAACCAGGCCATGATGGCACCATCGCTATTTATCCTGGGCGCTGCGGGCTTCACGCTTTATCCGGTGGCGATGGCCTGGGCTTGTGAAAAAGTCGAACATCATCAGCTTGTTGCCATGAACCAAGCGCTGCTGCTCTCCTATACCATCGGCAGTCTGGTTGGGCCAATGCTCACCGCGATGCTGATGCAGAACTACTCCGATAATCTGCTGTTTATTATGATTGCCGGCGTGTCGTTCATTTATCTCATGATGCTGCTGCGCAAAGCAGGACATCATCCAACTCCTGTGGCTCATGCCTGATTCTCCCGGCGCGTTGCTTTCACTCCAGCGCGCCAGCCATTCCCTCTGCAACACCACAAACCCGATTAAATGTGCGAGATGTTGGAATTTTGCACTGCCACATTACCTTTTCTTGTCCGGTGCTCGCATAATCATCCGTCGAAAAAAATAACGCATTCGCGATAATAACATTCAAGGAACGGAATTTATGGCAAGCGATCAACAAAAACAGTTGCGGTGGTACAACATCGCGCTGATGTCGTTTATTACGGTTTGGGGTTTTGGTAACGTCGTCAACAACTACGCCAACCAGGGGCTGGTGGTTGTTTTCTCATGGCTTTTTATCTTTGCGCTCTATTTTACCCCTTATGCCCTGATTGTCGGTCAGCTTGGCTCGACCTTCAAGGATGGCAAGGGCGGGGTAAGCACGTGGATTAAAAATACCATGGGGCCAGGGCTGGCATACCTGGCCGCCTGGACCTATTGGGTGGTGCACATTCCCTATCTGGCACAAAAGCCCCAGGCGATTTTGATTGCCTTGGGTTGGGCGCTAAAGGGAAATGGTTCTCTTATCACCGAATATGGCGTGGTGGCGCTGCAGGGCTTTACGCTGGTGCTGTTTATCTTCTTTATGTGGGTGGCTTCCCGCGGGATGAAATCACTGAAGCTGGTCGGCTCAATTGCCGGGATTGCGATGTTTGTGATGTCGTTGCTTTATGTGGTGATGGCCGTGACGGCTCCCGCTATTACAGAAGTCAAAATTGCCACGACCAATATCACCTGGCGCACGTTTATTCCGCACTTCGATTTCACCTACATCACCACGATTTCAATGTTGGTGTTTGCCGTCGGCGGCGCGGAAAAAATCTCCCCATACGTCAACAATACGCGTAATCCTGGTAAAGAATTCCCGCGCGGGATGATATTCCTCGCCGTGATGGTGGCGGTATGCGCCATTCTGGGATCGCTTGCGATGGGGATGATGTTTGACTCCAACAATATTCCAGACGATCTGATGGCCAACGGGCAGTATTATGCCTTCCAGAAATTGGGCGAGTACTACGGTTTGGGCAACGCCCTGATGGTGGTTTATGCGATTGCCAATACCCTGGGGCAGATTGCCGCGCTGGTGTTCTCGATTGATGCACCGCTGAAGGTGCTGCTGAGTGATGCGGACAGCCGTTACATTCCCGAAAAACTGTGCCGTACCAATGCCTCCGGCACGCCGGTAAACGGTTATCTGCTGACGCTGGTGCTGGTGGCGCTGCTCATCATGCTTCCCACGTTAGGCATTGGGGATATGAACAACCTGTATAAGTGGTTGTTGAACCTGAATTCGGTGGTGATGCCGCTGCGCTACCTGTGGGTGTTTGTGGCGTTTATTGCGGTGATTCGATTAGGGCAAAAATATCACTCGGAGTATGTGTTTATTCGTAATCGGAAGCTGGCGATGACGGTGGGAGTATGGTGTTTCCTGTTTACCGCCTTTGCCTGTCTCACCGGGATCTTCCCAAAAATGGCGGCGTTTACACCGGAGTGGATCTTCCAGCTTTCATTGAACGTGGCGATGCCGTTTGTGCTGATAGGGCTGGGGTTAATTTTCCCGCTGCTGGCACGTCGGCGCTGAGTTCCCCGGCGTCGCTTCGCTCGGCCTACCGACTAGTGTAGGCCGGATAAGGCGTAGCCGCCATCCGGCAATGTGCGCGGTTATGCCTGATGGCGCGTAGCTTATCAGGCCTACATGTTGTCAATGCCCACAGTATCTACGTATGAGCTATAAGCTAGCCCAGCCGAACGAAGTGACGCCGGGAGGGCAGGTGAGCTTAGTACATCACCTTATGGCCGTACTGCTCAAGAATGCCTTTTACGCGCTCCATGGTCTCTTTCTTCGGCGGCTTAACGCCGTCGAGCTTGTACTCTTCACCCATGGCGACCCACTTGTGTTTGCCCAGCTCGTGGTACGGCAGCAGTTCGATTTTCTCAACGTTACCCATGTCCCGGGTAAATTCCCCCAGACGGTGCGCTGAATCGTCATCATCAGACCAGCCCGGAACCACCACGTAACGGATCCACACCTTCACGTCTTTCTTCGACAGATACTGTGCAAATTCCAGCGTACGGTGGTTAGACACACCGACCAGATTCTGGTGAATCTCATCGTTCATCTGTTTAAGATCGAGCATGACCAGATCGGTGACTTCGAGCAGCTCATCAATCACCGGATCGTAGCGACGAACGAAACCGTTAGTATCAAGACAGGTATGGATGCCTTCTTTGTGGCAAGCGCGGAACCAGTCGCGAACGAACTCAGCTTGCAGGATAGCTTCGCCGCCAGATGCCGTCACGCCACCGCCGGATGCGTTCATAAAGTGGCGATAGGTCACCACCTCTTTCATCAGCTCTTCAACGGTGATCTCTTTACCGCCATGGGTATCCCACGTATCGCGGTTGTGGCAGTACAGGCAGCGCATCAGGCAGCCCTGGAAGAAGGTAATAAAGCGGATGCCTGGGCCATCAACTGTGCCACAGGACTCAAAGGAGTGAATACGACCAATTACAGACATTGCGGTGTTATCTCCAGTTCTTCCCGGCTTTACAGCCAGGTTTGCGAGCACGGTTATAAAGCCGCGTCGAGTTTATTTTGCTTGTTAACTTCAGTATAGAAGTCAGCAAGCAAAATCCACTCAGCGTGAGTCGGTTATAAGAAAGGCCCCACCGAAGTGGAGCCTTTATGTTACGCGTTTTTAATCGCGATTTCAGTCAAATCTATTAGATAGATTGAGTGAAGGTACGAGTGATAACGTCCTGCTGCTGTTCTTTAGTCAGGGAGTTAAAACGTACTGCGTAGCCAGATACACGGATGGTCAGCTGAGGATATTTCTCAGGGTTTTCCATCGCGTCGAGCAGCATTTCGCGGTTCATAACGTTAACGTTCAGGTGTTGACCACCTTCAACAGACGCTTCGTGGTGGAAGTAACCATCCATCAGGCCTGCCAGGTTGGTTTTACGAACATCGTCGTCTTTACCCAGAGCGTTTGGAACGATAGAGAAGGTGTAAGAAATACCATCTTTAGCGTAGGCAAACGGCAGTTTTGCAACGGAGGTCAGAGAGGCTACAGCACCTTTCTGGTCACGACCGTGCATTGGGTTAGCACCTGGGCCGAATGGCGCGCCAGCACGACGACCGTCTGGGGTGTTACCGGTTTTCTTACCATAAACCACGTTAGAGGTGATGGTCAGAACAGACTGAGTCGGGATAGCGTTACGGTAAGTAGTCAGTTTCTGAATTTTCTTCATGAAACGTTCTACCAGGTCAACTGCCATGTCATCGACGCGAGGGTCGTTGTTACCAAACTGCGGGTATTCGCCTTCGATTTCGAAGTCGATAGCCAGACCGTCTTCGTCACGAATTGGTTTAACTTTCGCATATTTGATTGCAGACAGGGAGTCAGCAGCAACGGACAGACCTGCGATACCACACGCCATGGTGCGAATAACGTCACGGTCGTGCAGCGCCATCAGAGAAGCTTCGTAGCTGTACTTATCGTGCATGTAGTGGATGACGTTCAGTGCGGTGACGTACTGTTTAGCCAGCCAATCCATAAAGTGGTCCATACGATCAATGACTTCGTCATATTTCAGTACGTCGCCTTTCATTGGTTCAGACTTAGGACCAACCTGCATTTTCAGTTTTTCATCAACGCCGCCGTTGATTGCGTACAGCATGGTTTTCGCAAGGTTTGCACGAGCACCGAAGAACTGCATTTGCTTACCAACGATCATTGGGCTTACGCAGCAAGCGATAGCGTAGTCATCGTTGTTAAAGTCAGGACGCATCAGATCATCGTTCTCGTACTGCAGAGAAGAGGTATCGATGGAGACTTTAGCAGCATATTTTTTGAACGCCAGTGGCAGTTTCTCAGACCACAGAACGGTGATGTTCGGCTCTGGAGAAGGACCCATGGTGTACAGGGTGTTCAGGAAACGGAAGCTGTTTTTGGTAACCAGAGTACGGCCATCAACGCCCATACCTGCGATAGATTCAGTCGCCCAGATTGGGTCACCGGAGAACAGTTCATCATACTCAGGGGTACGCAGGAAGCGAACCATACGCAGTTTCATGACCAGGTGGTCAATCATTTCCTGAGCGTCTTGCTCGGTGATTTTACCTGCTTTCAGGTCACGTTCGATGTAGATATCCAGGAAGCTGGAAGTACGACCGAAGGACATTGCCGCGCCGTTCTGAGATTTAACCGCAGCCAGGTAGCCGAAGTAAGTCCACTGAATAGCTTCCTGAGCGTTGGTAGCCGGACCAGAGATGTCGTAGCCGTATTTAGCAGCCATCTCTTTGATCTGACCCAGCGCACGGTGCTGTTCAGAGATTTCTTCACGCAGACGGATAGTCGCTTCCAGGTTTACGCCATTTTCGAGGTCAGACTGCAGAGACACGAACTGTGCGTATTTGTCTTTCATCAGGAAGTCGATACCGTACACCGCGATGCGACGGTAGTCACCGATGATACGACCACGGCCGTAAGCATCTGGCAGACCAGTCAGAACGCCAGATTTACGGCAGTTCAGAATGTCTTTGGTGTAAACATCGAATACGCCCTGGTTGTGGGTTTTGCGGTATTCGGTGAAGATTTTTTTGATCATTGGATCCAGTTCGCGATTATACGCTTTGCAGGAACCTTCGATCATTTTGATGCCGCCGAACGGGATAAGAGCACGTTTCAGTGGGGCTTCAGTCTGCAGACCAACGATTTTTTCCAACGACTTATTGATGTAGCCAGCGTCGTGGGAAGTGATAGTTGAAGCAACGGCGGTGTCAAAGTCAACTGGCGCGTGGGTGCGGTTTTCCAGTTTAACGCCTTCCATTACGCTGTCCCACAGCTTGGTGGTCGCTTCAGTAGCGCCAGCCAGGAAGGACTCGTCACCCTCGTACGGAGTGTAGTTTTTCTGGATGAAGTCACGTAAGTTTACTTCATTCTGCCAATCACCTTTGGTAAAACCTTCCCAAGCTGCGGCTAACTTTTCATTAAGTTCGGACATGTAACACCTACCTTCTTAAGTGGACTTTTATTTACTGCCTGGAGCAACCATCAAATTAATGACGGTCACCGCCACGCAGGTAAATGACCCAGTATGTCAACCCAACCAGCAAACCGCCGCCGATGATGTTCCCGATAGTGACAGGAATCAGGTTATCGGTGATGAAATGCATCACGGTCAGGTGTGAGAAATTCTCCGGAGAAGAACCGACAGCGGTCCAGAATTCCGGGCTAGCAAAATCGCGTATTACGATACCCATAGGGATCATAAACATGTTTGCGATACTGTGCTCAAAACCGCTGGCAACGAACATAGCAACCGGCAGAACCATAATCATGGCTTTGTCCATCAGGCTGCGACCAGAGTAGCTCATCCAGACTGCCAGACAGACCATCAGGTTCGCCAGGATGCCGAGAGCGACGGCTTCGATAAATGTGTGATGCATTTTGTGGTCGGCAGTTTGCAGGACGTTGAGCCCCCATCCGCCGTTGGCCGTCATGTATTCCCCGGACAGCCACATGAGCAGTACGAAGATCAGGCAGCCAATCAGGTTACCCACATAGACGTTAAGCCAGTTTTTTGCCAATTGACCCCAGGTGATACGACCGCTGGCTTTTGCCACGACGATGAGCACGGTTGAGGTGAAGAGGTCAGCGCCACAAATAACGCAAAGAATGAGGCCTAGTGAGAAGCAGATACCACCAATCAGTTTTGCGATGCCAAACGGCATGCCAGCTGTACCCGTGGTTGCTGTAATATAAAATACAAAAGCAATCGAGATGAAAACGCCCGCAGTGATCGCCAGATAAAAGGTTTTCAGCGGATGCTTAGTTGCTTTATAGACACCTGCTTCTTCGGCAACTTTAGCCATTGCAGCAGGGAGAAGTAGATCAAAAGGGTTGTCAGCTTTCACACTAACTCTCTCTTTTTATTTAATCGGCGATGAGATACTAACAAAGCATTATAGTTGAGAAATTGATGTAGATCATATCTCGCCTGGCTTATAGGCCTGCAAAGTGGATGGTTTTTCAACTAAAGCAGGGTAATTTATTGATTTTGATGATAAAAATAAATTTTAAGATTTGCAAATTCAGTTGAATATTTTCTTTACCCTTAATTTTACTGGTTAATTAAAATGGAGTAATGATCAAGTAAATTAACAATAAAAGTAAGCTACCAATAATCGTGTTTACTTATCTTTAACTTTATTTTCACACCGCAGTTAAGCGAAGCGTGGAAATATAAACGGGGCCAGCAATTGGCCCCGTAATATAGCGTAGAGTCTACGTTAAGCCTACCCTTTATAAGGTTTTAACTTATTTTGCCCAGAATGCGGCTTTTGCCCGCTGCAGTTTTTCGTATGCCTGTAACAGCGACTGATGTGCAGGGAAGGCGGCAAGCGTGCCATCCGCAGGTTGCAGACCATAGAAGGCTTCTTCACCGCTGAGGGCTGCGCTGGCAGCTTCTACCGCATCTACGCCATACATGCGCACGAAGGCATTCAGATACTGAAGCGGCTGGCGATCTTCTTCCTGAGACAAGAGCAGCAGAGTCTGCAGGCAGCGGTAGTAGTTTGCCCGTTCCGGGCTAAAGACCGAGGCGTTGAACTCCATCGTCCACTCCGTCCAGATCAGCGCCTGTTCCAGGTCACCGCCCGCCAATGCCAGCATGGCTTTCAGCTCACCGATACGCAGCGTGTACCAGCCGTTATCGGAACCTGTTGCCAGACCCAGCAGTTCACGGACACGGGTGAAGTCGTCCAGACCTTCATCGTCAATCTGCTCAATCAGATTCAGATACTCTTCTTTTTCCCACTCGCTGCCCGGCAGGGAGAGAATGGTGTCGCGCAGGTGGCTACCCATGTTGTTGTTAGCCAGCCACAGATCTTCTGCTGGATAAATGTCGGACATGCCAGGGACGATGATGCGGCAGGCGTAAACGCTCAGGTGCTCATAGTCGGCGATGTACACTTCTTTATCTTCTTCTTTGAAGATAGCCATCAGGGTTGCGAACTCTTCTTCGGTGGTACCGGAGAAGCTCCAGTCCACAAACGGATAGTCCGCATCTTGCTTAAACAGATCCCAGGAGATAGAACCGCTGGAATCGATAAAGTGGGTTTCCAGGTTGGTGTGTTCAGCCACTTCTTCGTCATCGAAGGTGGGGGGAGTGAACACGTCGAGATCTTTCAGGCCGCGGCCCTGCAGCAGCTCGGTCACCGTACGCTCCAGCGCGACGCCGAAATCTGGGTGCGCGCCAAAGGACGCAAAGCAGGTTCCGTTTGCTGGGTTGAACAGCACCACGCAGATAACCGGGTATTTACCGCCCAGAGAACCGTCGTAAGCAAAGATTGGGAAACCTTCAGCTTCCAGTTTAGCGATTGACTCAACCACGCCCGGGTAGCGCGCCAGCACATCGGCTGGAATTTCCGGCAGGCTGATGCTTTCCGCAATAATGCGGTTTTTCACGTAACGCTCAAAGACCTCTGACAGACCCTGAACGCGCGCCTCATTGCGGGTGTTACCGGCTGACATGCCGTTGGACACGTACAGGTTCGCGACGATGTTCATCGGGATATAGACGGTTTCGCCATCGGATTGACGGGTAAACGGCAGGCCGCATACGCCGCGATCGTCGTTACCGGATTGCAGATCGACCAGCATGCTGGCGCTAAGCTGATCGTCTGGATCATAAAAAGCGCGCAGACGGGCATCGAGCAGACCTTCCGGCACTTCGTCGTCTTCGGTCAGCGGGAACCATTTTTCATTCGGGTAATGCACGAATGGCCCGTTGGCGATTTCATCGCCCAGCCAGAAATCAGCAAAGAAATAGTTGGTTGAGAGACGTTCAAAGTACTCACCCAGCGCTGACGCCAGCGCTGCTTTTTTGGTAGCACCTTTACCGTTGGTAAAGCATAAAGAACAGGCTTTATCACGAATATGCACTGACCAGACGTTAGGAACAGGGTTCAACCACGAGGCTTCTTCAATATCGAAACCGAGGTCGAGCAGCTTTTGCTGGAAGCGCGCGATGGAATCTTCCAGCGCGGCGTCTTTGCCGGGAATATAGGTCTGGGTCATAGCAATCTCTTTAGTCGTACGGAAAGCGCGCAATGATACGGGTTTTGTGTGACAGGTGCTATCTCCGGCGAAAATAAAAGACAGGTCTATGCTTATAGAAAATAACCTTTTGTTAAGGCATAGAAGAATGAAAGTATTTGATATCCAACGGATGGCATTTGATAAAGTTCCCCCTGAGTTTTTAGCTGAAGTAGCGCTGAGAAGTCTCTATACCTTTGTGCTGGTGTTCTTATTCCTCAAAATGACCGGGCGGCGTGGCGTTCGACAGATGTCGCTTTTTGAAGTGCTGATCATTTTGACGCTCGGTTCAGCGGCGGGGGACGTGGCATTTTATGATGATGTGCCGATGGTGCCCGTGCTGGTGGTCTTTATTTCCCTGGCCTTGCTTTACCGTTTAATTATGTGGGTGATGGGAAAAAGTGAAACGGTACAGGATCTACTGGAAGGTAAAGCGATAGTCATTGTCGAGGACGGACAGTTAGCGTGGGACAACGTGCGCCAGGCCAACATGACCGAGCTGGACTTCTTTATGGAGCTGCGCCTTAGCAGCGTGGAACAGCTAGGGCAAGTTCGGCTCGCCGTGATGGAAACCAACGGCGAGATAAGCGTGTTCTATTACCATGACGATGACGTTAAGCCGGGCTTGTGCATTCTGCCAAACAAACTGATCACCCGATACAAAGTGGTGCCCGAGCCGGGTGAATATGCCTGTGTCCGCTGTAGCAACGTTATCACTATGCAAGCAGGCGATCGCCAATTATGCCCCCGCTGTGCGAATCCAGAGTGGACTAAAGCCAGCCGGGTTAAACGCAACGCCTGACAGCAATTTTGTCGGTTTTACGGCGTCCAGATGGAACAATCTTTTGTGTGATGCGGTGCACAATTCGTCGGTGGAAAGTTTTAGACATTGCGGCGCGTGTCACTGAATGATAAAACCGATATCCACAGGTATTACTTATAGCTTTTAGCGTGGTGAGGGAAAATGGCTCAGGTGTTTAATTTCAGTTCAGGTCCGGCAATGTTACCGGCAGATGTTCTTAAACTGGCGCAGACAGAACTTTGCGACTGGAATGGCTTAGGAACGTCGGTGATGGAAGTCAGCCACCGTGGTAAAGAATTTATCCAGGTGGCGGAAGAAGCAGAGAAGGATTTCCGTGACCTGCTCAAGATCCCTTCCAACTACAAAGTGCTGTTTTGTCACGGCGGTGGTCGCGGGCAGTTTGCCGGTGTTCCGCTCAATATCCTGGGTGAAAAAACGACCGCAGATTACGTTGATGCGGGCTACTGGGCTGCCAGTGCGGTCAAAGAAGCGAAAAAATACTGCACCCCGAATATCATTGATGCCAAAGTTACCGTAGACGGTAAACGTGCGGTAAAACCGATGCGCGAATGGCAGCTCACTGACAACGCGGCGTACGTACATTACTGCCCGAACGAAACTATCGACGGTATTGCCATTGAAGAGACGCCAGACTTTGGTAAAGACGTCATTGTGGCCGCTGACTTCTCCTCTTCAATCCTCTCGCGTCCTATTGATGTTAGCCGCTACGGTGTTATCTATGCCGGTGCTCAGAAAAACATTGGTCCTGCGGGCTTAACCCTGGTCATTGTTCGCGAAGACCTGCTGGGCAAAGCGCATGTGGCTTGTCCGTCGATTCTCGATTACACCGTGTTAAACGATAATGACTCCATGTTCAATACCCCACCGACATTTGCCTGGTACCTGTCTGGTCTGGTGTTCAAATGGCTCAAAGAGCAGGGTGGTGTTGAAGCCATGGAAAGAATTAATCAGCAGAAGGCCGATCTTCTGTATAGCACCATCGATGGTAGTGATTTCTATCGTAACGATGTGGCGACCGCCAACCGCTCCCGTATGAACGTGCCGTTCCAGTTAGCGGATAGCGCGCTGGATAAGCTGTTCCTCGAAGAGTCGTTTGCCGCAGGCCTGCATGCGCTGAAAGGCCACCGTGTCGTGGGTGGTATGCGTGCCTCAATCTACAACGCCATGCCGCTGGAAGGCGTACAGGCGCTGACGGACTTTATGAAAGCATTCGAACGCCGCCACGGTTAATCTGGATTTTTCTATTTCATCCCCACGGTTGCGCCGTGGGGTTTTTACTTCTGTTTTTGAGAGTTGAGTTTCATGGAATCCCTGACGTTACAACCTATCGCGCGTGTTGATGGCACCATTAATCTGCCCGGTTCTAAAAGCGTGTCAAACCGCGCACTGTTGTTAGCAGCATTGGCTCGCGGCACAACCGTTCTGACAAACTTGCTGGACAGTGACGATGTTCGCCACATGCTCAATGCGCTGAAGGCTCTGGGAATTCACTATACCTTGTCCGCTGACCGCACCCGCTGTGAAGTGACCGGCAATGCGGGGCCGATGCAGTCCTCTGGTGAACTGGAGCTGTTTTTGGGCAACGCGGGCACGGCCATGCGGCCGCTGGCAGCGGCGCTGTGCCTGGGGCAGAACAATATTGTGCTGACCGGTGAACCACGGATGAAAGAGCGTCCCATTGGTCATCTGGTTGATTCTTTGCGTCAGGGTGGCGCGCAGATTGACTATCTGGAGCAGGAAAACTACCCGCCCCTTCGCCTGAAAGGCGGTTTTAACGGCGGAAATATTGATGTTGATGGTAGCGTATCTAGCCAGTTTCTCACCGCGCTGCTGATGACGGCACCGCTGGCCCCACAGGATACCGCCATTACTATTAAAGGCGATCTGGTCTCAAAGCCGTATATCGATATAACCCTGCACCTGATGAAAACGTTCGGTGTGGATGTTGAAAACCAGAATTACCAGCGTTTCATCGTGCGCGGTAATCAACAGTATGTCTCCCCAGGACACTATCTGGTTGAAGGCGATGCTTCCTCCGCTTCGTATTTCCTTGCGGCCGGCGCGATTAAAGGCGGTACCGTGAAGGTAACGGGTATTGGTCGCCATAGCGTGCAGGGGGATATTCGTTTTGCTGATGTGCTGGAAAAAATGGGCGCAACCATCACCTGGGGTGATGACTTTATCGCCTGTACTCGCGGTGAGCTAAACGCCATTGATATGGACATGAACCATATTCCTGACGCGGCAATGACTATCGCCACCGCGGCGCTGTTCGCTAAAGGCACGACGACGCTGCGCAATATCTACAACTGGCGGGTGAAAGAGACTGACCGTCTGTTTGCGATGGCAACTGAATTACGTAAAGTGGGCGCTGAAGTCGAAGAGGGCGAAGACTACATTCGCGTGACCCCGCCTGCAGAACTTAATTTCGCAGAGATAGGCACCTATAACGATCACCGTATGGCGATGTGTTTCTCGCTGGTGGCGCTGTCTGACACGCCTGTGACGATCCTTGACCCAAAATGTACGGCGAAAACCTTCCCGGACTATTTTGACCAGCTGGCGCGAATCAGTACCCTTGCCTGAGGTTAGTCGTCAAACGTAATACTTTTCGGGCTGGTCTCCCACCAGCCCACTATACTTATCTATTCTCCTGTTTTTTTTACGGTCAATTCTGGAATTTGCATACAAAGGTAACTGTCTGGCGCAGAGATGCGTATAATGCGCGGCGTTTACGTTGATTATGCCTTTTATTAAGGAGATAGAGATGACGGCAATTGCCCCGGTAATTACCATTGACGGCCCAAGTGGCGCGGGTAAAGGCACACTGTGTAAAGCCATGGCTGAAGCACTACAGTGGCACTTACTGGATTCGGGTGCGATTTATCGTGTGCTGGCATTAGCCGCACTGCATCATCATGTTGACGTGACCTTAGAAGATGCATTAGTCCCGCTTGCCACGCACCTGGATGTCCGTTTTGTCTCAAACGGTGGGGCGCTGGAAGTCATCCTTGAAGGGGAAGATGTGAGCGGTGAAATTCGCACCCAGGATGTCGCGAACGCGGCATCGCAGGTTGCTGCATTCCCACGCGTTCGCGAAGCGCTGTTGCGCCGCCAGCGTGGCTTCCGTGAGCTGCCAGGCCTGATTGCCGATGGCCGTGATATGGGGACGGTGGTGTTCCCGGATGCGCCGGTAAAAATCTTCCTTGATGCATCATCGGAAGAACGTGCCAACCGCCGCATGCTACAGTTGCAGGAAAAGGGCTTTAGTGTTAACTTTGAGCGCCTTTTGGCAGAGATAAAGGAGCGTGACGACCGCGATCGTAATCGTGCTGTTGCGCCACTGGTTCCTGCCGCCGATGCTTTAGTGTTGGATTCCACCACCTTAAGCATTGAGCAAGTTATTGAAAAAGCGTTAGACTATGCGCGCCAGAAGCTGGCACTCGCGTAAAACGCGACCGAATTTTGTAGTACCCCCGTTGCAATGGATTGACAGCGGGTATGTTAAACAACCCCATCCGGCATGGAGCCAGGTGGACGTTAAATATGAAACCTGAAGATTAAACATGACTGAATCTTTTGCTCAACTATTTGAAGAATCTTTAAAAACTATCGAAACCCGTCCGGGTTCCATCGTTCGTGGTGTTGTTGTTGCTATCGACAAAGATATCGTACTGGTTGACGCCGGTCTGAAATCTGAGTCTGCCATTCCGGCAGAGCAGTTCAAAAACGCCCAGGGCGAGCTGGAAATCCAGGTTGGTGACGAAGTTGACGTTGCACTGGATGCAGTAGAAGACGGCTTCGGTGAAACTCTGCTGTCCCGTGAGAAAGCTAAACGTCACGAAGCTTGGATCACGCTGGAAAAAGCTTACGAAGAAGCTGAAACTGTAGTTGGTGTTATCAACGGCAAAGTTAAAGGTGGCTTCACTGTTGAGCTGAACGGTATTCGTGCGTTCCTGCCAGGTTCTCTGGTAGACGTTCGTCCAGTGCGTGATACTCTGCACCTGGAAGGCAAAGAGCTTGAGTTCAAAGTAATCAAGCTGGACCAGAAGCGTAACAACGTTGTTGTTTCTCGTCGTGCCGTGATCGAATCCGAAAACAGCGCAGAGCGCGATCAGCTGCTGGAAAACCTGCAGGAAGGCATGGAAGTTAAAGGTATCGTTAAGAACCTCACTGACTACGGTGCATTCGTTGATCTGGGCGGCGTTGACGGCCTGCTGCACATCACTGATATGGCATGGAAACGCGTTAAGCATCCAAGCGAAATCGTAAACGTTGGCGACGAAATCACTGTTAAAGTGCTGAAGTTCGACCGCGAACGTACTCGTGTATCCCTCGGCCTGAAACAGCTGGGCGAAGATCCATGGGTAGCTATCGCTAAGCGTTATCCAGAAGGTACCAAACTGACTGGTCGCGTGACCAACCTGACCGACTACGGCTGCTTCGTTGAAATCGAAGAAGGCGTTGAAGGCCTGGTTCACGTTTCCGAAATGGATTGGACCAACAAAAACATCCACCCATCCAAAGTTGTTAACGTTGGTGATGTAGTGGAAGTTATGGTTCTGGATATCGACGAAGAACGTCGTCGTATCTCCCTGGGTCTGAAGCAGTGCAAATCTAACCCATGGCAGCTGTTCGCAGAAACCCACAACAAGGGCGACCGCGTTGAAGGTAAAATCAAGTCTATCACTGACTTCGGTATCTTCATCGGCCTGGACGGCGGCATCGACGGCCTGGTTCACCTGTCTGACATCTCCTGGAACGCTACAGGCGAAGAAGCAGTTCGTGAATACAAAAAAGGCGACGAAATCGCAGCAGTTGTTCTGCAGGTTGACGCAGAACGTGAACGTATCTCCCTGGGCGTTAAACAGCTCGCAGAAGATCCGTTCAACAACTGGGTTGCTCTGAACAAGAAAGGCGCTATCGTTAACGGTAAAGTGACTGCAGTTGACGCTAAAGGCGCAACCGTAGAGCTGGCTGACGGCGTTGAAGGTTACCTGCGTGCTTCTGAAGCATCACGTGACCGCGTTGAAGATGCAACTCTGGTTCTGAGCGTTGGCGACGACGTTGAAGCTAAATTCACCGGTGTTGATCGTAAAAACCGCGCAATCAGCCTGTCTGTTCGTGCGAAAGACGAAGCTGACGAGAAAGATGCAATCGCAACTGTTAACAACAAACAGGAAGAAGGCAACTTCTCTAACGCGATGGCTGAAGCATTCAAAGCAGCTAAAGGCGAGTAATTTTATCCATTCAGGCTTAACAATCTGAATTGTGATGAGTTTACTTGACAGATTACAGGTTTCGGCCTGTAATCTAGCACAAAGGGCGGCTACGGCCGCCCTTGTTTAATAAGCTGTTAGCTAATTTTCCTTAAAGGAAACCGGAGGAATCATGACCAAGTCAGAATTGATTGAAAGACTTGCCAGCCAGCAATCCCATATCCCTGCTAAGGCAGTGGAAGATGCGGTAAAAGAGATGTTGGAGCATATGGCTACGACTCTTGCTGAAGGCGAGCGCATTGAAATCCGCGGTTTCGGCAGCTTCTCTCTGCACTACAGAGCACCACGTACCGGGCGTAACCCGAAGACTGGCGACAAAGTGGAACTGGAAGGCAAATACGTGCCGCACTTTAAACCAGGCAAAGAACTGCGCGACCGCGCCAATATTTACGATTGAGTTACCGCCGCTCCGGCGACCAACTTGATTGAGAAAAAAGCACCTTCGGGTGCTTTTTTCGTTTCTGCAAACCCTGCACCTCTGGAACCCGCCTCGCATTTCAACTGCAACTCTTACCGCCGCCATAAACTTCTGTGGAACCCGCCGCGTAACGTCTATTTTATCCTCACGACAAAAATGGTATCTGGCGCGACACTTCCTGCAACAAGGAGGTTTTAATGCGTCTTCCACAGCTCGCCTGCAGCGTTTTGCTCGGCATTATTCCATTGAGCATATTGCCGGAATTACCCTCACTCACGTCCATAAAGTGCGCCGTGATTGCGCTCATTTTGCTGGCTGCTTGTGGCAAAGTTGCGCGAATTATCAGCCTGACAGGCCTCATGTTCTGCTGGGCGGTGCTGGCCGCCTGGCAGGTGAAACTACCTGCTGAAATCTTACCGGGAAAGAATCGCCATATTGAAATGCTGCTGACGCAGACTGATGGGCAAACCACGCATCAAGTCAATATTACCCATCTGGAAGGACAACGTCTTTTCCCGGGAGCGGTGATGGTTTTGTACGGGAACTATCTACCGTCTCCTCCCTGTGCAGGGCAGCGCTGGCGCATGACGGTAAGCGCGAGGGCGGTCCATGGGCAGCTAAATGACGGTGGATTTGACTCGCAGCGTTATGCGATTTCGCAACATCGCGCGCTGACGGGGCGCATTATCGCCGCTGAACCGCTGGATACAACCTGTAGCCTCCGGGCGCGCTTTTTAAATTCGTTAAGAGATACCGTGGGGAGTTTACCCTGGCGCGATGTGATGCTGGGACTGGGGATGGGGGAGCGTTTAGCGATATCTCAGGATATTAAAACGTTGATGCAGCAGACAGGCACCTCGCACCTGATGGCGATATCCGGGCTTCATATTGCGCTGGGCGCTTCACTGGGATGGTTGCTGATTCGTGGGATCCAGTTTTTTCTCCCCGCCAGGTTTATAAGCTGGCGGCATCCGCTGCTGGTGGGGTGGGTGTGTGCGATGGCCTACGCCATGCTGACAGGCATGCAGCCTCCCGCGTTGCGAACCGTGGTTGCTGCGGGTATCTGGTATTCGCTTCGTTTGAGCGGCCGACAGTGGACGGGCTGGGAAGTGTGGTTGTGTTGTCTGGCAACCATTGTATTTGTCGATCCGTTGGCGGTACTTTCGGATAGCTTATGGCTATCAGCTTTTGCCGTCGGCACGCTGATTTTCTGGTATCAATGGGTGCCGCTACCTGAAGGTTATTTTTCACGTCGACTGCGCCCGCTGGTAAGCCTTATTCATTTGCAGATTGGGCTGATGCTTTTGCTGGCCCCCCTGCAAATCTGGCTGTTTCATGGCATAAGCCTGACGTCATTGCTGGCCAACATAGTTGCCGTGCCGGTGATTACGTTTATCGCCGTGCCAATGATTTTATTGGCGATGTTTCTCCATCTCTGCGCGCCTGCCGCCGTTGAGATGGTGGTGTGGTACGGCGCGGACCGCGTGCTGGCGCTGGTCTTTGCATACTTGCGTTTACTGCCTGCGGGCTGGTTGCCTATTGACGGGGCATGGCTGGGAATATCGCTGGTTCCCTGGTTGGCCGTTGTGCTCTGGCGTCTGCGTGGCGGGTGGCAATTTTCAGCGCTATGGATACCACTATGCACATTGCTTGCTTTCCCCCTGTGGCGGAAAACTCCTGCCGATCAATGGCAAGTGACGATGCTGGATGTCGGGCAGGGGCTGGCGATGGTTATCTCGAAAGGGGATAGCGCGATCCTCTATGATACGGGCCTGGCATGGCCTGAGGGCAACAGCGGCGATCAGCTGATTATTCCCTGGCTGCGATGGCATGGGCTGACGCCCGAGGGCATTATCCTCAGCCACGAACATCTGGATCACCGTGGCGGACTGCACGCCATACAGCAGACCTGGCCGCACGCCTGGGTGAAAAGCCCGTTGGGGTGGGCGGGGCATAAGCCTTGTCTGCGTGGGGAAACATGGCGGTGGCAGGGGCTGACTTTCCGCGTACTGTGGCCGCTGCCTGGCAAAGTGCAAAAAGGGAATAATGGATCCTGCGTGGTGAGGATTGATGATGGTAAAAATAGCATTCTGCTCACAGGAGATGTTGAATTAGCGGCAGAAATGTCCATGATTAGCCATTTCTGGCGGCCATTTGCGTCTACAATTATTCAGGTTCCACACCATGGTAGTTCGACATCGTCGGGCATGGCATTACTGCAACGGGTGGGTGGCATGGCTGCCCTGGCTTCCGCATCCCGCTATAACGCGTGGCGACTGCCTTCCACTAGCGTAAAAGCACGTTATCGCCAACGCCAATATGCCTGGTTTGATACCCCACATCAGGGGCAAATTACCGTCACTTTTAACGCCAAAGGCTGGAAGGTTGAGAGCCTACGAGATCAACTTTTACCTCGTTGGTATCATCAGTGGTTTGGCGAGACTCGCGATAACGGGTAGAATATGCGGCTATTTCAACATAAGCTGGTTTTTTGAATGCATAACGACAAAGATCTCTCCACGTGGCAGACCTTCCGCCGACTCTGGCCGACTATCGCGCCGTTTAAAGCCGGGTTGATCGTGGCGGCTATTGCGTTAATTGTCAACGCAGCCAGCGATACCTTCATGTTATCGCTTCTTAAACCATTACTGGATGATGGTTTTGGTAAAACAGATCGCTCAGTGCTGCTGTGGATGCCGCTGGTCGTTATTGGCTTGATGATCCTCCGTGGTATTACAAGCTATGTCTCTAGCTACTGTATTTCCTGGGTTTCCGGCAAAGTGGTGATGACCATCCGCCGTCGGCTGTTTAGCCATATGATGGGCATGCCGGTTTCTTTCTTTGACAAGCAGTCCACCGGGACGCTGCTGTCACGCATTACCTATGATTCAGAACAGGTTGCCTCCTCTTCCTCCAGCGCACTGATTACCGTAGTGCGTGAAGGTGCGTCGATAATCGGCCTGTTTATCATGATGTTTTACTATAGCTGGCAGCTCTCGGTCATTCTTATCGTTCTGGCACCTATCGTGTCGATAGCGATTCGCGTGGTCTCCAAGCGCTTCCGTAGCATCAGTAAAAACATGCAGAATACCATGGGGCAGGTCACCACCAGCGCCGAGCAGATGCTTAAAGGGCATAAAGAAGTGCTGATGTTCGGTGGTCAGGGTGTTGAAACTCAGCGCTTTGATAAAGTCAGCAACAAGATGCGTTTGCAGGGGATGAAACTGGTCTCCGCATCATCTATCTCTGACCCTATCATCCAGCTGATTGCCTCACTGGCGCTGGCCTTTGTGCTGTATGCGGCAAGCTTCCCAAGCGTGATGGAAACGCTGACAGCCGGTACCATCACCGTGGTCTTCTCCTCAATGATTGCGCTGATGCGTCCGCTGAAATCGTTAACTAACGTTAACGCCCAGTTCCAGCGTGGGATGGCGGCGTGCCAGACGCTGTTCTCCATTCTCGACAGTGAGCAGGAAAAAGACGAAGGTAAGCTCGAAGTTGAACGTGCGAAGGGGACGGTTGAATTCCGTAACGTCACCTTTACCTACCCAGGCCGTGAAATTCCGGCGCTGCGCGATATCAACCTGACGATCCCTGAAGGCAAAACCGTTGCATTGGTGGGGCGTTCAGGATCGGGCAAATCGACCATCGCCAGCCTGTTAACGCGTTTCTACGATATCGATCAAGGCGAAATTTTACTCGACGGTCACGACCTGCGTGAGTATAAGCTTTCCTCGCTGCGTAATCAGGTTGCCCTGGTCTCACAGAACGTCCACCTGTTCAACGACACGGTTGCCAATAACATTGCGTATGCGCGCACTGAAGAGTTCAGCCGTGAACAGATTGAAGAAGCCGCACGTATGGCTTACGCAATGGACTTTATCAATAAAATGGATAACGGCCTTGATACCATCATTGGTGAAAATGGCGTGCTGCTCTCCGGTGGACAACGTCAGCGTATTGCCATTGCGCGAGCCCTGCTTCGTAACAGCCCGATACTGATCCTCGATGAGGCCACCTCGGCACTGGATACCGAATCAGAACGTGCGATTCAGTCGGCACTCGATGAGTTGCAGAAAAACCGCACATCGCTGGTGATCGCGCACCGTCTCTCCACCATTGAACAGGCCGATGAAATTATCGTCGTTGAGGACGGTGTCATCGTTGAGCGTGGTAATCACCAGAAACTGCTGGAACATCGTGGCGTGTACGCGCAGTTGCATAAAATGCAGTTTGGCGAATGATTGCGAAAATCTGGTCGGGCGAATCGCCGCTGTGGCGGCTATTGCTGCCGCTTTCCTGGCTTTATGGCCTGGTGAGCAGCAGCATCCGACTGTGCTATCAGCTCGGGATTAAAAAAACCTGGCGAGCGCCTTGTCCGGTCGTCGTTGTCGGAAATCTGACGGCGGGTGGCAATGGTAAAACACCGGTGGTTATCTGGCTTGTTGAACAGTTGCAGCAACAAGGTATTCGTGTGGGCGTGGTGTCTCGCGGTTACGGCGGAAAAGCAGAACGCTATCCGCTGTTGCTCACTAAGGACACCACCACGTCGCAAGCGGGCGATGAACCGGTACTGATTTTCCAGCGCACCGGTGCTCCCGTTGCGGTGTCGCCCGTACGGGTCGACGCCGTAAAGGCGTTACTGGCGGCGCATGATGTGCAGATTATCGTCACGGATGATGGCCTCCAGCATTATCGGCTGGCGCGCGATAAAGAGATTGTGGTTATCGACGGCGTTCGCCGTTTCGGCAACGGCTGGTGGTTACCGGCGGGGCCGATGCGCGAGCGGGCGTCACGTTTAAAGACGGTAGACGCCCGCATCGTTAACGGCGGTCAGGCACAGGCGGGAGAAATTCCGATGACGCTGTGTCCGGGGGACGCGGTAAACCTTCTCACCGGCGAACGCTGCCCTCTCAATGCGTTGCAAAACGTGGTGGCGATGGCGGGAATTGGTCATCCTCCACGCTTTTTTGCCACGCTTAATGATAATGGCCTGCAACCGGTGCGTACGGTTGCACTGGCCGATCATCAGGCGCTGACTCAGGCGGATGTTGAATCGTTGGTTGAACCGGGCCAAACCTTAATCATGACGGAAAAAGACGCGGTGAAATGCCGCCACTTTGCGCAGGATAACTGGTGGTATCTGCCGGTCGACGCCGTGCTCACCGGCGACCGTGCTCAGACGCTGTTACAGGAATTGATAACCCTCGCACGGCACTAACGGGTGTCGGCGATAACTGGGGGAACCGGCATGACTGAACGGCAACTTACCCTCCGCGCCGCACGCCATCTTCACCTCGCGGCGCAGGGCCTTCTGCACCGCCCACGCCGCAAACCGAAAGCGGCAGATATCCTCCCGACTATCCAGCGCATGTCTTTGCTGCAAATTGATACCATCAACGTGGTGGCCCGCAGCCCTTATCTGGTGCTTTTCAGTCGACTCGGCGCTTATCCGCCTTCATGGCTGGACGATGCGCTTTCTCGTGGCGAACTCATGGAGTACTGGGCCCATGAAGCCTGCTTCCTGCCGCGCAGCGATTTTCCGCTTGTGCGTCATCGCATGCTTGCCCCCCATAAAATGGGCTGGAAATATCATCAAGGCTGGATGGATGAATACGCCGAAGATATTGCTGCGCTGAAGGCGCATATCGCTGAAAAAGGGCCCGTACGCTCCGCCGATTTTAGCCATCCTCGTAAGGGGGAAACCGGCTGGTGGGAATGGAAACCGCACAAACGTCATCTCGAAGGGCTGTTTACCGCCGGGGAGGTGATGGTGGTGGCGCGGCGAAACTTCCAGCGGGTTTACGATCTCACCGAGCGCGTGATGCCGCACTGGGATGATAAAACCGATGCGTTAACGCAGGCGCAGGCTGAAGAGGTGATGCTGGAAAACAGCGCGCGTAGCTTAGGGATTTTTCGTCCCCAGTGGTTAGCGGACTATTATCGTTTACGACAGCCTGATTTAGCGGCCCTGATGTCACGCTGGCAAGAAGCCGGAATGGTACTCGCGGTAAACGTCGAAAGTCTCGGTGAGATGTGGGTACATGCGAGTTTATCTCCCCAGCTCAATCTGGCATTAGCGGGCAAACTCAAGGCGACGCATAGCGCGGTGCTGTCACCGTTCGATCCGGTCGTCTGGGACCGTAAGCGTGCCGAGCAGCTATTCGATTTTACTTACCGGCTTGAATGCTATACGCCTGCACCTAAACGTCAGTACGGCTATTTTGTTTTGCCGCTGTTGCACCGCGGCGAAATCGTCGGACGGATGGACAGCAAAATGCATCGTCGTGACGGCGTGCTGGAGATTTTCTCCCTGTATCTGGAAGATGGCGTGAGGATAACTCAGCATCTGGAAACCGGATTGATTCAGGCCATTAATGACTTTGCCCGATGGCAAGGGGCGAACCGTATAAGGCTGGGGCAGGTGGCTGAAAAACTCTTTATTCAACAACGTCACGGTTGGGAGATTGACGCCGACCGTTAGCGCTCTATGATATGCTGCACTGGTTTTCGATACGGCCCATCAGGAGGAACCATGGATCACCGTCTACTTGAAATTATTGCCTGCCCGGTTTGCAACGGTAAACTTTACTACAGCCAGGACAAGCAAGAACTGATTTGCAAAATTGATAATCTGGCGTTTCCCCTGCGTGACGGAATTCCCGTTTTGCTGGAAACTGAAGCCCGCGTACTCGCAGCCGAAGAGAACCGACCATGAGTTTCGTTGTCATCATTCCCGCGCGTTTTGCCTCTACGCGCCTGCCGGGCAAACCTTTACAGGACATCAACGGCAAGCCGATGATTGTACACGTGCTGGAACGCGCGCGTGAATCTGGCGCTGAGCGCATTATCGTGGCAACTGACCATCCTGACGTGGCGAACGTTGTTGAAGCGGCCGGTGGTGAAGTTTGCATGACGCGTGCCGATCATCAGTCCGGCACCGAACGTCTGGCAGAAGTGGTTGAGAAGTGCGGATTTAGCGACGACACCGTTATCGTTAACGTGCAGGGCGATGAGCCGATGATCCCGGCGGTTATTATCCGCCAGGTAGCAGAAAACCTAGCCGCCAGCCATTCTGGGATGGCTACTCTCGCGGTGCCAATCCACGATGCGGAAGAAGCCTTTAACCCGAATGCCGTGAAAGTGGTGATGGACAAAGACGGTTATGCGCTCTATTTCTCCCGCGCGACGATCCCCTGGGATCGCGACCGTTTCGCGAAAACCCGCGAAGAGATTGGTGACACCCTGCTGCGCCACATCGGTATTTATGGTTATCGTGCCGGTTTTATCCGCCGCTACGTTAACTGGGCGCCAAGCCCGCTTGAGCACATTGAGATGCTCGAGCAGCTGCGCGTGCTGTGGTATGGCGAAAAAATTCACGTCGCTGTGGCGAAAGAAGTCCCGGGTACGGGCGTGGATACGCTTGAAGATCTGAATCGCGTTCGCGCCGAAATGAAGTAATCCTCCCGCCTCCTGTCATCAGGGGGCGTCTCTCCTGCAGTATTTCCGGATTTTCTGTTGCAATTTTGATCTTGTCTGGTGAAATTCCCACTCCATATGCTCATTATGAAAGCAGTGGCTTTTATAGGGGTAATCTGACATGGAACAGCTACGTGTAGAACTTAGCCATCTTTTGGGTGAACCACTCAGCCGCGTGGAATGTATTAACGAGCAGACGGATACCGCGCTGTGGTCGTTGTATGATGCCGAAGGAAACCCGATGCCGTTACTGGCCCGGAGCTTCTCCTCGCCCGGTATAGCCCGGCAGTTAGCCTGGAAAATCTCAATGCTGGCGCGCAGCGGCACCGTGCGTATGCCGGTGGTTTACGGCGTCATGACCCACGAGGAACATCCCGGGCCGGATGTTCTGCTGCTTGAGCGCCTTCGTGGTGTCCCTGTCGAAGCACCCACCCGCAACCCGCAGCGCTGGGATGCCCTCAAAGACCAAATTGTTGAAGCGATGCTGGCGTGGCACAGAATAGACAGCTCAGGAAGCGTCGGTTTTGTCGATGGCACCCAGGAAAATAGCTGGCCTAATTGGTATCGCCAGCGGCTTGAAGTGCTGTGGGAGACGCTTAGCCTCTATCACAATACGGGGTTGACGATGCAGGACAAACGGCTGCTGTTTCGCACCCGTGAACGCCTGGATACGCTCTTTGACGGGTTTAGCGATAACTGCGTATTGGTACACGGGCATTTGACGCTGCGCAGTATGCTGAAAGATTCACGCAGCGATCAGCTACTGGCGATGGTTGGCCCGGGGCCGATACTGTGGGCGCCAAGAGAATATGACCTGTTCCGCCTGCATGAAAGCGGGCAGGCGGAACAGCTGCTGTGGCACTACCTCCAGCGCGCACCGGTGGCTGAGGCTTTCCTCTGGCGGCGCTGGCTCTACCTCCTGTGGGACGAGGTTGAGCGACTGGTGAATACCGGTAAATTTAACCGGGATAACTTTGATTTGGCGGCCAAATCACTGCTCCCCTGGCTTTCCTGAATCACCTTTTAACCACTGCCAGATACGACCTAGCGTCTCGTAACCGACCCGGTCACTGTGCATCAGCCAGACCGGTGAAGGAATGAGGCGCTCCCACGGATTGAGCGGGGAAGTAATGGCGAGCTGATTGGCTGGCGCAGGAAGCGGATGTAACCCGGCGTGCTCAAAAAAGATCATGGCACGCGGCAGGTGTGATGCGGAGGTGACCAGCAGGAACGGCGTATCACCAATGGCGGCTTTCACCGCGCTGGCTTCTTCTTCTGTGTCCTTCGGTGTATCAAGCACGATGATGTCACTACGCGGAACGCCCAGGCTTTCGGCGACGCGCGCGCCGCTCTCCGCGGTGCTTACCGGATTGGTTACCGCTCGCGCACCGGTGAAGATCATTTTCGATCCCGGATTTGCCTGCCACAGACGAATTCCCTCGGCCAGACGCGGTAAACTGTTGTTAATCAGATTCGAGCTCGGCGCCCATTCCGGGTTCCATGTATAGCCGCCGCCCAGCACCACAATGTACTGCACCGACTTTTCGTTGCGCCAGGTGGGGTATTTATCCTCAATCGGTTTTAGCAAACCGTCAGCGACCGGTTGCAGGCTTAGCAGAAGCAACAGTAGCCAACCGGCGGTAATTGCCGTTTTTCCCGTTTTTTGAAAACGCGTAAACCAAACCAGGACAATTCCCAATCCAATCAGCAAAAGAAGAAGTGGAAGCGGCAGCATCAAACCGCCGATATACTTTTTCAGCATAAAAAGCATTCTGTAGAGTACCTTTTTTAACCATCTGACCGTATGAATGCAGGGATATTACACCAGATAGCTTCATTCTCGCCGTGGGTGTGACAAAATAGACCCTTTGTGGCGGTGAAGTAGGAAAGTCCTGTGCAGGATCGCAATTTCGATGACATGGCAGACAAGTTTTCGCGCAATATTTATGGCACCACGAAAGGCCAGCTGCGCCAGGCTATTCTGTGGCAGGATCTGGATGCGCTATTGGCGACAATGGGCTCCCGGCCGCTGCGTGTCCTGGATGCGGGTGGTGGTGAAGGCCAGACGGCGATAAAAATGGCCGAGCGTGGTCATCATGTGACGTTATGCGATCTTTCCGCGGAAATGATCGCGCGCGCAAGTCAGGCGGCAGCCGACAAAGGTGTGAGCGACAACATGCATTTCATACATTGCGCCGTCCAGGACGTTGACGAACATTTGGAAAGCCCGGTTGATCTGATATTGTTTCACGCGGTGCTGGAATGGGTGGCTGAGCCTCAGGCTGTCTTAAAGACGCTGTGGACGGTACTCCGTCCGGGCGGCGCATTGTCGTTGATGTTCTACAATGCAAACGGCCTGTTGATGCATAACATGGTGGTCGGCAACTTCGATTACGTGATGCTGGGCATGCCGAAAAAGAAAAGACGTACGCTGTCACCGAACTACCCGCGCGATCCGCAACAGGTCTATCGCTGGCTGGAAGAGAGTGGCTGGCAAATAAACGGGAAAACCGGCGTGCGAGTGTTTCATGACTATTTGCGCGATAAGCAGATGCAAAAGAACTGTTTTGACGCCCTGCTGGAGCTGGAAACACGCTATTGCCGCCAGGAGCCGTATATTAGCATGGGGCGCTATATTCATGTCACCGCGCGCAAGCCGCAGACAGAAACAAGGATAAACGATGAGTGAATTTTCCCAGACAGTCCCCGAACTGGTTGCCTGGGCCAGGAAAAATGATTTTGCCATCTCGCTACCCGTCGACAGGCTCTCATTTTTGCTGGCGGTAGCAACGCTCAACGGTGAGCGACTGGAAGGTGAAATGACGGAAGGCGAGCTGGTGGATGCGTTCCGTCACGTCAGTGATGCGTTTGAGCAAACCAGTGAGACCATCGGCACGCGCGCCAACAACGCGATTAACGACCTGGTTCGCCAACGTCTGCTGAACCGCTTTACCAGCGAAGTCACGGAAGGGAACTCAATCTATCGTCTGACGCCATTAGGGATTGGCATCACCGACTACTATATTCGTCAGCGCGAGTTCTCCACGCTGCGTCTGTCGATGCAGCTCTCCATTGTGGCAGGTGAACTCAAACGAGCGGCTGATTCAGCGGATGAAGGTGGCGATGAATTCCACTGGCACCGCAACGTCTACGCACCGCTCAAATACTCGGTAGCGGAAATTTTTGATAGCATCGATCTGACGCAGCGCATTATGGATGAGCAGCAGCAGTCGGTGAAAGACGATATTGCCCAGTTGCTCAACAAAGACTGGCGCGCAGCGATTTCCAGCTGTGAACTGCTGTTGTCCGAAACCTCCGGCACGCTGCGTGAATTGCAGGATACGCTGGATGCGGCGGGGGATAAACTGCAGGCGAACCTCCTGCGTATTCAGGACGCCACCTTAAGCCATAACGATTTGCACTTTGTTGACCGTCTGGTTTTCGACCTGCAAAGTAAGCTTGACCGTATTGTGAGCTGGGGCCAGCAGGCGATTGACCTGTGGATTGGCTATGACCGCCACGTGCATAAATTTATCCGTACCGCTATCGATATGGATAAAAACCGCGTTTTCGCTCAGCGTCTGCGTCAGTCAGTGCAGAATTACTTCGATGCGCCATGGGCGTTGACCTATGCCAGCGCCGACCGTTTGCTGGATATGCGTGATGAAGAGATGACGCTGCGCGACGAAGAGGTTACCGGGGAACTTCCGCCGGATCTGGAATATGAAGAATTTAACGAAATCCGCGAACAGCTTGCCGCGCTGATTGAAGAACAGTTAGCCATCTATAAAACCAAACAGCTGCCGCTGGACCTCGGTCTGGTGGTGAAAGAGTACCTGGCACAATATCCACGGGCGCGTCATTTCGACGTTGCGCGTGTGGTCGTAGACCAGGCGGTACGTTTGGGCGTAGCAAACGCAGATTTCACCGGACTGCCAGCAATCTGGCAGTCGATTAATGATTACGGAGCCAAGGTACAGGCGCATGTCATCGACAAATATTGAACAAGTGATGCCGGTTAAACTGGCACAGGCCCTGGCCAACCCTCTTTTCCCCGCGCTGGATAGCGCACTGCGTGCTGGCCGCCACATTGGTCTGGATGAGCTGGATAATCACGCCTTTTTAATGGATTTCCAGGAGTACCTGGAAGAGTTTTACGCCCGTTACAACGTGGAGCTGATTCGCGCGCCGGAAGGATTCTTCTACCTGCGCCCGCGTTCCACCACGCTGATTCCGCGCTCGGTGCTTTCTGAGCTGGATATGATGGTCGGCAAAATTCTTTGCTACCTCTATTTAAGCCCGGAGCGTCTCGCCAATGAAGGCATTTTCACCCAGCAAGAGCTGTACGATGAGCTGTTATCTCTGGCTGATGAAGCTAAGCTGCTGAAGCTTGTCAACAACCGTTCTACCGGTTCTGATCTCGATCGTCAGAAACTGCAAGAGAAAGTCCGCTCCTCACTCAACCGTCTGCGCCGTCTGGGCATGGTGTGGTTTATGGGCCATGACAGCAGCAAATTCCGCATCACCGAATCGGTCTTCCGCTTTGGCGCGGATGTGCGCTCAGGTGATGACGCGCGCGAAGCGCAGCTGCGCATGATCCGCGATGGTGAAGCGATGCCTATCGAAAACCATCTGTTGCTCAATGACGAGAACGACGAAAATCAGCCAGATAGCGGGGAGGAAGAATAATGATTGAGCGCGGAAAATTTCGATCGCTTACGTTGATTAACTGGAACGGGTTCTTTGCCCGAACCTTTGACCTGGATGAACTGGTCACGACGCTTTCGGGCGGTAACGGTGCGGGTAAATCGACGACCATGGCGGCTTTCGTCACGGCGCTTATTCCCGACTTAACGCTGCTGCACTTCCGTAACACCACGGAAGCAGGGGCAACCAGCGGTTCACGCGATAAAGGTCTGCACGGTAAGCTGAAGGCGGGTGTGTGTTATTCGGTGCTGGACGTGATGAACTCACGCAATCAGCGCGTAGTCGTCGGTGTACGTCTGCAACAGATCGCCGGGCGCGATCGTAAAGTCGATATCAAACCGTTCGCCATTCAGGGCCTGCCAACGTCATATCAGCCGACTCAGCTGCTGACCGAAACGTTAAACGAACGCCAGGCGCGCGTCTTAACGTTGCAGGAGCTAAAAGATAAGCTCGACACCATTGAAGGCGTGCAGTTCAAACAGTTCAACTCGATTACTGACTACCACTCTTTGATGTTCGATTTAGGGATCGTAGCACGTCGTCTGCGTTCCGCCTCCGATCGTAGCAAATACTATCGTCTGATTGAAGCCTCGCTGTACGGCGGTATCTCCAGCGCGATTACCCGCTCGCTGCGTGATTACCTGCTGCCGGAAAACAGCGGCGTGCGTAAAGCCTTCCAGGACATGGAAGCGGCGCTGCGCGAAAACCGTATGACGCTTGAGGCGATTCGCGTTACCCAGTCCGACCGCGATCTGTTCAAGCATTTGATCTCTGAAGCGACCGACTACGTTGCGGCAGACTATATGCGCCACGCCAATGAGCGTCGGGTGCATCTGGATAAAGTGCTGGAGTATCGACGTGACCTGTTCACTTCACGCTCACAGCTTGCCGCTGAGCAGTTTAAGCACGTGGAAATGGCGCGTGAACTGAACGAGCATAACGGTGCGGAAGGGGATCTGGAGGCCGATCACCAGGCTGCCAGCGACCATCTGAACCTGGTGCAGACAGCGCTGCGTCAGCAAGAAAAAATTGAACGCTACGAAGCGGATTTAGACGAGTTACAAATTCGTCTGGAAGAACAAAATGAAGTCGTGGCGGAAGCCGCTGAACAGCAGGAAGAAAATGAAGCTCGCGCCGAAGCCGCTGAGCTTGAAGTGGATGAACTGAAAAGCCAACTGGCGGACTACCAGCAGGCGCTGGACGTACAGCAAACGCGCGCCATTCAGTACACTCAGGCGTTGCAAGCCCTGCAACGCGCCAAAGAGCTTTGCCACCTGCCGGATTTAACCCCGGAAAGCGCCGATGAATGGCTGGAAACGTTCCAGGCGAAAGAACAGGAAGCGACCGAAAAACTGCTGACGCTTGAGCAGAAAATGAGCGTGTCGCAAACCGCGCACAGCCAGTTTGAACAGGCGTTCAAACTGGTGGAAGCCATCAATGGCCCGCTGGCGCGTAACGAAGCCTGGGACATCGCCCGTGAACTGCTGCGCGACGGCGTCAACCAGCGCCATCTGGCGGAACAGGCGCAACCGCTGCGCAGCCGTTTGAATGAGCTGGAACAGCGTCTGCGTGAACAGCAGGAAGCTGAACGCCTGTTGGCGGATTTCTGTAAGCGTCAGGGCAAACAGTACGATATTGACGACCTGGAAGCGCTGCATCACGAGCTCGAAGCACGAATCGCGGCGCTAAGCGACTGTGTCACCGACGCCCGCGAACAGCGCATGGCGCTGCGTCAGGAACAAGAACAGCTGCAATCGCGTATCTCAGCGCTGATGCACCGCGCACCGGTCTGGCTTGCTGCGCAAAACAGTTTAAGCCAGCTTTGCGAACAGAGCGGCGAGCAGTTTGAGTCAAGCCAGGACGTTACCGAATACCTGCAACAGCTGCTGGAGCGTGAACGCGAAGCTATCGTTGAGCGTGACGAAGTCGGCGCGCGCAAACGTGCCGTTGACGACGAAATTGAACGTTTAAGCCAGCCGGGCGGTTCTGAAGATCAGCGTCTTAACGCGCTGGCGGAACGTTTTGGCGGCGTGCTGCTGTCAGAAATTTATGACGACGTTAGCCTTGAAGACGCGCCGTACTTCTCCGCGCTATATGGCCCATCGCGTCACGCGATCGTCGTACCGGATCTCTCGCAGATTGCCGAGTATCTGGAAGGTCTGGAAGATTGCCCGGAAGACCTCTATCTGATTGAAGGGGATCCGCAGTCCTTCGATGACAGCGTATTTAGCGTCGATGAACTGGAAAAAGCGGTGGTGGTGAAAATTGCCGACCGTCAGTGGCGATATTCTCGCTTCCCGTCGGTGCCATTGTTTGGCCGCGCAGCGCGTGAAAGTCGTATTGAAAGCCTGCACGCCGAGCGTGAAGGCCTTTCCGAACGTTTCGCCACGCTGTCATTTGATGTGCAGAAAACCCAGCGTCTGCACCAGGCATTCAGCCGCTTTATTGGTAGCCATCTGTCGGTTGCCTTTGACGACGATCCAGAAGCAGAAATTCGCAAGCTGAACACCCGTCGCACCGAGCTTGAGCGTGCGCTCAGTAGCCATGAAAGCGACAACCAGCAGCAACAGGCACAGTTTGAACAGGCGAAAGAGGGCGTAGCCCAACTGAACCGTCTGCTGCCACGCCTGAGCCTGCTGGCGGATGAAACGCTGGCCGATCGTGTTGATGAAATTCAGGAACGTCTGGATGAAGCTCAGGAAGCCGCGCGCTTTATCCAGCAGTATGGTAATCAGCTGGCGAAGCTTGAACCTATCGTCTCGGTACTGCAAAGCGATCCTGAGCAGTTTGAGCAGTTGAAAGAAGATTTCGCCTGGTCGCAACAGGTACAACGAGAAGCGCGTCAGCAGGCCTTCGCCCTGACGGAAGTGGTGCAGCGTCGCGCCCACTTTGGCTACTCTGACTCTGCCGACATGCTTTCAGGCAACAGCGATCTGAACGAGAAGCTGCGTCAGCGTCTGGCACAGGCGGAAGCCGAACGTAGCCGTGCTCGTGACGCCATGCGTACCCATGCAGCCCAGGTCAGCCAATACAGCCAGGTGCTGGCCTCACTGAAAAGCTCTTACGACACTAAAAAAGAGCTGCTCAACGATCTGCATAAAGAGCTCAAAGATATTGGCGTTCGCGCCGATGCTGGCGCTGAAGAACGTGCGCGTACCCGTCGTGACGAACTGCATGCGCAGTTGAGCAATAACCGCGCGCGTCGTAACCAGCTGGAAAAAGCGCTGACCTTCTGCGAAGCGGAGATGGACAACCTGACCCGTAAACTTCGCAAACTTGAACGTGATTATCTGGAAATGCGTGAACAGGTCGTGAGCGCCAAAGCCGGATGGTGCGCGGTCATGCGTCTGGTGAAAGATAACAACGTCGAACGCCGTCTACACCGTCGTGAACTGGCTTATCTCAGCGCCGACGATCTGCGCTCTATGTCGGATAAAGCGTTAGGGGCATTGCGTCTGGCGGTGGCGGACAACGAGCATCTGCGCGATGTTCTGCGTATGTCGGAAGATCCGAAACGTCCAGAACGTAAAATTCAGTTCTTTGTTGCCGTTTATCAGCATCTGCGCGAACGTATCCGTCAGGATATTATTCGCACCGACGATCCGGTTGAAGCTATCGAACAGATGGAAATTGAACTGAGCCGTCTGACCGAAGAGCTGACCAGCCGCGAGCAGAAGCTGGCGATAAGTTCCCGCAGCGTGGCGAACATCATTCGCAAAACGATTCAGCGTGAACAGAACCGTATTCGCCAGTTGAACCAAGGCTTGCAGAGCGTCTCCTTCGGCCAGGTGAACAGCGTACGTCTGAACGTTAACGTGCGGGAAACTCACTCTATGCTGCTGACCGTGCTATCTGAACAGCATGAACAGCATCAGGATCTGTTTAACAGCAATCGCCTGACCTTCTCGGAAGCGCTGGCGAAGCTGTATCAGCGCCTGAATCCGCAGATTGATATGGGCCAGCGTACGCCGCAGACCATTGGTGAAGAACTGCTTGATTACCGTAGCTATCTGGAAATGGAAGTTGAGGTTAACCGCGGTTCTGACGGCTGGCTGCGCGCTGAATCCGGTGCGTTGTCGACCGGTGAAGCTATTGGTACCGGGATGTCGATTCTGGTGATGGTGGTACAAAGCTGGGAAGATGAAGCGCGTCGCTTGCGCGGCAAAGACCTGTCGCCGTGCCGCTTGCTGTTCCTGGATGAAGCTGCCCGTCTGGATGCCCGTTCCATTGCCACGCTGTTCGAACTGTGCGACCGTCTGGATATGCAGCTGATTATCGCGGCGCCGGAAAACATCAGCCCGGAGAAAGGGACAACCTACAAACTGGTGCGTAAAGTGGTCAATAACCATGAACACGTGCACGTCGTGGGTCTGCGCGGTTTTGCCGCCCAGCTCCCGGAAACTCTGCCCGGAACGGCAGACGCTTCGTAGCACCGATCCCGGTGTAGTAGGGCGCGTCCGGCAGGATAAGTCCTAAAAAGAACTCAAGGCGACAGCAATGTCGCCTTTTTTGTTATCCGCTTTTAGGCCATATCGCGTTATTATCTTTAGACTTCTTTACATTTCGTCGGGCAAAAAAATTTTTGTCTTTATATACTGAAGATAAGCCCATGTTACGGGTCTTCGTATATTGAACAGGGGGCAAGGGATGTTGCTGAAAAATGAAAATCGTCGTCAACTGTCGGCCGTGAGTTTGTGCCTGGCAATGGCGTTTGCTCCACTGTGTTCTGCGCTTGCAGATGAACCCGAGCTGGTTCCTTCTGATACCACCGCATTGCCTGCCGAAGCCTCGCCAGTGCTCCAGCAACCGGGCACGCAATCTTCTGTGATGGCTAATCTGGAGGGGAGTCAGCCCTTACCTGATGGCGCGGCGGCGAAAAGCCGCGCGGAAATCCAGGCCCTCCTGCCTGTGGGGTATAAACCCGTCTACATGAACCCTCTGGTAACGTTATACGCTGCCAGAGAGATGAAACCGATGTGGGACAACCGCGAGGCGGTTCACGCCTTCCAGCAGCAGCTGGCCGAGGTGGCCATCGCCGGTTTCCAGCCGCAGTTTACGCAGTGGGTTGAACTGCTCACCGACCCGGGCGTCACCGGTATGGCCCGCGATGTGGTGCTGTCGGATGCGCTAATGGGCTATCTCCACTTCATTAGCGGTATTCCGGTACAGGGCAACCGCTGGTTATACAGCAGCAAGCCGTACACGCTGGGCACGCCGCCGCTGTCGGTGATTAACCAGTGGCAATTAGCGCTGGATAACGGTGGCCTGCCGCAATTCATTAGCGCCTTAGCGCCGCAGCACCCGCAGTACGTTGCCATGCATCAAGCACTGCTGGCGCTGACCGGCGATTCTCGTCCGTGGCCTAAGCTGACCGGCAAAACCTCATTACGTCCGGGGCAGTGGAGTAGTGATGTGCCAGCGCTGCGCGAAATTTTACAGCGTAACGGTGTGCTGGATAACGGCCCTGCGATTGCGCTGCCGGGCGACAATATCGGTCAGGCTAAAAGCCTCGCCAAAAGCGAGGTCTACGATCGCACGCTGGTGGAAGCGGTTAAGCGTTTCCAGACGTCGCAAGGGCTAGGGGGCGATGGGGTTATTGGCCCGGCTACCCGAGACTGGCTCAACGTCTCTTCTGCCGAGCGCGCGGGGGTGCTGGCGCTGAATATTCAGCGTCTGCGCCTGCTGCCTGGCAAAGTCTCTACCGGCATCATGGTGAATATTCCGGCCTACTCGCTGGTCTATTATCTTAATGGTAATGAAGCGCTGGCCTCGCGAGTCATTGTGGGTCGTCCCGATCGTAAAACGCCGATGATGAGTAGCGCGCTGAATAACGTGGTAGTGAATCCGCCGTGGAACGTCCCGCCTACGCTTGCGCGTAACGATATCCTGCCGAAGCTGCGTAATGACCCGGGCTACCTTGAACGTCATAACTATACGTTGATGCGCGGCTGGAACAGTAAAGAGGCCATCGATCCGTGGCAGGTTGACTGGTCAACGATCACGGCATCGAATTTACCTTTCCGTTTCCAGCAATCGCCGGGCGCTCATAACTCTTTAGGGCGTTATAAGTTTAATATGCCGAGTTCGGATGCAATTTATCTGCACGATACGCCGAACCATAATCTGTTCCAGAAAGATGCGCGCGCGTTAAGTTCCGGCTGTGTGCGGGTAAATAAAGCCTCGGATTTGGCAAATATGCTGTTACAGGATGCTGGCTGGAATGATGCACGCATTTCTGCGGCGCTAAAAGAAGGCAATACGCGCTATGTGAATATCCGGCAGAATATTCCGGTTAATCTCTATTATTTGACCGCGTTCATTGGCGCTGATGGACAGACACAATATCGCACAGATATTTACAATTATGATGCCACTGCGCGATCCGGTGCACAGATTTTACCAAAAGCGGAACAATTGATCAGATAAATGAAGTAGTTCAGGTAATGTAGTGGTCGAATAAAACGCGAAGATGCCAGCCTCGAACGTCCAGGGCTGGCAGATCTGCGCTGCAGGCCGCCTTGACGCTGGCTTTGATGCCCGGTAAGGTGCTTAACGTGCGCCAGAAGTGCATATATTCCGACCACATTTACTGACTGTAGACCTGATTATCATGGACAAATTTGACGCTAATCGCCGCAAACTGCTGGCGTTAGGTGGTGTTGCGCTGGGCGCAGCGGCCATCTTACCGACACCTGCGTTTGCTACCCTCTCGACCCCACGCCCGCGTATTTTAACGCTGAGCAATCTGCACACCGGTGAGTTGATAAAAGCCGAGTTTTTTGACGGCCGAGGCTATATTCAGGATGAATTAGCAAAACTGAACCATTTTTTCCGTGACTATCGCGCGAATAAAATAAAGAGCATCGATCCTTCTTTGTTTGATCAGCTCTATCGCCTTCAGGGATTATTAGGCACCAATAAACCGGTACAATTGATTTCTGGATATCGCTCGCTTGATACCAATAATGAGCTGCGTGCGCACAGCCGTGGTGTAGCTAAGAAAAGCTACCACACGAAAGGGCAGGCAATGGATTTCCATATTGAAGGTGTTGCTTTAAGCAATATTCGCAAAGCTGCATTAGCAATGGGAGCGGGTGGAGTAGGATATTATCCACGCAGCAACTTTGTGCATATTGATACCGGGCCAGTACGGCACTGGTAATGTCATGCTCACCGTTTAACATCATTGATGAGTCTCGGCGGTGACAAGTATATACTCTATGGATTTCGAGCTGTAGAAAGGCGGCAAGAAAGTGAATCCCGATTTTCAATTATTTGGGTGAACCAAGCAGCCAACGAGTATAAACAGGAGCAACATGAATTATCGCATTATTCCGGTTACCGCTTTCGCGCAAAACTGTTCGTTGATCTGGTGTGAGCAAACTAAACTGGCGGCGCTGGTCGATCCGGGCGGTGATGCCGAAACCATTAAACAGCAGGTAGCAGATGCTGGCGTGACGTTACAGCAAATTTTGCTGACCCATGGTCATCTTGATCATGTGGGCGCGTCGGCAGAACTGGCGCAGCACTATGGTGTGCCTATTATTGGGCCGGATAAAGAAGATGAATTCTGGTTGCAGGGACTGCCTGCACAAAGCCGGATGTTTGGTCTGGATGAGTGCGAGCCGCTGGTGCCGGATCGTTGGCTGAGCGAAGGCGACACGGTGAGCGTCGGTAACGTTAAGCTACAGGTGCTTCACTGTCCTGGGCATACGCCGGGGCACGTGGTGTTCTTTGACCAGGCGGCGCGTTTACTGATTTCCGGTGACGTGCTGTTTAAAGGCGGCGTAGGGCGCAGCGATTTCCCCCGCGGCGACCATGCGCAGCTGATTGATGCTATCAAACATAAACTTTTGCCGCTGGGTGATGATGTGAAATTTCTCCCAGGACACGGGCCGATGTCGACGCTCGGTTTCGAGCGTTTGAATAACCCGTTTTTGCAGGATGAATTACCCGTCTGGTAAAAATACAAAAGGCCGCGAAAGCGGCCTTTTTGCTTTAATGCTCAAGTCACCCGACCAAGCGCAGCGCTACCAGAGCACTCCCGGAGTCGGTGCTATCGCACCTCGTCCGGGCTACCGCGATGTAGGTCTGATAAACATAGCGTCATCACAGTAGCCCGGCCAAGCGCAGCGCTACCAGAGCACTCCCGGAGTCGGTGCTATCGCACCTCGTCCGGGCTACCGCGATGTAGGTCTGATAAACATAGCGTCATCACAGTTGCCCGGCCAAGCGCAGCGCCGCCGGGACATTCCCGGAGTCGGCGCTATCGCACTTCGTTCGGGTTACCGCGATGTAGGTCTGATAAACATAGCGTCATCACAGTAGCCCGGCCAAGCGCAGCGCCGCCGGGAAACTCCCGAAGTCAGTGCCATCGCACCTCGTCCGGGTTACAGAAACGTAAGCCTGAAAGCTCTGCGCCATCAGGCATTACGATGTTACAGCACGGCGACAATGGCTTCGCACAGCGGCGCCATGTTGTCCGGCGTCATGCCAGCAACGTTAATACGCCCGGATGCGACCGCATACACGCCAAACTCTTCACGCAGACGCAGTACCTGCTCTTTAGTCAGACCGCTGAACGAGAACATTCCGTTCTGTTTGGTGATGAAGCTAAAGTCACGGCCCGCACCTTTCTCCTGCAACGTATTCACAAACAGCAGACGCATACGCTGAATGCGCTGGCGCATATCGGTCAGCTCTTGCTCCCAGATTGCGCGCAGAGCGTCGTTGCTAAGAATGGTCGCCACAACCGAAGCACCGTGTGCCGGTGGGTTCGAGTAGTTGGCGCGGATAACGGCTTTCATCTGGCTGAAAGCACGATCGGCATTTTCTGCATCGGCAGCGACCAGGGTGCAGGCACCGACGCGTTCATTATAAAGGCCAAAGTTCTTCGAGTAGGAGCTGGCGACAATCAGCTCTTTGTGCACGGCGGCAAACGCGCGCAGGCCTTCAGCGTCTTCTTCCAGACCACGGGCAAATCCCTGGTAGGCGAAGTCGAACAGCGGTAGCCAACCTTTCTCAATCGACAGGGCAGCCAGCTGTTGCCACTGCTCAAGCGTTGGATCAATACCGGTTGGGTTATGACAGCAGCCGTGGAACAGAACCACGTCGCCCGCTACGGCTTCATTCAGACTTGCCAGCAGAGCGTCGAAATCGAGCGCGTGTTTCTCAGCGCTGTAATAGTTGTACTCACGGACTTCAAGACCAGCTGCGCCAAACACGCTTTTATGGTTAGGCCAGCTTGGATTGCTAACCCAGATACGTTTTACGTCGGTGTTTTTAGCGAGAAAATCCGCCGCGACGCGCAGTGCGCCGGTGCCGCCAGGGGTTTGTGCGGTACGCGCGCGTTTATCGTTGACGATAGCGCTGCCTTTACCAAACAGCAGTTCCTGCGTGCAGCGACCAAATTCAGGAATACCATCAATACCGAGGTAGTTTTTGGTGGTTTCATTTTCCAGTAGATACTGTTCAGCTTTCTTTACACTGGTCAGAACCGGCGTCTTACCGGTTTCATCTTTATACACACCAATCCCGAGATTGATTTTGCTCGGGCGTTCGTCGGCGCGAAACAGATCGGCCAGGCCAAGAATAGGGTCGGCAGGGGCGGCGGTAATGTTCTCAAACATGACGAGGTTCCATTTTTAAGTTCGGGGGAGATCCGCTATCAGGTTAACGGTAGATTTACAAAATGCCAACCATTAGAGATGAAAAGCGCGATGGTTTTCAAAAGTTACGATCTTCATCTTAGGAACGTAAAAAAGCAGGACCGAAGTCCTGCTTTTTAGGCATATAGCAGCGAGGGTCTGCTGATTAGAACTGGTAAGTTGCCATCAGAGCCATCATGTCATCATTGCCGTTGATGCCGCCCACTTCACGAGTGTAGGTGTCATCTTTGTCCAGCAGGTTGATGTAGTAGTCAGCTGCGATGTTGAAGTTTTTGTTGAAGTAGTAAGTTGCGCCAACCTGGATGAATTTCGCCAGGTCCGCATCGCCGCCTGCGAAGGCACCAGATGCTGGCAGATCCTTACCTTTGGTCTGCACGTAAGAGATAGCTGGGCGCAGGCCGAAGTCGAACTGATACTGAGCAACCAATTCTAAGTTCTGAGTTTTCTTAGCGAAACCAGCGTCACCGTCGCTACCGGTACGGGTGGTGTTACGGGTTTCAGCATAGGTGGCTGCCAGGTAGATGTTGTTTGCGTCGTACTTACCGCCAACACCCCAGACTTCCGCTTTGTTACCCTGGTTGTCCGCTTTCTGATTCACGGTACGGTTAGAGTTGCTGTAGGTGGCAATCACACCGAAGCCTTCAGCAAAGTCGTAACCCAGAGAGTAACCAACGCCATCACCGTTAGAGGTATAAACGTTATCACCGGTACCACGATCGTTCTTCGCCTGGTACTGGACGCCCATGTTCAGGCCGTCAACCAGACCGAAGAAGTCGCTGTTACGGTAAGTTAACAGACCGGTGCTACGGCTGGTCATGAAGTTATCAACGTAGTTACCGCCCCAGGTCATACCTGAGAAGGATGGCGCCATATCGGTGTAAGACGCAACGTCATAAGAGATACCGTAGTTACGACCGTAGCTGATGCTACCTGCGTCACCGGCTTTCAGACCCGCGAAGGCCAGACGGTTTTTGTTAGTCGCAGCGGTGCCTTCCGGGCCGTTTGCCATGAAGCGATATTCCCACTGACCAAAACCAACCAGCTGGTCATTGATCTGAGTCTCACCTTTGAAACCGAGCTGTGCATAGGTGCTGTCGGAGTTCTTGGTGTCGCCACTGGTGACGAAATCACGCTCGGCATTGACTTTACCGTACAGGTCCAGCTTGTTGCCATCTTTGTTGTAGATCTCGGCCGCGTTCGCTGCACCCGCTACCAGCAGAGCAGGGATAACCACTGCCAGGATATTACGCTTCATCATTATTTATTACCCTCATTAGGTTTTTTTTATAGACACTCTCGACTTTCGACAATTACTTCCGTCAATAAATATTTACGGAACCATTGATGAGAGTTTGGTGTCTTTATGTGTCTGAGAGGCATCTTTCCATTCAAAACATTCTTTCGCTAGCCTGAAAATGCTACAAACCTCAAGAATGAGTAAGCAAAAGAAATAATGTGTAAGAATTTGTTAATTTTAAGGAACTTTGTGAACTAACTCAAAATTCTGATGTGTACGCGGAATATTTGAGCGGCTCTTTATCTATCAATATGAATTTCTTATCTTTTATTCGCATAATGCTTTTTCTTATCGCACTGGGCGGAGGAGTTAAGTTTTACGTATGACATTTTTTAGCCGTCTGGATTGCCGTTCATTCGGTTGAAAAATATGCTAAGGCGTAAGTGAATTCTGAGATGCAACTTAAGAAAGGATGTTTTTCGTACAAAAATGTGGCGATGAAATAGTCTGTAACACAGCAGGGAAGGCGAGGGGTTGATGCTTAAGTTTGTTAAACTTAATAAAGATTTCTTTACATAGTGGGTTAAAAAAAAGCCAGCACGATGGCTGGCCTTGACAACATAACTAAATCAGAATGCTGCGTTACGCGGCGTTCTTGGGAACGCAATTACGTCACGTACGTTTTGTACGCCAGTGACATAAGCGATCAGACGTTCGAAGCCCAAACCGAAACCAGAGTGTGGCACGGTGCCGTAGCGGCGCAGGTCGCGATACCACCAGTAGTCTTCTTTGTTGAGACCCATTTCAGCCATACGCGCATCCAGTACGTCCAGACGCTCTTCACGCTGAGAACCACCGATGATTTCGCCAATTCCCGGTGCCAGAACGTCCATTGCGGCAACGGTTTTACCGTCATCGTTCAGGCGCATATAAAAAGCTTTGATCTCTTTCGGGTAGTTTTTGACGACGACCGGCGCTTTGAAGTGTTCTTCTGCCAGGTAGCGTTCGTGTTCGGAAGAGAGGTCAACGCCCCAATACACTGGGTTTTCGAAGGTCTTGCCGCAGTTTTCCAGAATGGTCACCGCATCGGTGTAGTCAACCTGGGCAAAATCAGCGGTAACGAAACGTTCCAGACGGTCAATCGCGTCTTTATCGACACGTTCTGCGAAGAACTTCATGTCGTCAGCGCGTTCGGTAAGAACGGCTTTAAAGACATACTTCAGCATGGCTTCCGCCAGTTTGGCGTTATCTTCCAGATCGGCAAATGCGACTTCCGGTTCCAGCATCCAGAACTCAGCCAGGTGACGGCTGGTATTGGAGTTTTCAGCGCGGAACGTTGGGCCGAAGGTATAGATTTTGGACAGTGCGCAGGCATAGGTCTCGCCGTTCAACTGGCCGGATACGGTCAGGAAGGCTTCTTTACCGAAGAAGTCTTTGTCGTAATCCACTTTACCCTGATCGTTACGCGGCAGGTTTTCCATGTCCAGCGTAGAGACGCGGAACATTTCACCCGCACCTTCAGTATCTGAAGCCGTAATCAGCGGGGTAGAAACCCAGAAGAAGCCCTGTTCGTCGAAGAAACGATGCAGCGCCTGTGCCAGCGTATGACGCACGCGGGCAACCGCACCAATCAGGTTGGTACGCGGACGCATGTGGGCAACTTCACGCAGATACTCAATACTGTGGCGTTTTGCTGCCATCGGATAGGTATCAGGATCTTCGACCCAGCCGGTCACTTCAACGTGGGTGGCCTGGATTTCAAAACTCTGACCTTCACCTTTAGAGGCGACAATCTTACCGGTGACAATAACGGAACAGCCGGTGGTCAGACGCAGCACTTCCTGATTGTAATTGGGCAGAGAATTATTAATAACGGCCTGTACAGGATCAAAGCAGGAACCGTCATAGACGGCCAGGAAGGAAAAGCCAGCTTTTGAATCTCGGCGGGTACGTACCCAGCCGCGCACGGTGACTTCGCTGTCAACGGCTACGCGGCCCTGGAGTACGTCGGCTACAGGCACAACGCTCATAATAGTCTCTCTATTCGTAGTCCAATAAAAAAATCGTTTACCCCAACACTACGGGGGGATATCTATGTTACCTGTCATCTTCCATCAGACAAGCAGAATTCGCGCAGGGAAGGGATGTTTTCGGAAATAAATAAAGAAGAAGGGAGCCTGACGGCTCCCTTTGGTGATTAACTGGCCTTTTTGATCTGCGGGAGATCGAAGGCTTTGCGTAAAGCGCGTACAAACGCTTTATCGTGACAAATGGTTTTTCCCGGACTGTCGGAGAGTTTCGCCACCGGTTTGCCATTACACTCCACCAGTTTAATGACAATATTCAGCGGTTTTACCTGCGGAATATCGCAGGTCAGGCGCGTACCGATACCGAAACTGAGATTCACCCGCGATGAAAAGTGACGATACAGTTCGACGGCCTTGGTCAGGTCGAGATTATCGGAGAACACCAGCACCTTGGTCAGCGGGTCGATCCCCAGTTTCTGATAATGGCGAATGGCTTTCTCGCCCCACTCAACCGGGTCGCCGGAGTCATGGCGTAAACCTTGATAGCGGTTGGCAAACTCTGGGCCGAAATCACGCAGGAAAGCATCCATGGTGATGCAGTCGGTGAGGGCAATCCCAAGCTGGTCAGGATATTCCATAAGCCAGGCCGCAAGCGCCGCACGTTGGCTGGTGGCAAGGTCAGGGCTGATTTGCTGATGCGCCTGGAACCACTC
The DNA here is from genome assembly GCA_902363335.1 of Enterobacteriaceae bacterium. GTDB lineage: Bacteria > Pseudomonadota > Gammaproteobacteria > Enterobacterales > Enterobacteriaceae > Kluyvera. Next base: position 1,257,852 of record CABIZV010000001.1, on the reverse strand, counting down.
GTGCGCCTGAGTACCCATTGGCGTCAAGGTCAGACGGCGCGCCAGGTCATAGTTGCTGGTGCCGGTAAACCAGGATTCCTGTTGCAGACGGCTGACGATGGCCTCCTGAACCTCGCGAGAAAAGCGGCGGCGCGTGCCAAAGTCCATCAGCCTGAAGGCGGACATATCGAGGTCAGCGGTCATTTGATTGAAGTCTGCAAGCTTATGCTCAAGCATTTCAAGCGCCTCAGGCACACCGCTTTCCGGTGAGCGATAGCGATGAACCAGCTCGCTTATCACCGCCAGTAACGGAACTTCCCACATGATCACTTCACGCCACGGGCCTTCAAAACGGATATTGAGTTTGCCGTTGTCGTTAGTGACGGTAACCTGCTGCGGGTCATAGCGGAAGTCGCGCAGCCAGTCGAGGTAGTCTTGCTTGAAGAACGGTAAACCGGATAGCCACTGGTATTCATCATCGCGCAAGGTGAGTGAACGCATAGCGTCGACTTGTTCGCGGATGGCGTCAGCATAAATGCCTAGCAGATCGTCACCACGGCAGCGAAATTCGGCCGCCACATTAACATCATAGTAGTGGTGAAAAACGGCCTGCTGCATATGCAGCTTGTAGGCGTCTGTATCCAGCAACGAATGCAGAACTGGGGAAGCGAATTGTGTCATGGTGCGCAATAGCATCCTCTCACAGGAGCGTTTAGTACATTAAACAACAGAGGGAGAATCGCTGGAGTATACCCTGTTTAACAATTTATTGAACCCCGATCACATCATATGGCACGAAGAGTCACTTGTGCTTATGTGCGCTATGTTGCGTAAATGTATCATTTTTACCTATTTGACTGGAAAAGATGAAGATTCTGCATAGCGTGAATAACACAACAGGAATAGACTGGAGCTGACATTTACATAAGATGCTAAAGGTTTTTTATGACACAACAGCCCCAAGCCAAGTACCGCCACGACTACCGTGCGCCGGACTACCTGATTAGTGATATTGACCTGGCCTTTGACCTGGATGCCGCAAAAACCGTCGTGACAGCGGAAAGCCAGGTTTCCCGCCACGCAGCGTCTGATGTGCCGCTCCGTCTGAATGGTGAAGATTTAACGCTTATCTCCCTTCATGTTAACGGACAACCGTGGACCGACTATAAAGAAGAAGATAGCCACCTGGTCATTTCTGGCCTGCCTGAGCGTTTTACGCTCAAGATTGTGAATGAAATTAGCCCTGCGTCGAATACGGCGTTAGAAGGGCTGTATCAATCTGGTGAAGCGCTGTGTACCCAGTGCGAAGCGGAAGGTTTCCGTCACATTACCTGGTATCTCGACCGCCCGGATGTGCTGGCGCGCTTTACCACCAAAATCACCGCAGATAAAACCAAATATCCTTTCCTGCTTTCCAACGGTAACCGTGTTGCCGAAGGTGAGCTGGATAATGGTCGTCACTGGGTGCAGTGGCAGGATCCGTTCCCAAAACCGTGCTATCTGTTTGCGCTGGTGGCCGGCGATTTCGACGTGCTGCGCGATACCTTCAAAACCCGCTCAGGGCGTGAAGTGGCGCTGGAACTGTTTGTCGACCGCGGCAACCTGGACCGCGCGCCGTGGGCGATGACCTCGCTGCAAAATTCCATGAAGTGGGATGAAGAGCGTTTTGGCCTCGAATACGACCTCGACATCTATATGATTGTCGCCGTCGACTTCTTTAATATGGGCGCGATGGAGAACAAAGGGCTTAACGTCTTTAACTCCAAATACGTGCTGGCGCGTACTGACACCGCCACCGACAAAGACTATCTCGATATTGAACGCGTGATCGGTCACGAATATTTCCATAACTGGACCGGTAACCGCGTGACCTGCCGCGACTGGTTCCAGTTGAGCTTAAAAGAAGGCCTGACGGTATTCCGCGATCAGGAGTTCAGCTCTGATTTAGGTTCTCGCGCTGTCAACCGTATCAGCAATGTACGTACCATGCGTGGTCTGCAATTTGCTGAAGACGCAAGCCCGATGGCGCATCCGATTCGTCCAGATAAAGTTATCGAGATGAATAACTTCTATACCCTGACGGTTTACGAGAAGGGTGCGGAAGTGATCCGTATGCTGCACACGTTGCTGGGCGAAGCTAATTTCCAGAAAGGAATGCAGCTTTATTTCGAACGTCATGACGGCAGCGCGGCTACCTGCGATGATTTCGTGCAGGCGATGGAAGATGCGTCAAACGTTGACCTGTCTCATTTCCGCCGCTGGTACAGCCAGGCCGGTACGCCGATTGTGAGCGTACAGGACGACTACAACCCGGAAACCGAGCAGTACACCTTAACTATTCGTCAGCGTACGCCAGCAACGGCAGAGCAGGATGAGAAATATCCGCTGCACATTCCTTTTGATATCGAGTTGTACGATAACGAAGGCAAGGTGATCCCGCTGCAAAAAGACGGCCATCCGGTGCACCATGTGCTCAACGTCACTCAGGCCGAACAGACGTTTGTTTTTGATAACGTCTACTTCCAGCCCGTGCCTTCGTTGCTGCGTGAATTCTCAGCGCCGGTGAAACTGGAATATAAATGGAGCGATCAACAACTGACGTTCCTGATGCGTCATGCGCGCAACGATTTCTCACGCTGGGATGCCGCGCAGAGCCTGCTGGCAACCTACATCAAGCTCAACGTGGCCCGTCACCAACAGGGGCAACCGCTGTCTCTGCCGATTCACGTGGCGGATGCTTTCCGGGCTATTTTGTTAGATGAGAAGATCGACCCGGCGCTGGCGGCAGAGATCCTGACGCTGCCATCGGCAAGCGAAGTGGCTGAACTGTTCGAGATTATCGATCCTATCGCGATTGCGGCGTTACGCGAAGCGCTGACCCGCACGCTGGCGACCGAGCTTGCTGATGAATGTTTAGCGATTTACAACGCGAACAAACTCGACAGCTACCGTGTTGAGCATGATGACATCGCGAAACGCTCGCTGCGTAATACCTGCCTGCGTTATCTGGCGTTTGGCGACCGTGAGCTGGCCGATAAACTGGTTAGCAAACAGTATCATGAAGCGGATAACATGACCGATGTGCTGGCGGCGCTGTCTGCTGCCGTGGCCGCAGAATTGCCATGCCGTGACGCGCTGATGCAAGAGTATGATGACAAGTGGCATCACGATGGTCTGGTAATGGATAAATGGTTCATCCTGCAAGCCACAAGCCCGGCGGATGATGTTCTGCAAACGGTACGTAAACTTCTGACCCACCGTTCATTCAGCATGAATAACCCGAACCGTATCCGTTCTCTGATTGGAGCCTTTGCCGGCAGTAATCCAGCGGCGTTCCATGCGGAAGATGGTAGCGGCTACCAGTTCCTGGTGGAAATGCTCACCGAGCTTAACAGCCGTAACCCACAGGTTGCATCACGTCTGATTGAGCCGCTGATCCGCTTAAAACGCTATGACACAAAACGTCAGGCGCTGATGCGTGCAGCGCTTGAGCAATTGAAGGGTCTGGAAAATCTTTCCGGCGATCTGTACGAGAAGATTGCGAAGGCGTTAGCGTAAGAGCTGGTAGCTCGGCCGAGGCGTTAACGCCGACGCCGGGGAGGCTCGGAGCTACTCCCGGCGTCACTTCGTTCGGCCGGGCTACAGTCTGTTATTAACAAAAACGCCGCTGAGGTTCCCTCGCGGCGTTTTCTTTATCAAACATGTTCGGCCCGTCTTGCCGTACCTAATGCGGGAACCTGAATATCCCGCCGGTGTAACGCCTGCCAGAAAGTCTCCAGCGCGCTATCCAGACGATGATGCAAATTCGTGCTGAACTGCGGTTTGTGCTGGTAATCGGTCACCTGACTGTCGTCAGCAAATACGCCTTGCAGGATCTCCTGCGCCTTCAGTGCATTCAGCACCGGTTTCAGGGCGTAATCCACCGCCAGCATATGTGCGACCGTGCCGCCAGTGGCGAGCGGCAATACCACTTTGCCTTCCAGCGCGCGCTCCGGTAACAGATCGAGCAGCGCCTTCAGCGCCCCGGCGAAAGAGGCTTTATAAACAGGCGTAGCAATAATCAGCCCATCCGCATGCGCCAGTTGTTCGGTCAGGGCTAGCAGGGCCGGGCTATCGAAACGGGCATAGAACAAATCCTCCGGGGAGAAATTTTGCAAATGCCAGTGGAAGACTTCGACATCTGCCGTCGACAATTTCTCCCGCGCGTACTCGAGTAAGGCGCTGGAGCGGGAAGGGAAGCGGGGGCTACCGGCTAAAGTTATGACGCGCATGAACTCTCCTTATAACTAAAAACAAACATTAATCTAAGTTTCATAACATTTGCATGAGTGTCTCAGAGCATATAGGGAGGGCGAAATACTTTTTCCAGCGTTGGTTTACCAAAAAAGGCATAAAGGATCGCGGTGCGGGGGTGAAGCAAAGAAAACGTTTGCGCTTTTTTTGCCATAGGTCAATTCCCTTTCTGCACGTTATCGCACATAATACGCCCCCGGTTTGCACACCGGGAATCCAGGAGAGTTCATGTACTATCCCTTCGTTCGTAAAGCACTTTTTCAGCTCGATCCAGAGCGCGCTCATGAATTAACATTTCAACAGTTACGCCGTATTACCGGCACCCCACTCGAAGCGCTGGTGCGCCAGAAAGTGCCGCAAAAACCGGTGACCTGTATGGGCCTGACGTTTAAAAATCCACTGGGGCTGGCCGCGGGCCTGGATAAAGATGGCGAATGCATCGACGCCTTAGGGGCGATGGGATTCGGCTCCATTGAGATAGGTACCGTCACGCCGCGTCCGCAACCAGGAAACGACAAACCGCGTCTGTTCCGCCTGGTTGATGCCGAAGGGTTGATCAACCGTATGGGCTTTAACAATCACGGCGTTGATAACCTGGTCGAGAACGTTAAAAAAGCGCATTTCGACGGTATTCTGGGGATTAATATCGGTAAGAATAAAGACACGCCGGTAGAACAGGGTAAAGATGACTATCTGATTTGTATGGAAAAAATCTATGCCTACGCCGGTTATATTGCAATAAATATTTCCTCGCCAAATACCCCAGGGCTGCGTAGCTTGCAATATGGCGAAGCGCTCGACGATCTACTTTCTGGTATTAAAAATAAGCAATCTGAGCTTCAGGAAAAACATCACAAATATGTTCCTGTGGCGGTGAAGATCGCGCCGGATCTTTCTCATGAAGAGTTGATCCAGGTTGCCGACAGTTTAGTTCGTCACAATATTGATGGTGTTATTGCGACCAATACGACATTAGATCGTTCTTTGGTTCAAGGGATGAAATATTGCGATGAAATGGGTGGCTTAAGCGGTCGTCCATTACAATTAAAAAGTACCGAAATTATTCGTATGCTGTCAGCAGAATTAAAAGGTCAGTTGCCGATCATCGGCGTTGGCGGTATTGATTCAGTGACTGCGGCGCGCGAGAAAATGGCGGCAGGAGCCTCATTGGTACAAATTTATTCCGGTTTTATTTTTAAAGGCCCACCGTTGATTAAAGAAATCATTACCCATATCTAGTCTTTTTCCTGGTAATGTGATCCAGGGCTTTATTTCCGGCCCTGGTTGCTTTATATTTCCCTACTGTTGCTTATTTAAACATATTAGTCTTTTATTATTCAGGGCAACGTAACACAGCGGAAGAAACGGGCACAGCATTGGATGCGAAAATGATGGGGGAGAGCAATGCGAATTAAACCTGATGATAACTGGCGTTGGTATTATGATGAAGAGCACGATCGAATGATGCTCGATTTAGCCAATGGTATGTTATTTCGCTCGCGTTTTGCCCGCCGAATGTTAACGCCCGATGCGTTTGATCCTACCGGTTTTTGCGTTGATGATGCTGCACTCTATTTTTCTTTTGAAGAAAAGTGCCGCGATCTGCCGTTGTCCAAAGAACATCGCGCTGAGCTCATTTTAAATGCGCTGGTGGCAATCCGTTTCCTGAAGCCGCAAATGCCGAAAAGCTGGCATTTTCGTACCCATCACGATGCCTGGTCACCGACGACCGGCGATGCCGCTTGCGTGTGGCTCAGTGATGACAATAGCCAGGTGAATCTTTTAGTGGTTGAACCCGGCGAAAACGCCGCATTGTGTCTGTTAGCGCAGCCAGGGCTGGTGCTTGCGGGGCGCACAATGCAGTTAGGCGATCCGATTAAAGTGATGAACGACAGGCTGCAACCGCAATTCGGAAATGTCGGTTACAACCTGGAACAAGCGGTTTAACGCTTTAGCTTCAGCGCGGTTTTAGGTACGCAACTGCAACTCAGTATCGTTCCGTCCTGGCCAATGGCGCTTTTCTTCAGCGGAGTCACTTCGCCTTCAAGTAACGTCACACGACAGCTTCCACAAAGTCCGGCACGGCAGGAATATGGAACGCGAATTCCCTGTTGTTCAAGCTGTTCGAGCACAATCTGCTGATTATTACCGCTAAATGCGCTTCCTTCCCACTCGATCTCCACCTGTTCATCTTGCTCGGCCTGCGGCGCGAGCGTGTCATCGGTTTTCCCGGCTGAGTAGGTTTTGGCCGTGCCGGTTGCGAGAATTTCTACCTTATCGCCCACACGCACCACGCCGCTGTTACGGGCTATCAGGTTTTGTCCAAAATCGACATCGCCGCTAGTCGGATCAGTGCGGAATGACTGCAAAGTGCTAAGCGGTTCGCCCGCCGGATGTTTTTGACCTTTCTCCGGGCTTATGGTGGTAAAGATACAGCGGCTGCATGGTTTCACAACGTCAAAGATGACATCACCGATGCGAATCGTTTTCCAGCTGTCCTCGGCCCATGCTTCCACGCCAGTGACCACCAGATTGGGGCGAAACTGTTCCATACTTACGCTGGCACGGCAACGCTGCTGGACGTCCCGCAGCGAGGCTTCATTGGTCAGCAGGAAAGGGAAGCCGTCAGCAAACGAAAGCGGAACGGCGTCATGGCGTTTAACCCGTCGAGTCAAATCGGCGCCGAGCCAGCGCAGTTGTACATCGCGTTTGAAGAATGGCGAAAGCCACTGATTGATGGCATCCGGGGCAATACGCGAGGTAAAATGGTTGCCCCAAACTTCGGTAGGCGACGCTTGAGTCGTGAAATCGGTGAAGCGTACCAGCGCGCTGCTGCCATCCGGCGCGGTCAGATGTAGCCCATCATGCATGACGGCTGGCGTAAAACGCACCATCGCCGGAAACTGACGGGCGGTAATGAAGGTGCCATCGGGTTCGGTATCCTAAAAATGCGGTCGAACGCCAGCCCGCTGATATCAGCAAAGGCGTGTGTCAGGCCAATGCCCCGCATAGATTTCACCGGATGAATAAAAAGCCGCGATAATGTAGCCACAACGCTGTCCCTGAGTCGAAATAAGCCTTTAACTTTATGACATGGGGCGCAGATTGGCTATAATGCGCAACAATTTTCTGCGAGTAAAAGTGACGATATGAATTCTCTGTTTGCCAGTACGGCCCGTGGGCTGGAAGAGCTGTTAAAAACTGAACTGGAAGGTCTGGGCGCGCAAGAGTGCCAGATTACCCAGGGTGGCGTCCATTTCCAGGGCGATACACAGCTTCTGTATAAAAGCCTGATGTGGAGTCGTCTGGCTTCGCGCATCATGATGCCGCTGGGGGAATGTAGCGTCTGGAGCGATCTCGATCTTTATCTTGGCGTGCAGGCTATCGACTGGACGTCAATCTTCACCCCTGATGCCACCTTCGCGGTCAGCTTCGGCGGCCTGAATGACAGTATTCGTAACAGCCAGTACGGTGCGTTGAAGGTCAAAGACGCCATCGTGGATGCCTTTACCCGCAAAAATCTGCCGCGTCCTAACGTCGATCGCGAAAACCCGGATCTGCGTATTAACGTGCGTCTGAATAAAGAAACCGCCTATATCTCCCTCGATCTGAGCGGCGATGGCCTGCACCTGCGTGGTTATCGCGACCGCACCGGTATGGCGCCTATCAAAGAGAACCTGGCGGCAGCTATCGTCATGCGTTCAGGTTGGGTACCCGGTACGCCGATGCTCGACCCGATGTGTGGTTCCGGTACGCTGCTGATTGAAGCGGCGATGTGGGCCACCGATCGTGCACCAGGATTACACCGCAGCCACTGGGGCTTTAGCGGCTGGGCACAGCACGACGAAGCGGTCTGGCAGTCGGTTAAAGCCGATGCGCAAACGCGCGCCCGCGCGGGTCTTGCGGCCTATGAGTCGCGTTTCTTTGGTTCTGACGTTGACGGACGCGTGGTGGAGCTTGCGCGCAGCAACGCCCGTCGCGCGGGGATTGGCGAACTGATTACCTTTGAGGTCAAAGACGTTGCTCAATTGAGTAATCCGCTGCCAAAAGGCCCTTACGGCACGGTCATCAGCAACCCGCCTTACGGTGAGCGTCTGGAAAGTGAACCCGCGCTGATTGCCCTGCACAGCTTGCTGGGCCGCAATATGAAAAATCTGTTTGGCGGCTGGAACTTGTCTTTGTTCAGCGCTTCTCCTGAACTGTTGAGCTGCCTGCAACTGCGTGCTGAACGTCAGTTCAAGGCCAAAAACGGCCCGCTGGACTGCGTGCAGAAAAACTATCACCTGACCGAAAGCACCGGTGAAGCCCCGGCATCGCTTGCCGAAGATTACGCTAACCGTCTGCGCAAAAATCTCAAAAAATTCCAGAAGTGGGCAAAGCAGGAAGGGATCGAATGTTACCGCCTGTATGATGCCGACTTGCCGGAATATAACGTTGCCGTCGACCGCTACGCCGATTGGGTGGTCGTGCAGGAATATGCGCCACCGAAAACCGTCGACGCCAATAAAGCGCGTCAGCGTCTGTTTGATATTATCGCCGCCACTATTTCGGTTATGGGGATTGCGCCTAATAAGCTGGTGCTCAAAACCCGTGAACGTCAGAAGGGAAAAAATCAGTATCAGAAGATGAACGAGAAGGGCGATTTCATGGAGGTGAGCGAGTATAACGCGCGCCTGTGGGTTAACCTGACCGACTATCTTGATACCGGCCTGTTCCTCGATCACCGAATCGCACGTCGCATGTTGGGCCAGATGAGCAAAGGAAAAGATTTCCTTAACCTCTTCGCCTACACCGGCAGCGCCAGCGTGCATGCTGGTCTGGGCGGTGCGCGTTCTACCACCACCGTGGATATGTCGCGTACCTATCTTGAGTGGGCGGAACGTAACCTGCGCCTGAACGGTTTGACCGGTCGTCCGCACCGCCTGATGCAGGCGGATGTGCTGGCATGGCTGCGCGATACCGATGAACAGTTTGATGTGATCTTTATCGATCCGCCAACCTTCTCAAACTCTAAACGTATGGAAGACGCGTTCGATGTGCAGCGCGATCACCTGCGTTTAATGACCGATCTGAAACGCCTGCTGCGTAAAGGCGGCACCATTATGTTCTCCAACAATAAACGCGGTTTCCGTATGGACCACGACGGTCTGGCTGAACTGGGACTGAAAGCACAAGATATTACCCAAAAAACACAGTCGCCGGATTTTGCCCGTAACCGTCAGATCCACAACTGCTGGCTTGTCACCGCGGCCTGAAAGGAATAAAGAATGTCATTAATTAGTATGCACGGCGCCTGGCTATCGTTCAGCGATGCGCCGCTTCTCAATAATGCCGAACTGCATATTGAAGATAACGAGCGCGTTTGTCTGGTGGGCCGTAACGGCGCCGGCAAATCCACGCTGATGAAAATCCTTAACCGCGAGCTGGGGCTGGACGACGGGCGCATTATCTACGAGCAGGATCTGGTCGTGGCGCGTCTGCAACAGGATCCTCCACGTAACGTTGAGGGCAGCGTTTACGATTTCGTCGCCGAAGGGATCGCGGAACAGGCCGTTTACCTCAAGCGTTACCACGATATCTCGCATCTGGTGATAACCGATCCGAGCGATAAAAATCTCCAGGAACTGGCGAAAGTCCAGGAACAGCTGGATAACCACGGTTTGTGGCAGCTTGAAAGCCGGATTAACGAAGTCCTGGATCAGCTCGGCCTGACCGCAGATACCGAATTGGCTTCGCTTTCCGGCGGCTGGCTGCGTAAAGCCGCGCTGGGACGTGCGCTGGTCAGTGCACCGCGCGTGCTGCTGTTAGACGAACCGACGAACCACCTGGATATTGAAACTATTGACTGGCTCGAAGGCTTCCTGAAGTCTTTCAAGGGGACGATTATTTTCATCTCCCACGACCGTTCATTTATCCGCAATATGGCGACCCGTATTGTCGATCTCGATCGCGGCAATCTGGTGACCTATCCGGGCAACTACGACCAGTATCTGCTGGAGAAAGAAGAAGCGCTGCGCGTTGAAGAACTGCAAAACGCTGAATTCGATCGCAAACTGGCGCAGGAAGAAGTGTGGATCCGTCAGGGTATCAAAGCGCGTCGTACCCGTAACGAAGGCCGCGTCCGCGCGCTGAAAGCGATGCGTAACGAACGTAGCGCGCGCCGTGAAGTGATGGGCAGCGCGAAGATGCAGGTCGAAGAAGCTTCTCGCTCCGGCAAAATCGTCTTTGAAATGGAAGATGTGAATTACCAGGTGGATGGCAAAGTCCTGGTGAAAGACTTCTCCGCCCAGGTACAGCGTAGCGATAAAATCGCCATGATTGGCCCGAACGGCTGCGGTAAAACCACATTGCTGAAGCTGATGCTCGGCCAGCTTCAGGCCGATAGCGGACGAATTCACGTCGGTACTAAGCTGGAAGTCGCTTACTTCGACCAGCACCGCGCAGAGCTGGATCCGGACAAAACGGTGATGGATAACCTGGCGGAAGGGAAGCAAGAAGTGATGGTGAACGGTAAGCCGCGCCATGTACTGGGCTACTTGCAGGACTTCTTGTTCCATCCGAAACGTGCGATGACGCCGGTGCGTGCGTTGTCCGGTGGTGAACGTAACCGTCTGCTGCTGGCTCGTCTGTTCCTGAAACCGAGTAACCTGTTGATTCTCGATGAACCAACCAACGACCTGGATGTCGAAACGCTCGAACTGTTAGAAGAGCTTATCGACGGCTATCAGGGCACCGTCCTGCTGGTAAGCCACGATCGTCAATTTGTTGATAATACCGTGACCGAATGCTGGATCTTTGAAGACAATGGGCGCATTGGTCGTTACGTCGGGGGCTATCACGATGCTCGCGGCCAGCAGGCACAATCGCAGTCGCGTCAACAACCGGTTGTGAAAAAAACGGCGGAAGTGGTTCAACCAAAAGCAGAAACTGTCAAACGCAGTGGTAGCAAACTAAGCTATAACCTGCAGCGCGAACTGGAACAGCTGCCGCAGAAGCTGGAAACGCTGGAAGCGGAGCTGGAAGCATTACAGTCGCAGGTTGCTGACGCATCGTTCTTTAGCCAGCCTCATGACCATACCCAAAAGGTACTGGCTGACATGGCACAAGCGGAACGCGCGTTAGAAGAAGCGTTTGAACGTTGGGAATATCTGGAAGCGTTGAAAAACGGCGCCTGATTGAGGACTTTTCATGTGCGAACAACATCATGCTGCGCAGCATATTCTGTGTTCACAGTGTGACATGCTGGTGGCGTTGCCGCACCTCGAGCACCGACATAAAGCAAACTGCCCACGCTGTGGTACGACATTAACCACCGCGTGGGATGAACCCAGACGACGCCCCACGGCGTACGTGCTGGTGGCGCTCTTTATGCTGCTGCTGGCTAACCTGTTCCCTTTTATCAATATGAAGGTGGCAGGGGTGAGCAGTGAAGTTGAGCTGCTGGAAATTCCCAGCGTCATGTTTTCAGAAGACTACGCCAGCCTTGGCACCTTTTTCCTGCTGTTTGTGCAGTTGGTGCCGGCGTTTTGCCTCATCACCATTCTGTTACTGGTTAACCGCGTGCGGATGCCTTACCGGCTGAAAACGTTTCTGGCGCGGATTCTGTTCGCGCTGAAAACCTGGGGCATGGCTGAAATTTTTCTCGCGGGCGTACTAGTGAGTTTTGTGAAGCTGATGGCCTATGGCGATGTCGGCGTGGGCAGTAGTTTCCTGCCGTGGTGTCTCTTCTGTCTGCTGCAATTACGTACCTTCCAGTGCGTCGATCGCCGCTGGCTGTGGGATGATATCGGCCCGATGCCAGCGCTCTCACAGCCGCTAAAAGCGGGGGTGACCGGTCTGCGGCAAGGGCTGCGTTCATGCTCATGCTGCACCGCTATTCTGCCCGCTGACCAGCTTGAATGCCCGCGCTGTCATAGCAAAGGCCACGCCCGACGCAAAAACAGCCTGCAGTGGACGATGGCGCTGCTGGTAACGTCGATTCTGCTGTATCTTCCCGCCAATATCCTGCCGATCATGATAACCGATCTGCTGGGTGACAAAATGCCCTCGACCATTATCGCTGGGGTGATATTGCTGTGGAGTGAAGGTTCGTATCCGGTGGCAATGGTGATTTTTATCGCCAGTATCCTCGTACCGACCTTAAAGATGATTGCCATTGCCTGGCTGTGTCTTGATGCAAACGGCCTCAAGCGTCGGAGCCGGGACAGCGAACGTATGCACCTGATTTATGAAGTGGTGGAGTTCGTCGGGCGCTGGTCAATGATTGATGTGTTTGTAATTGCCGTCCTCTCTGCGCTGGTGCGCATTGGGGGATTAATGAATATCTACCCGGCCATTGGCGCGCTGATGTTTGCGTTAGTCGTCATAATGACCATGTTCTCAGCAATGACCTTTGATCCGCGTCTGTCGTGGGATCGGGAACCTGAAGCAAGCCATGAGGAGTCGTAAAAACATGGAAACCAAGAGTGGGGAGGCAAACGTGCAGAAAGTGAAAAACTGGTCTCCCGTTTGGATCTTCCCGATTGTCACGGCGTTGATTGGCGCCTGGATCTTATTTTACCACTACAGCCATCAGGGGCCGGAGGTGACGCTTATCACCACCAATGCTGAAGGTATTGAAGGGGGTAAAACCACCATTAAGAGCCGCAGCGTGGATGTGGGTGTGGTAGAAAGTACTACCCTGACCGACGATTTGACGCACGTAGAAATCAAAGCACGTCTGAATTCAGGAATGGAAAAACTGCTGCATAAGGACTCGGTTTTCTGGGTCGTGAAGCCGCAGGTGGGGCGTGAAGGGATTAGCGGGCTGGGTACGCTGCTCTCTGGGGCCTATATCGAATTGCAGCCGGGTTCGAAAGGTTCGGTACCGGACAATTATCAACTGCTCGATGCACCGCCGCTGGCGCCACCGGATGCTAAAGGTATTCGCGTGATACTCGACAGCAAAAAAGCGGGCCAGCTCAGTCCGGGTGACCCAGTGCTGTTCCGTGGCTATCGCGTGGGTTCGGTAGAAACCAGCACCTTCGATCCGCAAAAACGTGACATCTCCTATCAGCTGTTTATCAGCGCACCGAACGATCGTCTGGTGACCAGCAACGTTCGCTTCTGGAAAGACAGCGGCGTCGCGGTGGATTTGACCTCTGCTGGGATGCGCGTTGAAATGGGATCGCTGGCGACGCTGTTCAGCGGCGGCGTGAGTTTTGATGTCCCGGAAGGCGTTGAGCTTGGTCAACCAATCACGGAGAAGACCGAATTCAAACTTTACGACGACCAGAAAAGCATTCAGGACTCGCTGTATACCCAGCATATTGACTACCTGATGTTCTTTAAAGATTCGGTTCGAGGCCTTCAGGTTGGTGCGCCGGTTGAATTCCGCGGTATTCGTATGGGCACCGTGGCACAGGTACCGTACTTTGTTCCCGGCCTTCGCCAGAAGCTGACCAGTGATTATCGGATACCGGTAAAAATTCAGATTGAACCCGAACGACTTGCGGCTCAGTTTGGCGATAACCTCGATGTGCGTGGCCATCTGCCAACCCTGATTGAACGTGGACTGCGGGGCTCGCTGAAAACCGGTAACCTGGTCACCGGTGCGCTTTACATCGACCTCGACTTCTATCCAAAAGAACCGTTGAAGAAAGATGTGAAGTCATTTGATGGCGTGGACATTATCCCGACCGTGAGCGGTGGTCTGGCGCAAATCCAGCAGCGTTTGATGGATACGCTGGATAAGTTCAACAATCTGCCGTTAACGCCGATGGTCCAGCAAGCAACCAATACGCTTAGCGAAAGCCAGAACACTATGCGCCGCCTGCAAACGACGCTGGATAATCTTAACAAGATCACCGCTAGCCAGTCCGCGCAGCAGCTTCCAGCGGACATGCAGAAAACGCTCAATGAGCTTAACCGCAGCATGCAAGGCTTCCAGCCGGGCTCCGCGGCCTATAACAAAATGGTCGGCGATATGCAGCGTCTGGATCAGGTTCTGCGCGAGTTGCAGCCTGTGCTGAAAACGTTGAACGAGAAGAGCAACGCGCTGGTATTTGAAGCGAAGGATAAAAAAGATCCAGAGCCTAAGAGGGCGAAATAATGAAGAAGTGGTTAGTTCTGACGGCAGCCTGCCTGTTGGCAGCCTGCAGCAGCGGGGAAAATAAAACCTACTACCAGTTGCCGTTGACAACGGGAGTGGTGCAAAACACCAGCGCCACCACCAACCAGCGGATGCTGTGGGTGGAACAGGTCAGCATACCTGACTTCCTCGCCGGGAGCGGCGTGGTATACCAGACCAGTGACGTTCAGTACGTGATTGCCAGTAACAACCTCTGGGCCAGCCCATTGGATCAGCAACTTCGTACGACGCTGGTTTCTAACCTGAGCAATCAGCTGCCGGGGTGGGTGGTCTCTTCACAGCCATTATCTAGCACACAGGACACGTTAAACGTGTCGGTCACTGGCTTCCACGGGCGTTATGATGGGAAAGTCGTGGTGAGCGGCGAATGGCTGCTTAACCATCAAGGCCAGCTGATTAAGCGTCCATTCCATGTAGAACTGGCGCAGCAGCATGATGGTTACGACGCCATGGTGAAATTATTAGCGCAGGCGTGGAGCCAGGAAGCGGCCTCTATTGCGCAGACCCTCAATCGCCAACCATAAGTAGAACTAATTGTTCTAAAGGCCGCCGCCGGTGTAAAACCGGCGGCGGTTTTTTTATGTCTGGCTTCAATTGGTTACTTATGCCACTTCACATTTTCTGTACAAATGAACTTCTGATTAGCTCACAAATATGACATTGGTATGAATTCTGCGCATTGACGGGAAGATTATTTAGCGGTATTCGTATTATGTGGTTGCGCGATTTGTAGCCACTGTTTTCTTTTCCACCAGACCAAAATATGAGGGAAACGAGGCATGAAGAGACAAAAACGAGATCGCCTGGACCGGGCACATCAACGCGGATATCAAGCCGGTATTACTGGACGATCGAAAGAAATGTGTCCTTACCAGACTATTAATCAGAGGTCTCACTGGCTAGGAGGCTGGCGAGAAGCCATGGAGGACAGGGCAGTAGTTGCCTGACACTGTCTCTTTAAAAAGAAACCTCCGCAGTGCGGAGGTTTCGCCTTTTGATTCACAATACTTATCTATCGCCGGTCTGGACGATAATCGGTATTAGAATGCAGAAGTGTCCTGGAACAGACCCACTTTCAGGTCGTTCGCGGTGTAGATCAGACGACCGTCAACCAGTACTTCACCATCTGCCAGACCCATGATCAGACGACGGTTAACGATGCGCTTAAAGTGAATACGGTAGGTCACTTTCTTCGCCGTTGGCAGAACCTGACCGGTGAATTTGACTTCACCTACGCCGAGCGCACGGCCTTTGCCTTCACCGCCCAGCCAGCCGAGGTAGAAACCAACCAGCTGCCACATTGCATCCAGACCCAGACAGCCTGGCATCACAGGATCGCCGATAAAGTGGCAACCGAAGAACCACAGATCCGGATTGATATCGAGCTCAGCTTCAACATAACCCTTGTCAAAGTTGCCGCCGGTTTCGGTCATCTTAACGACACGATCCATCATCAGCATACTCGGTGCCGGCAACTGCGGGCCATTAGCGCCGAACAGTTCACCGCGACCAGAGGCAAGAAGGTCTTCTTTCGTATAGGATTCGCGTTTATCTACCATGTTTTAAGTAAGCCTTATTTTAAGTTCGGAACGCAGGATAGCTAACACGTGTACGCTGAACAAGTCCGATCAGTTGGATTGTGATCGGTTTAGCCAGCGTAACGGCCACGGAAAGCGGTTGCGAGGCTCCTGCTGCGTAGCCTGTGCAATGCGTTCCTGAATAGTTTGTAACAGCGTCTGACCTTCGCCATCCCAGTTAAGCTGCGTCAGCAACGGTAACGCATCACCGATGTCATCGATAGCCCAGATTGAAAATTCACCGGCCTCTACCGCTTCTTGTACTTCGGTGGCGAGACTCAGATGGCGGACATTCGCAGAAGGAATAATGACACCTTGCTTACCGGTTAGCCCACGCTGGGCACAGATAGCGAAGAAGCCTTCAATTTTCTCATTAAGACCGCCAATCGGCTGGGCGCGGCCGAACTGATCGACGGAACCTGTCATGGCGATGCTTTGGTTAATCGGTACGTTAGCGAGGGCACTGATCAGAGCGCACAGCTCAGCCATCGAAGCGCTGTCGCCATCGACTTCACTGTAGGACTGCTCAAAGGTCAACGATGCAGAGAACGGCAACTGCTGGTCCAGATCGAGCTCGGCCATCAGGAAGGCCTGCATCAACATCATGCCTTTAGCGTGCAGATTACCGCCCAGTTCCGCTTTGCGTTCCACATCAATAAACTCGCCGTCACCAATGTGGACGACGCAGGATATACGAGAGGGCTCACCGAACGGACGAGGATGGCCTGGGAAATCTATGACTGACAAGGCATTGATCTGCCCGATGCATTCACCTTCGGTTTCAATCAGAATCTGCTCAAGCAGAATTTCATCTTGCATACGTTCAGCAAGGAAACCTTCACGCCACTGACGCTGCATTAGCATGGTTTTCAGCTGTTCAGCATTGATGCGGTCATTGTCGGTAAACGGAGCGGCTTCACGAAGCTGACGGGCAATCCACAGCGGACATAGCGGCATAATCTCCTGGTCACCGGTATCGCGAGCACCTTCCTGCATCAGCAAAGGCCAGGCATCCGGGGCAAGACCCGGCAGCGATTTTTCACGCGCGATATTCCAGACCCACTGGCACCATTGCTTCAACGTCTCTTCATCGGCGATTTGCAGGTTATCTTCAAATTCGCTATACAAAGCGGTCTCCGCCAGCTCCGGTTCCATTTCCTGGAAGTCGGCCAGAGAATCCCGGTCGCCCATTAAGACCACTTTCAACGTCAGTGGCATTGAGGGGATACTTACCGGCAGGGGACGGGCATCATCAAAGGTCAGCCAGTCAAAACGTTGCTGCATGACCTGATTCTTCAGGCGCATCCACAACAGCGGTTGTGCCATTAGTGTACGCAGGGACAGTATCAGGATGCCGCCATTGGCCTGATGCACCAGACCCGGCTGGAGGCTAATTTCACCGTTAAACTGGCGTACGCAGCCAAAAAGCTGTGCCGCTTCAACCCAGTCGGCAAAAATGACGGGACCCTGGCTTGCAAAGTTATCCTCTAAGCTCTGGGCAGCAGTCATGCTGACTTTGCTACCATTGACCTGATAGCTGACGCCCGTTAGCGCTTGCGCATCACTATCGCGCAAAGAGTCAATGTTCTGCGTAAGCAGCTGGAGGTACTCTTTTTCTTCTGGTGCTTTGACCAGTAAGAAAGGGGAGATGCCCTGAGGATGTAAAAACTGTTCCAGCGCATAGTGTAAACGCGCTTGAAGCTCGCTGAATAAGGTATCGTTTTCTGAGGCCAGCTCAGGCTGGGCAAATAGCGCCTGAAATGCTTCAGTCGCGGGGGCGAGAAAGCGCCGGGAAAGAGTATTTATAGTCAATGTCGCTATTTTTAGTCAGATGTAAAACGCGTGATTATACCTGATGCTGCGGGGAAGCTCACGGAGATTAAGGAAGTATCTTTATACCGCTGGCTTAATCCGTATCACAGTTGCAGATTTCTTCTCAGCACATTCGGAAAAAACTGTTATCCTGAAAAGAGTTACACGGTCACACTGAGATCGCAATGAAATATCAACAACTGGAAAATCTTGAAAGCGGTTGGAAGTGGAAATATCTGGTGAAAAAACACCGGGAAGGCGAATCCATCACCCGCTACATTGAAGCCAGCGCCGCACAAGAAGCTGTCGATGTTTTGCAGAAGCTGGAACATGAACCCGTTCAGGTAAATGACTGGATTGCTCAGCATATTAATCCACAGCTGGTTAATCGTATGAAGCAGACCATCCGTGCACGCCGCAAGCGCCATTTCAACGCTGAGCACCAACACACGCGAAAGAAATCTATCGATCTGGAGTTTGTGGTCTGGCAGCGGTTAGCGGGTCTTGCACAGCGTCGTGGTAAGACGTTGTCTGAAACGATCGTGCAGTTAATTGAAGATGCCGAAAACAAAGAGAAATACGCCACTAAGATGTCCAGCCTTAAGCAGGATCTTGAAGCGATGTTGGGTAAAGAGAAGTAGCTCCCCGAACTTATTTTTTTTGGCGACTCATCGTCAGACAGGCAAAAAAAAACCCCGCTAAGCGGGGTTTTTTATGAGACGAGAACTTAAGCCTGTGGCTGAGTTACAACGTCTTTGCTGCCTTTAACTTCGATCTCAACGCGACGATCTGGTGCCAGGCAATCGATCAGCGCAGCTTTCGCTTTCACGCCGTCACAGGTGTTGCCAGTAACTGGGTTAGCTTCGCCCATGCCACGTGCAGAGATTTTGTCTGAAGGGATACCTTTAGATACCAGGTAATCAACTACGGACTGTGCACGTTTCTCAGACAGACCCTGGTTGTAAGCGTCAGAACCGATGCGGTCAGTGAAGCCCAGAACCACTACGGAACCGTCTTTCGGATCCAGGTTGCTCAGCTGGCTGTACATCTGGTCCAGAGCCTGCTTACCTTCTGGTTTCAGGGTAGATTTGTTGAAGGTGAACAGAACGTCAGACTTCAGGGTGAAGTGTTTGGTCTGTACTTCTGGCGCTGGAGCTGGAGCTGGAGCAACTACTGGAGCTGCTGCATCCTGCTGGCCGAAACGGTAGGAAACACCTACGCTCAGCATGCCGTTGTCTGGACGTACGCCAACGCTGTTTGCGTCGCCGATGTTGTTAACCCACTGGTATTCCAGACGGGTAGCGATGTCACGGGTCATTGCCCACTCAACGCCGCCAGCGAATACTGGGGAAACGCCGGTGTCGTGGTGATCGCCAGCTTTGTTGTTGCTGGAATCTGCACGCCAAACCATACCACCCAGACGGGTGTAGATGTCCAGATCGTCAGTGATTGGGTAACCCAGTTTAGCGGTCAGCTGAACGCCCTGAGCTTTCAGAGCACCGTTAGTCTGGCTACCGGTGTATTCCATACGACCCAACCAGTCGTAACCCATTTCGAAACCAACATACGGGTTAACCTGATAACCACCGAAGGCGCCTGCGCCCAGCTGGCTGTTGTGGGTTGAACCGTTGTTGTTCAGGTCACTCTGGTACCAGCCAGTGTCATGGAACTGAGACCAGCCCAGTTTACCACCAGCATACCAGGTGTTGTCTTGCGGAGCGGCCTGCGCTACAGAAGCGAAGCCTGCCAGTGCCACTGCAATCGCGATAGCTGTCTTTTTCATTTTTTGCGCCTCGTTATCATCCAAAATTTGCCATGAAGTTCTAAGTAGACTCACGGTTAAATCCTTCCACCGGGGGCGTGGCTTAGTGAATTACTTAGCAGATATCTGCGGTATAAGCTGGGCACCCCTGGCGATGTAAAGTCTACAACGTCGTTCGAAACTTACAAGTGTGAACTCCGTCAGGCTTATGAAAAAAAAAGAGTTGTATACGCAATATTTAACATTTATGTTGAAAAATTAAACAGTGAAAAATACTGAAAACCGCACCAGACAAGCCTTCTGCGCAAAATGAGCCGGTAAATCTTAGGGATAAAAAAGTTTCAAAAAAATTACTCAGAAAAATCCTATTTTTGATTAATGGTACAAATTTGAGTGAATTTTTAGCCCATTAAATTGTCCAGTGGGGTGAGAAGTCGACTGAACTGGTCGCATAATAAACACCATCGAGTTACCTTCCTCGGCCGCACTTAACAAACGAGCGTGCTCCTCTGATGACAATTCTTCCGTTAACCAACCGATAACAACACTATAATTTCCGGTGCGCAAAGCACGAACCATGGAATCAAGCATGTCGCACGATGACATCTGGCGCAATTGCATGACTTTGGTTAACGGGAGGCCAGACGACTGCACCCATTCGCGACTCAGTTTTTGTTGTGGCGTGAGCCACAGCTGCCAACGAGATTGTTGCCCCAGCTGTTGGAGTAATGGTAGCAGTAACATTTGCGCCATCATCGGCTGGTCTTCGCGGTAGAGCACTTCGCTGATTAAGGCGGCAGACGTATTCTCTACCGGAGATAAAGTATGGGAAGCCGTTTTAACGACAGCCGCGGAAGAACGATTAACAACACCAGAAGTATACATAGCTAATCCAACCTTGTGGGTTACTGTATGCATATACAGTACTACCCTGCATAGTAAAGATCAACCTCATTTTCTGAAAGCAACTCGCAAAATTGCACACTAATTACCTCGGAGGTGAAATTCACCTTGCCGTCCTGTGTGAAGTTCCTTATGTTGCTAATTATGTGTTCCGTTAACGAATTTAATGAATCCATGTACATGATTATTAAGGATTAATCATGAAGATAATATCATATAAACGGATTTATCAATCCCAGGAATATTTTGCGGTATTAGGGAAAGTCAGGTCACGAGCGCTGTTTGGAGGGTACAGCCTTGCCGTGGATGACACGGTTTTTGCCATGGTGGCGGAGGGCGAACTGTATCTGAGAATGTGCGAAAAAACCGCCATTTATCAGACCAAGCATTCACCGCCATTATTAATGTTACATAAAAGAGGAGGGCCACTTCAGCTTAAGTACTTCCGCGTAGACGATGAACTCTGGGCAAATAAGCCCGTTTTGCTGCAGCTGGGCGCATATTCACTGGAGGATGCGCGACGTGAAAAGTCTCAGCAAAAACATCCGAAGCGTTTAAAGGATCTCCCTAATCTGTCATTCCATATGGAACTCTTGTTACATGAAGCGGGGGTTAAGGACGCTCAGGCGTTGCAGCAAATGGGGGCGAAATCGGCGTGGTTGCTACTTCGTCAAAAGCGTAAACAGATAAGCCCGAACGTGATTTATTCATTGGAAGGGGCAATTCAGGGGGTACATGCTGCGGCGCTCCCAGCGCAAAAACGTCAGGAGCTCCAGGAGTGGGTGCATCATTACACCCACAAGAAGTAAGTGCAGGCCTTAGCTCAGAACCTGCTTTTGTAGCCGACAGATTTCCGGTAACAGCGAAATCATCAGGCCTATTTGTTGCAAAACCAGAGGCTCTTTACTGTCCTGGCGAGGCTCAAGATGGTTTATTCGTGCTGATAATCCGTTGAGTGCCTGCGAAACCCGATCTTCATCTGAGGGCAGATGATGCAGGGCATCGTCGACATAGCAGACCGCGTCGTCAAGAAGGGCCAGAATTTCTGGTGTAGTCAATTTCTCCCGGTGGGCGCCCAACGCGGAGATATAGCTGGTTAACGTATGATTCAGGCACAGTAAACGGAAAGCCGTTTCTCGCATTTCGGCGGTGACGTTGGGTTCAGTCGACATATTGGATACCACCGAGGCGAGTTCAGCATCCCTATTGTGCGCATCACGACGCGCTATCCGGTAAGCGAGCCGGTTATCCCGGCCCTGGTGATACTGCTCAAGAATAGCATCCAGATATCGACAGTTGGCATTCACCGCACGCTCAAGGACCCGCGGCAGGTTGCGGAACTTCCAATCCGGCCAGATAAAGCTCACGGCAATCCATGCGATTCCACAGCCTATCAGCGTATCAATGACGCGTGGTAGCGCGACCTCAAATCCTTCACCGAGCAGGTTAAAGCACAGCAGCACCAGCAGCGTAATAAACATCGTGGCGTGGGCGTATTGCACGTTACGAAAAGCAAAGAACAACACGCCGGTAATGACGATAAGCATCAACTGCCCCTCAAGCGACGGCACCAGCCAGAGGATGGGGAGGCCGAGCGCTACGCCGACCAATGTGCCGATAATACGCAGCGCAAGTCGGTGGCGAGTGGCGTTATAGTTGGGCTGACAAACGAAGAGGCTGGTGAGCAAAATCCAGTAACCGTGCTGTAACCCGGTTAATTGAATAAAGGCATAGCCCGCACACAGCACCAATGACATGCGCACCGCATGGCGGAACAACGCCGATTCGGGCGACATATTGCGGCTCAGGCGGGAACGAATATCGTCAAAGCCATGGATGCTGTCATCCGCTAACAGATTTTCCGTTTCGCTTTTCGCTTGTGACTGCACCTGTTCGGACTCAATGGTCGCCAGTTGGGCGTCAATAGCGCGCAGGTTATTGAGTAGAAAACCCAGCGCTTTCATCTGCTCCGGCGCGGCTCCGCTTGCGCGGACGCGGTCAAGGGCGGCGTCCAGATGGGTGAAGGCGCGTTCGAAACGGGCATCGTGCTGGTAAGGGGTACGCAGCAGTATGGCTCGGGATAACGCCTGGCAGGCTAATGATTGCATCGACAGCAGACGCTGGAATCGGAACATCACATCGCTATAGCGAAAGTGATCGCGCAGGGCCTGATACTGGATGTGCGATGAGCTGGCGCGCTCATGGATATCCTGAGCGACAAAATAATAGTGCAGCGTACGTCGCGTACTGCGCTGACCGCGATCGCCGCGCAGCCGGGTGAGCAGCGACGCTTTAGTCTGATTAAGCGTGGCAACCAGCTGACCATTCGCCAGCGCCAGTTCGTAGAGTGGCGCTTGATTTTCATCATCGAGATCCGGGTCGAACAGCCGCGATTTCAGCTCAAGATAGTGCGCCAACTGCTCATAGCTGCGCGCAAGATTGTCCTGAAGCGGACGGATAGGGAAAATCAGATGCCCGGTGAGCGTCAGCAAGTTGTACCACACCGCCCCAGCAATCAGCAGCAGCGGTTGCTGATACCAGTGGGCGTAAAGCGAGACGCCGAGCATGGTGTAAATGGCAATCAGCAGCGCGCCAAAGGCGATGGTGGCGTAACGTTGGCCTAAACCGCCAAGGAGAATGAAGCTGATGGTCGAGACGGTTAACCCAAGCGCGAAAAGCCACGGCCACGGAAACAGCAGTTCAACTGACGCTGAAGCGATAAAAAAGCTGAAAAGCGTAATCACCAGATTACGCAGTCTTCCGGTGAGGCGATCGTCTAAATCAGTCAGCGCAGCGGCGACGACGCCGAGCGTGAGGGGAATCGTTAATTTGGCATCGCCCAGCCACCAGGGCAGGGCGGTAGTGCCAACTAATGCGATAAATATTCTGGCGTTGTATAGCCAGGTACTATTCCAGGTATAGCGGCGAAGCAAAGGGCTTAGCATATCGGGTGACGGGTCCTGATTACTGGAAACGACGGCGAGCGTTGGCTTCACGCGCAGCGCGCGCCACCTCTACTGGCACGACACGGCGACCGACCGGCCACAGCGCGATGGCCGCAATTTTAAAGTTCGCAATACCTACCGGTATGCCAATAATAGTGATGCACTGAGCGATGCCCGCCAGAATATGCGTCAGACACAGCCACCAGCCAAACAGAATAAACCAGACAATATTGAGCAGCGCTCCGCCAGCATTCATCACGCTGCTTTTGCTACCGGGTTCCAGTTCGTCAACATGCACTGCTTCGTTCCCGAAGGGGAACAATGAGAGTTTGGTTATTTCCCAGCAAGAACGGGTGAGGGGAAGGGTGATAATCAGCACGACGCTGAACAACGTCGCCAGCAGCCAACCCAAAGTTGTCAGAAAACCACCTAAAACAAAATTCAAAATATTCAGAACAGTACGCATAAATCCTCTCTGCAGCGCTGTGAATAATAAGACCTGGTGATTGTAACGTTTTTTTAGGCTGGAGCACCTATTCTCTGGCGGTTACACTGTGAGATATCGAAAAAGTCAGGACTCTGCATGACATGGAACTAAAAGCAACGACATTGGGCAAGCGGATGGCGCAGCACCCTTACGACCGGGTTGAGATCCTCAATGCGGGCGTGAAGGTCTCCGGCCCGCAGCATGAATATCTCATCCCTTTCAACCAGTTAATCAGTATCAACTGTAAGCGTGGCCTGGTGTGGGGAGAGATGGAGTTCGTTCTGCCAGAGGAAAAAGTCGTGCGGCTGCATGGAACCGAGTGGGGTGAGACGCAGCGGTTTCACCGTCATTTGCTGGCGCTATGGCAGCAGTGGAGCGCGGAGATGAGTGAAATAGCCGCCGGGCTATTACAAGCGCAGCTGGCGATTATTAACGGCAATCGTGAGCAAACCCATTGGCTGACACGCCAACAGGCGCAGACTATTCGTCAGCAAATTGTGCAGGCGCTGGAAGGGTTACCCCTGCCAACCAGCCGTTTGGATGAGTTTGATAACTGCCGCGATGCCTGGCAGCAATGTAAGGCCTGGCTGGCAGATAAAGAGAGCGGCCGCGCTCAGCATAACCAGCGTTACACCGACGCGATGCTTGCGCAGTACAGCGACTTCTTCGAACACATCGAATCCTCGCCGCTGAATCCGTCACAGGCACGGGCCGTGGTCAATGGCGAGCGTTCCTTGCTGGTGCTCGCCGGTGCCGGTAGCGGTAAAACCTCGGTGCTGGTGGCGCGAGCTGGCTGGTTGATGGCGCGCGGCGAAGCGTCAGCAGAACAAATTCTGCTGCTGGCATTTGGCAAAAAAGCCGCGGAAGAGATGGATGAACGCCTGCAAACTCGCTTACATACTGATGCGATTACTGCCCGTACCTTCCACTCTCTGGCGCTGTTTATCATCCAGCAGGGCAGCAAAAAAGTGCCGGTGGTTAGCAAACTGGAAAACGATTCAACCGCCCGTCGCACGCTTTTTACCCAATGCTGGCAACAACAGTGTCGCGAGAAAAAAGCCCAGGCCAAGGGCTGGCGGCTATGGTTGCAGGAAGAGCTGGGTTGGGACGTGAGCGACGAAAATTTCTGGGAAAATGAGAAAATCGTTAAGCGCATGGGCAGCCGATTGGATCGCTGGGTCAGCCTGATGCGGATGCACGGTGGCACGCAGGCGGAAATGATAGCCGGTGCGCCAGAAGAAGTGCGCGACCTGTTCGGCAAACGTGTGAAGCTGATGGCACCGCTGATCAAAGCGTGGAAAACCGCGTTAAAAGAGGAGAATGCCGTCGACTTCTCCGGCCTTATTCATCAGGCGATCATTATTCTTGAGAAGGGCCGTTTTATCAGCCCGTGGAAATATATTCTGGTGGACGAATTCCAGGATATCTCGCCGCAACGCGCGGCGCTTCTGGCGGCATTGCGCAAGCAGAACTCGCATACCTCCCTGTATGCCGTCGGCGATGACTGGCAGGCCATCTACCGCTTTAGCGGGGCGCAACTCTCGCTGACCACGGCGTTTAACCACTATTTTGGCGAAGGGGACAGCTGTGCGCTGGATACCACTTACCGTTTTAATGGCCGTATTGGTGAGATTGCTAACCGCTTTATTCAACAAAACCCGCATCAGCTCAGTAAACCGCTCAATAGCTTAACCCCGGGCGATAAGAATGCGGTGACGTTACTGGCAGACGATAAGCTCGATGCACTGTTTGATAAGCTCAGCGGCTATGCTACGCCGGACCAGCGCATTCTGGTGCTGGCTCGCTATCACCATTTGAAACCTGCTGTGCTTGAAAAAGCTGTGACCCGTTGGCCGAAGCTGAATATTGATTTTATGACGGTGCATGCCAGTAAAGGTCAACAGGCAGATTACGTCATCGTGTTAGGTCTACAGGAAGGGACTGATAGTTTTCCGGCACCCGCGCGCGAGTCAATCATGGAGCAGGCGCTGCTGCCCGCGCCGGAAGATTTCCCGGATGCGGAAGAGCGGCGTTTGCTGTATGTGGCGATAACGCGTGCGAAGCTTCGCGTCTGGCTGATGTTTAATCAGGCGCAGCCTTCATCGTTTGTGGAGGTGCTAAAGCAGTTGTCGGTACCGGTGGCGCGTAAACCGTAAGGCTTACCGGAGCCGCTATGCGCGCTCCGGTTTCTTAGCTCGCTTATTTCAGACGTTCTGCCAGATAGCGCTGGTAATCGGGGATCAGAATCTCAACCGGTTGACCAAAGTTTGGCGACTGAATGATGAAATCGGCGGTAGAGGCGTTAGTGGCAACCGGAATATTCCAGACGGTGGCCAGACGCAGCAGCGCTTTAACGTCAGGATCGTGCGGTACGGCGTTTAGCGGATCCCAAAAGAAGATCAGCACGTCGATTTTGCCTTCTGAAATCAGCGCGCCAACCTGCTGGTCGCCGCCCATTGGGCCGCTTAAAAGCGCCTGTACTTCAAGCCCGGTGGTGCGTTGCACCAGGTTACCGGTAGTTCCTGTCGCCGACAGCGTATGTTGTGCCAGACATTCCTTATGGCGCTCCACCCATTTCATCAGCATATCTTTGCAGTGATCGTGTGCAACCAGCGCAATATGTTTGCGCGCGGCCAGGGTGCGAGTAGTCAGTTCCATAAAACATTCCCTAATGTGTGAGATCCCAACAGATTACTGCAAGAGAATCAGGCTGCAAGCCCTGATTGGCAAAAATTTGACGCGCGACATCAGCGGCTAGCATACACTTAAGCTATTGGCCAGGAGGATAATGATGACAGAAAATGAGATTGCCAGTATTTTGACCACAACGCGTACCATTGCGCTGGTGGGAGCCAGCGACAAACCTGACCGTCCGAGCTATCGGGTGATGAAGTACCTGCTGGATCAGGGCTATCACGTGATCCCGGTTTCACCTAAGGTTGCAGGCGGCACGTTGTTGGGACAAAAAGGGTATGCCACGCTTGCCGATGTGCCGGAGAAAGTCGATATGGTCGATGTTTTCCGCAACTCAGAAGCCGCATGGGGTGTCGCTCAGGAGGCGGTTGCCATTGGGGCGAAAACGCTGTGGTTGCAGCTTGGGGTTATCAATGAACAGGCGGCTGTTCTGGCGCGTAATGCCGGGATGCAGGTGGTGATGGACAGATGTCCGGCCATTGAGATCCCGCGGTTAGGATTGGCGAAATAACCCTGAATAAAAAACCCCGCAACGCGGGGTTTTTTTTAACGGCGGTTAGTTGCGCAGCCGTGGCGCCTGTAGCTGTCGGCGAATGGTGCGGGCCAGTTCATCCATAGTCGGTTGTTCTGGATGATCGGCTCGTAGTTCACTGCTTAACTGCGCTTCGGCCAGATAAGTATGCATTGGCTGGCCTTCGTCATCTTCCATCACCACATGATACCAGGGCAACGCGCGGAGTTCGTCGTTAGCCGCAAGATCGTCGGGTTCAGGTTCATCAAGCGAGTAAACCGGGTCGATATCTACCACCACGCCCAGGTAGCCCAGCAACGAGTGTCGCACCTGCTGGCCAATTCCGAATTTGCTGGTAATCATCATTCTTCCTCCCGGGAAATAGCGCCTTTATCCTACCTATAGATATATAGACACCATTTCGCTTTTCAAGTTACATGACGCGGCAGGCAAATCCTTTCAAATATAGCCCTTCTGGGTATGTCGCAATCACCGGGTGATCGGCTGCCTGACGGAACTGCTCTATAAATTGTACATCACGACCAGCATCTATTGCGGCGTCAGCGATGATTTTCTGGAATAAATCGGTGGTCATCAGGCCAGAACAGGAGAATGTCAGCAGCACGCCGCCTGGATTGAGCAACTGGATAGCCAGCATGTTGATATCTTTATAACCGCGGCAAGCGCCCATCAGCTGGCTTTTGTTCTCGACGAACTTTGGTGGATCCATCACTATGACATCGAATTTCTCGCCCTGATCGCGATATTTACGCAGCAGTTTGAACACGTCATCGCGGACAAATTCAGCTTTGCTAAGATCGAGCTTATTCAGCTCAACGTTCTGGCGCGCGATATCCAGCGCTTCCTGCGAGGTATCGACGCTGGTGACCTGGCGGCAACCGCCCATCAGCGCGGAAACCGCAAAACCGCCGGTGTACGAGAAGCAATTCAGCACGCGTTTGCCTTCCACGTAGCGACGGGTCGCCAGACGGCTGTCACGCTGATCGAGGTAGTAGCCGGTTTTATGGCCGCCCTGAATGTCTACCAGCAGTTTCATGCCGTGTTCTTCAATGGGCAGCAGCGCAGGCGGCAGCTCACCGGTCACCGGGCCCTGAGTCAGCTCCATACCTTCTTTTTTACGCACCGCAACATCGCTGCGATCGTAAATCGCGCACTGCGGGTAGAGCGTTTGCAGAGCGCTAATCAGCGCCGCGCGCTGATATTCAGCCCCGGCGCTTAACAACTGGAGCACCAGGAAAGTGCCGAATCGGTCAATGGTGACGCCCGGCAGACCGTCGGATTCACCGGCAATCAGGCGATAGCTATCGAGGCCGTCTTTTTGCGCAAGCCAGTCACGCCACTGCTGCGCCTGCTGTAAACGGCGAACGAAGAAATCGATATCAATCGCTTCGTTGGCGTCAAATGTCCAGACGCGAGCACGAATTTGCGACGATGGAGAATACGCACCGCGGGCTAGCCATTTCCCCTGGCTATCAACAATATCAATGGTCTCGCCGAGGCTGGCTTTGCCTTCCATGCGCGCTACCGCACCGGAAAAGACCCAGGGATGACGGCGCAACAATGATTTTTCGCGCCCTTTGGCTAACACTAAACGTACACTCATAATTTTTCTAATCTGGCTTTTTGATGGGAAGGGCTTCATTTTCCCGACTTCCCCGCATAAATGCAACGAACGACGGCAGAATGCCAGGACAATTGACGTTACAGTATTGAGATTCATCATCACCGTTTACGAGGAGTCAGCGTGGATAAATGTGTAATCTGTTGGGTTTATGGCCAGGTGCAGGGCGTCGGTTTTCGCTACTTTACCCAGCAGGAAGCGGGGCGGCTTGGGGTGCGCGGTTATGCGCGGAATCTGGATGACGGCAGCGTCGAAGTGCTGGCCTGCGGTGACGGTGAGCAGGTGGAAAAACTGCTGGCATGGCTAAAAGCCGGTGGGCCGAGAAGCGCTCGGGTTGATAAAGTTCTGACAGAGCCTCATCAACCCGAAAAAGCGTGGCGCGACTTCAGCATTCGTTACTAAATGCACTTCACCGGTTTAGGGAGACCGGCGATTTTTGTTGCCTGTTTCGCCGGGCCTTTCGGGAACAGGCGGTACAGGTAACGGCTATTGCCTTTCTCTTCACCAAAGGTGTTGGCCATGGCTTTGACCAGCATTCGAATGGCTGGAGAGGTGTTGAACTCCAGGTAAAATTCACGCACAAAGCGCACCACTTCCCAGTGTTCCGGGCTCAACGTAATCCCTTCTTTTTCAGCAATGACGGCGGCCAGCCCTTCGCTCCATAACGTTGAGTCTTTGAGATAACCGTCGTTATCGGTCTCGATTTCGGTATTTTCGTAGATAAGCATAATTTTTCACACAACATACAGATGGCGGGAAGTGTAGCAAATAAAAAGGCCCCGCATAAGCGAGGCCTTGAGGGATGGCTGACTTCGGGTTAGTCGCGGCTAGCGAAGCCCAGAATGCTCAGCAGGCTAACGAAGATGTTGTACAGAGACACGTACAGACTCACCGTTGCGCGGATGTAGTTGGTTTCACCACCGCGAATAATGTTGCTGGTTTCATACAGGATGGCACCTGAAGAAATCAGGATAAACACTGCGCTAATCGCCAGATGCAGGGCCGGCAGCTGCAGGAAGATGTTCGCCACCATACCAATCAGCACCACCACAATACCCGCCATCAGCATACCGCCGAGGAAGGACATGTCTTTACGGGTAGTCAACACATAGGCCGAGCAGCTAAAGAACACTAACGCCGTACCGCCCAGCGCCATACCGATAACGTCGCCCATACCCGCAGACAGGTAGGCGTTCAGAATCGGCCCAAGGATATAACCTAAGAAGCCGGTGAAGGCGAACGCGGACAGAATACCGACTGGCTTATCCGCCGTTTTATAAGTCAGGAACATCAGTCCGTACATACCGACCAGCGTCAGGATTAACCCCGGCGATGGCAGCATCAGTACGGTGCTGGCCGTGGCGGTGATGGCAGAAAACGCCAGCGTCAGGCTCAGCAGGAAATAGGTATTACGCAGGACTTTATGGGTGCTCAATAGCGATGAGCGGTCACGCGATGAAGTAATTATGCGATCCATGAGTCACTCTCTTATGATGGATTTTATTAATGGCTAAGCATAAAAAAAGTCTTCTTTATTCCCAAATGGTTTTACCCATCTTTACTCTGTCGAATCAGAGGATTATGGGCAGGTCACAAATTCCTCCAACAATGCCACAAATAGCGAGATCGCTATCTTATAGGTTATTGAAAGCCCTTGCGTAATTCAATATCCATGCCGAAAGTGAAAGAGGTAAAAACAACAAGGCAATGGAAATGAAAATACAAAAATATAACTACATCACGATAGCTTTACTGACGATGGGACTGACAGGGGCGGCGCAGGCCGCAAACGTCCCGCAAGGAACAGCGCTTGCTGATACCCAGGAGCTGGTGCGCAGTAATGGTAATGAACCCGCCTCACTTGACCCGCATAAAGTGGAAAGCGACGTCGAATTTAACATTATCAGCGATCTGTTTGACGGGCTGGTGGCGATAAAAGCGGACGGTACAATCGAACCCCGACTGGCCCAATCCTGGGAGAATAAAGATAACACCGTCTGGACGTTCCATTTACGCCCGGGCATCGTCTGGAGCGATGGCTCAGCCATCACCGCCCAGGATATCGTCTGGAGCTGGCAGCGGCTGGTCACGCCCGCTACCGGTTCTCCCTATGCAAGCTATCCCGGTAATATGCACATTGCGAACGCCGCTGATATTGCGCTGGGTAAAAAAACACCTGATACCCTTGGGGTAAAAGCGCTAAACGATTCTACGCTCGAAGTGACGTTAACGCAGCCAACCTCATCATTCCTTGCGATGCTTACCCACCCGTCGATGGTGCCACTCGATAAAGTCTTGATCGGCCGCTATGGCGATAAGTGGGTCAAACCGGAACATTTTGTGGGCAGCGGCGCCTATAGCCTGGCGCAGTGGGTAGTTAACGAACGCATTGTGGCGGTGCGTAACCCACATTATTGGGATAATGCGAATACGGTCATTAATAAGGTGACCTACCTGCCGATTCATTCGGAAGCCTCGGACGTGAACCGCTATAAGGCAGGAGAAGTTGATATCGTCTATACGCTGCCAATTAACCAGTTCCGCCAGTTACAGAAGACGCTCGGCTCTGAAGTGAATGTCTCGCCACAGCTGGCGACCTATTACTACGAATTCAACACCACGCGTGCCCCGTTTAACGATGTGCGCGTTCGTCGGGCGCTGAATATGGCGCTGGATAAAGACATTATTGCCGGGAAAGTGCTGGGGCAGGGGCAGCGTCCGGCGTGGGTGTTTAGCCAACCGGAAATCGGTGGGGTGAAACTGCACGGGCCAGACTATGCCTCATGGCCGCTCGAAAAACGTCTTGTCGAGGCGAAAAAGCTACTGGCGGAGGCGGGATTCAGTGAAAGCCATCCGCTGACCTTCAATCTTCTCTATAACACTTCCGAGTCGCATCAGCGTATCGCGATTGCCGCCGCTTCCATGTGGAAGAAAAATCTCGGCGTTGAGGCCAAATTGCAAAACCAGGAGTGGAAAACCATGCTGGATACGATGCATACCGGCAATTTCGATGTGGTCCGCTATGCCTGGATTGCTGATTACGACGATGCCTCAACCTTCCTGAATACCTTCCGTACCGGCGACAGTGAGAATACAACGAAGTACAGCAACCCGGACTATGACAGCGCGCTGCGTGATGCCGCTAAAGTGCTGGATCCGGCTCAACGCGCGAGTGATTATCAGAAAGCGGAGGATCTCCTGGGACGTGATGTTCCGGCAATTCCCGTCTATCACTATGTGCGCACGCACCTGGTGAAACCGTGGGTGGGGGGATTCACTCCTGACCGCCTGGGCTACTATTACACCAAAGACATGTATATCAAGAAACATTGAGACGCTGAGTATCAATAAAAGGCGAGTAAAACCCATCATTTTGTTGTTTTTTCAGGCGAATAACACGGTTTTGCTCGTTTTTCGCCCGGTCGTGCGTTTTGGGGCTTTACAGGTCCAATGGGGATGTTTATAGTGCGCCTCATTGGAAGCGTGGCCGAGCGGTTGAAGGCACCGGTCTTGAAAACCGGCGACCCGAAAGGGTTCTAGAGTTCGAATCTCTACGCTTCCGCCAAATTCGCAAAGGGGTTACCGAAAGGTAACCCCTTTTTGCTTTTGTCTTCCGGTAGCTCGTCGTTTGCTGCGGTTTTCTGCTTTTAAACTTTTAAACCTATCCCGTATGAAAATGCGTCTCCTCGCGCAGTAGCCTGTCGTTTTTTTGTCCATGATGGGCAAGATTGACGAGGAAATAATCAGACGATGAAAAAGAAGTGAATTTCATCGCCAATAACGCGTTTTGGTGCTTTACAGGGCCGTTTGGGATGTTTATAGTGCGCAGCATTGGAAGCGTGGCCGAGCGGTTGAAGGCACCGGTCTTGAAAACCGGCGACCCGAAAGGGTTCTAGAGTTCGAATCTCTACGCTTCCGCCAAATTAGAAACCCAGGTCGTTATGCGACCTGGGTTTTTCTTTTTTCGTTTCATTGTGCCATTGCCGGTCGTCTTGCGCTGGACTGCTGCGAAAGCATTGGAGACCTCGCCCCCTTTCATCTAGACGTCAGCGCCCCGATAGTGGCGGGCATGATGTCATTGAGTTTTCGACCAGTTTGCGCCGTTTTAACGTAATATGCGTCGTTCCATTCAGAAGTAGTTAACTGCAAACATCTCACCCTCGTAAAGGTTGCCGTGTCGATTAGCATGGATGCGGTCTGCCATGCGACAGGAATACGCGGTAGCGACCGCATCATCTCATCATTAGCAACAACGCATCGGGCATTACGGACAACAAAACTTTCAATCTGAAAAACGCTCTCTGCCGTGGTTATAGGATTGTGGGACAAGTTCATGGGGGGATGCTACATCAGTCCCTATAAGTTTTTAAAAATACGCCTTAAAAAACTGCAAAATTATAAAGTGGCGTTTTTTTAAAGTCACAATGGCAATATAAAAGATATAGTTATAAATATAAATTTCGGTATCAAAAGTTTCGATAATTTAACTTCAATCTCACTCTCAAATAGAGTAGTGGGAATATATCCTGTAATCACGGAAAACAGAGTTTATTTAATATTTCCCACCCTAATAATTAAGGTCACAAAATGCTTAGTCTTACTCCACACTCACTTTCTTCATCTTATATTTCTTCGCATTTCACAACTAAATCAAACCAATCTAATGCGCATTGCTCGTCAGAAAACTTGAGTAAGTTGCGAGAAAATATTTGTGGTATTCATAATTCCAGAGCGACATTTTTGTTATCAATGCTCCATTCTGAAACAGAAACGAAAGCACAGCTTCCCACCCGTAATGAAGTGCCTGCCGTAATGAAGTGCCTGCCGTGATGAAGCACACGGCTCCTGGCCAATTCCGTATTAAAGCGCCTACCGCGATGAAGCATACGGCTCCTGGCGAATTGCGTAACGAAGCGCCCACCGCTATGAAGCCTTCGGCTATTGACCAATTGCGTAACGAAGCGCCTACCGCCACGAAGCTTTCGGCTATTGACCAATTTATTGCCAAACTGGATAAGGTAAAAATTGAAACGCAGCCTCAAATTGGAGCGGGTTCTTACGGTACTTGTTATCGCTGTGGTGATTTCGTCATAAAAGTACCCGTGAATAGCAGCGGTAATTTTGTTGACTGGAATTCACCAGAGCATAAAAATGCCAAACCTGAACGAGTGAGCCGCTATTTAAATGAGGCCAATAATGACTGTGATTACTCACGCAGCGCGCAGGCGGTATTCAATAATAAACCCATGAATGTATTAGTTTCAAAATTTGTACAGGGTCATGAGCTTGATGTGGATAACGAAGAAAATTACTTCCGTGCCAGCGACCATCTTGAATCAAGAGGGTTATACATGCATGACATCAACGTAATGGGTAACATTCTGGTCGACAAAAACGATAATCTCCATATTATTGATGGCGATCAACTTGTTTTGTCTCAGGCTAAGCGACTTGAAAGACAACCCTCCATGGCGACAATCGATCTTGAAGATCAAATTGAGTCATCGCTACAGGTAAAATTAAAAATGGCCACCAATAGAAAAGATGAAAATGATATAACATATTATCAAGATCTCATTGATGATCTTAAGGACCTCAGAGGGAAATAAAAAATTATGACAACAGATAATATCGACACAGCTCTTTACGTCTGATGTAGACTTGATGGTTAGGAAATTCAATCATCTTTCAAAATTTCCTGGCCATACATGTTGCGATTGGGAGCCAATGATACAGGGGAAATGTGGCATCTTATGTTGATAAGATGCCACATTTCAATGCATTTAATCCGCAACCCTTGTTCAGACGCACTTATCCTAATTTAAAAAAAGCATTTCTCTAAAGAGTATTTAGTTAGCCTCTTTTAAAGCCCCATCTTATTTTTATTAAGAAAGGAATGAGATCTTTGTTCGCCTCCAGGCTCAGTAATAACCAAACAGTCAATTATGCAATCAATACCATTAGTCCCAGTGATCAAAATACGAATAACAAACAGTCCGTCCTGGCGGATAAAATTCAACGAGTAAGTAATACGCATGAACGCCTGAGTGATGTAGACCTAACAGGAAATAGCCAATATGAGCAGGCTTTGCCGAGCCAGGCTCACATTGGCACACAGCCTTATCAGATCGACTGTAACTCACCGTTGGTGGTGAAACAGTTCCTGCAAAATACACTTTCGAACAACCGTTATGAAACGCTCGAGCATTTGCAAACTCGGGCAGAGAACTATTTTAGATATCGAAGCGTAGAGGGGAATATCCTACGCTCGACCAAAGAGGGGCTCGCAAAACCCGAGTCCGCCGTATTCAAGCAAGCAGCATGGATGGGGCACTTAGAGCGTGGACTTTGGCGCACGGAAGAACGCTGGGGTGGCAACGACCGCGAGCAACTAGGTAAAGAAGCGCTTGGCTCGGCGAAGCCGCTGCCGGGTTCACCATTTCACGGCACCCGCGGGCTCAAATTGTCCGATAGCGCTCGTTCTGCTTTTTCAATGATGCTGAGCGGTGCTGCTGGACCATTTACGTCAAAACAGGCGTGTGCCGGTTTCGAACTCGCGCAGACTGGTCAAGTATTGGCTGGAAGGCTGAAGATCGGTGAGCGTATGGCGTTCCGTGAGGGCAGCCGCGTAGACGCCAGGCGTAACGACACGCACTCTACTCGCACCCAGGGCGGCATGGATCTCTCTCAGGATATAGGTACCATTATGCGTGACAAGGCTGGATTACCCGTCATGAGCGGCACCTCCGGCTCGTCCTCTGACGCAGCCATTGCAACGCGATTTGCCGCTGAGCGCTTTTGTACATCATGGGCTGCGCCCGAACTGAGCGAAGCGGAGGCGCGCAAGGCAATCACGGACCTGGCGCATCACTATTTCCGTGCGGAAGGAGCCAGTCCGCCGCGCAGTATGGCAAACGGCATCAATAAGATTCGTGACGAAGCTGGTCTGGGGAAGAAAGATGTGAATCCGCTGGATATATTCACGCACAGTTATCCCGAAATTCATGCTGGGATAGCATTGACACTTGCGGGCGCTACGGGTACTGATGTAAAGGCCATGCACGAGGCTACGCAAGAGGTGGCTGGTCTGTTACGTGAGGCCGGATCTACAAAGACAGGACGTTCATGGCTTGAAGATTGAATCGCATCTTCAGGGAGTGTGATGACTATGAACGGCAGTATCATCGATTGCAATCAGGACACTGATCTGCATGAGTCTACGTATGTAAATGACCAGATAGTGACTAGTCCTGATAAAGATTGACAGTTTTATATTTTAGGGCCAAATGAGGTCACTATTGGTTATAGATTGCTTCTGATTCATTACCATCTTACTCGGCTTGACCAAATTGGCCGTGTGCGAGAGATAATAATACAAATAAACACAGGATTGAAGAGATGGTTTGCAAGTATCGACGCAGGCCATTTTATTAATTGATTGTTTGCAAAGATTAGGGGCGTTCTTGTAAGTTAACGGAGTATTCCTTCGTGAAAGTGGCGTTTTTTGATAGTAGGGTATTCATTTTAATTATTACTATTAGGTTAATTTTGTTCTACAATAAGGCATCATATACATATGTCTCTAACAACTCGTCTCAGAGCTCATGTTTTTCATGACTTAAATGCTGCAATTAAATTAGCGGATAAAAATCCGTCATTAAAAAACATCGAGTTTTTACAAAAATTAACTGGCGTAAAAATTAGTAATGAAAACATAACTCAAATTCACAATGCTATTTATAAAGCTCAAAATGATTTGTTGATTGGACAATCGATAGAGCCAAAAAAAGCGTCAAGCATGTCCTCCAAGGTTTCATTCAATGGCTACGGCGAAATAATATCACTGAAGACGCTTTTAAAAAAGCGTGACATTAAATTACTTACTAAAAATATAGTCAAGCCATTAAAAGAAACTCCTGTAAAAATTACTGATGGAAAAATTCGCACGGTAGCTGAATGTGCGATTGATATGGCTGGTGCGATAAAAAAAAGTAATCTACAGACGGATTTTAAAACTGTTATGCTTGATGAAATAAAAGGCTCGTATTTATCTGGTGGGTTATCAATCAACAAGCTTGGTTTATTCCTGGAGCGTTATTCTATAATTCTGGAAAATAACACTCCTTTGAATCAAAAACTTCATGAGTTATTAGAGTCTGTTGAAAAGGAATTTTATGTAACAAAACATAATGATAATTATTATGGACGTACTTTTGATTCAACCATTGCAGAATTGGTTGTAAGTAAGCCATCAAAGGAAATGAATAAAAATATCAAAATCATTAGAAATAAATTAATGGCTGACTTTGACTCACTAAATAATAGACAGAAGCTAAATTTGGTAGAATCAATCTATGCCCAAATGGTACATGACCCTGCGATTTGGCGTCCAGCGATTCCCGAGGTAGAAAAGTTTTTATATGATTGTACTCCAGATAATTTTGCTAACATGCTGAATACAAAGAGCGAACTTAACCACTTATTAATAATGCATTTATCTGTAAAATACGTATTATATTCCCCAGGGCTTAAGGATGTCGAAACCACAGCATCCAGACTATATTCGGATGTGATCTCAAGACAAAGAACTCTAAATAGAGTGAAAAATACTCAAGAGAAAAGCAATAGGACAGGAATTAAACTTCATTACCAAATGCAGGGGCATATAGGACAACCTGATCATATCGGTGTTCGACCAATTGATCGATATCGGTCATCAGTTGATAAACTAACTGAACACAATTTTGAGGCTCTTGCGTCCGAAAGGTCTATAGGTATAGGTATGTCAGGAAGCTCAAATCTATTAAATCACCTATTTATTTCTTTGGATGATGAGTTTTCCGATTTTAATATTGAACATGCCAGACTGATGGCTGCATCATTCTTAACTTATAGTGGCGGTCATTCACTAAACGAAGCATATACTGTGTTTGGTTATTACAACAGAGAATCATTTAAACCAGTTAGTTATAGCGCTTTAATTGGAGGTGATAATTATATGAAAAGTATTATTGACCTGTCGTATGATAAATTAATTGAGGAAGCTATAAGCTTAAATTGATTTTATTAATGATATCGTGTTGATATCTCGGTGTTTATAGTTATGAAGGAGGCCACTCCGGTGGTCATCTGAATCTTGAGCTGGATACCCATATGTCAGGGTTGTTAGAACACTACTCAAAAATACTTTTTTGAAAGAAATTCCCAGGATAATATATTTATAATATTTTTTTATCTAGAGTTTATAATCATGAATGTGTCCAGACATACATTAACTCCACGCATGGTATCGTGTACAATTTCAAAAAATATAAATGATACTAATGGGGATTCAAAAGAAGTTAAGAGAATCAAAGATGCTCTCTGCATAGAATCAAAAGAGAGGATTTTGTATCCAGAAAACTTGAGTCGAGAAGATTTAAAGCAAATGGCTAGATATGTTAATAACACATACATCCATTATTCTGGAAACTGCACCATATTAGCAGCTTGTCTACATTACAACATACATCACCGACAAGATATATTGAGTTCAAAAAACACTGCATCTCCTACAGTTGGAATAGACAGTGAGATTGTTGATGAAGTCATTTTTGGTCAGGAGCTTAACCAGTCACAATGTTTTAATTCCATCGACGAATTAAAAATGGAAATATTAAATCGTTATGACATTAATAAAGAAGATTCTTTTATTGTTAGTGCGGAAAACTACATCGTGCCAATAATTGGTGAGTGTGGGCATGATTTCAATGCAGTTGTTTTATGTGAGTACGATAATAAACCCTATGTACAATTCATTGATGCGTGGAAAACATCCAATGTTCTTCCTGGGTTAGAACAATTAAAAAGACACTTTCCTTCGTCAGCGAATTTTTATATTAGGGCATATAATGGAAATTAATATTGATGTTTTTTAATATTATTTTATGAATGATTGGTTTTAACTCTTGTAAAAAAGGTCGCTGAACGAGGGCGGATCCAACTGCTGCTGAGTGCATGTCAACTTATGTTGTAGACATTTTTTGTTTAATAGGATTGAGAATATAAATAATGTATATTAATAAAACAAACGTAAACCTCACTGGCCCATTTTTCGTAAATTCTATTCAAAGTAGTCCTTAACGACAATTAATCGAATCTACGCAGAACTGCGCAACTTGTTGTGCTGCAGGCGCCATCTGTTTATTACAAGGATCTATACGAGCTGCAACATCATTCGATGCCAGCGCTTTTGCTCAGGAGCGGCATAGCGAAAACTCTGTGATGCCAGCGTATCGTATGGGAGATACCCCTGAAGAACAATTACGTAATATCGTGAGCTTTGTTACATCCAGAAGTAACTGTAATTCGGTGGAAGCACCTCCAGACCTCTCACTTGAGGTGGCAGCAGACTGGATACTATCTCAACCTAAGGGAACAATCTTTGCAGTATATGTAGCAGGGACGGTCGATGGGAAAGAAGCCTATCATTTTCTTAATGCTGCCCACGTTAATGATATAGTTTACATCGATTTCCAAACTAATCGTGGACCAAGAGTAACTGGTCGAGGGTTCGAATATGAACCCTATCCAGGGCATTTAGGCCCCGCTACGTCAGACACTCCTTTTGTTGGCGTTATAACGCAACAGTGTGCAGTCAGTACAAGTGACATACACGCACAGGTGCAGGAAGGTTCGTTTGCGAAGGAAACCGCAAGATTGACAACAGTGGCATTTCAACAAAATTGATTGTCATCTTTGATAATATCAGAGCGCTGAGCACGAACTAGTGCATTTGGCGGAACAGTTTTTCCTTCTGAATGATTCAAAATATCAAGTTTTATGAGATGCAATGAAATCATGGCGGGCATCTTAACTTAACCTAAAACGGACAGCGCCCATTTACCCTAGTGAGCGTTGTCTTCAGTGTAAAATCTGGCTGGGGCCGTCAGGTCAGGCAGAGAATTTCAAATCAGTCACCGGTTACGCCTTTTATTAGATATATCGACTTAATCATTTTCGATTGTCCACCTTTACATGACGACCCTGGCCGCGGCACAGCCTCTGCGCGCCGTCATCACAATACTTTTAGCGTGATAATTTCATCAGGAAAACATTTTCTATTGTTGAATCGATAAAGCATTTTGCACATTGTCAACCAATGTGGGACAAAGAGTATCGTGGAGTGATATTGTAAGTGAATTCTTAAGGAATAGAATACGCGTGTAAAAAGTATTGATATCTAATAATCATCAGACTTTTTACAGGGGATGGCGTTAATGATACCTGGCGGTCACTGCCAGGTCAGTAGCAAATGCTTTATCACTGGTCGTATTTTAAGGAAAAACCATGCAGTACTTATCATTGGATAAATATAAAGATAGTTACTTATTGATTGCTCGGGTGTTGGTAGCAATCCTGTTTGTATTATTTGGCTGGCAGAAAATAACCGGGTTCGAAGGGACGGTAGGCTACATGGCGGCAGTAGGTGCGCCGTTGCCGCAGATTGCCGCGGTGGTTGCGGTTATTGTTGAACTGGTGTTTGGTTTACTTATCGTGATTGGTTATTTCACCCGTCCACTGGCGCTGATTCTGGCCATATACACGGTCGTTACCGGATTTATCGGCCATCCATATTGGGGAATGAGCGGAATGGACCAGTATATGGCAATGATTAATTTCTATAAAAACATCAGCATTTGCGGTGGTTTTATGCTGTTAGCATTGACAGGGCCAGGCCGTTTCTCTGTTGATCGCAAATAATTCACAGTAATAGTGAAAAAAGTCTATTTCGCGGCCATACGCTGAGGCCAGACGATAATAGCTCTTATTGCCATTCAAACCGTCGTGTGGGAATGGCAATATTTCATTTATTGGATAGGCTATTTCTTATTCTGTGGTGCAATCAAAACAATTAAAGGAATGTGACAATGTCGGGCGAGAAAACGAATAATTCGAGACGCGACTTCCTGGTCAAGTCGATGACGATAATTCCTGCACTGGTTGTGGGAGGCAGTGGAGTCGGTACGCTGGGGCTGGTCGAAAATGCCAATGCGGCAGAGGGCAAAGCCCATGCGGATACGGCAGCCAAAAAGACGGCTGATAATGAGTGGATACCCCAGTTTTTTAATGCCGATGAATGGACATTTATAAAAGCCGCCGTCGCGCGGTTGATTCCAGCCGATGAGCACGGGCCCGGCGCGCTGGAAGCTGGAGTACCGGAGTTTATCGACCGCCAGATGAATATGCCTTATGCGACGGGCTCCATCTGGTATATGCAGGGGCCATTCAATCCCGATGTGCCAAAAGAGATGGGCTATCAACTCCCATTGGTGCCAAAGCAAATCTACAACCTCGGTATCGTGGAAGCCAATGAGTGGTGCCGCCAGCAGTACGGCAAACCCTTTGCGGAGCTGGATGCCGCAAAACAGGATGCAGTATTAGGTCAGTTTGAGTCCGGCTCTGCCAGCTTTAAACAGCTGCCATCTTCTCTCTTCTTCTCCTATTTATTACAAAACACCCGTGAAGGATTCTTTAGCGATCCTATTCATGGTGGCAACAAAGGTATGGTGGGCTGGACGTTGATTAATTTCCCCGGCGCGCGTGCGGACTTTATGGACTGGGTTGAACGGGGCGAGCGTTATCCCTTCCCGCCAGTATCAATCAGTGGGGAGAGGGCATAACAATGGCTACTGTAATGAAAAAAACCGACGCCGTGATTGTCGGGTTCGGTTGGGTAGGGGCCATTATGGCCAAAGAATTAACCGAAGCGGGGCTGAATGTGGTGGCGCTGGAGCGCGGCCCAATGCGCGATACCTGGCCGGATGGTGCCTATCCGCAGGTTATTGATGAATTGACCTATAACATTCGCCGCAAATTGTTCCAGGATTTGTCCAAAAGCACCGTGACTATTCGTCACAACACCAGCCAGACCGCCGTTCCGTATCGTCAATTGGCGGCATTTTTGCCGGGGACAGGGGTCGGCGGTGCGGGTTTGCACTGGTCAGGCGTGCACTTCCGCGCTGACCCTATCGAGCTGCGCATGCGCAGCCACTATGAAGAGCGCTACGGCAAAAACTTCATCCCGCAGGATATGATTATTCAGGACTTCGGCGTCACCTATGACGAGCTGGAGCCCTTCTTCGATAAAGCGGAAAAAGTCTTTGGCACCTCCGGAACTGCCTGGTCGGTGAAAGGGCAGATCGTCGGCAAAGATCGCGGCGGCAACCCGTTTGCGCCTGACCGCTCCGATAACTTCCCACTCCCGGCGCAAAAGAACACCTGGTCGGCGCAGCTTTTTGAAAAAGCGGCGCGTGAAGTGGGTTATCACCCGTATAACCTGCCATCGGCGAATACCTCGGACTCGTATACCAACCCTTATGGCGCCCAGATGGGGCCGTGTAACTTCTGCGGTTATTGCAGCGGCTATGCTTGCTACATGTACTCTAAGGCTTCGCCGAACGTTAATATTCTGCCCGCGCTGCGTCAGGAGCGTCGCTTTGAGCTGCGGACCAACGCTAACGTGCTGAAAGTCAATCTGACCGGCGACAAACAGCGCGCAACCGGAGTCACCTACGTTGATGCCCAGGGGCGTGAAGTTGAGCAACCCGCCGATCTGGTGATTGTGGGCGCATTCCAGTTCCATAACGTCCACCTGATGCTGCTCTCGGGCATCGGTAAACCTTACGACCCACAAACCGGTGAAGGGGTGGTGGGACGTAACTTTGCCTACCAGAACATGACCACCATTAAAGCTATCTTCGATAAAGATACCTTCACCAATCCGTTTATTGGTGCGGGGGGTAACGGTGTCGGACTCGACGACTTTAATGCCGATAACTTTGACCATTCCGAGGTGGGTTTCGTCGGCGGCTCACCTTTCTGGGTTAACCAGGCCGGAACCAAACCGATCTCCGGTCTTACCGTACCGCCGGGCACGCCTGCGTGGGGGAGCAAATGGAAAGCGGCGGTTGCCGATACCTACACCCATCACCTGTCGATGGATGCCCACGGCGCGCACCAATCTTACCGTCAGAACTATCTTGACCTCGATCCGAACTACAAAAATGTCTTCGGCCAGCCGCTGCTACGCATGACGTTTGACTGGCAGGAAAACGACATCAAAATGGCGCAGTTCATGTTTGATAAGATGGCACCTATCGCGAAAGCGATGAACCCGAAACATATCCTCGGCAGCCCAAAAAACGCCAACAGCCATTTCGATACCACCAGCTATCAGACCACCCACATGAACGGCGGGGCGGTGATGGGGGAAGATCCGAAAACCAGCGCGGTAAACCGCTATCTGCAAAGCTGGGACGTTCACAACGTGTTTGTGATCGGCG
This sequence comes from Enterobacteriaceae bacterium, assembly GCA_902363335.1. Taxonomy (GTDB): domain Bacteria; phylum Pseudomonadota; class Gammaproteobacteria; order Enterobacterales; family Enterobacteriaceae; genus Kluyvera. Next base: position 1,214,794 of record CABIZV010000001.1, on the reverse strand, counting down.
CTTCCGCATTCCCGCAAGGGTTGGGATACAACCCAACGGGGACGGTTGCCGCGCTGGCCTACTGGTCGGCTAAAGCCATCCGTGAAAAATATCTCGCGAATCCCGGTCCACTGGTACAGGCATAAGGAAGGCAACGATGAAGATCCCACTGTTATCAGCATTGGTGCTCGGTACGCTGAGTTTATCCAGTTTTGCGCAGGACGCTGCCGTTGACAGCAATCTGCTCCGTCAAGGGGAATACCTGGCGCGGGCAGGTGACTGCGTGGCGTGTCATACCAACGGTAAAGAAGGGAAACCTTTTGCCGGTGGTTTGTCGATGGAAACCCCGATTGGCGCGATTTATTCCACCAATATTACGCCGGATAAAACGCACGGTATCGGCAACTATACCTTTGAAGAGTTTGATGATGCGGTGCGTAAAGGCGTTCGCAAAGATGGCTCAACGCTCTATCCGGCAATGCCATACCCGTCGTTTGCGCGCATTAGCGAAGCCGACATGCGCGCGATGTACGCCTACTTTATGCATGGCGTGCAGCCGCAGGCGCAGGCCAATCGTGACTCCGATATTCCGTGGCCGCTCTCAATGCGCTGGCCGCTGTCTATCTGGCGCATGATGTTCGCGCCAGAACCGAAAGATTTCGTCATGAACACGCAGGCGGATCCGGTACTGGAGCGCGGGCGCTACCTGGTGGAAGGATTAGGTCACTGCGGGGCATGCCACACGCCGCGTAGCCTGACCATGCAGGAAAAAGCGCTCAGCGAGAAAGATGGCGACGACTATCTCTCCGGCAGCAACAACCCGATTGACGGTTGGGTTGCCTCCAGCCTGCGCAGTGAAAATCGCGATGGACTGGGCACCTGGAGCGAAGCTGAACTGGCGGAGTTCCTGAAAACCGGGCGCAACGACAAATCCGTGGTCTTCGGCGGCATGAGCGATGTGGTCGAGCACAGTCTGCAATACCTCTCCGATGACGACATTACGGCGATTTCGCGCTACTTGAAATCCCTGCCGCCGCGCGGAGGGAAACAAACGCCTGCGCCGGTGGAAGATAGCGTGGCGAAGGATCTGTGGAAAGGCAACGACAGTAAACCGGGTGCTTCACTGTACGTCGACAACTGTGCTGCCTGTCACCGTACCGACGGCGTGGGCTATAAGCGCGCTTTCCCGGCGCTGAAAGGCAACCCGGTCGTGCAGACGGAGGATGCGACATCGCTTATCCACATTATCCTCACCGGCAGCACCACGCCGGCGGTTAAGGGAGCCGTATCCAACCTGACCATGCCATCGTTTGGCTGGCGTCTTGACGATCAGCAGGTCGCTGATGTCACCAACTTTATCCGCTCAAGTTGGGGCAATAAGGCACCGCCGGTGACGGCATCCGACGTGGCGAAGGTTCGCAAAGACAAGACCCTGACTCACGATGGCAAAGCGCTTGGCAATGCCGATATCTCTAAATTGCCAGCTCAGTAAGCCACTTCGGGGAGCAATGCCATGGCGGCGCTCCCCGCAAAGGTTTTGCTGAACGTGTTTTCAGCCGTCTGTTTTGAAGGGATTTGTGCATGCTTGATGCGAACCAACTGACCTGTATCTATGACGAGCGGGTGCTGTTCCAGTCGTTATCTTTCAGCGTTAAGCGCGGCGAGATGGTGCAGATTGCGGGGGAGAATGGTGCCGGTAAAACCTCGCTGCTGCGTGTCTTAACCGGGCTGCATCAGCCGGAAAGCGGCAGCGTGAGCTGGCAGGGCAAACCACTTGCCGAGGTGCGGGAAACCTTCCATCAGCAACTGTTGTGGATGGGGCATAAACCCGGGGTCAAAGCGCCGTTAAGCGCCGAGGAAAATCTGCGCTGGCTTTATCCTCGCTCGACATCCGCGTCGCGAGATGCGGCGCTGTCGGCGGTGGGGCTGGCGGGATATGAAGACCTGCCGCTCTATCAGCTTTCGGCTGGACAACAACACCGCAGTGCGCTGGCGCGTCTGTGGATGACCGAAGCGGCGCTATGGATACTCGATGAGCCGCTGGCGGCGTTAGACGTTACGGCTATTGAAACCGTCACGCGTCAGCTTGAACGGCATGTTCAGGCCGGTGGCAGCGTCGTGTTAACGACCCATCAGCCGCTTAGAGCGCTGAACTGCCCGTTTCGCGCGGTGGAACTTTGCGGTGAGGAGAGGGAGTTCACATGATACCGGCGATTTTCCTGTGTGAAATGCGGCTCGCGTGGCGTCGGGGAGCCGATATCCTGAACCCACTGTGGTTTTTCCTGATTGTGATTACGCTGTTCCCCTTTAGCGTGGGGCCGGAAGCGGCTTTACTGGCGCAAATTGCTCCCGGCGTTGTCTGGGTTGCCGCGCTGTTGGCCTCGTTGCTGGTGATGGATCGGCTGTTTCGTGATGATCTCCAGGACGGTTCGCTCGAGCAGTTAATGCTGCTGCCGACCCCGTGGGTGGGCGTCGTCATGGTGAAAATCGTCGCGCACTGGATGATGACCGGATTGCCGTTGCTGCTGGTATCGCCGCTGGCGGCATTACTGCTGGGCATGACGCCTCATAGCGTCGGGATCTTATTTGTCACCTTGTTACTGGGCACGCCGACGCTCAGTTTTATCGGGGCCGTAGGGGCTGCGCTCACGGTCGGCTTAAAACGCGGCGGCGTACTGCTTAGCTTGCTGGTGCTGCCCCTGCTGGTGCCGATGCTGATTTTTGCTTCAGCCGCGGTTAACGCCGCCGTCCTGGGACTGCCGGTGGATGGCTATCTGGCGGTACTGGGCGCGTTTCTGGCAGCAAGCGCGACGTTATGTCCTTTTGCCACCGCAGCCGCTCTGCGGTTGTCCGTATAACTGGCCTGTTTTTTCGCTAGGGTAAGCAAATTTATGTGGAAAGCATTACATCAACTGGCCGTACCGGAGCGGCTGTATACGCTTTGTGGACGCGGGCTGCCGTGGTTGACGGCGTTAAGCGCGCTGTTACTGGTCATCGGGCTTGGCTGGGGATTTGTCTTCGCGCCGGCGGATTATCAGCAAGGCGAGAGTTACCGCATTATTTATATTCACGTTCCCGCCGCGATGTGGTCGATGGGAATTTACGCGATGATGGCGATGGCGGCGTTGTGCGGTCTGGTCTGGCAGATGAAAATGGCCGACTTAACCCTGATGGCGCTGGCCCCCGTCGGCGCGGTCTATACGTTCATCGCGCTGGTCACCGGTGCGGCTTGGGGCAAACCGATGTGGGGAACCTGGTGGATTTGGGATGCCCGCCTGACCTCTGAGCTGGTATTGCTGTTTTTATATGCCGGGATAATTGCGCTCTGGCATGCTTTTGACGACCGACGTCAGGCCGGGCGAGCCGTGGGCATTCTGGTGCTGGTGGGCGTGGTCAATCTGCCGGTTATTCACTATTCGGTGGTGTGGTGGAATACGCTGCATCAGGGAACGACAAACGTCGGGCAGACGCTGGATATCAGTATGCGCGTACCGCTACGCATTTGCATGGTCGCCTTCCTGTGCCTGGGCATGACATTGACCCTGATGCGCCTGCGCAACCTCATCCTCTGGCAGGAGCGTCGTCGCCCCTGGGTGGCAAGTCTGGCAAAAAAAGGAGAGGCACAATGACCCCTGCATTTTCTTCGTTGAGCGCTTTTTGGCAGATGGGCGGCTACGCCTTGTATGTCTGGCTCTCGGTGGGAATCACGCTGCTGGCGCTGGCTGGTCTGATAGGCCACACCTGCTGGCAGCATCGGATGCTGCTCCAGTCGGTACGCCGCCAGCAACGTCGCGACCAGCGTCTGCGCGAGTCACGTCAACGGATCAACAAGGAGCAGGCCGATGCTGGCACGCCGTAAAAATCGCCTCTATCTGGTGTTAGCTGTGTTAGCGGGACTGGGGCTGGCCGTCGGTCTGATGTTGTATGCGCTACGCGCCAATATTGACCTATTTTATACGCCGGGCGAAGTGCTGTATGGCAAAAATGAAACCCATGAAAAACCGCAGCCCGGACAGCATCTGCGGGTGGGAGGATATGTCCAGCCGGGCAGCATCAAACGCGATGCGAAAACGCTGGATGTCACGTTTCGTCTGTATGATGCGCGCGGTGTTATCTCGGTCAGTTATCGGGGAATATTGCCGGATCTCTTTCGCGAAGGGCAGGGCGCGGTGGCGCAAGGGGTTCTGGATAGCCAACAGCATATGACGGCGATTCAGGTACTGGCGAAACATGATGAAAATTACACGCCGCCGGAAGTGCATAACGCGATGACCACGACGCCTGCGGCGCAAAAGGATACCCGCTCATGATGCCAGAACTGGGCAACTTTTTACTGTGTCTGGCGCTAGGGCTGGCGGTACTGCTGGCGATTTATCCTCTGTGGGGAGCCTGGCGACAGAATCAACGACTGATGGCATTAGCGCGCCCGCTAAGCTGGGCACTCTTCTTGTGCATTCTTGGCGCATTTTTAGTGCTGGTGCATGCGTTTGTGGTTAATGATTTTACCGTCCGCTATGTCGCGGATAACTCAAACAGCGCGCTGCCGGTGTGGTATCGCGTGGCGGCGACCTGGGGCGCGCATGAAGGCTCCTTGCTGCTGTGGGTTCTGCTGATGAGCGGCTGGGCCTTCGCGGTGGCGGTGGCTAGCCGTCGAATGCCGCTGGATGCCGTTGCCCGCGTGCTGGCGGTGATGGGCATGATAAGCGTCGGTTTCTTGCTGTTCATTTTGCTGACCTCAAACCCCTTTACGCGTGGCCTGCCGAACTACCCGATTGACGGACGCGATCTCAATCCGATGTTGCAGGATATCGGCATGATCTTCCATCCGCCGCTGCTCTATATGGGCTACGTGGGCTTTTCCGTCGCGTTTGCCTTCGCCATCGCCTCATTGCTGGCAGGACGGCTGGATACCGCCTGGGCGCGCTGGTCGCGTCCGTGGACACAGGCGGCCTGGGTATTCTTGACGCTGGGTATCGTTCTGGGATCGTCGTGGGCCTACTATGAACTGGGCTGGGGCGGCTGGTGGTTCTGGGATCCGGTGGAGAATGCGTCCTTGATGCCGTGGCTTGCCGGTACGGCGTTGATGCACTCGCTGGCGGTGACGGAAAAACGTGGCAGCTTCCGGGCCTGGACGGTGTTGCTCGCCATCGTTGCCTTTTCGCTGTGCCTGCTCGGCACATTTCTGGTGCGCTCCGGCGTTCTGGTGTCGGTGCACGCTTTTGCCTCCGATCCGGCGCGCGGCATGTTCATTCTGGCGCTGCTGGTGATTGTGATTGGCGGATCGCTCCTGCTCTATGCCCTCAAAGGCGGCAGCGTGCGGGCGCGCGTCGAGCATACCCTATGGTCGCGAGAATCCTTCCTGCTCGGTAACAACATTCTGCTTATCGCGGCAATGCTGGTCGTGCTGCTCGGCACGCTGCTGCCGCTGGTGCACAAAGAGCTGGGAATGGGCAGCATCTCGGTGGGTGAGCCCTATTTCAATACCCTGTTTACCGTCCTTATGGCACCGTTTGCGCTGTTGTTAGGGATTGGGCCGCTGGTGCGCTGGCGTCGTGATGACGTGGCGAAGCAGGTCAAACGCCTGGCTTACTCGCTGGTGGTGACCTTCGCACTGGCGCTGCTCCTGCCCTGGCTTTTACAGGACAGCATCGTCGGTATGACGGTCGTTGGCATGATGATGGCGCTGTGGGTGCTTATCTTCGCGCTGATTGAATTGCATGAACGCGCCACCCATCGCCACGGTTTCTGGCGCGGGCTGACGAAACTCACCTCCAGCCAATGGGGTATGGTGCTGGGACATATTGGCGTGGCGGTCACCGTTATTGGCATTACCTTCAGTCAGAATTACAGCGTGGAACGCGACGTGCGCATGAAAGCCGGTGACAGCGTCGATATTCATCAGTATCACTTTGTTTTCAAAGGAGTACGCGACATCGTTGGCCCCAACTGGTTTGGCGGTGAAGGGATTATCGACGTGACGCGTCAGGGGCATCCTGAAACGACGTTATATGCGCAAAAACGCTTTTACAGCGCCAGCCGCATGATGATGACCGAAGCGGCTATCGACGGCGGGCTGACGCGCGATTTGTATGCCGCGCTTGGCGAGGAGCTGGATGACGGCAGTTGGGCTATGCGCCTGTACTATAAACCGTTTGTTCGCTGGATCTGGTACGGCGGGGCGCTCATGGCGCTGGGCGGTATTTTCTGCATGTTTGACCCGCGCTACCGGACGCGCAAAAAAGCTAAAGGAGTCGCCCATGAAGCGTAAGGCGCTATTTGTCCCGCTGGTCCTGTTTCTGGCGCTGGCCATCGCTTTGATGTGGCAATTACTGCGTAACGCTGGCGGAGACGACCCCTCCTTGCTGGAGTCCGCGTTGATGGGAAAACCGGTGCCGGAATTTCGCCTGGAAGCGCTGGACGAACCGGGCAAACTGTACGACCGTCAGGTGCTGGTCAGCGGAAAACCGCTGCTGCTTAACGTCTGGGCCACCTGGTGCGCCACCTGCCGCGCCGAGCATCAGTTCCTCAATCAGCTATCCGCCGAGGGCGTGAGAGTGGTAGGGATGAACTATAAAGACGATCGTCAAAAGGCCGTCGACTGGCTGCATCGGCTGGGGAATCCCTATTCACTTAGCCTGTTTGACGGCGACGGTATGCTGGGGCTCGATCTTGGCGTATACGGAGCGCCGGAGACGTTCCTGATTGACGGGCAGGGCATTGTGCGCTGGCGGCACGTGGGGGCGCTGGATGCCAGCGTCTGGCGTGAACAGCTAGCGCCGCTGTGGCAGCAATATAGTCAGGGAGCATCATCATGAGGCGTTGGATAATCGCTATCGCCGCGTTGCTGCTGAGCGTAAACGCGCTGGCGATCACCGAAACCTGGCAGTTTAAAGATGCTACCCAGGAGCAGACGTTCCACGACATCATCTCCCAGCTACGCTGCCCAAAATGCCAGAACAATAGCGTGGCGGATTCGAATGCGATGATCGCCGCCGACATGCGCCAGAAGGTGTATCAGCTTCTGCAACAAGGGCAAAGCAAACAGCAAATTATCGATTATATGGTGGCGCGATACGGTAATTTTGTCAGATACGATCCTCCGCTCACGCCCGGCACGCTGGTGCTGTGGTTGCTGCCTGCCTTATTTATCCTCGGCGGCGCCGCGGTGGTGGTGATGCGTACCCGGCGGCCGCAAGCGGCAAGCGGCGCGCTGAGTGAAGAAGAGCGCCAGCGTCTAGCACGCTTACTGGAAAAAGAGAAAACGCTATGAGCCTGTTTTTCATTGCCGTTGTGCTGCTGCTGGTGGCGAGCGTGGGGCTTCTGTACTTTCCGTGGTCAACCCGCGATAACGTTGACCGCGATACCTTGAACCGCGATTTTTATCACGCTCGCCTGCAAGAGATTGAGCAAGACGATCCCGCCGGTCGTGATGCCATGGTAACGGAATTGCAGCGTACGTTATTGACCGACATCCCGAATAATGCGCCCGCCGCGACGCGCGCATCGGGTGGCAGAATATTGTTGCCAGGCGCGCTAGCGCTGGTGGTGATTAGCGTCGGGGTGTTCTGGAAAACTGCTGATATCGGTGAGGTGGCAAACCTGCGCCTGGCGCAACAGGCTTTGCCAACGCTGGTCACCCGGTTACTTGACCGGACGCAGCCTCCGCTACGCACCGATGAAGTCGAGCAGCTGGCGCTGGGGCTACGCAGCCATGTGCAGACGGCACCAGACGACCTTGACGCCTGGCGGATGCTGGGGCGCATCGGTATGGTGATGAATAACGGTGAAATGGCGATAGGGGCGTACGCTAAGGCAAGCCAACTGGCGCCTGACAGCGCGGTGCTGTCGCTTGAGTATGCCGGAGCGCTTATCTGCGCGGGGGATGATAGCGCCAGACGACAGGGGGAAATGAAGCTGCGAGAGTTGCTCACAAAACATCCTGACCGCCTGCGTGCCGCCGCGCTAAAAAACGATCGTCCCCCGTTCAACCTGCTGGTTCAAAACGAGATGCGTTGTGATGCCATGGTACAGCACATGCTCCAGGGGAGCGCTCCCTGAATCGGGTGATAAAAATGCAGTTAGATGACATACGAATATTTGTAACTATCGTCAATATGGGCAGCTTCACCGCCGCGGCGGAACATCTGCAATTGTCGAAGCAATTCGTCAGTCGCCGGATGGCGGCGCTGGAAAAAAAAGTGGCTGCCCGGCTACTGGTACGAAACACGCGAAAATTATCGGTAACGGATACCGGACAGGTCTTTTTTCATCATGCGCAACGTATTCTCGACGAGGTGCACGAAGCTGAACAGGTTATCTCCGCCCGTCAGCAGAAGCTGACCGGATCGTTTCGCATTAGTCTGCCGATGATTTACGGCGTACGACGTCTGGCGCCTCTCATCATCGAGTTTCAGCGCGCTCACCCGGAATTGTCCGTCCATATTGATATGAGCGACCGCTATGTTGATGTCGTGGGCGAGGGCTACGATATGGTGCTGAGGATTGGCAACCTGATGGATTCAACGCTCATCGCGCGCGGTCTGGGAAAAGAGCCGATGGTGATTTGCGCAAGCCCCGGCTATCTCCAGTCCCATGGGCATCCTCATGTCGCCGCCGACCTGATGCAGCACAACTGCCTGTTGTACGGTCGCGAAGGGCATATTGGCTGGCGATTAAAATCGGACGATGCGCTGCATACCTACGCTGTGCGCGGCAGCCTCAGCAGCAATCATGGTGAAGTGATTCGCGATGCCGCAGAAGCCGACGGTGGCATCGCGCTGTTGCCGCTGTTTATTGTTGAAGATGCGCTGCGTCGGGGAACGCTGGTGCAGCTTTTGCCGGAGTGTTCGCCGCCGCCGCTGAAGATAAGCGCCCTGTACCCTAAACATCACCAGAACAGCGCGGTGACGCGGGTTTTACTCTCTTTTCTCGCTAAACGTATTGTGGGAATCATGAATACCGGCGAAGAGGACGAGGCGAAGGGCGGCCGATAAAACCCTCGCGCGAGTCGGGCAATAGCCTGGACAAAAAAGCCCGCGAAATTTCGCGGGCATATTACAACGCATTCTTTCTCAGTGTGGCTTATGCCCCCTGATGTTGTGCCAGCGCTTTAAACACCATCGCGACCGCATGTGCTCCAGGGTCCATATTTCCTGCCAGACTGTTGCTGTTCAGGTAAGACGCGCGCCCGGCATTGGCTTTGGTTGCTCGGCTGGTGGCGTCCGCCCCTTCCTGTGCGGCACGGTAGGCGGCATCCAGATTGCCAGGATTTTGCGCCAGCGCCTCCAGCGCCGGTTGCAGAGCGTCAATCAACGTCCGATCGCCCATGTCGGCACCGCCGTAAAACTTCATCTGCGCAAGCCCTGCCTGTAGGGCGTTGACGACCGATTTACCGTCATGAATCGCCTGCCCGGCAGCGGTGAAGAAAATCGACATCAGCACGCCGCTGGATCCGCCCATAACCACCGTTAAGCGTTCGCCAATTAACCCGCACAACGTCTCCAGTTGCGCCAGCGGTAGCTGATGCTCGTTTAACAGACGGGCAATTTCACGGGCACCGGCGGCAAAGGTTGAACCGGTATCCCCATCGCCGACTTTGGCATCCAGAGCGTTAAGACAGCTTTCAAGATCCGACAAAGTGGTTGTGACCGTCTCGACAATCTGGCGGGTCTGCATATTGTCCGATGGCGTAAAGTCGACGCGCGCGCTTTGAATCTGGCAGGGCACCGTTTGCGGCGAGCGCAGGCTCACCGGCGGTAGCCAGCCTGAGGTTCTGACCTCAGCCAGCAGCGCCTTTTCAACACTCTCCTCCATCACCATCGCGGTAATGGAAAAACCTTTCATATCAAGGGCGCTGACCAGCGGGGCGGGCCCTATCAGCCAATCGGTGCGTGATGCCAGCGCGCTGGTAGCCAGTTCGCGGGTGATGATCGCCATTTCGGTGACCGAAACGCCGCCGAGGTTATTGAGCATCAGCATCAGGCGTCCGGTAGCCGGTAATGCCGCGGCGATTTTCTCCACCATCAGGCGGACAATCTCCTGGCTGTTTTGCGTATCCACCACATTGGCACCGGGCTCACCGTGGATCCCCATTCCCAGTTCTGCTTTGCCCGGATGATGGCGAACGCCGTCTTCAGGATCGGCGGGAAGGTGGCAGCTTGAAAGCGCGACGCCCAGGCTGAATACCCGCGCCATCGCCAGCCGCGCTTCCCGGGCAACCGTATCGAGATTGCTGCCGTTCTCGGCAAAATAGCCGGCCACTTTGTGAATAAGGATCGTGCCAGCAATGCCTCGAGGGTGTTTATTCTCCGGCAGCGAAATATCATCGCCGACGATAACCATCTCCACTTTAAAGCCCAATCGACGCGCTTTTTCCGCCGCCAGGCCGAAGTTCAGCCGATCGCCGGTGTAGTTTTTAACAATCAGCAGGCAGCCCGCCTCGCCGGTCACCGCCTGAATCGCGGTCAGCACGGCATCGACGCTCGGAGAGGCAAACAAATCGCCGCAGACCGCTGCCGTCAACATGCCTTTTCCGACAAAACCGACGTGCGCCGGTTCATGACCCGCGCCGCCGCCGGAAATGACCGCCACGCGAGATTTATCCAGATCCTGACGCACCACGATGCGGATGGCGGGGTCGGTTTCCAGACGGGCAAGATTGTTCCAGGGACTGGCGATAATCGCCCCTTCAATCGCGTCATTCACGAGGTTTTCACGTTGATTGTAGAAAAATTGCGACATAATGGTTTCCTGAGATTGAGGTCTGACACGCAAGCCTGGCCGACGTGTCAGAAAGGGTATGAATTTTGATTAGAGACGGTTTAAGGATAGCGGGTCGCCGTTATGGTAGGCATCGAAGGCGTCGCCCTGCTGGCATAGCCAGAGGATGCCTGCGGCTTTTGCAATGATTGCACCATGCGCCAGCGAACTACCGTCGCGCAGACAGATGGCGGCCGTTTTGGTCGCATCCAGCTGCAAAACCACCGACGGATAAATATTGTCGGCGATGATCACCGTCCTATGCTGCAAGCCTGGAGCGCTATCAGGGCTATCCGCCAGGTGCCCCAGCGTACGATGCAGAATATCTTCAATATCAATATACCGCGCCTGAAGATAGGCATCGTCCAGGCTTTGATACTGCTGGCTTAGCGCGCTCATGGCTTGCGACCATGCCCACTCTGCGCGGCATTTCTGCTGATGTAAGATATCGCTGATGCTGTTGAGCAGTTCCGGGTCGTCGAGCAAGGTGTGTTGACCAAAGAAAATGGCGGCAATATCCTCCGAGAATTTTTCTGCCGCCAGCGCAGCCAGCCCCAGCAGGTCGTCCAGCGTATGGCTCACCGCCATTTTGACGCGACGAAGCTCCGCCTTCGGGTCGCCGTCTGCCACAGGATCAAGCGCGTAAACGGTCGGCTGGTAGTGCAATACCTGACCGCTAACGGTCGACGGTAAAAGGGGATTTTCCGTCGGCGGAACGCGCGTGGTCAGGTGTTCGCCAAAATGAGCGTCGGCCAGCGCGGCAAATGCGGCCAGCGCCTCGGCGGCCTCGGGGCCGTTGGCAATCAGGCGAAGCTTGTCGTTGCAGCGGACTTTCAACAACGCAATTTGGTTAATACTGTCAGGTTTGACGCATTTACCGTCTTTTTCCAGCAGCAGATCGGCGTTAAAACCGGCCAGCCCCTCGACCAGTCGAGCGGCAGGGCGCACGTGCAGGCCGTTAGGGTTGGCGATTTCCACAATCAGAGACTGCCCCTGGGCGTCGGCTAAGCATTCCTCGTTTGAGGTTTTGGCTTCCTGCGCGGGAAAACCGAGCTGAACGCGTTTAGCCGCAAGAGCCCCCTGGGCGTCCTGAATCACCTTATTAATATCGGCACCGCTGGCGGCGCTGACCGTCGCCGCCAATGCCCCTTCCACCAACGGAGCCGGGCAAAGATGGACGCGCGCCGCAATCTCGGGATCCAGCAAATCGAGCGCGGTTTCGGCGCTCATCAGCGCGCTGCCGATATCCATTAACACCAGAATCGCATCGGTATCCGCGACGGAGAGTATCGCATCCATCACTTTGATAGGATCGGTGCCAATGGGATTTTCAGGATCGTCGATACCGGCGGCGATGGCGAGTCGGCAGCCATCTCCTCTTAACATCTGACGCGCCAGTTCCCCGACCCCCTGGCCCAGTTGGGCGCTGTGAGAAACAATGACCAGATTTACCATCGCCTTATCTCCTTTTACGCCTGAGCCGCGGCGGCGAGCATTTGCATCATAAACAGCGCAGAGGTCGCCCCAGGATCCTGATGGCCGATACTGCGTTCCCCCAGATAGCTGGCGCGACCTTTGCGCGCCTGCAGGGTGATGGTGGCCTGTACCGCCTGCTGCGCAACCTCGCAGGCGGCATCCAGCGCCACCGTCATTGAGAGATTTTGCTCCGTGGATTGACGCAGGGAATCCACCACCGGCAGCCAGACATCGCACATGGTTTTGTCGCCGCGTTCGGCCTTACCCCGGCTGACCACGCCGTCAGCGCCTTCGCGGATCATCAGATACAGTTCTTCAAGCGTCAGGTTCTGACGTGCCTGGGTAACCTGGGCTGCGCGAATAAAGAACGTGCCAAATAACGGGCCGCTGGCGCCGCCGACGTTGGAAAGCAGCACCATGCCGGTGTTTTTTAAAATAAAACCAATATCCTTGTCGGCAATTGAGGGCAGCTTTTCCACCACCTTGCTAAACCCACGGTGCATATTGAGGCCGTGATCGGCATCGCCAATTTCACGATCCAGTCCGGTGAGAAAATCGCATTGCGTGGTGAAAATTTCGCCACAGCGATATAGCCAATCAACGATGTTATCTCTGTTCAGTGACATAGCAGTTCTCCTTAATGGCCCCAGTTGAGGGCAGGCGTATGAACCGGGGCATCCCACAGGGCGAGGGTATCCGCATCAACTTTCAGTAACGTGATGGAAAAACCGGACATGTCCAGGGAAGTACACCAGGCCCCGACCAGGGAGCGTTCAATCGTGATTCCCGCCTCAGCGCACAGCGAGTCTAACCGGTTGTAGACGCCGTAAAGCTCAGAAAGCGGCGTTGCGCCGAGGTTATTGACCAGCGCAATCACCCGGTCGCCTTTTTGCAGCGCCTGCTTGGTTTGCACGACTTCCTGCCAGCATCCTTTCAGCGGATCCCATTGGCGCAGAGTACGGCTGTAGTGACCATTTTCCAGCAGGGTGGCAAACATCGCATCGACGGTGTTATCCAGGGAGGTAAAGGCGCGGCGGTCGATGCCGGGCTCGCCGTGGATCCCCACGCCAAACTCCATCTCGTGGTCGTTGAGTTCAAACGACGGTTTCCCGGCGGCGGGCACGGTGCAGGCGCTTAGCGCCACGCCGATGGAGTGGCCCTGGTTATTGAGCTGTCTTCCAAGATTCGCGCACGCTTCCAGGCTGTCGCCGCGCTCGGCGGCGGCGCCCATCAGCTTTTCAATAAGCACCGTATTGGCGACGCCTCGCCGTCCGGCGGTGTACAGACTATCTTTGACCGCGACATCATCATCGACCACCACGGTGGTGACTTTGACGCCGCTCTCGTGCAGCAGTTCGGTGGCGGTTTCGAAATTCAGGATATCGCCGGTGTAGTTTTTGATGAGCAGCACGACGCCTTCGCCGCCGTCGACCTGCATGGCGCACTCGAAAATTTTATCGGGCGTAGATGAGGTGAAGATCTCACCCGGGCAGGCACCGCTCAGCATGCCGCGACCGATAAATCCGCAGTGCATCGGTTCATGCCCGCTGCCGCCGCCGGAAAGCAGGGCAACCTTACCGGCAACCGGCGCGTCGGCGCGGGTGACGTAAACCGGATCCTGAAACAGTTTCAGCTCCGGGTGTGCTTTTACCAGCCCGGCCAGCTGTTCAGCCAGGACATCTTCCACACGGTTAATCAATTTTTTCATTTTGTGTACTCCGCTGGATGTTTTAAGAGACCACGCTGAGGTTGTCTCCTGTGTAGGGTTGCGGTGGCGATACCGTGACCGATGAGTTGATTCTCGCCTGGCAGCAAAAAAAGAAAATCCCCGTCGTCAGCGGTTTCATAGCGGAACACAATTCGCTGAATTTGTTCCAAAATGGAACGTTATTTGATGGGTAATGATAAAAGTGAGAGATGGGGCAAGCTTAAACACCGTTGAGCCAGGCCTTGAATCATCGGCATGATGGGCGGGCGCTATTATTTTTTGTTATTCACGGTCAAAATGGTGGAATTGGTACTGATTAAAAATGTGAATAGTGTGAATCAGCGGCGGATCGCGATCGCAATCCTGACCGACTGCCCTGTGATGCGTTTCGTTTTGGAACAAAATTTTATGGATAGCGTTTCGAAGTGGAACCAAATGATGAAGAATTTTTTTGTTCTGCTCCCGCTCTAAAGTGATTGTCACCGCGTCGGTCATGTTCCACATCCCCGACGCCATCATGGAAACGAGTTCAATGTGAGGGTGTAGAGAATGCTACAAGTTATTCAATCTCCAGCAAAATATCTTCAGGGTCCTGATGCATCAGCGTTATTCGGTCAGTATGCCAAAAACCTGGCGGACAACTACTTTGTGATTGCCGATGATTTCGTGATGAAACTGGCCGGTGACAAGGTGCTGAACGGTCTGCATGAGAACGGCATTAGCTGCCATGCAGAACGTTTTAACGGCGAATGCAGTCATGCTGAGATTAACCGTCTTGGGGCAATCGCTAAGCAAAAAGGCTGCAAAGGGGTGGTCGGTATTGGCGGCGGTAAAACCCTCGATACGGCGAAGGCCATTGGGTATTACCAGCATTTGCCGGTGGTGGTGATCCCTACCATCGCTTCAACTGATGCGCCAACCAGCGCGCTGTCGGTGATTTACACCGAAACGGGTGAGTTTGAAGAGTATCTGGTCTATCCGAAAAACCCCGATATGGTGGTGATGGATACGGCGATTATTGCCAACGCCCCGGTTCGCTTACTGGTCGCCGGGATGGGGGATGCGCTCTCCACCTGGTTTGAGGCAAAAGCCTGTTTTGACGCGCGTGCGGTAAGCATGGCGGGGGGACACTCAACCGCGGCGGCGTTAAGCCTGGCGCGCCTGTGCTATGACACCTTGCTGGCGGAAGGGGAGAAAGCCCGTCTGGCGGCAGAAGCCGGGGTGGTGACGATGGCGCTGGAGCGTATCGTGGAAGCCAATACTTATCTGAGCGGCATCGGTTTTGAAAGCAGCGGCCTGGCGGCGGCGCACGCTATCCATAATGGGTTCACGATCCTCGAAGAGTGTCATCATTTATACCATGGCGAAAAAGTGGCTTTCGGGACTTTGTGCCAACTGGTGCTGCAAAACAGCCCGATGGAAGAGATCGAAACGGTGCTCGGCTTCTGTCAAAAAGTCGGACTGCCGATGACGCTGGCGCAGATGGGCGTGAAGGACGGTATTAAAGAGAAAATTCTCGCCGTCGCAGAGGCGACCTGTGCCGAAGGCGAAACCATCCACAATATGCCGTTCGCGGTGACGGCACAAAGCGTGTACGGCGCGATTCTGGCCGCTGACCGTCTCGGTACTCAGTGGCTGGCAACACACTAAATTGTTGCGCTGACGGTTTCTCTGTCTGCGCTCCACCGTGTTGTATTTTCCCCCGATGTCGCGTCAGGCGATGCCGGGGGAAAATGTTTTAAACGGAATGCAAAGAAAGGAGAAATGGCACAGATGAGCATACACCACGCGCAGCCCGAACAGGCGCCGATGTCATTTATCGCGCAGTCCTGGCACCGCTGCGGCAAGATGATGCAGCGCGAGACCTGGACCACCCCGCATCAGGCGCAGGGGCTGACGTTCGCCTCCATCAGCCGTCGTAAAACCGCGCTGCTAACCATCGGCCAGGCCGCTCTTGAAGACGCGTGGGAGTATATGGAGGAGCGTCCATGTGCGCTGTTTATCCTTGACGAATCCGCCTGTATTCTGACCCGCAGCGGGCATCCGCAAACGCTTGAGCAGCTCGATAAACTTGGGTTTCATGCCGGGAGCTACTGTGCAGAAAGCATTATCGGCACCTGTTCTTTGTCGCTGGCATCAATGGTGGGGCAGCCGGTAAAAACGCTCGGCGAGCAACACTTTAAACAGGCGCTATTCCCGTGGGCTTTCTGTTCTACGCCGATATTTGATAACCACGGTCGGCTGTCTGGCTCTATCGCCCTGGCATGCCTTGCGCCACACTCCGGGAGCGCCGACCTGTCGCTGACGCTGGCGATGGCCCGGGAAGTGGGCAATTCGCTGTTGACCGATAGCCTGCTGGCGGAGTCTAACCGTCATCTTAATCAGATGTACGGCCTGCTCGAGAGCATGGACGACGGCGTGATGGCGTGGAATGAAGCGGGGATATTGCAGTTTCTCAACCCTCAGGCGGCACGACTTTTACATCTTGATGCCGCGACCTGTCAGGGGAAAAATATTGCCGATCTGGTGACGCTTCCCGCGCTCTTGCGACGCGCGATTAAGCATGCCAGACCGCTCAGCCATGCGGAGGTCACGTTTGAAAGCCAGCATCAGTTTGTTGATGCGGTGATAACCCTTAAGCCGATAGTGGAAGCTCAAGGGACAAGCTTTATTCTGCTGCTTCACCCGGTGGAACAGATGCGTCAGTTGATGAGCAGCCAACTGGGCAAAGTCAGCCACACTTTTGCCCAGATGTCGGCAGACGATCCCGAAACCCGTCGGGTGATCCATTTTGGCCGCCAGGCTTCCCGCGGCAGCTTCCCGGTATTGATGTGCGGCGAAGAAGGTGTCGGGAAGGAGTTGATAGCCCAGGCGATTCATAACGAAAGCGAACGCGCAGCGGGGCCATTCATCGCCGTCAACTGTCAGCTGTATGCCGATAATGCCCTCGGGGTTGATTTTATGGGCAGCACGGCAACGGAAGAGGAAAATGGCCGACTCAGCCGCCTGGAACTGGCCTCCGGTGGGACGTTATTTCTGGAGAAGGTCGAATATCTGACGCCGGAACTCCAGTCCATCCTGCTTCAGGTGATAAAGCAGGGCGTCGTTACCCGCCTTGACGCGCGCAGGCTGATTCCGGTGGACGTGAAGGTGATTGCCACCACCACCACCGATTTAGAAAACCTGGTCGAACAAAACCGATTTAGTCGTCAGCTCTACTATGCGTTGCACTCTTTTGAGATCAGTATTCCGCCGCTGCGCGAGCGCCGCAACAGTATTCCCTCGCTGGTTCACAGCCGACTGCGTACCCTGGAACGACGTTTTTCATCACGCTTGAAAGTGGACGATGATGCGCTGGCGCAACTGGTGGCCTACTCCTGGCCGGGCAATGATTTTGAGCTGAACAGTATTGTTGAAAATATCGCGATAAGCTGTGAACACGGACATATCCGGCTTTGCAATCTCCCGGACTGGTTATTCCACGATAGCCCCGGCAGTGGCGCAAATAGTGGATTAATCCCTGCCAGCCTGAGTATTTCCGCCAGGGAGAAAGAGGCGATTATTCACGCTGCAAGAGTCACCAGTGGCCGGTTGCAGGAGATGTCCAGCTTGCTCAACATTGGCCGCACGACCCTGTGGCGTAAACTCAAGCAGTTTGACATTGATGTTAGCCAGTTTAAGCATCGGCAGCAGGAGTAGCGGCGCTTTTTAAAGGCCGCTATTTCGTAAATGCGGCGCTGTTGCTAAAGTAACCCACTGATAGCAATAGAAAGGAACTCACCGTGGCTGGCATTATTGATTATCAGATTGAAAAATATAGCTTTAAAGAAGCTGCTGAACCTGCACGACTGACTCGCCAGTGGGCTGAGGTAATGCAGGAGTGCCGCAAGATGAGCGCAGAAGAACGTCTGCGCACGGCCTTACTCAACGTTGACTACGTGACCAGCTTCGAGCTGCCTTTTCGTTTGCTGCTAGTCAGAGCGCCGCAATTCATCGCAGGCTTGCGTGAGGAGCTGGCGCTTAACCAGAAAAATGTGACGTTCAACGGCAAGCGATTTGGCTGCGTATACAGCCTGAAAAGCAGTATGGATGCCATCCCGGATGCTTTTCAGTACAGTCTGGCAAATCGTATCCGGCGCATGGAAGATGGGCTATCAACGTCCTCGCCGTATCAGGAGATAGCCAGACAAACTCGCCTCACGCGGGAACGCCTTAAGCTGGCGCTGGACGCTGGGCTGGATGTCACGGCGCTGGATGCGCTTTTCTGGTTTGGTATCCAGCGTCTTGCCGCCGAGATACCGTCATTACGTAAAGCGGGGATGGCCATCAGCACCGGAGAAGTTGAGGTTTATGATTCGCTAACCGAAACGACCCGACGAGTGCCGTATTATCGCGGGGTAAATAAATGAAAATACATGAAGAAGTTTATTTATCGTTATTTTCAATTCAATAAATATAGGATGCGAAAAGCTTAGTGGTAATATTCTTATATTTTCCTGGCGATTATTATTGATATTAATCAACAATCCTGCAGATTTTTAAAGCATAAATATCCTGTGTTTTAGAAAAATGAAAAATCCTGGTGCTGATAAAAATGCATAATGAATGCTAAGCGCACTAACTTATAAGCAAAACTTGTGTTGACCTCAGCGTTAGCCAATTGAAAAATCAGTAATTTAGCCACAACCCCCTTCCATAAGCATTAAATAATCTTCGTAATTACCTCTGGTATATATTCATCACGGCGATTGTAACGCTAGTGTTGATAGATTGAATCTATCGATCAGCCGTTGCTGCCGTGTGATAAACGATTGGAAACAGCCTGGCAAATATCTAATTCTTTAGCGACTTAAACGCCTGATGATATTGATTTTAATGAAATTTAAAGTCTATTAATGATATTAATTGTCAGTTTTTAGAATAATGGTAAATATGTCTGGGAGAGCCTTTACATAACTACTTGCTTATTCTTTATAACGATAATGTGCTTTTAATATTATTCCTCATGCGGTTTATTTAATAACGCCTGCCATTTCAGATCTTATACGTAAGGAGACGTAGCCAATGAAATATAAAAATATTGTGATCACACATATGCTTTTTATGGCTGTGGCCGGGCAAGGAGCTTGGGCACAGCAGACCTACCATATTACTCAGGGTGATTATGTCTGGAATGATGGTCTGATTCTTAATAATTTATCTGACAATTACGTCAGCGCGCTGCGAGCCGAAGGGGAGCAGGACACTGAAATCCGTACCGAAAAAAATATCGACGTCAGCCATAATAACGCCGGGGTGTTCTTTTCTAATAGCGCATCGATAATGTTAAACAGCACGAGTCCTGACATTCTATTCCAGGCGAACGACAATCGTTGGGAAGGGATTCTGGTGGAGTCCAATGCTGGCTTTACCCTCAACAACATAAACGTCAGCTCCAATGGTAATGCAAATAACGGCATTCGCGCCGATACCGCGGGTCAGTTCTCCATTAACGAGGCTTCCCAGGTTGAGTTCAATAATAACGCCGGTAAAGGGATTTTCGCTTTTGCTGCGGGTAGCGCCGTTGACATTACCGGAAAAGATAACAATAGCTCGTTCCTTTTTGTGAATGGCAATAATGCCAGCGTGGGCTGGGGCGGGGGCATTTGGTCAGAAGATGGCGCGCGGGTGAACATAATCAATATGAACACCGAGGTGAAGGGCAACGGATTAGCAGGGATTATGGCGTGGAACAACGGACGCGTAGATCTCCTGGGGGATGGACGTCAGTATTTACATGTCATTGAGAATGGCCTGAATAGCGATGGCGGCATTATTATAAAAGGAAATTCGACACTGAATATCAAAGGTATGGATGTTCAGATAAAGGACAATGGTCGATATGGTCTACAGGTAGCGGAAGGCAGCACCGCCACTATTATCAGCGCGGAAAACGTCCAGAATACACTCCAGGCTAACGGCAATAAAAACCTTGCGACCTCATGGACGGAAGGCGCGGGAATTGAGGTTCAGGGCGCCGCCGATGGAAAGGCTTCCCAGCTTGTCGTGCAGAATATGAATGTGCAAGCCAACAATAATGGTCGTTACGGTCTTTCCGCCACCGAAGGCGGGACGCTCACGCTCAGCGGCGATGGCACGCAGCTGCTTGAGGCCATCGCTAATGTTACCTCCCAGGATAATCCCTGGGCCTTTGGAGCGGGAATCATCGCGAAAGGTGTCAGTAGCCTTTATGACGATCTGAAAAGCACCATCACTATTACCGGCATGGATCTCAACGTTCGTGACAATGATTATCACGGCATCCGCGCAACGGAAGGCGGCGTCGTGAATATCGTCGGCGTCGAAAATAATAAAATTGAGGTGGCCGCTAATAACAGCGCGGATGGCAACATGGGCAATGGCATTATTGCCGACCATTCAGCGTCCAACGGCGACCGTTCGGCTATCGTTATCCAGGATATGAATATTCGGGTCGACGATCAGGCTTACCAGGGAATTGCCGCCCGCGATGGGGGAATCATCAATATTAGCAGCACCAGCGGACAGCACTTGCTGGAAGTGTATAACACCAGAATGGCGACCGATAACGGGCAGGACCTGGGGAAAGGTCTGCATGCGAAAGGGGCCGATAGCACCGGTGATGTCGCAACGCTTATGATTAAAGATATGGATATCATTGCCAACAATAATGAGCTTGAAGGGGTGGTGTCGGCCAATAGCGGCGTCATTCATATTGAAAGCCAATCAGGGAATAATACCTTAATCGCCAACGCCAATCGGCAGTATACGGCGGCCACGCCGGATGAATGGTCGTATGGCGCCGGGCTTCTGGCACACGGCGTTTCTGCGAATACGCCAGAAAAGCAAGCCGCTATTGTCATTAAGAATATGCATGTAGAAGCCAACGATAACGGCGTTTACGGCCTCTATGCGCGTGATGGCGGGGTGATTAGCATCACCGGCGATGGCTCACAACGACTTGATGTTATTGGCAATAAATCCACCCGGTCGGATACCTACGACGCCGGTGTCGCCATCGAAGGTTTTACCCATCAGGGGACTTCGACAAAACCCGCCGCTATTGAAATCAAAAACATGCAGGTCACTATCAACGACAACGGTCGGTACGGCATTGATATTAATAGCGGTGGGCAGATGTCCATCACCAGCAATACCGGCAATACGCTGACCGTTTCGAGGAATCAAACGGTCAACGGTGCCCAAAAAGAGGGTATCGGCATTAACGTCAACGGTATTGTTGATGGTTACCACTCCCGGCTGGATATCATGGATATGGATGTTCTGGTTGATAACAGCCCTGACGCCGGAGTCAAAGCGAGCAATGGCGCCGAGATCAATGTCGTGAGCCAATCCGGGTCTCATACCCTAAAGGTCAACAATAACGATAACCACGGTGCTCAGTACAATGAAGGTGCGGGCCTGTTTGCTTATGACTCAAAGGATACGACCAACGCCGCGGCGACGATAAACGTGGTTGGGATGAATATTGAGGCCACGCATAACGGGTCGTATGGCGTGTTATCGGAAGGCGGCAAAATTGTCATCCAGGGCAATGGCCAGCATCTCCTCGATGTCGACGGTAACGGTCGGTATGGTTTGTTGGCAAAAGATGGCGGCGATATCGCTATCTCGGGCATGAACGTCTCTGGCAACTCGCAGGGCCACGCGATGGTGGGCATTGAACGGGACGGCCTTTTCCACTTAACGAACAGCACCCTTACCACCGATAACGATGCCTTATTTTACACCTGGAGCGACAGCGACTCGCAGCAGGCCGAATTTGTAATCGAGGGCTCAGAAGTGACGGCGAATGGCAGCCTGTTGGCGCAGTTTGCAGCTCACGACAGCACGCTGAGCGCCACGAACTCCTCGTTAACCAATGCGATATTGACGGATCATGCCGCGGGGGCGTCATCCACTGTTACCCTCAATCAATCAACCTGGGCGATGAGGTCAAACAGCGATATCACCCATCTTACCGCCAATCACTCGCGCGTCGATCTCCGGGGTTCCGACCAATTCAACACGCTGACTATTGCGGGGAACTATGCCGGAGATAACAGCACGCTGGTGATGAATACCGCGCTGGGCAACGACTTTTCGCCAACGGATAAACTGGTGGTGAACGGGGATACGTCAGGAACCACCAACGTGTTGATTCATAACGCCGGGGGAACAGGGGCTAAGACGCTCAACGGTATTGAGGTGATTGAAGTGGGCGGACTGTCTGCGGGGGAGTTTGTTCAGTCCGGGCGCATTGTCGCGGGCAGCTATGAATATTTTCTTGGCCGGGGTGATGGCAGTAACAGCAGCCACAATAACTGGTATCTGACGAACACCATGGCACCGACCGATCCTACGCATCCAACGGATCCCACCGACCCAACGGACCCGACCGATCCCACGGACCCGACGGATCCTGTTGGCCCGGTTGCGCCTACCGGCCCGGCGACATACCGCCCTGAAATCGGTTCTTATCTGGGCAACCTGGCGGCAGCCAACACCATGTTTAACCTCCGTTTGCATGACCGCATCGGTGACACGCAGTATACCGACCTGCTGACCGGCGAGGAGAAAGTTACCAGCCTGTGGCTGCGTCAGATTGGTGGTCATACGCGCTTTGATACGGCGCAAAACCAGCTCCACACGCAAACTAACCGTTATGTTGTACAACTGGGCGGCGACCTTGCGCAGTGGAGTGATGATGGTCTGGATCGCTGGCATCTGGGGCTGATGGCAGGCTACGGTAACGCGCAGAGTAATACCCAATCGAACGTGAGCCAATACCGCTCAAGGGGGCGCGTCGACGGCTACAGCGTCGGTGTTTATGGAACCTGGTATGCGAACGATGAGGATAAAACCGGTAGCTACCTGGACTCGTGGGTTTTATATAACTGGTTTAAAAACAGCGTCACAGGCCAGGGGCTGGCGAGCGAGAAGTACAACTCGGCCGGATTTACAGCCTCGGTGGAAGGCGGTTACAGCTATCTGATGGGGCAGCGTCAGGATGGGCGCTCCAGCTGGTGGTTGCAGCCTAAAGCGCAGATCACCTGGATGGGCGTGCAGGCGGATAACCATACGGAGGCCAACGGCACGCGTGTGAAAGGTAAAAATGACGGCAACCTGCAAACGCGTCTGGGCGTGAGAGCCTACATCAAAGGGCATAACGCCATTGATGACGGAAAAACGCGTGAGTTCCAGCCCTTTGTTGAAGCCAACTGGATCCACAACTCCGGCAGCTACGGCGTCAGCATGAACGGCGTCACCAGCCGCCAGCAAGGCACGCGCAATATCGGTGAGCTAAAAGCGGGTGTGGAAGGCCAGCTGAATCAAAACCTGCAACTGTGGGGGAACGTCGCGCAGCAGATAGGCGATAAAGGCTACAGCGATACGCAGGGGATGGTGGGAATAAAATACGCTTTTTAATCTTACGGATATGAAAAAAAGCCCCAGCCAGCAGGTTGGGGCGGTTTCGTGAGGGTTAAATCACCGGTGCATCCGGTTTCGCAATCAGACTATTAATATCAATATCCGCCGCCGCACAGTTCTCCACGGTGATACTCATCGTGGAGTTCCCGCTTTGCATCTGCCCGTTGGTGTTAATTTCAATCACCGTGTTACCGTGATTGTCATCGCTGACTTTGATGTAAGAGGCCAAATCGTTATTGGCAACATCGCCCAGCAGATCGCTTAAATCTATGCGGTCGCCTTCGTCAGCGCGGAAGTCTTTTATGACATCGTGCCCATCGTCACCTTTAAGCCAGGTGAAGGTGTCGCTGCCCGCGCCGCCGTGCAGGGTGTCATTGCCTTTTCCACCGATTAAAATATCATTGCCCGTTCCGCCAAACAGCAGGTCGTTACCCTCACCGCCGTTGAGAAGATCGTTGCCTCCGCCGCCAATCAGGATATCGTTACCTTCGCCGCCGTAGAGTTTGTCGTTGCCTGAGCCCATTGCGCCAAGTTCGTCGCTATGCTGGGTCACATAGTCAGCCACTTTATCGAACGTCAGTTGGTCGACGGGAGTATTCATGTGGTTGGCCATGCCGATCAGGTTATCAAAACCATCGCCAATCAGAATGTCATCGCCTTTGCCGCCAAAGAGGACATCATCCCCGCTGCCGCCGACCAGAATGTCGTCACCGCCGCCGCCGTAGAGAATATCGTCACCGACACCGCCGAATAGTACGTCTCTACCGCCATCGACCTGAGACTGGTCGAACTCGGCGGGGTGCTCGGTGATATATTGCGCGATATGCGACACTTCAAGCTGACTCACGGGAATATTCAGTTTGCCAGCAACATACTCCTGAATAGCGGCATACCCGGTTTTGTCGCCAAACATCACCATATCGCCAAACAGAATGTCGTTGCCGCCGTTGCCGTGAACGGTATCCTGCGCACCCGCCATCTGCACGTAGTCACCGCCGAGAATTGCATTGGCCAGTTCGTTGGCGGAGATGCCAGCCGTCACTTTTTGGTCTGAATCGTAAGCCAACAGATCTTTGGCGCTAATACCGTTGTTGATACCGATGGCTTCTACGTTGCCGCACATCGCCATTAATAAGCCAAAGGCAGAGATGGAGTTATTGGTGGTATCGGTCGTGGTGCTACTTCCACTACCCGCACGAACGGATATCTCATAACCCCCTTTACCGTCTGCTCGCATGATACCAACACTTGTCCGCGTACTGCCGTTCCAGCTATACACGTTACCGCTTGCATCAATCACCACCCGGCTGGTTCCATTAATATTCATGGAGACAACCTGGCCTGGATGATAATCGAGTTTAGTCACATCAAGCATGACAACATTGTTGCCGCTGCGGCCATCAACATCAACGCTGGTTTTTTCTTCGCTCTGATAATAGGTCGGCTTACCATCAGTAATGAAATAGGTCAGGTTCTCACTGCTGCCAGAGGAGACCTCATGGAACCAGTTTGCGGTGGTTTTAAACGCATCCTCATAGTTGGTGCCGCCGCCGCTGGTCATTTTGGCTAAGGCATCGGTCAGGGTTTTTAATGCCCCGGAATCTTTAAGATTCACCGAGACGGCGAAGTTAACCTGGGCGTCAAAATCGACCAGCAGGATTTTCACATCACCAGCGTTCGCCAACTGCGCGTTCTGATGCAGGGCGTTAAAGACGGTCGTGAGAGAGGCGATGATACTTTTAATATCAGTCGCCCCCACGCTGCCGGAGCTGTCCACCACGAAGGCAATGTTGTAATTCTGCCCCGGTACCTGCTGGAAGCCCTGGGTATCGGCGATAATAATATCGCTGCTATCACTGCCATCAATCACGTTGTCGGTTTCGTCGCCGGTGATGAGATTGCCGATTTCGATGGTGACGGAGCGTTCGGTCGAGTGGCTGGCCGTGTTACCTGCCGGGTCGCTAATGCTGATGGATGCCGTGACTTCCGGGTTGTTCATCAGATTTTTAGCCGTGAATTCGCTCTCCCAGACCAGATTACCCTTACCGTCATCGGTGACCGTCGCCTGCTGTGTCACCTCGCCAACTTTAACATTGACGATATCACCCACCTTAGCCTCTCCGGTAACGGTGCCAGTTACTTTGATGACTGGCTCTGGTTGACCCGGCAGTTGGTTAGTTTCTGCAAAGCTCAGGAAATCGTCGCCGGTGACCGGGTCGATGGTGACCTTAACGTCGATCTCGGTATCGATAATCACCGGCTCGCTATCAGTTGCTGTAGCTTCGTTGCCAGCAACATCGGTGATGGTGATAGTGCCGTTGACGATCGGGTCTTTAAGTAAATCGCGGGTGTCGACCTCGGTTTGCCAGATCAGATTGCCGTCTACGTCCGCCACCACTTTCGCGGTGTAAGTGATGTCGTTGATTTCCAGATGGACGACGTCCCCGGCTTTGGCGTCACCGCCGACGGTGCCTTTAATGGTGGTGGTCGGTGCTTTTGACTCGGCGGCGTTGATATAGCCATCACCGCTGATCACATCAATATGCAGTGAGACCTCAGGAGGCGTGGTATCAACCACCACGGACTCATCATCAACGGCGGTGGCTTCGTTGCCCGCCTCATCGCGGATGGTGATGGTACCGTTCACCTGCGGATCGGCAAGCAGATCGTCGGTGTCGACCTCGGTTTGCCAGACCAGATTGCCGTCTGCGTCCGCCACCACTTTCGCGGTGTAAGTGATGTCGTTGATTTCCAGATGGACGACGTCCCCGGCTTTGGCATCGCCGCCAACGGAGCCTTTAATGGTGGTGGTCGGTGCTTTTGACTCAGCGGCGTTGATATAGCCATCACCGCTGATCACATCAATATGCAGCGAGACCTCAGGAGGCGTGGTATCAACCACCACGGATTCCTCATCATAAGCGGTGGCTTCGTTGCCCGCCTCATCGCGGATGGTGATGGTGCCGTTCACCTGCGGATCGGCAAGCAGATCGTCGGTGACGACCTCGGTCTGCCAGATCAGGTTACCGTCTGCGTCCGCCACCACTTTCGCGGTGTAGGTGATGTCATTGATTTCCAGATGGACGACGTCCCCGGCTTTGGCATCGCCGCCAACGGAGCCTTTAATGGTGGTGGTCGGTGCTTTTGATTCCGCGGCGTTGATATAGCCATCACCGCTGATCACATCGATATGCAGCGAGACCTCAGGAGGTGTGGTATCAACCACCACGGACTCATCATCAACAGCGGTGGCTTCGTTGCCCGCCTCATCGCGGATGGTGATGGTACCGTTCACCTGCGGATCGGCAAGCAGATCGTCGGTGACGACTTCGGTCTGCCAGATCAGGTTACCGTCTGCGTCAGCCACCACTTTCGCGGTATAGGTGTTGTCATTGATTTCCAGATGGACCACGTCCCCGACTTTCGCGTCACCGCCGACGGTGCCTTTAATGGTGGTGGTCGGTGCTGTTGATTCCGCGGCGTTGATATAGCCATCACCGCTGATCACATCGATATGCAGCGAGACCTCAGGAGGCGTGGTATCAACCACCACGGACTCATCATCAACGGCGGTGGCTTCGTTGCCCGCCTCATCGCGGATGGTGATGCTACCGTTCACCTGCGGATCGGCAAGCAGATCGTCGGTGACGACTTCGGTCTGCCAGACCAGATTGCCGTCTGCGTCCGCCACCACTTTCGCGGTGTAGGCGTTGTTGTTGATTTCCAGATGGACGACGTCCCCGGCTTTGGCATCCCCGCCGACGGAGCCTTTAATGGTGGTGGTCGGTGCTGTTGATTCCGCGGCGTTGATATAGCCATCACCGCTGATCACATCGATATGCAGCGAGACCTCAGGAGGCGTGGTATCAACCACCACGGATTCCTCATCGTAAGCGGTGGCTTCGTTGCCCGCCTCATCGCGGATGGTGATGGTACCGTTCACCTGCGGATCGGCAAGCAGATCGTCGGTGATGACTTCGGTCTGCCAGACCAGATTGCCGTCTGCGTCCGCCACCACTTTTGCGGTGTAGGCGTTATTGTTGATTTCCAGATGGACGACGTCCCCGGCTTTGGCATCGCCGCCAACGGAGCCTTTAATGGTGGTGGTCGGTGCTTTTGATTCCGCGGCGTTGATATAGCCATCACCGCTGATCACATCGATATGCAGCGAGACCTCAGGAGGCGTGGTATCAAACACCACGGACTCCTCGTCGTAAGCGGTGGCTTCGTTGCCCGCCTCATCGCGGATAGTGATGGTACCGTTCACCTGCGGATCGGCAAGCAGATCGTCGGTGATGACTTCGGTCTGCCAGACCAGATTGCCGTCTGCGTCCGCCACCACTTTTGCGGTGTAGGCGTTGTTGTTGATTTCCAGATGGACGACGTCCCCGACTTTCGCATCGCCGCCGACGGTGCCTTTGACGGTGGTGGTCGGTGCTTTTGACTCGGCGGCGTTGATATAGCCATCACCGCTGATCACATCAATATGCAGTGAGACCTCAGGAGGCGTGGTATCAACCACCACGGATTCCTCATCGTAAGCGGTGGCTTCGTTGCCCGCCTCATCGCGGATGGTGATGGTGCCGTTCAACTGCGGATCGGCAAGCAGATCGTCGGTGACGACTTCGGTCTGCCAGACCAGATTGCCGTCTGCGTCCGCCACCACTTCTGCGGTGTAGGCGTTGTTGTTGATTTCCAGATGGACCACGTCCCCGGCTTTGGCGTCACCGCCGACGGTGCCTTTAATGGTGGTAGTCGGTGCTTTTGATTCGGCGGCGTTAATATAGCCATCACCGCTGATCACATCAATGTGCAGTGAGACCTCAGGAGGCGTGGTATCAACCACCACGGATTCCTCATCGTAAGCGGTGGCTTCGTTGCCTGCCTCATCGCGGATGGTGATGGTGCCGTTCACCTGCGGATCGGCAAGCAGATCGTCGGTGACGACCTCGGTCTGCCAGACCAGATTACCGTCTGCGTCCGCCACCACTTTCGCGGTGTAGGTGATGTCGTTGATTTCCAGATGGACGACGTCCCCGGCTTTGGCGTCACCGCCGACGGTGCCTTTAATGGTGGTGGTCGGTGCTTTTGACTCGGCGGCGTTGATATAGCCATCACCGCTGATCACATCAATATGCAGCGAGACCTCAGGAGGCGTGGTATCAACCACCACGGATTCCTCATCGTAAGCGGTGGCTTCGTTGCCCGCCTCATCGCGGATGGTGATGGTACCGTTCACCTGCGGATCGGCAAGCAGATCGTCGGTGATGACTTCGGTCTGCCAGACCAGATTGCCGTCTGCGTCCGCCACCACTTTCGCGGTGTAGGTGATGTCATTGATTTCCAGATGGACGACGTCCCCGGCTTTGGCATCGCCGCCAACGGTACCGCTGACGGTGGTGGTCGGTTTCTCCGCCTCGGCGGCGTTGATATAACCGTCTTCGCTGATGGTGTCGATATGCAGCGAGACCGTAATCTCGGTATCGATGATCACCGTCTCCTGCGCCGTGTCGGTAGCCTGATTTCCGGCTTCGTCGGTAATGGTGATGGTGGCGTTGACTTCCGGGTCGGCGAGCAGATCGCGGGTGGCGACCTCGGTCTGCCAGACCAGATTGCCGTGTTCGTCGGCCACTACCTCCGCGGTGTAGGCGTTATTGTTGATTTCCAGATGGACCACGTCCCCGACTTTGGCGTCGCCGCCGACGGTACCACTGATGGTGGTGGTCGGCTCTTTTGATTCCGCAGCGTTGATATAGCCATCACCGCTGATAACATCAATTTGCAGTGAGACCTCAGGAGGCGTGGTATCAAACACCACGGACTCATCATCAACAGCGGTCGCTTCGTTGCCCGCCTCATCGCGGATGGTGATGGTACCGTTTACCTGCGGATCGGCAAGCAGATCGTCGGTGACGACTTCGGTCTGCCAGACCAGCACACCGTTTTCCCCCACCACCACGGTGGCAGGGTAATCCTTCCCGTTCACTTCCAGATGCACCACATCGCCGGCTTTGGCATCACCGCCGACGGTGCCTTTGACGGTGGTGGTCGGTGCTTTTGACTCGGCGGCGTTGATATAGCCATCACCGCTGATCACATCAATGTGCAGCGAGACCTCAGGAGGCGTGGTATCAACCACCACGGACTCATCATCAACGGCGGTCGCTTCGTTGCCCGCCTCATCGCGGATGGTGATGGTACCGTTCACCTGCGGGTCGGCGAGCAGATCGCGGGTTGCCACCTCGGTCTGCCAGACCAGCGCACCGTTTTCCCCCACCACCACGGTGGCAGGGTAATCCTTCCCGTTCACTTCCAGATGCACCACATCCCCGGCTTTCGCATCGCCGCCAACGGTGCCGCTGACGGTGGTGGTTGGCTTCTCCGCCTCGGCGGCATTAATAAAGCCGTCACCGCTAATAACGTCGATATGCAGCGACACGTCAGGCGCGGTAATGTTTACTGAGACCGCGCTTTCTGCGCTCGCGCTCGCCTCATTACCGTACTGGTCGTACGTCGTCACGCTAGCATGCACTTCGCCCGACGCCACCAAATCGCTGGTGTTCACCTCAACGGACCAACGCCCGTCAGCCGTAACCTGCGTCTGGTACGAGTTTCCATTGACCGTCACGGTGACGATATCGCCTGGCTGAACATCCCGCCCGGTTGACCCGGTAATCACGGTTTTTTGCTGGGCGGCCTCATTTATATTGATGACGTTATCACCCGCAATCACATCGATAATGATACTGGCTTCCGGTAATGGATGAGAGGGCGGTGGGGTGATAGGGGTATCGGTGTCGGTATCGACGTTGGTGTCGTTGCCTTGCTCGGGCTGTAGTAGCGTAACTTCTTCTACAGGCATAGATCTTGCGGCGTCGAGCCCTTCGGTCGGGTAGCCTGCCGTAGGATCAAGTATTTCGCCGGTCAAATCGAGAATAACGTGGCTGTGACCGCTGTGAGGTCCTGTTGGTTCGGACGACGAATCAATAATGGTGGTGTTACCTGCGGCCGTCGCTTCCAGAATTTGCGTCGGGTCAGCACCTTCGGCGATAGCCTGCTGTGCAGCGGCGATGGCCTGCTCATTGCTACCCCCGGATACTGAGACCGCTACCGCCTCATCACCCCATTCACTTCCACGACCGAGATCCATATTCTTGCCATTGGGCAGCGTCACGGTCGCAGCCCCCTGGTCGGTGACGATTATTTCCCCGCGCATGACCTGTTCGCCTTCTGTTGCCAGACGACGAGAACCGTCAGTTGCGACGATCCACACTTGTCCCATAACTGCCTTTATCGTTCCTATAATTGTTGACATAGCGGTCTCTCCTTAGAGTGCAAATTACGTAGTCGACAGTGGAGATAATCCACCCGGTAATCATATTTATAATAAAAATTACGTATCGGTTGATGGTCTTAAGAATGAGTCTAGTTTTTTATCCCCTAAATATATATATTCAATGTCGCATTAGTAATAATATTCATGTGTTATTTTTGGCTTTATTTACCTTGTTGTTATTTTTATTGGGGTTTTTAGTTTTGTTATTAGTTGTAATTAACTGTTAAGATTAATATAACAATGGTTTTATTATTGTTTTCCATCTGCTCATCTGTGCGCACAGTCTTTTATCTGTTTGTTTTTATTGGTTAATTTATATTGTTATTTAATTTAACAAATGGCTGGCGCGCGTTGTTAATTGTTTTATATTTATGTTTTAACATAGATTGCATTTGTTTTGCTTAAGCATTCTACGTTATTGCCATTAGCGCTAATTATAAAGAATTACTGAAGAATATTCTCAATGATTCCTGCTCGAATATCTGGTAATTTGGTAGAGTAATCAAGTATTGTAATGTCTGCTAAGTCAATGCCCGTAATTTCAGGAATAAGAAAGTACTAACGGTTTTAGTCGGGTTTGTTATTAAGGATATAACTATGACACTACAATCACCGACTCCTGGTGAAAAGGATGTCACTGAACGCTATGAAGATGTTCAATTAGATCAGCGTGAGCTGTGTGACGATCCGCTTCTTGATAGCCTGATGGCCGTCTGCACGTTATATGGAAAAGCGTCAAGCCGCGTTTCGCTCACCGCAGGTTTACCCCTGAAAAATAATCGCTTAACGCTTCCCGTTTTCCCACGCGCCGCCGCGCGCGCCGGGCTACGCGTGCGGATGTTAAAACGAGAGCTGAGTAAAATAACGGCCTTGTCGCTCCCTGCCATCCTGATCCTGAAAAGTAACCGTACAGCGGTACTGTGCGGATGGACGCCGGGCGGGCAGGCCCAGCTGTTGTCCGGGGATACCCACGGCGGGCAAATTGAGTTGGATCCCGCGCGACTGGCTGAAGAATATACCGGCATCACGCTGTTCATCCAGCCCATTCATCAGAGCGAGCGAACCAAAGCAACGCTGCTGCCACGTACCCGGACATGGTTTCGCGATACGCTGAAACTCTCTCGTTTTCTTTATATCGATGCGGTTGTTGCCAGCTTCCTGATTAACATCATTGCGCTGTGCACGCCATTATTCGTGATGAACGTTTATGACCGGGTCGTGCCCAATCAGGCCACATCCACCTTATGGGTGCTGGCGATTGGTATCACGGTCGCATTCTTATTCGACCTGTTACTCAAGACGTTGCGCACACGCTGTCTGGATATTGCTGGTAAGAAAACCGACATGATCGTCTCGGCATCGCTGTTTGAGCGGATCACCGGAATGGCAATGAAAGCGCGTCCGGCGCGGATGGGCAGCTTTGCGCAGAACATCCATGAGATCCAATCACTGCGTGATTTTCTCTCATCACTTACCATGGCCACGCTCATCGACATGCCGTTTACGCTGCTGATGCTGCTGGTGATTGGCATCATCGGTGGCCCGTTGGTCTTTATCCCGCTGGTCGCTTTTCCCTTAGCGCTGCTGGTGAGCTGGGCTATCCAGAAACCGTTGAACCAGACCATTAACGACACCATGAAACTAGCGTCGGAACGGCAGGCGGTGCTGATTGAAACGCTCAGTGGCCTTGACGCCATTAAAGTGAATAACGCGCAAAGCGAACGGCAGCACATGTGGGAAAGCACGCTCGTCACGCTCAGTCAAAAAGAGCTGCGCGTTAAAACGCTTTCCACGCTGGCGATGAACTTCACCGCCTGGTTACAGCAATTCTCCGGCGTCGCGATGATCGTGGCGGGCGTGTATTTGATCATTGATGGCAACCTCAGTATGGGTGGCCTGATTGCCTGTTACATGCTAAACGGTCGCGCATTGGTGCCGATGGGGCAACTGAGCGGGCTGGTAACTCGCTACCAGCAGGCCCGCATGACGATGAACACCACCGAAGAGATGATGGATTTACCGCAGGAACGCCAGGACGATCGCCCACTGGTGGCGCGTGAGAAATTGCAGGGCGCAATCATCTTCCAGAACGTCACCTTCACCTACCCGGATCAGAAACGACCGTCGCTTAGCAACGTG
The DNA here is from genome assembly GCA_902363335.1 of Enterobacteriaceae bacterium. Taxonomy (GTDB): domain Bacteria; phylum Pseudomonadota; class Gammaproteobacteria; order Enterobacterales; family Enterobacteriaceae; genus Kluyvera. Next base: position 1,181,948 of record CABIZV010000001.1, on the reverse strand, counting down.
TCGTTTACCATAAAACCGGGTGAGCGGGTTGGCATTATCGGGCGCAGCGGCTCGGGAAAAAGCTCACTGGCCAAGCTCATCATCGGCTTTTACCAGCCCAACAGCGGCGAAATTCTGCTCGACGGCATGGATTCCAACCAAATTGACGTCAACGACGTGCGGCACAACATCGGTTACGGGCCTCAGGATATTCACCTGTTCAGCGGCACGCTGCGTGATAACTTGCTCAGCGGCGCCAGCTATGTGGATAACGACGCGATGCTCAAAGCCTCACAACTGGCGGGCGTTCATGAGTTCGCGCGTAAGCATCCTGATGGTTACAACATGCAGGTAGGCGAGCGTGGGCTAAACCTCTCCGGCGGGCAGCGTCAGGCGGTCATGCTGGCGCGTGCGCTACTGCTTGACCCGCCGATATTGCTGCTGGATGAACCGACCAGTTCGATGGATAACACCACGGAAGACGCCGTGCGACGGGCGCTCACGGAATCCACAGTGGGTCGCACGTTGCTGTTAGTCACCCATCGCGCCTCAATGCTGGCGCTGGTTGACCGGCTCATTATTATCGACCGGGGACGCATTATTGCCGATGGCCCACGGGACAATGTTCTGGCTGCGCTGAAAAAGGGGCAAATCCATGCGACACAATAAAGGATTAAAAAACTGGCTGCGTGGATTAGGAACGGGAAGCGGTGAAAAAGATCTGACTGTTAACGGTATCAACGGTTTGATTATGGGCGATGCATCCCGATCATCCCGTATCACGCTGTGGTCATGTCTGGCCTTTTTCATCGCGCTGATCGTCTGGGCAGCGAACGCACCGATTGATGAAGTGGCTCGCGGTGAAGGGAAAGCCATTCCTTCCTCACGCCTGCAAAAAGTGCAGAACATGGAAGGGGGGATTGTCTCGGAAGTTTTCGTGCATGAAGGGCAGGTTGTTGAGGCCGGGCAACCGCTATTAAGGCTCGATGATACCCGCTTCAAATCCAACGTCGGTGAAAGTGAAGCTGACCGCTATGCATTGATGGCGCAAATCTTACGTCTGGAAGCGCAGCTTGATGATAAACCGCTGGTCATTAGCGAGGAGATCACCCGCGAGGCGCCAAATATCGCCCGTGGTGAGCAAGAATTATTCAATACCCAACGTGCACGCTTTAATAGCGAAATTGCGGGGCTGGAAGAGCAGCTCTCGCAAAAAAAACAAGAACTGCTGGATTTTGAAGCCAAAAAAACACAGTTCAGCCATAGCCTGGGGCTGCTTCAGCAAGAAGTCCGCATGTCTGAACCGCTGGTTAGCGCTGGGGCGATTTCAAAAGTTGAAATTCTCCGCCTGCGGCGTTCGGAAGTGGAAACGCGGGGACAACTGGATTCAGTTACCCACTCCATTCCCCGCGCGCGCTCTGCGATTAAGGAAATAGAAAATAAAATTGCCGAAGCGCGGGGCCGCTATCGCGGTGAAATGCTCGGGCAACTTAACGAAGCGCGCACTAACCTCGCCAAAACCGAAGCCAGCGGAAAGGCTATCGAAGACCGGGTCAACCGGACGCTGGTGACCTCGCCGGTACGCGGCATTATTCAGCAAATGCTGGTCACCACCATTGGCGGCGTTATCCAGCCGGGCAGCGAACTGGTGGAGATTGTGCCGCTCGATGACAGCCTGCTGGTTGAGGCAAAAATACGCCCTCAGGATATTGCCTTTTTACACCCAGGCCAAAAAGCGATGATTAAATTTACCGCCTATGACTACACCATTTACGGCGGTTTAAAAGGCTCACTGGAACATATTAGTGCCGATACCATCACCGACAAAGAAGGCCGCAGTTTTTACCAAATCCGCTTAAGAACGGATCGTAATTATCTCGGCAGTGAAGATAAGCCGCTGCTGATTATCCCTGGGATGACGGTGTCCGTGGATATTATGACCGGGCAAAAGACGGTACTCAGCTATCTGTTAAAACCGATTTTACGGGCTAAAGCGGAAGCGCTTCGTGAACGCTAAAAGTCGTGAGGTTAATGACGCGGTTTTCTTATAAGACAAACAAACAGGGTTTAGCGTTCTTCTCTCTTGAGAACACCAGGCAAACCCCAGGCAATCAGGGAAATTAATAAAAGGACGAAATTATGAGCAAACATATTCTGGCGCTGACCGGCATTTCATTACCATTGCTGTTCTCGCATGCGGCAAATGCAGCATCACTTGAACAAGCGGTGAAAGACAGTTTGCTATGGCACCCGCAGGTGAGTGCATCGGTCAACAGTCGTTATTCCGCCGATGAGGATCTTCGTGCGGCAAAAGGGGGGTATTTACCAACCTTAGATTTATCTGCCGGTACGGGCTGGGAGCAGACCGATAACGCCAGCACCCGAGGCGCTGACGATCACCGTCGCAACCTGCATCGCAGCGAGTCCTCGATCAATTTACGTCAAAATGTCTTTAACGGTTTTGCCACCACCAGTGAGGTTTCCCGCCAAAAGGCGACGGTTAACTCTCGCGCCTACTCGGTGCTCAATACCAGCGAAGTCACTGCGCTGAATGCGATTCAGAGCTATCTGGATGTCCTGATGCGTCAGCGCATGGTGAAACTGGCGGAAGATAACCTGCGAAGCCACGAGCGGGTGTTCGACCAGATTCGCCTGCGTACTGAACAGGGTGTAGGGCGCAAGGCGGACTATGAGCAGGCGCAGGCTCGTCTGGCGCAGGCGAGAAACAATCTGCTGACCGAACAAACCAATCTCCAGGATGCTCAGGCGAACTACTTCAGCGTGGTAGGGAAAGAGGCGGAAGGTCTGTCGATGCCGCTGACCACACACATTCCCGCGTCTGTGGCTGATGCCCGCAAGCAGATGCTGGAAAACAGTCCGCTGCTCAAACAGGCGGATGCCGATGTCGAGGCCACTCGCCAGCAGTATGAAGCCGCCAAATCACGTTTCTATCCGAGCGTTGATATTGATTTGGGACGCCGAATGGATAACAACGTCGACGGTACGCGTGGACACGATCAGGAATGGCAGGCCATGGTGAGAATGAACTACAACCTGTTCAACGGCGGCAGCGACAAGGCCCAGCTGTCATCCTATGCCTATAAAATGCAGGAGGCGCAGGATGTTAAACGCAATGCCCTGCGTCAACTCGATGAAGAACTGCGCCTGTCATGGAACGCCTGGCAGAACGCCCGTCAGCAGGTCCCTATCGCTAAAGACTACGCTGACCGCAGCGCCGTGGTGCGCACCGCCTACCAGGAACAGTTCAGCATTGGCGAGCGTAGCCTTCTGGATATGCTGGACAGTGAAAATGAAGTGTTCAACGCTCAGCGCCGCTATGTTGAGATGCAGTTTACGGAGATGTTCACCACTTATCGCATCAACGCACGAATTGGCGATTTGTTAAAGCAGCTTAACATTCAGGCACCTTCTGCGGCACAGCCAGTAGAGGTGTCGCAAAAAACGCAGCCAGAATTACCCGATCTGAAATAATGAGGTACGGGGGCGCTATCGCAGCGCCCCCTTGCGTAAACTTAACCTACTGTAATCGCCGTTTTTTATCCTTCCTGGCATTGTCATACTGAATATTTCGTCGTCACTTTTCCCCTTCTAAAATAGCTCTGCCGCCTGTACAAAACCGCGACGATTAATGTCGATGCGGCACATAAGGATAAGTTCAATAAATTTCAGTGATGTAAAATACATTTTTTATAAAAACTAGTGATATTTATGATCTTAATTAAGCTTCTTTTGCGCATCATATTTTTGATTATAGCTGTCGCTGCGGCAGTGCTTTGCCTGCATGTTGACGTCAACATCATGAACAACGGCTTGTCTGAAACCTCACTCACCGAGGTGGTACAAGAGTCGATACTGTTGCTGATTGTGGTCATTCATTTCATTCGTGCTCGTAAAAGCAGCGTGCAGCGGCAATGTAATGTGTTGATTGCTGGCTTTTTCCTCGCCATGCTGATTCGCGAACTGGACGGTGTTTTCGACCTTATTCATCACGGTAGCTGGGTATGGTTTGCGCTGTTGAGCAGTATTGTGTCCATCGGTTACGTACTGCGCACCCCTTCATTGGTGGCAAAACAATTAGCGGACTATGCCCGTACGCCGTCCTACGGCCTGATGGTCGCGGGCCTTGCGACGGTCCTTATATTCTCCCGCTTATTTGGTATGTCGGTCCTCTGGCATGATATTTTGCAGGAGGGCTACGTTCGTGTGGTTAAAAATATGGTGGAAGAGGGCGTAGAGCTGTTTGGCTATATTCTGTGTCTTGCCGCGACGGTCAATTTATTACATGTCAAACAACCTGACGAGGAAGGAAAATAATTTTCCTCATCGGTATTAACCGCTTTGTTAATACTTAGTGGGTAATATCATCACCATAAAATTATTTTAGCGGCGTCCAGTTGGACGCCGTTTTTTTTGTCTAAGTCTATCCTGAAGCAGCGCAAGACGGGGTTGTAAAGTGACGCGTTTTTCGGGAGTTACGCCAGCATAATTCGCGTATGTTTTGCACCGCTTATTAATTGCAGGTAGGATGCTTCGCGGCGATTTTATCCCTACACAGAATGACGGGAAAAATGGCCAACGCTATCGCGCATCGTCGTTCGATTCGCGCAACCGGAAGTCTTCCTTTAAACAGACAGGTAACAGGGAAACGATGGAAACACAAAACACACAGGCCACGGAGCAACACGCGGCAAAACGACGCTGGCTTAACTCTCATGAATCGGGTTACCACAAAGCGATGGGCAACCGCCAGGTGCAGATGATTGCCATCGGCGGCGCTATTGGTACCGGGCTATTTTTAGGCGCAGGTGCGCGCTTACAGATGGCCGGCCCAGCGCTGGCGCTGGTCTATCTGGTCTGCGGCATTTTCTCCTTCTTTATCCTCCGCGCGCTTGGCGAGCTGGTATTACACCGGCCATCCAGCGGGAGCTTTGTCTCCTACGCTCGTGAATTCCTCGGTGAGAAAGCCGCCTATGTAGCGGGCTGGATGTATTTCATTAACTGGGCAATGACCGGTATCGTGGATATCACCGCCGTGGCGCTGTATATGCACTACTGGGGCGCGTTTGGCGATGTGCCGCAGTGGGTATTTGCGCTAGGGGCGCTGGCGATTGTCGGTACCATGAACATGATTGGCGTGAAATGGTTTGCCGAAATGGAGTTCTGGTTTGCCCTCGTTAAGGTGCTGGCGATCGTTATCTTCCTTGTGGTCGGCACCGTTTATCTGGGCAGCGGCAAACCGCTCGATGGTAACGCGACCGGTTTCCACCTCATTACCGATAACGGCGGCTTCTTCCCGCACGGCCTGCTGCCTGCGCTGGTACTGGTTCAGGGGGTGGTGTTCGCTTTCGCCTCAATCGAACTGGTCGGCACCGCGGCGGGCGAATGCAAAGATCCGCAAACCATGGTTCCTAAGGCCATTAATAGCGTGATCTGGCGTATTGGCTTGTTCTACGTTGGCTCCGTGGTGCTGCTGGTGCTGTTGCTGCCGTGGAATGCATACCAGGCAGGGCAGAGCCCGTTTGTCACCTTCTTCTCGAAGCTCGGCGTGCCGTATATCGGCAGCATTATGAACATCGTGGTGCTGACCGCCGCACTCTCCAGCCTGAACTCGGGGCTCTATTGCACCGGGCGTATTTTACGCTCCATGGCGATGGGCGGTTCAGCGCCGAAATTTATGGCTAAGATGAGCCGCCAGCACGTTCCGTACGCGGGGATCATGGCGACGCTGGTGGTGTACGTGGTAGGGGTGTTCCTCAACTATCTGGTGCCCGCTCAGGTGTTTGAGATTGTGCTCAACTTCGCTTCGCTGGGGATTATTGCCTCGTGGGCGTTTATCATGGTTTGCCAACTGCGTCTGCGTCAGGCTATCAAAGCCGGACAGGCCGCCGACGTCAGCTTCAAGCTGCCGGGCGCACCGTTTACCTCGTGGTTGACGCTGCTGTTCCTGCTAAGCGTGCTGGTGCTGATGGCATTTGATTACCCTAACGGTACCTACACCATTGGTTCGCTACCGCTGATTGCCATCCTGCTTGTCGCTGGCTGGTATGGCGTGCGTAAACGCGTTGCGGAAATTGAGCGCACCGCGCCATAAACCCTGTAGCCCGGCCAAGCGCAGCGCCGCCGGGATTGGCTCCGAACTCCCCCCGGGGGCGGCTAGCGCCTTGCCCGGGCTACCTAAACCGTAGCCCGGCCGAGCGCAGCGACGCCGGGATTGACTCCGAACTCCCCCGGGGGCGGCTAACGCCTTGGCCGGGCTACATAAACCGTAGCCCGGCCAAGCGCAGCGCCGCCGGGATTGGCACCGAACTCCCCCGGGGGCGGCTAACGCCTTGCCCGGGCTACCTAAACCGTAGCCCGGTCGAGCGCAGCGACGCCGGGGAACCCCTGCACAACGGGTCGGCAATGCAAAAACTCATCGCCATACCTGCTGATATCATCCCCAAACATATAGCGCGTCACCACTCACGAGCCATGCAGACAAATCATTACATGCAAAGTCTTGCACAATGATTTGTATTGTTTATGATTCGGCTGTTCTGAATCGTCTGGTAACTTATGCGTAATCGTCAGCTTCTTGCGAAATGGTTTTTGATATTGGCCTGCTTTGCTATGGTTATCTGCCTGGCTCAGCGGACGGTCTATCTACACCATTTTTTACAAGACGCCGCCAGCCCGGTTCAGGTTCTCTCTTCTCCTGCGCCCGATGATGCGCCGGTTGGCCCGTCACCGTGTCAGCTTAGCGCTAATTCATTGCTCTGCGCGCAGCCCGTGTTCTTTGATGGCGCATTGCCCGCCGTTATTCTCTTCCTGGCCCTGCTGCAACAACTGACTGCGGTACGGACGTATGTCCCAAGGGACACGCCCGCAAGGCCTCCTACGCTACGGATCCACCTCAAAAACTGCGTCTTCCGTGAATGAATAATCGTCGTTAGCACGACTTATTATTCAATTTACGGAGAAAACAAATGCTGAATATCTTCAGGGGATTCGTCCTCCTGTTGCTGTCGTGCATGGGCGTGGCTCATGCGGCAGATAGCGGGTGGCTGACCGCCCCGCAAAACGATCACGCCCGGGTACGTTTCCAGGCACAAAAAAGTCAGGATCAACTATACGGGCTGCTCACCGTCGAGCTGCAATCGGGATGGAAAACCTACTGGCGTTCGCCGGGAGAAGGCGGCGTTGTGCCGGAAATCACCTGGAAAAAGGGTGAAACGGCACGGTGGTATTGGCCGGTGCCTTCGCGGTTTGAAATTTCAGGGTTAACCACCCAGGGCTACCACAAGAAGGTCGTCATCCCGATGGTCATCAGCGCAAACGCCGGTGATGTGCTGGACGGTACGCTGACGCTCTCCACCTGTAGCAACGTCTGCCTGCTAACGGACTATCCGCTGCATCTGGATTTCAACCAGCCGGACGACCCTGATTTCGAGGCGGCATTTGCGCAAGCCATGCGCGCTATCCCGGCTGATAGCGGTATTTCAGACGACCTGTCCGCCCATCTTGCAGGCAGCAATCTGGTGATAACCGGCAGCACGGCGGGGGAGTGGCGTGACGCGCAGATTTATTTTGACCCGCTCGAGGGCGGCATTATTCCCGGTGAACCGGCAATAAAAAGCAGTGGAAGCTCGCTGGTTGTGACCACCCCCGTCACCGACGAGTGGGGAGAAAAGCCCGCCAGTCTGGCGGGGAAAACGCTCTCTTTCGTCCTCACTAATGACGGCAAGGCGCAGCAAACCACGCTCACGGTGGGCGCCGATCGAGCGGCAGCAACCGTCGCTGATGCCTCTATGGGCAACCTCGGCCAAATGGTGCTTTTTGCCCTGCTCGGTGGGCTTATCTTAAACCTGATGCCCTGCGTTCTACCGGTGATGGGCATGAAGCTTAATTCAGTGCTCCATGGCGGCACGGACACCGCCCGCATCCGGCTGCGATTCCTGGCGACCAGCGCCGGGATTCTGACCTCGTTTGCCCTGTTGGCGGCGATGATTACCGCCCTGAAAATCACCGGCGCCTCACTGGGATGGGGGATTCAGTTCCAGAATCCGTGGTTTATCGGCCTGATGGTTGCCGTCACCTTTATCTTCGCCCTCAATCTGTTCGGCGTCTTCGAGATGCTGCTGCCGTCATCCCTTACAGGACGTATGGCAACGGCGGGAGGCAATGGGCTGGTGGGTAGCTTCCTGGAGGGGGTTTTCGCCACGCTCTTAGCCACCCCGTGCTCCGCACCGTTTCTCGGTACCGCCGTGGCCTTTGCGCTGGCGGCCCCGCTTGGGGATCTGTGGCTCATCTTTATGCTATTAGGTCTGGGGATGGCGCTACCGTGGCTGCTTGTCGCGCTTCTTCCGAAAACCGCGCAGCTGCTGCCGCGTCCTGGCCGCTGGATGAACAGCTTAAAAGTGATTCTGGCTCTGATGATGCTGGCCTCCAGCCTATGGCTGGCGACGCTGCTTAATCAGCACCTGGGGAACACGCTTAGCGGGCTTGTCACGCTGGCGTTGACGATTATCGCGCTGGGCGCATTTATTCGCACCACACAGCGCACCACGTTGGCATTCTGGCTGGTGGTGATTGCGCTTGCGGCCTTTGGCGGATACCAGATTCGGGGGCTTACGCACAATGATGCGGCGACCGCATCGACTGCCGATGCGCATCCGCTCATCAAATGGCAGCCGCTCAGCGAAGAGGCTATTACGCGTGCGCTGGCGGACGGTAAACGAGTGTTTGTTGATATCTCCGCCGACTGGTGCGTGACCTGCAAAGTGAATGAACTCCGGGTGCTAAATCAGCCGGAAATCATTGCGGCGCTCAATCAACCAGACGTTGTCGCCCTGCGCGGCGACTGGAGTAAACCGTCCGAACAGATCACTGCGTTTTTGCAAAAGCGTCACAGCTACGCGATCCCTTTTAATCAGGTTTACGGCCCCGCGCTGCCCGACGGTCAAATATTGCCGCCGCTGCTCACTCAGCAGACCGTCCTGACCGCTCTCAAGAATGCTAAAGGTTAATTCAACATGAAAAAGACACTCTTCACCCTGATTTTACTTTCACTGTCCACCCAGGCGTTTGCCGCGCCCGCGCTCACCGCGGCGCAGGAGGCTCGCGTGCAGGAGCTGGTCAAAGAGACGTTGCTAAACCACCCGGAAATTCTGGCGGCAGCGGCAGAAAAACTGGATCAACAGGACATGCAGGCCAACCAGCAACAGCTAGAAGAGGTGATTACAAAGAATGCCGACTTCCTGTTTCGTGATGCCAATTCACCGCGTATCGGTGCGGCGCATCCCCGGCTGACGCTGGTGGTTTTCACCGACTACAACTGTCCGTACTGCAAGAAATTCGACCCGTATCTGGAAAAGATTGTGGCTAAATATCCCGATGTGGCGGTGCAATTCAAATTCCTGCCGTACCGTTCCGAAAGCTCGGTGACCTCCGCACGCGACGCGCTAACCGTCTGGCGGGCACATCCGGAACAATTTATGAAATTTAACGATATCCTGATGGCAAAAAAGGGCTATCACGATGATGCCAGCATTGCACAGGCGAAAACGAAGGCGGGTGTAACGGTGAATAAGCCGGATGAGCAGAGTATGCAGACGCTGAAGAAAAGCCTCATGCTGGCGCAAGAGTTAGGGATTCAGGGCACCCCGGCGACGCTTATCGGCAACGAAATGCTGTCCGGTTGGGTTCCCTTTGAACAATTTGATGCTATGGTCAGCGACGCGCTGAAAAAACGCTAAACCGGCATTCGGGGGAACACATGCTCCCCCGTTTCACAAGAGGCGACGATGAAACGTATTCTTTTATCTGCTCTACTGATGACTCCCGTTCTGGCCTATGCGCAGGACACTATTCCCGATATCGTTAAACGCTTTAGCGATCGGCAAAATATCACCAATCTGAAGCCCGTGCAGGCGCCCGGCGGCATGAAAAGCTGGATCGGTCAGTATCAGGATATGGGGGTCAACCTGTTCTTAACTCCCGATGGCCAGCACGTTATCTCGGGCTATATCTACGATGACAAGGGTAAAAACCTTAGCGAAGGCTATTTCACCGAACAGATTTATATCCCGCTCGGTCGGGAGATGTGGCAGACCCTCAACAAAACCAAAGCGCTGAAAGAGGGGGCCGATACCGCGCCGCGTAAAGTATTCGTCTTTGCCGACCCGTTCTGCCCGTACTGTAAAACGTTCTGGTCGGCAGCCCAGCCGTGGGTCGCCGCGGGTAAAGTGCAGCTTAATACGCTGATGGTGGCGTTCTTAAACCCGAAAAGTGGCCGCAACGCCACCGCCATCCTCAACGCGCCCGACCCGGTCAGCGCCTGGCGGGAATACGAGCTTTCGGGTGGCAAAAAACTGCCGCGCTTTGACGGCGCCACGCCGCGTGAAACATTTAATCTTCTGCAACACCATCAGCAGCTGATGGACTCGCTTGGCGCCAACGCCACACCGGCTATCTATTACATGAACGATCGTAATGAGCTTCAGCAGGTGGTGGGGATGCCGGATGAGAAACAGCTGATTGAGATGTTTGGCCCAAAGCCATAGCGGACTGATGGTATTTTAATCAGGAGCTTTCATGAGCGCAGGGGAGGTTGAGCACTCGCCTGCGCTGGCGTGCCTTTATTTGTCGACAAAGCGGAAGTATTGCTTCCGTTATTTTCTCTATTACCATCGACAGCCGGAAATGATATTTCCGCAAATCGCAACATCACATTAGCGTTATTTAATGATTATTGTGTTGACGCAAAAAACGATATACATCAATGGGGTATAATGATCGCCTGAATTGAATGATGGCTTCTTCTGAGATAATGAAATACGCACTTTTACTGTTAGCTTTTCTTTCTGCGCCCAGTTGGGCATTGAACTTCACCTCAACGCACCTGCGTTTACACTGTCCATCGCGAGGCATCGTGGAAATCACGCTGCACGTCTATGAGCATGTTTCTGAACTGTGGAATGGACATTTTGAAGTCGGTGCCGGGCATCGCTCGCGCGATGGCATGGATCTGGTGAAATTTATCAACGGCGATCTGCTTATCCATCAAAGTCATACTGATGAGTTTCTCTTCCGCTATGCCGGAGAAAGTACGCTACGGCACTGCCAGAAACTTTCGGAAAGCCCGGTCAGCGTGGTGTCTTTGCCTTACTATCGCTCGGCGTCGGTCTGACGCCGGTTCTCCTGCGCCCAGGCCATAAACGCTTTTTTCGGCAAGGACGGGCTATACAGCCAGCCTTGACCCGATTGCACGCCGTGCGCGACCAGCCAGTCGCGCTGGCACTCGGTCTCAATGCCTTCGGCCACCATCGATAAGTTGAGTGATTTAGCAATCTCAATGATATGGGCGGTCACCGGATTACACGCCAGCGTGTCGACGAAGCATTTGTCGATTTTGAGCGTATCCACCTCAAGTTCTTGCAGATAGCTCAGGCTGGAATAGCCGACACCAAAGTCATCGATATAAATCGGGTGACCCGCCTGGCGATAGCTCTGGAGTACCGGCAGCGCTTTTTCCGGGGAGACCAGAACGCGCTCGGTTAACTCAATGGCAATTTGGCTCGGCTCCACGCCCCAACGCGCGCACTGCTGGCTTATCAACGCGGGTAGCGTCGATGAATAGAGGTCGGTTGCCGCAATATTAATCGAAATATGCTGCTCTGGATGCTGCGCCAGCCAGCGCCCCATCTCGCTGAAAACGCTGCTGACAATATGCTCAGTCAGCTGGGTAATCACGCCTGTTTGTTCAGCAAGAGGGATGAACATGTCCGGCGGCAGCCAGTGCCCATCGGGTTGCTGCCAGCGGGCTAGCGCCTCGGCGCCGATAATGCGACCGCTTTTTAGCGCCACGATAGGCTGATAGTGAACGGTAATTTCCCCGGCTTTAATCGCATCAAGAATACGGTAGTGGGACGATTGTAGCTGGCGCAAAATACGCAGCATCAGGAACGAAGCCAGCGCGCTAAGTACTAACCCGACCGGTAGCCATAAAAGCAGCTGGTGGTACCAACTGTTATCGATAGGATTTGTCGTAGACCAGGTTAATAAGATGCCGCCAACCGGGGGCAGAAGCTGCTGTTTATACACCACACCGTTATGTTCTACCACCGGTTGGAAGGTGTGCAGGGCGTTTTGCCAGATATCCGGGTCAATGGCATAGTTGCTGGCGATGACCCGATGATTACGGGTACTAATGATTGCCGCATGAAGAGGGTAGGCGGGATGCGGCAGCACATCGATCATCGAGTCAGGATCGATCATCACCATATATTTCCCGCGACTGACGGCAATCATATTGTCGTTGGTCTGGAGATCGTAACGCGATGTTAACCACACGCGATAGCCGCCGGGAGTGACAAATTCAGAATTCGGCACTTTCTGAGACAGCGTATTTCTGAGCAGTTCGCAGGGCTTAACGGCATTATCCAGATAAAAAATACCCTGAATATATTGATGAATATAGGACACTTTTTGTAGCTGCCGCAGATGTTCCAGACTACAAGGTTCGCCCTTAAAGCGATTGATTTCATTAAGCGCGGTGCGCACCTGGTCTTTTACACGCTGGGTACGCGCCAGAATGCGGTCGGCATAACCGTCCATTTCCTGATTGAACAGGTCATTGGCCTGACGGTGAGCCAGCCACAGGCTGAGGATAATGGGAAGCAGGATTGAGACAATCAGCACGCTTGTGACGAGTCTCACCAGGCGCTGTGTGGTCATCAATAATCCTTAACGATCGAGCAGAGTGGGGAAGAACCAATGCGCAAATTATATCGATGAGTCCCCTGCCAGGCTATATCAACATAAACGATGGACCTATTATCAGACTTTTCGAATTGTTATTGTCTAAAAATTCCCCTTCAGATTGACCTGAAGGGGAAATAACGAGGATTAAAGGACGCCGAAGAATTTGGGCAGGAACAGCGAAATGGCCGGGATATAGGTCACCAGTAGCAGCACGAGGAACAGCACCGCGTAGAACGGCAGCATCGCTTTCACCACCTGCTCAATTTTCTGCTTACTCACAGCACTTGCCACGAACAGCACCGAACCGACCGGCGGGGTAATTAAGCCAATGCCGAGGTTAACCAGCATAATCATGCCGAAGTGTACCGGGTCGATACCCAGAGCGTTAGTGACGGGCAGCAGCACCGGGGTGAGAATCAAAATCAGCGGCGCCATATCCATTAACGTACCGATAAGCAGCAGCATGATGTTAATGCACATCAGGATCACGTACTTATTATCGGAGATGCTGGTGAAGGCTTCGGTAATGCGCATCGGCAGCTGCATGTAAGTCATAATGGCACCGAATGCCGCGGCAAAACCGATAAGAATCATAACGATGGTGACGGTTTTCACCGTGCGGTACATCAGCTTTGGCAGTTCAGACCATTTGTAATCGCGATAGATAAACATGGTGACGAAGAACGACCACAGACAGGCAATTGCCGCGGATTCAGTGGCGGTAAAGATGCCGGATAAGATCCCGCCCATAATGATGACCACGGTCATCAAACCCCACAGAGTATCGACGAAAATCTTCAATGCCTGGCGGAAGGGCACGCGTTCACCTTTCGGATAGCCGCGTTTGTGGGCGAAGCACACGCACATGACCATCAGCGATAGGCTCAGCAACAAGCCAGGAAGAATACCGGCGATAAACAGCGCGGCGATGGAAACCGTACCGCCTGTTGCCAACGAATAAATTACCGAGTTATGGCTAGGCGGGGTGAGAATGGCCTGGACAGAACCGCTGGCGGTGACGGCGGCGGCAAAGTCACGCGGATAGCCTTTTTTGTCCATTTCCGGGATCATCACCGAACCAATGGATGCCGTATCGGCGACTGAAGAACCGGAAATCGCGCCGAAGAAAGTGGAGGCCACGATATTCACCAGTGAGAGCCCGCCGCGAATAAAACCGACGAAAATATAGGCAAAGTTAACCAGTCTGCGGGCAATACCGCCCTCCGCCATAATGGCCCCGGCCAGAATAAAGAACGGGATGGCCAGCAAGGAGAATTTATTGACCCCATTGGTGAGCTGGATCATGACCGCTTCCAGCGGGATATCAATATACCAGGCACCGATAATCGCGCTAATGCCGACTGCGAAGGCCACCGGCACCCCAATCGCCAGCATGATTGCCAGCGTAAAAACGAGAATAAATGCGTCCATCTGCTTTCCTTTTCTCAAAAGTAGGGGGGTTAACTGGTAGAACCCAGCATCACGACAGGACGTTGGTACTGCGGGCCACGCCAGAGCTTTTCAATGATGAAAAGCACGGTGATTGCAGAACCAATAGGCAGCGGCAGGTAATTTTCTCCTGCGGTTAATAACGGGAACTCAGCGACCGGTTGCTCCCACAGCTCGTAGCACAGCAGAGTGCCGTACCACAGAATAAACAGGCTGATGGCCATCATCGTTATGTCGGCCAGAATTAAACACAGGCGGCGAGCGCCTTCCCCCAGACGGTCGGTGACCATGCTGACCGCAATATGGGAGCCTGCACGATAACTGACCGCCGCGCCAATAAAGGTAAAGGTCACCATACATAAAATAGCCACCGGTTCGGGCCAGGACAGCGCGCTGTTCATCACGTAACGGGCGAAAATACCCACGGGAATAACTGCCACCATAACTAATAATGCAATTCCGGCAATCCACATGGAGATTCGATAGATAATATCCATGACTGATGAATAGCGTTCATCCATAATGATAACCTCGAGTTAATACGAAAGCCTGGTTGGGCGAAATCATTCGCCCAACTAAAGTATTACTTCACATCCTGAATTTTTTTAATTAAATCCTGATGGTCTTTACCATATTTATCACGCACTGATTGAGTGGCGTCATAATATGCTTTGGTATCGATATCATGGAACTGAACGCCGTTGGCTTTCATTGTTTCGAGAGATTTAGCATTATAGGCTTCCCACAATGCGCGCTGTTCAATCTGGGCTTCTTTAGCCAGTTTTAAAATTAATTGCTGATCTTCTTTTTTCAGCTTGTCCCATTTTGGTTTAGAAAACAGGAACAGTTCAGGCATGATGAAGTGTTTACTCCAGGTAAAGTTCTTCGCAACCGGTAAATAGTTATGGGCGACGTAGGTTGGCGGGTTATTTTCGGTGCCGTCAATCACGCCGGTTTGCATCCCGCTGAACACTTCACTGGTGCCCATCGCGATGGCGTTTGCACCCATGGCTTTTAAGGTGTCGAGCGCAACCGGGCTGGTCTGAACGCGAATCTTCATGCCCTTGAGGTCCTCGGGTTTGACCACCGGCGCTTTGGTAATCAGGTTACGCGTTCCGGCATCCATCCAGCCGAGGAATACCAGACGAGACTTGCTGTTCCCGGTCAGCCGGTCGCCGATTTCCTGGCCAATCATGCCGTCGAGTACGTGGTGCATATGCGTTTCATCGCGGAAGATATAGGGCAGGGTAAAGACGTTAATCTCTGGCAAAATGGCGGCCACGGGCGCCATTGACACACGGATGATATCAATGGCGCCAAGCTGGGCCTGCTCAATCATCTGTTTTTCATCACCCAGTACGCCGCCGGGGAAGGTCTTGATATCCAGTCGGCCGTCGGTGGCAGCGTTGAGTTTTTCACCCATGTGTTTGACGGCAACAACGTTAGGATAATCAGCAGGATGAACGTCAGCGGCGCGGAGGGTTTGGGCCACAGTGGCGTGGGCGCTCAATAAGAGGGTCGTACCAATACATAAACTTAACAGGGTTTTCGTCAGTTTCATTTTCCGTCTCCAGACACTTATTAATATCCATTAATGAAAATACTATTCAGAGTAATAACCGCCCGAGAGAGAAGACGGTGAACAATGACTTTAACGATGTTACCGGGCCAGACTAATAGGTGTAACAAGTTATTACGATGATGTTCTTCACAAAAAAAGAAGAGCGCGCAGGGGAAATGGCACGATGTTTCAAAAAATGCAGGTGAGGTCGATTTGTTGATGATTAATTGAATGGGATGGCATGCGTTATGTGATTATTATCACTTTTTATTGTTTCATAAAAATTAAAACGATAATGTTCAGCTATGCATGATAAATAAAACAGATAACATTATTTAATCTAACAGCATAGCGAACACAATGCGTCAAAGCGCTAATACAGGTTAGTTTTCTTTAGAGATAATTCGATTTTTACCGCTACGTTTGGCGATATAAAGCAGTTTATCCGCGTACTCAAGCGCCTCCTGCACACGGCGTTTCCCCTTCAGGCACAGCCCGCCGCTGAAGGTGACATGAAGATTTTGCTCCCGGAACTGGCGCTTATCGCAGCTTTCCCGCCAGCGATTAAGATATCCCATGGCATCCTCAATGCTCATCCCCTGAAACAGAATGGCAATCTCTTCACCGCCATAGCGATAGAGGGTGATATTGTCGAGCCCGCGTAGACGAAGGCCCATATCAGATACCGTGTTTAATACCATATCGCCGATTGCATGGCCGTAAGTATCATTAATCAATTTAAAGTTATCAATATCAATCAATGCCACGACAAGATCGTTGGCGTGTTGCAGCATTTCAATGTCATCATCCAAAGCACGTCGATTTTTCAAACCGGTCAGCTTATCGGTCAGGGCTTCCGACTTTATCATCTCTTGTTGCACGCTGGAGCTGTGGATCTCCTCAATCAACAGCTGCTCTGCGGCTTTTTGCTCAAGCGTGCCGTTGCGAATACTGGTGGCGATGCGTAAATAAAGGGTGTTGAGTATGCCGCGAACTATCCACCAGAAGGCCAAAAGGGCAATTAACGCAAAAATAAGGCTGTAAAGTACATTGGCGCTATGGGTGAATGTCTGGGCATCTATTTCATGTCGACTGACTTCGTAGACCATAAACCAACCCGTTTGACCGATATCATCGTAATAGTACCAGTGACCGTTTTCTGGCAGATAAAAGAAATGACGACCCTGATGGATTCGAGCTGCGACGGTTTTAAGCAGTTGCGGATCGATATACCCACGCTCGTTAGCAACGTGTTGCCCCTCGGCGTCGATTATCCAGGTTTGCCCGCTTAGCGGCGGTTGTGCCGTTTTCAGTATGTATTCACTGGCACCAGTATTGAGCCGAATGGCGAGCACCCCCAGTTTTTTACCATCGTTGTGGTTCACGAGGGACTGTGAGAGGGTCAGGGTTTTGTTGTCATGGTCGAAAACGTCTTTACTGCTGGTGTAGTGCACGCTATTTAAATCGTCGTTGACCGCGCTGGAATACCAGACTGTATTACGGGGATCGAGTTTTTGCTTTATCCCTGTGGGCTGGGCAACGCTGGGTAAGCGGATAAAATCACCCTGGCAATCGGCATAAATAATGGACTGCGCATCAGGCGTACTGTTCAGGTGCTCAAAAAGCCAGTGACGCAATGGCCCGCGTGGGTCGATGGTCATTTTATCACCGTTGAAATCATCCATTTGCGTAATGATATTCCCCAGCGTAGTTTCGTAATCGTTAAGATATTCTTCGGTATAGGCGGCCAGATTGCGCACATAATGCAGATTTTGCTGCTGGATTGATGTTCTGATGTCAACCCACTGAAGGGACAGAATGAGAAGGCCGATCGCCATGAGGATCAGACCGATGACAAAAAAACAGTGGTTGAGTGGCCGACGAAAATTCAGGCTTTGAATAACGGCATTTTCCAGCAACATAACAATAATTCCATTCCGGTAAGAACAAGATTTCTGTTCTTGGCAAAGCAGTTATGACCAATTATTAATATGGGGTTTCCATATCAGAGAAGCGCTCACTTCGCGATTTAAATTGAGAGAGGGGATGTTACAACCGGGAAAAATAATTGTCAAAGCCGATTGAAGTTAAACAATTGATCGATTAAACCTAATATTCATCATACATTTGTATTAGGTCTATTTAGAGCGTTCTATTTGTCGTTATTGATTGGTGAAAACAATTTTTTACTCGCATTTTTATTTATTTAGTTGTTTAAAAACAATAATATATGTGTTTGTGAATAACTATAATTATTTATGTTGTTAATGTTTTAAGTTTATTTATTAATTGATTTTTTCTCTGTCTGTATGGGGGGGGGGATTATTGGGTGATATTTTATAATTAGGGTTAAACGGGAAGGGTTTCTTCCTTTGCTTGGGAAAAGCGTCTTCCTTTATTTCTTGTTGAGGTATTTTAGATATTAGACAAAAGAGGTTGAAATCGGCACCTCCAACAAGCATCAGCAGGTGCCGTTAACAATTACATCCCGGAGAAGACGTTCATGATAATTCCGCCGCTAATAATTAATACCATAGCGAAAATAGCCGGTAAGTCGGGTTTTTGCTTATAGAGGATCATTGAGCAAATGGTCACGCCGACGATGCCAAAACCGCACCACAGCGAGTAGGCCACGCCCACCGGAATCGTGCTCATCGCGCGGGTTAGCGCGAAGTAGCACAGCGAATAGGCGCACACCACCAGCACCGATGGCCACAGGCGGCTAAAGCCATTGGTTTTTTTAATCATTGAGGTACCGGTAATTTCAGAACCGATAGACAGTGCCAGCCATAAAAATCCGAGATTAAACATATGCTATTCCTTGTGCGTTAGTTGGCGATTTTTTTCTCGAGGGTAGAAACCGGGGTAGGTGGCGTTTCTTCTTCCTCTTCATGACCCATTTTTGAGAACAGATTCATAATCACGATGCCGCTGGCAATAATGACCATACCAATCACGGCAGCAGTGTCCGGGTGCTGGCCGTAGAAGGCCATACCTAACGTTGAGACAACGAGAATGCCGGTGCCGGACCAGGTGGCATAAGCCAGACCAACCGGGATGTCTTTCACTGCACGCGACAAGGAGTAGTAGCAAACACAGTAGAGCACGACGATCAGCGCCAGCAGCAGGGTTTTGGTAGCCCCTTCGCTGGTATCGAACATTTTAAGGGTAGAAGTGGCTGAGGTTTCTGACAGGATAACCAACAGCATCCATAGCCAGCATTTTGTTTTAGAAGACATAATCTAAACTCCAGGGTTAATTATCGAGGTCAGTTTTTTTGCTTTGCTTTAATAAAATCGACGGCAGCATCGGTCAGTACAACGTTGGGCGCCCCGGCCAGCGACGGATTATTGACGATATCTGTGACAGTCAGATAACGGCGGTTCGTCGCAGCAGCGGGCGGCCGGTCTGTGCCCGAGGCCAGTTTTTCCAGCATTTCATTCAGGGTACAAAGCGTAACGCCAATCGCCGCTAATCGGGCGAGCGTCGCTTCAACATGCGCAGCGTACTGGCTGTTGTCGCTACAACCGCGCAGTTGATTTAGCTCGCTGCGCGGGTCGCTGTGATAGCGCAAAGCCAGCACCGGGACACCGGCTAATAGGGCATCGTGCAGCCGACGTGCCACCGGACTTTGCAGCGTACCGCTCACCAGTTCTGCCGCCAGCGGGTAATCGAGAAACGGCAGCAGTAGCGCTTTATAGCGAGTCTGCGGCAGCGCGCGCTGCCAGTCAGGTAGCATCTCACCCAACTCGCGCCACTGTTCGCCGTCGGCAATGTCACTCTCCAGCGCCAGATGCAGCCGCTCGCCGCATCCCGCCAGCCGTTGGCGAATCACGTGACGATACCCCATCGCTGGCGTCACCATGACCAGCACCGGCGGCTGCAAACGCGCGAGGATCAGTGTTACCAGACGTTCTGTCTGTGCATCGGTCATACTGGCCTCCCTTAGCGAACGAGCGTCACCTGCGCGCCGTTTCTCAGCCCGGCAGCATTCGCTTCTTCGGTATCGATATGGAACTCGAGCGCGAAATCTTCGCGAACCCGCACCACCACCTCATCAAAGGTAAGCTGACGTTCTCCGGCGCTGCGCACGCTCACCTTCTGTCCGTTAACCACATTCAACTGGCGGGCGTCCTGCGGCGACATATGAATATGCCGCCAGGCGCAGATCACCTGTGAATGCAAATCGACGTGGCCCTTCGGCCCGACCAGCAGCGCGTCACCGGCTTTCTCTAACTGACCGGACTCGCGAACCGGTGCGCTGATGCCAAGCGTAAAGCAATCAGCGCGCGACACCTCAAGCTGGGTGACGGGACGGGTTGGCCCCAGCACGCGGACGTTTTTCAGCGAGCCTTTTGGCCCGACGATGGTCACGCACTCTTCGGCGGCGAACTGCCCCGGCTGACGCAGCGGCTTCAGCGGCGTTAAAGTGTAGCCCTTGCCAAATAACGCCTCGACGTCCTGCTGCGCCAGATGCACATGGCGATTAGAAATTCCCACCGGAATCGTCGGTGACGCTTCGTGTAACCGGGCGACGATCTTTTCTTGTAGCAGGGTGTCAATCATGCCTTTTTCCCTTTCTTATGCGCCGCGTTCTTATCCTCGCTAATCGGCGCGGGTGCCTGCGGCTCGATAACCGGTGCGTCGATAACCGTCGTGACCGGCGCTTTTGCCCGCGGTGGATGCCCCTTCAGATTGCTGAGCGCATCAACGATGCAGCGTTCCGGGCGGGCAATCACCAGCGAGTGAACCTCGGCGTCGGTGGCTGAGGCCACTTCCACGCCGCGTTCAATGGCGGTATGCACGGCGCTGATCTCTCCTTCAAAGCAGACGCTCACCAGCCCGGAACCGACTTTACGATAGCCGATGCAGGTCACCCCTGCGGCTTTACAGGCTGCATCTACGGCCTGAATGGCGGCGACTAATCCTCGCGTTTCAATGACGCCTAAACTTTTCATGATCGGCTCCTTTAGTGACGAACTAAGCGAATATCAAAATCAAATTGCGCAAAAAAGGCTTCCAGCTTGTTCAGCTCTTCCACGCTGTAGGTCGGGTCTTTTAAGATGGGGTAGGGCATCTCCAGACGCTCATATTTTTTACGTCCCAGTTGGTGATACGGCAGCATATCGATGCGGCGGATATTGCCGCGCTTCGCCAGTTTCTGAACGTAGTCGATGGCCCCGGTGATGGCCTCCCAGGAGTCGTTATAGCCCCGAACCAGCGGCATACGCACAATCACGTTGGCCCCCGAGTCCACAAGCCACTCCAGATTGCGCCGCACGCCTTCGTTACCGATGCCGAACAGCGCCTTATGGTGATCGCTGTCGATCTGCTTGATGTCGAATAAGAAGGTATCAGTGACCGGCGCCAGCTTCTGATAGTTTGCCAGCGGCGTGGTGCCCTGGGTTTCGACGGCGGTATTGAGCATCATCTTTTTGCATTCGCTAAACAGCGCGACGGCAAAATCGGTTTGCAGACTCATTTCACCGCCGCCGATGGTCACGCCGCCGCCGGAGGAAATGTAGAAATCATAGTCCTGCATAATGATGTCCATCAGCTCGCTGACGGTGACGTCTTTGCCCATAATATCCAGCGCGTTCTGGGTGCAAATCTCTTCACACTTGCGGCAGCCGATACAGTCTTTATTACGGTTGACGAAGTGCTTCATCTCGCCGTTTTCTTCCGCGCGGTAGTGAATCCCCGCCGGGCAGACGTTGACGCAGTCGCCGCAGTTAATGCATTTATCCTGCGAGAACATCACCTGAAACTGGCTTGAAAGCCCTTCCGGGTTGGCGCACCACGGGCAGCGAATATTGCAGCCTTTGAAAAACACCAGCGTGCGAATACCGTCGCCGTCGTAAATGGAGTACTTCTGGATGTTAAAAATGCGCCCGGTTAATTCTGTCTTTCCTGTCACGCTTGCCTCCTGAAAACGTTGGACGTCCTTGTCCTTTAGGTTCCGTTAATCAGAACTTCTCAATCACCGTACGGCT
Source organism: Enterobacteriaceae bacterium (assembly GCA_902363335.1). GTDB lineage: Bacteria > Pseudomonadota > Gammaproteobacteria > Enterobacterales > Enterobacteriaceae > Kluyvera. Next base: position 1,160,204 of record CABIZV010000001.1, on the reverse strand, counting down.
GATGATTTCGTCCTGTACCTCTTTGCACAGCTCCACGAAGTAGGCGCTGTAGCCCGCCACGCGGACGATCAGGTCGCGGTATTTTTCCGGCTCCTGCTGGGCTTTTTTCAGCACTTCGTTATCGACATAGCTGAACTGCATCTGGCCGTTGCCGAGAATCGACGCGGTGCGCAGCAGGGTAATCAGGCCGTGGCGTCCTTCCGGGGTATCCAGCAGCCCTTTGAGGAACTTGAAGTTATGCACCATGCCGATATTCATGGTTTCGACATTCATCTTGCTCACCGACTTAATGATCGCCGTCGGCCCTTGTTTATCCGCGCCCTGGGTCGGGCTGATGCCGTCGGAGAGCGGCATCCACGCCAGGCGACCGTTCGGCGTAGCGTTGGTCAGCTCGCCAATCGGCGTGTTGTTGGAGATAGACAAGGTGCCGTGGCTCAGCGTCGAGTAGAGCATTTTGTACTTACGGCACTCGCGCTCGGTCCACTCGGTGATATCCAGCGCGTACTGGTCAACGTAGTTATCATCGTTACCGTACTTCGGCGCGTTGAGGCAGTCGCGGCGCAGGCCTTCAAAGCCTTCGAAGTTCGCCAGCATCGCGTCGCGCATCTGCTCAAGGGTGTATTTCTTATCTTCGAATACCAGCTTGCGAATCGCCGCCATCGAGTCGACGTAGGTTGCAAGACCAGAGAAAATCAGCCCCGGCCCGTGGTTGACCATCGCGCCACCGGCGGCGACGTCTTTACCTTGCTCCATGCAGCCTTCCACCAGCAGCGACATCAGCGGTTTCGGTGCCACGTCGCGATGCACGCGCTGGCTGATAACCGTACCGATAGCCGACAGGCGTACGATATGGGCAATCTGCTGTTTCACCGCCGCGTCGAATGCTTCGAAGGTGTGCAGGTCGCGCAGGTCGCCGGTATCCAGCCCCTGATAGCTATCGAACAGCACCATGCGACCACGGTTTAAGACGAACTCGATGGCAATCGGCCACTGGGTATAACCGGTGGAGGTCCACTGATAGATGCGGCCGGATTTCTGCGGCTCGACGCAGCCCATCAGGCAGTAATCGCGCGCGTCTTCGAAATCAAAGCCTTTGCGCAGCATCATCTTGATATGCGAGTCATCGAAGTGACAGGCCGGGAAGCCCATGCCCGCTTTCACCACGTCGACGATTTTTTCCATATACTTCTGCGGCGACTGGTTGTGAATACGGCAGGCCAGCGACGGCTGGTAAACCTTCACAAAGCGCACGGCGTCCATGATCAGATAGGTGAGGTCGTTACAGGCATCGCCGCCGGAACGTTTCTGACCGCCAACGGTCAGGTTGATAAAGGGCTGATAACCCGCGAAATATTTCGCCCCCAGCTCGCTCGACATCCACATCAGCTCGGCACACTTGATGATAAACGCCTGCATCAGCTCCAGCGCGGTTTCCTGCGTCAGGCGGCCTTCGCGGATATCGGCTTCAAACATCGGATAGCAATACTGGTCCACGCGTCCCAGCGACAGGCCGGTCTGGTTCTCTTCGATTTCAAACAGCGATTCGACGGTCCAGATACTTTGCAGCGCTTCCTGCAGGGTTTTCGGCGGATTAGCTGGGACGTTCTGGTTCACTTCGGCGATGGTCAGCAGCTCGGCGCGACGCTGGGCGTTCTGCTCAAGGGCTGCCAGTTCACGGGCGCGCGCGGCGATGCGGTGCGAGTAGTTAATGACCCCTTCGCAGGTTTCAATCGCCGCCTTGTAGTAGTAGATACGGTCGATATCTTCCGGTTTTTCCATGCTCAGGCTGGCGAGATGCGCCTCGGCGTCGGCCTTAATGCCGTTCATCCCTTTGGTGAACAGCAGCACGTCGTAGCCCGGGCAGGTGTCGCCGCCGCCGTTAATCTGGTGATAGGAGAGGTCGCTGACGAAGGTCTCGCCGCTAAATGCCCACACGCCCGCTTCACGGTACTGGGCTTCACAGATCTCATCCAGCGAACGACCTTCCCAGAACGGCACGATCTCTTCGCGGATGGTTTTCTTATCTTCTTCGCTGATCTCAAACGGATCCTGTGGACGGGTGCTCATGGTGTCCAGTTCGTCGCGGACCCAGCGCCAGGCGATATCCGGCGAGAACGCGCCCGCACGCGGCTTGCCGCACGGATGGCCGACGATCAGCTCATCGTCCTGAATCAGAATCGGTGCGGTTTCGCAGGCGTGGCGGAAGGCTTTGGCGCGCAGCAGAATGGTCGGCATCCCCGGATTGGCTTTCACCACTTCGGTAAAGGCTAGCGCGCGGTAGATAGAGACGCTCGGGCGCACGGTCAGGTAGTGGTTGCGCAGGCGCTGCATACGCGGGGTTAAACCTTCAACCGTTGACGTTTCGCTGGTGGCGGCAAACGGGGTGCTCGAGACTTTCTGCTCGCCGCTGAACAGACGTACCGGCAGATGTAGGGCGCTGAGGTTTTGCTGAGCGCTAAGGAACATGTCGGAGAGGTCGTTAATGCGCGCATTTTCAAGGCTTGCGCCGTGCAGCATGGCGTCAAACATCGGATAGCCGTCGATAGCGCAGGCGGCGCGCACTTCGCTTAGCTCCGCCAGTTTGAACCACAGCGATTCGACGATTTCATACGCCTGCTGCTGCGACAATGCGCCGTTGTTGATATCGTGCTGGTAGTAAGGCAGCAGGGCTTTGTCCGCCCCTTCCGGGTTGACGGCGTAGCTGCCGTTGTCCAGCTGAAGCGCCAGCTGGAACAGGTAGAACGCCTGGCAGGCTTCTTTAAAGCTGCGCGCCGGATGCGCCGGAACGTGGTGCAGAATGGCGGCGCTGTCCAACAGTTCCGCTTTGCGGTAAGCGTTGGTTTCCGCGGCGGCCAGGGTTTCCGCGCTGTTAGCCAGATTTTGCGCCAGCGCCATCAGGGCATCGCAGGCGTAGATGGCCGCGCGGCAGCCGTTGACTTCGTCCATACCGCTGCGGCTGACGGCGCTGCCTAGTGCGCGAGTTTTCTCTTCCAGCTGATGTTTAATCGCCAACACGCCTTTTTCGACCACCAGCTTGTAATCCGGCGAGTCGAGGTCGCTGTTCAGGTTGAGAAACTGGAACGCGGAAGGGCGACGGGCGGCGCTTTCGTCGTGGAAAATTGCGCCGTGCGGCTTGCGGGTCTGGTTGCCGACAATCAGCTCGTCGGCGCTGATGTTGAGCGGCAGCTGGCGCATCAGTTCATAGAAGCGGCGCGCCGGTTTGACGGCGGCAGGAACCCCCGCGATATCGCTATCAAGGGCGTTCAACGTGGTGGCATGTTCGGTGCACAGAGTGCTTTTTTGTGAGAGTAAACGTTCTGCCAACACTTTGACGCGCGGCGTTAAGCTGTAGTGTGCCATGTAGTATTCTCCAGATGTTCTTTTTCCGCGGTTGATGACAACCCGGCTGTGGATACAGTGTCCGTATTCCTGCCGGTTGGCGGCTAACGCCTGACCCGGCCTACAAATAGCCTGATGCTCAATCGGTTATCTGTTACCGGTCCATGCCCGGCGATAGAGTTCGGTGAGTGCTTGAGCGTCCGGCGTGCGTGGGTTTGTCGGCGTACAGCTGTCGCGCAGCGCCTGACTCACCATGTCTGCCAATCGGTCGTCAAAATCGGCGGTTTCTACGCCGGTGTCTTTTATTCCCGCAGGCATCTGCATTTCATCTTTTAAGGCCGCAATGGCGACCAGCAGGCTGGCGACACCTTCACGGGGGGTCTGCGCCGGTAAGTCCAGCAGATGGGCCAATCGGGCGTATTTGCGGGCGGCATCGGTATCGCACTGGCCGTGGAAATCTGCATTCCACGCCACCACTTGCGCCATCAACAACGCGTTAGCGCGACCGTGCGGGACGCGGAACACGCCGCCTAACGCATGGGCCAGGCTGTGGGTAATACCCAGCGAAGCGTTAGTGAAGGCCATGCCCGCCATACAGGAGGCGTTGTGCATTTTTTCGCGTGCCACGAGATCCTTGCCATCGCGCCAGCAGGTCGGCAGATAGCGAAATACCTGCTGTACGACTTTCTCCGCGAGCGCATCGGAAAAGTCACTGGCCGCACGGGAAACATAGGCTTCCAGCGCGTGACACAGCACGTCCATTCCGGTATCGGCGGTAATAGCCGGTGGCACCGAGGCCACAAGCGTGGGATCAAGAATGGCGATATCCGGCAGCAGCGATGGGTCAACCAGCACCAGTTTTTCAGAGTGGGCTTTCACCACGGAAAAGCTGGTAACTTCGGAACCGGTGCCGCTGGTGGTGGGAATAGCCACAAAGCACGGCGGCTCGCGGCTATCGTCCGGACGGGTTTGCGCCAGGGCGAAAATAACCGCTTTGGCGGCATCAATCACCGAACCGCCGCCGAGTGCTATCACCAGATCCGGGTAGCTGTTATCCATCCGCTTCATACCGCGCACCACGGTGGCGATATCCGGGTCAGCGACCACATCGTCCCAGACCTGGAAAGTGATACCGCGCTGGCGCAGGATCTGCGTAACGCGGGCGGCGAGGCCAAACTTGACCATCGCCTGGTCGGTCACCAGCAGTACGTTGTGGGCGGGGACTTCGGCAAGCGTCGACAGGGCGTCCTGTCCAAAGCGGATCCGCGGTTTCAGTAAAAATTCACTCATTGGGTTATTCACTCCTAAGCGTCCCGAAACACGTTCTCGACAATGGCAACCACCGACATCGCCTTATAACGATCTTTGTTGAGCGCCAGATACTCTTCTGCCAGCACGATGTCATGCATGCCTGCGCCCACGCTATCGACGGCGACCCAGGTCTGGTTTGGCATCGGCTGCTGCGAGTCATCTAATTTGCTGATAAGCAGCAGGTTGCTTCCGCGTAGCTCATCGCACTTTTGCGTGGCGACGACATGTCCGACTACCTTTGCGAGAATCATTGTTTTATCGCCTTATATCAGTGTGTTACTTACCAAGGCGTTCCAGCACCTGGCGGATGACGCGCTCCACGTTCTGCTCGCTGATTTCATCCTCTACGCTGGCGCTTGCCGCAAAGCGGTCATCGCCATGCGTTGCAGGGGCCGCAGAGGTGAAACGGGCATCATCAAGAATGCTGCGATGCGCAGAGGCGGCAGGCGTAGTGATGCATGGCTGAGGCTCTGCGCGGCTGCCCGGTGCTCGCAGTTCGTCAATAGAGCGCACGCCGTAGCCCACTTTGCGGATGTTGAGCAGGTTCATCGGCCCGACGTTATCTGAGCTGGAACCGCCGCCTACCGCGCCGCAACCGAGCGTCAGGGCAGGGGTGATATTGGTGGTGGCACCAATGCCGCCGAGCGCCGCTGGCGTATTGATGAGAATGCGGTTAACCGGTTTTTCCAGACAGAACAGGCGGATAACGTCCTGGTTGCGGGTGTGGATCACCAGCGTATGGCCAAGACCTTCGTTGGTCAGAAGCTCCATTACGCGGTGGCAGGCGGCTTTCCAGTCCTCTTCCACATACAGGCCGAGCACTGGGCACAGCTTCTCGCGGGAGTAGGGGTTGGAATGCGCCACGGTGGTCTGTTCGGCAATCAGCACGCGGGTGCTGGCGGGAACGCAGAATCCGGCCATCTGGCTCAGATACAGCGCGGTTTTGCCGACCGTTTTCGGGTTGATCGCGCCGTTTGGCCGCAGCAGCAGGGCCGCCATTTTCGCCGCTTCGCTTTCGTTCATAAAGTACGCGCCCTGAGCTTCCAGTTCGCGATGGACTTCATCGTAAATGCAGCGTTCGACGATGATCGACTGCTCGGAGGCGCAGATCACGCCGTTATCGAAGGTTTTGCTGGTGATGATATCTTTCACCGCGTGGTGAATATCGGCGCTACGTTCGATAAACGCCGGGCCGTTGCCCGGGCCACCGCTGATGGTTGGCGTGCCGGACGCGTAGGCCGCGCGTACCATGCCTTCACCGCCGGTCGCCAGAATCAGCGACACGTCTTTGCTGTGCATCAGTTCTGAGGTGGCTTCAAGCGTCAGTTCGGTAATACCATCGACAATCCCTGCCGGGGCACCCGCCGCTTCGGCGGCACGTTTGACAATCTCAATCGCTTTCCAGCTACACTGACGCGCGCCAGGATGCGGCGAGAAGATAATGGCGTTACCAGCTTTAAGTGCAATCAGCGTTTTGTAGATAACGGTTGAGGTTGGGTTGGTTGACGGCACCAGCGCACAGATCACGCCCAGCGGTACGCCCACGTCCATCACTTTTTTCTCTTGATCGTCATGAATGATGCCGACGGTCTTCATATCTTTGATGGCGTCGTAAACGCGCAGCGAGGCAAAACGGTTCTTCAGGACTTTATCCTGCCAGTTGCCAAAGCCGGTTTCTTCTGCGGCCATTTTCGCCAGCGATTCGGCGTGGTGCGCCGCTTCCTGGGCCACGTTCTTCACGATGGCGTCGATTTGCTGTTGTGAGAAGGTGGCGAAAATTGCCTGCGCCTTTTTGGCGTTGCGCACCCGTTCTCTCGCGTTCTGGCGGGAGAGCAAATCGGTATCCAGTTCAATCATGAGTCTATCCTTCATCAGACTAAAAGAGTGCAGACGGGGCGTACCCGGTCAGTCATGCTTTGTGCTGCGACGCGATTTTTTCGATGTCATTGTGCGGGCGCGCAATCACGCGAGAGGTCACCACTTCACCGATGCGTTTTGCCGCTTCGACGCCGGAGTCCACCGCCGCATTCACCGCGCCGACATCGCCTTTCACCATGGCGGTAACGAGACCAGAACCGACGTTTTCATAGCCAATCAGCTCGACGTTGGCGGCTTTACACATTGCATCTGCCGCTTCGATACAGGCCACCAGACCTTTGGTTTCAATCAGACCAAGCGCTTCTTTCATCATGTTCTCTCCGGTTACTCGATAATTTTGTAGTGCGAGATAATCTTGCTGATGTCGTTGTGCGGACGCGCAATCACCAGCGACGTCACCACTTCACCAATGCGTTGTGCGGATTCCACGCCGGAATCGACCGCCGCTTTCACCGCGCCGACATCGCCTTTCACCATGGCGGTAACGAGACCAGAACCGACGTTTTCATAGCCAATCAGTTCGACGTTGGCGGCTTTACACATCGCATCTGCCGCTTCGATACAAGCCACCAGACCTTTGGTTTCAATCAGACCTAATGCATCACCCATTTGCGTTCTCCTGGCGGTTACGCCTTGTGTTTAATGACGATTTTGTTGATGTCGTTATGCGGACGCGCAATCACCAGCGACGTCACCACTTCCCCGATGCGTTGTGCAGATTCCACGCCGGAATCGACCGCCGCTTTCACCGCGCCAACGTCGCCTTTCACCATCACGGTGACGAGGCCAGAGCCGATGTTCTCGTAGCTAATCAGCTCGACGTTGGCGGATTTGCACATCGCATCCGCAGCTTCAATACAGGCCACCAGACCTTTGGTTTCGATAAGCCCTAATGCATCACCCATGGTTTATTCCTCTGGACAGGTTGTGTGATTTCAGGAAAACCGTCCGTGTCACGGCGTTAACCCACGGCAGCGGCGTTCGAAGGTCACTATAGGGCGTGGCAAATTGAGTGGAATTTAAATCCGCGGGTAATAAATAATTAGATTTTTATACTGCTAATTAGCCTTATTTAGCCTTCTATTTATCTCTTTATGCTGAAGAGGCGCAGCAGATTTCAGGAACAATAAGGCGATTTCTCTGGCACTTAACGAGCCACCAGAAAATGTTGCTAAATTGCTAAATAATTAAAAAATGCGGGTAACAGAGGGCGGCGCTAACTGTGGGCGGGCGCATGTTTTGCCGTGAAGGCTAAATACAAAAAATGCGGTTTTTTCGACGTAATGGTTGTCAACTAGGCGTGGGATTAAGTTCACCTTGCATCCACCGGCTTGCCGATTTAAGAACGATTAGTTTTAGCTTTTAACTTAAAAACCGCACGGATTCAGGTGGCGTCTAAATCGCCGAAGCGTTCCCTGTAGGCCGGGGCAGCCCACAGGGATGTGGGCTGAGGGCGCGGTTTACAGGGATGTAAACTCGCGCCCGACCCGAAGCCGGAAGGGATAAGCTGAGGGAACCGCGCAGCGGCGATTTTGCCGCCAGAGCCCGGGGGTGCAGGGGGCGGCGGCGATTGGCCGCCCCTTGCGCGCTCCCAGCACCCGCGCATTTTATATGGCTAAATCTTCAAAAGGAGCGCAACAGGGAGATGAACCCAAAGATCCAGCCCCCTAACTGACAAGCGTGAGATTTGCACCGGCAAGTAGTCACATCAGGATACGTCGCAGATCAGTCCAGCTTACTACCGGATTTCAGCGTACAAATCCACAACGGTGAATTAATCGAACTAAGTAAAATCGCTTTGTCATTAAGCTTCTGCGCGTTTAAAAACAACCCGTCGTGGCTATCAGACATCTCGCGCATAAAGTAGTCAAAAATCACGTTAGGTGATTCATCAATAGACGAGGCGCTGGACTCCCATTTATTGATGCGGTAATGGCGCTCAGTAGCGGAAATGCGCTTGCTGTTGTAGGTGAATTTGACATAGCGCTGGAGATACAACCACCCGGCGGCGGAATCGGTATAACCTTCAACTACCATCGACCCCTTCCCCTGAGCGCCAAAGTTAAAGTGAATGGTGCCGTTAACGTTCTCTTTGTCCATATTTTCAAAACGCATGATGCCTTTGGTGGAGCAGCTCATGGCACCGTCATTGACCGCCGGCAAAAGATGCCAGGCGCAGAAGCCGACGGCGGCGATAAACACCAGAACGCTAAGGGCAAAGAACGGACGCGGTGCGAGTCTCATTACGGCTTCCAGGAGTAGTAAAAGTAGTTATCGCAGTAGCTAAACGGATTGTCTTCATGCATCGCGCAGTGCGCGAGAAACACGCGGCCCAGCCCGTTAGTCTCGAGCCTATCGCCATAGAAGAACAGGAAACGTTCCCCGGGTTTACAGGCAACGTTTAAGCGCTGGCGGACCTCGTCGAAATTTTTTCCGTAAGCATCGGCACTGACGGAACGCAGCATTTCGTCGCTCGCCAGCAGCTCACACTGGCTGTGGCTAATAAGGGTCAGGGTAATAGGACGTGATTCACCGATCCCCACCCAACTGAAAATAACCAGCAGCAGCGAGATGGTGAGCAGGCAGGCGCCAGCCATATACCAGCACGTACCGCGCGCATGCCCCGTGCGCGGGAGCGGTTTTTGCTCCTCAACCGGCAACGGCTCCGCAATGATTTCCACATCCGCCGGGGCAGGCGATTCAGGCAGCGGTGGGGGCAACTCATCAAGCGCTTCAATACTGACATCCGGGTTGAGCTGCAAATAGCCGCGTGACACGGTGACGATAATATTGTCGATACCATAGTGGCGGAAGGTCTTACGCAGCATGCTCAGGTACTGGTTGAGATTGCTGTTAGATGACGTTAATCCATTGTCATCCCACACTTTTTTTAACACTTCTTCCCGGCTTATGATGCCCGTATTGCGCAGGAAAAAGTACAGCAGGGCGCTGGCAGTGATCGACAGCTGGCTGTCCGGTTCGTTGCTATCCGGCAGCGTCAGCGTGCCATCGGAGGCGTCATAAATAAAACGGGCATTGATGTTGTAGCGCATCGCGGCCTCAGCCTGTGTGCTTCACGCGGGAAGCGTCATCTTATTAAGGGAGGCGACCAGTGCCCGTCGATGCTCGGCGCTCATCGTTATCCCTTCCGTCAACTCAGAGAGCCAGATACCGTCTGCGGCATAGCGCACCAGCGTCCCGGTGGGGCCGTTGTCTAACGCATCGCCCCGGGCAAGATGGCCCAGCATCCAGTCGCGCCAGCATTGGCGAAGCACCGGTTCATCGGGCATGGCCAATGACAGCACCATCAGCTGGCGGCTTTCATGCGTATCCGTCAGGTCGGCAAGATAGTTCAGATAGGCGCGGGTAAATCGACCGTAACTGACGCCGTCATCGCGCATTAACGCGGTGATAGCTTCTTCCATAATCGCCAGCAGCCGGGCAAACAGCGCGAAAATAAGCGCCTGTTTATTGGGAAAGTGGTGTATTAATCCGCCTTTACTCACTCCCGCCTCACGGGCGACGGCGTTAAGCGACAGGGCAGCGATACCATCCCGACCGGCAATCATTGCGGCCGATTCCAGCAGCTGCTGATGCAACCGAACCGGATCTTTTTTGCGGTGTTGGGCTTCCATGTTCATAGCGGGATCATACCGACCAGACGGTATGTTTATTTTTGATAGCGATCAAAAGCGACGAGATGTCCGTAAAGTGATTGTGGGTAATGCGCGTGGTGTCACAATTCGTCGTATGACCAGGAAAGCGCGACGGCATGTGGCTGATACTTCGTGCAATCCGGTCGACACCGTTTGTGGTGAATAAAGGCATGATTGTGCATAAAAGCATTCGACTTTACGTCCGGTCATGTCATGGTAGAGCGTGGACGGTCCCGAGAAAAATGAGAAGGTTATGTCATGAAAGAAATTGATTTTTACATGGTTGATGCTTTTAGCACCGTGACTTTTGGAGGGAACGCCGCAGCGGTTTGTCCTCTCACCGAATGGTTGCCTGATGAGATCTTATTGAAAATGTCTCAACAGCATAATCAGTCAGAAACCGCGTTTTTCGTCACCACCGACGGTGGCTTCGAGCTACGTTGGTTTACTACGCAGGGGGAAATTAATCTCTGCGGGCATGCTACGCTTGCCGCCGCGCATATCATTTTTGAATACCTTGATTATCCGCACACCGCTATCCATTTCGATACCCGCTTCGTGGGGCCGCTGACGGTGACGCGCAACGGTGATTGGCTTACGCTTGATTTTCCTGCCTGGGAAACCGAGTCCATTCAGCCGCCGCCGTTGCTGCTTGAAGCGTTAGGCATCAGCCGCTATCAGGAAGTACGGGTAGCGCGCGATTATATGGTGGTATTGGACAATCAACAGCAGCTTGAGGCGCTACGCCCGAATATTGACGCCATGATCCCATTAGGAAAAATGGTTTGCGTGACCGCCCCGGGTGAGGGCGAGTACGACTTTGTCAGCCGTTTCTTCTGCCCAGGCGAAGCGGTGGCGGAAGACCCGGTGACCGGTTCAACGCACAGTATGCTCATTCCTTACTGGGCGGAAAAACTGGGCAAAACGCAAATGTTGGCGCGCCAGATCTCCGCACGCGGTGGGAATTTACGCTGTCAGCTGGCAGGGGAGCGGGTGCTTATAGGTGGACAGGCGACAACCTATCTTATTGGCAAGGTGCTATTGCGTTGAATAGGACGACCGCAGGCGTGTTATCACGCCTGCAAATCCCCCGTAATGTTACAACGTACCGGTCCCGCCGTCAGAGCACCAGACCTGACCTGAGGTGTAGCTGTTTTCTTCCGCCGCCAGCGTGACGTAAAGCGGCGCTATTTCTACCGGCTGACCCGGTCGGCCAAGAGGGGCAGACGCGCCAAACTGTTCTAACTTCTCCTGCGTCTGACCGCCACAACATTGCAGCGCCGTCCAGTATGGGCCCGGTGCCACCGCATTTACCCGTATTCCTTTGGAGCCTAACTGCTTGGCAAGGGATTTGGTAAAAGCCACGATAGAGGCTTTGGTCTGGGCATAATCCAGCAGAATTTCACTCGGTTCATAAGCCTGTACCGAGGTGGTATTAATAATCACGCTACCTTGCTGTAGGTGGGGAACAGCGGCTTTAGTGATCCAGAACATGGCATACACATTCGTTTTAAACGTTGCGTCAAATGCCTCTGTGGTGAGTGTTTCAATAGACTCACAGAATTGCTGACGTCCTGCATTATTGACGAGGATATCAAGACCGCCCAGAGCATCCGCTGCTTGCGAAACCAGTTGCTGACAAAATGCTTCGTCACGGATGTCACCCGGGATCGCAACCGCCTTTTTCCCCGCTTTTTCAATCAGTTCGATGACCGAACGGGCATCCTCTTCTTCGGCTGGCAGATAATTAATCGCCACATCCGCCCCTTCACGGGCGAAAGCAATCGCCACCGCAGCGCCAATACCGGAATCACCCCCGGTGATTAAGGCTTTTCTGCCGTTAAGTCGGCCGCTACCCTTGTAGCTCTCTTCCCCGTGGTCTGGACGGGGATCCATTTTGCAGGCAAGTCCTGGAAAAGATTGTTTCTGGCGAGGAAAAGGAGGAACAGGAAATTTTCCTGAATGAGTTTTGTTGGTGGCTTCTTTATGATTGTTTTGATTAGACATTAATAATCTCTCTTTTTTCTGCAACGATTTATAAGCGTAGAGCAAAATCGACGAAAGTGGCCGTTGAATATTCTTATCTTTGTTTTTACGTCAGTCTATTAAAACAGGTGTTTGTTATGTAACTGTTTGATTTATTGATTTAATTATTATTCTGGCCGATCAATACAAAAGTCTTATTTATATTTTTGTCAATAAGATGATTTGTAACGATATTATCTTTTAAGACTATTTATTCTTGCAGGATGAAGAATTAGTAACCACACTTAATAAATGAAGTTCACTGCAAAAAGGGGCGGGGATGAAATTTTCGACGATGCCATTATTAGCTTTTCTTATTATTCCTGGCGCTTTTGCGGTTGAGACTTCAGCGCCACCGTCTCCTCACGCGTTAGCCGATGGTCAGCACGGTAGCGAAGATATTCCACTCACCACGATTAATGAAGCCCAGACGATGGACGACGGCGCAACGATTGCCTTACGCGGCAAGCTGGTGGCGCATCAGGAGGGGGATAAATATACCTTGCAGGATAAAACCGGCACCATGCACGTGCAGATCCCGCTTGCGGCGTTTCATGGACGCACGGTCAAACCGGAGCACACAATCCGCATTCATGGCAGTCTGGATAAAAAAATGCAGCCGCCGGTAGTACGTGTGAGCAGCGTACAATAATCACATTCCCTGTTTCTCGGCCCGAGGGGGCTTTAAACCGGCTTCAGGGGAAAATCCCGAAGTGCGTCACATTTTTCACTCTGTCGAATACACCCATAAAAATTGCGTGTTATTATTCATCGCGTAAATAACTCTCAACTCACCCCGAGGCTTTGATGCTGGAAAATGTAATCATCTGATAATCAGCTTCCCGACCTGTTCAGGCCGGACTGATTATCAATGCGCCGAAATTGTCTGCGAACACCGCCGTGTGTTTCCACGTTTTGCCATGATGATTACACAGGTTTTCCAGTATGAATTTATCCCGCAAGGAACAACGTACCTTACACGTTCTCGCCAAAGGTGGACGTATCGCGCACGTCCGCGATGCTTCAGGCCGCGTCACTTCCGTTGAATGCTACAGCCGCGAAGGATTTTTGCTTAGCGACTGCACGCTCAGCGTGTTTAAAAAACTCAAAACCAAGAAACTCATTAAGTCCGTCAATGGTCAGCCGTACCGTATTAACACCACGGGGCTGAACAACGTCCGCGCTCAATTAGACAACCGTTAAGGAGAGGATAATGGATATCCCACGTATTTTTACGATTAGCGAAAGTGAACACCGCATTCATAATCCCTTCACCGCGGAAAAGTATGCCACGCTGGGGCGTGTTTTACGGATGACGCCCGGTGCGCGCATTCTTGATTTGGGCAGCGGCTCGGGGGAGATGCTTTGCACCTGGGCGCGCGATCACGCGATTACTGGCATCGGTATTGATATGAGTCCACTGTTCACCGAACAGGCTATACGGCGAGCCGAGGAGCTGGGCGTCAGTGAACGCGTGCATTTTGAGCATAACGACGCCGCGGGCTATATCGTAGCGGATAAATGCGACATTGCCGCCTGCATTGGGGCCACCTGGATTGGCGGCGGCGTTGCTGGCACCCTCGAGTTATTGGAGCAAAGCCTGAAGCCCGGCGGAATGCTGCTTATCGGTGAACCTTACTGGCGCCAGGTTCCTGCTACGCAGGATATTGCGAAAGCCTGTGGGGCAACCTCGCTGGCTGATTTTCTCACTCTGCCTGAGCTGGTCACCTCGTTTGCGACATTGGGGTACGACGTCGTGGAAATGGTGCTGGCAGACCAGGAGGGGTGGGACAGATATGAAGCCGCAAAATGGCTGACGCTGCGCCGTTGGCTGACGGCCAATCCTGATGACGACTTTGCGCCGGAGGTAAGGGCAGAGCTGACACTAGCGCCTGAGCGCCATGTTAGCTTGACCAGAGAGTATTTTGGCTGGGGTGTTTTTGCATTAATGCGACGTTAATTTAAAACACAATGGGTATCGTCGAAAGACGATACCCATTCATGGAGAGCCAGTTTCGTGGCCCTTATTTTTTACGCAACGTTGCGCCGTAGCGCTACCACTTCATCTCACCGGTATTGACCTTTGCGCTCAGTTCCAGAGAGCTATCCTCTGCCAGGTCAGGGTAGGCGGCTTTCATTGTTTTGATAACCGCAGCCGATCCTTTCTGGTCTTTCAGCGCCTGTTCAAAGGCTTGCAGATAACCGCGGGTGAAGGCGATTGCCGCGTCATTGGCCGGACGCTCCCCAAGATAGTGACCTGGAATAACCTGCTGCGGTTTCCGCGCCTGCATTTCGCCAAGCACCTTTATCCAACCCTGACGAATCTCTGGGGTTTGCGTATCTGCCGTCCAGACGTGAATACCGGAAGCAATACCGGTGCCGCCCAGAATCGCTTTGTTCGCTGGGATCCACACGTAGGCCGCATAATCACCGGCGTGTTTAAGCTCCAGCGGTTCACCATCAACGGTAAAACGGGTGGTCGTTGCCACCTGCGGCACGATGATTTTTGTCGGTGCGCCGTCTTTCATCTGCGGCCCCCAGAAGGCCAGCTTAGCGTCTTTTGTCGCCAGGATGTGCGAAACCACCGCTTGCGAGGCCACGACTTTGGCCTGAGGGAAGGCTTTCACCAGCGGCTCAAGACCGAAATAGAAATCAGGATCGCCGGAGGTGATGACAATCTCTTTAAGCGTTTTACCGCTGGCCTTAATCATCTGCACCAGTTTCTCGCCATCGTTGACGCTGAACTGGGCATCAAACAAGACCGCTTCTTTAGGCCCGGATACCAGCGTGGAAGAGACCGGGAAAATACCTTTATCCTGAGGATTGTAAACCTCAAGGTGGAGTGGGGCGGCAAAGGCCGGGGCGGCGGCGAGGGATAAAACCAGCGTGAGAGATTTGAGATTCATGAGGCATCCTGGAGAATGAGTGTTTATCGTGTCTTTTGCATTCTACCGATTCTGGCTTCTGCTAGAATTCCTGAAACAATACATGCTGAGTTTCATAAAACGATCAAATGGGGATGTGATGGACAGGATCATGGCGGCAATCACCTACAATCGCATCTGCGAGCTCGGTAGCCTCAGTGCGGCAGCGCGGTCGCTTGGGATCTCTCGTCCGATGGTGAGTCGTTATCTTGATGAGATGGAAAAGTGGGCTGGAGCACGCTTAATTCACCGCTCAACCCGGCGGTTAACCATCACGCCCGCAGGTGAAAAAACGCTGGAAAAGACCCGGCAGCTGGCCCAGTTATCGCAGGGTATTGAAGGTGATACGACCCGCGTCACCCCGTCCGGCACCTTACGCATCGCCAGTGCGCACTTTACGGCCTCGCACCTGCTGGGGCCGGTTATCCCGGCTTTTTTGGCTCGGTATCCGGCGTTACGTATTGAGGTGGATATTAACAACCATCCGGTAAGCCTGGTCGGTGAGCGAATCGACCTCGCGATTCGGATAACCAACGAACCGGAACCCGGGGCTATTGCGCGTTATCTTGGGGACTGCCAGTCGGTAGTGTGTGCGTCGCCGGGCTATCTTGCGCGTGCGGGTGTACCGGCGAGCGTTGAAGATCTCGCGCAACATAATTGTTTGCACTACAGCCGCTTCTCCGGGCAGTCGTGGTCTTTTCGCGATAAAGATAACGGGGTGATATCGGTGGCGGTGCACGGCAATTTTAGCGCCGGAATATCGTCGCTGTTATGTGAGATGGCGCAGGCGGATGTTGGCGTGGCGATGGTGCCTGAAATTGAGGCGCGAGCCGGACTAGCCAGCGGTCGGTTGGTGAGGGTGCTGCCACAGCTGGAGCCACAGCCGCTAGGTATTTACGGGCTTTATCAGTCACGCGATCACCAACATGCAGCGCTCGGGCTGTTTCTGGATGCTATCAAAGAACATCTGGCGTAACGGCTGCCTTTTTCCGGGTATAATCTCCGTGGGTACGTGCGGACAATAATTGTGACTATGGGTATGAATCTTAATCGTTTTTGTTATTTACTTCTGGCGCTTGCCGCCGTGGGCAGCCTGTTAACGTTACATCCCGCAGCCGTGTGGTTCCTGCTCGCCAGTCTACTGACGTTTATTATTTACGGTGTCGATAAAACTGCGGCGCGCAAGGCCTGGCGTCGGGTGCCTGAATCGACGCTGCTGGTATTAGGGGTTGTGGGAGGCTGGCCTGGCGCCATCGTTGGCCAGCAGCTCTTTCGTCATAAAACGCAAAAGCAGCCGTTTAAAACCTTCTTTTTCGCAAGCGTCATCGTGAATGTGATAGTGCTGGCGGGACTGTATTACATGACTACGCTTACGCGCTAGCATGGTAAAAACGCAAAGGGCGAGAAAATGCGAATGTTGAAAAAATGGGCTAAACGGTGTTTTTATTTCGTGATTTTCATCTTGCTGGGTGTGGTGGTGACACGGATATATGATATCCAACGCAAGCCTGACCTTGAGCGCTGGCATACTTTTGTCCCGCAGGAAATGCAGGCGCATGAGATTGATAATGCCAACTGGAATGACTACATCAACACGGAAAATCGTATTTTCGAAGCCGTTCGTCTTAATGTCACCGATAAATTAGAACCCAGCCAACGCACCGCGCTTAATCGTTATTATGCCGAAGGCCCCGTCTATCCCGACCATTTTTCGCAGAACTGGAATCGCTCGTTTATTCTAAAACCGCAGGGGCAACCCAAAGGCGCCGTGGTATTACTGCATGGCCTCACCGATGGGCCATACAGCCTGCGCACTATTGCCTTGAACTATCAACAACAGGGTTATGTTGCGGTCGGCATTCGTTTACCGGCGCATGGTACGGTTCCCGCTGCGCTAACGGAGGTGGAATGGCAGGACTGGCTGGCAGCGACGCGTCTGGCGGTCAGAGAAGCCAGGGGACTTACGCAAAAGAATTTGCCGTTGCATATTGTTGGATTTTCCAACGGTGGCGCGCTGGCACTAAAATACGCGTTAGATGCCCTGGATAATCCTGAGCTGGATAAACCGCAGCGCCTTATCCTTATTTCGCCCATGATAGACATCACCTCCTTTGCGCGATTTACGGGTATTGCCGGCTGGCCTGCGATATTTCCTGCTTTTGCGAAAGCCGCATGGCTCGATATTATTCCCGAATTTAATCCTTTTAAATACAACTCGTTCCCGGTCAATGCCGCCCGTCAATCTTATGCACTGACGCAGGCATTACAAGAACAGATCCAGGCAGATTCTCAAAACCATAAGCTGGGTGCGCTGCCGCCGATATTGACCTTCCAGTCGGTTGTGGACTCTACGGTCAGCAGTCGCGCAGTGATTGACGCGTTGTACGATAAACTGCCGGCAAACGGCAGCGAAGTGGTGCTCTTTGACCTGAACCAGGCGGCGACCGTGACCCCGTTAATCCGGGCGTCGGCCGCCAGCGCGTTGCCGAAAATGTTGCCGCCAGCGCCGCGTAATTACAGCGTGACTATCGTCACGAACATCACATCAGACACCACCAAAACGCAAGCCAGCACCGTTGCTGTACAAGAAACCCGGCAGAGCGTCGAGCCATTAGGCATCGATTATCCTGCCGATCTCTTTTCCCTTTCCCATATTGCTCTGCCTTTTCCAATAAACGATCCGTTATACGGACGTTATCCTGAGCCCCGCAATCAGTATGGTATCGGTCTGGGCACCTTTTCCGCCCGCGGCGAGCGGGGAGTATTGACGGTTAATCTGGATACGTTAATGCGCGTGACGTGGAACCCTTTCTATCCGTACATGATTCAACGCATTGACCAGAAAATCAGTTCTGAGTAACGGCCTGCGGGCTTGTGTCATCCTCAATTTCTGGCCGGCAAAAATCGCAGAGGAGTTTGACGCAAGCCTGCGAGTCCGCCTATGATGAAGGTATTAACTGTATAAAAAAACAGGTGTGTCATGATAACACTCGCATTAGCTGGCGAAAAAATTGAGAAAAACCGTTTTACCGGGGCAAAAATTGAGAACGCGACGTTCTTCCACTGTGATTTTTCCGCAGCTGATCTCAGTGAAACGGAATTTATCGACTGCCAGTTCTATGACCGTGAAAATCAGAAAGGCTGTAATTTCAGCCGCGTTTCCCTGAAAGATGCCATTTTCAAAAATTGTGACTTATCGATGGCAGACTTCAGGAACGCCAGCGCGCTAGGTATTGAAATTCGCGGCTGTCGCGCTCAGGGCGCGGATTTTCGCGGGGCAAGTTTTATGAATATGATTACCACTCGTACCTGGTTTTGCAGCGCCTATATCACCAACAGCAACCTGAGCTATGCCAACTTTTCGAAGGTGGTACTTGAAAAGTGCGAACTGTGGGAAAACCGCTGGTCAGGTACGCAGGTTCTCGGGGCCACCTTCAGCGGTTCAGATCTCTCGGGCGGGGAATTTACCTCGTTCGATTGGCGCGCTGCTAACGTCGCCCACTGCGACCTGACCAATTCCGAGCTAGGTGACCTCGATTTACGTGGCGTAGATTTAACGGGCGTTAAACTCGACAGTCATCAGGCGTCTTTACTCATGGAGCGCCTGGGCATCCTGGTGGTGGCTTAACGACTATTTCGGGAGGGGGTATGAAAATTTATCTCGTGGGTCAGAATGACGAGATGGCATGGCAAAAAGGTGAGCGCATTATCGTTTTGTTCGAAAGCGGCAAAACCCTTGAACTGACGGCGAGCCCTAATCCGCTGCCGCCCGGTATCCCTGACGGGCTGCATGTCTGGGGCGGTAGGGCGCCTTCGCCAGCATTGGCAGAACCTCAATCCGCACAGCTCACCATTATTCCGGTAGCGGCCAACGGCGTGATTATTACGCCACGCGATAAACAAAATGCCGACTCAGGTGGGATACGCTTTTTTATCGCTGAAGATGAGGATCACCTACAACCCGTCAAAGATAAAAAGCTCGTCATTGCGTTAAATAATGGCAAAACGCTTGAGGTGATGGAGGACTATAGCAAAAACGGCCTGCTGGTCTGGGGAGGGCGTGAGCCAATATCCGGGCTATCTCTGGAGGAATTACAAAAGAGAACCGAGAGCATTGGGTGTTTCCCTCTCGCGGGTAATCTCGTTCACCTTTATCCCTATAAATTAACATAATGGATAGCGTAATCCCTTATGTTTATAAGAGATCCTGTGTTGATTTTTGGGGCAAAAGATTTAATATATTCAACGGTTTTTTAATGAGTTGATTTAAATGAAAAAAATAAAATCTACGGGCCTTTTTATTATTGGTGGTTTGTTACTCGGGGCAAATGTTTCTGCTCATGCTGGTCTTTTTAGTAGCCCGATAGACTTATCTAAGCCGTTTATTTGCAAGGACGTTTCCCCAACCCCAATGCGAATTACGGATAAAGGTTTAATGATGGGGGGCGTGCTTTATCCACTCTATAACCCAAATGCCGCGTCTATTCCAACGCTGACAAATACTATCTTCCGTAGCCGCGATAATCTTGAAGAGATAGACATCGTTCAATACGCCGATGATGGCAAAATAAGCGTAAGTTATATGAAATTTCGCTTCGATCCCGATCAGTTTTTCGATGATGCCGCCATTGAAAATAATAAAATATTTGAGAAAGGAAGTTTTAAGGCGCTGAATCCGGGGCCAAAATATTTTTCCAAAAATCAAGGCTGTGAGCAGTAGACGGCAAACCTGACGCCTGTAATGGCTTACACGCGGTGGAACGCTCCACCGCGCCAACAAACTCTTACTCTGAAGCCGCCTGCGCTAAATCTTTCTGCACCTGCTTACGCTGCTCCGCGGTCAGAACCTGGCTCAGGTCAAAGTAGTACTTCACTTTGTAATAACGCACCTGCTGGTCAACCTTACTGAAGGCGGCAAGTTGTTTTTGTACGCCAGCTTCATCCCATTTTCCAGACTGGATCATGTCAATAATCATCCCGTCTTTCACCTCTTTCATTGAGATGCTTTCAACGTTCTTCTCCAACTGCTGATGCAGGGTTTTGATTTTTGATACTTGAGCATCGCTGAGCTTCAGGTGCTGAACAATGGGATCTTGCGCAGGGGCAGGGGTGGTGGTTGTGGCGGCCTCGGCGGCAAACGTGGTGCCAACCAATGTGGCGATAAGTAATGCGGTGCGGGTAAATTTAATCATTATAGTCATCCATAAAGCAGTCAAATTACAGGGAAAACCCTACGTTTATTGTCGGAATCATAATAGGTTGCCTGTGGTGAAGAACGCTTGCAGATTGTTGTGTCAGGGGGTAACGATGAGAAACAATCACCTTATGAAATCATAGTTATTTACCGCTTTCGCCTCCCTATTTGAACATCCTGTTAGTTCCAGTGGAAATGCAAAATTTGCCAAAGCAATGCTGATTTTGGCATATCAACGGCCAACCTCGATTCTATTTTACCTTTAAATAACAAACGCTTTGCCTATAACCTTTTTTAGCATAAGGAATAACGAATTGTTATTTGTACCGCTGATAAGGGTATGGGAGCGTAAAAGGACACAACAAAAACAGGGTATCGAGAAAACTTATGGCAAAGACACACCGCACGTTCACAAAAATAGCGCTGATTTTGGGCCTGACGGCAACAGGGCTGGTCACATTCTCAGCGCAGGCTGACCAACTGGCCGATATCAAAGCCAAAGGCGTGGTGAAGGTCGCAACCTTTGACGCCAACCCGCCGTTTGGTTCCGTGGATGCTAAAACCCATGAATTAGTGGGTTACGACGTTGATTTTGCCAAAGCGCTGGCGAAATCCTTAGGCGTGAAGCTGGAGCTGGTGGCGACTAACCCGGCAAACCGCATCCCGTTATTGCAGTCCGGTAAGGCGGATTTGATTGTCGCGGACATCACCATCACCCCTGAACGTGCCCAGGTCATTGATTTTTCAACGCCGTATTTTGTCACCGGACAACAGTTCCTGGTGCCGGTAGACAGCGGCGATAAGCTTGATGATTACAGCAAAGCCCGCATTGGCGCTGTTAAAGGCACCACCGGCGAACAGACGCTGCATCAGCGTTTCCCGCAGTCTCGCGTGCTCTCCTATGACGATATTCCGCTGGCGTTAACCGCGCTGCGCAATGGCAACGTGCAGGCGATCACTCAGGACAGCACAATTCTGGCGGGCCTGCTGGGCGAAGCGCCGGACAAGGCGAAATTTAAAATCCTGCCTGAATTGCTGAGTAAAGAAGAGATCGGCGTGGGCGTCAAAAAAGGCGAATCTGCGCTGCTGAAAGCGGTGAATGATGAGCTGGTGGCGCTGGAGAAATCCGGTGATGCGGCAAAAATTTATGACGTCTGGTTTGGCCCATCCACCAAAGCCCCACAGCCTCGTTCCTTTACCATAGAAGCAAAATAATATGTTGTCGGCTTTACGCTCACACTCCGCGGCACAGGCCGCGGATTTTTCACATCTGCAGAATGCCAGCGTGGAGTTCCGCCAGAGTGTGAAAGAATATGGCAGTCATCGCGTGCTAAACGGCATCGATTTGATGATAAATCCCGGTGAAGTGGTGGCGATCCTTGGACCTTCTGGTTCCGGTAAATCGACGCTTATTCGCTTGATAAACCAACTTGAAACCCTTAGCGGCGGTGAAATTCTGGTGGATGGCAAACCGACAAGGCAGCTCGGCGGCAAAGCGTTACGCCAGCTGCGCAGCCGGATTGGTTTTGTTTTCCAGCAGTTCAACCTCTATGCCCATTTGTCGGCGGCGCAGAATATCATGCTGGCGCTGGAGTCAGTGCATGGCTGGAAGCGGCATGACGCGCATAAGCGAGCGCTTGAGCTACTGGCCCGCGTGGGGCTTGCGGAGAAAGCGGATGCGATGCCTTCCCAACTCTCCGGTGGCCAGCAACAGCGCGTGGCGATTGCGCGGGCGCTGGCTTCCTCGCCGCAAATCATTCTTTTTGATGAACCGACCTCAGCGCTGGATCCCGAGATGATAGGCGAAGTTTTGCAGGTCATGCAGTCGCTGGCGCACAGTGGGATCACCATGATTGTGGTCACCCACGAGATGCAGTTCGCGCGTGAAATCGCAGACCGGGTGGTGTTTATCGACGGTGGAGATGTGCTGGAAGTGGCGGCGCCGGAGGAATTTTTTGTTCGTCCCCGTCATCCACGCGCCGTGCGTTTCTTGCAAAAAGTCCTCGATCCTTTGCATCAGGAGCGGGCAACGACATGATTCATTTTGATTGGCAGGGGGTTCTCAGCGGACAGCCCCTGCAATGGGTCATCTCGGGATTTCTCACGACGCTTTGGGTTACGCTTGCAGGGATGGTGCTGGCCACGGCGCTGGCCGCGCTATTTTTGCTGCTACGCCTTGCCGGTGGACGACCGGGAAAGGCGGTAACCGCCTGTTGGGTATCCATTTTTCGCAATACGCCGTTACTGGTACAGCTGCTGTTTTGGTACTTCGCCGCGTGGAATTTTCTGCCGGCAGGGCTGCGCAATTTTATCAACGATCCGCACGATTGGTCGATTCTGCCGGGCAACGTCTGGTGGCTCACGCCGGAGTTTATCTGCTCTGCCTGGGGATTGGGTGTATTTACCTCGGCATTTTTGATTGAAGAGGTCGCATCCGGGCTCAGAAGTGTTCCTGACGGGCAGCGTGAAGCCGCATTAGCGCAGGGATTTTCCACCGCCGGTCTGCTACGTCATGTTTTACTGCCTCAGGGGCTGGCGAACGCCTGGCAGCCAGTGGTTGGGCAATATCTTAATTTGATGAAGCTCTCCTCGCTCGCAAGCGGCATTGGCTTTGCCGAATTGACCTATCAGGTACGGCAAATTGAAAGCTATAACGCGCATGCGCTGGAGGCGTTTGCCGTGGGCACGGTGCTGTATCTGTTCACTGGCGTAGTGCTGGGGTTACTGTTGACCCGGCTGGGGCCAAAACCGGTAGGGCAATCTGCGCGCAAACGTCAGGTCACAAACGTACAGGATGGGGTTGGCTATGAACGCTAATCTGGCGGTAATTTACGATAACCTGGATTATTTGCTGTGGGGACGGCTGGCGGCCGGTGAACCGGGTGGAGTAGCGCTCACGCTGATGATGGCGGTTGGCGCGGGAGTTCTGGCCTTACCGGGCGGGATTCTGCTTGCCTGTGTGGCCTGGCGTTTTCCGGGCACGGTGCGACGGCTACAGTATTTGTGGGCCGAAATCATCCGCGGGATCCCGCTGATTTTTGTCATCTTCTGGCTCTGGTATCTGCTGCCGATGCTGACCGGCAGCGATCTGCCCGGCGCGGTGACGGTTACGCTGGCGCTGGCCTGGTTTACCGCCGCAATGGTGATGCACTCGGTGCTGGCAGGTCTTCAGGCGCTGCCCGTCGGGCAGTATGAGGCGGCGCTGACTCAAGGCCTGAGTGCCGGGCAAAGTTTACGCTTGATTTTGCTGCCGCAGACTCTGCGCAACGTGCTGCCGTCGCTGGTGGGCATTTTCATCGGTCTACTGAAGGATACGTCGCTGGCATTTATCGTTAACGTGCCGGAACTGACCACAGTGGCGGGGCAGGTGAATAACCGCGTGCAGATTTACCCGACGGCGATTTTCGTGTTTATTGGCGTGGTTTATTACGTACTGTGCTTTGGGCTGGAAAACGTGGCGAAGCGCTGGCAAAGGCGGGTGGTGTCGTGAATTTCCCGGCGTCGCTTTGCTCGGCCGGGCTACAACATATCATGTAGGCCTGATAAGCGTAGCGCCATCAGGCAGAACGGTGCACATTGCCGGATGGCGGCTACGCCTTATCCGGCCTACACCAACCGGTAGCGCAGCGACGCCGGGGGAACCCAACGTTAATCAGACGTTTTTGCGTTCAATGGTTTGCTCACCCCAAAACAGCGAGTCTTTATCTGTTTTACTAAAGGCCAGCTCAAGAACGGCATCGTTGCCTTCTTCCCAGATTTGTTCCGCGACTTTCTCATCGTACTTCGCCAGCTCAAAAATCGCTTCGGCTATCTCAGGCGAGGTATTACGTAAGCTCGCCCATTCACCAACGTGATGTGCTTTGTCTGCTTGTGTGGGCATATCTGACTCCCTCAATAATTAGCCTTTTAATTTAACCGCCAGTCCTGCCACGTACTCACCCTGGTAGCGAGCAATAGAAAGCTCTTCAGGGCTCGGTTGACGTGAACCGTCCGGGCCGGCAATCGTGGTCGCACCGTATGGGGTTCCGCCGCGAACTTCTGAAATATCAAACAATTCCTGAGCGGCGTAGCCAATCGGTACAATCACCATACCGTGATGGGCAAGCGTCGTCCAGGTGGAAGTAATGGTTTGTTCCTGTCCGCCGCCGGTGCCCGTTGAGCTAAAGACGCTGGCCAGTTTGCCGTACAGCGCGCCGGATGCCCAAAGGCCGCCGGTCTGATCGAGGAAGGTGCGCATTTGTCCAGCCATATTGCCGAATCGGGTTGGCGTACCAAAGATAATTGCATCGTAATCCGCCAGTTCTTGTGGGGTGGCGACAGGGACAGCTTGCGCTTTACCGCCCGCTTTCGCGAACGCTTCAGCCTGCATGGTTTCTGGTACACGCTTGATGACGACATCGACGCCATCCACCTTATTTGCGCCTTCGGCAACGGCCTTCGCCATCGTCTCTATGTGTCCGTACATAGAATAATAGAGCACCAGAATACTTGCGTTTCCACTCATCTTAACTCTCCTGTGTCAAATAGGTTGGTGATACAACAAGCCTTGTTAAGCATAGACCTTATTGAAAAGAGTGCGGTATCGAACCGGTAATTTAACCCGACGCAGGTGGCACGTCAGGCTGCCACCGGTGTCAGCCCTTGACGCACAATGACACATTTTTGCGATACATGATTTCCTGAGAGATAAGAGGGCATTATGCCGCTCCCCTGGCCGCCGCCGGAAATAACGGGCGTGAGATATGACAAAATATGAACGAAGCCTTAAGACCGCCGCTCGGACAGCTATGCTTTAAGTGACTCGTGCAACGGTACGGGTGCTTTTCATCGACAACATGCATTATGCGTTCTCACAACTGGAGGTCAGTAATGGCAAACCATCGTGGCGGTTCAGGCAACTTTGCTGAAGACCGTGATAGAGCATCAGAAGCAGGTCGTAAAGGAGGCCAGCATAGCGGCGGGAACTTTAAAAACGATCCCCAACGCGCCTCGGAGGCGGGTAAAAAAGGTGGCAAAAACAGCCATGGTACGCATCGCGAAAGCAAGTAATGCGTAATTTATCTGTCCCTCATCAGACCGCCGGTTGACCCGGCGGTTTCTTTTTTTGTCGCCAACCCGCAAAATAGGTATTGATGCTGTAAATAACAAGGAGAGGGCGGATGGCTCAGGATGCAGTAAAAAAGAGTGGCAAACGTTCGCAGGCGGTTAGCGCCAAAAAACAGGCCATTCTCAGCGCCGCGCTGAATACCTTTTCGCAGTATGGGATCCACGGTACGCGTCTCGAGCAGGTTGCCGAACTGGCCGGGGTCTCCAAAACCAATCTGCTCTATTATTTCCCCTCAAAAGAAGCGCTGTATGTCGCTGTAATGCAGCAGATCCTCGATATCTGGCTGGCGCCGCTCAGGGCATTTCGTGAAGATCTGGCGCCTTTGGTGGCCATCAAAGAGTATATCCGGCTGAAACTTGAGGTCTCGCGCGACTATCCGCAGGCTTCAAAATTGTTCTGTCTGGAAATGCTACAAGGTGCGCCGTTGGTGATGAATGAACTGACGGGGGATTTGAAAACGCTGGTGGCGGATAAGTCTGCGATTATTGCGGCCTGGGTTGATAGCGGCAAGCTCGCGCCCATAGACCCGCACCATTTGATTTTTATGATTTGGGCCACCACGCAGCATTACGCCGATTTCGCCACCCAGGTTGAGGCGGTGACCGGTAAAACGCTGCGTGATGAAACCTTCTTCCAGCAAACCGTTGAAAATGTTCAGCAGATCATCATCGACGGGATTCGCGTCCGTTAGTTAGCCGGCGGCAGCGGGCAGCTCAGATCGCCTTCTTCACACTGCATCAGTGAAGCAAGATACGCTTCCCGGTCGACGGTTTTATCGGTCAGACACTGGCTGTGAATCATCGGCTGAATACTGCCGCCTTCAGTGGCGGAGCTGATAACCGCACAGTCAGCGTCGCGCAGGGCAATCCACGCGCTTTGCGCTTTCTTGAGTAAATCACGCTGTGCGGGCGCTGCCCGTTTCATAACGTCCTGCCAGGTCTGATTGAGCTTCTTATCCGCCGCCTGATATTCGTTTGCGGTACAAGCATTGATGTCAGCCTGCGTGCTGGCGTTGCTACAGTCGTCCGCAAGCGTATAGCCGCTTGCCAGCAGCAGGGCAAGCGCCGGTAAAACACGTTTCATTGATTGACTCCCCGGATGTTCAGTTAAACCCAATGCGTTCAGGATATAACACGATTTTACCGCGAATCTTGTCCAACCAGCGTGCGTTTTTCTTAAATTTGAACGATGGCGCAAGGTTCGCGTAGACGCTACGGCGTACAAGGTTGATGATCCCGCGCAGGATGCGTGCGGTGGGGCAGAGGGAGATTATCAGCAATGTCGGGTGTGGAAACTCAGGGACGGTTAGGGCTTTATACTCTGGCGTGGCCCATTTTTGTCGAACAGCTGCTACGGCTGATGTTGGGCTATGTCAGCGTCTTTATGTTGGGCCACTATTCGGATGAAGCGGTCGCCGCCACCGGCGTAGCGAATCAAATTCTGGCAATCTCGGTGATCTTTTATGGTTTTCTCACCGTCGGCGTGCAGATTGTCGTGTCGCAGCTTATTGGCGCTAAACGCTTTAGGCGCGTCGAGCGGGTGATCACCAATGGGCTGGTGGTAGCCTTCCTCATTGGCGTCATCATGAGCCTGATATTTGTGGTTTTTGGCGACAGCTTCCTGCGCATGCTGGGGCTGAGTCATGAACTGGTGGCGGTAGGTTCACCGTTTATTCGCATCATCGGCGGCATCTCGGTGGTGATTGCGCTTTACTCGTCAATCCTGCCAATTCTCCGTACCCACGGCTACGTGCGCCAGGCCATGCTGGTGCCGATTACCGTCAGCGTCGTCAACGTGGTGCTCAACTATCTGTTTCTGTATGGCAAACTGAGCTTTCTGGGCCTTGGCGTGACCGGCGTTGGCATCGCGGTGGGGATTGCCAACGTGATTGGTATGTTGATGTCAGCGTGGATGCTGAAAAAATACATCGGCTACGTTTTCCGCTGGCAGAAATTGCAGCAATGCTCACGCAAAATGCTGGGGGCAATTTTACGCTATGGCCTGCCTTCGGCTGGCGAAAACCTCTCTTATGCGGGGTCGCAGCTAGTGGTGACGGCCATTATCGCCTTTCTCGGCACCGAGGCGCTGACCACTAAAGTTTACGCGTCAACCATTAGCCAATTTGTTGCGCTGTTCGCCATGTCGATTGGTCAGGCATCGCAGATTATTATCGGTCGGGCGGTAGGGGCGAGGGAAATTGACGCGGCGTACCGGCAAGGGGTGAAAAGCTGGCGGCTGGGGATGCTGGTGGCGTTGTCGATAAGCGTGGTGATTTATCTGTTTGCCGTGCCGATCATGCAGCTTTTCACCGGTAATCAGGAGATTATCGCCCTGACCAAACGGCTGTTTTTATTCTCCATTTTGCTGGAGCTGGGGCGTGCGACCAACATTATTATTATCAGCAGTTTGAACGCCACCGGCGACGTACGTTTTCCGTTTATTTGCGGAATTATCGTGATGTGGATTGTTAGCTTGCCCTTCTCGTATCTGCTCGGGGTGTCCGCCGGTCTGGGGCTGGTGGGGGTCTGGCTGGCGTACATTATTGATGAGGGATTACGTGCGGTGTTGATGTTCCGCCGCTGGCGCAGCCGGGTGTGGACGACCAAATCGATGTTTTAGTGCGGTGGATTCCCGGGGGCGTTTGCGCTCGCCCGGGCTACGTGTTGGTGCGGTGGGTTACCGTGGGCGTTTTCGCTCGCCCGGGCTACGTGTTGGTGCGGTGGGTTACCGTGGGCGTTTTCGCTCGCCCGGGCTACGTGTTGGTGCGGTGGGTTCCCGGGGTCGCTTGCGCTCGCCCGGGCTACGTGTTGGTGCGGTGGGTTCCCGGGGTCGCTTGCGCTCGCCCGGGCTACGTGTTGGTGCGGTGGGTTCCCGGGGTCGCTTGCGCTCGCCCGGGCTACGTGTTGGTGCGGTGGGTTCCCGGGGTCGGTTGCGCTCGCCCGGGCTACGTGTTGGTGCGGTGGGTTCCCGTGGGCGTTTGCGCTCGCCCGGGCTACGTGTTGGTGCGGTGGGTTCCCGTGGGCGTTTGCGCTCGCCCGGGCTACGTGTTGGTGCGGTGGGTTACCGTGGGCGTTTGCGCTCGCCCGGGCTATGTGTTGGTGCGGTGATTTCCCGGGGGCGCTTGCGCTTGCCCGGGCTACATTCATGCATAATTGTAGCCCGGCCAAGCGCAGCGCCGCCGGGGCCGGGATTGAATGGTTAACCGATGGTCATCAAACTGGCGTTGCCGCCAGCCGCCGCGGTGTTCACACTGAGTGAACGCTCATGGTACAAACGCTCAAGCAGCAGATTGGTTTCCCCGCGCGCAAAGCCCTGTACCGAAACAATCGCCCCATCACGCGCCGCCACCTGCTCGCACAGTTCGCGCAGCTGGTCGGAATCACCGTGGTAGATAACCGCATCGAAGAATTTGGTCATCAACGTTTCAGGCTTCGCAAAGTGCAGACGTTCGGTGACCGCTTTCGGCAGCGATTTTGCCAGCTCCCGTTGTAACGGCGCGTCGACCCACAGCACTTCGCTGCCGACTGCCAGAACAGCAGCCAATTGCGTCAGCAGATCGTTTTCGTTATCCGCAAGACACAGTACGCGCTCGCGCGGCACCAGCGTCCAGGTATTGCGCTCGCCGGTTGGCCCCGGCAGTACACGTTGCGTACCCGCTTGCGCCAGTTCGCTGTACTGTTGGCTGAGCGCCAGCAGTTCTGGACGATTTGTCAGCCAGGTTTGCAGCTCGCTAAGCGGTTTTTCCAGCAGCGTTTTCAACTGCGTATCCACCACCTGACCTGCATCCTGACGCGCCAGCGTTACCTTCAGCGCCGTTTCCGGGCGACTTGCCAGCAAACGGTAAAGATACATCGGGCCGCCTGCTTTTGGCCCAGTACCGGAGAGCCCTTCACCGCCGAACGGCTGTACGCCAACTACGGCACCGACCATATTGCGGTTCACATACAGGTTGCCGACCTTAGCGCTGCCGGTGACCTGAGCGATGGTTTCATCGATACGGGTATGCACCCCAAGGGTCAGACCGTAGCCGGAAGCATTAATCTGACCGATCAGCGCATCAAGCTGGCTGCGGTGGTAGCGCACCACGTGCAGCACCGGGCCGAAGACCTCTTTTGTCAGCTCATCAAAACTTTCCAGCTCGATAAGCGTTGGCGGAATAAAGGTGCCGTTCTGCCACTCCCGACTGTCCTGCGCGTTTTCTCGTGCGGCCTGGAAAACGGTGCGTCCTTTTGCGCGCATTGTCTGGATATGATCTTCAATACCGGCTTTCGCCTCCGCATCAATCACTGGGCCAATATCGGTGGTCAGACGGCCCGGATTGCCCATTCGGCACTCGGCCATCGCGCCGCGCAGCATGGTGAGGGTGTGATCGGCGATATCATCCTGTAAACAGAGAATACGTAGCGCCGAGCAGCGCTGTCCGGCGCTATCAAAGGCCGAGGCGACTACGTCCACCACCACTTGCTCGGTCAACGCCGAAGAGTCGACAATCATCGCGTTCATGCCGCCGGTTTCAGCGATAAGCGGCGTGGGACGACCTTGTGCATCCAATCGCGTGGCGATATTGCGCTGCAGCAGCGTGGCGACGTTGGTCGAACCGGTAAACATCACGCCACGCACGCGGGCGTCACCGGTAAGCTGTGCGCCAACGGTTTCACCGCGACCCGGCAGAAGCTGCACCACGCCTGGCGGAACACCGGCTTCCAGCAGCAGGGCGACACCTTGGGCTGCGATAAGCGGCGTCTGTTCGGCCGGTTTAGCCAGCACGCTGTTGCCAGCGGCGAGTGCGGCGGCAATCTGGCCCATAAAGATCGCCAGCGGGAAGTTCCACGGGCTGATACACACGACCGGGCCTAACGGGCGATGCGTTTCATTATCAAAATCGTCACGTACCTGACCGGCGTAGTAGTGCAGGAAATCGACGGCTTCACGCACTTCTGCGATAGCGTTGCTGAAGGTTTTCCCGGCTTCACGCACGAGGATCCCCATCAGTAACTGCATCTGATCTTCCATTAACACCGCCGCACGCTCAAGAATGGCGGCACGTTCCTCAGGCGGCGTGGCAAACCAGATAGGCGCGTTATTCACCGCGCTTTCCAGCGCGTGCTCCACTTCGCTCTCCGTGGCTTCACGCACATAGCCGACGATATCCTTTGGCTCTGCCGGGTTGATGACCGGCGTCATATTGCCGCCGGTCACCGCGGATTCGAGCATCGGTTTGGCCGACCATTTCTGCAACGCGCTATTGAGCAGGGAAGACGAGAGTGACGCCAGGCGATGTTCGTTCGCCAAATCCAGACCGGCGGAGTTAACCCGTCCTGTACCGTACAGTTCGCGCGGCAGAGGAATTTTCGGATGCGGCAGGCCCGCAGTACCTTCCTGTAACGCCATTTTCTCGACCGCCTGCACCGGGTCGGCAACCAGTTCGTCCAGCGGCAGACTGCTGTCGGCGATACGATTGACAAACGAGGTGTTGGCCCCGTTTTCCAGCAAACGTCGCACCAGATAGGCCAGCAAGGTTTCATGAGTGCCGACCGGCGCATAAATACGGCATGGACGGTTTAACTTACCGTCAGCCACTTTCCCGACCACCTGCTCATACAGCGGTTCGCCCATGCCGTGGAGGCACTGGAACTCGTACTGGCCCGGATAGTAGTTTTGCCCGGCCAGTTGATAAATTGCCGCCAGCGTGTGGGCGTTGTGGGTAGCGAACTGCGGATAAATCTGGCTCGGTGCCGCCAGCAGTTTTTTGGCGCACGCCAGATAGGAGACGTCGGTGTACACCTTGCGGGTATAAACCGGGTAGCCCTCAAGGCCGTCCATCTGCGCACGTTTGATTTCGCTATCCCAGTAGGCGCCTTTTACCAGACGGATCATCAGGCGACGGCGGCTGCGGGTAGCAAGATCAATCAGATAATCAATGACGAATGGACAACGCTTCATGTAAGCCTGAATCACGAAACCAATGCCGTTCCAGCCTGCCAGCTCCGGCTCAAAACAGAGTTTTTCCAGCAGGTCGAGAGAGATCTCCAGACGGTCGGCCTCTTCGGCGTCGATATTAATGCCAATGTCGTACTGGCGCGCCAGCAGCGTTAAGGATTTCAGGCGCGGATACAGCTCATCCATCACCCGGTCATACTGGGCGCGGCTGTAGCGCGGGTGCAGGGCGGAGAGCTTGATGGAAATCCCCGGCCCTTCATAGATCCCGCGACCGTTAGACGCTTTACCTATAGCGTGAATCGCCTGCTGATACGAAACCATATAGGCCTGAGCATCGGCGGCGGTCAGCGCGGCTTCGCCAAGCATATCGTAGGAGTAGCGGAAACCTTTATCTTCCAGTTTGCGGGCATTGGCCAGCGCTTCGGCGATGGTTTCACCGGTGACGAACTGCTCGCCCATCAGGCGCATCGCCATGTCGACGCCTTTGCGCACCAGCGGTTCGCCGCTCTTACCAATAATGCGGTTCAGCGAACGCGACAGGCTGGTTTCGTTATGCGTGGATACCAGCTTACCGGTAAACAGCAGGCCCCAGGTGGCGGCGTTGACGAACAGCGACGGGCTGCGGCCAATATGCGACTGCCAGTTACCGTTGCTGATTTTGTCGCGGATTAACGCATCGCGGGTGGCTTTATCGGGAATACGCAGCAGCGCTTCCGCCAGACACATCAGCGCGACCCCTTCTTGCGAGGAGAGGGAGAACTCCTGCAATAGGCTCTGTACCATACCGGCGCGACCGCTGGCGGTTTTTTGATTGCGCAGTTTTTCAGCCAGCGTCCAGGCGAGCTTATGCGACTTTTCCGCCACCGCCGGCGGAAGGCGTGCTTGTTCTAAAAGCATCGGGACGGCATCGGTTTCGCTGCGACGCCAGGCGGCGGTGATGGCGGCGCGAGTGACCGACTGCGGCAGGATCTGTTCAGCAAATTCGAGGAACGGCTGGTGGTTTTCTTCTACCGTCGACGTTGATTCGTCGCTTTCATTGGCAGCACCAGACAGCAGTGCAGGCAGTTCCGGTAAGGTTTCGTTATTTTCCAGCTTTTCCAGATAGTTAAAAATTGCCTGCTTAATGAGCCAGTGAGGGGTGCGGTCGATCCGTGTCGCCGCGCTCTTAATCCGCTCACGCGTTGCATCATCCAGCTTAACCCCCATGGTGGTGGTGCCCATGCTGTCTACTCCTGTTGCTCGATTTTCATTGTGAAGTGCGTGACAGGAATATCCACCATGTTGCAACTTTGTGCAACCGTGTTAAATGTGATGTGCGTTGCAGGCTTGGAAATGAATTAAATGTTAATGGTGAAACTTATGATAAGTCTGCCTGGCAATCGACAATAAAGCGTTATTTCATGAGCCACTTAACAGTTATTCATGGTGCAACCCGAAAAAGCGTGAGAGAGTGCAACCTATAGAAAAATGCTCTGATAGCAGGGATGCATTTAATGTGAATGCAGTGTTAAATCATTTGTGAAAAAATTCAGCTTCCGTCAGGATACGGTCGCCTCAAATCATTGTCCCGTTCCGACAATGGTATAAACGGCAAATTGGAATGTTGCCGATAAATAATCCTGGAGATCGTATGACTATTAGCACACCGATGCTGGTGACTTTTTGTGTTTATATTTTTGGCATGATCCTCATTGGCTTTTTTGCATGGCGTAATACCAAAAACTTCGATGATTATATTCTCGGCGGCCGTAGCTTAGGGCCGTTTGTTACCGCACTGTCTGCCGGTGCTTCGGATATGAGCGGCTGGCTGCTGATGGGCCTGCCGGGGGCGATCTTTATCGCTGGTATTTCGGAAAGCTGGATTGCCATTGGCCTGACCTTAGGGGCATGGATTAACTGGAAGCTGGTGGCCGGGCGTCTGCGCGTGCACACCGAGGCCAATAATAACGCCTTAACGCTGCCGGACTATTTTACCGGGCGTTTTGAAGATAATAGCCGCGTACTGCGAATTATCTCGGCGCTGGTTATTTTGTTGTTCTTCACTATCTACTGTGCCTCCGGGATTGTTGCCGGTGCGCGTCTGTTTGAAAGCACCTTTGGCATGAGCTACGAAACGGCGCTGTGGGCCGGGGCGGCGGCGACCATTCTGTACACCTTTATTGGTGGATTCCTCGCGGTAAGCTGGACCGATACCGTGCAGGCGAGTCTGATGATTTTCGCTCTGATTCTGACCCCGGTTATCGTAATATTTGCCGTGGGTGGCCTGGGTGATTCTCTGGAAGTGATTAAGCAAAGGAGCATTGAGAACGTGGATATGCTCAAAGGTCTGAACTTCGTGGCGATTGTTTCGCTGATGGGGTGGGGTCTGGGCTACTTCGGTCAGCCGCATATTCTGGCGCGCTTTATGGCGGCCGATTCTCACCACAGCATCGTCCACGCTCGTCGTATCAGTATGACCTGGATGATCCTGTGCCTGGCCGGTGCGGTTGCCGTCGGTTTCTTCGGTATTGCCTACTTCCAGAATAACCCTGCGTTAGCGGGCCCGGTGAGCCAGAACGCGGAGCGCGTGTTTATCGAGCTTGCGCAAATTCTG
Organism: Enterobacteriaceae bacterium; assembly: GCA_902363335.1. Classification (GTDB taxonomy): domain Bacteria; phylum Pseudomonadota; class Gammaproteobacteria; order Enterobacterales; family Enterobacteriaceae; genus Kluyvera. The sequence goes on along the minus strand of CABIZV010000001.1, from coordinate 1,126,237 downwards.
TTTAACCCATGGGTTGCGGGGATCCTGCTGTCGGCGATCCTGGCGGCGGTGATGTCAACGTTAAGCTGTCAGCTGCTGGTCTGCTCCAGCGCGATTACGGAAGATCTGTACAAAGCGTTTCTGCGTAAAAACGCCAGCCAGAAAGAGCTGGTTTGGGTAGGGCGCTTTATGGTGCTGGTGGTGGCGCTGGTGGCGATTGCGCTGGCGGCAAACCCGGAAAACCGCGTGCTGGGTCTGGTGAGCTATGCGTGGGCAGGCTTCGGCGCCGCGTTTGGCCCGGTGGTGCTGTTCTCGGTGATGTGGTCACGCATGACCCGCAACGGTGCGCTGGCAGGGATGGTTATCGGTGCGCTCACCGTGATTGTCTGGAAACAGTTCGCGTGGCTGGGGCTGTATGAAATTATCCCAGGCTTTATCTTCGGCAGTATCGGGATTGTGGTGTTCAGCCTGCTGGGTAAAGCGCCATCGGCCGCGATGCAAGAGCGCTTTGCGAAAGCAGATGCCTATTATCATTCAGCACCGGTCGCTCGTACCGGTAGCCCGGACGAGGTGCGATAGCGCCGACTCCGGGGGAACTCGGTGCCTGTCCCGGCGGCGCTACGCTTGGCCGGGCTACAGGGTGCTGCGGTTGTAGGCCGGATAAGGCAAAGCCGCCATCCGGCAATGTTCGCGGTTATGCCTGATGGCGCTGCGCTTATCATGCCTACGTGACTGTCCCCAAGCCCGCAAATTTTGCGGGCTTTTTCATGCGTACAGCCTTAGTCTGCTACCGATAAATTGCGCAACTATATTGCCGCTATTCGTTTACATCTCGTCATTATTTCCCACACATTTCCCTTGTGTTTCCGCTTTTCTTAATGATAATCACTATCACTCACATTTACCGGACTTTGCAAAAGTTGACGGCGTTTCACATTTAAGGATGTCTGCATGTTTGTTCCGTTTCTCATAATGTTGCGGGAAGGTCTGGAAGCGGCGCTGATTGTCAGCCTGATTGCCAGCTATTTAAAGCGCACCCAGCGCGGCCGCTGGATTGGCGTGATGTGGATTGGCGTACTCCTTGCCGCCGCACTGTGCTTGGGCTTAGGGATTTTTATCAACGAAACCACCGGCGAGTTCCCGCAAAAAGAGCAGGAGCTGTTTGAAGGCGTGGTGGCGGTGATTGCGGTGGTGATCCTCACCTGGATGGTGTTCTGGATGCGCAAAGTCTCCCGCAACGTCAAACAGCAGCTGGAGCAGGCGGTCGATAACGCGCTGCAAAAAGGCAATAACCACGGCTGGGCGCTGGTGATGATGGTTTTCTTCGCCGTGGCGCGTGAAGGTCTGGAGTCGGTGTTCTTCCTGTTAGCCGCGTTTCAGCAAGACCTCGGCATCTGGCCACCGCTCGGTGCGGTGCTTGGGCTGGCCACGGCAATTGTGCTGGGCTTCATGCTCTACTGGGGCGGTATCCGCCTGAATCTCGGCGTGTTCTTCCGCTGGACCAGTCTGTTTATTCTGCTGGTGGCAGCCGGTCTGGCAGCCGGGGCGATTCGCGCCTTCCATGAAGCCGGATTGTGGAACGCCTTCCAGGATGTCGCCTTTGACTTTAGCGGCACACTGACGACACATTCGCTGTTTGGCACGCTGCTGGAAGGTATTTTTGGTTACCAGGAAGCGCCGAGCGTCAGCGAAGTGGCGGTCTATTTCCTGTATCTGATTCCGGCGCTGGTGCTGTTCTTCTGGCCGCCGCGTCCAACAACATCAACTTCACGTATCACACCTTAAGGCTGATAACGGTTGCTAGTGACAACAAACTTTCTTTTAAAGGGATGGAACATGACCAAGAACTTCCGCCGCAGCGCGTTGCAGACGGGCATCGCCGCACTCTTTTCGACCGCGTTTATGGCGCACGCCGCCGATATTCCGCAGGTTAAAGTGACGGTAAACGACAAACAGTGTGAACCGATGTCGATAACCGTGAACGCCGGTAAAACCCAGTTCATCATCCAGAACCACAGCCAGAAAGCGCTGGAGTGGGAGATCCTCAAGGGGGTGATGGTGGTTGAAGAGCGTGAAAACATCGCGCCGGGCTTCACCCAGAAAATGACCGCCAATTTGCAGCCGGGCGAATATGACATGACCTGCGGCCTGCTGACCAACCCGAAAGGCAAGCTGATTGTGAAAGGTGAAGCGACAGCGGACGCAGCAAAAGCCAACGCCTTGCTGGATCTCAGCACCGCAATCACCGCTTATAAAGCCTACGTCGTGGAGCAAACCGCTGAACTGGTCAAAGGCACCAAAGCCTTTACCGAGGCGGTGAAAGCGGGCGATATCGAAAAAGCGAAATCCCTGTACGCCCCAACGCGTCAGTACTATGAGCGTATCGAACCGATTGCCGAACTGTTCTCTGACCTCGACGGGAGCATTGATGCGCGTGAGGACGACTACGAGCAGAAAGCGGCTGACCCGAAATTCACCGGCTTCCACCGTCTGGAAAAAGCCCTGTTTGGCGATAACAGCGTCAAAGGCATGGAGCAGTACGCCACGCAATTAAACAGCGACGTACTGGAACTGCAAAAACGTATCAATGAGCTGGCCTTCCCGCCATCAAAAGTGGTCGGCGGCGCGGCGGGTCTGATTGAAGAAGTGGCGGCGAGCAAAATCAGCGGTGAAGAGGATCGCTACAGCCATACTGACCTGTGGGATTTCCAGGCCAACATCGACGGCGCGCAGAAAATTGTTAACCTGCTGCGTCCGCAGCTACAAAAAGAGAACAGCGCGCTGCTGGCTAAAGTTGACGCCAACTTCAAAAAAGTGGATGCGATTCTGGCGAAATACCGTACCAAAGACGGTTATGAAATCTATGACAAACTGACCGACGCTGACCGCAATGCGCTGAAAGGGCCTGTCACCACACTGGCGGAAGATCTGGCGCAGCTGCGTGGGATCCTGGGTCTGGACTAAGCACTATGAAAAAGAGTCACGCCGACGATGTGAATGAACCGTCACGTCGTCGTTTATTAAAAGGGATCGGCGCGCTGGGAGGCGCGCTGGCTATCTCGGGCGGGTGTCCGGTTGCCCATGCGGCAATACCCGACGCTGCGCCTGCGACCCATAGTCGGATGGAAACGCAGCCGTTTTATGGGGAACATCAGGCGGGCGTGTTAACGCCGCAGCAGGCATCGATGATGCTGGTGGCGTTTGACGTGCTGGCGGCAGATAAATCTGACCTTGAGCGTCTGTTTCGTCTGCTGACGCAACGTATTGCGTTTCTGACCACTGGCGGCCCGGCACCGGATACGCCAAATCCGCGCTTGCCGCCAATGGACTCGGGTATTCTGGGGGCGTATATCGCGCCGGATAACCTGACGATGACGCTCTCGGTCGGCAATTCGCTGTTTGATACGCGCTTTGGCCTGGCGGATAAAGCGCCGCGAAAATTGCACAAGATGACGCGCTTTCCCAATGATTCGCTGGATGCCGCGCTGTGTCATGGCGATCTGTTATTGCAGATTTGCGCCAATACCCAGGACACGGTGATCCACGCGCTGCGCGATATTATCAAGCACACTCCTGATTTGCTGAGCGTGCGCTGGAAGCGCGAAGGGTTTATCTCTGACCACGCGGCGCGCAGCAAAGGCAAAGAAACGCCGGTCAATCTGCTGGGCTTTAAAGACGGCACGGCGAATCCAGACGGCAGCAATAGCGCGCTAATGGATGAGGTGGTGTGGGTAACCGGCGAACAGGGTGAACCGGCGTGGGCGACGGGCGGTTCGTATCAGGCGGTACGCATTATTCAGTTCCACGTCGAGTTCTGGGATCGCACGCCGCTAAAAGAGCAGCAGACGATTTTTGGCCGCGATAAGCACAGCGGCGCGCCGCTGGGTATGAAGCTTGAGCACGATGTGCCGGACTACACGCAGGACCCGGAAGGTGAGGTGATTGCGCTGGACAGCCATATTCGTCTGGCAAACCCACGCACCAAAGAGACGCAGTCGAGCCTGATGATGCGCCGGGGCTACAGTTATTCGCTGGGTGTGACCAATTCCGGGCAGCTGGATATGGGGCTGTTGTTTGTGTGTTATCAGCATGACCTTGAAAAAGGGTTCCTGACGGTGCAGAAGCGGCTGAATGGCGAAGCACTGGAGGAGTACGTGAAACCGATTGGCGGCGGGTATTTCTTTGTGTTGCCGGGCGTGGTGTCACCGAAGTCTTATTTAGGCAGTACGCTGCTGGAGGCTTGAGTATTCCCGGCGGCGCTGCGCTTGGCCGGGCTACAAATCGGTATTTATGCGTTCGCCGGGCTACAAATATGCACGAATGTAGCCCGGCCAAGCGCAGCGCCGCCGGGTTTATCCCCACCTCAAATTGAAGAATATCGCCAAAAATCAGCCCTTTTTTTCATTTTCCCCGCAATTGACATAAAACTGTCATATCACTGTCAGATGCTATCTCAGGCGACTATCGTTATATTTGTGTAAATTTTATGTTGCATTATTTGTGTTTTATGATGTAAACATTAAGTAGAGCGGTAGTTCCCGGCAGTGATGTTGTTTCACTATGGAGATCGCGAATGGTAGCGTCCTTGACTGGACTTAGTAGTATCAAAAACCGCACCATCCAGCGCGGAGGCTTCTCCTCCGGCAGCGATTTCGTCACCTTAATTTTCCCCCCATGCAGAATTCAACTTGTAGTAAACGATGTCATGCTCGGTGCGCGTAGCCGCGTATTCACATCATTTCGACAGGCAGTTGCTATGGCTTACAAGGAAGCCAAACCTCAGACGTTCGTGCGCATAATCGCGCTGTTATTAGCGCGTGTGATGTATACCAACAACTCAAGGTGCTATCCATGGGAAGACAGAAAGCAGTGATCAAAGCTCATCGCGAAGCAAAACGTGTGCTCAGACGGGATTCACGCAGCCACAAACAACGTGAAGAAGAATCGGTCACCTCGCTTGTGCAAATGAGTGGTGTGGAAGCGATTGGCATGGCGCGTGACAGTCGCGACGCCTCGGCCATCGCCCCCCGTAATGACGCTCAGGCCCACTATCTGAATGCTATCGAGAGTAAGCAGCTGATCTTCGCCACCGGCGAAGCGGGCTGTGGCAAAACCTGGCTTTCCGCCGCGAAAGCGGCCGAGGCGCTGATTCATAAGGATGTGAATAAAATCATCGTCACGCGTCCTGTGCTTCAGGCTGATGAAGACCTGGGATTCCTGCCGGGAGACATCTCGGAGAAGTTTGCCCCGTATTTTCGCCCCGTCTATGACGTGCTGGTGAAACGGCTCGGCTCCTCCTTTATGCAATATTGCCTGCGCCCGGAAATCGGTAAGGTAGAGATCGCGCCGTTCGCCTATATGCGCGGACGTACCTTTGAAAATGCTGTGGTCATTCTTGATGAGGCTCAGAATGTCACCGCAGCGCAAATGAAGATGTTTTTAACCCGCCTCGGGGAGAACGTCACGGTTATCGTGAACGGGGATATCACCCAGTGTGATTTGCCTCGCGGCGTTCAGTCGGGTTTGAGTGACGCTCTGGCCCGGTTTGAAGAAGATGAAATGGTAGGGATTGTCCGCTTTAATAAAGATGATTGTGTCCGCTCGGCGCTCTGCCAGCGGACGCTCAAAGCCTACGACTAAACGTTGTCACCTCTGCAAAGCCCGGGAAACCGGGCTTTGTTCTTTCCAGCTGTTGCAAATCCAACAGCGCTGGCGAAGGCGTGTTGCATTTCACACCGCGCCGTCCGCATCGCTAACCCTAACTGATTGAAAAACAGAGACTCTAAGGCTGGCATAAACTTTGCTATCAACTCATATAACTTAACAACGTAAAGACACAATAATTAATTCCATAAATGGATATGTATAAATATCAATCGGATGATTGTGTCTGCGCGTGCTGATAAACCCGAAGAGATGATGCTATGTCAGTGACCCACAACGCTCCAGACTATACCCAACAGGCGCCAGATGCCTATCGAATCACCAGTGATGAAGAGGCTCTCAGCATCGCCCATGAAATAGCCGCCTTCCTGCAAACCGGCGCATCGGAACGGGATCTGTCCGGCATCGTTCCTGCTGAGGTCGTCAATACCTACTCCAACAGCGGCCTGTGGGGGATTACCGTACCGCGTGAGTTTGGCGGTGCGGAGGTTTCGGCGGCCACTCTTGCCTCGGTGATTGCGATCGTTTCAGCCGCTGACCCGGCGCTGGGGCAAATTCCGCAGAACCACTACTGTTTGCTGGAGGACATCCGCCTACAGGGTAGCGACGACCAGCGGCGCTTTTTCTTTGAGCTGGCGCTGAGCGGCCATCGCTTTGCCAACGCGCTGTCGGAAACCGGCGGCAAGACGGTGCAGGATATTCAGACGCGGTTGACGCAAACCTCTCAGGGTCTGCGGATTAATGGTCGTAAAGGCTACTGCACCGGCTCGTTATACGCACACTGGCTGGGCGTGCTGGCGCTGGACGAGGAGGGACGGGCGCAGCTGGCGTTTGTGCCGCACAACGCGCCGGGTCTGACGGTGGTCAACGATTGGGCTTGCCTGGGGCAGCGCACCACCTCAAGCGGTACGGTACTGGTGGAAAATCTGCCGGTTGAAAGCTTCAATCTGATCCCAAGCTGGAAATCCTACGATACGCCGACGCTCGCCGGCCCCTTTGCGCAGTTAACCATCGCAGCGATAGACGCCGGTATTGCGCGCGCGGCGCTAAGCGACACGGTCAGCTTTGTGAACCAGTTTGCACGTCCGTGGATTGACGCGGGCGTGGAGCGCGCCGGGGATGATCCGCTGACTATCCATCAGATTGGCGTCCTTGATAGCCGCATTGCCGCCGCCGAAGCGCTATTGGAGCAGGCTGGCAAAGTTCTCGACCGCTACAAGCATCTTCAGACCGAAGAGACCGTGGCGCTGGCATCTTTGGCCGTCGCGCGCGCCAAAATTTTCACCACCGAAGCCGCGCTGGAGGCCGCCTCACGCCTGTTTGAGCTGGGCGGGACTCGCTCAACGCATCCACGCTACAACTTCGATCGCCACTGGCGTAACGGTCGCGTGCATACCCTGCATGATCCTGTGCGCTGGAAATACCATCTTCTGGGCAACTGGGTTTTAAACGGCAAAGCGCCTGCACGCCACGACTGGAACTAAGGAGTCGGCATGTTCGCTTTTCTTGCCGAAATTGACTGGGGGGATGTGGCGCAAGCGGCCGCAGACACCCTGACCATGTTGGGCTGGGCGCTCGGGTTCACGATACTGATAGGCCTCCCGCTTGGCGTCATTCTTTACCTGACCGGGCAGCCTCGCTTGCTGTATGCCCCCTTGCTGCATCGGGTGCTTTCACTGCTAGTGAACGTGATGCGCTCGCTGCCCTTCATCATTTTGTTGATTGTGATGATCCCGCTGACCACGATGATCACCGGAACTTCACTGGGCGTTGAAGGCACCATCCCGCCGCTGGTCGCGGGCTGCGCGCCTTTCTTTGCCCGACTGGTTGAGACATCGTTGCGCGAAGTCGATCACGGGCTGGTGGAAGCCAGTTGGGCGATGGGCGGTAGCACCTGGCAACTGATTTGGTACACCTTGCTGCCGGAGTCGCGATCCGGGCTGATTGCGGCGGTGACCGTGACGTCTATCGTGCTGGTGGATTACACCTCGATGGCGGGCGTTATCGGCGGCGGTGGTTTAGGGGATCTGGCGATCCGCTTTGGCTATCAACGTTTTCAGACCGATGTGATGGCGGTGACGGTCGTGCTGCTGATTGCTCTGGTACAGATTTTACAAATGAGCGGTGACCGTTTGGTGCGCCGGATGAGTCGTAAATAAGGATACAACCATGAAAAAAACCATCATCGCCGGGCTGCTGGCGCTGTTTAGCGTGTCGGCTTATGCCAATGAAAAACTGGTCGTCGGCGCCACGCCGGTTCCCCATGCTGAGATTCTCGAATTTGTGAAACCGACGCTGGCAAAGGAGGGGGTTGATCTCGATATCAAGGTGTTCAACGATTTTATTCAGCCCAATCAGCAGCTTGCCCAGAAGAATCTGGATGCTAACTATTATCAGTATCGCCCGTTCCTGGATGATTTTAACAAGACTCGCCATACCAATTTAGTGCCGGTGGTGGGGGTACATATCGAACCGTTTGGCGCGTATTCGACGAAATATAAAAGCCTTAAAGAGCTACCAGACGGGGCAACCATTGCGATCCCAAACGATCCGGTGAATACCGGACGGGCGCTGGTGCTGCTGGCGGAAGCGGGATTGATCTCGTTGAAGAATCCGCAAGATCCGCAGTCGACGGAGAAGGATATCACCGCTAATTCACACCATTTTAAAATTCGTCCGCTGGAAGGGGCGATGCTTGCGCGCGCGGTAAGTCAGGTGGATCTGGCGTTTATTTTTGCCAACTATGCGCTGGAAGCGGGTATTGATACGGACAAGGCGCTGATTGTTGAAAAAGGCAAGAGCCTGTACGTCGAATATCTGGTGGCAAGGCCGGATAACATTAACGACCCGGGCATCCAGAAGCTGGCGAAAGCGCTGAATTCGGATGCGGTACGCCAGTTTATTCTGAAGAGATATCAGGGAAAAATCGCCCCCGGGTTTTAGGAGTATATGGTATGACGCAACATCCTCATCTCCAGCTTCGTAACATCAGCAAGGCCTATCCGAACGGAGTACAGGCGTTACAGGCGGTGAATCTGGACATTCAGCGCGGGGAGATTTTCGGCATTATTGGCCGCAGCGGGGCGGGGAAATCGACCCTGCTGCGCTTGTTTAACCGTCTGGAAAGCACTGATGGCGGTGAAATCTGCATTCACGGAGTACCGATAAGCGGCGGCCGCAGACAGTTGCGGGATTTGCGTCGTCGGGTGGCGATGATCTTCCAGCACTTTAATTTGCTCTCGACCAGGACAGTGGCCGAGAACGTGGCGCTGCCGCTACGGATGGCGGGAATCCCGGCCGCTGAAAGGCAACGCCGGGTGGACGATATTTTAAGGTTGGTCGGGCTTGAGTCGCTGCGGGATAGCTGGCCTTCGCAGCTATCAGGCGGACAAAAGCAACGTGCCGGTATTGCCCGGGCGCTGGTGACTCAGCCGGAGATCCTGCTGTGCGATGAGGCCACGTCGGCGCTCGACCCGGAAAATACGCTGGCGGTGTTGAGCCTGCTAAAAGAAATTAACCAGCGGCTGGGGCTGACTATCGTGCTTATCACCCATGAAATGGACGTTATTCGCACCTTGTGTGACCGGGTGGCGGTGCTGGAGAAGGGGCAGGTGATTGAGCAAGGCGAAGTGTGGCGCGTGTTCGGCGACCCCCAGCACGAGGTGACGTGCGGGATGCTGGGGACGTTACATCATGGTCGTGTGGAAAACGGTGAGCTGCTGGACGTCGGGCAGCAGTTTGTGACGCTGCATTTTAATGGGGTGAATGGGCGGGAACCCGATTTACGCGAGATTGCCCGCGTGCTGGGCGGCAGCCAGTTGATTTATAGCAGCTGTGAGCCTATTCAGGGGCGGATTGTTGGGCAGCTCAAGCTTCGCGTGGAGGCACCGCTGTCGGCAGAGACGCTGAGACTGGCGGCGGGAGTGGCAGATAGGATTGCGGTGCAGGTGGGGTAGATCGGCGCACGTCCCGGGGGCGGCGTGAACGCCTTGCCCGGGCTACAACCGTCGATGCCGCGCCGGGAGACCATTGTGCATCGATGTATCCCGGGATACAAACGTCAATGTCTCGCCGGGCGATTGTAGCCCGGGCGAGCGCACGCGACCCCGGGGAAATATCGGCACGCTGTTGACGGTCTACAGACGAAAAAAAAGCCCGTACTTTCGTACGAGCTCTTTCTCAAAATATGGCGGTGAGGGGGGATTGACTCGCTTTGCTCGCCCTTCGGGCAGCCTGTTCGCTGCGCTCTCAGTCTGTCCAACTGGCTAGCGCCAGTTGTCGAACCCCGGTCGGGGATTCTCATCCCCCCGCAGGCGTGCAATATGCGAAAAAAAAGCCCGTACTTTCGTACGAGCTCTTTCTCAAAATATGGCGGTGAGGGGGGGATTGACTCGCTTTGCTCGCCCTTCGGGCAGCCTGTTCGCTGCGCTCTCAGTCTGTCCAACTGGCTAGCGCCAGTTGTCGAACCCCGGTCGGGGATTCTCATCCCCCCGCAGGCGTGCAATATGCGAAAAAAAAGCCCGTACTTTCGTACGAGCTCTTTCTCAAAATATGGCGGTGAGGGGGGGATTCGAACCCCCGATACGTTGCCGTATACACACTTTCCAGGCGTGCTCCTTCAGCCACTCGGACACCTCACCATATTGTTTGCTGCTCACCTTAGGTGGGCAACGGGGCGCTACTATAGGGAGTCAGGCTAAAACGGTCAAGCATAATTTATGCGTGACGTCTCGTTTGGTTAAGCAATGAACACTGCCCCGGCCTTTGAGGCCAGGGCAGGGGATTTAGCGCTGGGAATCCAGCTGTTCGTTGTTCTTCACCACGTCCTGAGCGCGGGCATAGCTCTCGATAAGCAGTTGGTAGGCCGGGAAGACGTGGGTGTAGACCTCGGCCCATTCAGCGGCGTCCGGGCGATTCCACGTGCGCTGGAGTTCGGACGCCACCGCGGCGGTATCCATCGGAACGACGCCCGCTTGCGTTACGCGGGCCAGCGTAATTTCCTCAGCCATCTTACTGTAAGTCCCGGAAGCATCAATCACCGCGAAAACTTTATAGCCATCGGCCACGGCGGCAATCGCCGGGAATGCCATGCAAACGCTTGTGATTGTCCCGGCAATAATTAACGTTTTCCGTCCGGTCGCCTTGACCGCTGCCACAAACTCCGGGTTGTCCCAGGCATTGATTTCGCCTTTACGCGCAATGTATTGCGCATGGGGCGCATTGGCGTGGATCTCCGGGATCAGCGGGCCGTTCGGGCCTTGTGGCACCGATGCGGTGGTGATGACCGGTAAACCTGCCAGCGTGGCCATTTTAGCCAGCGCTGCGGCGCGAGCGCGCAGCTCCGGCATCGGCATATCACCAACGGTCTGGAACAGGCCGCTTTGGTGATCGATTAGCAACATCACGGCATCGTCGACATCAATGACCGGGCGTGCACCGTTGAAATTAGCGGGAGTAGACATATTCTTCACCTCTTTAAACGTCAATTTGACCAAAACGGCCGGAGTTGAAATCGCGAATCGCTGTCTCGATTTCAGTTTTACTGTTCATCACGAAGGGGCCGTAGCCGACAATCGGTTCATCAATAGGCGCCCCTGCAAGCACCAGAACTTTCGCGTTACTGCTGGCATGCAGATGCACGCGTTGACCTTGTTGGCTCAACACCACGAGCTGTGCTTCCTGAGCCGTTGCGCTACCGTTCACCGTCACGCTGCCTTCCAGCACCACCAGGGCGGTGCTCCAGCCGTCGGGCTGTTCAAAGGAAAACTCGCCGTCCTGGGGCAATTGCAGATCCCAGACGTTCAGCGGTGAGAAGGTATTTGCCGGGCCGACCGCATCCTGGTAGCGGCCTGCGATAACCCGCAGGGAACCACCGCTATCGGACAGGTTCACCGCAGGAATCGTTGCCGCCTCAATACTCTGGTACCCGGGCGCGGTCATTTTGTTTTTGGCCGGAAGATTGACCCACAGCTGGATCATCTTCAGTTCGCCACCCCGACGGGCAAACTCCGCCGAGTGAAACTCCTCATGGAGAATGCCCGCACCTGCCGTCATCCACTGCACGTCGCCTGGGCCAATTACGCCGCCTTTACCGGTTGAGTCGCGATGTTCAACTTCACCGGCGTAGACGATAGTGACGGTTTCAAATCCACGATGGGGATGTTCGCCCACACCGCGTTTTGCGCCATCGGCCGGGAAGTGATGCGGCCCGGCGTAATCCAGCAGCAGGAAAGGGCTCAGGCTTTCACCGTGTGATTGATAAGAAAATAACGAACGAACCGGGAAGCCATCGCCCACCCAGTGCGGACGCGGCGCGGTATAGACACCCGTAATCTGTTTCATTTGTTTTCTCCTGCGTAGTGAGCTTTGATGCTTATTAGCTTATATTTGGAGTTAATATTCCGGTAGATAGCAAAAGTGACCTTCACTGTTGCAAAAATAGAACGATGAGGTGGCAATGCAGGATCTTAATGATTTTGCCTGGTTTGTCCGTGTGGTAGATAACGGTGGTTTTGCGGCGGCGGGGCGAGCGCTGGATATTCCAAAGTCGAAGCTCAGCCGACGTATTGCGCAATTGGAAGAACAACTTGGCGTGCGGTTGATTTATCGCACGACCCGCCAGTTCACGGTAACCGAGGTAGGGCAGACCTTTTACCAGCACTGCAAAGCGATGCTGATAGAAGCGGAGGCGGCGCAGGAAGCGATTGCGATGCTGCAAGCTGAACCGCGCGGCGTCGTCAGGCTCGCGTGTCCGGTTACCCTGTTACATGTTCATGTAGGGCCGATGCTGGCCCGCTTTATGATGCGTTTCCCCGGCGTGCAAATTCAGCTGGAAGCGACAAACCGGCGAGTGGATCTGGTGGCTGAAGGGGTAGACGTGGCGATTCGCGTCAGACCTCGTCCGTTTGATGATAGCGATCTGGTGATGCGGGTGCTGGCAGACCGTGGGCACTGCCTGGTGGCAAGCCCGACGCTTGTGGCTGCATTGGGTAAACCGCAGACACCCGATGAACTGAGCCGCTGGCCGGGGTTGAGCCTGTCGGCGGGGAAACATATCCATAAATGGCAGCTCTCCGGCCCGGATAAGGCAAAAGCTGAGGTGCATTTTACCCCGCGACTTATCACCAACGATATGCTCGCGCTGCGTGAAGCGGCGGTGGCAGGCGTCGGCGTCGTGCAGCTGCCGGTGCTGATGGCGCGTGAACAACTGGCCGCCGGAACGCTCCTTCGCGTGCTGGATGAATGGGAGCCGAAGCGCGAGGTAATCCACGCGGTGTTCCCTTCGCGACGCGGTTTACTGCCGGCAGTCAGAGCGCTGGTAGATTTTCTCAGCGATGAGTATGCGCAGATGGTTGAAGAGTAATTTTTACAATTCATTTACAAAATCGCGTTGAATATGCTATCTCTCATAGTTCTATTTATCTGTGGCCAGGACTCATGAGTCTCCAGCAAATAATGAATACGCGAGATATTCAGATGACAATCAGCCCGGCTCGTGCCGAGCAGGTTCTGAAAAAGCTGGGCTTCACTCAGCCACCGACGCTGACCGAACACGGGTTAACGCAAGTCTATCAGGCATGGTGTCGAACGGTGCCTTTCGACAATCTTCTTCGTCGAATTCAGGTGGCGAAAGGCGCTAAGTCTGAGCTTCCCGGTTTTATCCCCGATCATTTCTTCGCAAGCTGGCTGCGTTATGGTACCGGCGGTACTTGCTGGGCAGGGCATGGGGCGCTTTTTGCGTTGTTAAAGGCGCTTGGCTTTAGCGTGCAGTATGGCCTGACGACAATGCGCTCCCCACGCCCGGTCAGCGCCGATTCACCGGGGCACGGCACGCTTTTTGTGCGTTTGGGTGAGACCCTGTTTATCGTCGATGCCACGATGCTTCACGGTCAGCCTCTCCCGCTGCAAGCATGGTATTCGCCGCATCCCGTGTGGGGAACCCGCGTGCACAGAGATGAAGGTGTCTGGTGCGTTAACTGGAAACCGCTGGGGCGCTCGCGCGTCGATTGCCAGCTGTTGGAGATGGATGCGCCGGAGCATGAATATCCGTTGCGCCACCAACAGAGTCGCGGTAATAGCCGGTTTGATGGGGCGATGTTGATTCGCCTGGCGGGGCGGGAATCTATCACCGGGATCGTGAAAGGCGAGAAGGTGGTGAGAGATGCCTCAGGAAAAGAGATATTCACGCCGCTCACTTTCCGCCAGCAGCAGGCGCTGTTGATTGAACGCTTCGGTATTGCAGAAGAGATTGTGGTCCAGCTGCCGATGGATGAACTCGAGAAGTAGAGTGACAATACGTAGGCCGGATAAGGCGAAGCCGCCATCCGGCAATTTGCGCGGTTATGCCGGATGGCGGCTTCGCCTTATCCGGCCTACACCAGTCGGTAGCCCGGGCGAGCGCACGCGACCCCGGGGAAATATCGGCACGATGCTGACGGTCTACAGACGAAAAAAAAGCCCGTACTTGCGTACGAGCTCTTCTTAAAATATGGCGGTGAGGGGGGGATTGACTCGCTTTGCTCGCCCTTCGGGCAGCCTGTTCGCTGCGCGCTCAGTCTGTCCAACTGGCTAGCGCCAGTTGTCGAACCCCGGTCGGGGATTCTCATCCCCCCGCAGGCGTGCAATATGCGAAAAAAAAAGCCCGTACTTGCGTACGAGCTCTTCTTAAAATATGGCGGTGAGGGGGGATTGACTCGCTTTGCTCGCCCTTCGGGCAGCCTGTTCGCTGCGCGCTCAGTCTGTCCAACTGGCTAGCGCCAGTTGTCGAACCCCGGTCGGGGATTCTCATCCCCCCGCAGGCGTGCAATATGCAAAAAAAAGCCCGTACTTTCGTACGAGCCCTTCTTAAAATATGGCGGTGAGGGGGGGATTCGAACCCCCGATACGTTGCCGTATACACACTTTCCAGGCGTGCTCCTTCAGCCACTCGGACACCTCACCATATTGTCGTCACCAGCATTGCCGGGACGAGCGATAATGTAGGGAAAAGGGCTGTCACCGTCAATAAACTTTTTAAAAAAAACGTGTGTTTAGACAAACTTCCAGCAACTTGCTTCTTAAATACGCATAAATCGTCTTTTTTGCGATCGCTGCCGCATTTACCGGGACAGCGAAACGAAATTTGCTATGCTGTTCAATCACAAAAAATCAAAAAACGGTGCCGCACGGGTAGCCGGTAAAGTGCTTTTAATCAGGAGTCGTTATGGAGATCATCTTTTACCATCCTACGTTTGATACCCCGTACTGGATAGCGGAGCTTGGCAAAAAACTGCCGGGGGCGAAAATTCGCGCATGGCAACGCGGCGATAATGCCCCCGCTGATTACGCGCTAGTGTGGCATCCTCCCGTTGAAATGCTTCAGGGACGCCAGCTGAAAGCCGTATTTGCATTGGGTGCCGGGGTGGATTCCATCCTGAGTAAACTCAACGCGCATCCTGAAATGCTGGCGGACTCTATTCCTTTATATCGGCTCGAAGACACCGGCATGGCAAGCCAGATGCAGGAGTATGCCGTCAGTCAGGTACTGCACTGGTTCCGTCGATTTGATGATTATCAGGCTTTGCAGCGCGAAGGGCGCTGGCAGCCGCTGGCGGATTATTCGCACGATGAGTTCACCATCGGCATTATGGGCGCAGGTGTTCTGGGTTCTAAAGTGGCGCAAAGCCTGCTGGCGTGGGGCTTCCCGGTCAGATGCTGGAGCCGCAGCCGCAAAGAGTGGCCGCAGGTGACAAGCTTTGCCGGAGAAGAGGAACTTGCCGATTTTCTGCAACACACCCGCGTGCTAATTAATTTGCTGCCCAATACCGCGCAAACCGTTGGCATTATTAATAAGTCGCTGCTGGCGCAATTGCCGGACGATAGCTATGTGCTGAATCTGGCACGCGGTGTTCATGTGGTCGAAGAGGATCTGCTGGCGGCACTTGATAGCGGCAAACTCAAAGGCGCAATGCTGGATGTCTTTAGCCGCGAACCTCTGCCCGATGAGAGTCCGCTGTGGCGCCATCCGCGTGTCACCATCACCCCCCATGTGGCAGCGGTCACCCGTCCGCAAGAAGCTATCGCCTATATCTCGCAGACGATAGAAAAGCTTGAACGCGGCGAAAAAGCGACCGGAGAGGTCGACAGGGTGCGCGGCTATTGATGCCCCTGGCTAATAAATACGAGGCTTTCCTGCTATTCTTGGCCTATGACGAGAGAGGAGAATGTGATGTATCCTGTTGACTTACATATGCACACTGTTGCCAGCACCCATGCTTACAGCACGTTGCATGACTATATTGCCGCGGCAAAGCTTAAAGGGATCAAGCTTTTCGCGATTACCGACCACGGCCCGGATATGGCCGATGCTCCGCATTATTGGCATTTTGTGAATATGCGCATCTGGCCGCGCATGGTGGATGGCGTGGGGATCCTGCGTGGGATCGAGTCGAACATTAAAAACATCGACGGTGAAATTGACTGCACCGGGCCGATGCTGACCTCGCTCGATTTTATCATCGCCGGATTCCATGAGCCGGTTTTTGCGCCGCAGAATAAAGAGATCCACACCCAGGCGATGATTGCGGCGATGGCGAGCGGTAACGTGCATATGATAAGCCATCCCGGCAACCCAAAATTTCCGGTCGATATCCCAGCCATTGCCGAAGCGGCGGCGAAATATCATGTGGCGCTTGAGATCAATAACTCCTCTTTTGTGAGCTCACGTATTGGCAGTGAGCATAACTGTCAGGCGATTGCGGCGGCTGTGCGCGATGCCGGCGGCTGGCTGGCGCTAGGTTCGGATTCGCATACCGCCTTCACGCTGGGTGAATTTACCGAATGTCAGAAGATCCTTGATGCGGTGGACTTCCCGCAGGATCGGATCTTAAACATTACGCCGCGCCGTTTCCTGAATTTCCTTGAGTCGCGCGGAATGGCACCGATTCCTGAATTTGCTGAACTTTAATGACTAACTGGATTAACTAATGAACGAGTTTTCTATCATCTGCCGTGCGCTTGGCTCGCTGTATTATCGTCAACCGCAGGATCCGCTGCTGGTGCCGCTGTTTACCCTTATCCGTGAAGGTAAGCTTGTGGCTAACTGGCCACTGGAGCAGGATGAACTGCTGGCCCGTCTGCAAAAAAGCTGCGATATCCAGCAAATTGCCGCTGATTATAATGCGCTGTTCGTGGGTGAAGAGTGCAGCGTTCCGCCTTACCGCAGCGCGTGGGTGGAAGGGGCCACGGAAGCCGAGGTTCGCGCTTTCCTGACCGAATGCGGTATGCCACTGGGCGAGAACCCGGCCGATCAGATTGGGACGCTGCTGCTGGCGGCCTCCTGGCTTGAGGACAATGCTGTAGAAGATGACGATGCGCTGGAAGTTCTCTTTGATGATTACCTTCTGCCGTGGGTGGGTACCTTCCTCGGCAAACTCGAAGCGCACGCGACGACGACCTTCTGGCGTACGATGGCCACGTTAACCCGTGAAGCGATCTCCGCCATGTACGATGAGCTGCAGGAAGCGGAAGAAGAGTGATTTTGATCACGAATCCAATGTAATTGAAATGTATTTGATGAGCAAAGCGTGCTCATGATCTCATCATAACGCCGGGTATCTGCTAAGATGCCCGCCATGAACGTTATCTTAGCAATCGCAATCACAACAGGTATCCTCTCCGGCATTTGGGGATGGGTTGCTGTCTCTTTGGGTTTATTAAGCTGGGCCGGTTTTTTAGGCTGTACGGCTTATTTCGCCTGCCCAACCGGCGGTCTTAAGGGACTGGCAATCTCTGCCAGCACCACGATGAGCGGTGTTATCTGGGCGCTGGTGATTATTTATGGCAGCGCCTTAGCGCCGCATCTGGAAATCGTCAGCTACGTTATGACGGGCATTGTGGCATTTCTAATGTGCATTCAGGCTCGTCAGACCCTACTGGCATTTGTTCCAGGGACCTTTATCGGTGCCTGTGCGACTTTTGCCGGGCAGGGAGACTGGAAGCTGGTGGTGCCTTCTTTATTGGTAGGGCTGTTATTTGGTTATGCCATGAAGAATAGCGGTCTGTGGCTGGCGAATCGCAAAGCGAAAAGTCAGCTTGTTGACGAGTCAGCGCTGTAAAGCTCAATAGAGTCAAAAAAGGCGGTAGGTTTTTAACCTGCCGCCTTTTTTATTGCCGGCCCTTTATGGGCATTAATATAAATAACATATATGTTGATGTAATATATTGATATTAACTATATGATTTTAAAAGCCAAAGTAGCTTGCGGAAATTATTTTGCTGTTATAATGTAATTAAAATGTTTACGAAATGTATACTCATTATGGGTTAAACATACAGGCCCTCCCTTAAATAAGGAGAGGCCCCGGCTAAACGGGGAGTTGCCATGCAAACATTATCTCGCCTTCCGCTCTATCTGACTTCGCTACTGGTGTTGAACAGCGGTTATACGCTTGCTGCGCCGGATGGCATTATCCATTTTCGTGGGCAAATCGTTGAATCACCGTGTGACTATAATCAGCCATCACAACAAAGAATTCGCGTCAGCTGTTATGAAAATCAACGCCATACGGAACAGACCATACCGCTTAACGCGCTGCTGGAAGGGCGTACCCTCGTTAATGAGAGAAGCTCCGCCCAGTTGCATTGGATTAATCGTGAACAAAATCTGGCCATCCTGCAGGTCGAATACAAATAGGCCGAAACGAAATTGCGGTCTGCGTTGTCTATGGTAGACAATAGGGCAGTCTTAGTCAGAGGATTGTAAGCATGACCGTAAGAATTCAGGTGTTGCAAGGGGATATCACTCGCCTTGAGGTCGATGTCATTGTAAATGCTGCAAACCCATCATTAATGGGCGGCGGCGGTGTTGATGGCGCGATTCATCGGGCTGCGGGACCCTCATTGCAGGAGGCTTGCGCCATCGTGCGCCAGCAGCAGGGCACCTGTCCACCAGGGCATGCGGTGATTACCCATGCGGGCAATCTCAAAGCAAAAGCGGTGATTCATACCGTTGGGCCAATCTGGCAGGGGGGAGGGGAGCACGAAGCGTCGCTACTTGAGCAAGCGTATCGCAACAGTTTGCAGCTGGCGCTGGATAACGGTTACCACACGTTAGCTTTTCCGGCGATTTCGACCGGCGCGTATGGTTATCCTCACCAGGCGGCGGTTGAGATCGCCGTCAATACGGTCGCCGCTTTCTTAACCCGCCGAAGCCTGCCTGAGATTGTCTATTTTGTCTGTTTTGATGAAGAGATGTTAGCGCTGTACCAGCATCAGCTAAGCCAGACCCGCATCCCGAGTCTGGCGAATGACGCGAATACTTAACGGCTAGCGGTCTGTGCTTTCTCCGCCTTTTGCTGCGGTTTCCCCGAGAAGAGAAAACGCAGCAAAGGAATGCGCAGATGAATTTCATAAAGCACGATGGCGCAGCCCACCACGAAGATAAGGCCGGTGGTAAAGCCGAGCAGATTTGAGCTGATATTCGGCATAATCCACGCGCCGAAGAACAACGTTAATGGATGGTGAACCAGATAGATAAACAACGAGGCGTTAACGAAGTAGGTCACACGCGCTGACTTGAAATTCAGCAGACGATAGCCAAACGAGAACACCACGTTGACCATCCACAGCCCCAGCACCATCGTAATCACAGATTCTGTTTCATACATCCACGCCTCACCTGAACCATAACGCTGGTTCATCAGATAGGCGATAAAGCCAAGTAATGCCGCAAAAACGCACCACGGAGACGGGGCGGTAAAGAGCGCTTTTAGCCGAGGGTGGATAAAGGCCAGCGCGCCCAGAATAAAGAACGGCACGTAGAAGAGCGTTTGCATCACCACGAAGTTAAACAAACCATCGCTTAAGATTGGCGGATAAAGCAGGAAAAGCGTGCGGCGAACGGCGGCATAAACCACGCCGAGCAGCAGGAAGATGAGCGTCAGTTTCGCCATCGACATGTTATCAAACGCGTCGGCTTGTCTGCGCATCTGGCGACGGCGCAGCAGGCGAAATGCCATAATCCCAATCGTGGTTAACACCACCAGCACCAGCAAGAACCACAGATGCGACACCAGTTCCCACGCCAGCGTATTATATTTTTGGTAGAAAGTGAGCGTATGCCAGCTTTCCGTCTTACCCTTTACGTATTGCAGCATTAAAAACTGCGGCAACGTGAGCAGCGGGATCGCGGTTAAAAAGGGTATTCCCACGCGTTCTACGCGCACTTTCCACCACTTTTTCAGCGGATAACGCAAAAAAAGCATATAGGAAAAGTAGCCGGAGATAACAAAGAACACCTGCATGCGAAATGAGTGAATAAAATCGTTAAACAGCGTCAGCCACCACGAAGGGGTTTCGCTGTTCATATGCCAGGTGTGACTGGAGTAAAGTAATGAGATGTGAAAGGGTATTCCCAGTAGCATCAACCAGGCTCGAATGGAGTCGAGGAAGTATTCACGCTGTGCGGGTTTGTTATTCATAGGGTTAGCTAAGATTCTCAGACTAATCGCCTTACGTAGCCAGACGATAAAGATTACATTCGTTGGCAACCCTACACGAACTCTGGTTACCTGTCTCCAGGATAAGCACGCAAAGTGCAAAGCGCGGTGACGGTTGCTTACTCCATAAGCCACTGCACTGAACAATATGGGGATTATGTTGTCGGATTGCTTGAATTTCCAGTAAAATGGATCGGATCGATTTAAGCACACAAAGGGGGAAGTGCTTAGTTATATGAAACATACACCACAGATGATGAAACTGCGCTGGTTAGGCGTAGCCGTAATGTTGTCCCTGTGTACTTCATCTGCATGGGCATTCACTATTGATGACGTTGCGAAGCAGGCTAAGTCGCTGGCGGATAAAAGCTACGAAGCGCCGAAAAGCAACCTGCCATCCGTGTTCCGCGATATGAAATATGCGGACTACCAGCAAATCCAGTTCAACCACGATAAGGCTTACTGGAGCAAAATAAAGACCCCATTTAAGCTCGAATTCTACCATCAGGGTATGTACTTCGACACGCCGGTGACTATTAATGAAGTCACGGCAACCTCCGTGCGTAAAATTAAATACAGCCCGGACTATTTTACTTTTGGTGATGTTCAGCACGATAAAGACACTGTAAAAGACCTCGGTTTTGCCGGGTTTAAAGTGCTTTACCCTGTCAACAGCAAAGATAAAAACGACGAAATCGTCAGTATGCTTGGCGCCAGTTATTTCCGCGTACTGGGTCAGGGCCAGGTATATGGTCTGTCCGCGCGTGGCCTGGCGATTGATACCGCTTTACCGTCCGGTGAAGAGTTCCCTCGCTTCCGTGAATACTGGATTGAGCGTCCTAAAGCTAACGATAAACGCCTGACGATTTATGCGCTTCTGGATTCCCCGCGCGCAACTGGTGCTTACCGCTTCGTCGTCATGCCGGGGCGCGATACCGTGGTTGACGTGCAGACCAAAATTTATCTGCGCGATAAAGTCGGCAAGCTGGGCGTAGCACCATTAACCAGTATGTTCCTGTTTGGTCCAAACCAGCCGTCTCCGGCGACGAACTATCGTCCAGAGCTGCACGACTCAAACGGCCTGTCGATTCATGCGGGTAACGATGAATGGATTTGGCGTCCGCTGAACAACCCTAAACACCTCGCCGTGAGCAGCTTTGCGACTGAAAACCCTCAGGGCTTTGGTTTGCTGCAACGTGGCCGTCAGTTCTCACACTTTGAAGATCTTGACGACCGCTATGATCTGCGTCCAAGTGCCTGGATCACGCCGAAAGGTGACTGGGGCAAAGGAACCGTTGAGCTGGTCGAAATTCCAACTAACGACGAAACCAACGATAACATCGTCGCTTACTGGACGCCGGACAAGCTGCCGGAAGCCGGTAAAGAGATGAACTACAAGTACACCATCACCTTTACCCGTGACGAAGAAAAACTGCATGACGCCGACAGCGCGTATGTGATGCAGACTCGTCGTTCAACGGGCGATGTGAAACAGTCTAATCTGATTCGTCAGCCAGATGGTACGGTGGCCTTCGTGGTCGATTTCACCGGCGCAGACATGCGCAAAATGCCGCAGGATACGCCGGTAACGGCGCAGGCCAGCATTGGCGACAACGGAGAAATCGTTGAAAACAGCGTTCGCTACAACCCGGTGACTAAGGGTTGGCGCTTAACGCTGCGGGTAAAAGTGAAAGATCCGAAGAAAACCACTGAAATGCGCGCCGCACTGGTCAACGCCGATCAGCCGCTGAGTGAAACCTGGAGCTATCAGCTGCCTGCAAATGAATAACACAACGAAGTACATCGATGCACTGTCGCTGAATGAGACTGAAAAAGCCGCGCTTCCCAGCACGAGTATTCGTGCTGTTCATGAAGCGCTGGATGATGAACATCAGACTTTTTCTCGTGATGATGACACGCCCCTGGCGTCCGTTAAGGCCCGGCTCGAACAGAGCTGGCCCGACTCTCTGGCGGGCGATCAGCTGACCAAAGACGATGAAGGACGTACCCAGCTCAAGGCGATGCCAAAGGCAACGCGTTCTTCTATGTTCCCTGACCCGTGGCGGACAAACCCGGTGGGGCGTTTTTGGGATCGCCTTCGTGGCCGTGATGTCACGCCGCGCTATCTCTCCCGCCTGACTAAAGAAGAGCAGGAGCACGAGGCTAAATGGCGTACGGTGGGGTCTTTACGCCGCTACACGCTGCTTATCCTGACGCTGGCTCAGACCGTGGTCGCCACATGGTACATGAAGACCATTCTTCCGTATCAAGGATGGGCGCTGATAAATCCTGCCGATATGATTGGGCAGAACGTCTGGGTTTCCTTTATGCAGCTGCTGCCTTATTTGCTGCAAACCGGGATCCTCATCCTGTTCGCCGTGCTGTTCTGCTGGGTCTCTGCCGGTTTCTGGACCGCGTTAATGGGCTTCCTGCAGCTGCTTATCGGGCGCGATAAATACAGTATTTCTGCCTCGACGGTAGGCGATGAGCCGCTGAACCCGGAACACCGGACGGCGTTGATAATGCCTATCTGTAATGAGGACGTTTCCCGCGTATTCGCGGGTCTGCGTGCGACCTGGGAATCCGTTAAGGCCACAGGGCAAGAGAAGCACTTTGACGTCTATATCTTAAGCGACAGCTACAACCCGGACATCTGCGTGGCAGAACAAAAGGCCTGGATGGAGCTTATCGCTGAGGTGCAGGGGGAAGGGCAGATCTTCTATCGTCGTCGCCGTCGTCGCGTGAAACGTAAAAGTGGCAACATCGATGACTTCTGCCGTCGCTGGGGCAACCAGTATAGCTACATGGTGGTGCTGGACGCTGACTCGGTGATGTCCGGCGAGTGCCTGACCAACCTGGTGCGTCTGATGGACGCGAACCCGAATGCGGGGATCATCCAGTCATCGCCACGCGCCTCTGGCATGGACACGCTGTATGCACGCTGCCAGCAGTTTGCAACGCGCGTCTACGGGCCGTTGTTTACCGCGGGTCTGCACTTCTGGCAGCTGGGTGAATCGCATTACTGGGGTCACAACGCCATTATCCGCGTGAAGCCGTTCATTGAGCACTGTGCGCTGGCACCGCTGCCGGGTGACGGTAACTTTGCCGGGTCTATTTTGTCGCATGACTTCGTAGAAGCTGCGCTGATGCGCCGTGCAGGGTGGGGCGTGTGGATTGCCTACGATTTGCCGGGCTCTTATGAAGAGCTGCCACCGAACCTGCTGGATGAGCTTAAGCGTGACCGTCGCTGGTGTCAGGGTAACCTGATGAACTTCCGCCTGTTTCTGGTTAAAGGGATGCACCCGGTACACCGCGCGGTGTTCCTGACCGGCGTGATGTCTTACCTCTCGGCGCCGCTGTGGTTTATGTTCCTGGCCCTGTCAACGGCGCTACAGGTCGTCCATGCGCTGACTGAGCCTCAGTACTTCCTGCAACCGCGCCAGCTGTTCCCGGTGTGGCCGCAGTGGCGTCCTGAACTGGCGATTGCGCTGTTTGCCTCAACCATGGTGCTGCTGTTCTTACCGAAACTGCTGAGCATTATTCTGGTGTGGTGCAAAGGTTCCAAAGAGTACGGCGGGTTTATTCGCGTGACGATTTCCCTGCTGCTGGAAGTGCTGTTCTCAGTGCTGCTGGCGCCGGTACGTATGTTGTTCCACACCGTGTTTGTGGTCAGCGCGTTCCTCGGTTGGGAAGTGGTCTGGAACTCACCGCAGCGTGACGATGACTCGACGCCGTGGGGTGAAGCCTTTATGCGCCATGGTTCGCAGATGCTGCTGGGTCTGGTATGGGCCGTTGGCATGGCGTGGCTGGATCTGCGCTTCCTGTTCTGGCTGTCGCCAATTGTTTTCTCGCTGATTCTGTCGCCGTTTGTGTCGGTAGTCTCCAGCCGGGCAACCAACGGGCTGCGCACCAAGCGCTGGAAGTTGTTCTTAATTCCAGAAGAGTACAGTACGCCGAAAGTGCTTGCCGATACCGAAGAATATCTGAAGCTCAACCGTGAACGTATTCTGGACGATGGCTTTATGCATGCGGTGTTTAACCCGTCGTTTAATGCGCTGGCAACAGCCATGGCGACTGCGCGTCACCGCGCAAGCCATGTACTGGAGATTGCTCGCGATCGCCACGTTGAGCAGGCACTGAACGAAACGCCGGAAAAACTCAACCGCGACCGCCGTCTGGTACTGCTGAGCGACCCGGTGACGCTGGCGCGTTTGCACTATCGCGTCTGGGCTTCTCCTGAGAAATACACGTCGTGGGTTGGCGAGTACAGCAAGCTGAAGCTCAACCCGTTGGCGTTAAAAACGAAATAAGGGTGATAGTCTTCTGACCCGTAGCCCGGGCAAGGGACGCAACATGTAGGCCGGATAAGGCAAAGCCGCCATCCGGCACTCTGCGGAGTTATGCCTGATGGCGCGCTGCTTATCAGGCCTACGGTAGCCCGGGCGGGGTTGTTACGCTGACTCGTGGGAGACGCAACATGTAGGCCGGATAAGGCAAAGCCGCCATCCGGCAGTCTGCTGAGTTATTCCTGATGGCGCGCTGCTTATCAGGCCTACGCCCGACGGTACCCCGGGCGGGTGGTTACGCTGACTCGTGGGGACGCAACATGTAGGCCGGATAAGGCAAAGCCGCCATCCGGCAATCTGCAGAGTTATGCCTGATGGCGCGCTGCTTATCAGGCCTACGCCCGATGGTAGCCCGGGCGGGTGGTTACGCTGACTCGTGGGGACGCAACATGTAGGCCGGATAAGGCAAAGCCGCCATCCGGCAGTCTGCGGAGTTATGCCTGATGGCGCGCTGCTTATCAGGCCTACACCCGACGGTAGCCCGGGCGGGTGGTCACGCTGACTCGTGGGGACGCAACATGTAGGCCGGATAAGGCAAAGCCGCCATCCGGCAGTCTGCGGAGTTATGCCTGATGGCGCGCTGCTTATCAGGCCTACGGTAGCCCGGGCGGGGTTGTTACGCTGACTCGTGGGAGACGCAACATGTAGGCCGGATAAGGCAAAGCCGCCATCCGGCAATCTGCAGAGTTATGCCTGATGGCGCGCTGCTTATCAGGCCTACACCCGACGGTAGCCCGGAGAAGGCGTTTATGCCAACTCCGGGAATACACGGAAGACATATTCACCGAAAGAAAATACCGGCATACTGTGCCGGTATTTTTTTGCCTGTTTAATGAGGAATGACGACGTGATACGAATTATCCTGGTCTCTGCTATGGCGATAATGCTCAGCGGATGCGGCAGTATTATCAGCCGTACTATTCCCGGGCAAGGTCATGGGAACCAGTATTATCCCGGCGTTCAATGGGATCTGCGCGACTCAGCCTGGCGTTACGTGACTATTCTCGATCTGCCATTCTCGCTGGTCTTTGATACCCTGCTGTTACCCATTGACGCCAGCCACGGCCCCTACGAGTAACTAGCGCTCATCCCACTCATCAGCCGCGGCCTCGCCCTCCTCAGTATCCAGTGAGGGTTCGAGCTGATACTCGCCTTCATCCCATTCATGCAGCGTATTTTCTTCAACCCACTCCTGACGTAGCTCGACTTCATCGAAATCGCCGTCAAATACGCTCTGCGCTGCCTCGCCGCTAAGCATCGGCAGACATTCCCCTTGTTCATCATCGTCAGCGAAGAACTCGACCTGCCACATAATGTCGCCGTCTTGCTGAACGTACTTCTGCATATTGAATTGCTGAACGTTCGCATCACCTTCCTCAAGGCCTGGATTATCGGCGAGGAACGTTTCACGTGCCGCATCAATAGCTTCTTCGAGTGTGGCGTATAAAGTCATCTCAACTCCCTGCAATTTGATGGGTATTCAGGGAAATAATAGCTTAAGTTTTTAGTTGCACACGCCCGGCGCATTTAATTTATGTAAACGACCGGGCGAATGTATTAAGAGTGAGCGGGGGAAGAGCGGCGGCGTAGGCTATATCCGGTGTAAATCGCGTTAATCAGCACCACCAGCGCGGTAACGCAAAATACCGCCCTGAAGCCATATTGTGCGGACACTGCGGCACCAATCAGCGGCCCGGTGACGTTACCGATATCGCGGAATGATTGGTTATAGCTAAAGATTCGTCCGGCAATCTGATTGCTGGAGTTGTACACCAGCAATGTCTGCACGGCGGGTAAGAGCGCGCCATCGGCGGCACCCAGCAGGAAGCGTAAAATACCCAACTGCCACGGTGTCTGAACAAACGACATAGGCAGAAGCAGCAATACTGATACCACTAATGCCACAATCAGGATCTTCTCCGGGCCAATACGGTCACCTAATTTTCCCAGTCGCGGCGCGCAAAGTAGGGCAGCGACGCCGGGCACTGAGGCTATCATGCCGCTGATAAACGCAATGTTGCTGATATTCCCCGTGAGGTCGCGCACGTATAGCGTCAGAATCGGCGCAATTGAACCTGTTGCCACCTGAATAATCAGGGTGGTCACAAACAGGCTAAGCACCAGTTCACGATTCTTCAGCGAGCCGAAGACTTCTTTGACATGGAGCATCTCTTTTTTCGACACCGGGGTGAACTGCTCTTTGATAAAGCACAGCGTCAGAATAAAGCAGATAAACAGCACGG
Organism: Enterobacteriaceae bacterium; assembly: GCA_902363335.1. Classification (GTDB taxonomy): domain Bacteria; phylum Pseudomonadota; class Gammaproteobacteria; order Enterobacterales; family Enterobacteriaceae; genus Kluyvera. The sequence continues at coordinate 1,099,528 of CABIZV010000001.1, read as the reverse complement.
CGGCAGTCATAAAGAACACGGGGCGCAGGCCGTAGTTATCCGCCAGAAAACCGCCCGCTAGCGGCCCCAGCAGTGCGCCGCTGACGGCACCGGTAGACAGTGTCCCCAGCGCCCAACCGCTTTTATGGCGAGGGATTTGGGTCGCTATCAACGCATTCGCATTGGGAATGAAACCGCCCAGCAGGCCGAGCAAGGCGCGCAGGATCAAAAATTGCCAGATATTTTGCGCCAACCCCATCAGCAGCATCACGATTGCCATGCCCAGCGCCGAACGCAGCAGCATAATTTTTCGGCCTTTACGGTCAGCCAGCCCGCCCCAAAGCGGTGATGCAATGGCGGAGAACAGGAAGGTAATACTGAACACCAGCCCTGACCACATGTTGAGCTGGCTATGACCGGTGATGCCGAGTTGTTCAACGTAGAGCGGGAGAAAAGGCATTACCAGGCTGAATGCGGCACCGGTGAGAAAACAACCGAGCCAGACGACGGTGAGATTGCGCTTCCAGTTAATGGGTACATCTGAGGGTTGCATAAGGATCCGCAGGCGATATCACGCCGAAAGGGTGTATTTATAAGCCTGCTAATTATGTACCCGTGTTCATAGCGTTGCAATGCGGGGAGCTTTTAAAGCTAAAACGCGCAGCCGGGGCTGCGCGTTTTTGACGGCTAGTAGCGGGAGGGAACGCCCTCGGGCCGCGTTTTGAATCGGCGGTGGAGCCACATATATTGCTCCGGCGCCATCATGATGCACTGCTCAACGACCTTATTCATCCATTTTGCGGTGGTTTCAGCATCATCGAGCGGTGGATTGCACTCAGGCGGCAGAATGATCAGCTCGTAGCCCTTACCATCTGGCTTACGACGCGGCACGAACGGCACTATGCAGGCTTTGGACATTTTTGCCAGCATCCACGTACCGGAGGTGGTCGCAGCGTCTTTAACGGCAAATAACGGGGCAAACACGCTGGCGCGCGGGCCGTAGTCGTGATCCGGCGCGTACCAGATGATTTCGCCATTTTTAAGCGCGCGCACCATCCCTTTGAGATCTTTACGATCGATCATGTCTTTATTGGAACGCATGCGTCCCCAGGTCTGCATTAGATCGATAACCGGGTTATCGTTTGGACGATAGACGCCAATCCCTGGATTGTGAATGCCGAACATTCGCGCACCCATCTCAAGCGTCAGAAAATGAATACCGATAAGCAGCACGCCTCGCCCGGAATCCTGAACGGTACGAATGTGTTCAAGGCCGCTGGCATCCATCCAGCGATTAATCCGGCGGGTCGGCCAAAACCAGGCCATCCCGGTTTCGATGACGCCCATGCCTACGGACTCAAAGTTTTTGACTACCATCTGATGGCGTTCTTCGTCCGTCTTTTCCGGGAAACAAAGCTCAAGGTTGCGGTATGCAATTTTCGCGCGGCGCCTCATTAAGCGCAAAGCCAGTCTGCCCAGGCTATTTCCCATTCGATAAAGAACCGGATACGGTAACTGTACGATCAACCACAACAAGCCAACGCCTAGCCAGTATGGCCAATAACGAGGGTGCAAGAGGGCGGCGGTAAATTTGGGTAACTGGGTCATGTCTTTCCTGTTGTCATGAGCAACTGACGCTATTGTTGCACTTTTTTCCTGTCATCCAAAACGACCAGCTGTCGACTGACGCTTATTCAAACAATTGTTTTTCTTACGTGATTAATAATGATGATAATGTAGCGCAAAATGCGTGGATGTAAATTAACAGTGATTGCTATATCATGCGCGGCGATTATTACCTAATTCATCATTTAAATTTTGCAGGATAAGAACACCATGCCAGTGTTACATAACCGCATATCGAATGAGACGCTAAAAGCACAGATGCTGGCTGAGACTGAGCCACGCACCACCATCTCATTCTATAAATATTTCACCATTGTCGATCCAAAAGCGACCCGTGACGCGCTGTACGTCGCGTTGTCTGCCCTGAATGTGTTTGGCCGCGTCTACCTTGCGCGTGAAGGCATCAATGCGCAGATAAGCGTTCCGGCGAGCAACGTGGATGCGCTGCGCGCGTGCTTAGATAGCTTTGATCCGGCATTGAAGAATTTACGTCTCAATATTGCTCTGGATGATGACGGTAAATCATTCTGGGTGCTGCGTATGAAGGTTCGCGACCGTATCGTGGCGGATGGCATTGACGAACCCACCTTTGATGCCAGCGATGTGGGAGAGTATCTGAAGGCGGCTGAAGTCAATGCCATGCTCGATGACCCGGATGCGGTGTTTATCGACATGCGTAACCATTATGAATATGAAGTCGGCCATTTTGATAATGCGTTGGAAATTCCTGCGGATACCTTCCGCGAACAGCTGCCAAAAGCGGTTGAGATGATGCAGGAAAATAAAGATAAAAAAATTGTCATGTACTGCACCGGTGGCATTCGCTGTGAAAAAGCCAGCGCCTTTATGAAGCATAACGGCTTCAAACAGGTCTGGCATATCGAAGGCGGTATTATCGAGTACGCGCGTCGTGCACGTGAACAAGGGCTGCCGGTGCGTTTTATCGGCAAGAACTTTGTCTTTGACGAACGTATGGGCGAGCGGATTTCAGATGAAGTTATTGCCCATTGTCACCAGTGTGGTGCCTCGTGTGACAGCCATACCAACTGCCTCAATGACGGATGTCACCTGCTGTTTATTCAGTGTCCGGCCTGCGCGGCAAAGTTTGAAGGGTGTTGCAGTGAAGCCTGCCAGGAAGAACATAAACTGCCGGAAGAAGAGCAGCGCCTGCGCCGAGCAGGGCGTGAAAATGGCAATAAGATCTTCAATAAATCGCGTGGCCGCCTGAATACGCAACTGGGTATCCCTGACCCGGAAAACAGCAGCAATTAGCTGAAATAGAGATACGCGACGTCGATAAGAGCAAGCAGGAGCGAGAGCAGCAGGTAAAGCATCAGGTGTTCACGGATGTTATTGATAAGGAAGTCGAGCAGGCGACGCATAGTATTCTCTAATGAACGGCCCCGTTAATCCGGGGCCGTTTTGTTATTCATGATTAAAACGGTTGAGTGCAAAAGCACTTAAATCAAATTCTGGCGTTTTTTGTTGGGCAAACTGGGCGGCAATTTCTCCCAGTACCGTCGCAAATTTAAAGCCGTGGCCGCTCAGGCCGCCGATAAACAGCACATCCGGTTGGCCTGGCAACGTGTCGATAATAAAGTCTTCATCTGGTGAGTTATCGTAGGTGCAGGCTGCGCCGTGCAGACAGCCGCCGATGCCCGGCAGAATTTGCCGCAGGAAGCTGAACGCTTCGGAGCCGTCGGTCGCCACCCCGCCGAAAGCTTTACGCTCTTCCGGGCTATCGATGACCTGCCCGCCATTATGTTTGCCAATTTTTAAAGCATCATCCACCGCCGGGAAGCCGTAGAACTGGTCGCCGTTGGGTAACTCGCCGGTAAATGCCGGGAAGTTATTTTTTTGACTGTAACGACCATCGGCCTGGAACCATGAGAACACCTTACGCACCGGTTGAATGGGCAATTCTGGGTAGAGCTGTTTGACCCAGGTGCCTGCCGTCAGCAGCAATTTTTTACCCTGCCAGCTTCCTTCTGACGTCTCAATGGTCACGCCATTTTCGTCGCTTTTTATGGCGGTAACGGGGCAATTAAAGAGCTGCGCACAGCCGGCATCTTTAGCCATGGCGATAAGCGTTTTGACCGCCAGTTCACTTTTAAGCACGCCAGAGTCAGGTTCAAAGATGGCCCGGTAATCCTGCGGCACGGTAATTTCCGGCCAGCGTTTCATCACCGCTGCGGCATCAAGATGCTCAACCGGCAGCGAGAATTGGGCGGCGCTCTGGGCAACGGTATCGAGGAAGGTGGAGTCGGCAGGCCCCAGATTGACCACGCCGCTGCGTTCAAAAATAGCTTCGCCACTGATGGTGGCTAATTCATCCCACAACGTCTGCGCGCGAAGCACCAGCGGCACATATTTCTCGCCTTCACCATAGGCGTGGCGCATCAAACGCGTATCGCCGTGATGGCTGCCATGCTGGTGGGGGGGCATATGGGCGTCGGTCATCAGGACATTTAAGCCCGCCTTGCGGGCATAGAAACCAGCAGCAGCACCGACGGAGCCGCTGCCAATAATGATGAGGTCGTATTGCATAGTCTTTCCTGACGCGATGATAAGGCGTGAAACGGTATCAGGTAGAGTAATTAACCCACAGTTGTTATACAAGTGTGGAAATAATTAAGGCACCCGAAGGTGCCTTTTGAGCTTAATTAGAAGAAAGTATCGGTATTAATGCCGACGATACTCGTTAGCCTGATAATCACCAGATTCAATTTTGGCAATTCCAGCTTCCAGAATAGAAATAAATTGACGTGCGACATCGGTCGTTAACCACAGCGTCTGGCCAACTTCTGCTTCTTTATTGCTCGATTCATTGGGGTCTTGGTAGTGCAGGCGCAACATCATGGCATCGTAGCTATCTACGGTGCTGATGTCCCATCCGACGAGGGGATGGGTCTGGATGACTTCATTATTCTTTTCCATCATAACCCCTTATTTATGCGTTAAAAGGCAACAACAACTCTCGAGGTTTAATGCGTTTTTTAGTGAAGCTTTATCAGTATACAACAATTTAAGCAATACTCGAAAATTGAGGTCAAAAGCAACATAAATTCCTGAGTAGCGTGTTGTTTGCGCAATAAACAAGCATTTGTGCATTGTTTTTGCGGCTGATTTAAATAATGGGGATGGAATGTGGAAATAACAACCAGATAAAGATGAAAAAAAGCCGGGGCGACCCGGCAAAAACACAATGTTGTCACAAGGGTTAATCAGTGATGAACCAGTCGTCCGCGCTCTCCCAGGTTTCCTGGAGAATCTCGGTGATACGGTCTTTATCTTCTTTAATACCGCCGATAACGGAGAGGTTATTGTTCGCGGCGTAGCGTACGCTCACGCTACCTCCACGGTCAGGAAATTGATCGTTGATACGGCGGGAAAGTTCATCTGCCAGCGCGTCTAAGGCGCCGGCGGGTAGCGCGGTGGTTTTTGCTACGGTGACTTCAATACGCATAATTGCCCCCTGTGTAATATACTGTATATTTATACAGTAACTTTCGTGAGTTTACAACAGGGGGCGCGAATTTATTTTTTTACCGTCCAGTGCAGGGATTCACCGGCAAGGAATGGCACCAGCGTGTCGTCGGTGAGGGTGATACTTTCAGGCACTGTGCTTTCTTCACGTACCAGTTCGACAAAATCTTCATTCACCGGCAAGCCGTAGAAACGCGGGCCGTTCAGGGAACAGAAGGCTTCGAAGTGTTCAAGCGCATTCATATCTTCGAACACGCTAGCGTAGCTGCCAAGAGCGGTCGGGGCATTGAAGCAGCCCGCGCAGCCGCAGCTTGCCTCTTTGCGATGGCGAGCATGAGGCGCTGAGTCGGTGCCGAGGAAGGCGCGGGTGAAACCGCTGGCAACCAGCTCACGCAGTGCCTGCTGGTGCACGTTACGTTTAAGGATCGGCAAGCAGTAAAGGTGAGGGCGCACGCCGCCAACCAGCATATGGTTGCGGTTAAACATCAGGTGTTGCGGCGTAATCGTGGCGGCGATAAGTTCATTGCCGTCGCGAACATATTCCGCTGCATCTTTGGTGGTAATGTGCTCGAACACGACTTTCAGTTCTGGCAGACGCTGACGTAGCGGCTCCATGACGGTATCGATAAAGCGCGCTTCGCGGTCAAAGATGTCGATATCAGCGTGGGTCACTTCCCCGTGAACCAGCAGCGGCATCCCCAGTTTTTGCATACGTTCAAGCACCGGCATAATCGCGTCGGTGCTGGTCACGCCGTGGCTGGAATTGGTGGTGGCGTTGGCAGGGTAAAGCTTGGCGGCGGTGAATACGCCCTCATTAAAGCCACGCTCAAGTTCGTTGGGATCCAGCGTATCGGTTAAATAGCAGGTCATCAGCGGCGTGAAGTTATGACCGGCAGGAACCGCGTCCAGAATACGCTGGCGATAAGCAATTGCTGCTTCCACGGTGGTAATCGGCGGCACCAGGTTTGGCATGATAATCGCGCGGCCATACAGTTCACTGGTATACGGAACAACCGTGTTCAGCATCTCGCCATCGCGAAGGTGGATATGCCAGTCATCAGGGCGGCGAATTTTAAGAACTTGAGGTAATGCGGTCATGGAAGGCTCCGGCTGGTGAGAGATCAGTCATAATGGCTGCTTTTTGCCGGGCACTAAGGATAAGCGTAAACGTTTTCCTTTGCATCCTTTTTAAATAAAAAACTGCCCGGTATTACCGGGCAGCGGGGAGTCAGTTAGTAAACGGGATAATAATTTCACCCGGTTTAACTTCAATGCCTTTAGCGTATTTCTTCGCCAGCGCTTCGCCCTGGCTGGCGTCCTCTTTCAACACGTAGGCTGGCTGCTTGTTGAAGTAAGTGCGCAACGATTGATTCAGATAAGGAATGAGTGTCTGCACCACCGACTGCATTTTCTCCGGTTCGACTTTGGCATCGACCACTTCCATTTCCTGAAGATAAATCGCGCCTTCTTGCTGATTAAATACCGGCAGGGCTTTCAGAGTCAGAGCAATATTCGCTTTCTGACTGCCGAACAAGGAGTTCAGATCCAGTTTCGCGTCGCCGCTAAGCGTGATTTTGTTTGGCTCGGTACGGCCAATCGCGCTAGTGAGATTGTTTAAAACAATATGGGCGTCGGCAACGCCTGGTACCCCAATATCTTTGGAGAAATTATTGCGCTTTTGCAGCGCCTGATTGATCTCCTGTTCGCTCACGGAGTACTGCGTAAGCTGATTACAGCCGACAACCAGACCGCTTATGATCAGGGCGGCAATGACTAACAATTTTTTCATGGGGTTCCTCAGCGTGAAGCATCGTGTTCATCCTGACAGACAGCAGCATACGATGCCAGTAAGTTTCCGACAGCGGAAAATACTGAAAGTGCCGCTGGAGGGTGAAATCAATGGCCCGCTACCGGCATATTCTTCTGATCTGCGTAAATTCTGATGCTAATTACGCAGCTGATAATAATGCTTAACGATTAGCGGTGTTATCGGCTTTGGTGGCCTCGTCCGTCGCGCTTTGCGAATTCAAAAAGTCGGCATCATCACCTTTGTTATCGTCATTCATCGCTTTTTTAAAGCCTTTCAACGCCGCACCGACATCGGAGCCAAGCGTGGCGAGCTTTTTGGTACCGAACAATAAAATAACCAGTACGACAATCACCAGCAGTTTGGTAATGCTAATTTCACCCATGATGAACCTTTCAAGAGATAAGGGGATCGCGACGCGTTGTCAAAGACCCGCGTTGCGAGATTTTTGAGGGCAGATTTTCGCAAAGGCGGGAGAATTTTATTTGTCCGAAAATGGCATTAAACGCCCAATATAGTTTAAGAAATCATCATTCTGAATTCTCTCAACTTCTTGCGGCTGGGCATTAATGATAAACATCTTCATTTTGCCGGGCCGTCTCACCTTTTGACGTATTGCCAGCAGCCCCTTTTTTTTATCACAATGCAGAATAACAGATTGTTTTTCATTGGCTGCCCTCGGGCAGGTATAGTGAAAAGACCGGGGTATACGTTGGGTACGGGAGTAGTGAGATGTTTGGCTATCGCAGTAGTGTACCGAAAGTGCGGTTGACCACCGACCGGCTTGTTGTCCGTTTGGTTCACGAGAGGGACGCATGGCGTCTGGCTGATTATTACGCAGAGAATCGGCAGTTTTTAAAACCCTGGGAACCGATTCGTGACGACAGCCATTGTTATCCTTCGGGTTGGCAGGCGCGGTTGTCGATGATTAATGAATTTCATAAGCAGGGAACAGCCTATTATTTTGCGCTCCTCGATCCCGAGGAGAAAGAGATTATCGGCGTGGCTAATTTTTCCAACGTGGTGCGCGGCTCATTCCATGCCTGCTACCTTGGCTACTCCATTTCGCAAAAATGGCAGGGGCAGGGAATGATGTATGAGGCGCTCACCAGCGCAATACGTTACATGCAACGCACGCAACATATTCACCGTATCATGGCCAATTACATGCCGCATAACCATCGCAGCGGCGGTCTGCTGGCGCGTCTTGGGTTTGAAAAAGAAGGCTATGCAAAAGACTATTTACTGATTGATGGCGAGTGGCGTGACCATGTGCTTACCGCATTAACCACCCCACAATGGACGGCCGGTCGATAAGGAGACAAAAATGAAATACCAATTAAGCCCGCTGGAAGCGCGAGTTATCGGCTGTTTACTGGAAAAACAGGTGACTACGCCTGAACAATATCCGCTGTCAATTAACGGTGTTGTCACCGCCTGCAACCAGAAAACTAACCGTGAACCGGTGATGACGCTAAGCGACACCGAAGTGCAAGAGCAACTGGATATGCTGGTCAAGCGTCACTATCTGCGCACGGTCAGTGGTTTTGGCAACCGCGTCACCAAGTATGAACAACGTTTTTGTAATTCTGAATTTGGCGACCTTAAGCTGTCCGGCGCAGAGGTTGCTCTCGTGACCACGCTGCTGTTGCGCGGCGCACAAACGCCGGGCGAACTGCGTGGACGCGCGCAGCGTATGCATGAATTTGCCGATATGGCTGAGGTTGAAAATACGCTTGAGCGTCTGGCCAATCGCGAAGATGGCCCGTTTGTCGTGCGCTTACCGCGCGAGCCGGGAAAACGCGAGAGTCGCTATATGCACCTGTTCAGCGGTGAGGTTGACGTTGACACGATGGCGGCAAGCCAGCCTGAACCAACGGAGGCGAATGAAGATTTACGTGATCGCGTCCTGGCGCTTGAAGGCGAGGTCGCTGAGTTAAAACAGCGTCTGGACTCACTGCTTGCACATCTTGGGGAGTAATCGGCATGGCTAAATTGCGCGTTGGCGTCGTCGGTCTGGGCGGTATTGCACAAAAAGCGTGGTTGCCCGTATTAAGCGCTGCGACCGACTGGAGCTTGCAGGCGGCCTGGTCACCGGGCAAAGAAAAGGCGCTGCGGGTGTGTGAAACTTATCGCATGCCTTACGCCGACTCGCTAACAAGCCTGGCCGCACAGTGCGACGCCGTGTTTGTCCACAGTTCGACGGCGTCACATTATGCGGTGGTGAGTGAATTGCTCAATGCCGGTGTCCACGTCTGCGTCGACAAACCGCTGGCTGATAAACTCGACGATGCCGAAAGGCTGGTCGCGCTGGCGGCGCGTAAAAACCTGACGCTGATGGTCGGATTTAATCGCCGTTTTTCTCCGCTGTATCGTGAGCTGAAAAAGCATGCTGGTGAGATGTCATCGCTGCGAATGGATAAGCATCGTGCCGACAGCGTTGGCCCGCACGACCTGCGTTTCACGCTGCTGGATGATTATCTGCATGTGGTGGATACCGCGCTATGGCTGGCGGACGGGAAGGCGAAACTGAGCGGTGGCGTATTAAATACTACCGATGAAGGCTGTATGTTCTATGCCGAACACCATTTCAGCCAACCGGGTTTGCAGATAACCACCAGTATGCACCGACGAGCAGGCAGCCAGCGGGAATGGGTGCAGGCGGTCGCTGACGGCGGGCTGTATGAAGTTACGGATATGCGGGAATGGCGGGAAGAGCGCGGTGCGGGTGTCGTAACCCAGCCGATCCCAGGTTGGCAGACCACCCTTGAGCAACGCGGTTTTGTCGGCTGTGCGCGGCATTTTATTGAGTGTGTGCAAAATCAGACGGTTCCTGAAACGGCCGGTGAGCAGGCGATTTTTGCCCAGCGCATAGTGGAAGGATTGTGGCGCGAGGCTATTCGCGAATAAGCGCAGATCCCGAGCTCATCCCGGTGTCACTGCGCTCGACCGGGCTACTCGTGGATGTAGGCCGGTCGCCGTCCGGCAATGTGCCAGACGATGCCTGATGGCGGCGTTGCCTTATCAGGTCTACGGGATGTCACAGGCGTCACTATCTGCTCCATCGACAAACTCTCACTCGCTGTAACATCTGAGAGTAGCAATTCATTCCGAACCCGGTAGACTAACGCCACTTTTTCAGCGCCCGCCGACGAGGCGCTTTGGTCCAGGTTGTGGAATCACAGATTAATGAACCTACTTAAATCGCTGGCAGCCGTCAGCTCGATGACCATGTTTTCGCGCGTACTGGGATTTGCGCGCGATGCGATAGTGGCAAGGATTTTCGGGGCCGGGATGGCAACCGATGCCTTTTTTGTGGCGTTTAAGCTGCCGAACCTGTTGCGCAGAATTTTTGCTGAAGGGGCATTTTCTCAGGCGTTCGTTCCCATTCTTGCCGAATACAAAAGCAAGCAGGGTGAAGATGCGACCCGGGTATTTGTTTCGTATGTCTCAGGTCTGCTGACTCTGGCGCTGGCGGTCATTACCGTGCTGGGGATGATTGCGGCACCGTGGGTGATAACCATTACCGCTCCCGGATTCGCTAATACCGCTGAGAAGTTTGCGCTCACCACTCAACTGCTGCGCATCACTTTCCCCTATATTCTGCTGATCTCGCTAGCCTCGCTGGTGGGGGCCATTCTTAACACCTGGAACCGCTTCTCCGTTCCGGCCTTTGCGCCCACCTTCCTGAACGTCAGCATGATTGGGTTTGCCCTGTTTGCCGCGCCATATTTCAATCCTCCGGTGCTGGCGCTGGCGTGGGCTGTGACCGTAGGCGGCGTCTTGCAGCTTGCCTATCAGCTACCGCACCTGAAAAAGATCGGCATGCTGGTGCTCCCTCGCATCAACTTTAAAGATGCGGGCGCAGTGCGTGTGATAAAACAGATGGGCCCAGCTATTCTGGGCGTGTCGGTGAGCCAGATCTCCTTAATTATCAACACTATTTTTGCGTCATTCCTGGTGTCCGGTTCCGTTTCGTGGATGTACTACGCCGACCGCCTGATGGAGTTCCCATCCGGCGTGCTGGGTGTGGCACTGGGGACGATTCTGTTGCCCTCGCTGTCAAAAAGCTTTGCCAGCGGTAACCACGATGAATATCAGCGCCTGATGGATTGGGGGCTGCGTTTATGTTTCCTGCTGGCGCTCCCGAGCGCCGTCGCGTTGGGGATTCTGGCGAAGCCCCTGACCGTGGCGCTGTTCCAGTACGGCAAATTTACCGCGTTTGATGCGGCAATGACCCAGCGTGCGCTGGTGGCCTACTCGGTGGGGCTGATGGGGCTGATTATTGTGAAGGTGCTGGCGCCAGGTTTCTATTCGCGTCAGGACATCAAAACGCCGGTGAAAATTGCCATTGTGACGCTGATTTTAACCCAGGTGATGAACCTGGCGTTCATTGGCCCGCTTAAACATGCCGGGCTATCGCTGTCGATTGGTCTGGCGGCCTGCCTTAACGCGGCGCTGCTTTACTGGCAGCTGCGTAAGCAAAAAATCTTTACTCCGCAGCCGGGTTGGCGTCTGTTCCTGGTGCGTCTGGTGGTGTCCGTAGTGGTCATGGGCGCGGCGCTTTTGGGAATGATGCATGTCATGCCGGAGTGGTCTGAGGGAACGATGCTGTATCGCTTGCTGCGTCTGATTAGCGTGGTGCTGGTGGGCATTGTGGCTTACTTTGCGACGCTTGCGGTGCTGGGCTTTAAAGTTAAGGAATTTGCTCGCCGGACGGTGTAAGCAAAACGAATCGGGCGGGGCACACTCTTTGGCCCCGCATTGCTTCAGACTGAAAACTTCCTGGCGCTGCGCGCTACGGCATGACTGGCGGCCTGACCATCTTTACCGTAAAGGCCTGGTTCCTGGTACGGTTTGAGAACGTCAATCGCCTGTTGATTACGCACAATCTGCCCTTCAAGCAGCCAGCCGTTATGCTGGTTTTTGCGGCGTAATTCTTGCGTCGTGTCGGTAATCACCTGCCAGCGTTCGCTAATCCCTTCTTCAGCATCACGCTGGGCATTTTGCAAAACCCGACGCTGCTTCTCCAGATAGTCTAAGGTTGCCAGCAACGAGCTTTTCTCTTCGGTGATGCTGGCAAGTTGCAGGCCATTAACGTTGCCTGCGGAGAGTTGCTGTTGCTCAGCATCCATCACCTCTTGTAAGGAGGTCAGGATGCTGGTCATTTGGTCGAGAATCGCTGACAAACCGCTCATGTGATTATTTACTCTGCAAATAGTCTTGCGTGTCCTGAATTAAAGCGTCAGCAATTTTACCGGTGTCCATCTTCAGTTCACCGTTGCGGATCGCCGTCTTAAGTTCTTCAACGCGTGCCATGTTGATGTCGCTGCTGTCAGAACGGGTTAACGCCGTCTGCGCATTGCTCAGGGTGACGCTTGCGCTAGTGGCGGTAGTCGACTTGTCGGCGCGGGCTTTCTGTGCGCTGGTCTCTGGCATTTCGCGTGGCTGTACGCTGGTGACAGCTTTCAGAGATGATGTACGATCGATGCTCATGGTTCTTTCCTCATGGAGGCTCTGGTATGGGCGCAGGCGCCGACTCTCATTAATTGTTAATTATCTATCGGCAAGCGATACGGTTTCTTTATGACGTTTAGAGATTAATCAGAATATTCCCATCAGTATTAACCTGCCCGCTCACCACCTGTCCCGACGACATTCGCACTCGTGCATTTTGCGACACGCCTGCATTGTTTAATGCCTGGCCTTCACCGTTGATACTAAATCCCTCTCCCTGCGCAATCACCTGGACTTTCTGCCCGGCCTTGACGCGCCATGACTGGCGTACCATCGACAGCTGAATCGGCTGGCCAATCGCCACATCACGCAGGCTAATCGCATCTTCGGCTTGCGCCAGCGTCAGCATAGTGCGCGGTGGAAGCTTATCAAGACGCCCGCGCATTAAGGTCACGCTCTGCCCGTCAAGTGGGCTGCCGCGCACGATAGGCGTAGCGGCCACGACGTAATCACCGACCGCCTGCACGTTCACCTGCAAATACTGCTTCGCATTGCCACACTGGGCCACCACCGTCAGGTTTCCCCATAGCCGCGAATTGCCGGGCGTACTGAACGCGGGTTCCTCACAGGTCAATTTCAAATTCTGCGTATTTCGCAGACTGACGTTGACCTCATCGCTAAACCCGGTCAGGCGCGCGGTAAAAAAATCGCGCAGCTGCGTCTGAATATCGACGGCCTGAGCCAGCGGGCTAAAAGCCAGTATCGCTGCGGTTAACGGGGCAATGAGCTGACGCATTGAACGCTCCAGTGGATGGCGAATGTAGACATATTACCCCTCCGGCTGCGACATCAACGCAATAAATAGCGACGCATATTGCGCTTATTCCGGCGATAACGCGCGCGTCATGGGAATTAAGCTGTGAGCTGAAACTTTGCCACTCGCGGAGGAGCCATGCTCGATAAACTCGACGCTTCATTACGTTTTCAGCAAGAAGCGCTAAATCTGCGCGCCCAGCGCCAGGAAATTCTGGCCGCCAATATCGCGAACGCGGATACCCCCGGGTATCAGGCGCGCGATATGGATTTTTCCAGTGAACTCAAAAAAGTGATGGAGAGGGGGCGGGCGGAAAACAGCGGTGTTGCGCTGACGCTGACCTCCTCGCGCCATATTCCCGCCCAGACGATTTCGACGCCGGAAGCCGACTTGCTCTACCGCATTCCCGATCAACCTGCGATGGATGGTAACACCGTCGATATGGACCGGGAACGCACGCAGTTTGCCGATAACAGCCTCCAGTACCAGACCGGTCTTACGGTTCTGGGCGGACAAATCAAGGGCATGATGAGTGTCCTGCAGCAGGGGAACTAACCCATGGCATTACTCAATATCTTCGACGTCGCCGGTTCAGCACTGACCGCGCAGTCCAAGCGTTTAAACGTTGCTGCCAGTAACCTGGCGAACGCCGACAGCGTCGCCGGGCCTGACGGTCAGCCATATCGCGCCAAGCAGGTCGTTTTCCAGGTTGATGCGCCCATCGGCGCCGCCACCGGTGGCGTGAAGGTGGCTGACATCGTGGAAAGCCAGGAGCCGGACAAGATGGTGTATCAGCCGGGGAATCCGCTGGCTGACGCCAAAGGGTATGTTCGCATGCCCAATGTGGATGTGGTCGGAGAGATGGTGAATACCATGTCGGCATCGCGTAGCTACCAGGCGAACGTCGAGGTGCTCAATACCGTGAAAAGCATGATGCTCAAAACGCTGACGCTTGGACAATAAGGAGATAACCAATGTCCGTCGTATCCAATATTAACGACACTGCCAGCAGCACCGCGACATCGTCGTCGGTCAGCAGTACGGGAACCAACAGTTCGTCCGATCTTCAGAGCAGTTTTCTGACACTTTTGGTGGCGCAGCTGAAAAACCAGGATCCCACCAATCCGCTGCAAAACAATGAATTAACCTCCCAGCTGGCGCAGATCAGCACTCTAAGCGGTATTGAGAAGCTCAACACCACCCTCGGCTCTATTTCCGGGCAAATCGATAACAGCCAATCATTACAGGCCAGCTCGCTGGTGGGTCATGGCGTGATGATCCCGGGTAGCTCGATTCTGGCCGGGAAAAACAGCAGCAGCGACAGCGTCGACACCACGCCGTTTGGTATTGAACTGGCTCAGGCGGCTGAAAAAGTGACGGCGACCATTACCGATGGCAACGGCAAAGTTGTCCGCACGTTGAATATGGGCGCGCAGACCGCTGGCGTGCACACCTTTACCTGGGACGGTTTGATGGATGACGGCACGGCGGTGCCGGATGGTGCTTATACCATCAACTTTGCGGCAAGTCAGGGGACGACACAGCTGGTGGCTCAGCCGTTGCAGTTCGCGCTGGTGCAGGGCGTTACGCTGGGTAAAGACGGCAACAAACTGGATCTGGGCACCTACGGCACCACCACGCTGGATGAGGTTCGCCAGATTATTTAAGCCTTTCAACGCGTCATTATTCGGGCCGTTGAAGCGGCCTGAATGATTTCGCGCATCACACTTTCAGGAGAGACGATATGGCCTTTTCACAAGCGGTCAGCGGGTTAAACGCGGCTGCCACCAATCTCGATGTTATCGGCAACAACATCGCTAACTCCGCCACTTACGGGTTTAAATCCGGGTCGGCGTCATTTGCCGATATGTTCGCCGGCTCCAAAGTGGGGCTGGGCGTTAAAGTCGCCGGGATAACCCAGGATTTCACCGATGGCACCACGACCAGCACCGGGCGCGCGCTGGACGTCGCTATCAGCCAGAACGGTTTCTTCCGCCTGGTCGATAACAGCGGCACGGTGTACTACAGCCGTAACGGTCAATTCTCACTCGACGAGAACCGCAACCTGGTCAATTCACAAGGGTTGAAGCTGACCGGCTACCCGGCAAGCGGTACGCCGCCGACTATCCAGCAAGGCGCAAACCCGGTAGGGCTGTCTATTCCAAATACCCTGATGTCGGCGAAAGCATCCACCACCGGCACCATGCAGATGAACCTGAATTCCACGGATAGCACGATCACCAAAACGTTCAACGTCAGCGACCCGGATACCTACAACAAAAAAGGGACCGTCACCGTTTATGACAGTCTGGGTAACTCCCACGACTTGAACGTTTACTACGTGAAAACCGCGGCGAACAAGTGGGATGTGTACACCCAGGATACCAGCGTCAGCGGCGCAGCAGCCGTGAAAGCCGCACAAATGGGCTTTGATAATAACGGTACGCTGACCTCGGTCTCCAACTATGTTGCCGATCCGGCTAATCCAGGCGCATTAATTCTTGGCCCGGCCAACGCCAACCCGGAAATCAATATCGCGCTGGCTTCTCTGAACGGTTCGCAGGCGAGCACCTTCTCTCTGAGCTTCCTCAATTCCATGCAGCAAAACACCGGCTCAAGTGACGTGGTTGCCACTACGCAGAACGGTTATGAGCCGGGCAGCCTGGTGAGCTATCAGGTCAACGATGACGGTTCGGTGGTCGGCAACTACTCCAACCGTCAAAGCCAGCTTCTGGGTCAGATTGTGCTCGCCAACTTCTCCAACACCGGCGGTCTGCAATCGGAAGGCGACAACGTCTGGTCTGCGACGCAGTCTTCTGGCGTCGCGCTGCTGGGGACGGCGGGTGAGGGTAACTTCGGCTCGCTGACCAACGGTGCGCTGGAAGCCTCTAACGTCGATCTGAGTAAAGAGCTGGTGAATATGATCGTGGCGCAGCGTAACTATCAGTCGAATGCGCAGACCATCAAAACCCAGGATCAGATCCTTAACACGCTGGTTAACCTGCGTTAATCCGCTAACAGGGCGACCTTATGGATCACGCGATATACACGGCAATGGGCGCCGCCAGCCAGACCATGCAGCAGCAGGCGGTCACGGCGAGCAACCTTGCAAACACATCAACGCCGGGCTTTCGTGCGCAGCTCAATGCCATGCGCGCGGTGCCGGTAATGGGGCCGTCTCTGGAAACCCGCACGCTGGTGGCCGCCACGACGCCGGGGGCCGATATGACCCCCGGACAGTTGGACTATACCGCGCGTCCGCTCGACGTCGCCATTCAGCAGGATGGCTGGCTGGCAGTGCAGTCGGCGGATGGCAGTGAAGGCTATACCCGCAACGGTAATATTCAGGTCGACTCGACTGGCCAGTTGACCATTCAGGGCCATCCGGTTATCGGGGATGCTGGTCCGCTAAGCGTGCCGGAAGGCTCCCAGATTACGATCGCCGCAGACGGCACCATTTCGGCATTAACGCCCGGCGACCCGGCAAACACGGTGTCTCCGGTCGGCAAGCTGAAAGTGGTCAAGGCCAATGCGACGGAAGTGACGCGTGGTGACGATGGGCTTTTCCATCTCACCCCGCAGGCCGTGGCGACCCGTGGGCAGACTTTACAGGCTGATCCAACGTTACGCCTGCAATCCGGCGTGCTGGAAGGCAGCAACGTGAAACCCGTGGCGGCGATGGCGGAAATGATCGCCAGTTCGCGCCGTTTTGAAATGCAGATGAAGGTTATCAGCAGCGTGGATGAAAACACGCAGAAAGCTAACCAGTTGCTGTCAATGAGCTAAGGAAAATTATGATCAGTTCATTATGGATCGCCAAAACCGGTCTTGATGCGCAGCAAACCAATATGGACGTTATCGCCAACAACCTGGCGAACGTCAGTACCAATGGTTTTAAGCGCCAGCGCGCGGTGTTTGAAGATTTGCTCTATCAAACCGTTCGCCAGCCGGGTGCGCAATCATCCGAACAAACGACGCTGCCGTCAGGCTTGCAAATCGGTACCGGGGTACGTCCCGTGGCGACCGAGCGTTTGCACAGCCAGGGCAACCTGTCCCAGACCAATAACAGCAAAGACGTGGCGATTAAAGGTGACGGCTTCTTCCAGATCCTGCTGCCAGACGGCTCCTCCGGCTATACCCGTGATGGTTCGTTCCAGGTCGATCAGAACGGCCAGCTGGTGACCGCCAGCGGCTATCAGGTGCAGCCTGCCATTACCATTCCGGCGAACGCTATCAGCATCACGATTGGTCGTGACGGCATTGTCAGCGTCACCCAGCAGGGGCAAGCGAACCCGGTGCAGGTCGGCCAGCTCAATCTGTCGACCTTTATGAACGATACCGGTCTCGAGAGTATTGGTGAAAACCTGTACATCGAAACGCAGGCATCGGGGGCGCCAAACGATACCACGCCGGGCTTGAACGGTGCGGGGCTGCTGTACCAGGGATATGTCGAGACCTCGAACGTCAACGTGGCGGAAGAGTTGGTCAACATGATTCAGGTGCAGCGCGCGTACGAAATCAACAGTAAAGCGGTATCGACGACCGACCAGATGCTGCAAAAACTGACGCAACTGTAAGTCGTGCGGGCTACAGAGCGCCTGATGGCGACGACCATGCGTCTTATCAGGCCTACAAATGATGAAAATCCGTAGGCCGGATAAGGCGAAGCCGCCATCCGGCAATCCGTAGCCCGGACGAGGCGTTCACGCCGACTCCGGGATCTCTCGGGGCATACATTGAGATTCAGAAGAAGAAAGCAATGCAAAAATCCGCAGCGTTCCGTTTTCCGCTTTTAACCGTCGTCGCCATAAGCGTGGCGGGGTGCGCCTTGATTCCAAGCAAACCGCTGGTGGAAGGGGCAACGACCGCCCAACCGATCCCCGGCCCGGTGCCTGTGGTGAATGGCTCTATTTTCCAGAGCGCGCAGCCGATCAACTACGGCTATCAACCGCTGTTTGAGGATCGTCGTCCGCGCAATATCGGCGATACGCTGACTATCGTGTTGCAGGAAAACGTCAGTGCGAGCAAAAGCTCGTCGGCCAACGCCAGCCGCGATGGCAAAACAAGTTTCGGTTTCGACACCGTGCCGCGTTACCTGCAAGGTCTGTTTGGCAACGAACGTGCTGATGTCGAGGCTTCCGGTGGCAATAGCTTCAATGGTAAGGGCGGGGCGAATGCCAGCAATACCTTTAGCGGCACGCTGACCGTCACCGTCGATCAGGTGCTGGCAAACGGCAACCTGCACGTTGTGGGTGAAAAACAGATTGCCATTAACCAGGGCACCGAGTTTATCCGCTTCTCCGGGGTCGTTAACCCGCGCACCATCAGCGGCAGCAATACCGTGCCGTCGACGCAGGTGGCGGATGCGCGTATCGAATACGTGGGCAATGGCTACATCAATGAAGCGCAGAATATGGGCTGGTTGCAGCGTTTCTTCCTTAACTTATCGCCGATGTAACGAGGTGAATCATGTTTAAAACTCTGCTCACGCTGGCGTTGGTGCTGGTCACCGGGCTGGCGCATGCCGAACGCATTCGCGATCTGACCAGCGTACAAGGGGTTAGGGAAAACTCGCTGATTGGCTACGGTCTGGTCGTTGGACTGGACGGGACGGGCGACCAGACGACGCAAACGCCGTTTACCACCCAGAGCCTGAACAACATGCTGTCACAGCTAGGGATCACCGTTCCGGCGGGCACCAATATGCAGCTGAAAAACGTGGCAGCGGTGATGGTGACCGCGCAGCTTCCGGCGTTTGGTCGTCAGGGACAAACCATTGATGTGGTGGTCTCGTCGATGGGTAACGCCAAAAGCCTGCGCGGCGGCACGCTGCTGATGACCCCGTTGAAGGGCGTCGATAGCCAGGTTTATGCGCTGGCGCAGGGTAACATTCTGGTGGGCGGTGCGGGCGCATCGGCGGGCGGTAGCAGCGTGCAGGTGAACCAGCTTAACGGTGGCCGTATTACGGGCGGCGCCACCATTGAGCGTGAGCTGCCAAGCCAGTTTGGCGCCGGGAATACCATCAACCTGCAGCTCAATGATGATGACTTCACCATGGCGCAGCAGATTGCCGATACTATCAACCGTCGCAGCAGCATGGGCAACGCCACCGCGTTGGATGCCCGTACCGTGCAAATCCGCGCGCCAAGCGGCGGCAGCGGTCAGGTTCGTTTGCTGGCGGATATTCAAAACCTTGAAGTGGGCATGCCGCCGCAGGACGCGAAAATCATCATCAACTCGCGTACCGGGTCGGTGGTCATGAACCGTGAAGTCACGTTGGATACCTGTGCCGTGGCGCAGGGCAATCTGTCGGTGTCCGTCAACCGCTCGGCGCAGGTTAGCCAGCCGGATACGCCATTTGCCGGGGGGCAGACGGTGGTGACGCCGCAAACGCAGATTGATTTACGTCAGAGCGGCGGTTCGTTGCAGAGCGTGCGCGCCAGCGCCAATCTCAACAACGTGGTGCGCGCGCTGAATGCGCTGGGGGCTACGCCGATGGAACTGATGTCCATCATCCAGGCTATGCAAAGCGCGGGCTGCCTGCGGGCGAAGGTGGAGATTGTCTGATGCTGACTGACAGCAAATTACTGTCGAGCGCCGCCTGGGATGCGCAGTCACTAAACGAACTGAAAACCAAAGCCGGACAGGATCCGCAGGCCAATCTTCGGCCGGTGGCGCGTCAGGTGGAGGGGATGTTCGTGCAGATGATGCTCAAGAGTATGCGCGAAGCGCTGCCGAAAGATGGCATGTTCAGCAGCGACCAGACCCGACTCTATACCAGCATGTACGACCAGCAAATTGCCCAGCAGATGACCGCGGGCAAAGGACTGGGTCTGGCGGAGGAGATGGTGAAACAGCTGTCAGCGCAGCAGCCGCCTGATGAAAATGCAGGTCAGGTGCCGATGAAGTTTGATAGGCAAACGGTCACCAGTTATCAAAATGCGGCGCTGACGCAAATGGTCCGCAAAGCGCTGCCAAAAGCGCCGGATGGCAGCGATGTTCCGCTGTCCGGCGACTCGAAAGACTTCCTCGCCCAGCTCTCGTTACCCGCGCGTCTGGCGAGTGAGCAAAGCGGCATTCCCCATCACCTGATTCTGGCGCAGGCTGCGCTTGAGTCCGGCTGGGGCCAGCGGCAAATTCGCCAGCAAAACGGTGAGCCGAGCTTCAACCTGTTTGGTGTGAAAGCTTCTGCAAGCTGGAAGGGCAAGGTGACCGAGATAACCACCACCGAGTTTGAGAACGGCGAGGCTAAAAAGGTGAAAGCGAAATTCCGCGTTTACAGCTCTTATCTGGAAGCCTTGTCTGATTACGTCGGCCTGTTGACCCGCAACCCGCGCTATGCGGCGGTGACCTCGGCCGCAACGGCGGAGCAGGGGGCGCAGGCGTTACAGAACGCCGGATACGCCACCGACCCGCAGTACGCACGTAAATTAACCGGCATGATCCAGCAGCTGAAATCGATGAGCGAGAAGGTCAGCAATACCTACCGCAACGATATCGAAAATCTGTTCTGATTAGCCTCAAGTTTGCAGTCCGCCATCCGATAAGTAATACCATGGCCTTAAAAAGGAGCGTTCATGTCCAGTTTAATTAACAGCGCGATGAGCGGGCTCAGCGCCGCGCAGTCAGCGTTGAATACCACCAGTAATAACATTTCGAGCTACAACGTCGCCGGATACACCCGCCAGACGACGGTGTTGGCAGCAGCCAACAGCACCATGGGCGCGGGCGGTTGGGTGGGTAATGGCGTTAACGTGACTGGCGTGCAGCGTGAGTACAACGCATTTATTACCAACCAGCTTCGTGCGGCACAAAATCAGAGCAGTGGCTTAACCACCCGCTATGAGCAGGTGTCGAAAATCGACAGCATGATCTCCAGCTCAACCAATAACCTGTCGACGACCTTACAGGACTTCTTCAGCAGCCTGCAAACGCTGGTCAGTAATGCCGAAGACCCGGCGGCGCGCCAGACCGTTTTAGGAAAAGCGGACGGCGTGGTAAACCAGTTTAAAGTCGTCGACCAGTATCTGCGCGATCAGGATAAGCAGGTGAACCTGTCTATCAGTTCCACGGTGGATTTGGTCAACAACTACTCCTCACAAATTGCTAGCCTGAATGACAAAATCTCTCGTCTTACCGGCGTGGGGGCAGGAGCATCGCCAAACGATCTGCTCGACCAGCGCGACCAGTTAGTCAGCGAGCTGAATAAGCTGGTGGGCGTTGAAGTCAACGTCCAGGACGGCAGCACCTATAACATTACGATGGCGAATGGTTATACCCTCGTCGCAGGCAGTAAAGCCAGCCAGCTGGCAGCGGTGCCAAGCAGCTCGGATCCTAACCGTACTACCGTTGCCTATGTCGATAATGTCGCGGGCAACGTCGAGATCCCGGAAAAATTGCTGACCGGTGGTTCACTGGGCGGCCTGCTGACCTTCCGCTCTCAGGATCTGGATCAAACGCGCAATAGCCTGAATCAGATGGCGCTGGCGTTCGGTGATGCTTTCAATACCGTGCATAAACAGGGGATTGATGCCGACGGTAAAAATGGCGTTGATTTCTTTAGCTTAGGCGAGCCGTCAGCGTTATCGAATAGCAAAAACACCGGCGATGCTGATCTAAAAGTCACAATCGATAAGTCTTCTGCCGTCCAGGCCACAGACTACAAAGTCATCAAAACCGACAGCGGTTGGGAAGTGACGCGCCTGTCTGACAATACTAGCGTCAAACTGGATTCCGGTAGCGATCTTGCCAATGGCGTGCTGAAGTTTGATGGGCTAACGGTTACCGCGCAGGTTAAAACCGGCGGTACCGATCCGGCGCAGAGTGGCGATAGCTTTATTGTCAAACCGGTGAGCGACACTATCGTCAATATGAAAGTGGCTATCAGCAGTGAATCGCAAATCGCGATGGGGCTTGCCGATACCACCGGTGCCAGCGTCGGTGAAAGCGATAACCGTAACGGTCAGGCGCTGCTCGATTTGCAAACCAGTAAAGTGGTTGGCGGCTCAAAAAGCTTTAACGATGCCTACGCCGCGCTGGTAAGTAACATTGGTACCCAAACGGCAACGCTTAAAAGCAGCAGCACAACCCAGGCGAACGTGGTGACGCAGCTGAACAAACAACAGCAGTCTATCTCCGGCGTCAATCTTGATGAAGAGTACGGCAACCTGCAGCTCTTCCAACAGTACTATCTGGCCAATGCGCAGGTGCTGCAAACCGCAAGCACCCTCTTCGACGCATTAATTAATATCCGCTAAGGAGAGGGCATACGATGCGAGTCAGTACCTTAATGATGTACCAGCAGAATATGGGGGGTATCACTAACTCTCAGTCTGAATGGTTAAAGTATGGTGAGCAGATGTCGACCGGTAAACGGGTGAACCGTGCATCGGACGACCCGGTGGCGGCCTCGCAGGCCGTGGTGCTGTCGCAGGCGCAGGCGCAAAATGCGCAGTACGCCACCGCGCGTACCTTTGCCACCCAGCGCGTTTCAACGGAAGAAAGCACGCTAAAACAGGTTACCACTGCCATTCAGGCGGCACAGGAGAAGATTGTTTATGCCGGCAACGGTACGCTCAGCGATGATGACCGCGCGTCATTGGCGACCGACCTGCAAGGGATCCGCGACCAGATCCTGAACCTGGCCAACAGCACCGATGGCAACGGGCGCTATATTTTTGCCGGTTACAAAACGGATACGCCGCCGTTTGATGACAGCGGCAAATACGTAGGCGGCGATATCAACGTGGAACAGCAGGTGGACTCTTCGCGTTCCATGGTGATTGGTCATACGGGCAATTTGATTTTCGATCACGCGACCAGCAATGCCAAACCGGATGCGGACGATAATATTTTCACCGCGCTTGACTCCGCCATCGCCGCGCTGAACACACCGGTAGCGGATGCGGACGATGCGACAAAAGATAAGATGAGTGCCGCTATCGACCGGACTAACCGCAGCCTGAGCAACTCGCTGAACAACGTGCTGACCGTTCGCGCTGAACTGGGCACCCAGCTCAAAGAGCTGGAAAATCTCGATGCGCTGGGCGACGACCGTAAACTGGCGCAGACCCAGCAGATGAGCAACCTGGTGGATGTCGACTGGAACGAGACCATTTCCAACTACACCATGCAGCAAACCGCCCTGCAGGCGGCGTATAAAGCGTTTACCGATATGCAGGGCATGTCGCTGTTTCAACTGAATAAATAATAAAGAAGGTCAGAAAATATCTGACCGATGTAGGTGTTTTTATCGCCCGCGCACCACCCCGTCGCGGGCTTTTTTTAGGCTTTACTGGGTGCTGACCGCAGCGCTGCGTAAACGGTAAGTTTCGCTAACCCGAATTGCCAGCGCAACGAGACCCGCTACCGTTGCCAGCGCCACCACACCTTCCCAGCCCGCGAATGCATAAACTTGTGTACCCAGTACCGACCCTAACGACATGCCGATGAAGACCCCGGTAAACAGCAGCGCATTCAGACGGCCTCGGGCCTGCGGTTCGAGGCTATAGACCAGATTCTGGTGAGCGACCAGACTTGACTGGAGACCCAGGTCGAAGCCGATAGCCGCTATGGCAATCAATACCAGCTGTGCCATCGTAGGCAGGAAGGGAAGCAGGAACATCAGGGCGAACGAGACGCTCACCAACGCCGCACCTAACTGCGTGACTTTCTCTGCCCCCACTTTATCCGCCAGACCGCCTGCCAGCGGTGCCGCCAGCGCACCGGCGGCACCGGCAATACCAAATCCACCGGCCACGGCGCTGCCCATGTGATAGTGCTCGGCGAGCATGACCGCAAGCGTAGACCAGAATGCGCTAAAGGCGATGGACAAAAATCCCTGCGCCACCGCGGCACGACGCAGCGTCGGGTAGCGGCGCCACAGATGCGCCATCGACATCATTAACGCGGGATAGCGTAACTCGGAGTGAGCCACAAAGTGAGGCAGCACGCGCCACATCAGCACACCTATCAAGGCAATGCTCACCGCCGCCGCCTGATACATGACGCGCCAGCCAAACAGTTCACCGACCACGCCGCTGACCGTCCGTGACAGTAGGATCCCCAACAGCAGACCGGTCATTACCGTTCCCACCATTTTCCCTTGTTTGCCAGCAGGAGCCAGAATCGCGGCCGCGGGGACAATATCCTGCGCCATGGTGGCGGCCATCCCTATCAGCAGACTCACCGCCAGCAGCGAGTGGAACTGTTGCGTTAGGCTGTAGACCAGCAGCAGAACGGCAAGCGCCAGGCTTTTTATGAGGATTAAGGTCCGGCGGTCGTAGCGGTCGCCGAGCGGCAACAGGAACAAAATGCCCAGCGCATAGCCTGCTTGCGTGAGCGTGGGAATAAGCCCCATGCCCTCAACGCTCAGGTGCAAATTGCTGCCCATCAGCGGCAGCAGAGGTTGGGCGTAGTAAATGGCGGCGACGCTGAAACCTGCGCCAAGGGCCAGGATAAAAATCATCATACTGGCGGTTCGGGTTTGCGTGTTTTGAGTGTTCATTATTAAGTCCTCAACGGTGTATGGAGCGCATTTTCCGCCTGTTGTGACTGGTGCGGTAGCCGTTGCAGTGGTAAAACAGTTATACGTTTGGCGTATAGGCATCAAGATAATGAAAAGAAATGAGCGTATAGATCGCGTAGAGTTAATGCGCACGTTCATCCGAATTGTGGAATCTGGCTCATTGTCAGCCGCCGCCCGGCAGATGGAGACCACTCAGGCGACAATCAGCCGACGATTACAGTCGCTGGAAGAGATGCTGGGAGCGAAGCTGCTGCTGCGTTCGACCCACGCCATGAAGCTGACCGACGACGGCGAACGCTGCTATCAGCATGCGCGAGAGGTGGTCGATTCCTGGCTTGCGCTGGAGGATGCGTTACACGTTACCGATGAGCAACCGGTCGGCACGCTTCGGGTGCGGGCACCGCACGCCTTTGGTCAGCAGCAGCTTTTGATGCCGCTGGTCGGTTTTCTGGCACGTTACCCACAGCTTTGTGTCGAATGGATGCTGCATGACCGGGCGGTGGACTTTATTAGCGATAACGTTGATTGCGCGATTCGCGTTGGGGCAGAGGTGGATCCCGCCACCGTATCGGTGCTGTTAGCGGAAGTCCCGCGCTGCATCGTGGCAACCCCTGAGTTATTGAGCCGCTATCCCGCCGTGACGCAACCGGAACAGCTTTCGATACTGCCGTGGATAGCCATCAGCACCTTCTATCAGCATGAAGTGGTGTTGCATCATCAGGATTCTCATCAAACGGCGAATGTGGTTATTGCCGCGCGCTTAAGCACCGATAGTCTTTATGTGGCGAAAAATGCCGCGCTGGCAGGAGTGGGGGCTGCCGTTGTCTCAAGCTGGACGGTGGAGGAGGAGCTGGCAACCGGCGCGCTGGTGGAATTGTTACCCGCCTGGCAGGCGACACCCTTACCGGTGCATTTAGTCTATCCGTGGGCGCGTTACTATCCGACGCGATTACGTAAATTCCTCGACCTGATGCGTGAGGTGATGCCGCAAATCGCCGGAATGCGGCTGCCGAACAAGACGCAAGGATAGGGGACGAAATTGCGGTTTGCAGGGCAAAAAAAATCGGCCACCAGGGCCGATTTTTTATATTGCGGTGTCGGATTATTCAGCCGACTGCGGACGCGTAGGACCCGCCGTGGCGGTATGCGTTGCGCTATGACCGCCCGCAGAGCCTTTACCTTCGAAATCGAAGGATGGGCGAACCCAATCGCTCTGGCGTGGTGCGTCTGGCACGTAGTCTGGCGCAGGCGCGCGAGTCATTGGTGCCGTAGCATGCTTGACCGCAACTTTAGCAACCGTGACTGGCGCAGGTGCTTCAACAACAGGCGTTGGCGCAACCACCGGCGTTTCTTCTACCGGAGCTTCCACCACAGGCGCTGGTGCAGCGACCGGAGCTTCTTCTGCAACCGGCGCTTCAACGATAGGAGCAGGAGTTGCAACTGGCGCTTCTGCAACCGGTGCTTCAACGGCAGGGGCTGGTGCCGCAGCTGGCGCTTCTTCAACCGGCGCTTCGACGACAGGCGTTGATTCAACAACCGGTTCAACTACCGCCGCTTCCGCTTTCACCTCTGCAACCTGAACGTCTACGGTTTGTGCCGCTGGTTGTTCATCCTCTGTCGTTTCAGCCACTACCGGTGCAGGCGTTTCTTCCTGAACTGGGGCAGCGTCCTGGACTTCAGGCTGTGCAATCACTTCTGGCTGTACTTGCACTTCGGCTGCTGCGGCAATTGGCGCAACGGCTTCAGTAACCACAGGCTGTTCAATCACTTCCTGCTCAACCGGTGCATCAACAACGGCCTGATCCTGTACCTGGGCAATCGGGTATTGGATCCACGCTTTACCTGAAGCCAGTTCTGGTGATGCGCAGGCGAACGTCAGCGGCATCGGTGACTGGGTTGGGTAACGCTCGTCACGATAGCGACGACGACGCTGGCCGCTAACGCGCAGGTGGCGCGGAGAACGACGGGAACGACGCGGCATACCGTTGTTATCACGTGCTTCACCGTTTTCATCGTGCTCGGCCTGAACTGGAGCCTCAACGACGGCTGGCAGGTCAACTTTTGCCAGTGTAGTGGTACGCGGTGCTTCGGTCTGCGGTTCTTCAGGCGCGAATTCGCGAGCTGCGGTCTGCTCTGCGGTTTCGATACGCACTTTCTGCGACAGCTGACGCGGCTTACGGCGCGGCATATTCTGTACGCGATCTTCAGGCGCGGCTTCCTGAGCGACGACAACTTCTTCGCGGCTCTGTGGTTTCGCTTCCTGTGGCGTCTGGCGCTTATCATCACTGCGGCGACGGTTACGTTCGCGACGTGACTGCTGCTGATCGTCACGCGACTTCGCTTTTTCGCTGTCATCAACAACGGCAGCGTTCTGCTGGCGGTTTTCACGCACCTCAGAAGACTGCTGCGGTTTCTCACGGCGGTTGCGGCGGTTGTCCTCGCGACCTTCGCGGCCTTCAGTATTCTCGTTACGCTCGTTGCGGTCATTACGATCGCCACGGTCATTGCGGTCGTTACGACGGTCGCTGCGATCGTTGCGGTCGCGACGGTTGTTCTGACGCGGTTTGCGACGATCTTGCTGACGGTCTGGTTTAGCTTCAGGCTGCTTCTCAGGCTCGGCTGCAACCGGCTTTTCCGGGGTTCCGGCAAACAGGTTTTTCAGAGCGGCGAAGAAACGAGAGATAAGGCCCGGTTCCGACGGTGCGGCGGCAGCGGCTTTCACTTTCGGTGCGGCTGCGGTTGCGCTTTCGGCGGTAGCCGTTGGCGGTACTTCAGGCATCACGAAGGTAGCCAGCGCTGGCTGCTCAGGAATCTTACGCTCGGCGACTTCATCGTCTACCGGCAGCGCCATCTCTTCTTCATGCAGCTTCGGCAGCAGATAGCTCAGCGTAGTGGTTTCTTCACCTTTACGCACGCGCAGGACGGAGTAGTGTGGCGTTTCCATCTGATCGTTTGGCACGATGATGCAGCGCACGTCGGTCTGGCGAGCTTCGATAGCAGTTACCGCGGCACGTTTTTCGTTCAGCAGGTAAGAGGCAATTGGCACAGGCACAATCGCATGAACTTCTTTAGTGTTCTCTTTGAGCGCTTCTTCTTCAATCAGACGCAGAATAGACAGCGACAGTGATTCGTTGTCACGCACGGTGCCGGTGCCGGAGCAACGTGGGCAGACGTGATGGCTGGATTCACCCAGTGAAGGACTAAGACGCTGACGAGACATTTCCAGCAGGCCAAAGCGAGAGATATGGCTAATCTGGATACGCGCACGGTCCTGACGTACCGCTTCACGCAGACGGTTTTCAACCGCGCGCTGGTGACGGACTGGCGTCATGTCGATGAAGTCGATAACAATCAGGCCGCCGAGGTCACGAAGACGCAGCTGGCGAGCGATTTCATCGGCCGCTTCAAGGTTGGTGTTAAACGCGGTCTCTTCGATATCGCCGCCGCGAGT
The DNA here is from genome assembly GCA_902363335.1 of Enterobacteriaceae bacterium. GTDB lineage: Bacteria > Pseudomonadota > Gammaproteobacteria > Enterobacterales > Enterobacteriaceae > Kluyvera. The sequence continues at coordinate 1,071,381 of CABIZV010000001.1, read as the reverse complement.
GGCTCGAGCGGAGTTGATATCAATGGCGGTCAGCGCTTCGGTGCTATCGATAACGATAGAACCACCGGACGGCAGACGGACTTCACGCTGGAAAGCGGATTCAATCTGCGATTCAATCTGGTAATGGCTGAACAGCGGAATTTCACCGGTGTACAGTTTAATTTTGCTGCTGAAATCCGGGCGACCCAGTGCGGCAATGTGCTGACGCGCCATTTCCATCACTTTCGGGTTATCAATCAGGATTTCACCAATGTCCTGGCGCAGATAGTCACGGAAAGCACGAACGATAACGTTGCTCTCCTGGTGAATCAGGAACGGAGCAGGGCGGCTTTCAGCGGCTTTCTGGATGGCTTCCCAGTGCTTCATGCGGAAGCTCAGATCCCACTGCAACGCTTCGGCTGATTTGCCGACGCCTGCGGTACGGACGATTAAGCCCATGCCGTCTGGCAGTTCGAGACTGGCCAGCGCTTCTTTGAGTTCAGTACGATCGTCACCTTCGATGCGACGAGAGATACCGCCGGCACGTGGGTTGTTTGGCATCAATACCAGATAGCTGCCTGCCAGGCTGATAAAGGTTGTCAGCGCCGCGCCTTTGTTGCCGCGCTCTTCTTTATCAATCTGTACGATAACTTCCTGACCTTCACGCAGCACGTCTTTGATATTTGGACGGCCATGCGAGTTGTAATGGGCAGGGAAGTATTCGCGAGCAATTTCTTTTAGGGGGAGGAAACCATGACGTTCGGCGCCGTAATCAACAAATGCGGCTTCGAGACTTGGTTCAATACGGGTAATTTTGCCTTTGTAGATGTTCGCTTTTTTCTGTTCGTGTCCTGGGCTTTCAATATCCAGATCGTACAGACGCTGCCCATCAACGAGGGCGACACGCAACTCTTCCTGCTGAGTTGCGTTGATTAACATTCTTTTCATCGTAACTTACTCATTATTCTTACATTGACGACTAAGCTGCGAGCAGAGTAATGCCTTTCCGGGGTAAACCGATGGCCTCGTGACTATTCACGTCGCCAACCTCACGGTTGTCGCTCGTTTAAGAGGCGCAGAGTGTCGGTAGCCTGTGTTTCAAACGGAACCACAGTGCAATTATTTGGGGAACAACCTGGGATAACTCTCCAGAGAAGATTCCAGTTATACTCGTCATCTTTTAGAGAACAGATGTCCTGGCGTCTTACTTACGTAAGCACGGGAATATCCCGCTTCGCTTTCTGTCTATACGCTAAAAATCGTACAGTATACGTACCGGTAAGGACTGCAACCCGCAGCCCGCTAACTGTTTGAGCGATCAATACGTCTTACGCCATTGCTGCGTGGATGATCAAACAAACAAAATGGGTCTTTCCGTAATTATCCTTGTTATTCCAGGTTCAACACGGAAAACAGCTTCATTATTCCTTGCTAACCTGGTTATAGCAAGATGACTTTCACCTTTTATCACCCGGTTACTCACAGTTTCTTCACCAGCCCGGTGAGATTGTTCTAATAACAAACAACTCGCGGAGCAAAGCACCAGGAGAAAACCGATTATGCTAAATATAAGCATATAAAAATGAGTGGCGCTATTGAGCGGGGATAATTAGAATCGCGCACCATGAAAACTGAGACTCCGACCGTAAAAATGATTGCCATCAGCGCTGATGAAGCCGGGCAACGAATTGACAACTTTTTGCGCACCCAGCTTAAGGGCGTGCCAAAGAGTATGATTTACCGCATCCTGCGCAAAGGTGAAGTGCGGGTGAATAAGAAGCGCGTCAAGCCAGAGTACAAACTTGAAGATGGCGATCAGGTACGCGTGCCGCCGGTGCGTGTCGCTGAGCGTGAAGAAGACGCGGTTTCGCCACATCTGCAAAAAGTGGCCGCATTGAGCGACGTTATCCTCTATGAGGACGACCATATCCTGGTGCTCAATAAACCATCGGGTACGGCGGTTCACGGTGGCAGCGGGTTGAGCTTTGGCGTGATTGAAGGACTTCGTGCGTTACGCCCTGAGGCCCGCTTCCTCGAACTGGTTCATCGTCTTGACCGTGACACTTCCGGTGTATTGCTGGTAGCGAAGAAGCGTTCAGCGCTGCGTTCCCTGCATGAGCAGCTGCGTGAGAAGGGGATGCAAAAAGATTATCTGGCGCTGGTGCGTGGACAGTGGCAGTCGCATGTGAAAAGCGTGCAGGCGCCTTTGCTGAAGAATATTTTGCAAAGCGGTGAACGCATTGTGCGCGTCAGTCAGGAAGGCAAACCGTCTGAAACCCGCTTCAAGGTGGAAGAGCGATATACCCATGCGACCCTGGTGCGTTGTAGCCCGGTGACCGGACGTACGCACCAGATTCGTGTGCATACGCTGCATGCGGGACATCCGATTGCGTTTGACGACCGTTATGGCGATCGTGAGTTTGATAAGCAGCTGGCCGGTACGGGGCTTAACCGTCTCTTCCTGCACGCCGCCGCGCTGAAGTTCACCCATCCGGGCACCGGAGAGGTGATGCGCGTTGAAGCCCCGATGGACAATGTGCTCAAACGTTGTTTGCAGGCGCTGCGTAACCAGAAGTAAAGTTTCATGATGATACTGTGAACACCTGCACCACGTAGGCCTGATAAGCGTAGCGCCATCAGGCATCACCGCGCAGATTGCCGGATGGCGGCTTTGCCTTATCCGGCCTACGTCCACGGGGAGCCCGGACGTGGCGGGTACGCCGACTCCGGGGAGATACGGTGTCAAATGCGACATCGCAAATTCCCGGCGGCGCAGCGCTTGGTCGGGCTACCATATCTATGGCTTTAACCACTTATCCAGCCACGGAAAGACCTCATCTTGCTGCTGTTGATAGAAAACATGCCCTAGCTCGGGCCAATTTTTTGTCAGCAGTTTTTCATCGGCATGTTGTGAAGCCCAGACACGATGCGCTTTGTTAAAGGCATCATCGACCGCTTTTGCCGGAAACAGTTTGTCCTGCCCGCCGCTGAAAATCAGCATTGGTTTTGGTGCGGCGATGCTGGCGATATCCGGAATATCCATTTTGGCTGGCATGCCAGGATGCAGCATGTAAAACGCCGACTGCCCCCGCAGCACGTTGTTACCCGGCGTCATTAGCCCTTCATAAGTGCCAAACCACGAAATAACCGCCGTCGCCGCGACCTTCTCGGAGAGCGCCGCCAACTGCCAGGCACGGAATCCGCCCATTGAGAAACCCAGTACGCCAATATGTTGGCTATCGACGCTTTTCAGTGACGCTATAAAATCGACGGTACGCATATCTTCATACGCCACTTCTCCCGCCAGAGAACGCCCAAGGTTGAAGTAGTTACTGGCGAGCGCCTGTTGCTGCTCATAGACCATCGGCCCACGGTCACCCCAGCCGGGACTGTCGATGGCGATAACCACGTAACCGCGTTTTGCTAATTCATCGCCGATAAACTTCCCGGTAAAGAATTTGTCTGCCCAGGCTTCGGCGCTGGCAAGCTTTGAAGCGTCACCCCACGGACGAATCAGCTTCTCCTTACCAATATCAAATTTTGAACCGTGGTCATGGAGCAGAACAATCGCAGGGTGGGGGCCTGGCGTCTTCGGCGTAAGCATCAGGGCGGCGATACGGTTATCATCGGTAATATTCAGCGCCAGTTTCTCAGCAATATAACTGCCGCGATCTTGCGTGGAAATTTGCGTCGCGGCGAAAGGTTTGGTTGAATCCGGTGTCAGCAGGGATTGACGAAATTCCTCGCGGGCGCGCTGCTGCCAGCGCGTAAAGTCGGAATAGTGCCCGGAGAGCCATGAATCCGGATAGGTCATCTGAGTTTTCAGCCGTTGCCAACTGGCGGGGAGATTACCTTCAACCACCCCCTGGCGCTGCCAGCCCTCACCGGCATTTGCCTGCATTGCGGTTAACATTGCCAGCATAAAGAATATTTTACCTTTGCCACGCATCCTCGCTCCTTAAATCAAAACATTGTTTCAATATGGATTTGAGGATTTTAATGGCGGTGGAAAAATAAACTGTGATCGTGGAAGGAATAAACAACATCCTGAATCGAATTTCCCGGATGAGACCGGGAAAAGCATTAATCTAACAGCGGATTGAGATTCTCGCGGCGTAACATCTTGCACAGCGCAATCAACGGCAAACCGACCAGCGTATTCGGATCGCGCCCCTCAAGGCGGTCAAACAGCGCGATGCCCAATCCTTCGCTTTTAAAGCTCCCGGCGCAGTTCAGCGGGCTCTCTTTACGGATGTAGACGTTAATTTCCTGCTCGCTCAGATGACGGAAATGGACATCGAACGGTTCGCATTCGGTCTGTAGTTGTCCATTTGCGGAATTATACAGCGCCAGTCCGGTATAAAAGGTCACCACGTTACCGCTGGCCTTTTTTAATTGCAGACGCGCATTCTCTTCAGTGTGAGGCTTGCCGGTTATTTCACCATCCAGCACGCAAACTTGATCGGAACCAATAATAAGATGGTGCGGGTAGCGCTGGGCCAGCGCCTGGGCCTTCGCCTGCGCCAGACGCAGTACCAGACTGCGCGGAGTTTCACCGGGCAGCGGCAGTTCATCAACCTCAGGTGCTGCGCACTCAAAAGGCAGTTCAAGCTTCTCTAACAGCTGTTTGCGATAGGGAGAAGTGGAGGCAAGAATCAATTCAGGCATAATTTTTCAACGAGAGTGTAGCGAATTAGATTCCGACATTTTAAACTATAGGCCGCAATGTGTGCGAATAATTGGCAAAAGGCAACCTGAGGCTGCCTTTTTCTTTGACTCTATGACGCTACAAAGTTAATATGCGCGCCCTATGCAAAACGTAAAATTACCCCTGACTCTCGATCCGGTTCGCACGGCTCAAAAACGCCTTGATTATACGGGTATCTATACCCGCGATCAGGTAGAGCGTGTTGCCGCGTCCGTAGTCAGTGTGGATACCGATGTGGAATGCGAGATGTCCTTCGCCATCGATAACCAACGTCTCGCGGTTATTACCGGTGATGCGAAGGTGACGGTGTCGCTGGAATGTCAGCGTTGCGGAAAATCGTTTACCCATCATGTCCACACAACGTATTGTTTCAGTCCGGTCAAAAATGATGACCAGGTTGAAGCACTCCCGGAAGCGTATGAGCCGATTGAGGTTAACGAATTCGGTGAAATCGATCTGCTGGCGTTGGTTGAAGATGAAATCATCCTCGCCTTGCCGGTAGTTCCGGTGCATGATTCTGAACACTGTGAAGTGTCCGAGGCGGACATGGTCTTTGGTGAATTGCCTGAAGAGGCACAGAAGCCAAATCCATTTGCCGTATTAGCCAGCTTAAAGCAAAAGTAATTGAGGAGTAAGGTCCATGGCCGTACAACAGAATAAACCAACCCGTTCCAAACGTGGCATGCGTCGTTCCCATGACGCTCTGACCGCAGCCAACTTGTCTGTAGACAAAACCTCTGGCGAGAAACACCTGCGTCACCACATCACTGCCGACGGTTTCTACCGTGGCCGTAAGGTCATCGCTAAGTAATCACGCGATGCTCTTGTCAATCACCTCTCGCGGGTGAAAGACAAAAGCCATAGCGTGGTGAAGCTTAGTGAGGCATTTCCCCGGGCAACTGGGGAAAAACCAAACCAAGCGGCGACGATACCTTGACACGTCTAACCCTGGCGTTAGATGTCATGGGGGGCGATTTTGGCCCTTCCGTGACAGTGCCTGCAGCATTGCAGGCACTGGATTCTAATTCGCAACTCTCACTTCTTTTAGTCGGTAATCCCGACGACATTACGCCATTACTCGCCAAAGCTGACTTTGAACAACGTTCGCGTTTGCAGATAATTCCTGCCCAGTCGGTTATTGCCAGTGATGAACGGCCCTCGCATGCGATTCGCCATAGTCGCGGAAGCTCAATGCGTGTGGCGCTAGAAATGGTGAAAGAAGGGCGGGCTGAAGCTTGCGTCAGTGCTGGAAATACCGGCGCATTGATGGGGCTGGCTAAATTATTGCTCAAACCGATTAAGGGAATTGAGCGCCCGGCGCTGGTCACGGTGTTACCGCATCAGCAAAAGGGCAAAACGGTGGTGCTGGATCTCGGTGCCAACGTGGATTGTGACAGTAACATGCTGGTGCAGTTTGCCGTCATGGGGTCGGTGATGGCAGAAGAAGTGCTGGAGATTGCGAACCCGCGCGTCGCGCTGCTCAACATTGGCGAAGAAGAAATTAAAGGGCATGACAGTATCCGCGATGCTTCTTTAGTGCTAAAAACAATCACCTCCCTCAACTATATCGGCTATCTTGAAGCCAACGAACTGTTGACGGGGAAAACCGATGTTCTGGTTTGCGATGGCTTTACAGGTAACGTCACCTTAAAGACGATGGAAGGGGTTGTCAGAGTGTTCCTTTCGCTGCTGAAATCACAGAGCGAGGGTAAAAAAAGGTCGTGGTGGCTCATTTTATTAAAGCGTTGGTTACAAAAAAGCCTCACAAGGCGATTTAGTCACCTCAACCCCGACCAGTATAATGGCGCCTGTCTGTTAGGATTGCGCGGCACGGTGATAAAGAGTCATGGTGCGGCTAATCAGCGGGCCTTTACGGTCGCAATTGAACAGGCAGTACAAGCAGTGCAGCGACAAGTTCCCAAGAGAATTGCCGCTCGCCTGGAATCCGTATACCCCGCAGGATTTGACGCGCCTGAGGCCAGCGAATAAGGCCAGTTTCAGGACGTTGAGTTGGGCGGCTATATTAGCGAAAAGTGACTGAGCGTACATGCATACGAAGATTATTGGTACCGGCAGCTACCTGCCTGAGCAGGTGCGGACTAATGCCGATCTGGAAAAAATGGTTGATACCTCCGACGAGTGGATTGTCTCCCGTACAGGTATCCGTGAGCGCCGTATTGCTGGCCCTGATGAGTCCGTGTCTACGCTGGGTTACGAAGCGGCTAAGCGCGCGCTGGAAATGGCGGGCATTGAAGCCAGTGAACTGGGCCTGATTGTGGTTGCGACCACTTCCGCCACCCATGCTTTCCCAAGTGCAGCATGCCAGATTCAAAATATGCTCGGCGTGAAAGGCGCTCCGGCGTTTGATGTCGCCGCTGCCTGTGCTGGCTTTACCTATGCGCTAAGCGTTGCCGACCAGTATGTGAAATCCGGCGCGGTGAAATATGCGCTGGTTGTCGGTGCAGATACGCTGGCGCGCACCTGCGATCCTACCGATCGCGGCACGATCATCATCTTTGGTGACGGTGCGGGTGCGGTGGTTCTGGGTGCATCTGAAGAGCAGGGGATCATCTCTACCCATCTGCACGCCGACGGTAGCTATGGCAAGCTGTTGACGCTGCCAAACGCTGACCGCGTGAATCCAGATAACTCCATCTACCTGACGATGGCCGGTAACGAAGTCTTCAAAGTTGCCGTGACTGAGCTTGCGCACATCGTTGATGAAACGCTTGAGGCGAACAACCTCGATCGTTCAGAGCTGGACTGGCTGGTACCGCATCAGGCGAATTTACGTATTATCAGCGCCACAGCGAAGAAGCTCGGCATGTCGATGGACAACGTGGTGGTGACGCTTGATCGTCACGGCAACACCTCGGCTGCTTCCGTACCTTGCGCGTTTGACGAAGCCGTCCGCGATGGCCGTATTAAACGCGGTCAACTGGTACTGTTAGAGGCATTCGGTGGTGGTTTCACCTGGGGCTCGGCGCTGGTTCGTTTCTAAGTATAAGGATAAAAAACATGACGCAATTCGCATTTGTGTTCCCTGGACAGGGTTCCCAGACGGTTGGGATGTTGTCTGAACTGGCAGCAACCTATCCGGTGATTGAAGAGACTTTTCATGAAGCCTCTGCTGCACTGGGTTACGATCTCTGGGCGTTGACTCAGCAGGGCCCGGCTGAAGAGTTAAACAAAACCTGGCAGACGCAACCGGCACTCCTGACCGCCTCCGTTGCGCTGTACCGTTTGTGGCAGCAGCAGGGCGGTAAAGCACCCGCCATGCTTGCAGGTCATAGCCTGGGCGAATATTCTGCGCTGGTTTGCGCCAATGTTATCGCGTTTGCTGATGCCGTACGTCTGGTTGAAATGCGCGGTAAATTCATGCAGGAAGCGGTACCGGAAGGCACCGGCGGCATGTCTGCTATCATCGGTCTTGACGATGCTTCCATTGCGAAAGCCTGTGAAGAATCGGCTGAGGGCCAGGTCGTTTCTCCGGTCAACTTCAACTCGCCAGGCCAGGTGGTTATTGCCGGTCATAAAGAAGCGGTTGAACGTGCGGGCGCCGCCTGTAAAGCAGCGGGTGCAAAACGTGCGCTGCCACTGCCGGTGAGCGTACCTTCCCACTGTGCGCTGATGAAGCCTGCGGCGGACAAACTGGCCGTTGAGCTGCAAAAAATCACCTTTAACGCGCCGACCATTCCGGTTGTGAACAACGTCGACGTGAAGTGCGAAACCGATGCAGACGCGATTCGCGATGCCTTAGTTCGTCAGCTATACAGCCCGGTTCAGTGGACCAAAACCGTTGAGTTTATGGCGTCCCAGGGCGTTGAGCACCTGTATGAAGTTGGCCCGGGTAAAGTCCTCACCGGTTTGACCAAACGTATTGTAGATACCCTGACGGCATCGGCGATTAACGAGCCGGCTGCGCTGTCAGCGGCACTTGCGCAATAAAAGAGGATAGCATGAGCTTTGAAGGTAAAATTGCACTGGTAACGGGTGCAAGTCGCGGTATTGGCCGCGCAATCGCTGAAACACTCGCCGCGCGCGGCGCGACGGTTATTGGCACCGCGACCAGTGAAAATGGCGCGCAGGCTATTAGCGATTATCTGGGTGCGAAGGGTAAAGGTCTGATGTTGAATGTGACTGACCCGGCATCTATTGAATCTGTTCTGGAAAAAATTCGTGCGGAATTTGGTGAAGTCGACATTCTGGTCAATAATGCTGGGATTACTCGTGATAACCTGTTAATGCGCATGAAAGATGAAGAGTGGAACGATATCCTCGAAACCAACCTTTCATCTGTTTTCCGTCTGTCAAAAGCGGTAATGCGCGCTATGATGAAAAAGCGTCATGGACGTATTATCACTGTTGGTTCTGTGGTTGGTACCATGGGAAATGCGGGTCAGGCTAACTACGCTGCGGCGAAAGCGGGTCTGATCGGCTTCAGTAAATCGCTGGCGCGTGAAATTGCGTCACGCGGTATTACTGTAAACGTAGTTGCTCCGGGTTTTATTGAAACGGACATGACGCGTGCGCTGACTGATGAGCAGCGTGCGGGTACTTTGGCGGCAGTTCCTGCGGGGCGCCTCGGCTCTCCAAATGAAATCGCCAGTGCGGTTGCATTTTTGGCTTCCGACGAAGCAAGTTACATCACGGGTGAAACGTTGCACGTTAACGGCGGGATGTATATGGTCTGACCGTGTTTTGCACAAAGTGCTCAGACAACGGGCAATCTACGTATGTCTGAGTATGATTAGTGCAAAATCATTTGCGTTATGAGGGCAAACACCCGCAAAATAGCGCAAAATCGTGGTATGACCTGCCGGGATTTAGTTGCAAATTTTTCAACATTTTATACACTACGAAAACCATCGCGAAAGCGAGTTTTGATAGGAAATTTAAGAGTATGAGCACTATCGAAGAACGCGTTAAGAAAATCATCGGCGAACAGCTGGGCGTTAAGCAGGAAGAAGTGACCAACAATGCTTCCTTCGTTGAAGACCTGGGCGCAGATTCTCTTGACACCGTTGAGCTGGTAATGGCTCTGGAAGAAGAGTTTGATACTGAGATTCCGGACGAAGAAGCTGAGAAAATCACCACCGTTCAGGCTGCCATTGATTACATCAACGGTCACCAGGCGTAAGTGAACATCTCCAGGCGGTCATTCGACCGCCTGAGTTTTATCTTTTTGTCCCACAAGCATCTATTTTAATCCCTCCCTGGAGGACAAACGTGTCTAAGCGTCGTGTAGTTGTGACCGGACTGGGCATGTTGTCTCCTGTCGGCAATACCGTAGAGTCTACCTGGAAAGCTCTCCTTGCCGGTCAGAGTGGCATCAGCCTGATCGACCATTTCGATACTAGCGCCTATGCAACGAAATTTGCTGGCTTAGTAAAGGATTTTAACTGTGATGACATTATCTCGCGCAAAGAACAGCGCAAGATGGATGCCTTCATTCAATATGGAATTGTCGCTGGCGCTCAGGCCATGCAGGATTCTGGCCTCGAAATTACGGAAGAGAACGCTCATCGTATTGGCGCCGCTATCGGCTCCGGTATTGGCGGTCTGGGTCTTATCGAAGAAAACCATGCCTCACTGGTCAATGGTGGCCCGCGTAAGATTAGCCCGTTCTTTGTTCCGTCGACGATTGTTAACATGGTGGCCGGTCATCTGACCATTATGTTTGGTTTACGTGGCCCGAGCATCTCCATCGCGACCGCCTGTACCTCTGGTGTGCATAACATCGGTCAGGCCGCGCGTATGATCGCCTATGGCGATGCGGATGCGATGGTTGCCGGTGGCGCAGAAAAAGCCAGCACCCCGCTGGGTGTCGGTGGCTTTGGCGCGGCACGCGCACTGTCTACACGCAACGATAACCCGCAGGCGGCGAGCCGTCCGTGGGATAAAGATCGTGATGGCTTTGTGCTGGGTGACGGCGCGGGCATGGTTGTACTCGAAGAGTACGAACACGCTAAAAAACGTGGCGCAAAAATTTATGCTGAAGTCGTGGGCTTCGGTATGAGTAGCGATGCATATCATATGACTTCACCACCGGAAAACGGTGCAGGTGCAGCGCTGGCGATGGTTAACGCCATTCGTGACGCGGGTATTGATGTGGGCCAGATTGGCTACGTGAATGCTCACGGTACCTCTACGCCAGCAGGCGATAAAGCAGAAGCACAGGCCGTGAAGTCTGTCTTCGGCGACGCTGCAAGCCGTGTGATGGTCAGCTCCACTAAGTCAATGACTGGCCACCTGCTGGGTGCTGCGGGTGCAGTAGAATCTATCTACTCTATCCTGGCACTGCGCGATCAGGCCGTTCCGCCAACCATCAACCTGGATAACCCAGATGAAGGTTGTGACCTGGACTTCGTGCCTCATGAGGCGCGTCAGGTTAGCGGCATGGAGTACACGCTGTGTAACTCCTTCGGCTTCGGCGGGACTAACGGTTCACTGATCTTTAAAAAGGTCTGAGCCTGATTATTTGATAGCGCTTGCGCTGTCAGATAACGCATTGATGAAGGCCCGCCTGGCGGGCCTTTTTTTATTCACTTTTCTCCCCTTGTTCAGTTCCCATCATCCTGCGAAACTAATGCCCCTTGTGAAGGAGCCGCGATGTTTTTAATTAATGGCAGCGAACAAAACACCCTTGCCGTGAGCGACCGCGCCACACAGTTTGGAGACGGGAGTTTCACTACCGCACGCATCGTGGGTGGTCAGGTAAAGCAGATGACCGCCCATATCGGACGATTGCAGCAGGCGTGCGAGCGGCTAGCTATTCCCTTTAGCGATTGGTCCATTCTGGAGCAGGAGATGTCTGTGATGGCTGCTCGCCAACGTGAAGGGGTACTTAAAACGATCATCAGTCGCGGGCAGGGTGGGCGAGGGTATAGCGGTAGTGGATGCGTGCAGCCTACGCGTATTATCTCAACCTCGGAAGCACCCAGCCACTATGCGCGCTGGAAAGCGAGCGGAGCAATACTTACGCTAAGTCCTGTGCCTTTAGGCCGTAACCCCTATCTTGCTGGGCTCAAACACCTCAATCGCCTTGAGCAGGTGCTGATTCGTTCTCATCTTGAGCAGATGGACGCCGATGAGGCCCTTGTCCTTGACAGCGATGGGTGGCTTACGGAATGCTGTGCGGCTAATTTGTTCTGGCGCTGCGGGCAGGATGTCTATACGCCGCGCCTCGACCATGCAGGTGTGAACGGCGTGATGCGGCAGTTTATTATGGCGCAATTGGCACACTCGCCGTATCGCGTTGTCGAAGTCATGGCGCCGCTGTCCGCGCTGGCGCAGGCGGATGAAGTCCTGATGTGTAACGCGCTGATGCCGGTTATCCCCGTACAGCGCTTTGGGGACCAGCAGTGGTCGGCCCGTGAACTTTACCAATTTTTAGCCCCACTTTGTGAGTCATCTGATTAGCATGAAGAAACTGTTACGCATAACGTTATTGATATTGGTTGTCCTCGGTATTGCGGCCGGCGTGGGCATGTGGAAGGTGCGTCAATTGGCGGACAGTAAGTTGCTGATTAAAGAGGATACCGTCTTTACCCTTAAGCCCGGTACCGGGCGTCTGGCGTTGGGCGGGCAGCTATATACTGAAAAGGTGCTTAACCGTCCGCGGGTTTTCCAGTGGTTACTGCGCCTGGAGCCTGAACTGTCGCACTTTAAAGCCGGGACTTATCTGCTGACGCCACAAATGACGGTCCGCGATATGCTAAAGCTCATTGCCAGCGGTAAAGAGGCGCAGTTCCCGCTGCGTTTTGTTGAAGGAATGCGTCTTTCTGACTACCTGAGACAGCTTCGCGATGCCCCCTACATCAAACATACTCTGAGCGACGATCGCTACGCGACCGTTGCCAAAGCTCTGGCATTGGAAAACCCGGAATGGGTTGAGGGTTGGTTCTGGCCGGATACCTGGATGTACACCGCGAACACCACCGATATCGCTATTCTTAAGCGTTCACACCAGAAGATGGTGGCGGAAGTGGACAAAGCCTGGGAAGGTCGTGCTGAAAATCTCCCTTATAAAGACAAAAACCAGTTTGTCACCATGGCCTCTATCATTGAAAAAGAGACCGCGGTGGCGGAAGAACGCGATCGCGTGGCATCGGTCTTTATCAACCGCCTGCGTATCGGGATGCGGCTGCAAACTGACCCGACCGTGATCTACGGCATGGGTGAAAACTACGATGGCAAGCTCTCGCGTAAGGATCTTGAGACGCCAACCGCGTATAATACCTACACTATTGCCGGTATGCCGCCGGGGGCGATTGCCAACCCGGGCGAAGCTTCACTGAAGGCCGCCGCGCATCCGGCGAAAACGCCGTATCTCTATTTTGTTGCCGACGGTAAAGGCGGACATACGTTTAATACCAATCTTGCAAGCCATAACCGGTCGGTGCAGGATTACCTGAAAGTGCTAAAGGATAAAAATGCGCAGTAATTACATCGTCATTGAAGGACTGGAAGGGGCGGGTAAAACCACCGCGCGGGACGTGATCGTTGAAACGCTGCGAGACCTCGGTATCAACGACCTGCTGTTTACCCGCGAACCCGGCGGCACCGTGCTGGCAGAAAAGCTGCGCAGCCTGGTGCTGGACATCAAATCGGTTGGCGATGAAGTGATTACCGATAAAGCGGAAGTGCTGATGTTTTACGCCGCCCGTGTGCAACTTGTGGATTCGGTGATTAAACCGGCGCTGGCGCAAGGTCAGTGGGTGATAGGCGACCGCCACGATCTCTCGACGCAGGCCTATCAGGGCGGCGGACGCGGTATCGACCGCCATATGCTGGCAACGCTGCGCGATGCGGTACTGGGCGACTTCCGTCCCGATCTGACCATTTATCTCGACGTGACCCCGGAAGTGGGCCTGAAGCGCGCGCGTGCGCGTGGCGATCTTGACCGTATCGAGCAGGAGTCGCTGAACTTCTTCAACCGTACCCGCGCGCGTTATCTGGAACTGGCCGCGGCCGATGCCAGCATTCGCACCATCGACGCGACACAGCCGCTTGAGAAGGTTATGAGTGACATCCGTGCCACCGTCACTACCTGGGTTGCGGAGCAGCAGGCATGAAATGGTATCCGTGGTTACGCCCGCCGTTTGAACAGCTTGTGTCAAGCTATCAAGCGGGAAGGGGTCACCATGCGTTGTTGATTCAAGCGCGTGCGGGCATGGGAGCCGATTCGCTGGCCTATGCCATTACCCGTTTTCTGATGTGTCACCAGCCGGATGGTCACAAGAGCTGCGGCCAGTGCCATAGCTGTCAGCTGATGCAGGCCGGAACGCATCCTGATTATTACGTTTTACAGCCTGAGAAAGGCAAAAGTACGCTGGGTATTGATGCGGTGCGCGGGATGAGTGAAAAACTCTACGAACACGCCCGCCTTGGTGGGGCGAAAGTGGTGTGGATCGCCGATGCGACCCTGCTGACCGAAGCCGCGGCGAATGCGTTGTTAAAAACGCTGGAAGAACCGCCGAAAAATACCTGGTTCTTTCTCGCCTGTGAAGAACCCGCGCGTTTGCTGGCGACGATGCGTAGCCGCTGCCGACTCTATCATCTGGCCCCGCCGAGCGAGCAATATGCGCTGGCGTGGCTTGAACGTGAGATGACTGCGCCCCGGGAGGCGCTGCTGACGGCATTACGGCTTTGCGATCATGCGCCAGCCGCCGCGCTTGAGCTGCTGGCCGCCGAGTCATGGGCCGCGCGTGAAAAGCTGTGTCAGGCGCTGGGTATCAGTCTGAATAACGGTGACTGGCTGGCGCTTTTACCTGCGCTGAACCACGATAGCGTCGTCCAGCGACTACACTGGCTGTCAACGCTACTGCTGGACGCAATGAAACAGCAGCAGCGGATCGTACGCTTAACCAACGTCGACCACGCCGAGCTGGTGAATCAGCTGGCGAACGGTTTATCGGCTTCCCGATTGCAGGCCATTGCCGCTGATGCCTGCGTTTGCCGGGAACAGCTGTTAAGCGTCACGGGGCTTAACCGCGAACTTATCCTCACCGAGCGCCTGTTGCGCTGGGAACAGTATTTGCAACCTGGTGCGGTACTGCCAGTATCCCACCTCTAAGAGAGACATTATGTTTTTAGTCGACTCGCACTGCCATCTTGATGGCCTTGATTACCAATCCCTGCATAAAGACGTTGACGATGTGATGGCGAAAGCCGCCGCACGGGACGTTCGTTTTGCACTCGCCGTTGCTACGACCTTGCCGGGCTACCGTCAGATGCGCTCTCTGGTCGGGGAGCGCCCGGAAGTGGTGTTTTCTTGTGGCGTACATCCGCTCAATCAGGATGAGGCGTATGACGTCGAAGATCTTCGCCGCATGGCCGCAGAAGAGGGCGTTGTCGCCATGGGCGAGACGGGGCTTGATTACTTCTATACCCCGGAAACCAAAGTCCAACAACAGCTGTCATTTCGCCAGCATATCCAGATTGGCCGTGAGCTGAATAAGCCGGTGATTGTGCACACCCGCGATGCGCGTGCCGATACGCTGGCTATCCTGCGTGAAGAAAACGTGATGGATTGTGGCGGTGTACTACACTGTTTCACTGAAGACACTGAGACGGCGGGTAAGCTGCTGGATATGGGGTTCTATATTTCGTTCTCCGGGATCGTCACTTTCCGCAATGCGGAGCAGTTACGTGAAGCCGCACGCTACGTTCCACTGGATAGACTGCTGGTTGAGACCGACTCTCCGTATCTGGCACCGGTGCCGCATCGTGGCAAGGAGAACCAACCGGCGATGGTGCGCGATGTCGCGGAATACATGGCCGTATTGAAGGGCGTAAGCGTAGAACAGCTGGCGCAACAGACGACGGACAACTTTGCGAACCTCTTCCATATCGATCCTGCCCGCCTACAATCTGCCTGATTTTGCGACTTATTTTAATGCTCGTAATTAATGTTCAAAGCGAGTACAGTTCACCGCCGTAAAAAGTGGCGGTGAACGTCAATCTGCCAATAAACGGGCCAGTTTATTGTAAAGAAGATTAAAATTCTAAGCCATATCCGTTTGGAATGTGATAGCGGTCAAACAAAACTCAGGGGAATTATTTTACTCTGTGTAATTAATAAAGGGCGCTTTAGATGCCCTGTCCCTGGTGAGTCTCTCCCCACTCACTAATGCGTGAAAACGTAGATAAAAGTACAAATACTCAGGAGCACTCCTAATATGTTTAAGAATGCATTTGCTAACCTGCAAAAGGTCGGTAAATCGCTGATGCTGCCGGTTTCCGTGCTGCCTATCGCAGGTATCCTGCTGGGCGTCGGTTCCGCAAACTTCAGCTGGCTGCCAGCCGTCGTTTCTCATGTTATGGCAGAAGCGGGCGGTTCCGTTTTCGCCAACATGCCACTTATCTTCGCTATCGGTGTTGCATTAGGCTTTACCAATAACGACGGTGTATCTGCGCTGGCTTCGGTTGTTGCCTACGGCATCATGGTGAAAACCATGGCTGTGGTTGCTCCTCTGGTGCTGCATTTGCCTGCGGAAGAGATCGCGGCTAAACACCTGGCGGATACCGGCGTATTAGGCGGTATTATTGCGGGTGCTATCGCGGCATACATGTTTAACCGCTTCTACCGCATCAAGCTGCCTGAGTATCTGGGCTTCTTTGCCGGTAAACGTTTCGTGCCGATCATTTCTGGTCTGACCGCGATCTTTATGGGCATCGTGCTGTCCTTCATCTGGCCACCGGTAGGTACTGCTATTCAGACCTTCTCGCAGTGGGCGGCTTACCAGAACCCAGTCGTGGCATTTGGTATTTACGGCTTCATCGAACGCTGCCTGGTGCCGTTTGGTCTGCACCACATCTGGAACGTTCCTTTCCAGATGCAGATTGGTGAATACACCAACGCAGCAGGTCAGGTGTTCCACGGCGATATCCCTCGCTATATGGCAGGCGACCCAACTGCGGGCAAACTGTCCGGCGGCTTCCTGTTCAAAATGTACGGTCTGCCGGCTGCGGCTATCGCTATCTGGCACTCTGCTAAACCAGAAAACCGTGCAAAAGTCGGCGGCATCATGATCTCCGCTGCGCTGACCTCTTTCCTGACCGGTATCACCGAGCCAATCGAATTCTCCTTCATGTTCGTGGCGCCGATCCTGTACATCATCCACGCTATTCTGGCAGGTCTGGCATTCCCGATCTGTATTCTGCTGGGGATGCGTGACGGGACTTCGTTCTCTCACGGTCTGATCGACTTTATCGTACTGTCCGGTAACAGCAGCAAACTGTGGCTGTTCCCGATTGTCGGTATCTGCTATGCGGTAGTCTACTACGTTGTTTTCCGCGTGCTGATTAAAGCGCTGAATCTGAAAACTCCGGGTCGTGAAGACGCCACTGAAGATACGAAAGCCACCGCAACCAGCGAAATGGCGCCAGCGCTTGTCGCCGCCTTCGGTGGTAAAGAAAACATCACTAACCTCGATGCTTGTATTACCCGTCTGCGCGTAAGCGTAGCCGATGTCGCGAAAGTGGATCAGCCAGGGCTGAAGAAACTCGGTGCGGCGGGTGTGGTTGTTGCAGGTTCCGGCGTTCAGGCGATTTTCGGCACTAAATCCGATAACCTGAAAACCGAAATGGACGACTACATTCGTAATAACTAAGTTATTCGATGTGATAGGTTTGGGGAGACTAAGGCAGCCGAATGGCTGCCTTTTTTACGTTTGTGGGTTGGGTAGACATCCCGGCGTCGCTGCGCTCGGCCGGGCTACGCCCTATATGGTAGGCCGGATAAGGCAACGCCGCCATCCGGCAATCTGCGCTTATCTGCCTGATGGCGCGAAGCTTATCAGGCCTACGGGCTAAACGGTAGCCCGGGCGAGGCGTTTACGCCGACCCCGGGGAAGCTCACGAATGGCATCAGAACTGGTAGCTTGCCGTGACGCTCACGTTACGCGGTTCGCCGTACACGATAGAACCGTCGATATTGGTGTCGTAGGTTTTGTCGAACAGGTTGTTGAGGTTGCCCTGCACGGAAAAGTTCTTCGTAACCTGGTAGCGGGTGAACAGATCGACCAGCGCATAGCTGCCTTGTTCTGCACGGAAGGTACCAAACGGTGTGACGGTGTCTTTATAGACGCGGTTTTGCCAGTTCACGCCGCCGCCCACCGTGAGCTCAGGCATTGCCGGCAGACGATAGCGGGTAAACAGCTTAACGCTGGTACGCGGCAGATTCGGGTTGACCGCATTGCCTTCGTTATCTTCCGCAACAAATCGCGTTGCCCCAAAGGTCAACTGCCAGTTATCGGTGAGCGCGCCGTTTATCTCAAACTCGACACCTTTGCTGACGGTTCCGTCCGCGGTGGTATAGGCGATATCCCCCGCGCTGCCGGGAATTGGGTTGCCCGTTGACTGCCCCAGATTATCCTGCTCAATACGGAACACCGATAGCGTTGTGGTCAGGCGGCTGTCCATCCAGTCGGATTTCAGGCCCAGCTCATAGTTATTCCCGGTAATCGGCGTCAGGTATTTCCCTGAGCTATCGCGCACGTTCTGCGGCTGGAAGATAGAGGTATAGCTGGCGTAGGTTGACCAGTTATCGTTGATGTCATAAACCAGACCCGCATACGGCGTGGTGTGGTTTTTCTCCATCGTATAGCTGAGCGTATCAATGCTCCAGTTGGTATAGCGCGCGCCGAGAATCAGGTGCAGCGGATCGGCAAGCGTCACACGGGTTGCCGCATACAGCGATTTCATGCGCGTGGTATCGTCCTGCGCCAGACTTTGCGGGTTCCAGTTGGTTTCCGGGAAGGTGGCGCTATCAAAATTATTGAAGCTACCCACTTCATCCGGGAATACGTTCGCCCACGAGCTGAAATAGCGGTTGTTTTGCTTACTGTAGCTGCCGCCCACCATCATATTGTGCTGACGTCCAAACAGGTCATAGCTGCCGTCGGCAAACAGGTCCAGCGCATCGACTTTACGTTTACCGCTGTTCCAGCCGGTGCCGCCAACGTAATCAAAGCCTGGGCCGTAGTTACCGTAAGGCCCAACCAACATACCGGTATTCTTATCGACATAGGCGTCGATATACATGGTTTTACTGTCGAACTTAATCTCGGTATGCGTGGCGTTAAGCGTCGCCTGCCAGGTGTCGGCAAAGCGCTGCTTTAAGGTCATAAAGACTTTATTGCTCTCTTTATCGTTATAGGCCCAATCCGGCGCGGTACTGTGCGTACGGTCGTATTGACGGCTGCTACCGTCGGTATTCCAGCGCGGCAGGCCGCCCCAGGTTGGGCTATCGACGTTGATTCGCTGATACTCGTAGCCTGCGGAGAGGCTGGTGGCGGAACCTAAGTCAGCATCGAGAATGCCGGAGAAGAACGTTTTGTCGCTGTTGTAACGGTCAAGCCAGGAATCATTATTTTGGTAGCCGGCCACAATACGTGCGCGCACGTTGCCATCTTCGGTTAGCGGGCTTTGCAGGTCGGTGATATAACGCTGCTTATTCCAGCTACCGTATTCAGCGGAAACATTGCCGGTGAATTCACGGCTGGTGGCGTGCTTGCGGATCATATTGATTGAGGCAGACGGATTACCGGTGCCGGTCATCAGTCCGTTAGCACCACGAACCACTTCCACACGTTCATAGAGCGCGGTATCGGACAGGGCATCGCCCAGATTCCAGCGGGATTCAAAATAGGTGGGAATACCATCGACCATATAGTTATCGATTTCAAAGCCGCGGGAGTAATAGCTATTGCGGTCAGAATCGGCCTGACTACGGCTGATGCCGGTGGTGCTGTCCATCACATCACCCAGGGTTTGCAACTGCTGATCCTGCATACGCTGCTCGCTGATGATGCTGACTGATTGCGGAATGTCGCGCTGCACCATCTGCATTTTCGTGCCGGCCGTCGTCGTCTTAACGCTGTAGTCCTGTTTTTGCGTATCGCTACTGCTATCGGACGAGGAACCTTCGACAACAATCGTGTCTTCAGTTTTATCAGCGGTCATGCCCAGTTGAGGGTAGAGCGCCAGTGCGACGCCGACAGCAATCAGAGACGGCGCGGTACGACCATCCCGGGTGTTGGAAGTGAAAGACATGGTAAACCCTTAATCAAATGAGAATTATTTTTCTCCGCAGCTCTACGGCCACGGTCAATCGTTGCTACGCGCATACGCTATAGTGAATGCAAATGAGAAATATACGCATTTTTATTAAAATGTAAACAGAGGTAAGTAAGAGAAATGGCGCGTAATGAAACGGCTTTTTAGTTAACTCATGAGCAGGAAACGCGGGGATGGGGGGAAACTTTGGGGAAGCGAGTCCGTAAGCGGTAGCGGGTACGTTGACGTACCCGCGACAATTACCGTCAGGCGAGGGCGTTTTCTTCAAGCTGCTGCATAAACTGACGCACCCAGTCCATGCGCGTTTTACGCTCGGCCAGTTCCTGGAAGAAGCGCAGACGCGTCGGGCCATCTAACCGATAGTGCTGCGGTTGTTTTTGCAGCAAACCGATAAGCCAGGA
Organism: Enterobacteriaceae bacterium; assembly: GCA_902363335.1. GTDB lineage: Bacteria > Pseudomonadota > Gammaproteobacteria > Enterobacterales > Enterobacteriaceae > Kluyvera. The sequence goes on along the minus strand of CABIZV010000001.1, from coordinate 1,051,209 downwards.
AGGATTGACGTGATTTTTCTCAGCGAACTCAATGACGCCGCCTTTTTCGTTACCTTCAAGCTTGCGGATCCCAAGCTTTTGCGCCTGCTGACGTAGGCGCGCAATGTCCAGCAGGTTGCGCGCGGCGTCCGGTAACAGGCCGAAGCGATCAATCAACTCAACCTTGATCTCGTCAAGCTCATGCTCACCCTTCGCGCTGGCGATACGCTTATAGAATGACAGACGCGTATTGACATCCGGGATATAGTCATCCGGCAACAGCGATGGCATCCGCAGCTCGACTTCCGTCTGCTGGCTGGTGAGATCTTCAAGCGACGGCTCGCGCCCCTCTTTGAGCGCATCGACGGCGTTTTCCAGCATCTCCATATATAGCGAGAAGCCGATAGATTCCATCTGCCCACTCTGACCTTCACCCAATAGCTCACCCGCGCCACGAATCTCAAGGTCGTGGGTCGCCAGTGCAAATCCAGCGCCTAAATCTTCCAGTGAGGCAATGGCTTCCAGGCGCTTTTGTGCATCGGTCGTCATCGCTTTTGGATGCGGCGTTAATAGCCAGGCATAGGCCTGATGGTGGGAGCGCCCCACGCGTCCGCGCAGTTGGTGAAGCTGCGCCAGCCCGAAGTGATCGGCGCGCTCAATGATAATGGTGTTGGCGGTCGGAATATCGATACCGGTTTCGATGATGGTGGTACATACCAGCACGTTGAAACGCTGGTGGTGGAAATCATTCATCACCCGTTCCAGTTCGCGCTCGCGCATCTGACCGTGGCCGATGGCAATGCGGGCTTCCGGCACCAGTTCGGCAAGTTTATCCGCCGCTTTCTGAATATTTTCAACGTCGTTGAACAGATAGTACACCTGACCGCCGCGCAGCGTTTCACGCAAAATCGCTTCGCGCACCACCAGGCTGTCATACTCGCGGACGAAGGTTTTCACCGCCAGACGGCGCGCCGGTGGCGTCGCGATGATCGACAGATCGCGCATACCGCTCATCGCCATATTCAAGGTTCGCGGAATCGGCGTTGCGGTGAGCGTCAGAATATCGACGTCGGCGCGCATCGCTTTGATACGCTCCTTGTGGCGCACGCCGAAACGGTGCTCCTCATCGACAATCAACAGCCCCAGGTCGCGCAGCTTAACGTCGCTTTGCAGCAGTTTATGGGTGCCAATCAGAATATCAATCTTACCTTCGGCGGCCTCGGCCAGAATCTGGGTTTGCTCTTTGGCGCTACGAAAACGTGATAACACTTCAATACGCACCGGCCAGTTGGCAAAGCGGTCGCGGAAGTTATCGTAGTGCTGCTGAGCGAGCAGGGTGGTTGGTACCAGCACCGCGACCTGCTTGTGGTTTTCGACGGCGAGGAAGGCGGCGCGCATCGCCACCTCGGTTTTGCCAAAGCCAACGTCGCCGCACACCAGACGATCCATCGCCAGCGGCTGGCACATATCGCTTAAAACGGCGTTGATGGCCTGCGCCTGATCCGGCGTAGTTTCAAACGGGAAGCTGTCGCAGAATAGCTGGTACTGCTCCTTGTCGTGCTTGAAGGCAAAGCCCTCTTTTGCCGCACGCTGGGCGTAGATATCCAGCAGTTCAGCCGCCACGTCACGCACTTTTTCAGCCGCTTTCTGCCGCGCGCGTGACCAGGCATCGCTGCCCAGTTTATGCAGCGGCGCACTCTCGTCCGCGCCACCCGCGTAGCGACTGATAAGGTGCAGCGACGACACCGGCACATACAGCTTGGCGTCGTTGGCATAGATAAGCATCAGGTACTCGGCGGTGATACCGCCGGTTTCCAGTGTCGTCATGCCAGCATAACGCCCAACTCCGTGCTCAAGATGCACCACCGGCTGACCGATATGCAGCTCCGCCAGGTTGCGAATTAAAGTATCCGGGTTAATGGTGCGACGAGAATCCTGACGGCGACGCGCCACGCGCTCGCCCAGCAGGTCGCTTTCGCAGATAAGCGCACGGTTATTCTGGGTGTCGATAAAACCATGTTCGGCAGCGCCAATCATTAGATAGCGCTGGTTGCCGTCCGCCTCGTCAAGACGCTGGATGCGTTTAGGCGCAAGCTTGATACGCGCCAGCAGTTCACCCAACGCTTCACGGCGGCCTTCACTCTCCACCGAAAAAATAACCGGCCCGCTAAAGGACTCAATAAATTTCCGCAGATTATCCAGCGGCGCTTTATTTTGCGCCTGCACGGAAAGATCCGGCAGCGGCTGGAAGCCCATATTGACGTGGGCTGCCTTTTTCGCCAGATGCTCCGTCTTAAGCTGGACGCGCGGCCATTTTTTCAGCTCGCTATTGAGCTCGTCTGTGCGAAGCCAAAGATGAGCAGGGGCCAGCAGCGGGCGCATCGGATCAACGCCGCGGTTCTCAAAACGGGCCTGGGCATCGACCTGAAAACGGTTGGCGCTGGTGTCGATATCACCGGTATTCACCAGCAGGGTATTGGCCGGGAAGTAGCTAAAGAGCGGCGGTAGCGGCTCGCTAAAGAACAGCGGCTGCCAGTACTCGATCCCCGCCGGTAACGTGCCTTTACTCACTTGCTGATAGATATGCTCGGCATCGCGCTTGACGTCAAACTGGTCGCGCCACTGGCTGCGGAACAGCTCAATGGCGGCTTTATCGGTCGGGAATTCGTGCGCGGGCAGCAGGTTAATGGCGTCAACTTCGTCGAGCGTCCGCTGGCTGTCGACGTCAAAGACGCGCAGGCTATCAATTTCATCATCAAAGAAATCAAGGCGGTACGGCTGGTCGCTGCCCATGGGATAGAGGTCGAGCAGCGCGCCACGGATGGCGTATTCGCCGTGTTCCATCACCTGATCAACGTGGCGATATCCGGCGCTATCAAGCTGATTACGCAGCGCATCGCGCGACAGGCGTTGCCCTTTTTTCATCACCAGTGCGTGGCCGTGCAGGAAACTATGCGGGCAGACGCGCTGCATTAAGGTGCTGACCGGCACAATCAATACGCCGCGCTGCATGGTGGGCAACTGATACAGCGTTGACAGGCGCGAGGAGATAATATCCTGATGCGGCGAGAAGCTGTCGTAAGGCAGCGTTTCCCAGTCGGCGAGGTTCATCACCAGCGCATCGGTGAACTGGCCAATTTCGTCATGCAGGCGCAGGGCGTTTTGCATATCCGGGGCGATTAACACCACCGGGCCGGGATGATGTTCTGCGATGTCAGCGACCACCGTCGCACAAGCGGCACCGGTCAGTTCGCCAAGCAGGCGTTGCTCACCGGGTTTCGTCGGTAAGGCATAACGGGCATGTTCAGGCATAGTCAGCGCACGTTCTCCAGAATAAAAGCCGTGTTCGATACGATAATCATATCAATCTTATACGCTTATTATCCGTGATGGTGGCGGGAGTGCAACCGTTGAAAAAGACGATAATGCGTCATACCGGCTGCCGGCGCTGCTGGCTCAACTTGCGGTATTGCTGCGGCGACATGCCGACCAGCTTGCCGAATGTGCTGTAAAAACGGCTGCTGGAGCGGAATCCGGCGGTCATGGCGATATCGAGAATCGTTTTGTCGGTATCACTCAAAAGCGCACGGACGTGGTTTATACGCATGGCGGTAATGTACTGCTTAAGCGTTAACTGCATGACGCGCTGGAAAATGCCCATCGCATAGTTGGCGTTGAGTTTCACATGCTCGGCAACATCGTTAATGGTTAATGCCTGATCGTAGTTATCGGCAATGAATCCCAGCATCTGGCTGACGTAAAACTGTGCGTGGCGGGAGACGCTATTTTTATGCGTGCGCGAGGTTTTGTTGAGCAAAATAGGCTGCCAGCCGGAGAGGCTAAAGCGCTTAAGCATCAGGCCTATTTCATCGATCGCCAGCTGCCGAATCTGTTCGTTCGGGCTGCGCATCTCCTGCTGCCAGCGTAAAACCTCAAAGGTGCTGAGCTGTTGGGTCGCCAGCGATTTTATCACCATGCCGTGGGTGACGTGGTTAATCAATTCGCGGTCCAGCGGCCAGGAGAGAAAAAGATGCATCGGCAGGCTGAAAATCGCCATCTTTTGGCAATGACCGATATGAGTGAGCTGGTGCGGGGTACAGGCCCAGAACAGGGTGATGTGGCCTTGTTCTATCTGAACTACTTCGTTATTGATCAAATACTCAACGTCGCCGTCAAACGGCACGTTCACCTCAACCTGACCATGCCAGTGGCTGGCGGGCATGACGTGCGGGCGTCGTAGCTCAATGTCCATCCGCTGATATTCAGAATACAGCGCGAGCGGGCTACGGGTCTGCTTCTCATCACCGTTGCACATATGCGGGTCGGGCGGGAGGAGGGTTATCGGATCAATATTCATGATGACTCCATTTCCTGAATTATCAGAATCATGGCAGGTTTCTGGCTTGGTGACCGAGAATGCCGACACAAAAGTCATACTTTTCTTTAAGCATAGGCCTGATTGCAGGCGCATTACTCTGCTTTTCCGCCGACATTGTCCCATAACCTCAGATTTACGCGCTCTGTGCAGACGATCTGAGTTTATGGGAATGCTCATCCGGGAAGCCGGAGGTTTTCACTCACCGCGCGTGCCACGATGAAGAGGTTAACTACTGTTCTGGAGAGTCACGATGACAGCACCAAAAATTACCTTTATCGGCGCGGGTTCGACCATTTTTGTTAAAAATATTCTCGGCGATGTTTTCCACCGTGAGGCGTTGAAGTCGGCGCATATCGCCCTGATGGATATCGACGAAACGCGGCTGGAAGAGTCGCACATTGTGGTGCGTAAGCTGATGGATTCTGCCGGGGCTTCCGGCCATATCACCTGCCACACTGACCAGCGCGCGGCGTTGCAGAATGCGGATTTTGTGGTGGTTGCCTTCCAGATTGGCGGCTATGAACCGTGCACGGTAACCGATTTTGACGTCTGTAAGCGTCATGGTCTGGAACAGACCATTGCCGATACGCTGGGGCCGGGCGGCATTATGCGCGCGCTGCGCACCATCCCTCATCTGTGGCGGATATGCGACGATATGACCGACGTCTGTCCGAACGCCACTATGCTCAACTACGTCAACCCGATGGCGATGAATACCTGGGCGATGTACGCTCGTTATCCGCATATCAAGCAGGTGGGGCTGTGCCACTCGGTGCAGGGGACGGCGGAAGAACTGGCGCGCGACCTGGATATCGATCCGGCAACATTACGCTACCGTAGCGCCGGGATTAACCATATGGCGTTTTATCTGGAGCTGGAGCGCAAAACGGCCGATGGCAACTATGTCGACCTCTACCCGGAACTGCTGGCAGCCTATGCCGAAGGCAAAGCGCCGAAAGCGAATTTACACGGCAATGAGCGCTGCCAGAATATCGTGCGCTACGAGATGTTTAAGAAGCTGGGCTACTTTGTTACCGAATCCTCAGAACATTTTGCCGAATACACCCCATGGTTTATCAAGCCGGGGCGTGAAGATTTAATTGAACGTTATAAAGTGCCGCTGGACGAATATCCGAAACGCTGCGTGGAGCAACTGGCGAACTGGCATAAAGAACTGGAGGAGTACAAAACGGCGGAGCGCATCGATATTAAGCCGTCGCGGGAATACGCCAGCACCATTATGAACGCTATCTGGACCGGTGAACCGAGCGTGATTTACGGCAACGTGCGTAACGATGGGCTTATCGACAACCTGCCGCAGGGAAGCTGCGTTGAGGTGGCGTGCCTGGTGGATGCCAACGGTATTCAGCCAACCAAAGTGGGGACGATACCGTCGCATCTGGCGGCGATGATGCAGACCAATATCAACGTACAGACGCTGCTCACCGAAGCTATCTTGACCGAAAATCGCGACCGGGTGTATCACGCCGCAATGATGGATCCGCACACCGCCGCCGTGCTCGGCATTGAGGAAATATATGCGCTGGTGGATGACCTGATTGCCTCGCACGGCAATTGGCTACCGGCCTGGCTGCACCGTTAATTACGGCGACGCCGGGCGGTGAATCCGGCGTTTTACCTCTCTAATAACATCAAGGCGGGCGCTGGTAACAGCGACCCGGTACCCTATGAGCATCTCTCTGAAAACAAAATTAAGTTACGGGTTCGGGGCATTTGGTAAGGATTTCGCCATCGGCATCGTCTACATGTATCTGATGTATTACTACACCGACGTGGTGGGCTTGTCGGTTGGCGTCGTCGGTACACTATTTCTGGTGGCGAAAATCTGGAACGCGTTCAACGACCCGATCATGGGCTGGGTGGTGAACGCTACGCGAACGCGATGGGGTAAATTTAAGCCGTGGATCCTGCTCGGCACGCTGTTGAACTCGCTGGTGCTGTTTTTACTGTTCAGCGCCCATCTGTTTGAAGGCACCACGCAGGTGGTATTCGTCTGCATCACCTACATCCTGTGGGGCACGACTTATACCTTAATGGATATTCCATTCTGGTCGCTGGTGCCCACCATCACCCTGGATAAGCGCGAGCGCGAACAGCTGGTGCCGTTCCCGCGCTTTTTCGCAAGCCTTGCCGGGTTTGTGACCGCCGGGATAACGCTGCCGTTTGTGAACTATGTGGGCGGTGCGGATCGAGGGTTTGGTTTTCAGATGTTCACGCTGGTGCTGATCGCATTCTTTATTGCTTCGACGATTGTGACGCTGCGCAACGTCCATGAAGTCTTCTCATCAGACAGCGATGCCACGGCGGACAGCAGTCGTCTGTCGCTGAAATCCATTCTCGCGCTCATCTATAAAAACGACCAACTTTCCTGCCTGCTGGGAATGGCGCTAGCCTACAACGTGGCATCCAATATCATCACCGGTTTTGCTATTTACTATTTCACCTATGTGGTCGGCGATGCGGATCTGTTCCCGTACTATCTCTCCTATGCAGGGGCTGCCAACCTGCTCACGCTAATACTGTTCCCGCGTCTGGCGAAAGCGCTGTCAAGACGAGTGCTTTGGGCGGGGGCATCAATCCTGCCGATGGTCAGCGGCGGCGTGCTGTTACTGATGGCGTTAGTGGGTTCAGCGAACGTGTTGGTTATCTGCCTTGCGGGGATTTTCCTGAACATCGGCACGGCGCTGTTTTGGGTATTGCAGGTGATTATGGTGGCGGACACCGTCGATTACGGCGAGTACAAGTTTAACGTTCGTTGCGAAAGTATCGCCTATGCGGTGCAGACGATGGTGGTGAAGGGTGGGTCGGCGTTTGCCGCCTTCTTTATCGCAGTGGTGCTCGGGGTGATTGGCTATACGCCAAACGTCGCCCAGTCTGCCGAAACCGTGCTCGGCATGCAGTTCATTATGATTGTGCTGCCTGTCGTGTTCTTTGCGGTGACTCTGGTGCTCTATTTCCGCTACTACCGTCTTAACGGCGATCAGTTGCGCAAAATTCAGATTCACCTATTGGATAAATACCGCAAAGTGCCGACGCCCAACGCACCGCATGAGGTGCCGGTAAGTCCGCTTACCGTGACTCGCGATGCGCAGGCGTAACCATGGAGTGGGCTTCTTTGATTGGCTATGCGGCCGCATGCCTGACGACGCTGTCGTTCTTACCCCAGGCTATTAAAGTGATCGCCACCCGCAACACTCAGGGGATCTCCGGGCTGATGTACATTATGTTCGTTTGCGGACTGGTGATGTGGCTGATTTACGGCGTGATGATTGAGGATACGGCGGTGAGCATGGCGAACTTTTTAACCCTGCTGTTCGCCATGCCGATTCTGATTATCAAGTTTCGTCGCGGGTAGGGAAAAAATGCCGGATGGCGGCGCGAGCGCCTTATCCAGCCTACAGTGAGTATCCCGTAGGCCGGATAAGCGTCAGCGCCATCCGGCAGCTTTTAGCTGTCGACAATGCACGCCTGCCAGCAAAATCACCGTGGTTAGCGCGCCCAGCAGGGCGCAGAACATATCCGATTGGGTATCCCACGGGTCGCCCTGGGTGCCGAGGAAATCATCCGCCCCTTGTCCCATCGCTAGCGCCGCCCACCATTCGATAAGCTCATAGGTCGCGCTAATCGCCAGCGCCACGCAGCAGACCAGAAACGCCAGCATCTTACGCCCGCCTACTATGTGCCCACGTAGCAAAATTTCGCGCGTCGCCAGCGCCGGTACCAGCCCCTGGAAGAAATGCCCCAGTTTGTCGTAAGGGTTACGGCTGAGGTCAAACCACGCCTGCACATCAAAACCAATGGGCACCTTCGCATAGGTGTACTGCCCACCGACCATCAATATGATGGCGTGAAAGAAAATCAGCGTGTAAAGCAGGGGCGTCAGTGGATAACGTTTGGCCGTTAACAGCAAAACTGGGACCACGATAATCACCGGCGTGACTTCCATTATCCAGGTCACTTTCTCGGCGGCGTTAACGCCGGTATAAATCAGAAAAAGTGCAAGCAGCAGCGCGCCAGTGGCTAACAACACAGGGTTCAGGGTGCGGATCATCATGAATTCGCATATAAAGGGAAAACATCACTATTGCCCGTTGTGGTGAAAAATTCAATCACCGTGTTGTATTGTCAGCCAATGTCAGGCTTGCGCTTACGGTTCAGTCATTTACCCATTCCGCTTTCGCTTATATACTCGTGCTTCTGCTATCAGCAACCAGACGGATTACATGTATCAACCTGTCGCACTATTTATTGGCCTGCGTTATATGCGTGGGCGAGCAGCGGACCGTTTCGGTCGCTTTGTTTCCTGGCTGTCGACTATCGGCATTACGCTTGGCGTAATGGCGCTGGTCACCGTCCTTTCGGTGATGAACGGCTTTGAACGCGAGCTGCAAAACAACATCCTGGGGCTGATGCCGCAGGCCATTCTGAGCGCCGATCAAGGCTCCCTAAACCCACAAAAATTCCCTGAACAAAGCGTTAAGCTGCAAGGCGTGACGCGCGTTGCGCCGCTCACGACCGGCGATGTGGTGCTGCAAAGCGCGCGCAGCGTCTCGGTGGGGGTGATGCTGGGTATTGACCCGGCACAAAAGGATCCGCTGACGCCGTATCTGATTAACGTTAAACAGGCTGACCTCGTGGCCGGAAAATATAACGTTATCCTCGGCGAACAGCTGGCCGGACAGTTAGGCGTTAACCGCGGCGATCAAATCCGCGTGATGGTGCCGTCCGCCAGTCAGTTCACCCCGATGGGGCGTTTGCCTAGCCAGCGCCTGTTTACGGTGATTGGTACTTTCGCGGCGAATAGCGAAGTCGACGGCTACCAGATGCTGGTAAATATTCAGGACGCGTCGCGCCTGATGCTTTACCCGGCAGGCAACATTACCGGCTGGCGCCTGTGGCTGGATAAGCCGTTGCAGGTGGATACCTTAAGCCAGCAAACGCTGCCCGCAGGCACAAAATGGCAGGACTGGCGCGAGCGTAAAGGCGAGCTGTTCCAGGCCGTGCGCATGGAAAAGAACATGATGGGCCTGCTGCTTAGCCTGATCGTCGCCGTGGCGGCGTTTAACATCATCACCTCGCTTGGTCTGATGGTCATGGAAAAGCAGGGCGAGGTGGCGATTTTGCAAACCCAGGGGCTGACGCGACGTCAAATCCTCACCGTATTTATGGTGCAAGGGGCCAGCGCCGGGGTAATCGGTGCGCTGCTGGGCGCGGTGCTCGGCGTCTTGCTCGCCAGCCAACTGAATAATTTAATGCCGATTATCGGCGCGCTTCTTGATGGTGCGGCACTGCCGGTTGCCATTGAACCGCTGCAGGTTATCGTGATTGCGCTGGTGGCCATGGCCCTTGCGCTGCTGTCAACGCTGTACCCTTCCTGGCGCGCTGCCGCCACTCAACCCGCTGAGGCTTTACGTTATGAATAAGATCCTGTTGCAATGCGACAACCTGTGCAAACGCTATCAGGAAGGCAACGTGCAAACTGATGTTTTGCACAATGTCAGCTTCAGCATTGATGAAGGCGAAATGATGGCGATCGTCGGCACATCCGGCTCCGGGAAAAGTACGTTGTTACACCTGCTGGGCGGGCTGGACACGCCGACTTCCGGCGATGTGATTTTCAGCGGTCAGCCGATGAGCAAGCTCTCCTCAGCCGCAAAAGCTGAACTGCGTAACCAAAAACTGGGCTTTATTTATCAGTTCCACCATCTGCTTCCGGACTTTTCTGCCCTGGAAAACGTGGCTATGCCGCTGCTGATTGGCAAAAAGAAAACGGCGGAAATCAACGAGCGAGCGCTGGCGATGCTGAAAGCGGTGGGTCTTGACCACCGCGCCAGCCACCGTCCATCTGAGCTGTCCGGCGGCGAGCGTCAGCGCGTGGCGATTGCCCGCGCGCTGGTGAATAACCCGCGCCTGGTGCTGGCGGATGAACCGACCGGTAACCTCGACGCCAAAAACGCCGATAGCATTTTCAAACTGCTCGGCGAGCTCAATCAGTCGCAGGGTACGGCGTTTTTAGTCGTGACCCACGATCTGCAACTCGCCAAACGGATGGGACGCCAGCTGGAAATGCGTGACGGTCATTTGAGCGCTGAACTGACCCTGATGGGAGCGCATTAATGGCTCCGTCGCTTTCGTTACTGATTGGCCTGCGCTTTAGCCGCGGACGTCGGCGCGGCGGCATGGTGTCGCTGATTTCAATCATTTCCACGGTCGGTATCGCGCTGGGCGTGGCGGTACTGATCGTAGGCCTTAGCGCGATGAACGGTTTCGAGCGCGAGCTGAATAACCGTATTCTGGCGGTGGTGCCGCACGGTGAAATTGAAGCGGTTAATCAGCCGTGGGAAAACTGGCGCGGGGTGTTATCTAAGGTCGAAGCGGTGAAGGGCATTGAGGCCGCGGCACCGTATATCAACTTTACCGGGCTTATTGAGAGCGGCAGTAATCTGCGCGCAATCCAGGTGAAAGGCGTGGACCCGCAGCAGGAAGCCAGACTTAGCGCGCTGCCGAGCTTTGTGCAGGGCGATGCCTGGGCCAATTTTAAAGCCGGTGAACAGCAAATTATTCTCGGCAAAGGGGTTGCGGATGCGCTGAAGGTGAAAGCCGGTGGCTGGGTGTCGATTATGATCCCCAATTCCAACGCCGAACATAAGCTGTTGCAGCCTAAGCGCGTGCGTTTGCATGTGGTCGGCATTTTGCAACTCAGCGGCCAGTTGGATCACAGCTTTGCCATGATCCCAATGCAGGATGCGCAACAATACCTTGATATGGGTGAGAGCGTTTCCGGTATCGCCATCAAAGTGAAAGACGTGTTTAACGCCAACAAGCTGGTGCGTGACGCGGGTGAAGTGACCAACAATTACGTCTATATCAAAAGCTGGATTGGCACCTACGGCTATATGTATCGCGATATCCAGATGATCCGCGCCATCATGTATCTGGCGATGGTGCTGGTTATCGGCGTGGCTTGTTTCAACATCGTCTCCACGCTGGTGATGGCGGTTAAAGACAAAAGTAGCGATATTGCGGTACTGCGCACATTGGGCGCCAAAGACGGGCTGATCCGCGCTATTTTCGTATGGTATGGTTTATTGGCTGGTCTGTTTGGCAGCCTGTGCGGCGTGGTTATCGGCGTTCTGGCTTCGCTGTATCTGACCGATATTATTAACTGGATTGAAAAACTTATTGGTCACCAGTTCTTATCTGGCGACATCTATTTTATCGACTTCCTGCCGTCTGAATTGCACTGGCTGGATGTCGTTTACGTGCTGGTCACGGCATTGTTACTGAGTTTGCTGGCGAGCTGGTATCCCGCCCGTCGCGCTAGCCGTATTGACCCAGCGAGGGTGCTGAGTGGCCAGTAATTTGACGTCCTGACCGCGTGGCGTTGCTGCTGCGCGCGTCAGTTAGAGGAATGAACAATGATGCATTATGGATTTGACATTGGCGGCAGCAAAATCGCGCTGGGCGTATTTGATTCATCGCGCCAGCTTCAGTGGGAAAAACGCATCCCCACCCCGAAAGAGAGCTATGACGCTTTTCTGGAGGCGGTCATCGGGCTGGTGGTAGAAGCCGACGAACGTTTTCAGTGTCGGGGTACGGTAGGTATCGGCATCCCCGGTATGCCGGAAACCGAGGGCGGTTTACTGTACGCCGCGAACGTCCCGGCGGCCTCTGGCAAACCGCTGCGCGCGGATTTGAGCCGCCTGCTGGACAGAGACGTGCGTCTGGATAACGACGCCAACTGTTTTGCTATCTCCGAGGCCTGGGATGACGAATTTACCCAGTATCCGCTGGTGATGGGGCTGATTCTCGGCACCGGCGTCGGCGGTGGTATTGTGCAAAACGGTAAATCGATTACCGGTCACAGTTATATCACCGGCGAGTTTGGCCATATTCGCCTGCCGGTTGATGCGCTGGAGGTGGTAGGGCGCGATTTCCCGCTCACGCGCTGCGGCTGCGGTCAACATGGCTGTATCGAAAACTATTTGTCCGGCCGTGGGTTTGCCTGGTTGTATAACCATTTCTACCAGCAGTCACTGACCTCGCCGGAAATCGTTGCCCTGTGGCAGCAGGGAGACGCTAACGCCCGTGAACACGTCGAGCGTTATCTGGATCTGCTAGCCGTGTGTCTGGGTAATATCCTGACCATTGTCGCCCCGGATTTAGTGGTGCTCGGCGGTGGATTATCTAATTTTTCAGCGATCGCCGATGGATTAGCGCAACGCTTACCGCGTCATTTACTCCCTGTCGCCCGACCGCCGCGTATTGAACGTGCGCGACACGGCGATGCAGGTGGAATGCGCGGCGCGGCGTTTCTTCATCTCACCAACTAACATGGAGTCGATATGCAGTCGCGCCGCTTACATCGATTGAGCCGTTTTCGGCGGAATAAACGTCAGCTGCGCCAGCGTCTTCGCCAGCGTACATTTTTCGCGGACAGAGCTATGTCAGATAAGACAGAAAAACCGAGGGTACTGGTGCTGACCGGGGCCGGTATTTCGGCAGAGTCAGGGATCCGTACTTTCCGTGCGGCCGATGGATTATGGGAAGAACATAAAGTGGAGGACGTGGCGACGCCGGAAGGCTTCGCGCGCGATCCTTTGCTTGTGCAAAACTTCTATAACGAACGACGTCGGCAGCTGCAACAGCCGGAGATTGCGCCCAATCCGGCGCATCTTGCGCTTGCCAGGCTTGAAGAAGCGCTGGGCGATCGCTTTATGCTGGTGACGCAGAATATCGATAATTTGCATGAGCGCGCGGGCAATAAAAACGTGCTGCATATGCACGGTGAGCTGCTGAAAGTGCGTTGTACGCAAAGCGGTCAGGTGTTTGATTGGCCGGGGGAGCTATCGGTTGATGAGCGCTGCCACTGCTGTCAATTTCCGGCGCCGCTGCGACCGCATATCGTCTGGTTTGGTGAAATGCCGTTTGAGATGGACAATATTTACCTGGCGCTGTCGATGGCGGATATTTTTATCGCCATCGGCACGTCCGGGCATGTTTACCCGGCGGCGGGGTTTGTTCACGAAGCCAAACTGCACGGCGCCCACACCGTGGAGCTCAATCTTGAACCCAGCCAGGTGGGCAGCGAGTTCGAAGAAAAGCATTATGGTTTAGCCAGTGAAGTGGTACCGGCTTTTGTGGAAAATCTTTTAAACGATCTAAAATAATCTCTGACCGGTAGGCCGGATAAGGCGGTTACGCCGCCATCCGGCAATCTGCTCTGCATTGCCTGATGGCGCTACGCTTATCAGGCCTACCGTTTCGGATTAACGTCCAGCTTTTAGCTTCTGATAATACTCTTCGTACAGCGTGCTGGTGCTGCCAACGTCATTCTGCCATTCACCGTTTTTAATCGTTTCGGCATCAGGGTAGAGCGACTTATCGTTAGCAACCTCCGGGCTTAACAGCTTACGCGCAGCCAGGTTTGGTGTAGGGTAACCGACGGTTTCCGCTACCTCTTTAGCCACGTCTGGACGCAGTAAGAAGTTAATCAGCTTCAGCGCGCCTTCTTTATTCTTAGCGTTGGCCGGAATAGAGAGGCTGTCCATCCAGAAAATGCCGCCTTCTTTTGGCCATACCACCTGCAGCGGCGCACCGGCTTGACGGGCAACGAACGCCGAACCGTTCCACACCATCCCCAGATTAACTTCACCTTCCAGATACGGGTTGGCAGGGTTATCGGAGTTGAACGCCGCGACGTTTGGCATCAGTTTGCGCAATTCCTGATAAGCCGCCTCAATCTCTTTTGGATCGGTGGTGTTACCAGAATATCCCAGCTTGCGTAAAGCAATCTGGAACACTTCGCGCGCATCATCGGTTAATAACAGGCTGCTTTTGTATTCCGGTTTCCATAAATCGGCCCAGCTCGTCACCGTTTTAGGGTCAATGACGTCGCTGTTAACGCCAATCGCCGTGGCGCCCCAGATATACGGAATCGAGTAGTCATTGTTAGGATCGAAAGGCTTATTAAGCATCTCCGGGTCGAGATTGCCAAAGTTGCTCAACTGGGTTTTATCAATTTTCTGGATCATCCCTTCTTTGCGCATTTTGTCGACAAAGTAAGTGGATGGCACGACCAGATCGTAAGCCCCGTTTTTATAGGTTTTGAGCTTGGCATACATGGTCTCATTCGACTCGTAAGTGGAATAGATAACCTTGATCCCCGTCTCTTTGGTGAACTGTTCAAGCAGCCCCGGCGGCACATACTCCGTCCAGTTGTAGAAGTAGAGCGTCTTGCTGTCGTCCGCATGGGCGGCACCCATGGTGAGTGCTAAAGCGCCTGCCGCGAGCAGGTGGCGTGACCATTTCATCATTTTACGTCCCCTGAGGTTAGTGCCTGACGTTCAGGCTCTTGGTTTTATCACGTGCAATTAATTGGCTGAGAACCACCATCAATAGCGACAGTACCAGCAAAATGGTAGCGAGCGCATTGACTTCCGGTGATACGCCAACTTTCACCATCGAGTAGATCTTAAGCGGTAAAATTTCATAACCTGGACCGGTTACAAAAGAGGAGACCACAACGTCATCCATCGACAAGGTGAAGCTCAAAAGCCAACTGGCGGCTACCGCGGGCAGCGCCAGTGGGAGAATGATTTTGCGCAAGATGGTGAACTCGCTGGCGCCCAAATCTTTGGCCGCCTCCAGCATGCGTACATCGAAGCCTTTTAGTCGCGAGTAGACGGTCACCACCACAAACGGCAGGCAAAAGGTAATGTGCGAGAACAGCAGCGACCAGAAGCCAAGCTGAATGCCCAGCAGCATAAAGAGCACCAGCAAGGAAATCGCCATCACGATATCCGGCGACATCATCACCACGAACAGCATGCCGCTGACGAACGGTTTACCGCGAAAGCGATAGCGATAAAGCGCGACCGCGGTCAGTGAACCAATTAACGTTGCGGCAGTGGCCGAGAAAATAGCCATCGTCAGCGAGTGCTGGGCCGCTTGCAGCAGGCTGTCGTTGTTCATTAGCAGGCTGTACCACTTGGTGGTGAAACCTTGCCAGTTGATGCCAAAGCGCGAGCTGTTAAACGAGTTGACGATTAAAATGATAATCGGAATATAGAGATACGCATAAATGGCGGACATAAACCCGCCGCGCAGCAGTTTACCTATCATTCCAGTTCCACCTTTTTATTGAGCAGTCGCGAAGCACGCCAGTACACCAGCAGCATAAGCCCCATCACTACCGTCAATGTAATGCTGGTGGCTGCGCCAAATGGCCAGTCGCGAATATTGAGGAACTGGCTCTTAATGACGTTACCAATAAGCAGGTTTTTCGCGCCGCCCATTAAGTCCGAGACATAGAAAAGGCCCATCGCGGGAAGCATAACCAGCAGACATCCGGCGATAATGCCCGGCATGGTCAGCGGCAGAATAATGCGGATAAAGGTCTGAAATTTATTGGCCCCAAGATCCTTTGCCGCTTCCAGTAACGGTTTATCAAGCTTTTCGATGCTGGAATACAGTGGCATGACCATAAACGGCAGCAGGATATACACCAGCCCAATGATAACCGCGCCGGGCGTAAACATGATGCGGATTGGCGTATCAATCACGCCCAGCCACAGCAGGAATTCATTGAGGTAGCCTTTGGTGCTGAGAAAGATTTTTAGCCCATAGATGCGAATCAGTGAATTTGTCCAGAACGGTACAATCAACAAAAACAGCAGCAGTGGACGCACCTTTTGCGGCAGACGTGCCAGAAACCAGGCAAACGGATAGCCCAGTATCAGGCACGCCAGCGTGGCGATAATGGCCATGTTGAGCGAGTGCAGCAACACCTCAGCGTACAGCGGGTCGAGCAGCCGGGCATAGTTATCCAGCGTAAAGACCATCTGGACGAAATTGGCATCGTCGCGCGTCAGGAAACTGGTGCCGATGATCATCAGGTTGGGCAGGAACACAAACAGCACAAGCCAACCGACGATGGTGGCAATCACCATATTCTGGAACTTACTTGTGCTCTTCATCTGCCAGTACGACCTCCCAGCTTTCAACCCAATTAATGGCCATCTTCTGGTCAAGTGAATGGTCAAAATCGGGGTCATCTTCATTGAAGAACTCGCTGACGATAACCATTTTGCCATTTTCCAGCTCAACCACCGACTCAAGGGTCATCCCTTTGTAGTTACGCTCGCGAACGTAACCAATAAGCCCTTCAACCTCAGTGCCATCGTGAATCTCATCAACGCGCAGATCTTCAGGGCGCAAGAGTACGTTAAGTTTTTGCCCTGGCGTCACCGGGAAGTTGACGTCGATATTGCATTCACGGCCTTCCACCAGAGCGCGGACGCGAAGATTGTCGAGGCGTTCAATCACCGTGGCACTAAAGATATTGATTTCGCCAATAAAGCTTGCGACAAACAAATTTTTCGGCTCTTCGTAGATTTCACGCGGCGTGCCGTCCTGCTCGATTTTGCCGTCGCGCATTACCACAATGCGGTCAGACATGGTCAGCGCCTCTTCCTGATCGTGCGTGACGAACACGAAAGTGATCCCAAGCTTACGCTGCAACGCTTTTAATTCGTTTTGCATCTGCTTTCGCAGTTTGTAGTCGAGCGCGGAGAGGGATTCGTCTAGCAGCAGCAGGCTGGGTTTGTTGACCACCGCGCGCGCAATGGCCACGCGCTGCTGCTGACCGCCGGAGAGCTGATGCGGTTTACGTTGCGCAAACTCTTCTAACTGCACCATGCGCAGCGCATCGTTGACGCGGGGAGGGATGTCGCAGGCGGGCGTTTTTTGCATACGCAGGCCGAAAGCAACATTGTCGAAAACCGTCATATGGGGGAAAAGCGCATAGCTCTGAAAGACCGTGTTGACGTGACGATCTTCAGCGGGCACCTCAGTGATGTCCTGATTTTCCAGATAAATTTGTCCGGCGTCGACACTTTCCAGACCGGCAATAAGCCGAAGAACGGTTGTTTTACCGCAACCGGAGGGGCCAAGCAGCGTGAGAAACTCGCCGTTGTTGATAGTCAAATCCAGATCTGAAATGACCGTTTTTCCATCGAAGTCCTTGCGAATCCCCACCAGTTGCACCAGCGGTGACAGCGAACGCGATTTTGTATTCAATTTATTACTCTGTCCCATGTAAACGCATCGGAAAGCGTGTCGATGCGGGGTTTGTGGTTAACCACCTTTAGACGTTTAGAGGTCTGAAATGTATTAATAAGGGCTGGCATTCTACGGCAAACGATACCCAATCGCCAATCCTTGTCTAAGCTACGTGTATGTATCTACATATAATAGCTGTGGTTTGGCGAAAAAAATCGTCTTTGCCGGACTAAAAGTGACCTGACGCAATATTTGTCTTTTCTCGCTTATTGATAATGTTGTCACAAAAAGAGAGGGTGGCTACATGGATAAATTGCTCGAACGTTTTTTGCAGTACGTTTCACTGGACACGCAATCGAAGTCTGGCGTGCGTCAGGTACCGAGTACCGAAGGACAATGGAAGCTGTTGAACCTGCTCAAAGAACAGTTAGAAACAATGGGACTGGTCAACGTAACCCTGAGTGAAAAGGGTACGCTGATGGGCACGCTCCCTGCCAACGTCAGCGGTGATATCCCGGCAATTGGATTTATTTCCCATGTTGATACCGCGCCCGATTTCAGCGGTAAAAACGTCAACCCACAAATTGTTGAAAACTATCGCGGCGGTGATATTGCGCTGGGTATTGGCGATGAAGTGCTGTCGCCGGTGATGTTCCCGGTACTGCATCAGCTGCTTGGTCAGACGCTTATCACCACCGATGGCAAAACGCTGCTCGGCGCCGATGATAAAGCGGGCATCGCGGAAATTATGACCGCGCTGGCGGTGATGAAAGAAAAAAATGTGCCGCATGGTGATATTCGCGTGGCCTTCACGCCGGACGAAGAGGTCGGCAAGGGGGCGAAACATTTCGATGTCGCGGCTTTTAACGCTCAGTGGGCCTACACCATCGATGGCGGCGGCGTCGGCGAACTGGAATATGAAAATTTCAACGCGGCGTCCGTGACCATCAAGATTGTCGGCAATAACGTCCATCCCGGCACCGCAAAAGGGGTGATGGTCAATGCGCTGTCGCTGGCCGCGCGCATTCATGCCGAAGTGCCTGCGGATGAAAGCCCGGAAAAGACCGAGGGCTATGAAGGTTTCTACCATCTGACCAGCATGAAAGGCTCGGTGGATCGCGCTGAAATGCACTACATCGTGCGCGATTTTGACCGCAAGCAGTTTGAAGCGCGCAAACGCAAAATGATGGAAATTGCCAAGAAGGTTGGCAAGGGGCTTCACCCGGATTGTTATATTGAGTTGATTATTGAAGACAGCTACTACAACATGCGGGAAAAGGTAGCCGACCATCCTCACGTGGTAGATATCGCCCAGCAGGCAATGCGCGACTGCGGAATTGAACCCGACATGAAGCCAATCCGCGGCGGAACGGACGGTGCCCAGCTGTCATTTATGGGCCTGCCATGCCCGAACATTTTCACCGGCGGCTATAACTACCACGGCAAACACGAGTTTGTGACGCTGGAAGGGATGGAAAAAGCAGTGCAGGTGATTGTACGGATTGCTGAGTTGACGGCAAAACGCCAGCGGTAAGATTCGATGTAAACCCGGAGTCGGCGTCCCGCCATGTAGCCCGGCCAAGCGCAGCGCCGCCGGGGTTGGGCACCGAGCCTCCCCGGAGTCGGCGTTCCGCCTCGTCCGGGCTACCAGCAGCCACGTAGCCCGGCCAAGCGCAGCGCCGCCGGGAAATCTCGCAGTTTACTCGGCGAAGAACCAATACCCGCTGTTCACCAACGCCGCCAGCATAGCCAGGAACGATGGATCGTCCAGCGCCTCGCCGAAGTGCTGGCTCTCCAACATGATGCTTCCTGCCATCGCATCCAGCGCCTGACGGTGAGGAGAATCGATTTTCTCGCCGTTGACAAAGAAATCATCACCGATACGAATCACCCGCAGGCCGCCTAAGCGTTGCAGCATGTCGCCTTGTTGCAGCGCATCATAAATCTCATCGGGCTGATACGGAGGCTCCGGCGGAGCAATATCCAGCTCATGTCGTGACTGGCTGATAAACTCGCCCAGCCACTGCTGGAAATGTTCCGGCTGACCGATTAAATCCAGCATCATCCCGCGCAGACGCTCTACCTCTTCCGGCAGTAAATCCGCTGGATGGTCACGCGAGGGCACATCAGGATCGCTATAGTGCTGATTGCCCAGATCGCGCTGCAGCACATAATCAGCGAAACCGCTAATCAACTCACGGCTGTTCGGCGAACGGAAGCCCACGGAATAGTTAAGCGAGTTTTCCAGCGCATAACCTTCATGCGGGAAGCCGGGCGGGATATAAAGGATGTCGCCGGGTTCCATCTCTTCATCGATGATGGCCTCGAACGGAGCAACCTGTAACAGATCGGGATGCGGGCAGTGCTGCTTCTGCACGGTCTTTTCACCCACACGCCAGCGACGACGGCCGGTGCCCTGGATAATAAAGACGTCATATTGATCAACATGCGGGCCTACGCCGCCGCCCGGCACGGAGAATGAGATCATCAGATCGTCCAGACGCCAGTCGGGCAGGGTGCGGAAAGGGCGCATCAGCGCGCTGGAAGGTTCGTGCCAATGATCCACGGCCTGAACCAGCAGCGACCAGTTGCTTTCACCCAGATGATCGTAACTTTCAAATGGGCCATGTTTAACCTGCCATTCCCCGTCGAGGTGGCTCACCAGTCGGCTATCGACTTCGTTTTCCATCGCCAGACCGGCCAGTTCATCCGGTGAAATTGGGTCAATAAAGTTGGCGAACCCGCGTTTAAGCACAACCGGACGTTTTTGCCAGTAGCGCGCCATAAAATCGGGCCAATTGAGCGTTAAATGATATTCCATATTAATATTTCCGCAGCAGGTGTATGACCGGATTATACCTTCTTATTCACAAAACTACCCTGCTGCGGTAACACTATTTACCCTTCGTGACTATCCACATCCTGGTGGCTGAAAATAACCTCCATTTTTGCCCCGCCGAGCAGGCTATCGTGAGTCACGATGCGACCATCGTACTGCTCCACAATATCGCGGACAACGGCAAGCCCAACGCCTTGCCCAGGACGCAGCGTATCGGCGCGCTGGCCTCTATCAAAGACGATATCGCGCTTACCCTGTGGAATTCCGGGGCCGTCATCTTCAACGATGATATGCAGGTCATTGCCGTTCTGGCGGGCGGACACCTCCACGAACTCCAGGCAATACTTGCAGGCGTTATCCAGAAGATTGCCCATCACCTCCATAAAGTCATTCTTCTCGCCAATGAAAACAATCTCGGGTGAGATATCCAGCGTGATATTGACCCCTTTACGCTGATAGACCTTATTTAGTGCGGAGATCAGGCTGTCGAGCAGTGGCGCTACCGGATGCAGTTCACGGCTCAGTAACGTGCTGTCGGTGCGCATGCTGGCACGATGCAGGTAATAGCCAATCTGCTGGGAGATACGGCTGATTTGCTCAAGCATGACCGGTTCGGCTTCGCTAACGCTAATTTGTTCGCTACGCAGAGAGCGCAGGGAACTTTGTAATACCGCCAGCGGCGTTTTGAGACTGTGAGTAAGATCGGTCAGGGTAGTGCGATATTTGTCGTAACGTTCACGCTCGCTCTTTAATAACCGATTGAGATTGCGTACCAGGCTTGTGAGCTCGCGGGTAGTCTCGGAATTCAGATGCTCGCGATGATGCTCTTCCAGCTCCCGTACCTCGCGTGTGAGCGCGGCGATGGGGCGCAGGCTCCAGTGTGCGGCGACCCACAGCAGTGGAATGACAAGCAGCAGGTTGGCGACCAGCACATAAGAGAACCAGTTCCAGACCATATAGGAACGTTTAAGCTCGATAGGGATGGTGTCCACCACCACAATCACCACGGCGGGCATCAGGCGAGTCGCGGGGTAACTGTTGACGGCGACGGAGTGAGTCATCTCCGAATCATCGCCCTGGAGGCGCATTTCAGTTAACTCTTTTTGGATTTCGTGATCGTTTCGCAATAGCGAGCTGGTGGAATCCACGTCGGCTTCGATTTCATAAAAGCCGTTGCCCCTAAGCCAGTCCGGCCTGATACGGTTAACCAACCACGGGAGATCTTTTTGCTGCCACAGCAACTTACCGTGGGCGTCATAAATCAGCGCTACCGTTGGGCTTTGCATGCTGAGATTATCGGGAATATCGACGCTAAGCTTATTGTTTTCCCATTTGGCTAAGGTATAGAACAGATTACTTTCACCGCGCAGCAGGCGAAATGTCGTCTTATCGAAGCTGACGCTATACCCGACCAGCGCCACCATGCCATAAGAAAGCGACAACACGATAACCACGGCGGCGGTCGCGAGCAGAAAACGCACCCGCAGCGACAAGGGAAAAATGTGCCGACGAAGATTTCTCATGCGCGCAGTTCAAATAAATAGCCCTGACCACGCACGGTAATGATCACGTCGTGAGGATACTGAGTCTGAATTTTTTTACGTAAACGCCCCATCAGAACATCGATAGTATGGCTTTCGCGTAATTCGGCGTCCGGGTACAGCTGCAACATGAGCGCATCTTTACTGACAACTTTACCGTTGTTGCGAATCAGCGTTTCCATAATGGTGTATTCGAAAGCGGTCAGTTTTATGACCTCGTCATTAATGGAGAGCTCGCGGCGTGAAAGGTCAACCTGGAAGGGCGGTAAGGAGATAACCTGTGAAGCGTGCCCGCTGTTACGCCGCATCAACGCCTGCATCCGCGCTGATACTTCTTCAATATGGAAAGGTTTGGTTACGTAGTCATCGGCGCCCGCGCTCAACACTTCAACTTTGTCCTGCCAGCCTTCGCGGGCGGTCAGCACCAGAATAGGCAGTGAAATATCATGGCTGCGCCAGCGGCGAATCAGCGACAAGCCGTCTTCATCCGGCAACCCTAAATCGACGATAGCAATATCGGGAACGTGTTCTCCCAGATAATAATCGGCTTCTTTCGCATCCTCTGCGGCATCTACCTGATGGCCCATATCCTGGAGCTGAACTTTCAGGTGGTGACGTAACAGAGCGTTATCCTCTACGACGAGTACGCGCATACTGTATCTCCATTTAATTAATAACATGAATATATTAACGCCGATTATGGCGTTGTGGAGATAAACATTGATTAAATTATCAGGCGTTTCCCCTCCTTCAGAGTGAAGGAGGGGAAGGTTGAAATTATTTCAACTCATCAACCATAGTGGTCGCACGGCCAATGTAGTTCGCTGGCGTCATGGCTTTAAGGCGGGTTTTCTCTTCTTCTGGCAGCGCCAGACCATCAATAAACTGCTTCATGCCCTCGGCGTCAACGCGCTTGCCGCGGGTCAGCTCTTTGAGTTTTTCATAAGGCTTTTCAATGCCATAACGACGCATGACGGTCTGAATCGGCTCTGCTAACACTTCCCAGTTATGATCCAGTTCATCCAGCAGACGATCGCGGTTCACTTCCAGCTTGCTCACGCCTTTCAGGGTGGACTGATAAGCGATCACGGCATAGCCGATACCCACGCCCAGGTTACGTAATACGGTGGAGTCGGTCAGGTCGCGCTGCCAGCGGGAAACCGGCAGTTTGCTCGCCAGATGCTGCAGAAGTGCATTGGACAGACCCAGGTTGCCTTCGGAGTTTTCGAAGTCGATCGGGTTAACTTTATGCGGCATGGTGGATGATCCAATTTCACCCGCAATGGTTTTCTGCTTGAAGTGGTTCAGCGCAACGTAACCCCAGACATCGCGATCGAAGTCGATAAGGATGGTGTTGAAACGGGCGATGCAGTCAAACAGCTCGGCAATATAGTCATGCGGCTCGATCTGCGTGGTGTACGGGTTCCACTGAATACCCAGCGACGTGACGAACTCTTCGCTGAACTGGTGCCAGTCAACGTCCGGGTAAGCGGCGATGTGGGCGTTATAGTTACCGACCGCACCGTTGATTTTACCGAGAATTTCAACCTGTTCTAACTGACGGAACTGGCGCTCCATACGGTAAGCCACGTTGGCCATCTCTTTACCGATGGTTGACGGTGTAGCCGGTTGACCATGGGTACGTGAGAGCAGGGGGATATCGCGATACTGTACCGCCAGATCTTTAATCGCATCGATAACTTTACGCCAGTAGGGCAGGACAACTTCCTCGCGGGCGGTTTTCAGCATCAAGGCGTGGGACAGGTTGTTGATGTCCTCAGAGGTGCAGGCAAAGTGGATAAACTCTGACACGGCGTGCAGCTCAGGCACGGAGGCAACTTTTTCTTTCAGGAAATACTCAACTGCCTTCACATCGTGGTTAGTGGTGCGCTCGATAGTTTTAATGCGGGCGGCGTCTTCTTCATTGAAGTTAGCCACGATGCTATCAAGGTAACCGTTTGCGTCGGCAGCAAAAGCTGGAACTTCCTTGACGGCTGCGTGTGCGGCCAGCTTTTGCAGCCAGCGTACTTCGACTTGTACACGAAATTTCAGCAAACCGTATTCGCTGAAAATCCCGCGCAGCGCGCTGACTTTATCGCCGTAGCGTCCATCGACAGGGGAAACGGCGGTCAGTGAGGATAATTCCATAGATCATAACTCCGGGGTTAAATGAGCAAGAATTTGTTTGGCCTGAGTAGTCAGGCGATTACGAGAAAACATCAGCTGCAGGCGGCCACCGCCGACCTGGTGCCACAGTACCGCCGCGCGGATACCGGCCAGTAACGAGGCGCGAACTTTGGCTTGCACCTGTGGGCTTTGCAAAACGGCAGGGGAGCCGGTGACCTGAATGCGTGGGCCAAGCGGGCTAATCACATCGACATAAATTCCCGCCATAGCGCTGAGGAGGGTTTCTGACTGTAAGTCAAAATGGTCCAGTTGGCGTTGCAGACCGTTAATTTGGTTGCCGAGCGTATCCATCGCGCCTTTGGCAGCGGCAAGTTTACGTTCAAGCACCATTAAACTCAGCGTGTAGCGGGTGAGTTCAGCGTTCAGGCCTTGTCGGCTGCTGGCATTCAGCACGCCAAGCAGGGTTTCAAGGCCGAGGCGAAGATTGGCTTCACTGCCACCGAAAACGCCCAGCGTGGAGTCTGGGTTGAGATCGATAACGCTGTTTAGCGAGACGTGGAGCGCGTCGCCGTCACAGTGCCCCTGATGGGCCAGTTGCTGCACCAGACGGGCGGACTGGCAGATGCCGGCCAGCGCCAGGGTGATGTCATAATAATTCTTCGCCACGCTCACTCCTTGTTGGCGCCTGCCCGACGTCGCGACGTCTGACAGGCTACGTTGAACCTCCGCAGGTGCGGGGTCACGCTCAATATTGTTAGGCTACCGGCAGCGGCAAGCGCTGCTCAATGACGCCGCCGCCGAGGCAAATTTCACCGTTATAGAACACGGCGGATTGACCAGGGGTGACGGCGGCAACAGGTTCATCAAAGCGAACCTCAATACGTTCTGCGTCCAGCGCGGTCACCGTGCAAGGGATATCCGTCTGGCGATAGCGGGTTTTGACGGTACAACGGAAAGTACCGGTGACCGGTTCGCGGTCAACCCAATGTAACTGCTGGGCAATCAGCCCAACGGACATCAGACGCGGGTGGTCGTGACCCTGAGCCACAACCAGGATGTTGTTCTCGACGTCTTTATCAACCACGTACCACGGTTCTTCGCTACCTTCTTTAATACCGCCTATCCCAAGGCCTTTACGCTGACCCAGAGTGTGGTACATCAGCCCCTGATGGCTGCCGATCTCTTCACCATCAACGGTGATTATTTTGCCCGGCTGTGCAGGCAGATAGCGACCGAGGAATTCGCGGAACTTGCGCTCGCCGATAAAACAGATACCGGTGGAGTCTTTTTTCTTCGCGGTGATGAGATCCAGCTCTTCGGCTATCTTACGCACCTGCGGCTTCTCAAGTTCACCCACTGGGAACAGGCTTTGCGCGACCTGATCGTGACCCAGGGTATAGAGGAAGTAGCTCTGGTCTTTATTGCCGTCCAGACCGCGCAGGAGCTGGCTTTTACCGTTTACGTCAGCGCGACGCACATAGTGACCGGTAGCAATATAGTCCGCCCCCAGATCTTCAGCGGCAAACTCGAGGAAGGCTTTAAATTTGATCTCTTTGTTGCACAGAATATCCGGGTTAGGCGTGCGGCCCGCTTTGTACTCTTCAAGGAAGAGTTCAAAAACGTTATCCCAGTATTCGGCGGCGAAATTCACCGTGTGCAGCTCAATGCCAAGCTTATCGCAAACCGCTTGCGCATCGGCCAGATCGGCTGCCGCAGTACAGTATTCCTCGCCGTCATCTTCCTCCCAGTTCTTCATGAACAGGCCTTCTACCTTATAACCTTGTTGCAATAACAGGTAGGCGGAAACGGAGGAATCTACACCGCCGGACATGCCGACGATCACTTTTTTCTGGCTTTCTGACATAGGAATACTCACGACATTGGACTTCAAGGCGGCATATTCTATCACGCAGCCTTTTACTTGACACCCTCTGTAAACGGCCAGTTAAATTCGCCAATAAGCGACAGCGGATAGCGGGCATCCTGCTGATAGCTGCGAATACTTTCCGCAACCAGCGCAGAACGAAGATTCTTCGCGTTAAGAATTTCCTCAGCGCTTAGCCACAGGCAGCGGTCAATGTCGCTGTCGTGCGGTTCCGTGGCGCACATTTCGCTAAGCTCAACCACAAACAGAAAGCGCAAAAAAGGCGTTTTGTCAGGCGCAATCCACTGATGAATCCGCAGGAAATGCTGCGGCGTGGCGCTAATTCCGGTCTCTTCCCAAAGCTCACGACGGGCGGCCTGGACGAGCGTTTCATCCGCTTCCAGATGACCCGCAGGCTGATTCCACAGCGCTTTATTGTTAATCGTCTCTTCAACAATCAGAAATTTGCCTTCAGCGTGAACCACACAGGCAACGGTAACATGGGGCTTGAACATGCGGCATCCTTATCGGGTGAGTAGAGGATAAGGATATAAAGAAGAGAAGGGAGAAATCAAACTGGCATGGCTGACGCTCATTATCACCATCGTGAGCGCGGAGAATTTCCCGCGCTCAGCGGCGGATAATCAGGCATCTCGCCATTGTCCGTTTGGCAGATTGTCCAGCGTGTAATCCCCCATGGCGTAGCGAATCAAACGTAGCGTCGGATAGCCAACATGCGCCGTCATCCGTCTGACCTGACGGTTACGCCCTTCATATAGCGTCACTTTTAGCCAGGCGGTAGGAATGGCTTTTCGCTCGCGAATGGGGGGCGTACGCGACCATAACCATGCGGGTTCGTCAACACGCTCTATACCGGCGGGTAACGTCGGGCCATCGTTAAGCGTCACTCCGTTGCGTAGTGCTTCCAGCGCTTCATCCGTCGGTTCTCCTTCAACCTGCACGTAGTAAATTTTACCCGTCCGTTTGCCCGGCTGCGTGAGTCTGGCCTGTAGCGCACCGTCATTTGTTAACACCAATAGGCCTTCGCTATCGCGATCAAGACGTCCGGCGGCGTACACATTTTGTACGGGAATAAAATCTTTTAGCGTGCTACGACCCGCTTCATCCGTAAATTGCGGCAAAACATCATAGGGTTTATTAAACAAGATAACGCGTTTTGGTTGGTTATCTTTACGTTGTTTGGTTGCTTGTCGTGAGCTGAATCGCTCAAGCTGGTTTTTTCTAAATGAAGTCTTAATCATAGTATTTTCAGGCTTTATAGATTCGCGCATTATAGCCTAATAACGTGAGTCTTTCATGGCGCCAAACAATCAGGTAGTATTGACAGGCTTATTACAAAACATTAACAAAAATGCTCAAACTCTTTGTGTTGCAGGAAGACGGTAAGACAGTGCATCTCCGGGTAGACGGAATGGGCGTAGTAGCGGCAACAACCTGTGGCGTAAAGGATGACGAGCACACCAGTAGCGCTCGAAGGAGAGGTGAATGGAAAGCAAAGTAGTTGTTCCGGCGGAAGGTCAAAAAATCACCCTGAAAGACGGCAAGCTGAACGTGCCACACAATCCGATTATCCCATTTATTGAAGGCGACGGTATCGGCATTGACGTGACTCCGGCAATGCTCAAAGTGGTTGATGCCGCTGTTGAAAAAGCCTACAAAGGCGAGCGTAAAATTTCCTGGATGGAAATTTACACCGGGGAAAAATCTACCCAACTCTACGGCCAGGACGTCTGGCTGCCAGCCGAAACGCTGGATCTCATCCGCGATTACCGTGTTGCAATCAAAGGTCCTCTGACGACGCCAGTTGGCGGCGGTATCCGTTCCCTGAACGTTGCCCTGCGCCAGGAACTGGATCTCTATGTTTGCCTGCGTCCAGTTCGTTACTATCAGGGCACTCCAAGCCCGGTTAAACACCCAGAACTGACCGATATGGTTATCTTCCGTGAGAACTCAGAAGATATCTATGCGGGTATCGAGTGGAAAGCGGACTCCGCTGACGCCGAGAAAGTGATCAAATTCCTGCGTGATGAAATGGGCGTGAAAAAAATTCGCTTCCCAGAGCATTGCGGTATCGGTATTAAGCCGTGTTCAGAAGAAGGGACCAAGCGTCTGGTGCGTGCGGCGATTGAATACGCTATCACCAATGACCGCGACTCTCTGACCCTGGTTCACAAAGGCAACATCATGAAGTTCACCGAAGGCGCGTTCAAAGACTGGGGATACCAGTTGATTCGCGACGAATTCGGCGGCGAACTGATTGATGGCGGCCCATGGCAGAAAATTAAGAACCCGAACACCGGCAAAGAAATCATCATTAAAGATGTGATCGCCGATGCATTCCTGCAGCAAATCCTGCTGCGTCCTGCTGAATACGACGTTATCGCGTGTATGAACCTCAACGGTGACTACATCTCTGATGCGCTGGCCGCTCAGGTGGGTGGTATCGGTATCGCCCCAGGCGCTAACATCGGTGACGAATGTGCGCTGTTTGAAGCGACCCACGGTACTGCACCTAAGTACGCAGGTCAGGATAAAGTGAACCCAGGTTCTATCATCCTGTCCGCTGAAATGATGCTGCGTCATATGGAATGGTTCGAAGCTGCTGACCTGATTGTTAAAGGTATGGAAGGCGCTATCAACAACAAAACCGTGACCTATGACTTTGAACGTCTGATGGAAGGCGCTAAACTGCTGAAATGTTCAGAGTTTGGTGACGCGATTATCGCGAATATGTAATCCAGATTCTGGGTTAGAAGAGAACGGGAGCCGGTTGGTTCCCGTTTTTGTATTAGCCTTTTAATTTTTCTATAACGTATTTAGCACAACTCTACCAACATTCTCTCGTACGGCCATGCTCGAGCATTTTCGCGTATAAAATTTTGCGATGAGCATATTCTTAATAATGTACTTT
This sequence comes from Enterobacteriaceae bacterium, assembly GCA_902363335.1. Classification (GTDB taxonomy): domain Bacteria; phylum Pseudomonadota; class Gammaproteobacteria; order Enterobacterales; family Enterobacteriaceae; genus Kluyvera. The sequence goes on along the minus strand of CABIZV010000001.1, from coordinate 1,022,466 downwards.
GATGGCATGTCCAAAATGGATGCAACATAAATGAATGTGCACTATTCGGATGTGATCCTTCAAAAAGAGCAATTTTTCTTATCCTGGTGGCAAGTGCTTATCTAATGAACGATAACGTACCGATGAGTCTCGATCAAGATTGATATAGATGCTATGATTTTGCGGTTTGGATCCATAATAAATTATAATTATTTAAAATTAGGGTTGAGTAGAATGATAAAAAGAAAAAACATAGACAGTATTCATCAGTTACGTGGTATTGCTGCTCTATTAGTTGTCTTTTTTCATTTTAGATTTTTTCTGAATGATGTTTATGCGCAGAAAGATTTAGGATACATATTATTTGGCGGCGGGGCATTTGGTGTCGATTTGTTTTTTATGATTAGTGGGTTTATTATTGCCGCTTCTACGGTTAATCAGCGGAGTATTATTGTTTTTAATATTAGAAGATTCTTTAGAATTTACCCTACGTTTATTGTTACTTTCGCATTTGGATATCTGGCACTATATCATGTAGATCCCATTGAACTGATTTTAAGATCTTTATTTTTTATTCACCGAGATTATACGCTTCCTTCCCCTGGTTTCGGCTATAACTTACTTGGCCCGGCATGGACTTTGACTTATGAAATTTACTTTTATGCATTATTTTCAGTTGCTATGCTCATAAATCATAGATACAGGGTGTTTATATGCTCATTGTTGATATTGTTACCATTTATTATTGTTCAAACCCATTTTAATGGCGAAGTATTGATTGCCGGAACTGCTGCTCCCAAAGTCCCAGAAGGACATGAATATTTTTCATTATTAAGATTTGTAGGGGCGCCAATTTTAATAGAATTTGTTATAGGTATGTTTTTATATATAATATATAGCACTTTTAGTTTAAGGATTGGGAAAGAAGTCTCATCTATACTGTTTTATCTGTGCGTTAGCCTGGCAGTTTCATTTTATTTTAAACCAAACCATTCAGGCTTTGGCATGCAAGACTTTGGCTTTTGGGCTCTTATACTCCTGTGTGGTTGTTTATTGTATGAAAAAAATAATGAAGTAAAACAATCGAAAGCTTTGAACTTTTTAGGGGATATTTCATTCTCTCTCTACATTTCTCATTATCCAATAATATATAGTGTAAGTAAGTACAATGATTTCTTTCCGCAAGGATTTGTTGGTATTTCTAAATTTATGTTGTTGGCTACTGTGTGTATTGCTTTTGCCACCTTACTTCATATTTTTATTGAAAGGCCGTTTATTAAAATCGGTAAGGCTATTGAAGCAAGGATAACATCAACTAAGCTATGAAATTAATCAAAGATTCACATTGTCAATTTCCCCTACATAGTTATAGTCAGGATTGACAATATTTTCAGTATGGAGCAGATGATTGTCTTTCGACCAATAATGGCGATTTGCCTCATTGACATCGACCACCCATTTGAATACCCCCGCTCTGGCTAATTCCCGGCAATATTGGTCAAAACGAGTACAGCCGCTGAAATGGCGTTTGGCGGCGATGCGTGTCAGAGCATCACTCGCATTTTGATTGATCTTAATTAACCGTCGTTGGCTTTTTAACGATAAGTAAGTGTCCGCAGTTGTCACCACTTGTACATTTCCCGTAGCGACGAAATAGATATAGTAAGAGATATTGTTTTGCTTTAATTGTGCCAAAAAACGGAGAAAGTCTGACTTACATCTAACTTGCTCAAAAAAAACGCTGAGCATTTCATCGAATTCCATTTACTGCCTCTGAATGAGATCTTTGTATTATTGATAATCTTTAGTGCTTAAAAGTAATATCTAAAATAAACACAAGTAAAAAATTGAAAAAAGATATATTTACCTTTGCTTTTTTGGGGCCTGGACGCAATAAGAAAAATGCATTAATTGTTACTAAAAATTTCATGCGGAGTGTTATTTTGATAGCTTGCGCAAGAGGAACATCCTAAACTGGGGTGAATGACATAAGGAGATAGCAATGTTAGAAGGGTACTTCGATCTAGACAACGCCACCGGCGCTGACGCCTCTGAAAACCGTAAGCGTTTGCTGGCTGTTCAAGCCGCGTTAGAGATATCAAAAGCGTCAGTTTCAGCCTCCACCGCAAACTCTGGGATCCGCTCCCAGATGGACCTGCGCAACGTTTCGCAGGAAGTTGCGGCGCTGGCCGATGCGATCCAGGACGCGTTGGAAATCGGTGAGTAATTACCGTTGCCGCCTTCGGGCGGCTATCCCCATTTTTATCTCTCCTGCAAAACTCCTGCAAAACCCTTCTGCAAAACTGGCTACAAAATAACCAATTTTCTCCACTCTTTTCCTCGCGAATCATTGTACCTGTCTGTCATTGCCTGGTTAGCGTGACCCATCAAGATCTGGGTATTAATACCCTGTTCACGATATAGCCGTTCAGCTAAGGATCTTTGTTCGTGGAATGTCGGCGCGGTACCATTATTTGTCCAGTCACGCGCCACTGAATCTCTGGCTTTCCTGAATGCAGTGGTCAAGGTTGTTGGTTTTACTTTTCCCCCTCGTACAGCTGTTCCTTTTGCGCTGTGGTGGTGAAGCATATATGGACTCAATACGCTGTCGCGGCACATTGCGACAACGTCACCAATGCTGTAACCAACTTTTTCGCATTTTAATTTCAGTGGAAGTGCGATCTTTGCACCAGTTTTCTCCTGCTCAACGAGCAGATAATCCCCCGAAACATCGGTAAATTTCATTTTGCATAAGTCAGATATTCTTTGTCCGGTTACGATCGCCAGCAGCATGCCTTTCTGTAAATAATAATTTTCTTTCTCTGCAGCCTTATATATAAGTGTCCACTCTTCTAAATTGAGTCGCTGGCGCGTTATTTTTACGTGCGGTTTTTTAGCGGATTCCGCCGGATTGAAACCAGCAGGAACCTCTCCCAATTGCTGAGCTTCTTTGAAAACATCAATTGCCACTTTCCTGAATATTTGTCCCATACGGTTATGCTCTTGTTCTCGATAATCGTCGAGGATCCCCACGATGTCTTTGACGGATATTTGATCCAGCGGCCGCATACCCAGATGTTGCTCAAGAACTTTCAGTGGAGACTGTTTTTGCTTTAACGTGTTTAATTTTATTTCGCCACGCTCATAACGTTCATCCTGAATGGCTTTATATCGAACCACGAAATCGCTCACACTTGACGAGCCTCCCAGGCTTTTGGTTAGCTCGTCCTTAATTTTTAGTGTGTGCCTCATTTGTTGTTCTGCTAACCGACTATTTGCCTCAGTAGCCAGTTCTTTTGCTAATGTTTCATCAGAACCCAATCCATGAAATTTTCCAGTAACTGGATGCTTATAGCGCCAGTAGACTTTATTCGTTCTTGAGTCCATGTAGGGGGAGAGCCCCGGAATAGTCACGTTATACTTTCGTGGTCTGCCCATCCTCTAAGATTCTCCTCAAAAGCGGATGATCCTGTTTTTTTATCTCTGGCTGTGACGTAAAACCAATAAATCGAGCCGTAAGTTCTACGCGCCAGCTTTTACCAACCTTGCAGGCTGGTGGTGAGATCATTCCGTTTTTTGCGTATTTGTTTAAGGTCGAAGGGCCGGGTATTGGATTACCGAACTCGTGTTCAGCCCACTCTGAGAGCAGTACAAGCCTCGCCATATTTCCTCCAGAGTATGGCCCAGTGTTGGGCCATTTGCTGATATTGCAAAATCAGTTTTTGACCAGCTCTCGCCAGATAGCAGAAACGTATTTGACCTGATGACGGGCATCAGAAAGCGCATTATGCATATCGCCTTCAAATGGGATGTCGTAGCGTGGCTTAATTCCAACAGCGCTACCCATTTCGGTTATGGTTCGCACGTCGCGATCATTCCAATACTTCCATGGGCATTCGATTTCCGCACGGTCATAGGATGAACGTAGGATCACATTATCGAATGAAGCACCATTTCCCCAAACCTGCACATCTGAACCAACATCTGAATTTTCGCTGATAAAATCGGAGAGCAGTTCCAGCGCATCTACCAGAGTTAATGCATCGCTCATGGTGATTGCTGAACGTGCTTCAGGAGATTGCTTTAACCACCAGATAATCGTTTCTGCATCAGGGTTACCGCCAAATAGCATGGATGATTCCAGTGAAACTGATGCATAAAACTCACCACCGGTGCTTCCAGTTGCTGGATTAAAGAATACAGCACCGATCGAAACGATAGGGGCGTTGGCTTTTTTACCCATAGTTTCTATATCGATCATTAAATTCCGATAAACTTCATTATGATGACCGGTTTCATTATCTACGGAATTTGCCTGATCACCATTTTGAGCATCGCCTGCAATTGGGTCAGTTCTTGTTTTGCTAATCGATATTTCAGAGTTAACCGAGGTTTCATCGTTGAGAGTTTCTTCCATCTGCACATTGTCGGATGTTTCCTCGGTTGTTGCCGCTGGTTTAGACATCAGGTTTTCAATGGAATAAATACCACCGCCCACATTAGCGATCTCAGGCTGTTTTGGTTTAGTCAGGTCCTCGTGAATCCACTTTGGATCTGTAGGGTCACTAATGCCCTCGACAAACTCGCCCCTGTCCGCCGCGAGCTGGCGGCTCACTTCCTCGCGATTAACAGTTTCTTCGTTGGATTCACCGGTGGTTTTCACAATCTGTTGTGTGGCTGCTAAGGTCTCTTCTGCCGGTGAGCCATGCTTTGACTCGGTCAGATTTGCATTGATGTACGTTTGCAGACTTACCGGGAAGTGATGCACGTTCTCTGTGGCGCCGCGGATGAGTGCGAAGATAGCTGCGCGTGAAAAGTCCAGGATGCCAGCGGTTTTGCGCAGCGCCTTAGACCACTCCTCGAATGGGCTTTCATTCTTACTGACAATTTCTTTAGCCCGGCGATGGATTGACACCGGGATGTTGTAGATGTCGAAATCCATTGGCAGCGTGGCCAGCGCAATTTCAACATCCAGAGTGTCCAGTGTGTGCTCGTAATCTGAGTTACGATCAGTCTTATTGCCGCCGCCAGCATTGGTGTTGCTATCGGTACGCTGAATCTGTGACACGCGGTTTCCTTTTACCCACTCTTTCACAAGCAAACCACGGTCGATATGTTCAGTAGATACCCATATGCGGACGAACCGCATAACCAGACTCATTTCATTACGCTTGTCCTGAGGGAACACTGCTTTAACTGCAGCCGTAAATTTCCACAGGGTCGGTATGTCAAAGGTCTTAACCTCAGGGGCATTCTCGGCAGCTAGCAAAAGGTTCTGGACATAGCTGTTGTCCATATCCATTTCCAGTGATGAAAGCGCGTTACGGTGTGGAATGCTGATGTGATAAACGTGACGGTCCTCAGCACAGAATTGAGCCAGTACCTGAATACGGAAAGGCATGGTCGCTAGCTGAAATGCTGCGCTTTCATCATCTGCATATTCAGTTTGAAGATCATCTGCAACACAGCTACTCGCGGCACTATCAGTGTCAGACACGCACATAGCCTGATTTTCTACTGGTAAGTTACTGACAGCGCTTTCAGCAATGCTGGCATCAGAGCCCGTCGTATCAACAGAAGAGGGCTGTGTTGCAGGTTGAACGATAATTTTTTGCCAGCAGCCATTTTCATCAAGTTGATGACGTTCGCACCAGGTGACGTCCAGAGAGCTTTCTTCGGGTAAGTCATCCAGAACAGGGAAATTGGTGCGGATAGGTAGCTGGTGGTCAGCGGATCGACCTACAGCGATACCTGCATCTTCGAGAATATTAAGAATCTCGCGCTCGGCGCGTGTGTCGGACTTTGCAGTAAACCAGCAAAACAGGCTTTTTGCCTCGGTGGCTTTTGCTTTTGCTTTAATCAGATACGCATAGTTGTTCATTGCGCTCGGGCTCCTTCAGGTTGTAAGATACCCGGCAGCTGATGGCAGCCGCCCTGGTGGTGGTCATTGGTCAAAACTCGAAACCGGAACGCTTTGGTCGGCTTTCCGGGTGCTTAACCCGCCTTGCGCGGGTTTTGTGCTTTATAGGGCTGGAGAATCGCCCCGAAGCAACTGCGACACGCGAACGCCTTCAAGTGCCTGCAGAATTGGTACAAAGGTTTTATGGGCTGGCAGTTTAGATACAGCAGTGATCACGTCAGTAATGGTGATTTCTTCTCCCCGAGGGCTGTAACCTCCACCGGGGCCGCGCTGTGAAATAACCAGATCCCCGGTGCGCAGCTTTTTAAATATCTGCTCCAGGTATGAAGTCGACAGCTTTGATTCTTTGCTGATTGCCGTAAGGGATACCGGCGAACCATCATATAATTTACTCAGGGTTGCGACGGCCTGGACTGATGCCAGAACGCGTTTCATTCCAAATTCCATATTCACATCTCCGGCCGCAACGGCCATTGGTCAAAACTCGATTAGAAATTTTTTACTGGCTGTTGGTCTGCAGCCGGGTCGCCTTTCTGGGCGAGGAAGTAGCAAAGGTGTCGAATCCACACCTCGATAACATTCAATTTCACGGCCTGCTGGCGTGCAGGTCTGCGTGCAAAATCTTTCATTTTACCCTCGGTGCTCGTATCGCTGAGCTGCGGAACGGTTGCCTGATGCGCTATTTGTGATCCACCTTCTGGAGGTTTCTTCCTGTCGGTGGTCGTAGTGCGTCTTGGTGATATTGATTAAATCACTGGTTTATATTTATGTCAATCGTCGGATTATAAAATTATAAATCTAAGGTTTAGTAATAGTGAGATGCTAGGCTGGAACGACGGATTTTGGACAAAAAAATCCCAGCGCTGAGGCTGGGATCACGGGGATGTTCGGTTGAATTCTAAAGCTGAATGCTGAGAGAAGGGCAGTAAAAACCCGGCTCGGTGGCCGGGTCTAAGTTTAACGGATAGTCTTGATCATGTAGTTACGTCGTGATGAGCCTATTCTCTCATTATGAATTTCTGTAACATCAGCGATTAAAGTAACTCGCTCACCAACCTTATGTTTATTTTGGATATCGGCAAGCATATCAATTGGGTATGAAGCCCTGATTTTTCCATCGTCCGTTGCTATTTCGAGTTTTCCATACATAGACAAAACAGCGAGCTCGCCAGTTATGTGTTCATCTGGAAGTTTTGTAACTCGAGTCATTGATAGACGATTAGTTAAGCGTTTAATATCGTCAGCATTTATTGATATAGAGCGCACTCCGTTGCTAAAGGGGCCTACCCAAGTAAGGTCGAAATTTAAGTTATTGTGTTCACATTCGCTAATGATATTTTTCAAATTAATGGTCGATTGTTTGCCGATTTCCGCAACCTTTACCATAAATGTTTCTTCATCAGGTGCATCAAGTAGTGAAAAAATTTCTTTAACTGCTTGACTAGATACAGTTTCAACTAGTTCGCACGATCCTGTCGAAAAGGTGACTCCAAGTCTCGTTGAACCCGGGGATAAGTCCGCCAATCTTAAATTCAGAGCATTTTTTACATCGATAGGAACCCTACGAGAATCTTTCCCAGAACCAATTCTATGAGCTGCCTTTTGTACTAAGGAAGCAAGATTTCCGGAAATGGTCGATAAAATTTCCAATGGAATTGAACCAAAATCAACCAACACTCCCTTAAGGCGAAGTTCCATATAATCCTGAAGCGGGTGTTTATTATCATTAGCTCTTTGCTCGGATAAGAGATCGCTTAAATAAGAATCCATGTTATTAAACATGATTCTATCAGCGAAAGTAGGCTCTTTTAAGCAGGTAATAGCGTCAACTTTTGCCTGAGCGAATTGAATTCTGCCCTTAAGGGAAATCAAATTGTTTTTTTCGCTCATAATGGCAACCTCACTATCCCCTTAGGTGTATCCTCTCTATCATGGCAAAAAACTCCTCGCCAATGCATTCTATCTTCATCGTAATCGCTTGCTGGATTGTTTTTATAAAGCAGCAAAAGATCAATGTGATAGTTATGCTTGATAAAGTTTCTGTTCAGGATTCGCTCTATCTGTGGATGAAACATCGGTGGAATAGAGTTCAGCTGTACGTAATCAATCACCAGCAGTAAATCAATGTCATCAGGCTCCGGTTTTTCTGTGGTGAATGAACCATCAACCCAAACTTCAATAAAGCAGGGGAATTGCTTATTTATCATCCTTAGGTCTGTCATTAACTGGATGTAATTACAGTATAGCATACCCCTTCTCGTGGATTTCGGGAAAGCATCCACGAAAAGTGATTTGATCTGACTATCATCAAGATCATGAAATCCGGGAGAAAGTAGGGGAGGGAAGCACAGCTTATCCATCCTGATTCCTTATTTTTATTGCTTTTAATTTGAGCCAGCAAATAACAACTTCATCAACCTATAACTTTCCATTGCCACCCACCGTCAGGGAGAGCTCAATCCTCCTGCGACCGAATTCTTCCCTTCATGTACTTCTCGTACATAGCATCCAGCTCTTTCAGGCGGATGGAGAATATGCGCAGCATGTTTTCCTGCTCATCCTCAGGGAGTTGGCGGAAGAGTTCGAGCATGCGTTGCTCATTAGGCTTAATGCCGCTCATCTCACCAACATCTTCGCCCAAAAGCCACGCAACAGAAACGCCAACCGCATCGGCAATAGCCAATGCTGATTTTTTGCTGATGACACCTTTCTTGAACCACCCATTTACGGCTTGTGGGGTGATCCCTGCGATACGTGCCATATCCGCCTTGGTTACACCGCGTTCTGTTATCTCGGTGAGGCGAGCGATTAAGACTTGGTTAGGTTCTTCTTTTCTCATTTCACCATTCTAAACATTTGGTTTATACACTCAATAAATCCATGATTTGTACTTTGCATAAATCTGTGGTTTACTTCCTCTTACTGACTACAGGAGATCGAGATGACAGCATTAGATAAAGCAATTCAGGCCGCAGGCACTGCAAGAAATATGGCTCTTGCCCTTGGTGTATCCAGCATGTCCGTCAGTCACTGGAAAAATCGTGACAACGGAATTGTTCCACCGAGCTACGTATTGCCTATTTTTCGCATGACCGGCGTCACCCCGCACGAACTGCGGCCCGATCTGTACCCAAACCCGACTGATGGGATACCGAAGGAGTGATTATGCAAACCATTTCTTATCAAAATCATACAGCAACGGATGGCAAGCAACTGAAAACAAAAAATCAGTATTCGCCACGTCGTCGCGATGGCATGCAATGCCAGAAAGTTTATGCAGCAGTGCAGGAATGGGAATCCATGCTCCCCGGCAAAGCACAGGATGCGGTGGCGAAGCTGGTGGCAGAACAGTGGGAAAAACAAAACGGTCGCGGCATCAGTGTTAACAAGCAAAACCTGTACCGCTATCTGAAGAATGAAAACGGTTCTGAGAAATACACCGGATATGTCATCCAGCTTTCCACGGCGATTGCTGATGCGATGCCGATTGAAGTAGCCCGTAAGTACGGTTTAAAGCACGGGTTAACGGAAAAAGAGCTGGTGGCCAGTGCGATAAAAGAGTGTAGCGAGGCTCACCAGGCGAAGTTATTAGGCGCTCGCGTTCAGAAGCTTGAACGCGAGATAAGAGAGGCTGCAATCGCCTTGTTTAACCTGCTTCCATCTGATTTGGCGGGGCCACTACTGGCGAGCGTAGCCGCTGTAGCGCCACAGTGTTTTTAATCGAGTTTTGACCAATGACCATAAATCCTCTGCAAGCTGAGGGTAGGAGTAACCATGGCAGCACTGCCTTACATGCAACTCTACATTGCTGACTATCTGGCAGACACCATGCACTTGTCTACGGAAGAGCATGGAGCATACCTGCTGCTGATGTTCAATTACTGGCAGACAGGCAGGCCGATCCCAAAAAACCGACTGGCGAAAATAGCACGGCTGAGTAACGACCGTTGGATTGCCGTTGAAGCTTCGTTGAAGGAGTTTTTTAACGACAACGGTACGGAGTGGTCGCAAGACAGAATAGAACGCGACCTTGAAGCGGTAAAAACGTCGATTAGTCAAAAGTCAGCTGCTGGAAAAGCCTCGGCTCAGGCTAGAAAGGCTAAAAAATCAACGAAAGACCAACGAAATGGGAACGAGTGTTCAACGGGTGTTAACCAACCGCTGGAACAGAACGCCAACGGAAATCCAACTAATAAAGATACAGATACAGATACAGATCTAATAAATAAAACCAGAGAGAGAGAAGCGCGCGAGCCTGACGTTGAACAGCACGGGGAAAACTCCTGCCAGGAATATCTCGCGCCTTTTGGGAAATTCTCGATCACTTCTGAATGGCATCCGGGATCCGACTTTGTGAAACAGGCCGCCTTGTGGGGAATCCAGCTTGGCCCCGAGCCCGGTTATTCACCCGAAGAGTTGCAACAGTTCCGCGACTTCTGGGAATCAGAGGGCAAGGTTAAGCACCACCAGCAGTGGGAGCAGGCGTTTGCACAAAGCCTGAGAAACTCCCGAGCACAGCCACGGAACTTTGTCGGTGCGTCGAAAAAACCGGCGGGGATAAAGATTTCTCAACCTGACACAACGATCCCACCGGGATTCAGGGGCTAGCCATGAAATCAACGAGCGACCTGTTTAGCCGTTTACAAAAAATGATGCCGCCGGGTGTTCAGCCTCGCTTCCAGAGCGCGCAAGAGCTGATGGAATGGCAGCGCACTGAGGGGCAAAAACGAGCTGCCGAAGTCGAGAAAGAAAACCGCAAAGTTCGCACCGAAAAGATTATCGGGCGGTCTGGCATTTGCGAACTTCACCGTGGCTGTACGTTCGCCAGCTACCAGGTAAACAGCGATGGTCAGCGGCATGCGTTAAGCATGGCGAAGAGTTACGCCGAGCATTTCGGTACCGGATTTGCCAGCTTCATTTTCAGCGGCGGCTGCGGTACCGGGAAGAACCATCTGGCAGCGGCCATCGGCAACAGTCTGATCAAACGAGATCACAGCGTGCTGGTTATCACCGTGATGGACCTGATGCTGAAAGTTCGGGAGTGCTACGACGGCGGCCAGTCCGAAGCGTCGTTGCTGGATAGCCTGTGTCGTGTCGATCTGCTGGTGCTGGACGAGGTGGGTGTGCAGCGTGAAACACGTGGCGAGCAGGTGGTGCTTAACCAGATTATCGATCGCCGTCTGGCAGCAATGAAACCGGTTGGGGTGTTGACCAACCTCAACCATGACGAACTGACGAAAATCTTAGGCGAACGAGTTATGGATCGCCTGACGATGGACGGCGCTATCTGGGTGAATTTCACCTGGGGAAGCTACCGCAAAAACGTGACCCATTTACGGGTTGTTAAGTAACAAAGCGAGTTTTGACCAATGACCAAAAAGACCAAAGACCGAGTAACACAGGCGCAGCTGGTGCTCGCCGTTGTGGATAGAACGCCTGATTGTGTCCTGCAGGATATTTGCGAAGCGCTGGATCTTCCGTCAAGCAGTGCGGGAAATCATCTGCGCCAGCTGTACTACGCAGGGAAGCTGGGACTGTTTAACAATGGCACTCAGTACGTTTACCGGGTGCGCGCAGGCATTGAGGTTCCCGATGTTGAATTGCCTGATATGGCGCCGCGCTCTGCACCAGAAAACCAACAGGAAGTCCGGGAAGTTATGGAAAAGGCCAAAGCGCTGGAGAGCAAGGGACTATGGCGGCGAGCTGCAACGGCGTACACCTCAATCATGGGTATGGCCAGCACTTCAAACGAGCTATGGGGCATTGCAAGGCTGCGCAACCGCTGTCAGCGTAATGCACAAAGGTGCTAATCATGGCAAATAAACTTCGGAGGAAGGGTAAGGACTGGTGCCGTGCTGAGTTGGTTGTGGTTCGGTTATGTAGCGGGAACATGAGGGTAAAACAGATTGGACTGCTTATCGGGCGGTCAGAATCTGCGGTTAGAACGAAAGCGCGGGAGGTCGGTATTAATTTGCGACTCCGTGGCAGGTTCCACCAGTCTGTTAAGTATTCGGATGCAGATGTTGAACTTGCGCGCGAGTTGCACTCTGCGGGAGTAAAACTCCGGGAAATAGCCGAGAAACTGGAACTACCGAGGGGGATGGTGGACCAGTACGTTTATCTGGAGCGGAGGGTATCAGTATGAACAATATCACCATGAAGCACACCAACAAGGCGATCGCCATTATCGCCGAGTATCTCCAGCGCGCCAGCAGGAACGAGCTGTTGCAGGAGGCCAAAGTTCGCCTGGATAAGAAAATCGTTCTGCTTTCCGACGATGAGCAATGCAATCAGGGCATGCTGATGGCTGCGTTTGTACCGGCCATGACCAGCTATTCCCGGGAGAAGTTTTTCGAAGAAATCGCCGCAGTACTGGAAGGAGTACAGGCATGAGCAAATCACTGAACGCACGTTGCATCCGCCGCTGGACTGTCGAATTTAAAAGCAGCTGTGATTCGAAATATAGTCCGTACTTGCATAAACGCGACCTTCGCGGGTATATCCGGGAAGCGGCGCTTACCACTGCTGAATGCATGGTTGATCGTCTGGCGTATAACAATGCGATGCATGAATCCTTTGCCGGGAATGACGACGACAGTTGCTGGTCCCCTGAATTTTCGGCCTGGTATAACAGCAAGCGACGTAATAAATATCTCAAAGAGGCTCGCGATTACCTGAACAAAGACGCTACTAACATTGAGCTTCCGGAAGAGATCGCTGAAATAATGCTCGATGCAAGAACTAATCCTGACATCCACCAAGAAAAAATATGGGAAAAGTCCCTGGAGTTTAGGTCGTAGCACATTCGTCGTGTCTGACGCTTCAGCCTTGATAAATATCAAACGTTATATTGAAGTTAGTTGTGCGAGGTCAGCGGCTTTGGTCTCATATCTTTATGAGAAGCAGTAAGAGCACTGATGGCAGGAGGCCCAGATGAAAATTAAAAATAGTAAAACGCGAAGTCAGTCCATTGTTGTACTAATGTTATTTTTGGTTGTTGTTATTTTAGGTTTATTGATGCTCACAACTTCTTCATCTTCAGGCCCCGAAGAGACTGTAGTGCATAAGGTTCATGTCGAAAAAAATGTATGGTTGTATGTCGTTAAATCTGCACAAATTGAACGTGACTTATACACTTACTTCATTGTAGATAAAGAACCCGATGATAACGTAGTGTTGAATGTACTTAGATTCTTAAGGCCCATAATGGTGTCAGATCGGGACGATGCCATATTTGTTGGTAATGGAACTACATTAGAAATCTCAACTACTGGAGATGTTCTGGAATTCAATAGTATGGGGGAGGTTCATGCGAGTTACGGTAAAATTTTTTCTGGGATAAAGTTATATATCCATAAACCAGAAGCAATGAAAGATTGACCGGTTATACTAGCCGACAAAATGACCTCTTTCTGACAAAACCCGCCACGGCGGTTTTTTTTCGGTTTGTATAAAACGCAATAGAAACAACATAGTAACCTTCGCAAAAAATGCTTTTATAGGATTGATAAATCTGCTGCATGGGTGTACTGTTTATTTATACAGTATTTGCAGCGGAGGACAAATGAGAGTCGAAGTCACAATCGATAAAAAGAAAAAGTTACCCGATGGCGCAGTACCGGCATTGGAAGCCGAGCTGTTGCGCAGACTTAGTCAGTCCTATGAAGATTGCAGGCTTACCATTCGTCGAACCGGATACGATGGTTTGAGTGTTATTGGCGGCGCGGATGGTGATAAAAAACGAGTCGAGCAGATTCTCCAGGAAACATGGGAAAGCGCGGATGACTGGTTCTACTGAGCAGCAGGAAAAGGACAACACCTGGTACGATGTCGTTCGACGCGATGATCAGGTTGTCGTATACAGTTTTCCGACTAACGGTCGCTATCTTATGTACCGACGAAATGGTCTGGTTTCTTTCCGCCCATTACTTGAGGAGGAAGAAATTTTTACTTTGAATGGTTTTATGCAATTTGCCGAAAGAATCGGTTACCGGGTAATCCCTCCCTCTGATATTATGATTTCATAGGCCTGAACAACCTATGCCTGATGCGCCACGGAGAACAAAACCATGGCGCAGTTACAACTCATCAAGCAAAACTCAGGAATCCTGATCGCGGCTACCCCCGAGACCAGCGATATTCTGCAATCAAAAATTAAGCTCGGCGCCGTGCTGGTGGCTGAGTTCAAACAGGTCCGCAACCCGGCATTTCACCGGCGCTTCTTTGCTCTGCTTAACCTTGGCTTTGAGTATTGGGAGCCTGCCGGCGGCGCCATATCGTCTAACGAGCGCAAACTGGTGACCGGTTATGCTAAATACCTTTCGGCTTACGGTGGTAACGAAGGCGCGCTGCTGGATGCTGCTGAGCAGTATCTGGAGCAAATCGCCAGCCGCCGTGTGACCAATGGCATCAGCCTCTGTAAATCCTTTGATGCGTACCGGGCCTGGGTAACGGTCGAGGCCGGGCATTACGACGCTATTCAATTGCCAGACGGAACACTTCGTAAACATTCCCGCAGTATCTCCTTTGCCAACATGGACGAAACCGAGTTCCAGCAGTTGTACAAATCCGCGCTCGATGTTCTCTGGCGCTGGATATTGTCACGCACGTTCCGAACGCAGCAGGAGGCCGAGAACGCAGCCGCCCAGCTGATTAGCTTCGGGGGATGATGCCGATGAAATACTCCTGGTTCCATCATCACGAATGCACCACCGAACAGGCCGACGAGCTGGTGGCTAACTACCGGCGCCGCGGCGTCAAAGTAGAGCGCAGTCTGAAACGTGACAACATCACCTGGACTATCAGCGCGCATTTGCCGGAAGGCGACAAAGTGCCGCGCCCGAGCCGTGTCTGGCAAAACAAGGCGTGGGGGTGAGCATGGCTAAGCAACCGCGCCGTAAGTGCGCCAATAAAGAATGCCGCCAGTGGTTCCACCCTACGCGAGACGGACAGGTCGTTTGCTCGTATCAGTGCGCCTGCGCCGTGGGAAAAGAACAGACCATAAAGGCCCGGGAGGATGCGCAGCGCAAAGAGTTAGCCAAACAACACGCAGCCGAGAAAAGCGAGCGTGCAGCATGGCGCCAGCGCAAAGCCGCAGTTAAGCCGCTAAAGCACTGGATTGACCTGACGCAACGTGCCGTAAACGACATTTGCCGCGAAACGGAACTGGCAGAAGGGAAGGGCTGTATTTCCTGTGGAACTAAAACAGCTTTCGCGTGGCACGCTGGTCATTATCGGACCACTGCCGCCGCCGGACATCTGCGCTTTACCCGCATCAATATCCACCTTCAGTGCGACGTCTGCAACGTCTACAAATCCGGAAACATCGAAGCGTATCGGGCTGCGTTGGTGGTGCTATACGGGGAAGAAGTAGTGCTGGCGCTGGAGAACAATAACACCCCGCATCGCTGGACTGTCGAAGAGTTGAAAGAAATCAGGCTCACCGCGTTAGCTGACCTACGAACATTGAAAAAACTGGAGGCTGCATGACTGCACAATATTTAGAGTATGTCCGCCAACAGCTAATTGTAGCTACCGCAGATTTAAGTGGAGCCACAAAGGGGCAGTTGATGGCATGGCTGGAGAACGCCCAGTTCGATACCGGCACGTTTAAGCGCAAGAAACCGCGAGTAATGGATGAGGTGACCGGGAAGATGATAACGCTCGATAACCCTCCGATACCCGGCAAACAATCACATGCGAAGGGTTCTCATATTCCTTTGGTTCAGCCGGTAGAGTTTGCGACCGCATCATGGCGCCGTGCGCTATTGTCGTTGGATGAACACCAGAAGGCCTGGTTGCTATGGAACTACAGCGAGAACACCTGCTGGGACCATCAGGTGGCAATAACTCGGTGGGCATGGGAGCAATTCAGCCAGCAACTGGAAGGTAAGCGAGTAGCAAAGAAGACCATGGAGCGACTTCGCCAGCTTATCTGGCTTGCCGCGCAGGATGTGAAAGCTAAGTTGGCCGGTAAGGACGTTTATCAATATTGTGATCTTGCCGAGCTGGTGGGGGTTAAGCCAGACAACTGGAGCAAAAACTATGGTGATTACTGGCGGGTGATGTGTGACATATTTGCTTTGATGGATAGTGAAGCTCTAATGCTGGTAGTAAGAATACGATCGCAACATAAATCTGTTTTTTCGCAGCAAGGTCTTGCAAAAGTCAATTGAATAGGCCATATTTGAAGCATATTTGATATGTTGTCAAAATTTTATAAACCCGCCACCGAGCGGGTTTTTTATCGCAAAACAAACATTTCATGGCTTACCAAGAATGTCTAATCTGTGCCAAAACCTGTCACCCATTTGTTTTCAGCTGGTAAAAGGTAGTGTGATTCTATGAAGGCGTAATACAAAAAATAGCGGTATCCAGAACACATGTGAGATAAGTTAAACCCAAATCATTTCGATAAATAAAGAGTTAGTAAATGAAAATGATGATTTACAATGTTTTTGGAAGGCATTTAGGGGTTGAGCGTAAGGACGAGCGTTGGCTGGTTTATCGTGTTGATTTGACAGAGGGAAAATCATCAAGGCTATATGACGCCGTCATTCCTGACTCACTCAGTGAGGCCGAAATCCTTGGTTGGTTAGAGGATATCTTCCATGAAGCTGCTAATGCAATAAATCCCGAGGTAAAAAAAATTCACTAATTAATTGTGATAACAAAAAGTCAATGCTCCGGCTTGTGCCGTACATTATTTTCAATGAATTAAGCAAAAAACCAGCTACGGCTGGAGAGATTGCACGGAATACCCATATTAGCCGCGAGCGTTGCCAGCTAATTCTTACGCAGTTGGTGATGGCGGGGTTATCAGATTACCGGTTCGGATGTTATACGCACCTCCAGTGATGGGGGCTTTTTGCTGTGGAAATGGGCGGCTGGTGGGTGTTAGCGCACCCGGCCAGCCATCAGCTCATGATTTGAGATCACAAGTTACCTAAGGCCCGCTGTTTTAGTGCAAAAGCAAAGTGGGCCTACAGGCTTAATTCATCATGTAGATTTTCTAACGCATGAGCGTGCTTCTAAATATCTATAATGCTCTGTAATAACAGCGGAATAGGACCAAGAGATGAAAGCAGGCTATTACTGGATTCAGCACGATGGAAAAGTTCAAGTAGCGTACTTCTCACCGGAAGAATTTGAAGATGTTGCAACTGGCAGGATGGTTACCGGCGTATGGCATCTGGCCATGAATGATGATATCTGCCACAACGGAGAAGCAGAGGTTCTCGAAGGACCGCTGCAACCACCGCGATAATAAATACCAAACATTCAATCCCTGGCAACTGCCGGGGATTTTCATTTCAGGCCGTGGGGAACCCTCGTTGAAGACTAAGCTGATTCCTGAGGACGTTCTTTTCCGTAAGGGCAAACTTTTAAAGCACATCTGAAGGGGGAAAGGCACAGAGCTGAATCATCGAGAAGCCCTTCCCGACACGTAATTTTATCCTTCAGCTCCTGCCAGGCTGATTGTTTAAATGTCGTCACGTTATATATTTTCATCAGTGTGTATTCGCCATCAATCTTAACTGAATCTTCGAACGGCTCGATTACTGAACCTGGTGGGATAATTACTGAACCTTCGTACCATATAATGAGCTTGAGCATTTTCAGGCTGACGATCCCTGAGAATACGATCCCGGTATTCGGGCATGAAATTGTATCAATTACTGTCCACTTCATCCTTATCCCCTTTAAGTGGTGCGCCGGTAGGTATCACTGGAAATAGAAAGGTAACATCTTATTTCAGAAGGTAGGCGATAATTTATGATGTTGCAATAAATCATAACTCATTGAAAATGATCGTATTTTTTGATTTTTGAGTTTTTTTCTTTTTATTTCATTGGGTAAGATCGATAAGCAGTTCATTCATGAATGCATAACTTCACCTTATCACCTTAAAATTAGATCATTTTTTGATCGGTTATTTTCTCGAGATGGCAACCAATATTTTTGGGTGTTGAAAAAATTTTGATGTGATTTTGTTAAACATCTGGGAGTTATAAGTGGGTTAGCTCACTGTGAATTAAGATTGCTGGCCAATAAGCACTGCGTCAAAGGTCATTTCTGAGTCTTTGACAGAGTGTTTCTTTAATTTTCCTTTTTACGACGGCACCCGCGATCAGCGAGGTGAGAGCATGTATCGAATGGACAAACTGACAACAGGCATTGCCTACGGTGCATCAGCCGGTAATGCCGGATTCTGGGTGCTTCAGTTGCTGGACAGAGTAAGCCCGTCGCAATGGGCAGCGATTGGCGTGCTCGGCAGTCTGATGTTTGGCTTGATGACGTACCTGACAAATCTGTATTTCAAAATCAAAGACGACAGGCGTAAAGCTGCTCGGGAGAACTGATGGGTAATAAGGCAAAGTTTAGCGCTGCCATGTTGGCCCTTCTTGCCGCTGGAGCCACTGCACCTGAATTGTTCGATCAGTTTGTTAGTGAGAAAGAAGGCAATGCGCTGGTGGCAGTGGTCGATCCCGGCGGTGTCTGGTCCTTATGCCACGGTGTCACCGTAATCGACGGTAAGCGAATCGTGAAAGGTCAAACCGCCACTGAAACGCAATGCAAGAAAGTTAACGCTATCGAGCGTGACAAGGCGCTGGCGTGGGTTGACCGTAAGATCAAGGTGCCGCTGACTGAACCGCAGAAGGTCGGCATCGCGTCGTTCTGCCCCTACAACATCGGGCCGGGTAAATGCTATCCGTCAACATTCTACAAGCGGATGAATGCTGGCGACACGAAAGGCGCCTGTGAAGCTATCCGCTGGTGGATTAAAGACGGAGGCCGCGATTGTCGCCTGACTAAAGGCCAGAAGAATGGCTGTTTCGGTCAGGTAGAACGACGTGACCAGGAAAGTGCGCTCACGTGCTGGGGGTTAGACTAGTGAACAGAGGACTTGTTGTGGTCGTAGTGGCATCGGTCATTATCATCTCGGTACTCTGTGCACTACTGACTCGCAGCAATGCAGCACTGGCCAAATCAGATAGTGACAACCGGGTACTGCGCAGTGACAACGCATTGCAGGCTACGGTGATAGCTACCCAGGCTTTCAACTTCAACCGGTTTAATCAGGTAGCTGAGAACGCCAGTCGCATGAATTCGCTGATAGATGCCGGCACCGAAAAGACAGTCATCGAAAATCGGGAGATTCTCCAACGTGAAAAGACCTGTGATCTGCCTGTTCCTGCTGATGTCGCTGGTGGGCTGCTCAACTACGCGAACCGTTTACGTGCCAGCGCAATGCACACCGATACCGGGAACGCTGACACAGCCGGTGATAGCACCGCTGCCGCCAACTCAATAACGTATTGCCAGGCCGTTCTGTGGATCAGCCCGTTACTGGCTGCCATCGAGAAGGCAAATAACCAGTTTGCAGGGATACGGGAAATCGAGCTGGGACGAAAATAGCATCAAAGAAAATCTTCGGCGATGGGGCTTTTTACCGCGTTAGTGATTATTTCGTGTTGCTATTGCATAATGAATTTCTATATACGTCATAGAGTTTTAGTTATGAAAAAGATGTCAGCTAGTGGGATGTGTTACTTTGTAAAAAAAATTGATTTTGAAGAGTTTTCACGCCAGTTGAAGTTTGCTTTATTAAATTTAGAAATCCGAGATGTAACGATAAACCCCTACAATGACGGGAGTGTAATTGTGATCCATGATTTCGCAAAAACAGATGACGATTTCACCCTTTCCCATAGGATGACAAAAAAGATAACAGAGAAGTTTGGTGGGATTTATTCCATCGAGTAGTCCGGGCACTTCAACTTTTCTGAAACCTTCTCATGCCGAGTTAATGCCATCACAAATGCCGCCTATGGGCGGTTTTTTGTTGCCATCACAATGAGTGCCTCCATTAGGATGGCAGTTCGGTTATTTCTTGCAGAGGATGCGCAATTCCTTGCGGTTAAAACCTCCATCTTTTGACAGGTCCTCTATCCATCGGGGCATACTTCATTTGCTTTAGAATAGCAAACATTTCAACCAGTCGCGGCACCACATTGGATGTCATACTCGCTGGACCGTCTGGACGCTTTATTTCTTAGGATGTGGAGCATGCAGCAAGAATTCAGGCAGCGGCTATCATCATCAGTACTTTCATTTTATCTCTCGGTTGAAGTTGCTACTGACAACTGTCCTCTAAACACCTAAAAGCGCAAAGGACATTTTATGGCAAATCATACTGGATGCGCTGACGAAAGCTACAGGGCTGGGATGATGTGTGAACGTATGTATGATTTGCTGAGAGTGTCAAATAACAAGCCTAATGTCTCTCAATAGCTTTCAGCTCAGGCGTCCACAGAGTGCTTGCGATAATGGTTATTATTTTCACGGGTCCTTTCCGGGATTTGAAACACCGAGGGGGCGTATACACGCGGAAAAAGCCAGATTTTTGCATTTTTATCGTCCATCACCACCACTTCAATTCATTGAATACCGGGGATAAAAATTTCTCCGGTGTCGAATCTGTTTGTTTTTTGCTCATCACTGGAGCCTTTTATGGATCGTGAATTAAAGTTGCTTCAACTGAATGTTAGCCAGCTTGCTGCGCTATCTGGGGTACATCGCCAGACCGTTTCTTCCAGATTGAAAAGTGTTCGCCCGGCTGGTGGGAATGACAGCAACCTGAAACTATATGGTCTTACCGACATCCTCTCTGAGCTAATGAAAATGCCCGCGCCAGTCGCGGAAGGAGACATGGATCCACAGGACCGCAAGGCGTGGTATCAATCAGAGCGAGAGCGGCTCAAGTTTGAGCAGGAAGTAGGGGAGTTAATTCCCGCTTCTGATGTTGCCCGTGAATTTGCTGATCTGGCAAAGGCGATGGTGCAGGTGCTGGAAACGTTGCCGGATATTCTGGAGCGAGATTGTGCGCTGGCCCCTGCTGCTATTACCCGTGTTCAGGAGATTATAGACGATCTGCGTGATGACATTGCTCGACGGGTAATGAGCGATGAGAAAACAGAGGAGGAAATCCCGGAGGAGGAATAATGTCGCTACTGGCTACTGCCCTCACGCTGAAACAGGACACAGGCCAGCTCATACAAGCGCCGCGCAGGATGCCGGTAGCCGAGGCGGTGGCAAAGTATATGCGAGTGCCCACATCTGGAGGAAACTCCGTGCCGTGGGATCCGATGGTGGCACCATATGTGTTGGAGCCAATGAATTGCCTGGCATCCCGCGAGTACGATGCGGTTGTTTTTGTAGGCCCAGCTCGAACCGGTAAAACTATCGGTCTGATCGATGGCTGGGTGGTCTACAACATTATCTGTGATCCGTCGGATATGCTGGTTGTGCAAATGACCCAGGATAAGGCGCAGGAACATTCCAAAAAACGTCTTGCCCGTACTTTCCGCAGTAGTCCCGAAGTTAAAAAATGTCTAAGCCCACGCAGGAACGACAACAACGTTCACGATAAATTTTTCCTTTCAGGCAGCTTCCTGAAAATCGGCTGGCCGTCAATTAATGTTATGTCGTCGTCGGATTTTAAATGCGTGGCGCTGACCGATTATGACCGTTTTCCGGAAGATATTGACGGGGAAGGCGATGGTTTCTCCCTTGCCTCAAAACGTACCACTACCTTTATGTCTGCCGGTATGACTCTTGTTGAGAGTTCACCAGGGCGTGATATTCGTGATACGAAGTGGCGACGTAAATCCCCGCATGAGGCGCCGCCCACTACCGGAATACTTTCTTTATACAACCGTGGCGATCGTCGCCGTTGGTACTGGCCTTGCCCGCATTGCGCAGAATATTTACAGCCAGAAATGGCGGCGATGGTGGGCTATCGGGAGGACGTAGATCCGGTTAAAGCCAGCGAAGCGGCGCATATTGAGTGCCCGCACTGCAGCGGGATAATCACCGCAGATATGAAGCGTGAGCTTAACGGTCGCGGCGTCTGGCTGCGCGAAGGTCAGAAAATTGACGCGACCGGGCATGTGACCGGCGACGCTCGCCGCTCGCGTATTGCATCCTTCTGGATGGAAGGCCCGGCGGCGGCTTATCAGACCTGGGCACAGCTGGTTTATAAGCTGCTGACCGCAGAACAGGAATATGAAACCACCGGCAGCGAAGAAACTCTGAAAGCGGTCATTAATACCGACTGGGGGTTGCCATACCTCCCGCGTGCAGCCACGGAACAGCGACGCGCTGATGAGCTGATGAAGCGCGCAGAGGATTATGGTAAGCGCCTGGTGCCGCCAAAAGTGCGTTTCCTTCTGGCCGCAGTGGACGTCCAGGGTGGTAAAAAGCGCCGTTTCGTTGTGCAGATAATAGGCTATGGCGAAAACGGTGAGCGCTGGCTGATTGACCGCTACAAAATCAGACAATCCCTGCGTTGCGATGAAAACGGTGAAACTCAACCCATCCACCCTGGTGCATACCCAGAAGACTGGCAACTGCTGGTCTCTGATGTGCTGGAAAAAAGTTACCGTTTACAGGCTGAGAATGAGAGACGAATGCCTGTTCTGGCAATGGCTGTGGACAGCGGTGGTGAGGAGGGCGTTACCGATAATGCGTACAAATTCTGGCGGCAGTGCCGCCGTGATGGTCTCGGTAAACGTGTTTATCTCATCAAAGGGGACAGCGCGAAGCGACAGAAAACGATTACCAAAACATTTCCTGATAACAGTGGCCGTGCAGATCGCCGTGCGGAAGTTCGCGGTGAAATTCCGGTTTATCTCTTGCAAACCGACACCCTTAAAGACCAGCTCAGCAACAACCTGACCCGTGAGACACCGGGGGCCGGGTATATCCACTTTCCTGACTGGCTGGGGGAGTGGTTTTACGACGAATTAACGTATGAAGAGCGTGGGCTCGATGGTAAGTGGCGAAAACCAGGGAAAGGAAATAACGAAGCGTTTGACCTGTTCTGTTATGCCCAGGCCGTAGCGGTTCTTCGTGGCTATGAAAAAATACGTGACTGGGAAAACCCGCCATCCTGGGCTCTTCCGCAGGATTCAAGTACCACTATTTTTGAAGGGGAGCGCCCCCGGGAGACGACCCAAATGAAACCCAAAACTGTGCAGGCCAGAGCCGACAAGCAAGCTGACCAGACTGCAACTTCCCCGGGTGGCTGGTTGAGCTCATCCGGAAACGGAGGCTGGTTATGACGAAAGATGAAATACACCAGACGCTGATTATGGTTCGACAGGCATATACGGATTCTCTTGATGGCAAAAGCGTGTCGTTCACCGGAGTGAATGGTCGCGCTATTACTAACCATGACCCGGTGGCCTTGCGTGTTGAGCTGGAATACTGGGAAAAACGCTGGCGGGCAGCAACCAGACGCGGCACGTCATACAAACTCGCTAACTTTCTTTAAGGCATACCATGGGATTTATAGAAAAGACACTGGGTGTTGTTTCTCCCGGGTGGGCAGCGGCGCGGGCGAAAAATAGATTAAAGCTGATGGCCTATGACGCAGCGACCCCGTCCCGAACCCACAAAGGAAAGCGTGAGTCCCGCTCGGCGGATACTGCCGTTTTTGCCGCCGGGACATCCCTGCGGGAACAGGCCCGCTGGCTGGATGAGAATCACGATCTGGTTATTGGTCTGTTCGACAAACTGGAAGACCGGGTGATTGGTGCTAACGGCATACACGTCGAACCGCAGCCGCTGGATATTCATGGCAATCTGCACGCTGATTTTGCCGGAAAACTGTCAGCGTTGTGGTCCGAATGGTCTGTACGTCCCGAAGTGACGGGCATGTTTACCCGCCCTGAAGCTGAGCGGCTACTGTTGCGCTCTGCGCTGCGCGACGGGGAGGTTTTTACGCAACTGGTGAGGGGGAATGTACCGGGCCTGCAGCATGCGACTTCTGTACCCTTTTCTTTGGAAATGCTGGAGGCCGACTATGTGCCGTTTGGCCTCAACAGTACCGCGGGACAGCAGGTTAGGCAGGGGATTATTGTTAATGCCTGGGGGCGTCCAACCGGCTATAAAGTTTATAAGAATCATCCCGCCAGCTTTACCGGCTTTAACGCCGATTTTAAGACCGTCTCCGCGGACAACATGCTCCATCTTGCCAGCCGCAAGCGTCTTCACCAGTTGCGCGGTATCAGTCTGATCCACGGGGTGATCACCCGCCTGGTCGATATCAAAGATTATGAGGAGTCAGAACGTGTGGCTGCCCGTATTGCGGCGGCGTTAGGTTTCTACATAAAGCGCGGCGACGCGCAGTCTTTGGGGGACGATGGCGAATTCTCAGAACCCGGTGGCCAGCGACACTACGACATTGCACCGGGGATGATTTATGACGACCTCAAACCCGGCGAAGACCTGGGCATGGTCGAATCCAATCGCCCTAATGTTCACATGTATGAATTCCGCAACGGTCAGATGCGCGCAGTGGCTGCCGGGACGCGTGGTAGCTATTCTAGCATTGCTCGTGACTATAACGGTACCTACAGCTCACAGCGGCAGGAGCTGGTGGAGAGCTTTGAGGGTTACAACGTTCTGCAGCAGTGGTTTGTGGGCCAGCACAGTCGTCCTGTCTATCGGGCCTGGCTGGCGATGGCGTTGCTCAGTGGTATTGAAATTCCTCCAGATGTTGACCGCAACTCTCTTTATAACGCGCTTTATCTCGGTCCGGTTATGCCGTGGATCGACCCTGTTAAGGAGGCCACCGCCTGGAAAGCGATAGTTCGGGGTGGGGCCGGTACTGAGGCTGAATGGACACGCGCGCGTGGAAAATCGCCGCAGGAGGTCAAGCGCCAGCGTATCCGTGAAACTGAATTTAATAAAGATCATGGCCTGGTGTTCGACTCTGACGCCGCCAACGACAAAGGAGTACCTGCTGATGCAAAAACAGAAAAGCATGACGATCCCACACCACCGCAGGATGATGATTAACCCTGCGGCAAGCCTGGCAGGAATGGACGCGGCGACAGGACAAAGTTGGTATGAAATCCGCGCACTGGCCGCCGGGCGGGTGGAGATTTTTCTCTATGACGTGATTGGTGGCTGGGGCATTACCGCCCAGCAGTTTGTGGCGGACTGTAAGGAAGCGGGTGTATTTAAGGCCAGAGCTGTTGACCTGCATATCCACAGCCCCGGCGGTGATGTGATGCAGGGTTTTGCCATCTACAACACCCTGGCGCGCCTGAAAGCGAAGCTGGATATCTGGGTGGATGGCGTGGCGGCGAGCATGGCTTCCATGATCGTCTGCCTGCCAGGAGCCACGGTGCATATGCCGGAAAATGCCTGGCTGATGATCCATAAGCCATGGGGCGGTATTGCCGGTGATTCTGATGATATGCGGGATTATGCCGACTGGCTGGACCGGAATGAGGCGCTGATGCTCGGAGCTTACATGAATAAATCGGGGCTGGGTCAGAAAGAGCTTGAGGTGATGCTGAAAGCAGAGACCTGGCTAAACGGCGTGGAAGCGCTGGAGAAAGGTTTCGCTGATGTAATTGAACCGGAACTGCAGGCCGCAGCCTGTGTGAATGAAAATAAACTGAAGGATTATGAGAATATGCCACAACAGATTAAGAACCTTTTCACGCCGCGCGCGGAAGCTCCGATTAATCAGCCTGCTCCACCACAGGTACCAGCCCCGCAGTCTTCCCAGCGCCCTCATGAATCCCAACAGCCAGCTATGGGGGGCATCGATATCACAGCACTGGCCGCACAGCTGCAACAGCAGATGCAAACGGCAAATACAGAGCGCGTGACAGCTGTATCCGCAGTATTTGATGCCTTCCCGGCGTTTGTCAGTCTTAAATCTGAATGCGTGGGTGATATGACCTGCACAGCTGAGCAGGCGAGTAATAAGCTGCTGAATGCACTGGCAGCGGGAACCACACCGACTGCGGGACCAGGCGCAATACATATTCATGCTGGTAACGGTAATCTGGTCGGGGATTCTATCCGTGCGGCCATCATGAGCCGCGCTGGCTATGCATCGGCAGAAAAGGATAACGCCTACACCGGTTACACTCTGCGCGAACTTGCACGCGCTTCGCTGGTGGATCGCGGTATCAGCATTGCCGGACACTCTGCACCGTTACAGATGGTAGGCCTGGCCTTTACCCACAGCAGTAGCGACTTTGGCAATATCCTGATGGATGTGGCGCATAAGGCCGCGCTGCTGGGCTGGGATGAAGCGGGTGAAACTTTCGAGCAGTGGACCCGAAAAGGCACACTGACCGATTTCAAAACCTCACATCGTGTCGGGCTGGAGGCATTTCCATCGCTGCGGCAGGTCCGCGCCGGGGCGGAATATAAATACGTTACCCTTAAAGATAAAGGCGAGCCGATTGCGCTGGCCACCTACGGCGAGCTGTTCAGCATCGACCGTCAGGCAATTATCAATGACGATCTGACCATGCTAACGCGTATTCCTCAGGCGATGGGCCTTGCCGCCCGCGCCACTGTCGGCGATCTGGTCTGGGCGGTACTGACCAGCAACCCGAAAATGAGCGACGGTAAACCGTTGTTCCATGCCGATCACGGCAACCTGGTCAGCGCCGATTTGAGTATTGAAGGCCTGGACGCTGCGCGCCAGGCGATGCTGCTCCAGAAATCTGGCCAACGCCGTCTGAACATCCGCCCGGCTTTTGCCCTGACTCCTGTGGCGATAGAGTCCCGAATGAATCAGTTGATCAAATCTGCCAGTGTTCCTGGTGCAGATGCGAACAGCGGCATTGTAAACCCGATCCAGAACTTTTCCACGGTCCTGTCTGAGGCGCGACTGGATGATAACAGCCCGACTGATTATTACCTCGCCGCGGCGCAGGGACGCGACACCATTGAAGTAGCCTATCTGGACGGCATCGACACGCCGTATCTGGAGCAACAGCAGGGATTCACCATTGACGGTGCAGCGTTCAAAGTGCGCATTGATGCTGGTGTGGCTCCGCTCGATCACCGTGGACTGGTCAAAGTTACCAAAAAATAATCACCGCCATCTGGCGGTTTTTTTCTATCTGAGGGCAGTAAAGCAGCCCTTCCTTTACGGAGAATAATGATGGCTACGAATTACTATCAGGACGGTAACACGATGGACTGGAACAACGGCACCGGAAACCACGTCTTTTCCGGCCAGGCTGTTGCAGTCGGGAATATTACTGGCGTGGCCCACGGTGATATCCCTGCCGGTGAGGCTGGCGTTCTGCATATGACCGGCGTTTTTATCCTGCCAAAGGTTGCCGATGAAACATGGCAGCGTGGCACAAAGCTGTATCTCGATGATACGGGAGTATTGACCGCCGTTGCGGCGGAGGCTGGCGCCGTGGTGGCAGGTACGGCATGGATCACCAATAACGCCGGTGAAACGGAAACGCATGTGCGCCTGGGGTTCTGATGAACCGTTTTCGTGCTCGTCTTGGCAGAGTCGATGCCCGGATTAACCGGGCCTTTGCAGAAGAAACGCCGGTAGCACTGCAAATCGGCGAGGAGCATCGGTCCGTTGTTGTGATTTTCGAATCGCCGGATGCACCGGTTAGCGTGCCGGGAGGCGGCGAGATTCAGGACCATTCCCCGGCATTCAGCGCCATGACGGCAGATATTGCCGGACTGTCCAAAAATGACGGCGTGGTGATTAACGGGATTAACTATCGTGTAACTCATATCGGAACCGATGAAGAGGGGCGAACGCGGGTTTCACTGGGGCTCGGGCGGCCAGGCAAACCACAGCCCGTTATCAATAGCTGGAGCTGATACATGGCGAGAGAATCGCGGTTACGTCGGGATTTACCCGTTGATATTGATATTAAAGCAATCTGGCGGATTGCGGAAAATATTGGTGCCACGCAGAAGCAGTTTCGTGCGGCCTATTCACGTGCACTGAGGCGTACTGCGGCAACTTTACGTAAAAAGGCGCTGGCCGATCTTAAAGATGGTCTGGCGCCGCGTAGTCTTAATATGGTCCGTCGCCGTCTGCTCTCTTTCCGCCTTGACCGCGGCTCACAGCTGGATAACTTCCGACTCTGGTTTGGCCTGAATGCAATAAAAGTTAAAGATCTGAAAGGGCGTGTTTCCGGGCGCATTCGCCCACATCATTCGCGGAGGGACAAGACTACCGGGCGATATATCAAAGCGCGACGCCAAGCTGGCACCGCCGGTTTTGCGCCGAAGGGTAATCTCCTTGCCACCCGGACTTTTCAAAATGGTGAGGTGTCCCGCTCCAGACGTGATAACCAACGCACGGTCGTTATACGTGACCCGGAAACCCGCCGGATCCGTGAGGCAGAAGTGAATATCTATGAACCGATGCTCAACTATATCGAAGACAACGCGTTCGCTGATGCAATGGAGATATTTATGCATCACTTTCAGTCTGATATCCGCGGCCGTGTTAAAGCAAAAATTTCTGTCTGAGGTAAAACTGAATGGCCGAGCCTTTATTACTGGCGCAGTACCACGACGCCGTTACCGCGGCGCTTAAAAATATAGAATGGGTGCGGTATGCTGACGCTTACCCGGAGAGGAATGTACCGTGTTTTTCGGGGCTCACAACACCCGCCGTGTATTTCACGATTAACAGCTGGGAGCAGGGCGGCGGTAATGAGGGGCAGCTAAACGTCGAATTGTCCTGTGATTTATTTATCGTGGTGGACAGCTCAGGAGTAGGCATCACTAGGCCAGAAATTTTCCTGCGCACCGCGGCAGCGGATATCACGCAGTGGATTGATGGGCAGCAGTTTGGCATGACACAGATTGAACCAGCCGTCTTTATCGATGCGGCACGCGATGAGTTTGATCCGCGAATGGATGATTACCTGGTCTGGCGAATCGCATTCACCCAGGGGGCTGCGTTTGGCTCCGATCCGTTCGCGCGTATCAGCAACCCCCTCAGTACTGCGTGGCTGGGTGTGTCTCCGGATATTGGCCGCCAGCACGTTGATGATTATCAACTGATTTATGAGGCTAAACCCGATGAGTGATATATCTGGTGACCTGCAACGCCGGCTGGCAAATATTGTCCGGCGTGGGGTTATTCACTCCGTTAAGCATGATGGTATACCGAAATGCCGGGTGGATCTGGGCGATATCGTCACCACCTGGCTGCCGCTCTGCCAGGGGTTTTCTGGCGCAAACCGGGCTGACTCCAATCCCTATGCAGTGGGGGATGCTGTCACTGTGCTGTCGGAAGCGGGCGAGCTGAACAATGGTCGGGTGTTTCCCGGCTGGAATACCGGCGGTCTGGCGGTACCGGAGGGCAGCGACAGTGAACATATCACCCGCTACGGTGACGGTACCGAGATCCGGTATGACCGTGCCGTGCACGCCCTGACCATCACGCTGGCGGAGAGCGGGACCTACAAAATTATCGGAAAAGGCACGCTGGACGGCCCGGTGGAAATCACCGATACCCTGACCGTTCAGGGGAAAACGCAGATTAATGCCGACACGACTGTCGCCGGAAATATCGGGGCAACACAGGACATTAAGGACGGTAGAGGTAGCATGAACGGCATTCGTCAGACCTTTAACGGACATGACCATAGTGGTGATAGTGGTGGTGTTACCGGAAAACCAAATCAAAACATGTGACCTGCTTCGGCAGGTTTTTTTATGCCTGGAGAAAATACATGGCTCAGTTACATGGCGTTGAAACAATAGAAATCACGTCGGGCACCATTGCTGTAACGACGATACAGACCGCGATTATCGGCCTGGTGGGTACGGCACCTGATGCCTCAGCGGGCACACCTGCAACCGGAACGACAGGAACACCTATTCTGGATAACGTGGTGAATTTTACTGCGACGATCGCGGGCAGAGCAGGCAACGTTATTACTGTTCAGGCCGTACCCGGCACTCCGGATCCTGAAACCCCCGAAGCTGTTGAAACGACTGCTGCCTGGGATGCTACAGCGCTCAGGCTGACCGTGACGCTCGGATGTGATGGAAGTGGCGTGCTGGTAGCGACGCCAGAAGAGGTTGCCGCAGCGGTGCTCGTTATCGATGGTGTGAAGTTAAGCGCCAGTGGTAAGGGGAACGGGGTGGTAGCGCCCTTTAACCTGCAACTTTCTGGCGGTGAGGATGAGCCTTTTCCTCTAAATACACCCGTTGCCATTGTCGGAACAACGATGCTTTCGCGTCTGGGGGACAACGGTACGCTGAAACAGGCACTGAATGAAATCAACGACCAGCGTAATGCGCTGACTGTTGTGGTGCGGGTAAGCAAAGCTGATGAAGAGGCCGCACAGAGGGTAGCAGTTCTTGCCGGGATTAGCGCTCTGTCTTCAGCTAAATCGGTGACGACCTACCAGCCCCGGATTGTCATTGCACCGGGATTAAGTGAGGACGATGCGGTGGGAAAGGCGCTGGAAACGGTAGCCGGTAAGCTGCGTGCTGTTGCGTATGTAGACTGTATTTCAGGTGCCACACTACAGGAAGTGGTACAGCGTCGACAGTCCTACGGTGCCCGTACAGAGCTACTTCGCCCGCGTGTGCAGGTGAGTGATACAGACGGGCAACTGGTGTACCGACCATACTCTGCATTTGCTGCGGGGCTGCGTGCCCGAATTGATTACGAAAAAGGCTGGTGGTGGAGCAAGTCCAATCAGGATATCAATAATATTCTCGGTGTGGAGCAGATCGACGAATTTATTCTTGGGGAAGAGAATTGTGATGCAAACCTGCTGAATATGCAGAATATCTCCACCATCATCCGGCGTGCCGGATTTAAGCACTGGGGCAACCGGCTGTGTGCAACCGATCCGCAGTGGCGTTTCGAATCTGTTCGCCGTACCGCGGATGTTATTGAAGAAAGTATTCAGGAAACGATGCTGGAATACGTCGATCGTCCTTTAGATCGTGAAAATGCCGATGACATTATTGGCACCATCAATGCCTATATGCGTCAGTTAGTCGGGCTGGGGGCTATCTTCGGCGGTCGGGCCTGGCTTGATGAAGAGTTGAATACCGCTGAGAGCCTGGCAGCCGGTGTGCTGTATATCAATTACGACTTCGGACCGAAATCACCGACGGAGCTGATCAGCCTGCGCGTCCGGGTGAACAATAACTATGCCCTTGAGGAGATGCTGGCAGCATGAGCGATAAAAATACATTACGCGCCTGGACCTTCTTCAGGCAGGGGATCCGTATTCAAGGTTCCCATGAATTTACGCCGCCAGCACTGGCGATCACAAAAACTGACCTGCGTACCGGCGCACAGGATGCACCCACGCCTGTCGATGACGGAATGGAGGCACTGTCCTGTCAACTGAAGTTCTACGGTATCGATGCAGATATGCTGGCAAGCTTCGGTTTTATCAGTGGCAGTAAGCCCCGCTTTACTGCCTATCAGGGCTATCTGGGAAACGGTACGGCGCGCGGCACGATCGAAGAGATTGAAGGATTCGTTCAGACGATTACGCCGGATGCACGCAGTAACGCGACTCTGTCAGAAAATGCCATTACGGTCGATATTGCGGTGAACTATTACCGACAAACGCTGGACGGGCGGGAGCTCTTTGAAATTGATACCGAGCGCTTTTCCCGCCGGGTAAACGGTGTGGATATGCTGTCTGGCATTGCAGCAAAAGTACGCCTCTGACCCTCAAATACATTACTGATTGAACGGCCTTCTGGCCGTTTTTACTTTATGGAGCCTGATATGAGTTTTCCCGGTGAAACCCGTGTTATCAAACTGTATTCCCCTGTAACCCTTGACGGCGGTGCTGTGCTGGAAGATATCACCATGCGTGAACCGCTGGTGCGCGACCGCATTGCGCACTCGAAGGATCGCGGCAATGAAGAAGAAAAAGAAGCGCGCATGATTGCCCTGCTGTGCAATCTCAGCGAGCAGGATATCTGGCAGCTGACCGCAGCAGATTACGGCCGTCTGCTGGATGCATTTAACGTTTTTATGCTCCCGCCCGCGAAGCGTCCGAAAGGGCCATTATCCGGGCAATAAGATTTCTCGGGCGGCGGATGCATTTTCCCCTTGGCGATTATCTGGATATGCCATTCAGCATTTTTTCTGATTTTCTTACTGATGAACTTGAGGCGGTAAATTGTGGCCGGAATAAGCCAGAATCTTAAAGCTGTCATTACTTTTGGTGGAAACATCGACAGTACCTGGAACCGTTCAGCTGATGGATTGCAAAAGAGCCTGAAAGGGATCGGGAAGCTGTCGGAAAAACTGACCAGGGACCAGACGAAACTGGCCGCTGAGATTAAGCGCGCGAAACTGGCGGGTGAAAGCCTTGGCGAACTGAAGTGTAAATATACCGACGTCACTCGCGAAATCCGTAAAACCGAAACAGAGCAGCAAAAGCTGAATGCGCAGATGCTTAAAGCGCAGCGCCTCCAGGCTTTTAAAGGGGCTGGTAAAGGCCTGTTCCGGCGCGGTCTGGGTATGGCGGGGCAACTCAGCAGTATGATTTCACCCGGGCTTGCGATCGGCGGTGGCGGTGTAGTGGCTTCTGCGCTGGGTACGATTATCGCCCCGGCAGCTGCAAATGCAGAAACCGCGCAGCGCGCTAACGTGGCGAAAAGCTACGGCGTGGATACCCCGACCTTTAACGCCTGGGATTCTCTGGCAAAGCAGTACGACATGAACGGGGAGAATATTGGCGACCTGTTTGAAGAGTATTTGCACAAGGCCGGGGAATATAAGCAGACGGGAAAGCAGGATTCTTTGCAGGATGCATTCGCTACGCTGGGATTTAAAGCCGGTGATTTTGCCGGTCTCAGCGATATGAAGCAATTTGATAAAATTGTTGAGCGCGCGCTGAGCATGCAGGATGAGTCGAAAGCCTCTTTTGCCCTGGATTCTCTGTTCGGTGGTGAGGCAAGTAAGTTACTGATGCTGATCAAGCAGTCCGGTAGAAGCTATCGTGATCTGATGGATGAGCAGCGTCGTTATAACTTGGTGACCAAAGAAGGAGCTGAAGGGGCGATTGTGGGGAATAAAGCGGTTGCTGATCTGCGCACTGTTTTTTCGTCAGCGGTGGCTGAAATCTCCGGGCAACTGGGTAACGAACTGGCACCGGATATCCGTAAGCTAACTGATGACCTTGCTGACTGGTTTAAGGGCGGGGGGATCTCGCGTGTTGTCAGTTTCCTGAAAAAAGATTTATATCCCGGCATGCTGACGTTCGGTCAGGGGATCGTGTTTGTCGGGAAGATTGTTTACGCCCTGGCTAAAAAACTGTCCTGGTTGTTGCCGGATGAACAGAGCGATCAACGGGATGTGCTGAAGTCGCTGGCAATGACGGGTTCAGTCGATATTGCACGACTGACTGCTGAACGTAAAGGTCAGGGTGAATGGTTTGATCAGCAGTTGAAACAAAACCCGGATATGCCCGGGACGATTAAAAAATCGTATTCGGAAACTCGCGGGTTTTTTAACGATGATAACGATACGTTCGATAAAACACTCGATCAGTATCTCGGCCCTGAGCAGCAGGGAGTTCTGCCCGACTGGGCTGGATCACTGAGGTCTAATCAGGAAAAAACCATACCACCGCTGCTATACAAAGAAAGCAGCGTAACGCCGGAGCAGGACGTCACGGGCTACTGGGATACCCTGCTGCAGCGGCTGGATGGCATTGACGGTCAGCAGCAAAAACCGCAGGTAACGGACAACCGGAAATTTGAATACCACTTCGAAATAAACGCAACGCCCGGACAGGACGCGCAGGCGATCGCGGACGGTATTAACGGCCTGACGAAAACAAACCCTGCGTTTACCGGGAATAACTCAATGCTGGATGGAGGGCTTGACTGGTGAGTGAAATCATACCGCTGCTGGAAGATGCCAGGCTAGCCGGCAGTGAGGCTGCGCGTGGGGCAGAACAGGCCAGGGTAATGCTGATGTTGGGGGATTTTGCCTTTTCAGTTGATACGACAGCCTATAACCAGCTTACCCGGGAGGCCAGCTGGCGCTGGAGCGAGCAGGAGCGTATCGGTAAACAGGACCTGTTGCAGTATACGGGCAAGTCCGGACGCACCGTCCGGTTAGAGGGGCAGGCTCATGCCTTTTTCCGCAAGGGGGTGGAGGCCGTGAATGACCTGTACGACCTTGCCGATCTCGCGGCTCCTCAGCAACTTGTCAGTGGGGTCGGGGATGTGCTTGGCTGGTGGGTTGTAACTGAATTTACGGACACCACGAGCCGCTTTCTTCCAGGAGGTGGCCACCGCAATAAAAACTGGACTATGACGCTAAAACATTATGCCGATGACATATCAAACCCGTGATGGGGATGTACTGGATGCTATCTGTGCGGATCATTATGGTACAGATAATCTCTCTTCTGTTGTGACTCAGGTGCTGGAGGAAAATCAGGGGCTAGCTGAACACGGTGCAGTGTATCCGGCAGGGATTGTTATTACGTTACCTGATCTTGCTCCTCCTGTTGCCGAATCATCTTTTAGCCTCTGGGATTAGCTATGGTTGAACAGATCATTAAACCTGAATACGCCCCCACTTTTAATGTCATCGCGGAGGGAAAGGATATCACCCGCGCATTGCAGCAGAGTCTGATGGAAATAACGCTGACGGATAATGGCGGAGCCACAGCAAGAGCTGATGAACTGAAAATATCGTTATTATCGGAGACTCTGGCCCTGCCCACAAAAGGGGCGCGCCTGCGTGTGGCTCTTGGCTTTAATGAGCAACTGGTGGATAAGGGCTGGTTTGTTGTGTGCGGTGTGTCCAGCAGTGGGCCGCCACGAAAAGTGAAGCTTTATGCCACGGCAGCACCGATGAACGCGCAAAAACAGCCTGGCGATGTGCTGAGCCAGAAAACCCGAAGCTGGGATAATCTGCGCCTTGCCGACCTGGTGAAGACAGTGGCGGTGGACAACAGCCTGATCCCGAAAGTCGCCAGTGCGTTTGCAAATATGCATATTGACCATCTGGATCAGGTTGCGGAGTCGGATGCCAATCTGATGACCCGGCTGGCTAAGCAATTTAATGCTGTCAGCAAACCATCCGGTGGGTACTGGCTTTTCCTTAAACAAGGGGCGGCTGAGAGCGCAACAGGGAAATCTTCCGGTCCGATAACGATAACGCCCGATGAAGTATCCTCCTGGTCATATAGTGAGGGGGAGCGGGGAAGCTCGTCGGGAAAAGCCACGGGTAGCAATGGGAAGACTGCCGGGAAAATTAGTGTTCGTTACTATGATGAAACCGATGGCCGGACGAAAACAACGACCGTTGACCATGACGGCCCTTCGTTATCAAACCCCTACACCCAGCCTGCAAAAGATGCTGCCGATCAGCATGCCAAATCGAAGAAGACCCAGACTAAACGGAATGAGCAAAAAATGACGCTCACCGGGCCTTGCCGTCCAAAGCATGTACCGCTGAGTGCTGAGTCCGGGGTGATAACGTCCGGTTTCGGCTCACGGGAAGATCGTACATGGCTAGTTGAATCTCTAGTGTTTTCTCTGACACCTGCCGGGTTCAGCTACAGCTACAACCTGGTCGTCGATATCCGTCCCGCCTCAAAATCATCTAAAAAATCCGGTAAGGGCAAAGATAAAACAGGCCCCGATTACTTCGGTTAACACTGCCGCCAACGGGTGGCCCTGCATTGGACATTAAACATGAACGGAACCGATCGCCGGACGGGCAAACGCCTGTCCGGCTCTGCACATCTGCGCCAGTCGGTTAGCGATATTCTGACCACCCCGATAGGTAGTCGCGTGCTGGTACGAAATTACGGCAGCGATTTGTTCGCACTGGTGGATAACCCGCGGGATGACCTGACACGCCTGCGCATTATCGCGGCCACCGCCTCGGCGCTGGCACGCTGGGAGACCCGCCTGCAGGTGACAAAAGTGGTTGTGTCATTCAACCAGGATGATTTTTCATCCTGCACGCTGGATATAGAAGGCGTGAACACAGAGAACAAAACGCCGGTGACGGTGGGAGGAATACAAATTTATGGCCAGCAGTTATGACGTAATTAATCTTTCTGCCCTGTCTGTGCCGGATGCCATTGTCGTGCCGGATGCCGGTGAAATATTTTCTCGCTGGCTTTCCCGCTTGCGTGATCTGGACCCGACATTTAACGCGCTGGTGGAATCGGACCCGGCTTACAAGCAGGGGGAGGTAAACGCATACCAGCTCACCCTGGCGTTTCAGCGCGTAAATGATGCTGTGCGGGCCGTATTCCTGGCCAGCGCACAAGGAGCTGACCTTGACCAGTTAGGCGCTGCATTTAACGTTGCGCGGATGGTGATAACCCCGGCCGATCCGGAGGCCGTCCCGCCGGTTGAGGCTGAAACTGAAGACGATAACGCTTTTCGTGAGCGCATCCAGCTGTCCTGGGCGCAGCTCAATACCGCCGGCGCGCGTAATGCCTATCGTTTTTATGCGAAATCCGGAGCGGACAGGGATGTACTCGATGCGGACGCCTACGGACCTGAAACCCATGGTCGCCCGGGCGAGGTGGATGTATATGTGCTCTCCCGTAGCGGAGACGGGACGGCAAGTCAGGCTTTGCTCGATATCGTCGCCAGTACGCTCAATGCTGACGAAGTGCGACCACTGACCGATTTCGTGAGTGTTAAAAGCGCATCTATTGCGAAATATGCCATTACCGCCGAGCTTGAAATACCCGGCGGCCCCGACGCTCAAACTGTGCTTGATAACGCAATCCATGTTGCAACGCAGCACGCGACGCTTTCTCACAGAATTAATACCGTCGTGCCGTTATCAGCAATTTATGCGGCACTGCAGCAGCCCGGTGTTGTCCGAGTCCGGTTGTTCAGCCCGACAGCGGACCTGGAGGCACAGCCAGGTAAAGCACCATGGTGTACGGCGATAAATATCACTCGCAAAGAGGTGGAAGGTAATGGCCGATAAATTACTTTCTCTCCTTCCTCCAGGCGCATATCGCGAAGAACGCGTGCTTGAGCAGGCCGGAACCGAGCAGATTCTGGCACTGAATACCGGCATGCCGTGCCTCGTTAAAAACCCCGACACCTGTCCGGCCCATCTTCTCCCCTGGCTCGCATGGGAGTTTGCGGTGGATTTCTGGGAAGACAGCTGGAGCGAGGAAGAAAAAAGGCAGGTGATAAAGGATGCGGCTTATGTGCATCAGCACAGAGGCACCGCCGGAGCGGTTCGTCGCTCACTCAGTGCAGTTAGTCTGCCGACTACAGTCATTGAGTGGTGGGAGGACTCCCCAAGAAAAGATCCCTATACCTTCCGTATTGAAGTTTACAGCCTGAAAGCCATCGACGAGACGCTGTATATGCGCATCAGACGACAGGTAGAGAAGGCAAAGAATTTACGCAGCCAGCTCAGCACTATCGATGTGATTGCCGATTTGGGAGCAGATGGAACATTTTACGTAGGTGGGGCAATAACAGCCTATATCGATGCCGTAATAGAGATTGGGGAATAAAATGGCAGAAAAATATTACAGCATCCTGACTAACAGAGGAAAGGAACTGGAAGCCGCCGCAGCGGCAAATGGTACCAGCGTTGTACTCAAAGATTTCGTGATTGGTGATGGTAACGGGCAAGCGGTCACGCCGGATCCGACCAGGACACAACTGGTTCGTGAGGTATATCGGGGGGCGGTCTCATTGCTGGAGGTATCTCCTGATCAGACTAACCAGTTTATTGCACACCTGGTTATCCCCGAAAAAACAGGTGGCTTCACTGTAAGGGAGGCCGGTTTACTGACAGATGCTGGCGAGCTGTATGCCGTTGCAAACTGTGCAGCAATTGAGAAACCGACAAACGGGATCAGCGTCAATCTTCAGTTTCGCCTGGCTGTATCCGAAACAGCGAGTATTGAACTGAAAGTATCGACCGGTGATGGCCTGTTTCTGCGACAAGATAAGAATCTGTCGGATCTGGGAGACAAGGTAATTGCACGCACAAATTTGGGGCTAGGGGGCCTGGCAATAAAAGAGATAGGATATATTTATGATTCTATCTACCCGGTGGGTGTTGTTACTTGGTTTGCTCAAAATAAAAATCCTAATACCCTGTTTCCAGGTACGAAGTGGAACTATATCGGCGAGAATCGAACGATAAGACTTGCAAGTGCAAGCGGCAGTGATGTTATGGCAACGGGTGGTTCTGATTCAGTTAAGCTTGCTGTAGGCAATTTACCAGTGCACGGTCATACTTTTTCTGCTAATACCAATAGTTTTGACTATGGGACGAAAACGACCAGTAAATTTGATTACAGTACGAAAACAACAAGCGGTTTTGATTATGGCTCGAAAACAACATCTTCCGCTGGCAATCATAAACACCGAACCGGTACGCAAGGCTCTCTGAATGGTGGTGGCGGTCAGACAACAGTGCCTCAATTTAACAATGGTACTCCCACCTATACAGATACAGTTGGTAATCATACACATACTATTGCGCTTGGTTCTCACAGTCATACTGTTGCTATCGGGGCACATGCTCATACAGTCGGGATAGGTGCGCATTCCCATTCTGTTTCAGGAACTACGGCAAATACGGGTTCTGGTTCCGATGTTAACGTTACTAACTCATTTATCAAGTTGATGGGCTGGTATCGCAGCGCGTAACCATTCTTATAATCCCTAAAGCCTCAATATATACGAACTCTTAAAGTCTTGAGGTTTTCTTAAAAAAAACCGGGGAACATGTCCCCGGTTACTATCCGACTAGAAATTATACTTAATACCCAGTGTGGCACTGGTATCGCTATACCCTTTATCACCTACCTGGGTACCGACATTACCCCATAAATTGACACGTGGGTTAATTTGTCCTTCAATGCCCACTTTAACCTCGCCAATATTACGAGCCCCTGCCTGGCTGATTCGTGCTCCGTCCATTGTTGCACTATAGCTACGTGTATTATGCAGCCAGTTCGCTTCAATAAACGGTTCAAACTCTCGCCCTTTGCCTTCATCAATAGCATTGTGGCTCTTGAGATAAGTCCTTAAGCCAAGGCGCGTTTGAACATTCCCGTCCCCGTCGCTACTGACTCGCGTACCGTTGGCCTCTCTGTGGTCGTCTGCTTTCACACCCATCCAGGTTGCTTGTGCCTGAGGTTGAATAAACCATTCGTTCAGAGTCCCATGGCTACCCGAAAACTCACCCATTTTGAAGGTGTAACCACTTTCTAATGAAGCAGTGAACCCTTTAGATTTGTAAGATTCTCCAGCAAGTTCCTGCCCATTCACGTGGTTGTTAAACCAGCTGTACTGGAGCCAGCTATCAACATACAAGCCCGCTTTATCAGCATCATTTGCAAACCATGTACCGTAGATACCTGCGCTGTAACCATTGACGGAACCCTTCGAACTATAATCAGTCACAGAAGAATGGGTATTATTATGATTATTACCATAACCAGCCATCAGACCAAGATGTCCACGGTCAAGGCCATCTGAAGACCACTGAGCTATATCCCCGCCCAATTGTGCAACATAACTGTTGCTCTGTGTTTTTAACTGACCACTTCCATCGCGCCAATTATTATGGCTACCGACTTGTCGTAACCACAGGCTGGTGACCTTTTTTTCGCCTGTCAGAGCATCTATATATTGGGTTTCTCCAAGACGATCATGGAGGGGAGTGTTAAACAACCTGTTTGCCGCAGCAAGGTTTTCTACGTAACTCCCGCCTTCAGGGCGAACATTTGGGTTAACAGGAACGACGGGGTCCACGGGGTCCACAGGGTCCACAGGGTCCACAGGGTCAACAGGGTCAACAGGGTCAACAGGGTCAACAGGTTTTGTATTTGTTAAATACCAGTTGTTGCTGTTGTTTCCGGTTCCTCGAACCAAAGAATAGTCATAAGCTCCAGCGACTATACGACCAGCCTGTGTAAAAATACCATCAGACTTGCCGCTAACATCGATAAGCTCAATACCATTCAGAGTATAATCACCAGCGCCACCGGCATTCGTTACGCTGACAGCAGTGTTTCCTGAAGTATCGCCTGCTATAACCAGCTTGTCGGATACAGAGCTATCGTTTCCTAGTGTGGTATTGAACTGTAAATGCCCATTGTCACCGATGTAATTTCCATTCACAGTTAAAGTGGTACCAGCAACAGGATTATTGTTTGCGTCGTTATGTCCAATAACAACCGTACCGCTGTTGGTCAATTCACCAACCTGATATTGAGATGGCAGCGTTGCGGCGACTGATGCTTCTGATACGGCATCATTTTGTCCAAGGTATAATGTTCCCTGGTTATTTACTTTCCCTGTACCGAGAGCTTGATTAGCAAGCATTCTAACTACACCATCAGAAGCTATAGTAGTATCAGCAGACATATCTGAGTTATCGCTACTTATGGTAAGGGTGCCGCCAGTAACGTTAAGACTGCCTGCACCAGTCATCGCACCGTCAACCTGCCCATTGTTTACTGTCAGAGCCCCTTTGTTAAAATCAAGTGTACTGCCTGACTCAGTGATCAGATTCTGTAATGTCTGGCTGTAACCATTCATATTCAGATGCGTCCCGTCAGCCAGATTAAGCAAACGAGTGTTGCCCAGTACATCATTGTTTCCCATTTTGAGTCCGCCAGCTGTTACCCATGTGGTACCGGTGTAGCTGTTCCCGCTGTTGGACAATGAAACATCAGTGTCTGTATCTATTCTGAGATCACCTTTACCAACTACTTGAGCACTGAGGTCTGCTGCACTGCCAGTATTACCATCTGCCGTTAGTGTTAATGCATTATCTCCCTGTGCCAACAGCTCAACTTTGGTTAGACCATAATTTATATATAGGCCGTCGCTATCATCACCGCTTGTAAGGCGATAATCATAGGTGCCCTGGGCAACGGTCTCTCCGCCTTGAGTGATATTGTTTACAACAGCATCAGATATTACATTACCATTTTGGTCTATTAGGTTAAGATCACCGCCGCTACCTGTTATGGTCCCTGTACTGTCGGCCAGCTTAACCATAACCCCGGCATCATCCTGTTGAAGTAGAGGACGCGTGCCATCTGGCGCATGAGGTATGTTGTCAAAACTATCGTTATCAGTAATTTGAATAGACCCTTTGCCAGTTAAGTCTAAGTTCTTACTCGTCTCTATGAAATTGTCACTTTTAGTACTTCCTGGTGAAATATCCCCGAAAATGAGTGTTCCACCATTAAACGCTAACCCACCAATGTTTTGGGTACCACTACCTACAGTTGTAGTGTTTTCATTCCCAATATGCAGCGTGGCATTTTCTAAGGTGGCTGTATTAACGCCATCCAGTTCAAATTTATTCGTTTCGAGGAGAACGTCACCTGAGAATTCATTGCCAACGGAAGATGAAAAATTAAAATCGTTGCCATTATTTTTTGCAGTTAGCTGACCATTGCCAGTAAGCTTATTATCAAATAAAAATGAATCATCTGTGTCTGCAATTAAAGAACCTTTTTCGGCAATGTTTATACTCCCGCCGCCAAAATTGTCATGGCTATTAGTCGCATTCTGAGCTGATGTTGCTACACCAACAACATTCCAGTTACCGGCGTAGATGCTGTTGTCACTGACGATTTTCGCATCCCCTGAAACGGTTGTGTCGCCACTACCACTCAGAGTATTGGTGAAATCAGAACCATCAGTATAGGCAATATCTAAACCTTTAGTTATATCACCAGGGTCAGTATTAACTACCACATCCCCACTTCCCAATGCCTTGCTGTCCGAAATCGAAAGCAGGCCTCCATTGATGACCGTGCCGCCATTGTAGTTTGACGCGGCACTTAATGTTGTGTGTCCTGACTGCTGCTCGACGCTTCCTGCGCCATCAATTGCTACATCAAATATATAACCATCTTCACCAATTTTAGTTGGTTTATTATTATTGAAAATGACTTTATTATCACCATCACCTGACATAGTGATGCTTTTAGCAGATATGTCTGTCGGAGCTCCATATTTTGAATCCCCTATATATAGGTTTACAGCACTACCATTCACACTGCTGAGATTGATATCTTTCTCACTGGTTACTTTAGCACCATGGCCAAAGATAACATCCGTAGTGTTACCACTAACTGTTGATGAAATATTAAAGGCACCAAGAGCAGTTACTCCGGAACCTCCTGCATTGATGATTTGCAACCCGGTGTTTCCAACATTTTTACCGATCACATTGATATCACCATTGACATTTACAACAGCGGAATAAATTCCTGCGGTAGTGCTAACGGAGTTAATGTCAGAAGATAATTTAACATTATTTGTTA
Organism: Enterobacteriaceae bacterium; assembly: GCA_902363335.1. Classification (GTDB taxonomy): domain Bacteria; phylum Pseudomonadota; class Gammaproteobacteria; order Enterobacterales; family Enterobacteriaceae; genus Kluyvera. The sequence continues at coordinate 980,439 of CABIZV010000001.1, read as the reverse complement.
ATGTTAGATCACCGCCAACATTAATACCTCGTGTGCTACTGTCATTACTAACTAGAAACGAACCATTGGTAGTGTCGAGATAAAGATTGCCTCCAACATTAAGGTTTGAATTCCCTGCTAAAAGGAAGCTACCTGCGGTCTTGTTAATGACAGTCATATCATTGATGACATTAATGTCAGCACCGAGCTCTGAATTACTAGGTTTATCAATGAATAAATCGTTTTTGTCAGCTTCAAGATCAATACTATTAGCATTCAGTTTTGCTGTGGAAGTTGAAGAACCAAACATCCAGATTGTGGCGTCCGTTGCGCCTGGAGCAGTTTTTAAATCACCGACAGATAATGTTCCTGCTGAGCCACCAGACTGTTCACTGGTTAACCCCCCAGCCTGAGCACCGCCAATTTGTAATAGACTATTGTTGCCCATCTGCAGGCTGCCAGTATTGCTAGCAGTTAATGAACCACCATTTATCCATAAAGAAGTATTCCCTCCACCCGTTGGAGCCATATTCAATGTTGTACTACCAGATGGGTTGGAAACAGTGACATCAGCACCAGCGTCCACTTGAACAGTTGCCGTCGCATTCCACTGCATACCATCAGTGATTGATGTAGATGAGTTAAAATCAGTATAACCATTAATATCAATCGCATAAGCGTTGCTGGTCATCGCAACAAGTGCTGCTGAGGTTGCGAGGGCCATGGATCTCGTTTTAGCTTTTGAAGACGAACTTTTCGTTTTCCCTTTTCCAAACTCTGAAACAACAGTCCATGCCATTAAAGAATGATTCCAGACAATATTATAAATGAGATTCATATTTTGATTACACCTTCAGGAGACGATTATATTGGCCTGTGTGGAGGCAACACTGGTTGAACAGCGTAAAGCAGTTGAGAACAACAATGTAAGGATAGTTCACATACCACAATGGTGGTATTTCGATGTTCACTAAACATACATTCCCTCAATAGGGGGGCTCGTGTCAGGCTTATTCCGTGAACATATAGAACTAAAAAAAACGTGATAATGCAACTAATCGTCATACAAATTAGTCTGCTAATGTTTTTTGGGAAAGAAAAAAACAATTAACTAGTTGTTTTACTTGGCATCGTCTCCGATAAAAAGAATAGTCGAATTTAGAAAAACACAAAGACTAACCAATCCATGTGGCTTCAAAAATGAAATAATATTCTGACTAACCCATCTATTGATACCAGAACCATGTTGATTCTAGCATCGTACCTTACACCCTGTAGCCCCGGCTTCCTCGTAGTTTGCAAGCCAAGGCTCCACCCACAAGACTAATCTGTATTACGTCTATTGGTCTTTTACCAATCCTTTAACTTACCGTGGTTATATTATCGTTATATTTTTGATTTTCAAACTTAGCAATAACCAAACCACATCATTTAAGATCTTTCTGGGAAAATGTGTGTTTATTCCTATGTTAATAACTGATTTTTTTTGTTAACGAAATAATCATTTATTTTGCCTTACTGCTGAGAAGGAACAGTGCTTATATCACGTGGTGGCATCTCACAATGGCCTGAATTCTGATGTTTGTTGGAAGTTGTACGAGGATATAACGAATAAGCTGAGAAACATTTAGTATTACTTTATTTTGAAATTTGATATTTTAATCACTTAAATCAATAACATAAGACATTACAACCCGTAACTAACTATATTTCACACCTGAAGATTGTTTTGTGTTTATTCCTTAAAAATCATGTGATTATGTTCTTATTGGATTTTGGTTAATAACTATTCCCTGACGGTTTCTATGATATTAATTTGCATTACTCTCATTTTTTGTTTTTTATATATATCGATTTTTTTAATTATTGAGATTAAACATGCTGAGCCAGTGAGTATCGTCCAGTCTACGAAAAATTATTAACATGGTCTGTATCATTTTCCACTTAACTTTTGGGGGCCCTCACGAGGTGGGCTAGTACTTTCAAGATGAATGAAAAACATACTACGAACGAGTGCTGCTATGCGTATCATTTCTGATAATCTGTATCTACGTGTGGGACTGTCCCTTTTAGTCAAAAGTTCATTACCAGATGCCAAGACTAAACGATTAGTATTCATTGATACTACATATTTAGCTGAGCTTACGGCTGCTGATTTTGACGGGATCATTATTTATATAACCCCGAAGAAATTTAATACCGGCTGGGAGACGATGTTCTATACCGAAGTTAAAAAAGGTGAGACCATAAATATGACGATGCCTGTTACTGATATCAGAGAGATAATTGAAAGGTTTGTACTTTCCGATGATGTACCCTTCGGTAGCATACAGCCTCAGTTTAGGTTAACACAAAAGGAGATATCGACAATAAAATCCATTGCTTGCGGAATGACTCCTGATAATTGGAGTAAACTTACTGGTAGTAGCATCAAGACTATTAGTTCACATAAACGAAACGCCATGGAAAAACTAGGGCTAAAGACTCAGCAGGAATTATTTTGCACCTTAAGGTTATTAATGAAATATACGAAGGCCATACATATGAGTTGACTTAAAATTGGCCCATAAATCCTGTTGGAATGGATTTTATTAGTTTGCTGAGTCAAACGCACATTCCATTATTTTTCTGAAATAATACTCTCGATTCTGGTCGACGGGCTGCGTCTACGCTTGTCTGTTGCCGAGCAGGCCCGTCGATGCAGAGGTTGGGGTGCTGATACCTCTTAAGTGCTTCGGTAACTTCTGCTCATCGCTCAAAGCAGGTACCCTCCCACCCAAAAATCGTTCTGCAAAACTATTTTTTTTTCTATAAAAATTAGATTGTTAAAACAAGATTCGATAAAGCTTATTTGGTTCCTAAATATCAGGTATTTCTCTGATAAAACATATAGATACTTTGTTTTTGTAGGGGTACTAGAAGGGTACTTCGATCTAGACAACGTCACCGACGCTGAAGCCTCTGAAAACCGTAAGCGTTTGCTGGCTGTTCAAGCCGCGTTAGAGATATCAAAAGCCTCGGTTTCAGCCTCAACCGCAAACTCTGGGATCCGCTCTCAGATGGACTTGCGCAACGTTTCACAGGAAGTTGCTGCACTGGCTGATGCCATCCAGGACGCGCTGGAAATTGGCGAGTAATTGTCGTTGCCGCCTTCGGGCGGCTATCCCCATTTTTATCTCTTCTTCAAAACCCCAGCAAAACTGGCTATAAAAAACCAATTTTTTCCACTGGTTTGCTCGCGAATCATTGACCTGGCACTTTCTCATACTTGCCAGCATAGCGACCATCATTTGCAACAGCGCGCCGTATGCAGGTGTGCTGGTTGAGGTGGCATGGACATATCTGGTAGTATTAATATGCTACTTGGCCCTCTAAATTTTCCCTTTGTAACGTTGGGCATTAAAAATGAACCCTTTTGATGTTGGTTTTTTCACCGAGAATGAATTAATAAATTTCGGCTTCAAGAAAGTAGGACGAAATGTTTCTATTGCAAAAAACTGTACAATAATAGGGCTGAATAACATTTCCATTGGTGATAATGTCAGAATCGACGGATACACAACCATAGTAGCCAATGGCAATGGTTTTTTAAACCTGGGATCATTTATACATATAGGCGGATATTCTTTATTGTCCGCTGGCGCAGGTATAACGATGGAGGATTTTAGCGGTGTTTCACAAGGCGTTAAAATCTATAGTAAAACAGATGATTACACTGGCAATAGCTTAACTAATCCGACAGTCGATCCAAAATACACAGGAGTCACTTCCGGGGAAGTTATTTTAAGACGCCATGTCATTATTGGTTCAGGCACGGTTATTCTTCCTGGCGTTACCCTTGGGGAAGGGGCGTCCGTCGGTGCATTATCTCTTGTGACAAAGAACCTCCCAGAATGGGGCGTGTATTTTGGTGCCCCTGTGAAAAAAAAAAATCGGAAGAAAAAGTTGCTTGAGCTAGAACAGGAATTTTTATCTCAGTACCGAGACTCCTGATTCGGATACCCGCTCCCAGATGGGCTGGGCAACCTTTTGCTGCAAGTGCTGGCTGGTACAATGAAGTATCACAATAATTTGAATATTTTTTCTCTGAGTGTCAGCTAAGATTTTCCTGTGATCTCAACTACAGGATGAAAAAAATGAAGATAGTCAAAGGGCTGTTAGTGCTTTCAGCGTCAATTCTTGCTCCCGTTGCTTTTTGTGCACCACTCGGCACATTGAGCGTTCATGTTCTGAATCAGCAAACCGGTATCCCATCTGAAAATGTTGGTGTGACGCTTGAAAAGCAACAGGACATGGGCTGGACTAAGATCGCTGAGGGAAAAACAGATGGTGATGGGCGAATCAAGTCGCTTTATCCCATGGATAAAGATATGCAGCAGGGCGTTTACCGGGTCACTTTTAAGACTGGTGAGTACTTTAAAAGCGAAAAACTAAGCTCTTTCTTCCCTGAAATACCCGTGATTTTTACGGTGAGTAAAACAAATGAAAAGCTTCACATCCCTTTGCTATTGAGCCAATACGGATATTCTACTTATAAGGGAAGCTGAAGCGGCGGCGTACCACAAGACTAAATTATCCTTTTGGTCTTTTTATCGCCAATTGAACTATCCTAAAATACTGCTCCATAAGCGAAATCTGTTACATATTTTTACCGCTGTAATTACAATGCCGCCCAAGAGGAAAGTACTCTTGTAAACGAATTTTGGGCAAGGCTAAGCCTGCGGTGATTTTTCAACGTTTTCGTCCAGGTCAGCTATAGATGCTGACCTTTTTTTTATTCGTCATTTACTCAACTGGATAAAGCACCGAATTTCTATCTTCCTCGGCGGAAAGGGGGTGAATCTCCGGTGAGTGATTAACCTCCTGCAAAGACTGCTATTTTTCTTTCAAGTAAGGAAATATCCTTGTTGTTAGTACCTGATCTCCAACACCTAACACCTGCCTCGTAGAGAGGGGAATGTTTGAACTGGTAACAGGTATTGCCTGAGTAGTGCCAGTTGGTAGTGCTGAATTCTGGATTGTTTATTTTTCATATCCGTACAAATTAATCCGACCCGATAAATACTCACCTAAATATACTTCGCTGATTTTATTGAAACCTTGCTTTGTAACTTCATTTTCCAACCAGTCACTGTCCTTGTTAAGAATTTCTAGCAGATCATTGTTGGCTAAACCATCCACTATGATTGGGTAGCGTATATTTTCATCACCACTCTGTATAATGGTTAACTGCCCATTTTGCTCGAGTACTACGCGTTTTAGCTGCTCTATTTCATAAATTCCATTTGCTCTTAATTTGAACATTAAATCATTTGCAGATACGCCATTTCGCAAACATTCCCGAACATTGATGCAGCCGTTATGTACCAAAGTAATCGGTTTTCCATCAATTACTCTTTTAACTAACCTATTATTTTCTTTCAAAAATTTAAGCACTAAGACCAGAAAAGTCCATATAATTAACACCAGGACAAATTGGAGTACTGTTATCGATTCGTTGTAAATTACACCACCTATAATTCCCCCCAGAACATAGTTTTGAACCTGATCCATTGCGGATGAGGGGGCCAGATTTCCTTTCCCCATAAGATTTATTTGCACGATCAAACACAGTATACCCAAGCCCAATTTTATAATTATAGGTATGTAAATTATCATTTCCGGCCCTCATTTTTTAATGATTTCAATTTGTGGGTTTACTAACGAAACCTCAATTAGGTTGTATGTTTTTTGATCCGGGCTTAAGTTAACACGGTAGTAAAGATCATTAATTTTAACAATAATTCCATCTGAAAGTTGCACTGAACTTGAAAATATAGAATTAACATCTACTTTTTTTTCTTGTGATAGCAACCTTACAAAGTTAACCATTTGTGATGATTGGGAGTGTATATTTTGGCTATCGGTATAATCAGCATACTGAACACCTGAGATAAAAAGTAAAAATAATAAGGCAATGATCGTTAGGTCACGGTATTTTGTTTGTAAGCGATGGCGCATGTACAGGCTAAAAACAATAATAAGGATAAATAAACTACTAAATATAATAATGTATTTTAAAAAATCATTGATGTTAGACTGCGTTTGGAGGTAATCGATACTATAAAATCTCATCTGTCTAATCCCTGCATCTTAAGACCGCTTTTTATTATAGTAACACATTGCTGTTTTCCCCTCAGATATTACTTAACAAATACAAGCAGAAGTTTGCCTTGATCTTTTAGGAGGAAGGATGGGACATCGATAGATTAGCTATTTTCGATGAATAAATATTCGTTCTGAATGTGTTCAAATCTATCATATGCGGCTAATCAAACGTTCAGGCACACAGGCTTAAGGGGACCGGTTTGCATGGATGCTCAAAATGATACTCAATAAGTTAGCCGTTAAATCTTTGGCTAACATTTGGGAGCCGCTGAAACATGGGGCTGCGCCACGTTTCTCTGGGACTTTATGCGCTGACTGATGCAATCCCGAATGCACGGGGAATCATTACGCGATCGCCATTGTTGTCTCCCGGCGGCAATCCAGATTTTTCACTCTTAGATAAAACAAACACTAAATTATCTGTTTTCTCCATGCCTTTCCCGACAAACCATTCTCCTTATTCCCTGTGTCCTTCGTGCTTTCTTAATGTACAGCGCAGATGAGAAAAGGCCCTGCATTATTAGCAAAAACCATGTTCCCGTTAGGCAACTGACGAATTCGGATGATACGTTGCACCCCAGACAAAAGTGGCATGAGGTACTTATTCTCAAGCTCGGCAGGGATGTTGTCTCCACCAGAACGAGACGCCTTAGTGACTTCCATCAGATACTCATCTGGACCAATACGCGTATAGTCATAAATAACAGCGCGATTTAAACTGTAATAATTATTTTCATTCTCAATGTTGCCAGAAATATAAAGGAAAGCGGCACCACTGCGTGTGAAGGAAATGTTTTGACTGAACGTTAAAAAAGGTGTGTTCTCAGCATTATTATGGAAGGAGGAGTTAGACGATGAACACGTGAAGTTAAGGTTATGTCGCGTATAGCCATAACCCATCATCAAAAGCCCAGCCAGAATGAACAGCCCGACACTAAACATTAACACTTTCAATTTTTTCATCCCTGAACCCAGCTGTAATAATACATGTTTTGGCAAATGTCACGGCTATCGGGCCACTCCACGCAGCGGCTTACCAGCACTCGAGCCTCTTTATCCAGATGCAATTTTTCCTGCGCATGAATGTAGAACACCGTGTTGTGCGAACAGGTTTGTTTATTCATGGCTAAGGCTTTTTTCACAACATTCACATTGACGGTGTCCATCGTCTCACTTTTAACACCGGAGATATCATAGATTGCACATCCTTTGAATTCACCGATTTTACGTGGGATGTTTTTTTCCGGCTGCATGAGGTAAACGAAAATGCCTAACATTATTGTGGCTAGTACAATCATGGCAGCAACATATCTCATCCAATGAGTTTTGGTTTTATAGGCAACAATATTTTCAGAAACGCTAATGTTTTTACTAAAGTAATAGCCCGCACGAGGCACTGTGACAATGGCTTCCTGTTCCCCGATATAGACTGTCAGCGTTTTTCTCAGCAAGCTGATGTACTGATTTAGTGTATTGGACGATGAGACAATTCCTTCCTTCTCCCAGATGTCATCAAAAAGCGTATCGCGAGTGACGAGTTCACCGTGGTGTTGTATTAAATGCGTGAGAATTTTATGCGCAATAGTCGTAAGCGTGGTGGCTTCAAAGGGTTTCTCATTGATACGCCGTAAAGTTCCATTTAGGGAATCGTAGATGACCTTGCCGTCAATAAGATACAACATGACTCGTCTCCATATGTTGAGCATTTTAGATGATAGCGGTTTCTATTCCATCTGTACCGCGATGTTGATGAATATCGTATTAATGGATTAATAATCTATAATTTTATTATAAATTAGTGTTTTTTGCTATAAATTATGTATACGCGATATTATATCGTTGTTAAGTGAGTGGTGTTTTCTGACACTAAGCGTGTTCTGACAAACGGCGTTTATCCTTGAATATCTGAAGAAGGGATTGTTCATCGAGTATTTTAAGTCGTTAGTTTCTCACTTTGGCATTAGATATCGAGGATGTTTTAAAGAGTTAAACCTATTTTTTTTGTGAACGTTCAGTGGCGTTAACGCTTAAAGAAAATTATGGCGGGCAGGGGGGAGTATTCATCCAGACTTTGCTTCTATCCCGTTTATTTAACGGCAGCATAATGCTGAAGCATTTATTAGTGCTGTCTTTATGTGTTGTAAAAAATATGACTTATTTCATTGAAACCAAAAATCATTATCTCAGATTAGCCCTGGAGGAACTCCTCGCGCATCATCGTGGCTATCCGTATACCTGTATTATTGATGTTAGTTCTTTCTGTTCCATTATGGAAATCATATCCTGCGTCAGGCGCCATCATCGTGCATCACGCTTTGTTTTTATTGGAGGAACAGATATTTATTCTCGCGCATTATCTCCTTTGATATCGCTTGAAAGTCGATTATCTGTATTAGAGTCCCTCGACCTAATATGCCAGGGGCAGGGGGCGACATATCATGAGACGATGGATTTCTTGCGCAGCTATAGGTGTATGGCAAACTATTCCCGCAGAGATAAAATAACGATTTATGGCATGTTGATAAGTAATACCTTGATGGGCGCAGCCCTGGAAATCGGTATATGCCCCAAATTGTTCTATCATCGCGTAGACAGTCTGGTAAAAAAACTCAATATGCTTAGTCGCTTGCAGGCACATCAGTTTTTCTACAGGGAGTATCCTGCGGAATTTGTTCGCTCGCAGCTTCATGACGCGTGCGTATGCGCATAACGATTGCTTGAAGCGCACTGGCTATCAAAAAGTTGATGCCATCGAACTCTTTCTCTTCTGCTCCCAAGTGGTACACTAAAAATGTGATTTCAATCATGACCTGCGTAAAAACAAAAAAGAGATACTGCTATGCAACATATCATTGAAGGATTCCTCAACTTCCAGAAAGATGTTTTTCCAGAGCGTAAGGAACTCTTCCGCAGTCTGGCCTCCAGCCAGAATCCGAAAGCACTGTTCATTTCCTGTTCAGACAGTCGTCTGGTGCCGGAACTCGTCACGCAGCAAGAACCTGGCCAGCTGTTTGTTATCCGCAACGCGGGTAACATCGTACCGTCCTTTGGCCCGGAGCCAGGTGGCGTGTCGGCGACGATTGAGTACGCGGTAGTCGCATTAGGGGTGACGGATATCGTTATCTGTGGGCACTCCAACTGTGGCGCGATGAAAGCCATTGCCACCTGTCAGTGTCTTGAGCCAATGCCTGCGGTTTCACATTGGTTGCGCTACTCCGACGCAGCAAAAGCGGTCGTTGAGAAAAAAACTTTCGATAATGAAACCGACAAAGTTAATGCGATGGTCGAGGAAAACGTTATTGCTCAGTTGAACAATATCAAAACTCATCCATCGGTGGCGGTAGGTCTGCGTGACGGTGCCATTCGTCTGCACGGCTGGGTTTACGACATTGAGAGTGGAGCGATTCGTGCGCTGGATAAAAACAGCAAATCGTTCGTGTCGCTGGCAGACAACCCAAGCGTTTTCTTTGAATAGAAAAGCAAATAATACAATGTCTTATTAATAAGAGACTTGCGAACAGCAAATAGAAAAGGGAGCCATTGGCTCCCTTTTTAGTGCTAAAGAAACTACCACCCGCATACGTCGTGTTCGTTTTCCGTATCGTAGGCGCGGACGGTATTAATCAGATCTTTAACCACGTCTGCCGCAACATCGGGGATCAGCAGTTCCATCGGCGTTTCAGTTTCATAATCCACAGAAATCCCGTTGCTGTTGTTGGTGACGGTCACCGTGTAGGTTGCCTTACCCATTTTATTACCCCTTGTGCGAATTCACGACTTTGCCCAGGCCTTTGCCTTCAAGCGTTGCGTCCGGGTCGGCAAAGAAATCGATATTAAAGTAGGTATCATCCGTCAGCAGCTCTATACGATGCCATTTTTGCGGTGGAGAAATACCAAAGGAGCCGGCCTCAATGACGACTTCAACATCCGGCTCGGTAGCATCGCCGTCAGGAAAACCGAAATAGCGAACGGCTCCTTGCATCACAGAAAGACGACCATACACGTGGGCCTTCGTATTGTGATGGGTGAATAGGGCTTTCGGCGCGGTATCTTTATTCCAGAACGGGGTCGAACGCGAATGAACAAAATTTTCAGGGATGCGTAACATAGATGACTCCTTACTATATAGCTTTGTGGGCCTATAGAGATTTCAGCACATCAGCTTCGACAAAGAAGTCGATGTTAAATACGGTATCGTCGGTCATGGTTTCGATGTAATGCCATTTTTCCGGCGGAAATACGCCAAAGTGTCCGGCTTCGATAATGAGTTCACTGTCAGGTTCAGGCGAGGTTTCAGAGGTGAAGCCCAGATAGCGGACAGAACCCTGGTGAACGGAAAGTCGTGGATAAACTCCCTGGCGCGTCCCTTTATCAAGGTGACGCTGGAAAATACCGGCTGGCGCCGTGTCCTTGTTCCAGAACGGCGTGGAACGGGTATGAATACAACTTTGCGGAATGCGTAGCATGTTTCCCCCCTATACGTTGAATGTATTAAATCACAAATTAGCCGATCTGTTTATCAAAAAATGCATTTTACATGCAACTTACAATTTGGGTTAATTTTATGATCTGTATAGGTGCTGTTTGTGAATGTAGAGCAACAATAAACATTCAATTTATGCCGCATTAATGTTACAAATACAGCGCAAAATTGTGAGAACAGCGTCGGGAGGATGCGATGATTCTGGAAAAACTGCGGACGCCGAATGGCAAAAAATTTCTGCTTTCCGCTTTAGTGGTATTCGTTATTGCCGTCATAGTGGTAGGGCGGGCGACTTTTGGCGGCGTGGTGAGTGAATATAATTTACCGTATTCGCAATGGACAACGAGTATGTTTGTTCTGCAAGGGGCCATGGTGGTCGTTTACAGCTCGATTTTTACGGTTCTCTTTTCGATCCCGCTCGCTTTTTGGTTTTTAGGCTCTGATATCCAGCGCTAATTCTGCCCGGCGAGTTTCCCGCTCGCCTTCCTGGAATCCTATTGCCAATACGTAAAAAGCCTGACACGATCAAATCCCCGCTTGCGGTATAAAAATCACCCATAATGATTCAAATAAGAAATGAAAACGTACCGTGACGCCACGCCGGGTCATAGGGTGACGTTTCAAGGATTTCACCCATCGGCACGGGGTATTAGTGAGAATTATTCAGGATAGTCTGCGCAAAAAACAGTCACTCGTTGCTTCGGCTGCGGTGACATGTCTCCTTGTTTGTACGGCCATTGTCTTCTTTTACCAGCGCTCGGTGTCGCAGGTTAACGAAGGCATTAACGCGTTACAAAGCCAGATGGTATCCATGTTCAATGATAATGAGTTAATGGCTGAGGCAACTGGCGTGCGCTATCAGCAAATCAGCCATCATCAGCTGTGCGGGGATGTACCAAACTTTACCCCTCGGGGCAATGCGTGGGCTATCAATGCTGCGCCCGGTGCCATCGATAAGGCCCATGGCGCACTCATCACCAAACAACCCGATGACAGCGCACGTTGTATCTATCAGGCCGCTGAATATATTCGAGCTAAGGTTCGGACGCTGAATCCCGAACAGCATAACGTTCATCGCTACCTTATCGCAAAAGATGGCCGCTGGTTTTACTGGTTTACGCCAACCGATTCTGGCCCTTTTCAATTCGAAACATCGCAAATGGCCCAGAACCCTCACCATTTTTTTAGCAAACCGGAAATGTACTATGACCGTATCTTGCAAAAAAGCTTACGTAAAAAATCGCTCAGTGCGACGCAGTTCTACGCTGATAAAATTACAGGCGACCTCGGATATACGATTGTGAGTTATATTTACGATCTCTCCGCCAGTGAGCCAAGTAACGATATTATTGCTTATCTTGCCTACGATCTGTCCCGCGTTGAGATTCGTCGCATGTTGCTGTCGGCATTTGCGAATAAGATACCCGAAGGCTTAATACTGGGATTCCACAGCCGTCAAACGGGCGAAATAATGTGTATCGTCGGCAATTGTAGCTGGCTTGATGATTATCGAATTCACCAGATATCTTTGCGCTATGAAATTAAATATGCGCTACCGGTTTTGTTTTTTGTCACGCAGGATCCTCGGGCATTAATGATGCTGATTCTGGCGCCGGTGCTATTGGTTCTGCTGTTCCTGTTTTTCCGTTATCACTTAAATCGCGCGGATTTACGTTTTTATCGAGACCCGCTGACGGGCTGTTTTACGCGCAATATCTTCACGCTTGTTCAGCAGCGTTCATTGCCGTTTAGTACGGTGATCCTTTTCGACTGTAACAAGTTTAAAGCGATCAACGATAACTACGGGCACACGGCAGGTGATAAGGCGCTGCAGGCCATCTCATATTGTATGCTGACGGACATTCGCGCCAACGCAGATTGGGTCATCCGTAGCGGCGGCGATGAGTTTATTATTTTGCTCAACCGTACGGATATTGCGCATACGCATATGATCGCTGAACGAATTGCGGCCAGAATTGCCGTTTTTCCCTTTAGCCCACAAGGGAAGCCTATACCGTTATCGGTATCCTGGGGCGTCGCGCGGTGCGTCGACTCATTAGATGATGCCATCCAGCAGGCAGATGCGCAGATGTATGAGATGAAGAAAAAAAATGGAGAAAATCGATAAGTCGGTAAATTACCGACTTATCAGAGGCTTACCACCAGCCGAACTCGACGCCCACGACGGTAATGATGGCGATGATTAACATGATTATCGTGGTCTTTCTCATTGTGCACCTCCCGGTAGCGCATAACCGCCAATAAAGAACCAGCCTAGAAAGACAAGCGCGATAAAGAAAATAACGATGGGAAAGGCGATACCCAATCTCATGGTGACATCCTGATTGTTATCAATAGACAGCGCGTATAATACTGTAATTACCCCATACGCTGGGCGCTAATTTCCAGGCGATGACGAAATTTTTTGTCCTCATACATCTCGCTATCGGCAGCACGCAGGGCCGCGTCTGGGTTCATTACATTCGGATCCACCACCACCGTGCCAATACTGGCGCCAGGGTAATGAATCATCGTATCGCCTAGCAGGTAATCGCCAATCAGGAGCTGGCGCAGGGTGTTGGTAAACTGCTCGAGTTGTTCCGCCGTACGCGACAGCGTTGCGACCATAAATTCATCACCCCCCAATCGCCCCAGCTGGTCGTCTGTGGAAATACCCGATCTCAACCGCTGAGCAACCTGCTGTAAAAACGCATCACCCGCCTGATGCCCATAGCAGTCGTTAATCATCTTAAACTTATCGAGATCGATAAAGGCGAGTAGCACCGAATGATTTAAGTGGCGTGCCAGCGAGAACAAGACTTCCAGATTTTCAAATACGGCACGGCGGTTAGGGAGGCCGGTGAGCGCATCGGTGTAGGAGTGATAGATAAGCGCAGCGTTAGCTTCCTGCAATTGCGCAACCAGCGACTCTTTTTCAATATAACGCGCGATGATACTCGCAAACAGAGCGAGCACATGTTCACTGTTAAAACTGAGCGGTTTTTGCGCAGTGCTGGTGGCGCAAAGCGTTCCGTACAATGAACCATCGGTCAGATGGATTGGCGTGCTGAGGAAGGTGGTGATCCCTAACGCTTTTGCCGCATCGCAATCACTCCACTGCTCTGGAACGTGATCGCTGTAGAAGCAATGATCGTCCATCGCGCGCTTACACAGTGTATCGCCCCACGGCACGGATAAATTCTCAGGGATCGTCATCTCACCGCTGTTGCGTGAATAAATGATGTGCTGCAACTGGGCGTCAGTATCAATTTTTGTCAAATAGGTTGATTCCATACTGGTAACCAATCCAAGCATCTCAAGCAGTTGCCGAACAAGGCCCTCCAGCGACTGTTCGGTGGCAAGTGTTTGCGACACGCGTGCAAGAATGATATCTGACATGAAAACAAAGGCCCCTCAACGATGATGTGTTTGATAGTGTATGATCCTAAACAAAACTGGATTAACTAAATTTTATACATTATGTATCGATAAGGTAAGCGTAATGTTGCTTAAAAGTGGCGTTTGCCTGGGGCTGTTGGTTATTACGAATAAAAAAAGCCCCATCGGGGGCGATGGGGCAAAAATAAAACTCATTGATTATGGAATGTTCTGTTCTCTGGTCAGTTGAGAACGAGAGGTACAATACGTCCCAAAAGTGTAGCTAAATTGAAGAAATTATGGAGTTTAAAGCTAAACTTCCGCCCGAAACTTAGGAGATAAAATGCTAAATCGTTTGAGTTTACTGTTGCCACTATTCCTGCTCGGATGCGCAACCCACGCCGAACCTGAGGCGCCGAAACCGCCGCAAATCGGTATGGCCAATCCTGCTGCCGTTTACTGTCAGCAGAAGGGGGGAGAAAGTCTTCGTCAGGTCAATGCGCAGGGGGAATCTAGCCTGTGTAAGCTACCCGACGGCGAAACTATTGAGGAATGGGCGCTGTGGCGTCGCGATCATCCACAGAAAAAATGACAGTAAATTCTCCTTCCAGTACACTACGCCTCTAAGATAATTCTGATTAACGAGAGATGTATGTATTCGCTTAAACCGGGTGCCACCGCCATTATCATCGGCGCCCGTACTGCTGTCGGCCGCGCTAATATTGGTAAGAGCGTGGAACTGTTTGCGTTGATTAATCCAGGTGAGCGTTGTCTGAATCCGGTTAACGGCGTGATGACGGAGCTGGCTGCCGATGCGCCACGGGCGCTATGGTTGGTGACCGGGGATGTCAGCGCGAGTGAAAACCAATACGGTTTTGCTTTTGTCCGTTCGGAATATTTACTGCCGTTAACGCCGGACGTATTGCCTGCGAAAGAACGTGCAATGCTGGTGGAATAACGCGACGGCGGATGGCGTCGCGTTAGAGTGAATTACAGTTTTTGTAGCCAGTCAGCGAGTACCCGCGCGTGGTTCTGCGTGGTATTGGTGGCCGCGTAAATTAGCGTTAGCCCGCGCTCTTGTGCAATTTTCGCCAGGCGCAGGCCCTCTTCGCGATGGTGCGAAAGCTCCTCGCGATAGTGCTGGCAAAAGGTGGCAAAGTCGATAATCTCACCGTGGTAGGCTTTGCGAAGCTCGGCTGACGGGGTGAGGTCTTTACACCATTCATCAAAGATAAGCGCCTCCTTTTTGATTCCGCGCGGCCAGAGCCGGTCAACCAGGACACGGTAACCATCATCAGGTGCTGCGTCGTCATAAACGCGTTTACACTGGATCATATCCTTTCTCCCTTTATCCTTTTTCGACCATACCATAAAGAATCGTTGGGTTCGCTATCAGGGTGTTGCTATTCGGTTCGCAGATCGCTAATGTGAGGCTCCTTATGCCGTTCTAAACGTCTGTACATAAGGACTTCCATGGAAAACGCAGCAGTGACTCCCTCTCTTCGTATCGCTCTGGTGGGCGACTATAATGCCGATGTGATTGCGCATCAGGCTATTCCTTTGGCTATTGATGACGCGGCAGCGGTACTGGAACTGGCCGTTGAGTACCATTGGTTACCCACGCAAGATATTAAAAGCGCCGAGGATTTCGCCGACTATGACGCTATCTGGCTAGTGCCCGCCAGCCCGTACCAGAATACGGAAGGCGCGCTGATGGCGGTGCGATATGCCCGCGAAAATAGCGTGCCGTTCCTGGGCACCTGTGGTGGTTTCCAGCACGCGATTCTGGAGTACGCACGCAATGTGATGGGCTGGCAAGACGCTGCACATGCTGAAACAGACAGCGAAGGGCGCATGGTGATTGCGCCGCTGACCTGCTCGCTGGTGGAAAAAAGCGACACCGTCGAACTGCGCGCGAATACCCTGATCGCTCGTGCATACGGGCGCGACAGTATTGAAGAGGGTTATCACTGCAACTACGGGATATCCCCTGAATTTGCCGCCGAACTGGATGTTCAACCGCTGCGGGTGACCGGATGGGATGACAATGGTGATATTCGGGCCGTCGAGTTGGTGACGCATCCCTTCTTTGTGGCGACGCTGTTCCAGCATGAACGCCATGCGCTTGCCGGTCGTCCAGCGCCGTTAGTTCAGGCTTTCCTGCACGCTGCTGCCCAGTAATCGAAAAATGCCCGGCTGTAATGTCGGGCATTTTTTCGTGGATAACCCCGCGTCGGTGCCGTCGCAGTGCGTCAGGGTTGTCGTTAACGCGGCATCTCTCTATCTCGTCCCGCTAATCCGCCAAAGACCGCCATTGCCAGAGCAATTACCGCAACGCAAATCAACGAGATGTGCCACGCGCCGCTGGCATCGTGTATTTTGCCCATCAGCGGTGGGCCACATGCGGCCAGCAAATACCCCACGGCTTGCGCCATACCTGAGAGTGCAGCGGCCTGATGAGCCGAGCTCGCGCGTAGCCCAATGAAGGTCAGACCAAGGATCATGGTCGCACCGGAGCCAAAACCAAAGACAATCGTCCAGATCACCGCCTGGGAGGGAAATAACGTGTAGCCTAGCGCGCTGACGGCGCACATCAGTGCCGTGATAATGGCAATGCCGCGCTGATCTTTTAAACGATGCAGAATCAACGGCACCACAAAACCCGGTGCGGCGGTCGCCAACTGCAGTAAACCGTGCAGCGAGCCTGCTTGCGCTTCACTGTAGCCCTGGCTTATCAGAATGGCTGGCAACCAGCCAATAATCACATAATAAACCAGCGAGTTAAGGCCTAAGAATAACGTGACTTGCCAGGCTAACGCCGAACGCCAGATACCGCGATTATGCGCCGCTCCGCTACTTGAAACCGAAGTGCCCTGTGTTGCCCGCCATTGGGGCAGCCACAACAGCATTGCCAGCAAGGGAAAAACCATCAGCGTCAGCAATGCACCGCGCCAGCCAAAACCGTTCATCGCAATCGGCACAACCAGCGCGGAACCTAACGCGGCGGCAGCTCCCATGGTGACCGAATACGCGCCGGTAAATCTGGCTACGTGGGTCGAAAAATCACGTTTTATTAAGCCTGGTAGCAGGACGTTACCAAGCGCTATTCCACAGCCGATAACCGCCGTACCGATAAACATCAGGGCTACGGAGGGCAGGGAGCGAATGACGATCCCAGCACAAATCAGCCCCATGGCGATAAACAAACTCCGTTCCATGCCAATTCTGCGGGCAATTCCTGCCGCCAGAGGCGACACCAGTCCGAAGGCTAATAGCGGCAAAGTGGTGAGCATCCCGGTCTGGGCGGTGGTCAAACCATAGTCGGCGCGGATGGCATCGAGCAAAGGCGCGGCACCCGTAAAGGTTACCCGTAACGTCGAGGCAATCAGCAAAATTCCAACAATCAACAATGCGCGTTGGCTGGAAGAAGAAGATAAAGAAGACATCGTTTACTCAACTCAGAAATGGGAGAACAACGATACCTGTTTTTACCCAAGTTTAAATCAAGCTAAAATGACAGATTATCGCTAAATTCGGACAATATTATGTTGGGATTAGGATTGGATGGTTATCACCCCGATAGCCAACGGGATGCCGCTGTGGCCTTTGGGATTCAGGTCATAGAAGGTGAGCAATATATTCCCGTGCATCAACATCGTAAGGGACAGCTGATTCTTGCCCTGCATGGCGCTATCACCTGCGAGGTGGAAAACGCGTTGTGGATGGTGCCACCGCAGTTTGCGGTATGGGTTCCAGGCGAAGTGCCGCACAGCAATCGGGCGACGCCACAAACGCAGCTGTGCTTTTTATTTATTGAGCCAGGCTGCGCACGCATGCCAGCACATTGCTGCACATTAAAAATTTCTCCGCTGGTGCGTGAGCTGATTCTGGCGTTAGCGCTGCGAGATGAAGCCTCACGCCAAACGCCAGAAACACAAAGGCTTGTGCAGGTTCTGTTTGATGAGCTTCCCCAGCAGCCGGAACAGCAGCTTCAGCTGCCGGTTTCTGCGCATCCTAAAATCCGCCAGATGGTGGAGCAGATGGAGCGCGAGCCTGCGAACTGGCAGACGCTGGCGCAGTGGGCAGGGCGCTTTGCGATGAGTGAACGCAACCTTGCGCGACTGGTGGTCAAGGAGACGGGCCTGAACTTCCGCCGCTGGCGGCACCAGCTGCAGCTCATCCTCGCATTGCAAATGCTGGTGCGCGGCATGAGCGTACAGCAGGTGGCGCTGTCGCTGGGGTACGACTCGACCACTGCCTTTATCACTATGTTTCGAAAGGGCTTGGGTCAGACGCCGGGGCGTTATCTGGCGTCGCTGTCTACGACTTCCCAATAAGTAACGATACCAGTCCGGCGGCAATCAGCGGCCCAACCGGGACGCCCCGGAACAATGCTACGCCGAGCACGGTACCGATGAGTAATCCCGCCACCAGCTGCGGCTGGCTTCCCATCAGTGTGACTCCACGCCCGCCCAGCCACGAAACCACCACGCCAACGACGATTGCGACCAGTGATTTCCAGTTGGCAAATGAATGGAGCAGCGTGGTTGCGGGCAATGTGCCGCTGGCAATCGGCGCCATTACGCTAATTGTCAGGATTATAATCCCGATGCTCAGACCCTGCTTTTCGACCCACGGGAAAAATGTGCTAAGCGGCGTGACGCGGATAATAATCAAAACCAGAATTGAAACGGCGACGGTGGTATTGTGGCTGACAAAACCCAGGGCAGCCAATCCCAGGAGGATAATCAGGGTGGTATCGAGCATAGAGAGGTGTTCCTTGCCAAAAATAAAAAAAGACCATATTGCTGGTTTGAACGCTATCACGGCCCGGAGCGCAGTGCTCATCATGGCAGCGTGCTTCAATCCGTTTACTGTACGCAAGAAGCGCACAGTAAACAGGTCTTTTTCAACTTTCGCCGTGGATTTCAGGCATTTGACTAATTATTTGAAGCATTGCGTGATTAACGGGCAGCGCTTGCGAAAAAACAGTGGAATCGTCTCCGGGCGGCATAATGAGATGACGCGGGTAACAAGGGACGAAGCATTAGCTCTCACGGTGAAAGGCGATAAGCTCAGGCTTTGCAATACGCAGGTAGTCTTGCGTATTCAGGATCACTGATTTGTCCAGACTGCCGGCATTAAAGGCTATCTCGTCAAAACGCTCGAACAACAAAGGGTCTGCAACCAGACGCAGCGCGTGGTGGAAGCTAAAGGGGGGGATTGCGCCAAAGACGCAGGCGGTGAGCGCGTCAACCTCCGCCGGGCTTGCCAGCGAAGCTTTTACTCCTCCAATCAACTGTGCCAGTTTGCCAAGATCCGCCTGCTGGTCGGCGGGCAGAATGGCGAGCACATGCTGATTCATACCGTTGCCTTTGACCTTACACACCAGCGCCTTTGCGCCCTGGCCCAGCGCAGTACCGCGAATCTCGGAAACGGCTTCGCATTTACCAACCGCCTCGTGTTCAATGACGCGATAGCGTGCAAGCTCTGCGTCGAGTAACGCCAACAGGCGTTGATGAATGTCAGCGGTTATCGGTTCAATCATCATTATCTTCGGCTACCTCTTCGTCTTTTATCCTGATACAGGCGTTCGTCGGCGATTTTCATCGCGCTATCAAGCGTGTCACCGGCCTGCATTTTATAAGCTCCCCATGAAAAGCTCACGCGTTTATGGGTATCGGTGAGACTGAGATAGGCCTGGATCCGCTCGATAATGACGCCCGCTTCCGCTTCTTCATAGTCGACAAGAATAATCGAGAACTCGTCTCCCCCAAGCCTCACTCCGTAATCGCTTTTACGGATGGAAGCGGAGATAGCGTCTGCCAGTAACACAATTGCCCGGTCACCCTCATTGTGGCCCCAGGTATCGTTAATGTACTTGAGTCTATCGCAATCTATCGCAATCACGACAATGCCGGCGCCTTGCTCCGTCAGGCGCTGAAGGCGCATGTTCTGCACCTCTGAGAGGATTTTACGGTTATACAGCCCGGTGAGGGAATCACTGATGTTATCCTGGCTAACGGTGCGGTACATCCGAAAATGGGTACGCACTAATTGCAGTAGGGCAACGGTGGTGGCCAGATAAAACAGGAACAACTTCCATGAGCTCAGCAGGAAGTACATCACGTCAAGTGACACCTCAACATGCATGTTTTCGGCCATCGGGCGACGGTAATGGACGTACTTGAAAAGATGCGCGGCGCTGCGATGAACGTCGATACGCGCATTATTATCTGAGTCAGTAAACGAGATATCGAGATAACGCCAGACCAGCGGTCGATCGCGGGTAATGAAAATGTCACGTAAATCCTGATGGAAAAGATCGACCATGACAATTCCCTTTAGCTGCTCATGATGATAGACCGGAGTCAGGAATGTTAAGATATTCTTATGGGTGAAAGTGTCAGTATAAATGCTCGACACCACCGTCCGACCGAGAAATAAATTTTCCAGACTGCCTGGGGAAATACCCAGGCGTTTACCGTAGAGAAAATTCCAACTGGTTAATGTTGGGTCGGTAATAACAACACGAGAATTAAAGTAAATATATTGATTCTCTAAATCAATATAATAGCGAAAGCGCTGATTATTTTTCGGCTCATCGGGAAGAATAGGTTGCCAGATATTATTACTGGCAATCGCGGTATCAAACGCTTCCAGTGTTGGAAGGTCGTTAACCCATTGTGTACAAGGTGTTCTGTTAACGCTGAGCGAGCCCTGAAGCCCAGGGTAAGACATCCCGTCGATATTGAGTCCGCTCACCTCACCGCGGTGTTGTACGCTGGCACACGCCCGCGCAGCGGTATCAGCCGACGGCTTTTCATCCTCATATCGTGATATTTGCGAAATAATCAGCTGGTTCTCATATTTCTCATACAAAAAGGCCGACTCACCTTTATCGATGATATAACGCATGTAATCCGACATATCCTGATGGCTGACTACCAGTTCATATATCAGAAAAGATGAGGTTAGGATAACGACGCCTGCGGAAATGACGAAGCGTAGTAATGTGTTATGCATTTTCATGATGAAATTAATTATTCTTCCGTGTCAGCCGGAATTTTATCATGGAGGAGACGGTATCTCTAGCTATGTATTAGCAATAGAAATGTTTTGTAATGCACCGGCGCAAGAAGTGTTCATAAATATTGCATGAAATAGTGCTTACTAAGCAAGTAATGTTAAACCTTGGGTGTCAATGTGTTGCGTTTTTGCATGGGTGTTACGGATAACATTGCAGGGGATCAAAGCGTGATAATATTTGCTGAATCTGATAACAGAGGCTTACATAAAATTTTATAGCCGTCATGATCAAATCCGGGCTGTTGCCGTGATAAGGAACCGGCGTCAGCCAGTGAACTCACCGAACCCAGCCACATCCAGTTGCGGATGATATGGTACTGCGTTAAATCAGCGCTCTCTTCTTTCAACGCAATGGCGCCTTCCCACGGCCAACAGACGAGTTGCAGGCGCTGCAATGCGCTAATCAGTCGCTGGTGATGTGCTTCCACGCTCTCTTTACCGCAACAGGCGCCCGCGCATCGATGCAGGGCCTGGCGAAAACAGCCGCGTCCTCGGGTGAGCGACTCAAGGCCAAGTAACCCGTAGCAGAGCTGATGTTCATCAGCGAGCGATTTTAAGGTTTCCAGCGCGGCGCGGCGGTTTGAAAACAGGCCATACAGACCGGGCTGATGGGCGAAATCAATTTCCTGCGCGTACACCACTTCCGGTTTATTATCCTTAAAAAGCAGTGAACAAAGCTGGCGGGTGCGGCGCAGGCGCTTATTAAAGAGCGGCTGGTGCTCCTTAATCATTTTCGCTTCCAGCAACAGCGCGCCCACTTCACCAGCTGTCCGCGTCCAGCTTATCCGCTTTGATTGATGGAGCATGGAGGCTTCATCCGGTGTCCGCAGGTGCGACATCACGCGGCTGCGCAAATTCACGCTTTTACCGATATAAAGCGGCAGCGTCTCACTTTCACCATGAAAAACATAGACACCCGGAAGCGTCGGAATTTCCTTTAACCATTGGCGCAGGTGTTCAGGGTACGCGTAAATGGCTGAAGGGGTGAATGCAGGGCGATGAGATGGACGACCGGGCAAATTGCCTCCTGATGCTGTTTATTTAAACAGTATATAACCATCATATGAGGTAATGGAAGGGGTAAAATGAATACAAAAGGTGTATGAAAAGAAAATCAGCCAGCAGGGGAACTTAACTGGCTGATTTATCGTGCTTAGTCCTTAATGGCAGAACCTTGCTTGTGGAACAGCTCGCGGAACACCGGATAGATGTCCTCCTGATCGCGAATATGCTGAATGGCGAAGTTATCAAACGACGCCTGCAGGTGTTCGTACTCGCGCCATAAGGTCTGATGCGCCCGGCGGGTAATTTCGATATAGCTGTAGTAACGCACCACCGGCAGGATTTTTTTCGCCAGAATTTCGTGACACAGCGGCGAGTCGTCCGCCCAGTTATCCCCATCCGAAGCCTGAGCCGCATAGATATTCCACTGCGACGGATCGTAGCGCTCCTTCACCACCTCATCCATCAGTTTGAGGGCGCTGGAGACTATCGTGCCGCCCGTTTCCTGCGAGTAGAAGAACTCATGTTCGTCAACTTCTTTGGCCTGTGTATGGTGGCGAATATACACCACCTCGACGTTTTTATAGGTTCGGCTCAGGAACAAATAGAGCAGAATATAAAAGCGTTTAGCCATGTCTTTGGTGGATTGATCCATCGAACCTGAAACGTCCATCAGGCAGAACATCACCGCCTGGCTTGAAGGTTCCGCACGCTTCTCATAGTTTCTAAAGCGCAGATCGAAGGTATCGATAAACGGTACGCGATCGATTTTTGCCCGCAATTCGGCAATCTCTTTGCGTAACCGTTCTTCCTCCAGCAGCTGAACGGGCTCGCTTTTTGCCACCTCATCCAGCGTCTCTTCCAGCGCCCGCAGTTCGCGACGTTTTCCCGCCGTCATCGCCGTGCGGCGGGCGAGGGAGTTTTGTAGCGAACGCACAACGCTAATATTGGCAGGAACGCCGTTGGCGGTGAAGCCCGCGCGATGCGTCTTATACTCGTTTAACTGCCGCTGCTGGTTGCGCTTAAGGTTAGGTAATGCCAGATCCTCAAACAACAGGTCCAGATACTCATCTTTGGAAATCTGAAAAACGAACTCATCCTGGCCTTCACCGTCGGCGCTGGCTTGTCCCTGTCCGCTACCGCCACCACCGCCGCCGCCCTGAGGTCGCTCGATACGGTCATTCTGGACAAAATGGTCGTTGCCGGGGTGCACCCGGTGACGTAATCCGCCGCGCCCCTGATGGAACATCGGTTCGCTGATATCATCCGTCGAAATCGAGACAGACTCGCCGCTGTCAACGTCGGTCACCGAGCGTTTGTTGATGGCTTCGGAAATCGACTGCTTTATTTGCGCTTTATAACGACGCAAGAAGCGCTGGCGGTTCACCGCGCTTTTATTTTTGCCGTTCAGACGCCGGTCAATGAACCAGGTCATAAGCCCCTCCTGAACTGCTTTACGCCAACTTACAGCGCCTGTAAGTGCCGGACGGGCTGACGCCAATCCGGCCTACGGGACATTATTGTCGGCCCGGTAAACATAAGGCTACCGGGCGCGATATTATGATGATTTACGCACGCGCAGATACCATTCACACAAGAGGCGCACCTGTTTACGGGTATAGCCTTTCTCCATCATCCGATCGACAAAATCGTCGTGCTTTTTCTGCTCATCGGTTGAGGTCTTCGCGTTAAACGAAATCACCGGCAGCAGCTCCTCGGTATTGGAGAACATTTTCTTCTCGATAACCGTGCGCAGCTTCTCGTAGCTGGTCCAGTTCGGGTTGCGACCGTTGTTGTGGGCGCGGGCGCGCAGCACAAAGTTGACTATCTCGTTACGGAAATCTTTCGGGTTACTGATCCCGGCAGGTTTCTCGATTTTTTCCAGCTCCGCGTTCAGGGATTCGCGGTCGAACAGCTGGCCGGTATCCGGGTCGCGATACTCCTGATCCTGAATCCAGAAATCAGCATAGGTCACGTAACGGTCAAAAATATTCTGCCCGTACTCGGAATAGGATTCGAGATACGCCGTCTGAATTTCTTTGCCGATAAATTCGGCGTATTTCGGAATCAGGTAGCCTTTGAGGAACTCAAGATAGCGTTCCGCTTGCTCTTGCGGGAACTGCTCACGCTCAATCTGTTGTTCCAGTACGTAGAACAAATGCACCGGGTTCGCCGCGACTTCGGCATGGTCGAAGTTAAAGACGCGAGAGAGGATTTTAAAGGCGAAACGGGTCGACAGACCGTTCATCCCTTCATCAACGCCGGCGTAATCGCGATACTCCTGGTACGATTTGGCTTTCGGATCGGTATCCTTCAGGCTTTCGCCGTCGTAGACGCGCATTTTTGAATAGACGCTGGAGTTCTCAGGCTCTTTCAGACGCGAAAGAATCGAGAAGCGTGACAGCGTTTCAAGCGTGCCCGGCGCGCACGGCGCATGGGTCAGCTCACTGTTATTGAGCAGTTTTTCATAAATCTTGATCTCTTCAGAGATCCGCAGGCAGTAAGGCACTTTGACGATATAAACACGGTCAAGGAAGGCCTCGTTATTTTTGTTATTACGGAAAGTCACCCACTCAGATTCGTTAGAGTGCGCGAGGATAATACCGTTGAACGGCAGGGCGGAAATGCCTTCTGTGCCGTTATAGTTTCCTTCCTGAGTCGCCGTCAGCAGTGGATGCAGCACCTTAATCGGCGCTTTAAACATCTCGACGAATTCCATTATCCCCTGGTTTGCACGGCACAGGGCGCCGGAGTAGCCGTAGGCATCCGGGTCGTTTTGCGCAAAATGCTCCAGTTTACGAATATCGACTTTACCGACCAGCGCAGAAATATCCTGGTTGTTTTCATCACCCGGTTCCGTTTTGGCAATGGCAATCTGTTGCAGGATAGATGGCCACACTTTGACGACGCGGAATTTAGTGATGTCGCCACCAAACTCATGCAGACGTTTTGCCGCCCACGGCGACATAATCGTACCGAGATAGCGGTTAGGGACGCCGTACTCTTTTTCCAGAATTTGCGCGTCTTCCTGCGGATTAAACAAGCACAGAGGATGGTCATTGACCGGGCTGCGCTCGCCGTTGGCGCTCAGCACATAAATCGGCACGCGCTGCATCAGCACTTTCAGGCGTTCAGCAAGAGAGGATTTCCCACCGCCGACCGGGCCCAGTAAATAGAGGATTTGTTTCTTCTCTTCAAGCCCCTGGGCTGCGTGTTTCAAATAGGAAACAATCTGTTCAATGGCTTCTTCCATGCCGTAAAACTCTTCAAACGCAGGATAGCGCCCAATGACGCGGTTTGAAAAGAGACGGGAAAGCCGGGGTTCCTGCGCAGTATCAACCATTATCGGCTCGCCAATAGCCGTTAATAGCCGTTCTGCTGCGTTAGCATAGGCACTGCGATCTTGCTTACATACGGCAAGAAACTCCTGCAGTGTGAACTCTTCGTCCTTGGCAGCTTCATAGCGCTGGCGATAGTGATCGAATATATTCATGGCATGCCGTCCTTTCATTTTTTAGCACAGGTTAAGAGCCATTGGTATGAGTAGTAGGGGCTCCCGGAAGGGGTTAGCCGAACGACGCTCGCTCTCTCATCAAGCAACCCGTGTGCCAGATTGTTGGCGAATTAACGCCGTCGTGCGTGGCAATAACACCTTCTAAAAATAAGCGTAGATGGCATTTGCAAAACTTGCATGGCGATAAAATCGAATTTCAATGACATATCAACAACTCATCAATATTTACCGCTATTCATTCATTTAAACTTTTTTGCACTTTCATATAGCCGTCACGAATTTGCAAAAACAATGCCATAAGCCGCCAGGATAATGACGGGTCGTCTATTGTCATGACAGGTAAAAAATTTGTGATACGACAATGCGGCAGGTAAACTTCCGCTGCTGACACGTTGAATAAAAAGGAATTACGGATTGTGAATCGAATCAAACTTCTAACCCTAGGGGTACTGATTGCCGCTTCTGCCACGGCGGCTCAGGCGGATAACAAATTCACGCTGGGTGCGGGCGTGGGGATTGTTGAACACCCATACAAACAGTATGACCACGATGTTTATCCTGTACCGGTTATCAGCTATGAAGGCGATAACTTCTGGTTCCATGGTTTAGGCGGCGGCTACTATTTGTGGAATGACGGCACCGACCAGCTCTCGCTGATGGGCTACTGGTCCCCGATGTACTTCAAGCCGGGCGATAGCGACAACAGCCAGCTGCGCCGACTTGATAAGCGTAAATCTACCGTGATGGCGGGCGTTTCCTGGATGCACCACACGCAGTATGGTTCTCTGCGTACCGCGCTTTCCGGTGACGTACTGGATAACAGTAACGGCATTGTCTGGGATACCGCATGGGTTTATCGCTACACCAACGGTGGTCTGACGTTGACCCCGGGTATCGGTGTGGAGTGGAACAGCGAAAACCAGAACCAGTACTACTATGGTGTATCTCATCACGAATCATCACGTAGTGGCCTGCGCAGCTACGACCCAAGCAGCAGCTTTAGCCCGTACCTGGAAATGACCGCCAATTACCGCTTTGCCGGTAGCTGGAGCGTTTACGGTACCGCGCGTTACACCCGTCTGTCCGACGAGGTTACCGACAGCCCAATGGTCGACAAAAGCTGGACAGGTCTGCTCTCGACCGGCGTGACTTACACCTTCTAAATCACCCGTTGTCTGGTTACTGAAGCTCGCCCACCGGCGGGCTTTTTTTTTGCCCATTCACCGTGCAGTTCTGGTTCATTGCCCAGTAACGGGGCGTAAGATTTGTGCAGTGTCACAACGTATCCGCAGTGGTTTATCCTTTACGGTAGGGGCTTTTAACAGGAGATGGCGATGACGGACAACATGATGCAATTTTGTGGCACGCAGCTACCCGCAATCGGGCAGGGAACCTGGTATATGGGCGAGAACGCCGCCAATCGACGTCAGGAAGTGGCGGCATTGAATGCCGGTATTGCGCAGGGGCTGACGCTGATTGATACCGCCGAAATGTATGCGGATGGCGGAGCAGAAGAGGTCGTGGGCGAGGCTATCCGCGGCAAGCGTGATGACGTATTTCTGGTGTCTAAGGTTTATCCCTGGAATGCGGGTGGAAAGAAATTAGCCGCGGCCTGTGAGGGCAGCCTGCGCCGCCTGGGGACAGACACGATTGACCTCTATCTGCTGCACTGGCGCGGTGGCTTTGAGCTGGCAGAGACGGTGGAGGGGATGCAGACTCTGATAGCTCAGGGCAAAATACGTCACTGGGGCGTCTCTAATCTTGATCTTGCGGATATGCATGAACTCATGAAGATTGATGGCGGTGCCGGGTGCGCCGCAAACCAAGTGCTATACCATCTGGCCTCGCGCGGAATTGAGTATGACCTGCTGCCGTGGTGCCAGTCTCATAAGATACCGGTAATGGCCTACTGTCCGTTGGCTCAGGCCGGACGTTTACGCCGTGGTTTACTGGCGGATCCAACCGTGCAGGATATCGCCAGCGCCCATCGGGCCACGGCTGCGCAGATCCTGTTGGCATGGGTGATTCATCATCAAGGTGTGATGGCCATTCCAAAAGCGGCGACGGTGGCGCATGTTGAGGAGAATGCGGCGGCGCTGAACATGGCCTTAACGGCAGAGGATGTGTCCCGGCTCGACAACGCGCTTCCTGCTCCAGGCAGAAAAGTGGCGCTGGATGTTGTGTAGTGCTGATTGAGAGCCGGATGACGGCGTAAACCGCCATCCGGCAAGGCATCAAACTTAGCGTTTGACGACTTTAATAGTCTGCGCCAGGCGGGCTGGTTTTTCTTCTGTCGCTTTCTGCGTAGCGCTTGCGCAGGCTGTTTCTACGCAAACAAATGTTTTGTAACCATCATCAGGCATATCGCCCATACTGACGGATAACGCCGGGCCTGGGTTCCAGCCGACGACGTTCACGTGATGATGATGTACCACATCAATGGCACGGTTCAACGACGTATCGTGGATTACGCTGCACGCTTCTGGATTCAGATAGACGCGGTCGGTACGATCCGGGAAGGTCTGGACGCCGTCGGTCAGCTCGCCAATTTCGGCATTCTGCACTTTATCGATATAACGATCGCCCAGGCCGCTGACTTTCACCGCATGGATGTCACCCACGTTGAAATAGGTGTGCAGCGCGGTAGTGGTTTCAAATTCACCGTGCGCTTCCAGCTCCATTTCACAGGTTTTACCGAGTTTAAAGCGCGCCAACAGGCTGAACTCATGCGGCCAGTATTGACGAGTGGCCTCGCTGCTTTTCAGCTCGAAGGTCAGGGTGACGCCGTTATCGTCTTCATTGTGCGCCTTCAGCTCCCACGGCAGATTACGGGCAAAACCGTGCGCCGGGAAACCTTCCGTTGCCGCCGGGCCAAACCATGGCCAGCAGATCGGTACACCACCGCGCAGGGCGACGCCGTTTTTAAACGGCGTGTTGTTACTCAGCCACAGCACTTCTTCTTCACCCGCGGGTTTCCAGGAGAGCAGGTGCGCGCCCTGGAAAGCGACGGACGCTTTGACTTTGGGATGATCGACAACAATAAGTTCCAGCTCATCAAGCTGGCGACGAGAGAGGACAGGGGTAAGCTGTTCAAGAACCGGGAGAGCGAAAATTTTGTTAATCATGATGCAATCCTTGGTGTTTAAATTTTTTGGACATAAAAAAAGGCGACCGAAGTCGCCTTTTTGGATCAGATTCTCATCTCAACTTATTTAGAGATGTGAGCGATCAGGTCCAGAACTTTGTGAGAGTAGCCGGTTTCGTTGTCGTACCAGGAAACCAGTTTCACGAAGTTGTCGTTCAGTGCGATACCAGCTTTAGCATCGAACACGGAAGTGCAAACTTCACCGTTGAAATCGGTAGATACAACGTCGTCTTCGGTGTAACCCAGAACGCCTTTCATTGCGCCTTCGGAAGCAGCTTTCAGTGCTTTCTTAATTTCTTCATAAGAAGCAGCTTTTTCCAGACGAACGGTCAGGTCAACAACAGATACGTTAGGAGTTGGAACGCGGAACGCCATACCAGTCAGTTTGCCATTCAGTTCTGGCAGTACTTTACCTACTGCTTTAGCAGCACCGGTAGAAGATGGGATGATGTTCTGGGATGCGCCACGACCGCCACGCCAGTCTTTGTGAGACGGGCCATCAACGGTTTTCTGAGTTGCGGTGGTCGCGTGAACGGTGGTCATCAGACCTTCGACGATGCCGAAGTTGTCGTTGATAACTTTAGCCAGCGGTGCCAGGCAGTTGGTGGTGCAAGATGCGTTAGAAACGATGTCCTGACCTTCGTATTTGTCAAAGTTAGCGCCTTTAACAAACATAGGGGTGTTGTCTTTAGAAGGACCAGTCAGAACAACTTTTTTCGCACCAGCAGTGATGTGCTTACGAGCAGTTTCGTCAGTCAGGAACAGACCAGTTGCTTCTGCAACAACGTCAACGCCGACTTCGTCCCACTTCAGGTTAGCTGGGTCACGCTCAGCGGTAACACGGATTTTTTTACCGTTAACGACCAGATGACCGTCTTTCACTTCAACGGTACCGTTGAAACGGCCGTGAGTGGAGTCATATTTCAGCATGTAAGCCATGTAGTCTGCGTCTAACAGATCGTTGATTGCAACGATCTCGATGTCAGAACGTTCCTGAGCAGCACGGAAAACAATGCGACCGATACGGCCAAAACCGTTGATACCTACTTTGATAGTCATATATTCCACCAGCTATTTGTTAGTGAATAAAAGGTTGCCTGTAAAATTACAAAAACCTTACGCAGCGTCAAGCGGAATCGTGTCAATCATTGCGACAAATCAATCCTCTGCCTAAGCTTTGCACGACTGACCTGCCTCACTCTTCCTATGAGCTTGAAACCACATGAGGGCGGCGCCGGGGATTTTAAAGGGCTCGAGAGATAAAAATGTGACTTGAGTCACAATTAACCGGCTGCCTTTTTACGCCGATTAAGTTTAGAACAAAAGTTCAGGTTTCATTGTTAATGTTTTGTTAGAATCCTCTGGTAATTGTATTTTTCATAGTGAGATGTGAGCAAAATGGCCAACAAACCCACCCCAGATGATCTGAAAAATACCCTCAGTGAAATGCAGTTCTATGTCACGCAGAAACATGGCACGGAACCCCCATTCACCGGGCGTTTGCTGCATAACAAGCGTGATGGCATTTACCACTGTCTGGTGTGTGATGCGCCGCTTTTTCATTCCCAGAGTAAATTTGATTCCGGCTGCGGCTGGCCGAGCTTTTTCGAGCCGGTAAGCGACACCGCCATCCGTTATCTCAACGATTACTCCCACGGTATGCAACGTACTGAGATTCGGTGCGGAAATTGCGATGCACACCTGGGACACGTTTTCCCTGACGGCCCACAGCCTACCGGCGAACGTTTTTGCGTCAATTCCGCCTCGCTAAACTTCACGGATGACGAGAACGGCACCTCGATAAAAGGTTGAAAAAACGATTCAGCAAATTATTCCTCAACAGAAGGAGCTGGGCATGAGTATTGAGCAAATGATCGACACGATGACGCCGGAAATTTACCAGCGTCTGGCCACCGCCGTTGAACTGGGAAAATGGCCTGATGGTGTCGCCTTGACCGCCGAGCAGAAAGTAAACTGCCTGCAACTGGTGATGCTTTGGCAGTCGCGCAATAACAATGACGCGCAGCACATGACTATCGACACTCGCGGGGAGATGGTGATGAAAAGCAAACAACAACTTAAAGAAGACTTCGGTATTTCACCGAAGCCGATTGCGACATTTAAACAGCACTAAGCGGCGGCCCACGGTTCGATTAACCGCTCCCGGGCGTACCAGATTGCTTCTCTGACCGCGACGGGCCTGTTCAACAGGCCCAGCGCGTAGAAGCGGTCGGCGATGGTTTGTTGCGCCCGTACCGCCTGCATATCCATCTCCCGGGTCTGATGGCTTCTGCGCCCCAGCGCACAGGTCAGCGAACCGACATCTAACCCCAGCTCGCTCGCCAGTAACTGAGCCGCTTCCTGACGATGACGGTCGATAAACTTGCCGGTCTTCACCAGCGCCGCCACAATCCCGACGATAACTTCTTCATTTTGCAGCGCATACTGACGGCGGGTAATGTAAAACTGATGGTTATTGACCCGGCCTTCGCCGCTGGCGAGCACCCGCAGCGTTCCACTGCGTTCGGCGGCGCTTAACACCGGATCCCACATCATCCAGGCGTCGGCCGCCAGATAGTCACTGGCGGTTAACGGATATTTTGGCGGCGCATACACCACCTTCACATCGTCAAGCCCCAGCCCGGCTTCTTCCAGAATTTGCACTAAAAGCCAATGAACGTTTGAGCCTTTGTTCAGGGCAATTCGCTTACCGCGCAGCTGTTCTGGGGTACGAATATCACTGGCATTCGGCACCACCATCGCCACGCTACGCGGAGCAGGTGGCTCCCAGGCGACGTACAGCAGCGCATTATCTTTAGCCTGAGCAAAAATCGGCGGCGCTTCGCCGGTGGTGCCAAAATCAATTTCGTCGTTACTCAACGCCTGAAGAAGCTGCGGGCCTGCCGGATACTCACTCCACAATACGTTCACCCCCAGCGCCTCGAAGGATTGTTCCAGCAGCTGACGCGCTTTCAGCACCCCCAGATTGCCAAAACGCTGATAGCCAATTCGCAGTTCCCGCTCGCGGGGAATGGGCAGCGCTGTTTCGACGGATTTACGCCGTTGCTTGATAACCCCAAGATGCGCAAGCTGCGTCCGCAGGGTATGGCGGCTTATCCCCAGTAAAGAGGCGGCCTGACTTTGATTGTTATTACTCTCGCTCATAGCGGTGTGGATCATGGTGTGCAGTAGGCGGTCGTAGAGAGCACCGTTATGGATAGCCATCTGGCGACGCATAAAGTTTGCGAGTTCGTCGCCCTCATCAGCCTGCGCGGTGGGCGTTATGGCAGCAGAGGTGAAACGCAGATGCTCGGGTCTTAGCTCGTCATCGGGATGAAGTAGCACGGCGTTGTGCAACGTGTTCTCCAGTTCGCGGATATTGCCCGGCCACGAATAGTCAATGAGCCGTTCCACCGTCTGCGGGCTGAGCTGCTGGGCAGGGCGGCCCAGACGCGCGGCATACAGCTCGACAAAATGCTGGGCCAGTACCGGGATATCCTGCTTACGTTGCCGCAGCGGCGGCAAGGTGACCGCGGCAATATTAAGGCGATAGAAGAGATCCTCACGAAAGCGGCGCGCCTGAATGGCCTGCGCCAGATCGACGTGCGTGGCAGCAATCACACGGACATTGATGCCGATAGGCTTGTGGGAACCGACGCGTGTGATTTCGCGTTCCTGAAGCACGCGCAGCAGCTTGACCTGCAACGCCAGGCTCAGCTCACCAATCTCGTCGAGCAACAGCGTCCCGCCGTCTGCGGCCTCAAACCATCCCTGATGCGTATGCGTGGCTCCGCTGAACGCGCCTTTTTCATGACCGAAAAGCTCCGACTCCGCCAGTGATTCGGTTAATGCTCCGCAGTTCACCGCCAGAAAAGGCGCGTGGGAGCGCTTGCTGTAACGGTGCAGATAGCGTGCAACGACCTCTTTGCCGGTGCCGGTTTCTCCGATGATAAGTACCGTCGCGTCGGTAGGAGCAAGGCGATCCAGCACCTTTTGAAAGGCCTGTGAGGCGGGGTCAACCAGCGCCGGGCCGGTTGTGGTGAGTTCTGTGTTGAGCATCAAACGTCTCCAGCTAATTTCTTTCTCGACGGTATCTTTTGCCGGGGTCTTTTGCCAGAGGGGGAAAGCGGCGGGTTGTTGCCATTGCGGCAGTTTTCGGCGTCAGCATGTTGCGTTTGCAACAGCACATGCGGATATACTGAGTTATTAACTCTATGAAAAATAGATATATTTTAGCTTCTAAAAACTGGCACGTATTTCGCTAATGTCTTTATAACTGACTTAAATAACTGCTTCTATAAATACCAAATATAGTTATAAAGGAAATGGATAATGACAGTACAAGCCGCGCAGAAAATCAATGTCTTCTGGTTTCTCCCCACCCATGGCGACGGGCGCTATTTGGGCACCACGGAAGGCGGTCGTCCGGTCGATTTGCCGTATCTCCAGCAGGTGGCTCTGGCGGCAGATAGCCTTGGCTACTACGGCGTGCTGATCCCGACGGGTAAAAGCTGCGAGGATTCCTGGCTGGTGGCCGCCGCGCTGGCGCCCATTACCCGCAATCTACGTTATCTGGTGGCCGTCAGACCGGGTCTCCAGCCGCCGACGCTGGCCGCGCGTATGGCTGCCACGCTGGATCGTCTTTCTGAAGGCCGACTGCTGATAAACGTGGTCACCGGCGGCGATCCGGTGGAGAACAAAGGGGACGGTATTTTCTTAAGCCACAGTGAACGTTACGAAGTGACGAACGAATTTCTCGACGTCTATCGTCGCCTTCTGGCGGGTGAAAAGGTCGATTATCACGGTAAACACCTGCAGGTTGAAGGTGCCGAAGTCCTATTCCCAACGGTGCAAAAGAACGGGCCGCCGCTGTACTTTGGAGGTTCTTCTGAACAGGCCATCGACGTTGCCGCCGACCACATTGATGCTTACCTGACCTGGGGCGAGCCGCCGGCGCAGGTTGCCGAAAAACTGGCGGTGGTGAAAGCCCGCGCCGAAGAAAAAGGACGTGAGCTGGAATACGGTATCCGCCTGCACGTGATTGTCCGCGAAACGGAAGAAGAGGCCTGGGCTGCGGCAGACAAACTGATCGCCCATCTCGATGATGACACGATAGCCCAGGCGCAGCAGATTTTTGCCCGTATGGATTCGACCGGTCAGGCGCGCATGAGCGCTCTGCATAACGGTAATCGCGATAAGCTGCGCATCTCCCCGAATTTGTGGGCGGGGGTTGGACTGGTACGCGGCGGGGCGGGGACTGCTCTTGTCGGCAATCCACAGCAGGTGGCGGAGCGCATCCGCGAATACCAGGCGCTGGGAGTGACAAACTTTATCTTCTCCGGCTATCCGCATCTGGAAGAGGCCCATCGTTTTGCTGAGCTGGTGATGCCATTCCTGCCGGTCAGCACGCAACCGCGTTCGGCTAAAGGGCAGGTCAACACTGGGCCGTTTGGCGAAACGATTGGCGGGGCAAAACGTCCTGCGAAACACGTCAGCGCGAGCTGAAGGGGGAGTGATGTCTGAGCCTCATATCGTGATAGTCGGCGGCGGTTTTAGCGGCACGGCGGTGGCGATTCATTTGCTGCGCGAGGCCACGAGTCCGGTGCGTATCAGCGTGATTGAGCCCCGCGAACATCTGGGGCAGGGCGTGGCCTATTCGGCAACCGATCCTGCTCATCGCATTAACGTCCCTGCCGCGCGGATGCAGCTGGCGGGGGACGAAGATGGCGCCTTTGACCGCTGGTATCGTCGCTACGGCGATTTTCCGCAAGACCCGTTTGCGCAGCAGCCTGACGGCAGCGTCTACCCGCAGCGAGGGGCATTTGGCCGCTATGTCGAGGCGGCGTTTATCGACGTCGCAAAAGCGCACGGCAACCGGGTAGCCCATCTTCAGGAGCGCGCCGTCGATTGGCAAGCAGGCCACATCGTCACCTCTACCGGCCGACGTCTTCGCGCGGATAGCGTAGTTCTTGCGGTGAGCCATCCGCCACCGCGTTTACCCACGGCGGTACGCGCCCTGGCTCATCACGCCCAGGTGATTGCCAATCCGTGGCAGGCACAGGCGCTGTCGGCGATACCGCCTGACGGCCGCGTGGCGATAATGGGCACCGCGCTCAGCATGGCCGACGTCGTGGCGTCGCTGGTCCGCCAGGGACACCGGGGCGAGGTGATGGCTTTTTCCCGCCACGGCCTCCTTTCACGCCCCAACGCCCCAACAAATCTGCCGCAATGGCCGGGGGATTATCATGCTGGCACATTGCGCCAGCGTGTACGCCAGATTCGCGCTGACATCGTGCGCGCCAATGCGGCTGGCCTGCCGTGGCAGGTGGTGCTGGATGCCGTACGCCAGCAGGGACAGGTTATCTGGCAGCGGATGAGCGCAGGCGAGAAACGCCAGTTTCTGCGCCATTTACGCCGCTTCTGGGATGTGCATCGTTATCGCATTGCTCCACAGGTAGCGCAAGCGATTGCCGACAAACGTCGCGCGGGGACGTTTCGTCATTTTGCTGCGCGTTTACGCACGTTAGACGCCCAATCGCCGGGGCTTCGCCTCAATTTGATACTTCGCGGTGGCAAGTCACATCAGGAAATGGTGGATTATCTGGTGCTCACCACAGGCCCCAATCATACGGATCTGATTGCCAGCCAGCCGTTCTTACACGCGTTGCAGCAGGCCGATCTGATTCGGCCCGATCCGCTGGGTATGGGTATTGAGGTGGATATTTCGTCTCAAGCCTCCCCCCAAATCTGGGTAGCCGGGCCCGCCGCCCGTGGACGCTTTGGCGAGCTCATGGGCTTGCCGCAGGTTGCCGACCATGCGCAGCAGGTTGCGCTAAACGTACTGGAAACGCTGGGCTGCCGTCAGCTTGTCTTGTCGTAAATCCATCATCAAAATTTAATGGCACCGGGTGATTCGCCGGGTGCATCGGGAGACCGTTATGCCATCACAACGTGAAATTCGTCTGAACGCTTTTGATATGAACTGTGTCGGCCACCAGTCGCCGGGCCTGTGGGCGCACCCGCGCGATCGTTCCTGGCAGTATAAAGATCTTGAGTATTGGGTTGATCTGGCGCGATTACTGGAGCGCGGGAAATTCGATGGTCTGTTTATTGCCGACGTGCTGGGCGTATATGACGTCTTTAACGGCAATGGCGACGCGGCGATCCGCCAGGCGGCGCAGGTGCCGGTCAACGATCCGCTGGCGCTGGTGACACCGATGGCGCTGGTTACCGAGCATTTGGGCTTTGGCCTCACGGCATCGCTGTCGTTTGAGCATCCCTATCCGTTTGCCCGCCGGTTGTCGACGCTCGATCACTTAACCAAAGGGCGTGTGGGGTGGAATATCGTCACCTCGTATCTGGAGAGCGGGGCGCGCAATATCGGTCAACAGGCGCAAACGGCGCATGATGCGCGTTACGACTATGCCGATGAATATCTGGAAGTCGTGTACAAGCTGCTGGAAGGCAGTTGGGAGGAAGGGGCCATTTTACGCGACCGCGAACGGCGTATTTTCAGCGATCCGAGTAAGATCCACGCGATTAACCATCACGGTAAATTCTTTGATGTTCCGGGCTACCATTTATGCGAGCCATCGCCGCAGCGCACGCCGGTGCTGTATCAGGCCGGAGCATCCAGCCGGGGCAAACAGTTTGCGGCAAGCCATGCGGAGTGCGTGTTTGTGGCATCACCGTCGAAAAGCGCGTTGAAAAAGACGGTGGCCGATATTCGCCGTCGCGCGGAAGAGGCCGGACGCGATCCGCACAGTATTCTGATTTTTAATATGCAGACCACGATTGTCGGAGAAACGGACAAAGCAGCGCAGGCAAAATGGCAGGAGTATAAAAGCTATACCAGCTACGAAGGTGCGCTGGCGCTGATTTCCGGCTGGACGGGGATTGATTTTAGCCAGTATCAGCCGGATGAAGTGTTTACCTATTCCAAAACCAACGCCATTCAGTCGGTGGTGGATACCTTCTCGACGGCCGACCCTGATAGACAGTGGTCGGTGAAAGCGATGGCCGATTGGGTGGGGATTGGCGGATTTGGCCCGCTGACCGTTGGTAGCGCAGAGACGGTAGCCGATGAGCTGCAATCGTGGGTTGAAGAAACGGATGTCGACGGTTTTAACCTGGCCTATGCGGTGACGCATGAAACCTTCACCGACGTGGTGGAATTGCTGATCCCAGAATTGCAAAAACGCGGTGTCTATAAGCAGGAATACCGCGAGGGGACGCTACGCGAAAAGCTGTTTGGCGGCAGTGCCCGCTTGCAGGCCCCGCATCCGGGGGCCGGTTATCGTATTCACGCCAACAGCGGGATTTTGACCCCGGTTTAATCCCCGGAGTCGGTGCTAGCGCACCTCGTCCGGGCTACAGCAGCTATGTAGCCCGGCCAAGCGCAGCGCCGCCGGGATTTACGCCGCCCGCCCCGGAGTCGGCGTCCCGCCTCGTCCGGGCTACAGCAGCCACGTAGCCCGGCCAAGCGCAGCGCCGCCGGGATTTACACCGAGCCTCCCCGGAGTCGGCGTTCCGCCTCGTCCGGGCAACAGCAGAAGCCATGTAGCCCGGCCAAGCGCAGCGCCGCCGGGATTTACACCGAGCCTCCCCGGAGTCGGCTTCCCGCCTCGTCCGGGCTACAGCAGCCACGTAGCCCGGCCAAGCGCAGCGCCGCCGGGATTTACGCCGAGCCTCCCCGGAGTCGGCGTCCCGCCTCGTCCGGGCAACTGTAGCCACGTAGCCCGGCCAAGCGCAGCGCCGCCGGGATTTACACCGAGCCTCCCCGGAGTCGGCGTCCCGCCTCGTCCGGGCAACAGTAGCCACGTAGCCCGGCCAAGCGCAGCGCCGCCGGGATTTACACCGAGCCTCCCCGGAGTCGGCGTTCCGCCTCGTCCGGGCTACAGTAGAACCCACGTAGCCCGGCCAAGCGCAGCGACACCGGGACAAGCGCTAGTGCTTAATCCCCAGTGACTCAGCCAACTGTTTCGCCAGTTGGTTGTTATCATCGGCTCCGTACTCCCAGAACATCGCGCCGCCGAGTCCTTTGCTCTTGATGTAGTCCGCTTTAATGCTGACCGAACGCGGATTCTCATACGACAATGCAAATAGCCCCTTACCGTCGTCCGACTTCACCGTCAGGTACGGCACTTTCGCCTGATCGTCCCAGTGCTCGGTAAACCGCTTCTGCGGATCATTCAAAAGTTTTGCGACAATATCGTTATATTTCACGTAGGTATCCTTGCTTAAATCCACTCCCAGCGATTTAAACAGCTCAACCTGCTGTGGGCCAAAATACGGTTGGGTCGCCGGATTTTTCTGCGCATCCGGTTTACTCCAGTCAATACCCGGCTCTACGCTACGTTTTGGCACGCGGCCGTAAAAACCGATACCCAGATTCATCTGGCTAGGTTTTAAACCGGCAGCCAGATAGTTATTCACCACAAAATCTGCGCTGTATTTATCCGCCTCGGCCACCGTTGGCCACTGGGTGGAGTCATACAGATTGGAGTTGAAATACTGAGTGCCATACGCCATGTCGTAGGTCATCAGGTTGATGTAATCGAGCAGCGGGGCAATCGCCTTCACATCCACCCAGCTTTTCGGGCTCTCGGCGTTGGCGCCCACGGCAATGGTGACCAGCTTGTTTTGCCCCATTGCGCTACGCAGCTCTTTTAGCAGCGTCGTGAAATTATCTTTATCCGCAGGCTGGCTCGCGACCAGACCCCACGCGCCGTTAACCGGGTATTCCCAGTCAAGATCAATTCCATCAAGGCCATATTTCGCCACCACATCCTGTACGGAGCGAATAAATACCGCCCGCGATTCAGACGTTGCCGCAGCCCCTGAGAACCCTCGTGCGCCCCAGCCGCCGACGGACAGCAGAACTTTCAGATTTGGGTTTTGTTTACGCAGCACGGGAATTTGGGCTAAATCCGCCTGCACCTTTGGCGATAGCCAAATCTGATGCAGTTTTGCGGGATCTTTCAATGCGTCATTGGTTTCATCTTTTTCATCGTTGTAGATAAGACCAAAAGAATAGTTGAGGTGGGTAATCTGGCGGACGTCGAGCTTATTAATATCGCCGCCGGGGCCTGCGGTTACATCACCGCCGCCGTTAAAATAGCCAACGGACATCAGGGAATTAGCAGAAACAACCGACGCGCAGAGCAGGGGTAATGCTGCCAGCAATGGCAAAATTTTCATACACGGTCCTCTTTGACATTAAAAAAACAAACACGCCACAGCAATGGCGTGGCGAAAAAACAACCGTTTGAACATAGCATTGCCGCTGCGTTAAATCTGCGAGAGGGTTCACGTGAATGAAAGGTTAAATCATGGGGAGGGATGCGGGTAAATTCCCGGAGTCGGCGCAGGCGCACCTCGTCCGGGCTATGGTCGGGAATTAACTTTGTGTCTCGAGCCAGTCATCAAGCGTATAGAGCGTGGCGCCTTCTGCGGCCATTTCCATAAAGGCATTGGCGCTGTCTTGCGGCTGTATATTCACGCCACGACAGCCGTCCGTTATCACGTTAACGGTGTATCCCAGCTGCAACGCATCCAGAACGGTGAACTTCACGCAATAGTCCGTCGCCAGACCCAGCACGATTAATTCGTTGATATCGTGCTCGCGAAGCCACGCGTCCAGCCCGGTTTGCTGGCGGTGTCCGTTATCAAAAAAGGCGCTGTAGCTGTCGATATTCACGCTCTGACCTTTATGAAAGACCGCATCAATATCCTGGGTTGTCAGTAGCGGGTGAAACGCGGCCCCGTCGCTGTTCTGTACGCAGTGATCCGGCCAAAAGGTTTGCGGTAAGCCATCAAGCGTCCCCTGAGTATATGGCTCTACGCCGTGCTGGCTGGCGAAGCTACCATGGTTGGCGGGATGCCAGTCCTGGCTTGCGACAACGACATCGCCGAGGATTTTACTGGCGCGGATCATCAGATTCGCCACATCGATGGTGCTGTCGCCTTCGGCAACGGCAAGCGCGCCACCGGCACAAAAATCATTCTGTAGATCCACCAATAATAGAGCACGTTGCGTCATGATTTCTCCTTAGTCGTCCGGCGTCAGTTCACCGCGCAGGTTCTGCTGCATCGCCTGACGGATGGTCTCGGTATCAAGCCCTTGACTCAGCAGATAGTGTAGCTTGGTCAGCGTCGCCTCTACCGTCATATCAGAACCGCTAATTACGCCCGCCTGCGCCAGCGCATTACCGGTGGCATACCCGCCCATATTCACCTTGCCGGACATGCACTGGGTGAGATTAACCACCAGGATGCCGCGATGGCTTGCTTCGGCCAGCTCTTTAATAAAATTGCCGTTCTGCGGCGCATTGCCGACGCCATAGGAACGCAGGATCAGCGCTTTCACCGGCTGTAACAGGAAGTTACGCACCACATCTGCGGAAATGCCCGGATAAATCGTCACCACGCCAATCGGCTGCGGAGTGATAGGGTGCACAATCAGCTCGCCTGCACCGTGCGGCGCCGGTGGCGTGCCCAGTTTACGAATATGAATCCCGGCTTCCAGCAGCGGCGCTAGGTTAGGCGAGGCAAACGCATCAAAGCCATCGGCATGGGCTTTGGTGGTACGGTTACCGCGGTAGAGACGATTATTAAAGAACAGGGTGACTTCATTAATCGGGTAATTTGCCGCCACGTAAAGCGCGTTCAGCAGGTTAATTTGTCCGTCGGAACGCAGCTCCGCCAGCGGGATCTGCGAGCCGGTGACGATGACCGGTTTACCCAGATTTTCCAGCATAAACGACAGCGCCGAGGCGGTGAAAGCCATGGTATCGGTGCCGTGCAGAATGACAAAACCATCGTAGTCATCGTAATGCGCTTTGATATCGTCGGCGATATGCTGCCAGTCTTCCGGCGTCATATCGGAAGAGTCCATCAGCGGGTCGTACTCGTGTATGGTAAAGTCCGGCATTTCCGGGCGATGGAATTCAGGCATCAGCGCGAGCTGGCGCTGGAGATGACCGGAAACCGGAATGTAGCCGTGTTCTGAGCGCTGCATCCCGATGGTCCCGCCGGTGTAGGCGACGTAAATGGATTTTTTTTGCATGAGGTCGTCGAATGATTAATCTAAAGAAAATCCCCTCCGTTAAGGAGGGGATTGCGATTAGCGAATATTGGCGCAGGTCAGGCAAATTGCATAGCGATTTTGCGGGTCGTTAAACACGGCGAGCTTATCGCTTTCGGCTTTGACTGCGTTTGCGGCAGAGGCCAGCGGAGCTGGCAGGTACGCCTGCAATGCCTGTGGCAGGGCTGCACGCACGGAGCCTGACATGCTGTCCATCACCATATCGAAGAATGTCGGCTCACTCTGATAATAGTCAATGTGCCAGGTTTTCACCTTCGCAAGTTCTGCGGCTTTCGCCACTGCGTCATCGAAATCACCCAGACTGTCGACCAGACCGTTGGCTTTAGCGTCCTGACCGGTCCACACGTGGCCTTGCGCAATCTTATCGATAGCTTCCGGCGTGCTCTTACGCGACTGCGCCACGAGGGTGATAAAGCGTTTGTAGCCGTTCTCAATGGTCAACTGCATCATCTGCTGAACTTCAGGCGTTAACGCTTTGGTCACCGCCATGTCAGCCAGCGGTGAGGTGGCAACACCGTCGGTATGAACGCCGATAGAATCGAGCGTATTTTCGACCGTATTAATCACGCCAAAGATACCGATTGAGCCGGTTAGCGTGCTTGGGCTTGCCACG
This sequence comes from Enterobacteriaceae bacterium, assembly GCA_902363335.1. Taxonomy (GTDB): domain Bacteria; phylum Pseudomonadota; class Gammaproteobacteria; order Enterobacterales; family Enterobacteriaceae; genus Kluyvera. The sequence goes on along the minus strand of CABIZV010000001.1, from coordinate 938,983 downwards.
ATGTAATCCGCAGGCGTTGAGATCCAATAGCCGCCGGAGGCCGCCATGCCACCCATCGATACCACCACCGGTTTACCCGCCGCTTTCGCCGCCGCCAGTTCAGCGCGGATCACTTCAGAGGCGCTGACGCTGCCGCCAGGGCTGTTTACGCGCAGCACGATGGCTTTCACTTTAGCATCCAGACGCGCGTCGCGAATCTGTGCCGCCGTGGTGTCACCGCCCACGTTACCCGGGGTTTCCTCACCGTCCATGATGGCGCCGTTAGCAAAGACAACGGCAATGCTTGAACCGGTATCAGCCGGGGTTTTCACCGCATAGTCATACATGCTGATGGCGCGGAAGTTGTTATCCGCTTTACTCCAGCCAAACGCCTTGGTCATCGCTTTTTCGATGTCGGCGCTGGAGGCGAGCGTATCAACCAGCTTGTTATCCAGCGCGTATTTCGCCGTGTCGCCGTCGGCCTTACGCAGGCCATCGAGCATTGCTTGTGCGCCCGGGAACACCTGCTGGGCGGGAATCTGGCGGTTGGCGGCTACGGTATTGAGGTAGTTTTGCCAGAGTTCGCCAATCCAGCGGCTGTCTGCTTCACGCGCGGCAGGAGACATATCGTCGCGAATAAACGGCTCAACGGCGGATTTGTAGGTGCCGACGCGGAAGACGTGGGTGGAAACCTTCAGCTTATCGAGCAAGGTTTTGTAGTAAAGACCGTTGGTCGCGAAACCGTGCAAGTCCACCACGCCCTGTGGCGACAGCCAGATTTTGTTGGCAAAGCTGGCGAGGTAATACTGACCCTGGCTGTAGCTATCGCCAATCGCGTAGACCGGCTTACCGCTGTCACGGAACTCGCGCAGCGCCTTACCGATATACTGCATCGACGGCTGATCGCCACCGGCAAAGTTTTTCAGATCCAGCACGATGCCGGTGATATTGCGATCATCCTTCGCCTGACGAATGGTCTGCACAATATCAAACAGGGAGTTTTCCTGCAGGCGATCGGAGGAGGCGCCAAAAATCTGTTTGCCTATAACGCTAAGCTTGCTGCTGGTGGACGGTTTATCGACCACCACGCCGCTGATGTCCATCAACAAGGCACCCCGGCTGCTACGTTCAGAGGAGCTGCTGGTGCTTACCTGCATCCAGATACCGACGCATACCAGCACCAGTAAGATAAAGACCAGGTTAAACACCAGTTCACGGACGAAATTAAGTAATCGCCACATCCATTTAAAGAATCCGGCAATAAAGCGCCATACGGTTCGCATGTATTCTCCCTGCAATAACGAAAAAGGTTCACCGAAACGGTAAAACGTCAGGCTATCCTAAATAGACCGTCGCCCGTTGTCAGCAGGAATCGCCTTCTGCGCTGTAACAAATTCCTCGCACATGTTAATTTTATGAAAAATAACGTAAGAGGAGTGACCTGATGGATGCACTTGAATTACTGGTGAATCGCCGCAGCGCTTCCCGTCTGGCGGAACCCGCGCCAGCCGGAGAACAGTTGCAAAATATCCTGCATGCTGGGATGCGCGCCCCGGATCACGGCACGTTGCAGCCGTGGCAGTTTGTTATTATTGAAGGCGAAGGGCGCACCCGATTTAGCGGCTTGCTCGAGCAGGGCGCAGTCGCCGCGCAAAGTGATGAAAAAGCCATTGAAAAAGCGCGTAATGCCCCGTTCCGTGCGCCGCTGATTATTGCGGTTATCGCGAAATGTCAGGATCACCCTAAGGTGCCTGTCTGGGAACAAGAGATGTCGGCCGGGTGTGCGGTGATGGCGATGCAGATGGCGGCGGTAGCGCAGGGCTTTAACGGCATCTGGCGCAGCGGCGCGCTGACCGAGAGTCCGGTGGTGCGCGAAGGTCTTGGCTGCGGTGCGCTGGATAAAATCGTCGGTTTCCTCTATCTGGGAACTCCGCAGCTGAAAGCGTCGACCACAATTGTTGCGCCCGATCCGGCCCCCTTTGTCCGTTATCTCTGAAAATCCGCGACGATTGTCTGGATTCCAGGCAAATACCCTCGAATTCAGACAGTCGTACTTATCACCGCCCGGTTCTGGCGTTAACATACAGCCCTTACGCAAATGCCAGAGCAATGACAGGAGTTGTCCATGAGCGAGCAGGCCATTCGTTTAACCCAGTACAGCCACGGAGCGGGTTGCGGTTGTAAAATTTCACCGAAGGTGTTGCAGACTATCCTGCACAGCGAGCAAACGAAGTTTATCGACCCGAACCTGCTTGTTGGTAACGAAACAAGCGATGATGCTGCTGTCTATGATCTCGGTAACGGAACTTCCGTTATCAGCACCACCGATTTCTTTATGCCGATTGTCGATAATCCGTTCGACTTTGGCCGCATTGCCGCCACCAACGCGATAAGCGACATTTTCGCGATGGGCGGTAAACCGATTATGGCGATTGCCATCCTCGGGTGGCCTATCAATACACTGGCGCCCGAAATTGCCCGACAAGTGACCGAAGGCGGGCGTTTTGCCTGCAAACAGGCCGGCATTGCGCTGGCGGGCGGACACTCTATCGATGCCCCTGAGCCGATTTTCGGTCTCGCGGTCACCGGTATCGTACCGACGGAGCGGGTGAAGAAAAACAGCACCGCCCAGGCCGGCTGTAAGCTGTTTTTGACCAAACCGCTGGGAATCGGCGTGTTAACCACCGCCGAGAAAAAATCGCTCTTAAAACCTGAACATCAGGGCTTAGCGACGGAAGTGATGTGCCAGATGAATCTGGTCGGTTCTGCGTTTGCCAACATTGACGGCGTGAAGGCGATGACCGATGTCACCGGCTTTGGTCTGCTGGGGCACTTGAGCGAAATGTGTCAGGGCGCAGGCGTACAGGCGCAAATTGATTTTAACGCTGTGCCGAAATTGCCGGGCGTGGAAGAGTATATCGCGCTGGGTGCGGTGCCTGGCGGTACCGAACGTAACTTTGCCAGCTACGGCCACATGATGGGTGCGATGAGCGATGATCAGCGCGCGCTGCTGTGCGATCCGCAAACCTCCGGCGGCCTGCTTATTGCGGTGACCCCGGAGGCGGAAGACGCCGTTCATGCCGCCGCTGCGGAATTTGGTATTAACCTGACCGCCATCGGCGAACTGGTGACCGCACGCGGTGGCCGTCCGATGATCGAGCTGCGCTAAACCGATGCGCCTGTTTATCGCGGAAAAACCAAGCCTGGCACGCGCCATTGCTGACGTCCTGCCTAAGCCTCATCGTAAAGGCGACGGTTTTATCGAATGTGGTAATGGTCAGGTGGTGACCTGGTGTATTGGTCACCTGCTGGAGCAGGCGCAGCCGGATGCTTATGACAGCCGCTACGCGCGCTGGAATCTACAGGATTTGCCCATTGTTCCCGAAAAGTGGCAGCTCCAGCCGCGCGCATCGGTTACCAAGCAGCTTAACGTCATAAAGCGTTTTATTCATGAAGCCAGCGAAGTCGTCCACGCGGGTGACCCGGATCGTGAAGGACAACTGCTGGTGGATGAAGTGCTGGATTACCTGGATTTGGCGGCGGACAAACGCCGTCAGGTACAGCGCTGCCTGATTAACGACCTCAATCCTCAGGCGGTTGAACGGGCCATTTCGCGTCTGCGCGCCAACAGCGAATTTATCCCGCTGTGCGTGTCGGCGCTGGCCCGCGCGCGCGCCGACTGGTTGTACGGTATCAACATGACCCGCGCTTACACCATTTTAGGGCGTAACGCGGGCTATCAGGGCGTGCTTTCCGTGGGCCGCGTGCAGACGCCGGTGCTAGGATTAGTGGTGCGTCGTGATGAAGAGATTGAAAACTTCGTCTCGAAAGACTTCTTTGAAGTGAAGGCGCATATCGTCACGCCAAAAGACGAACGCTTTACCGCCACCTGGCAGCCGAGCGAAGCCTGCGAACCGCATCAGGATGAAGAAGGGCGTTTACTCAACCGCACCCTGGCGGAACATGTCGTCAAACGTATTACCGGCCAGCCTGCGTTAGTCACCGCCTATAATGATAAACGGGATTCAGAACCGGCACCGCTGCCGTTCTCGCTTTCCGCCTTGCAGATTGAAGCGGCCAAACGCTTTGGATTGAGCGCGCAAAACGTGCTTGATATCTGCCAGAAACTGTATGAAACCCACAAACTGATTACCTATCCGCGTTCCGATAGCCGCTATCTGCCGGAAGAACATTTTGCCGGGCGACAGGCGGTAATCAACGCCATCAGCGTTCATGCGGCGGATCTGTTGCCGCAACCGGCGGTGGATCCTGATATTCGCAACCGCTGCTGGGATGATAAAAAGGTCGACGCTCACCACGCGATTATTCCCACCGCGCGGGCCAGCAACGTAAATCTGACGGAAAACGAAGCTAAGGTTTATCGCCTGGTTGCCAGCCAGTATCTGATGCAGTTTTGCCCGGATGCGGTTTACCGCAAGTGCCAGATCGATCTCGATATTGCCAACGGTAAGTTCGTTGCGAAAGCGCGTTTTCTCGCAGAAGCCGGTTGGCGTGCGCTGCTGGGGGCGAAAGAACGCGATGAAGAAAACGACGGCACGCCGTTGCCGGTGGCTGCCAAAGCCGATGAGTTACTGTGCGAAAACGGTGAAGTGGTCGAGCGTCAGACCCAGCCGCCGCGTCACTTTACCGATGCGACGCTGTTATCCGCCATGACCGGTATTGCGCGGTTTGTGCAGGATAAAGATCTGAAGAAGATCCTCCGCGCCACCGACGGTTTAGGCACTGAAGCTACCCGCGCGGGGATTATCGAGCTGCTGTTTAAACGCGGTTTTCTCAGCAAGAAAGGGCGCTATATTATCTCAACCGATCCCGGTCGCGCGCTGTTCCATTCTCTGCCGGAGATGGCGACTCGCCCGGATATGACCGCGCACTGGGAATCAACGCTGACGCAAATCAGCGAAAAGCAGTGCCGCTATCAGGACTTTATGCAGCCGCTGGTCGGAACGCTGTATCAGCTGATTGACCAGGCTAAGAGCACGCCGGTAAGACAATTCAGAGGACTAGCGGCTCCGGCGGGAGGGGCGAAGAAAACGTTCAGTAAGGGCAAGGGGAAGAAGCGGGCAGCAAGCCCGGCGCCTGACGCGTAGGGCTTATAAGGTGAGGTCGTTGCGCTGTGGTGCCGGATGGCGGCGATGCCTTATCCGGCCTACATCGTTCACACCCTGTAGGCCTGATAAGCGTAGCGCCATCAGGCATCCCTGACCGTGATTAAATCACACCTTGTCCCAGCATCGCATCGGCCACTTTCACAAAGCCTGCGATATTCGCGCCGCGAACGTAGTTGGTCTGTTTCGCTTCACCGCCGTGCTCAACGCAGGCGTGGTGAATGTCCAGCATGATGTGATGCAGACGCGCATCAACCTTCTCCGCTTTCCAGCCCATACGTGCGGCGTTTTGCGCCATTTCCAGACCGGATGTGGCGACACCGCCGGCGTTAGCCGCTTTACCCGGTGCAAACAGTACGCCCGCTTCGAGGAACAAATCGGTCGCTTCAATGGTGGTAGGCATGTTGGCGCCTTCGGCTACGGCTTTCACGCCGTTGGCGATAAGTACGCGGGCGGCCTCAACATCCAGTTCGTTCTGCGTGGCGCACGGCAGGGCGATATCCACCGGCACGCCCCACGGCTGCTTGCCTTCCAGATACACCAGACCAAATTCACGCGCATAGTCGGCAACGCGACCATCACGGCTGGCTTTGATGGCACAAAGACGCGCCAGTTTTTCTTTCGTGAAACCGGCTTCATCCACGACGGTACCGCTGGAGTCGGAGGCGGTAATGACGCGCGCACCCAGCTCCATCGCTTTTTCGATGGCATATTGTGCTACGTTACCGGAGCCGGATACCGCAACGCGAGTGCCTTCAAAACCAAGACCATGACGTTTGAGCATAGCTTCGGTGAAATAGACCAGACCGTACCCCGTGGCTTCTGGACGAATCAGGCTGCCGCCGAAAGACAGCCCTTTACCGGTAAAGACGCAGGCGGTGTTGTTGGAGAGTTTTTTCATCATCCCGGCCATAAAGCCGACTTCACGGCCACCGACGCCGATATCACCGGCAGGGACGTCGGTATCTGCACCGAGATGGCGGTACAGTTCGGTCATCAGCGACTGGCAAAAACGCATGACTTCGCCTTCGCTTTTGCCTTTAGGATCGAAATCAGAACCGCCTTTACCGCCGCCCATAGGCAGGGTGGTCAGCGCATTTTTAAAGGTCTGTTCGAAGCCGAGGAATTTCAGAATAGATAAGTTAACGGATGGGTGGAAGCGCATCCCACCTTTGAACGGCCCGATAGCCGAGCTAAACTGCACGCGCCATGCGCGGTTAACCTGAACCTGGTTACGGTCGTCTACCCACACGACGCGAAACTGAATAACACGCTCAGGTTCAACCAATCGCTCCAGCAAAGAAAGCTGGCGATAGTGCGGGTTCTGTTCGAGGAACGGCCAGAGCGTTGTCATCACTTCACGTACAGCCTGAGCAAACTCGGTCTGGTGTGGGTCGCGTTGTTGAACATGAGCCAGGAAGGAATCCAGGGAGCAAACCTTGTCCATAAGTATAGGTACCTCTTATGATTGTGAATATATGTAGTTGTTATGGTTGTGTTTAATACAGTGCGTTATTTCGACTATATCACCACCCTGCTAACCGATGACAAGGAATTTCCCCGCGCGTAATAAAATTAATATTCAAGGTAAGGTCATAACCAAAAGCGATGAGGGAAAAAAGTTAAGTTCGCCGCCAATTTGGTCGATAGTTATAAGAAGAGATTTTTTAAGGAGATAACGAATGAAAAGGTTATGGATTGCGGGGGCGCTGATACTGTGTTGCCATGCTGCGCAGGCGAGGCCTCAGGTGGAAGTTAACGTTCCGCCTGAAGTCTTTAGCAATAACACGAATAGCCAGCGCGTGCAGTCATGCTCTCAGTGCTGTATTTATCAGGATGAGAACTATTCAGAAGGCGCAGTGATTAAAACTGAAGGCGTGCTTTTACAGTGCCAGCGCGATGAACGCGCGATTAGCACTAATCCGCTGGTGTGGCGTCGGGTAAAGCCATAAACGCCTGAAGTAGCGGGATATCGGCCGGGGCGAGCTCGTAATTCATCGCCTCTTGTGGCGTACACCATGCCAGCGCGCTATGCTCGCGAGCGATAATTTCCCCTTCATAGCGCGCGACATGCCAGGCGTGTAGATGAATCATTCGCCCGGAAACCTCACGCCGATGGCTGGCAATGTAGCGACCGGGGAACGCCCGAATAGCGAGCTCTTCCTGGAGTTCGCGCACCAGCGCTTGCGGCTGGCTTTCACCGGCCTCAACTTTCCCCCCAGCAAACTCCCATAGCCCAGCTTGATCGGCATGAGCAGGGCGCTGGGCAAGTAGAATTTTGCCGTTTTTTTCGATAATCGCGGCAACAACATCAATCGTTTTCAGCATAGTGGTCAAAGACGTGATAAAGGGAATGGCATATTATCGCTGCTTTGTCGTTTCCCCAAGTTTTGCAGGAGTCTGCGGGTGAAAAATCAACAACCCTGGGTGCCGCCGCTCAGCCAGATACCTCTGAGTTTGAAACCTCTCGTTGCTATGCAGCAAAAACATTACGGCAGTGTGCTCAATCCGACCCGCTGGTGGGGGCGTATGCCGCGTCTGTTCTGGCTGGTTGCGCTGTTTGTCGGATATCTGGAGCGCCGAAAAGCCCGGCTTGAGCCGACGCTGCGGGCTTTGCTGCTAACCCGCGTGTCGCAGCAGTGCGACTGTGCGTTTTGCATCGATGCTAATAGCCTGCGTCTGGTAGAGCGCTGTGGGGCAATGGATAAAGTTCAGGCGCTCAACGACTGGCAGACCGCCACGGTGTTTAGCGCGTCTGAACGTGCGGCTCTGAGTTATGCGGATGGCATGACCGCGACGCCGCCGCACATCACCGAAACGATGAAAAAAGAGTTACACTGTCACTTTAACGATGAGCAGATCACCGAAATGACCGCGCTGGTGGCGTTTCAGAATTTATCCGCCCGTTTTAACGCCGCGCTGGAGATCCCCTCGCAGGGGCTATGTCCGGTTGGGGGTAAAACTGATGCTTGATAAACACCTGCATCCCCGCCTGAAACCCAGTCTTAACCGGGTGGCGCAAGCGCTGGATCGTCCTGGCATTTCGGCGGATGGGATGACCCTTGTGGGATTTGCCATTGGCGTACTGGCGCTGCCGTTCCTGGCGCTGGGCTGGTACGTCCCCGCGCTGGTGGCGATTGTATTAAACCGGCTGTTTGATGGCCTTGACGGTGCGCTTGCCCGCCGTCGCGGCCTGACGGACGCGGGCGGTTTTCTCGATATCGCCCTCGATTTTCTGTTCTACGCGCTGGTGCCGTTTGGTTTTATCCTCGCCGACCCGGCGGCAAATGCCGTGGCGGGAGGCTGGCTGTTGTTTGCGTTTATAGGCACCGGCAGCAGCTTTCTGGCGTTTGCCGCACTGGCGGCGAAGCATCAGATAGATAACCCGGGCTACGCCCATAAATCGTTTTACTATCTGGGCGGGCTAACCGAAGGCACCGAGACGATTTTGCTCTTTGTGTTGGGCTGCCTGTTTCCAGCGTGGTTCGCGTGGATGGCGTGGGTGTTTGGCGCGCTGTGCTGGTTAACGACGTTTAACCGGGTTTGGGGCGGGTACATGACGCTAAAATTGCTTAACTCGTCAGCAAAATAAAATCGGCCATTTACACAGGGGCAGAAATTCTCACGACGTTGAGTCAGTAAAGCCCGCCGCCACGGCATTTGGCCTAGGCCTCCCCAAATAGCACCATCACTCACAAATCGACACTTGAACCCGCGCATGATGCGCGGGTTTTTTATTAACCAAGGAAAATCTTATGAAATTGAAGAAAATAATGATGTGTTTGGGACTGATGCTGATAACCGCATCAGCCATGGCTTGCCCGAAAGGCGAGCATCCGCACGGAGGCACGGGTTCTCACCATAAGGGTGGGTATTGTTCTTATGATCAGTAAGCGCATTTTAGGCCTGGTATGTGGGGGCATGTGTCTGGCAGGTTGTTCGATTACCAGCAAGGACGCGGCCAATATGAGTCCGGCCGAATCGTACTACTGTACCGTTGATGGTGGTATTCATTATGCATTTGGACTTTGGTACAAATTTGATTCTGAGGGATATTGCCGAAAAAGAACTGCTGAACTTGAGAGCACCGGGCAGATGATGGACACCGACAAATTACAGGCATTAAGGGCTGGCGCTGGGTTATAAGTGATTTCTTTTACAGATAAAAAGGAAAAACGAATGAAAAAGTTCCTTTCTCGTTTTTTTTCACGAGAAGGTAATGATAGACCGGATGAAGATGAATGGGCTGATAACCCCCTAGACGTCCTTTTATATGCTCTTGATACCGGGTATGTGATAAAAAGTTTAGGTGGTGCTATTCACTTTGTGCTGCCTGGCTGTTTTGACGGCAGAGAGTGTGTGATTACCTATGATGAGCTGATGGATGAAAAAAATTATCATTTGATTAGGGATATGATCACGACAACTTATAACCGCCCTAAAAGTGAAGTTCGCAAGGGTTACATAACATTAAAAGGAATCTGGTGAGCAAAATGGGGAAACGATATTCCCCATTTGAACTTTATTTTAAAACATCTGATTACAGCGTGCTGTCCGGTTTGCGCTCGCCCGTCACAACCGGATTTTTCGGATCGGCGCTCCACTCATACCAGCCGCCGTCGTACACGCTGACGTTCTGCCAGCCCATCGCGCGGGCGTACATAAACGTCTCTGATGCGCGCCAGCCGGTGCCGCAGTAGAACGATACCTGCTGAGTCGGCAGGATATTCCACGATTTCCACATAGCCGCGATATCGTCAGCGCTGCGCATGGTGCCGTCAGGATTATGGAAGTCTTCCATATGGGTCGAATCGCTACCCGCATGGCCCCAGCGAGCGCCGGCGATTTCGCCTTTTGGCTTGATGTAGCTATAGCCACTGGTGGTGCCGATAAACTCCGGCCACGAACGAATACTCACCAATGAGGCATCCTGGCGATGCAGCAGCGCGCGCGCCTGTTCCATATTCAACATCAGCTGCGGCTGGGCAGGGATGGTGACGCCAAAATCAGGTGCTGGCGCGACTTTTTCAGGTAAACCCCGCTCCACCGGTAGATCTGCGTCAGACCAGGTTTTCCAGCCGCCGTCGAGAAGGCGTACATCTTTTACGCCCGCATAAAGCATAATCTGCGCCACGCGGGCGGCGGCATAGACGTCGCGGCCGTACAGCACCACGGTAGTGTCATGACGGATACCGTGTTTCGCCAGGAGTTCTTTTAATTTTGCATCGGAAACTTTATTCCACAGCGGCTCGCTTTCCACCTCGTTGGTGTCGATATACCCAGCCCCCGGAATGTGACTGACCAGATACAGTTTCGGCGCGCCCCAGGCGGCTTCAATCACCTTCACATCACCCGCCGGTTTCGCAACAACGTCTTTGCCTTGCTGCAAGTCGTGCAACCATTGCGGATAAACCAGTTGCTCAAAATGCGGTAATTTTTGCAGGCGTTCAGGCTGTTGCAGCGCATCGCTAAGGGTAGACAGATTGGTATAGCCTGCCGCTTTAAGCCGGCTGGCAACCGCGTCGTTATCTTTGCTGTCGCCGTAGAGTGCGATATCGGTATTTTTCTGTAACTGATGTTGCTGCGCCCACGCGGCCAGCTGCTCATTATTCATCGCAGAAAGCCAGCTTGCGGAAAGATTGAGTGCGCCAGGTTCATGACCCTGCGTCCCATTCAGCTGCTGCGGCCAGCCGTTATAAAACGCGCTGACACGCGTATCAATGGCGGTACCTTTTTGTTCTAGCAGATGGGTAAAGGTCAAAGTTTTCGGGGTTTGTGCGGCAAATGCAGAAGAGGCAAGACCGAGCGCAAGGGCCAGCGCGGTCAGTTGAGAAACACGTTTCATCAAATCATCCGACGGAGAAAATTGGAGCATTATTTTGCGCCTCAAGTAGGGAGATTACCTTGCGTTAACGCAGGATTTTCCGCGTCATCGCCAGTTTTCGAGCTGGAAACAGCGTCCGCCCGATGGCACATCATCGGCATCATGTGTCACCTGGACGACCGGGATTTGTCGGCGTTGCAATTCATTGAACACCCACAGGCGAAAACTGCTGCGAAGCTGCGGGTCAAGTCGACTAAATGGTTCGTCGAGCAGCAGGGCTTGCGGCTGTGCCAGCAGCGCGCGCAACAGCGCCACACGAGCACGCTGACCGCCGGAGAGCGTAGCCGGATCGCGATCGTAGAACTCTGCCAGCCCCGCGTGGGCTAACGCCTGCATCACCTGGTTTTGCCGTTCCCGACGTACCACCGAGGCCGGGAGTGCCAGCCTCAGGTTATCCCCCACGCTCAGATGGTCAAACAACAGCGCATCCTGAAATAAGATACCGATGCGCCGCTTTTCCGTAGGCAGCGGGTTGCAGGGGTATCCGTTTAGCCACAGCTCGCCGCTGGCACGAAAGTCAGCGCCCAGCGCGCCGACCATCCAGGCAAAAAGGGTGGATTTACCGCTGCCCGATGGCCCCATCAGCGTGAGAATTTCTCCCGGCTGAACGGTAAAGTTGACGCGGTGCAGTAGCACAGAGTCCGCCCGCGAAAGCGTCAAATCCTCGACGTGTAACATTAGCGTAATCCTCGGCGAAGATGACCTATCCAGCGTGCCAGCAGGGCGGTCAATAAGAAGAAAGCCATTGGCAGAATCAGTTGCCACAAGGCCTGAGCAGCGAGGGTGGCGGTTGCGCCGCCGCTGCTTAATGCGACGGCTTCGGTGGTGAGCGTCGGGATTCGCCCGCCGCCCAGCCATTGGGTGGGGAGATATTGCGCGATGCTCACCGAAAATCCTACCGCCAGCGCTGACAGCAGTGGACGTACAATCAGCGGACATTTCAGCCGCAGAAAAATGCGTCCGCGCGTCCACCCCAGGGTTTGGGCGAGGACAATCTGGCGTGAATCTATTTGCCGCCAGGCGGGGCGCAGCATAAACAGCATCCACGGCACGACCCACAATAAATGCCCCCATAGCACGGTATCAAACTGACCATCGAACCAACCGTATAGTGCCAGTTGATATTGCCCGGCGGCGAGCGGTAGCGCGGGCAACAACAGCGGCAGATCGACCCAACGTTGATGCCGGGCGGGCCCCCACTCCAGCCACAATAAGCAGACGACCGCCCCAAGCGCTGCCGACGATAGCGCCAGCCACAGGCTATTGTTAACGGTAGGCGTTGCAGGCAAAGACGCGTGGGCTAGATAGGCCAATAGGGCAGTGCAGATAAGGCCGCTTAAAGGCAGCATCAGGCTAACCCCTCTTCCCGGCAACGAAGGAAAGTGGGGCTTACGAACACCGTCGGGATGAGGAAAGTTCGCTCGCCAGCCGCGCCACAGTTGACGGGCAACCGCGGCCAGTAGCGCGAGGACAGCGAGCAGTAATAAACAGGCCAGCGCGCCTTTCGCCTGGTCGTTCGGGTCGCCGGAATTAAGCCACTGCCACGCCAGCACCGCAAGGGTCGGCGGATTTCCGGGGCCGATAATAATCGCCACATCTACGACCGATAAGGTCCAGGCCGTTGTCGCCAGCAGGGCGATGCTAAGCGAGGGCATTAGCGCTGGGAGGATAACGTACAGGAGGCATTGTCCACGACCAAACCCGAGGCTTTTAAATACCACCGTTTGTTCGGCTAACCGGCGCTCGCCGAGGATGGCCCAGCTCACCCACAATAAAAAACCGCTTTCTTTGACGGCGAGTACCAGGCCAAGCCCGATGCCGTAGCTGTCCTGCACGGGCCGCAGCGCTGGCAGCAGAGCATATATCGCGCCGCCTTCCGCGAACAGCAGCAGGGCGCAGGTGGCGAAAGCTACATGGGGAAGCGCTAATAGCCAGGGCAGTCGCGACGCCAGCCGCTGCCAGCCGGGTGACGGCCAGAGGGGCGCGATAACCAGCAGCGTGAGTAGCAATGCGCCGCCAATCGCCACCAGCGCGGAGATAAGGGTGGCGAGAAGGGCCTGACTAAGCTGCGGGTCGCTGAATAACTGCTGCCAATGGAATAGCGAAAACGCAGGCGTCAACAAGACACCTGCGGCAGGGAGCAGGGGCAGATAGATAATCAGCATCATGCCCCAGCACAGGGTGATTAATGCGTACCGTAACGGCGCAGCCATTCCTGCTCCAGAGCATTCACCCACGCGGCATGGGGCTCAGCCAGCACTGGAGGCGCGTTTTCCGGGGTAAGCGCCTGTAACGCTTTTCGCTGTTGTGGCGCTAATTTATCGACCGCCAGCACGTAAGGATCGCCCCAGACCGTTGGGTCAGCCTTGCGCAACTGGGCTTCCGGCGAGAGCAGGAAATTTGCCACCACCTGGGCCCCGGCACGGGCGCTGGAGTTTGCGGGAATCGTCACAAAGTGGACGTTGCCGATCATCCCCTGGTGAAAGCCAAAGCTATAGCTGTCTTTGGGTAACTCACCTTTTGCCACTTTTTGTTTGGCGTGCATTGGGTTAAACGTCACCGACAGGCGCAATGTGCCCGCGGTGAACAGGCTGTCCATCCGTGCGGCGGAAGGGGGAAAATCTTTACCCTGACGCCACAGCAGAGGATGCAGTTGGTCGAGATAGGCCCATAACGGCGCGGTGACGGCGGCAAAAGTGCGCTCGTCCGGCGGTTGTTTTAAGGCGTCCGGCTGGGTTGTGAGGTTTATCAGTAGCTGCTCAATGAGCGCCGTGCCGGTAAAGTCTGGCGGACGCGGGTAGGTGACTGTGCCCGGGTGCGCTTTGGCATAGTCCAGCAGCGCCTGTGGTGATGTCGGCGGCTCGGGCGTTTGTTGCTGACGAGCGATAAAGGTCAACTGTGCGCTGCCCCACGGGGATTCGGCGCCGTCAACTGCAACGGAGAAATCTTCACGCACGGGTTTGCTGGTATCAACATAGCGCCAGTTTGGCAGCTGCTCGGCCCAGCCCGTTTGCAGCAGGTTGGCTTCTTTGAGCGCGCGGAAGTTCTCCCCATTGACCCACAACAAGTCGACTGAGCCTTGGGTTTTACGTCCGGCGCGCGCTTCGGTCTGAATGCGTTTCACCGTGTCGGCGGCATCGGCAATATGCACGATGCGCAGATCGATGGCGTAATGGCGTTTTACTTCACCGCTAACCCAATCAAGATAGTGATTGACCGCCTCGTCGCCGCCCCAGGCGTTAAACCACACCGTCTGGCCTTCGGCTTCGCGCTGAATCTGCTGCCAGCTATCGGCGTTAGCGGCGAAGGGTGACAGCATCGCCAGCCCCAGTCCCAGCAGGGCACAGCGCAGGATTTCTCCATGAAAACGCATCAGGATTTCCTCTTTTGTCGTTGTTGATAAAAGGCTTTCGCCGCAACGATAACAATAGTCAGCGCGAACAGAATAAACAGCCCGCTCACCAACCAGAAGGTTCCTCCGGTCAACAGGCTGCCGACCCAGGAGTAAACCACGGTGGCGGGAAGCTGGCCGAGGCCGGTGGCGAACATAAACTGGCGAAAACGTATTGAGGTCAACCCGGCGGCGTAGCTTACCGGATCAAAAGGGACAAAAGGCAGCAGCCGACATACCAGGATGGTGTGTTTACCATGCCGCTCAAAAAATTCATCGACGCTACGCAACACCGTTTTACCGGTGAGCTTTTCCACCACCTCGCGGCCCATCACCCGCGCAATATAAAAGCATAACGCGGCACCGACCATCGCACTGCACCATGACAGCAGCCCGCCCCATAGCGCGCCGAACAGCGAGGCGTTGGCAAAGGTGATAACAAATGCCGGAAGCGGAGCGGCAATCGCCTGAAGAATCATCAGCAGGAACGACACCACGGCCGCAAGCCGGCCGTAGGAGTGAATGAAGCGTTCAATCTCGTGCGGGTCGAGGGCTAAAAAAGCGCTGACGCTGCGGTCAATAAAGGCGTGGACGGCAGGGACATACCACCACGCCAAAAGCGCGGAGATAAAAATCAGCACCATAAGGCCGCGGATGCACCAAAGCGTACGGGATGAGCCAGTCATCGGAGATCCTGTTGTGGTAATGTCACCCGTTTTCGCCGGGCATAGCCTTTTGCCGCCTGCACGAGCGCAAACAGCGCCAGACCGGCGAGACTGAGCTTCAGCACAAAGGCGAGGGTGATTCCGTCGGCGGCAAGTTCACTGGCCATAAACGTGTAGATAAAAATTCCTGGCAAGGTGGTCAGCGCGGATATCAGCGTGTAAGGCCAGAACCCAATCGCCGTTAAACCGTAGGCATAGTTCTGAATATTATAGGGAAACAGGGGAATAAGCCGGGTGAGAATCAGAAAATCAATTCCGTTGCGGGCAATGCCACGCTCAAGGGCCTGAAAAGTGGCGGTATGCCCGACATAATGGAGTAACAGCGTGCGGCCCAGTGCGCGGGCGAGTAAAAACGACGCCGCAGAGGCAAGGGTGGCGGCAATCAGCGACAGCAACGTACCCAGCCACGGCCCAAAGACCATGCCACCGACTAATACCAAAACGCTACCCGGCATTAAGCACACCGTCGCCAGAATAAACAGGGCGATGTAAAGGCCATAGCCAAGCGTGCCGCTTTGTAAAATGAGGCGTTGAAGCTGGCGAAAATGCGTCACCAGATCGACCAAACCAAAATGCTGAATAAGAACGTAGAATGCGTAGATAACAGCGACAATCAGCAGGAGCTTAAAGGCTGCGTAATACCGACTTCTTTTGCATGGGGGTCCTCCTGCCGGGAAGAAAAGTGCGCGCGACGGTATTATAGATTAGTGACTACAGCAAGAGCTTAGCGCCGGTTTATTGATTTTGCTCAGAATTTTTGCCGTTCGCCGTATCGTTGCCGAGCATCCCTACGCGACGCCGGGCTACCGATTGCTGTAGGCCGGATAAGGCATAGCCGCCATCCGGCAATGTGCGCGATGATGCCTGATGCCTGATGGCGCTGCGCTTATCAGGCCTACATGACGTAGCCCGGCCAAGCGCAGCGCCGCCGGGATTGCACACCGATTACTCAGCTTATTTAAACGTCGCCCACACCGGCGCATGGTCAGACGGCTTTTCCATACTGCGAATTTCGTAATCAATCCCGGTCTCAACACAGTGCGCCGCCAGCGCCTGGCTTGCCAGCAGCAGGTCAATACGCAGACCGCGGTTGTCGTCAAAACCTTTCGAGCGGTAGTCAAACCACGAGAAGCGGTCGTTCGTTTCCGGGTTGGCGTTGCGGAAGGTATCCACCAGACCCCAGCCCAGCAGGCGTTCCATCCACTCGCGTTCTTCCGGCAGGAACGAACACTTACCGGTGCGCAACCAGCGTTTACGGTTCTCTTCACCGATACCGATATCTAAATCGGTAGGGCTGATATTCATATCACCCATGATAAGCACCGGATTATCTTTGTTCAGACGCGTTTCCAGATAATCCTGCAAGTCCTGGTAGAACTTCGTCTTGGCTGGGAATTTGGTTTCGTGATCGCGGCTTTCACCCTGCGGGAAGTAGCCGTTAATCACCGTGACGTTACCAAACTCAGACGGTACTTCAGCGATGATAATACGGCGCTGCGCCTCTTCGTTATCGGTCGGGAAACCGCGATGCACCGCAATCGGCTCAGCTTTAGTCAGAATTGCGACGCCGTAGTGGCCTTTCTGCCCGTGGTAGAAGATGTGATAACCGAGCTTAGCGACCTCTTCAAGTGGGAACATATCGTCGTGCACCTTTGTCTCCTGCAGGCCAATCACATCTGGCTGATGTTTTTCAACGATGGCTTGCAGTTGATGAGGACGGGCGCGCAGGCCGTTGATATTAAAGGAGACAAATTTCATAGTCGTTGCCACTTTGCAGGATGAATTGTGACGGGATAGTAGCAGAATTTAACGCTGAACGCTGCTTTGACTCAGCGCTATTGCCTATTTCTTTTATCAATGCTGCCGTTTTGCTGAGCAAAAATTGCACCAGGTTTGGGCGACTTGCGCCTTTATGAGGCGTAAATCTACGATTAATTTCGCAGTCGATCACAATTCCAGAATGATATTTTGCCAATGCATAATTTTTCTAAATTTTACCCTGCAAGGTAATGCTATGTCATTAATATTCACTTTATATGCAGTTTTAATGAATATTGATGATTCATAACTTATTGATATTTCGTTCTCACCTCCCATTTATGCACTTTTTTCTCTCGCTGGCACGAACCGTGCAATCTACATTAAAGGGGAAAACACTAAAATCATTAACATAAATTAAACCATTCGTTTACTTATCGAGGTCGCTATGTCTCAGTCAATCAGCCGTCAAAACTTTGATCAATGGATGATGCCGGTTTACGCACCCGCCACGTTTATTCCTGTACGCGGTGAGGGGGCGTGGTTGTGGGACCAGGAAGGAAAAGGCTATATCGATTTTGCCGGCGGCATTGCGGTAAACGCCTTGGGGCATGCGCACCCGGCGATGATCGAAGCGTTGACCGAGCAGGCGGGCCGCTTCTGGCATACCGGTAACGGCTATACCAACGAACCGGCGCTGCGACTGGCGAAGCAGTTAATTGACGCCACCTTTGCTGACCGTGTCTTTTTCTGTAACTCCGGGGCCGAGGCCAATGAAGCGGCGCTGAAAACGGCGCGCAAATACGCGCACGACCAGTTTGGCGAACACAAAACCGGTATTGTCGCTTTCAAAAATGCCTTTCATGGACGCACGCTGTTTACCGTCACCGCCGGTGGTCAACCGGCTTATTCTCAGGATTTTGCGCCGCTGCCGCCGGATATTCGTCACGGCATTTATAACGATATCGCCTCGGCCCGCGCGCTGATTGATGATGATACCTGTGCGGTGATCGTGGAACCTATCCAGGGGGAAGGGGGGGTTATTCCGGCAACCGTCGAATTCCTGCGAGAACTGCGCGAACTTTGCGACCGTCACCATGCGGCGCTGATCTTTGATGAAGTGCAAACTGGCGTCGGACGTACTGGCGAACTGTACGCCTACATGCACTATGGCATCACGCCGGATTTACTTTCGACCGCCAAAGCGTTGGGCGGTGGCTTCCCGATTGGCGCGCTGCTGGCTAGCGACGAAATGGCCAGCGTCATGACCGTGGGCACCCACGGCACAACCTACGGGGGTAATCCGCTGGCCTGCGCGGTGGCAGGAACCGTGCTGTCGATGATTAATACCCCGCAGGTGCTGGGTGGCGTGAAGCAGCGCGAACAGTGGTTTAAAGAACGATTGCAGGCCATTAACGAAAAGTTGGGACTATTCAATGAAATCCGCGGCGCGGGCTTGCTGATTGGCTGCGCTCTGCGTGACGAATATGCCGGTAAAGCGAAACAGATAAGCCTGCTGGCGGCGCAAGAAGGGTTGATGGTACTGATCGCGGGTGCCAGCGTGGTGCGTTTTGCCCCTGCGCTGATTATTAATGAAGAGGATGTCACGCTGGGTCTCAATCGTTTCGAGACCGCCTGTGCACGCTTTGTTAAAGGAGAATCATCATGATGATTATCCGTCCCATTGCCGCCGGAGATCTCGGCGGTTTGCTTACGCTTGCCGGGGGAACGGGCGGCGGGTTGACATCATTACCCGCTGATGAACAAACCCTGGCGGCAAGAATTGCCCGTTCACAAGCCACCTGGCAAGGTACGCTGCCCCGCGGCGACCAGGGGTATGTCTTTGTGCTGGAAGATACCCGCAGCGGCGCGGTTGTCGGCGTTTGCGCCATTGAGGTTGCGGTGGGGATTAACGATCCCTGGTACAACTATCGCGTTGGGACGCTGGTGCATGCCTCCAAAGAACTCAACGTCTATAACGCGCTGCCGACGCTTTTTCTTACCAACGATCACACCGGCAGCAGCGAGCTGTGCACGCTGTTTCTCGATCCACAATGGCGAAAAGAGAGTAACGGTCATCTGCTCTCATGCTCGCGCTTTCTGTTTATGGCGGCCTTCCGCGACTGCTTCAACCATAAAGTGGTCGCCGAGATGCGCGGCGTAATCGACGAGCACGGCTACTCGCCATTCTGGAAAAGTCTGGGGGAGCGCTTCTTCTCAATGGAATTTTCCCGCGCCGACTACCTGTGCGGCACCGGACAAAAAGCGTTTATCGCCGAATTGATGCCAAAGCATCCTATCTATACGGATTTTTTAAGCGAAGAAGCACGTGCAGTGATAGGCCAGGTGCATCCACAAACGGCCCCGGCGCGCGCGGTGCTGGAAAAAGAGGGGTTCCGCTATCGTGATTATGTCGACATTTTTGACGGCGGCCCGACGCTTGAATGTGAAATTGACCGGGTACGCGCCGTGCGTAAGAGCCGCCTGGTGACGGTAGCCGAAGGGCAACCCTGCGGCGTAGAGATGCCGCTGTGCGTCGTTGCCAACGAACAGTACCAGCATTTTCGCGCCATGCTGGTTCACGCCGACCCGCAGAGCGAAAACCTTATCTTAAATGCTGAACAACTTGATGCCCTGAACTGCCATCCCGGTGATAGTGTGCGTCTGGTGCGGCTGTGCCCTGAGGAGAAAAAATCATGAGCCTATGGATTAATGGACAATGGCAGACGGGCGGCGGCGCACCGCTTTCCAGCGCTAACCCGGTGACCGGTGAAGCCAGTTGGTCGGGTCACGATGCATCTTTACTTCAGGTAGAGCAGGCCGTTGCGGTGGCCCGTGACGCCTTCCCGGCGTGGGCGCGTCGGCCGTTTGCCGAACGTCAGCAGATTGTTGAAGCGTTCGCCGGGTTGCTTGAGAGCCATAAGCCCGAATTAACGGACGTTATCGCGCGTGAAACCGGCAAACCGCAGTGGGAAGCGGCTACGGAAGTGGGTGCGATGGTCAATAAAATCGCCATTTCACTGGCCTCCTATCGCAGCCGTACCGGGGAGAGTCATAGCGAAATGGCCGATGGCGCGGCGACGCTTCGTCATCGCCCGCACGGCGTGCTGGCGGTATTCGGGCCCTATAATTTCCCGGGCCATCTCCCCAACGGGCATATCGTTCCGGCGCTGCTGGCTGGCAATACGGTGATTTTTAAACCCAGCGAATTAACCCCGAACTGTGCCGAGGCCGTGGTGAAATTATGGGAGCAAGCCGGACTGCCGCCGGGGGTGTTGAATTTGCTGCAGGGCGGACGGGAGACAGGGGAGGCGCTGAGCAGCCAGGCGGGGCTTGACGGGGTATTGTTTACCGGTAGCTCGACCACCGGTTTTCATTTGCATCGTCAGCTTGCCGGGCAGCCGCAAAAAATGCTGGCTCTTGAAATGGGCGGAAACAATCCTCTGATCGTTGATGACCCGGACGATATTGACGCCGCCGTACACCTGACCATCCAGTCGGCGTTTATCACCGCGGGACAACGCTGTACATGCGCCCGTCGCCTGTTGGTCAAACGCGGCGCCGTCGGCGACACCTTCCTGCAAAGATTGGTGGAAGTGAGTGGGCGCATAGTCCCTGATGCGTGGAATGCGCAGCCGCAGCCGTTTATGGGCGGCCTGATTTCGGCGCAGGCGGCACAGCGGGTCTATCAAGCCTGGCAAATGCAGGTGGAAAAGGGCGGGACGACGCTATTGGCCCCGCGTCTGCTAAAAGAGGGAACGTCGTTACTGACGCCGGGGATTATCGAACTGACCGAGGCGCGGGATATCGCCGATGAAGAGGTTTTTGGGCCGCTGCTGGGTGTCTGGCGCTATGATGATTTTAGCCAGGCGATTACGCTTGCTAACGCGACGAGTTACGGCCTCTCTTGTGGTCTGATTTCGCCAGACAGGGAAAAGTTTGACCGTCTGTTGCTTGAGGCGCGTGCGGGGATCGTTAACTGGAACAAACCGCTGACCGGGGCGGCCAGCAGTGCGCCATTTGGCGGAACGGGCGCCTCCGGTAATCATCGTCCTGGCGCCTGGTATGCCGCTGACTACTGCGCCTGGCCGATGGCAAGCCTCGAATCTCCGCAACTCTCGCTGCCGGCAACGCTTAGCCCGGGGCTTGATTTTCAGCATGAGGTGAAATCATGAACGCCTGGGAGGTGAACTTCGATGGTTTGCCCGGGCTGACGCACCATTATGCCGGATTGTCATTTGGCAATGAAGCCTCGACAAAACATCAGTATCAGGTCTCCAATCCGCAGCTGGCGGCGAAGCAGGGGCTATTAAAAATGAAGGCGCTGGCGGACGCCGGTTTCGCGCAGGGCGTGATCCCGCCGCAGGAGCGCCCGAACGTGGCGTTACTGCGCCAGTTGGGATTTAGCGGACGCGATGAGCAGGTTATCGCCAAAGCCGCGGCACAGGCACCTGAATTACTCAGTGCCGCAAGCTCTGCATCGGCGATGTGGGTGGCTAATGCGGCGACGGTATGCCCGTCAGCCGATGCGCTCGACGGCAAAGTACACCTGACGGTGGCGAATCTCAGTAGTTTGTTGCACCGAGCCAGTGAAGCGCCTACCACTCAGGCAATCTTGCAGGCTATTTTTTCCGACACAAATCATTTTTCCATCCACGGCCCACTTCCGTCGGTGGCGGCATGGGGAGATGAAGGGGCGGCAAACCATAATCGATTAGGGCGCGAATACGGTATGCCCGGCACGCAGTTGTTTATCTACGGTCGGGATGCGGCCAGCGGCGTAAGCCCGCATCGCTATCCTGCGCGGCAAACCCGAGAGGCCAGTGAAGCAGTGGCCCGGCTTAACCAAATCAATCCACACCAGACCATTTTTGCCCAACAAAACCCAAAGGTTATCGATCAGGGCGTATTCCATAATGATGTGATTGCGGTCAGTAACCGGCAGGTGCTTTTTTGCCACGCCGAGGCGTTCCTGCATCAGCCGCAATTGATGCAGCAACTGGCCGAGCGGGTACCGGGGTTTATGCCGATTGAAGTGCCGGCGGAAAAAGTGACGGTGGCTGAAGCAGTATCCACCTATCTGTTTAACAGCCAGTTATTGAGCAAGGCCGATGGCAGCATGATGCTGGTGTTGCCAGGCGAAGCGCAGGAAAATCCGCGCGTCTGGCGCTATCTTAACGAACTGCTGGCGCAGGATAACCCGATTGATACGCTTCGCGTGTTCGATCTCCGTGAGAGCATGGCGAACGGCGGCGGCCCGGCCTGTTTACGTTTAAGAGTGGTGCTGACTGACGCCGAACGTCTGGCGCTTAATCCGGCGGTAATGATGAATGATGCGCTGTTCGCCACACTGAATGATTGGGTCGACCGTTATTACCGTGACCGTCTGACCGTGGCGGACCTCGCGGATCCGCAGCTCTTGCAGGAGGGGCGTGAGGCGCTGGATAGACTCACCCAGATCCTGAAACTGGGCTCACTTTATCCCTTCCAGCGTTAAGGAGCTTTTATGAAACAGTTTCTGGCATATACGCTGGCGAGGAGATTACCGTCTGAGCCTGAAGGGGAGTGCGAATATTTCCATTGGGAGTGGCGTGAAGCGGGCGTATTACAGCTCACGCCGCATGAGCCTTGCTCACAGGCGTTGGTTTTGTCGGCCGGGATCCACGGTAATGAAACGGCGCCGGTGGAGATGGTCGATAATCTTCTAACCGCACTGCTCAGCGGTAAACAGCCGCTGCGCTGGCATCTGCTGGTGGTCCTGGGGAATCCACCGGCACTGCGCGATAATAAACGTTACCTGCACAGCGATCTCAATCGCATGTTCGGCGCGCGCTGGCGTCTTTTTCCGGTCAGTGATGAAACGGTTCGTGCGGCAAGCCTTGAACAAACCGTGGCGGCATTTTATCAACGTAGCCCTGCGCAAGTGCGCTGGCATCTTGATTTGCACACGGCTATTCGGGGTTCGCACCATATGCGTTTTGGGGTATTACCGGCGCGCGAAACCCCCTGGGATCCGCAATTTTTGACGTGGCTGGCTTCTGCCGGGCTTGAAGCATTGGTGTTTCATCAAGCCCCTGGCGGCACCTTTACCCATTTCACCGGTGAGTCGTTTGATGCTCAGTCATGTACGCTGGAATTAGGCAAAGCCAGACCGTTTGGCCAAAACGATCTCTCGCGCTTCGCGCTGGTGGGGCGACAGCTGGCGAATTTACTGGCAGGAGAATTCGCGGGTGGCTCGACGATGGTGCCGCTTTACTATCGCGTAGTGCAGCAAATCACCCGGCGTAGCGCTGATTTCCATCTTTATATGTCGCCACAAACGTTGAATTTCACCCCGTTCGCCAAAGGCACGCTGTTGGCTGAAGATGGCGACACGCGCTACGTGGTGACATCGCCTTGTGAATATGTCTTGTTTCCTAATCCCGATGTGGCGCTGGGATTAAGGGCCGGACTGATGCTTGAACGTTGCCCGGTGGAGTCTTAATTAACGCTCTCAGCGGTACAAGTGGTGTTACGCTTGTGCCGCTGACGTTATTACGGAATATTCCTGGTAAATTGCTTTATTATTAATCTGTGGTGCTTTATACTTCTTCAAAATCTCTTATATATCAGCGATTTGTATATTTTCATTGCAACTCTCCACAATTTATCCTTAATTTCTTCATAGTTGGTTGGAAAATGCTTTTTACACTTTCATTGTTTTACGCACGCTCTGATTAATTGACGATAAACCCCGTAAAGTTAGTCTCGTCAACACGGCACTACGCCGTCAGAATAAATGAAAGTAAGGACTCAATAATGAAAAAATTAACTGCTCTGTTCGTTGCTTCTACGCTGGCTCTGGGTGCTGCAAGTGTGGCGCACGCTGCCGATACCACGACCTCTACCACCACCGAAGCGGCTCAGCCGAACGGTAAAATGATGCAGCATCATAAAGGTCATATGGGCCCACGTCATGACATGATGTTCCAGGGACTCAACCTGACCGACGCCCAGAAACAACAGATTCGTGACATTCGTAAAGCGAGCCGCGATGAGATGAAGCGCCCGCCGCAGGAAGAGATGCGTGCGATGCATAACCTGATTGCTAGCGATACCTTTGACAAAGCAAAAGCAGAAGCTCAGGTCAGCAAAATGGAAGAACAGCATAAAGGTATGATGCTGTCTCGTCTGGAAACCCAGAACAAGATCTACAACGTGTTAACGCCGGAACAGAAAAAGCAGTTTAATGCTAATTTTGAGAAGCGTCTGACAGAACACCACGCGCCAGAAGGTAAAATGCCACCTGCGCCTGCCGAATAAGTTTAACGGCACACTGTCTTAAGACCGCCGGATCTGCTCATAAACGCCAACAGGCTATGGGCAGACCCGGCGGTTTTCTCATTTATTTCTTCCAGAAATCATCAAACACGGTGATAGGCGTGCGGCGCTTATGCTCGGTCTTGAGATACCAGCCTTCAATAGTCTGCGCCACCTCAGGTGCCAGCGTTTTACCTTCCAGATAATCATCAATATTGTCGTAACTCACGCCTAATGCCACTTCGTCAGGCAGAGAAGGGCGATCGTCTTCGAGGTCGGCGGTTGGCGCTTTCTTATAAAGATGTTCCGGGCAGCCCAGTTCGGCCAGCAGCTGCTTACCCTGGCGTTTATTGAGGCGGAAAATAGGGTTGATGTCGGTGCCGCCGTCGCCGTATTTGGTGAAGAAACCGGTAATCGCTTCCGCCGCATGGTCGGTGCCGACCACCACGCCGTGGGTCATACCGGCGATGCTGTATTGTGCTTTCATGCGCTCACGGGCTTTTTCATTGCCGCGAACAAAGTCACTGAGCTCGATACCCGCTTCACGTAATGCCTCCTCGCTGGCGAGCACTGCGGCCTTAATATTAACCGTCAGTACGCGGTCTGGCTGGATAAAGGCGATAGCATCCTGACAGTCTTGTTCGTCAAACTGCACGCCGTAGGGCAGACGCACGGCAATAAATTGCAGCGCGTTGTCGCCGCTTTCGGCCCGCAGTTCAGTAATCGCCTGTTGGCATAGTTTCCCGGTCAGCGTGGAGTCCTGACCTCCGCTAATACCAAGGACTAACGATTTGATAAACGGATAGGTTTTGAGATAAGCCTTGAGAAAATCGACGCTACGACGGATCTCCTCTTTCGCATCAACCTGTGGTTTTGCGCCAAGCGCCTGAATAATTTCTTGTTGTAACGCCATTTACCCCTCCCAAATGTGTGTGTCAGCCGTACCGAGAAGCCGCCAGAACAAAGTGTTAAAGCTACCTCTTTGGCGCTAAAACGACAAGGATCACAGTTTTGACTGATGTAAATTAATCCGAATATTGTCGATGCCCGGGATCATTTGGCCGTATTAGTTGATAAATAGCGATATTTATTCCAGGCTTAATGAACATCATAAAAAAGGAGAGGGAAGATGAACAAGAATGTAATCGGGCTTCTGGGCGCTGCCGCTGTAATGACAATGCTGGCTGGCTGTACTGCTTATGATCGCACAGCAGACCAATTCACCCAGCCGGTGGTAAAAGACGTTAAGAAAGGGATGAGCCGTGCGCAGGTTGCGCAGGTTGCAGGTAAACCATCATCAGAAGTATCAATGATTCATGCTCGTGGTACTTGCCAGACCTATATCCTGGGTCAACGTGATGGTAAAACAGAAACCTACTTCGTGGCGTTAGATGATACCGGGCATGTGATTAACTCAGGTTACCAGACCTGTGCTCAGTACGATACAGACCCGCAGGCACCTAAGAAATAATCGTGTATTTATAGGATGTCTACGAAAACCCGACCATCGCGTCGGGTTTTTTTATGAGCCATAATGCTTATTTCTTGTCGCGAATTATTTTGACCAAAATGTGAGGCCAATCAAGATGGGAGGTCAATGAGAGACAATTTTGGGGCATTGAGAATTATCCGTGCCCAAAATGTTGCCGTATACTCAGGGCATAAACAGAAGATAACTCATCTGTTACATACGAGGGTAGTGGGCACATGGAACATCGCCCGATGATGGCAGATTTCACAAGTTGAGGAAGCGTGAATGGAAAAGAAACATATCTACCTATTTTGTTCAGCTGGAATGTCCACGTCATTATTAGTCTCCAAAATGCGTGCACAGGCTGAGAAATACGAAGTACCCGTTGTCATTGAAGCATTCTCTGAAGCGTTTGCGGCGGAAAAAGGCCCTGAGGCTGACGTTATTTTGCTCGGTCCACAAATTGGTTATATGTTGGCTGATATTCAAAAGATTTTACCAAACAAGCCAATCGAAGTTATTGATTCAACGCTGTATGGCAAAGTAGATGGTTTAGGTGTGCTTAAAGCAGCTGTTGCTGCAATTAAAAAAGCCGCTGCGCAGTAATTTAATTTATTTTTCCCGTCAAAGAGTTATTTCATATTTAATCGCCGCAATTATTGTTGCGGCCCTTTAAGGGTATTTTATATGAGTAAAGTGATCGATTCGCTTGAAAAGGTACTCCTTCCTTTTGCTGTTAAAATAGGAAAGCAGCCTCACATTAACGCCATTAAAAACGGCTTTATTAAATTAATGCCACTGACCCTCGCAGGGGCCATGTTTGTATTAATTAATAACGTTTTCCTGAGCTTTGGTGAGGGCTCATTCTTCTATTCAATGGGCATTCGTCTGGATGCATCAACCATTGCCACATTAGACAGCTTTAAAGCCATCGGCGGTAACGTTTATAACGGTACCTTAGGCATTATGTCGCTGATGGCGCCTTTCTTTATTGGTGCAGCTTTAGCGGAAGAGCGCAAAGTTGACCCGATGGCAGCCGGCCTGCTTGCGGTCGCGGCCTTTATGACCGTCACTCCTTATAGCGTGGGCGATGCTTACACCGTGGGCGCGAACTGGTTGGGCGGTCAGAACATCATCTCCGGTATGATTATCGGTCTGGTGGTCGCTGAACTGTTTACCTTCGTTATCCGCCGTAACTGGGTGATTACGCTGCCAGATAGCGTACCGTCCTCTGTGTCACGTTCTTTCTCGGCCTTAATCCCTGGGTTCCTGATCCTGTCCATCTTCGGCATTATCTCCTGGATCCTCGCCTCCTACGGCAACAACTTCCACCAGATAATCATGGATTCCATCTCCAAACCGCTGGCGGCGATGGGTGGCGTGGTCGGTTGGGCGTATGTGGTGTTTAACTCCCTGCTGTGGTTCTTCGGTGTACACGGTTCGCTGGCGCTGACCGCGCTGGACAACGGCATCATGACCCCTTGGGCGCTGGAAAACATCGCGTTGTATAACCAGTATGGTTCCGTTGATGCAGCCATTGCGGCAGGCCAACAGTTCCACTTCTGGGCGAAACCGATGCTTGACTCCTACATCCTGTTGGGCGGCTCCGGTGCAACCTTAGGTCTGATTATCGCCATCTTCATCGCCTCACGTCGTGCTGACCATCGTCAGGTTGCGAAACTGGCGCTGCCATCAGGCATCTTCCAGATTAACGAGCCGATTCTGTTTGGTTTGCCGATTATCATGAACCCGGTGATGTTTATTCCGTTTGTCCTGGTTCAGCCGATTCTTGCCGCAATCACCCTTGCTGCTTACTCGATGGGCATCATTCCACCGGTCACTAACCTGGCCCCATGGACAATGCCAACCGGTTTAGGTGCCTTCTTTAACAGTAACGGCAGCGTCGCTGCGCTGTTAGTCGCACTCTTTAACCTTGCGGTCTCAACCCTTGTGTACATGCCGTTCGTGATTCTCTCGAACAAAGCGCAGGCGGTCATCGAAGAAGAAGAAAGCGAAGAAGATATCGCGGCTTCACTGAAATTCTAATGCCAATGCGGTATGGAGCTTGCCTCCATACCGCCCTCAACAAGAAGGGAATAAAAATGTTCGATCTGGATAATGTTGTTGCTGAGGACGTGCAGGAAAACGATCTCGAAGAAGTGGTGATGGGCCTGATTATCAACTCAGGACAGGCGAGAAGCCTGGCATATGCCGCATTAAAGCAAGCCAAACAGGGTGATTTCGCGACCGCAAAAAACACCATGGAACAGTCCCGCATCGCGCTGAGCGAAGCCCATCGTGTCCAGACCCAGCTCATCGAAAGCGATGAAGGTGAAGGGCGTATGAAGGTAAGCCTGGTGCTGGTTCATGCGCAAGATCATCTAATGACATCAATGTTGGCCCGTGAACTGGTTGCTGAATTGATCGAACTTCACGAGAAGGTACAATAGGCTTTTCCCTATGAGGCAACCGAAGATGATCAGCATGGAAATCAACACCGCCCGAGAACAACAGCTCTTTAACGGTAAGAATTTTCATGTCTTCATCTATAACAAAACGGAAAGTATCAGTGGGTTGCACCAGCATGATTATTACGAGTTCACAATCGTACTGACCGGCCGCTACTATCAGGTGATAAATGGCAAACGGGTTATGCTGGAGCGCGGAGATTTTGTCTTCATCCCAATGGGTTCTCACCACCAGAGCTTTTACGAGTTTGGCGCGACGCGAATTCTGAATGTCGGGATCAGCAAAGATTTCTTCGATACTCACTACCAGTCATTGGTGCCGTTTGCGTTGGTTGCTTCGCAAGTCTATTCGATCAAAAGCACTTTTCTTAGCTACATTGAGTCGGTTATTTCGTCACTGCATTTTCGCGAAACTGAATTTGACGAATTTATTGAACTGGTCTCCTTCTACGTGATTAACCGCTTGCGCCATCACCGTGAAGAACAGACGCAGGACGTCATGCCACAGTGGTTAAAAACCACCGTTGAAGCCATGCACGATAAATTACAGTTTGGTGAAGGTGCGCTGGAAAACATGGTCGAGTTATCCGGGAAGACCCAGGAATATTTAACTCGCGCCACCCAACGTTATTATGGCAAAACGCCAATGCAGATCATTAATGATATCCGCATTAACTTTGCTAAAAAACAGCTGGAAATAACCAACTACTCAGTAACCGATATTGCTTACGAATCAGGTTACAGCAGCCCGAGTTTGTTTATTAAAACATTCAAAAAGCTGACCTCATTCACGCCAAGTAATTATCGGAAGCAGCTGACGGTTATTAAATAACGCGCTACGGAATAATTTCGTAGTTCTGTCACAAATTATTTAGCTCGCCGCATATTATGCGGAGGGGCAACCACGTTTAGCTTGTGGATCTCCAGGGAGAAAAGATATGAGCCAGAAATTAAAAGTCGTTACTATTGGTGGTGGTAGCAGCTATACGCCGGAATTACTGGAAGGTTTTCTCAAACGTTATCATGAACTGCCGGTAACGGAACTGTGGCTGGTGGACGTTGAAGAGGGGCAGGCGAAGCTGGATATTATCCACGCGCTGTGCGAACGCATGGTGGAAAAAGCCGGCGTGCCGATGAAAGTCTATAAAACGCTTAACCGCCGTGAAGCGCTCAAGGATGCCAATTTTGTCACCACGCAGCTCCGTGTTGGCCAGCTACAGGCACGTGAAAAAGACGAACGCATTCCGTTAAGCCACGGCTACCTGGGCCAGGAAACCAACGGTGCGGGCGGCCTGTTCAAAGGTCTGCGTACCATTCCGGTGATTTTCGACATCATCAAAGATGTGCAGGAAATTTGCCCGGAGGCGTGGGTGATTAACTTCACTAACCCAGCCGGTATGGTGACCGAAGCGGTATATCGCCACACCAACTTCAAACGCTTTATCGGCGTGTGTAATATCCCAATCGGGATGAAAATGTTCATTACCGACGTTCTGCGCCTCGGTGAAAAAGACGATTTGTCTATCGACCTGTTTGGTCTTAACCATATGGTCTTTATTCGCGATGTGCTGGTTAACGGTGAGTCACGCTTTGCCGAACTGCTCGATGGCGTGGCTTCCGGTACGCTGTCAGCCAACACCGTGAAAAACATTTTCGATATGCCGTTTAGCGAAGGGCTGATTCGCTCTCTGAATCTGCTGCCGTGCTCTTACCTGCTGTACTACTTCAAGCAAAAAGAGATGCTGGCTATCGAAATGGGCGAGTACTACAAAGGTGGCGCGCGCGCTCAGGTGGTGCAGAAAGTTGAGAAGCAGCTGTTTGAGCTTTATAAAAATCCCGATCTGAATGTGAAGCCAAAAGAGCTCGAACTGCGCGGCGGGGCCTACTACTCCGATGCGGCGTGTGAAGTCATCAACGCTATCTACAACGATAAGCAGACTGAACACTACGTGAATATCCCGCATCACGGTCATATCGACAATATTCCGACGGACTGGTCGATTGAAGTGACTTCAATCCTCGGTCGCGACGGCGCGAAACCGCATCCGCGTGTGACCCACTTTGATGAAAAAGTGTTGGGTCTTATCCACACCATCAAGGGCTTTGAAGTTGCAGCAAGCCAGGCGGCACTGAGCGGTGAGTTCAACGATGTCCTGCTGGCGCTGAACCTGAGCCCGCTCATCCACTCTGATAAAGATGCCGAAATTCTGGCGCGCGAGATGATTCTGGCCCACGAAAAATGGTTGCCGAATTTTGCTGCCACCGTGGAGACGCTGAAAAAGTGACAGGAGGCATGATGGAACGTTTGTTAATCGTCAATGCGGATGATTTTGGTCTAAGCAAAGGGCAGAACTACGGTATTTTCGATGCCTGTAAGCACGGCGTGGTCACCTCCACGACTGCGCTGGTCAACTGCGCGGCTATTGAACATGCCGCGCAGTTAAGTCGTCGCACGCCTGAACTGGCCGTTGGCATGCACTTTGTGTTGACGCTCGGCGAACCGTTAACGCCAATGCCTGGGCTTACCCGCGAAGGCAAGCTGGGTAAGTGGATCTGGCAAATGGCGGAAGAGGGCGCGCTGCCGCTAGACGAGATTGCGCGTGAACTGGAGTGTCAGTACAACCGTTTCGTTGAGCTGTTTGACGCGGAACCGACGCATTTAGACAGCCACCATCATGTGCACATGATCCCGCAAATCTTCCCGCTGGTGGCGGCGTTTGCGAAATCAAAAGGCGTTGCGATGCGCGTTGACCGCACCGTTGCGCTGAATACGGACCTGCCGCACGCTCTGCGCACCAGCGAAGGGTTTAGCAGCGAGTTTTACGGTGATGCCATCTCTGAAGCCCTGTTCCTTGATGTGCTGGATAAATCGGCGGCACGCGGCGAGCAGTCGGTGGAGGTGATGTGTCATCCGGCGCTGGTTGATAACACCATTATGGGTAGCGCTTATTGTTACCCGCGTCTGGCCGAGCTGGACGTATTGACCTCGGCATCGCTGAAGTATGCGATTGCGGAGCGTGGCTATCGTCTCGGAACCTACCGCGACGTGTAATAACCCTTTGTTTCACCCCCTCAACCCTTGCCCGGCAGCGATCCTGCCGGGCTTTTTTGTCTATGTCGATGCCCGGTGAATCCTGCTATCATAAGGCTTTCCTGTATTTGTCATTACTGATTGTGAAGTTCACTGCTTATGAAACCGTTTCGCCAACAAAATCGGCAGATTATCAGCTATGTTCCGCGTTCTGAACCCGCTCCACCCGATCACGCGGTGAAAGTTGAAGGCTTTCGCGATGTCTGGTTATTGCGCGGCAAGTACGTGGCGTTTGTGCTGATGGGCAGCGCGTTCCAACGCTCGCAGGCGTTCTCCATTCCTGAAGCGGCGCAGCGTTGGGCGGTGCAGATGCGTCAGGAAGGAGAAATTGACGCTTAGTGGCAATCAGGAATAAAAAAACCGCTGATAAAGATATCAGCGGTTTTTTTATGGAAGTGAGCTAACAAGCTTAGCGGTGCGCTAACTCAGCATCTTCTTCACTATTTAGTACGTCTTTGTCGGTCTGGCGCAGCCATTGGCTGGTCAGCGTACCGGCGGTCATCGAACCGCTAACGTTAAGCGCGGTACGGCCCATGTCGATAAGCGGCTCTACGGAAATCAGCAGCGCAACCAGCGTCACGGGCAGACCCATCGCGGGCAGAACGATAAGCGCGGCAAACGTTGCACCACCGCCCACGCCTGCAACGCCTGCGGAGCTTACGGTAACCATACCGACCAGCGTCGCAATCCATAGGGGATCCAGTGGGTTAATGCCGACGGTTGGCGCCACCATCACGGCCAGCATCGCAGGATAAAGACCGGCACAGCCGTTCTGACCAATGGTTGCGCCGAAGGATGCGGAGAAGCTGGCGATGGATTCCGGCACGCCCAGACGACGCGTTTGCGCTTCCACGTTCAGTGGAATAGACGCCGCGCTGGAACGGCTGGTAAACGCAAAGGTCAGCACCGGCCACACTTTACGGAAATACTTCAGCGGGCTCACACCGTTTACGCCAAGCAGAATGCCGTGTACCAAGAACATAATCAGCAGGCCGAGGTAAGAGGCGACCACGAAGCTGCCCAGCTTAATAATGTCCTGCAGGTTAGAACCGGCAACCACTTTCGTCATCAGTGCCAGTACGCCGTAAGGAGTCAGCTGCATAACCAGACGAACCAGCTTCATTACCCAGCTTTGCAGGGTATCGATGGCGGTCAGAACACGCTGGCCTTTTGGCGCGTCGTCTTTTAACAGTTTCAGAGCGGCGACGCCCAGGAATGCGGCGAAGATAACCACGCTGATGATGGAGGTTGGACTTGCACCGGTCAGGTCAGCAAACGGGTTTTTCGGCACAAACGACAGCAGCAGCTGCGGCACGCTCAGGTCAGCGACCTTGCTCGCATAGTTGCTTTGAATCGCGTTCAGGCGCGCGGTTTCAGCCGTACCCTGTACCAGACCTTCCGCGGTCAGACCAAACAGGTTTGTCACCAATACGCCGACCAGTGCGGCAATCAGGGTGGTGAACAGCAGAGTACCAATGGTCAGTACGCTGATTTTACCCAGTTGCGATGCGTTATGCAGACGCGCTACCGCACTCAGAATGGAGGCAAATACCAGCGGCATTACAATCATTTGCAGCAGTTGCACATAGCCGTTGCCGACGATGTTAAACCACTGGATGGAATCCTTCAGCACCGGGTTATCGGAGCCGTAAATCATCTGTAAAGCCAGGCCAAAGACCACGCCGACAACCAGAGCAACCAGCACTTTTTTCGCCAGGCTCCACTGTTTGTGGCGCGTTTGCGCGAGCGCAAACAGCAATACGACGAACACGATAATGTTCGCAACTAATGGAAAGTTCATCCCCGTTCTCCTGAAAATTTGTCCACGCCGTCCGGCAGCCATAAGCCGCGCTGCGGCGAGTCTTTTTTAGAACAAATCCGTAAAGATTTGTCTGTATGTGAGAAGGTTAACAGAAGTGGAATAACACGCTTATATCCAAATGGAATTGTTTATGCCAAAAAAGCGCTTTGCGCTGAATTATTGCTCAGCTCGCCCATGGATAAACCGATTGAAATCGTTTTGCAGCATATTAATAACCGAGGATGACCAGCGTACGGCGCTGTTGTCGGGGAGTGACTGCGGCATAAACACGGCGTAGGCAAAAAGCGCCATGCACAGCACACGCTCAAGCTGGTTGCCTTTGCGCGGCGCGAGAATAGGCAAACGAAAACGCCAGCGGCACGGCCAAAGTAGGGGCACTCCAGCGGGCGTCAGCATATCGGCAAGAATATGACTCAGATAACCCAGCACCATGCCTTGCAGCGCATCTGCGGGAACAATCCAGCTATCCGGTACTTTGAGGTAAAACACGGTAAGCAGGGCAAATACCGCCAGCAGGCTATGAGTAAACCCGCGGTGGCCAAACATTCGCGCAATCGGTTTAGACAGCCAGCTTAGCCGCTGCCCGAGAAAGGAGCGGGGATGATCGATGTCGGGCAGCAGACAGGTCAAAATGGCTGAAGGCACCACATGCCACCAGTCTCCCTGCGCTAACACAGGCGTCAGTTCGGCATTTTTAGCAAACACCGCGCAGGCGATGGAAAAGAGCAGATGACCTTCCGCCGTCATGATAAAACCCATTATTCTGTAGATTCATACAGTATAGGGTTTTTATACAGTAGGCGGAAGTGGTTACAGTGTAACTCTTTGTCAAAAAATTAACGTGCCAGCCAACCCCCGTCAACGGCTACCGTATAACCATTGATGTAATCAGAAGCCGGGGAGGCGAGAAAGACCACCGGACCTTTGAGATCTTCCGGGGTGCCCCAGCGCGCGGCGGGGATCCTGTCGAGGATTTCTTTGCTGCGCTCGCTGTCTTCGCGCAGCTGCTGCGTATTGTCGGTCGCCATATACCCCGGGGCAATCGCGTTAACGTTGATATTGTGCTGCGCCCACTCGTTGGCCAATAAACGAGTGATGCCTAATACTCCGCTTTTTGAGGCGGTGTAGGATGGCACACGTATCCCGCCCTGGAAAGAGAGCATTGACGCAATATTAATGATTTTTCCGCCACTACCCTGGGTCAGAAACTGTTTCGCCACCGCTTGTGAGAGGAAAAAGACCGATTTCAGATTCAGGTTCATCACCTCGTCCCAATCTTTCTCGCTAAAGGTCAGCGCATCTTCGCGGCGTATAGTGCCAGCATTATTGACCAGAATATCGATGCGTCCGGCGGCTTTTACGGCGGTGGGGACAATATCGGCAATGCTGTCCGGCTGACTCAGATCGGCCTGAATGGCATAAAGTTGCCGCCCAAGCGCCTTCACTTTTTCTGCCGTTTCTTGCGGCACGCGGCGGCTGACGCTGACAATATCGCAACCCGCTTCGGCTAACCCGAGCGCCATTCCTTGACCCAGACCTTTATCGCACCCGGTGACGAGTGCCACTTTACCTTGCAAATTGAATGCATTAAGAATCATGTCGACCCCTGTCTTTGCTTTTATTGATTTTGGATGGATGACTACAGGGCAAAGCATAGAAGGGAGAGGCGTAAAATTCAAATAAATTTAAAACAGCGTTTCATTTTTATGAGGTGGCTAGCATTTGCGGGCACAATAAGTGCCCGCAGGCTGGTTAGCCGCACAGATTTTCGCGAGTTAGAGAGGCCAGGGACGATAGCTTGACGTCGGCCAGGCTAAAGCGAGGATCCTGCTGGCTTGCCGCATCAGGGACGACAATCGAGCGCATACGCGCCGCTTTGCTGGCTATCATGCCGTTGACGGAATCTTCCAGCGCCACGCAGCACAGCGGATCTACGCCCAGCTCAGCGGCGCAGTTGAGATAGACCTGCGGATGCGGTTTGCTGTAAGCCAGCGTATCGGCGGAGGCCAGCGCGTCAAACTGCTCGCGCAGGTCAAATAAGGCGAGCACTTTTTCCAGCATATAGAGCGGTGAGGCAGAGGCGAGGCCCACTTTTAACCCTGATGCCTTGCACAGCGCAACCGCTTCGCGTACGCCGGGCAGGAGTGGCTGTGTGGCTTCGACCTGCGATATCACGCTGGCGATGATGCGTTTCACCACGGTCGCGCGGTCAGGCCCGCTCCACGGTTGCTGCCCAAACCACAAATCGACGACCAAATCGATACGCAAACCACGGGTGTCAGGAAGCTCATGGCGACGGTTAAAGTCGACGCCCAGTTCCCCCAGCACTTCGTGCTCAGCACGATCCCACAACGGTTCAGAATCGATCAGTAAACCATCCATATCAAAAATCGCAGCACGTATTTGGCGCTCGGCGGACATAACAACCTCTCCTTTAGGATAACGAATGCAGGTGAATGGTATATCATATCCGGCGTAAAGTCGGGCGAAAGTCGCCATCAGCAGATAGACTGAGGCTGAGTCCCGAAATAAAGCGTCTTAACAAGGGGAACCCATGACGTATCAACAAGCTGGACGCATTGCCATACTTAAGCGCATTGCCGGGTGGATTATCTTTATTCCCGCGCTGATTTCGACCTTGATTTCCTTGCTTAAATTTATGTATGAGCACAGTGCTAAGCAGCCAGGAATCG
Organism: Enterobacteriaceae bacterium; assembly: GCA_902363335.1. GTDB lineage: Bacteria > Pseudomonadota > Gammaproteobacteria > Enterobacterales > Enterobacteriaceae > Kluyvera. The sequence continues at coordinate 903,276 of CABIZV010000001.1, read as the reverse complement.
ATGCCGTCATGATGGATTTTGTCCACGTGATGGTCGAAATGATGCGTTTCAATACGCCATTTTTAAATGTGTTCTGGTACAACTCACCGCAGCCAGACTTCAGCAACAGCCTGAACGTTCTGTTCTGGGTTATTTTCGCACTGATTTTTGTGGCGCTGGCGCTACAGGATTCCGGGGCGCGTATGTCGCGCCAGGCGAAGTTCCTGCGTGAAGGGGTGAACGACCAACTGATTCTGGAGAAAGCGAAAGGGGCGGAAGGTCTAAGCCGTGAAGCGCTGGAAGCGCGTGTTGAAGTGCCGCGCCATACCATTTTCGTTCAGTTTTTCCCGCTGTACGTCCTGCCGATTATCGTGATTGTGGTGGGCTACTTCGTCTTAAAAGTATTGGGTTTCCTTTAAATGCAACAAGCCCGGCAAAATTGCCGGGCTTGGGATTACGCTGCAGGAATAGCGCGCGGTTTTCCTTGCGGGTCGACGACGACGTAGATAAACAGCGCCTCGGTCGCTTTGTAACGCTGACCTATCGGCTCGGAAGAAACCTTCTTCACCCACACTTCAATATTGATGGTTATCGACGTATTGCCGCGTTTTACGCAGCGTGCATAGCAGCACACCACGTCGCCCACCGCAACGGGCCGCAGGAAGGTCATACCATCAACCCGTACGGTGACTACGCGGCCGTGCGCCACTTCTTTCGCCATAATGGCGCCACCAATATCCATTTGTGACATGATCCAACCGCCGAAAATATCGCCGTTGGCATTGGTATCCGCAGGCATCGCTAATGTGCGTAATACCAGCTCACCCTGAGGAGCGTCATTTTGTTGTGTCATTCTTATTCTCTGTGCTTACTTATGGTCGTCTTGTGGCATGTGGCGGTAGATATAAAAGCCGCTTAACACGGTAAATACCAGCGTTAACGCCGTTAAACCGAACACCTTAAAGTTGACCCAGATATTTTGCGGTAACCAGAAGGCGATATAAATATTCGCGAGCCCACAGAGGATGAAAAAGACCGCCCAGGCGAGGTTTAGCTTCGACCATACCGCTTGCGGCAGGGTTAATTCTTTACCCAGCATGCGCTGGATCAGCGGCTTTTTCATCACCCACTGGCTGACCAGGAGCGCGCCGGCGAACAGCGCGTAAATAACGGTCACTTTCCACTTAATGAATTCATCGTTGTGGAAGAACAGGGTCAAGCCACCAAAGACGGCGACCAGGACGAAGGTGATCAGCGCCATTTTTTCAACTTTACGATAGCGCACCCAGCTGTAAATCAGTACCACAGCCGTCGCGACAATCAGCGCCGCCGTCGCGGTGTAAATGTCATAAATTTTGTAAAAAGCGAAGAAAACCACCAGCGGTAAAAAATCCAGAAACTGCTTCATACTTCGATTCCGTCGTTCAGCGCTGTCCACGAATGGACAGCATCAGATTAGTTACGAATAAGCATATACATGCGGAATAAATAAATCAGCAACAGGGCCGATATCAGGTTGCTCAGCGTATTGAGCACCACCGCACCCAGGTAGGGGGTAAGCACGGCAAAGCTCGAGGCAAACAGCAACAGCAGGGTTTTGGCCAGCATCCAACCGACAACCGCCGGCGCGATAAGACGCATATTGGCCCAACCAAGATGGGTGCTGTTGCGCATGGCAGAAAAGACGCCAAGTTTATCCTGCACCATCATCACCGGCGCGAAGGCCAGCACGATAGCCAGCAAAATCCCCGGAACGACAATCAGCATCACGCCCATCTGAATCAGGAAAGTGCTGATAAAGATGAGCAGCAGCAGCTTAGGCAGCACCAGCGCGCTCGCCCCGATGGCGCGCAAAGCGCTAACCGGCTGACCGGCAGAAATCAGCTGTATCATCAGCAAGATGCCGCCTGCCAGAATGGCGTTGCCAATCAGTCCAGCAAACGTTGAGGCCGCAGAGGACTGCAACAAGATTTGCTGTTGTTCCGGCGTCATATTTTGAACCAAATCAAACAGACCGGTGCTCCCGGTAAGATGATCGCCGACCGTCAGGGTAGCAAGCTGCTCTTCGCTGGGAGAGAAGGCATGGCCGAGCACCACCGTGATAAATGAACAGAGCAATGAAATCAGTAAGATGGTAACAAACTGATTACGGAAAAAATTACCCGTGTCACGGTATACAGACTGCGCCGTGATAGACATGCACTCTCCTTGAGTATTGCAGGTGTTAATTAGCCGGCAATTGTACCGCAAATCTCGCGACCGTAGCACTCTTCGCAGGACACCCGCTAAGTATATCTTTGTAAAGAGGAAGCGGTATCCGACCTCTTGGAGCAGGGAACTGTACATAAGATAAGCATAGGCTGTTTATGCCGCCGATTAATCCTCCAATATCCGTCATCAGAGCGAGGGTTGTGACGCGTGGGAAATTGATCTGGTTATTAATCACCTTATGTTACAAAGGCGTAAAAATTAATCTGGATCAATAAAAGTTAAATCTCATGACTTTATGTGATCTATGAATGATCAAAAGTAACTCGTTATAGGTATATTTGCCGCGCTTGAAAAACCATAACGAGGAAGTGGATATGAAAAAGTTAGCAGTGGTTGCATTGGCGTTAAGCACCTTATCTGGCAGCGTCTGGGCGCATGAGGCAGGCGAGTTTTTCATTCGTGCGGGGTCTGCGACGGTTCGTCCAACCGAAGGGTCGGATAATGTTCTGGGAAGCCTCGGCAGTTTTAACGTCAGTAATAATACGCAGCTCGGCTTAACCTTTACCTATATGGCGACCGATAACATCGGTATTGAGTTACTGGCTGCTAGCCCATTCCGCCATAAAGTGGGTACCGGGCCAACGGGCAATATTGCCACCGTCCATCAATTACCACCGACGCTGATGGCGCAGTGGTATTTTGGCGATGCGCAGAGTAAATTCCGCCCATACGTCGGAGCGGGGATTAACTACACCACTTTCTTTGATAACGACTTTAATGACACTGGGAAAGAAGCGGGTCTTTCCGATCTCAGTCTGGACGACTCCTGGGGTGCGGCAGGTCAGGTGGGGCTGGATTATTTGATTAACCGTGATTGGCTGGTGAACATGTCGGTCTGGTACATGGATATCGACACCAACGTGAAGTTTAAAGCGGGTGGTGTGAACCAGAGCGTGAGTACGCGTCTGGATCCGTGGGTGTTTATGTTCTCAGCTGGCTATCGCTTCTGATTTCTTCTGCAAAAAAGCTGGTTATTGTATGACCAGCTTTTTCCATTCTTTTTCGCGCGAATCATTTTATTGAACTGTCATATAACTAGTATATGTACTTTATTTTCAACACCTGATTTTTGTTGGCTAGATACTCGTGTTGAAATGGCACCATTATTAACTTGCCCATTAATAAGTCGTGATGTTGGTAAAAGCATGCTTCATTCTCAGTTAGTTAAAAGGAGGTGTTATTTAAGTGAAAAGCATGAGAGTAAGATATAAAAAAACAACTATGCTCAATCTAAACTTTGATTCTCTGGGCTAAATTTCAGCGGCTTACACAAAGTAAGACAGGATGTCAATACTCACTGGATTATCTCTGGGTATTAACAATGGCCTTTCTTGGATGGGGGGACGGGGATAGCGTTGAGGTGCCGAAAGATGTCAACGACCGGCCGAGGGTTGGGGCTTATGATACAGATCTAGCATGCTTAATAACTATCATCGGTCTCACCAGAGATTGCTACCAACCCTATTGGGACGAAAGGCGATGTCGGGAACTTTACTGAAACAGTAGTGAAGGGTGAACCGATCGATTTCACTGATGAAGTATTTATCTTGGTACGTGTCAAAATAATAAACCGTAGTGCCAACTGCAGGCTTTCCTGTGATCGGTTGATAGGGGCAACACACCTCCATTCGCGGTTAAAAGCGTTTTTTAATAAAAAAAATAAAATTTTGCTCTAATATACGAAAGGTGTATTACAATGTATATTTGAGGTATATCTATGATTCCAAAAGCGTCATCATTCCTGGTAAAGAACATATGCGATAGAAAACTATGTAATTTAGAAATTCTCTCAAAGAATAAATACGGCTTTGTCGGAAATTTCTTAAAAGCAAGAAATGAAGTTATGACCTTCTCAATTGGTGGAGTAAAGGAAAAGTTTGAAACCAAAGCGATATTATCATCAGTAGATAGAGCACTTAAAGATAGTTGTAAGACTGAATGGTCTAGAGAAGAAAAGATCAGTATATTGTCTTCTGAGATTAATAAAACTATCGATGCTGCATGTGAGATACATGGCCGTATTCTAAATGAAAAAGAAAAAGATGATCTTTTCCGTAGAATTTCATCTAAGTTTGGTTCGGTGGAGCTAGATCCGAAATGCACACAAAGTAGCATTTCACAAATATTGTATAATAATAAGTCTTTATCTGAAAAGATTGAGCGATTATCTGTTTTTTCGCCATCTCGTGATGATAAGAATAAATTAAGAAATATCATCAACACAAAGCTAACCGATCATGTTTTCATGAAAAAGTTTGGCGACATTGATCTGAATATTCTTAGAAAAAAAACAGCGGAAGAGTTGGCTCGCTTGATAAAACAGAAAAAAATGTAAATGTTGGAGACGATTTTCAGTGGTCTCGTTTGTCGGCGTGAATCATTTTGGCTGGTTTGTTAGGTTATAATTTAAACATATGATTGTTTTTTGCAAGGCGGAAATGATGACGTATGCTATAAAACATTATGTACTCATGTGTTAGTAATTATTTATATGAAACTGGCGCTATTCAATGGTTTTTTGATTTTTCTATAAAAGATAATGAGCATGAAACTTAATAATTTAGGCATTAGCCGTTTTTTTTGTAAGGGCAGAGGAACCTATGACCTTACCGCAAAGGGAACCAAAAATGAAATCAACTCTGGTGGTTATATTGGCAAGGTGAAAATTGTTGAAAACACACCTGTTGATTTGGCTTTTCCTCAGGCACGTAAATCTTCGACATTGTCTAGCTCACTGGAATATATAAAACAGAACAGTAGTGATGTCTCAAGTGGAAATGCAAAGCCTCACAAACTTTTTCGGGGTATTAGATGTTGGTTAGCTGAAGTTAAAACAGGAAGTCACACCGTTAACATTGATGAAAATATTGTCTTCAACAGGATTGATGGAATTATTAATAAACTATCCGAAAAAGATAACAATGTTGCATTGCTAAGTTTTAACAAATCTGCACACAGTGCAATTGTTATACACCATAGTGATGGTATGTTCAGTATGTATAATGTTACGGGAGAGGACAACGAGACACGTTATATTGAAAATGAACGGAATGGTTTTACGAATGATATTTTAAATGAGATGGCGAATTGGAATGATATGCTCCAGGATGAGAGTGTGGTATTCCTTCCGAACCTTAATGTTAAAAATATTGAGGATCATATTAAAAACTCCGGGGATCATAAATTTAACGTATTAACGCATAATTGTTCGAAATTTGTCGCGAAAGCCCTACTCGCAGGATTTGATAATGATAATAACCATAAATTCGCACATGACAGAAAATGGCAAATGCCAGCTAACACGCTGGAGTTAGCAAAGGAGATCGCTTTCAAAAGTGCTCAGAAGAAGGATGAATAATCGAACTCAACAAATGGCTCACTCCATTGGGTAATCACCATTTCCCATGGATAGCTAGCTTCAACGAAGGCAAATAGGCTATACCATGGGAAATTTGGGTCACCGCTACGAGCGTGAAAACCTCCATCATGCCCGCTTAAGGCTCACCATGAATGTGTCGCAGATAAAAAGGGATAGTGATTAGATTCTGCAATGTATGGAGAAGTCGTTATGCCTCTTAGAGTTTTACGCAACAATGGAAAAGTGTTTTCTGTCGTTGGAATGTCTAAACCTGAAAAAACGCTTTCTGAAAAGACGATAGAAGATAAAAAAAAGAAATTACAGAGGCTTAAACAAAAAGCGGCATCTAAATTCAAACCTATCCCGGCTAAAATTTTGAGTCTGATTAATCGTCTGGGGAATATGTTACAAACTGCGAGCGTCACCCCCTCGGTCACGGAGGCGAAAATCAATCAACTTCTTAATCAGATTTCGTCCATGATAGACAGTACCCGGCCGACGGTCGATGCTTCTAATGACGATGGTAAGTTGCCGAAATTTCGAGGAAAAACCCTAGCGGATGATGAAGCAATGACGATAAGTAAAAAGGCTTCATCAGAACTCAAGAAAAGAAAATCAGGCGCCTTGCTGGATAACTCGGTGAGTTCAAAAATAAGACGAGATTGAATTCTATTGGTAAGGCATGTGGGCTGCGTAACGAAATTTTTATCCCTTTTAAGTTGCGGGTGTCCGACGTAAGAGGTTTTGCCTTATAAAGAGGGCGATTGCGCTGAAGGCTATGTTGAAGCCCAAAAAAAGCCCGCATTAAATGCGGGCAAAAATACTGGAAGCAATGTGAGCAATGTCGTACCGAATACTTGAGTGATTTGCTCAACTATTCGGTAATGAGAAAGATAATAGTTCTCATCTAATATATCAACCCTATCTTTTGTGTGAAAGCGATTTTTTTTACTCCACCACAAAAACGGTTCTTTTCTGGCTGTTATCTAATGGCCACGCTTCGGCGACTTCATGCAGGGGGACGGGGGTGGTAGCAAGGGTAAATTTGCCCGCCACGGCTGCCTGAAGCATCTCTCCGGTCGCCTGTAAAAGTTGCTGTAAGCTCAGACTGCCGATTCCACTGCCCATCAGCTGCAGCGGCGAGGATCGCAATACCGAACCGTTAAGATTAATGTCACTGCCCGCCAGTGAGCCGACCTGCACATAACGAATAGATGAGCCTGATGGCGTGTGTTTCGCTAACGCTGGCAGCAGCAGTTCCGCGCTGTGTCCCCAAAGATAATCCACCACCACATCAATTTGCTGGCTGGCCTGCTCGGCAAACTGCGCGCTTAGCGCGTCATCGTCGGTGGTTAACACAACGCATTCATCAGCGCCGAGAGAGGCTAAAGCCTGCGGGTTACGTCCGGTGGCAATCACCTTCTTTGCCCCAAGATGGCGGGCAATCTGGATAGCTAACTGCCCGGCGGTGCCGGTCGCGCCGTTAATCAGCACCGTTTCACCTGCTTTAAATACGGCACGTTGTAGCAGCGCTGCCCATGCAGACATGCCAGGATTCGCCATTGCCGCCGCAGTGATATCGTCTAACGCATCGGGCAGCGGTAAGCAGTGCGTGAATGCGACAGGAGCATACTGCGCCATGCTCCCCCAGGGGGCGACTGGAAAGGCAAAGTAGACGCGCTGGCCATCGGATAATGTTCCGGTACCGTCGATACCCACGGCAAAGGGTAGCGTGCCGTTAAAGCTGTAATGCTTGCCGGAGGCTCGGCTTTTCACCACGTGGCTGATGGCGGCGGCGCGCACCTTTACCAGCGTGTGCTGCGCGTCGGCCTGTGGGTCGGTAAAGTCGGCCCATACCGGCCCTTGTGCGAGGTCAAACACGACGGCTGCTTTCATTATTCTGTCTCCATAAGGTATTTATGTGTAAAATGCACATATCAGATAACGGCACTATACCCGGCTGGAAAATATATGCAATATGCACATAACAAATATGACATCACCGAATTTCACGGCGCGCTGCTGGATATCATCGGCGTAATGAATCAACCAGTGCGTGACGAACAGTTGCTACAGGCAGCCGGCGTACAGCTGGATCAAATCCTCTTCCCGCTGCTGGTGGCTATTGGACGCCGTGGCCCGATAGGGGTGGTAGAGCTTGCGGATAACCTCGGTCGCGATTACACCACCGTCAGCCGCCAGGTGAAGAAATTAGAGACCTTAGAGCTGGCGCATAAGCAGCCCAAAGTGCAGGACCGGCGGATAAGTGAAGTGACGCTGAGTGAAAAAGGTAGGGCTATTTTTGATGCGATTGCGGTAGCAAGGCAAAAGCTGATGAATCAGGTACTGGCGGGATGGAAGGCGGAGGAGGTGGAGGCGTTATTTAAGCTTACGCGTCAGTACGCTGACAGCCTGCAACAAAACCAGGCCGCCTGACGGTAGTCGGGCGGCCGGAGTATCAGGCGGTTATTGTGGCGGCTTTCATGCTCTTCACAAAGCGTGAAAGCTCGTCCAGCATTGCCTGCGGATTCTCGACGTTACGCTCGATAATTTTAACAATCGCGGAACCAGAAATTGCCCCGGCAGCACCGGCTTCAATGGTCGCGGTTACCTGATCGGGGGCTGAAATACCAAAGCCCTGCAGCGGCGGCGCGGCGTTGTACTCGGCCAGTTTTTCTACCAGATGGTGCAGCGGCAGTGCGGCGCGTGACTCCGTACCGGTAACGCCCGCCCGGGACAGCAGGTAGGTATAACCCCGTCCGTGCTCAGCAATCTGGCGCAACAGCTCATCATCCGCATTCGGTGGGCAGATAAAGATCGGTGCCACATTGTGGCGCAATGCGGCCTGACGGAACGGTGCGGATTCCTCGACCGGTACGTCGGCAACCAGCACGGAATCGACGCCTACGCGTTCACATTGGGCATAGAACTCATCAATACCGCCGCTAAAGACCAGGTTTGCGTACATCAACAGGCCAATGGGAATCGTCGGGTGTTTTTGACGAATAGCCGCCAGCATCTCAAAGCACTGGGTTGGCGTTACGCCCGCGGCAAATGCGCGCAATGTGGCGTTCTGGATGGTCGGGCCGTCGGCCAGCGGATCGGAGAACGGGATCCCAAGCTCCAGCGCATCGGCTCCTGCCTCAATCAGCGTGTCGATGATTTTCAGCGACTGACCGGGATTTGGATCGCCCAGGGTGACGAAGGGAACGAATGCGCCTTCCTTGCGGGCCTTCAGTGTTGCAAACAGGTTGTCATAGCGTTCCATCAGATTTCCCCTCGCGCTTTCAGAATATCATGTACGGTAAAGATGTCTTTGTCGCCGCGACCGGAGAGGTTAACCACCAGAAGCTGCTCTTTTTCCGGGTTTTCGCGGATCATTTTCAGTGCATGGGCCAGCGCGTGAGAAGATTCCAGCGCCGGTATAATGCCTTCATGACGGCTGAGTTCTTTAAACGCGTCCAACGCTTCGTTATCGGTAATTGACACGTATTCCGCGCGGCCGATGCTGTTCAGGAAAGCGTGCTGTGGGCCCACGGACGGGAAATCCAGCCCGGCGGAGATGGAATAAGATTCTTCAATCTGGCCTTCATCGGTCTGCATCATCGGCGATTTCATACCAAAATAGATACCAACGCGACCATGTTTTAGCGGCGCGCCGTGCTCGCCGGATTCGATACCATGACCGGCAGGCTCAACGCCAATCAGGCCGACGCTGGTGTCCTCAATAAAGTCAGCGAACATGCCGATGGCGTTAGAACCTCCCCCGACGCAGGCGATAACCGCATCCGGCAGACGGCCTTCTTTTTCGCGAATCTGCACTTTGGTCTCTTCGCCAATCATGCGCTGGAATTCACGCACGATGGTCGGGAACGGGTGCGGGCCAGCGGCGGTGCCGAGCATGTAGTGCGCGGTTTCATAGCTGCCAGACCAGTCGCGCAGCGCCTCGTTACAGGCATCTTTCAGCGTCGCGGAGCCGCTGTGTACCGCAATCACTTCCGCGCCCATCAGACGCATACGGAAGACGTTTGGCGACTGGCGCTCAATGTCTTTTGCGCCCATGTAGATACGGCATTTCAGACCCAGCAGCGCACAGGCCAGCGCAGAGGCGACACCGTGTTGACCCGCGCCGGTTTCAGCGATGATCTCGGTTTTGCCCATCCGTTTCGCCAGCAATGCCTGGCCTAACACCTGGTTAGTTTTATGCGCGCCGCCGTGCAGCAGATCTTCACGCTTTAAGTACAGCGTGGTTTTGCTGCCCGCCGTCAGATTGCGGCATTTGGTCAGCGCGGTGGGACGACCGGCGTAGTTTTTCAGCAGGTCGGTAAATTCGGCCTGGAAAGTTGGGTCTTTTTGCGCGCTGACGAAAGCTTCTTCCAGCTGGCGCAGGGCAGGCATCAGAATCTGTGGAACGTACATTCCGCCAAATTCACCAAAATAGGGGTTCAGTAAAGTGCTCATTATTGCTCCTTAATATGCGCGCAGCGTTTGAAATGCCGAAGCCAGTTTGCTTGCATCTTTAATGCCGGGTTCTAATTCGACGCCTGAGTTGAAATCCAGCCCGGCGCAGCCGCTTTTGGCGGCGGTCACACAGTTATCTGCGCTTAATCCACCTGCCAGAATCACATTGCTGAGATCCTGACCCTGTAATAAAGACCAATCAAAGCGCAGGCCTGTGCCGCCCTGGCCGTTGTCGAACACATATTTGTCGACGTGGTTAAGATTTCGAGCGGGCAGCGTGTCGGCAACGCTGAGCGCTTTCCAGATATGTACATCAACAGGCAAAGCGGCACGAAGTTCGTCGATATAGGCTTGATCTTCATCGCCATGTAATTGCACGGCACAAAGATGCAAACCGGTAACGCGTTCAACAATCTCAGCCACCGGCGCGTTTCTGAATACGCCGACGTAGGCGAGCGGGGCGGCGTTAATCACCTCCTGCGCTTGCTGAGCGTTAACCGCCCGCGGCGAGGTCGGGACGAAAATCAGGCCACCATAAATCGCGCCGGCCTCGAAAGCGGCCTGCGCGTCCTGCGGTCGGGTTAAACCGCAGACTTTGTTCTCGCCTAATAACACACGGCGGACGGCGGCATTCAGGTCATTATGCGACATCATCGCCGAGCCAATCAGGAAGCCGTTGGCGAAGTGGCTCAGCTCGCGAACCTGCGCATTGGTATTAATGCCGGACTCGCTGATAACCGTCACCTCATGCCCCAGACGCGGCGCAAGCTGGCGGGTGCGGTTGAGATCGATGGACAGATCGCGCAGGTCGCGGTTGTTAATACCGACCACCCGGGCCTTTAGGGTAATCGCGCGTTCAAGTTCTTCTTCGTTACTGACTTCGGTCAGCACACCCATGCTCAGGCTATGGGCGACGGCCGCAAGCTGGCGATACTGGTCATCGTCAAGTACTGACAGCATCAGCAGGCAGGCATCGGCCTGGTAGTAACGGGCCAGATAAATCTGGTAAGGATCGATAATAAAGTCTTTGCACAGAATCGGCTGCGGCGCGATTTGGCTGACAATAGGCAGAAAATCAAAGCTGCCCTGGAAGTACTTTTCATCTGTCAGTACAGAAATGGCCGAAGCGTAATGTTTATACACGTTGGCAATACGCGCCGGATCGAAATCCTCGCGAATCACCCCTTTTGACGGAGAGGCTTTCTTACACTCCAGAATAAAGGCGGTGCGGGTACCGCGCAGCGCGTCATAAAAATGGCGCTGGCTTGGCTTTACCTCGTTCTGGAATGAGGCTAAAGGCTGCTGTTGTTTACGGGCTTCTACCCAAATCGCTTTATCTGCAACGATTTTCGCTAATACGGTCTGCATTTTTTATCCTCTTGCCGCTAATGCGGTCACGCGGTCGTAGGCGGCACCGCTGTGTAGAACATCAAGCACCTGCTGGACGTTGGCTTTCAGGTCTTCATGACCGTAAAGACGCATCAACATAGCGACGTTTACCGCGACGGCGGATTCGTGCGCAGTCTCACCTTTACCTTGTAGTAAGCGCGTCAGAATGTCACGGTTTTCTTCCGGCGTACCGCCCGCCAGCTCGGCCTGATGGTACGGGGTGAGGCCGAAGTCATCTGCGGTTAACTGGTAGCTCTTAATTTCGCCGTTATGCAGTTCAGCCACCACGGTTGGCGCATGTAATGAGACTTCATCCATGCCGCCACTGTGTACCACCGCGGCGCGCTCGTAACCCAGCACGCGCAGGGTTTCTGCAATTGGCAGCACCAGCTCTGGACTGTAGACGCCAATCAACGCCAGCGGCGGGTGAGCCGGGTTTATCAGCGGCCCCAGCACGTTAAATAAGGTGCGGGTTTTCAGCTGCTGACGTACCGGCATCGCGTGGCGGAAACCGGTGTGATACTTCGGTGCGAACAGGAAGCACACGCCCAGTTCATCCAGCGCCAGGCGCGATTTGTCCGCATTCATGTCGAGATTAATGCCGAACGCCGCCAGCAGGTCGGAAGAGCCAGACTTGCTGGAGACGCTACGGTTGCCGTGCTTGGCGACCTTCAGGCCACACGCGGCGGCCACGAAGGCGCTGGCGGTGGAAATATTGATACTGTTGCTGCCGTCGCCGCCGGTGCCCACGATATCGGCAAACGGGTAGTCCGGGCGTGGGAACGGCGCGGCGTTCTCCAGCAGGGCGGTGGCGGCCCCGGCAATCTCATTCGGGCTTTCGCCACGAATTTTCATGCTCACCAGCGCGGCGGCCAGTTGTTCTGGTTTCACTTCACCGCGCACCACGGCGGAGAAGAGCTGGTGGCTTTCTTGCTGAGTCAGCGTTTGCGCCTGGTAGAGTTTTTCCAGAATCGGTTGCAGAGTGTTGCTCTGCTCCAGTTTCTGTAGCGCCCATGCCAGGGTTTGCTCCAGTAAACGAGCGCCTTGCGTGGTGAGGATCGATTCCGGGTGGAACTGGAACCCGCAAACGCGATCCGCATCGTGACGAACGGCCATCACCATGCCGTTAAAATGGGCGTTAATGGTTAAGCCTGCGGGAATATTGCTGCCCACCAGAGAGTGGTAACGCGCGACCGGCAGCGGGTTGCTTAAACCGTCGAACATGGCCTGACCGTCGTGCTCAATGCTTGACGCTTTGCCATGCAGGATTTCACCGGCCTGACCAACATAACCGCCGTAGGCTTCAACAATCGCCTGATGACCGAGGCAGATACCGATAATCGGCAGTTTGCCACGCATACGGGTCAGCAGTTCTGGCATGCAGCCCGCTTCTGACGGCGCACCGGGGCCAGGAGACAGCATTAGCACCGGGTTATCCATCGTGCCCAGACGTTCAATCAACGTTTGCGCCGGGACATGGTTACGGTAAATCACTACGTTGTGCCCGTTTGCGCGCAGCTGATCCGCCAGGTTGTAAGTAAAGGAGTCGATATTATCGAGCAGCAGAATGTCAGCCATCAGAAAATCTCCTGTGCATGATGGGCGGTAGCAATGGCGCGCAGAACGGCACGGGCTTTATTTCGGGTTTCATCGGCTTCAGACTGCGGGACAGAATCGAGCACCACGCCTGCGCCAGCCTGTACGGTGGCAATTCCGTTTTCGACAAACGCGGAACGGATAACGATGCAGGTGTCGAGGTCGCCATGAGCGGTGAAGTAGCCCACCGCGCCGCCGTAGCTGCCGCGTCGCTTGCCTTCGGCTGCGGCGATAAGCTGCATGGCGCGGACTTTTGGCGCGCCGCTCAAGGTGCCCATATTCATACAGGCGCGGTAGGCGTGCAGGACGTCGAGGTCTTTACGCAGTTCGCCCACCACGCGGGAGACCAGGTGCATGACGAAAGAGTAACGATCCACTTTGGTCAGGTCAGCAACGTAGCGGCTACCCGGCGTACAGATGCGGGCGAGGTCGTTACGCGCGAGATCGACCAGCATCAGATGTTCGGAAAGCTCTTTATGATCGGTGCGCATCTCAAGTTCAATGCGGCTGTCGAGATCGCGGTCCAGCGTGCCGTCAGCGCGGCGACCGCGTGGACGAGTACCGGCAATTGGGTAAATTTCAATCTGACGGTTGGTGGCGTCGTATTTCAGTGAACTCTCCGGTGATGCGCCAAACAGCGTGAAATCGTTATCCTGCATAAAGAACATATACGGGCTTGGGTTGCTCTTTTTCAGCACGTCGTAAGCCGCAAGCGCAGACGGGCAGGGCAGAGAGAAGCGGCGTGAAGGCACCACCTGGAAAATCTCCCCGGCGCGAATCGCTTTTTGCATTTTGCGCACCACGTCGCCGTACTCTTCATCGCTCTGGTTGCATTCGCAGCGCATGGTTTTAATTTCATGCACCGGTAGCGCCATCGGCGGCTCGTTCATCTGCTGGCGAACCTGAGCAATACGTTGTAGCAGGCGATCTTTTTCCGCTTCGCATGGGGTGAACAGGCTTGCCTGAATGCGGGTGTTTTTAGTCTGATGATCAATCACCAGCAAGGTTTCTGCCAGGTAGAAGCAATAGTCCGGGCAAGCGTTATCGCTTTCAAGCTGCGGTAAATCTTCAAAACCGGCGACCAGGTCGTAGGCGAACAATCCACCAAAGAACATAGCTTCACGTTCATCCTGCGGGACGACAACCAGTTCCTGCATCAAACGCAGGGCATCAAATACCGACAGCGAACACAGGCGGGCATCTTCATCCAGCAGGTTGCTGACGGCCGGGAAGCGCAGTACGCGGCAGGTGGGCTGACGGTCATTTTCAACGCCTGAAGGCAGCGCGGCGTCAAGCAGAGGCAGCAATGACGCACCGTTATCAGACAGCGCCTGAATGTTGACGGTGTCGCCCAGCGCGGTGATGCGCAGGGCGCTATCGACCAGCAGCAGGCTTTTTAAATCGTTCTTGCTATCGATATCTGCGGACTCAAGTAGCAAAGTCGCCGGGCGCGCACCACACAACTGATGAAACAGCGCGGTAGGATTCTCACGGTAAATCGCGTCACTGGTCAGAAGCTCGAGCAGGGGTTTTTGTGTTTGCATCGTTGTTCTCGCCTGATTCTGTATAATTGTGCTTAATAAAAAGCCCGCGCATTGGCGGGCTGGGTATCTGTTTGCTTTACGCAGACGTGATGACTCCGCCCTACTGGGAAGTACGCCACCAACCGTTGTGCAAAGCAATGATTTTACGTGTCATTTTCAGATACCTTTACTAAGTGAACTTGCGTACTAGTTAACTAGTTCGAGAGAGCAAAGTCAACCCCTGATTTTAGAAATAAGCGCAATACCGTTATGATAGGCCGCGAAACATAATGAGTAGTCCAACGGGAGCTGTTTTGAGCGACACCAATTACGCAGTGATTTACGATCTTCACAGCCATACCGTCGCCTCTGATGGTCACCTGACGCCGGAAGAACTGGTACACCGTGCAGGGGAAATGCGCGTGGGTACGCTGGCGATTACCGATCACGACACGATCAATGCCATTCCCCGGGCACAGGCCGAAATTGCGCGCGCCGGTCTGGCGTTGCAGTTGATTACCGGCGTTGAGATCTCGACGCAGTGGGAAAACCACGAAATTCATATTGTCGGGCTCAATATTGATATTGAAAACCCGGCGCTAACCGAATTCCTGGCCGCGCAGATTGAACGTCGCCAACTGCGCGGGAAAATGATTGCCGAGCGTCTGGAAAAGGCGCAAATCCCCGGTGCGTGGGAAGCCGCGCTGAAAATGGCCGATGGCGGTGCGGTGACGCGAGGCCACTTCGCTCGCTTCCTCGTTGAGCAGGGCAAGGCGTCCAATATTGGCGATGTTTTTAAAAAATATCTCGCGCGTGGGAAAACCGGTTACGTTCCGCCACAGTGGTGTACAATAAAGGAAGCTATTGAAGTCATTCATCATTCCGGTGGGGTTGCGGTTATCGCCCATCCGGGGCGGTACAATTTGTCCGCCAAGTGGCTGAAAAGATTGCTGGCGCACTTTAGTGAACACGGCGGCGACGCGATGGAAGTCTCCCAGTGCCAGCAGGCGCCTCACGAGCGCACTCAGCTTGCCACCTATGCCCGCGAATACGGTTTACTGGCGTCACAGGGGTCGGACTTCCATCAACCCTGCCCGTGGATTGAACTGGGCCGTAAACTGTGGTTACCCGCAGGCGTCGAGGCAGTCTGGCAGCGCTGGGAGCAGCCGCAGCATTCAATTGAGAGGGAAGCATGAGTCAGTTTTTTTATATCCATCCGGATAACCCACAGGCGCGTCTGATTAACCAGGCGGTTGAAATTGTGCGTAAGGGAGGCGTCATCGTCTACCCAACCGATTCTGGCTACGCCTTAGGCTGTAAAATTGAAGACAAAGGGGCGATGGAGCGTATTTGCCGCATCCGTCACCTGCCGGACGGTCACAACTTCACCCTGATGTGTCGCGACCTGTCCGAGTTATCAACCTATTCTTACGTCGATAACGTGGCGTTTCGTTTAATTAAAAACAACACGCCGGGCAACTACACGTTCATTCTTAAAGGCACCAAAGACGTACCGCGTCGTTTGCTGCAAGAAAAACGTAAAACCATCGGGATGCGCGTACCTTCTAACCCGATAGCGCAAGCGTTGCTGGAAACGCTCGGCGAGCCGATGCTCTCCACCTCGCTGATGCTCCCGGGCAGCGAATTCACCGAGTCTGACCCGGAAGAAATTAAAGACCGTCTGGAAAAACAGGTGGATTTGATTATTCACGGTGGATATCTGGGCCAGCAGCCAACGACGGTTGTTGATCTGACTGACGATACCCCCGTGGTTATCCGCGAAGGCGTGGGTGACGTTAAACCTTTCCTGTAATACTCGATCACCCGGCGGCGTTTGCCTGCCGGGTATCCGCATTTAGCGGCCTTTCTCCCCTGATTGACCCATCGTGACCTTTCTGCTGCTTATGAAGGCGATAAAAGGCAGGAACAAGCTGCCCTTTTATCCTAAAATTCGTGTACTATGTGCGGTCACAATTCTGGGTGGATAGCCTGCGTGGTCATTTAACGCGGCTGTTCGCCTGCTTATGCAGCCCGGTGACTCATTCCTGCGGCTGATAATAAAGTCTGTAAGACGCCTGTGAAGGCGACACCTGAAGGAAGCTCGATGAGCGATAAAAGCGAAAAACTGCAAAAAGTGCTGGCGCGTGCTGGCCACGGTTCCCGCCGTGAAATTGAAACCATTATTGAAGCGGGCCGCGTCAGCGTGGACGGCAAAATCGCCAAGCTGGGCGATCGTGTTGAAGTGATCCCCGGTCTCAAAATCCGTATCGACGGACACCTTATCTCCGTTAAAGAATCCGTAGAACAAATCTGTCGCGTTCTGGCGTACTACAAGCCGGAAGGTGAGTTATGTACCCGTAACGACCCGGAAGGCCGTCCAACCGTCTTTGACCGTCTGCCAAAACTGCGCGGCGCGCGCTGGATTGCCGTAGGGCGTCTGGACGTCAACACCTGTGGGCTGATGCTGTTTACCACCGATGGTGAGCTGGCGAACCGCCTGATGCATCCAAGCCGTGAAGTGGAACGTGAATACGCGGTGCGCGTATTTGGCGAAGTGGATGACAATAAAGTGCGTCAGTTGTCTCGCGGCGTACAGCTTGAAGATGGCCCTGCGGCCTTCAAGACCATCAAGTTTAGCGGCGGGGAAGGTATTAACCAGTGGTACAACGTAACCCTTACCGAAGGTCGTAACCGTGAGGTTCGTCGTCTGTGGGAAGCGGTGGGCGTGCAGGTTAGCCGTCTGATTCGCGTGCGCTATGGTGATATCCAACTGCCAAAAGGCCTGCCGCGCGGCGGGTATACTGAACTTGATCTGGCGCAGACCAACTATCTGCGTAAGCTGGTTGAACTGCCGGCTGAAACCGAATCGAAAGTGGCGGTGGAAAAAGATCGTCGCCGCATGAAGGCAAACCAGATTCGTCGTGCCGTGAAGCGTCACAGCACCACCAGCGCCAGCCCGAAAAACAATTCTAATCGTCGTTCCAGCACCCGCAACAGCGGTAAAGCGTAATGACATCGGTTTCGGCGGGTTAACCGCCGAAACCTGCTTTATTATCCTCCTTCCCTGTGATTCATTTCACACTTCCAGATAAAGACAAAAAACAGGAATTCCCCGGACAAATTACGCAAAGTGATGCCTTAGCCAACGCCATATACTGTTGCCACAGATTCCTGAAAGGGTAGCCCGAAATGGACACAACAAAAAAGCTCTCGGCAAGTTATGTGGTTATCGGTGTTAAAGAAAAAATAGGTTATGGCTTTGGCGATTTAGCCTCTAATTTATCTTTTGGTTTTGTCTCTCTTTTTCTGCTCTATTTTTACACCAATATTTATGGCATTAGCGCCGCGCAGGCCAGTTTGATATTTGTGATCGCCCGCGTGATTGACGCCATCTTTAATATCCTGATCGGTTTTGCGATTGATAAAACCCACAGTCGTTATGGGAAATTGCGCCCGTGGTTATTATACGGTTCTATTCCGCTTGGCTTCCTGACGGTACTCTGTTTTGTGCCCTTTGGCGGCGAGGCGAAATTCTTTTTTGCGTTAGCCTCTTACACTATCTATTGCCTGGCTTACACTGCGGTGAATACGCCATATTCCGCATTAACTAACCGCCTCACGCAGCACGAAGCCTCACGCTCATCCCTTTCGGTTTATCGATTTGTCCTGGCAATTGTCGGCTATCTTATCGTTTCAACCACCGCCGATTTACTCATTTCGCCGTTTAACGACAAGCAGATGGGCTATGTTTTTGCCGTTTCCTGCTTCGCATTGCTGGCGACGTTTTTGTTTCTTGCCTGTTTTGGTATGACGAAAGAGCGTGTGGGTGAAGAAGAGGACACGCCCGCACCGGGCCTGCGTGAAATGCTGCGTGCGGTAATGGGCAATGCGCCGTTGATTAACCTGTCGCTGTTCACCGTCTTTTTCTATATTGCCTATACCGTGTGGATGGCCATCGCGGTTTACTTTATTAAATACATTATTGGCAACGAAGGCTTTACGGCCACCTTCTTTATGATTCAATCGGCGGCCTATATTTTAGGCACCGTGATTTCAGGCAAGATTATTGCCTGGATGGGCAAAAAGAAAATGGCGCTGTTGGCACTATTGATTGGCGTGCTGGGCGTATTAATGCAGTACTTTATTGCCGGTGATAACCTCTGGCTGGTGATGAGCGGTGTGTGTCTGTTCAGTATTACGCTAGGGATGGGATTTGTCGCAATGTGGTCGATGATTGCCGATACGGTGGAATATGCTGAGTGGCATCATGGGGTGCGTACAGAAGGCGCAATATACGGTTTCTTTAACTTTATCACCAAACTCGCGATGGCTATTGGCGGCGGATGTGCGGGATGGATGTTGGATTATTACCATTATGATGCCGGTGATATTAGTGCCAGTGCGTTAAGCGGTATCAATATTTTAATGACGCTTTTCCCCGGCGCGATGTTTGCTTTAAGCGCTATTTTTATCGCGGCCTATTCGCTGGATGAAAAAACCTACCGTGACATTGTGCAGAAAATCAGCCTGCGTAAACAAAACGCGCACTAACCTCAGGGAGTCGAGATATGAATCGTGATTTTAGCAGCCTCATTAGCGCGATGAACGCCGAAGAGAAAGTGGCCTTATTAACCGGCAGCGGCCTGTGGCGAACGGCCAGTCTGCCGCAGCACGGCATTGCCGATATCGTCATGACCGACGGCACCTACGGCGTACGCTACAGCAGTGCGCAAATTGACGGTAGCGAGAAATGGAGTATGGATGACTTCATTTCGGTCATTACCCAGACGGCAGATCGGGCGAGCGTGGAGGAGTCGACGGTGAAAGGCGGCAGTGAAGCCTTATTCAGCGCCTCGCTTCCGGCGACCTGTTTCCCGAATGGATCAAGCCTTGCCTGCAGCTGGGACATTGATCTGGTCTATCAAATGGGGCAAGCGCTGGGACGTGAATGTCAGCATATGGGCGTGGGCATTTTGCTTGGCCCAGGGATCAATATTCGTCGCACGCCGCTGGCTGGACGGGGATATGAATACTACGCCGAAGATCCCGTGGTGAGCGGGGATATTGCTGCGGCGCTGATTAACGGTTTGCAGGATGAAGGTGTCGGCGCCAGTTTGAAGCACTTTGCGGCAAATAATTCTGAGTATCGCCGTACCGAAATGGACTCAATTATTGAAGAGCGTGCGCTGCGTGAAATTTACCTTGCCGGTTTCCACCGTGCGATTAAGAAATCCCAGCCGTGGACAGTGATGTCCTCTTATAATCGATTAAACGGTATGCAAACTTCGCAGGATCCTTTCTTGCTGACGCAGGTGCTAAGAGAGGAGTGGGGTTACGACGGGCTGGTGATGTCTGATTGGTATGGCATTAAAGACCGTCCCGCGTCTTTGCTGGCGGGTAATGATCTGGCCATGCCAGAAACGCGGCGTGATAAGCAAACGTTGCTTGCCGCGATTGAAGCCGGGGACGTGCCTATGGCGGTGGTCGACCGCGCCTGCGAGCGTATGCTGGTACTGCTGGATAAAGTGCAGCGCCATCGTCGTCCGCAAACTCAGGCTGATTTCCCGGCTCACCATGCGCTTGCGCAGCGCTTAGCCGCTGAGTCTATCGTATTACTTAAAAATAACGATGACCTGTTGCCATTGCGTCCTGAAACTACCCGTCGGATAGCGGTGTTGGGTAAACCAGCACAGGAGCCGGTCATTCAGGGTTCAGGCTGTGCGACGACCGTGCCGTGGCTTCTTGACCGACCGCTGGATGAAATTTTTGATCTTGCCGGGGATGATTTCAGCGTCACCTGGGCGGTGGGGGCGCCTGACGACCTTCAGTGTGACGAACAGGCGCTGGCCGAGGCCCGCGCGGTGGCACAGGACGCCGACGTTGCGGTGATTTTTGTCAGCACCGCCGTGGGTGAAGATGGCGAAAATGGCGATCGTCAGGATCTCAACATCCTGGCGGTGCATGAACGCCTGATCCGCGAAGTTTCTGCGGTGCAGCCAAATGTGGTGGTGGTCTTAGCGAACAGCGACGCCGTCGTGATGCCGTGGCTCGGCGAGTGTAAAGCGCTGCTCGAGACTTTCTTTGCCGGGCAGGGCATGGGCCGCGCGGTGGCCGAGATTTTGTTTGGCAAACGCAACCCTTGCGGCAAACTGACGGTAACGGTGCCAAATACGCTGGAGGAGACGCCTGCCTGGCTGAACTATCCGGGGGAGAACTTGCGCCATCATTATGGCGAAGGGCTCTTTGTCGGCTATCGCTACTATGATAAGCGCCGCCTGACGCCGCTGTTCCCGTTTGGCTTTGGCCTGAGCTATACGCAATTTGCCTATGCCAATCTGGCGCTGTCAGCGAGCTGTATTGGCGAGAACGAAACGCTCACCTTGTCGTTTGATTTGACCAACACCGGCCATCGTGAGGGTAAAGAGATTGCCCAACTGTACGTCAGTGCGCCAGCAGGTGAGTTGATTCGAGAGGTTAACGCGCTGAAAGCGTTCACTAAAGTCACGCTGGCGGCGGGAGAAACTCGCCGGGTGTCTTTGCAACTCCCGATTGCTGAGCTGGCTTGTTATCATCCCGGTCTCGCAGATTGGGTGGTGACGCCGGGGATCTGGCAGCTCCATGTCGGCAGTTCCTCCCGCGACCTGCCGTTAAACGCGGAAGTGAAAATTGATTGCCCGCAGCGTTACGTCCCGCTGCGCGATGATAATTCTTTGCAACAGCTTATCCAGCAGCCGGAGGCATTTGCTCGCGTCGTTGACCTGATTGCCGCGAAAAGTCAGCGGCCGCCAGAGCAGGTGCGTGAGAAATTGATTCGTCTGGCGCCGGATCTATTTTGCGGTCTGCTGATTGCGCTGACCGAGTTCCTGGCGCTCGACATTGAGCGCGATGAGCTTAATGCGGTGCTCGCCGGACGCCAATAATGGTTTAAAACAGGAGATGACGCGTGTTTCCTTTTTCAGTGACTCACCCCCGCCCGGCGACGCTAGCCGGGCGACAGACGCACAATAGCGGCTATGAGCTTATTGCTTTTGATGCGGAGAAACTGAACGTGTTTGCCGCTGAGGTTCGCTATTGCGAGCCTCACTGGCATCCGGCGCCAGAACTGATTACGGTATTGGCCGGCCGTTTTTCGCTCACGGTAGGGCAACAGCGCGTGGAGCTCTCTGCGGGTGAAATGCTGTATATCAATGCCGAAGAGGTGCATTCGCTCAACGCGCAAGCGTCAGGCAGCCAATTGCTGACGGTGCAGTTTTCGCCGGGATTGTTTGATGAACTGCATCCTGCGCCTTCGTTAACCTGGCGCACGCACTCAACGTCGCAAAACGCGCACGACAGAGACGTTTTTCAGCGCCTTTTCGCACTGCTGGAGCAGATTATTGATAACCGTGCACCGTTTCAGCGTATTGCGGCCATCTACCTTTTATTAGATGCGTTAGTGACTGCTGGACAACCGACGCGGCGTGCGGAAAATTCGCTGCGCGAAGAAGAGATGATCAAAAAAGGCATCGATTATATCAACCAGAATTTCGACCAGCCGTTGACCCTTAGCGACGTCGCAAGCCATACCGGAATGAGCTATTCGTGGTTTTCCCGACTGTTTAAAAAGGTGAGTCGGCACAATTTCAAAGAGTATCTGACGCTGGTGCGGCTGAATAAAGCGCGTACTTTGCTCCAGGATACCCGCACACCCATAACCGACATCAGCCACAGCTGCGGTTTTCAGGAACATAAATACCTGATAGCCGCGTTTAACAAATATTGTGGGCTGACGCCGACCGAATATCGAAAGCGCTTTGTCTCACGCCAGAACATGATTGAAAACGAACTGGCGCAAGGTGAGGACTGCCTGTGCCTGCCGCTGAACGCGGCGTTGCTTGCACGGCTAACGCTTAGTAATCAATCCCAATCTGCGCCTTGATTCCGGCTTCAAACGCATGTTTGACCGGGCGCAGCTCACTGACCGTATCGGCGTATTCAAGAATATCCCGGTGACAGCCGCGACCGGTAATAATCACCGTCTGGTGCGCCGGGCGTTTTTTCAGCGCGGATAACACCTCTTCAAGCGGTAAATAATCGTAGGCCACCATATAGGTCAGTTCGTCCAGTAACACCATATCGAGGGTTTCGTCAGCCAGCATGCGTTTGGCGTGTTCCCACACTGCCAGACACGCCTCGGTGTCGCTGTCACGGTTTTGCGTGTCCCAGGTAAAACCGGTCGCCATGACCTGAAATTCTACGCCCAGCGGCTCCAGCAGATTTCGTTCACCGTTGGGCCAGGTGCCTTTAATAAACTGAATAACGCCGACGTTATGACCATGCCCCACCGCGCGGGTGGCGGTGCCGAACGCGGCGGTGGTTTTGCCTTTCCCGTTGCCGGTAAAAACAATCACAATGCCTCGGGTGTCCTGGGCTGCGGCTACGCGGGCGGCTACGCGCTCTTTCACACGCTGTTGGCGCTCACGATAACGTTCATCACTCATTGGGCAATTCCTGGTTTTCGCCCGGGCTGGGCATCAAAAGTCATACCGGTTTTACGGCGGCTATCATCGCCCATCAGCCATAAATAGAGCGGCATAATATCGGCGGGCGTTTTGAGCTTTTGCGGATCTTCGGTGGGGAAGGCGCTGGCACGCATGCCGGTTCGCGTTCCGCCTGGATTAATGCAATTTACGCGCAAATGTTGGCCCTTAAACTCTTCCGCCAGCACCTGCATCATGCCTTCAGTGGCAAATTTCGAGACCGCATAGGCGCCCCAGTTGGCACGGCCTTCACGACCAACGCTTGAAGAGGTAAAGATTAAGGATCCGGATTCGGATTTCAGCAGCAGCGGTATAAGCGCTTGGGTCAACATAAAGGTGCCGTTGACATTAACCTGCATCACCTGCTGCCACACCTCGGGATCCTGCTCCATCATCGGTACGATATCGCCTAATAGCCCGGCATTATGCAAAACGCCGTCCAGACGCGGGTAGTGAAGGCTAATTTGCTGGGCAATCTGCTGGCAGGACTGTGGCGTACAGGTGAGCAGATCCAGGGTGTACCAGCGTGCGGGGATGCCGCCTGCCAGGTCTATTTCTTGTGCGACGGCGCGAAGTTTGTCGTCATTGCGACCCAGTAAAATGACGCTGGCGCCGTGGCGGGAATAGGTCAATGCGGCTTCGCGACCGATACCATCGCTGGCTCCGGTCACGAGGATGATACGGTTTTGCAACAAGTCAAGTTGGGGTTGATAGTGCACGGTGACTCCTGTTGGCGTAAGAAACGCCAGATTTTATGTACTTTTCAGGGCGTTTGGGCTTTATGCCTGAATATCCGCGCTATTTCAATCAGCGAGCAGGAGAGACAACGGATAATTAACAATTTGCAATGATTTCATCAGCAAAAAAGTAAACTGGAAGGCGCCTCGCGGGCTGATACTGCAATCAAGACGTACTGGGTTTGGTGTTGTACACTGAGCGACAGATTTTGTGATTTTTGTACAAGGTGGATGTGTGGAATTACTTTTTCAATATGGTCTGTTTCTGGCGAAAATCGTCACTGTTGTCGTCGCCATTGCTGTTATTGCGATACTTATCGTCAATCTGACGCAGCGCAAACGGCAGCGCGGTGAGTTGCGCATCACCAATCTTAGCGAGCAGCATAAAGAAATGCAGGAAGATTTAGCCGTAGCCCTTCTTGATGGGCCGCAGCAAAAGCTTTGGCATAAAGCGCAGAAGAAGAAATTGAAGCAGGAAGCCAAAACGGCGAAAGAAAAAGCGAAGCAGGGCGGAACGGCTGCGTCGGCGAAACCACGCGTGTGGGTTATCGATTTTAAAGGCAGTATGGATGCCCACGAGGTCGCCTCATTGCGTGAAGAGATCACCGCAGTGCTGACGATGGCCACAGCGCAGGATCAGGTGGTGGTGCGTCTGGAGAGCCCTGGCGGGGTGGTACATGGTTACGGGCTGGCTGCTTCTCAGCTCCAGCGTATCCGTAATAAACAGATCCCTCTGACGGTGGCGGTGGACAAAGTTGCCGCCAGCGGTGGCTATATGATGGCCTGTGTAGCAAACAAAATTGTTGCCGCGCCGTTTGCTATTCTAGGGTCTATCGGCGTTGTTGCGCAGATCCCAAACCTTAACCGTTTCCTTAAAAATAAAGACATCGATGTCGAACTGCATACCGCCGGGCAGTACAAACGTACCCTGACGTTGTTGGGTGAGAACACCGAAGAAGGGCGCCAAAAATTCCGCGAAGAGCTCAATGAAACTCATCTGCTGTTTAAGGATTTTGTCAAAGAAATGCGTCCGACGCTGGACGTTGACGACGTTGCCACCGGTGAACACTGGTACGGCTTAAAGGCGCAGGAAAAGGGTCTGGTGGACGAAGTGGGCACCAGCGATGAACTGCTGCTGGGGCTGATGGAAGGACGCGATGTCATTAGCGTGCGCTATATGCAGCGTAAGAAAATGATGGACCGTTTTACCGGTAGCGCTGCGGAAAGTGCTGACCGTCTGATGATGCGCTGGTGGCAGCGTGGGCAAAAACCGCTGCTGTAATAAACGCTCCCATCAATAACAATGCCCGGCAACGCGAGTTGACCGGGCATTTTTTCACGCCGTCAGGCAAACGCCTCGCGTTCAGTCAACCAGGTGATATTTTTCAGACAGCTGGTGGGCAAGATACTTGAACATATTAAATACTGCCGTACTTTTCGGCGTTGGCAGGCCCTGTTCATCAAGGTAATACTCACCGCTGAAAACCAGCACGCCATTGCGCTGTTCTACGCCAGTGGCTTCAATACCCGCTAAAGTATCCTCATGCTCACGAATGAGTCTGTTTGCTTCAACAAGCAGTGTCTGACGATCGATAGGTTGGCTATTATTTGACATATTCAACTCCTCAAATTTTCGCCGCTAGTTTACGCCGGCCGTTGATTTCGGGCAAATTTTCCCGACGTTTTCCGGGGGAAATGATTTTACCTCAGAGTTGGCATGATTGGTGTTTGCATGCTAATAAAGTTGCGTAACGAATTTTATCAGGTACAGTGTGACGCTTTCGGCGATCTGGCAACAGATTTGCTTGACATTCGACCAAATATTCTTCGTGCTTTAACATCTGACGAAAAAAAGTCTGTAAACTCAGCCACCTGGCTGCTTGTATCAAATGCCGGGCAGTAAAGGGTTGATATCCTTTGGTGTTGCCGCAACATACAAGGCTTGTCGCCAGTGAAATGTGGAACATGTGCGATGTATTCCTGGAAGAATCAAATTAGGTAAGGTGATTATGGGTAAAGCTCTCGTTATCGTTGAGTCCCCGGCAAAAGCCAAAACGATCAATAAGTATCTGGGTAATGACTACGTGGTTAAGTCCAGCGTCGGTCATATCCGCGATTTGCCGACAAGTGGCTCAGCTGCCAAAAAGAGCGCTGACTCTACCTCCACCAAAACGGCCAAAAAGCCTAAAAAGGATGAACGAGGCGCGCTAGTTAACCGCATGGGTATCGACCCATGGCATGACTGGGCGGCACATTACGAAGTGCTGCCGGGTAAAGAAAAGGTTGTTTCGGAACTCAAACAGTTGGCGGAAAAAGCCGACCACATCTATCTCGCAACCGACCTTGACCGCGAAGGGGAGGCCATTGCATGGCACCTGCGGGAAGTGATCGGTGGTGATGAGTCGCGCTACAGCCGCGTCGTGTTCAACGAAATAACCAAAAATGCGATTCAGCAGGCTTTTGAAAAGCCGGGTGAACTGAATATTGACCGTGTTAACGCTCAGCAGGCGCGTCGCTTTATGGACCGCGTGGTGGGGTACATGGTCTCTCCACTGTTGTGGAAAAAAATCGCTCGCGGTTTGTCCGCAGGTCGCGTTCAGTCGGTGGCTGTTCGTCTGGTCGTAGAGCGTGAGCGTGAAATTAAAGCGTTTGTTCCAGAAGAGTTCTGGGAAGTTAACGCCAATACCACGACACCGGGCGGTGACGCTCTGGCGTTGCAGGTGACGCATAAAGCTGACAAGCCGTTCCGTCCGGTCAACCGTGACGAAACCATGGCCGCCGTCAGCGTGCTGGAAAAAGCCGGTTACAGCGTTCTTGAGCGCGAAGACAAGCCAACCAGCAGCAAACCTGGCGCTCCATTTATTACCTCCACCTTGCAGCAGGCGGCCAGTACCCGTCTTGGCTTCGGGGTGAAGAAAACCATGATGATGGCGCAACGTTTGTATGAAGCGGGCTACATCACCTACATGCGTACCGACTCCACTAACCTGAGTCAGGACGCGGTTAACATGGTTCGCGATTACATTGGCGACAACTTCGGTAAGAAATATCTGCCGGAAAATGCCAATCAGTACGCCAGCAAAGAAAACTCTCAGGAAGCGCACGAAGCGATTCGTCCTTCTGATGTGAATGTGGTGGCTGAGTCGTTAAAAGATATGGAAGCGGATGCGCAGAAACTGTATCAGCTGATCTGGCGTCAATTTGTCGCCTGTCAGATGACGCCAGCGCAATACGATTCCACCACCCTGACCGTGAAAGCCGGTGAGTTCAAACTGAAAGCGCGCGGTCGTACCCTGCGTTTTGACGGTTGGACTAAGGTGATGCCAGCGCTGCGTAAAGGCGATGAAGACAGGGTTCTGCCGGTGGTTAAACAGGGTGATAGCTTGACGTTGGTTGAACTGATGCCAGCCCAGCACTTCACCAAACCGCCTGCGCGCTTTAGCGAAGCCTCTTTGGTTAAAGAGCTTGAAAAACGGGGTATTGGTCGTCCTTCTACCTATGCGTCGATCATCTCGACGATTCAGGACAGGGGCTATGTGCGTTCTGAGAACCGCCGCTTCTATGCTGAAAAAATGGGCGAGATCGTCACCGATCGACTGGAAGAGAACTTCCGCGAGCTGATGAACTACGATTTCACCGCGCAGATGGAAGATCATCTCGACCGCGTGGCGAATCATGAAGCCGAATGGAAGAAGGTGCTGGATCTGTTCTTTGGTGATTTCACCAAGCAGCTGGAAACCGCTGAGAAGTCGCCTGAAGAGGGCGGCATGCAGCCAAACCAGATGGTGCTTACCAGCATTGACTGTCCGACCTGTGGCCGCAAAATGGGCATCCGTACCGCCAGCACCGGCGTGTTCCTCGGCTGTTCTGGTTATGCGCTGACTCCGAAAGAGCGTTGCAAAACCACCATTAACCTGGTGCCGGAAAACGAAGTGCTGAACGTGCTGGAAGGCGATGACGCTGAAACCAACGCGCTGCGCGCTAAACGTCGCTGCCAGAAATGCGGCACGGCAATGGATAGCTACCTCATCGATCCAAAACGTAAACTGCACGTCTGCGGTAATAACCCGACCTGTGACGGTTATGAGATCGAAGAAGGCGAGTTCCGCATCAAGGGTTATGACGGCCCAATCGTTGAATGCGAAAAATGTGGTTCCGAAATGCACCTGAAAATGGGACGTTTTGGTAAGTACATGGCGTGTACCAACGACGAGTGCAAAAACACCCGTAAAATCTTACGCAGTGGCGAAGTTGCGCCACCGAAAGAAGATCCGGTGCCGCTGCCAGAGCTGCCTTGCGAGAAGTCTGACGCCTATTTCGTGCTGCGTGATGGTGCTGCAGGGGTCTTCCTTGCTGCCAACACCTTCCCGAAATCGCGTGAAACCCGTGCGCCGCTGGTCGAAGAGCTGTTCCGCTTCCGCGACCGCTTGCCGGAAAAACTGCGTTATCTGGCCGATGCGCCACAGCAGGATCCGGCGGGGAATAAAACGATGGTGCGCTTTAGCCGTAAAACCAAACAGCAGTATGTTTCCTCTGAAAAAGACGGAAAAGCAACAGGCTGGTCAGCGTTCTTCGTTGACGGTAAATGGGTTGAAGCTAAAAAATAACGTGTCGTTGATAACGTTGACAAAGGGCCGCTAAGCGGCCCTTTTTTATTACCCGTTATTATTTTTTGTTTCCGTCTATACACACTTGCTATAAATGATATAGTGGTTATAGAGGATGCATTTCTTATGATTAAATCGTCTTTATAACCGTTTCCCGAGTGCAGACTGGATACAACCGCATGAAATTACAGCAACTCCGCTATATCGTTGAGGTGGTCAACCACAACCTTAACGTCTCCTCTACCGCTGAAGGGTTATATACCTCGCAGCCGGGCATCAGTAAGCAGGTCAGGATGCTGGAGGATGAGCTGGGTATCCAGATTTTCGCCCGTAGCGGTAAGCATCTGACGCAGGTCACGCCCGCAGGTCAGGAAATTATCCGCATTGCCCGTGAAGTGTTGTCGAAAGTTGATGCGATTAAATCTGTCGCCGGTGAACACACCTGGCCAGATAAAGGCTCTTTGTACGTTGCCACCACCCACACCCAGGCGCGTTACGCGCTCCCCGGAGTGATTAAAGGCTTTATTGAACGTTACCCTCGGGTTTCCCTGCATATGCATCAGGGCTCGCCAACGCAGATTGCTGAAGCGGTCTCGAAAGGCAATGCCGACTTCGCCATTGCGACCGAAGCGCTGCACCTGTATGACGATTTGGTGATGCTGCCGTGCTACCACTGGAACCGTTCTATCGTGGTGACGCCTGAGCACCCGCTGGCGTCTAAAACCTCCGTCACCATTGAAGAACTGGCCCAGTATCCGCTGGTCACTTATACCTTTGGCTTCACCGGCCGTTCCGAGCTGGATACCGCCTTCAACCGAGCGGGGCTCACGCCGCGCATCGTGTTCACCGCCACCGATGCCGACGTCATTAAAACCTACGTTCGACTGGGGCTGGGCGTTGGGGTTATCGCCAGCATGGCGGTCGATCCGGTTTCCGATCCCGATCTAGTCAAATTGGATGCAGAGGGCATTTTCAGCCATAGCACCACCAAAATTGGCTTCCGCCGCAGCACGTTCCTGCGTAGCTATATGTATGATTTTATTCAGCGCTTTGCCCCACACCTCACCCGTGACGTGGTCGATACGGCGGTGGCGCTGCGTTCGAATGAAGACATTGAAGCCATGTTTAACGATATTAAACTGCCAGAAAAATAATTCCGGTGAATTATCCGCCTCTCAATAGGAGGCGGCTTGCCTTATATCTTCCGCAAATAATCTCTCCGTAAATCCCCTGAGTTGTACGAATTCCTTGATTAATTATTGCTCACGTTAGTAACAATGACCCAAAAGTAGAAATAAATTTAACGTAAGGCAAACTTCTCATTTCAAATATTCACGGGTTGTCAAAAGAATAAATAAATCTCTGTCGGCAATTCGTAAAATCGCTGGATTTCTGCTTAAAATTTACTTAGGATTTATCTCATTAACGATTAGTTGTAACAATTGATTGGTGTGAAAATGATAAGTAATATCGATTTCGAGAGGGCAGTAATGACGTCAGAAAATAAAGGGACTCGCGCAAAACGTGTAGCTTGGTTGAGCGTATTCCTGGGTTCGGCGTTGTTTTGGGTCGTGGTTGCCTACCTGGTATGGACTTTTTGGGGCTGAGTATGTTGACGTTTGAACGAGTCAAGCCGACGAAGCCTCAGCAACCTGTCGAGAAACAAACGCCGGTAGTGAAAAATAAAAAAGCGACCGTTCCCGACGAGTGGGATTTAACCCCGGAACAAAAGGCGTTTATTGACCTGTTCAATCAGGATGAGAATAAGAAACAATAATCTCATGGTTATTATTTGCCTTCCATTTCCCGCCCCCTAAATGCCATAAATCCTTCCCCTGCTAATCATTCCAGACGCTAGCGAATGTTATTAACGTATTGACATAGTTTATCAATCTGAGCCCTTTCCCGGCGGTATCCGCAGGTTGTGTTATCTTTTATACATACCCTAAGGAGAGTTGCAGTACCCGCCATTAAAGGAGGAGCTATGTCGTTAACCCTACGAGAGACCTGCAAGGATACGCTCCAGGTCGATAATAAAACTTACCATTACTACAGCCTTGCGCTGGCGACTCAGACGTTGGGAGATCTCTCCCGCCTACCAAAATCACTGAAAGTTCTGCTCGAAAACCTCTTACGCTGGCAAGATGGCGACTCGGTGACCGCCGAGGATATAGAGGCGCTCGCGGGGTGGCTGAAAAATGCCCATGCCGACCGGGAGATAGCCTATCGCCCGGCGCGCGTATTGATGCAGGATTTTACCGGCGTTCCCGCGGTGGTGGATCTTGCTGCCATGCGCGAGGCCGTTAAACGGCTTGGCGGTGATACGCATAAAGTTAATCCGCTTTCACCGGTTGATCTGGTGATCGATCACTCGGTCACCGTGGACCGTTTCGGTGATGACGAAGCCTTTAATGATAACGTTCGTCTTGAGATGGCGCGAAATCACGAACGCTATACCTTCCTGCGCTGGGGCCAACAGGCCTTCAGTCAGTTCCGCGTCGTGCCGCCGGGCACCGGTATTTGCCACCAGGTTAACCTTGAGTATCTGGGGAAAGCGGTGTGGAGCGAACAGCAGGGTAATGAATGGGTCGCCTATCCCGATACCCTGGTGGGCACCGATTCGCACACCACGATGATCAACGGTCTTGGCGTACTGGGATGGGGCGTTGGCGGAATTGAAGCCGAAGCGGCGATGCTTGGGCAGCCGGTTTCAATGCTTATTCCTGATGTGGTGGGCTTTAAGTTAACCGGGAAACTGAGCGAAGGAATCACCGCAACCGACCTGGTTCTCACCGTCACGCAGATGCTGCGTAAGCTGGGCGTGGTGGGGAAATTCGTTGAATTCTATGGCGATGGTCTGGACTATCTGCCGTTGGCTGACCGTGCGACAATCGCCAACATGGCGCCAGAATATGGCGCAACCTGTGGCTTCTTCCCGCTCGATGAAGTGACGCTCTCCTACATGCGCCTGAGTGGGCGTAGCGCTGAGCAGGTGGCGCTGGTGGAGGCCTATGCGAAAGCACAGGGAATGTGGCGCAACGCCGGTGATGAACCGGTCTTCAGCCAGACATTATCGCTGGACATGGCCGATGTGGAAGCCAGTCTCGCCGGGCCGAAGCGTCCGCAGGATCGGGTAGCTTTAGGCGATGTGCCCCGGGCGTTCAATGCGTCGACTGAGCTCGAACTTAACGTGGTCAAGCAGGCTAAACCGGCAATCGATTTTACCCTCGACGGTCAGCAGCATGCACTGCCTGAAGGCGCGGTGGTGATTGCGGCCATTACCTCTTGCACTAACACCTCTAACCCAAGCGTACTGATGGCCGCAGGCCTGCTGGCTAAAAAAGCCGTCGAACGGGGGCTGATGCCGAAACCGTGGGTCAAAGCGTCATTGGCGCCCGGCTCAAAAGTGGTGTCGGACTATCTGGCCCATGCCGGATTAACCCCGTACTTAGATACACTGGGTTTTAACCTTGTCGGCTACGGGTGTACCACCTGTATCGGTAACTCAGGCCCGTTACCGGAATCGATTGAGAGCGCCATCAAGCAAGGCGACCTGACCGTTGGCGCGGTGCTTTCAGGCAACCGTAACTTTGAAGGGCGTATTCATCCGCTGGTGAAGACCAACTGGCTGGCCTCGCCGCCGTTGGTGGTGGCTTACGCGCTGGCGGGCAATATGAATGTTAACCTGACCCGGGATCCATTAGGGCTTGATGGTAACGGTCAGCCGGTTTATTTACACGATATCTGGCCGGGAAGCGCGGAAATAGCTCAGGCCGTGCAGCAGGTATCGACCGATATGTTCCACAAAGAGTACGCCGCCGTATTTGCGGGCACCCCGGAGTGGAAGGCTATCAATGTTCCGGCAACGGACACCTATGACTGGCAGGATGATTCTACCTATATCCGCTTGTCCCCATTCTTTGACGAGATGGGCATAACCCCGGAACCGTTGCAGGATATTCACGGCGCGCGCGTGCTGGCGATGCTGGGAGATTCGGTCACTACCGACCACATTTCACCAGCGGGCAGCATCAAGCCTGACAGCCCGGCGGGACGCTATCTTCAGGAGAACGGCGTCGCTGCCCGTGACTTTAACTCCTACGGCTCACGCCGGGGTAATCACCTGGTAATGATGCGCGGCACTTTTGCCAACATTCGCATCCGCAACGAAATGGTTCCCGGCGTAGAGGGCGGAATGACGCGTTTACTGCCGGGCACGGAGATAATGTCCATCTACGATGCCGCGATGCGCTACCAGGCGCAGGGAACGCCGCTGGCGGTCATTGCCGGTAAAGAGTATGGCTCGGGTTCCAGCCGCGACTGGGCGGCGAAGGGGCCGCGTCTATTGGGCGTTCGGGTGGTCATTGCCGAATCCTTTGAGCGTATTCACCGTTCAAACCTTATCGGGATGGGGATTTTGCCACTGGAGTTCCCAGACGGTGAGAGTCGTAAAACGTTACGTCTGACCGGTGAAGAACGCATTGATATAGCCGGGCTACAGCAGATAAAACCCGGAGCGACTATCCCTGTGGTGCTGACGCGTCCTGATGGTCAACAGCTCACTCTGGCCTGTCGCTGCCGGATTGATACGGCCACGGAGCTGACCTATTACCAGAACGACGGTATTTTGCACTACGTGATCCGTAATATGCTGAAATAACAGGTTAACCGGGGACACGGCTTAGGCTTTTAGCGTCAGGCCGCTGTTACCCGGTATTAACCCAGGCAAAACGAACAGTCAGGCGAATAACTCGAAGGCTTGGGATAAACGAGGATTCACGACGGATTGTTAACACCAA
The DNA here is from genome assembly GCA_902363335.1 of Enterobacteriaceae bacterium. Classification (GTDB taxonomy): domain Bacteria; phylum Pseudomonadota; class Gammaproteobacteria; order Enterobacterales; family Enterobacteriaceae; genus Kluyvera. The sequence continues at coordinate 870,037 of CABIZV010000001.1, read as the reverse complement.
GCTGTAATGTCCCCTTTGAAACATTCTAAAATCCCTCAGACAATTCTCTGGGGGATTTTTCATGATCAAAGAGACTGTTACGATGAGTCATAAGGAACTCGACCGAATTTAGAGCAACAGTAATCTCACTCCTCAAAGGCCGCTACGCTAATTTTGGACCTACATTTGCGTGGGAAAAATTGCGCGAGATACACGGTTTATCTTTATCCGTTGAAACTCTCAGAAAGTGGATGATAGAAGAGGGGTTATGGCGTGAACGCCGTCGTAAATTGCCGTATATATCAACGCCCCAGATGCACACTGATCGTTTTCATTGATGATGCCACCAGTGCTTTGATGGCGCTGCGTTTCGCTCCTGCGGAAACAACCCAGGCTTACATGGAAACCCTCCGGGGTTACCTTAATGATCATGGCGTACCGCTCGCTCTCTACTCTGATAGACACAGTATATTCAGGGTAAATAACCCACAGCGGGAAGGTGAGTTGACCCAGTTCACTCGTGCGATAAAGACACTGGGCATCGAGCCTGTGCTAATGTCCACGAGGAGCGGAAGCTCGCTTTCAGGGGAATCTAATCCACATGCCAGAGTGTCTCTAATGGAGAATGGTTCGTTTAAGCGGAATAATTACAATACATATTCTTGGAAAAAAAATACAACATGTGTTTAAAGTTACAATTGCTGCACTTATGATTAACGGAACCTTAGTAAACTAACCGTTTTTCAACTAACCCAATATTTTAAGGAAATTTAAAAATGAGTGACCTAAGCCCAACTCTTGCCTTTCGGACTAAAAGAGGTACCTTTGCTGGCCCATTTTTAAATGAAGCTCAGCTTACTGGGCTGCTACGCCTCTACAGAGACCAAGTCTCTCCTTCAGGTGTAACGTTTCCGGATCTGTCGCCGGTAATCTACAGCCTGCATAGACTCATTTCTGACGGGGTCGCTGACCAATCCAGACGTATACAAGGGTTTATTATTCAGCAACAGGAGTTAGAGCAGGAACGTCAACTTGCTAAAAGTTATGAACTTCTCTTTGGACAGTGGAACTATGCAAGCTCCATTGTTGATCAAAAGAAAAAGGAAGATCAGTGGGACAAGGTGGTAGATAAAGCCTGCGACGTTCTTTATGACTTGCGCGAGGCGATGCCCATCGAAAAATCAATAAACAAATGGGGCGAAGCTTTAGCATACAAGGTTCAACAAATTGGGCGTATGTACATTGAAGCGTTATTATTTATCATCTACGGCAGGGCGTCGTACGAGCCTCTCTCGCTTGTTTATGATCCCCGTCCACGTCAATATCTTCATGAAATAAAAGCAATAATTAGCTCTTATCTTGATGATGAAAACAAAGTAAATCTGCTGTTAAGCGCAGCCTTACATGAGACAAAACACTACAAGAAGGTTGGCATTCTGACAGGTTTCAACACCCAAACTGAAGCAGATGCTTTCTTATTCAAAAAAATCAAAGCTATCAATCCTGTTCGCATATCCGACCCGAACTCAATGATAAATTATTACATGTCGGATGTGCAGGATGCGTACAGCCGAACTATCAGGTCTGAACGTTATACACACAGTCAGTGGATGGTGTTTTGTGCATTATGGGAGCTTCACAGCCAAGTTAGCCTGCTTGAATCTTTTCTTGATGCACTGGAAGAACAAGAGACAGAGCCGGATAGCAAAGCATCCAGTGAAACGAATGAAATTATCACAGCAGTACTCCAGGAAAGGTTTATTTTGCTTGATCGTTAGCCACCTTAAAAGTTGATAGTCTGGGATGAGAATCTTATGCTTAAACCTCTGACAGCCCTCCAAGAGTTAATCAGCTAGTTGTAATAATGTCAGCTTCTGGCACAAAGCGGACTGTGTTCACCGTTCTTACGACTACTTTTCTGACTTCCTTCGTGACTTGCTCTAAGCATGTTGTAGTGCGATACCTATAATGAAATTTGTAATTACAAGAGGGGGGAGAAATGGGTAGCATTAGCCTGCGTATTGACGATGAACTTAAAGCGCGTTCTTATGCCGCGCTTGAAAAAATGGGTGTAACTCCCTCTGAAGCGCTTCGTCTCATGCTTGAGTATATCGCTGACAATGAACGCTTGCCGTTCAAACAGACACTCCTGAGTGATGAAGATGCTGAGCTCGTGGAGATAGTGAAAGAACGGCTTCGTCATCCTAAGCCAGTACGTGGGACGCTGGATGAGTTCTGATGGCGTATTTTCTGGATTTTGACGAGCGGGCACTAAAGGAATGGCGAAAGCTGGGCTCGACGGGACGTAAACATTTGAAAACCAAGCTGGCTGAAGTACTTGAGTCACCTTGGATTGAAGCGAACAAACTCCGTGGTATGCCTGACTGTTACAAGATTAAGCTCCGATCTTCAGGATATCGTCTTGTATATCAGGTCATAGACGAGAAGATCGTCGTCTTCGTGATTTCTGTTGGGAAAAGAGAACGCTCGGAAGTATATAGCGAGGCGGTCAAACGCATTCTCTGAAACAAAGCATGACATCTCTGTTTCGCAGCGAAGGTGCCACTTCTGCTTTGCGTTGACAGGATTCACAGCGGATAAAAAAGGGGCCGATTGCTAGCCCCAAAACAAACGACAGCAATGTGAAAAAACGCCCCCATAGCCTGACGGAATAGGCTCTAAACCACAGCTATGGGGTATTGGATTATTTGAAGGTGTAAACAACCCCCATACGCAGACGGAACTGACGTTCGGTTGACGTAGACGAGCGACCGATATCACCAAAGGTGACGTACGGTTTCCACTCTTTTTTATCCCCGAGTGTGTAGTCAAACTGCCATTCTTGCTCGTAGTCGTAATGCTGGTTACCCCACAAAATTTCATCACCGTGTTTATAGATGAATTTGTAGGTCGTCGAGAAACGATCGAGGGTATAACGCAGATAAAGATCGCCACGGTTCACGGTACGGTGCTTATTTTTGCTACAGGATTTATCGCCGTTGTACCCGCAGTCTGGATCGTTGGCGTAATCGGTCATTTCAAAGCGATACATTCCACCGATGGCCCAGTTCTCATTAATGGTATACCACGGTACAAAACCAAATTTCCATTCGGTACGTTCAGAGTTAAATTCAGGCTGAATTAACGGCGCGATTTTAAAATTGCCGAACGTAAATGATTTCGACAAGGTTAATTCAACAGCATTAATTACAGGGTCGCTGAACATTCTATCCTTGGTGTCATCACCGCCAGTTTTGTATTTTGTCTCGATGGCAAAATTATAATTATCAGGCAGGGCGGCTGACATATTTAATTTATCATAATGGGTTCGGTCACGTACCCGGTACTCGTGCCGGTAGTCAAGGCTGAGCGAGCGGATTGGTGAGGTATATTCTTCAGCCAGCACCATATGGCTGGTCAACAAGACGCAACTTGCTAAAAGGTATTTACCGGACATCATATTTATACTTCCCTCTTATTATTAGAAAGATGGCATCGCGCATTCTGTTCAGCCCGCCATTGTTTTTATCAGACTTGCTGATAATGACCTGCGCTGAATAATCGCAGGTAGTTAATCACCGGCGTTGACGATGAAACCTTTAATAAATCACCAATTATTTAATGATTTTGTCGGGAATATGAAGAAAGAACTTTGTCGTATTAAGAATGTGAGCATCGTCGTAATAATTAATGATATTTAAGCAACCTTAATTATTGCGTCATCCTGAAGACGGGCTTTGTCTTTATTTCAAAGGTTATCGTGGAAGCGCAGAGGCATCCTGAGGTCGTTCCCGTACGCCTTATCCAACGGGAGCATCTGAACCAACCCGAACACTGCTGAAATTGAGGAAACTATGGCAAAGGGTGATGTCACTCCGCTGACCTTTACATCTCAAATTGATCCTGTGACCCAAGTCCGCGTGAAGCGTTTGACCCCGCAGGAGCGTATTTTTCATCGTAACTATTTCTATCAGAAATGCTTTCTAAAAGGAGGGATGCAGTTACTGATCGGCGGTGTTGATCAGGGTAACTGGAACTATTGGCTGCTCGATCTCGAACACCATACGCTGCGTCAACTCACGGAAGGTGAGGGGGATAACAGTTTTGATGGCTTCATAACCGACGACGATCGGGCGCTTATTTTTATGCGTCATAACCGCCAGATTGTGCGGGTAGAACTGGACACGCTGCAAGAACAGGTACTGTACGAATTGCCCGCACAATGGGTCAGCACCAGCGCATGGGCGCCGGATAGCACGGGTAGAAAAATGATCGGTATGTCGCTGTCAGCGCAGACCTGGCTACCGTTAAATGACTGGGATGATTTTCAGCGCCAATATCATATGAATCCGACTACGCGCTGCGAAATTATCGATCTGGCTTCCGGCCGCTCAGAAGTCTTGTTTGAAGAACCGCGCTGGCTGGGACATCCGGGTTTTCGCCCAAATGATACTGATACCATCATGTTCTGCCATGAAGGGCCCCACGATCTTATTCGTAATCGTATTTGGTTGTTTGACCGCCAGACGGGGAAAAGCGCGCCGATTAGTCAGGCGGAGAATGAAACCTTCACCCATGAATTCTGGGTGCCGGATGGCTCGCGCATTATGTTTGTCTCCTTACACAAAGAAACCCATCAACGCCATATTTGCCAGACCATTGCCGGAAGTCGCCGCAGCGAGAAGGTGATGGAAATGCCAGCCTGTTCGCATCTGATGAGCAACTATGATGGAACGCTGCTGGTGGGCGATGGCTGCGGAACGCCCGTCGATTTAACCGACAATGGTGGCTACACGGCGCTCACCGACCCGTGGCTGTATCTGTTTGAGCCTGCGGTGAAGCATACCCGTAAGATAACCCGCCACGACACCTCCTGGCGGGTTATTGATGGCCAATGCCAGGCATCCCATCCACATCCTTCATTTAGCCCGGATCTACGCCAGGTTCTCTACACATCTGACCGCGACGGATTACCCGCCGTTTATCTGGCGGATATTTCCGCTCTCCTGACAGGAGGATTGTCATGAAAAAAATCGCTTTTTCTGTACTGCTCGCGTGCAGCGCGTTGCTATCTACCGGCCCGGTGATGGCGGATGACGGTGATACGGTGACCTTACGTGTGTCCTGGTGGGGGGCGAACTCGCGTCACCAGAATACGTTAAAAACCCTTCGCGCTTTTGAACAGGCACACCCCAATATTAAGATCAAAGCGGAATACACCGGCTGGGATGGCTTCGTGTCGCGACTGTCGACGCAAATTGCCGGAAAGAATGAACCGGATGTGATGCAGCTTGATTGGAGTTGGATCCAGGTATTTTCGCGTTCAGGGGACGGATTCTACGATCTTAACCAGTTACGCCAGGAGGTTGGGCTCGACAACTATACCGGCAAACTCGGTACCGTGACGGTCAACGGTAAAGTTCAGGGGCTGCCCGTCTCGCTGGTGGCGCCGATTATGTATTACAACACCGAAACCTGGAAAAAGGCGGGCATTGCTTACCCTAAAACCTGGGATGAGCTGTATGCCGCGGGACGGGTATTTAAAGAGAAGTTGGGTGACAACTGTTATCCAGCGATAGTCACCACCTCAATGGAGCTCATTAACTCGTGGATGGTGCAGAAATACAATCAGCCGATGCTTGATGAGAAAGGGGCGTTTACCTATAGCGAGGCGCAGTGGCTGGAGTTTGTCCAGGTGTACCAGAAACTGGTGGCAGAACATGTGTTACCGAGCCAGAAGTACATTCAATCGTTTGGTAAAGCACAACCTTTTGAAATGAAACCGTGGATCAATGGGGCGTTTGGCGGGGCGAACTTGATGAGCTCAGCGGTGGCAAAGTATGAAGATACCCTGACGCCGCCTGCGAAGCTGGAAGTCGGGCCATATCCGTTATTGCCGGGGGCCAAAGATGCCGGGCTGTTTATCAAACCGTCGATGATCTTCGCCATCAGCCGTAACACAAAGCATCCAAAAGAGGCGGCAATGCTGCTGGATTTCATGGTCAATCAGCCGGAAGGCGTGCAGCTGATGGGGCTGGAGCGCGGGTTCCCGGTGAGTAAAGCAGCCGCTGATTACGTGATAAAAAATAATCTCGCCCAGCCGGACGACCCGGTGGTCACCGGTCTCAAGCTGGTAGAAAGTATGCCGTCTGACCACGTCTACATCTCGCCGTATTTTAAAAACCCTGAGATAGAACAGTACTGGCTGGATCTTACCCAGCGAATTGATTACGGCAAAATCAGCGCCGAAGATGCGGCAAAAGAGTTCGAACGTACCGCGAAACGTGCATTACGCAAACATGCACCGATGAAATGAGGGGCAATATGGACAGAAAACAACTGCAATTTAGCGCCGCGCAAACGGTGCAAATCACGGAAAGTCTCATCGATGCGCTGGTCAATATTCGTGATGAAAATGGCGCATTTCTGATGACGCTGGCGGACGGCCGCGTGGTTGATACCAAAGGCTGGGGCGGATGGGAGTGGACGCATGGCATTGGCCTTTATGGGCTGTGGAAATACTGGCAGCAAACGCGTGACCCGCGCTGGAAGGCTATCGTTGAGCAGTGGTTCAGCGATCGCTTTAAAGAAGGTACGCCGACTAAAAACGTCAATACGATGGCGCCTATGCTTACGCTAGCCGCGCTCTATGAAGAAAGTGGGCATACGCCGTGGCGGCGTTATATCGAGATTTGGGCCAACTGGGTGATGTATGACATGCCGCGCACTGAGCTTGGCGGTTTACAGCATATGACCTTTAACTACGCCCATCATCAACAGCTATGGGACGATACGCTGATGGTGAGCGTCATGCCGCTCGCCAAAGCCGGTCTGGTGCTTAACCGACCGGAGTGGGTGGCGGAGGCCAAACGACAGTTCCTGCTGCATTCGCAGTATCTGTGCGATGCGCCAACCGGGCTTTGGTATCACGGCTGGAATTTTGAAGGCCGTCATCACTACGCCAAAGCGTTGTGGGGCCGGGGCAATAGTTGGGTGACGGTCGCCATCCCTGATTTTATTGAAATGCTCAATCTGCCAGAAGGCGATCCGGTACGTGAATTCTTGCTGGGACAACTCTCGCGGCAGGTGGAGGCGCTGGCTGCGCGTCAGGACGGGGAAAGCGGGCTTTGGCATACGCTGCTCGATGATCCGACCTCCTATCTGGAGTCTTCCGCTTCGGCGGGATTTGCCTACGGTATTCTGAAAGCGGTGCGTAAACGCTATATCGACAAGCGTTTTCTGGCGACCGGGATTGCGGCAGCGGAGGGCGTGATGCGGCAAATTACCCCGCAGGGTGAATTGCAACATGTCTCATTTGGCACCGGCATGGGCAAAGATCTCGACTATTACCGCAATATCGAACGAACCACCATGCCATACGGTCAGGCGATGGCGATGCTGGCGTTAATTGAGTATCAGAACCTGTTTATCTGAGTGGCGCAAAGGCTCTTCACTTCAGGACTGAAGAGCCGTGCGATGGCTTATCAACGGAAACAGTCCATATTTGCGGACGGTACGCGGTGGAATGCCAAAGAACAGTTTAAAGCGATGGGAGAAGTAGTTGCTATCGTTAAAACCGCACTGATAGGCGATATCGGTAATCGTCTGCTGGGAGGTGACCAGCAGGTTCATCGCGTGGCATAACCGGACATGGGTAATGTAATCATTCGGAGTCAGTGCGGTAATAGATTGTACTTTACGCTCTAGCATCCGCTTTTGAATATTAAATTTCTGTGCCAGGTAATCGATACTTAATTGATCGTTAGCATAATTGTGATGTAAGTAATTCAGGAGATTAATAATTGAATCTTCTTTAGCATAATTATTGATGGTTTGGCTGACGTGACCACGCTGCAGGAATATGGCTAATTGCGTAAATAGCGTTTCCAGCATGATGGCGCGGTGGGGTAAATCATGGGTTAATTCTTCATTTAATAGGTTGGTATAAAATGCACTATGTACAATTGCTTGATGAGTCGCCATAAATTGTTTCTCAGGCGCGAAGTCGGTCAATAGCGAAAGCAAGGTATCGGTCATAAAATCGGGGTGAATCAGGATATTGAGCAGGGAGAGCTTTTCCACTTTCTCAAAATAGTGCTCCTCATGAGGCGCCACGATAAATACCGAGCCGCAGCTAATCGGCCACGAGATACCGTCGATGACGTGCATCCCGCTACCGGAGGAGACGCACACCATTTCATAAAAGTCGTGGGCGTGCAGTGGGCAGATGTCCTGGTCAGCGATGTGCTTAATCATCAGTGACGCATTATCAGGAAAATAGGTTGCATGACGACGAAGTGCCATGGAAATAGCCTCATCAGGAAAAGAAATTATTTCCAGACTATAGGATTTAATCCTTAAAAAATGAAATGTTTTTTCATTAATTTGCTTGTGCTCACAGCTAATTTTTATTAGCCATTATTAAATGTGATAAAGATCACTCCCTCATCCTATCCTGACGATGAGTGATATTGCGTTTCTTTATTATATTAGAGGAATCTATGAACGAGAATAAATTATTAGGTCTGGCATAGATATCACCCTATATAATAGGGTTGCTGGTATTCACGGCATTCCCTTTTGTTTCATCATTTCTATTAAGTTTTACCCAGTATGATTTGATGAGCCCGCCGCAGTTTATTGGTATAGAAAACTACCGTTATATGCTGACGGAAGACTCGTTATTCTGGAAATCAATGGCGGTCACTTTCGTTTATGTGTTCCTGACCATACCGGTCAAGCTGGCTTTTGCGTTGGGGATTGCGTTTGTCCTCAACTTTAAGCTCCGCGGCATTGGTTTTTTCCGTACGGCTTACTACATCCCTTCCATTCTCGGCAGTTCAGTGGCGATTGCGGTGCTGTGGCGGGCGTTGTTTGCCATTGATGGGCTATTCAATAGCATGCTGGCGGTGATCGGCGTTGACCCGATTAACTGGCTTGGCGAACCGTCGCTGGCGCTGATCTCGGTCACGCTCCTGCGGGTCTGGCAGTTTGGTTCGGCGATGGTTATCTTCCTGGCCGCCTTGCAAAACGTACCGCAATCGCAATATGAAGCGGCGATGATCGACGGGGCGTCGAAGTGGCAGATGTTCATTAAAGTGACCGTGCCGCTGATTACGCCGGTTATCTTCTTCAATTTCATTATGCAAACCAGCGGCACCTTCCAGGAGTTCACCGGCCCGTACGTGATTACCGGCGGCGGCCCGACCTATTACACCTATCTGTTCTCACTTTACATCTATGACACCGCCTTCAAGTACTTTGATATGGGTTACGGTGCTGCGCTGGCATGGGTGCTTTTCCTGGTTGTCGCCGTCTTTGCGGCGGTCGCCTTTAAGTCATCGAAATACTGGGTGTTCTACTCTGCCGATAAGGGAGGCAAACATGGCTGAGCTGCAAGCAATGTCATCTACCGAGCAGGAAGCCGCGCGCGAAGTGGCCCGTACCCTGCGCCGCGAAAAGATAAGCCGCTCACTTCGCTATTTTATTTTGCTGGTGGTCGGTCTGATGATGCTCTATCCGCTGGTGTGGATGTTCTCGGCATCGTTTAAACCCAACCATGAAATTTTTACCACGCTCAATCTGTGGCCCGTTCACGCGACCTGGGATGGCTTCATTAACGGCTGGAAAACCGGGACGGAATATAACTTCGGCCACTACATGATCAACACGTTTAAATATGTCATTCCGAAAGTTGTCCTGACCGTTATCTCATCCACTATCGTGGCGTACGGTTTTGCCCGCTTTGAGATCCCCTGGAAGAAATTCTGGTTCGCCACGCTCATCACTACCATGCTGCTGCCGAGTACCGTGTTGCTTATTCCGCAGTATTTGATGTTCCGCGAAATGGGCATGCTCAACAGCTATCTTCCGCTATATTTGCCCACGGCCTTCGCCACGCAAGGTTTCTTCGTGTTTATGTTGATTCAGTTTTTACGCGGTGTGCCGCGTGATATGGAAGAAGCTGCGCAGATAGATGGCTGTAACTCCTGGCAGGTGCTGTGGTTCGTGGTGGTGCCCATTTTGAAACCCGCGATTATTTCTGTGGCGCTGTTCCAGTTTATGTGGTCCATGAACGACTTTATCGGCCCGCTGATCTATGTCTACAGCGTGGATAAATATCCGATTGCGCTGGCGCTGAAAATGTCCATCGACGTCACCGAGGGCGCGCCGTGGAACGAAATTCTGGCAATGGCAAGTATCTCCATTTTGCCGTCCATCATTGTCTTTTTCCTGGCACAGCGTTACTTCGTCCAGGGTGTCTCCAGCAGCGGAATAAAAGGTTAAGAGGGAACTATCATGGCTGAAGTGATTTTTAAAAAACTTGAAAAGGTCTACTCCAACGGCTTCAAAGCAGTACATGGGATCGATCTTAACATTGCGGAAGGGGAGTTTATGGTGATCGTCGGGCCGTCGGGCTGCGCGAAATCGACCACCCTGCGCATGCTGGCCGGACTGGAGACTATTAGCGGCGGAGAGGTGCGGATCGGTGAGAAAATCGTCAATAATCTTGCGCCGAAGGAACGCGGTATTGCCATGGTGTTCCAGAACTATGCCCTGTATCCGCATATGACGGTGCGAGAGAATCTGGCCTTTGGCCTGAAGCTCAGCAAGCTGCCGAAAGCGACAATTGACGCACAGGTGAATGAAGCCGCCAAAATTCTCGAACTGGAAGATTTGCTGGATCGTCTGCCACGCCAGCTTTCCGGGGGCCAGGCGCAGCGCGTGGCGGTAGGGCGCGCGATTGTCAAAAAGCCGGATGTGTTCTTGTTTGATGAGCCGCTATCAAACCTCGACGCGAAGCTGCGCGCCTCCATGCGCATTCGTATCTCCGATCTCCACAAACAGCTAAAGCAATCCGGTAAACCGGCGACCACGGTCTACGTGACGCACGATCAGACGGAAGCGATGACCATGGGCGATCGTATTTGCGTGATGAAACTGGGGCATATCATGCAGGTCGATACGCCAGATAATCTCTATCACTATCCGCAAAATATGTTTGTGGCCGGGTTTATTGGCGCGCCTGAAATGAACATTAAACCCGCCAGCATCGTCAAAAAAGAGGACGGGTTGCACATTACCGTCGGCCACGACACGCTACCGCTTAGCGCACAACAGCAAAGTAAAGTGGCGGACTATGTCGATAAAGAGGTCTACTTCGGGATACGCCCAGAGTATGTCAGCGTGTCAACGCAGCCGTTTGCTGAGGGCTGTGGCAGAGGAACGCTTATCCGCATAGAAAATATGGGCCATGAGTTCTTTCTATACATGCAGGTAGGCGATTTTGAGATGACTGCGCGGATGCCATCGGATCACGCAAAGCCGATCCTCGACGCCGGGTTGAACAGCCCGGTATGGTTCCGATTTGATATGGTGAAGTGCCATATCTTTGACGCGCAGAGCGAGCAGAATATTTCGCTTTAATGGAAGGTCGCCGTTTATGTGAATAAACGGCGAATACGGCTTTATTTACTCAGCAAATGCCCCATCTTCGCAGCTTTAGTGTCGAGATAGTGGGCATTTTTAGGGTTACGTCCCACGATAAGCGGCACGCGCTCGGTGATGTTGATGCCCGCTTCAGTCAGAATCTCGACCTTTTTCGGGTTATTGGTCAGCAAACGCACCGCGTCGACGCCCAGCAGTTTGAACATATCGGCACACAGCGTGAAGTCGCGTTCGTCGGCGGCGAAACCAAGCTGGTGGTTGGCCTCAACGGTATCATAGCCCTGGTCTTGTAACGCATAGGCACGAATCTTATTCAGCAGGCCGATGTTGCGACCTTCCTGACGATGATACAGCAGGATCCCTCGACCTTCTTCCGCAATGTGCGACAAGGCAGCTTCGAGCTGAAAACCACAGTCACAGCGCAGGCTAAATAATGCATCGCCGGTCAAACATTCTGAGTGAACACGAGACAGCACGGGCGTTTGCCCAGTAATATCACCAAATACCAGCGCGACGTGATCGTGCCCGGTTGCCAGTTCTTCAAAGCCCACCATCAGGAAATCGCCCCAAGGGGTTGGCAGTTTGGCTTCTGCCACACGTTTAAGCTGCATGTGATTCTCCAGATTATCTCAGCGCTAGCAGCGCTTTCTGTTTTCCTTATTTTGCCACAACGTGCTTTACTTCACCTAATGGTGCGCGGGCAACCGTCGGTAAAAGCGCACAATTTTGACAATATATTTTCAGCTAACGTTGTGACATTGATGGAAAAAGGAAGAGAAATGCGCGTCATTGCGGTACGAACCTTCATAGCGGCAGCCATACTATTTATGATGCCGCTGGGAATCTGGCTCTCCGGTTGGCAGTGGTTGCCAGGGCAAAGTGGCGCAGGGTTGAAAGCGTTGTATGCGGTGACGGAAACGGTCACGCAGCCGTGGGGTATTATCACGCATCTGTTGCTGTGTGCACTGTGTCTTTGGCTGTTGCGCCCCGGTTTACGCGCATCGGTTATTCTGGTGCTCGCGCTCAGCGCTGCCGTGGTAGGCGGGCAAGGCGTTAAATCACTGGTGAAAGCCCAGGTACAAGAACCTCGGCCCTTTGTCGTGTGGCTGGAAAATACGCAACGCGTTCCGGTTGCGCATTTTTATGCGCTGAAGCGCAGTGAACGCGCGGCGCTGGTGAAAGAACAGCTGTCCGGGCAGCAGACCATCCCTAAGTTTTTACGCCATCATTGGCAAAAAGAGACCGGTTTTGCGTTTCCCTCCGGGCACACGATGTTTGCTGCCACCTGGGCGCTGCTGGCGGCGGGGCTGCTATGGTCAAGGCGTCGGGTAGGGGTGGTGGCGGCCATCATGGTATGGGCGATTACGGTGATGGGCAGCCGTCTGCTATTGGGGATGCATTGGCCGCTCGATCTGATGGTGTCGACAACTATCTCATGGATACTGGCCACTCTGGCGCTGTGGATAGTTCGCCGGTATTGCGGGCCGCTGGAAAAAGAGACATAAAAAAGGGCGCGACGACCTGAAATACGAGAAAGGGTTGATTTTCATTGTTCATACCCACAGATCCTTGTCTTACGACACGCTTTTCCATTTCGTCGTCGCGGTGAAGATGTTATTTTATAAGGCTAGGTGCTGTTTACACGCTGCTGAAGCCACATAACGGGAAGTAATGTGAAATACCTACTCATTTTTTTATTGGTGTTAGCGATTTTCGTCATCTCAGTGACGCTGGGCGCGCAAAACGATCAGCTTGTGACCTTTAATTATTTACTGGCGCAGGGTGAATTCAGAATTTCGACGCTGTTGGCGGTGCTGTTTGCCGTTGGCTTTGCTATTGGTTGGCTGGTTTGTGGTTTGTTCTGGCTGCGCGTGCGCGTCTCGCTGCTGCGTGCGGAACGTAAAATTAAACGACTGGAACATCAAATTGCGCCAGAAACGGTTGCGCCGGTGACCCCTGCGACCCCAATGGCAAAGGAATAATCATTTATGCTGGAGTTGTTGTTTCTGCTCTTACCCGTCGCCGCCGCCTATGGCTGGTATATGGGGCGCAGAAGTGCACAACAGTCCAAACAGGACGAAGCGAGCCGCTTGTCACGTGATTACGTGGCAGGGGTTAACTTTCTTTTAAGCAACCAGCAGGACAAAGCGGTTGACCTGTTCCTCGATATGCTCAAAGAGGATACCGGCACCGTGGAAGCTCACCTGACGCTGGGGAACCTGTTTCGCTCGCGCGGTGAGGTAGACCGGGCAATTCGTATTCACCAGACGCTGATGGAAAGCGCCTCGTTGACCTATGACCAGCGTTTGCTGGCGGTACAGCAATTGGGGCGCGACTATATGGCGGCCGGCATGTACGACCGCGCGGAAGACATGTTCAGCCAGCTGGTTGATGAAACCGAATTTCGCATCAGCGCATTGCAGCAGCTCCTGCAAATCTATCAGGCAACCAGCGACTGGCAAAAAGCCATTGAGACTGCCGAACGTCTGGTGAAGCTGGGTAAAGACAAGCACCGGGGCGAAATTGCCCATTTCTGGTGTGAACTGGCGTTGCAGCAAATGGGCAACGATGATCTGGATAAAGCATTGTCGCTGCTTAAGCGCGGCGCCTCGGCAGACCCCTCCAGCGCTCGCGTCTCGATTATGATGGGGCGCGCGTGGATAGCGAAAGGTGACTATGCGAAAGCCATGGACAGCTTGCTGAAGGTTATCAATCAGGATAAAGAGCTGGTCAGCGAAACGCTGGAAATGCTGCAAACCTGCTATCAGCAACTGGACAGAAATGCCGATTGGGAACATTTCCTGCAACGTTGTGTGGAAGAAAACACCGGCGCAACGGCGGAATTAATGCTGGCGCAGGTGATGGAGCAAAATAAAGGCAGCGACGTTGCACAAACCTACGTCACGCGCCAGCTTCAGCGCCATCCTACGATGCGGGTGTTCCATAAGCTGATGGACTACCACCTGAATGAAGCGGAAGAAGGGCGCGCGAAAGAGAGCCTGATGGTGCTGCGTGACATGGTGGGAGAACAGGTGCGTAGCAAGCCGCGCTATCGTTGCCAGAAATGTGGCTTTACGGCCTACACCATGTACTGGCACTGCCCATCGTGTCGCGCCTGGTCAACGATCAAACCTATCCGTGGCCTTGACGGTCAGTAGCCTTTCTAAACGCCCCTCAAAGCGATAATACGCCTACATTTCTGCTCTGTAGCCGACTCCGGCATTGTGCCTGCCGGGTCGCGCAGGTAGAATGCTGCCCGTTTACCTTTTCCGCACCCTGAGTGCCCATCAATAAGAAGGTCCAGTCATGTCTGTTGCTTCATCTTCTTCCCGTGTCGTTACTTCCTCGCCCGTTGTTGTCGCCCTCGATTATGATAATCGCGATAAGGCGCTGGCTTTCGTTGACCGGATTGACCCGCGTGACTGCCGCTTAAAAGTCGGCAAAGAGATGTTTACCTTGTTTGGCCCACAGTTGGTGCGTGATTTACAGCAGCGCGGCTTTGATATCTTCCTCGACCTCAAATTCCACGACATTCCCAATACCACGGCGCATGCGGTAGCTGCCGCCGCTGAACTGGGGGTCTGGATGGTGAACGTACATGCCTCTGGCGGGGCGAGAATGATGAACGCGGCGCGTGAAGCCCTGGTTCCGTTTGGTCAGGATGCGCCGCTGTTAATTGCGGTCACCGTGTTGACCAGCATGGAGTCGAGTGATTTGCTCGATCTTGGCGTGACGTTGTCACCTGCGGACTATGCGGCGAAGCTGGCGGCGCTGACGCAACGCTGCGGTCTGGATGGCGTTGTCTGTTCAGCGCAGGAAGCGGTACGCTTTAAGCAGGAGCTAGGTCAGTCATTTAAACTGATTACTCCGGGCATTCGTCCTGCGGGCAGCGCGGCGGGCGATCAGCGCCGCATTATGACGCCTGAACAGGCTCAGGCTGCGGGCGTTGACTATATGGTTATCGGCCGTCCGGTGACGCAGTCCGCCGACCCGGCGCAGACTCTACGTGATATTAATGCATCGTTAAATCTGGGGGCGTAATGAGTGACGCAAACAGCCGTCTGGTCTATTCGACCGAAAGCGGGCGTATTGATGAACCGAAAGTTGTCGCCCAGCGACCAAAGGGCGACGGTATTGTCCGTATCCAGCGCCAGACCAGTGGGCGTAAAGGTAAGGGCGTATGCCTGATTACCGGCATCGATCTTGATGATGATGCGCTGGCAAAGCTTGCGGCCGAACTGAAGAAGAAATGTGGTTGTGGCGGTTCGCTTAAAGACGGCGTTATTGAGATTCAGGGCGACAAGCGCGATTTGTTGAAAAGTCTGCTTGAAGCGAAGGGCATGAAGGTGAAACTGGCGGGTGGATAAGCGGCTTGCCTTCCCGGGGTCACTGCGTTCGCCCGGGCTACCCGTGTCCGTAGTCCGTAGGCCTGATAAGCGAAGCGCCATCAGGCATGACCGCATACATTGCCGGATGGCGGCTTTGCCTTATCCGGCCTACGTCCACCGGTAGCCCGTTCGAGCAACACGACGCTGGGAACATCACAAAATAAAAGGGCCCCGATTTGCATCGGAGCCCTTTTATTTATCAAAAACTTATTTGCCAACCTGGTGGCCGATAATCCCACCGACAGCGGCACCGCCCAGAGTACCCAGCGTGCTGCCATCTGTTAATACTGCACCACCGATAGCACCGGCACCTGCACCCAACGCGGTATTACGGTCACGTTTGGACCAGTTAGAACATGCGCTCAGCGACATTACCAGCGTTACAGCTAAAACAGCAGCAGTCATTTTTTTGTTCATTGACGTCATTTTATTTCTCCTGAATTTTCTATTCATGGAAAAAGCACTTTAATTATAGCCGCTGTCTTAAGAGGCTGAGTGTTCTCCATGAAGCTTGTTGCGCAGGTTGTAAATTTTGTTGCTAAAAGTCACGCAAGTGATAGTTACTTCCTGTTATATCGCTAACATCAAGTTTACGACTTTGTGATGTAATCGACAGGTTAAAAAGTCTTAAATCAGGGATCAGAATACTCTTATAGCGAGGCGGGTTACTGTCTAAAGGGCTGGGGGAGTGCCCGATGCGCGGGATCATCGGGCTGATTATTTATGGACGTTTAACAATATTCACCGTGAGCCCAGCCTGTTCAAGCTGGAGCTGTTTTTCTGTTGCCAGGTTGTCGTCGGTAATAACCCGATTAAATCGGCTCATTGGCCCCAGCGGGTAGGGATGAGTGGCGCTAAATTTTGAGCTATCCGTCAGCACAATGGCTTCAGTGCCTTTTTCCAGCACCGCATTGACGATATCGGAACGCATCATGTCTCGTCCGGTAAAACCGGTCTCAGGCTGCCAGCCATCAATACCGATAAACGCTTTGCTAAAATGCACCTGCTGAATGTACTGGCGGGTTAACGGGCCTACCATGCTTTCGCTTTTTTTCTGGTAGATACCGCCCAGCAGGATAACTTCTCCCGGCGTCTCTTTCAGCAGATGAGCAATATAGCTGCTGACGGTAATAATGGTGATGTCCGGCTGGGTGGCCAGTTCGCGCGCCAGTAAGGCATTGCTGCTACCGTTTTCAATAAACACGGTTTCACCAGGACGTACCAGCGAAGCGGCAAACTCCGCCAGTTCGCGTTTGAGGGCGAAATTGTTCATCATCCTTGTTTCTACGTCTTCGCTATCCAGCGGCACGGCAAAACCGTGGGTTCGGCGCAGGTAGCTTTGCTTCTCCAGCAGGTTTAAATCCTGGCGAATAGTTACTTCTGATACGCCGGACATTTTTGCCAGCTCGGCAACGCTCATTCGGCCTTTATCAATGACCAATTGTAAAATGGTTTGCTGTCGGGAATTCATAATAATGCATCAATATCTCTGTGCGAGGGCGCGGGTTTATCACCTCTGCGCCGCTCGCCGGGCGAAAGGGTTAGATTTCCCAGGGGGATTTGGGCTGACCAGGCTTACCACCACGTTCTTTGGCAGCCAGCGTCAGCAATTCCGCTTTTAATATTTCCAGGTTGTTCATTGCGGAATGGGTATCACCGCCGACCAGAATATCGAGTACGGTATCAATACGTTGGGCAATCTGGCGCGCATCGAGCTCGGACATAGTGGGATCCTGTTAATAAATTCGATTGAAATCAATGATGCAAAATTTAGTGACAAAAGAGAAGTGAAAAAAACGGCTTACCTTATAACCGGGAACGTGCTTCCAGCCAGCGTTCCAGTAACGCCGCGGGCATTGGATGGGCAAAAAGATAGCCCTGACGTTCATCCACCCCGTGCAGCGTGAGAAACGCATCATCGTCGACGTCTTCAACGCCCTCCGCCACAATATGTAAATTGAGCGCGCGGGCGACGGCGATAATCGCCAGAACCAGCGACTGCGATACTGACTGGTCGTGAACCCGCTGGACAAAAATAGGGTCGAGTTTGATGGTGTCGATAGGAAAGCGCGTCAGTTGGGAGAGGGATGAATAACCGGTGCCAAAATCATCAAGATGAATTTGCGCGCCCAGCTCGCGAAATTGCTGAATAACCGTAAGCGCCTGCTCGGCATTGTCAATCAAGCAACTTTCGGTCAATTCGATATCGATAGGACACTGCGAGAATCCCCGCTCGTTGAGCGCCTGGCGCAGGTCGCAAAAAATGGATTGGTCGACCAACTGACGTGCCGATACGTTGACCGCGACGCGCAAATGAATGCCTTTATCCCGCCACAGCGCCACCTGACGAATCGCATCAAGCATGACCCAACGGCCAAGCGGAACAATTAACCCAGATTCCTCAGCGTAGGAGATAAAATCCATCGGCGGAATAAGCCCTCGTTCAGGAGAATTCCAGCGCACTAATGCCTCAAGGCTGCGCACTCTGCCGTCCAGCGACACCTTAGGCTGGTAATAAATGACCAGTTGGTCGCTTTGTAGCGCTTTACGCAGATTCGTATCCAGCCAAAGATACTCGAATACCCGCAGATTCATGTCGGGGGTGAACACGCTAAAGCGTCCGCGCCCCTTCTCCTTGGCGGTATACATTGCCGTATCCGCATTACGGATTAAGCTCTCCCTATCTTCCCCGTGCTGGGGGGCAATCGAAATCCCCAATGAACAGCCGCTGTAGACTTCGATGAGCCCGATACGCAAAGGGTCACGCAGGCGAGTGAGCACGCGCGATGCCATCGCTTCCAGCGCGCTCTGCGAGGTATTGGTCGCCAGTACGATAAACTCATCGCCTCCTAGCCGGGCTAACGTCTGACCTTCCTCCAGACAGCTTAAAATCGACAGCGCGACGGATTGCAGAAGCTGATCGCCAAAAACATGGCCGTAGGCATCGTTAACCTTTTTAAAATTATCGAGATCGAAATACACCAGACCAACTTGTTCTTCCAGGCCACGGCCTTCAAGGGCTTCGCCGATCAGTTCGTTTATCGCGTGGCGGTTGGGCAGGCCGGTAATGGTGTCGGTATTCGCCAGTACTCTTAGCCGCTCCTGGGCGCGTCGTTCTTCGGTAATATCTGTGCCGGAGCAAATAAGGAAAACTTCGTTTCTCCCGCTGCCGCTATGGACAAAGCGATTGCGAAATAAAAACAGGCGCGGCCCTTTACGCGTCTTTATCCAGCGCTCGACCTCATAAGGACCACCGTTACTGAAAAAACGGCTCACATTCTCCCGCGCGGCGGCTGCTTCGGGAGGCGTCATAAAGAGTTCAAAGGCGGTTTTACCAATGACATCGTGCTCTTTGAGGCCGGTATATTCTTCGCATAAGCGGTTAAAACGTTGGATCTTGCCGTCACGGTCAAGGATCACTATCACCGCATTGGCTTCGGAGACAACCTGCTCAGCAAAAAGCAGCCCTTGTAAGAGATCGCGCGCCACGGAAGAGGTATCAAACCAGGAGGAGGCCGTCCCGGCCCACTCGCGGGTACTGATCTTACGGCCAATTAAATGCACCGGAACGTCGTAACCATTAAGTTGAATATTGAGCGCGACACTGGAGATGGTCACGGTGATGGCCTGAATGCGCTGCACATTTTCCGGGTTTAATGTGACGGTGAGTTCCGCTTTGGCATCCGGGTCTACGCTCAGATGTAACGTGGGATTATCCTGTGAAAAACGCCAGAAAAGGCTGGCTTTGCCCGAATTTGGATCAAGAAGGTTTTGCGCTAAAGATGTTGTCATCAACTCTCCCTCATTCATCCGCGATGTATTTACTACAGCCCAGCCACAATATTTAGTGTGAACGGTTTTCGAAAATTCGCAGGGAAAAAAGTCAGGAGGTGTGGTGTAGATAAAAAAACGGCCCTGAAGAGGGCCGTTTGATGGCTGATTAAGCGCGAACCGTTGTCCGGCGTGATGTCGCTTACGCGGCCGGACGGGCGATAACGCTGCGGGTTTCCATACGGACTTCGGCTATCGTCACATCAATGACGTCGGTGACTTTATAGGCCACTTCGCCTTTGATCTGTACGGTGCCGCTTTCCTGGCTGCAAACCATCTCATCGCGGACGGCATGCAGGAAAGGTGCCGGGATAAAGGCTACTGCGCCGTTATCAACCAGACGCACGCGCATCCCGCCGCGGCTGACATCGATAATCTCAGCGGCAAAACGTGTCTCGGTACCCGCCTGTGGGCTGAGGTAGCGAGCGTAAAGCCAATCGGCCACGTCACGCTCTGCCATACGGTTCAGACGACGGCGCTCTGCCATCTGTACGGTGATCTCATCTTGTGGACGCGCAATGGTTTCGCCTTTGATGATAGCTTTCAGCAGTCGATGGTTAACCATGTCACCGTACTTACGAATCGGCGAGGTCCAGGTTGCATACGCTTCCAGACCTAACCCAAAGTGCGGGCCCGGTTCGATGCTGATTTCAGCAAATGACTGGAAGCGACGAATGCGGCTGTCGAGGAACCCGGTTGGCTGGGCGTCCAGTTCGCGGCGCAGCTTGCAGAAGCCTTCAAGGGTCAGGACTTCCACTGGATCAACGTGGACGTCGTGATTTTTCAGCAGCGCGGCCAGCGCTTCGGTGTTGTCAGGTGCAAAGCCGGTGTGCACGTTATAAATACCGAAACCAAGCTTATCGCGCAGCACACGGGCGGCGCAGATGTTGGCGGCAATCATCGACTCTTCAACGATGCGGTTAGCAATGCGGCGCGGTTCGGCAACGATATCCAGCACTTCGCCTTTCTCACCCAGCACGAAACGGTAGTCAGGACGATCTTTGAACACCAGCGCGTGGGTTTTACGCCATTCGCTGCGCACTTTGCAGACGCGTTCCAGCAGGGTAATTTGACGCGCAATCGCGTCATTTTGCGGCTGCCAGCTACCGCTGTTTTCCAGCCAGCCCGATACGTCGTCGTAGGCAAGCTTGGCTTTCGACTCAATGTTGGCGGCAAAGAATTCAATATTGTCTTCAATTGTCCCGTCAGCCGAGAGCGTCATTCGACAGGCCAGCACCGGGCGAACCACGTTGGCGCGCAGGGAACACAGGTCGTCAGACAGCTCGCGCGGGAGCATCGGGATGTTGAAACCCGGCAGATAGTTGGTAAAGGAGCGAATTTTCGCTGCGTTATCCAGCTTGCTTCCTTCAACAATCCACGCGGTAGGATCGGCAATCGCCACGGTCAGCAGCAGCTTGCCGTCGCTGGCCTCTTCAACGTACAGCGCATCGTCCATATCTTCGGTGCTGGCACTGTCGATGGTGACGAAATCAAGCGCCGTGAGATCGCGACGTTCAATGCCTTCATCCTGCATTTCGGTCGCTACGCCGTCTGGCGCTTCTTTTTCAAGATTATGACGGGCGAGGGTGACCCACCAGGGCACGAAGTGATCGTCGCCATAGGTGATAAATTTGGTCAGTTCAGCGTAGAAGGTGCGGTCGCCTTTAAGCGGGTGGCGACGCATCTGCGCTACCGCCCAATCACCCTCTTTAAAATCGTGGGTCACATCGCGGTCGGCGCGGCATGGAATGGCATCTTTGAGCAGGGGATGATCGGGCACGATAGAAAGCCGGTCATCTTTGCGATGCACTCTGCCGACAAAACGGGTCAGGAACGGTTCAACCAGTTCTTCTGGCTCGGCGCTCTCTTTATCTTTTTCAGAATGGATCACGGCAATAATGCGGTCGCCGTGCATCACTTTTTTCATCTGCGGCGGCGGAATAAAGTAGCTTTTTTGTGCATCGACTTCGAGGAAACCGAAACCTTTTTCCGTGGCTTTAACGACCCCTTCCGCACGTGGCGTTTGGGAATGAAGTTGCTGTTTTAGCTGCGCGAGCAGCGGGTTATCCTGAAGCATAATGTTCTATTTTCGTGGCCAAAAGAGCGGCTGACATTGTGACGCGAATCAAGGGGTGGCAGCAAGCGCTGTTTCACCCTTTTACGTAACTTGTTGCCCGCAGCCAAGGGCAATGCGCAGGCGGTTTAACCAACCGCTCAACGCACTCCAGGCGAGTAGGGTAATGGCATCTGGTGTTGATAGCCCGTGTTCTAATAGCGGTGCAAGCTGTGCGGCGCTGAAGCGATCTGGCGCGCGGGTGAGTAATTGGGTCGCCTGCGCAACCGCGCGTTCGCAGGGGAAGTGATGACTCCAGGCATGCAATGCGCGCTCGCCGTTTCGCACGGCTTCCGGCAGGCCGCTTGCGCCTAGCCACTGGGAACTGTAGTAATTAAAACAGCTGACGCTACCGTTAATCCGCGCGGGAATGAGCGACGAGAGCGGTTGTAGCGGATGGGCGAAGGTCAGCGCGTCGATAAGCTCGCCAAGCCCATTTAACAGCTCTTCTTCATGAGCCAGCACCGGCGCGAGCGCCTCAAGCTCCGGGATAGATTGCCAACGGTGTAAGGCCTCGCCCTGCGGCGTATTCGTCTGATGGGACTCTATGCCGTGGAGATCGGTGTGCCATTGCACACTGTCGTGGCTAAATAGCGCGGCGTCCGCATCTTCTTGTACCGGCATTCCGGGGATCCATCGTACCGGGAAACCCAGGTGCGCCTGCAAAAGGGCGATAACCCGCGCCTGAAAACCGACAAAACCCACCACCTGATTAATGATAATAATATCGTGCAGCGTCAGATCGAGTAAAAAACGGTCGTCAACGTACGCGGCCTCGGGAACCAACGGCATCACATCACTGTGTTGGGTTCTCGACTGGGTTTCGTGATACCAGTGGTTTTTGCCGGAAACGTGGCGTGGCTCCATGGGTGTTCCTTGATCTGATAGTGGCGAGCCAGCCGCGTCAAAGGTGATGTTGCCGGATCGTTATAGATAAGTATCCTGGCGCATGCGTGACGAGGGAGAAAATATTGTTCGGTGATAATTAATAACTTACAGGAATAACAAAGAGGAAAGGGGAGGCATTGGCGCGGCTCCGGGGTCGGCGTAAACGCCTCGCCCGTGCTACGGCCCGCGTAGGCCGGATAGGGCGCAGCCGCCATCCGGCAATGTGCGCGTGATGCCTGATGGCGCTACGCTTATCAGGCCTACGGGAGATTGTACCCGGTTTCGGCGTAAACGCCTCGCCCGGGCTACGGCCCGCGTAGGCCGGATAGGGCGCAGCCGCCATCCGGCGATGTGCGCGTGATGCCTGATGGCGCTACGCTTATCAGGCCTACGGGAGATTGTACCCGGTTTCGGCGTAAACGCCTCGCCCGGGCAACGGACCGCGTAGGCCGGATAAGGCGCAGCCGCCATCCGGCGATGTGCGCGTGATGCCTGATGGCGCTACGCTTATCAAGCCTACGGGAGATTGTACCCGGTTTCGGCGTAACGCCTCGCCCGGGCAACGGCCCGCGTAGCCGTGTAGGCCGGATAAGGCGCAGCCGCCATCCGGCGATGTGCGCGTTGTGCCTGATGGCTCTACGCTTATCAGGCCTACGGGAGATTGTATCCCGGGGTCGGCGTAAGCGCCTCGCCCGGGCAACGGCCCGCGTATGCCGGATAAGGCGCAGCCGCCATCCGGCAATGTGCGCGTGATGCCTGATGGCGCTACGCTTATCAGCCGGGATGCTCCGGGGCGGTGGGGCTTACTTCAACTCCAGCTCGTTCATCGCCGCGATGCTGAAGCCGCCGTCAACGTGCACAATCTCACCGGTAATTCCGGCGGACAGGTTTGAGCACAGGAAGGCCGCGGAATTGCCCACGTCTTCAATTGTCACCGTGCGACGAATTGGCGTCACCGCTTCGCAATGCGCCAGCATTTTGCGGAAATCCTTGATACCGGACGCGGCAAGCGTACGGATAGGGCCGGCAGAGATGGCATTCACGCGGATCCCTTCCGGGCCCATGGCATTTGCCATATAACGCACGTTGGCTTCCAGAGACGCCTTTGCCAGGCCCATCACGTTGTAGTTAGGGATAGCGCGCTCGGCCCCCAGATAGGACAGCGTCAGCAGGGCAGAGTCTGGATTAAGCATACTGCGGCAGGACTTTGCCATCGCCACAAAGCTATAGGCGCTGATGTCGTGGGCGATTTTAAAGCCCTCGCGCGTCACCGCGTTGACGTAATCGCCGTCCAACTGGTCTGCGGGCGCAAATCCAATGGAATGCACGAAACCGTCAAATTTCGGCCACACTTTTGCTAAGTCGATAAACAGGGATTCGATACTTTCATCGACAGCCACATCGCAAGGCAGGACAATGCTGGAATCCAGCGCGGCGGCAAAATCTTCCACCCGGCCTTTCAGTTTGTCGTTTTGATACGTGAACGCCAGTTCAGCCCCTTCTCGGTGCATCGCCTGAGCGATACCGTAGGCGATAGACAGTTTGCTGGCCACGCCAGTAATCAGAATGCGCTTACCGGAAAGAAAACCCATCGCTATTCATCCTCTTGGTCAGTGTTATGGCGGCCCGCAAAAAAAACAGGCCACCGTTAAACATGATTTGTCGCGTAAAGCTTAGCGGTCTTTACGCCAGGCATCGGCGGTCAGAGCTTCGCCAAAGTGGCCTGCAATCAACCGCTTGGTTAAATCGTGCAGCGGGGAGGCCAGAACATCGGCGGTACTGCCGCGTTCAACCACTTCTCCCTGATGCATCACCAATACCTGGTCACTGATATGTTTCATCATCCCCAAATGCTGCGTCACATAGATATACGAGATGCCTTGCTTCTCTTGTAACTCCAGCATCAAGTTAACCAACTGCGAACGCATCGACATATCCAGCGAAGCCAACGCTTCATCACAGATAATCACTTTTGGACGCAAAATCAGCGCGCGCGCCAGCCCCAGACGCTGCTTCTGCCCCGGCGCCAGCATATGCGGATAATAACTGACGTGATCGGGTAACAGACCGACCAGCCGCAGGGTGTCGATAATCTGCTTACGTCGGGCTTCCGCTTCAAGATCGGTATTGAGCCGCAGCGGGAAATCGAGGATCTGCGAGATACGCTGACGCGGGTTCAGCGAGGTGCTCGGATCCTGAAATATCATTCGGATGCGCTGGCTGCGGAAAGAGTAATCACCATACTCCAGCGGGTGATCGTCAATAAACAACTCACCGGTCGTCGGCTCGACCATCCCCGCCAGCATTTTCGCCAGCGTAGATTTACCGGAGCCATTCTCACCAATAATCGCCAGCGTCTGTTTTTCGCGCAGCGTAAAGCTCAGCGGCTTAACCGCCTGTAGCGTTTGCCGATGGAACCAACCGGTGCGGTAGCGAAAGGTCTTACTCAGATTGCGCACTTCAAGCAAGGTTTCGACCATGTCACTCTTTCTCCATATTGAGCGGGAAATGACAGGCGAACAGATGATTCTTCGCTCCCGTCAGACGCGGGGTTTCAATACATTTTCGCTGGGCATAAGGGCAGCGCGGCCCCAGACGACAGCCCATCGGTAGCTGTTCCAGCAGCGGAATCGCGCCGGAAAGGGTATTCAATCGGCTTTTATGCGGCATCGAGCGGCCAAAATCGGGAATGGCACGGATTAACGCCTGGGTATAAGGATGATGGGGAATGGTCACCAGTTCTTCACTTGGCGCGCTCTCAACCGTCTGCCCGCAGTACATGACGTTAATTTTATCCGCCCAATGGGTCAGCATCTGCAAATCGTGAGAAATCAGCAGGATGGTGGTGTTGTTGTTTTGGTTAAGACCGGTCAACAGACGGAAAATTTGTGCCTGAGTGGTCGGCTCCATGGCGTTGGTCGGCTCATCGGCAATCAGCAGACGCGGCTGGTTGGCGAGAGCAATGGCGATCATTACCTTCTGACACTCGCCTTCCGTCAACTCATAAGGGAAGCTGCGCATCGCATCTTTGTGATCTTTTATGCCGACTCTGTGCAATAGCTCAATGGCGCGACGTTTCCGCCAGCCAAATCGCTGCCACCAGCGGCCTTTAAAGGTCCAGCCGGGAATGTTCTGCATCAGTTGCTCGCCAACCCGTTCCGACGGATCAAGACACGATTGCGGCTCCTGGAAAATCATCGACACGTTGTGTCCGACTAACCGCCGGCGCTCGCGATTCGACAGGCGCAGCAGGTCGATATCGTCAAAACGCATACGGTCGGCGGTGACCCGCCAGTTGTCTTTGGTGACGCCGCAAATCGCTTTTGCGATAAGGCTTTTTCCAGAGCCGGACTCGCCGACCAGACCACGAATTTCGCCTTCGGCAAGCGTCATGCTCACGCGGTCGACGGCCTTCACCCAGCCTTCGCTGGTTTTAAATTCGATGGTTAAATTACGAATATCAAGTAACGGCATTATTCCACCCCGGCATTAATAGCCCGGCGAATACCGTCGCCCAGCAGGTTAACCAGCAGGACGCTGACCATAATGGCCGCGCCCGGCAGCATGACGGTCCACGGCGCCACATAAATCAGCTCCAGTGCATCGCCCAGCATCGCTCCCCATTCAGGCGACGGTAACTGTGCGCCCAAATCCAGGAAGCCGAGCGCTGCGATATCGAGGATGGCCATCGACAGGGCGCGGGTGATCTCCGTGACCAGCCCGGCAGCGATGTTAGGTAAAACAGCGAACCACAGGATATTTAAGGTGGTCGCGCCGTCGAGACGGGCGGCAATGACATAGTCACGTTCCAGCTCGTCATGAACCATGCTGTAGATCGAGCGCACCATACGTGGCAAAAGGGCCAGCCAGACGGCGAACATGGCATGGGACAGATGCGGCCCGGCAAACGCGACCACGATAATCGCCAGCAGCAGGGAGGGAATCGACAGCAGGGTATCGAGGATGTGGTTGAGCATCGCCGAGCGCAGGCCGCGCGTGGAACCCGCGAATGCACCCAGCACCAGGCCAAAGACGGTGGCGGCGAGAGTCACCACAAACGCCCCCCCGACGGTCGGCGCCGCGCCGCTCAGCAGACGGCTTAAGACATCACGACCTAAATCATCGGTGCCGAGGAAGAAGGAGACCTCCCCATAGCGCGACCATGACGGCGGCAGCAACTGATACCCAAGGAACTGTTGATCGATGCCGTACGGGGAAAACCATCCGCCAAAGACGCACAGCAGCACCAGCCCGATACAGCCATAGAAACCGATCATTGCGACGGTGTCGCCGTAGAATTTACGCCACACGGTTCGCAGAGCGCCCGGCGGGCGCTTCTCGAGGTAGACGCTATCGTAAGGCATACCATTCCTTATGTTTCAGCGGGTTAGCCATAGCACCCAAAATATCGGAGATCACGTTAATAATAATCACCAGCGCACCAATCACCATCACGCCGGCCGAGATGGCGGCGTAGTCTTGTTGACGGATAGCGTTAATCATCCAGCGCCCCAGACCTGGCCAGTTAAAGACCATTTCGGTAATCATCGCCAGCGTCAGCATGGTCGAAAATTGCAGGCCCAGACGGGGGATGACGGGCGGCAGCGCATTGTGCAGGACGTGACGACGCAATATCGTCAGCCGCGATACACCGCGAGTGGCGGCGGCTTTCACATAGTTGGTGTCGTAAATGGCGATGGTGCTGATGCGCATCAAACGCACCACTTCGGTGGTTGGCGCAACGGCCAGCGTCAGCACCGGCAGCACCATGTGGCGCACGGCGCTCATGATCATTTCGTGACGCCACGGCGAGTCGGACAGCCAGGCGTCAATCAGCGCAAATCCGGTGACGTTCTTCACCTCATACAGCAGATCAAAGCGTCCTGAAACCGGCAGCCAGCCGAGCGTGAGCGAGAAGAAGAGCGTCAGCAACAGCGCCAGCCAGAATACCGGGATCGAAAAACCGAGCAGGGCAAAGAAGCTAATCACTTTATCCTGCCACTTATGGTTAGAGATCCCTGCCAGCATCCCCACGGGAATACCAATCAGCAGCGCCAGGCCGAAGGCCAGAATGCACAGCTCCATGGTGGCCGGGAACACCTGACGAAGTTGCTCAGAAATAGGCTGGCCGTTAATACTGGAGACGCCAAAATCCCAGTGCATAACGCCTTCAAACCAGAATACCCATGCATTCCATAGCGACGCTCCCTGCAACGGCGCATGCGGGGTAAAGTAGCTCAGGCTAAATCCGACCACCGTCAGAAAAAAGAGGGTGACCAGCAGCAGTAATAAGCGACGAAGAGTGAAAATAATCATGGTTTCTGCACCTTCTCTTCTTCCTTCTCCCGCGAAACACCGGCGAACGACGTGTTACCAAACGGGCTCAACACCAGCCCCTTCATGTCGTAGCGATACGCCTGCAGACGCAGCGAGGACGCCAGCGGCAGGATCGGCAGTTCGCGTGCCAGAATCTGCTGGGCTTCATCGTAGGCATCAATGCGTGAGGCCAACTGCTGCGAGTCCAGCGCCTTTCTTAGCACGTCATCAAATTCGCGATTGCACCAGTGGGCAAAATTAGTCTGTGAGTTTATCGCCGCGCAGCTCAGTAATGGCCGGAAGAAGCTGTCCGGGTCGTTACTGTCGGTAGCCCAGCCGGAGAGCGTCAGGTCGTGGTTCATGTCCATCAACCGCGCTTCCTGGAAGCGACCCTCGACCGGCACAATAATCACTTTCACGCCAATCTGCGCCATATCCGCCTGAATGAGTTCGGCGGTTTTCAGCGGGCTTGGGTTCCACGCCTGGGAGCTGGTGGGCACCCAAAGATGCAGCGTTAACTTACTTAGCCCCAGCGCCTGTAACCGTCGACGCGCCTCTTGCGGATTGTATTCCGTAATTTTAGCTTCGTTATCGTAAGCCCAGGAGGCGCGCGGCAAAATAGACGCGGCCGTTTCAGCAGTGCCGTAATAAATCGACTGCATCAGACGTTGGTTATTAATCGCCAAAGAGAGGGCATGACGGACTTGGGGATTATTTAACGGCGGCTTATCGGTATTAAAGGCCAGATAAGCGATGTTCATCCCTGGACGCAGCGTCAAGCGCAGACGGGGATCGTCGCGCAGGATCGTTAACTGGCTGGCCGCCGGCCACGCAAGCACATCACATTCGCCGGTGAGCAGCTTAGACAAGCGCCCGGTGCCGCCGGAACCCAAATCGACCACCACCTGCGGCATCAACGGAGTGCCGCGCCAGAATTTAGCGTGACGTTGCAGGCGGATGTACTGCCCGGACTGGTATTCGTCAAGTAAGAACGGCCCGGTACCAACCGGCTGGCGGTCGAGCAGTTCCTGATGATCTTCTTTTGTCAGCTTATTGGCATATTCAGCCGACATCACCGAAGCATAATGGGTTGCCAGATGCCACAGGAATGAGGCATCCGGGCGAGTCAGACGAAACTCCACCGTGTGGCTATCGAGTTTGCGTACGCTCTGCACGCTATCGGCAAATTGCAGACTATCAAAATAGGGGAACGCGCCGCCGTTGACGTTATGCCACGGGTGATTGCGGTCAAAAATACGCTCAAAGGTGAACACCACATCGTCGGCATTTAACGCGCGCGTTGGCGTAAACCAGCGGGTGGTCTGGAACTTCACGTTATTACGCAGGTGGAAGCGGTAGGTCGCGCCGTTATCCAGCACCTCCCAGCTTTCCGCCAGTTCCGGCACCAGGCGATAGGTATAAGGGTCGACGTCGAGCAGGCGGTCATAAAGCTGAGCCGCCAGCGTATCGACGATAAGCCCGCTGCCCGCTTTTTGTGGGTTGAACGTGTTGACCTGCCCACTGACGCAGTAGACAAACCCGCTGTCGCGAATATCGGCACGGGGTGGCGCGAGCGGTTGCGGCGCGGCAAGGGCCTGACCGCAAAGTAACCCCAGCGCCGCCAGAAATGATGACAAATTCAGGCGCATAGTTTCGTTATATTTTCGATTGATCTGCAAAGTGTATCGCACTTACGGCTATCAGGTACAAATGTCTACGCCCAACCGCTGTAAAAGTCGTCAATTGAGCGGGGTGAGCTCGTATAACACCACGCCATTGCTCTCCAGGGCGTCGAGCACCTGCCAGTTTTCCGTAATACTAACCTCCCTTACGCTGAGCGCGGGGCGGGTCGTGTGCAAAAGCCATGTCCAGGTCTCTTCGTCCGGGCCGCTGCTGCTTTCAAGCGACTCCAGCCGTGGAAACAGCGCCCCGTGGTGTTGATCAAACTGATGGCGCTTTATCTTCCATCGCCCGCGTAATCCGGCAAGTTCGACCGGGCAAGATTGACGAAAACGCTGAATAAACGTCTCTTCACTGGAAAGCCACGGGTTGAACACCACCGGGTTTCGCAGCAGCAACTGGAAACGTCCGCGATGATGAAGAACTAAGACCTGCTTATCGTTCACCAGCACGTCACCTTGCAAGCGCTGCCACAACCACAGCACCCAGTAAATCGGCCGGGGCAAGGCGTGGTGATAGAGCAAGGCAAGGCTTGAGGTATCAAAGGTGCCGTTACTGCGCGCTTCGCCTTGCAGGCTTGAATTCAACCAGAAACCGCCGAGCGCAACCTGTTCGCTCAGACCCAGTAACGTATTGATGAGCAACGCCCCACGAAAAAACTCACCGTTAGTGCGGCGTGTGCTGCCGGTGAGGGTGTTCCACGACAATAGCCAGATTGGCAGTGAAAGGTGGCGCTGGTGTAGCGCACGTTGAATCAGGCGAACTTTCTCAACCGGATAATTCTCCGTCGCTGCCAGACGAGCACGGTCTGGCGGCTGGCTATCGAGACATTCGTTGGCGTTAGCGGAACAGGCCAGAAAATCAGCTTCTTTAAGCAGTGGCGAATGGAAAACGGCATCGTCCGATGTCGTCGCAAGCGGTGCGGGAAAACGATGCCAGATACCCAGTAACGAGTCGGGGGAGGCGTTATGAATAATCGTTTTTTGCTGCTGCCAGATTTTCTCCCGTGAAGCACTGCTGGCTTGTGGCGACCAGTGCCAGACAAAGTGCCAGCTTGCAAGCGTAGTGGCGGGAAAGTGCTGAGCGCTCAGCCGTAAAAATTGCCGCAGCAGATCCGGGCGCGTCGTCATATTGGTGTGAAGTAAAACCCGCCAGCCTCTCTTTGCGAGAAAGGTGAACGCTTGTTGCAGGGGATACCAGCAGGCGCACTCGGTGGTGAGCGGGGAATCCCAGCCGTCGCTAAATAACCGACTGCTCAAAAAGGGCTCGTGAATATCGATACCGTCTATGGGGATCTGCGCATGTAACGCTTCCAGCGAACGGCGCACGTCATCGCGCAGCAGATCGTCAATTTCACGAAGGGTGATGACCACGGGAACCTGACGCAGCGTAACGCGGCGAGGGGATGGCAAATGCAAGGCGATTTCCCGCGGCGGGGTGCTGCGCAGAGGCTGAGCGGTCTCCTCCCACGGCTGTTTTTCCGCGCGATTAAGCAGCGTATAGAGCGTTTCGGCGGCAACGGGGCGGACATCATCGACGCCGGGCTCGACGTGACGGCCTCGTTTGCCGGCAGTTTCCGGGCGCAGACGATACTCCCGAGGCGTCATACCATGACGGCGCTTAAACAGATCGCTCATCACGCGTGAGCTGGCAAAGCCCTGCTCCTGCGCAATGCGTTGCAAAGAATAAGGCGTCTCCAGCAACTGCTCTTGCGCTTTTTTCAACCGCAGGGCCGTAATGTACTGCATAAAGCTGACGCCGACCTCTTTGTGAAACAAACGGGACAGCCAGGCTTCCGAAACCCGCTCCACACGGGCAATTTCCGCAAGCGTTAACCGCTGATTGTACTGCGACTCAATGCGCGTCACGACCTGGCGGATCCGCTGGCTCCAGCCGCTATCGTGATACGGCACGTTGCGGGTTGACGGCGCCTGGAAATGCGTCGCCAGCAGCAATGCCAATTCGGCAAGCCAACGGTTCGCTTCGAGGCGTGACGGAGTTTCATGGCTGAGCAGGTGCGTTACCAGCAGCTGGCGCATCAGCGCACGTAGCTTGCCGTCCTCCACCAGTCCGTGAGAGGACGGCGGCGGCACATGATAGTCGAAGGCAAAAAAGTGGCTATCCAGCCGGGTTAACCAATGGCTGGCAATGCTCAGTATCATGATCGTGGAAGCCTGTGAACTTTGCAGCTGTGCCTGCTCTCCGGGGTTCACGATAGCGATTCCACCCTCCGTCATGGCCGTCGAGCTGTGGCGAGTTTGCAGGTCGAGATGACCTTGCAATACCCACAACAGCGTCAGACGCTGCGGCTCATTTAGCGTCTGATGACGAATATCGCTCACTTCTATAGTGAAGTCGTTGCCTTGCTGCGTCATGGTTGCGCACCTCGTGGGACAAAATTAAGCAGATGAATTTTGTCATAACTAAACAGTATGAAAAATAGTCACCTCATTATTCGTCAAAATAAGACAAAAAACGGCATTTTAAAGCCGGGTGAGCGACATAAACTCGACGTTATCACTGTGAAGCAATAAAGGAATAACAAAAATGACACATCCTATCGTCGAAGCATTACAGACTCAGGAAGCGCGATTTACCGCCCTCCGTCGCCAGTTCCATCAGCAACCGGAAATCGGTTTTGAGGAGCATCGCACCAGTGAGCAAGTTGTGGCGCTGCTTAAGGAGTGGGGCTATGACGTTGATTACGGGCTGGCGGGAACCGGCGTGGTGGCGACGCTGAAAGTGGGTGACGGAAACAAAAGGCTGGGGCTACGGGCCGATATGGATGCCTTACCGATGCAGGAGAACAGCGGCAAACCGTGGGCCAGCCAGACCGACGGGCGTTTTCACGGCTGCGGACATGACGGTCACACTACCACGCTGCTGTATGCCGCCGAATATCTGGCACGTACCCGCCAGTTTAACGGCACGTTGCATCTGATTTTCCAGCCGGCAGAAGAGTTGCTGTACGGCGGTCGAGTCATGCTGGAAGACGGTCTGTTTGACAAATTCCCCTGTGACCACATTTTTGGTCTGCACAATATGCCGGGGCAAAAACTGGGACGGATTGGGCTGCGCGATGGCGCAATGATGGCCTCGTCGGACACCCTGCATATTCAGGTTCAGGGGGTGGGCGGACACGGTGCCGTGCCGGAGCATACGGTGGATGCCACCGTGGTGGCTTGCCATATTACGCTTGCGCTACAGACCATTGTCTCGCGTAACGTTAGCCCGTTCGATCCGGCGGTGGTGACCGTTGGCAGCATTCAGGCGGGCCATGCGCCGAATATCATTAATGACCATGTGCTGATGAAGTTAACGGTGCGCACGCTCAATGAGGATGTGCGCCAGACCGTCCTGCAACGTATTCACGATATTGCAATTGCCCAGGCCGAAAGCTTCAATGCCACCGCGACGCTCACGCATGTTAACGGCAGCCCGGTATTAAAAAACGATCCGCAGGCGAATGCGATGGTGCGCCAGGTCGCCACGTCATTGTTTGGTGAGGACGCGGTAGGCACAGTTTCTCCGTTTATGGGCAGCGAAGATTTCGCATTTATGCTGGAGAAAAACCCGCAAGGTGCTTATTTCACCATCGGAGCCGGCGATGAACCTGACCGCTGCATGGTGCACAACCCGGGATACGATTTTAACGACAGCATTCTACTCACCGGCGCCGCGTTGTGGTGCGGCCTCACTGAATACTATCTGCGCGCCTAGCGCTTTGTGAAAGAGGGCGAGCCATGAGTAGCGTTTCGATAAATGCCGCGCCGTACGTCGGCACTGACCGCCTGCTGGCGGGGATTGTATTAAGCGTCCTGACCTTCTGGCTGTTTGCCCAGTCGGTGATTAACGTGGTGCCGGTGGTCAAAAGCAGCCTTGATATCTCGCTTGAAACGCTCACGCTTGCGGTCAGCCTGAGCGCGCTGTTTAGCGGTTGTTTTGTGGTGGTGAGCGGCGGGCTGGCGGATAAATTTGGCCGCGTCCGCTTAACCACCATTGGCCTCGCGTTGAGCATAGTTGGCAGCGCGCTGCTGGTGGTTTCGCAAGGGCCGGTGCTGTTCCTGGCCGGCAGAGTGGTACAGGGGCTTTCTGCCGCCTGTATCATGCCCGCGACGCTTGCCTTAATTAAAACCTGGTACGCCGGGAAAGCGCGTCAACGTGCGGTCAGCTTCTGGGTGATTGGTTCATGGGGCGGCAGCGGCCTGTGCTCTTTCGTTGGTGGGGCTATTGCCACTGGTCTGGGATGGCGATGGATTTTTGTTTTCTCCATTGTGGTAGCGTTGTCCGCGCTGATATTGATTCGCACGACCCCGGAAAGCCGCAGCGAAACGGCGGGGCAGCATAAACTCGATATCAGCGGATTGCTCAGCCTGGTGGCGGCGTTAGTGCTGTTCAATCTGTTTATTGCCAAAGGCCATCATTGGGGCTGGAGCAGCCCGCTGACGCTGTCAATGCTGGTGGGCGCGGTGGCGGCTATTGTCTTTTTCCTGCGTACGGAAGTGCGCAAAAAAGAGGCGGCGCTGATTGACTTTGCGCTTTTTAAAAATCGTGCCTACGGCGCTGCGGTGCTGTCTAATTTTATGCTGAATGGCGCAATTGGCACCATGATGATCACCAGTATCTGGCTGCAGCAAGGCCGCCATCTGAGTCCTTTCCAGACGGGAATGATGACGCTGGGGTATCTGGTGACGGTGCTGCTGATGATTCGTGTCGGCGAAAAGTTACTGCAACGCTATGGTGCCAGATTGCCGATGATGGGCGGGCCGCTGATTGCGATGGTGGGGATTTTTCTTATCTCCTGCACCTTCCTGGAGACCGGTGTCTATATCGCCACGGTGTTCTTTAGCAATGTGCTGTTCGGCCTGGGGCTGGGATGTTATGCCACGCCATCAACCGATACCGCCGTGGCCAACGCCCCGGAAAGTAAAGTGGGCGTGGCTTCAGGCGTCTACAAAATGGGCAGTTCGCTGGGAGGGGCGTTTGGCCTGGCGATGACCGCCTCGCTATACGCGCTTTTCCTGCCGCAAGGGATGGCGACGGCGGCACAGTATGCGCTGTGGTTTAACTGTGCCTTATGTCTGGGGGCGATGCTGGTCAGCGCCGTTATGCTGCCAAAGTCACCTCAAAGCTGATGCTTTTTTAACAGTGCGCGCAGCTGATGATAGGTAAGCCCTAGCAGATCCGCTGCCTGCTTTTGATTGAACCGGGCCTGTTGCAGACTTTGCTGTAACAGCTCTTTTTCCTGTTCTAGCTGGAACTGGCGCAAATCTAATGGTAGCGCCAGTTTTTCGTTTGTCGGCTGAGGCTCGGACTGGCGTTGACGATGGAAAGGATCGATAACAATCTCGTCGAGCGGGATTTCACTGCTGCCATGGCGATAGACCGAACGTTCCACCACGTTTTTTAGCTCGCGAATATTCCCCGGCCAGCGGTAGTTCAGCAGCGTATCGCGGGCGCGCTCGGTGAAGCCCGGAAACAGTGGCAGCTTTAGCTCCCGGCACATCTGAATGGCAAAGTGGTCAGCCATTAACATAATGTCGCTCTGGCGCTCGCGCAGCGCCGGCAACAGCACTACGTCAAATGCCAGACGGTCGAGCAGGTCGGCGCGGAAAGTCCCGTTTTCAACCAGCTGCGGCAGGTCGGCGTTGGTGGCGCACACCAGACGAACATTCACCTGCAACGGCTGGCTGCCGCCGACGCGCTCAAGCTCTCCGTATTCAATTACGCGTAATAATTTTTCCTGTACCAGCATTGGCGCGGTCGCCAGTTCATCTAAAAACAGGGTGCCGCCATCGGCGCGCTCAAAGCGCCCCGGATGGCGCTTTTGCGCGCCGGTAAATGCCCCGGCTTCGTGGCCGAATAATTCGCTATCGAGCAAATTTTCGTTGAGGGCCGCACAGTTAAGCGAGATAAACGGCCCTTGCCAGCATGAAGACAGATAGTGAAGCCGATTGGCGATAAGCTCCTTACCGGTACCGCGTTCGCCGATGATAAGCACCGGTTTGCTAAGCGGAGCCAGCCGGGAAACCTGTTCCAGCACTTCAAGAAAGCGGTTTGCCTCGCCGAGGAGGTTATCTTTGTATTCTGCCATGATGAAATTCGCCAATAGTTAGTGTAATTCGCCATTTTACTGTAGGTGTTTGCTGGGTGAAATTCAATCACTTCTTTTATAATCAATAAGATAAAAAGTTGGCATGGAATTTGTAATAGTCTTTACGCAGGGCTTAGCCCGATACACAGAACTATGAGGATTGAATTATGGGTATTTTTTCTCGTTTTGCCGACATCGTGAACGCCAACATCAACTCACTGCTGGAAAAAGCGGAAGACCCGCAAAAACTGGTGCGTTTGATGATCCAGGAAATGGAAGACACGCTGGTTGAAGTCCGTTCAACCTCGGCGCGTGCGCTGGCGGAAAAGAAAGAACTGAGCCGTCGCGTTGAAAAAGCACTGGCACAGCAGCAGGAGTGGCAGGAGAAGGCTGAACTGGCGCTGCGTAAAGATAAAGAAGATCTGGCGCGTGCCGCACTGATTGAAAAACAGAAGCTGACCGATGTTATCGCCACGCTGGAACATGAAGTGACGCTGGTTGATGAAACACTGACTCGCATGAAAAAAGAGATTGGCGAGCTGGAAAACAAACTTAGCGAAACCCGTGCGCGTCAGCAGTCATTGACGCTGCGTCATCAGGCGGCAAGCTCATCCCGCGATGTACGCCGTCAACTGGACAGCGGTAAACTGGATGAAGCGATGGCGCGTTTCGAATCCTTTGAGCGTCGTATTGACCATATGGAAGCCGAAGCGGAAAGCCACGCTTTTGGTAAAAAACCGACGCTGGACCAGCAGTTCGCTGAGCTGAAAGCCGATGATGAAATCAGCGATCAGCTGGCCGCGCTGAAAGCCAAAATGAAGCAAGACAACCAATAATTCTTGCCAGGCCCGGCGTCGCTATCACGCCGCGTCCGGGCTAACCGAACCAAATATTGAGCAGTACCGTGGGTACTGTGGCTCATAACATATAAGGAGTATCTATGAGCGCGCTTTTTCTTGGCATTCCACTGACGTTGTTTGTCCTGTTTGTGTTGCCAATTTGGCTATGGCTGCACTACAGCAACCGCTCGCGCTCGGGTGAACTCTCGCAGGGCGAAAAGCAGCGGTTGATGCAATTAACCGATGACGCAAAGCGGATGCGCGAGCGTATTCAGGCGCTGGAAGCCATTCTTGATGCAGAGCATCCAAACTGGAGGGATAAATAATGGCAGCCTGGGATTGGAATAAAAAGCTCTGGCGTATTCCAGAGCAAGGTATGGTGAAAGGGGTGTGCGCAGGTATTGCGCAGTATCTCGATGTGCCGGTGAAGCTGGTGCGCATTATTACCGTTCTGGCGATGATCTTCGGTCTCTTTTTCTTTGTGGTGGTCGCCTACATTATTCTGACGTTTGCCTTAGACCCGATGCCGGAAGGGGCGAACTATAATGAACACCAGCCCACCAGCCGGGATTTACTGGATGCGGTGGATGCCGAACTGGCCGCTGGAGAACAGCGCCTGCGCGAGATGGAACGCTACGTGACATCTGATGTATTCAGCTTGCGCAGCCGGTTCCGTCAACTCTGAGTAAGAGGTCAATGATGAACAATAAATGGCAGCGAGCAGGACAGAAAGTGAAACCTGGCCTGAAAATCGTCGGTAAGTTAGCGCTGCTGACTGCATTACGCTATGGCCCGGCGGGCGTTGCCGGGTGGGCGATTAAGTCCGTCGCTCGCCGTCCGCTGAAAATGGTTCTGGCGGTGGTGCTGGAACCGCTGTTGTCGCGCCTCGCCAAACGGTATTTCCCCATGGCAAAATAGAACATTGGCGTTGACAGGAGTGTGTAAAAAGCAATGAAGCGACTTAAAAATGAATTCAATGCGCTGGTCAACCGTAGCGTTGACCGGCATCTTCGTATTGCCGTGACCGGCTTAAGCCGCAGCGGCAAAACCGCTTTTATCACCGGCATGGTCAATCAACTGCTGAATATTCACACCGGCGCGCGTTTACCGTTATTGAGTGCGGTCAGAGATGAACGACTGCTGGGGGTAAAACGTATTCCCCAACGCGATCTTGGTGTACCTCGCTTTACTTACGATGAAGGTCTGGCCCAGCTATACGGTCAGCCGCCTATGTGGCCGACGCCAACCCGCGGCGTGAGCGAAATCCGTCTGGCGCTGCGTTATAAATCTAATGATTCCCTGCTGCGCCATTTTAAAGAAACCTCCACGTTGTATCTGGAAATTGTCGATTATCCCGGCGAGTGGCTGCTCGACCTGCCGATGTTGACTCAGGATTATTTAAGCTGGTCGCGACAAATGACCGGGCTACTGAATGGCCAGCGCGCCGAGTGGTCGGCAAAATGGCGTCAGCTCTGCGAAGGGCTGGATCCGTTAGCGCCTGCCGACGAAAACCGTCTGGCGGAGATCGCCCAGGCCTGGACCGACTATCTTCATCAATGCAAACAGCAAGGGCTGCATTTTATTCAGCCCGGCCGCTTCGTATTACCGGGTGACCTTGCCGGCGCGCCCGCGCTGCAGTTCTTCCCCTGGCCGGACGTTGACGGGGTAGGGGAAAGCAAACTGGCGCAGGCTGGCAAAGGCACCAACATGGGCATGCTGCGCGAACGTTTTAACTATTACTGCGAGAAAGTGGTTAAGGGATTTTATAAAGATCACTTCCTCCATTTTGACCGCCAGATTGTCCTGGTCGATTGTCTACAGCCGCTCAACAGCGGCCCGCAGGCTTTTAACGATATGCGCCTGGCGCTGACGCAACTGATGCACAGTTTCCACTATGGGCAGCGCACGCTGTTTCGTCGGCTCTTTTCGCCGGTTATCGACAAGCTGCTGTTTGCCGCGACTAAGGCCGATCATGTGACCGTCGATCAGCACGGGAATATGGTGTCGCTGCTGCAACAGTTGATTCAGGACGCGTGGCAGAACGCGGCCTTTGAAGGTATCACCATGGATTGTCTGGGGCTGGCGTCAGTGCAGGCGACGCAAAGCGGATTAATTGACGTCAACGGCGAGAAGATCCCGGCGCTGCGCGGGCATCGTTTAAGCGACGGCGAGCCGCTGACCGTATACCCAGGCGAAGTTCCGGCGCGGTTGCCGGGGCAGGCGTTCTGGGATAAACAGGGCTTTCAGTTTGAGAATTTCCGTCCGCAGTCAATGGACGTTGACCAGCCGTTGCCGCATATCCGTCTGGATGCCGCGCTGGAGTTTTTGATTGGAGATAAACTGCGATGAGCGACTCATTTAAACCACGGATTGATTTTGCCGGCCCGCTTGAAGAAGCCAGACTCGAACAGTTTAAATCCTCGCAGGCCTTTGACGGCGAGGCGGCAGAGAAATTCGCGCCGGTAAGCCTTGAAGAGTTAGAAAGCGAAGGGCAAGCCGAGGCCAGTGTGGAAGCCGCGTTGCGCCCGAAGCGTAGCCTGTGGCGTAAAATGGTTGGCGCCGGACTTGCGCTGTTTGGCGTCAGCGTAGTGGCTCAGGGCGTACAGTGGACGGCGCATGCCTGGCAGACTCAGGACTGGGTGTCATTGGGCGGTTGTGTCGCCGGAGCGTTGATTATTGGCGCTGGCGTAGGCTCGGTGGCGACAGAATGGCGCAGACTGTGGCGCTTACGTCAGCGCGCCCAGGAGCGGGATGAAGCGCGGACGCTGATGCACAGCCACGGGGTAGGGCAGGGGCGAGCGTTTTGCGAAGGGTTAGCGCGTCAGGCGGGATTGGATCAAGCGCATCCGGCGCTTCAGCGCTGGTACGCGGCAATCCATGAAACCCAGAGCGACCGGGAAGTGGTCAGTCTTTATGCCCATCTGGTGCAGCCGGTGCTGGACGCTCAAGCGCGTCGTGAAATCAGCCGCTCGGCGGCCGAATCGACCTTGATGATTGCCGTAAGCCCGCTGGCGCTGGTGGACATGGCCTTTATCGCCTGGCGTAACCTGCGTCTGATCAACCGCATCGCTAAACTGTACGGTATCGAGCTCGGCTATTACAGCCGTCTGCGTCTATTCCGTTTGGTGCTGATTAACATTGCCTTTGCCGGTGCCACAGAACTGGTGCGTGAGATCGGTATGGACTGGATGTCGCAGGATCTCGCCGCGCGCTTGTCTACCCGTGCCGCGCAAGGCATCGGTGCCGGGTTGCTGACCGCGCGTCTGGGGATCAAAGCCATGGAAGTGTGTCGCCCGCTACCGTGGCTGGATAACGACAAGCCGCGTCTGGGCGATTTCCGTCGCGAGCTGATTGGTCAACTCAAAGAGACCCTACAGAAAGGCAAATCAGCGGCACAATAAATTCATCGCGCAGATTGCCGGATGGCGGCTGCGCCTTATCCGGCCTACACCAATCGGTAGCCCGGCCAAGCGAAGCGCCGCCGGGACTGCTCCGTTGTTGATTGTTGCGCGATAATTCATACCTTACGCTGCCGCCACTTCTCTATTTATGCTCTCAAACGTATATCTTTACAGCAAACCCGCTGTTTTTCCGCCATACTGTCAATAATTGTTGACAGTCATCTTCCCGCCGGTGAAGAACTGTCTTATTATTCATACGTCTTTGGCTTTTAAGGGTGAAAACTCCCATGCGTCTTGAAGTCTTTTGTGAAGACCGTCTCGGTCTGACACGTGAACTGCTCGATTTATTGGTGCTGCGCGGCATTGACCTGCGCGGTATCGATATCGACCCTGTTGGCCGAATCTATCTTAATTTCGCGGAGCTGGAATTCACCAGCTTCAGCAGCCTGATGGCGGAGATCCGCCGCATTGCCGGGGTGACCGACGTTCGCACCGTGCCGTGGATGCCTTCTGAACGTGAACATCTGGCGTTAAGCGCCTTGCTGGAAGCGATGCCGGAGCCGGTGCTGTCGCTCGACACGCGCAGCAAAATTGAACGTGCTAACCCGGCAAGCTGCCAGCTTTTCGGCATGAACCAGGAGCGAATGCGCAACCACAACGTCACGCAGCTCATTAGCGGATTTAACTTTCAGCGCTGGCTTGAGAGTGATGACGTTGAATCCATCGCCGAACATGTGGTTATCCACGGACAGAACTTCCTGCTGGAAGCCACGCCGGTCTATCTGAACGGCGAAAATGATACCCGCATACTGGGCGGCGCGGTGATTATGCTGCGCTCAACGCTACGAATGGGGCGCCAGCTGCAAACCATGACCACCCAGGACGTCAGCGCCTTCAGCCAGATTGTTGCCGTCAGCCCGCGTATGCGGCAGGTGGTGGAGCAGTCGCGCAAACTGGCGCTGTTGACCGCGCCGCTGTTGATCGTCGGTGAAACGGGAACCGGGAAAGATTTACTGGCCCATGCCTGCCATCAGGCAAGCCCACGTGCGGCAAAACCGTATCTGGCGCTGAACTGCGGTTCAATCCCGGAAGATGCGGTAGAGAGCGAGCTGTTTGGCGATGCGGCAGAAGGCAAGAAAGGTTTCTTCGAACAGGCCAACGGCGGCTCGGTGCTGCTGGACGAAATTGGTGAAATGTCGCCGCGCATGCAGACTAAGCTGCTGCGTTTTCTCAATGACGGCACTTTCCGCCGGGTTGGCGAAGATCATGAAGTGCATGTCGACGTGCGCGTTATCTGCGCGACGCAAAAAAATCTCGTCGAGCTGGTGCAAAAAGGTCTGTTCCGTGAAGATCTCTATTACCGCCTGAACGTGCTGACGCTGAATCTGCCGCCGCTGCGCGATCGTCCGCAGGACATCATGCCGCTGACCGAACTGTTTGTTGCGCGCTTTGCCGATGAGCAGGGGATTTCGCGGCCGAAACTGTCAAGCGACCTCAACACCGTATTGACGCGCTACGGCTGGCCCGGAAACGTCCGTCAGTTGAAAAATGCGGTCTACCGTGCGCTGACTCAGCTGGAAGGTTACGAACTGCGTCCACAGGATGTGCTGCTGCCGGACAATGATGTCACCAGCGCGGCAGTGGGTGAGGAAGCGATGGAAGGTTCACTGGACGATATTACCCGCCGCTTTGAGCGCTCGGTGCTTTCTCAGCTTTATCACAGCTATCCGAGTACGCGTAAGCTTGCCAAACGCCTTGGCGTATCGCATACCGCGATTGCGAATAAGTTGCGTGAATATAATCTGAGCAATAAGAAGAGCGAAGATTGATAAAAAAACAGCCTCTGAAAAGAGGCTGTTTTTGTTTGGCTGCCGGGCAATTACGCTTTCAGGGCTGCCAGTGCCGCATCGTAATCTGGCTCGTTGGTGATTTCGTTCACCAGCTCGCTGTGTACCACTTTGTCGTTTTCATCGATAACGACAACAGCACGCGCTGCCAGACCTTTCAGGCCGCCGTCAGCAATGCCGACGCCATAGGTTTGCAGAAACTCAGGCGCACGCAGGATGGACAGCGTGACCACATTGCTCAGACCTTCTGCGCCGCAGAAGCGGGACTGGGCAAACGGCAGGTCAGCGGAGATACACAGAACAACGGTGTTCTCCAGTTCACCCGCTAACTGGTTGAATTTACGCACAGATGCAGCACAAACGCCGGTATCGATGCTTGGGAAAATGTTTAACACTTTACGTTTGCCAGCGAACTGGGCCAGGGTGACGTCAGACAGATCTTTTGCCACCAGCGTAAACGGTTGAGCTTTATCGCCCGCCTTTGGGATAGAACCTTGAACGGCAACAGGGTTGCCCTGGAAATGTACGGTTTGCGACATGATTATCTTCCTGTTTACATATAGTTAACGTCTGCCCTAGTGTATGACATCAGGTGTTAACACGGCAAACGCTATTTGCGCCTGAATGAAAGGAGTGAAAATGAGAAAGCTGCGCGTATTTGAAGAAGCCTGGCCGCTACATACCCCGTTTGTGATTGCGCGCGGTAGCCGTAGTGAAGCGAAAGTGGTGGTGGTAGAGCTTGAGCAGGACGGGGTGAAAGGAACGGGTGAATGCACCCCTTATCCACGTTATGGCGAAAGCATTGCGTCAGTCATGGCGCAAATTATGGTGATTGGCGAACAGCTTGAACAGGGCATCACGCGCGAACAGCTGGCGAGCTTGCTGCCCGCCGGTGCGGCGCGTAATGCGGTAGATTGCGCGCTGTGGAGCTTGGAATGCGGACTGGCTGGAGGTGACGTTGTCACGCAGCTGGGCGTCATGCTGCCGACCACGGTGACCACCGCACAAACGGTGGTGATAGGCACGCCTGAACAAATGGCTGCGAGTGCGAAAGCTTTATTTGATAGCGGGGCCACGCTGTTAAAGGTCAAACTGGATAACCATTTTATCAGCGAACGGATGGTTGCCATTCGTCAGGCAGCGCCCGAGGCGACGCTGATTGTTGACGCGAATGAATCCTGGCGCGGTGATGGCCTGGCGGCGCGCTGCCAGCTGCTGGCCGATCTCAATGTCGCCATGCTCGAGCAGCCGTTGCCGGTCGGCGAGGACGAGGCGCTGGAAAACTTCATTCATCCATTGCCGATTTGCGCCGATGAAAGCTGCCACACCCGCGAAGATCTGGCGGTGCTGCGCGGTCGTTACGATATGGTCAATATCAAGCTGGATAAAAGCGGAGGGCTTACGGAAGCGCTGTTGCTTGCCGCCGAGGCCGAGGCGCAGGGATTTGGCCTGATGCTGGGCTGTATGCTTTGCACTTCAAGGGCGATTTCCGCCGCGTTGCCGCTGGCCACACGGGTCAGATTCGCCGACCTCGACGGGCCGACCTGGCTTGCCGCTGACGCCCAGCCCGCGCTACATTTTACCTGTGGAACGCTTCATTTGTGACCGGCGGGTTGCCAGTGTAGCAGCCTGGTCATGGCGGCCAGATACT
Organism: Enterobacteriaceae bacterium; assembly: GCA_902363335.1. Classification (GTDB taxonomy): domain Bacteria; phylum Pseudomonadota; class Gammaproteobacteria; order Enterobacterales; family Enterobacteriaceae; genus Kluyvera. Next base: position 826,562 of record CABIZV010000001.1, on the reverse strand, counting down.
GCTCGCTGGCCTCATCGGCCGAGACCGGGGGAAATTCGGCGGTAATGCAGTGCAGGCCAATATCGTCGCACCAGCTGCCAAAGGAGCCCGGCGTTTCATACCCCACGCTGCTGACCAGCGGCAGAGTGAAGGCGTCGGATAACCATTGCCCCAACTCACTGCGCCGGGCATCTTCGATGCAGGCCAGCGGATCGTGGAACGATACCACCCATGCCGGGTTAATCTGGTGGATGAGCTGACAAAGCGCGCGACTTTCCGGTTCAGAGCCGGGACGGCTACCGGTCGTCAGCACCACGTCGCGCTGCTCAGCGGCACTGTTCCAGCGATACACCGTTTCGCCCGCCTTCCAGTTAGCCGAGGGGAAATTGCGGTTTAAATCGACGCCATTGGCGTTCGCCCGCAGGCCAAGCTGACAGCCGTCCGGGTTGACCGCCAGAATAACGTGATGGCGGCGAAGTTCAGGGGCCAACGCACGTAACGCGCAGGAGAGGGTGACGATGGAGGAATTCTCGTCGCCGTGGGTTCCGGCAATAATCAGACCGCTCTGCGGGCCAGCTTCAGGCGCGGGAAACCAGATAAGCGGTGCGCCCAGAATGGAGCGGCCGTAATGTTGTGTCCCCTGCGGGAAAGCGCCGCGCTGGGCGCGAGGGCGGAGTGCAGACATGCGTCGAATCCTGATGCTAAACGGTGGTACTCAGCAGTGTTGTGCAAAAATCGCCGCGAATCAAATAGTTTCCTGAGTAGTAATTGACGTTACAAATCAAGTTTCTGCGATATGTCATTTGCAATTATGTAAAGTGAAACAAATAATATTTTCATTAAGTTATCTGGGATTTTTATTTTAAGGGGATGTCATGAAGTATCCTTTCACCCTGGCCTGTAGCGCCGCACTCTTGTCAGGTCTGAGTTTTGCCGCCACCGCGGCCGACGTTCCCGCCGGGACAGTATTGGCGAAACAGCAGGAGCTGGTGCGCCATATTAAAGATGAACCGGCCTCACTCGATCCTGCTAAAGCCGTGGGTTTGCCGGAGATTCAGGTCATTCGTGACCTGTTTGAAGGATTAGTTAACCAGGATGCCAACGGCAATATCATTCCGGGTGTGGCGACGCGCTGGCAGACTAACGATCAGAAAATCTGGACCTTTACCCTGCGCAACGATGCGAAATGGTCAGACGGCACGCCGGTGACCGCGCAGGATTTTGTTTACAGCTGGCAGCGTCTGGTTGATCCGCAAACGACATCACCTTTTGCATGGTTTGCCGCCCTTGCGGGGATGGCAAACGCGCAGGACATCATCGACGGTAAAGCTAAACCAGAAACCCTGGGAGTTACCGCAGTTGATGCCCACACGCTGCGCGTGCAGCTCGATAAACCGCTGCCATGGTTTGTCAATCTGACCGCCAACTTCTCCCTGTTCCCGGTCAACAAGGCTAACGTCGACAGTGATAAAAACTGGACGCGCCCGGGGAAACTGGTGGGCAACGGCGCATACGTGCTGACCGACCGCGTGGTTAACGAGAAACTGGTCGCAACGCCGAACAAACATTACTGGGATAACGCGAAAACCATTATCCAGAAAGTGACCTTTGTACCGATTAACCAGGAGTCGGCGGCAACGAAACGTTATCGTGCAGGCGATATCGACATCACCGAGTCATTCCCGAAAAACCAGTATCAGAAGCTGAAAAAAGAGCTGCCGGGGCAGGTTTATACCCCAGCCCAGTTAGGCACCTATTATTACGCCTTCAACACCCAAAAAGGGCCGACCGCCGACGCGCGCGTGCGTCTGGCGCTGAGCATGACCATCGACCGCCGCATTATTGCCGAGAAGGTGCTGGGAACGGGTGAAAAACCGGCGTGGCGTTTGACGCCAGACGTGACCGCGGGCTTTAAACCGCAGCCATCGGCGCTGGAACAAAGCAGCCAGGCTGAGCTGAACGCCCAGGCGAAAATGCTGCTGCAGGCGGCGGGCTATGGTCCAGGCCGTCCGTTGAATCTCACGCTGTTGTACAACACCTCAGAAAACCATCAGAAGATTGCTATTGCGGTTGCGTCGATGTGGAAGAAAAATCTGGGTGTAGATGTGAAGCTGCAAAACCAGGAGTGGAAAACCTACATCGATAGCCGCAATACCGGTAATTTTGACGTGATCCGCGCATCGTGGGTGGGTGACTACAACGAACCGTCAACGTTCCTGTCGCTGCTGACCTCAACCAATAGCGGCAACATCTCACGCTTTAGCGATCCGGCCTACGATAAGGTTATTCGCCAGGCATCGCAGGAAAATACTGCGGCGGCACGTAATGCTGATTACAACGAAGCGGAAAAAATTCTCGCGGAGAAAGCGCCGATTGCGCCAATCTACCAATACACCAACGGGCGTTTAATCAAACCGTGGGTGAAAGGATATCCGATAACCAACCCGGAAGATGTGGCTTATACGCACACGATGTATCTGGTGAAACATTGATTGTTAAATAAAACATTCTGCTGGCGTATTCCCGCCAGCAGAATGAACTCTTCAAGCCCATGTATAGCTCCTATCACTCACGAAGCCAGAGATCCTGTTAATCAGGCGATGGGACTTGCCAGTAGAGCGGCGTACCAAATACCTCAAGATAGTAATCAATGACCGCGCGAACATTAAGCGGTGGATGGCGTGCGTTGGGATAGATAGCCGAAATCTGTTGGGCGTCGGCATGTATTGCGACCTCAAAATCCGCCAGCACTTTCACCAGGCTGCCGTTTTTCAGGCTATCGCCAATCAACCAGTCCGGGAACAAAACCAGTCCCATGTCGCTTAACGCCGCGGTGAGGAGCGATTCTGCGTTATTCGATGTCATGCGCGCGGTAACCGGATAGTGCGCCCACGGCTGCGTACCTTGCTTCATCAGCCAGCGGTTAGCGCCGGAAGAGCCTTTGTAAACCAGACACCGGTGCTGCGAAATATCCGCGGGCGTCAGCGGAGTGCCGTGTTTTTGCAGATAGCCGGGTGAGGCGGCCAGATGATAATGCTGGTCGCCAAACGTGCGGGCATGAAAACCCGAGTCTGTGAGGGCGGCAATGCGGAAGATGACATCGGCGGCTTCACGATGCGGATCGATAAAATCATCGGTGAGGATCAGTTCAACGTGTAACGCGGGGTAGCGTTCAATCAGGCCGCTCAACCAGGGCGCGATGTGGCGTTGACCAAAAAAGACCGGAGCATTAATACGCACCGTTCCTGATGGCGTCGAGGCGCGATTTTGCAGGACTTCTGTTGCCCGGCTTAGCTCATCCGCCATCGCGCGGACAAACTCAATCAATTGATGCGCGGCTTCTGTGGGGATCACCGAGCGGGTATTACGATAGAAAAGCTGCTGCCCAATGGCGGCTTCAAACTGCTGCATGGTACGAGAAATCATCGACGCTGAAACGCCTTCTTTACGCGCGACCCGCGAGAAACTCTGCGCGTCATAGACGGCGATAAAGAACATCAGCGTGCGAATATTGATATTACTAAGATCGAGCATTAATGCAGAACCTGAAAAAGTGTTTCCCCACTTATACCATTTTTAAGTCAGTCTGAATCGCCTATCTTTCCCGGCACTTTTAATGGGAGAGTGATTGATGCAATTTTTACTGATACTACTGACCATAGCCGGTGGCATGGGGCTGTCCGTGGAGGCGGGGATCCTCGGGCCGCTAGGCGCTGAAGTTGGCGATTTATGGGCGACCTTTAGCATCTTCGGCGTCGGCACGGTGTTGACCTTTTTACTGATGCTATTTTTTAGCCCGCGCAACGCGCCGTCGTATTTTGCCCAGCCTGGCTGGACGCTTCTGGGGGGCATACTTGGCCCCATTTATGTGGTGGCATTAACCGTGGCAGCACCCGTTATCGGCGTCGCGATGACCATGATTGGCGTCCTTGCGGGGCAGGTTTTCAAAAGCCTGCTGATTGACCATTACGGCTTATTTGGTACGCCGCACCGTAAAATTAATGTGCGCCGCGTTTATGCCCTGATTTTCATTCTGGCTGCACTATTACTGGTGGCAAAGGGATAAGTTATGACCATACTGATGATTTTACTGGCGGTGATTGGCGGCGCAACGCTGAGCGTACAAGCTGCGATCAATGGCCGCCTCGGCGGGCAGGTCGGGGTGTTGAAATGTGCTTTTTTAACCTTTTCGGTCGGCGCGTTAGTCACCGCGTTACTGATTCTCTATTTTGAACCCAAACACGCTGTGACATTACTGGATGTCCCCAAATGGCAGCTGTTAGGGGCGATGCTGGGCGTGCCGTACATTGTGATTATGGTTATCGCCGTGCAGCGAATTGGTGCCGGTGTGGCCACCGTGGCGGTGATCTTCGGACAGCTTGCTATGAGTATGCTCATCGATAATTTCGGCTGGCTGAATAATGCCAGCATCGCATTCTCTCCCACGCGGTTTGCCGCGGTGGTCTGTTTAGCGATTGCGCTCTACTTTATCTACACAAGTCAGAAACGCGCCTCATCCTGAGGTTGCGGGCACTTCACGCCGCCCTTCAGGCCTGACGTTTTTTGCCCGCGGAGATATCCCGACGCAGAGCTGCCGGTGCGTTGGGCTCGCCGCTTAACGGCAAATTACTGAGCATAATTTCAATATCTTCTTCGGGTACCGGGTCTGAGAACCAGAACCCCTGTAGCGCATCGCAGCCCAGCCCGGAGAGGATCCGCTGCTGTTCATAGGTTTCAACGCCTTCCGCCACCACGTCCATATTCATCGAATGCGCAATGTGAATAATGGTGGAGACGATTTTGATATTTTTGCTGTTTTCGCGCATATCCTTCATAAAGCTTTTGTCCACTTTCAGCTCTTTGGCGGGAAGATCCTGTAGCGCCAGCATATTGGAGTATCCCACGCCGAAATTATCAATCGACAACGTGATGCCCATTCGACAAAAGTCGTCAAATATCTGGGCGCTGCGCTCAAAACCATGCAGCGCGGTAGTTTCCGCCAGTTCAATAATGAGGCGGGTAGGTGAAACGCGATGGCGAACAAGCGCTTCACAGACCAGTTCGTAAAAGTTTTGCTGTTCAAACTGCACCGGCGAAATATTCAGGGATAGCGTCCAGTCGTCGTGTCCGGCCTGGCTCCACTTGCGCAATTGCTCGCAGCCTTTTTCCAGAATCCAGTTGCCTACCGGGGTAATCAGCCCGGTGTTCTGGAGCGTCGGCAAAAAAACATCGGGTAACAGGATGCCTTTTTTTGGATGCCGCCAGCGCAGCAGCGCTTCAAAACCGAAAATACGTTTTTCTTTGACGTGATATTTGGGCTGATACCAGAGCTCAAATTGCCCGCGTTCAAGGGCCTGGGTGAGGTCCTGGAGAAAGTGCGCGCCTTGCCAGGTGCTGTCGAGCATCGACTCATGGTAGAAAACCCAGCCGTTACGACCGCTGTGCTTGACGTTATACATGGCCGTGTCCGCCGACAGCTTCAGCTCCTGCGGCGTTTCGCCATGTTTTGGATAGAAGCTGATGCCCACGCTCAGGGAAATTTGCAGTATCTGCCCGGAATGATAGAACGGGCGGCGAATACTCTCGACCATGCGGGTACAGATATCAGCGATTTCGGCCTCACTACAGTCGGGGGCCAGCAGGATAAACTCGTCCCCGCCAATCCGCGCGAGCGTCATCTTGGGCGTCAGACATGCGCTCATGCGATTGGCTACCGAGACCAGCAGGTTATCGCCGACGTGGTGGCCCCATGCGTCGTTCACCAGCTTAAAGCGGTCAAGATCCATCAACACCAGCGCAAACGTGCTGCCCGCCAGCCGCGACTGGTGCAGACATGCTAACAGCCGCATATCAATCTGGCTGCGGTTTGCCAGCCCCGTTAAGCCATCAAAACGCGCCTGTTGTTCCAGCTGTTGGTTGAGGCGTTGCAGATTCTCCGTCAGGCGAGTGGTACGAACCTGCGAATCGACCATTGAGATCATCAGCATCATGCCGAGCAGCACCAGAGTGGTGGCGGTAACCCAGATAGACAAACCTTCTTCGCTTATCATTGCCGCAGAGTGCGCCATGGTGTGCCCGTGACCGTGAAAGGTCGCGGCGCTCATGCCGGTGTAGTGCATTGCGGCAATCGCGATGCCCATTGCCAGCGCCGCGCCAATGCGGGTTAAGAGAACGCCTTTGCTGTTCAATCGTAAGCTAAACGCCAGCCACAGAGCGACCCAGGAGGCGACGATGGCAATGACAACCGAGGCAAGAATTAAAGGAATACTCCACGTGATTTGATCGTGCGCCATTAGCGCCGCCATGCCGACGTAGTGCATCGTGACCACGCCGCTGCTTAAAAGCGCCGTCGCAATACACAGGCGCTTAAGCGAGAGCGTATTACCCGAAACGGCAATATTTATCGCCAGCGATGAAGCAACGATCGCCGCCAGTAATGAAACAATCGTCAGTTCAAGGTGATAGCTCATCGGCATCGGCATTTTCATCGCCAGCATGCCGATAAAATGCATTGACCAAATCCCAATGCCGAGGGTGGCACCGCCCGTTATGCGCCAGAATAGCGCCGCTTTTTTATTTGATGCGGCAATTTTCGCCGCGCTATCCAGGGCGACAAAAGAAGCAATAAAGGCAACCAGAAATGAAATACCGACGAGTATCGGGTCCCACGAAGCGTGCAGCATCATGTAATCCATACCTTTTCATTAAGAGATTGTAATTAATCTATCAGTATAATCTGAATTTAAGCTAGGAAAATAATCAGCAAAATCAGCTTTATTTCCACAATCTAAAAATAGGGTGTTTTAATTTAGCAATGCTTAATGAAGGTGAAATGCCGATAAATTAAACATGATGAATTTTTATATTGTTCTTTGAATCCATGCAGTTAAGTATTTTTTATGCAATTGATGTTGGTGATTTTACTTTGGGACAGATAAACGGCGGAGAAAAGGTAAACTGGTGCAGCTAATGTTTAAAATGCAGAAAAATCTTAAAATGGTCTGGAAAATACAACTTCTGATGATATAACAAAAATACACACCAGGAATTGGGAAAGGGTTATGTTTAAGAACATTAGCGTCCGAACGTTCATCCTGATATTTACTTTATCGGTCTTTATTATCGTAGACGTGATCTGCTTAATATTATCAAAGAATATATTCTTGCATCTGGCGATTAATATTGTATGGGTAGCAGCATTAGCATTGCTGTGGTTGTACATGACGAAATATCTGGTGACGCCAATCAATGCCGTCAAGCGCAGTATAGATGAGGTTAATGACGGTAATCTGGCGGTGCGCATTCCCATTTTTGGTGACAACTGTGCTGGACGTTTAATTCCGGGGATCAACAGCTTATCCAACAATATTTCAACGCTGGTGGCAGAAATTCGCGCGTCCTCGGATACGGCAATGACGTTATCTGAGCAGTTAGCTAATCGGAGCGCTGAGTTATCGGTGAAAACAGAGCAGCAATCGGCAACGCTGATGCAGACCGCAGCCAGTATGGAACAGATTGCTGCCAGTACTAAAAACAACGCTGAACATACCCGTCTGGCGAGTGAGCGGGCCGGTGAGGCAACCCAGTGCGCGCGTAAGGGCGGGGCATTAATGGGCGATGTCGCCACTAATATGCAATCCATTACCGACTGCGCGCGACAAATGACGGAAATTATCGCCATGATTGATGGGATTGCCTTCCAGACCAATATACTGGCGCTCAATGCGGCAGTAGAAGCGGCGCGGGCGGGTGACCACGGGAAAGGGTTCTCGGTGGTGGCGGGCGAAGTGCGCAACCTGGCCCATCGCAGTGCCGAAGCGGCGAAGAGTATTAAAAGCCTTATCAATGTCACCAGTGAAAACGTGACGCAAGGGGCCAGTATTGTCGCTGAGGCGGAGAAAAATATGCAGGAGATTGTGACCGGCTCGGGTGAGCTTAATAACCTCATGGGGCAGATAGCCGTGTCGACTTCTGAACAGGAAAAAGGTATCGACCAGATTACAATGGCGCTGGCGGAGCTGGAAACGGTGACGCAAAGCAATATCGGCGTGGTGGAGGAGCTTGCGGGTTCCTCAGATATTCTCAAACGTCAGGTGGTTGAACTGCAATCACGCACCCAAAGCTTCCGCATCGGTAACGAGGCGCGTGGGGCAGGTGAAACCTCCGCTGCCGAGCGATTACAGCCTTCGGTAGCCGGAGTGAGTGACCGGCATTTCTGGCAATCCTTCTGACCTGGCATCCCTTATCGCCCGGCGTCTGTGCCGGGTTTTTTATCTTCAAACCCATCAAATATCCTCCCTTTTACGAATAATTTCAGCGCCATGGCATCGCCGCGAGTTGCTTAACATAAGCAGATGGCTAGACTATCAGGATCAATAGCGATGACCGGAGGCGATGTGGAAGCCATAAAGGGAGCAGATCTTAACGTGCCAGACGCCGTGTTTGCGTGGCTGCTGGATGGACAGGGCGGGGTAAAACCGTTAACCGATACTGAGATTGTCAGCAAAGATAATCCCTGCTGGCTGCACCTGAATTACACTCACCCCGATAGCGCGCAATGGTTGGCGAACACCCCATTGTTACCGGGTACGGTGCGTGAAGCGCTCGCAGGGGAAAGCGTACGCCCCCGTGTGACGCGCTTAGGTGAAGGCACGCTGATTACGCTGCGCTGTATTAACGGCAGCACCGATGAGCGTCCCGACCAGCTGGTGGCCATGCGTTTATATATTGATGAACGCATTATCGTCTCAACCCGTCAGCGTAAAGTACTGGCGCTTGACGACGTGATTAGCGATCTGCAAGAGGGCAGCGGCCCCACCGATTGCGGCTCCTGGCTGGTGGACGTGTGTGACGCGCTAACCGATCACGCAAGCGAATTTATCGAACAGCTGCACGACAAAATTATCGATCTGGAAGATAACCTGATGGAGCAGGAGGTGCCGCCGCGCGGTTTCCTGGCGCTGCTGCGTAAACAATTAATTGTCATGCGTCGCTATATGGCGCCGCAGCGGGATGTGTATGCCCGGCTGTCCAGCGAACGTCTTTCGTGGATGACCGACGATCACCGGCGCAGGATGCAGGACATTGCTGACCGACTGGGGCGAGGGCTGGATGAGATCGACGGCTGTATTGCGCGTACTGCCGTCATGACCGATGAAATAGCCCAGATGCTGCAGGAAAACCTCTCTCGACGAACCTATAACATGTCGTTGATGGCGATGGTCTTTTTGCCAAGCACGTTTCTGACCGGTTTGTTTGGCGTCAACCTGGGGGGAATTCCAGGCGGCGGCTGGCACATGGGGTTCACCCTCTTCTGTATTATGCTGGTATTACTCATTGGTGGTGTTACGTGGTGGTTACACCGTAGTAAATGGTTGTAAAAAATCACCTTTTTATTACCGTTTAACGGTGAAAACGCCGATTAAGTTGAGCGAGGTCAATAAACCGCCACTGCAATCGGGGCAATATCGTTCCTGCAGGTGAATGCAACGTCAAGCGATGGGCGTTGCGCTCCATATTGTCTTACTTCCTTTTTTTGAATTACTGCATAGCACAATTGATTCGTACGACGCCGGCTTAATAGAGTCGGCTTTTTTTTGCCTGTTTTCCGCTACCCTTACGCCACTCATCGATTATTATGTCGCATCAGCCTGCGAGATCTGCGAGGATACGCGCCTGCTGAACGTCAGCCCCTAATTCGCGAGAAAATATTGTGACCGCTTTTGCCTCCCTTAATGCACTGCCAGCCGCCCAGCTAGACAACCTGAACGACCTGGGCTATCTCTCCATGACCCCGGTTCAGGCGGCTGCGCTGCCCGCGATCCTTGCTGGTAAGGACGTGCGCGTGCAGGCAAAAACCGGCAGCGGTAAAACGGCTGCGTTTGGTCTTGGCCTGCTCCAGCACGTGGATGCCAGCCTGTTCCAGACCCAGTCGCTGGTGTTGTGCCCGACCCGCGAGCTGGCAGATCAGGTCGCAGGCGAAATTCGCCGTCTGGCGCGTTTTCTGCCAAACATCAAAGTCCTGACGCTTTGCGGCGGTCAGCCGTTTGGCGCGCAGCGTGACTCATTACAGCACGCGCCGCACATTATTGTCGCTACACCGGGTCGCCTGCTTGACCACCTGCAGAAAGGCACCGTCTCTCTTGAAGCGTTACAAACGCTGGTTATGGACGAAGCAGATCGCATGCTGGACATGGGCTTTAGCGATGCCATCAACGAAGTGATTCGTTTTGCCCCGGCATCACGTCAGACTTTACTGTTCTCCGCAACCTGGCCGGACGCGATTGCCGCTATCAGCGGACGCGTCCAGCGCGAACCGGAAACAATAGAAATTGACTCGGTTGATGCCTTACCTGCGGTTGAACAACAGTTCTTTGATGTTCCTCGCCACGGGAAAATTGCGTTGCTGCAACAGCTTCTGAGCCAGCATCAGCCTGCATCATGCGTGGTATTCTGCAACACCAAAAAAGATTGCCAGGCGGTTTATGAGGAGCTTAACGCCGCAGGGCAAAGCACCATTGCGCTGCACGGCGATCTCGAACAGCGCGATCGTGACCAGACGCTGGTGCGTTTTGCGAACGGCAGCGCACGTATTCTGGTCGCCACCGACGTGGCCGCGCGTGGGCTGGACATTAAATCGCTGGCGATGGTCGTAAACTATGAGCTTGCCTGGGATCCTGAAGTACACGTACACCGTATTGGTCGTACTGCTCGTGCGGGTAACAGCGGTCTGGCGGTGAGCTTCTGCGCGCCGGAGGAAGCACAGCGTGCCAACATCCTCGCTGAAATGCTCAATATTAAGCTGAACTGGATGCCGGAACCGGCTAAAACGCGCATCGTGCCGCTGGAGCCAGAGATGGCTACCTTGTGCATCGACGGTGGTAAAAAAGCCAAAATGCGTGCTGGTGACGTGCTGGGCGCGTTAACCGGTGACGTTGGGCTGGTTGGCGCAGATATCGGCAAGATTGATGTTCATCCTGCGCACGTATACGTCGCCGTTCGCGCCGACGTCGCGCATCAAGCGTTTAAGCTGTTACAGAAAGGCAAGATTAAAGGTAAGGCGTGTCGCGCGCGTCTGCTGAAATAAGCAAAGCAAATGGTGTCTCAGGCGGCAGCCTGAGACACAAGTGAGATTATTTTACTTCGACCACATCCAGACGCAGTTCATCTAACTGACCTTCATCTTCTTCTGGCTGCCAACCCATTGGCTGTAACGGCAACTCCTCACGGTCAAACGCCAGATCGCCACCGTCAACCACTTCAGAATCGTGCGTCAGCGCTTTGAAATCAAACAGACTGGTGTCGCTTAGGTGTGAAGGCACGACATTCTGCATGGCGCTGAACATGGTTTCGATACGGCCCGGATAACGTTTATCCCAATCGCGCAGCATGTCACCAATCACCTGACGCTGGAGGTTCGGCTGTGAACCGCACAGGTTGCATGGAATAATCGGGAATTCTTTGGCCTCGGCAAAACGCTCGATATCTTTTTCGCGGCAGTAGGCCAGCGGGCGGATAACGATATGTTTGCCGTCGTCGCTCATCAGTTTCGGTGGCATGCCTTTCATCTTGCCGCCGTAGAACATGTTGAGGAACAGAGTCTGCAAAATATCATCGCGGTGATGACCGAGCGCAATTTTGGTGGCGCCCAGTTCCGTTGCCGTGCGGTAAAGAATGCCGCGACGCAGACGTGAGCACAGTGAGCAGGTGGTTTTGCCTTCCGGGATTTTCTCTTTCACGATCCCATAGGTATTTTCCTCGACGATTTTGTACTCGACACCCAGCTTTTCCAGATACTCCGGCAGAATATGCTCAGGGAACCCAGGCTGTTTCTGATCGAGGTTAACGGCCACCAGGCTAAAGCTAATCGGCGCGCTTTGCTGCAAATTGCGCAGGATTTCCAGCATGGTGTAGCTATCTTTACCGCCGGAGAGGCAAACCATAATGCGATCGCCATCTTCAATCATGTTGAAGTCGGCAATGGCTTCGCCCACGTTACGACGCAGACGCTTTTGTAATTTGTTCAGGTTGTACTGCTCTTTCTTTGAAACTGTTTGATCTTCTTGCATTATTACCGTTCTCTAAAACCAAAAGGGGCATCTAAGGGCAAACGTTGGACAGACCCGACCTGCGATCGCATCTTTGGTTTGGTTCACCCTTTGCGCGTTCTTAAGCCCCATCTGATTAGCTATACAATGATGGGTTCGCTAAAAGCCAGCAGGCAAAAGTATGTCGCGTATGGTACGGATTCCGGCGACGAATGCCAGCAAGTTTTACGGCTGCTATTCGTCACTACCGATCCTCGACACGCTGTAATTCGCTTTCGGCTCTCCTGGTGCATCTTGTGTATGAAGACAAAGTGTAAGCGGTGCGTTTCCGTTTTGCCGTACTCATGATGAGTAAATACGTACAGTGCGCTCTGTTTTAGTCGGCATTGAAATCGGGTCAGAAAGAGAAATAACATTGTTATTCCTGGCAGTGCTGTGCCGCAATGGCAGCGACGATAAGTGAATACCATGTTATATCACGGACTTTAGTCGCCAAAACTAGCCCTCAAGGGGCATACTGCCGTGGGTAAATCATAGCTAACCAGGGCTAGTCATTCTTGCCCTAAGCGATGAAGATGCTTCATGAAGTTCGCCGCAAACGATGAAATATATAGCCAACGAAAAGGCAGTTAAAAAAGCCCGTTTGAATTAACGAGCTTTGCGTGAGTTACTTCAGAATGACGTTTGGCAAAATTGCCTGGCCTGCTACAGATTGCACTTTCCAGACGCCATCTTCCTTCACCATGCAGTCAATAACGGTATGAGGTTTTTTTGTTCCAAATGATACATAAACCTGGGTACAAACGGGATCAAAGTCTGACGACACTATCTCTATGTGCTGCCAGTCTTCACTATAGTCCTGGGCTTTGATAAACATATCAGAGTCTGGTACGTCTTCGGTATTTGGGTCGGCCGCATTAGATTTTTTTAATGCGTCAATCGTGCTGGAGGTAACGTAGGGTCTCAGTCCGGAGTAATCCGCTAAAGGATTTTTCTCTATCATCAATTGCTCTACGTACCAGTGATTAAATTTTAGTGCCGCTTCCTCTGGTCCTGCTGTCGGTGTCGCTGCATATGTAGACGTGCAGAATATTAAACTCGAAATCAATAATAATTTCATATTAATTGTGCCTGAATAACTGGTAAGCTGGAGCAGCATTTTTCCACGTTTCACCCGGGTACTTTGCTGTTTGTTTATAATCTGAATACAAGACTCCATGCCCACTGTAAATGCATGCATGACCAGCTGGGTGACCGGAAATAGGCTGGATTACGGCTACATCGCCTTTTAACGGAGTGCCTGATACCGGGCGAAAGCCTGCAGCATTTAGATTGGTAGCCATATCTTTAGCGTAGTTTGTGTTAATTAACCTGGCTCCCCCGGCACGAATAGCATTAGACACAAAGTGAGCGCACCTGTGCTGACTGGTATTTCCAGCATGATTACGTGCGTAATTAACTGCTGCATCTGCATTCCAACTCATAACATTTAACTATATCCGTTGCTGTCAATAGTAAAATGCTACGCCTAAAGTTTTATTAGGTTTGTAAGATAATTTAAAATGATATTAATCAATATCGAAAATAAATATGTATTAAGTATTCCTATGCGTATCGAATTTATTGGTGTTAACTAAAAATAGGAGAGGGTAATGAATAAGGCTGATGGGTGAATAGAGGGCGTCGTTATATTGGCGAGTGCGGAACCCAAAGGGGGCGGCATAATCAGCTCATTTGGCGAATGATGGGTTCGCTAAAAGCCAGCAGGCAAAAGTAAGTCGCGTATGGTACGGATTCCGGCGACGAATGCCAGCACGTTTTACGGCTGCCATTCGTCACTGCCTGACGAATCGGGAGGTTGCGCTTTTATTGTGTTGTGAAAAGTGCGCTCCGATAAATGAAGCGCTTAGCGCTCCAGGGCTGCGACAATGGTCGATTCCATTTTCTCCGGCGTGGTGATAGGGGCGAATCGCTGGATCGGCTTGCCGTCGCGGCCGACCAGAAATTTGGTGAAATTCCACTTAATGCGCCTGCCAAATACGCCCGGCAATGCGTTTTTCAGATAACGAAACACCGGATGTGCCGCGCGTCCGTTGACCGCCACCTTCTCAAATATCGGGAAGCTCACCCCGTAGTTTATCTGGCAGGTCTGCGCAATGTCGTCCGTGCCGCCAGGCTCCTGCTTACCAAACTGGTTGCAGGGGAATCCCAGAATCACCAGTCCCTGAGCGGCGTACTTCTTATAGAGGGCTTCAAGCCCCGCGTATTGGGGGGTAAAGCCGCAGTGGCTTGCCGTATTCACGACCAGAACCAGTTTGCCAGCGTAGTCTGCCATGGAAACAGGCTCACCCTGTAGATTGGTGGCAGTCAGTTGATGAAAGGTGGTCATGTTGCAGTCCTCAGCGCACAGATGTTACTCATTAGACTATGAGTGTAGGCAAAACCGCGCAAGCGTGGCTTTCCGGCACACATTCTGCGACAAATTCTGCAAGCCGTTGTCGCAGGGCAGGGAATAAGCCAGCCCGCGTTTAGCATTAGCCCTCCTTTTGCCAATTTTACCCCCTCATATTCGTTGTCGTGATGAGTGTGTCGTCGCATAATAGCGCCCAACCTCCGCAGGTGCGGGGTTAAGCGCCAGCTTTTTCTGGTGATGAAGGATACACAATGGAAAGGCGTCACTTTCTAAAAAGTGCTGCGGCACTCTCTACCCTTGGTCTGGTTAGCCCGGTTTTCGCGAAAACAGAAGCAAAAGCGCAGCCTGCTGTTTCATCTTCGGGTAAATACCGCCGTTTTGTGATGACGCAAACCTACAGCCTGAAGGCGCCTGAAGGCTCTTCGGGCAAGGTGAATTTGTGGATCCCCATTCCAGAAGAGACGGTTTTCCAGCAATTGCTGAATCTCTCTTTTAGCGGTAATTATCAGTCGGCGACGCTTAACGCCAACAACCGCTACGGTGCAAAGGTACTGTTCGTGACCTGGCCTGCCTCCAGCGGCCCGCTTGAAATCAAGGTTGAGATGGAAATCGAAACCCGCGATTGGGAAGTGCTGAAAGATAACCGCCTGGCCGACTGGCAGCTGCCGGTTGAAGGTGCGGTCATTCCAGATGAAATTAAGCCGTTCCTGAATGCTACCCCGCATATTCCCGTGGATGGCCTCGTGAAAGAGACCGCCCTGAAAATTATCGGCAATGAAAAAGCCCCCCTGAAACAGGCTCGCCTGATCCACGATTGGGTCAGTACCCATATGCATCGCGACGATGCGGTGATTGGTTGCGGTACCGGTGATGTTGGCGAAATCCTTAAAACCGGCAAGCTGGGCGGTAAATGCACCGACATTAACTCCGTGTTCGTGGCGCTGTGTCGTGCGGTAGGTATTCCGGCGCGCGAAATGTTCGGTATTCGTTTAGGCGCCAGCCGTAAACTTGATAGCTACTCTAAAAAAGCGTTTGGCAGTGCCGATGCGCAAGGGGTCGCGAAAATCAGCGGTGGTCAACACTGCCGCGCGATGTTCTGGCTGGCCGGTTTTGGCTGGATGCCTGCTGACCCGGCGGATGTTACTAAAATGCGCCTGACCGAGAAGAAAGAAAACGGTGACCCGGCGGTGACGGCGGTGAACGATTACCTGTTCGGTAACTGGGAAATGAACTGGGTTGGCTTTAACCACGGCCGCGATTTTGCGCTGTCGCCGGCGGCCGAGCAGGGCGACATCAACAACCTCGGCTATCCGTACGCCGAAGTTGATGGCGACCCACTGAACTTCTACGATCCAACCGCATTTAGCTACGATTATGTCAGCATCGAACAGCATTAAAGGCGGGCTCCTGACGTTGCTGGCGGCGGTCATCGCCGCTGGCGCTTCGACCTTGTGCTGCATTGGGCCGCTGCTGTACCTGCTTTTTGGTATCTCGGCGGCAGGGTTGGTCGGTATTCCCGGCGCGAGCTGGTTACAAATCCCGATGGTGATAGTAGCTATCGGACTGATGGCGCGCGGTTTCTGGCGTTTACATTTATCGACTAAACCGGTATGTGTGAGCGTGGTCAGCCGTCGGGTGCTGGTGTGGCTATATTGGCTCGCCGTACCGTTGGTGCTGGCGCTGATAACCTATCCATATGTTTTACCGTGGATTTGGGAGTGGATGGAATGAAAAAAGCAGTTATCCTGGCGCTATTGATGGTGTCCCCCTTAGGTTGGGCTGCCGATAAGCTGGTTACGATTGATGTCGGCGAGATGAATTGTCCGCTGTGCGTGATTTCGATTAATCAGGCATTGCGCACGACTGAGGGTGTCGTTAAGGCGAAAGCGTCGCTAAAAACGCGTCAGGCGCAGGTGGTGGTGCCGGAAAACTTCGACAATCAGAAATTGCTGGCGGCGATTGCCAAAACGGGCTTTAAGGGTGAAATCCACGGAGAAAGCGTGGTGCAGTAACCGTTATGCGTTGTGCCGTAAAAAAGAAACCCGCCGTTGCCAGCGGGTTTTTTTATGGGATTAGAACTGGTAAACCAGACCCATGCCTACGATGTTATCGGTAGAGATACCGTTGTCAGCATAGAAACTATCGTTGCCGTCCAACAGGTTGATTTTGTAATCAACATAGGTGGACATGTTTTTGTTGAAGTAATAGGTTGCGCCAAGATCGAGGTATTTAACCAGATCTTTATCGCCAACGGAGTTGCCGTTAATATTTGCATTTGTTCCGGTGGTTCCGCGAGTACCGTATAGATCCTTACCTTTAGATTGCAGGTAAGAAATCGCTGGGCGCAGGCCGAAGTCGAACTGGTACTGAGCAGTAACTTCAAAGTTCTGAGTTTTGTTAGCTACACCATCATCACCATATGGCGTCATGTTGCGGGTTTCTGCATACATAGTTGCCAGGTAGATATTGTTTGCGTCATATTTCAGACCTACGGTCCAGGCGTCAGCGTTATCGCCTTTCGCGTTAGTGTTCGTGATCTGGTCGTTTGTACGATCGGAGGTTGTGTATGCCGCAGAAGCACTTAAGCCCATCCCCAAATCGTAAGACGTGGACAGGCCATAGCCATCGCCGTTGTCGTTACGGACATCGCCATTTTTACGGTTGTTGGTGCCAACAGAGTCGTCACCGCTCTGGTTTTCGTTTTTGCCCTGATATTGCAGAGCAAAGTTCAGGCCGTCCACCAGACCAAAGAAATCATTGTTACGGTAGGTCGCAACGCCGTTTGCACGGCCAGTCATGAAGTTATCAGCGTTAGTATAAGAGTCGCCGCCGAATTCTGGCAGCATATCTGTCCAGCCTTCAACGTCGTACAGTACACCGTAGTTACGACCGTAGTCGAATGAACCGTATTCGCCAAATTTGAGACCCGCAAAGCCCAGACGAGTCCACGCGTTGCTGGTATCACTTTCGGTGTTATCGGCTTGAACGTTATATTCCCACTGGCCATAACCAGTCAGCATATCGTTAATTTGAGTTTCGCCTTTGAAACCAAAGCGGACATAAGTCTGATCACCGTCTTTAGAGGAATCGCTGGAGAAATAATGCAGACCATCTACTTTGCCGTAGACATCTAATTTGTTGCCGTCTTTATTATAGATTTCTGCGGCGTGAGCTGCGCCTGCTGCGAGCAGGGCAGGAATGACGAGGGCCAGTACTTTTCTGTTCATTGAAAATATTCCTTTAGATTTTTTATATTCGCGCACTTCCAGATTAAGGAAGTGAGTTAATGCTAAAGGAGAGTTATGTCAGATGGTAAATAACATTTGTTACGATATGAGTAAAATCTCAAGCATATGATTCGACTGAAATCATGATGGATTTCATGAATATATAACGCATGAAATATACAAAATAAAAATTATACAATTAAAAATGGCTGGCGTACTCTATGTCCGTTATATGCCTTTTTGCCACACATTCAATTCCTGTTGCCGTGTGTCGTTTATTAGATTGGTCGTTTATAAAATGACAAGCCCGAATAGATATTCGGGCTTTTTTTATGGTCAATAAATACGCTTTAAGGCTTATTCCTGCGGCGTCGCTTTTTCCGCCTTGCCAGCAAGCTGCGCTAAGAAATCGTAGCGTTTTTGCAAGTCGGCGGCGGCGTCCTTCCACAACTGCTCAGCCACTTCCGGCTGCTGACTGTTCAGGCGACGGAAGCGCTGCTCGTTCATTAGCGTTTCGGCGAGCGCATCGGATGGTGGACGAGAGTCCAACGCCAGTGGAATCTTCCCTTCATCAGCGCGACGTGGGTCGAAGCGGAACAGCGGCCAGAAGCCGGTCGCGGTGAGCTGTCGCATCTGATCGTGGCTCAGCGCCAGATCGTAGCCGTGCTCCTCGCATGGGCTGTAGGCGATAATCAGTGATGGCCCCGGATAGGACTCCGCTTCCTGAATGGCTTTCACCGTCTGGTTAAGCTGCGCCCCCAATGAAATCTGCGCGACATAAACGTGACCGTACATCATCATGCTCACGCCCAGATCTTTGCGCGCTTTGCGCTTACCATGTTCGCCAAATTTGGTCACTGCGCCCAGAGGGGTAGCTTTTGAGGCCTGACCGCCGGTGTTGGAGTAGCACTGCGTATCCAGTACCAGAATGTTGACGTTCTCGGTCAGGCTCATCACATGATCCAGTCCGCCAAAGCCAATATCATAGGCCCAGCCATCGCCGCCAATCAGCCAGATGGATTTCTCGACCAGCGCATCGGCATCGGTCAACAGCTCCTCGGCACCGTCAACGCCTGCCAGCGCCGCGCGTAGCGCCGCAACCTGTTCACGACGCACTTCCGGGGTCGCTTCGCTATTGAGCGCTTCGTTAAGCTCGGCCGGGATTTTATCGGCAAAACCGCTCAGCAGACGCATCACGCGCTGGCGGTGTTGATCGACCGTTAAACGGAAGCCCAGACCGAACTCGGCATTATCTTCAAACAGCGAGTTGGCCCACGCCGGCCCACGCCCGTTGATATCGGTGGTGTACGGCGTGGAAGGCAGGTTACCGCCGTAGATAGATGAACAACCGGTGGCATTAGCAATCAACATGCGGTCACCGTATAGCTGGGTGAGCAGTTTGATGTAGGGTGTCTCACCGCAGCCGGAGCAGGCACCGGAGTATTCAAACAGCGGGGTGATAAGCTGTGAAGTGCGGATATCAATACGCTCGAGTTTGCTGCGGTCAATTTCCGGCAGGTCGAGGAAGAAGTCATAATTCACTTTTTCTTCTTCAACATGCTCAAGGCGCGACATCATATTGATAGCCTTGATTTCTGGATTCTGACGGTCTTTCGCCGGGCAAACTTCTACGCACAGGTTACAACCCGTGCAGTCTTCAGGGGCGACCTGCAATACATATTTCTGGCCGCGCATATCGCGCGATTTTACGTCCAGCGAGTGCAGAGAATCAGGCGCGTTTTCCATGGCTTCCGGGGACACGACCTTCGCGCGTATCGCCGAGTGAGGGCAGGCGGCGACGCAGTGGTTACACTGGGTACACAGCTCTTCCTTCCAGATAGGGATCTCTTCGGCAATATTGCGTTTTTCCCAGCGGGTGGTGCCCACCGGCCAGGTTCCGTCTGGTGGCAGTGCGGAAACCGGCAGGGCGTCACCGAGTCCGGCGAGCATGGCGGCAGTGACGGTTTTCACGAAGTCAGGGGCGGCGTCGGAGACTACTGGCGGACGGTTAGGGCTACCGGCATTGACCGGCTGCAACGGCACTTCCGCCAGCGACTCACGCGCCAGCGCCAGGGCCTGCCAGTTGCGCTCAACCAGATCCTGTCCCTTGCTGCTATAGCTTTTGGCGATGGCGTTTTGCAGCTCCATCAGCGCGCTATCACCCGGCAGAATCTGCGTGAGGTGGAAGAATGCCATCTGCATGACGGTATTAATACGCGCAGCCAGACCGCACTCACGGGCAATTTTCGCCGCGTTGATAACGTAAAAGCGGGCTTTTTTCTGGTTCAGTACCGCCTGAACTTCCTGCGGCAGTCGCGCCCACACTTCATCGGCGCTATAAGGCGTATTGAGCAGGAAAATACCGCCTGGCTTTAAGCGTTCGGCCATCTGGTATTTATCAATAAATTGCAGCTGGTGGCAGCCGACGAAATCAGCCTGCGCCACCAGATAAGCGGAGCGAATTGGGTTATCGCTCACCCGCAGGTGGGAAACCGTCAGGCCACCGGCCTTTTTAGAGTCGTAGACGAAGTAGCCCTGCGCAAACCACGGCGTGGAGTTACCGATGATCTTGATGTTGTTCTTGGTGGCCGACACGCTGCCGTCGCTGCCTAACCCGTAGAACAGCGCTTCCAGACGCGCCGTAGACGGTAAGGTGTTTTCCGGCAGCGGCAAAGAGAGGTTGGTGACATCATCATAGATACCGACGGTGAAGCGGGATTTCGGTTTCGCGGACGAAAGCTCGTTGAAAATCGCCAGCACGCACTCCGGGCCGAATTCTTTAGACGACAGACCGTAACGGCCGCCAATCACTCGCGGCAGCGTTTCGCGCAGGCCCTGATTAAAGGCTTCGGCAAGCGCCGTCATCACGTCAAGGTACAACGGTTCAGCTAATGCACCCGGTTCTTTGGTGCGGTCGAGCACCGCAACGCTGCGCACGCTGTCGGGCAGCGCTTGCAGCAGGTGTTCGGCTGAGAATGGGCGATAAAGTCGCACTTTTAACACGCCGACCTTTTCACCCTGAGTCAGCAGCTCATCCACCACTTCCTCACAGGTGCCGATGGCGGAGCCCATAATCACGATTACGCGCTCGGCCTGCGGGTGGCCGTAGTATTCAAACGGTTTGTAGCGGCGACCGGTCGCGTCGGCGAAATCATTCATTGCCTGATCAACATGGTCGTAGACCGCGTTGTACCAAGGGTTTGTTGCTTCGCGTGACTGGAAATAGGTGTCCGGGTTTGCCGAGGTGCCGCGAATGATCGGATGTTCCGGGTTCAACGCGCGGGCGCGGTGGGCGGCAATTTCATCGTGTGGCAGCAGGCTACGGATGGTGTCATCAGACATCGGCACAATTTTATTAATTTCGTGCGAGGTACGGAAACCATCGAAGAAATGAATAAACGGCACCCGGCTTTTGAGCGTGGCAATATGAGAAATCAGCGCGAAGTCCTGCGCTTCCTGCACGCTACCGGCGCACAGCATGGCGCAACCGGTCTGGCGAATTGCCATGACGTCGGAATGATCGCCGAAGATGGAAAGGGCGTGCGTGGCAACCGTACGCGCCGCAACGTGCAAAACAAACGGGGTCAACTCGCCGGCCAGCTTGTACAGCGTTGGGATCATCAGCAGCAGACCCTGCGATGAGGTGAATGAGGTGGAAAGCGCGCCGGTTTGCAATGCGCCGTGCACGGTGGCAATGGCACCGGCTTCTGACTGCATCTCAACCACGCGCGGCACGTCGCCCCATACGTTTTTCAGCCCATTACCCGACCAGGCATCCGCCTGTTCAGCCATGGTCGAGCTTGGCGTAATCGGATAAATGGCGATGACTTCACTGGTGCGGAACGCAACCGAGGCGACTGCACCATTACCGTCAATTGTGATCATTGATTATGACACCTTACATTGCGCAAAAAATGAGGTTTACGGATTGCCGCAAACCGGGAATCTGTACTTTTGGTATTGCTAAAGTCTAGCAAACCTCGCGCTGAATCATTTTTGCTTTTGTGTCCTTCACCGGGGGTCATATCAATATGATGGATAATTCGACCAACAAAATTGCCAGAAAATGTTTCTACAGCGCATAAATGCGCGTTGGGTCTCTCGACGTACCGCGCTGCGCTGCCTATGATGCATAGGTTTGTTTATATTTTTGCGATGGGGAGAGAAAAGATGCGGGCTGCGTTTTTAGTCGGATGTGCGGCGTTACTATTATCAGCGTGCAGCAGTGAGCCTGTTCAGCAGGCGACTGCGGCACACGTTACGCCGGGAATGAGAGCAGCGATGTCCAGTACAGGTGATGCCAATTGCGCCATGATAGGCGGCACGCTCTCCGCTGCACGTCAACTGGACGGCTCCAGCATCGGCATGTGCGCGCTGCCTAATGGCAAGCGATGCAGTGAACAATCTCTTGCGGTCGGCAGCTGCGGAAGCTACTAACGGTTAATTCACCAGATCGGCAAGCTTATAACTGAGCGTCTGGTCGGCGGTGGCAAGGGTAAGCTGTGATTCGGTGAGATCCACCTGTGCGCCTTTACGCAACATGGAGGCAAGCGTTCTATCAAGTTCATTGAGCTTGTCATCGCTACACAGTTTGCGGGTCATCGCCAGATCCGGGGCGGTCAGCTCGCCGTTTGAGATTGAAGCCGTACCGGAAAAAACATTACACATGTTGCCGGACAGGTAGATTTTGTTCAGTAACTGCTTTTCGCCAAAGCTAAGCTCCAGCGGGGTGCCGTTGCCTTTAACGGGCTGGCCGTTGACGCTTTCCAGAACAAAGCGATGATGCTGGAGCTGGTCGCCGCCGGTAAATACTTTGCTGTTATAAACGCAGCCGGAGAGAAGCGCGGCCGCCGTCAGGAGGATTAAAAATTTCTTCATTTGCAGGATTTCTTATTTATTTGATGAATACTTACGAAGTGTAACTGTACTGCCAATAATGTCTGTGGGGCTTATCTGAAAATGCTCCCCAACGGGCGTCAGGGAGCGGTATGGCTTAGGCGAGAGCGTTAGGACAGTCGCTATTACTGTCAATCTGACGCAGGTTTTCTAGCGTCGTTTCCGAAATGCTGGTCAATGCCTCTGCGGTCAGGAACGCCTGGTGCCCGGTAAACAGAACGTTATGGCATGCAGACAGACGGCGGAAAACATCATCCTGAATCACGTCGTTAGACTTATCTTCAAAGAACAGATCGCGTTCGTTCTCGTACACGTCCATCCCCAATGCGCCAATTTTCTGCGTTTTCAATGCTTCAATCGCGGCCTGAGAATCAATTAAAGCTCCACGGCTGGTATTGATGACCATCACACCGTCTTTCATCTTCTCAAACGCGCTGGCGTTAAGCAGATGATAGTTTTCTTCGGTCAGCGGGCAGTGCAGGGAAATAACATCAGACTCAGCAAACAGCGTTGGCAGGTCGACGTACTCCACGCCCATTTCCAGCGCCGCCGCGCTTGGGTATGGGTCAAAGGCCAGCAGCCGCATACCAAAACCTTTCAGAATACGCAGCGCGGCGATACCGATTTTGCCGGTGCCGATCACCCCGGCGGTTTTACCGTACATGGTAAAACCGGTCAGCCCTTCGAGCGAGAAGTTGGCGTCACGGGTGCGCTGATAGGCACGGTGAATACGGCGGTTCAGCGTCATCATCATACCGATGGCATGTTCAGCCACCGCTTCTGGAGAATAGGCCGGAACGCGAACCACGCGCAGACCAAGCTCTTTTGCTGCATCAAGATCGACGTTGTTAAAGCCCGCACAGCGCAGCGCGATATATTTCACGCCGTTTTTTTTCAACTCTTCAAGAACCGGGCGGCTACCGTCGTCATTAACGAAAATGCACACCGCCTCGCAGCCATGCGCGGTTTTAGCGGTTTTTTCCGTCAGCAGAAAATCGAAAAACTCAAGCTCAAAGCCATATGCCTGATTAACATTTTGCAGATACTTTTTATCGTACTGCTTGGTGCTGTAAACGGCGATTTTCATACGCTTTACTCCAGTGATTTTAGAGTCAAATTAGCATAATTCAAATTATCATACAAAATGTAAAAATGTTTTGAATGCTAAAGATATGTAAAGAAACTCCGACCAGTATACCTGCCTGCAAGAGCGCGCGATACTGGCGACCTCAATCAGAATCAACTGAAATTACTCACATTTTATTTTTTTACCGCTATGCTTAAAGCATCACCGCGGCTTTCACTCTCTGGTCTGACATGACACAATACGCGCCTTTGGACAGTCCGCTCGGCCGTCCGGCATTTCTGCCTGCACTAAATTGGACAAGACTGCACCCATGAAGGGTAAATACAAAGCTGCTATTGCGCTACTTCTGTTATTACTGCTCCTGCCATTGACCCTGCTGATGACGCTGGGGTACTGGGTGCCTACGCTAGTGGGGATCTGGCTTCCGGCAGGCACGCGCATTGCCTTACATGATAGCCCACGCTTAACGCGTTCCTCATTACATATCCCCGATCTGCGCTACCTGGCAGGTGACTGCGAACTGGCTACTTTAAAGGATGTCACGCTCTCGCATCCCAGCCGCTGGAAGCTGCACGCGGCGTCAGTCAACCTGAACTCGGTCTGCTTCGCCAAACTGCCGCAAAACGATACCGTCCCGGGTGCGCCGCGTACCCTGGCAGAATGGCAGTCGATGCTGCCGAACACCTGGCTTACGATTGATTCATTAAGCATCTCGCCGTGGGAAAAATGGCAGGGAAAACTGGATGTTGCTCTGACGCCTGAACGTCAGGAGGTGGAATATCAAGGCGACAACGTCACTCTACACGCCCGTTTGCACGGTCAGGCGCTGACAATCAGCGAGTTTCAGGCAAGCCTGATGGACGGTGAGCCGCCGGTGAAGCTGGTTGGGCAGTTCACCATGCCGCTGGTACCGGATGGTTTGCCGATTGCAGGACATCTCACTTCAACGCTGCAGGTGCCGCAGGTGCCATCGCTTGTGGATGCGGAGTTGAACTGGGATGGCAATCAGGGGCAACTGCTGATGATGGCGCGCGGTGAGGGCGATCCGTTAGTCGATTTCCCGTGGCAGTTGACCGAACAACAGCTCACCATCAGCGATGGCCGCTGGAATTGGCCGTTCCAGCCGGGGCTTCCGCTGAGCGGCCGTGTGGCGCTTAAACTCAACAATTGGCAGCAGGGCATTGATAAAACCGTGATTTCGGGACGGTTGAATGTGCTGACCTCGGGGGATGCCGGGAAAGGTAACGCGGTGTTATCGGTGGGGCCGGGTACGCTCAGCATGGATAACAGTGATATGCCGTTGCAGCTGGTTGGCGAAGCAAAGCAGGGGGATCTCATCCTCTACGCCAAGCTTCCGGCTAAGTTAAGTGGCCCGTTAGTCAGCCCGGTGCTGGATTTCCAGCCAGGCGCACTGCTGCGTTCGCGCGGTCGAGTGATTGATTCCCTGAATATTGATGAAGTGCGCTGGCCGCTGGCGGGGGTGAAAATATCAACCCAGGGTATTGATGGGCGATTACAGGCCATCCTGCGCGCCCATGAGCAGCAAACGGGAGATTTTGTCCTGCACCTCGATGGTCGCGCCGATAACTTTATGCCGGATAAAGGCACCTGGCAGTGGCGCTATTGGGGCGACGGTCATTTCACGCCGATGCAGGCGCGCTGGGATGTGACTGGCACCGGCGTGTGGCGTGACAGTGCGATTGTGCTGAATACGCTATCAACCGGCTTCGACAAATTACAGTACGGCACCATGACCATCGACACACCGCGCCTGAAGTTGGAAAAGCCGATTCATTGGATCCGCGATGAACAGCATCCTTCCTTTACCGGCGCACTGGCGCTGGATGCCCGGGAGACTCGCTTTACCGGCGGTAGCGTGCTGCCGGCTTCAGCACTCACTTTCAGCGTTGACGGGCGCGATCCGACGTTCTTCCAGTTTAAGGGCGATCTCAGAGCTCAGGATATCGGCCCGGTCAGGGTGAATGGACGTTGGGACGGCGAGCGTCTGCGCGGTCAGGCGTGGTGGCCGGAACAGTCGTTGACCGTCTTTCAGCCGCTGCTGCCGCCGGACTGGAAAATGAAACTGCGTGATGGCTCGCTCTATGCGCAGGTGGCATTTTCCGCCGCCGCAGGCCAAGGTTTTGAGGCGGGCGGACACGGTGTTTTGAAAAATGGCAGCGCCTGGACGCCGGATAACCAGGTGAACGGCGTCGATTTTGTGCTGCCATTTCGCTTAAAAGAAGGCATCTGGCAACTGGGCACCCGCCAGCCTGTGTCGCTGCGCATTGCTGAAATCGTCAATCAGGTCACCGCGCGCAATATCACCGCCGATCTGCAGGGCACCTGGCCCTGGAGTGAAGCCCAACCGCTACAACTCAGCGACGTCAGCGTGGATGTGCTGGGCGGTAAGGTCACGATGCAACAGCTGCGGATGCCGCAACACGACGCGGCCTTGTTGCGACTGCATCATATTTCGATGAGCGAGTTGGTCAGCGCGGTGAATCCTAAACAATTTGCCATGTCGGGCCCGGTCGATGGTGCGTTACCGCTGTGGCTTAATGACAGCAAATGGATAATTAAAGATGGCTGGTTGCACAACCCTGGCCCAATGACGCTCCGGCTGGATAAAGACACCGCCGATGCGGTCGCCGATGACAATATTGCCGCCGGTGCCGCTATCAACTGGCTACGCTATCTGGAAATTACCCGCTCCTGGACGCGCATTAATCTCGACAGTCTGGGATTACTGACGCTGACGGCGACGGTCACCGGTACCGGGGTGATGGATGAAAAACGCAGTACGGTGCAGTTAAACTACACGCACCAGGAGAATGTTTTTGATTTGTGGCGAAGCTTGCGCTTTGGCGACAAACTTCAGTCATGGCTTGAGCAACACGCGACCCTTCCCGGTGCGCCGTGTGGCAGCGGCACGGAATGTAAGGAGCAACAATGAAATTATCCATCGCCATGCTGGCTGTGATGGGCTGCGGCCTGTTGTCAGGATGCGTCCCGCGCATTGAAGTGGCGGCGCCGAAAGAGCCGATTACTATCAATATGAATGTGAAAATTGAGCATGAGATCCATATCAAGGCCGATAAGGATGTTGAGGATCTACTGAAATCCCGTAGTGATTTATTCTGAGGTCATAATGCGAAAAATAGGGATTGCCGCGCTTCTGGCGTTGGGATTGTTTAGCACCGGCGTACAGGCGTTAACGCTGGCAGACGCGCGTCAACAAGGGCGAGTCGGGGAGAGTCAAAGTGGCTATCTGGCGGCTATCAAAACCGACCCGGATACTCAGGCTTTGGTCAAACAAATCAATGAAGCGCGTAGCGAAAGCTATCGGCAGCTTGCGCAGAGTAATAATCTCACGCAGCAAGAGGTGGCAAGGCTTGCCGGTAAGAAACTTATCGAGAAAGCGCAGCCCGGTGAATTTGTTCAGGGCATTAATGGTCAGTGGCTGCGTAAGTAAAGGTCCGATTGCGCTAAGAAAATATGTATTCCGGTTGAAAGATTAGCGGTAACTCGCTCATACTCTTGGCATGTAACCTGTTCGTCGGTAACGGTTTTACCGTCGCATATGAGAATAATAAAGGAAGTCCCAATGGCAGAAGAAACTATTTTCAGCAAAATCATTCGTCGTGAAATACCGTCAGATATCGTTTATCAGGATGAGCTGGTCACCGCTTTTCGCGATATTTCTCCACAGGCACCCACCCATATTCTGATTATCCCTAATATCCTGATTGCCACCACTAATGACGTCACCGCCGCGCACGAACAGGCGCTGGGTCGGATGATTACCGTGGCGGCGAAAATCGCCCAGGATGAGGGCATTGCTGAGGACGGTTACCGTCTTATCATGAATTGCAATCGCCACGGCGGACAGGAAGTTTACCATATCCACATGCATTTGCTGGGCGGTCGGCCACTGGGGCCAATGCTGGCGCACAAAGGCTAACTTATGAAAACGGTCTGTCTGGGTCTTTTGCTTTGTTCGACGTTGCTAGCCGGTTGCCATTCGCGCCCGGAGATTGCCGTCAATGAAGAGCAAACGCTGGTCATGGAGTCGAGTTTGTTGGCGGCTGGGATCAGCGCGGAAAAACCTGAACTGACGTCGTCAGATATTCAGGCTACCGCCAGCGCGAAGCTTTTCAATGAAAGGCGAAAGCCGGTCACCGTACATTATCGTTTCTATTGGTATGACGCCCGTGGGCTGGAAATGCATCCGCTGGAAGCGCCGCGCAGCATCACGGTTCCGCCAATGGGCGCGGTCACGCTTTACGGTACAGCCAACGGTCTGGGTGCACATAAAGCCCGGCTTTATCTTTATCTTTAAGGGGTAAACTCGAATGAGTAAATTGGGTCGCTATGCGCTTATTGCCTCGCTGGCAATGTTGCTGGCAGGGTGTGTAATTCGTAATGAACCTGCGCCGGTTGAGACGGCTAATCCGCAACAACCGCAGCAGCCGGTAGAGCCACAGCAACCGGTGCCAACCGTTCCGGGCGTACCGACAATCCCTGCGCAGCCGGGGCCGATTGAACATGGTGGTGACGCTACCGCGCAGCCTACGCCGCGCGTTCGTCACTACGACTGGAACGGTGCCGCACAACCGATGGTGGCAAAAATGTTGCAGGCAAGCGGCGTGAATGCGGGCAGTATTTTGCTGGTCGACAGCGTTAACAACCGCACCAACGGGTCGTTAAATGCCGGAGAAGCGACAACCGCACTGCATAATGCGCTGGCGGGCAACGGTAAATTTACCCTTGTGACTCCGCAGCAACTGGCGGTCGCCAAACAGCAGCTCGGTCTTTCTCCACAAGACAGCCTGGGCTCACGCAGTAAAGCGATGGGGATCGCGCGTAACGTTGGCGCGCAGTACGTGCTGTACTCCAACGCCACCGGCAACGTCAATTCACCGACGCTTCAAATGCAGCTCATGCTGGTGCAGACCGGTGAAATCGTCTGGTCAGGAAAGGGTGCGGTTGCGCAACAATAAGCTTACGCGTGACGCGGTACTGTCACGCTATTTTCCTCAGTATTGCGTCGTCGTCAGCCCCGAAACGTCGGGGCTGAGCGGCAGCAGCTGCATTCTTCAGCACGGCGAACGGCGGCTGGTTCTGCGCCAGCATCATGCGCCCGATGCCCCGGAAAGTGAATTTCTTCGGCAATATCACGCGCTACGCCATCTTCCTGCAACGCTTGCTCCTCGGCCGGTTTTTTATACCCCAGGCTGGATGGCGGTTGAATTTTTAGCCGGTGAGATCAAAAGCGTGCTTCCGACACATCGCTCGTTAGCGACTCTCCTGTATGATTTACACCATCAGCGCCGATTCGGCTGGTCACTGGCTTTATTGCCCTTACTTGAGCAGTACTGGCAGCAGTGCGACCCGGATCGCCGGACTCCGTTCTGGCTTCGATGCTTTAAGCGTCTGCAAAAGCGGGGTGAACCGCGCGCGCTACGACTGGCCCCGCTGCATATGGATGTTCACGCTGGCAACATTGTGCATACCTTGCAAGGACTCCGGCTTATCGACTGGGAGTACGCCGGTGATGGCGATGTCGCGCTGGAGCTGGCTGCGGTATGGACGCAGGACAATTTACAGCGCCATCAGTTAACCGTGGCCTATGCCGAACGCGCCAACATCGCGCCGCAGCTTTTGTGGCAGCAGGTGATGCGCTGGCGGCCGTGGGTACTGATGCTGATGGTCGGCTGGTTTGAGTGCCGCTGGCAACAAACCGGCGACGAACAATTTATCACGCTGGCCAACGACGTTTGGCGCCAGCTTAAGCACAAAAGGGAGGCCGTGTGGGCCCAGTAATGTTGGATGTTGAAGGCTTTGAGCTGGATGCAGAGGAACGTGAAATCCTCGCGCATCCGTTGGTGGGCGGCTTAATTCTGTTTACCCGTAATTATCATGATCCCGCTCAGTTGCGCGAATTGGTACGCCAGATCCGAAGCGCATCGCATCATCAGCTGGTGGTGGCGGTCGATCAGGAAGGCGGACGCGTTCAGCGCTTCCGCGAAGGGTTTACCCAATTACCGGCGGCGCAATCTTTTGCCGCCGTGCTGGGCTGCGAGGCCGGTGGCCGCATGGCGGCGGAAGCGGGCTGGTTGATGGCAAGCGAGATGATCGCCATGGACATCGATATCAGCTTTGCGCCCGTGCTGGATGTTGGACACATTTGTACCGCCATTGGCGAACGTTCTTATCATGCCGATCCGCAAAAAGCGCTGGCGATGGCGCGTCACTTTATTGACGGTATGCACAGTGCGGGCATGAAAACGACCGGTAAGCATTTCCCGGGCCACGGCGCGGTGACCGCAGATTCGCATAAAGAAACGCCGCATGACCCGCGTTCTGAGGCGGAAATTCGTGCTAAAGATATGGCGGTGTTCAAGACATTGATTACCGAGAACGCGCTGGATGCGATTATGCCTGCACACGTGGTCTACGATGCGGTTGACCCGCGTCCGGCCAGCGGTTCGCCGCATTGGCTGAAAACCGTGCTGCGCGGCGAGCTTGGCTTTAATGGCGTGATCTTCTCAGACGATCTGTCAATGGAAGGCGCGGCGATTATGGGCAGCTATGCCGAGCGCGGGCAGGCGTCGCTTGATGCAGGTTGCGATATGATCCTCGTCTGCAATAATCGTAAAGGGGCGGTGAGCGTGCTGGATAACCTGTCGCCGATCAACGCCGAGCGTGTTAAGAATTTGTATCATAAAGGTTCATTTAGCCGTCAGGAACTGATGGACTCCGCCCGCTGGAAAACGGTTAGCGCAGAACTGGAACAACTCCACGAACGCTGGCAGGAAGTGAAGGCTGGTCATTAACCCTCCCGGTGTGGGAGTAATGGTGTGGTGAGGACGCGATGATTATCTATTTACACGGTTTTGACTCGAATAGCCCAGGCAATCATGAAAAAGTGCTGCAACTGCAGTTTATCGACCCGGATGTTCGGCTGATTAGCTACAGTACGTTGCACCCAAAACATGACATGCAGCATCTGCTCAAGGAAGTGGACAAGATGCTGCAACTGAACGCCGATGAACGTCCGCTGATTTGCGGCGTCGGTTTAGGCGGCTACTGGGCGGAGCGGATTGGTTTCCTGTGCGATATTCGTCAGGTGGTGCTCAATCCAAATCTGTTCCCGTATGAAAATATGGACGGCAAGATTGACCGCCCGGAAGAGTATAGGGATATCGGCACCAAATGCGTGACTAACTTCCGTGAGAAGAACCGCGACCGTTGCCTGGCGATCCTGTCTCGTCATGATGATGCGCTGGACAGCAAGCGTACAGCCGAAGAATTGCATCATTACTACGAGATAATCTGGGACGAAGAGCAGGGGCACAAGTTTAAAAATATTTCGCCGCACCTGCAGCGTATCAAGGCCTTTAAAACCTTAGGCTGATTCCGATATTAAGGCCCCGGCTGTGTTTTGCGCAGTCGGGGCTTTTTTTTGTTAATTTTTAACCTAACAGACGCGATATTTGCGGCAAAAAAATTCCGTCGCTCAACTTATGCGCGATAAAACTTGATGCATATCAATTTTGGTATGACCAATGCACCATTCATGTTATTCTCATTGCAGCTGAATGGTTTCGCGTTAGTAACTTGTTGTTAATTAAAGGCTATGTTAATAACTTTTAATTAACAATTGGTTAATAAATTTTAAGGGGGTCTCATGACTACGCCAATCAAGAAAATTGTTATTGTCGGTGGTGGTGCGGGCGGCCTGGAACTGGCTACTCAACTGGGTAGAAAGCTGGGTCGTGGCAAAAAAGCAAAAATCACCCTGGTGGATCGCAACCATAGCCATCTGTGGAAACCGCTGCTGCACGAAGTGGCGACCGGTTCACTGGATGAGGGCGTGGATGCGCTGAGCTACCTTGCGCACGCGCGTAATCATCACTTCCAGTTCCAGCTGGGATCGGTGATGGACATTAACCGTGAAGCCAAAACGCTGACTATCGCCGAACTGCGCGATGAGAAGGGCGAACTGCTCGTGCCTGAGCGCAAGCTGGCCTATGACACGCTGATTATGGCGCTGGGCAGCACCTCGAATGACTTCAACACCCCTGGCGTGAAAGAACACTGTATCTTCCTTGATAACCCGCATCAGGCGCGTCGTTTCCACCAGGAAATGCTGAACCTGTTCCTGAAGTATTCCGCTAACCTCGGCGCGAACGGCAAGGTTAACATCGCCATTGTCGGCGGCGGAGCAACCGGCGTTGAGCTGTCCGCTGAACTGCACAATGCGGTCAAACAGCTGCACAGCTACGGCTACAAAGGCTTAAGCAACGATGCGCTGAACGTGACGCTGGTGGAAGCCGGTGAGCGTATTCTGCCTGCGCTGCCGCCGCGTATTTCCGGTGCGGCCCACAGCGAGCTGACCAAAATGGGCGTGCGCGTCCTGACCCAAACGATGGTCACCAGCGCCGATGAAGGCGGTCTGCATACCAAGGATGGCGAATATATTGAGGCCGATCTGATGGTGTGGGCGGCTGGGATCAAAGCGCCGGACTTTATGAAAGATATCGGCGGCCTGGAAACCAACCGTATCAACCAATTGGTGGTTGAGCCGACGCTGCAAACCACGCGCGACCCGGATATCTATGCCATCGGCGACTGCGCGTCATGCGCTCGTCCAGAAGGCGGTTTTGTTCCACCACGCGCCCAGGCTGCGCACCAGATGGCAAGCTGCGCGCTGAACAATATTCTGGCGCAGATGAAAGGCAAAGAACTGAAAGCCTACAGCTACAAGGATCACGGATCGCTGGTTTCGCTCTCCAACTATTCCACCGTGGGCAGCCTGATGGGTAACCTGATGCGTGGCTCGATGATGATTGAAGGGCGCATTGCGCGTATGGTTTATATCTCCTTGTACCGTATGCACCAGATTGCTCTGCACGGATACTGCAAAACGGCGCTGATGATGCTGGTGGGCAGTATTAACCGGGTGATTCGTCCGCGTCTTAAGCTGCACTAATCCCACTTGGGTTCCCGGCGGCGCTGCGCTTGGCCGGGCTACTTTAAATTGCCGGATGGCGGCTACGCCTTATCCGGCCTACAACTACCTGTAGCCCGGCCAAGCGCAGCGCCGCCGGGTGGCTCAGAATCCTCTGAAACCCCTACATCCCCCTATAAAACACTTCTTTTGCGTCTTTGTCTGATTGGCTGTGCTAACAAATGGTTGCACAATTGTCAGTAATTGCAACAAAGGAGGAAGTCCCGTGAATAAATCTATGTTGGCGGGTATGGGTATAGGCGTCGCAGCCGCACTGGGTGTGGCTGCCGTCGCCAGTATGAACGTTTTCGACCGTGGCCCACAGTATGCCCAGGTTGTCTCTTCTACGCCCATCACGGAAACCGTCAAAAACCCACGTAAAGAGTGCCGTAACGTGACGGTCACGCATCGTCGCCCGGTACAGGATGAAAACCGAATTGCCGGTTCCGTGCTTGGCGCGGTGGCGGGGGGCGTTATTGGGCATCAGTTTGGTGGCGGTCGCGGTAAAGACGTGGCAACGGTGGTTGGTGCTTTAGGCGGTGGTTACGCCGGTAACCAGGCGCAGGGTGCAATGCAAAATAACGACACCTACACCACAACCGAGCAGCGTTGTAAAACGGTGTACGATAAGTCTGAGAAGACGCTGGGTTATGACGTCACCTATAAAATTGGCGACCAGCAGGGGAAAATCCGTATGGATAAGAACCCAGGCAGCCAGATCCCATTGGATAACAATGGACAGCTTGTTCTTAATAAAGCCTAAAAAAGCATGACAATCTTATTCGCCCCGCTATCAATCTGATCGCGGGGCGTTTTTTTAAGGCTGCTTAATCATCTGCGGCCACAGGCGCAGCGTCGTTTCAATAATCTGCATCAGCGTTTCAAAGCTTGCCCCTTCACGGGCGCTTATCGACATTCCCTGCAAAATACAGCCCAGGAACAAGGCCAGCTCTTTGACATTTTTGTCAGCGGGGATCTCGCCGCGCGCCTGACGTAATTGCAGGAATTGGCATAACGTCTGTTCTTGCACCGCATGTCGGGATTTGATGGTTTTGGCTATCTCTTTAGACGATGCCGCCAGCGCCGCTGAAGTGTTAATCATAAAGCAGCCCGCAGGCGTGTCTTTGCTGGTAAAGCAGGTGGCGACAGAGGTGAAATAATTCCTCAGCGCTTCGGTCACCGTCTGCTCTTCGCAAAACAGGCAAGCCTCATTTTTTGAAGCAAAGTGCGAAATATAGTGATCGAGAACGGCGCGGAAGAGCCCCTCTTTGTTCGCGAACTCTGCATAAAGCGTAGGCGCTTTCGCCCCGGTCGCTTCGACAAGGTCAGAAAGCGATGTTGCTTCATAGCCATACTGCCAGAAAAGCGTCATCGCTTTATCAAGCGCCGCTTCCCGGTCGAATACTTTCGGTCGACCACGGCCTTTTTTCGCGCAACTTTGCGTGTCAGTTGTCATCGTGCCGCCTACCTTAGTCGGTTTTAGTGAACGTTCATTATAAAAATAATCGTCAGCAGGAGCTAGCGCTTCCGTGACAAAAATAAATGAAACATATTCATATGAAAAATATATGAATTTTAATTAATTAAACGGTCGTTATAAAAATAGCGTTGACGTGTGACGTAGATCTCATTATTATTAACTTATCGATCGTTAAGTTAATAACGTCTGACCTACAAAAAATCATCTGCAAAGGTAAAAATCATGAAAAACGTAAAAAATCTGGCCATCGCAGCCGTTCTAAGTTCTCTGTCATTTGCAAGCTTCGCCGCTGTTGAAGTGCAGTCCACTCCAGCGGATCAGCAAAAAGTAGGTAGCATCGCGGCAACTGCCGGTCCAAACCTGGCATCCCTGGAACAAGAGTTGTCACAGAAAGCTGATGCGATGGGCGCGAAATCGTTCCGTATCACTTCAGTAAGCGGTCCTAACACCCTCCACGGTACTGCTGTTATCTATAAATAAGCATTAAAACCCTCATAATGCTTTAATATACCACTGCGATAAAAAAGGCCCTGAGCGTATCCCGCTCAGGGCCTTTTCTTTTTTTCTGCTATTCACTACATGTTTTGCTGCGAAACCGCGTCATGTCGGCTGACGTCAATCGGCATGCCAGAACGAATATCCAGCGCTTTATTCATCACCTCGCGGTCAGTACCGCTGTTCTGACTAAAGGCTTTCATCGCGGCGTTAAGGACAATCGGCAGCGTTTGCGGATCGTCATTAATATGCTCAGATAGCGGCTGATGGACTTCTACCCAATGTACACCATTGGGCTCAATGGACGCTTTAATCGGCGTGTTAATGATATTCACTTTGGTGCCCGGCTTAACCTCATCAAACAGCGCCTTAATGTCGCCATCGCGCAGGCGAATACAACCCGAGCTGACGCGCATCCCGATGCCAAAATCGGCATTGGTTCCGTGCAGCAGGTACACGCCGCCGTAGGCTGCCAGGCGAATCGCGTGATGGCCCATAGGGTTATCCGGCCCGGCTGGCATCACTGCTGGCAGATCGATGCCTTGTGCTTTATAACGCGCGCGAATATTGGCCGTTGGTGTCCAGGTCGGGTTTGCCCGCTTATCGGACACGGTGGTGACCATGGTTGGGGTGATTGTATCGCCCCCGAGCTGGCCGATACCGATAGGGTAGACCGTCACCTTGTTGCTGCCCGGTGGATAATAGTAAAGCCGCAGCTCCGCCAGATTGAGCACAATGCCTTCGCGCGGCACGTCCGGCAGCAGGGTTTGCAGCGGGATGGTCAGCACGCTGCCTGGGCGGGGAACGTAAGGGTCAATGCCGGGGTTGGCCTGTAATAGCGCCAGAAAACCGACGTTATATTTCTTGGCGATGGCTTCCAGCGAGCCGCCGTTATTTTCAACCACGTGAAAACGGTTCTCACCCACCAGACGGCTACCCGGCGGCGGTAACGGCCAGGTGTTGGCGCTGGCGGGTAACACGATGCTAGCGGCGAGAGCGAATCCCAGCAGCCAGCGTGAAAGTCGCAGAGTTTGATGCATCACGCTTATCCCTCAATGTCGCATTATGTTACTTAAAAGTTAAAGCGACTATTATGCGGAAACGAACTGTAGGGAAGTGACACATTATTGAAAGATTACGTAAATGCGGCCCCAGAGCGGGGCCGCGGGTGACCTAGAAGGCCATTTTGACCGTTAATTGCACTTCACGCGGATCGCCAATCTGGTTGCCCAAATTATTGCTGGCGATAGACGAGGTGTAGTAGGTCTTATCGAACAGGTTTTTGACGTTCAACTGTAACGTGACCGGGTACTGCAATTTCATTTTGTACGCGGCAAAGACATCGGCAACCGCATAGCCTGGCAGGTAATAATCCGCGCCGTTAGTACCGGAACGCCGACTCAGCGCGTGCCCGCCGCCGCCGAGGGTTAGCGTGTTGTCGTCATAGACGTTATGGATATCGTAAGTCAGGAACAAGGAACCGGTGTGGCGCGGCACGTTCGGCAGCGGTTTTCCGGCGTAATCAGGATCGTCAATCACCTTCGCGTCGGTATAACCATAGCTGGCAATGACGTTGAGATTATCGGTGAGCGCCCCGGCAACGTCCACTTCAATACCCTGCGAACGGACTTTACCCGCCGTTTTGGCGTAGGTTTCATCGCCGATGGTTTCGGTATACATGACGTTGCGTTTATGAATATCAAAGAAGGTGATATTGGATGTTACGCCGTCAAACAGATCGAATTTTGCACCGAGCTCGTAGGCCGTAGATTCTTCCGGCGGCAGGTCGCCAATGTAGCTTGCAATCGACGACTGCGGCATAAACGACTGTGCCACGTTACCGAAAAGCGACACGGTAGGAGTGAGCTTATAAACCATGCCAAACTTGGGCGTGAGTTTCTCATCCTGGCTATCAGTGTTGACGTTGAAAGGACGGCCTTTTCCCGCGTACTGGGTGTAATACTGATAGCGCACACCGGCGACGGCAATCCATTTGTCGGTCAGATAGAGCGAGTCCTGCAAGTAGGTCGCATACGTTTCCTGCTGAATACGCTGGTCGCTGTCGGCGGCCGAAACGCTGGTACATTTATCCAGCGTACCGTACACCGGGTTGTAGATATTGAAGCCTTTGACGTTTTTGCAGCGGATCATATCAGTGCGCAGCAGATCGTAATTCTCATACGCAATACCGCCGAGAATTTCATTATAAAAGCCGCCGATCACCACATTACCTTGCAAATCTGCGCGGGTTGAATGCATGCGCTGCGTAGAGCCCTGGGTGGCATCTACCCGCCGCGTCAGATTGCCCGTTTTGGCGTCATAGGCCATGACGCGCGCCTGATTATCACTGTATTTATCCTGGCTGAAACCGTAATCGAAGCGGGCGGTCCACTGGCTGTTCAGGCGGTATTCGGCATTCACCTGCGCGAGATCGGAATCTCCGTTGGTGACGTTGAAGGGCTCATCAAAACGCTCGTCACGGGGAACATCGACGGCGTGTCCGGTGTTTAAATCAAAAATGGTGCCCCGGTCAAACGGCGTGTGGTAGCTCCGGTGAGACCACGAGAGGTTAACCATTGCATCATCGCCAAACCAGGTCAGGGAAGGGGCGATAAAGCTGCTGCGCTCCTCGCCAAAATTACGCCAGTAGTCTTCATGCTGATACTCCCCAACGAGACGGTATGCCAGCTGCGTTCCTGCTATCGGCCCGGTGACATCGACCTGTCCCGTGCCGCCGCCAAAACTGCTGGAGGTGGCGGAGATGTCGCCGGAAAACGTGCGTTCCGGGCGTTTAGTGATGACGTTAATTAACCCGCCGGGGTCGAGAATGCCATACAGTGTAGACGCTGGCCCTTTAAGCACTTCCACCCGTGAAGTGGCGGCGTTAAAGCTGCGCGGCAACACGGTTCGCAGCCCGTTGGTCATGATGGAACCATCGCGATTGGCGCCGAAGCCACGGCGGGTGAAGGCATCTTGCGTACCGCCCAGCGTATTGGTTTGCACGACGTTTGCCACGTTGTACAACGCTTCATCGAGCGTGGTGACATGCTGGTCGGCGAGGACTTTGTCGCTGACGGTATTCACCACCTGTGGAATATCCAATAGCGGCATTGAGGTGAGCGTGGCGGTTGAACTACTGAGCGGTTGATAGCCATCGGTGACCGTCTGGTCCGCCTGTGAAGTGCCAACGACCGTCATTGCCTCCTCTTTCTGGACGCTATCACCCGAGGTTTTTGTTTCTGCCGCCATCAGCGACGGGGAGCTAACCGCTCCGACAAAAAGCAATGAAAAGAGGGCGCGCCCGGTTTTTCCCGTGAACGTCGGGGAGTGCTGTGTCATCTGTATGTTTCCCATAAATCACCGAGTGCGGTGATAAAAAGTGATAAAAATCATTGCCCTGATTGTAAAAGTGTCTCCATGCGCATCACGCGGTGATGGTCTGGATATCTAATTGAGAATCATTCAAACATGAGTGGATGTAGTAGTAAATGCAGCGAAGAATAAATTTATGAAGCAGCGAAAAGCCGGCTCATGAGGACTGTTCTGGATAGCGGATATGATTTTATTTATTGATATATATGATTTTTATTAGCGCTCTAGTAATCGGCAATTGTTCGCGTAAAAGCAAAGACCCTGTGCAATGAAACGGTAATGTAGTGAGCTTGACTACTACATAACGGCATTGCATGATCAAAAGAGAATGAGATTTATTTAAAGTGCAGCACGCGAAACGACCGTTGCCCTGGAGAGAGAAACATGCCACAGCGGCAAGATGCCCCGCACCCATGCGGGATTGTGCTGGAGTCCCTGTGCGCAGGCTACGGCAGTCAGCGCATCGTTGAAAATATCAGCCTGACCCTGCCCGTAGGCAAAATGACGGTGCTCGCAGGGGCAAATGGTTCAGGCAAATCTACCTTACTTAATACCATGGCGCGGATGCTCAAACCGCTTGCGGGCTGCGTTCGCCTCAATGGGCGCGACATCCACGCGCTGCCGACCAAACAGGTCGCCCGCCAGCTTGGCCTGCTGCCACAATCGCCGCTTACCCCAGAAGGGTTGACGGTGTTTGAACTGGTATCACGCGGCCGCTATCCGTGGCAGGGGCTGATTCGTCAGTGGTCGGCGGAGGATGAACATGCGGTAGAGGAAGCTCTGCGCCTGACCGGGACGCTGGAGTACGCGCATCTGCCGGTGGACAGCCTGTCCGGCGGTCAGCGGCAGCGATGCTGGATAGCGATGGCATTGGCGCAGCAGACCAGCACCATTTTGCTCGATGAACCGACCACCTGGCTTGATTTACGCTATCAGGTGGAGATCCTCGAACTGCTACACCATCTCACCCGCGCGCATGGGCGCACGGTTATCACCGTACTGCATGACCTCAACTTCGCCGTGAACTACGCCGACACGCTGGTGTTTATGAAGCAGGGACACATTGCGCATATTGTTGATGAGAGGCAGCCGTGTACGCCAGAGATCATTCAACACGTCTTTGATGTCGAAGTGCAGATGCTGCACAACCCGCAAACCGGTAAGCCGCTGTTTATGCCGTTGTGCACCAGCGTGGTGACGGACTAATGGTGGCGCTCACTCTGCAGCGACGACACCGCGTGCGCCCTAAGCTTGCGTTACTTCTGATAAGCGCGCTGCTGTGCTGCGGGGCGATTATCCATCTTGGTCTTGGCGCACGCGCCATTGCGCCGCGGGTGGTGATAGAAGCGTTACTGCATAACGATCCGCACAATTTTGAACACCGTATTATTGTCACCCTGCGTCTGACCCGCTTATTGGCGGCGCTATTGACCGGCGCGGCGCTGGGGGGGGCAGGGCTGCTGCTACAAACCGTGGTGCGCAATCCGCTAGGTGAGCCGCATATTCTGGGGTTGAACGCCGGGGCCACGCTGGCGGTGGTGGCCTGCTCGGCGGCGGGCATCTCGTTTGGTGAGTGGGGGATCGACCGTCCGCTGGTTGCCGCCTTCGGCGCGGCGCTGCTGTTTGGTTTGGTGATGCTGTTGGCAAGCGCGGGGCGCACAGGGGCAACGGCGATGAAAATCACCTTATGCGGCGTGGCGCTATCGGCATTTGCCTCGGCGGTGACCGCCTCAATCCTTATTCTTGATGAACAGACGCTCCAGGCAATGCGCACATGGCTTGCCGGGGATCTGGCGGGTATCTCCCTGGCTACCCTGAAAATAGCGAGTATTCCGGCGCTGACTGGCGTGCTGCTGGCAGCCTGGCTTGCCCCCCGTTTAAATATTCTCGCGCTGGGCGATCGCGTGGCGAGCGGTCTCGGCGTGGCGGTCACACGTACCCGCATCCTGGGGGTGATTGCCATTGCGCTGCTGTGCGGGGCGGCGGTATCGGTCGCCGGGCCGGTCGGGTTTATAGGCCTGGTCGTTCCTCATGCCATACGCCGCTGGGCCGGTCAGGATGTCCGTAGCGGACTCCTGCTGGCGCTTCCCACCGGCGCGCTGTTATTGCTGCTGGCGGATATTCTTGCCCGCTGGCTGCTGGCGCCTCAGGAGCTGGCGACCGGCGTCATGACCGCTCTGGTTGGGGCGCCTATCTTTATTGCCATTGCCGTGAGGTATTTTAAATGACGCGTGCGGTGCAAAAAGCCGGGTTCCGCCCGCTGGCCTTTGGGCCGTGGCGCCTATTACTGAGCCCGCGAAGGGTGAAGATTGCCGCCGTTCTGGTCTCGCTTACCCTCCTATTGCTGATTTATAGCGTCACGCGCGGGACGTTAGCTATCCCCACGAGTGCGATAGGCCGGGCGCTGTTTTACCCGCAGGCGTTAAGCGCTCAGCAGGTTTACATTGTGCGTGACATCCGTCTGCCTCGGCTATTGATGGCAATCTTCTGCGGTGGAATGCTGGGCTTGGCGGGGGCAGCTATGCAGTCTATTACACGTAACGGACTGGCGGATCCGGGGCTTATCGGCGTCAAGGAGGGCACCAGTATGGTCGTGTTGACGCTCATCCTCGTCTTTCCGTCGTTAAGCCTGGTATGGCGACCGGTGGCCGGGATGCTCGGCGGCGTGCTGGTGGCGTTGTTGGTCATCGTGCTGGCGCGCGATCTCTCTCGTCCGCGTTTTATTCTTATTGGCATCGGCGTCTCCTGGACACTGGCGGCGGCGATGGCGCTGTTTGTCACCACCGCCGACATCCGCGATGTTCAGACCGCGATGACCTGGCTTGCGGGAAGTTTGCACGCCGCCACCTGGCCACTGTTAGCGGTTGCCGTCGCGTGGGCGTTACCGGCAGTCGTTATCCTGTATCTCACCGCTCGCGCCGCGGATGTGGCGCTGCTTGGCAATCAAATGGCGAGCGGGCTGGGCGTGCGTTTATCTCGTCTGACACTGCTACGATTTTTCGCCCCGGTTTTGCTGACGGCAGCCAGCGTGTCGTGCGTCGGTAGCCTGGGTTTTGTTGGCCTGATGGCCCCGCATATGGCCCGATTTGTGCTGCGCGGAGGGCAGGTCGCGCTGCTGAGCGGCAGTGCGTTGATTGGCGCGTTGCTGGTGCTGTTGACCGATACCGTGGGGCGACTGGCCTTTGCGCCGCTGCAAATTCCGGCCGGGATCATTATTTCGCTGATTGGCTGCCCGTTCTTTATTTTACTGCTGTGGCGTCGTCGTGACGCTTTCTGAGGATTTCGATGACTGTACGTGGGCTGTGGTCTTTTTTGTGTCTGTTTAGCGCGTCGGCATTGGCGCAAACCCAGGCATTTACCGACGATCTTGGGCGCGTGGTGCAGGTTCCGCTGCATCCCCAGCGCATTGTATCGATGCACGATCTCGATATCACCATTCCGCTGATTGAGCTTGGCGTGCCGCCCGTTGCCAGCCACGGGCGTACGCGGCCTGACGGCAGCCACTACCTGCGTTCCAGCGCCCAGTTAACCGGTATTGATTTTGATAACAGCGATATCCAGTTTATCGGCACCGCTGATATCGATCTTGAAGCCGTCGCGGCAGCCAAACCGGATCTTATTATTACCGAACCCAATCGCAATGTGCCGATTGAGCAACTGGCGAAAATTGCGCCGACGGTCAGTATCGATCACCTTTTGGGGAGCGCACCGCGCATCTATAGCAAGCTGGCGCATTTAACCGGCACCGAGGCTCGACTGGCGGTGCTTGACCACCGCTATCAGGCGCAAATAGCGCAGCTCAAACGTACCATTCAAACCCACAGCATCAGCGTCTCAGTCATTCAGGCCAACAATGGCAAAATCACCGTCCATCATTCCTATCACTCGCTGGGACGCGTGCTGCGCGATGCCGGTTTCCGTTTCCCGCCGCTGATTGAGCGTATTCCTGATGGTGAACGCATAGATGTTAGCGCCGAGCAATTGCCCGACCTCGATGCCGATTTTCTGTTCGCCACCTGGCGCTCGGATACCGGCGGTAAACCGCAAGATGAGATTAATGACATGGAAAAAGTCATGCCGGGTTGGTGCGATTTTATGCGCGCCTGCCGCACCGGACATTACATTCTGTTGCCGCGCGAAGAGGTCATCTCTAACTCCTACGCGGCGCTCAGCCTGCTGGTGGCGCAAGTGCAGTCGCAAATTGCCGGACGCCCTATCCCGCAGGAGGCGAAATGAAACCGGTAGCATCGCGCAAAGAAAAACGCCGAGTCGATTTATTCGGCGAACGTGTGAAAAGCCGCAGCGGACAGCTTTCTCCCCGTTTGCTGGCGGTGGTGAACTGGATTGACGATAACCGTGAAGCGGTGCTTGACCATACGGCGATGGAAATTGCGCAGGCGACGCAAACCTCGGACGCCACGGTGGTGCGGGCGATTCAGGCGCTGGGTTTTGCCGGTCTGCGCGATCTTAAACATACCCTCCAGCACTGGTTTGGCCCGACCATTACCTCATCGGAAAAAATGGCCTCCACGGTCGGGGCATTGACCAGCGATGTGAACTCCAGCATCGATTTTGTTCTTGAAGGACATCTTCGCGCCTGTGAAATGCTGGCAAGTACTGAAAACCGAACGGCGATTGCGCAAGCGGTGGCTCTGCTTACCGAGGCCCGCCAGGTGGCGCTGTTTGGTATCGGGGCATCGGGTATTTTAAGTGAATATACCGCGCGTCTGTTTAGCCGTATCGGCCTGCCATCGTACGTCTTAAACCGCACCGGCTTTAGTCTGGCGGAGCAGCTTGTCAGCCTGCAACGCGGTGATGTACTGATTATGATGGCGCAGAAATCACCACACAGGGAAGGGCTAACGACGCTGCGTGAAGCGGCGCGATTGGGCATTCCCACCATTTTACTCACCCAGGCCTCCGACTCGCGGTTTAGCGAAATGTCGCAGGTCGTGGTGCATGTACCCCGGGGAGAAAATGGCCGTGTACCGCTGCACGGAACGGTGATGGTAGGCCTGGAAATGCTGGTGCTGTCAGTGGCCTCGACGACCTCGCAGCGTACCCTGCGTTCGATGAAGCGTATTAACGACCTGCACAAAGCTATTGGCAAGTCAGGGGGGCGAAAAGGCTGAATGCCATCAGACAATCCTGGGCGCTCGCCTGATTATCCGGTTGCATTTTGGTCTGATAATCATCAGGCTAATTAAAATGACCGAATCGATTAGGAGAACGAAATGAAGGCATTGCCTGTGGTAGCGGTGTTGGGATTAGGCGCAATGGGGCACGCGTTTGCCGCCAATCTGCTGAAAAAAGGGTTTACCGTATTCGGCTGGAACCGAACGCCAGGGCGCGGTGACGATCTCGAGATTCACGGTCTGCAATTGTGTAATGATGCGCCGCTGGCGGTAGAGGATGCCGAGGTCATTATCGCCATGCTGACCGACGGCGAGGCGACACTTAGCTGTATTCGCACCATCGCGCAGTCCTGTCCGCAAGGGGCCACCTTCTGCCAGATGGGGACGATTGGGATTCAGGAAACCGCTGAGTCTATCGCGCTTTTGGCGTCACTGCGCCCGGATATGCTCTATCTTGATGCCCCGGTATCCGGCACGAAAGCGCCGGCGGAGAACGCGCAGATTCTGGTGATGGCCAGCGGCGACAAATCACGGGCGGGCGCGGCACAACATGTATTTG
This sequence comes from Enterobacteriaceae bacterium, assembly GCA_902363335.1. Taxonomy (GTDB): domain Bacteria; phylum Pseudomonadota; class Gammaproteobacteria; order Enterobacterales; family Enterobacteriaceae; genus Kluyvera. Next base: position 782,859 of record CABIZV010000001.1, on the reverse strand, counting down.
ATGCCATTTCCCGCGGCACCCAATGGTACGGTGAAGCCGGGAACAGCCAGAAAATGAAGCTGGTGATCAATGCCTGGCTGATTGCGATGATGCAGGGCGTGGCGGAAAGTATGCAGCTGGCAAAACAGTTTGGTTTCACTCCCGAGCAGCTGTGGGAAACGCTGGAAGGCGGCCCGCTGGCGGCTCCGTATGTGAAGGGCAAGCTGGAGATGATCCGCAAAGAGGATTATACCCCGCAGATGCAGCTCCAGCATGCGCTCAAGGATGCGCGTCTGGCGCTCGCCAACGCGCCACTGGGGACGATGCCGATGATGAGTGACATCACAGCGTTGTGGGCACAGGCGGCCGAGGGAGGGCTTGCGGAACAGGACCTGGCCGCGGTGTACGCCTGGCTTGATAACGCGCGACAGGGCTAAACAAACGGGGAAAGGTCATGGAGTGGCTACGTCAACGTATTGAACAGCAGGTGCTGGGGCTGACCGGGATTTCGCTTAACGAGATCGATTTCGAACATCCGAAAGGCGAGCCGGGTCTGTTTGGCCCGCAATCGGCTATCTGGCCGGTGCACGGCGATTTTACCTCCATGCTGTGCGGCGGCATCAGCGCCTTGCTGTTACAGATGCTTCACCCATTGGCGTTGGCGGGGGTCTGGGACCATTCTAACTTCCGGGAAGATATCTTCGGACGTCTGCGACGCACCAGCCAATTTATCTCTGCCACCACCTATGCGACGGTGCCGGACGCCGAGCGGCTGATTGCCAAAGTGAAAGCCATCCATCTGCGCGTAAACGGCACCGATAGCGACGGTACACCGTATGCCGCAAGCGATCCGGAGCTTCTCACCTGGGTGCACGTTGCCGAGTGCAGCTCATTTATGGCCTCACACCTGCGCTATCGCCGCATCATCGTGACACCGTCACGTCAGGCGCAATATTTTATTGAATCGGCAAGTATTGCTGAACGGCTAGGCGCGGTAAACGTGCCGAAAACGCCGCAGGCGGTCGCCGACTATCTGGATAACATGTGTCCACAGCTTCGCTGTGATGAACGTACTCTGGAAGTGGCGCACGTGCTGATGACCACCCGCTTGCCGGGGCGATTGACACAGCCCGCGGGGACGATATTTATTAAGGCCGGTATCGATCTGTTGCCACCCTGGGCGCAGGAGATGTTGGGGCTACGGTTAAGCCCGCTTGAGCAGCGGATAGTGCGCAGTAGCGTTCATGCTATTGCTGCCGTACTCAGACGGTCGGTCAGAAACGGGGCGTATCACTGCGCGTTGCGACGCGTGGGCCGCTAAGGGATACCGGTGCCGGGAAGCTCGCTGGATGAGCAATTAATTAAAATGGAAATGCATCCCATAAAATAAAAAACCGACACTAAATGTCGGTTTTTTTTATCAGATTTTGCAAGCGTCGCCGCAATCATCGTCAGCAATAATCGCCTGTGCCTTCTTGTCTGCGTCGTCCAGACGTTCTGCATTGCGCTCTTGTGCTTCATCCAGTCCATCAAAGACCAGGTTATCGAGATCTATTTCCATTCTTCACCTTCGTTTTTTCTGTTCTACTCTTAACACAGTATATTGCAAAAATGTTGATGGATGTACTCAGTTGTGACACTGGTCGCGTATTTCGCACGAAGCGCTACCAGGGCGTCGGGAGACAGCTGAAGTGTGAAGTCACGCGGTCATATGCGCACGCATTGTACAAAAAAGAGTCGATAACAGGCGAATACTGGAAACAGGAAAGCATATAACCTTGAAAATGATCACCAGCTCGGAGGGATATGCAATGCAGAAACAGGATCCACAGGCACTAACCAATTTTGATTTTTTGGCTCGCAGTTTTGCCCGTATGCAGTCGCTTGGTCAACCCGTTGATATCCATGCCGTGACGGGAAACATGAGCGAACAGCAAAGAACCTGGTTTGAGGCACGATACGAGCTTTACATACAGCAGGCCACAAGGGCAAAAGAGCGAGCGCTGGAAGTGTGTTAAACGTTAACGGGCACCTGGGTGCCCGTTGTTGTTTCTCATTAATACCGTTATCTGGAAATGCCTACTTAAGCCTGTCCCACGGAATAAGATTATCCACCACTACCGCAAACAAAATCCCGACTAAAAGCCCGTTACTCAGCAGGGGGCGAATGGTCAGCGGAATATCCTGTAGATACACCGGCGGCAAACTCATCAAAAACAGCCCAACAAACAGCGGTAAGGCCAGGCGGTAGATATTGCGCGAGGTCAGTTTGACCTGCTGGCTAAAGACCAGGCTTGAAAAGAGCAGGGGTAAGTAGGAGACCAGCATCACCGCGCTGCTGACGCCCAGCGGAATGGCGCAGAAGAACTGGGTGAGCGGGGTCACGATGGCGACAATCAGGAATAATAGCGCGCCGTATAAGAATGATTTCTGCGAACTGTCACCCGTTTGCGTGAGCAGGCCAACCGACGACACGAACGGCGAAAAAGGCACCACGGCCAATGGTACGGTCAGCAGGGTAACGAAGCCCGAGATAATAAAGCTCCGACGGTAATGCCCGTTATCAGGAGTTGCCTGCGGATAGAAGGTATCCGTACCGCGGAGTGCGCCGTAGGTATTGCTGATATTCACAAGGCCAGTTATCACTGCGGTCAAAATAATACCCGGCGACAGCGTGCCATGATTGCCCAGTGGGAACCACTGCCAGTGCAGGCTAGCAGAATTGATGTCCCCACCGCCAAAAAACAGCCGCCACATGGCCCAGCCAATCACCGTGCCGATAAGCAGCGCGTAGCGTGAAATACGTTGGGGTAAAAACACAATCAGCCCAATAACAAAAAACATCACCGCGACCGCCATAGCAAACGGCGCCAGCGAAAGACTGACGGTAGATTTGGCCATGCCAAAAGGTAGCCCGAGCATGCCCTTAAAAAAGATGGTCGTTAGCTGGGCGCCGAGTAACAGCATAAACACCACCATCACCGATGGCGTGAATAGGCGCGCGAGTCGGCTTCCCAACCCGCTGATGCCGATAACGATGGTCATCACGGCGGAGATAGCAATGCCCACCGCCAGACTGCTGGCAATATCGTTCAGCGGCGTGCCGCGTGACGCTTCAGCCAGGGTAATCGTCAGGATGGTTCCCCACCACAGGCCGGTTGGCCCTTCCATAATTGCGCGTCGGTGGCCGATAAAGACCTGCAATAAACAGGCAATGGCGGTGGTGAGAAAGGCATACTGCGTTAGCATCAGCAAGCTGCTTTCCGGCAGATGGAAGGCGGAAACCAGCGTCGGAGGCACGACGACGGTGTTGCAAAAGATAAAGAAAAACCATTGAAAACCGGAAAGCAGGTTTTCACGCGTTGGGCGTAGAGTCAGCATGGGGAAGTCCGGCAAATAAACACGACTGTAGCCTTTTTTATCCGCCAGCGGTAAATATCCGCATTAAATGCCTGAAAACGGGAATGAAATGCTGCGAAAGAAGCATGAAATGCATTATTTGTGTGATGAATATTTTGTTCGCATTGATAGTTTCACGATTAATGAAATTAGCTCATAGGTCAGTTCTGATTTCCCCGTCTAATCATTCTTATATCAACGCATTATATTTTTCCATTCACCCATTAGCGTGGGAGCTGCGGTTTCCCCACCTGGAGATATCATCATGCAAAACCCTCTGAATGCTCGCCAGCAGGCGATAATCCCGATTGCGGCATTGGCCGCTCGCGGCGATATGGAAACGTTAACTCTCGCCCTTCACGAAGGTCTGGATGCTGGGCTCAGCGTAAATGAAGTTAAAGAACTTCTGGTGCAGCTTTATGCCTACTGCGGTTTTCCGCGCAGCCTGAACGCGTTGGGCTGTTTTATGGCGGTGGTCAACGCCCGTAAAGACAGCGGGATTGTGGACGAGGAGGGGGCTGAACCCACGCCACCACCTCAGGATTGGGATAGCCTGGCTGCGGGCACTGCCACCCAGACGCAGCTGGTGGGGAAGTCGGTGAGCGGGCCGCTGTTTGATTTTGCGCCAGGCATCGACGTGTATCTGAAAGCGCATCTGTTTGGCGATATTTTCCAGCGTGATGTGCTGGACTGGCCCACGCGCGAGCTGGCCACGCTGTCAGCGCTGGCGGCCATTCCCGGTGCGGAAAGCCAGCTTAAAAGCCATTTTGCGATTAGCCAGCACAACGGCATCACCACGGAGCAGTTGCACGCTTTCGTCGCCGTACTCGCTGCGAAATGTCCTGTGGATATTGCCACCCATGCCCACGCGGTGCTAAGTCAGTATCTGAACGACTCATCTTCTAAAACGGCGCGCGCTGATGCGGGAATAAACGCGGCATTTGATGGCAATAGCGTTTTTCCGCGCGGTGAGAAAAACGAAGCCTATGCGAAATATTTTACCGGCACCAGCTATCTGACCATGCTGTCGCGTGAAGGGGTCACGATCGGCAACGTCGCGTTTGAACCGGGCTGTCGTAACTTCTGGCATATCCACCATCAAGGCGGGCAGATTTTACTGGTCACCGGCGGTCGCGGTTGGTATCAGGCATGGGGGGAACCGGCCCGTGAGCTGAAAACGGGGGATGTGGTGAATATTCCGCCGGGGACAAAACATTGGCACGGCGCCGCGCACGATAGCTGGTTTGCCCACATTGCGGTAGAAGTTCCGGCACCCGGGGCGTCAAACGAGTGGCTGGAACCGGTGAGTGATGAAGAATATTCGCGGCTGCCTTAGGGCGCGACGTTTAATTGGCATAAAGTCCGGCTCGCTGCTAGCCTGAATAGTTGAGGTACCCGGTGAGATGCCGGGTTTATCATAGACAAATCAAGGATCTCCAATGAGCGAAGTGAAGATAGTCGCCACACTAACCCCCTTCCCGGAACATATCGAAACCATCAGAAAAGCCGCCCAGGACATGGTGCCACTGACGCATCAGGAGTCGGGATGTTTGCAGTACGATCTGCATGAAAGCCATGCGGTGCCGGACGTGCGGAACCTGGCTAACAAGGGAGCCGTCTCTTTTGTATTTATTGAGCGATGGAAATCGGAAGATGATCTGGTCAAGCACGTCGCGATGTCATACCACGATGATTTTCTTGAGATATTAGATGGTAAACTGGAAAGTCTTAACGTACAACGCTTGACGAAACTTTAGCGAGAAGAGAAGGGAATATGCACCATATCAGAAAGATATGGTGCGTCTGAATGGACTCGAACCATCGACCCCCACCATGTCAAGGTGGTGCTCTAACCAACTGAGCTACAGACGCAGAATGGTGCGTTTAATTGGACTCGAACCAACGACCCCCACCATGTCAAGGTGGTGCTCTAACCAACTGAGCTATAAACGCATAAATGGTGCGTCTGAATGGACTCGAACCATCGACCCCCACCATGTCAAGGTGGTGCTCTAACCAACTGAGCTACAGACGCATTGTTGCTTGTGGCAACGGGGACGAATATTAGCGGCACTCATGGGTTGTGGCAAGCGGAAAATGTTTGATTTCACGCGACTGGAGAACTTTTGCCCATCTGTGCGGCTTTTTACCGCAATTCGCTAGATTGCGTTGATCTAACAGGCTTTTAGCGACGGCTTTTTATCCTGAATCCCCCTTTTGCTGGCAAAAACATTTTGTCATTCTTTGTTGAAAATCGAAATGTTATGTTATAACGTTTTCTCTCGGTTATCGACGAAGGGAAATTCACGGGTGAAACAAACAGCTAAAATCGTCGCGATGGTCGCGGCGTTAATGGTTAGCGGTCAGGCGTTGGCTCATGGGCATCATGATCATGGTGTGCCGCTCACCGCAAAGGAGCAAAAGGCGGCAGAAGGCATTTTTAAACTCAGCGATGTAAAAGACCGCTCGCTCTCGGACTGGGAGGGAATGTGGGAATCGGTTAATGGTTATTTGCTATCAGGCGCGCTGGATCCCGTGTTTAAGCAAAAGGCGGATAAAGACAAAAGTAAAACCTTTGCCGAGGTAAAAGAGTATTACCGCAAAGGTTACGCCACCGATGTAAACATGATTGGGATCGAAAATGGTGTGATGGAGTTTCATGTCGGAGATAAGGTCAGTGCCTGCCAGTATCGCTATGCTGGATTTAAAGTCCTGACTTATGCCTCCGGTAAGCAGGGAGTACGTTATCTGTTCGAATGTCAGCAAGCCAACACCGGGGCCCCGAAATTCGTACAGTTCAGTGACCATACCATTGCACCGCGCAAATCGGCGCACTTCCATCTCTTTATGGGCAATCAATCTCAGGATGCGTTGCTTGAAGAAATGGATAACTGGCCGACCTATTATCCATACCAGTTGACCGAAAAGCAGGTGGTCGATGAGATGCTCCATCACTAAGCGTCAGTGATATCGCCGCTCAAAAAAACGCCGGGTAAACCCCGGCGTTGTGCTGTTTTCTCCCAGTCCGCGGGAGATTAGCGGGACGCCCGCTTGAGAATGACCGTCGCAGGCTGACGTTGCAGGAAGCGCATGCGTAACATCATCATCACTGCCGCAGACGTCAGGCCGATAATAAAGCCCCACCAGAAGCCAGCTGGCCCCATTCTGTCGACCACCAGATCGGTCAACGCCAGCACGTAGCCGCACGGCAGACCGAGTACCCAATACGCGGTGAAGGTAATAAAGAAGATGGAACGTGTATCTTTATAGCCGCGCAAAATCCCGCTACCGATAACCTGAATGGAATCGGAAAGCTGATAGAGGGCCGCCAGTAACATCAGCTGCGCCGCCAGCGTGACAACCTCGGGATTGTCGTTATACAGCAGTGCGATGTGCGTACGCATCAGCGTCGTGAAAATAGCGGTGCACATCGCCATACATATTCCCACACCCAAGCCTGTGCGGGCGGAAACCTGCGCGTCAGGCGTCGAACCTTGCCCAAGACGGAAGCCCACGCGAATGGTGACCGCTGCCGCAAGCGACATCGGCAGAACGAACATCAGCGAGCTAAAGTTCAACGCAATCTGATGCCCCGCGACATCGACGATCCCCAACGGTGATACCAGCAGGGCAACCACGGCGAACAGCGTCACCTCGAAGAAAAGCGCCAGCGCGATGGGTAAACCCAGCGTTGCTAACCGTTTCAAAATAACCGGATCCGGGCGGGTGAAACGATCGCTAGTGCGGATATCGCGCATGGAACCGGCGTGACGCACATAATAGAGCATGCTAAAGAACATCACCCAATACACCGATGCCGTCGCCACGCCGCAACCCACGCCGCCTAATTCCGGCATTCCAAAGTGGCCGTAAATAAAGATGTAGTTCACCGGAATATTAACCAGCAGGCCAATAAAGCCCATCACCATACCCGGCTTAGTTTTCGCCAGCCCTTCACACTGATTACGTGCGACCTGGAAGAACAGATAGCCCGGTGCGCCCCACAGCAGCGCGCGCAAATAGCCGACGGCTTTATCCGCCAGCGCCGGGTCAATATTGTGCATAGAGCGAATAATGTAGCCCGCGTTCCACAGCACCACCATGATGAGGATGGAGACAAATCCGGCGAGCCAAAAACCCTGGCGGACCTGCATGGAAATACGTTCGCGTCGGCCCGAACCGTTAAGCTGTGCAATGACCGGCGTCAGCGCCAGCAGCAAACCATGACCGAAAAGGATGGCGGGTAGCCAGATTGATGTCCCGATGGCGACCGCAGCCATGTCGGTGGCGCTGTAACCACCGGCCATGACGGTATCGACAAATCCCATTGCCGTTTGGGCAACCTGCGCGAGGATTACTGGGATTGCCAGAGCTAATAACTGACGCGCTTCGACAAAATACTTCTGCACGTGAACACCTGTATTGTTGTTATTTATTCTCGCCGTACAGCGAGTACGGGAGACAGAAAAACCGCCTTAACCGGCAGCAAGAAGAATAAATAGAGGAATTTCTCCGTTATTGTAGCGAGGATTTGCTATTAATCTAGTCAAAAAATCAGCGGTAGGGCGTGGAAGGTAGCAACCTGAATTATCAACTGCTATTGTGCGTAACAGATGAACCGGTATACCCGTCATACTTCAAGTTGCACGTGCGTTGGCTTTCCTCGTTCACCCCGGTCACTTACTCAAGTAAGCTTCAGGGGATTCACTGCGTCGCCGCCTTCCTGCAACTCGAATTATTTAGGGTATAGACATACCGAAATAAATGAATAACAGGAGTTAACTGCATGTTCACTGGTATTGTGCAGGGCACGGCAAAAATCGTGTCCATTGATGAAAAACCAAACTTTCGTACCCACGTGGTTGCGTTGCCGCAACATATGCTGGCGGGGCTGGAGACCGGCGCGTCTGTCGCCCACAATGGTTGCTGCTTAACAGTCACCGACATTCAGGGCGAGCTGATAAGTTTCGATCTGATGAAAGAGACACTACGCATTACTAACCTGGGCGATGTGAAAGAGGGTGACCTGGTCAACGTTGAGCGTGCGGCAAAGTTCAGTGATGAAATTGGCGGTCATTTAATGTCCGGTCATATTATGACGACCGCAGAAGTGTCGAAAATCCTGACTTCCGAAAATAATAAGCAGATCTGGTTTAAAATTCAGGATCCGGCGCTGATGAAATATGTGCTGTATAAAGGCTTCATCGGTATTGATGGGATCAGTCTGACGGTAGGGGAAGTGACTGCTACGCGTTTTTGCGTGCACTTGATTCCAGAAACGCTCGAACGCACTACGCTGGGTAAAAAACGTCTGGGCGACCGCGTGAATATCGAAATTGATCCGCAAACGCAAGCGGTGGTCGATACCGTCGAACGCGTAATGGCGGCAAAAGAAGTGGCAGCAAAGCAGCTTACCGCGGAATAACCACAGATTCCTGATACCTGTGTTGCATTGAAAAACGCCTGCGCCAGAACGGCACAGGCGATTTGGGGTTAACGCGCGACGCGCAGACCTTTTTCAACTCCTCGGGAGAACACAACCTGCCATAGCTGAATATCTCGCGCACGGAAAGCACCCGCGCAGGCGTTGAGATAGTAGCTAAACATCCGTTTGAATCGTTCGGAATAGTTGTCCGCAATCTCTGGCCAGCTGGCAAGGAAACGTTCGTACCATGCCATCAGCGTCGTATCGTAGTCAGCGCCAAAGTTGTGCCAATCTTCCATCACAAAGTGAGGTTCACTGGCGTGTGCTATCTGGCGTACTGAGGGTAAACAGCCATTCGGAAAGATGTATTTGTTGATCCACGGATCGACATTATTGTCGGTTTTCCTGGCACCAATAGTGTGCAGTAAGAAAAGACCGTCGGGTTTTAAGTTTCTGTCGACGACGGAAAAATAGGTATCATAGTTCTTCGGACCCACATGCTCGAACATACCGACAGAAACGATACGGTCAAATTGTGAATCAAGGTCACGATAATCCTGTAGCAGAAACTCGACGTCCAGCCCTTTACAACGTGCCTGCGCCAATTTTTGCTGCTCGGCGGAAATGGTGACGCCTTTCACGCTGACACCATGATTTCTCGCCATATAGGCGGCAAGGCCGCCCCAGCCGCAACCGATATCCAACACTTGCATACCTGGTTCTAACTGAAGTTTCCGGCAAATCAGCTCAAGCTTGGCCTCCTGCGCCTCTTCAAGCGTTTGGGCGTCTTGCCAGTAAGCGCAGGAATACTGCATATAAGGATCAAGCATGCGGCTGAAGAGATCGTTGCCAAGGTCGTAGTGCTCTTTCCCTACTTGCCACGCTCTCTTACGCGATTGTAAGTTGAAAAGACGAGCGCCTGCGACGCGAAGCGTATCTTTAAAGTGGTGAGGGATTTGGTTTTCAAGTCCGGCACGTAACACCTTATCGAAAAAGATATCTAAACGGTCGCACTCCCACCAACCGTCCATATAACTTTCGCCGAGGCCCAAAGAACCTTCTTGTAAAACACGTTTGAAAAACCGGGGATTTTTGACCTGAATATCGCAGGGGGCGTTGCCATTAATTTCAATGCCTGCTCGACTAAGCAATTCGCTAACGATACGGTACCAGTCATCTTCCGGTATATTGACTTCTTCTATACACGATGTGCTCATAGCCTCTCCATCCCGACCTGTTGATCAGAACCTTAAAACAGCGTAGACGCTTTTTTCTGGTTTGTGAGAAATATCACGAAAAATTCGTGAGTCTGCTATCCGACGTAACATAGAGAAAGGGAGAATCCCTTGCTGAAAGCCAGTCCATGGTTTAACGGGTGGCATCCTGCCGCCGCTTAATAACGATAATTTATATTAGTTATGTGATGCCGATCCAGTATAGGACGCTAAGCTTGTTGATTCAACTAAAAATCTTAGCGTCCTAACGATTTATCATGGCATTGATATGGATGATGATTAGGCGTGAGAAGTGCTCTGTTCAGCAGCACGTTCATCACGACGCGCGGCCCGCTGCATTCTGTAACCTATCGCCGCCAGCAACACCGTCACAAGCATCACACAAGTGGTGGTCAGCAGCGGGGTGGCAATCAGCGTGGACACCGCAAGGCTTGCCAGGAAACACAGGCCCAGCTGTAACGTATTCTGTAGCGCAGCCGCCCGGCCGGTTGCCTGTGGGAAGGGTTTCAGGGCCTGAGCGACGACGATAGGATAAATCCCCCCGTTAGCGATAGCCATCACGCAGAATGGGATAAGTATTGCGGTCAATGAGGCATTTTCCATCAGCCCCGCTCCCCACGTACCTATCACGCTTACGGCATAGACAACCAGCAGCCAGGGTAGCAACTGAGAACCCTGCCATTTTTGCAGCGCGGCGCGACAGCCGTAGCCGCCAATCAGGAACGCGATAGTCTGCGGAACGTAGCTCAGGCCGATAACGGTTGGGCTATAGCCCATCTCGTGCAGAATAAACGGTGAACCCGTTAACCATGCGAAGAAACTCGCCGAGCAGGCGGCGTAAATCAGAACGTTACCGCGATAGTCTTTACTGCGCAGCAGGCGCATAAAGGTCAGTTTCTCTTCGCTGGTGGTGCTTTTCTTGTGTGCGGGCTTCAGACGCAATGCCGGAAGCATCAGCACCAGGGTAATGATAAATAATGCCGCGAAAATAGCCTGCCAGTCGAAATGGACCAATAGCCAGCTCCCCAGCAGCGGGGCGAGGGCAGGAGACAGGCCAACCAGCGGCATTATGGTGGCGAAAATACGGTTCGTGCGCTGCGCGGGATAATAGTCGGTGACCATTGCCTGCCAGGTCACGGCAGCCGCGCAGACGCCGACCGCCTGCACGAATCGCAGCACCAGCAGAGTCGTACCGTCGCGCACCCACAGCATCCCCAGGCAACCTATGGCAAAAATGGTTAAACCGGTCAGCAAAATAGGTTTACGCCCATAACGATCAGACAGCGGCCCCCATAACAGCTGGGCAACCGCAAAGCCTGCAAGGAACAGACTGAGGCTGGCGCTCACGGCGGAGGCCGGCGTTTGCAGGTCTTCCTGAATGGCCGCAAAGGCCGGCAAATACATATCTGTTGCCAGAAAACCCAGCACGCTCAGCCCTGCTAGCCAGACTAAAAATCCTTTCCCCGGTTGCATAATACGACCTTTCTATCATCAATAAACAATGCCGCAGAGTGTAGAGAGTGCATTGGTGGTTGTGAAACGCTAATATTTGAGTCATGGATTCAAAATTTTTGCAGGCAGAAAATGTGGTCTGAATATTCTTTAGAAGTGGTTGATGCCGTGGCGCGCAACGGTAGCTTTAGCGCGGCGGCGCAGGAGCTTCACCGCGTGCCTTCTGCGGTGAGCTATACCGTCCGCCAGTTGGAAGAATGGCTGGCGGTGCCGCTGTTTGAACGACGCCATCGGGATGTGGAACTCACGCCCGCGGGCGTTTGGTTTTTGAAAGAGGGACGCTCTGTTATCAAAAAAATGCAGATCACCCGTCAACAGTGTCAGCAGATTGCCAACGGCTGGCGGGGGCAACTGGCTATTGCGGTAGACAACATCGTTAAACCGGCGCGAACGCGACAGATGATCGTGGATTTCTATCGTCATTTTAACGATGTCGAGCTTATCGTTTTTCAGGAGGTGTTTAACGGCGTGTGGGATGCGCTGGCGGATGGTCGCGTGGAATTAGCGATTGGCGCCACCCAGGCCATTCCGATTGGCGGACGTTTTGCTTTTCGTGATATGGGGATGCTTAACTGGCATTGTGTGGTTTCCCATGCCCATCCGCTCGCCCAAATGGACGGGCCGCTCAGCGATGATGTGTTGCGCAACTGGCCATCACTGGTGCTAGAGGATACGTCTCGCTCATTACCCAAGCGTACCACCTGGCTTCTCGATAATCAGAAAAGGGTGGTTGTTCCCGATTGGGCATCGTCGGAAACGTGCATTTCCGCAGGGCTATGCGCGGCAATGATCCCCGGACATCGGGCGCAGCCGTGGCTCGATAGCGGTGAGTGGGTCGCCTTAACCTTAGAAAATCCGTTCCCGGATGCCGCCTGTTGCCTGACCTGGCAGCAAAGCGAAGCCTCACCGGCGCTAAGCTGGCTATTAGAGTATTTAGGGGACAGTGAGACGTTAAACGATGAATGGCTGCGGACGCCGGAATAGGGCGTCCGCATAGGGACTTAACGGCGATAGTCGCGGAACGGGCCGTCAGCCACGGAGCGGCGTTCGATGAGGCGCGGATGGACCTCAATCGACTGCGACTCCTCACGCTTACTGACGATACGATCCATCAGCATATTGAAGGCCGTTTCGCCCAGTGAGTCTTTTGGCTGGTGAATCGTCGTCAGCGCAGGCGTAAAGAAGCGAGAGTTGCGCACGTTATCGTAGCCGATAAGCGAGATGTCCTGAGGAACACGAAGCCCCATTTCATCGGCTGCGCACAGCGCGCCCATCGCCATCACATCACCGCCGCAGAAGATTGCGGTGGGGCGAGGGTGCTGGGACAGGATTTGCTGCATTGCGCGATAGCCTGATTCTGGCTCAAAATCGCCTTGCACAATCCAGTTGGCCGGGACGTTAATCATCGTCTCTTCCATCGCTTTCATAAAGCCTGCCAGACGGCCCGCGCCGGTGTTACGCTCCAGCGGCCCTGGAATTACGCCGATATCACGATGCCCACGTTCGACCAGGTAACGACCCGCCATATACCCGCCTTCAAAGGCGTTATCAATGACCGAGTCAGTAAAGTCGGCTTTGGCTTCACCCCAATCCATAACCACCATCGGGATGTTGCGATACTCTTCGAGCATCGACAGCAGCGATTCCGGGTACTCAGAACACATCACCAGCAGGCCATCTACGCGCTTTTGCGCCATCATTGACAAATACGCGCGCTGCTTTTCCAGATTGTTCCACGCATTGCCAAGGATCAGGGTATAGCCTTTCTCAAAGCAGTTCTTCTCAACGGCTTCGATGATTTCAGCAAAATAAGCCGCCTCGCTACTGGTTGCCAGCAAACCTATCGATTTGGTGTGGTTAACCTTGAGGCTGCGCGCGACGGCGCTTGGCGAGTAGTGCAGCTCTTTAATCGCTGCCCACACCGCTTCACGCGTGTCTTCGGCGACAAAACGGGTTTTGTTAATAACATGTGATACGGTTGTAGTGGAAACGTTTGCGCGCTTCGCTACATCTTTAATTGTTGCCATTCCATCTCACTCCAGACCCTGGCCTGCCCCTGAAAATACCGAAAGGAAAACGTTTGCCTTCACACACCCTGGTACAATCTTGCAGATTGCATTTCGCCGGGAAAACGATACAGGACGACAGGAGGGGGTCAATGGCCGGTACGCTTATAAATAAGCGTCGAATTTTGACTTATCCTGACGCAAAGTGGAAGAACAAAAACCATCATCCTGCTAAATCTGTGAAGATTTTTGCTATTAAGTGTGCAAAAATGATTAAACGCAGTTTTACTGTGGTAATCAAAAGGAGAAAAATTGATGAGCACCGATCTTAAGTTGTCACTCGGTACTACCTTCGTTGCGCTCGCGCTGATCGTCGCGGCGGCGTTTACCGCTATATTGCATTAATCCCCCTTTGAGGGAGCGTTCGCTCCCTCACGTTTTATTGTTATCTATATAGCAATAATCTTTTGCTGTTTTGTACACTTCTGTTTTTCTGTGATTGCTGTCATGCTTTTGCCCCATGTTGTCATGCCGCGTACTGCGTATGGCTTAGCGGAGCTTTTGTATGAAAATGAATTTTCCTTTATTGGCGTTAGCCATTGGGGCTTTTGGTATCGGCACCACCGAATTCTCGCCGATGGGTCTTTTGCCGGTTATCGCGAAAGGGGTTGATGTTTCCATTCCTGCCGCCGGTATGTTGATAAGCGCCTATGCCGTTGGCGTGATGGTGGGCGCGCCGCTAATGACCCTGTTGCTTTCGCATCGCGGTCGCCGTAATGCGCTGATTTTCCTGATGGCTATCTTCACCCTCGGCAATGTGCTGTCGGCGTTCTCGCCGGACTACACCACCTTAATGGTGTCGCGTATTATCACAAGCCTTAACCATGGCGCTTTCTTTGGCCTGGGTTCAGTGGTCGCGGCAAGCGTAGTGCCAAAGCACAAGCAGGCCAGTGCGGTTGCAACCATGTTTATGGGGCTGACCATCGCGAATATCGGCGGTGTGCCTGCTGCAACCTGGCTTGGGGAAACCATCGGCTGGCGTATGTCGTTTATGGCCACCACAGGGCTTGGCGTGATCGCTATTTTAAGCCTATGGTTCTCGCTGCCAAAAGGTGGAGCGGGGGAGAAGCCGGATGTGAAACGTGAACTGTCGGTGCTGATGCGTCCGCAGGTGCTGTCCGCGCTGTTGACCACGGTACTGGGGGCAGGGGCAATGTTTACCCTCTATACCTATATCTCCCCGGTATTGCACACCATCACTCATGCCTCGTCAGGTTTTATTACCCTGATGCTAGTGCTGATAGGCGTGGGCTTCTCTATCGGGAACTATCTGGGCGGTAAATTCGCTGACCGCTCCGTGAGCGGAACGTTGAAAGGTTTCTTACTGCTGTTAATGGTTATTATGTTGGCTATTCCGTTCCTTGCGCAAACGCAGTTCGGGGCCGCGGTGAGCATGGTGGTATGGGGCGCGGCAACCTTTGCGGTGGTGCCTCCGCTACAGATGCGCGTGATGCGCGTGGCGCATGAAGCTCCGGGCCTGTCGTCGTCGGTCAATATCGGCGCGTTTAACCTGGGTAATGCGCTGGGCGCGGTCGCCGGTGGCGCGGTGATTTCAGGCGGTATGGGCTATAGCTTTGTTCCGGTGATGGGGGCAATCGTGGCGGGGCTTGCGTTGTTGGTGGTGGTATTGAGTAGCCGTAGTCGCGGTGAAGAAGTGCTTGCAAGTCAGTAAATCTAAATACGCAGAAGAGGAACTCTTCTGCGTAATGGATAAAACCCGGCGGAATATGGCCGGGTTTTTTGCAACTTATGCGGCCAGATTTTCAGCCACAAACTTCCAGTTTACCAGAGCCCAGAAGTGCTCCAGATAGTTAGGACGCGCGTTGCGGTAGTCTATGTAGTAAGCATGTTCCCACACATCGACGGTCAGCAGTGGCGTTGCGTCGGTGGTCAGCGGCGTACCCGCGTTAGAGGTCGAAACGATGGCCAGTGAGCCGTCAGCCTTCTTCACAAGCCAGGTCCAGCCCGCACCGAAGTTTTTAACCGCGGCATCAGTAAATTGTGCTTTGAATTCCGCGAAGCTACCAAACGCTTTGTTAATGGCATCAGCAACTGCGCCGGTTGGTTCGCCGCCAGCGTTAGGGGCCAGGCAGTTCCAGTAGAAAGTGTGGTTCCAGACCTGTGCTGCGTTGTTGAACACGCCGCCTTCAGAGGTACGAACGATCTCTTCAAGCGTTTTGCCTTCAAACGCGGTGCCTTTGACCAGGTTGTTCAGGTTAGTGACATAAGTCTGGTGGTGTTTACCATAGTGGTACTCAAGCGTTTCCACAGAAATGTGTGGGACTAAAGCGTCTTTGGCATACGGTAATGCAGGTAATTCGAACGACATTGCTACTCTCCTTATTATAGTTTGTGCACTCAATAACCTTGTATTGAGTAAGGATAGAGTAGCAAATTAAAAGGTGAGAGAAAAGATAAGCTTACCCCGTTTATTAACAAACGGGGTAAGTGATTAACGAATGGTCTTCGGCGTGACTACGCGACGGGCGCCAACATAGTGGCGAACCCAATAATCTTCGCTCAGGGAAGTGATTTGAATATCACGACCGGTACGAGGGGATTGGATAAATTTACCGTTGCCGACGTAAACACCGACATGGTCAGCCGTGCCGCGACCCTGCGTGCGGAAGAAGACCAAATCGCCGCTCTCCAGCTCGCCACGGTCGACCGGGCGGGCATCACGCAGATGGTACATTTCATTGGCGGTGCGTGGGATACGAATATTAACCAGATCTTTATAAGCGTAATACACCAGACCGCTGCAGTCGAAACCGGTACGTGGTGAGTTGCCGCCCCAACGATAAGGCTTACCGAGTTGGCCCATCAGTTTGTTCATTGCCGTCTTCTGCGCTTTTTGCACGCGAACTTTGTGCGCCTGCGCTATGGTCGTCGGCTGACTCTCGGCTGGGCTGGTGGTGCAGGATTTTTTGTGGCCTTTACGCGCAGGTTTGCAGGTGGTGACGAGGTTAGCTGTCTTCAGCGTGCTGCCTTTTCTGCTGGCTTTTGCGGTACGCGTAGAGGAATTTTTACGGCTGGAGGAAGGTGCTGATTTTTTCGCCACGGCGCTGCTGTTTTTTTTCTTACTGGCCGTAGAGGACGATTTTTTCTTGCTGTTGGACTTGGTGTCTGTGCTTTTTTTCTTACGTTCGCTGCCTTTTACGGGAAGCGATTTTTGCGCCGTAGGTGTTTTGGCATGCCCGGTTGCATGCGCCAACGGCGTGAAAGATAACGATGTAAACAACAATGCACAGAGCGTGAACGACCATTTTTTTATCTGCGCCACTGAACAACCCTCTGAGTAATCAGGCGTACATCCTTGCCTGGGTATGGTTTACAAAACCCAACGATTCTAATCTATAAAAACACGAAATGTTAATACTGTTTTTTAGTCCAAAACGTTGTTTCGTTAGCAACTGCAAAAAAAAACATCATTTGATACAACTCAAGCTAAAAAATGAACAAGTTTTTCAGTGAACTGCCGATAAAAACATATTTATAAAGCAACTTAAGCGAACAGACGATAAAATAGTAAAGCGTGAACAAAATGTTATTTTCGGTTCGCGACCTGAAACGCTACAATGGCGGACTACTGTCGTAAAAAGAAGTGTGAGGAAGCAAGACAATGAGCGAGACAATTGAAAAAATTCAGCGCCAGATCGCTGAAAACCCAATCCTGCTGTACATGAAAGGTTCTCCGAAACTGCCAAGCTGCGGCTTCTCCGCACAGGCAGTGCAGGCGCTGTCTGCCTGTGGCGAGCGCTTCGCTTATGTCGACATCCTGCAGAACCCGGATATTCGTGCTGAGCTGCCAAAATACGCAAACTGGCCGACCTTCCCGCAGCTGTGGGTGGACGGTGAGCTGGTTGGCGGCTGTGACATTATTATTGAGATGTACCAGCGTGGCGAACTGCAGCCTCTGATTAAAGAGACCGCGGCAAAATACGCTGAAGAGCCGAAAGCAGAGTAACTGCCAGGTTCGTGTAGGCCGGAAAGCTGCGCGCCATCCGGCATTCTACCCGGGATGCCAGATGGCGCGCAGCTTTCTGGCCTACGGTTTCAACGATAGACAGCTACAGAGAATAAAAAGCGCCTTTACGGCGCTTTTTTTATACGATTATTCTTCCGTGGCTATCGGCAGCGGCCAGCCGCCAAGGCGCTTCCAGCGGTTGACGATTTCGCAGAACAGAATCGCGGTTTGTTCGGTATCGTACAGCGCCGAGTGGGCCTGGCTGCTGTCGAAATCCATACCGGCGGCCGCGCAAGCTTTCGACAGTACCGTTTGTCCAAGAGCCAGCCCGCTGAGTGCCGCCGTATCAAAGGTGACAAACGGGTGGAACGGATTGCGTTTGAGCGAGGCGCGTTCGGCGGCGGCCATCATGAAGCTATGGTCGAAGGTGGCATTGTGCGCCACCATGATCGCGCGGTTGCAATCCGTCTCTTTCATCCCTTTGCGTACCATCTTGAAAATGGCGTGCAGCGCGTCGTATTCACTGACTGCGCCGCGCAGCGGGTTATTTGGGTCAATGCCATTGAAAGCGAGCGCTTCTGGAACAAGGTTGGCCCCTTCAAATGGCTCAACGTGGAAATGCAACGTGTTATCCGGCATCAGCCAGCCTTGCTCATCCATTTTCAACGTGATTGCTGCTACTTCGAGCAGAGCATCCGTTTTGGCATTGAATCCTGCGGTTTCAACATCAATCACCACGGGATAAAACCCACGAAAACGGTCGCAAAGACCATTAAGCTGCACATTGTCGGACATCTGAATCTCTTAACTTAGAAAAAGTAGCGCGCATTATGGCAAATTTTGCCGCGGCTTGGAAAGGCGGGAGGAGAAAACGGGTACCCTAAGGCACCCGCGGGAGATTAGTTGCCAAGACCTTTGCCGGCATCCTTCTCTTCGATCAACTCAATTTTGTAGCCGTCTGGATCTTCGACAAACGCGATAACCGTCGCGCCGCCTTTTACCGGGCCTGCTTCGCGCGTGACGTTACCGCCATTTTTGCGAATGCGATCGCAGGCTTCCGCTGCATTATCAACGCTCAGCGCGATGTGACCGTAGGCCGTTCCCAGGTCGTATTTGTCTACGCCCCAGTTATAGGTCAACTCAATCACTGCGGTGTCGCTTTCATCGCCGTAACCGACAAATGCCAGGGAGTATTTGTATTCGGTGTTCTCGCTGGTGCGCAGCAGTTTCATGCCCAGAACGTTGGTGTAAAACTCAATAGAGCGTTGCAGGTCGCCGACACGCAGCATGGTATGCAGTAAACGCATGATATCCCTCGTCCTTACTTATGAATAATGTCCTAGTATAGCGGCGCAAAGGCGCCGCTATCAATGAAGGATCACAAAGTCGGATAATCGGTATACCCTTCAGCACCACCGCCGTAGAAGCTTTCTGGATGCTGTGGGTTCAACTCGGCTTTGCGTTGCAGACGGGCTACCAGGTCCGGGTTGGCAATATAAGCGCGACCAAAGGCAACGGCGTCAATTAACCCTTTTTCAATCAACTCTTCTGCTTTTTCCGGCGTGTAAGCGCCAGCACCAATGATTGGGCCGTGGAAACGGGCGCGCACTTTTTCGCGGAAAGCATCGCTGTACGGTTCGCCGCCCGCCCAGTCTGGTTCGGACATGTGCAGGTAAGCAATGCCGCGTTTGCCCAGTTCTTCAATCAAATAAAGCGCATCTGCTTCTTCATTCGGGCCGTTATCGACGTTCTGGAAGGAGCCAATTGGCGATACGCGAATAGCGATACGATCGGCACCCCATTCTTTGATCCCGGCATCAACCACTTCAAGCACCAGACGAGCGCGGTTTTCAACGCTGCCGCCGTACTCATCGGTACGATGGTTAGAAGAAGGGGACAGGAACTGGTGCAACAGATAGCCGTGGGCTGAGTGCAGCTCAACTAAATCGAAGCCAGCTTCACGGGCGTTAGCGATAGCCTGACGGAAATCATTAACGATACCCGGAATTTCACGGGTTTCCAGAGCGCGAGGCAAAGACGTGTCGACACGGATAGCATGACCGTTTTCATCACGAAGCGAAGTACGGGTATTGGCACTCAGTGCAGAAGGCGCAACCGGCGCTTCACCATTGGGTTGCAGGCTGCTGTGAGAAATACGTCCGGTGTGCCACAGCTGCACCGCGATACGACCGTTTTCAGCATGCACACCCGCGGTGATTTTCTTCCACGCGGCAATCTGCTCTGGGCTGTGCAGGCCTGGTGCGCCCTGGTAGCCTTTCGCCTGAGCGGAAATCTGGGTTGCTTCGGAGATAATCAGACCCGCACTTGCACGCTGGCGGTAGTATTCACCCATCAACGGAGTCGGGATATCGCCTGGTACGATGCTACGCAGACGCGTCAGTGGGGCCATAAACACGCGGTTTGGGGCGGTCACCGCACCCACTTTAAGTGGGGTAAACAATTTCTCTTGTGACATAATGACTCCTGAGTAGACCGGTCGTCTAGTGATGTAAGAAATAAAAACGCCGGTGATTAATCCGGCGCGGCAATCAGATTCCTGACGTGCGTTAGTGCGCTTTCAAGCGGCGCGGAGCTGCGCGCCATTTTGGCCTGCAAGTTCGCCCCTAACCACAGCGAGTAAAGTACCTGCGCTGTTGCTGCGGCTTCGCCAACAAAGTTTAAACATCCTTCCCGGCGGCCATTTTCCAGCGCTGACGCTAACAAAACCATAATCTGGTTAGCACCTTTGTTCATCTCAGCGCGCATATCTTCTGACAGATCGCACACTTCAGCAGAGAGTTTGACGGTTAAACAACCGCTGATTAAACCCTGCTGGCAAAATTGGGTGAGCGTGTGCTGATAGTAATCCAGCAGGCGGTCGCGGTAGTTGCCGGGGCCCTGCGTGAAGTGCTCAACCAGACGCAGATGATAATCTGAAAAGTGCCGCTCCAGCATGGCGACGCCAAACGCCTCTTTTGAACGGAAATAGTGATAGAACGATCCTTTCGGCACCTCGGCCGTTTTCAGGAGTTCGCTCAGACCCATTCCGGTAAATCCGCGATGCATACAAAGACGCTCGCCGGTAGCCAGAATGTGTTCACGGGTATCATGTTCAATAGATTTGCTCATGCGTTGAACTGTAATAGACCGATTGGTCTAATGCAACCCTATTTTTGAAAAAGCAGCCCGATAAGCTCTATTACTAAGAAAAGTTGCGTCCATAGAGTTAAACGTCTTCAATGAAAGGATAACGAGGTAAAAGGGGGCTAACGTGGCGGAGCAACTGGAGTTTTTCCCGGTTCAAAGTCCATGCCGGGGAATATGTCAGGCGGATGAGCGCGGATTTTGTCGCGGCTGTTTTCGCAGCCGGGAGGAGCGCTTTAACTGGCAAAATATGAGCGATGGGCAAAAGCAGGATGTTCTGCGACTGTGTCGCCAGCGGTTATTGCGCAAATTGCGTGCAGCCAAGCCTGATAACGTTGAAGAACCTCAGCAGCCCTCACTGTTTTAAACGCAAAAATGCGTATACTCGAGAACAATTTTTTTCAGAGGAAATGGTCATGGTTCAACGTATTACCCTGGCGCCGCAGGGCCCGGAATTTTCGCGCTTTGTGATGGGTTACTGGCGTTTGATGGAGTGGAACATGTCTGCTCGGCAACTGGTGAGCTTTATTGAAGAGCATCTGGATCTCGGCGTGACCACCGTTGACCATGCGGACATTTACGGCGGCTACCAGTGTGAAGCGGCCTTCGGTGAGGCTTTGAAGCTGGCGCCGCACCTTCGTGAGCGGATGGAAATTGTCACCAAATGTGGCATCGCAACCACTGCTAAACCCGAAAATACCCTCGGGCACTACATCACCGACAGCAACCATATCATCCATAGCGCCGAACAGTCGTTGCGTAATTTATCGACGGATGTACTCGATTTACTGCTGATCCACCGCCCCGATCCCCTAATGGATGCCGATGAAGTGGCCCAGGCATTCCTCACGCTACACCAGAGCGGAAAAGTGCGACATTTCGGCGTCTCGAACTTTACCCCGGCGCAGTTCACCTTGCTGCAATCGCGCTTGCCTTTCACCCTGTCAACCAATCAGGTTGAGATCTCCCCGATTCATCAGCCAACGCTGCTTGATGGTACGCTGGATCAGCTGCAGCAGCTGCGTATTCGTCCGATGGCCTGGTCTTGTCTGGGCGGTGGTCGCCTGTTTAATGATGATGAATTCCAACCGCTGCGCGATGAGCTGGCGCAGGTGGCCAATGAGCTGAATGCCGGCAGTATTGAGCAGGTGGTTTATGCGTGGATTATGCGTCTGCCGTCGCAGCCGTTACCGATAATCGGTTCTGGTAAAATTGAGCGCGTGCGTTCTGCGATTGTGGCGCAGTCGCTCGATATGACGCGACAGCAGTGGTTCCGCATCCGTAAAGCGGCGCTTGGCTACGACGTACCGTAAGCATCAATAGGCAGACGGGTTTTACCGTCTGCCGCTCATCTATCACGCCGTCTGCTCGGTGAGCGTACCGGGCGTCGGCGCTGTTTCAAGCTGTGAAAGCGAGCAGTAAAGACGCCACAGAATAGAAGCCAGCTCGCGCGCAGCCGGTTGATGATGGTGGGAAAGGGTGTCGCAAATTCGCTGTAATTCCTGCAACGTAGCTGCCAATGGACGCTGTTGCACTCCTCGTTCACTCATCACATCCCGCAACAAACCAATCGCCATATCGCGCACCTGCGAGAGTGGGTCTGAACGCGCTTCCCAGCCGCGTAGTTGCCATACCACATGTGAACAGTTCAGCAGCACCACGCCCCAGCGTAATAACCAGCGACGAGCCGGTTCGTCCTGGCTGGTGCTCAATTGGCTAACGTGATGATAAACAAGAGATTCAAATTCATGTTCGCTATTATCAGGATGACGACTCAACTGATCAACAAAGTGACGCCGTAACGCACGAATGTGGCGGCGGCTTTTACGGGCGTCAGAACCTGGCGTCAGTACGGCAAAGGCCAGCCAGGCTAGCCCAACGCCGATAATTTTGGCCAGGTTATCATTGAGGAAATCGGCAAAGTTATAAACCGGCGGATTGGTGACGGCAATAAACGATCCCATAAAGACAATTAACGATCCCCAAAGCCTGGCCTGCTTGGGAATTTGCAGCTTGAGCAGCTGCATCGTCACCAGTAACGGGAACAGAAACAGCATAAACTGCCACAGGTCGCTTATCTGCACCATCAAACCAAATTTAACGCCAAAGCTGAAAACAGAGAGCAGCACCAGCGTACGCAATAATAAGGTCAATGAACTGTAGGGGGACGGTACGTTTGAGTACAACACGCAGCAAATTGCCGCCAGCGTCAGTGCCGCAGCGCCCGATTCCCATTGCGTGCTGATGCTCAAAGCGCCGATGCTGACTAACGCAAAGAAGGTGCGGATGCCGCTCCAGGCGGCTTCGGCATGATCGGTATGTCGCATCAGTGCAGGGGCGGCCGGGACGGAAAACTCGGTGATAACCGAGGCGCTTTCTAGCCGCCGCAGCCACTGACTGGTGCTGATATAGAGTCTGCAGAAGTAACGCAGACGGTGCCAGAAGGCATGATGACGGTAGTTTTGATGATCGTGAGGGGCCAGCGGCGCAATAATACGGGCGATGGTGTAGGCGTCGCAGTTGGGTTTAGCGAGCGCTTGCAGCAATTGTTCCAGCACCGGGCGAATAGTTGGTGGCGCATCCGGCCAGTTCATCATCAGGCGGCGCAGGCTGGAGATAACGCTGGTCAGGCGTAGCTGCTGGTGTAGCAGGTAGTTAAGCAGCTTATTTTGTCTGCGCAGCCGATAGTGGCTCCAGAATGCCTGAATACGCAGCAGGTTCATGGTCAGGATCTGGCTTATTACGCTCTGGTGCGCTGAGCGAATCGCGTCAGTCGTCACCGGTTGCC
This sequence comes from Enterobacteriaceae bacterium, assembly GCA_902363335.1. GTDB lineage: Bacteria > Pseudomonadota > Gammaproteobacteria > Enterobacterales > Enterobacteriaceae > Kluyvera. The sequence goes on along the minus strand of CABIZV010000001.1, from coordinate 759,344 downwards.
AAAGCAAGCTGGCGTGTTCCAGCAGGCGGGCGTGCATGTTTTTCAATGCCGTGAGCAGGGCGCTACCGTCCGAGGTGCTGGGCAGGATCATCATCATCAGGCCGCCGCAAAGAATACCGACGATCACTTCACAAACGCGCGCCTGGGCAATTTCCCAGAGCCTGGTGGCGTCCACCACATTAATAATTGGGAAGGCAATGATAGCGCAGGTGTAGCCTGCTAGCTGAAACGCATAGGCGACGTTGTTGGTGTACATCGCACAGGCCCAGGTACACAAGGCCAGCCAGCCTGACATGGCGAACAGAAAAAACCACGGGTCGGTAAGAGTGTGTCCGGCAATCAAAATGGCGGCGCTGGCGCCCAATAAACTGCCGGCAATGCGGCCCAGACTTTTACTGATTACACCGCCTACGGTGGGAAAGCTGACCACCGCTGCGGAGGTCATTGCCCAATAGGGCTCATCCAGATTCAGCCAGTAGGCAATACTCAGCGCCAGACACATGGCGAAGGTATTGCGCAGCGCATAGCGCCACTGCGGCGACGTCGCTTTCACCCACGGCAGTGACGCCCACGTCAGGCTGGGGATGGTCATTGCGGCTTACCGACAATAGAAACGGTACAGGTTGTCCCGGCGACCAATAAAGTCTCGGCTGGCAGAGCATCAAACTGAATACGCACAGGCACACGCTGTGCCAGGCGAACCCATGGAATGGTGGGCTTGATATCGGCAACCAGTGAACCGTCAGCCGCCAGGCTCTGATCGTGAATCGCACGACCAATGCTGGATACGTGACCCTGTAACCTTTTATTGTCGCTGTATAAAACGATATCAGCGCGGTCACCCTCCCGGATATGGCGCAGCTTCGTTTCTTCAAAATATCCCACGACATAAAATGAGTGGCTGTCGATGAGTGCAAACACTGGGTGGCCAATGGCGGCATAGTTACCGACGCGAGTGGTCAGGTTGGTGACCCATCCATCAACGGGCGCTTTGACATCGGTTTGGGTAAGCTGCCACTGGGCATGAGCTCGTTCTGCTTTGGCGGCGTCAGCGTTAGCCTGGGCCACTTTTAGCGCCATATTAGAGGCTTCACGATCTTCTGCAGAGATAGCATTAGCAGAAAGACCGCGGCGGCGAGCGGCTTCATTGCTGGCACGGGAAAGCTCAGACTGGGCTTTAGCCAGTTTTGCGTCGGCGTTCATCAGCGCAATCTTCCACGGCGTCGGATCAATGGTGAACAGCGTCTCACCCGCCTTCACGAACTGGTTATCTTTGACGTTGAGGGTCAGTATGCTACCGGAAACCTGAGGCGTGACGTCCACCTGTTCGGCGCGGATTTTGCCGTCTCGGGTCCACGGTGACTGCATGTAATAATTCCAGACAAACCAGACGGCAACGATGGCAAGTGCCGCGATTAACAGCGTGGAGAAATATTTAAGCTTTTTCATAGGACGACGTTACCACCAGACCAGAATCATCAGCGCAAGGCAGACGGAAAGGGCGAAAAAAGAGAGATCCATTAACAGCGGGTGCCAGATATCGCCGGCATACATCCAGTCGCGTAAGGTTCGGTGGATTAGCAACCAAAAAAGGAAGCCGAGAAGAACCGCTTTGAATAAAGGTGGAAAATAAATTGATGCGCCGACGACGAGATCTTGTAGCGGTAGCCCGGGAATGTAGAAATTCGACTTCACAAGCAAAAATCCTTTGCGATTATGACGTTATGGTTCGATGTTATGTCGTGTTTTGAAATAAATAAACATCATTTGTAACAGTGTAATCCATGACGCGCGTTTGCGGGCACGTGGCAATTCATTTGTTTTGCTAATTTAAATACTGCACACTATTCTAAAATCAGTATAATAACTTAGCAAGCTAATTATAAGGAGATGAAATTGGAATCGCCATTAGGTTCTGATCTGGCACGGTTGGTGCGCATTTGGCGTGCTCTGATTGACCATCGCCTGAAACCTCTGGAACTGACGCAGACGCACTGGGTTACGCTGCATAATATTCATCAGCTTCCACCTGAGCAGTCGCAAATCCAACTGGCTAAAGCGATTGGTATTGAGCAGCCGTCACTGGTACGTACACTGGACCAACTGGAAGAGAAAGGCTTAATCTCTCGCCAGACCTGTGCGAATGACCGTCGTGCTAAACGCATTAAGTTAACGGAGAAAGCGGAACCTCTCATCGAGCAGATGGAGGCGGTGATTAGCCATACCCGTGGTGATATCCTGGCGGGCGTTTCTGCTGAGGAACTGACTTTATTGACCACGCTTATCCGCAAGCTGGAACAAAATATCATCGAGTTACAATCACGCGATTGATGACCCAAAAACCCGCGAATCTCGCGGGTTTTTTTCTTTCATTTATTCCCAGACCACCACCCGATTTCGGCCTGCGCTTTTCGCTCGGTACATCGCTTCATCCGCCCGACGCACGCACTCTTCTACCGGTATCGACAGATCGATGGCGGTAAACACGCCCATACTGATCGTTATTGGCTCCGGCAGCTGATTGAGGCTACTTTCAGTATCGTGCTGACTAATAGCCAGTCGAATGCGTTCAGCAACGGACTGTGCAACTTCAGGGGAGGTATTTACCAGCAACAGGGCAAATTCTTCACCGCCAATACGCGCGGCAATATCGTTCTGACGTACAGAATCCTGGAGTACTTTAGAGACAAACTGAATGACCTTGTCCCCCTGCAGGTGCCCGTACTTATCATTGATGCGCTTGAAGTGGTCAAGATCGCTGACGATAACCGAGACCGGATGGCCAGAAGCAATGGCCGGCAGCAAAGCGGTGAATGAGTCATAGAAATAACTACGATTGTACAGCCGCGTTAATGGGTCGCGGATGGAGTTCTGGTATGAATTCAGGTATTTGGTATTGGACTGACGGTAGAGCGTAAACACGTCGCAGAACAGAACAAAGATAAGGAACAGCGTTGAGATGGTTTCAAATAGCCGAGCCTGATACCAGCTGTAGCTCGCAGTGTCCTGACCTGTCATTAGCACGAATAGCGTAAATATATAGCAGGAGCAAAAGAAAGCTCCACTGTACCAAAAAATATTGCGCAATTGTGTAATAAGTAAAATGATCAGCAGCGCCAGTATCCAAATGCATATTAAGGACCAGCTAATAACCGTCAGCCAAACATTAGAATATTTAAAGGTGTTATTATCAATGAATTCGACGCTTAGCAGTGGGTTATTACTGGAGTATAACCAAGCAAGCCACATCGTCGAGAGACTAAAAAGAACAATCACGCTAATGATTATAAAATGGATTTTTCGTGTATGCATAGCTGTAGTTTTAAAAGCATACAGAATAACTGAAGTAATAAAAAGTACAGCCATCATGAAATTACGGAATGAGAAAAATATCAATGCATCATTATAATTGGTGATATTCAACCCACCGCATAAAAACCAGTTGGGGTAGCTTTTTAGCGTTCCAAGCATCAGCAAGGCAGAGGAGGCGAAGGCGAACGCGATGGGAACCAGGTAGAGGCGCCTTTTGTCACATAAATACTTCATGATCATAAACACGGCGATCATGGTATGAAAGACCATCAGAAAAATGGTCAAAGTAGGAAATAGAATAGGCGCAATTGCCGGAACATGTCTTATGACGACATTCGAAAAATGATTGAGCAGCAATGTACCAATAAGCGTAATGGTAAGATAAATCAAAAAACGTTGCCGTGGGAAATTTAAAAGCATAGATGCGTCCTGTTTACGCTAAGCGTTTCAATTCTGGGCTTCCTGGCCCTCTATGGCTTTAGTTTACGTGATTTACGGTAAAGAAATATTGTCCGGGCGCAAATAATAGATTAGCCAAATGCCAACATTATATTCACAATATGAATGTGATTGGATTGAGAAGGGGGAATACGTGGCCAATAAGGCCACGCTTGACGTTAAATTAACGTGGTGAAACGGTGACCTGGCTGCCGTTGCTTGCCATCACGACGCGCTGACCAGCAGAGAAGCGGGTATCGCCTTGTTTCTGCACCACCATAATGGTGTTACCGTCATCTTTACGGATCTCAAGCTCAACACCCTGAGTTTTATTCATCGCGCCCTGAACACCTTGACCCGCTACGCCGCCAGCCACAGCACCCGCTGCGGTAGCCAGAGAGCGTCCGGTACCGCCACCGACGGTGTTACCGAGGAAGCCACCCAACACCGCGCCACCAATGGCACCGATTACGTTACTTTCATCACCGCCCTGAATCTGAACAGGACGAACGTGGACAATCGTACCGTAGGTCACGTTCTGGACCTGTTTCGCCTCGGATGCCGAGTAAACATCACCGGACAGGCCGCTGTTGCCGGCACATCCGGCCAGGGATAAACCAATCATTGAAACAGCCAATACACGTAACATCATTATGAATCTCCAGTTCACGAGAATTGCTCTTATGAGCATCCATACAGAACAATTATATGGTATTTGGTCGAAGGGGTCATACACTCCGCATTTATTATTAATGAGAATAATCTAAACAGCTTTAACCAACGTTAAACGCGTCCTTATTTCAAGGACGACATTGACCCAGATGGCCACCATTTTGTTAAAAAATATTATGAGTCAATAGCATTACCTGTCGCTTTATGGTGGAGTGTTGACTTTGCAAAGTTGACTAAGGACAGCGTATGAAATCAGGGCGATATATTGGCGTTATGTCAGGAACCAGTCTTGACGGTGTGGATGTGGTGCTGGCAGCAATTGATGAAACCCGCGTAGCGCAGCTCGCGAGCCTGTCCTGGCCCATTCCCATCGCGCTGAAAGAAGCCGTTCTGGCTATCTGTCAAGGACAGCCGCTCACGCTCTCTCAGCTTGGCCAACTGGATAATCGGTTGGGGCATCTGTTTGCTGATGCCATCCTCGCGCTCATGGAACGCGAACACCTCAAACCGCAGGATATCGTGGCGATTGGTTGTCACGGACAAACGGTCTGGCATGAGCCGAAAGGGGACGCGCCGCATACGATGCAAATTGGCGATAACAATATTATTGCCGCGCGCACGGGCGTTAGTGTGGTCGGTGATTTTCGTCGTCGCGATATGGCGCTCGGCGGGCAGGGCGCGCCGCTGGTTCCTGCCTTTCACCAGGCATTGCTTATGCATCCAGGCGAGCGCCGGATGATCCTCAATATCGGCGGCATCGCTAACCTTTCCTTATTGGTGCCAGGTCAGCCTGTACGGGGGTTTGATACCGGCCCTGGAAATATGCTGATGGATGCCTGGATCTGGCGAAACCTTGCTAAGCCGTACGATAAAGATGCCGAGTGGGCAAACGACGGTAAAGTTATTCTGCCGCTATTGCAGGACATGTTAAGCGACCCGTATTTTGCGGCCCCGGCGCCAAAGAGTACCGGTCGTGAATACTTTAATTATGGCTGGCTGGCACAGTTCCTGACCCGTTATCCGGGGCTGCGTCCGCAAGATGTGCAGGCTACGCTTGCGGAGTTGACGGCGGTGACCATCGCAGAGCAGGTGATGCTCAGTGGCGGATGCGACCGTCTGCTGGTCTGCGGCGGTGGAAGTCGTAACCCGCTGGTGATGGCGCGTCTTGCCGGACTGCTGGCCGGCACTGAAGTGGCGGCAACGGATAAATACGGTATTAGCGGTGACGATATGGAAGCGCTGGCCTTTGCCTGGCTTGCCTGGCGAACCGTTGCCGGATTGCCCGGAAATTTACCGTCGGTCACCGGCGCTTCTGAGGCTAGCGTATTGGGGGCAATTTTTCCCGCAAACCCTCAGAATAATAAGAGTTAACTGAAATCATCTTTTACAGCAGGCCTGTAGAATTAGCCTAAACGGGAGTGTGAAATGACTCCATGAATGAGAAAGTCGTAAGGCCTGAAAAATGAAAAAAATACTGATTGCTGTTGTCCCTTTGATGCTGGCCGGGTGTAGTACCTACAACCAATTTATGGAACGTATGCACACCGATACGCTGGAGTATCAGTGTGAAGAAAAACCGCTGACGGTACATCTGAATAATCCTCGCCAGCAGGTGAGCTTTATCTATGACAACCAACAGCTCAATCTGACCCAGGGCATGTCCGCTTCAGGCGCGCGTTATACCGATGGAATCTATGTGTTCTGGTCGAAAGGTAATGAAGCGACGGTCTACAAGCGCGACCATATTGTTTTAAATAACTGCCAGTTGCAAAATCCTAAGCGTTGAGATTTTCACCCGGGCGGCGCACAATAACGCCACCTACTGATTACCTTCAAAAACGCCATGTCTGATAACGACGATCTGCAGCAAATCGCGCATCTGCGCCGAGAGTACACCCGTGGCGGCCTGCGTCGCCACGATCTTCCCGCCCAACCTCTACCGCTTTTTGAACGCTGGCTGGCCCAGGCCTGCGAAGCACGGTTAGCCGACCCAACGGCAATGGTGGTGGCGACGGTGGATGAAAACGGTCAGCCTTACCAGCGTATCGTGTTGCTCAAGCATTATGATGAGAAAGGTCTGGTGTTCTACACCAACCTCGGTAGCCGTAAGGCGCATCAGCTGGAAAAAAATCCGCATATTAGCCTGTTGTTCCCGTGGCATATGCTGGACAGGCAGGTGATGGTTATCGGTAAAGCAGAACGTCTGTCGCCCCTCGAAGTGATGAAATATTTCCACAGCCGTCCTCGCGATAGCCAGATTGGCGCTTGGGTATCCAAACAATCCAGCCGCATCTCTGCGCGTGGGATCCTCGAAAGCAAATTCCTCGAACTGAAGCAGAAATTCCAGCAAGGTGATGTACCGCTGCCGAGTTTCTGGGGCGGTTTTCGCGTCAGCGTAGAACAAATGGAATTCTGGCAGGGCGGTGAACATCGTCTACACGATCGTTTTTTGTACCAACGTGAAGCCGACGCCTGGAAAATCGACCGACTGGCACCATAAAGGACTAAATTTGTTGTTTTAAGCGCTAGCGCTGAATGCGCCAGCGCTTTATTCTATATAGCTTTCGCGTCTGGCGAAAAGTCGTGTACCGGCAAAGGTGCAGTCGGATAGAGATGGAGAATTTGATGGCAAGCAGTAACTTGATTAAACAACTGCAAGAGCGGGGGCTAGTCGCCCAGGTAACGGACGAGGTAGCGTTAGCAGAGCGACTGGCGCAAGGCCCGATCGCGCTCTATTGCGGCTTCGATCCAACCGCTGACAGCTTGCATTTGGGGCATCTTGTTCCTTTGTTATGCCTGAAACGCTTCCAGGAGGCGGGGCATAAACCTGTCGCACTGGTTGGCGGTGCAACGGGTCTGATTGGCGATCCGAGCTTTAAAGCCGCCGAGCGTAAACTGAACACCGAAGATACCGTGCAGGAATGGGTCGCCAAAATCCGTAAGCAGGTTGCACCGTTCCTCGATTTCGACTGTGGCGAAAACTCGGCGATTGCCGCGAACAACTACGACTGGTTTGGCAGCATGAACGTGCTGACCTTCCTGCGTGATATCGGCAAGCATTTCTCTGTTAACCAGATGATCAATAAAGAAGCGGTGAAGCAGCGTCTTAACCGTGACGATCAGGGGATCTCATTCACTGAGTTTTCCTACAACCTGTTACAGGGCTATGATTTTGCCTGCCTGAACGAACTGCACGGCGTCGCGTTGCAGATTGGCGGTTCTGATCAGTGGGGCAACATCACCTCCGGTATCGACCTGACCCGTCGTCTGCACCAGAATCAGGTATTCGGTCTGACCGTTCCGCTTATCACCAAAGCAGACGGCACCAAGTTCGGTAAGACCGAAGGCGGCGCGGTATGGCTTGATCCGAAGAAAACCAGCCCGTACAAATTCTATCAGTTCTGGATTAACACCGCTGACGCTGACGTTTACCGCTTCCTGAAGTTCTTCACCTTCATGGACATTGCAGAGATCAATGCGCTGGAAGAAGAAGACAAAAATAGCGGCAAAGCGCCTCGCGCCCAGTACGTGCTGGCCGAAACGGTGACCCGTCTTGTGCATGGCGAAGAAGGCCTTGTCGCGGCAAAACGCATTACCGAAAGCCTGTTTAGCGGTTCTCTTAACGCACTCAGCGAAGCGGACTTCGAACAGCTGGCGCAAGATGGTGTGCCGATGGTCGAAATGGAAAAAGGTGCCGACCTGATGCAGGCGCTGGTGGATTCTGAGCTGCAACCGTCCCGTGGTCAGGCGCGCAAAACTATCGCCTCCAACGCGGTCACCATCAACGGTGAAAAGCAGGCTGACCCGGAATACTTCTTTAACGAGAATGACATTCTGTTTGGTCGCTACACATTGCTGCGTCGTGGTAAGAAAAATTACTGTTTAATCTGCTGGAAGTAATCTTCCAAAACAGGGGGGCGTGGGAAACTACGCCCCCTTCTTTTTTGTCGTCTGAGTAGAACCCATGAACAATATCCTCGCCATTCAATCCCACGTTGTTTTCGGTCATGCGGGCAACAGTGCCGCAGAATTCCCTATGCGCCGTCTTGGCGCGAACGTCTGGCCCTTAAATACCGTACAGTTCTCCAACCATACCCAGTACGGTAAGTGGACAGGCTGTGTGATGCCGCCTGCGCACCTGACGGAGATTGTGCAGGGGATTGCGGATATCGACCAGCTAGCGCGCTGTAGCGCCGTGCTGAGCGGTTATCTGGGGTCGGCTGAACAGGGTGAGCATATTCTCGGTATTGTACGTCAGGTCAAAGCGGCGAACCCGCAGGCGAAGTATTTCTGCGATCCGGTCATGGGACACCCGGAAAAGGGCTGTATCGTGGCACCGGGCGTGGCGGAGTTTCATAAGCGCTATGCGCTGCCGGCAAGCGACATTATTGCCCCAAATCTTATTGAGCTGGAGATGCTCTCTGAGCGGCAGATTAATGATGTGGCGGGTGCCGTCGACGCTGCCCGCGCACTTATCGCGCTCGGCCCGAAAATTGTGCTGGTTAAACATCTGGCGCGAGCGGGCTATAGCGTTGATCGTTTCGAAATGCTGCTTGTGACGGCTGATGAGGCCTGGCATATCAGTCGTCCGCTGATTGATTTCGGCGCAAGACATCCGGTTGGCGTTGGCGATGTGACCAGTGGTCTGTTGCTGGTGAAATTGCTGCAAGGCGCGACCCTACGTGATGCGCTTGAGCATGTCACTGCGGCGGTTTACGAAATTATGGTCACGACAAAAGAGATGGGCGAGTACGAACTGCAGGTCGTTGCCGCACAGGATCGTATCGCGAAGCCGGTACATGTATTTAGCGCAACGCTATTGTAATTAGCCTGCGCGTCCCGGCGTCGCATTCGCATTAGAACGTAGGCCGGATAAGGCAACGCCGCCATCCGGCGGCAATGCGCGAGGCTATGCCTGATGGCGCTGCGCTTATCAGGCCTACAGGTCGCTGATGTTCACCATATCGACAACCATGGGTAGCCCAGCCTGGCGCAGCGACGCCGGGTGATAATCAAACTACGGCTATTTCAGCCCTTCAGCCGCGAGCGCTGCCGCAACCGCAGGACGCGCTGCTACGCGCGCCATATAGTCCGCGATATGCTTATATCCTGCCATATCCAGCTTCACGGCAAATGCCCAGCGCAGCACGGTAAACAGGTATGCATCGGCAATGGTGAAGCGTGAACCGGTAATCCACTCCGCGTTTGCCAGGGACTCATCCACATACGCGAGCTTCTTATCTAAAAGAGTCCGTACCGTTGGCTTGTACTCTTCTGGCGTATCCGGGCGGAACAGTGGCGTGAAACCTTTATGAAGCTCGGTAGCGATAAAGTTCAGCCATTCGAGAGTCTTATAGCGATTGATACTGCCTACTGGGGCTAGCAACTGGCGGTCGGCAACGCTATCTGCGAGATACTGCATAATAGCCACGCCTTCGGTCAGCAGCGTGTTATCGTCCAGCAATAGTGCAGGAACCTGGCCTTTTGGGTTCACCTTCAGAAAATCGTCACCGTTTTCCATACGTTTTTGCATCAGGTCGACGCCAATCAGCGAAAAATCCTTTCCGCTTTCCCGTAAAGTAATGTGCGATGCGAGGGAACACGCGCCGGGCTTATAAAACAATTTCATGGGTAACTCCTTCAGACTTTGGTTATTTTTGTGGTCCATCAGCAGAAGGGCGGCTGGGGGATATCAACGTATGTTAGTGCCTGCGCCAATAAAAAAAAAGCCGCTAACAGAAGTTAGCGGCCCAAATTTTTGTGTTTCCCGATGACATTACGCGGAGGCGGCTTTTCCATCCGTAGCAGGTAGTGGATCGTCCTGCGTCATGCGGTTCAGTTTTGGTGCAGTCAGCAGCATCAGAGCGGCGACAATAGCGGTAGCCACACCAATTTGCAGGAATACGCGACCATAAACTTCCAGAGACATCACGGGATCGGTAACGTTTTCCGGTACCGCCATCATCCCTGCAACATAACCACCGATAAGGTTCGCACCTGCGGTTGTCAGGAACCAGCTACCCATGATGAAGCCCATCAGGCGCTGTGGAACCAGCTGTGCAACCATCGCCAGACCCAGACCGGAGATCATCAGCTCGCCGATACTCTGCAGTGCGTAGCAGATGATAAGCCAGTTCACGGAAACGATACCTGCGTCGGTGGCGAATTTCGCGCCCAGCGGCAGCACCAGGAAGGCACCTGAGCACAGCACCATACCGATGGCAAACTTGGTTGGCATTGGCAGCGTGTCGCCCATCTTGTTATAGATAGCGGCAAGGATTGGGCTACCGATGATGATCCAGAACGGGTTCAGTGCCTGATACTGTTCCGGTTCGAACGCGATACCCAGAATGGAGTGCTCAACGTTACGAATCGCGAAGAAGTTCAGAGACGTTGGCATCTGGCTGTACAGCACGAAGAAGATAATCGCTTCCAGCATCAGGATAAAGGCGACAATCATCTTACGACGAGCAGCACCCTGCATAGCGAAGGCTTCTTTACCGAAGATAAAGACGATACCCAGCGCAATCACGCCCAGAACCATACGTGCGATTTCCTGGTTGTGCAGCAGCCACGTAGCAATAACGACCAGGATAACAACGCCGATGATGGTCAGCAGCAGGTTACGGAAGTTGATCGGTTCAAAATCGGGTTTAGAGCCGTACTGTTTAACCCAACGCTGGCAGAAAGCGAAGTTCACGACGGTAATCAGCATACCGACAACGCTCAGCGCGAACGCAACGCTCCAGCCGTATTTCGCGGCGAGCCATGGTGTTGCCAGCATAGAGAAGAACGAGCCGATGTTGACGGACATATAGTACATGGTAAATGCACCGTCCAGACGCGGGTCGTCCTTGGCATAGCAGGTTGACAGCAAGGAGGATGGGTTAGCTTTGAACAGGCCATTACCCACGGCAATGGTTGCCATACCCATATAAACGATAGCAGCGTCGTGACCAGACCATGCAACCAGCGCATAGCCGATTGCCAGGACGATAGCACCCAGCATAATGACGCGCTTCGTTCCCAGAACTTTATCACCCAGCCAGCCGCCGATAGCGACCAGGCCGTAAACTAATGCGCTGAAGGAAGAGAACAGGGTGATGGAATCCGCTTCAGACATGCCCAGTTGTTTAACCAGGTAAACGGCCATAATGCCTTGCAGGCCGTAGAAGCCAAAACGCTCCCATAACTCGATAGAGAAAATGAGATAGAACGCTTTAGGTTGTTTGAAGGCGTTTAAACTTACGCTTTCCGTTGGTTTATTGTTTGCAGTAGACACATATACCTCTTATTTACATCCCATCTTAATGGGGGGTGTACTGGGTGGAGTGCTCGTTTTGGCATCCACCTTATAGTTATTCTGGAGGGAAACGGGAAGTAATGTTCACTATCCTGCGCTATCAGACAAGTGTTTTGCAATACTCCGTTACAAATTAAAAGGCTGGTACAATCGACCAGCATTCCAATTGTTATTTAGCGTTAAATTTCATGCTTTAAAAATAGACGGTTTTTTATTCTAAAAAATAGGGGCGAAATTGGCACTATAACCATATCTTCTGCTGATAAGGCTTATCTATAGTGATATAGGCTGGATTCTGAAAAATTGTTGGATGATCATCTTGTGCTGTCCCGGCGTTTCATCGTATTGCGATCGTGGGTTTGCTTGTAAAGAAACATAAATGCAACACAGTGTTACTTTCATGATCTGGTCAGCGATTGTATAGAAATTTTCGTGTTCGATGACATGTTTAACCTCTATAAACGTTATATAGCGGTGATTAATGCCAGAAACTGAATAATTATATGAGATTAAAGAGGGCTTAAGCACTGAGGAAGTGCGGCGGGGCGACTTGCCACCCCGCAAATCTTTGGCTAGATATCGACTTTCTCTTTGAACTCGCAAAGATCTTCAATAATACATGACCCGCAGCGAGGCTTACGCGCGATGCAGGTATAGCGGCCATGTAAAATCAGCCAATGGTGGCAGTCCACCTTGAATTCCGCGGGTACGACCTTAAGCAGCTTCTCTTCGACCTGCTCAACGTTCTTGCCGGGTGCGAAGTTTGTCCGATTACAAACGCGAAAAATATGGGTGTCGACGGCAATGGTCGGCCAGCCAAAGGCGGTGTTTAGCACCACGTTGGCGGTTTTGCGGCCCACGCCCGGCAACGCTTCAAGCGCCGCACGGTCTTCCGGGACTTCGCCGCCGTGCAGGTCGAGCAACAGGCGGCAGGTTTTAATGACGTTCTCTGCCTTGCTATTAAAAAGACCAATCGTCTTGATGTAGTTTTTCACCCCTTCGACGCCCAAATCCAGCATAGACTGCGGCGTGTTCGCCACCGGATACAGTTTCGCGGTGGCTTTATTTACGCTCACGTCGGTGGCTTGCGCCGATAGCAGAACGGCAATCAGCAATTCAAACGGCGAGGTGAAATTAAGCTCGGTTGTCGGATGCGGATTGTTGTCGCGTAGACGGGTTAAAATTTCCAGACGTTTTTGCTTATTCATTACGCTTTCTCTGCCGTATCCACGCCAACGTTATCCGCAGCAACGGCCTTAGCACGACGCTGCTTTGTGCGTTCATCAATCAGATATTTGATGGCGAGCAGCATCCCCAGACCAATGAAAGCACCTGGTGGTAACATGGCCAGCAGGAATGGGGTATCGGTATGGAAAAGCTCGATCCGCAGTGATTTGGCCCAGCTGCCGAGTAAACCGTCAGCGCCATCAAACAGAGTACCGTTGCCCAATAGCTCGCGAATGGAGCCCAGTACGAACATGGTACAGGTCGCGCCCATGCCGATGGCAAAGCCGTCCAGAGCCGATAACGCCGGGCCTTTTTTCGCGGCGAAGGCTTCAGCGCGGCCCACGACGATACAGTTGGTAACGATAAGTGGGATAAAGATGCCGAGCGATTGATACAGCCCGAACGCATAGGCATTAATCAGCATCTGCACGGCGCTCACCACCGAGGCGATGATCATCACGTAAATCGGGATTCGGATCTCAGCCGGAGTCCACCGGCGCAGACTTGAGATTGCCAGATTGGTCAGCGTCAGTACCAGCGTGGTGGCAAGCCCCAGGCCTAAGGCGTTGGTCGCGGTGGAGGTGACCGCCAATAGCGGACACATGCCTAATAGCTGTACCAGCGCGGAGTTATTCTTCCAGAGTCCCTGGACAATAACCTCTTTTACCTCGCTCATAATTTACTCTCCACAGGCTTGCAGTTGTGAAAGTTGATCGGGCAGCGTTTCGGCATACAGTCCGGCGCGCTTAACGGCGTTAACCACCGCGCGCGGAGTAATCGTGGCGCCGGTGAACTGATCGAATTGCCCACCGTCTTTTTTAACCGCCCACAGATTGTCATTCGCGCCGCTAATTTTCTTACCGGCAAAGAAGGTTATCCAGTCCGACAAACGCAGTTCGATTTTATCGCCCAGACCCGGCGTTTCATGGTGTTCAGTCACGCGAGTACCGAGCACAGTACCTTTGAAATCGGCGCCCACCAACAGCTGAATGGCACCTGAGTAGCCGTCTGGTGCTGTGGCTTCCAGCACGGCGGCAACCGGTTTATCGTTCATTCGGGCGATATAGACCTTATGCGGGCCTTTGCCCAGCTCCGGAGCGTCGACCACGAAGCAACTTTTCAGCAGAGCGTTATTATAGCTATCAGCGGGAACCACCTGCTGGAACAGCGCATTTTGCTGTTTCTCCGCTTGTTCGTCGATGGTGTGCTTCGTTAGCTGGTTAATTGCCGCCGTCAGCCCGGTAGAGCCTGCGGCAAACAGCGCCAGCGTGACACCGTGTTTACGCATGGTTTTTAACATGCTCGCTCCTTAGCGGTGTCCGTATGCGCGTGGGCGCGTGTAGTAATCAATCAGCGGCACGGTGATGTTCGCCAGCAGCACTGCAAATGCTACGCCATCCGGGTAGCCGCCAAAGCTTCGAATAAGCCAGACCAACAGGCCCGCCAGGGCGCCAAAAATCAGGCGGCCACGGTTAGTGGTCGAGGCGGTAACGGGGTCGGTAAGAATAAAGAACGCGCCGAGCATCGTTGCCCCAGACAGAAGATGCATCTGTGGCGAGGCCACGTTTTCCGGGGGCAACAACCAGCCGAGCGTGGAACATACGGCAAGGCTTACCAGGAAGCTGACGGGAATATGCCAGCGGATGGCTTTTTGCCACAGCAGGAACAGTCCCCCCACGAGGTACGCAATATTGACCCACTGCCAGCCGATTCCCGCAAGGGCACCGTGGTAAATACTGGCGCTAAGGATATGCTCAACAGACTGCCCGGCATGACGTGAGGTTTTGAAGGTATCAAGCGGCGTGGCCTGGCTGATGCCATCAATCCCAAGTTTCAGCGCATTCATGTCCTGACCTGCGGCAGTGTGGCCGGTGAAAATCATCTGTACAGCATCGACTAAGCCGGGAGTGGTCGCGGCGATATCATGCGGCGGTAGCCATGAGGTCATTTGTACCGGGAAAGAGATCAGCAACACGACGTAACCGATCATGGCCGGGTTAAACGGATTTTGCCCCAAACCGCCGTAGAGCTGTTTGGCGATAATGACGGCAAACACGGTGCCGAGCACCACCATCCACCACGGGGCAAACGGCGGGATACTGATAGCCAGCAGTAAACCGGTGAGCAGGGCAGAATTATCTGCCAGCGTCTGGGTAATATTCTGCTTACGCAGACGGAGCACCAGTGCCTCGGCAAGCCAGGCGGTCACGATGGCCAGGATGAGCTGAATAAAGGTTCCCCAGCCGAAAAACCAGCTCTGCACCAGAATCCCGGGCAGGGCGGCAATCACCACCAACGTCATGATGCGTGAGGTTTGGCGGTGATTGTGGGTGTAAGGGGAACTTGCGATTTTGAAAACCATTTAATCCTCGTTAACGGCCTGAGCGGCTTTCCTGGCTTGAACACGGGCAATGGCCGCTGCGACGGCTGCTTTGCGTGGATCGTCGTTGGCGGCAGGTTCATTGATATCCTGCGTGACCGCTTTACGTGCTTTTGCGCGCGCGATTGCCGCTTCAACTACGGCTTTACGCGGGTCGATGGTTTCAGCGTCGGTTGCTGCGACAGCTGGCGTCTGCTCGGCCTTACGCGCTTTAGCACGCGCAATCGCCGCCTCGACCGCCGCTTTACGCGGGTCGATGGTTTCAGCGTCGGTTGCTTCCACTACTGACGCCTGCTCGGCCTTACGCGCTTTCGCACGCGCAATTGCCGCTTCAACCGCGGCTTTGCGCGGGTCGACGGTTTCAGCGTCGGTTGCTTCCACGACTGACGCCTGCTCGGCCTTACGCGCTTTCGCACGCGCAATCGCCGCCTCGACCGCCGCTTTACGCGGGTCGACGGTTTCAGCGTCGGTTGCTTCCACGACTGACGCCTGCTCGGCCTTACGTGCTTTCGCACGCGCAATTGCCGCCTCGACCGCTGCTTTACGCGGATCAACATCGCTATCAGCCGATTGCTGTTTCTGGGCCTGGGCAGCACGCGCTTGCGCTTTGCGAGCCTCACGCGCTAAGGCAACGGCGCTGTTATCAGGATGAGCACCTGATTGAATCACAATCGGCTGGGTTGCCTTGTGCTGTTTATCCTTCACGCGCGCAAGGGCGGCATGAATGGCATCTTTATCTTGCGCGGCCGGTTGTACGGCTGCCTTTTTATGGCGTTCTTCGCGAGCCGCTTTCTCACGCTCAAGGCGCAGTTGGCGGGCTTCAAAGCGCGCTTTGGCTTCTGCCGCTCGCTGTTCTTCAAGACGTATTTCGTGAATTTCGGCCTTTTCCTCACGGAAATACTGCACCAGCGGAATGCTGCTCGGGCACACCCAGGCGCAGGCGCCGCATTCAATGCAGTCGGCGAGATTGTGCGCCGTTGCTTTGTCGTGCTGTTGGCCTTTGCTGAACCAGTACAACTGCTGAGGCAGCAGATCGGCAGGACAGGCGTCGGCGCAGGCGCTACAACGAATGCAGCCTTTTTCTTCTTCAGGTTCGCCCATCTCTGAGGGTGACGGCGCCAGCAGGCAGTTGGTGATTTTCACCACCGGCACGTCCAGCCAGGGCAGGGTAAAGCCCATTAATGGGCCGCCCATAATCACCATCTGTTCACTGGAAGGGCAGAAATTAGCGTGGGTTAACAGGTGCTGCACTGGCGTCCCCAGACGCGCCCAGACATTTCCCGGCTGACCGATAGATTCGCCCGTCAGCGTGACCACACGCTCGGTTAACGGCTCGCCGTCGATGATCGCCCGTTTTACCGCAAACGCTGTGCCAACGTTTTGCATCAGCACGCCGATATCCGATGAACGTCCGCCGTGCGGAACCTGCTTGCCGGTGAGGATTTGCGTTAACTGTTTTGCACCGCCGGACGGATATTTGGTTGGAATGACGCGCAGGTAAATATTATGACAACCTGCCAGCACCGCGCGCATCATCGAGATAGCCTGCGGTTTATTATCTTCAATACCAATCAGCACCTGCTGCGGTTGCAGAATGTGTGCGAGGATTTGAATACCCTCGAGGATTTGCGCCGCACAGTCCTGCATTAAACGATCGTCAGCGGTGATATACGGCTCACACTCGGCGGCATTGATAATCAACGTGTCAATTTTGTCGCCGCCGCCGCGCAGTTTCACGCCGGTCGGGAAACCTGCGCCGCCTAAACCGGCAACGCCAAACTGGTGAATACGCTCAATTAAGGCTTCGCGGCTGTGATTTTTATAATCAGCCCATCCTTCGCGAGGGATCCAGATGTCTTCACCGTCGGCCTCAATAATCACGCTCATTTCCGGCAGGGCGGAAGGGTGAGCGGTGGCGTGTGGAGCAATCGCAACCACGGTACCGGATGTGGGGGCGTGAACCGGCAGCATTTTTCCCCAACCGCGCGTGAGCGGTTGACCACGGAGCACGCGATCGCCGGGCTTAACGCTGAGTTCACCCTCAGCACCAATATGCTGTTTCAGGGGAATTACAAAACGCTGGGCGAGCGGCAGTTGGCGCAGCGGCGTACCGTTAGACTGGGTTTTCATTTCCGGCGGATGAATGCCGCCGTTAAAGTCCCAGACTTTGTCTTTTTTGAATGCGGAAAATAGCTTAAACATGGTGTTCCACAGGAATAATTCGTACCGGGATGGTTTGCAAATCCCATTTCCAGTTGTCGGTGGTCGTCTCTACCGGGCGCATATCAATGCACTGCGTAGGGCATGGCGCCACGCAGAGGTTACAGCCGGTACAGAGATCGCTCACAACAGTATGCATCGCACGGGTTGCGCCGACAATGGCGTCAACCGGGCAGGCCTGAATACATTTCGTGCAGCCAATACAGTTGGCTTCATCGATTACAGCCAGCATCCGCGCCGGTTCAGCGGCGGACTCATCCGCATCGATAGGCTGAGGATCGACGTTTAGTAATTCGGCGATTTTAAGCATGACGGCTTCGCCACCGGGGGCGCAGCAGTTAATTTTTTCACCGTTGCTGACGGCTTCGGCGTAGGGACGGCAGCCGGGATAGCCGCATTGTCCGCATTGGCTTTGCGGTAGCAGCCCATCAATTTTTTCGACAACCGGATCATCACGAACGGCAAAACGGCGTGAGGCGTATCCGAGAATGACGCCAAAAATCAGCCCCAACAGGCTTATTGCAGCGACAGCAATCCAGAAGGTCATCATTACAACTTCACCAGCCCACTAAAGCCCATAAAGGCCAACGACATTAATCCTGCGGTGATCAAAGCAATGGCGTTGCCACGAAACGGGGCGGGGACATTGGACACCACCAGGCGTTCGCGAATCGAGGCGAACAGAACCATCACCAGCGAGAAACCGACGGCGGCGGAGAACCCGTACAGGGCCGATTGCAGGAAGTTGTGGCCAAGATTAATGTTCAGCAGCGCCACGCCTAACACGGCACAGTTGGTGGTGATAAGCGGCAGGAAAATCCCCAACAGGCGATAGAGCGCCGGACTGGTTTTACGCACCACCATTTCGGTAAATTGCACAACCACGGCGATAACAAGGATGAAGGCCAGCGTCCGCAGATAAATTAAATCGAGCGGGATAAGGATCCAGTTATCGATAAGCCAGGCGCAAATAGAGGCAAGGGTCATCACAAACGTCGTGGCTAGCCCCATTCCCATGGCGGTTTCCAGTTTTTTGGACACGCCCATGAAAGGGCATAGCCCAAGGAACTTCACGAGAACGAAGTTGTTTACCAGAACCGTACCGATAAAGAGCAATAAATAGTCAGCCATCATTCGACCTGTAACAAAAAAAGCGGCCTATTATCTGATAAAGAGCATCAGGCGACAACAGGTTAACTGTGGGGTTATTACGTACGCGTAAAGGTCCGTTTTACCCGCGATGAGCGCTTAAGGTAAGGCACGATAAGCGCAGCAGCCAGCAACGGTAACAGCAGTTGACGCACGGCCAGGTCGTCGGCAATAGGTGAGAAAGCGAAGGCTTTGACAGCCAGAATCACACCCACCATCAACCAGATAATGTAATGTTTCGGTACATTACTGCGACGTTTAAAGAAAGCGAACGTCAGCCAAAGCGTGTAATACCACATGGCGATAAATGAAATAAACGACAGCGCCAGCAGGACGATGTTGCTTGTCCCAAGGTCTTTAATCAGCGAGAGCGTTTGTGGCGCAAACAGCACGGTGGTGAATTTAAATAAGGTCACGGTGACGCTTATTAATTGCACAATGAGCCAGGCCAAAGGGCCAAGCAACCATCCGCCAATGCGTTCAGCAGAATTATCTGACATGGTGTCTCCTGAAAATCAGCGCCAGTCGTGCGAAAATATAGGGCGAGGAGTATAAGCAACTGGCGCTTAGGAGAAAACCCTTATTGCACAAAACGCCAAACGGATTTAGGGACTTGCCCTACATCGTACAACCGACCGCCAGAGACCAGTTCTGCACGACGATGGTCGGCAGCGCGATACATATTGATGATTTCTTCATTATTGGTCAGTGAATAGTTAAGGTGGTCATACAGTTTTTCCAGCGTCTCGAGCGAGCTGATTTTGCGAAACTTCAATAAATAATCCAGAACGGTCATTAGAGGGTATCCATTTATAATGTTTAAGCCACCGTATCGCGTTTTACAGCCGAGCTGACGCGAGGAAAATAATCCGGTGGTTCCAGTCTTTATGATTTTGTTATCCATTTTTCTTGAGCCTTCAGCAGCAAGTCTGACCTCAAGAGGATGTTGTAGATTATTTGGGTTATACGAATGAATTTCAATAACAGAAAATGTGCTTATTGATTTAGCACCATAATTAGAGCGCTTTAGGCAATCAGGGCACCGGACGGCGCCCTGAAAAGAAGAGGATTAACGGTTCTCGCCGCGGCTGGCGATCACCTCTTTATACCAGAAGAAACTTTTCTTACGTTGACGTGCAAGGCCTTTGTTATGGTCAACATAGACAAAACCGTACTGTTTTTTGTAGCCGTTGAGCCAGCTTAGCAGGTCGATAAACGACCACGGATAATACCCGCGAACGTCAGCACCAAGTTCGATGGCTTTTTCCAGCGCATCAATATGCATACGCAGGAAATCAATACGCGGATCGTCCACCACTTCGCCATCGATTATCGGGTCAACCGCCCCCAGTCCGTTCTCAGTGATATAAATAGGAATATCGCCGTAACGTTTTTTAATCATCATGATGCCGTCAGTCAGCCCCTGCGGCCAGATTTCCCAACCCCATTCGGTATAAGTACTCTGCGGGTTTCTCACGAAATAGAACAGACCCTCAACGCCTTGCTCGCCGCTGACTTTTTCAGCCGGTGGCTGCGCGGAGACCGTTTCACGCCGGTAATAGTTGAGACCGATAAAGTCACAACGGTTTGCGCGCAACAGTTCATCATCGCCCGGCGCAAAGCGGGGGACGCCCCAAAGTGCCTGCGACTGTGCGAGCAGTTCAGCAGGGTATTGGCCTTTTAACACCGGATCGTAGAGCCAGTGGGTGTGGATGGCGTCAGCCAGGTCGCTTGCGGCGATATCTTCTGCGCTGTTGGTCAAAGGAGAGTGCGGTTGCAGGACGTTCACAAATCCGATTTCGCCGTTTATCTTCATGCCACGGAATGCCTTCACCGCCAGCGCGTGGGCAATAAATACGTGGTGACAGGCCTGGATTGCGCGAGCCGGATTTTTTACCGACGGCGGATGATTACCGGTGATATAGCCGTGACCAATAAAAACGATGGTTTCATTGAAGGTGGCCCATTTTTGCACTCGGGAGCCAAAACGGGCGTAGCACAGTCGCGCATATTCTTCGAAAGCTTCGGCCGTTGAACGTGCTTCCCAGCCGCCTTCATCTTGCAGTGCCTGCGGCAGATCCCAATGATAAAGGGTAATCATCGGCTCAATATTATGGGCGATAAGGTCGTCAATTAAATCGCTGTAAAACTTCAGCCCGGCTTCGTTCACTTCGCCGCGCCCATTGGGCAGCAGGCGAGGCCAGGAGATAGAGAAACGGTAGCTTTGCAACCCCATTTCGGCCATCAATTTGACATCTTCTTTTACGCGATGGTAGTGATCGACGGCGACGTCGCCATTAGTACCCTGGTAAGTTGTCCCGGGTTGGTGAGAAAAAATATCCCAAATAGACGGGCCCTTGCCGTCTTCATTATATGCACCTTCAACCTGGTACGCCGCCGTGGCAGCACCCCAGAGAAAATTTTGGGGGAACGCAGACATATAACACTCCTTATCATGATGATATGACGAGTGTAAAGAGAGCAGTTAGTCTGTGCAACCGGTTTCAGAAACCGGTTGCACAGATGCGATCCGAATCACTTTTTAGTGCGGTTATCTTACTTTTTTTGCAGTGATGCCGTGGCAGTCGGTTCCGGTGACTGGTAGTTATCAATGTGATGCGCGACAAACAAAAGCAGTACAGAGAAACCCAATACAACCCAACCAATTAATTCAACAATACGCGTTAATACGGAAGTCATAACAGTCAGCAAACAGTCCATTGAAAAATAAAGCGAGACAAAGATCTTAGCGTGCTTAAATTCCAACGCAAGTTTTCCGTCAAATCGCCGCCACAAATGCTGTTTATTTCGCCACTCCCCGCTCATCCAGGCCACAATGTTATTAAAGTGTTGTGCTATTTCCTGAGATAAGGTCAAATAAGAAATCGATTACAAAATCATTCCAACCGCTTTAAATCAGAAGTGAGGCTGCAATATGAGTGACCAAATCCGAGTCGGACTAGTGGGTTATGGCTTTGCCAGCAAGACCTTTCATGCGCCGCTCATCAGCGGTACGCCGGGGATGGAATTGGCAGTGGTTTCCAGTAGCGATGCCAGCAAAGTCCATGCTGACTGGCCGACTGTGAATGTGGTGTCTAATCCTGACACGTTGTTTGCCGATCCCGATATTGATCTCATCGTTATCCCGACGCCGAATGATACCCACTTTCCGTTAGCGAAAGCGGCGCTGGAAGCCGGGAAGAATGTGGTGGTCGATAAACCCTTTACGGTGACACTGTCACAAGCACGCGAGCTGGATACGCTGGCGAAACAGCAGGGTAAACTGCTGTCGGTGTTCCATAACCGCCGCTGGGATAGCGACTTTTTGACCGTCAAGGCGTTGATTAACGAAGGTAAGTTGGGCGAGGTCGCCTACTTTGAATCGCACTTTGATCGTTACCGGCCACAGGTACGTGCCCGCTGGCGCGAGCTCCCGGGATTGGGCAGCGGCATCTGGTATGACTTAGGGCCGCATCTGCTGGATCAGGCGGTTAATCTGTTTGGCCTGCCGCAGAGCATGTCGGTTGATCTCGGGCAAATGCGTCCTGGGGCGCAGGCCACGGATTACTTCCACGCCATTTTGACCTATCCACAACGTCGAGTGGTTCTGCACGGCACGCTATTGGCCGCGGCGGAAACAGCACGCTATATCGTGCATGGTACGCAGGCAAGCTACGTCAAATTCGGTCTGGATCCGCAGGAAGACCGCCTGAAAAGCGGCGAGCGTCTTCCGCAGGCGGATTGGGGTTATGATATGCGTGATGGCATCTTAACCACGGTTGAGGGCGAAACCCGAGTCGAAGAGAGCTGGCTGACCCTGCCGGGCAACTATCCGGCGTACTATGCGGGAATCCGTGATGCCTTAAACGGTATCGGTGATAATCCGGTACCGGCGGGCCAGGCAATTCAGATTATGGAGCTGATTGAGTTAGGAATTGAGTCGGCGAAACATCGTGCGACGTTAACGCTGGTGTGAAGCAGAGAGGGCGAACACCTGTAACATTCGGGTGTTCGCCGTCAGAGAGTTCTGTGTATTGCCGGATGGCGGCTATGCCTTATCCGGCCTACGCTCAAGGTTCGCCCGGGCGTCGACCCCGGGAATCCTCAAGCGCTCTTTATCCGCGCGTCACGCGAGCAGTCAGCGCCTGTTTTTCAGCGGCTGACAGGAACGCCATCTCCAGGCCGTTAATCTGCGCCTGACGAATTTGCGCCGGAGTTAAACCCGCAGCCGGGGCGGCAATGTGATATTCATGTTGGATATCAATGCCCTGAACCGCCGGGTCGTCAGTGTTGAGACTCGCCAGTACACCGTGATCAAGGAAGATTTTCAGCGGATGCTGGGCCAACGAAGCGACGGTACTGGTCTGAATGTTGGAGGTCAGGCACGATTCAATCCCGATTCGTTTTTCCGCCAGAAAATCCATCAGTGCCGGGTCTTGCACCGCTTTGACGCCGTGACCAATACGCTCAGCGCCGAGATCGCGAATCGCCTGCCAGATACTTTCCGGGCCCGCCGCTTCGCCCGCATGGACGGTAATCCGCCAACCGGCATCCCGAGCGCGGGTAAAGTGGTTCTGGAACAGATGTCCTGGAAAACCTAATTCATCGCCCGCCAGGTCAAGGGCGGTAATGCCGTCGCGATGGGCCAGAAGGGCATTCAGTTCTTCTTCACAAGCCGCTTCGCCAAAGGTACGGCTCATAATGCCAATCAGTCGCGCTTCAACATTAAACGCTTTACAGCCTTCTTTCACGCCAGCAATGACCGCTTCTACCACGCCGTCTACCGGCAACTGGTGAGTCATTGCCATATAACGCGGTGAAAAGCGCAATTCAACGTAATGCAGGCCGTTACGGGCGGCATCTTCAATATTTTCAAACGCCACTCGGCGGCAGGCGTCCAGCGAGGCCAGCACTTTCACCCCCCAATCAAGCTTACTCAGGAAGCTGACTAGGTCGGGTTCGTTGCTGGTGACCTGGACGTGGGGGATCAGAGTATCGAGCGTGGTGGCAGGGAGCGCAAGATTGTACTGGCGACCGAGATCAAGGATTGTCTGGGCACGGATATTACCGTCGAGATGGCGGTGGACGTCGGTTAAAGGCAGGTTAGTATCAATCATGGTTGCACTCATTTTTTAGTTAAAGTGCAAATTATTATACCATAGAGCATTAAGTCGTTAAAAGTATTGAAAATATCACGAAAATGCAAGAGGTTAGGATTTTATTGCGCAACAAATAGTCTTGTTGCGCAATAAGGTTTAGCGCAGGCTGTTAATCGCCGCAATCAATCGCTCGACGCCAGATTCGAGCTTCACGCGTGGACATCCCGCGTTCAGGCGGATAAAACCGTGGCCTTCTTCCCCATAGGTGTAACCCGGCATAATGGCCACTTTTTGCTGCTTAATGAGCGCCTCCTGCAATTGGCGATCGTCGATATTGAGCGGGCGTAAATCAATCCACGCCAGATAGGTAGCCTGTGGCATCGTCCACTGAAGTTCCGGGAAGGCGGCATTCAGCGTCTTTTCGATATAGCGCAGATTTTCCTGCAAGTAGTGACGTAATGCGTCCAGCCAGGATTCACCGTGTTGATAGGCGGCGATATGGGCCACCAGTGCGGGAACGGATGGGGATGAGAGGCCATCGCGTCCTTTCAGGGCATTAAGGTAGGCATCGCGACAGCCGTCATCTGCAATTAAGCCGTAAGCGCCGGTGAAGGCCGGAATATTGAAGCTTTTCGAACCGGAAGTGAACAGCGCCCATGGCCCTAAGGCCACATCGCACCATGGAATATGCCTATGGCCCGACCACGTCATATCCATATGAATTTCATCGCTAATAAC
Source organism: Enterobacteriaceae bacterium (assembly GCA_902363335.1). Classification (GTDB taxonomy): domain Bacteria; phylum Pseudomonadota; class Gammaproteobacteria; order Enterobacterales; family Enterobacteriaceae; genus Kluyvera. The sequence goes on along the minus strand of CABIZV010000001.1, from coordinate 734,806 downwards.
CCGCACGTTGTGTTTTGCACACAGTGCCGCCATGATTTGCAGCTCTTCGCGGGTCCACACTTTGCCGGTTGGGTTTTGTGGGCTACACAGCAGCAGGATGCGGTTTTGAGGTTGCGAAAGCGCGTCCTCTAGCTTAGCCATATCGCAGAACCATTGACCGTCTTGTTTATTGAGCGGCACGCCAACGACCTGACGCTGATTGCCCTCAATGGTCTTAAAGAACGCGTCATAGGCGGGGGTGTGAACCACTATACCGTCGCCGGGCGCAGACCACTGGCGGATCATTTCCGCCACCATATAAATGACCGACGGGCCGTAAACAATGCTGTCGGGGTCAATCGAGGTATGGAATCGCTGCGCGTACCAGTGAACAATGGCGGGCAGGAACTCGTCATTCTTCCAGCGGCTGTAGCCGAAAACACCGTGAGCAAGACGTTGGCTCAAGGCGTCAAGAATGCAAGGCGCGGTGGCGAAATCCATGTCAGAGATGGTAAAGGGCAGCAGGTCAGCGTCGCCAAAACGGTCGGCAACATAATCCCATTGAGTGCACCATGTGCCATGTCGGTCAATCACCGTTGAAAAATCAAACATGTGAGGATCCTAGCGAAGAAAAGATGAGGGCTATTTTGCCCCTGCAATCCACAGGGGCAAAGGGTTTTAGGCTTGAACGGTATTCATCAACACGGACATTTCGTCTTTCACCGACTGCACCTGCGGGCCGATGACCACTTGTAAGTTATGTTGATTGAGTTTCACAACACCAATAGCGCGGTTGGCCTTGAGGACGGCTTCGTCTACTTTGCTCATGTCGTTGACTGACAAACGCAGACGGGTGATGCAGTTGTCGAGAGAGACAATGTTCTCACTGCCGCCTAATGCGGCAAGAATAGCCGGTACATTATAACCTGACTTACCGGTGACGCCACTGGTGGTTTGTTCAGCCGCAGGCGCGGTATCAATATCACGACCCGGTGTTTTGATATTAAAGCGGGTAATCGCAAAGCGGAAAATCGCGTAGTAAGCGGCAAACCAGACGGCCGCGACGACCGGCACCATATACCATTTAGTAGACAGGCCATGCAGGATCCCAAAGACCACAAAGTCGATGACGTTGCCATCTGTGTTGCCGATGGTGACGCCCAGAATAGCCATCACGGTGAAGCCCAAACCCGTCAGCAGAGCATGGATGAGATACAGAACCGGTGCCACGAATAAGAACAGGAATTCGAGTGGCTCAGTGGTGCCGCCAACGACGCAGGCAATCACGCCAGAAATCAGCAACCCTTTAATTTTGTGACGATTCTCAGGGCGTGCACAGTGGTACATTGCCAGCGCCGCGCCCGGCAGGCCGCCGAGGAATGCAGGCATTTTACCCTGTGACAGGAAGCGCGTTGCGCTTTCAGAGAAACCGTGTGTGGTCGGGCAGCTTAGCTGAGCCTGGAAGATAGTCAGTGCACCGCTTACGCTATGGCCGCAAACATCCATGGTGCCGCCAGCCTCAGTAAAGCGAATCAGCGCCACGAGAATATGCTGTAGACCAAACGGTAGCAGCAGACGTTCGCCGGTGCCGAAAATCATCGGGCCAAAATCACCTGCGCTATTGATAATCCAGCCCAGACCGGTAATGCCCATCGCAAACACCGGCCAGACCAATGGGATCACCAGACCGACAAGCCCCATCACTACGGTGGTAATAATCGGCACAAAACGGGTGCCGCCAAAGAACGCCAGCGCATCTGGCAGGCGGATGGTGTGGAAACGTTCATGCAGCATCCAGACGATAATCCCGGCGATAACCGCGCCGAGGATCCCCGTATCGATCGACTGAATGCCGATGATATTCTGAATGTTATTGGCTTTCAGGATGGCGGCGTCGGTGGTTGGCAGAATACCTTTGGCGGTGAGCCAGAAGTTAACCGCCAGGTTCATTACCGCATAACCCACGAAACCGGAAAAGGCGGCAACGCCTTTGTTATCACGCGCCAGGCCCAGCGGAATGGCGATACAGAACATTACCGGCAGGAAGCTAAAGGCAAATGAGCCTACTTTACTCATCCAGATGAACAGCGCTTGCAGGAATGGCGTATCCAGCCAGGGCAGCAGGGTCGTGACGTCATGACTGCTTAACGAGCTGCCAATGCCAAGCATGATCCCGCAGAAGGAAAGCAGGGCAACCGGCAGCATGAACGTCTTGCCCAACTGCTGGAAGAATTCCCAGAGGGTTAATTTAGGTGCTGTTTTCGCCGTCATGAAACGACTCCTTAGTCCTGAAAATGGGTTTCTTTTAATGTTGGGAAAGGAAGATAAAACGTTTTACCATTTTTTAGTGAGAAACAAATCACAAAAGCAAGTGATAATACGGTTTATAAAGTAAGTGTATTGATAAAACGTTTTATCGAATGAGCAAAAGGAGTCGCGCAGAAGTCATGGCGATTGCAAAGAAAGTCACCATTAATGACGTCGCGCTGGCGGCGGGCGTGTCGGTGAGCACCGTTTCATTGGTGCTCAGTGGTAAGGGACGAATCTCTTCGGCCACGGGCGAGCGAGTCTACCGGGCAATCGATCACCTGGGATTTGTGCGTAACCGGCAGGCGGTGTCACTGCGCGGAGGGCAAACCGGGGTTATCGGCCTGATTGTCGGCGACCTTTCTTCACCTTTTTATGCCGAGCTGACGGCTGGATTAACCGCGGCGCTTGAGTCACAGGGAAAAATGGTTTTCCTGACTCAGGGCGGCAAGCGCGGCGAACAGATGCTCCAGCGATTTGACACGCTGGTGTCGCAGGGCGTAGACGGCGTGGTTATTGCGGGTTCCGTGGATCAGGCGTCGGAACTGCGGGCAAAAGCGGTGGAAACGCAAACGCCGCTGGTGTTTGCATCGCGCGCAAGCTATCTCGACGAAGTGGATATTATTCGCCCGGATAATATGCAAGCGGCACAAATGGTGACCGAACATCTGATTCGTCGCGGGCATCAGCGTATTGCCTGGCTTGGCGGGCAAAGCTCGTCGCTGACGCGTGCGGAACGGGTCGGCGGCTACTGCGCCACGCTCATCAAATACGGGCTGCCGTTTCACAGTGAGTGGGTGCTGGAGTGCGAGTCCAGCCAGAAGCTGGCCGCAGAGGCGATTGCCGGGCTGCTGCGGCATAACCCGACCATTTCCGCCGTGCTGTGCTACAACAGCGTTATCGCGATGGGAGCATGGTTTGGTTTGATGCGTGCCGGGATCCAAAGCGGTGAAGGCAGCGTTGAGAGTTATTTTGAACAGCGCGTGGCGCTGGCGGCTTTTGCCGATGTGCCCGAACGGGCGCTGGACGATGTGCCGCTCACCTGGGTCACCATCCCCGCGCGCGAAATGGGGCAGAGCGTGGCTGAGCGGATATTGCAGCGTATCGATAACGTTCAGGGGGGGGCCAGAAACGTTATCATGCCGCCCCGGCTGGTGGCGTGGAAATAAAAAAGCGCCTCAAAGAGGCGCTATAAGCATGTGATACTGAAAATGTCAGTTATGGCGCTGGTAACGGTGCCGGTGCTGCAGGCTCAGTCAGGCCTGGCATACCGAACATACCCACCAGATCTTCCAGCGACATTTTCTGACCATTCAGCGTGACCTGACCATTCGCGTATTGCAGGCTGCTGCTGATAGCGTTGTCTTCGGTGGTGGTCAGACGGAACATCTGCCCCATAGCCGCCAGCCCCTGAACTTGCTGTTTCGCAAGCTTATTGGCATCTTCTTGTTGATAGCCTTCAAGACGCGCAACCTGGGTCATCAGCTCTGTTGCCATATCCATTGGAATGGTCAGCTTCGCATCCAGCGATTTGACGTTACGGTCGACCTGTTGGGTCAGCGTCTGCGCTTCACCGGTGGCCTGAGCCGGGTCTTTTAACGCCAGCGACAGATTAAATGCGCTTTCCCCTTTAGCATTTTTCCAGCTTAACGGTGACAGTGTCACAACTGGGTCACCCTTCATCAGAATCGGCAGGGAACTTAACAGCGCTTCCACCGCTTTTTGCTGATACTGCTCAGGATCTTTCGCCAGATTTGGATCGGCCAGCAATGCCTGTGTTTGAGCCTGATACTGCTGGCTAAACTGATGCATCGCTGCGCCATCAATACCATCCACTTTGAACACCAGCTGACCGCTACCAAAGTCCTGGTTTTGCAGTTTCAGATTGCTCAGGGAGTATTCAAGCTGGCTGTTGATTTTCTTTTTGTCAGCGCTCAAATCGGACTTACCGACAATGCGCATCCCTTTAAGCTCAGCCAGATCTTTACCTTCAACGGCAATCGCCAGACGTTCCAGCTCAAGCGTCTGGTCGCCAATACGCTCGCCAAAGGAGGCGAGGCTGGTGGTGCCGTCAGTTTTCAGGTTATTAAAGGTCACCTGAACTTTTTGGTCGTATTCGTTCACCGCGTTAATCTGGCCGCTTTTCGCTTCGCCGGTCAGAGCCACCAGGCTACCCTGTTTATCTGCGGAAACGGTGAATTCGCCGCCGCTGAAGCTCACTTTGTCGGTGTCTTTTTCGTAATCCAGCGCTTTGAGCGAGATATCTGATTTGGTATCGCCGTTGTAGCTAATGCGAGTATCGATATCGAATGGAGATTCACCTTTGGCAATTTCAAACAATTGCTGAGTAACATCGTTTTTCACCAGGCGCGTATTGACGGCAGCCATGGCAGGGACGAGGTTGAAGGTTTTCAGCGAAGCCAGTGGGAATGGCCCGTGGCTAACGTTTTCATCGAGCAGTACGCTCTGGCCGGGTTTCAACCAGGCGTTTTGCGCGCCAGCTAACGGTTTTACGACCAATTTCAGCTGGCTGCTGAATACGCCGCGCTGATAATCCTGGTAGCTTACCTCAAGACCCGCTTCCGGGGCATTGAGTTTAAGCTGTGAGTTGGCCTGCGACACCATATCAGCAATATGCGTCTCCAGCTGCTTACCTGTGTACCAGGCGCCTCCTGTCCAGACAATCCCTAAAGCAACAATCACACCTACGGCAACCAGCGATTTTTTCATCATATTTATCCATAAAATGAAACCAGACGGGGAAGCCGTCTGGTTGAGTCATAAGGCTATGCAAAAGAGTAGCAAGCCTGTCCTGAAACTGCAGTAATTACTTCAGCTTATTGTATACGCGCGCTAAACGACCGTTGCCACTCACCTGAATCGGCGATTCATTGGCGGCAATGAAGGCGGATTCACCCGGCGCTAACACCAGCGTCTGGTCGTTTTTGTGTAATACCGCTTCGCCGTCGACGCAGAACACAATGGTGGCGCCGTCCTGCGCAAGCTCGCTTTCCTGCTCGTGCAGACGGTGCAGGGAGAAGGCAAAATCGTCAACCGGGATTGGGAAATCAAGGATATCGCCAAGCGTATCGGGCTCGGTTAACAGCGTATTCGCCGGTTTGGCCGAGAACTTGACGTTCGCCACCAGTTCCGGGATATCAATATACTTTGGCGTCAATCCAGCGCGAAGTACGTTATCGGAGTTGGCCATCACCTCCAGACCGGTACCGCGCAGGTAAGCGTGCGGAGTTTCCGCAAACAGGAACATGGCTTCGCCAGGTTTGAGTTGCACCACGTTTAGCAGCAGCGGCGAAAATAGCCCGCTGTCGTCGGGATAAAATTCAGCAATCAGGCGGATAGCATCCCAGGCCGCACCCTGTTGGTTGTTAAGCGCCGCGGCAAGAACGCGCAGCGCGTGGTCTTTCGCTTCACCCTGTAAATTGAGTAAACCGGCAAACAGGGCGCTCAGATGTTCGCTGGTAGGCGAGGCGATAAACTGCGCGATAAGCGGGTGAGCTTCGGCAACCGGCGCCAACAGGGCGGCAATCTCATCAAACTCGCGGAAAGCATTCATCGCCAGGAACGGCGTGAGGGCGAAAACCAGCTCCGGCTTGTGGTTCGGATCTTTGTAGTTGCGTTCAGCGGCATCGAGAGGGATACCGGCGGCGTTTTCTTTGGCAAAACCCGCTTCGGCGGATTTTTTGCTCGGATGCACCTGAATGGACAGCGGTTGGGCGGCGCAAAGGACTTTAAACAGATAGGGCAGTTCCCCAAAACGCTCGGCGACGTTCGCGCCCAGTAAGGTCGTTTTATCGGCGTCAATCACATCGCGCAGCGACTGCTCCTTGCCATGGCTGTCCAGTACTCGTGAGCTGCTCTTAGGGTGTGCGCCCATCCACAGTTCCGCCATTGGCAGACCGTCGGGATTGGCCATTTGGTAGAGTTCCGTTAACGCAGTATTACTGCCCCAGGCATAGTTTTGCACTGAGTTGATGAGTTTTTGCATTATCAAGCCCTGATTTAATGAGGATTCTTTTGGCTGTATTAAAGCAAAAAAATGCGGTGACGTATGCTGGAGAAATAAAAAGTCGTACTAGTCTCAGTTTTTGTTAAAAAATTGTGTACGATAGGCTGACTCGCTTTTACATGGGCATACGGATAACCGGCCCTTTCACAAAATCATCAGAGCGGTAAGTGAGAGCACAATGTCGAATAAACCTTTTTACTATCAGGATCCTTTCCCGTTAAGCAAGGATGAAACCGAATACTATCTGTTGAGTAACGACTATGTTTCCGTCGCAGAATTTGAAGGGCAAGAAGTCCTCAAAGTTGCCCCGCAAGCGCTGACGCTCCTCGCCAAACATGCCTTCCATGACGCCTCTTTTATGCTTCGCCCCGCGCACCAGCAGCAGGTGGCCGATATTCTGAACGACCCGGAAGCCAGCGAAAACGATAAGTACGTGGCGCTGCAATTCCTGCGCAACTCTGATATCGCCGCCAAAGGTATTCTGCCCACCTGTCAGGACACCGGCACGGCGATTATCATGGGCAAAAAAGGCCAACGCGTCTGGACCGGCGGCGGCGATGAAGCTGCTCTGGCGCGCGGCGTTTACGACACCTTTATTGAAGATAACCTGCGTTACTCACAAAACGCCCCGCTGGACATGTACAAAGAGGTCAACACCGGCACCAACCTGCCAGCGCAGATTGATCTCTACAGCGTCGACGGCGACGAATATAAGTTCCTGTGCATCGCCAAAGGCGGCGGCTCGGCGAATAAAACCTATCTTTATCAGGAAACTAAAGCGCTGATCACTCCGGCGAAGCTGAAAAACTACCTGGTCGAGAAGATGCGCACGCTTGGCACCGCAGCCTGTCCGCCGTATCACATCGCCTTTGTCATCGGCGGGACGTCGGCGGAAGCTACGCTTAAAACCGTGAAGCTGGCATCAACCAAATACTACGATGGTCTGCCAACGGAAGGTAACGAACACGGCCAGGCATTCCGCGATATCCAGCTTGAAAAAGAGTTGCTGGAGGAGGCTCAGAATCTTGGTCTGGGCGCACAGTTCGGCGGTAAATACTTTGCTCACGACATTCGCGTGGTGCGCCTGCCGCGTCACGGCGCGTCGTGCCCGGTGGGGATGGGCGTTTCCTGCTCGGCCGACCGTAATATCAAAGCTAAGATTAACCGTCACGGTATCTGGATTGAAAAACTGGAAAATAACCCAGGGAAATACATTCCTGAATCACTGCGTAAAGCCGGTGAAGGCGAAGCGGTAAAAGTCGACCTCAACCGTCCAATGAGCGACATCTTAAAGCAACTGTCGCAGTATCCGGTTTCCACCCGTCTGTCGCTAAGCGGCACCATCATCGTCGGCCGCGATATCGCGCATGCCAAGCTCAAAGAGCGCATGGACCGTGGCGAAGGCCTGCCGCAGTACATCAAAGATCATCCCATCTATTATGCTGGCCCGGCAAAAACGCCGGAAGGCTACGCCTCGGGTTCTTTGGGGCCAACCACCGCCGGGCGCATGGACTCCTACGTCGACCAACTGCAATCTGAAGGCGGCAGTATGATCATGCTGGCGAAAGGCAACCGCAGCCAGCAGGTGACCGACGCGTGCCATAAACACGGTGGATTCTACCTCGGTAGCATCGGTGGCCCGGCCGCAGTGCTGGCGCAAAGCAGCATCAAGAGTCTGGAATGCGTGGAATATCCTGAACTGGGGATGGAAGCCATCTGGAAAATTGAAGTGGAAGACTTCCCGGCGTTCATCCTGGTGGATGACAAAGGTAACGACTTCTTCCAGCAGATCCAGTCGTCACAGTGCGACCGCTGCGTGAAGTAATCTTTCACCGCCCTTCGGGGCGGTTTTCATTTCTACGACCATACTTAACTTTTTCGCATGAGCACTGTCACTTCACAATCACTTTGGATTCAAGGAGAAGGTAATGACAACGTCACGCCGTGAAAGCGATTCTATGGGGCCCATCGACGTTCCGGCCGATAAACTGTGGGGCGCGCAAACTCAGCGCTCACTGGAGCATTTTCGTATCTCTTCCGAGAAAATGCCGCTTTCGCTTATCCACGCGCTCGCGCTCACCAAACGGGCGGCGGCTAAGGTCAACCAGGATTTAGGTCTGCTTTCAACGGACAAAGCGGGGGCCATAATTGCCGCTGCCGATGAAGTGCTGGCAAACCAACACCCGGATGAGTTCCCGCTGGCTATCTGGCAAACCGGTTCTGGCACGCAAAGCAATATGAACATGAACGAGGTGCTGGCAAACCGCGCCAGCGAGCTGCTGGGCGGCGAGCGCGGTATGTCACGATTGGTGCACCCTAATGATGATGTTAATAAAAGTCAGAGTTCGAACGATGTGTTTCCGACCGCCATGCACGTTGCGGCCGTTATCGCCGTGCGTGAGCATTTGTTGCCGCAACTGGCGGTGTTACAAGAAACGCTTCGCCAGAAATCAGAACGCTTTCGCGACATCGTGAAAATTGGCCGCACCCACTTGCAGGACGCGACGCCGCTAACCCTGGGGCAGGAGTTTTCCGGTTGGGTGGCGATGCTTGAGCACAATCGTCGGCATATTGAGCAAAGTCTGCCGCATCTGTGTGAACTGGCGCTGGGCGGGACGGCGGTAGGGACTGGGTTGAATACCCACCCGGAATACGCGGTACGGGTGGCGCAGGAACTGGACACCATCACTCATCAGCCCTTTGTTACCGCGCCGAACAAATTCGAAGCGCTGGCAACCTGCGATGCGCTGGTTCATCTGCATGGCGCGTTAAAGGGGCTTGCCGCCTCGATGATGAAAATTGCCAACGACGTTCGCTGGCTGGCTTCCGGCCCTCGTTGCGGAATTGGCGAATTATCTATTCCAGAAAATGAGCCGGGTTCCTCCATCATGCCGGGGAAAGTTAACCCGACGCAGTGTGAAGCGATGACCATGCTGTGCTGCCAGGTGATGGGCAATGATGTGGCGGTAAATATCGGCGGCGCTTCCGGCAACTTTGAGCTTAACGTCTATCGCCCGATGGTCATTCATAACGTGCTGCAATCGATTCGTTTGCTGGCAGATGGCATGGAGAGTTTCAACGAACATTGTGCCGTCGGCATTGAACCTAATCGTGAGCGTATCGACCAGCTTCTCAATGAGTCGTTGATGCTGGTTACCGCCCTCAATACGCATATCGGTTACGATAAAGCGGCGGAGATAGCCAAAAAAGCGCATAAAGAAGGGCTGACATTGAAAAATGCTGCCCTGGCGCTCGGTTATCTGAGCGCCGATGAGTTTGATCTTTGGGTGCGCCCACAAGAGATGGTGGGGAGTCAGGTCAGCCGCGATTAATCGGTTGCCAGCCAAAGGTGCAGCCGTGGAATGATTAATTTCAGCGGCTGTGCCTGCGGTTTATGCCGATGCTGCACGTTATCCTCATCGTAATTCAGCAGTTCACCCAGATCCGGCACGCTCACTCCCTTTCTGCCTGAAACGATGGCAATCAATGGCCCAGGACAGGCGTACTGCACCTGTTTTTGTTCGCCCGCGTACCACACGCGAGCAATCGGCTGCACCTTGACCGGGCGCTTTATCTTCAGGCGGGCGTTTTGTGGCAGGGCGGCAATATCCTGATACTCGCGTTCCAGTTTGGCCTGCCATTGCTCGCGCGTCCACGGCGGAACGGCACGCGGCGATTTCAGGCTTTTCTCCAGCTGCGTCATCACCTCATCGCGAGTCAGGTTTTTGATAATGTGCTTGTTTGCCCAACCAAAACGAATAGTGCTGGGATCGGAAAGCAGGGTGAGCGAGCGATAGGCATTGAGCGTAATCAAGCCTGGGATATAGCGATGTACCCACTCAAAACGCGCCACTGCGGGCAGACCTGACTCAACGGTAATGATCTGCTCAAGCTCGGCCTTCAGCGTATTAATGTGGGTTATGCGGGCGGCGAGCGCTTCATGCTGCTTGGCATGAGTTTGCAGGCAGATAGCGCCCGGCAGGCGTACCGCGGCCTTGCTGCTGCGATTTTCTGACTGTTGCTGAATAAACAGATGGCCAAAGTGCTGTAACGCGCGAGTGAAAGCCGGCTGCCCGATATGCTGCGTCACCTTGATTTGCGACATCGGCGCCGTTTCCGTCGCCCTGGTCACCTCGGGAAGCTCAAACACCCGCGCGGTTAATAGGCGACATTCGGCTAGCTCATCACGCAGCGCGGCGAGATTGCGTTCCATCTGACGAAATGTGTCAGTCAGGCGTTCGACGAGGTCGTAGCTGGCCATTTTTATCCCCTAAGAATGTTATTAGTTACAACATACTCTAGCAGGGTTTATTGTACGCCGGGATTAACCCTCGCGCAAATTCTCCGGTCAACTAGCCGCGGGGAGGGAAATGTGATGGTAAATAGGCCACGTTAAACGGAAACAGGCCCCGCCCAGCGCGCTTTCTTCACAGCTGGCCTGTCCGCCCATTGCTACAGCGATAGAGTGCACAATAGCCAAACCTAATCCACAGCCACCGGTTGCCCGGTCGCGGCTCGGATCCAGACGAACGAACGGCTCAAAAACGCGCTCGCGTTCGCTGATGGCGATGCCTGGGCCATCATCTTCAACCTGTAAACACGCTTTAGCGCCGTTCAGCGTGAGGCTGACCTGGATTTTACGCTGGCTGTAGCGCATCGCGTTATTAATCAGATTATCCAGCACGCGCTCCAGCAAGCGCATATCCAGCGCGCCATAATCACCACGCGTTAACTGTCCAAGCAGGACTTCGCGCTGCGGCGTAACCGACTGAACATCCTCAACGTGGGCCGCTACCCAGCCCGGCAGGTCGGGAGTGGTCAACGACAGTTCAGTTTGTGGCCGGTCGAGGCGGGCGTAGGTGAGTAACTCTTCAATCAGAGCTTCCAACTGCCCGATATCACGATTGAGCGCCTGTGATTCGGCCTCGGTAAGATTTTCGCTCATCTCCAGGCGGTAGCGTAAACGCACCAGCGGCGTGCGCAGTTCGTGGGCGATACCGTCAATGAGCTGTTTTTTGCTGGCAATCAGTGCGTTGATATTGTCGGCCATCTGATTAAACGCCACGCCAAGACGTTCAAAACTCGACATGCTATCAAAGTGTATTCGCTCGCCCAGATGCCCCTCACCGAAACGCTGCGCGGCACTTTCCAGCCTAAGCATGTCCTGCCAGTGCGGGCGCATCCAGATAAATACCGGAAAGGCCAGCGATATGGCGATAAAGGCCATCAGCGCAATATCCAGAATCCGCATCTCATGCATAAAGTAGAGATAGGGCACGGGGCCGACGGCCAGAACATAGTGGCTGCGCGGAATACGTTGAATAAAGGTGTACTGATCGTCGAGTGCGACGATATCACCGGCCCGCAAATGCCGCATGGCGCTGTCTTCGAGGTTGAATTTACTCAGTGGCTCAATCCGCAGATCAAACGACAGGTTCAAATCGAGTTCGTTAAGGGTTTTGCTCCAGTTACGTGGCGGAATTTCACGTAGCTCGCTGCGCATCAGATACAAGGAGCTTTTCATTAAATCATCAAGAGATTGACGACCCGCGCGTTCGGCAGTGAATTTGTAGACCAGGCCGACCAGCATGGTCATCACCAGGAAGCAGACAAATAGTAAGAGGTAAAACTGCACAAACAGCTTTTTCATGGAAAATCACCTAACGTTCAATATGTTAGCTTTCGCAGCTTCACTGCCGAGGCACAGCCCCCTCAGAGTACACGCTCTGGCGTATTTATGCATTCACCAACGCTTGATGCCCGTGCTTTTGTCGCATTTCTCAGCAAGACGTTTCGCTTTTCATGCGAACATTAAGATAACCTTAAGAAAAAGGCATGCTTTGCTAATAGCTAATCAACATTAACTTTTAGGATGATAGGTATATTCTTAATACGGCTTTTTAATCTATGAAACTTGATACGCAAATCACGATACCGGTAATTGGCCTTGTTGTGCTCTCCGCGTTGTTGCCTCTGGCGGCCGACTGGCAAATTCCACTTCTCGGCGGGGCGGTTGTGACACAGATTGAAAATGTGCAGGCACTATGGTTGCTGTTTGGCGCGCTCTTCACCGCCTGGTATATCAAACCGTATTCCCGACCTAAGGGTGAAAAACAGTTCTGGATGTGGGCGGTCATGTGGTGGGTAGTCCTGCTTGGGCGCAGCACCAGTTGGGGACGCGCTTACTTCCCGGAAGTACCGCATATCGTCTTTAGAATTATCTCTGTTATTTTGGTCGGCGGATTATTACTGAGCCTGCTGTCATCTTCCTTGCGCAAAGAAATTGCGCGCAGAATGAAGGAAAATTCCATTCCGGTATGGCTGCTGGCGGTGACGGTCCTGACGTTCTTAATTTCCGATACGGTTGAGCATCATCGTCTGTTGGCGCCGCTATTTGTGCGTGATGTGCATTATGCTGATTTGATGGAAGAGTTGTATGAAGTACCGTTTTTGATTGGGCTATTCCTGACAACGTTCTATTTTATGCGTGCGGATAAAATGGCGAAAAAGGTCTATTCCTCGGCGACTCAATATTTACATGGTCACTAAAAAATAAAATGCCTCAGCGTTCAGGGCGCTGAGGCAGTGTACATCAATTAAGCGTTACGCCTGGCTGTGCCTGTGTTTCTTGTTTATCCAGCACCCGGCTGGCAATCACCCCAGACATCATCGAACCATTTACATTTAGCGCGGTGCGCGCCATGTCAACGATCGGTTCAATAGCAATAAAAATACCCACCAGTGCGACCGGGAAATTCAGCGTCGACAGCACAATCAGGGCCGCGAAGGTTCCGCCGCCGCCAACACCGGCAACGCCGATTGAACCCAGCGCAATCGCGGGAAGCAGGGTGGCCAGGAAATGCAATGATAAAGGATCGATCCCCATCGTTGGCGCAATCATTGCGACCATAATCGCCGGATAAATCCCCGCGCAGCCGTTTTGTCCCATACTTGAACCAAACGAAGCCGCAATATTGGCGATGGTGCTCGGAACACCGAATTTTTCCTGCGCGGAAATTGCCAGAGGAATGGCGGCGGCGCTGCTGCGTGAAACAAAAGCGAAAGTCAGTACCGGCCAGACGGTTTTATAATAGTGCAGGGGATTATGGCCGCTCAGGAGCAGAATAATCGCGTGCACGATAAACATCATCGCTACCGCCAGATAACAGGCGGCAATAAAGCCGAGCAGGCTGGTAAATTGCGCCAGTTGATAGGTTGAAAAGACCTTAGCCATTAAGGCCATGACGCCATAAGGTGTCAGCGCAATAACGATGCGCACCATCTTCATGACCCAAATCTGAATGGCATTGATACCGGCGCTTAATTTAGCACCTTCTTCTGGAGCCTCTTTCTTCACTTTAAGTAAAGCAACACCGGCCAGCAGAGTAAATATCACAATACCAATCACCGATACGCTGCGGGCACCGGTCAGATCGAGAAAGAGGTTCGTTGGAATAAGCGAAGTCAGCAATTGCGGGAGTGATACGGCTGCGGTTTTACTGACATCATCGGCGGTGAGCGTTGACTGCATATGCCCAAACGCGCTGGCGTCGAGCCCGATAAGGTGCGCGGTCATGAGGCCGACAAAGCCTGCCACCATCACCAGCAACAGCATACAGGCGACGATGGTCAGCGACATTTTGCCGATCCCGGCGTTATTTTCGAGTTTATTAATCGCCGAAAGAATAGAGATAAAGATCAGCGGAACCGCGACCAGCTTTAATAAATTCACATAGCCATTGCCGATAATACCGTACCAGTCAATGACGGTCTTACTGCTGTCAGCGGCGATAAAATGTAGCGATAGGCCAATAACAGCACCTATAAAAATAGCGATAAAAACTGAGCGAGATAATGAATGGCTTTTACGGTCTATCTGGAATATACCCCAGGAACAGATTAAAAAAAGCACAATATACGCGAGCGTGGTGAACATCTTGTAAGCCTCTTGCCCCATTCAGCACCTGAAATGCCGGAAGAGTTGTTTTCGATAAATTACCTCTTATCCAGTATGGATAAGAGTCCGGGGCGAATTATAAAGATAAAAACACCAGATTGGCATACAAAAAGTGTGTCTTTGTGCCATTTTGTTCGCTGAGCTGGATGACATATTCATATATTAATATCAGTAGCTTGTTATCACGCTACAGCCTGCGTAAATTGGCTTTTAAATATACAGGGGGGCGCTATGCAGGCATTACTGGTTATCGATATGCAAGAGTTTGTGACGCAAAGGGTTGAGGGTGGGATGGCGTTTTATCCAACCGATAGCATGGTCAATATGCGTTCACTGATAGGGGCTTTTCGGGCTGCGGGAAAACCGGTGCTTCACGTCCGTCATGAAACCCTTGAACCCGGTTCACCGATGCACAGGCAGGCCGCGTCATTCTTACCAGTACGGGTGTTCGAAGAACGTGAAGGTGAACCCGTGTTTATCAAAACGACGTCATCGGCCTTTAGCTCAACCGATCTCTATACCTGGTTGCAGGAAGCGCACATAAACGAAGTGACGGTTATCGGTGCTGTTGCCGGATTCTGCGTCAACTCGACCATTCGTTCGGGTTCAGATTTAGGGTTGGCGATGACGGTGGTACGTGATGCGGTGCTGAGTTTCCCGCTGGAGGAGGCCGAGCTTGGCGCAAAAGCGATTTTTGAGGTGACGTTAGGTCTGCTGGAAGCCGGATTTGCGCGTGGCGTGAATACGGCCGAATTACTCGGCTAGCTGGATTTTATAAAATGCTGTCATCTGCGCAAAATTAGCGCAGATGGCAGAGCGAATACGTTGTTTTGGCAGTGGGTGGTGAGAAAGTTCTCGAGGGTTATACTTTTAACACCAGCATAAAATGCTGCAAGCCATATTCTTATTCCCAAGCGTGTGGGGCGAACAGGTAGCCTTTATTTCGCACGGTTTTTATGCGGTAAGGCTCGGTTGCGCTATCGAGCAGTTTCTTACGCAGGCGCGATACCGCCACGTCCACGCTCCTGTCCATTCCGTCATAGCTCACCCCACGCAGGTTTTTCAGCAATGCATCGCGGTCCATAATCTGACCCGCATGGGTTGCCATTTCCCATAACAGATCGAAATCAGCCGTGGAGAGCGCAATATTTTCACCGCTCAGCAGCACCTGACGATTCACTGGATCAATGGATAGCGTGCCGAAACGCAGCGCCTTGTGCGGCGTTAAGGTCGATTGTGTCGACGGGGCATTATTATTGCCTGACGGATTCTGACGCAGGTGCAGACGTAAACGCGCCAGCAGCACGGCGGGTGGCGTCGTTTTAAGGATATAGTCGTTCGCGCCCATTTCCAGCGACAGAATATGGTTCATATCGCTGTCCAGTGAGGTGAGCAGCACAATCGGCCCTTGCCACTGGCCGCGCAGATCGCGGCACAGCGTCATGCCGTCTTTTCCTGGCAGCATAATATCCAGCAGCACCAGATCGGGTTTTTCCCGGGCAATGGTGACCTCTGCGTTGTCGCCGCGCGGTTCAACGATGACATCCATATCATGCTTACCCAGATAGGCGGCGATCAGCGCCCCAACATCGGGATCATCCTCAACATAAACGATCTTGTTCATTACTCTACGCACTGAGGGAAAAACGCTACGATACCGAAAAAAACACAAATATCACAGGGACAAATCATTCACCGTCGGGTAGGCACTGTAAGTGCCCGTGGCGCACACCGCGCTGCGCGATAACATCATCGGCAAAATGCTGTACATCCCCCATATCTCCCTTGAGTACCGCAATTTCCAGACAGTCATGGTGATTGATATGTACGTGCAGCGTGGAAACGCTAAGATCGTGGTGATGATGCTGAGTTGACACCAGACGGCTGGCTAAATCACGCTTCTCATGTTCGTAAACGTACGAGAGCACGGCATAACCCTGGGTGCCATGCTGTTGCGTGGTTTCTTGCGCCAGCGAGTTACGCAGAATATCGCGAATGGCTTCAGAGCGGTTGTTATAGCTTCGGCGCTGGCTTAACGCATCCAGCATTTCCAGTAAATCATCATCAAGGGTAATAGTGACACGTTGCATATGGCTTAAACCTTATTTCGGCGCGCGGGGAAGGCGGGAAGTACCGCTTTTTGTAGCACACGACCTGCGTCGGAGGAAAAGGTTAATGTGTCACCTGGTGTGAGAGTCTCAACAATTTGTCCCTCGTCCATGACCATCACCCGCTGGCAAAAACGTTCTACCAGACGTAAATCGTGGGTGATAAACAGGCAGGCGGTACCGAACTGCCGCTGGAGTTTTTTGAGTAAACGAATAACGCCTGCTTGTAACACCAGATCGAGATTCGACACCGCCTCATCGAGAATGAGCAGTTTAGGTTCCACGCTCATCGCGCGTGCCAGACACACGCGTTGCAGTTGTCCACCGCTCAGTTGCGGTGGGCGTTTATCCAGCACGCTGTCGTCCAGCTCCACGGCTTTAAGCATTTCACTGGCTCGCGCTAATTGCTCCGATTTTGGTAGCGACAAAAGGTGGCGCATTGGCTCGCGTAAAATCTCGCGCACGGTTTTACGCGGATTGACCGCGCTGATCGAATCCTGGAAAACCATCTGAATATCACGACGAAAGGCTTTTTGCTGTGCACGATTGAGTCGGGAAAGCGATTCGCCGCGCCAGCTAATCGTGCCTTGCGAGGGCAACTCAAGGCCGACCAGCAGGCGTGCCAGAGTACTTTTTCCGCAGCCGCTACGCCCTAATAACGCAACGCTCTCACCGGGCTGAAGTTCCAGGGAAATCTCTTTTAGCACCGCCTGGTGTTGAGGCTGCCCGTAAAGATTGCTGCGCGAATAATGATGGGAAAGCGCTGAAACGCGAAGTAATGTCATAAGGTGAGCTCCATACCGTACAGCGCCAGATGTGCCGAGACCAGACGGCGAGTGACGGGATGTTGCGGTGCGCTGAACACGCTGTCGACATCGTTAAGTTCGACAATATTGCCGCTATCCATCACCGCGACATCGTCAGCTAATCGTGCCACGACGCCCATATCATGCGTCACCAGCAGCATGCCGGGTGAACGGTTTTGCATGATGTTATCGAGTAAATCGAGAATCCGTGCCTGAGCGACCACATCCAGATCGGTGGTCGGCTCATCCGCGATGATAAACGGCGCATCGCACAATACCGCCATGGCGATCATCATGCGTTGCAGCATGCCGCCGCTCATTTCGAATGGATAGAGTTTTAACACCCGCGCCGCGTCGTCTAAACCTACCGCGTTAAGCGCGGCTATGAGCGCGTGGTCGTCTGATGGCTTACCCAGTGCGTGGCAGGTTTCACGCGCATGTGCAGCCATCGTTTGCAGGGGATTAAAGGCGCTGCGTGGGTTTTGCATAATAGTGGCGACGTTCACCCCGCGCAGGGACGCCGGTGAAACTGGCTCACCGTCCATCCGTATTTTTCCTGCGAACTGCCGGACACCTGCGGGCAAAATACCGAGCATGGCGGCGCAGGTCAGTGATTTTCCGCTGCCGCTGCCACCCACCAACGCCAGTACGCGACCGCGCGTCAATTTGAGCGATACGCCGTTGACCAGCGGACGTTCGGCATGCAAAACAAGATCTTGCAGTTCAATGTGTTGTGGCATTAGTGAGCATGCTCCGTGTCCAGATGCGGATCCAGATGATCGCGCAGGGCGTCGCCCAAAAGGTTAAACGCCATCACGCTGATAAACAGCGCCAGCCCCGGCCACAACATTTGCAGCGGCTGGGTCCAGATATACTGACGAGCGTCGTTAATCATTACGCCCCATTCAGCGGTGGGCGCCGTTACACCGAGGCCAAGGAAAGACATGCCTGCCACGTGCAGCATCATATGGCCAATATCCAGCGTCGCCAGCACTAACAGTGAAGGGAGCACAGCACCCGCAAGATGATCGACAAATACACGCACATGGCCTGCGCCACACAAACGAGAGGCCAGCACAAATTCACGCTGACGTAGAGAGATAACCAGGCTGCGAACCATGCGCGCGTACCAGGCCCAGTGCGACAGGGCGATGGAGATAATGACATTGGTCAGCCCGGTTCCAAGAACGCCAACCAGAAAAAAGGAGAGAATAGAGGTCGGGAAGGTCATAAACATATCGGCGACACGCATGGTGAGCTGATCGACGCGACCGCCGAGAAGCCCGGCGCTACCGCCGATAATTAACCCCAGCGCCAGCACTAACAGCAAGCAGGCCAGCACCGAGCCCAGCGAAACGCGCGTCGCTGCCAGCAGACGGGAGAAAATATCACGCCCCAGATGGTCTGTTCCCAACCAGTGATGGCTATCGGGTGATAATAACCGTGACGGTAAATCAATCGCCTGCGGATCAAACGGCAACCACCACTGCCCGGTGAGGGCAACGAACGCCAGTAAGGTGATGATGATGAGGGCAAATTGCACGGACCCGCGCGCTGAGAGGAAAAATTTCACGAATGGGCTCCTTCATGACGGCGAATGCGCGGATCCAGCCCGGCGTTTAACACATCCACCAGCAGGTTACAGAACACAAACACCACCACCATAATCAGGGTAAAGCATTGAATAACCGGATAGTCCCGGTTAAATATGGCAGAGACGGCATAGCGCCCGACGCCCGGCCAGGCAAAGATATTTTCGATAATCATCGTGCCGCCTATCAGTTCGCCAATGTGCATGCCAACCGCGGTAATCATCGGCAGCGAAGCATTACGCAGAATATGCCGGCGTTCGGTTTGTTTGTCGCTTAACCCGCGCAAGCGCGCCCAGGTGACATGCCGCTGCCCAGCCACCTCCAGCATACTGGCGCGCAGCAGACGGGCATTAATCGCAAGCGACATAAAGGCGATTGAAACTGCCGGTAAAACAATATGTTGCCAACCGCCGTATCCCAGAGCGGGTAACCATCTCAGGTGTACGGAGAACAACATCACCAGCAGGAAGGCCAACCAGAAATTGGGCATCGAGACACCAAGAAAGGCGATAACCCGCACCATAAAGTCGGGGAGTTGGTCACGGTGACGTGCCGCCCAAATGCCCAGCGGGACGGAGGTCAGCAGGATCAGCACCAGGGCGGCACCGGCAAGCTCAAGCGTGGCGGGCAGGAAGGCCATTATGTCATCCAGCACCGGACGCTGTGTGGCGAATGAGACGCCGAAATCCAGATGCAGCGCTTTCCACAACCAACTGCCGTACTGCACGAAAAGCGGTTTTTCCAGCCCAAGCATAATGCGCGTTGAGGCGAGCATATCCGGCGTGGGCGGAAGGTTTGACAGGCGTAAGTAATCGAGTGCCGGGTCGCCTGTTCCCAGACGGAGCATCAGGAAGATGATTGCCGAAGCGGCGAAAATCATCGGAATGAGCAGCATGATTCGCCGCAAGATATAACGTAGCATCAGCGGGTTACCGGAGTTATCTGTTCGAAGGGAATATCAGAGGTGATGGGCGCGTAGGGAATCGATCCCAGCGCGGGTTTGGCCACGATCATCATCGACATATAGCTAATGGGCAGGTAAACCGCATCGTGATGTAAACGGGTCAGAATGTCGCGATACAGTGATTTGCGCACGGCCTCATCGGTGGTGGTCAGCACAATGCCAATCTCTTTATCGATAATAGCCTTATCCGTCAGACCCTGCTGTGCCTGATAATCCGCGTGTGAAGGCACGCGCATTGAGCTCATAAACGCATGCGGATCGTAGGGCGCGCCCCAGGTTCGCGAGAAAATCATGCCGAAGCGGCCGTCACGCATACGCGCATAAATGCTGCTTTCTTCTTCGCCCACTAACGTCACATCGACGCCAATTTTGCGCATATCGGCCTGCACAATTTCCGCCATCGATTTGTTGAGCGCATCGGTGCCGATATACGCCAGCTCAATGTGTAGTGGTTTGCCCGCCTTTTCACGAATGTCTTTCCCGGCAGGGAGCGTCCAGCCGGCTTGTTCCAGCAGTTCGCTGGCGTGATGGGAATCGTAATGTCGAGGTTTAAGGCCGATATTGGCGTACGGCACTGACGGCGCAAACAGCGTATCGGCAACCTGTTGGGTGCCGTACAGCGCGTTGTCGATAAGGGATTTTTTATTAACGGAATAGTTCAGCGCTTCGCGTACTAACAGCTCGTTGGTCGGCACTTTGGCTGAGTTTAACGCCAGCATCACCGTTTCAACCGGAGCGGAAAGCTGGGTACGGTATTCAGGATTGTGGGTAAAGCGGGCGAAGGTATCGAGCGGCAGCAGGCCTTCATTACCGTACAGCAGGTCAATATCGCCGGTTTCAAACGCCACCGCACGCGTTGTCGGTTCGGGGATGACCTTGACCGTAATCTTCTGGATGGGCGGTTTTTCTCCCCAGTAGTGCTCGTTACGTACCAGTACATCGTACTGGTTGAGTTTCGAGTCTTGCAGCACCCACGGCCCGGTGCCAATCGGCGCTTTAATGCCGTTCATCGTGCCATTATTTTTAAACTGTGAGGGGGCGATAAAACGGAACGGGCGGGGCAAGGCCAGCTCTTGCAGGAAAGGATAATAAGCCTCTTTCAGCGTGATTTGCAGTTCCGTTTTGCCAAGAACCTTGACGTCAACAATCTGATTAACCAGCTCCAGCCAGGCGTGGCGCTGTCGGTTATCTAGCACCGCGCGGAAATTTTCCGCAGCCGCCTTCGCGTCAAAGATTTCGCCGTTGGAGAAGGTCACATCATCACGAAGCGTGAAACACCAGACTTTCCCGTCAGCTGAGTGGCTCCAGCTTTTTGCCAGCCACGGTTTGACCGTGCCATCGGCTTGATACTTCACCAGCGGTTCGTAAACCATGCTCTGGGCGAACATCTGGTTAGGCGTATAAAGATGAGGATTTAAGGGCCCTACGTTAACCGGCCATGCGGTGGTGATTTCTGTCGGGGCGGAGGCATAAGCCAGGAGAGGGACGCAGGTTAGCAGCGCAAATAAGGTGCGGCGTAGTCTGGACAAAACGGTGGCCTTAATGATGGAGAGGTAAGACTAAATGAGTATGACGATTGTAAGGATTCATCATACCTTTGAGTTGTGATGGATCAATTTTAGGGCCAATAAGTTAACGTGATGAATAGATGCTTTCTATTCATAAAGATAAGCGCTTCCGTTATGCTGGAACCACATGTTGTTTTTGAGTGAATAATGAAATGGGGTTGTTAATAAAGGCGCTGCTTGGCGCGCTGGTCGTGGTCTTGATAGGTGTGCTGGCGAAAACCAAAAACTATGCTATTGCCGGGCTTATCCCGCTATTCCCCACCTTTGCGCTCATCGCGCATTACATTGTTGCCAGCGAGCGGGGTACCGAGGCGCTGCGTGCCACCATCGTGTTTGGCATGTGGTCAATCATTCCGTACTTCCTCTACCTACTGTCCTTGTGGTACTTCACCGGCATGATGCGCTTGCCGATGGCGCTGGCAGGCGCGGTAGCCTGCTGGGGGCTTAGCGCCTGGCTGCTGATTTTCCTGTGGGGACGTTTTCACTAAACCAGCGGTCGCCCGCCATCAACGGCGAACGTCCGCCCGGTAACGTAGCGGCTGCCGAAAATATAATCGACCAGATTGATGATCTCGTTTTCGCCGGCGGCAGTTTTCATCAACGACTTATTGAGCGCTTTCTGGCGATATTCTTCATCATCGCTGTCGTTAAACAGAACTAACGCGGGGGCAATGGCGTTGACCTTCACCTCTGGCGCCAGCTTGCGGGCAAACGAGCGGGTCATATTGTCGAGGGCGGCTTTACTGGCGGCGTAGGCAATATGTTTGTCGCTGCCGCGCTCCACCACATAATCCGTAAAGTGGATAATATCGCCTTGCGCATGTCCCTGACCGCGCAACAAATCTTCCAGCGCATGGTTAAGCAAATAGGGCGCGTGAACGTGAATTTGCAACATCGCGTTCAGAACGTGGCTAAGCGAGGCGTTGGGGCTTTCCGCCACCCAGTCGCTGGCGTTATGAATAATGCCGCGCAGCCGGGGGGCGTGCGCTCTGACACTTTCGGCAAAGGCATTAATGCCTTCGTCGCTGGCGAAATCAGCCTTGATGCACACCGCGCCCGCTTCGCGCAAAACGTCTATCGACGGGTACCAGGTGCGATAGCTCACCATCACCGGCTGCTGCTGGCTGAGAAAATGATGGGCGAGGGCGAGCCCGATACGACGGGCGCCACCGGTAATCAGGATGGGAGAGGATTGCCTGTTTTCCATCATTATCTCCATATTGCCCACTCGTTACCTCACCAGCATCCACGTTGCGGGCACGGAGGCAACCAGAAGCAGACCAATCAAAGCCAGTTCGCGGCGCTTCAATAAAACGTTATCGTCATGAGTACGTCGTGCATAAATAAAGACTAATAATCCCGGCGCATACAGCACGACCGACAGCAGCAGATGCATTGGCCCGGAAGCATACAATAACCATAAGCCATAAATGCAGGCACCGACACCAATCACTTTGTGCAGTGGACGCTGAGCGATTTTCAATAAGAAGGCGCCAACGAGGAAATACGGCACCAGAATCATCTCGGAAGCAATGGTCAGCAGGGTATTGTAATCCGAACCGGTCAGCCAGATGAGCACCAGGCTGGCCTGCACGCTCAGGTTGGTTAACCACAGAGAGGCAGACGGCGCATTGTTGGCATTCTGGCGGGCAAAAATACGCGGGAAGGCTTTATGCGTTGCCGCCAGCAGCGGGACTTCCGCGGCCATAATGGTCCAGCTTAAATAAGCACCGCAGACGGAGACAATCAGCCCGGCGGCAATCACAATCTCGCCCCAGGAGCCCATCATCCGTACCATAATTCCGGCCATGGAGGGATTGCGCATTTCCGCAAGCTCAGGACGCGCCACCACGCCGAGTGACAGCAATGTGACCAGCAGATAGACGCTTAACGCGGAGATAACCGCCAGCAGGGTCGCGCGGCCAACATCTTTTTTGTGACGCGCGCGCGCGGAAACCACGACTGCGCCTTCCACGCCGATAAACACCCACAAGGTGATGAGCATGGTATTTTTCACCTGCTCCCATACCGGCACGCCTAACTCGAGGCCATGGAAATCGAGGGTAAAGACATCGCTGTTAAAGGCGATTGCCGCCAGGACGATAAAGAGCCCAAGCGGCACAAGCTTCGCAAGCGTCGCTGCCAGATTAATGCTGGCGGCGGTCTGCACCCCGCGCAACACCAGAAAATGTACCACCCACAGCAGCACCGAGGCGCCGACAATCGACTGCCAGGTATTTCCGTCGCCAAACAGGCGCAGTTCCGGGGTGTCGGTAAAGAAACTTAGGGCCGAGAAAACGATAACCAGATAGGAGACGTTAGCAATAACCGCACAAAGCCAGTAACCCCACGCCGAGCAAAAACCAATCAGTTCGCCAAAGCCTTCGCGCGCATAGGTGAAAATGCCACCGTCCAGATCGGGACGAATGCGGGTCAGCACCAGCATGGCGATCGCGAGAAAGAGAATGCCGACGCCGGTAATCGCCCAGCCAATCAGCAGTGCGGCGGGGCTGGCAACCTGCGCCATGTTTTGTGGAAGGCTAAAAACGCCTGCGCCGAGCATAGAACTCAGAACCAAAGCCGTCAGGGCGCTAAGCCCTAATTTCTTTTCCATGTGATTCCTGTCGTGGAAAGAGAAGAAGGAGAATATTTATTTGGCGAAATCGCATAAACATGGGGGATTGCGCTGAGGCGGCGATTTTACGGAGAGCGATGCATACATGCAACAATGTATGGCGGAAAGGCGTAAAAAAGGCGACGAGTGTCGCCTTAACGTTCGATGCTTCCCCGGAGTCGGCTTACGCCTCGTCCGGGCTACCGATTTGCGTAGACCGGATAAGGCGTTACCGCCATCCGGCAATCTGCACGATTGTGCCTGATGGCGCTAAGCTTATCAGGCCTACGTATTGTCACCGGATTCAAGCAAGATTACTTATACAGGTCTGCGCTGATTGTGACGTTACCGCCACGTTCCTGCCACTGACGCGTAATGTGGTAGTACTTCGCACCTTTCTTCGCAGCGCGCTTCGCCACCTGGTAGGACACCTCGGTCATGTTGCCGTAGTTACCGGTGAACTTGATGCTGTCGAAAGGAATCATCTGCGCAGCGGCAGCTTTGTTCAGTTCTTCAACTTTAGTACCGTTCGGTAACGTGACGCTGTAACGTCCGCCTTTCGACGACTGAGTTTCATAGAACAGGCCGACGCCGGTGCCAGCACCCACTGCGGAAGAGCTTGCCACGCCTGGGATCTCAACCTGTTTAGCCGCTTCACCGCCTTCAGCTAATGCTTTACGGCCAGCTTCGGAATTCGCAGGAATAGCATCAGCGCTTTGCAGAACGCGTTTTTTCGCATCGGCTTTATAGATATATGCGGTGACGCGCTGGTTGCCGCCGTCGTTAGCATCAACCTGACGCACGATAAAGAAGGAAGCCGCTCCCTTCGCCTTCGCCGCTTTGGTGATGGCATCGTTAACATCTGGCTGGCTGCGATAGAAGCCCTGCACGGTCACGGTGTCAAAAGGAACTAACGCCACGGCCTGGTCTTTTGGTAACTCCATCACGCCGTTGATCACGCGGTTTTTCGGCGCTTCGGCTTTGGCGGCATCCTCTTTATAGAAATCTGCCGTAACGCGCCAGTTGCCGCTGTTACCGTAGTCTGAGGTATCGACCACGTAAAAAGAGGCTGCGCCTTCTTTGTCTGCTTTGCGGGACATGGCCTGCACGGCATCGCCAATGGCGGTAAAACGACCGGTGATGACAACGCGGTCATAAGGTTTCAGTGCGGACGCTTGCTCCGGGGTCAGCTCAGTGGCTGCATGAGCGGACATCGCCGCGGCACACAACATGGCGGACACGAGGAGGGTGTTCTTAAGCTTCATAAAAATAATCCTTCGCCTTGCGCAAACCAAATTCGGGAAATGTTAATTATGGGAAAACGTCTGATTATGGCATTGAAACGATGCAACTGTCTGCGTCATTTTTAATGTCAGATGCGAACCCAGTGACGGTTTTGAATAACTTTTCCTGATATGTTGAAAAAACGGGCGCTTGACCACTAAAAGCGGTCAACCATATGACTTTTTTAAGTTAA
Organism: Enterobacteriaceae bacterium; assembly: GCA_902363335.1. Classification (GTDB taxonomy): domain Bacteria; phylum Pseudomonadota; class Gammaproteobacteria; order Enterobacterales; family Enterobacteriaceae; genus Kluyvera. Next base: position 709,407 of record CABIZV010000001.1, on the reverse strand, counting down.
TGAGATGTTAATTTGCCGATCGCGCCCGCGAAAAATCATGTTTTCCCGAGCTGAGGAAGCGAATTATGAGGCTCGCTAAGCAAATCGGGGTAAATATCGCTGTTTGTAGCCCGCTGAACTCATTATTTGGCAGTTAATGCAAAAATAGTATTTTTTGGCGCTAGATCACAGTCGGTATTTTCAGTAGGTTATAGTCAGTTTGTTACTGTTTTATTTATTCAGGTTGTTCGCCTGTTAGATGCAACGGGTCAGGCGCAACATGCTGGCAAATGGCAAACCATCATATAAGAACCGATGGAAGGGAATAGTTATGCGTATTGGTGTACCAAAAGAGAGGTGGGCCCAGGAAACGCGGGTCGCAGCGACGCCTAAAACGGTAGAGCAGCTGCTTAAACTCGGTTTTAGCGTGGCAATTGAGACTGGCGCTGGAAAGCTTGCCAGTTTTGATGACGATGCATTTGTGCAGGCTGGCGCAGAAATTGTCTCAGGCGAAGCCGTCTGGCAATCCGATGTTATCCTGAAAGTGAACGCGCCGCTGGATGAAGAGATCCCGAATCTCAATCCCGGCACGACGTTAATCAGCTTCATTTGGCCGGCGCAAAACGCGGAGCTGATGGCAAAACTTGCCGCGCGCCAAATCAACGTGATGGCAATGGACTCGGTGCCGCGCATCTCCCGTGCCCAGTCGCTGGATGCGTTAAGCTCGATGGCAAACATTGCCGGCTATCGCGCCATTGTGGAAGCGGCCCATGAATTTGGTCGCTTCTTCACCGGACAAATTACCGCCGCCGGGAAAGTACCGCCAGCCAAAGTGATGGTTATTGGTGCGGGTGTCGCGGGGCTTGCGGCAATCGGTGCGGCAAACAGCCTCGGGGCTATCGTGCGCGCGTTCGATACCCGTCCAGAAGTGAAAGAACAGGTGCAAAGTATGGGCGCCGAGTACCTTGAACTGGATTTTAAAGAAGAGGCCGGTAGCGGCGACGGTTACGCGAAAGTGATGTCCGAAGCGTTTATCGCCGCAGAAATGGCGCTGTTTGCCGCGCAGGCGAAAGAGGTCGATATCATCGTCACCACTGCGCTTATCCCAGGCAAACCGGCGCCGAAGCTTATCACCCGTGAAATGGTTGATTCGATGACGCCGGGCAGCGTGATTGTCGATCTGGCGGCGCAAAACGGCGGTAACTGCGAATATACCGTGGCGAATGAAATCATCACCACCGCCAGCGGCGTGAAGGTGATTGGTTATACCGACCTGGCCGGTCGCCTGCCAACGCAGTCATCCCAGCTCTACGGCACCAACTTGGTTAACCTGCTGAAATTGCTGTGCAAAGAAAAAGACGGCACCGTCAACATTGATTTTGACGATGTGGTTGTGCGCGGCGTAACGGTGATCCGTGAGGGTGAAGTCACCTGGCCTGCGCCACCGATTCAGGTTTCTGCACAGCCACAGGCGGCACCAAAAGCGGTGGAAGCGCCAAAAGAAGCGGAAAAACCGGCTTCCTCGTGGCGCAAATACGCGCTGATGGCGCTGGCAATCATTCTGTTCGGTTGGCTGGCAAACGTCGCACCAAAAGAGTTCCTCGGTCACTTTACGGTCTTTGCGCTCTCCTGCGTGGTGGGTTACTACGTGGTGTGGAACGTATCGCATGCGCTGCATACGCCGCTGATGTCGGTCACCAATGCCATTTCCGGCATTATCGTGGTGGGCGCGCTGCTGCAAATTGGCCACGGCGGCTGGGTTAGCTTCCTGAGTTTTATCGCGGTACTGATCGCCAGCATCAATATTTTTGGTGGTTTCACCGTCACTCAGCGCATGCTGAAAATGTTCCGCAAAGGATAAGGGGTAACAAATGTCTGGTGGATTAGTGACTGCTGCATACATTGTTGCCGCGATCTTATTTATTTGTAGTCTGGCAGGGCTGTCAAAACACGAAACGTCCCAACGCGGTAACTACTTCGGTATTGCCGGGATGGCGATTGCCTTAATTGCGACTATTTTGGGGCCGGATAGCCACAGTGTGGGTTGGATCCTGCTGGCGATGGTTATCGGTGGCGCAATCGGTATTCGTCTGGCGAAGAAAGTTGAAATGACCGAAATGCCGGAGCTGGTTGCGATTCTGCACAGCTTTGTCGGTCTGGCGGCGGTGCTGGTGGGCTTTAACAGCTATCTGCAACATGAAACCGGGATGGATCCGATACTGGTCAATATTCATCTGACCGAAGTGTTCCTCGGGATCTTCATCGGTGCGGTAACCTTTACCGGCTCCGTTGTGGCGTTCGGCAAACTGTGCGGCAAGATGTCCTCCAAGCCGCTGATGCTGCCAAACCGTCATAAGCTTAACCTGGCAGCACTGGTGGTTTCTCTGCTGCTGCTGATTGCCTTTGTGCGTACCGACAGCACGGCGACGCAGGTACTGTGTCTGCTGATCATGACCGTTATCGCGCTGGCCTTCGGCTGGCACCTGGTGGCGTCTATCGGCGGTGCGGATATGCCGGTAGTGGTTTCGATGCTGAACTCCTACTCCGGTTGGGCTGCGGCAGCGGCGGGCTTTATGCTCAGCAACGACCTGCTGATCGTCACCGGTGCGCTGGTGGGTTCTTCAGGCGCCATTCTGTCGTACATCATGTGTAAAGCGATGAACCGCTCCTTCTTCAGCGTGATTGCCGGTGGCTTTGGTACCGACGGTTCCTCTGCGGGAGGTGACGAAGAAGTTGGCGAGCACCGTGAAATCAGTGCCGAAGAGACCGCAGAAATGCTTAAGGATTCGCACTCGGTCATCATCACCCCAGGCTACGGCATGGCGGTGGCACAGGCGCAGTATCCGGTTGCTGAAATCACTGAGAAACTGCGCGCGCGCGGCATCAAGGTGCGTTTCGGTATTCACCCGGTTGCCGGGCGTCTGCCGGGCCATATGAACGTACTGCTGGCAGAAGCGAAGGTTCCTTACGATATCGTGCTGGAAATGGATGAAATCAACGATGACTTCTCCGATACCGACACCGTGCTGGTTATCGGCGCGAACGATACCGTAAACCCTGCGGCGCTGGATGATCCGAAAAGCCCAATCGCCGGGATGCCTGTGCTGGAAGTGTGGAAGGCGCAAAACGTTATTGTCTTTAAACGCTCGATGAACACCGGTTACGCCGGAGTGCAGAACCCGCTGTTCTTTAAAGAGAATACGCAGATGCTGTTCGGCGATGCGAAGGAAAGCGTCGACGCCATTCTGAAAGCGCTGTAGATTTTACACGCTAGACGATAAACCGCCGGGGATGTTATCCCGGCGGTTTTTTATTGGCTGGTGTTTGCTTTTGGTCAAAAAATAATCAGCAAGGCGTGTTATACTGGGTTTTAGTCGTCCACACCTAAGAGGAAGTTATGGAAACCTTGTTTACACCTGCACAACTGGCCATCGAATATCTCCGCCGTGAAACCACACCATTAAGCCCCGCTCAGTATCTCAAACGTGTTAAACAGCTTGAGTTAGAATTTGCCGATCTGATGTCGCTGTCCTCCATTGAGCTTAAAGAAGAGATCGATTTTGCCTGGCGTCTTGGGCTCCACTGATATTTCTGCAAAAACCACGTCATTGCGTCATGCGCTGACCGCGCTTTAAACGGATGATGTCGCAGTTCGTTCGCTTAAGGATCCAGAGTGAACGAACTTAGTTTCTCCCGCATAACCCTTCGACCCGTACTCACTATCCCGGCAAATCGACTTTTCCGACGAACAACACCGGCCCTGAAGGCCCTTTAAGCCTGGAACCGCCGACCGGTTCGAGACTAATTGCAAGCGTGCTCTGGTTATCCACAAGCCCGGCGGGGAGCTGGAATTCGTTGTGCTCCTGATGCGTAATCAGCCCTATAGAGTGCGGCGGATTATTGCCTTTAATCAGCCATAATTGCAGATTTTTGGCCTCGGGAAGCGTCGTGTTCAACGCCACAACCTGCATCACTCGCGCTGATTTATCGAGGCTTACCACAAATTGTGAATTCGATTGGCTACCGCTGAGAATGGCAATCGGCCGCAGGGAAGATGGCGTATCGGGTTTTTGTAGATAGGTGAAAACCAGTACGCCTGCGAGTGCCGCGGCCATTGCCCAACCCAGCCACATAGAAGGGCGCAATTTTGCCGTCGGTGTTTTTTGTTGCTGGATTTTCTGCGCGATTTTTTGCCATATTTCGGGGGAAGGTACGCTTTCGGGCGTAATCGCATCCACACCGCTAAACGCGGTTTGCCAGTGCCAGACCTGCTTCGCAAAGGCTTCGTCTTCGTTAAGCAGCTTGTCGAGATGCTGGCGAGTTTGTTCATCTACCAGCCCAAGCACATATTCTGCGGCTAAAATGGCATCCGTATTGTGTGTGTTCATAAGCCGATGCACTCCCTGAGATGGATAAGCGCACGGCGGATCCAACTCTTGACGGTACCTTCAGGCTGGTTCAACGAAAGCGCAATTTCTGTTTGAGACAGCCCGCGATAATAGGCCAGAGCGATGCTTTGACGTTGTTCTGCCGGAAGATGCTCCATGCAATGATGCAGTTTCTTCGCTTCGGGATGAAAGTCGTCCTCAGCTAAAGGTGAGCGCAGCATGTCTTCCGCTTCGCTAATCTCCTCGACGGAGCAACACCGATTGTCATGCTTGCGCAGATAATCGATCGCGCGGTTTCTGGCGATATGGTTAAGCCAGATTTGCGGTTCGCTACGCTTGTCGTCGTAGTAGAGTGCAGACTGCCAGATGTGAATGAACGTATCGTGAAGGATCTCTTCAGCCCAGTCACGCCGCCTGACATTCCGCAAAATAATCCCGAATAACCGGGGTGATATTGTTTTATACAGCAGTTCCAGAGCCTGTTTATCGCCACAAGCAATCTGGCTCATTAAGCCTGCATGGATTTGCGCTGAATTAATTGTCATCGGTGTCCCTAAAAGGTGCAGCCACCGGACAGGTGGCTGAACACAGTATAGGTAACAATTTACGGCATCAGCACGGTATCAATAACGTCAATAACGCCATTGCTCTGATTAACATCATAAGTACTGATATTCGCGATATTGCCGCGAGCATCCTTCAGTTGGATGTTGTGCGGGCCATTTGCCATAACCCATAGCGCTTCGCCATTGACCGTTTTCAGTTCCGCTTTTCCTCCGCCCGCCTTAATTTTCTGTTGCAGGGCTTTCATATCGTATTTCCCGGCGACCACGTGATAGATTAATACGGCCGTTAATTTTTGTTTGTTTTCAGGCTTAAGCAGCGAGTCGACGGTGCCTGGAGGCAGTTTTTCAAACGCGGTATTGGTTGGCGCGAAAACCGTAAATGGGCCTTTTCCTTCCAGCGTTGCGACCAGTCCTGCGGCTTTCACCGCGGCAACCAACGTCGTGTGATCTTTTGAATTCAACGCATTTTGCACAATATTTTTAGACGGATACATTGCCGCTCCGCCCACCATGACGGTGCTATTGTCCATCGTTGCCGCGTGGGTTGCACCGCTGATGACCAGTGCAGAGAAAAGAAGTGATGGCAGTATTTTTTTCATTTTCATTTCCTCATAAGGTTTTTCGGGAAGGGCTTCATACGCCCTCATGAAGTAATACGATTGAGCAAAGAAAACGGATGCAAAAAAAAGAGAATATTTTTATGTTTGCCTCGAACGCTGAGGTTAAGGCGTAAACTCATATCAGTTACATAAAAATGCATAAATTTTAACGCTGATATAATATAGCGGCGACGAAGCACGTAACCGGGAAACGCCATGAAAAAGTACCAGCAGCTCGCCCAGCAGATGACGGAACAGATTGCCCACGGGGTATGGCAACCGGGTGATAAGCTCCCCTCGCTGCGTGAGCAGGTGGCGAACAGTGGGATGAGTTTTATGACCGTCAGCCATGCGTATCAGCTTCTGGAGAGCCAGGGGCGAATCGTGGCGCGACCGCAGTCCGGTTACTATGTGGCCCCGCGAATGGTGGCAACGCGGCAAACTGCCGCACCTGCACAGGTGATGCCGGATAACGCCGTTGATATCAACACCTATATTTTTGAAGTCCTGCAGGCCAGCCGCAATGCTGCCGTCCTGCCGTTTGCCTCTGCGTTTCCCGACCCCAAATTATTTCCCTTACCGCAACTCAACCGTTCGCTGGCCCAGGTAAGTAAAACCGCCACCGCAATGAGCGTGATTGAGAATCTGCCGCCTGGGAACGATGAGCTGCGCCATGCGATTGCGCGCCGCTATGCCTTACAGGGGATGACCATCTCCCCGGATGAGATTGTCATCACCGCCGGGGCGCTGGAAGCGCTGAACCTGAGCCTGCAAGCGGTCACCGAACCGGGCGATTGGGTTATCGTTGAAAATCCGTGTTTCTACGGCGCATTACAGGCGCTGGAACGTCTGAGGCTGAAAGCCTTATCGGTGGCAACCGATGTGAAAGAGGGTATCGATCTCGATGCGTTAGTCCAGGCGCTGCAAACCTATCCGGTGAAAGCCTGCTGGCTGATGACCAATAGCCAGAATCCGCTCGGTTTTACCCTGACGCCTGAAAAGAAAGCCCGTTTAATAGACATTCTAAGCGAGTACAACGTGACGTTGATTGAAGATGATGTCTACAGTGAACTCTATTTTGGCCGCGAAAAACCGTTGCCCGCGAAGGCGTGGGACAAGACCGATATGACGCTGCATTGCAGTTCCTTTTCAAAATGTCTGGTGCCGGGGTTTCGTATCGGCTGGGTCGCGGCGGGCAAACATGCGCGGCGCATTCAGCATTTACAGCTAATGAGTACGTTGTCGACCAGTTCTCCGATGCAGCTGGCGCTGGTGGATTATCTGGCGACTAAACGCTACGACGCCCATCTACGTCGCCTGCGCCGCCAACTGGCTGAGCGCAAACAGCTGGCCTGGCAGTCGCTGATGCGCTCTTTGCCGCCGGAAGTGCAAATTCATCATAACGACAGCGGCTACTTTCTTTGGCTGGAACTCCCAGCGGGCATTGACGCGGGCCAACTGAGCGCCAGCGCGCTGGAGCACCACATCAGTATCGCGCCGGGAAAGATGTTCTCCACGACCGATAACTGGGCCTCCTTTTTCCGCTTTAATACCGCCTGGGGCTGGGGGGAAAGGGAAGATAAGGCCGTTGAAACGTTGGGACATCTGATTCGTCAGCTTTTAAAGTAAGTAAAACCCTTCAAGTACTCCTCAGGCCATAGGAAATTTGCATAGTCCCTGTGGCCGATAACGCCTTGTCTATAATCCTGTTTATTCAGCTTAAACTGGACGTGCTTGCGGAATGCGCTCCTGGTCACAACTTGTACAAATTTTTAACATCCGCACAGGTGGCGCGCATGGCGCCGTCTATTTTTAAACAGGGTGAAAATTGTACGGTGCGGCTGGCGCGACAAGATGACGGCGGCGCCCACGGAAGTATGACGTTAAATATAAAACAGGATCATGCTATGCAACATAAGTTACTGATTAACGGTGAACTGGTGGCAGGTGAAGGCGAGTCACAGCCGGTGTATAACCCGGCAACCGGCGAGATCCTGCTCAATATTAGCGAAGCCTCTGCCGCACAGGTTGATGCCGCGGTACATGCCGCTGACCGGGCGTTTGAGCAGTGGGGACACACCACGCCGAAACACCGTGCGGAGTGTTTATTAAAACTCGCTGACCTCATTGAAGAACACGCGGAAACCTTTGCCAAACTGGAGTCGCTCAACTGCGGAAAACCGCTGCACTGTGTTATTAACGATGAAATTCCCGCCGTAGTCGATGTGTTTCGCTTTTTTGCCGGAGCGGCACGCTGCTTAAATGGGCTGGCGGCCGGCGAATATCTTGAAGGGCACACCTCGATGATTCGACGTGATCCGGTGGGCGTCGTGGCGTCCATTGCCCCGTGGAATTATCCGTTGATGATGGCGGCGTGGAAGCTGGCTCCGGCCCTGGCGGCGGGCAACTGCGTGGTGATTAAGCCATCAGAAATTACCCCGCTCACCGTGTTGAAACTGGCCGAACTGGCGAAAGATATCTTGCCAGCAGGCGTCCTCAATGTGGTGTTTGGCCGAGGCAAAACTGTCGGTGATCCATTAACCGGGCATTGCCTGGTGCGGATGGTGTCGCTAACCGGTTCTATTGCCACCGGGGAGCATATTATTGCCCACACGGCGCCATCAATAAAACGGACGCATATGGAACTGGGTGGCAAAGCGCCAGTGATTGTGTTCGATGATGCCGATATTGATGCCGTCGTCGAAGGCGTCAGAACGTTTGGCTATTACAACGCGGGTCAGGATTGTACCGCCGCTTGCCGTATCTACGCGCAGAAGAAGGTTTATGACAAGCTGGTGGAAAAATTAGGCGCCGCGGTTGCCAGTATCAAGCTCGGCGCGCCAGAGGATCCGACAACGGAATTGGGACCACTAAGCTCACAGGCGCACCTTGCACGGGTTAGCGAGGCGGTAACGCGGGCAAAATTGCTTGCGCATATTAAGGTGGTGACCGGGGGCGAGAAAGTCGAGGGGAAGGGCTATTACTTCCAGCCGACGCTGCTGGCGGGAGCACGTCAGGAGGACGATATCGTACAGCGTGAAGTGTTTGGCCCGGTCGTCAGCGTCACCGTCTTTGAGGATGAAGATCAGGTGCTGGCTTGGGCTAATGATTCCCAGTACGGCCTGGCCTCGTCAATATGGACGCAGGATGTTGGGCGTGCGCATCGCCTGAGCGCCCGCCTGCAATATGGCTGCACGTGGGTGAATACCCATTTCATGTTGGTCAGCGAAATGCCTCACGGCGGGCAAAAGCTGTCAGGTTATGGCAAGGATATGTCGGTATATGGCCTTGAGGATTACACCGTGGTTCGCCATGTGATGATAAAGCACTAATTACTCCCTTCGCGGTAGGCGTCCTGCCTGCCGCGCGCCGCCTCTTTTTTGACATGCCGGGAACAACGTGCGAGGATCCGCGCCGTTGAAAAACTGAGCATAGTTAGAGTGATGAATAAAAGTCTGATTTTTACCACGGTATTAATTGCGGCAGCCATGGGTATTGGTACGTGGTTTTCGGTAAGTCGTATTGCAACCTGCGATGGCAATAGTCGCCAGCTCACGGCAGCCTGTCTGGCTCAAGCCTGGGATGCTGAAAAGGTCAATCTGGTTCCCCAGTACGATCCAAACCATTATGTCAGCGACCCAACCGCCGACAGCATCTTTGCCGCTTCCAAAGTAAAACGCTAAGCGTAAGACAAATCACAGAATTAATGGCTGAAACGGCCTAACCTGGCTTTGCCTTTAATTATTCACACAATCAATTTATGAGAGAGTAAATTGATTGTGTGCTGGATTGTTTCGAGCGAAAAGCGGCGAAAAACTTGATGTGCGTCAAAAAACGTAGCATATTGCGCGGCTTTAACGATCAATTAGAAGGACTGAATTGGTGACGCTGTATCAGCATATGCTCATCTTCTACGCCGTGATGAGTGTCATTTGCGCTTTTATCACCTGGTTTCTTACCAAGGAAAGCCCCACAATTCGCTTTATTGCCGCGTTGTTGATTGGCGCCACATGGCCATTTAGTTTCCCCGTGGCGCTATTACTGTCGTTATTCTGATCTTTATTTGCTCAGATCGCTTAGCAAAATAGCGATACTTTTGCCGCCTTCCGTTTGCTCAAGCGCAATTTTGACGATGATAGTTAACGGAACGGACAGTAACATTCCCACCGGCCCCAGCAGCCACCCCCAGAAAATCAGTGATAAAAATACCACGAGCGTTGAAAGCCCAAGACCGCGCCCCATGATGCGAGGCTCAAGAATGTTGCCAAAAACAAGGTTTATCACCAGATACCCCGCAAGTACGATAAGCGCGTCATAAAAGCCGCTAAACACCAGCACCTGAAGAATAGGGGGAATAGCTGCCAGCACTGAGCCGATATTGGGAATGTAGTTTAGGGCGAAGGCTAAAAGCCCCCAGATAAAGGCGAAACGAACGTCCAGCAGTTCCAGCATGCCCCAGGCGACTAAACCGGTGACCAGACTGATAGCCGTTTTCAGCACCAGATAGTGCGATACGCTATCGAGCGCGCGCTGAATGGCCGCCATTCCTTCGATGGGGCGAGACATAATTTGCTGCAATTTTGACGGCAGCTGCGGCACTTCAAGCAGCATAAAGACGACCGTTAACAGCAGCAAAAAGATTGACGACATGGCGTTTGACAGCTGAGTTAACAGGCGGGAAACCAGCGTCATAGCGGCGTTGGGATCGATATATTTAATTAACTCGTCAGGACTGACGCCGATGCCGAAACGTTGCATCCAGGGCTGCAGGTTATATAACGGCTCTGCAAGCGAAGAACGGTATTGCGGCAGGGTGCGCGTCAGTTCGTTAAGCGAGGTTCCCAGTGAGGCGAGCAGCAGAACGACGGCCAAAATGATGACGCCTATCAGCAGCGAAATGGCCAGCACGCGGGGGACTCGCCAACGTACCAACAGCATCACCACAGGATTGAGGATCACGGCGATAAACAGCGCCAGCACGAACGGCACGATGATATCGGCGGCAAAGCGGATGCCCGTCAGAATGATCACCAGCATGCCCAGCATGATGACAAGTTTTAATCCATTAAGCGTAATCACAGGCCTGGACATGTTAAGTTAACTCCACCAAAATCTATTATGGCTATCATAATTGGGTTTTTACCGATAATACATGCATTCATATCAAACAACATTGGTAAAGATTTGAAAACATTTTGAGATATTTCGACATCTATGCTAGAAATTAGCTGTGTTTAACTACTGAGGACAATTTTATTCCGCAACGATGAGAAGCAATACCGCGGATAATTGTAATTTTATGGACAATATGTTCAGGTTCTACCGTTCTACTAAACCTTCTGTTTTCCCTTCCTTTTCTGCCTTCTGTGGTGAGCAGCACTGGCGCAACGCGCTTTAGTCTCCTTCTTCGTTTGAGCTAAATTTTAATCATTTTTTATCGGTTTGCGTATCTCGCAAACTGCGATGGATTATATTCTCATGCAGGAGAAGCACCATGTTTTATTGGATTTTATTAGCCCTCGCCATTGTTGCTGAAATTACAGGTACATTGTCTATGAAATGGGCAAGCGTAAGTGATGGCAGCACCGGTTTTATTTTGATGTTGGCGATGATCGCGCTGTCTTATATTTTCCTTTCGTTTGCAATTAAAAAGATCGCCCTTGGCGTAGCCTATGCGCTATGGGAAGGGATCGGCATTTTGCTGATTACTTTGTTCAGCGTTCTGTTGTTTGATGAAAGTCTGACGGTGATGAAAGTCGCGGGTTTGCTGACGCTGGTGGCCGGGATCGTGCTGATTAAATCAGGCACCCGCAAAGCGCCAACCAAACGCAACGCCATGAATAAAGAGGTGGACCATGCAACAGTTTGAGTGGGTTCACGGCGCGTGGCTGGCAGGCTCCATTGTCCTGGAAATTGTCGCTAATATTTTCCTTAAATTCTCGGATGGCTTCCGTCGTAAAGTGTATGGCGTGCTGTCGCTGGTGGCCGTCCTGGCCGCGTTTAGCGCGCTGTCGCAGGCGGTAAAAGGTATCGACCTCTCGGTAGCTTATGCTATTTGGGGCGGCTTCGGGGTCGCTGCGACGCTGGCGGCGGGGTGGATCCTTTTTGGCCAACGCTTAAATAAAAAGGGTTGGTTCGGTTTGGGTCTGCTTTTGGTTGGAATGGTACTGATTAAGCTCGCATGATGCGATCGCTGCCCGAGATATCGGGCAGCAACTACGTTAATTTCCCGCCGCTAACGCTTCCAGTTTGTCACGAAAACCGGTTACCGATATCGCGCGGTTATCCGCTCGCCAGCGATCTTTTGCCGCTGGCGCCGAGCTTTGCACCGCAATAACTTGCCAGCCGGTGTCGGTTTTCAGTAGTAGCGGGGAACCGCTATCGCCGGGCAGCGTATCGCACTGATGTGAAAGCACCGAAGTTTGCGCCCAGCCGGTCACCACACAGTTCTGGTGGCTGTACAGTGACTCCAGATGATCGACCGGGTAACCTGATTGCGTGACTTTGCGGTCAGCTTGCTTGAGCGCCGCGGTCAGATCCGCTTTATCGCCGCTAAATAATGGAATAGGCGTGATACCGGAAGGCGGGTAGCGCAAGACGATCAGCCCAAAATCCCACGGTGCGGCGGACGCGGGAACAATCCAGCCATCACCATCGGGTTTCAATCGTTTGCCTAAAGAGGCATCAACCCGTCCTTCAATGCCATGAATTTCATATCGCCAGATACCTTTTTGCGAAATAAAACGCAGCGCGACGGCTTTATCCAGCTTACCGCGTGGAGGCTCCAGCAGACAATGCCCGGCGGTCAGCGCCAGGTTGGGGGAAATCAACGTCGCAGTGCAAAGATTGCCGCTGGCGGTTTCCAGTTGTCCAATCGCATCCCACGGGGACTGTGTTGGATTATCAACCAGCACACGTTCATCCTGCCCAAAGAACAAGGTTTTGATCTCTTTTGCGCTGATGTCGCTATCACCATCATCAGCGTGCGCAAATACAGGTAGTACGGACAACGATCCCAGTAAACAACACACAAAGGCTGTACGCATATCACTCTCTGAAGGGGCAATTATGATTATAAAAGAAATACCCAATGAGACTACTATAGACGGGAGGAATGGAAAGTGGGAGCAAAATCAGCGAACTACGCTCAGTAAAAGAAAAACTGGGTGGCAACAAGCGCACAGACAATAAGTAAAGCCAGGATGAGCTCAAAACGATAGCGCCGCATCATGATTGCTCTCCAGGAAAAAATCGGCGCTAGAGAAGCGCCGATGCGGATAATGTTAGGGGTAGCCCAGGCAAGTGTTTCAACACCGGGTGGGGCCCCGGCTCACCGCAGAAGGCTACCCCCCGAATCGATGCGGTTATCGCGTCGACCCATTATCCACCTATTCTTACGCTGCTGGCTGTGCTGCTGGTTTAGCCGCTTCGTGTTTTACTGCTTTTTTGTGCTTTTTCGCTGCCTGAGCTTTCTGAGCAACGGCTGGTTTAGCAGCGGCTTTTTTGTGTTTCTTTGCAGCCTGAGCTTTCTGCTCTACAGGCTTGGTTGCTGACTTAGCAGCAGATTTTTTGTGTTTTTTAGCGGCCTGTGCTTTCTGTGCAGGCGCAGCTTTTTTGTGTTTTTTGTGGTGAGTCGTTTTAGCTGGTGCAGCGTGAGTGGTGGTCGCGGTGGCAGCAGGTGCTGAAGTTGCAACAGCGTCAGCAGCGAATGCAGCAGAAGACAGACCCATAGCAGCGGCAACAACCAGAGCTAATACTTTTTTCATTCTCATACCCTCGAATCGGTTTTTCATTTAACCCCACTGCGGGGCCGTTGAAAGGACTATACCTGCGGGATGATTAGCTTTCCGTGAGTCATTGGTATCGCTGTGTAACGTAATGTACGAGATTTGTTGTGCGGAGGTAACGGGGCAGTTTTTCGCCGCCCCGCAATAGGTTAGCTCTGACAGAGGGACTGGCGTCGCTGCGTTAAATGAACGCGCAGCATGAGGACAAAGGCGCATGCCACCACGATTGCGGCAATCAGGTAGATGCTGTCTAACTGATAATATCCGGCAATCCAGCCTGCGACCGGCCCGGTGATGCCTAATGCCAAATCCAGGAAGGCGGAATAGGTTCCTAGCGCCGTGCCCTGGTTTTGTTCTTCAACCTGTTTAACCGCTTCAACCCCGAGCGCCGGGAAGACCAGAGAGAAGCCCGAACCGGTCAGAAACGCGCCGACACCGGCCATCCAGGCATTCGGGGCAAACCATATGATCAGCAGCCCCACACATTCAACCACAAAGCAGATAAGCGAAACGCGCAGGCCGCCGAATCGGGTGATGGTATTGCCCAGCACTAAACGAATACAAATAAAGCCGATACTAAACAGCGATAACGTGAACGCAGCGCCTTGCCAGCCATGAGAGGTGAAGTAGAGGGTAATAAAGGTTGCAATCACCCCAAAGCCCACGGTACCTAACCCCAAGCCCAGACCGTAGGGCCAAATTTTGCGCGCCACCACATGAAAGGGCGCTCTGACCCCGGCACTGACGCTGACATCGGCGCGAGTACGGGCGAATAGCAGGCCGATAATAGCAATCAGCACAATCACTACCGCGAACCCACTTATGCCAAACTTGCTGTTAAGCAGTACACCAAGCGGCGCGCCAGCGGCCATTGCTACATAAGTCGCGACGCCGTTCCAGGAAATTACCCTCGATGTGTGGATCGCGCCGACGGTTTTAATGCCCCATAGCGTGGAGCCGGTGGAAGTAAAGCTTTCACCAACGCCGAGGAAAATACGACCGATCAGCAATAATCCAACGGCGAGCATAGGGGAGCTTTGCAAAATGGCTGCCGCCAGCGTGAACAGCCCGCTCAGCATGCAGCAGACAATCCCCAGACTGACAACTTTTTTGGGGCCCCAGACATCGGTATAGCGGCCAGCATGGGGACGACTCACCAGCGTGGAAATATACTGTAAACTGATGACTGCACCGGCGACAAGCGTGCTGTACCCCAAATCGTAGTGAATAAATCCGGGAAGAACCGCCAGCGGCAGGCCGATCGAGAGATAGCAGATACAGGTAAAGACGACTATCGAGATAATGCGTAGGTTGAGCTGTGTGTTGTTGCTGTAGGAGGTCATAACGCTAAACAGGTAAGAAGAAGAGGGCTTATTATAGGAATTGCCAGCTAGTATGGCGAGGTGGGAAGGCATTTTATGTCAATAGTATAAACGGGGAAGAATCTATCGTCCCCGTCAATATTTACCGCAGCCGCCTATGCAGCATCAACCCCGTCAACAACGCTCCCACCAGCAGCAGGGCAATAAACCCACCAACACCGTTCCAGCCATATTGATGCCAGAAAACCCCGCCCAATGTCCCGGCAATACTTGAGCCTAAATAGTAACTGAAAAGATAGAGCGATGAAGCCTGGCCTCTGGCGCGGCGGGCGCGTGGACCAATCCAACTGCTGGCGACCGAGTGGGCGGCGAAGAAACCGGCAGAGAACAGCAGCATACCGGGGAAAATAACCCACAGCGGGGAAAACAGTGTCAATAGCAGACCCAACAGCATAATGCCGGTAAAGAAAATCATCACCGGGCCACGACCGTAGCGAGTGGTCATCATTCCGGCCTTTGGCGAGCTCCACGTTCCGGTCAGATAGGCGACGGAGAGCAGGCCCACAACCGCCTGATTGAGGGACCACGGCGACAGCATCAGACGATAGCCGATGTAGTTAAACAAGGTCACAAATGCGCCCATCAGCAGGAAACCCTCGATAAACAGTAGGGGGAGACCGCGATCGCGCCAGTGCAGACGGAAGTTTATCAGTAAAGATTTAGGCTTTAATGAACTGGCCCGAAAGTGACGAGATTCCGGGAGAATGCGCCAGAACATAATTGCCGCCCCTAAAGCAAAGGCGCTGATAACCGCCAGTGCGGCGCGCCAGCCAAAGAAATCGGTGATTACCCCGGTCAGCAGGCGTCCACTCATACCGCCAATGGAGTTCCCGCTAATGTAAAGTCCCATTGAAAAAGCGACAAAACTCGGGTGGATTTCTTCACTTAAGTAAGTCATGCCCACCGCTGCCACGCCGCTAAGCGAAAGGCCAATCAAGGCGCGCATGATTAAAATGCCATGCCAGCTTGTCATCATGGTTGAGAGTAAGGAACAACAGGCAGCCAGCAGCAGTGCGGTGACCATCACCGGTTTCCGACCGATGGCATCAGACAGTGGGCCGGTAAATAGCAGGCCAATCGCCAGCATCGCGGTCGATATAGACAGCGAAATACTGCTCTGCGCCGGTGAAACACCGAACTCATGAGAAAGGACAGGTAGGATTGGCTGTACACAATAGAGCAGCGCGAAGGTGGCGAGGCCTGCGGAGAAAAGGGCCAGCGTCACACGGATAAACGGCGGCGTACCGCGACGGATAAAAACGTTCGCGGAAGGGGAAAGATCATCGCGGACATCATTAACGGGAGTATGGTCTGCGGTTGTTGTGCGGCTCACGAGAAAATCCTTGGTAATAACGACTTAGGTCACAACTTCAGAGTAGGAAATTGTAAATATTCTGTCTAATATATTAATAATCTCAATTAAGACTTTTAAAGTATGAATATTGAACTTCGACATCTGCGCTACTTTGTCGCCGTCGCTGAAGAGCTACATTTTGGCCGTGCCGCCGCACGTTTAAACATTTCTCAGCCGCCGCTTAGCCAACAGATTCAGATTCTTGAGCAGCAGGTAGGCGCGCGTTTATTTGCGCGTACCAATCGCAGCGTCACCCTGACCGCTGCGGGTCGTCAGTTTCTGGCCGATAGCCGCCAGATCCTGCTTCAGGTCAATGATGCCGCCGCCAGGGCAAGCCGTTTGCATCATGGTGAAACGGGCGAGCTGAATATTGGCTTCACCTCATCGGCCCCGTTTATTAAAGCGGTGTCCGATACCTTGTCGACCTTCCGCCAGCATTACCCTGATGTGCATATTCAGACGCGAGAAACCAATACCCGCGAGCAGATATCTCCGCTCACCGAAGGGGCGCTGGATTTAGGATTAATGCGTAATACACAACTTCCCGACACGCTTCACTGGCAGGTCATTTTGCGTGAACCGTTGCTGGCAATGATCCACCGCGACCATCCGTTGGCGGTGCAGGACTCGGTGAGTCTGATTGAGTTAAGCAAAGAACCCTTCGTCTTTTTTGACCCCCACGTGGGAACCGGGCTGTATGACGATATCCTCGGCCTGATGCGTCGTTATGGCGTAATGCCGACCATCACCCAGGAGGTGGGGGAGGCAATGACGATTATTGGCCTTGTGGCCTCAGGTCTAGGGGTATCTATTCTGCCCGCGTCGTTTCGTCGCGTGCAGCTTCAGGAAATGCGTTGGGTACCGATTACAGAGCCAGATGCAGTGTCGGAAATGTGGCTGGTGTGGTCAAAACATCATGAGCTAAGCCAGTCGGCAGAGCGTTTTAAACAACATCTGTTGACTGCCGCAAAGGTGAGCATTTCTACGACAAAAACATGAAAAATTGTGCAGTAAATCACATGGCTAAGTAAAAATTTGACGTAGGCCATTGAAGTACTTCACCATAGTCCACAGTTTATTTCGAAGCGCGAAAATAAGGGAGTTTCACGGTGGTAGCGGACAGTCAGCCAGGCCATATCGATCAAATTAAGCAGACCAATGCGGGGGCCGTATATCGCCTCATTGATCAACTCGGCCCGGTCTCCCGTATCGACCTCTCCCGACTGGCGCAACTGGCTCCGGCCAGTATCACCAAAATTGTTCGCGAACTGCTGGAAGCGCATCTGGTTCAGGAGACTGAAATTCAGGAACTGGGTAGCCGTGGGCGTCCCGCAGTCGGTTTGATGGTCGAAACACAAGCCTGGCACTATCTCTCGGTGCGCATTGGTCGCGGTTATATTCATCTTGCTCTACGCGACCTCAGCAGTATGCTGGTTGTTGAAGAACAGCTGGAACTCGCGCTGGAGCACGAAACGCCGTTTCTTGAACGTGTGCTCAATCATATCGACCAATTTTTCATTCGCCATCAACGCT
Source organism: Enterobacteriaceae bacterium (assembly GCA_902363335.1). Lineage (GTDB taxonomy): Bacteria > Pseudomonadota > Gammaproteobacteria > Enterobacterales > Enterobacteriaceae > Kluyvera. Next base: position 691,819 of record CABIZV010000001.1, on the reverse strand, counting down.
TACTGGAACGCTTAACGGCGGTGGCGATCACGCTGCCCGGGATCATCGATACGGAGAACGGCATTATTCACCGCATGCCGTTTTATGATGTGACCGATGTGCCGCTCGGTGCGACGCTCGAAGCGCATACCGGTGTGCCTGTGTACATCCAGCACGATATCAGCGCCTGGACGATGGCCGAGGCATTATTTGGCGCCTCGCGCGGCGCGCGTGATGTTATTCAGGTGGTTATCGATCATAACGTCGGCGCGGGAGTGATCACCGATGGTCGATTGCTGCATGCGGGGAGCAGCAGTCTGGTGGAGATCGGGCATACGCAGGTTGATCCGTTTGGCAAGCGCTGCTATTGCGGCAATCACGGTTGCCTTGAAACCATTGCCAGTGTGCAAAGCGTGCTGGAGCTGACTCAGGCGCGTATGCAGCAATCCATGAGCTCGATGTTGCACCAGCAGCCGCTGACGGTTGACTGGTTATGCCAATCCGCCTTGCAGGGGGATTTGCTGGCAAAAGACATTATCAGCAGCATTGGCACCAACGTGGGACGCATTCTTGCGATTATGGTGAATTTGTTTAATCCGCAAAAAATTCTTATCGGTTCCCCGTTTAACGCCGCATCCGATATCCTTTTCCCGACCATTGCTGACTGTATCCGGCAGCAATCGTTACCTGCCTACAGCAAACACATTGCCGTTGAACAAACGCAGTTTTCTAACCGAGGCACGATGGCCGGGGCGGCGCTGGTCAAAGATGCGCTGTATAACGGAACATTACTGATTAGACTGTTACAGGGTTAACAATTTTTATCAGTTTTGCAAAAAATTGCGCTATCTCAATCCGGCTATCCTGTGCATCACGTAAACTTTCACCTGCTTGAATTATTCATTGCTTTGATATTTTATCGACGTCGCCGTGGGGTTAGAGAGTCATGCTTAATCGTTTCTTTATTACTGGAACTGATACTTCCGTCGGTAAGACGGTGGTTTCTCGTGCGCTATTACAGGCGCTCGCCGCCAGCGGGAAACGGGTGGCAGGTTATAAGCCGGTGGCAAAAGGCAGCAAAGAGACACCGGATGGTCTGCGCAACAAAGATGCGCTGGTGCTGCAAAGCGTTTCATCGCTGGCGTTACCTTACGATGCCATCAATCCTATCGCGCTGAGCGAAGAAGAGAGCAGCGTCGCGCACAGCCGTCCCATTAACTACACCTTATTGTCCGATGGCCTGGCGAATTTAAGCCGCCAGGTAGACAACGTGGTGGTTGAGGGGACGGGGGGCTGGCGCAGCCTGATGAATGATCTGCGCCCATTATCAGAATGGGTTGTTCAGGAGCAACTGCCGGTGTTGATGGTGGTGGGCATTCAGGAAGGGTGCATTAACCATGCGCTGCTTACCGCTCAGGCCATTGCCAATGACGGCCTGCCGCTGATTGGTTGGGTCGCAAACCGTATCAACCCGGGTCTTGCGCACTATGCCGAGATTATTGACGTTCTGAGCAAGAAACTCCCCGCGCCGCTTATTGGCGAATTGCCTTATCTGCCGCGTGCGGAGCAGCGCGAGTTGAGCCAGTATGTCGATCTAGCGATGCTCAGCAACGTGCTGACGGTAGATAGAATCCTGGCGTAAGGTGCGTGACAGCACGGACGCCAGCACACAGGCAATCAGTAAACCGGGCAGCAGCGTATACTGTCCGGTCATTTCACAAATCATCAGCGTCGACATTATCGGTGCATGCGTAGTCGCTGCCAGCAGCGTCGCCATTCCGGTAATCCCCACTAAAATGGCGATCTCCTGATGTGCCCCGAACACCAGACTTCCTGCATCTGCCAGCAGAATGCCTACCGCCAATCCGATAAACAGCGTTGGGGTAAAAACACCACCGGGCGCGCCCGAACCGCTACTGGCGAGGATGGCGAGCAGTTTGCATAAAAAAATCCCGGCAATAATGGCAAAAGCTGGCGGAGCCAATAAAAAGCCCTGCACAACACTGTAGCCATTCCCCCATACGGCAGGCGTCAACAGCGATAATATCCCGACGATAAGCCCGCCCAGCGCAAGCTGCCACGGCGGTGAGAGCTTGAGCTTTAAAAACAGACGATGGCTGGCGTCCATCAATCCCATCAATAACGGCCCACTCAGTCCACAGACCAGGCCGGTTGCTAACATGAGCGCGTAGAGGCTGGCGTTTAATGTCGGCACCTCGCTCACCTGATACAGCCATTGCGCGCCGCCATTCATCATCTGCGTCACCAGCAGCGCGATAACCGCAGATATCACCACTGGCCCGAGCGAAGCCAGCATTAAGGTGCCAAACAGAATCTCAGCGATAAATAAACTGCCTGCCAGCGGCGCATGATAGGCGCTGGCCATCCCTGCGGCGGCGCCACAGGCAATCCACAGTTTCCATTCGTCCTTTGGGGTAAAACGTTGGGCAAAAAGTGAAGCGGCGAGGGCGGCCAGCAGGATCATCGCACCCTCCCGGCCAATCGCGCTACCGCTGGCGACGACCAGCAGCGACGCCGTTGATTTCACAAGGCTCGCGCCGGTATCGAATTTACCTTCGTCACTCTTCAGCGCTTCCATGTAATCGGTCGGCGCATGCGGACGCTGGCGGGTATAGCGCTGCCAGCCCCACAGCAGCGTACCGGCGGCCAGACCGCCGAGCGCAGGCGTGATTAAACGACGCCACCAGACTAACCCTTGCGCCGCATTGACCAGGCTGCCGCTGTCGTTACTTAAAAACAGCCATTCCAGAAAGTACATGGCGTGGCGAAACAGCGCCACCGCCAGCGCGGCAAGAAGGCCAACCACGCAAGCAATGATCAGGCGACGAAACATCGCCTTGATGTCGGGAAAGTGATGAAGCCGTTGCATGATGATTTAGCGATAGAGCTTTTTATCAGCGACGGGGATCAGCAGGTCAGACTGCCAGTGCCCCAGCGTTTGCTGAGTCAATTGCCCCAGTGCTGTAAAGAAAGGATGGTTAGCTTTCTCGATAAACTCGGCAATAAAGCGCTTAGCCCATGGCAGCAGATGCCAGGCCAGAAGCTGATCGCACGCTTCCGGGCGCTCGTTTTCAATCAGCCAGGCGGCGAGCATCAGCAGGGTGCCAAAGTGATCTTCCGGTTCGTTTTGCTGCACATCAAATGCAATCTGGTTTTCACGCATCCACTGACGTAATGCCAGGGTCGAGTCACCAAACAGGACGTTTTCGCGATCAAGCCAGACGGAACCCCACGGCGGTGATGGTAACGCAGACGGGCCAATAAACAATCGTTGCCAGGCTTCGGCCAGTGGCTCATCGGCGGAGGTGGAAAATGCGCGGGTTAGCGCATCGGCATTATCAATGGGATAGGGCCATTGTGTTTTCCATTCACCGTCGGTAAAGGCGGCAACCAGCGGCTCGGCAAGCGCGCTATCCGGTGCAAAGTAAAACAGCGCCCCAAGAACGCGGGCGGAGAAAGCTAAAGCATCGTTGCGCTGAACATCATTCATTACTGCATTTCCTCAAAAGGGTGCGGGAACTCTCCCGCACCAATAGATTATCCGGCAATCGCCATTCCGACGGTCATATGCAAGCCGTAGAAAAGACCTCGGCCTATGAGTTCACCAGCTAGCACGAACAGTAGTCCGAGCGTGAGCCCGATTGCGCCCGGCGAAACCCGACGCAGCAAAGGGCAGATCCAGCAGCCTAAACCGGCAGCCACGAAGCCAAAGCGCCAAACCTGTAAGCGCCCCCAGTCAGGTAGCAGCGCATTCGCTTGCTGGACTGAGCTGTGAATGAACCCAAGCTCTGCGGTCTGCATCACCACAACCGCAACGCTTGCTAAAAAGGCCAGCACGCTCAGTGAGGCGAAAAACGTGCCGTTGAACGGAACTTTCGCCAGCTTTAGCAGCAGGGCTGCAAACAGTGGCCCGGTAAGCACTACGGTTAAGAAGAACGATGCCGTCGTGTAACCATTATACCAGGTTGGCACCGTCTCTATCTGATAAACCCGCGTCATCGCCCAGACAAAGATTAATCCGAGCAGCATACTGATGATGAGCCAGAGACGACTCAACGCGGCGGGCATTTTACCCAGCGCTGACAGCAGCCACCAGAAACCGCCTACGGCGAAAAATACCGAACCGCTGGCGATTTCATTACTGAGTGCCGATGCGCCCATGCGGTTTAAGGAGTTAAACGCCCGCAGCGGTGAGCCGAGGTGCATTACCGACGCTAAAAAAGCAATCCCCATGATGACCCACAGGAAAAACATATTCAGTACGATGCGCCGTTGATCCGCCCGTTCGTTACGCGCGGCCAGCCAGCCCATGCCGGTAATGATCGTCGCGCCAACAACACATTGCCCCAGTACCGTGAACAGTACCAATGGCCATTCATGCCATCCACTTCCCATCTCACACCTCCTTCGGGTTGGCCAGATAGCCAGTGGTATCGCCGCACGGACGTGCATTGGCGTTCGGTTTGATCACAATGCTCGGTTTGGTGAAATGCGCAGACGGCAGTGGCGCTACCGCCGCCAGCGTCCCGTGCTTTTTACGCAGCTCTTCAATCGGGCCAAAGTCCAGCGCGCGCAGCGGGCAGGATTCCACACAGATCGGTTTCTTGCCGTCCGCTACGCGCTCATGGCAGCCGTCGCATTTGGTCATATGACCTTTTGCTTCGTTGTACTGCGGCGCGCCGTACGGGCAGGCCATATGGCAATAGCGGCAGCCGATACACACGTCCTCGTTTACCACCACAAAACCGTCTTCGCGTTTATGCATCGCGCCGCTCGGACAGACCTTGGTGCAGGCCGGATCTTCGCAGTGGTTACAGGCAATCGACAGGTAGTAGGCAAAGACGTTCTGGTGCCAGACGCCGTTATCTTCCTGCCAGTCGCCGCCCGCGTATTCATAGATACGACGGAAGCTGACGTCCGGGGTTAAGTTCTTGAAATCTTTACAGGCCAGTTCACAGGTTTTGCAACCGGTGCAACGCGCCGAGTCGATAAAAAATCCGTATTGCGTACTCATTATTCAGTCCTTAAACCTTCGCGATTTCCACCAGGTTGGTATGCTGCGGGTTGCCTTTCGCCAGGGGTGAAGGGCGATGCGTGGTTAGGGTGTTGATGCAGGAACCGTGGTCGATACGATCGCCATCCATCTGCGCGTCATGCCAGGCGCCCTGGCCCATTGCGCTGACGCCCGGCATAATGCGCGGCGTGACTTTGGCGGCAATACGCACTTCGCCGCGCCCGTTGAATACCCGCACCATATCGCCATTTTTAATACCGCGTTTTTGCGCATCAAGGGGATTGACCCACACCTCCTGGCGGCAAGCGGCTTTCAGAACATCGACGTTACCGTAGCTGGAGTGGGTGCGCGCCTTGAAGTGGAAGCCAAACAGCTGAAGTGGGAATTTCTCGCGCAGTGGATCGTCCCAGCCCTCAAAGGTTGAGGCGTAGACCGGCAGTGGGCTAATGGTTTCGTCTTGCTTGAGCTGCCAATTAGCCGCGATATCGGCGAGGCGAGCGGAGTAAATCTCAATTTTACCCGACGGTGTTTTTAGCGGATTGGCCTCTGGATCGTTGCGGAAATCTTTATACGCGACAAAGTGTCCGTTCGGATCTTTGCGTTTATAGATCCCCATTTTCTTAAGTGCGTCATAACTTGGGAGCTCGGCATCTTTAGCGCGCATTTTCGCGTAAAGATACTGGAGCCACTGTTCTTGCGTGCGGCCTTCGGTAAATTTCTGGTGGACATCGTCGCCCAGCCGTTTTGCTATTTCGCTTAAAATCCAGTAAATCGGCTTGCGCTCGAATTTTGGTGCAGTAGCAGGCTGAATAAAGATCAGATAGCCCATATTCCCGGCATAGTCGTTAGGAATAATATCTTCCTGTTCGACGGTCATCAGGTCAGGCAGCAATATATCAGCGTATTTTGCCGACGCGGTCATAAAGTTTTCAATCACCACAATCATTTCGCATTTGCTTTCGTCCTGCAAAATTTCGTGGGTTTTGTTGATGTCCGAGTGCTGGTTGATGATGGTATTGCCCGCATAGTTCCAGAAGAACTTAATCGGCACGTCGAGCTTGTCTTTCCCGCGCACGCCGTCACGCGTGGCGGTCATTTCGGTACCGTGGTCGATAGCGTCGGTCCAGGTAAAGCAAGAGATGGCGGTTTTCACCGGGTTAGTTAACACCGGGAAACGCTCAATCGTAATGGTATAGGTGGATTCCCGCGCGCCGCTGTTGCCGCCGTTAATGCCCACATTGCCCGTCAAAATTGGCAGCATGGCGATCGCGCGGGCGGCCAGTTCACCGTTGGCCTGACGTTGCGGGCCCCAGCCCTGGCAGATATACGCGGGTTTAGTGCTGCCGATTTCTCTTGCCAGCTTGATGATGCGTTCAGCTGGGATACCAGTGATGCGTGAGGCCCACTGCGGCGTTTTTGCCACACCATCATCACCCTGGCCTTGAATATAGGCCTTGTAGTGACCATTGGCCGGTGCGCCTTGTGGTAGGGTTTTCTCGTCGTAGCCAACACAATATTTGTCGAGGAACGGCTGGTCGACAAGGTTTTCGTCAATCAATACCCAGGCAATACCGGCTACCAGGGCGGCATCGGTTCCGGGACGAATTGGGATCCACTCGTCTTCACGTCCGGCGGCGGTATCGGTATACCGTGGGTCGATAACGATCATCCGCGCATTCGAACGCTCACGGGCTTGTTCCAGATAATAGGTGATCCCGCCGCCGCTCATGCGCGTTTCCGCCGGGTTATTACCGAACATCACCACCAGCTGACTATTTTCGATATCGGAGGTGCTGTTGCCGTCGTTAGTGCCGTAGGTATAAGGCATGGCGCAGGCAATCTGCGCGGTACTATAGGTTCCGTATTGATTCAGCGAACCGCCGTAGCAGTTCATCAGTCGCATCACCGCAGAACCGGAGGGTGAGGAGCGGGTAATGTTACCGCCGACGATGCCGGAGGAGTAATTGATATAGACAGCTTCGTTACCGTAATCTTTGACTACCCGCTTGAGATTAGAGGCGATAGTGTCCAGCGCTTCCTGCCAGGAGATGCGCTCAAATTTGCCTTCACCGCGTTTACCCACGCGCTTCATCGGATAGTTAAGACGATCCGGGTGGTTTATACGGCGGCGAATCGAGCGCCCACGCAGACAAGCGCGAACCTGGTGATCGCCATAAACATCCTGCCCGGTATTGTCGGTTTCTACCCAATAAACTTCATCATCTCTTACGTGAAGGCGTAATGCGCAGCGGCTACCGCAGTTGACGGAACACGCCCCCCAGACCACTTTATCTTCCGGGCGTGCTGCTTGCTGAACCGCGGCGGCCGTGGCGCGTAATGAGAAGGGGAGCGATAACCCGCCCGCCGCTAACGCCAAAGATCCTATGGCAGACGATTTAATAAGGGTACGTCGGCTTAGCCCTTCTGGCTTTTCCTGATTAGACATCGCTCACTCCATTATTTTTATTGTTTCAATACGAAATTAAAAACAGGGTAATAATGGAGCGGATGATACCTGGTTAGTGGTATGCAAGTATTATTCCTGGTCAAAGAGGGAATACTCCGAACGAGGGTTTATTTTAACGCTGAAAAATAAGCGGGCTAACGCCGCCTCAGGGAAGAGGCGACAGGGGATTACTGCGGCGTGTCGGTGCGGGTGTAGATGATTTTAAACGTATCGTTGGCGCAATGGCCAACCACTTGTGCCCCCGACTGTTCGGCCTGATCGTTAGGCACGATGTCCAGTGTAAAAGCGCTTTCGGCGACGCCGTTGTTAACGATTTTTTGCTGAATATCGCTTCTGACGCGTTCGCAGGAATCCGGTACGGCTGCGAGTGCGGGCAGGGAGCCCACAACCAGTAGCGCCAGTAACCAACGTGATTTTCTCATGAAAGGCTCCATTTTCCGTAGACGAATAAAAAGTATAGCAGTGATAGTGTAAACAATTGTATTTACTAATATGATTGAGAAAACTCCCGAAACAGGAATGCGGTGTGAAGAAATTGATTTATGTGGCGTCAATGATGGCGATACTTAGCGGCTGTGATAACAACGATACCCCCGCCGCGTTCACCCCGGAAATGGCCAGCTTCTCTAATGAGTTTGATTTCGATCCCCTGCGCGGCCCGGTCAAAGATTTCAGCCAGACGCTCTTAAACGAAAAAGGTGAGGTGGCCAAACGGGTGAGCGGGCAGTTGTCTGCTGAGGGATGTTTCGATTTACTCGAATTTCACAATATTGAAGAGGACACCGGCGCGCTGTTAGTGCTCGATGCAAATTATTATGTGGATGGCGTCACCCATGAAAAACGGGTGCGTTTGCAGGGCAAATGTCAGCTTGCTGAGTTTCCTGCCGCCGGCGTGGCGTGGGAAACGGATGACAATGGCTTTGTGGTGAAGGCGGTAGGTAAAGAGAGTCTGGTGGAATACCGCTATGATAGCGAGGGCTATCCGTTAGGAAAAACCTCGACCATAAAGGATAAAACGCTGTCGGTCATCTCAACGCCTTCGCAGGATGCGCGTAAGAAGCTTGATTACACCGCGGTGAGTTTGCTCAATAAACAGCCGATTGGCAACGTCACGCAGAATTGTGACTACGACAAATATAACAACCCATTGAATTGTGAGCTGCAGATTGTCGATGAAACCGCAAAACCGCCGGTGACTCAGCGTTATACGATTAAGAACAGTATTGAGTACTACTAAAATGAAAAGGGCGCCAGCGGCGCCCTGATAACACTATGGGTTAATCGTGCGACCGGTCGAGCGGTCAAGACAACGCAGCGTGTTCGGTTCCCAGTAGGCGTTAATATTGGGGCTTTGCTGGCACTTATCACGCGCATCAAAAGCAACGTCGGCTTTGTCCCACTCTTTCTCGGCACGTTTGTTGACCTTCTGACGCAGTTGGCGCGTATCATTCCACTGTTCCTTATCCATCGCCGCTTCCTGGCGACTTTGTGCACTATCGCCAGACTCAATAATCAATTTGTTGGTGGCAGCGGATGCAGTGGCGGTGTACACGATGGCACCCAGCGCAAACATTACCGTCAGGCACAGGCGTTTGCCAGGTTTCATTTTCATTTGCGGGTTCCTTTGATGTGGTGAATGCAATGACTCCTGCCAATTAGTTTACTACATCTCTTACGGTCGTCATACCGGCAACAGATGTGTGGTCGATTCCGTATATGTTATGTGTATGATAGCGCCACGCTTATTGTGACGATGCGACAAAATGTTAAAAACCTCACTGCTGTTTTTTGCGACCGCTTTGTGCGAAATCATTGGATGTTACTTACCGTGGCTTTGGTTGAAGCGCGGGGCAACGCCGCTATTGCTGATACCCGCCGGGCTTGCCCTGGCTATGTTCGTTTGGTTGCTGACGTTGCATCCGGCTGCTAGTGGGCGTGTCTATGCCGCTTATGGCGGCGTGTATATCTTTACCGCGTTGCTGTGGCTGCGAGTAGTTGAAGGCGAAAAGCTTACGACCTATGACTGGCTGGGGGCGGCGGTCGCGCTATGCGGCATGTTGATTATTGTCGCGGGCTGGGGACGCACCTAAGGCGTTAACTCTGGCCTCGGACGGTGTGAAAAGGCCCATCGTTTTCACGATGGGCCTTTTGTTGTCCCATTTAAACCACCTCCTGGGAGGTGGTGATTGATGACGATCAGAAGCTGAGTTTGTAGTTCATCATCATACCCTTATCGCTGATGCCATCCTCTTTCCAGTGGAAGGCTTCCATTGCCAGAGCGTGATCTTTGCTGCTGTATTTCACTCCTACCGTGCCCAGACTGTTTACGCCACCGCCTTTCTGACCATCGTCAACGTTAAACTTCTGCCCGATAGCGCCCTGCAAAGAGGCGCTGCGCTGGCTTTTCGCGTAGCTCAGGTTTGGGCCGCCTTCCAGCGTGGCCATGGCGCTCCAGCCGTTTTCACTCGCATAGTTCAGCTTCAGACCAGCAATGCCGTCTACGGCGGTTTCACTACCGCTGTTCATCGTCAGGTTAAAATCGCCCGCGTTACGTTCGTTATACCCGTCCTCCACGGTATGGCGCAGTTTAACGCCAGCATAGGGTGTTACCGTCAGTCCTTCAGTTAGCTCAAATTTCTTCGCCGCGCTGCTACGCAATTCCATGTACTGCTGACGCACGCTGCTATCGGCAGATTTGCTCACGCCGTTATATGAAATAGCGCGATTACTATCGAGGTCATGCATATCGTAGCGCAGGTCGTTGTTCCAGCTGAGACCGTTTTCGAAAGCCATTTCATGTTTCAGGCCAAAGAACTGGCTATAACCGCCCGTGATGCTGTTATCTCCGGCGAGCGTGCTGTTGTCGCCATCGAGTCGGGCAATACCGTATTCCAGCGAGATGGACTGGCTGCTGGTCAATTCCAGCTTCTGACGCAGTGCCAGCATATCGTACTGGGTATTTTTACCCAGCTCCGCACGCGGGTCATCTTTGGCAATCAGGTTCATTGCCAGACCGTTTTTCTGCACCGGAGCGGCATTGGTCAGCATGTCAAAGCGGTTACTGAGCATTCTGGCTTCATTAAATACGCTGGTGGCTTTACCGCCGCTTATTTGCTTGAGCGCATTGTTCAGCTCCGCCGTGGTGCTGACGTTCAGACTGGTGTACAGCTCGTTGTTGGTATAACCGGCATCAAGCGCTGAAGCGACGCTGTTGACAGTATTATCGGTCGCCACATCGACGTAGGCGTTCTTGGTCATGGTAACGTCAACGTTGCCGCTGGCATCGTTGCTGCCCTGTGCGGTCCACACCACGGAGGTCGAGGTGATGGTATCCGCTCCCTGAATGTTGCTGCCGGTCACCACGTTATCGAAGGTCATGGTGGTGGCGTCGGTGCCTGCGGTAAAGCCGGTATTCACGTTAACGTCGCTGAGTTGCACATTGCTGGCTGTCAGCACGCCCGCGCTGCCGTCGGCATTTGTGCCGACGGTATAGCCGCTCACGCTTTGCAGTCCGCTTTCGGTTGGTGCGGTCGGTACGGTTCCCTGTGAAGGTGCGGTGGAGGCCGCCGTCACGCTGACATCGGTGGTGCCGTCATGGTCGTTCTGTATTCCTTTGGTGCCTGGCGCATAAAGGCCACAACCTGTGTCGCACAGCAGGTTGACTTCGCCGTTATTGATAATCCGCTGCGTGGTGCCGCCAAAGGCATATGAGTCATCGGCATAGATGTTAATCACCCCGTCGGCGGCGTTGTTAATCACCGTACCTTTGCCGTTGCCCTGCATACCGACCAGCCCGGTGCCGTTGCTGCCGTCAGTCTGACCCTCTTCAGTACCGACGTTCAGGGTGCCGCTATTGACCAGATACTGGGTGTAAGAGGTGGTTGCGCCGCTGATGCCCACCGCGTTATCACCCTGTACGCTGATGGTGCCTTCGTTGGCGAAATTGTAGCCGCGTCCCATCGACACCAGCGGCGTCTGTGGGTTAGTACCGCTGATAACGCCGGTTTCCGAGTTGATAAACCACTGGTGGGCATTGGTGGTGCCGGACTGATCCACCGTGATGGCGCTGTAGCCGTTTTGCGCCAGCAGGGTGCCGTCGTTGACCAGCGTGGTGTCGGCGCCGCCGGTACGGGTAATGTGAATGAGCGTGTTTTCGCCGCCGGTCACCGCCTGCGCGCTGTTGGTGATGGTGGCCCCGGCCTGGTTGTAGATACTGGCGGTGCCGCTGAACACGGCGTTGCCGTCCTGCGTGACGCTCATGGTGCCGCTGTTGACCAGGTTGCTGGTGTAGCTGCCGCCGGTGGTCACCGTTCCGCTGAAGTCGCCCTCATTGAAGAACTGCGGCGCTGACAGGGTATCCACGCTCATGGTGGCCCCGGCGCGGTTATAGACGTTGCTCGCGGTGGTAATTGTATCCGCCGTCAGTGAGCCCTGGTTTTCCAGCCCCTGAGCGACGGTGATATCGCCGTTGACGTTCAGTACGCTGTCGGCGCCCTCGTTCCACAGCCAGTAGAGCGCTCGCAGGTCGCCGTTGAGCGTGACGTTGCCGTAGTTGGCGCCGCCTGTCGTTAAGCTGGCAAAACCGGTTGCGGAATCCAGCGTCTGGGTCTGCCCGGCGGAGGTGATGATGTCCGGCAGAAGATATTCATTGGTGGGCTGCGAGCCCATATGGCTGTCGTCATCAGCCAGTTCGCTGCCGTTGAGGTTAATCTGCCCGTAGTTAAGAATGACGCCGGAACCGTCGTTATAGAACGCCTGGCCGTAGTCGGCATTGATGTTAATCACCCCGGTCTGGTCGTTGATGGCCATGCCACCGTTGATAACGCCCATGCCGATAAGCTGATTGCTGGCAGAAGCGGTAACGCCGTCATCGGCGGTCAGGTTGATGGTGCCCTGGTTGGTGACGGTGCCGCCACTGAGCGCCAGCATCCCGAAGCCTTCATTGTTGACGTTGATGGTGCCGGTGTTGAGACCGCTTGCGTCGCCATAACCTCTGTCGGTGGAGCCGACTACCACTCCGGCGCTGATAGTGGCCAGATCGTTGTACTGCCAGAAGGTTTTGCCCGTAATGTTGCCGTTTTCATCGACGGTGGGGATGAAACCGTCAACGTTAATGGTGCCGGCGTTACTGGCGGTACCCTGTGACGCCGCCACGCCATAGAGGCCCGCGCCGTTAAGGTTAATGGTCGCGCCGTCCTGGTTCTCCACTTGCCCGTAGTTCGTCGCCAGCATGGCATATGAAGTATCACCATACCACCTCACAGGAAAGATGTTTGCTCCCCCATGGTAATAAGGTGTGCCTTCAGACGTGATATTTATTGTGCCGCCCTTACTGTTGCGGGCAACGCCGCCCTGACCGGCCACAAGCAGGTCAGATTGTACAAAATCTGACTGTGATGGTGATAATTCGTTTATCGTACCGCTATTGCTGATGGTAGCCCCGTCATACGCAGTCGCGATGGTCGTATTACCGGAAAGGTTAATGATCCCCTGGTTATCAATGGTACTGCCGTTTCCTGTTGCAGTAATAATGCCATAAACATTGAAACGAGAGCTGGTTACAGGCGAAAGGGTGATATCCAGAATAGAATCGGCATTCAGGCGCAGCGTACCGCCGTCGGCCACGTTTGCCAGCATGACTACAGTCCCTTGAGCGTTCTTCATATTGACTGAAGAGCTGCCGCTGATACTGACGGTGTTGTCTCCCGTTACGTTGATCGCAGTGTTAAGGTGGCTTTCGCTCACGTCAGACTGAGTTGTATTAAGATCCACGCCGCCGTTGACCTGTACATTATTACCGCTGCCGCTAACGGAAATACCTTCGGTGGTGAAATAGGAAGTTTCCGAGTTGATCGCCAGCGCTCCGTTGAGCGTGACGTTATTGTCGTTGCCGGTAACGGACAGGCCCGTCAACGTCCCTGTCGATGCGCTCTCCGCCTCTGTCGCCGTCAGCGCCATATCGCCAGTGATGGTGGTGGTGCTGCGGTCCCCGGTAATGCTGACGCCGGTCGCCCCCGGATACGATCCATCTTCCGCTTTCGCGCCATGGACATTGACCGTGCCGTCCAGCATGACGGTGGCATCGTCGCCGCTGATGCTGACGCCGGTGCCGTCCAGACTGCTGTCAATCGTGCCGCTATTGCTGAAGCTGGCGTTCGCCCCGGCGATCGCCACGCCAACCGAGTTTAGGTCCACGGCGGTGATTGAGCCGTTATTGCTCACAGCGGCGTCGTTACCGGAAACGTACAGCCCGGTGGCGCCGCCGGAGGCGTAAATATCGCCGTTTACGGTGGTAGTGGTATTGTCGCCGCTGATTACCGCGCCGGTGGCGCCGTCGCTGGCGCTAATATCACCGTTCAGGGTGTTTTGCGTATCGTCACCCGAAATCAGCGTGCCGATGCTGCCTTTTCCGGCAACAATACTGTCGTTGTCAATCGAATTGCTTTGCCCGTCACCGCTGATTACGGTGGTGCCATCGGAAGCGAACCAGAATTTCCCCTGGCTGTCGTACTTCCAGTAATAACCGGTGCTGCCCTGCGTTCCTTCCATCACCGCATTATCATCGCTGGTGACATATTTTTTGTTGATAACCAGCGTGCGGCCATCTGGGGCGGTGAGGATATAGTTATCTCCGTCCTGAACGTAGCTGAACGTGACGTCGTTCCAGCTCTGCTCGTCGAGGGTGACGACGCCGAAAGTCAGCGTTTTAGCACCACGGTCAAGGGTCACGTTATTATTGTACTGAGTGATACCGGTGTCCGGTGGTGTGATACCTCCATCGTCGTCAGGCGGAGTCACATTTCCGCCATCATCGGGCGGGGTAACGTCGTCGCCGTCGTTATTTGACGATGAGTTATGATGATGAAAGCTCCCGCTACCATTATTATCAATCGCGATAGCGACACCGGCGGTCAGTGCGGCAATGCCGCTCAATGCCCATCCCCAATTGTTATCGGTTAAGTCTTCACTTTGCGGCTGACACTCTTTTGACTGTCGATCTTTTTGTGTTTTATTGAGTTCACTAGTGTCCTTCTGACACAGGCTGTCGGGAGTGCTTAACTCTTCGGCATAGACGTTGCTACTTCCTAATGCGAGGGTAATGCAGATTGAAAGAAACCGTTTTCCCTTTTTCATGATTAATATCCTTTATCTATTTTAAATGCATAAATAATCAAATATCTCTATGCATATGGATATTTAATTATTTGAATAGCGAGGCGGGATCTGTCGTCTTTATGATATTATATGTTGGCCATAGTAATGACTGGTGAGATGTGAGGGGTAATTAATTTTAATTAAGAAATAATGAAGAATTTCTAATTCTAAGCATGGAGTATGTTGGTTTTTTTGGGGGGGGTTATAATGTGAGGATATTGTTTTAACCCTTATTGTATTGGTAGGGTGATATTATTCTGCGTGCGAATAATATACCTAATATATCAATAAATATCGCCCACTTTATTCGATTGAGAAGGGGGCATTAGTATCCTCTCCATCAGACCACTGCACCAGTGGCATCATAATGAATCCCATCGCCAGCCCGAACTTTCCGCTGGGAATGCCCCGCGTATTTATGTGCGCAATAAACGGCACCCACCATGCCTACAAAGTCATTTCCGCGTAACGTCAATGCCAGTCCGCGCAGCATGAAATGACCTGTTCAGGTCTGGTCGGATCTTACTTTTTTGTGATCCTACCCGGTAAAATTCAACAATTATACTTGTATGGTAGTTATCTCGGGCGTAAGTTTCGTCCAACTAACCGATGAGATGTAAGGATTAAGAATGAAAATTGTGGGTGCTGAGGTTTTTGTAACCTGTCCTGGCCGTAACTTTGTCACGCTGAAAATTACCACCGACAGTGGATTGGTCGGCTACGGTGACGCTACGTTAAACGGTCGCGAACTTTCTGTTGCCTCCTACCTAAAGGATCACCTGTGCCCGCAGTTGCTGGGACGTGATGCGCATCGTATCGAAGATATCTGGCAGTTCTTTTATAAAGGGGCTTACTGGCGTCGTGGCCCGGTAACCATGTCCGCAATCTCTGCCATCGATATGGCGCTGTGGGATATCAAGGCCAAAGCGGCCAACATGCCGCTGTATCAGCTCCTGGGCGGGGCGTCTCGTGAAGGCGTGATGGTTTACTGCCACACCACCGGTCGCACCATTGATGAAGTGCTGGAAGATTATGCGCGTCATCAGGAAATGGGCTTTAAAGCCATTCGCGTCCAGTGCGGCGTGCCGGGCATGAAAACCACCTACGGCATGTCGAAAGGCAAAGGTCTGGCGTATGAGCCTGCCACCAAAGGGCAGTGGCCAGAAGAACAGCTGTGGTCGACTGAAAAATACCTCGACTTCACGCCAAAACTGTTCGATGCGGTTCGCAACCAGTTCGGCTTCAATGAACATCTGCTGCACGACATGCACCACCGTCTGACGCCAATCGAAGCGGCGCGCTTTGGTAAGAGTATTGAACAATACCGTCTGTTCTGGATGGAAGATCCTACGCCTGCGGAAAACCAGGAGTGCTTCCGTCTGATTCGTCAGCACACCGTGACCCCAATTGCCGTGGGTGAAGTGTTCAACAGCATCTGGGATTGTAAGCAGCTGATTGAAGAGCAGTTGATTGATTATATTCGCACCACCATTACCCACGCTGGTGGCATCACCGGAATGCGCCGTATTGCCGATTTTGCCTCGCTTTACCAGGTTCGCACGGGTTCTCACGGCCCATCGGATCTGTCACCGGTATGCATGGCGGCGGCGCTGCACTTCGACCTGTGGGTACCGAACTTTGGTGTTCAGGAATATATGGGTTACTCCGAGCAAATGCTGGAAGTGTTCCCACACAACTGGACCTTTGATAACGGCTATATGCACCCAGGCGATAAACCGGGCTTAGGCATCGAGTTTGACGAAAAACTGGCTGCAAAATATCCGTACGATCCGGCATATCTGCCCGTAGCGCGTCTGGAAGACGGCACGCTGTGGAACTGGTAATCACTCATTTTTATTAAAGCCACCTTTATTACTAAAAGAGAAATAACATGGACTTCATTAACGATCGTTTTATGATCGATAGTGAAGTCGGTGTTCGGTTATATAAAGAAGTTGCAGCCCAATTACCGATCATCGACTATCACTGTCATCTTGACGCCAAAGAAATTTACGAGAATAAACCCATTGAAAATATCACCCAGCTTTGGCTGGCGAGCGATCATTATAAATGGCGGGCGATGCGTGCTAACGGTATTGATGAATATTTTATTACCGGTGAAGCCAGCGCGGAAGAAAAATTTAAAGCATGGGCTGAAACGGTAGAGGCGTCATTTGGTAATCCGCTTTATCACTGGACACATCTGGAGCTGAATAAATATTTTTCCTGCAATGAAATGCTCAGTACCGAAAACTGGCAGGAAATTATGCAGTTCTGTAACCAACAAATGGCAGGTGATGATTTTAAACCGCGGCGTTTAATTTCGCGTTCAAACGTCGAAGTCATTTGTACCACCGATGCACCGTTGGATTCTCTGGAATACCATCGTTTATTACAACAAGACCCGAGCTTTGAAACCAAAGTATTGCCGACGTTCCGTCCGGACGATATTTTTGCTGAAAGCGCCGCCGATTTTGCGAACTTCGTGGTCAAGCTCGCACAGTTAACTCATCAGAAAATTGGCTCATTTAGTGAGTTTTCACAAGCGCTGGCCCAGCGTATTGACTGGTTCCATGAAGTGGGATGTCGCATCTCGGATCACGGCCCGGTCAGCATTGAATATCAGGCTGCCTCAGCACAAACCATCAATGCGCTATTCTGCCGTAAAGCAGGCGGTGAAGCTCTGACGGCACACGAAACCGCACAGCTCCATAGCGCGATGTTTGTGATGCTGGCGAAAGAGTACAAGGCGCGCGGCTGGGCGATGCAAATACACTTTGGTGCTATTCGCAGTAATAACAGCAAGATGCTGCATAAGCTCGGCATTAATACCGGTTTTGACTCAATTGCCGATCAAAGCAATCTTGCCGCGGGCTTAAATCAGTTGCTCGATGCCATGGCGCAGGTCGACGGCTTACCGAAGACGATTCTTTATAACCTCAACGGTAGCTATAACGATATTGTCGCCACCACGATTGCCAATTTCCAATCGGCAAATGATGGCGTGAAATCGCCAATGCAGTTTGGCTCAGGCTGGTGGTTTAACGACACCCGTCGCGGCATGGAAAATCAGTTAAACAGTCTGGCGGACCAAGGATTATTAATGCATTTCGTCGGCATGCTCACGGATTCACGCAGCCTGGTGTCCTATACCCGTCATGATTATTTCCGCCGGATCCTTTGTAATTTAATTGGCGGTTGGGTTGACCGTGGTGAACTTCCTGATAACAACAGGATTTTAACGCGGATGGTTAGAAACATTTGTCACGATAATGCGGTTAATTATTTTAGATTCTAACGTCCTTCCTTAAATGAGGGTAGAACATGTCTCGTACTAATAGAAAAATAACAATTCCCGTCAGTATTGGCTATGGCTTAACGGATATTATGGGTGGCGGTGCTTTTACCGTTATCGGCGCCTGGCTATTATTCTTTTACACAACTTTTGTCGGTTTATCCCCGGTAGAAGCGGCCTCTATTGTGGCAATTGCCCGTATTGTTGATGCTATTGTCAGCCTGTTTATGGGCAGTTTTACCGACCATTTCTATAAAAATGCGCTCGGTAAGCGCTTTGGCCGTCGTCGCTTCTTCTTATTGATTGGCGCGCCATTAATGCTGGTGTACACCCTGTTGTGGATAACCGGTATGAGTTTCTGGTTCTATCTGGCGGTGTATCTGGCCTTTGAAATCATTGCCGCAATGGTGTTGATCCCATGGGAAACGCTGCCATCTGAAATGACCAAAGACTTTAACTCACGTACCAAACTGTCTACCTGTCGTATGTTCCTGTCCGCATCCGGCACGTTCCTGGCGACCTTTATTCCAGGGCTTTTAATCAGCCACTTCGGTGAGCATGATCCGCACGCCTACTTTATTAATGGCGTCGTCTTCTCAGTTATCTTTATGCTGTGCGTATTCATTTCCTGGAAAGTGACCTGGGAGCGCGAATTGACGCCAGAAATGCAGGCTGAGCTTGAGCGCGATCGTAAGCCGACCTCATTGCTGGAGAAGGTGGCGATGGTCGGTAAATTGTTCAAGGAGTATTACTCTACGCTGAAAGTACGTGCGTTCAGAAAACACCTGGCGATTTATCTGTTCTCCTTTACGGCGAAAGATGTCTACAACACGGTATTTGTTTTCTTCTGCGTGTACTGCCTCAATGTTTCTTCATCGCTGTCCGGCACCTTGTTGTCAATGAGTATTGTCGGTCTGCCGGTGACGCTGTTGGCCGGGGTGGCGATTATTAAATACGGCCCATCTCGTCTGTATGTCTTTGCTTATACCTTGATGTTGCTGTGTCTGGCGGGTCTGTTCATGGTTTATCAGTTCCCGACGGATAATAAAGTGACTATCCTGGTGGTGCTGGCAGCGGTGTATCAGGTAGGGCGCTGTGTGCTGGAGTTTACCCCATGGAACGTTTTCCCATTCATTCCAGATATTGATGAGATGATCACGCGTCAGCGTCGTGAAGGGCTGTTTGCGGCAGTGATGACATTCTCCCGTAAAACCACCGTGGCCATTGCGACTTTCGCAGTCGGCGTAATGCTACAGGAAGGCGGGTTCGTTAAAGGCAGCCTGGTTCAGCCGGAAAGCGCGGTCAACACCATTGCCATGATGCTGTTTATCGGTACATCCGCTCTACTGTTGATTGCACTTTGGCAAGCGGTGACGTTCCACCTGAACAAGCAGACGCACAGAATTTTTGTTGATGAAGTCGAGCGTTTGAAAGCGCATGGGTCAAAGCTGGATGTGACGCCGCAAGCGCGCCATATTGTTGAAGACCTGACCGGCTATTCCTACGACGATCTGTGGAATGAACCGCAGGCTGAAAATGCCAAATTGACTCGCCCAGCGCGGGTGCTCTAAGCCAGACGGTGACAACATAGCGCATTTATGTCTATGTTGTCACACAACTCAAAAATCATGTCATACCAATTGCGTATAAATTAATGCAAATCAAAATCTCTCTTGATGAACTCGTTAATCTAGTATGGCAATCAACGTTCTCTACAGTGAGTCAAAAAGATGCAGAATAAGCTATTAACCGCGAAGGCAACTCTCCCAACCTACGATCGCAGCAAGCTGGTGTCACGCATTGTGCACCTGGGCTTTGGTGCGTTCCATCGCGCTCACCAGGCAGTGTATGCCGATATTCTCGCCGCAGAACATGGCAGCGATTGGGGTTATACCGAAGTTAACCTGATCGGCGGTGAGCAGCAGATTGCCGACCTGAATCATCAGGACAATTTATACACCGTAGCCGAAATGTCGGCCGATGCCTGGACTGCTCGCGTGGTCGGCGTGGTCAACGAAGCGCTGCACGCTCAGGTCGATGGCCTGGAAACCGTACTGGCCAAAATGTGCGAACCGCAGGTGGCGATCGTTTCGCTGACCATTACCGAAAAAGGCTATTGCCACTCTCCGGCAAGCGGCCAACTGATGCTCGACCATCCTTTAATCGCCGCAGATATCCAGAATCCACACCAGCCAAAATCTGCGCCGGGCGTTGTTGTCGAAGCGCTGGCGCGTCGTAAAGCTGCCGGTCTGCCAGCGTTTAGCGTGATGTCCTGCGATAATATGCCGGAAAACGGTCACGTCATGCGCAACGTTGTCTGCGCCTATGCGCGTGCGGTTGACGCGGGCTTGGCGGACTGGATTGAATCTCATGTGACGTTCCCGTCAACCATGGTCGACCGTATTGTACCGGCCGTGACGCCTGATACGCTGGATAAAATTGAACAGCTAACCGGCGTTCGCGACCCGGCAGGCGTGGCCTGCGAACCGTTCCGTCAGTGGGTTATCGAAGATAACTTTGTGGCTGGCCGTCCTGCGTGGGAAAAAGCGGGTGCAGAGCTTGTCAGCGACGTGATTCCATTTGAGGAAATGAAGCTGCGTATGCTAAACGGCAGCCACTCTTTCCTGGCTTATCTGGGCTACCTGGCGGGCTATGAGCACATCAACGACTGCATGGGTGACGAAAACTATCGCCGCGCTGCGCATGACCTGATGCTTAAAGAGCAGGCGCCGACCCTGAAAGTGCAAAATGTTGATCTGGCGCGCTATGCCGATCTGTTAATCGCGCGTTATACCAACCCGGCGCTGCGTCACCGTACCTGGCAGATCGCGATGGACGGTAGCCAGAAATTGCCTCAGCGTATGCTGGACTCTGTTCGCTGGCACCTGGCTGATAACAGCAGTTTCAAACTGCTGACGCTGGGCGTGGCTGGCTGGATGCGTTACGTGGGTGGCGTAGACGAGCAGGGCAATAAGATTGAAGTCAGCGATCCGCTGCTGCCGGTGATTCAGGCGGCGGTACAGGGCAGCGAAGAGGGCGAGCCTCGCGTGAAAGCGCTGCTGGCCATCGAAGCAATCTTTGGTCAGGATCTGCCGCAAAATGCTCAGTTTGTTGAGCAGGTGACAAATGCTTATCTGTCTTTATTGAGCAAAGGCGCGAAGGCGACCGTAGCGCAATATAGCGCATCGTAATGAAATCACGACAATAGTTATTCTAAATGCCGCCTTAACAGGCGGCATTTTTTTGCGTAACTCTCCATCTATTACACTTCTTTTAACTAACTCAAATAGCTTGAAATAATGGACGAATATTTTCAACCTCGGTGTAGCATTATGATGAATGAATGCTATGACCGCTGGATTAAATATGGCATGGTTATTCCCAGAAGATAATGGAATCTCTGAATAAGGAATCTGGACTATGTACAAAAAAATCCTCATGCCTGTTGATGTATTCGAAATGGATTTAAGTGATAAAGCGATTCGCCATGCGGTTTATCTGGCGGGTAGCGAAGGTGAGATTACGCTTTTAAACGTGTTACCTAACAGCAACCGTTCCATTTTACGCGGATTCGCCTCCGACATTAAAAAATTTGAGGATTACATGCTCCGGGAATCCTCAAAGAAAATGGATGAACTCCAGCGTTTATTTGATCTTCCGCGCGAGCGCATGCGCAATGAAGTGCGCTTTGGCAATATACGTGATGAGATTTTAGCCATGAGCAAAAGCGGTGACTACGATGTTATCGTGATTGGATCTCGTCAGCGAGGAATGAGCACCCACCTGCTGGGCTCGAACGCCGAATCTATTCTGCGTTACGCGAATATTCCTACGATGGTTGTTCGCTAATCGCTACGCTACATTCGCCATGCCGGATGGCGGCTGCGCCTTATCCGGCCTACAACAAAGGTAGCCCGGTCGAACGGAGTGACACCGGGGTAGAGCACATCATTTGAGTACGCATTAATGTGAAAATGTCGCCTTAACGGGCGACATTTTTTTGATTACTCTTCGCTGAACCAGTCGCGGTTTTCCTGACGAATCAACAATACCGACTCGCTAATTTCCTGGAGGTGTAAGGTCATGGCTTTATCGACCGCATCACCGTCCCGTTTTTGTAGCGCGTCGAAAATTTCATAGTGCTGGCTTATCAACATTTCCGGTGAGGAAACATGATCCAGACTCATATAACGTACGCGGTCAATGGCGGCTTTAATATTCTCGATGGTGTCCCAGGCTAACTGGCAATCGGCAATATTCGACAGCAACTGGTGGAATTCATCATCCAGTTGGAAGAAATCATTTAATTGCTGGCGGTCGATTGCGGTGCGTTGCTGATTCAGATTTTGTTCTAACTGATAGCTTTGGGCATCGGTAATCAGCATGGCTGCCCGCCGAGCGACGGCGCATTCAATGGCCTGACGAACAAAACAGCCGTTACGCACTTGCGAAAGCGATATTTTATTCACATAACTGCCACGCTGCGGACGGATCTGAATCAACCCGTTTTCGGCGAGTTTGATAAAAGCTTCACGCACCGGCTGTCGGGAAACGTCAAAACGCAAAGAGACCTCTTTTTCTGACAGCGGCGTGCCTGGCGGAATGAGGCAATGAACAATATCGCGGCGGAGAATGCGATAAATCTGTTGGTTAACGGGCTGTGTTGGGTTCAGTTGGGTTTCGGCGGCCATTGAGTCGTTCTTATCAGCTGATTAAGCTGCTATTTTACGCTTTTTTTGCCTGCTATCCCAGCCCGACCGGCGGTCAGGCTGGGATTAAATGCCTAACTTTTACGATGAACGCTAAGTCCCGCAAATGTCTGGCTGACCGGCATCATTTCAACAGTATTGATATTGACGTGTTTTGGTAAGGTTGAAACCCACCAGACGGCTTCAGTCACATCTTCCGGGGTGAGCGCGTCGGTATTCTCGTAAGTTTTACCGGCTTTGGCATCATCACCTTTAAAACGCACGTTCGAGAATTCTGTGCCACCCACGAGACCAGGTTCAATATCGGTGACTCGCACGGCGGTACCGTGGAGATCGGTACGCAGGTTGAGGCTGAACTGACGCACGAAGGCTTTCGTTGCGCCATAGACGTTACCGCCCGCGTACGGCCAGCTACCGGCAGTGGAACCAAGATTAATGATATGACCGCGGTTACGTTCGACCATACCCGGCAACACGGCACGCGTCATGTACACCAGACCTTTATTGTTGGTGTCGATCATATCTTCCCAATCCTCAACGCTGGCCTTATGTGCGGGTTCAAGACCCAGCGCCAGACCGGCGTTGTTGACCAGAATATCGATGTCACGCCATTCGGCAGGCAGATTGGCAATGGTTTCTTCAATGGCTGCGCGGTTACGCACATCCAGCTGCACGGTCAGCACGCTGTCGCCCAGCTCATCTTTGAGTGATTTCAAACGTTCGTTGCGACGGCCTGTGGCAATCACTTTATGCCCGTTGGCAATAAAACGACGGGTAATGCTTTCGCCAAAACCTGCCGTTGCTCCGGTAACCAGTACGATCATCTGTTAGTTCCTTCAAGACGTTAATGTCTCATCACGATAGCACGCTATCTTTATCAGGGGGAAGATAGCGAAACCATTGCGGTCTTAAAACGGCTTGCTACTCTAGGGGGATGTTTTTTATCAGGAGCACACCATGACGGCCACAAATCCCTTTTTTGCGAGTAGCACATTACCTTACCAGGCACCGCCGTTTGATCTGATAAAGGACGCTCACTATCGTCCCGCATTTGATGCCGCGCTTGCGCGTAAACGTCAGGAAATTGCAGATATCGCCGACAACCCGCAACCTGCGACCTTTGACAATACAATGGTGGCGCTGGAAAAAAGCGGTGAGATGCTCTCCCGCGTGACGTCGGTATTTTTTGCGATGGCGGCCTCGCACAGCAATGCTGAAATTCAGCAACTCGACGAGCAATTTTCCGCAGAGCTGGCGGGGCTGGCTAATGATATTTACCTGAATAGCGCGCTTTTCCAGCGTATTGAGAGCCTCTGGCAGCAGCGGGATTCGCTTGGCCTTGATGCGGAATCTTTGCGTTTGCTTGAGGTGACCTATCAACGTTTTCTGCTGGCCGGCGCGACGCTTGGCGATGCGCAAAAAAGCGAACTGAAAGCGCTAAATACGGAAGCTGCGACACTTAGCAGCCAGTTCCATCAGTGTTTGCTCGGTGCCGCAAAAGCGGGCGGACTCCTGCTGGAGAATGAAGAACAGCTGGCGGGGTTGAGCGCTGATGAAATCGCTAACGCGGCGGCTGCGGCGAGCGAACGTGGGCTTTCTGGTCGCTGGTTAATCCCGCTGGTAAATACCACGCAACAGCCTGCGCTGGCGTCACTTCATCATCGTGATACCCGTGAAAAACTGTTTAACGCGGGCTGGCTTAGAAATCAGCAAGGCGATGCTAATGACACCCGTGAACGCCTGCTCAGGCTGGTGGCAATCCGTGCCAGACAGGCTGAGCTGTTAGGTTTTGACGATTACGCGAGCTGGAGCATGGCTGACCAGATGGCGAAAAAACCGCAGGCGGCGCTCGAGTTTATGCGCGAAATCACCCCAGCGGCGCGTGCTCGCGCGCAAAGCGAGCAGACTGATATTCAGAAGATGATTGATAACGGTAACGAAACGTTCACCGCCAAAGCCTGGGACTGGCTCTATTACGCCGAGCAGGTACGCCGCGAGAAATACGCCATCGATGAAGCGCAAATTAAACCGTGGTTTGCGTTAGATAACGTTTTACAAGACGGTGTCTTTTGGTCTGCCAGCCAGCTGTTCGGCCTGCGGTTTGTGGAGCGCTTTGATCTCCCGGTCTATCACCCGGATGTCCGTGTCTGGGAAATTTTTGACGCGGATGGGGAAGGGATGGCGCTGTTTTACGGTGATTTCTTCGCTCGTGACAGTAAGAGCGGTGGGGCCTGGATGGATAATTTTGTGCCGCAGTCGACGCTCTTGGGTATGCGTCCCGTTATCTATAACGTCTGCAATTATGCCAAACCGGCCGACGGGAAACGAACGCTGATTTCCTGGGATGATGTGATCACGCTATTCCATGAGTTTGGTCATGCGTTACACGGGCTATTTGCCACACAGCACTATGCGTCGTTGTCGGGCACCAATACGCCACGTGACTTTGTGGAGTTCCCATCACAAATCAATGAGCATTGGGCCAGCCATCCGGTGGTGTTTGAGCATTATGCTCGTCACTACGAGAGCGGTGAGCCGATGCCCGCAGCGCTACGCGAAAGCCTGTTCCGCGCGGCGAATTTCAACAAAGGCTACGACATGACCGAACTCCTTAGCGCAGCCTTGCTGGATATGAACTGGCACAGTGTTACCACCGCGGCATTACCGCAAAACGTAGACGCGTTTGAGGCGCAGACGTTAGAGCAGGAAAATCTCCATCTGGATGCTGTACCACCGCGCTATCGCAGCAGCTATTTCTCGCATATTTTCGGCGGCGGCTATGCGGCGGGCTATTATGCCTACCTGTGGACGCAAATGCTGGCGGATGATGGTTATCAGTGGTTCGTTGAACATGGCGGATTAAATCGTGAGAACGGACAACGTTTCCGCGAAGCGATATTGTCGCGTGGCAACAGTAGTGATTTAGAACAATTGTATCGTGATTGGCGCGGCCACGATCCGTTAATTGCCCCAATGCTGAAAAATCGGGGATTATCCGAGTAACCGCTGCTTTTATATTCTCCCGGAAAAATGATGCCGGGAGAATATAAAAACCACACCGGGCCGGCGAATTCGCTTCGGGTGATTCCGTCTTTACAAATGCGTTCAGTTGTTGAAGAAACTCGTCATTCGCTTTGTTACGATAGACCGGTAACTTGTTGAGTTAATGGATTTAATATCAGCACCCTACCGGAGGTTATTATGAATAAGTTTCAGCGTAAATCACGTCGTCAGTCTGCCTGGTCTACTCGCCCTGAACATCAGGATTTACAGGCGTCGCGCACCGGTAGCGTGTGGGCTTTACGCCAGGCCAACTGCTTGAGTAAAAAAGCATGGAAAGATTTAGCACTGAATAATGCCCTGGCCGTTTAGCATTAGTTGAATATTGCGGTGTTAGGGTAATGGAAAGGACAGTGGCCCAATCAAGGAGAGAGGGTTACCGTAGAAAGAAAATCTATCCATGCAAGCATTTATACCGCCAGTTTCCTGGCGGTTTTTTTTGCCGTTAATCATTCCACTTTCCACTCAGATAGGCCGTCAGAAAACCGGAAAAAAGAATGAGCCCCATCGCAATCACAAATACCTGCATATTATCCGGCATGATGACCTCCACGTTGATGACTAAAGACATTCTCCAGACTACTGATTTAAACGTAGACTAACGGCATGCGTGGTTAATTAATTATTTATTGCAGTAAACTTTTTTCTATAGGCCAGCGGACTGATTGCCAGATGTTGCTGAAAACGCAGGCGCAGATTTTTGGCCTGACCAAAGCCTGCGAGTTCTGCCACTTTTTCTATACTCTCGCGGCCGGTTGTCAGATGGTGTTGCGCAAGCCGCAAACGCTCGTCCAGCAGCCAGCGGGCAGGGGTTTTGCCGGTTGCAGCGTGAAAGCGGCGCAAAAAAGTACGTTCACTCATCCCGGCACGTTCAGCGAGCGAGCGTACGCTGTGGGCCTGCGCTAAATTCTGATACAGATAATCGAACAAGGTGCCCAGACGCTGACTTTCCCGGGCACGCGCCACAGGTTGAGCCACCCGTTGTTTCTGCGTGCCGTCGCGATGGGGTTGAATGACAAGACGGCGGGCGACCTGGTTTGCGGCGTCGAGGCCGTAATCTGCGCGCACCACATGCAGACATAAATCAATGCCTGCCGCGCTGCCCGCAGAGGTGAGTACTTTGTCATTGGCAATATACAGGACATCCTCAACAACATTTATGGCCGGATAGCGTTGTTGAAGTGCGTCTGTATAGCGCCAGTGAGTGGTGGCCCGTTTGCCATTGAGCAATCCCGCCGCTGCCAGCACAAAGACCCCGGAACAGATAGATAGCACTCGGCAGCCCCGTTGGTTTGCCTGTCGTAACGCCTCACACAGTTCGTCTGGCACCGCGCTGTCAATGCCGCGCCAGCCGGGCACGATGATGGTATCGGCGCCTGTCAGCAGACTCAGATCGCCGTCCGCCACAACCCGCACGCCGCCGGTGGCCCGAAGTTCGCCTTTATCGACGGCGGCGACCGCAAATTGATACCAGTCATCGCCCATTTCGGGCCGTGGCAAACCAAAGACCTCCACCGCAACCCCGAATTCAAAAGTACATAAGCCGTCATAGGCTAAAACCACGACGCGTTGGGCGCACTTTGTCATCTTTGGGTTGTTTTCTGTCATCACTGCGGGCAGTCCTCTCCAGGGGCATCTGTTTATACTCATGCGGTCGTTGCCATAGAGGTAACATATAACGGGAGAATTAACGATGAGTTACGTAACTGAATTTCCTGCCGCCAGCCCAGCGAGAGCGGCTGCGCATTTTCATCAGCGCCTGGCGTGTGAAACAGACTGCGCCGACGTTCATGCCTCGCTGCAGCTGCCCGCCCCGGATTTTGTACTGCTGCATGTAGTGGGGAGCCCGGAGATGTTTTTGCGCCGTCATATTCCTGGCGCTATACACCTGCGACATAGTGAAATTAACGCCGAGCGGATGCAGCAATGGCCGGAAGATACGCTATTTGTGGTCTATTGTGCTGGGCCGCACTGTAACGGAGCCGATCGCGCAGCGCTTAAGTTGGCCATGCTGGGGCGTCCGGTGAAGGTGATGATCGGCGGGATCACCGGCTGGCAAGATGAGGGGTTTGCGTTTTCAACACCATGATGAATTTTCTTCATGTGTGATGAATTTTTCTCGTTTGCCTGACAATGTCACGGATGACACTATTTAGACATGCAGACGTCCAGACGGCTAAATAATTCAAATAATAAATTATCACTCAAGGCAATTAGTCTGTCTGAGTGATTAAGGAGAATGCATGTCACATCAACACGCCCCGTACCGTGCCGATATCGTTGGCAGTTTCTTACGCCCGCAGACGATTAAACAGGCCCGTTTACAGTTTGCCGACGGTGAAATCAACGCGCAGCAGCTGCGTGCCGTAGAGGATGCTGAAATACGCCGCGTCGTACAGCACCAGTGTGATTGTGGTCTGCATGTGGTGACTGACGGCGAATTCCGCCGCGCCTGGTGGCATTTTGATTTCTTCGATGGTTTGCAGGGCGTAGAACGTTACGACGCCGATAGCGGGATCCAGTTCAACGGCGTGCAAACGCGCGCTCACGGTATTCGTGTGACCGGTAAACTGGGCTTTGGCGACCATCCAATGCTGGAAGATTTTCGCTTTCTGAAAAGCATCAGCGGCGATGCCACGCCAAAGATGACTATCCCAAGCCCGAGCGTGCTGCATTTTCGCGGTGGCCGTAAGGATATTGATGCCACGGTGTACCCGGATCTGAAGGACTATTTCAACGATCTGGCTGATACCTGGCGTGACGCGATCCGCGCCTTTTACGATGCGGGTTGCCGTTATCTGCAACTGGATGACACCGTCTGGGCCTATCTGTGTTCTGATGAACAGCGCCGTCAGGTACGTGAGCGGGGGGAATGCCCGGATGAACTGGCCGCCATCTACGCCGACGTGCTCAACCGTGCGCTGGAAGGCAAGCCGGATGATTTGATTATTGGTCTGCACGTTTGTCGCGGTAACTTCCGCTCAACGTGGATCTCGGAAGGCGGCTATGAACCGGTGGCGGAGATCCTATTTGGTCGCGTGAAGGTCGATGCCTTCTTCCTTGAATATGATAATGACCGCTCTGGCGACTTCGCGCCGCTGCGCTTTGTACCGAAAGGCGAGCAGAAAGTAGTGCTGGGGTTGATTACCACCAAAAACGGCGAGCTGGAGAACCCGGAGGGCGTGAAAGCACGCGTGGCGGAAGCGGCCAACTTTGTTCCGTTAGATCAGATTTGCTTAAGCCCGCAGTGCGGCTTCGCCTCAACGGAGGAGGGAAACAGCCTCAGCGAACAGCAGCAGTGGGATAAAGTGCGGCTAGTAACGGGTATTGCTGCACAGGTCTGGTAACCGTAGATTGTCGGATGGCGGCTTCGCCTTATCCGACCTACACCTATGGTAGCCCGGCCAAGCGTAGCGCCGCCGGGAATCTTCGCCCCACATTCCAGGCTGTACTCGCAGCAGTGGGATAAAGTGCGGCTCGTAACGGGGATTGCCGCGCAGGTCTGGTAACCGTAGATTGTCGGATGGCGGCTTCGCCTTATCCGACCTACTCCAATGGTAGCCCGGCCAAGCGTAGCGCCGCCGGGAATCTTCGCCCCATATTCAAGGCTGTACTCGCAGCAGTGGGATAAAGTGCGGCTAGTAACGGGGATTGCCGCGCAGGTCTGGTAACCGTAGATTGTCGGATGGCGGCTTCGCCTTATCCGACCAACTCCCATGGTAGCCCGGCCAAGCGTAGCGCCGCCGGGAATCTTCGCCCCACATTCAAGGCTGTACTCGCAGCAGTGGGATAAGGTGCGGCTGGTAACGGGGATTGCTGCACAGCTCTGGTAACAGTAGATTGTCGGATGGCGGCTTCGCCTTATCCGACCTACTCCCATGGTAGCCCGGCCAAGCGTAGCGCCGCCGGGAACTCTTCACACCACGTTCAAGGCTGGATTCCAGCGACTCGCTTTAATCCCTTTGAAGATCAGCACCCATGCCAGCACGATAACCACCATCATTATCGGAAACAGCGTCATCGGCGGGAAATGGGTCAGGATTTGTCCGGTCAGCAGGGGATTAAGCGCCGCACCCAGCCACCCCAGCGCTTGCGCAGAAAAATAGCTGGCCTTCATACCCGGCGGCGCAATGTTGTCGATAAGCATATATTCGCCTGGCGCATAAATGATCTCGCCGAGCGTAAACACCGCCGCCGCCAGCCCCCAGAAGATAAGATTGTTGCCTGACACCATAAATCCAGCGAGACCAATAACATAGCAAACGGTGCCAAAGGTCATAAGCGGACGCAGATTATTCGCCGTCAGTTTGCGGCCAATCGCGTATTGTAATGTCACCACTACGGCGGCATTCACCGGCAATATCACCGCCACCACTTTCTCAGCAAAAGTACTGTCGCCGATGGTCAATACGTACTGTGACATACAGGAAGCGAATGAACCGCCCACGAATGAGGCCAGCAGACCGGAAAGGGTAAACCACAGCAATGCCCGGTCGTGGAGCAGCACCGAGGGCGACCATACGACCGCGGTTTCCACCCCTTCACCGGGCGTGACACGTTCAACATAACGCTGAATAAACCACAGCGGGAACGCCGCACATAGCGCGGCAAGCCAGAAGGGCAAGTTGATGCTCTGCATCACCAGCAGCGTGCCGATAGGCGGCCCAATCGTCCAGCCGATATTTAAGAAAGAATAGTTCAGTGAGAAAACCCGGGCTTTCGTGCTGGCTGCCAGGGTATCGGAGAAATACGCCTTGAGGACGGTTGAAAAAACTGAATATGAGCAGTTTATCAGTGAGAAAAAGAACACCACCAGCGTGACGTTATTGACCAGCGGAATGGCCACAAAGCCGCAAATAAAGAAGGCGATGGCGATCAGCATATAGCGTTTTTTGTCGAACTTGTCCGCCAGAATACCAAAGCCGAGGCTAAAGACGACGCCAATAACCAGAGCAATCGACATCGCGTAGCCGATAGTGTCTACCTTCATGCCATATTGGCGCGTCAGGTAGATGGTCATGAAAGGCAGCGTGGCGCCGCGCCCGATAGTTAACAGTAAAGACGATACCAGCAGCGCAATCGTGGATCGTCTGGTCGTAGGTTTCATTTTCCTGCCCAAATTATGTCGTGGTGTTGGTTTTTATTATCTCTTTCAGAAATATCATGCCGCAGAAGGGTTGTATAGGCGTCGCCGTGTCAGTTAATGCCATTTTCGCCTGCTAAAAATAATGATCTATTCCTGGCCTGAATTTTTCGTTACTTTGAATGTGTTTACATAAATTTAAAAAACGTTGAGGCGAGAATGACGCGTAAAGATGGGCTGCTGGCATTACTGGTCGTGGTGATATGGGGACTGAACTTTGTGGTCATCAAAGTGGGCTTACACGGTATGCCGCCGCTCTTGCTGGCCGGGTTACGCTTTTTGTTTGTGGCCTTTCCTGCGCTCTTTTTCGTGCCGCGTCCCCGCGTGCCGCTCTCATTGCTTTTGGGTTACGCGCTGACGATTAGCTTTGGTCAGTTCGCATTTTTATTCTGCGCCATTAACTTTGGCATGCCCGCAGGGCTTGCTTCTCTGGTTCTGCAAGCGCAAGCATTCTTCACGATTATTCTCGGCACGTTTGTCTTTGGCGAGCGACTACAGCGCAAACAGCTGGTGGGAATTTCTCTCGCGGTGGTGGGCGTTCTGGTGTTGGTGGAAACCAGCATGGGCGGCCAAAACGTTAAGCTCCTCGGCTTTATGCTAACGCTGGGAGCGGCGCTGTGCTGGGCGTGTGGCAATATCTTTAATAAAAAAATCATGCTTCATCCCTCCAGAACCGGCGTGATGTCGCTGGTGGTGTGGAGTGCGCTGCTGCCGATTATTCCCTTTATGCTCAGTTCATGGATTTTTGAAGGCCCGCAAATCATGGCGCAAAGCCTCATTCACATTGATCTCTCAACGGTACTGTCGCTGGCCTATTTGTCCTTTATGGCGAGTATTGTCGGGTATGGTATTTGGGGATCGCTGCTGGGTCGTTATGAAACCTGGCGGGTGGCACCGCTTTCTTTACTGGTGCCGGTGGTGGGGTTGGCAAGCGCTGCGCTGTTGCTTGATGAGACATTGTCGTTACTGCAGCTTGCCGGCGCGCTGCTTATCATGGCTGGGCTGCTGATTAACGTCTTTGGTTTTCGTCTTCCGGGCATGCGGCGGGTGGTTAAGGGTTAAAAAAAGCCCCGCATAAGCGGGGCAATATTGTTAGCGATTGTTGTCGTTGTAATAGGCGACACCCAACTCATCTGACTTATCGCTACCGGCGGCCATGTGATTAAAATCAAATGGCGCCTGGTTACTGGCCGATGGCATCAGCATGGTCTGCTGGGTATGAGTTTGTGCTGGAAGTTGCTCCGCGTAACTCGATAATGAGGCCATCGCCAGCAGGGCGATAGCAACGGAAGCGAACAGTTTCATTATTTCCTCGATACGTCTTTTTGCAGGCGATTAACAAACACAGTGATCAATGGGATGCAGGTAGCGGGATTCTCCGCGCATATTGGTGACGCGATACTTGTGCGGCGGCACGTCGAAATAGTTTTTAAACGTACGCGTCAGCGTCTGTTGCGATTCGAAACCATAACGCTCCGCCAGATAGAGAATCGGCTCGTTGCTCTCTTTTAATTTCTGGGCAATTTCCGTCAGCTTACGGGTGCGGATATATTGACCTAATGAATGACCGGTCTCTTTTTTGAACATCCGCTGCAGGTGCCATTTGGAATAACCAGAACGCTCGGACACTTTCTCAAGTGACAGCGGGGATTCCAGGTTATCTTCAATCCAGCCCAAAATGCTATGAATTGTAATAGCGTCGGTGTTGCGTCTGGACATCGTCTTACCTCTTCTTCTGTTTACGGCAATATTTTTTTAAGGAGAAGTTCGAGTGTTTCAACTTCATTTGCCGTTAAGTTTTTTGTTAATTCCTGGTGCAGGTTTTGCCCAACGAGCTGATGACATTGCTCACATATCGCCGCGCCTTCGGGCGTTAGCTGAATCAATACACCACGCTTATCGTTTGGATTAGGTAACCGGGCAATCCAGCCCCGACATAACAAACGATCCAGCATGCGAGTGAGTGCGCCTAAATCCACCGACAGGTTTTTTTTCAGCTCCACCGGGGTGATACTTCCCTGGCAGCGAATAGAGCACAGAACCCGGAACTGCGAGGCGGTAATGTCTTCAGGCGATAAATGCTCGTTGAGTAAGCGATCTTTTTTCTGGTTAACCATGTGAATTAAATGCCCAAGTGGAATCATTTCATTGAAGAGATTGCTTGTGCTGTTCACAATGGTTGCCCTGGCAAGTACTTTAGTTGCTGAGGATATTATTTCTCACGCAATCATAAGTCAACTGAATGGATCATGAGATGCCACGAATTGCTAAAACGAGTCGGGTGGCGGTAAATAGGATATCCTTTACTTAGCCGTTTTAGAGCAAGCGATACGGTGCCCAACGGGTAGACTCGGGTAAATGTCACGTATTTTTTCGTTAAACAGACAGGATTTTTGAGCGCTTATGAAGGAACTTTTTCAAGCAATAGGGCTTGGGCTGGTGGTATTGCTGCCGCTGGCGAACCCGCTAACGACCGTCGCCTTGTTCCTCGGACTTTCGGGAAACATGAACAGCACCGAGCGAAACAGACAATCGCTAATGGCGTCCGTTTATGTATTCGCGATCATGATGGTGGCCTATTACGCGGGCCAGGTGGTGATGAATACATTTGGCATATCAATACCTGGCCTCCGTATAGCCGGGGGGCTTATCGTCGCCTTTATTGGCTTCCGCATGCTTTTCCCACAGCAGAAGGCGCACGAGTCGCTGGAAGCGCAAAGTAAATCCGAAGAGTTAAAAGAAGAACCCACGGCTAATATTGCCTTTGTGCCGCTCGCGATGCCAAGCACCGCCGGGCCGGGGACGATAGCGATGATCATCAGTTCGGCGTCGACGGTAAAACACGGCGCAAACTTCCCGGATTGGGTGATTATGGTGGCGCCACCGATTATCTTTGCGCTTGTCGGCATCATTCTTTGGGGCTGCTTAAGAAGCTCCGGGGCGATTATGCGTCTGGTGGGGAAAGGGGGGATTGAGGCTATTTCCCGTCTGATGGGCTTCCTGCTGGTGTGTATGGGCGTGCAGTTTATTATCAATGGCGTGCTGGAGATTATTTCAACCTATCACGCATGACATTCCCCGGCGGCGCTGCGCTTGGCCGGGCTACAAATGTGCTCAAATCAAATGTAGCCCTGCCAAGCGCAGCGCCGCCGGGAGGTTATTAATGTTGCTGCGCCTGTGCGTCTAAGGACGCATCAGGCCAGCGGCGGAAAATCACCACCGACCAGATAAGCGCGGCGAGCGCAGGCATCGCGCCCACATAACCAATCGACGACATCGACAAATGCGTACTGATCTGGCTTCCCAGCAGTGCACCCGCACCAATGCCGATATTGAAAATCCCCGAAAACAGCGACATCGCCACGTCAGTCGCATCCGGCGCCAGGGCAAGCACCTTAACCTGCATCCCCAGTCCAATCACCATGATCGCCATTCCCCAGAAGATGCTGAGGATGGCCAGATGAGTGACATCCTGCGCGGCGGTAAGCAGTAGTAACAAGCAGGCCAGCAGCAGGCCGATAGCGCCGCTGATTAACCCGGAAGCATGTTTATTACCAAGCTTGCCAAATATCACGCTACCAATAATGCCGGCACCGCCGAGAATCAGTAGCAGAACGGTGGCGACGTTGCCGCTAAGCCCGGCAACGGTCTGCACGAACGGCTCAATGTAGCTGTAGGCGGTGTAATGCGCGGTCACCACCACAACGGTCAGCAGGTAGATACTCAATAACGCCGGGCGGCGAAACAGGACCGGCAGGCTTTTCAGTGAACCTGAATGTTCGCTTGGCAGACGCGGCAGCAGTTTTACCAGCGCCAGCAGCGTAATCAGCGCGCCTACGCCAATGGCGAAGAAGGTTGTGCGCCAGCCGAAGTACTGCCCGACAACGCGACCGATAGGGATGCCAAAGACCATTGCCAGTGCGGTACCCGTGGCGAGTAAACTCAGGGCCTGAGCGCGCTTACCGGCCGGGGCCATACGAATAGCCAGCGACGCGGTAATCGACCAGAACACCGCGTGGGCGAAAGCAATGCCGATGCGGCTTATCACCAGTACGGTAAAGTTCCACGCCAGAAACGACAGCACGTGGCTTGCGATAAATAAGATGAACAGTCCTATCAGCAGCTTACGTCGCTCCATCTGGCTGGTCAGTAGCATAAAGGGCAGTGACATCAACGCCACAACCCAGGCATAGATGGTCAACATGATGCCCACTTCGGCGGTTTTCATGCCAAAGCTGTTAGCGATATCCGAGAGTAAACCTACCGGCACAAATTCAGTGGTATTAAAAATAAAGGCGGCGATAGCCAACGTGACGACCCGAAGCCACGCGACCCGACGAGAAACGGTATTTGTTGTCATATAAAAGAACCGGGGGATAAACGAGCGTAATGGACGATCTTAAGGCTATTAACGCTGCAAATACAATCATTATGTGATCTGTATCTCATTTTAATATATGTGACAACGTCACTTTTTAGGCAACTAAGAAGCTTGTCGCTATTGGTTTTTTATGTCAGTTTGCCTGAAAGCAAATAGAGGGTGGAACGCGATATGCACGAGATTGATTTTTATATGGTTGATGCCTTTAGTCGGAATGCTTTTGGCGGTAATGCGGCGGCGGTTTGTATTCTGAACGACTGGCTACCCGACGAAACGCTGCTCAGCATGGCCCGCCAGCATAATCAGTCCGAAACGGCTTTTCTGGTGAAGCGGGAAGATGACTTCGCGCTACGCTGGTTCACGACGCGAAATGAGGTCAATCTGTGCGGACATGCCACGCTTGCCAGCGCACATGTCGTGTTCAATCATCTCGACTATCCACACGCCCGCATCCATTTTGACACGCTCTCCGGGCGTTTGACCGTGACGCGCAACGGGGAATGGATGACCCTGGATTTCCCCGCCTGTGCCACCAAAATGGCGACACCGCCGCCGGAGATGCTCCGCGCATTGGGTATCAACAGTTTTCTTAGTGCGCATAAAGGCCGCGCGTGGGTGATTGAACTGGAAAACCGTCAACAGGTTGAGGCCCTAAAGCCAGATATCGGTTCAATGACGCCTGGCGAGCATAAAGTTTCGGTGACCGCAAGAGGCGACGGTGAGTATGATTTTGTCAGCCGTTTCTTCTCGCCGGGGGAAGCCGTCTGGGAGGATCCGGTCACCGGTTCTGCACACACTATGCTGATTCCGTACTGGGGAACAAAACTGGGTAAAACGCAGATGCTGGCACGACAGGTCTCGGCGCGTGGGGGAGATATCCGCTGTGAATGGGCAGGTGATAGGGTGCTAATGAGCGGCACGGCGAGAACCTATTTGCAGGGAAAGGTGCGGCTGGGATAGCCCGTGTAATCATAAAAAAAACAGGATGGAATCGGCAGGGGAAAATCAACCGATTCCGTATCCTATGACCTACCACAGACGTAAGTATTCTGTGTACTCTTCGCAAAGCCAGAGCCATTATCGGTAAAACGAGAATTGAACTTATGGGCTAATTACATCGGGAATATCAGGATAGCGCCAAGGCATAATGCCAGAATTCGAATTAAGTACATTGGCACGGAAAATATCCAGAACTCCGTGAGTTTATATTTACCCATACCCAGAATCATTGCCGGCATGCCATCAATCGGCATATAGCCACCATTCCAACCAGAGATAACGACGGCAATCGCGGCCGCGGTTGGGTTAAGGCCGAGGCTGGTACAGGCCGCGATAGCGATCGGCGCGAAGATATAAACTGACC
The DNA here is from genome assembly GCA_902363335.1 of Enterobacteriaceae bacterium. Taxonomy (GTDB): domain Bacteria; phylum Pseudomonadota; class Gammaproteobacteria; order Enterobacterales; family Enterobacteriaceae; genus Kluyvera. The sequence continues at coordinate 655,232 of CABIZV010000001.1, read as the reverse complement.
CCATATTTGAACCGGTGAACGTAGAGCAGGTACTGGTCAGCAACGCGAAGATAAATATAAATAAGAAAGGTGAGACATTGGCACCAAGAACACCGGCTACCGTATCCCCCACCATTGCCGTGAATCCTGTACCTGCCAGCGCATCGGCAACGCCAATAACACCTGCCATCATCAGGATAACCGGTGCCCCCATATGATCACGTACCTCTTTGAAGTCAACCACGTTAATTGCCATGACAAAGGCAGCGGCTAGACCCGGTACCACATAGGCAATATTACCCAGTTGATTCATTAGCATCATACCAACAACGCTTATGGCAAATGCTCCGACAGTGCAGTACTCTTTCCACGCGGGCAGGACGACGGCTTCCTCTTCGCGTACCGCCATTGCTTGCTCAGAGGCATCGGCAATGGGATGGTCGGGTAAGAAACGATAGGCGATAAGACTCCAGATCAGAAATGCCAGAGACATCACCAGATTGACCAGCGCAAATTTCACCATCGAGATCTCGGCGGTGAAGCCTGCTGTTTGCAACACGGTCGCGGTGACGCCGAATAGCAGCGCAACGTTTACCGGGATTAAAGGATGGTTAGTGGCAAAACCTAACGGCATCATTAGTTTCGAGGTGGGTAATTTTTTGCTGTAGGGGATGGTGGACACTAGCGACAAAATCAGCACGTAATAGCCGGTTGAGCCGGTACCCGCAAGACTCGCGCCAATCATCACGATCGCCAGCAGTAGCCCGTAACTTTTATAGCTACCTTTATTCACGAGATTGACCATCGCGATTTTTACGTTCCCGATGAGTCTTGTTTTTTGTAGCGCCGCCATGACCACCATAAATCCGGCTATCATAATGACGCTTGAATTGATAAAACCGGCAAAAGCTTGCTGAACGTTGGATAATCCTGTGACGACCAGCAGCAAACAGGCCAGCAGCGGTGGGGCGCCGAAAGCCATTTTGTCCGACATGATAAGCACTATCATCAGCACCAGAATACCCAGCGCCAGAATCATTTCCATGGTCATTTTAAATCTCCTTATATTTGCCCTTCCAGCATGTCTCCTGGTACTTTGAACACGGCTTTACGGACCGTACCTGGCGCGTTCACCGCGCAAAGTGCCTGATGAGGCTCGCCGGGGAGGAAGACGGCAAAATCACCGGGATGCAGAATGATGCTTACCGGCAGCTGGCAATCGCTGGCGATAAACAGATCGGGCTTACGTTCCTCGTCGTTATCTTGAGCAATGTCCCTTGTTCCCGCGTTAATGACCTCGCAGCCGACGAGCATCACTTGAATATCTGCCCACTGATGGTGATATTCGGTGTGGCGCTCTACGGCAGGCTGCGTATGGGCTTCGCCGATGGTGCAATACCAGCGGCAGTTTTCCGGTTGCCAGCGGCCATCTTCTCTGCCCCCTAGTGCCGCAAATGTGGCCTGTGGATGGGCGAGGATCTGCCGTAGCGAAGGAGGAAGCCCTGCCATAGACAGGGCATTAAGATTCCCGACGATCATCGTGCGGTCTCCTTTACCCAATCAGGTGAGATGTGCACGTATTTAATGGCCTGGCGGAACCACGTGTAGGCAATGTGCAGCGAGCCGTCCGCGCTTTGTTTTATGCTCGGATAGGAGAATTCGCGGTTACGCTTATCCAGAGAATTATTGGTCATACAGTAACCGTCGCCTTCATCGAGATTGCGCTGCCATGGCCAGGTTTTGCCGCCGTCAGCGGAAATAGCGACCGTCATTGGTGCACGTGGGGCGCCCCAGAAAGCCGAGCGACCATGAGTGACTTCAGGTTCTTTGCGACTGTTATCGCCATCGTCGATTTCATCGTAAAGTGAGGCGCGACGCTCCATTGCACCGGCCGCGCTCATGTTGTTAAACACCAGTGCCAGTTCGCCGCTGGCGAGTGTCGTCACTTGAATCGAGGAGTTGTTATTGGGCAGTACTGTTGGTTGCGGTGCCGACCAGCTTTCGCCGTTATCGATGGACTGACTGTAATAGATGTTATCGGCCCAGCGGCTGCGGAATAGCGCTACCAACTTGCCGCCTGGCAGCGCGGTAATATTCATATGCACGCATCCGAGGCTTTGCGGTAAGTCGACATCGCGCCAGGTTTTGCCCTGGTCGGATGAAATTTTGACTGCGCTGACATCATCGTTGCCAACCCATTTTTCACCCGGCTGAGTACGGCAATAAAAGACGGGTAACAGCCAGTTGCCGTTTTCCAGAACGGTTATCGGCTGGCGTATAAAGGTGCCGGGTTTATCAAGCAGCGTGGCAATTTCACCCCAGCTCTTTCCCAGGTCGGTCGACCGGCGATAACGCACGATAGCGGTATCCTGGTTACCGGAGATCTGTGCGGTCCAAAGCAACCACAGCACGTCATCCGGAGCCAGAAATAGCACCGGGTTTTGCTCTGAGCGGCTGGCATCGTTCGATAATTTCACCGCCTCGCTCCACTGGCGGCTTTCGGGGAGCAGACGCGATCCCCAAACAGAGATATCGGCAACGCCCTCCTGAGTGCCGCCGAACCATACGCACATGAGTGAACCATCCGGCATCGGTAGCAGATTTGCCGCATGGTTCTGCGGGCAAGATGACGGCAGCATTGCGGTTTCTACACGCTTATCTTGTTCGTGCTGACAAATAATTCCGTCTCGAATTGCGGTTACAGACATATTCATACTCCATTATTATTTCAGTAGGGGTTATTTATTTAATGGTAATGACGCGTAAGATTTTTCAGCCGCGGAGGCTTTAATGATTTTTTTGTTACGAACGATATTCAGAGTTTCCACTGTAAGAGAAAAGAAGATGGCAAAGTAGAGATAGCCTTTCGCGATATGAATTTCCAGACTATCGGCAACCAATAATATTCCCACCAGTAGTAAAAAAGTTAACGCAAGCATTTTCATGGTTGGTGTATTATTGACAAAGTCGCCAATCATTTTTGCCGCAAACATCATTATCCCGACAGCAATGATAACTGCAGCAATCATAATGAAAATGTGTTGTGACAGGCCCACCGCGGTGATAACCGAATCCAGGCTGAAAACTATATCCAGTAACATGATCTGGATGATGGCCCCAGCCAGCGAGAGGTGGCGCTGGCTGGTGCAATGAGACTCTTCTTCTGCTTGTAACTCACCACGGATCTCTTGCAATGATTTATAAATCAGAAAACATCCGCCGATAAATAATATGATAGTACGCACTGAAACAACAAAATTTGCAATCGTAAATAGCGCAACCGTAATGTGTGCTAGCCAGGCTATCGACACCAGCAATAACACTCGCATGATCATGGCGCCACTTAATCCAAGTTTTCGGGCAATGTTTTGTTGCTGTACCGGGAGTTTGGCTACCACCAGTGAAAGAAAAATTATATTATCTACCCCAAGAATAATTTCCAGAAAGGTGAGTGTAACCAGCGTAATCCATATTTCAGGATCGAGCATCCATATAAACATAGGTAAATATTCCTTACAGAGTGTAAGTTACAGCGTGTTAAATAGTGTTTTTGGTACCGCTATTTATAAACGGCACCGTGGTTTGATTAATTATATTGGTTATATTCAGGAAATATATTTAGCGATAGTTTGTTTAATTTGCTCGCACTGTGCTGGCGTGAAGTTGACCGCATAGCGGCTGTTGCCCACCTCATATCCCATCAGCTGTAGCGCTTTTTTTACGGCGGCTGGCGAGAACGCTACTTTATAGAGATCGGTACGCAGTCCGGTTACGTTCTCCTGCGCCTGTTGGGATGCGCGAATATCACCTTCTTTAAAACGTGTCCAGATAGCATTGATCTCGTCTGGAGCAACGTTGGCCAATCCGGAAATACAGGCAGAGCAGCCGTCAATGAATCCCTGATGAATCAAAGAGTCGGGGCCGTTCAGAACGTCAAAATCGCGGATGTCCCGAACTGCATCGAGGAAATCTTTCAAGCTTTCGTAGCTTCCTGCGCTGTCTTTTACGCCGATAATATTGGGGTGCTGCGCCAGCTCACGCGCGGTTTGCGGCTCAATGGTGTTGCCGGTACGCGCCGGAATGTTGTAGAGAAACACGGGCACCTTCAGGGCGTCGGCGATGGCGGTGTAGTGGCAGATAAGTTCTTCTTGTTTTAGCGGTACAAACCAAGGGGTGATCACGGACACTGCATCAACGCCCAGCTTCTCAATTTGCTGACCGAGACGGATGGTTTCACGCGTCGACACTTCGCCAATATGCGCCACGACCGGTGCGCGCCCAGCGACTTCCTCTACGCAGGCTCTAGCAATCGCGACTTTCTCCGCTTCATTTAATACAAAGAATTCTCCGTTGGTACCGCCGCAAAAAATACCGTTGCCAGCGCGGAGTTGGCGCTGTACCTGCTGCTTTAGTGCCTGGATATTTACCGCACCTTCGGTAGTAAAAGGCGTCACGATGGCGGTTAATACGCCGTTAATTACATTACTCATTACATTTCATCCCTGGTGTTATTGTGCTGGAAATAGGGTGCGGTAGACCGCCTGAACCTGTTCATGATTAACGCTGCATGGTGCGTTATTCATTAAACGTTTGACGTTGAGCGCCGCATCAGTCAGCTCACAAATGCTTTCTTGCGGGACGCCGAGTGCCGACAAGTTGTCGGGCAATTGCAGACGTTTTACCAGTGCGGCCAGCCACTCGACCAGCGCATAGGATTTTTCGTCTTCACTAAGGGTCAGATCCGCATCAGGAATGAGATCCCATACCTGGGCGAACTTAGCCACCGCATAAGGACGTACGACCTTCATGCAAGGTGCTAGCAAAATAGCGTTAGCCACCCCGTGTGGCAGGTGATATTTGCCGCCAAGCGGATAAGAAAGGGCGTGTACCAGATGGGTACCTGCGTGGTTAATTGCCATGCCGCCATAATAAGAGGCCCACAGCATTTCCAGCTTCGCCACCAGATTCTGCGGTTCTTGAACGGATAGTTCAATATTGCGTACCAGCTTATGAAGGCCGATTAACGCCGCATTATCGCTAATCGGGTTGGCGACGGTCGAAGTAAAGCATTCTATCAGGTGACACAGCGCGTCAATGCCAGTAGAGGAAGCAATATGCGCAGGCATACTGGTGGTTAATTCCGGGAACAAGGCGACGTAATCCGGTAGCAGAACCGGGGAAATAATGCCGATCTTGGTATTGTGTTCCGGAATGGCGAGGATCGCGTTTGGCGTGGCCTCTGAACCGGTCCCGGCGGTGGCGGGAATTAGCAAGGAGGTTATTTTCTGCTGCGGTTTTTCGCCTGCCAGTAGTGCATCAAGTCCTGGCGAGTGCGGATGCAATAGAACGGAAAGCAATTTGCTGACATCCAGAACGCTGCCGCCGCCGATCCCAACAATAAGCTCAGGCAAGTTGCCACTTGCAAGACGCAAAATTTGCATCATATCGTGCTGGCTGGGTTCGGCGGGTACCGCATCAATGATTTGGACCTGACGCTCACCTTCTTGCATAAGCGTGCGAATCTGATGTACGGCATCGAGCTTGCCCACGTGGGCATCGGTAACCAGCAACACACGCCGTTTGCCTGCCAGCAGCGGAACCAGGGCGGAATAGGCACCTGCACCGCTGATAAGAGTACTGTTAATTGCTGTCACTTCTTTCTCCTGTCTCATGATGATTAAATTTAATCATTCTTTATTCGCATCACTCAGATTATGGGGTGAAGTTATAATTTATACGGCGATTTAATAACTTGAGCTTGCTCACATTTAATCAATTGTGATTGAATATAATCATTGTCAATTTCAATCGATTTGAAAAGGGATAACGATGGTCAGCGTTGATAACAAGGTGTTGGTTTTAGCGGATGACTTAACCGGGGCCAACGATGCAGGCGTGAGCCTGGCAGAGACGGGAATGCGGGTAGAAGTGGCGTTTAGCACCGAGTATCAGGGGGAGCCTCAGGCGCTTATTCTGAACAGTGATAGTCGGGCACTTTCTGCCGCTGAGTCTGTAAAGCGGGTGAGTGAATTAATGGAAGCGTTCTTACCGCGTTTTTTACCACGCTGGATTATCAAAAAAATCGACTCCACGCTACGCGGCAATCTTGGCGCAGAGCTTGAGGCCGTGATGCGAGTGCTGAATTGCTCCGTAGCGGTACTGGCACCGGCATTTCCCGCGGCTGGGCGGACAACGAGGCTTGGGCAATGCTATGTACACGGAATCCCTGTCGATAAAACTGAGTTTGCGACCGATCCAAAAACGCCGGTCATCAGCGCGGATATTGCAAGCCTGGTGGCCCAGCAGAGTCAAATATCTTGCACATTCACCACTCCTCAAGCCCTCAACGCCGCTCTGGAGAGACACAGCGACACACCCCGAGTGCTGATTATCGATGCCCAAACCAATCAGCAACTTGATGCGGTTATCGACGCTGTTGCCGCCTCCGCTCAGCAGGTACTGCTGGTTGGTTCGGCGGGACTATGCGATGCCATGGCGCAGCGGCTAGCCGCAACGAAGCACAGGACGCTGCTGGCGATAGTCGGTTCGATGAGTGAAATCGCTCAACAGCAAGTGTCTTGTATTGAGCGGCATCCTCGCGTCGTACGCGTCGATATTGATGTCGCATCGGCCTTTGAGGGTGATGCCAGCATTGATGCTCAGCGCATCGTCTCGGCGTTAAGTCAAAATAATCACTGCGTAGTGACTACCCGTCCTGATGATGCAGCGCGAGGCCGTATTGACGCGTTGTGCCACCAGTATGGGATAGAACGCACTGAACTCGGCGAGCGAATTTGTACGTACCTGGCGCAGGTTGGCCAGTTGGCCATCGAGAAAAGTGCACCGGGCGCGCTCTATTTATCCGGTGGCGACGTGGCTGTCGCCGTGGCACGAGCAATGGGGGCGAACGGATTTCATATTACAGGTCGGGTGGCGCAATGTGTGCCGTACGGCAATTTTCTGGGTAGTAGCTGGCAAAAGCCGGTAATGACCAAAGCGGGTGGATTCGGAACGGAAACCACTTTGCTTGAGGTCTTGAATTTTATTGAGGAGAAATAGAGTGACTAACATCATTGCAGTAACGATGGGAGACCCGGCAGGCATAGGCCCGGAAATCATTATCAAATCCTTGGTTGAAGGGAAACTAAATGGCGCCCCGGCCGTTGTGGTTGGCTGCGCGCAGACGTTACGGCGAGTATTGGCGATGGGGATAACCCCACCCGCCGAACTGAGAATAATTGACAATCCAGGGCAGGCTGAATTTTGCCCGGGAACAATAAACGTGATTGATGAGCCGTTGGCCGAACCTGAGAGCTTGCGCATTGGTGAAGTGCAGGCGCAGGCGGGTGATTTGGCCTACCGCTGTATCAAGAGGGCGACTGAACTGGCGCTGGCGGAAGAAGTTTTCGCAATTGCGACCGCGCCGTTAAATAAAGAAGCGCTGCATCTTGGAGGGCATAATTTCCCAGGGCACACAGAAATGCTGGCGCATCTGACCCAGACTAAAGATTACGCAATGGTGCTGTATACCGATAAGCTCAAAGTTATTCATATCTCCACGCACGTAGCGCTGCGTAAATTTCTTGAAACTCTCAACCAGTCGCGCGTTGAAACGGTGATTGGTATTGCAGACCATTTCCTGCGTCGGGTGGGTTTTAGCCATCCGCGCATTGCGGTCGCGGGGGTGAATCCTCATGCGGGTGAGAACGGTCTGTTTGGCGATGAAGAGATACGTATTGTTGGACCAGCGGTTGAATCGATGAAAGCGAAAGGCGTTAACGTAGCCGGGCCGTGTCCGCCTGATACCGTGTTTATGCAGTGCCACGAAGGTCTGTATGACATGGTGGTCGCGATGTACCACGATCAGGGGCATATACCGCTTAAGTTGCTCGGGTTTTATGACGGCGTTAATATCACGGCTGGCCTGCCGTTTATTCGCACTTCGGCCGACCATGGTACGGCATTTGATATTGCCTGGACAGGTAAGGCCAAGTCTGAGAGCATGGCAACCTCCATTGCACTCGCCATGCAAATAGCACAGGAATAAGATGAAGGGATATAACCGGTTAGAGCAGATTATGGACTTCCTGAAAAGCCATAATCTGGTAACAGTCGACCAGTTGGTAGCTGCGACGAGTGCGTCACCGGCTACTATTCGCCGTGACCTGATTAAACTCGATCAGGAAGGGGTGATTAGCCGTACACACGGTGGCGTGACGCTTAACCGGTTTATTCCTGTTCAGCCAACAACGGTTGAAAAATCACAGCGTAGTTTGCAAGAGAAACAGGCTATTGCCAGCGCGGCAGCCGCGCTGGTTAAAGCGGGCGATGCGGTTGTTCTTGATGCCGGTACGACGATGATCGAACTCGCGAGACAGATAACGCATTTACCGCTGCGCGTGATCACAAGCGATCTGCATATCGCACTCTTTCTTGCCGAGTTCAAACAAATTGAAGTCACCATTATTGGCGGCCGTATTGATGATAGCAGTCAATCATGTATTGGCGAGCACGGTCGACGCCTGTTGCAGAGTACATGGCCTGATTTGGCGTTCTTAAGCTGCAACGGATGGGATCTTGAAAAAGGCATCACGGCGCCGACGGAAGAAAAAGCGGCGCTAAAACGTGATTTGATCGCCAATGCTACCCGTCGGGTGTTATTAGCCGACAGCTCTAAATATGGCGCCTGGTCGCTATTTAATATTGCCCCTCTCGATTCCCTGACCGATATCATCACCGATCGCCACCTGAGTGACGATACGCGCATTCTCCTGCGAAAGAGTAAGCCTCGGCTAACGATTGCCAGCTAAGTCAGATTCCGGCTCATCCAGTAGCGCAATAAACGCTTCCAGCTGGCGGCTCATTGCCCCACGCCGCCACACAAGCCAGGTGGTTAGCCAGCGCCATTTCTCTGCCAGCGGCCAGACCGATACCTGATGATGTCCGGGCATACTTTCCAGCATACTGCGTGGGATCAGCGCCAGTCCGGCGCCCGCGACGACGCAGGCAAGCATACCGTGGTAGGACTCCATTTCATGGATCCGACCCGGCGTCGCTTTATCCGCATGGAACCAGCTCTCGAAATGACGGCGATAGGAGCAGTTGGCGCGAAAGGCATAAATACTGACGCCGTTCACCTCGCTTGCGCGGGTAATTGGTGGATGCCCCAGTGCCGCGACAATCATCATCTCTTCTGGATAGACCGGGATCCCATCGAGACCTGGATGCATCACCGGCCCGTCAATAAACGCGGCGCTAAGCCTGCCTTCGAGGACGCCGTCGGTCATGGTGCCTGACGGCCCGGTGGCTAAATCAAACTGGATGCGTGGGTAAAGCTGGTTATAGCGCGCCAGCGTCTGTGGAATGCGCACGGCCGCGGTACTCTCCAGCGCGCCGAGCGCAAATAAACCCTGCGGTTCATCCCCGGCGACCACCATGCGAGCTTCATCGACCAGGGCCAGGATCTGCTGGCTATAGCGTAGAAAGCAGTGTCCGGCGGGTGACAGACGCAGACGCTGGTTTTCACGAATAAAGAGATCGACGCCGAGGTCAGCCTCCAGTTGACGGATGCGAGTGGTGAGATTTGACGGAACGCGATGCACCTTCTGTGCCGCCTGCGTAATACTGCCCGTCTGGGCGACGGCGTTAAACATTTCCAGTTGCGTTAGATCCATGCCTTTCTCATTTTGTGAATGGTGAGCTTAATATTATTCAGTTTTAATAAACGGGAGAATAGGTCAGGATGACACCACTGCGCAATCGACGAGAGAGAAATATTATGAATTCACCTGCAACCCATGCCATCTCAGTAAATCCTGCTAACGGTGAAACGATCGCTTCGTTCCCGTGGGCGACCGCCGCAGAGGTTGACGCGGCGATGACTCTGGCGCAAAACGCTTTTCGCAAGTGGCGTAAAACGTCTGTAACAGAGCGAGCCGATGCGCTACGTGCTATTGGTCGTGTCCTGCGTGAGCGGGCTGAAGAGATGGCGCAATGTATCACCCGTGAAATGGGTAAACCTGTTAATCAGGCGCGCGGTGAAGTGAATAAATCAGCTCATCTTTGCGACTGGTATGCGGATCACGGCCCTGAGATGCTGGCAACTGAAGCCACCCAGGTTCAGAATAACCAGGCGGTGATAGAGTATCGTCCGCTCGGCCCGGTGCTGGCGGTAATGCCGTGGAATTTCCCACTGTGGCAGGTGCTGCGCGGCGCGGTGCCAATTATGCTGGCGGGCAACAGCTATATTCTGAAACACGCACCGAACGTAATGGGCTGCGCCACGTTGATTGGCGATATCATCACTCAGGCAGGGATTCCGGCAGGACTCTTTAACGTGGTGAATGCCACTAATGACGGGGTTTCGCAGATGATCGACGATCCGCGTGTGGCGGCGGTCACCGTGACCGGTAGCGTGCGCGCCGGAAAAGCGATTGGTGCGCAGGCCGGGGCGGCCCTTAAAAAATGCGTGCTGGAGCTGGGCGGTTCCGATCCTTTCATTGTTCTCAACGATGCCGATATTGACATGGCGGTGCAGGCTGCGGTGATTGGCCGCTATCAGAACACCGGGCAGGTATGTGCAGCCGCGAAGCGTTTTATCGTGGAAGCGGGCGTTGCCGAGCAGTTTACGGCAAAGTTTGTCGCCGCGACCGCTGCCCTGAAAATGGGCGATCCCCGCGATGAGAACAATTATCTGGGGCCGATGGCGCGTTTTGATTTACGCGATGAATTGCACGCTCAGGTGATGGCGACGGTAAAAGAGGGCGCCAGCTTACTGTTAGGCGGAGAAAAGTCTAACACTGAAGGCAACTACTATCCGGCCACCATCCTGGCGAACGTTTCGCCTGACATGACGGCATTCCGCCAGGAGATGTTTGGCCCGGTAGCGGCAATCAGCATTGCACGTGATGCTGAACATGCGTTAGCGCTCGCCAATGACAGCGAATTCGGTCTCTCTGCTACGGTGTTTACTGCCGATACTGAAACTGCCCAACGTTTTGCTGATGAATTAGAGTGTGGCGGCGTATTCATCAACGGCTATAGCGCCAGCGATGCCCGTGTAGCGTTTGGCGGCGTGAAGAAAAGTGGTTTTGGCCGTGAATTATCGCATTTCGGACTGCGTGAGTTCTGTAACGTGCAGACCGTGTGGAAAGATCGTCACTAAGCAAAACACGTAGCCGCTGCGCTCTGCTATAATCCCTGGCCGAAAGCGCCTATGGGCAAGGAGTGTAAGTGGCTACGGTTATTAATAATGCCATGCTGACGTCGATTCTTGACGACGTCCGACCGTTGATTGGGCAAGGTAAGGTGGCGGATTATATTCCGGCGCTCGCCTGTGTTAGCGGCAAAAAACTGGGGATCGCTATCAGCACCGTGGACGGGCAGCATTTTTGCGCCGGCGATGCTGAGGAACGATTCTCGATTCAGTCAATTTCAAAAGTCCTGAGTCTGGTGGTGGCGATGAATCACTACCAGGCTGAGGAGATCTGGTCCCGGGTAGGGAAAGATCCTTCCGGTCAGCCGTTCAATTCTCTTCTGCAATTAGAAATGGAGCAGGGCATTCCGCGTAACCCGTTTATCAATGCTGGGGCGCTGGTGGTTTGCGACATGCTGCAAGGGCGTTTAAGCGCACCGCGTCAGCGAATGCTGGAGATCGTGCGCAAACTGAGCGGTGTGGACGATATCGGCTACGATATGGCCGTCGCGCGCTCTGAGTTTGAACACTCTGCACGTAATGCGGCGATCGCTTGGTTGATGAAATCTTTTGGTAATTTTCATCACGATGTGACGACCGTACTGCAAAACTATTTCCATTATTGCGCGTTAAAGATGAACTGCGTTGAACTGGCGCGAACCTTTTTATTTCTCGCAAACCAGGGGCTGGCCGAGCATCTTGATAACCCCGTTATTTCGCCGATGCAGACGCGTCAGGTTAACGCGCTGATGGCAACCAGTGGCATGTATCAGAATGCCGGAGAGTTTGCCTGGCGCGTTGGCTTGCCGGCTAAATCGGGTGTGGGCGGCGGCGTGGTGGCGATTGTGCCACATGAAATGGCGATTGCGGTCTGGAGCCCGGAACTCGATGAGACCGGGAACTCGCTAGCCGGGGTCGCAGTGCTCGAGAAACTCACGCAAAAAATAGGACGTTCAGTCTACTGATGGACACTCTGGAAAATCTTTTCTCACGCTTGCGGCGCTCGACGTTTCGCAGCCGGTTTCGGCTTGGTGTTAAAGAGCGGCAGTACTGCCTCGATAAAGGGGCGGAGGTGATTGACAGCCATGCGGCGGATTTTGTCGCCGCTCGCCTCGCTCCGGCGTTACCTGTTAATGATGGTAAGCAGACGCCGATGCGCGGTCATCCGGTCTTTATTGCCCAGCATGCGACGGCGACCTGTTGTCGTGGCTGTCTGGCGAAATGGCATCATATTCCGCAAGGTCAGGCGCTAAGCGAGGCCCAGCAGCAGTATATCGTTCGCGTTATTCATCATTGGTTGGTTATCCAGATGAACTAATGCAGCACATGTGTTGAGCATCCTCTGAGGTGCTCTCTTTCCGGTATGCTTGATCCAGCAGATTGGCTTCAGGTGCTGGCTCCACGGAAACATATGAAAACACTATGACTTCGTCAGTTGTGTTATTAAATCGTTAACGTGATAGTAGTTTCCTCATTCTGTGGAGACGAAAATGAACCCTTCTTTTACCCTGCACATTTTTTCGGCTAGCGAGATTCTGGCTAATCTGGATGCTTTAGCTGAGGTATTAAGTCACTGTGTCCATGGCGGTGCATCGGTGAGCTTTATGCTGCCATTTTCATCTGAATCCGCGTTGGCATTCTGGCGACGTACGGCTGAAAGTACTGCCCGTCATCAGCGAGTCGTGCTGGTGGCAAAAGATGCCGGGCAGCGGATTGTGGGTACGGTGCAGTTGGTTATCGATCAGCCTGAAAACCAGCCGCATCGTGCTGATGTCGCCAAATTGTTGGTGCATGAGAGTACTCGCCGTAAAGGCGTTGCACGCGCACTGATGCAGCGGCTAGAAGAAGTGGCCATAGATACCCATAAAACGGTGCTGGTGCTCGATACCGCCACCGGTAGCGGTGCAGAACAGTTCTATCAGCAGTGCGGCTGGCACAAATCAGGTGAGATCCCTCGCTATGCGTTAATGCCGGATGGTGAGTTAACGGCGACCTCTATTTTTTACAAATTCTTATAGACTCGTTATTTATTGTCTCACTCTTGATCAAAACAGGGTTTCATAAGCGGAAAATCTGATAAGTTATTAGACCAATTTAGCGGGCTGTATGACTAATCCAGAAAGGAACCCATTGTGAAAACACTGAACCGCCATGATTTCCCCGGTGCCCAATACCCTGAACGTATTATCCAGTTTGGTGAAGGCAACTTCTTGCGCGCCTTTGTTGACTGGCAGATCGATCTGCTGAACGAGAAAACCGATCTCAATTCCGGTGTGGTCGTCGTGCGCCCAATCGCGAGCGACTTCCCGCCGTCACTCAGCACTCAGGATGGCCTTTACACCACGATTATTCGTGGTCTGAATGAGAAAGGTGAGGCAGTGAGCGAGGCTCGCCTGATCCGTTCTGTAAACCGTGAAATCAGTGCATACAGTGATTACGCTGAATTCCTGAAGCTGGCGCACAACCCAGAGATGCGTTTTGTCTTTTCTAACACCACCGAAGCGGGTATCAGCTACCATGCGGGTGACAAATTCGACGATGCCCCAGCGGTAAGCTATCCGGCAAAATTGACTCGTCTGCTGTTCGAACGTTTTAGCCATTTCAATGGTGCTAAAGATAAAGGCTGGATAATCATTCCATGTGAATTGATTGACTATAACGGTGAAGCGCTGCAAGAACTGGTTGTTCGTTACGCGACTGAGTGGGCATTACCGGCAGAATTCATGACCTGGTTGAATGAATCCAACGCTTTCTGTTCCACGCTGGTGGACCGTATCGTGACCGGTTACCCGCGCGATGAAGCGGCAAACCTGGAAGCCGAATTGGGCTATAAAGATGGTTTCCTCGATACCGCGGAACATTTCTATCTGTTCGTTATCCAGGGACCAAAATCACTGGCAAGCGAGCTGCGTCTGGATAAACTGGCGCTCAACGTGTTGATTGTTGACGACATCAAACCGTACAAAGAACGTAAAGTGGCCATTCTCAATGGTGCCCATACTGCGCTCGTGCCGGTGGCGTTCCAGGCGGGGATTGATACCGTTGGTGAAGCGATGAATGACGCCGAAATTTGCGCATTCGTTGAGAAAGCAATTTATCAGGAGATCATTCCGGTATTGGATCTGCCAAAAGATGAACTCGAATCTTTTGCCAGCGCAGTCACCGGGCGTTTCCGTAACCCGTACATCAAACACCAATTGCTGTCTATCTCTCTGAACGGCATGACGAAGTTCCGTACCCGCATCCTGCCGCAGCTGCTAGCAGGGCAGAAGGCGAGCGGCAAACTGCCGGCACGTTTGACATTTGCTTTGGCGGCGCTGATTGCCTTCTATCGCGGTGAGCGTAACGGTGAGTCTTATCCGGTACAGGATGATGCGCACTGGATTGATCGCTTCCAGATGTTGTGGTCACAGCATCACGACAATGTTATCAGCACCACCGACCTGGTGACTGCGGTGCTGAACGTCAGCGAACACTGGGAACAAGATCTCACACAGGTTTCTGGATTGGTCGAACAGGTTGCTGCTGACCTTGATGCCATTCTGACCCAAGGGATGCGTCAAGCCGTTAAGCCACTGTGCTAATGGTTTAATCATCTAAGTGAACCCGGCTACGGCCGGGTTTATTATTTCTGCGCCATCAACAAAACAGATTGTGCCCTTTATTAGTTACAACATACATATGAGGTATGTCCAATATCCCTATGAAACACTGTGCAAATACGCGTTTTCTGGTATGACGAGAGGATATCAAGTCTATCATCCACGCGCCTGCCGTGCTTGAATACATGATGAAGATCACGTTTAATGCACAACTCGTTAACCAGATTGAAAAAAACATGATCGTTCGTCCTCACCAACATTGGTTGGCCCGCATTTTCGTATGGCATGGCTCAGTACTGCCAAAGATTTTCTCCCGCTTATTGCTCAATTTCCTGCTGTCGATAGTGGTTATTCTGATCCTGCCCTGGTACTCATCGCTGGGTTTTAAGCTCACTGTTGCACCCTTTAGTATTCTTGGCGTGGCTATCGCCATCTTTCTTGGTTTTCGCAACAATGCTTGTTACTCCCGTTATGTCGAGGCAAGGCAGCTATGGGGGCAATTGATGATTGCGTCACGCTCGTTGCTGCGCGAGGTGAAAAATACGCTGCGTGACGACGCGCATCTTAGTGAATTTGTGAATCTGCAAATTGCCTTTGCGCACTGCCTGCGTTTGACACTACGACGCCAGCCGACGCGCGCAGTGATGGAAAAATACCTCTGCGAAGAACATCTGTCACAGGTTATGGCGGCACAATCACCGGCAAACCGTATATTGCTTATCATGGGTGACTGGCTGGCTGAGAGACGGCGGGGCGGCGAACTGTCGGATATTCTATATCACAGCCTGAACATCCGGCTTAACGACATGTCTGTTGTGCTGGCAGGCTGTGAACGCATCGCCAATACGCCGGTGCCGTTTGCATACTCATTGATACTGCATCGTACCGTGTATCTGTTTTGCATCATGCTACCGTTTGCCCTGGTGGTGGATTTACATTACATGACGCCGTTCATCTCGGTACTGATTTCCTACACCTTCATCTCCCTTGATACGCTTGCTGAAGAGCTTGAAGAACCTTTTGGTCTGGAAAATAATGACTTACCTTTGGATGCTATCTGTAATGCCATTGAGATTGATTTGCTGCAAATGAATGATGCGTCGCAGATCCCCGCTCGCATTACCGCCGATAAGTACTACCAACTCAGCTAAGAGGTGTGCCGTGGTCGTGACATTTCGTTCACTGGAAGCAGAAGATAAGACGCAGTGGCTGACGCTCTGGAAAGGGTATAACGATTTTTACGCGAGTGATTTATCTGAGGAAGTGACCGAGTACACCTGGGCGCGGCTTATCGACCCTGACTCGTCCATGTTTTGTCGTGTCGCTGTGCTGGACGGCGTGATTGTCGGTTTTGCACATTGCGTTCTGCATGAAGGAACCTGGGTCACATCGCCAATATGCTACCTGGAGGATTTGTTCGTAGACCCCGTCTGGCGTGGTAAGGGCGTCGCCCGTGAGATCATACAATTTGTGCTAAATGAAGCCAAAGCACAAGGATGGTCGCGCTTCTACTGGCATACTCGTATTCATAATCCAGCACGCAAGCTTTATGATGAATTTGTCCCAGCCGATGATTTCGTACGATACTGTGTTAGTCTCTAAGGATTGACGCTGAATAAATCATTAAGGTTTTCCGTGTTTAATGGTTTTACCGACATAGGGAGAATCAAAATGGAAAAGAGAATAGAAACGGCCGTTAACATCATTGTCTTTATCTCGCTGTTCGCAACAGCCTGGGATTTATCGCTGGTGCAAGCCTTTAACTGGTAAGCGCAAGCCGTGGCGCAGACAACTGCTGCGCCTTTAAGCTTGCTAAATTGTGCTGCTTTTCCGGTCTTTACCGCATCGACAATTTCCGTTATCTCTGTTTCAACCCGGCTACCAGCGTATCCAGGTCAACAATTTCATTGTTGACCTGGAAGTTATAATGTCCGTTCAGCAAATATGAACGTAGCGCCTGTTAAGCACTTTTTCACCGTTGAACTAAATTTAGAGATTGCTACGCGTGAACGTTAACTCTAGCGGATTGAACAGATTACGGAAGAAGGTGTCCACCTTTTTGATGTTACTGATATCGTTTTCCGTCAGGGTGCCGTTCTTAAGGCGAGCGATCATCTCCGTATTAATTTCTTTCATAGCCGCAATATTATCGCCATGGCGAGCAACGTTAGCGCTGTCTTTTTCCAACTGCTGGGCGGTCATCTGAATGCTGTCCACGGCATTATGGAAGAAACTATCCGGGAAAACGGTTTTATCCGCGGGCAGGAATGTCGTCGTCGCCATGTAATTCAGGGTTGTGCTGAATTCTCTAAGCACCGCTAAGTCATCGGCAGTGGTGGTGTATTGCGCTGAATCGGCAAACGGAAATGATTCAATCGAAAACTGCTTATCACTCTCGCGAATTGGCGCGGGGGAGGCTTTCAAATAGCTGTTTATGGTATTTTCTTCGCCATTTTCTTTAGCATAGGCTGGAATATTCAGCTGCTGGGCATAGGTATAGGTCTGGCGAAATACTGCCGCTGGTGTTCCGGCTATGATAATTTTATTGCACGGTTTATTCTCCCGGATCATATTATTAAGAATATCGGCTACGTTAATCGAATTCTGACCACTATTTGTGGAGAAATGATCGGTGTGGATTTTTTCCGCTGCAATACCATTATCTACCAAAATCTCTTTAAATCGGCCCGCTTCGGTTTGGTTAACTGCGATGTGGTGGCGATCGGTGGTGCCATGGCCACCAAATCCGCTGGTAATAAATTGCAGGTGTTTGGCTGAACCGGCTAATTTAGCAACATGCGCGACATAAGTTTCATCATTATTGCCGTTCAACACCAGGAAGTTCCCCGGTTTGTCGTTCTCTCTCAACCATTGCAGCTCTGTTAAATTGCCTGCGTCCTTCAGAGTGATAACGTTACCGTTATCACCAGGCTTAATATGCAACGCTACCGGCTGTGTCAGGACATCCAGTTTCCCTCTGGCAGCAACTTTAAACGCTGTCTCCATCGGCTTTAATTCGTTGATAAGGGGAGCGACGGATTTTGGATGAGCTTGAAGTTCGTAGCCTTCTGCGACCAGCTTTTTCATTACCTTGGCGGTCTGGTTATCAGCAAGATGCATACCGCCATTCACGGAATGGTGCAATGTTTTTCCTGTGGCGAGAAACCGGGTTCCTGGGTGCTGGGCCATCGCCAGCTCTTTTGCGTTCTTCTCTCTGCCATTTTCAGTTGATTGCGCCCGTTTCTCTTTCATCCGCATTATTTTCCGTTTTATTGGAGAATCACCTTTTCTAAAATCACCTTTTCTAATTTTTGGTTCTGCAGAAGAATTACCGACACATTCAATTTTGGGGATAAATTCTTTTCCGACCACGGCTGAGTCTTGAGAAGTTACGGGCGCCTCTGTCCGTGACAAACTCGCAGAGTTACTGAGGGGGGCATGCTTTACAGAACCGATCATGATGAATCCTTATATCAATTTAAACGATGTAGTAATGTAAATTGCTGGTGCTCAGAATTATTCAATAAAACGACTTTTTCAGTCACAGGCTGCATGGTGGGTGTTTTAGGAAAACTAAAGCGTCTTTTTTGTTATGAATAACCCAGAGGCATGTCCTAAAGCTCTGGATCTTCTTTAACAACAACTAGCCCCAGCTCAGCATTCTGGTCCTTACGAGCATCCAATACCTGTTGATGTGAACAAAAAACCAACTGAGCGAGCTAATCTAATGCGGACAGAAATGGTGCTGGCATTGAACTCGATGCGTCAGCACCCCAGCGCCTTCGAAAATCTTTTTTGACGCGTATGGGCAGCAGGAAAAGGTGGTCTTAGAACAGTTATCGCAGACGATCAGGGAATAACAGAGGGTGGAATGGCTATACTTCGCTCAAAACTGCGTGGAATTATGCATTCACAATCATCGCGTCATCAACGGCTTTTCTGCCTATTATCCACAAGTTTGCGCACCGTTTCTGTGGATAACATTTCAGGATTTAGTGTTCATCATTCCCACAAGAAGGTGACGGTGTCACGCACTCCCATAGGTTTGAACTTTAATAACCTGACGGTGGAACGCCAAAGGCCTGACGAAAAGCGTAACTAAACGCCGCTGTACTGGAGTAACCAACTTCCAGCGCGACGGCGGTGACGTTCTTGTTCTTTTTCAGGAGCATCACAGATTCCAGAATGCGCATTTTCTGCTTCCACGCGCTAAATGGCATACCGGTCTCTTTTTTGAAATGGCGGGAAAAGGTGCGGGCTGACATACCAAGATGGCTGGCCCAAAACTCCATTGAATGCTCAAGGGCAGGTGACTCCTGGAGAGTTCTGCACACCTTCATCAACGCCGGGTTTTGTGGCCACGGTAGCACCAGCTCGACAACGGGTAATTTTAGAATCACATCAAGTAATACGCTCACCAGCTGGCCATCTTTGCTGTCGGTATCGTAATGATTTGGCGTGTTGGTGGTGGCGTAATGGATAAATTCACGCACAAAATCACTGATGGCTACGACCCGACATTCATTGATAGGTTGAGGGATAAAATCAGGCTCAATATCGAGATTTTCCAGATACACATCGTCCAGCGCCCAAACGGTGTGGTCTGTGTTTTGTGGGATCCATATACCGTAATGCGCTGGAATGACCCAGCATTTTCCCGCGACATCAATACGCATACTGCCCTGGCGTGCAAAATGAAACTGAGCAAAGGTATGGCAATGCTTATCAACATGATTGTTGGCGGCCAGGACGTAGGAACGAAAATAGACCGACTGCGGCAACTCTTTCATTGAATCATCCTGCGATGAAATCCATTGTTTTGCCTGCGCGGTCGTGAAAGAAGGGCGATCGTCCATCATTATGACGTCTATTCGATAGAAATTGTCCTCACATCATAATACATACCATCCGGTTATCAATAATAATCTCTTTCAGAATATACTGACTCAAAATGGATAGTGCTCATGGCCACGGTTTGTTCAAACGTAATAAATGTTAATGAATTAAATGATAACTGGTCCCGAATGGGGAACGATCTTCTCATTCAGGCCGACATTCAAATTAACGGTACCAGACCGTGGGATATTCAGATTCATCACGCCGATTTTTTCAAACGTGTATTCCAACAAGGCTCATTGGGGTTAGGTGAGAGCTATATGGAAGGTTGGTGGGATTGTGAACGTCTGGATATCTTTTTTTATAAAATACTCAAGGCCAAGCTCGACAAACAGATGCCAGGCAACCTCAAAGATATTTTACGCATTATCAGCGCCCGCCTATTTAATCTTCAGTCCCGCCACCGTTCATGGATTGTCGGCAAAGAACACTACGATATAGGTAACGACCTTTTCACCCTGATGCTCGATCCACACATGCAATATTCCTGCGGCTACTGGAAAGATGCACAAACGCTGGAAGCGGCGCAAAATGCCAAGCTCAAAATGATTTGTGAAAAGCTTCAGCTTAAGCCCGGGATGCGACTACTGGATATTGGCTGCGGCTGGGGAGGGCTTGCGGCCTATGCTGCGCGTCATTATGGCGTGAGCGTGGACGGCGTCACTATTTCTGCCGAACAACAAAAATTGGCCCAGCAGCATTGCAAAGGGCTCAATGTCTCTATATTACTTCAGGATTATCGCGATCTTGATAAGACCTACGATCGTATTGTTTCTGTAGGTATGTTTGAACATGTTGGCCCCAAAAACTACGACACCTATTTTAGGGTGGTTGACCGTTGCCTGAAGCCAAAAGGCTTATTCCTTTTACATACCATTGGTAGCAACGAAACGGGGATGAATGTTGATCCCTGGATTAACAAATATATCTTCCCTAACGGTTGTCTGCCCTCTATTCGCCAGATAGCCAGCGTCAGTGAATCACGGCTGATTATGGAAGATTGGCATAATTTTGGTAGCGATTATGATAAAACCTTGATGGCGTGGCACCAACGTTTTAACGCCGCGTGGACTACGCTTGCGCCACACTACACCGCGCAATTCCGTCGGATGTTCAACTATTATCTTTGTGCCTGTGCCGGGGCGTTTCGCGCCAGAGATATAGAACTTTGGCAGGTGCTATTTAGCCGAGGGCAAGAAGGTGGACTGTACGTGTATCGCGGATAGAAAATAATGATTGGCGCCGCGCTAGCAGCGCCAATCAAAGTTTAGAACATGGAGTACAGTAGCGCAGAAACGGTGAGTATTCCGCTTATCATTACCATAACCGATAAAGCTCCGCGCAGCGGCTGAAGAGCCGGGCGAGTAAATATCAGCCAGGTCGGAATAATAAACAGGAAAATGGCGATTAAAGGACCGCAGACGGTTTCAATCATGTTAATCACATCCGGGTTAAGATAAACCACGATTGATGTGACAACAAACATTAACACCGAGATAACCAGCTTAATCCGTTTAATTTGGCTATTACGTTTTAAGTTAAAAAGATCGCTTGCCAGCGCGTTAAAGGTTTCGGCCACCGGCATTGATATTCCTAAAAATGACTTGGTCATTCCCAGAATGGCAATAAAAGGAGCCAGATAAAGTATTGCGCTCATACCGCCATTACCGCCAATCACCGACAGTACGTTAAGGTTCTGTGCTTTTGCCATTTCGAACGTTTCACGCGGCGTGCTCAAAATACAGCTCAAAACAAAGAAAATAATGCTGAATAAAATGAGCGCGTAAGCACGACGTATCACGCGTATTGACTGCTTTTCGCCACCGTTTCCTGGTTCACGGTACCATGACGCGAGTGCCGGAATAAGCGGTGCGGAGCATAATGAAAAAGCAATCAATGGCAGCGTTAACCAGAGATCTTTCAATGTATTGCCCATCGATGATGACGGTGTCTGCTGCCAGGCATGGGTAATATTGCTGAAATCCCAGGCGGGTATTTGCGTTGCGGCAATCACAATAATGGCAATAGCAAAAGGTAATGCCAGCGCGCTCATTGTGCTCACCACCTTATCGCGACCTTTACTTAGCACAAGGTGCAAAATAAACAGTACGACAAGCGTCAACGCGCCTCGGTTAATACCGCTGATGTGAAGGCGGTCGCTCATAAAATGGCTTAGTGCATTGACCAATGAAACGGCATAAACCAGCGTGACTGGGTAGTGGGCAACGCAGAAAAACAGCTTCATCGCCTGGCGGCCTTTGGCACCAAAGAAAGAACCGAACAGGGGTAAAGTTTGATCGGCGGTGTCGAGAGCTTGCTGATCGCGCATAAATACGCGGGTGATCAGTACATGCGGCACAAGCGCCAGGGGAATGGCGAGTAGGAGTAGCAGGACAAAGACGAGCGGGCCGCGCGTTCCAATTTCTACCGGCAGGAATAGGGTACCTGCACCAACGGTAGCGCCATAAACACCCATCATCCAGATGGTATCTTTTGGAGTCCACTGAGGACAAGAAGTAGCGGTTTCTTTAGTCATAATACTCATAAATATCAGAAATAACGCGAACGTTAATGATGTGTTATTAGGGGCAACCTGCGAGGAAAGGTAAATTTAACGGGCTGGACTTTATTATTATCAACGTTGAAACGACGTTTTACTGATACTACTGGCAGTCAGGCTTGAACCGCAAGAAGTTTTTAGAATGATTAGGCTAAATGGATATATCAGCGATATTGCTTCACATGGTAGTAACTTATTACTCTCGAAATTGAAAGAATCGGTGAGAATTCACCGATTCTTTCAGGTAATTTATTTGCCCCAGCGATCTTTTAGATAATTGACAGCATCCTGGGTTTGCGGTTGATCCAGGTAAGCTTCACGGAACAAAATGGTGCCGTTAATGTTTGAGGCTGATTCATTAAGGTCGATCTGTTTTTTGAGCTCAGGCACCCCACCTTCAATCATCCAGTCCGGCTCGTTCTTCGACGGTTCTCCGACTTTGTACAGCGCGATACCAATATAGAGTCGAGTGTTTGTCGGCTTCACCACATCGGCCCACCATTTTGCCAGCACATCATAACGCGCCGCATCGCGAGCAAAAGGCCAGTAGAGCTGTGGCGCAATATAGTCCAGCAGGCCAAGCTGTACCCACTGACGGGTATCGGCATAGGACTCATCGTATGCCGCAGCACCGCGGGTATCAGAGCCGGCTGGATCGTGGGAGCGATTACGCCAGACTCCGGCCGGGCTTACACCAAACTCTACGTTGGGATTAAGCTGTTTTATGGTATGCGAAACCTGCGCAATTAACTGTTGAGTATTGTTCCTGCGCCAATCCGCTTTTGAGGCAAAACCCTGACCGTACTGGCGGAACGTCGCATTATCATTGAGGGCCGAGGTGCGCGTTTCGGTATAGAAATAATCGTCAAACTGCACGCCGTCGATAGGGTAGCGGGACACCACTTCCGCAACAATGCTGGTAATCCAGTCACGCGCCTCAGGAATGCCCGGGTCAACCACAAAACGGTCGCCAGCCGTGCGGATCCAGTCACGATGCAGGACGTACACGCTGGATGGCGTTTGCGAGAGAGTATTATTGAGCGCCGTAATCGTCGATGGTTTTACATTCACCGAAACACGATAAGGGTTAAACCAGGCGTGAACCTTCATGCCACGCTTATGGGCTTCGTCCAGCACGAACTGTAACGGGTCGTAGCCAGGGTACTCACCAATATTCCCGGTCATCATATCTGACCACGGCAAAATGTTGGATTGCCACAGCGCGGTGCCATCAGGTTTCACCTGGAAAAAGATCGTATTGATGCCAAGACTTTTGAGTTTATCGAGCTTAGTGCGCATCGCAGCCTGCTGCTGATTAACCCTTAGCGTTGCGCTACCGGCGTTAATTGAGCTTATCGGCGGCCAGTCCAGACGCGAAACCGTGGTCAGCCAGACGCCGCGCATCGGCTCATTGCTGTGTTCAGATTTGCCCGGCGTTGAGGTAGACGGTGATTTAACCGGGGTTTTTGAATCACAGCTGACTAATAACAGTGCAGCAACGATCAGCGCGCTGACTTTCTTCATTTTCGACATGCGGGAAAGGCTAATAGTACTGAGGTTCATAGTTGCCGTTGTTCGGTTGTCACGAGTGGAGAACATTTTCGTACTATTGGTGGGGAAGTCAATCAGTTAGCTAGCACACAATGCGGGCTTTACTCACCCTGAGCAATGATTGTTCGGCTAAGCCGACTTAACGCATTATTATTTTGATAAAAAACGATTATTACTTTGATAATGCCGATGTCGGCCGTCTGGAATTCATCCGCTTCCATCAGCGTAGATGACGGTATTCCCACTTCATAACGCTCTTTTACGCGGGCGGTATCACAAAAAAAAACACTGGCGACCACCTTATTGATCTCTGGCACAAATATTGGATTTGTCTTGCCACGATGGGCTTTTCCCGTGAATGACTTTGTGGATTGATAATAAGGGGAACGTTATGTGTGCTTTGCGTTCAGCGTCACCAGGACGCGTGGATGGAATGGCGAAAGTGAAAGGAACCGCTATTTACGGCGATGATATCACTTTGCCGGGGATGCTGTACGGCGTCTGCCGTTATGCGGATATACCGGCGGGTAAAATTGAGCAACTCGATCTGAGCGAGGCGCTGGCAGTTGATGGCGTAGTTAAAATTGCCACCTGGCAGGATATTCCCGGCACGCCAGTTGTTGGCGTTATCGTCAAAGATTACCTGCCGATTATTAAAGATGAGGTTGTTTTTCACGGTGATGTCGTTGCCGTCGTTGCGGCGACGACCTATGAGGCTGCTTGTGAAGCGGCGGATAAAATTCATGTGCGCTATACCCCATTCACACCGCTTACGGACATGGAGGCTGCGCTATTGCCGGATGCCCGGCGAATTCACCCTGAGCGTTGTGACAACATCGCCGCGCACCATCACACCGTTAAAGGCGATGTCGCAAAGGGCTTTGCCGCTTCCCGCCACATACTGGAACGTGAGTATGAGGTGGGTTTTCAGGAACATGCGTATATCGAGCCTGAAGTTGTACTCAGCTGGCTCGATCCTACAGATGGTAGTTTGGTGATTTCCGGCTCGATTCAGAACCCGCACCGTGTCCGTGGATTTGTGGCAAAGTTTATGGGCTGCCCGCAAAGTCAGATCAATATCAAGCGTGCGGTAATGGGCGGTTCGTTTGGCGGCAAAGATGATGTGATTGATCATCTTGCCTGTCGCTCAGCGCTGTTAACCCATCTTACCGGCAAGCCGATTAAATTCGCCTACACCCGGGAGCAGTCGATTATTGAAAGCTGCAAACGCCATCCCTACAAGATGAAATATAAAGTCGGTTTGGATGAGGCGGGGCATATTCAGGCGATGAAGGTCGAAATTCTTGCGGATAGCGGTGGCTACGCGGCTTCTTCCCCATTTGTCACCTGGCGGTCCTCGGTACAGGCTGCCGGGCCATATGCCATTCCCAATGTTCATATTGACGTTACGGCGGTCTACACCAATAACAGCTACACCTCCGCAATGCGCGGGTTTGGCTCGCCCCAGGTGGTCTATGCCCACGAATCGTTAATGGATGAAATCGCTGAATATTTGAACATGTCGCCGGTTACCCTACGTGAGATTAATGCGCTACGTCAGGGGGATACCTCCATTACCGGTCAGGTCTTCGATCAACATACCGTCTCGGCACATGAGGTCCTGAAGAAAGCGGCATCTTCGGCCGAATTTATGGCCAAACGAAAGCATTACCATGTATTAAACGAAAAGGGGGGTGTTTATCGCTACGGTATTGGTCTTGCGCTTAGCTATCGTGGTTGCTCCATCGGCGCGGAAGGTGTCGATACCTCAACAGCGCTAATTCAGGTCAACGAGGACGGCAGCGTAAACCTCTCAACCTCCGTATCAGAAAACGGTCAGGGCCTGCAAACCACCATGTCGCTCATTGCCGCCGAAGCCTTTGGTATTGCAATGGCGGAAATTCATTTTAGTGAGCCGCCAACTTCGGTTATCGGTGATGGGGGGTCGACTGCGGCTACCCGCGGTACCATGGTCGGCGGCGGGGCGATCCTTGATGCCGCTGACAAGATAAAGCAGCGCATTATCAGCGTGGTCGGCGAACACATTGGCGTAAGGCATCTCGAAGATACGCTATGGCAAGACGGTTTTATTATCAATAAACAGGATGCTAGCCTTCGGATTGATTTTAAAGCTGCGGTCAATAAGACCAAATGGGCCAGCGTCAGCCTGACGGAATACGGATGGTTTGTACCGCCGCCAATCCACTGGGATGAGGAAAAAGGCTGCGGCAGTCCGTACTTTACCTGGGTATATGGCTGCCAGGTGGCGGAGGTCAGAGTCAATACCAGCACGGGTAAGACTGATTTGCTGCATGTCACCGCCGCCCATGACGTGGGCCAAGTGCTCAATCCGGTCGGCTTTGAAGGACAGGTTTGCGGTGGGGTGGCGCAAGGATTTGGTTATGCGCTGCTGGAAGATTTCAATATTGAACATGGGCAGGTGAAATCGGAGAATTTCGATAGCTATCTGTTACCCACCATTAAAGACATTCCTCCTATCACCGTCATTGGCGTGGAGAATCCGGATAAAGCCGGGCCCTTGGGCGCGAAAGGAATCGGTGAACCGGCAACGGAGTTAGTTGCAGCGGCGATTAATAACGCCGTGAGCTTTGCGCTGGCAACCCGTTTTAACAAATTACCGTTGACGCTGGAACAGGTCGTTCTTGGCTATAACCTGAAAAAACCGGCACGCCAGAGCGAGTTGATGATTGAAGCTGAGAATAAAAAGCAGGTTTTACGGTTGACCGACGTTAGTGTGACTCGGGCTAAAACGCTGCAGGAAGCGCTGGAATTGTTGAAAAGTGACGGTGTCACGGCTATTGCCGGCGGTACTGACGTCATTGTTCAAGGGCGTATGCAGACTCGCGCAATGAAGCTGGTCGATATCTCACGTCTACCTGAAATTACGCAAATTACCGAAGATCCGCTAAGCGGCGAGATTTCAATTGGTGCGGCGGTAAACTTCAACCGTGTCACCGACCATCCGCTGCTGCGTGAGCGATATCCATTACTGGTACAGGCATGTCATACGGTGGGATCGCATCAGATTCGCAACCGCGCGACAATTGGCGGAAACATTGTCAACGCGGCTCCGTGTGGCGATTCCATACCGCCGGCTATTTTGTACGACGCCAGCATCGAGCTGCAATCACACGACGGTATTCGTCGTCTGTCGCTCGGCGAGTTTCTTCTTTCGGGTTACAAGACACAGCGTCGACCGGATGAGCTGTTAACCCGCATTATTCTGCCAAAACCTGCCAGGCCTGAAGCAAAAGGTTTCTATCATCAATTGGGGCGCCGAAATGCGCTCAATATCACCCGCCAGAGTCTGAGCGCACTGCTGGAGTTTGCGCCTGACGGTAACGTCAGCTATTGCCGTCTGGTCGATGGTGCATTGTTCAGTAAACCGCAGCGCTTGCTGGACGTCGAACGCTGCCTGGTTGGTCAGACGCTAAACAGTGCGACTATTGATAACGCTTGTGCGGTACTCGACAAATTAATTTATGCCGCCATTGGCAAACGTTGGTCTGCTGCATACAAACAGCCGGTATTTATCCGAATGTTCCGCGACATGATGGCCGAGGCCGCCGCAAAATAACCCACTACAACAGAGCGCGGTAGCGCTCTGAAAAGGATGAGCAATGAGCACAATTAAAGTGAAGGTTAACGGTAAGCTGGTAGAAGCAAAGGTTGAGGGTAATATGCGTCTGCTGGATCTCGTGCGCAATACCTTAAAGCTAACGGCCACCAAAG
This sequence comes from Enterobacteriaceae bacterium, assembly GCA_902363335.1. Classification (GTDB taxonomy): domain Bacteria; phylum Pseudomonadota; class Gammaproteobacteria; order Enterobacterales; family Enterobacteriaceae; genus Kluyvera. The sequence continues at coordinate 627,697 of CABIZV010000001.1, read as the reverse complement.
AGGGATGTTCGATTGGCGAGTGCGGTGCTTGCACCGTAATGATGGATGGTCAAGCCGTCTGCTCTTGCCTGGTGCTAGCTGAACAATGCGACGAAGCCGAAATTACCACCCTTGAGGGGCTGAACGATAATCCCGTCACCCAAAAATTACAGGAGGCGTTCGTGGAGAAAGGTGGAGTACAGTGCGGGTTCTGTACACCCGGTGTACTGGTCAGTACCACTGCATTACTGGAAAAAGTCCCGCAGCCGAGCGATGAACAGCTTAAAGATGTTCTGGAAGGCAATATGTGCCGTTGCACCGGCTATCAACCGATTCTCGACTCAATTCGGCATGCCTTAAAATCCTGAACCCTTGCCTGTAGCCTAATTCTTGTCAGTTAAGGGCGATGTTTTTTGATTCATGCCCGTGTTGCGCTCCTTTTAAAGATTAAGCCAAATAAAATGTGTCGGCGCGGGGAGCGCGCAAGGGGCGGCTCGCGCCTTGCCAGGGCTACAGACAATCGCAACATACAAAATGTATGCCTGATAAGCAGGCATAACCACGCACATTGCCGGATGACCCCGTTTTACCCCAACACACTTTCCCGCAACCGCGCTTTCAGCAAACGATACTCCTCAACCACATAACGCTCCGCAGCCTGTTGGTCAACAATGGCCTCAACGCGCACCGCGCAGTACTTATATTCTGGTGTTTTAGTTATCGGGCTGAGATTCTCTGCCACTAGCTCGTTGCATGCTCCTATCCACCACTGATAGGTCATGTAAATTGCGCCTTTATTTGGGCGATCGCTGACCTGAGCGCGGGTCATCACGCGTCCTTTGCGTGAACTCACCCAGATAAGCGCTTCATTCACGATGCCAAGGCGAGCTGCATCGTCGGTGTTGATCTGCGCGTAGCCCGGTTCATCGGCAAGCGTTGACAGAGCAGCGCAGTTGCCGGTCATAGAACGGCAGGAATAGTGGCCAACCTCTCGTACGGTAGATAGCACCATCGGAAAGTCTTCACTGAGCTTATCGATGGGAGCGACCCAATCGCAGGTAAAGAACTGTGCGCGCCCATTTGGGGTGGAAAAACGCTCTTTAAACAGATAAGAGGTGCCGGTATCTGCCGGAGATTCATCACGACATGGCCACTGGATATAGCCCAGTTCGCCCATTTTTTCATAGGTCGCACCGAAGAAATCCGGACACAGCTGCCGCAATTCATCCCAAATTTCCTGCGTATTGCGGTAATGCATTGGGTAACCCATCCGGCTGGAGATTTCACTAATAATCTGCCAGTCAGTTTTCAGATCCCATTGCGGTTCAACCGCCTTGTAAAAGCGCTGGAAGCCGCGGTCTGCTGCGGTATAGACGCCTTCGTGCTCGCCCCATGAGGTGGCGGGGAGGATAACATCGGCGGCGGCGGCCGTTTTGGTCATAAAGATATCCTGCACAATGACCAATTCCAGAGTTTCAAAGGCTTTCCGAACGGCCGAGAGCTCGGCATCCGTTTGTAGAGGATCTTCTCCCATTATGTACGCCGCGCGAACTTCACCGTGCTCGGCTCGATGTGGCAATTCGCTGATGCGATAACCGGTATGTTCCGGCAGGCTAGCCACACCCCATGCTTTAGCGAACTTTTCGCGGTTTTCCGCTATTTTTACGAACTGATAGCCTGGGAAAGTGTCCGGCAAAGCGCCCATATCACATGCGCCTTGAACGTTATTTTGTCCCCGTACGGGGTTAACCCCAACGCTCGGCTTACCGAGATTGCCGGTAAGAATGGCAAGACTTGTCAGCGCCCGTACGGTTTCAACTCCTTGATAGAACTGGGTTACCCCCATGCCCCACAAAATCGTGGCTGATTTGGCTCGTGCATACATCCGTGCGCAGCGGCGGATGTCTTGCGCGCTGACGCCGGTAATTGTCTCAACCGCTTCAGGTGGATAGCCTTCGACAAGTTTGCAATATTCTTCAAAACCATCAGCGCGCTGGGAGACAAACGAGGTGTCATAAAGATCCTCTGCAATGATCACCTGAGCTAGCGCATTCAGCAGAGCGATATTGCTTCCGTTGTTGAGCGCCAGATGCATATCGGCGATTCTCGCAGTTTCTATCCGTCGCGGATCGCAGACAATAACTTTCGCGCCATGACGTTTAGCATTCAGTACGTGATTGGCGACGATAGGGTGTGAATCTGCCGGGTTATAGCCGAAAATAAACACTAGATCGCTGTTATCAATCTCAGTGATGGCATTACTCATCGCGCCGTTACCAACCGATTGGTGCAGACCTGCAACCGAAGGGCCGTGTCAGACGCGAGCGCAACAATCCACGTTATTAGTGCCAATAACGGCACGGGCAAATTTTTGCATCACATAATTGGTTTCATTCCCCGTACCCCGTGAAGAACCGGTGGTCTGGATAGCATCCGGGCCATAGCGTTCTTTAATTGCGGCGAGGCGGTCGGCAACGTAATCGAGCGCCTCATCCCAGGTGACGGATTCCAGCTTACCGCCACGCTGGCGACGGATCATCGGTGTTTGCAGACGCGGTGTCAAAATGCGGGTGTCGTGGATAAAATCCCAACCGTAATAACCTTTCAGGCATAGCGTGCCCTGATTATTCTTCCCCATTGCGGGCTCGGCTCGCACGATTTTCCCGTCCTCAACGACGAGCTTTAACTTACATCCGGCAGCACAGTAGGGACAGACGGTCGTCACTCCATTCATGATGACTCTCCAGATTGAGTGAAAATTTACCACAGCAGCGCATAACCAAAGCGGCTGCTGAGACCAAAAGCGATAGCTTGCTGGACGGCGGGAAGGGTCATTAGCGCCAGCGCCAGCAGGGCGAACAGGATCCGGTTTTGCATTATTTCCCCGTACTTTGCTGTGCCGTCTGGTCTTTCTGGACTTTACGCAGCAGTAGCCACATCCGAACGGTACGCACCGCCATATTTCGCGCTGCAGCGCTTGGTGGTGCCGGATCGGGTTCCGGGACATCATGAGAAATACGTAACGGCACGCTGCCGTTTAGCGTCAGGTTTGCAACAATTGCCGTTAGCGTTCCGATTGTGATCCCGCTGTGCAGGAACAGTTGCATCATCGGAGGGAATTGGGTGAACAAATTGGGTACCAGCACCGGCATCATACCCAGACCGAGGGTTAGAGCGACGACCATGCCATTGTTATTATTGCGATAGTTCACCTGTCCTAAGGTACGAATTCCTGAGACAGCGACCATACCAAACATCACGATCCCGGCCCCGCCCAGAATAGGTTTAGGAATGAGCACCACCAGCGCCGCCATTTTTGAAAAGATGCCCATCAAAATGAGAATCGCCCCGGATACCGAGACCACAAAACGACTGCGTACTCCGGTCAGACCTATTAATCCGACGTTCTGCGCAAAGGCCGCATAGGGAAAGAGGTTGAAGAAGCCGCAAATTGTGGTCGCAAGGCCACAGGTGTTCAGACCATTACGTAGCATGCCTGAATCCACCTTTTTACCCACAATATCGCCAGTAGCCATAATCGAGGACATGGTTTCGACCATGACCACCACCATCACCATTGATAACAAAGCCACGGGGACGATATGAAATTCTGGTCGGGCAAATTGCATTACCTGGGGGAGATGGAGCCACGGCGTGGCGTTCACCAGGTGAAAATCGAGTGGTTTAAAGAAGCTCCACAAGATGGTGCCGATCGCAAGCCCTATCAGTACGGCGGTGTTTTTGATAACACCGGTGGCGAAGGTATAGAGATTAAGGATAATCACCAGCGTGATCGCTGCCATCAGCAATGAAAACAGGTCCCCAAACCCCGCCATATCGCTACTGCCGCCACCAATCCAGCCGCCTGCAACTGGCATAATCGACAGGCCGATAAGGGTCACAATACCTCCCATGACGACTTTGGGGAAAAAGCGGATTAAACGGCTGATCCATGGGGCGCAAGCAAGAATAAAGACACCGGAGACAATTACTGCGCCGGAGATCGCGCCAATACCGTATTCTTTGCCGATTAGCACCATGGGGATTAACGCAGCAAAGGTACAGCCCTGAATCAACGGTAACCGGCAACCCAGCCAGGGACGGATCCCCATCGACTGTACAATAGTCGCCGCACCGCAAATAAACAGGTCGGCGCTGATGAGTAAAATTATGTGCTCTGCAGGAAGCCCCACGGCATTTCCTACGACCAGCGGCACAGCAACCGCACCCGCGTACATCACCAATACGTGCTGCAATCCGTAAAGGATCATTTGCGTAAAGGGTAAAACCTCATCAACCGGTGCAGTGGATGCCGAAGAGTGTGAGGCAGGAATGGCAAATTCTTTCATGAAGTTGTTCTCTCCTGTACGACTTCCGTTCACAACGAACAGGAAGTTACGATTCGAAGGCGGTTGCCTCCCTGAGCTGATGTCGTGATCAGCGTGTTGCGCGCACGGCGTAAGTTATGCGTAAGCTGTGCCAGAATTGCGTTTTTGGTCAGACAGTGAGCATATTTGTGAATAAAATCACGACTTCTGGAATAGAACGTGACAATCGAGCGGTGAAGCTAAAAGAAACAAAAAACGGGGATATCACAATGAGATAAATTATCTCTCATTTTGGTAGGTAAAAATAAGAATCACTCGGTAAGGGTCGTGGCGAGACACATTTTAATGGACTGATTTTACGATGGATTATCTTTAAAAAATAACGATTGTATGATTTTCATCGCAAAAATAATCCCGCTTATTTTAAAATCGAAAAATGCGCCTGATTATTGCATCGCATCCCTTGATGAATATTTGAATAATAAAAGGGAAGCAAATGAACCGATTTATTGTTGCCGATGTCACGAGCTGTATTGGCTGCCATGCCTGTGAAGTTGCCTGTGTGACGTCTCACCAAAATGATAACTGGCCGCCGCAACGTCGTGATTTCCAACCGCGCATTCATGTTGTTTTCCATCGTAAAGAGAGCAGTGCGGCAACTTGCCATCATTGCAATGACGCCCCCTGTGTGACCTCATGCCCGACGGATGCGCTCTATTATGCGCATAACAGCATTCAGCTTAATCCTGAAAAATGTATCGGTTGTAAAAACTGCGTAATCGGGTGTCCATTCGGCGCCATTGAGATGGTGGCGGCGAATGAGGATGCGCCCCTGTTGGCGCAAAAATGCGATCTGTGCAGTGAACAGGCAAGTGGGAAACCGGCCTGCGTGAGCGTGTGTCCAACACAGTCTCTGCGATTAATGGATGAAGACGGATTAGTCGCGCTGCGTCGTGAACGCCAGAGTCGTGCTGTCATTGGGCAGCCGGTACAGCCTCGCAAGCCCAGCCGGAGAGAAGCATTCATGGCAAAACCGCCGCGCATAGGCGCTAGTAAGGTTGATGCCGCCGTCAGGAAAACCCATTTTGAGGAGATATACCACGGGCTGGGGATCTGTGATGCGGAATACGAAAGTGAACGTTGCCTGTATTGCGCCGAAAAAGCCTGGTGTAACTGGACCTGCCCACTGCATAACGCTATTCCGGAGTTTATTCGCCTGGCAAAACAGGGAAAGATCGTTGAAGCCGCCGAACTGTGTCATCAAAGCAGCTCGTTGCCGGAGATTTGCGGTCGGGTATGTCCGCAGGATCGCTTATGTGAAGGGGCTTGCACGCTCAAAAATGAGGGGGGAGCGGTCACAATTGGCAATCTCGAGCGCTATATCACCGATACCGCGCTGGCGATGGGTTGGCGTCCGCAGATAGGTGACGTAGTTCCGCGCCAGGAACGGGTCGCAATTATCGGCGCAGGTCCGGCGGGCCTGGGATGTGCTGATATCCTGGCGCGAGCAGGCGTTAAAGCCGATGTATTTGATAAGCATCCTGAAATTGGTGGGCTGTTAACCTTCGGTATCCCAGCGTTCAAACTGGATAAAAAGATTCTCAGCGTCAGGCGAACATTATTTAGCGATATGGGAATTGCCTTCCACCTGAACCACGAAGTGGGACGTGATGTGGCGTTTAGCGACCTGATAGACCATTACGATGCCGTTTTCGTCGGCGTGGGTACCTATGGCCTGATGGCTGCGGGGCTTGAAGGGGAAGATGCGCCGGGTGTGATTCAGGCATTACCGTTCCTGATTGCCAACACCCGTGAGGTGATGGGGCTTGAGGAGAGTGCAGAATACCCATCGATCGATATTCAGGACAAACACGTGGTGGTGTTGGGTGGTGGTGATACGGCCATGGACTGCCTGCGAACGGCAATACGCCGCGGTGCGGCGAGCGTGACCTGCGCGTATCGTCGTGATGAACTGAGCATGCCAGGTTCAAAAAAAGAGGTGGCGAACGCGCGTGAAGAAGGCGTTGAGTTCCAGTTCAATGTTCAGCCGCAGTATATTCAACGCAATCGTAAGGGGCAGGTTTCCGCCATTGGCTTGATCCGTACCGATATGGGGGAACCCGGACCCGATGGACGTCGTCGTCCTCGGCCGATTGTCGGTTCTGGTTTCGAACTACCGGCGGATGTGTTGATCATGGCTTTTGGCTTCCAGGCTCATGATATGCCGTGGCTACGCGGTCATAACGTTCAGCTAGATCGCTGGGGGCAAATTCAAACCGGCGGCGCGGGGCGCGCAATGACACAAACCAGTAACGAGAAAATATTTGCCGGTGGCGATGCGGTACACGGCGCCGATCTGGTGGTCACCGCGATGGCCGCCGGACGGCAGGCGGCCCGTGACATGCTGGCGATGTTTGATAAGAAGGAGGGCGTATGACCCGCTTTATTCTGGCGGATTCGGCATCCTGTATCGGCTGTCGAACCTGCGAGGTGGCGTGTGCGCTGGAACATATCACTGAGAACGCTGCGTTTGCACCTCGTTTAAACGTGCTGCGCCTTGATACGTTGAGTGTGCCGGTGATGTGCCATCAATGTGAAAATGCCCCTTGTGTGACCGTTTGTCCCGTTGGCGCTCTCAGCATGGGAAGTGATAGGGTTGAGGCAGACTCAAACCGCTGTATCGGCTGCCAGAGCTGCGTGGTGGCCTGTCCTTTTGGTGTCATTACCATTACTGCGGCAATGGAGATTATCAAATGCGATCTGTGTGCGGACCGCGACCGTGGCCCGGCATGTGTTGACGTTTGTCCAACGACCGCGCTGCGTCAGATAACGCCAAAGGAACTGATGGAAATACAGCAGCAACGTAAACGCAGTACGGCATTCTGACGCTTGTAGCCCGGAAGTTATGGGCTATCAGTACAACGTTGCTGTGTGCTAAAAATATATAAGGCCGCAACGCATACGCTGCGGCCTTTTACTACCTCAGGGTGCCCATTAACCCAGAGCATCCATCCTTTTCCACATCTTCATCGCAACCTGGCGGGCTTCGGCAAAAATAGGCTCACAGTCGAAGGTAAAGGCCCTGTTCTCATAAACCATCACGCCATTCACCATCACGCTGTGTACATGGCTTGCCCCCATCCCAAAAGCAATATGCCCGGCGATGTTTTCGGCTAAAAGCGGCGTCGGCGTAAGATAATCACTGATGGTTAAATCCGCTTTGTAACCGGCTTCAATGCGTCCGAACCGGGCGTTAAAGTTACGGCTAAGCAGGGTATTACCGTTACTGAGTGCCCGAGCAAAAGCATCGGGCCACAGCGGCCCACCGGCATCGCGATGTTTGAAGAAGGCAAATTTCAGCTCTTCAAACATATCGGAACCCATACCGTCCGAGCCTAGCGCCAGGTTACGGTATTCGGTTAACCGATGATTATAGCCAACGTGATTATTCATGTTGGAGCGGGCATTGTGTACCAGGAAACCGTCGCGATCGTTTAGCAACGCGATGTCGGCATCTGAAAGATACAGCCCGTGGGCAACCAGCGTTTTACTGTCTATCAGGTCAAACTCTGCTAGCCGCAGCAGTAGATCTTTTCCGTATCGATGATGACTGTGAGAGACATCATAGCGATCTTCCGCCGCATGAATGTGCAGCCCACGCCCGGTAACCTTGAGCGCCTCGCTAAGCATCGACAGGCCGTCGTCAGTCACAGTAAACGGCGCGTGTGCGCCAATATGTGCTTCCACCAGATAGGGTTCTTGTCCCGCTTGCCGCGCCCGATCGATCTCACGGGCGAAACGGATGTTTTCTTCAACGCTTGCCTGTAGCTCTTTTTGCCCGCCGTTACGATCGGTGGTTTCAAAACAGGTCATCCCGCGTAATCCCACTTTGAGGAAAGCATTACGCAGCTGACTGAGCGAACCGTTGATGTAGTTCGGGGAGGCGTGATGATCAATCACCGCCGTACAGCCGCTGCGGATAGCCTCCAGCGAGCAGATAAGCGCGCTGTAGTAGAGCGACTCTTCATCCAGCGCGCGGTCAAGCCGCCACCAGAGATTTTTTAGCGTCGAGATAAAATCCGGGCTTGGGGCAATATTGGCCTGAATTCCCCGCGACAGCCCCGAGTAAAAGTGGTTGTGTGAACAGACATTGCCTGGCATAACTAACCGACCGTGCATTTCTTTCACTATGGCCTGCGGGTAGCGGGAAGCGAGAGCGCAGCCCGTAGCAATAATCTCATCGTTTTCGATAACGATGTCGACATTTCTCTCCACTTTCGCCGGATAAAGCTGCACGGCGGTGGCATTTTTAAGAATCAGTATACTCATACCTCGACGGCTCCCAGTAGGTAATGATGATGGCGATAAACGTGACTGATGATGCGGCACATAGCGTCGAGCTGCGGTGGGATATGCGTAAACTGGCCATGCTCATTGAGCGCCAGTAGCCAGGTCTGATTATCTTGCCGTATGTGTACGCGATGCTCCTCAACGAGGAACCCTGGGTTGATGCTGTTGTTGAAATCCTGCGGTAGGCTAAAAACGGTTATTTTGTCTTTATACGGTTTTCCCTGCCATGGGCAGAATTGGGCGCAGTTGCCACATTCGTTGCAGTAGGCATCAAGATGTAGCGTTTGGTAGCGATTTTCAAATCCGGGAACCGCAATCGACACGTTGGCGCGATTAGGACAAACATCAACGCATTTACTGCACACGTAATTACACTCAAGGCAGCGGGCAGCTTCTTGGGCCACAAAGGCATCCCGATCGTCTTTACCAACCTTCGCGATAACAATGGCGCCTTTACGGCTGTACACCTCTGCAGGATCCACGTTATTCCAGTATTTACTCCCTGAATGACTGCGAATGTTTTCCCGCGCAAGAATCGCATCGGTTGCCCGGCGGGCGTTGCCAATAGCAGAAACGATAGAGGAAGGGCCGCGCTGAACATCGCCAATCAGGAAGACGCCAGCATGCCGGGTTTCACCGTCAGTATTTACCTCCGGCCAGCCGTGTTCATCCATTGGGACGCCCATTGCTGCAAGCGCGTCGGTATCTTGCTGCTCGCCAATCGCTGTTATCAATGTATCAACCTGCAAAGTACAGGTTTCTTCGGTCTCAATTGGACGGCGGCGACCTTTTTCATCGGCTTCGCCCAGCGTCATCACACGCACGGTGAGCGTACCATCCGCATCAAACTGCTCGGGATTATTGAGAAAACGGAAGGTCACACCGTCGTTCACCGCTTCTTCATACTCTTCGCGCCACGCGGGCATCTCTTGCTGGGAGCGACGGTAAATCACCGTCACTTTCTCGACGCCAGGGACGCGAAGGGCGGCACGGGCGCAGTCCATCGCCGTATTCCCTGCGCCGACGATGGCAACATGTTGACCTATTGACAGGTTGTCGCCCCGATTGTATTCACGTAAAAATTGCAGTGATTTTCGGACGTTTGGATTATCTCCACAAAGTTGCACGCCGCTATTTTTATCGGTACCGATACCGATAAGTACGTAGCGGAAACCTTCTTGTTGTAGTTTTTCCACCGTCAAATGCGGGTCACAGCCGTAGACAATCTCAACACCGTGGCTCACGACAAAATCGATATCCTGCTGGATGAGTTCACCGGGGATACGAAACTGTGGGATGATGTTACGCACGACGCCGCCGGCGCTGAGTTCGCGCTCAAACAACGTGACACTGTAACCTGCGCGAGCCAGAAAATACCCGGCGGCCAGCCCAGCGGGGCCTGCGCCAAGGACCGCCACCGGTTGAAGTGCGCCAGAACCGGCGGGCTTATGCCAGCGGCGCTGGTACTCTTCCCAGCCTTTTTCCAGCGCAATCTTCTTCAATTCCCGGATGTTAAGCGCGCTGTCATAATCAAGACGCGTGCAGTTGTACTGACATTGGTGATCGCAAATATGACCGGTAATAGCAGGCAGAGCATTGCGCTGGTAAATAAGTTCCAGCGCATCAACGTAGCGCTGTTCTCCCATCAGGCGAATGTACTCAGGGATATCTTGTTTAATCGCGCAGGCGGTGACGCATGGCGCGACGTAACAGTCGGTCATCGGCAGTTTTTCACCGACATCAATGCGATCGTCCGCTTTCCACTGTTTCTGGGTATACTCCATACTTACCGCTTTTTCTGCTAACGCGTTCAGGTGTTTAACATCCACCTGCGTCATTTCCCAGCCACTGGAGGTTTCCAGTTCGCGCAAGCATTCGCTTAAACGCAAATAGCCGCCGGGCTTGAGCAGATCCGTCGCCATGGTAATGGGGCGAATACCTGTTTCAAAAATCTCGCGAATATTAAGCTGACTTGCACCACCTGAATATGAGATGGGCAACTTGCCGTCAAATTCACGCGACAGCAGGGCGGCCACATTGATGGCAAGCGGGAATAGCGCACGTCCAGACATGTACATCTCGTCGCCGGGCAACGCGCCTTTATGGTTGATGGTGCCGAGGGTATTCGTTAATTTAACGCCAAAACCGAGCTTCTTCTCTTTTGCTAATGCCATTAACCGTTGCAGCATTTCCAGCGCCTGACCGATTTTCAGATCATGATCGAAAGACGCTTCGTTGAGGCCGATATAGTTAAAGCCGCAGGTATCCAGAATTTCGCGAACTCTTGGGTAGCCCAACAGCGTAGGGTTGAGCTTAACAAAAGTGTTAATCCCTTTTTCTTCCAGCATGTAACGGCAAATAGCTTCAATTTCATCCGGTGGACAGCCGTGCATGGTGGACAGCGTCACTCCCTGGACAAGATTTGCCGGAATCCTCTCCGCCAGCGTTTTCAAACCGGGCGTATTGTGTTGGGCAAGGAAATCGGCGTTCTGCACCCAGCGCGACAAAATCTCGCGGTAATGAGCGAATTTAGGCTGCTTCCCTGCGTCCATCATGTTGTCGATAAACTGCTGCATGGGGGGCTGCTTAATGCCTTCGAGGTTGTAACCCACGCTCATGTTGAAAATAAAGGATTTACCCGCTTCCAGCGGCGTTAGCGGTAGGATCTCTTCCAGCAGATGAAGAATAAACCAGGCCTTAAGATACTCATCCCAGGCTTTGACTAGCGTAAATTCCGTTGACCATTCGGTGTTAAAACATTCATCTTCAGCATCAATGCAGGGTTTTTCAAGTTCCAGTCGGTCGAGGATTTGTACGGTTTTCAGCTCAATAAAACGTCCGCCGGTAAGCCAGGCAGTAATAATATTTTGCGCCAACTGTGTATGTGGCCCGGCTGCCGGGCCAACCGGTGTAGCGCAATTTTCACCAAAGACGCTGAGCTTACGGTGAACGGTGGGTGAGTAGAACTGCTGTTCTGGAATACCAAAGATAGAACGATGATGCTGGTATTCATCAAAAATGCGCGTCAAAAGCTCCTCAAACGGAACGGGACGCATAATATCTCCCATAACCCTCTCCTTAGACTGTCTTGTTAAATCGCATATGCCGGTATGGTGATAATTCCGACGGATAAGGGAGGAAGAGCAACAATCACACCAGTTATTTTATCGCACGATAAAAATGCGAAAATGTGTGAGGGAGATCTAAAGTTAATCGTGGTTTGTGAATAGGTTCACGATGACTTGATGAGAATTAAAATCAATCAAATGGGCGGCGTTTTGTTATTTATCAATTACAGCAACGGTCTATCAAAATGAGAATATCATGATGGTTGGGTATTATTTCCCTTATGTTGTAAACGAATAAAGTCGTTCGGCGTGTCAATGTCAAAGATAATTTGTGGAGAATCCAGGACTATACGTTGATGAGTATTGGCAAGCAGACACTGGCGGACTGATTTATCGTCACATTGCCGTAAACTGTCGAGCAGCGTGTGTCGTTCGACGAGAATGGGGTGTCCCGGTGTACCTTGATACTCCGGCAGCAAAGCGCCATTAAATCGCTGTAACCAAAGCGTATTAAAAATGGCATCAGTTAAGCAGGGTAAATCTCCATGGGTGATAAAACAGTACTGATGGCGCAATGCTTGAGTGGCCGCCCGCACGGATGAAAATAACCCTTGTCGATAATCGGGGTTGTACACCAGCGTTATTCCTTGCATCGCTGAATAATGCGCCTCAAGCTCTTCATGGCGAAATCCGGTCACCAGAATAATATGCGAACAGAAACGTTGGGCATTTTTAATACTTGCATCAAGTATTGTTCCACCTTGCCAGGGTAAGATCATTTTCCATTGCCCCATACGGGTTGATAATCCGGCAGCGGTAATAATGCAATCAACCTGCGTCATCTTGCCCTCTGAATACTGGATGTAACTAACTTTATGGAAAATATACCCCACCTTGATGACCTGTTTTGTGATTTAAACGCGAATGCCAGCCCATTACTCATTTCTGCCGTCGGAGCCGGGGGAAAAACCAGTACCTTACTGTGGTTAGCCAGGCTTTTCAGCGAGGCAGGAAGACGCGTCTTGTTGACCACCACAACCCATATGTGGCTGCCGGCATCACTGCCATGTCTTATTTGTCGTGATCCACTCGTGCTTCCAGCAAACATCTGGCAGCGCCCGATACTGACCTGCTTCTCCTCCTGGATTGCTGACACAGGCAAAGTTAAAGGATTCTCACCTGAAACGATTGATGCCTTGATATTGCAGGGACTGGTTGACGTAGTGCTGGTAGAAGCCGACGGTGCTCACGGTTTTGCACTAAAAGCGCCAGATGAGCACGAACCTTGCATTCCTCAGTCGAGTTGTTGCGTAGTTGCTGTTATGGGGGCAGGGATGCTCGGAAAAAAACTTGGGCCAGCAGCTGTCCACCGTTGGCTCCTTTTTTCCCGCATCACCGGTGCCGTGGAGGGTGACAGACTGACCTGGGAGATGCTGCAACGTCTGATTCGCCATCCAAAAGGGGCGTTTAAGGGGGCTCCCGCCGGGTGCAAACGGATAGGGTTGCTGAACCAGCTTTCTCAAAATGAGAATTTACAGATTGATAATCTGATAACGCAAAATGCGGTTGAGGCGATCTGGGCCGGAGCGGTACAAGCACAACCGGCAATTACGCGCAGACGAGTGAGAAAGTGACTCCATTTTGGAGTGATAAAGGATATCCATTTGAGGTTGTTATGAATATTTTCTCAGAAGCGGCAAGACTTGAAGAACAAAATCGTCCGTTTGCGTTGGCACAGATTGTTGATAGCCGCGGTTCGACTCCCAGGCACTCCGCTCAAATGCTGGTCCGTAATGACGGTAGCATTGTGGGCACTATTGGCGGAGGTATGGTTGAACGCCGGGTGATTGATGAAGCACTGGAGGCAATACGTGAAAAAACGTCGCGCATGTTTCATGGACGGATGGCGCGTTCCGGCAATGATGCCGTTGGGTCTGATTGTGGTGGGGCGATGTCGGTTTTTATCAGCGTTCACGGGCAGCGTCCCCGGCTCGTGCTGATAGGCGCCGGTCATGTTAATCAGGCTGTTGCTCAAAGTGCTACGCTGCTGGGATTTGAGATAGTGGTAGCCGATATTTATTCTGCAAACCTCAATCCGGCATTTTTCCCGCCGCTGACGCAACTTGTGCTCGCCGATACTTTCAGCGCGGCTATCGATAAACTGGCCATCCGCACCGATGATTTCGTCCTGATTGCCACCAACAATCAGGACTGTGAGGTGCTTGATAAGTTGATCCTCCAGCCTACCGCCTGGCTTGGCCTACTGGCCAGCCGTCGTAAGGTGCAGGTTTTTTTACGCAAACTACGTGAAAACGGGGTGGCTAAGGAACACATTGAACGTCTGCATGCGCCGGTCGGCTACAACATTGGTGCGGAAACACCTCATGAAATTGCCATCAGCGTGCTGGCTGAAATTTTGCAGGTAAAAAATCGTGCGCCTGGTGGAATGATGATGGCAGGCGAATCGGCGACCCAGCGGATGCGCGTCGTGATTCGTGGTGCGGGCGATATCGCGACCGGTGTGGCGATACGTTTATGGCACGCAGGCTTTAAAATCATCATGTTGGAGGTGGAAAAACCGACCGTAATCCGTTGTAGCGTAGCCTTCGCGCAGGCCGTTTTCGACGGTGAGATGACGGTTGAAGGGGTAACTGCCCGGAGGGCTACTAATGTAAATGAGGCTTTGCGTGTTGCCGATAATGGTGAAATCCCGATCCTCATCGATCCGCTTTGCGAAACCCTGCCAGCGTTACACCCCGGCTGCGTGGTTGATGCCATTCTGGCGAAGGAGAATTTAGGTACGCACTGCGGACTGGCGCCATCCGTGATAGCGCTTGGCCCCGGTTTTTGCGCTGGAAATGATTGTCATGCGGTGATTGAAACTAATCGAGGCCACTGGTTAGGGCAGGTGATTTATCAAGGAAGAGCACAGGAGAATACCGGCGTACCTGGGAATATTATGGGTTATACCTCAAGACGCGTTATTCGCGCGCCGGGGGCAGGGGTGATGCGATCCCGGGTGAAGCTGGGCGATATCGTTAATGAAGGTGACGTCATTGCCACCGTCGGCGAAAGTGAAATTCTGGCCCCGCTTAGCGGTATGGTGCGCGGTTTGCTAAACGATGGCCTGATAGTCGACAAGGGCTTTAAAATTAGTGATATCGATCCTCGAGGTATTAATGCCGACTTCACCAGCGTTTCTGATAAGGCGAGGGCCATCGGCGGTGGGGTGCTTGAAGCCCTGATGACCTTAATGCATAAAAAAGCCGCACTCGTAGTATGATGTAGGCCGGATAAGGCGTAGCCGCCATCCGGCAATGTGGGCGGCTATGCCTGATGGCGGCTACAACTTATCACGTATACGGGTTGCAGTTATTCACAGTATCTGCAATTAGCCTTCAATCACCGTGCCGGTTTTGCCCTCAATCCCTTCCTTCGCCTTGCTTAATACCGTGATTAACGCCTTGCGGCCAGAACGAGAACGGGCGAATGAAGCGGCAGCTTCAACCTTGGGTAGCATCGACCCCTTAGCAAAATGACCTTGTTCAATAAACCGATCTGCATCAGCCAGCGTCAGCTTATCTAACCACTGCTCGTTGGGTTTACCAAAGTTAATGGCAACTTTCTCCACCGCAGTGAGGATAATCAGCATATCGGCATCGATCAGGGCCGCCAGCTTTGCGCTGGCCCAGTCTTTGTCGATAACCGCGCTGGCCCCACGTAGATGATTCCCTTCGCGAATCACTGGGATCCCGCCGCCCCCGACGGTAATCACCACCTGACCGGCAGTCATCAGGGTTTTAACCGTCTCTTTTTCCACGATGTCTACTGGCATTGGCGAAGCCACAACGCGACGAAATCCCCGCCCGGCATCTTCTTTCAGGGTATACCCCTTATGAGTGAGCGCCTCGGCTTCCTCTCTACTAAAGAAAGAACCGATGGGTTTTGTGGGATGACTGAACGCCGGGTCATTGGCATCGACTTCTACTTGAGTAATCAGCGTCGCTACCGGAATGGCCATGTTGCGCGAAAGCAGTTCTTCACGCAGGGCATTTTGCAGATCGTAGCCGATATAACCCTGACTCAGCGCCACGCATACCGACATCGGCAGCATCGGGCTATGAGCCTCGGTTTTGGCCGCGGCTTCAAAAGCGAGGTTAATCATTCCGACCTGCGGGCCGTTACCGTGCGTTACCACTACCTGATGACCCTGGGATATCAAATCGACGATGGCCTGTGCCGTTTGCTTTACCGCCTGCATTTGTCCGGCAAGGTCATCGCCTAACGCATTCCCGCCAAGGGCAAGCACAATTTTTTTACTCATGAGAACCTCATATTATGATGCTATCCCGCAAGCCTTAAGCCGTTCGGGAGAAAAGGGAAGACGACGCAGAAAACGGCCCTGACCGGCCACGCCGCAGAAGGTTCCGTTGCTAAAGATCACCCGACCGCGCGAAAGAGTCTGCCGAATTGAACCCTGGCATATAAACCCTTCCCACGGCGAGTAGTCGGCATTGTCATGCAGCATTTCATGACGGATGGTGGTGGTGCGACGGGGATCGATAATGACGACATCTGCGTCGGCACCCGGAGCCAGTCGCCCTTTCTGCGGCCACAGACCGAACAGTTTCGCCGGATTGGCGCTGGTGAGCGCGACAAAATGCTCAGGCGAAATGCGCCCGGTCATCACGCCGTGGGAAAACAGCAGCAGCAGACGGTTTTCTACTCCGGGCAACCCATTCGGGCAACGATTGAAATCGCCCTGGGAGAGATGCTGACGCTGGGCCATAGAAAATGCGCAGTGATCGGTGGCCAGTACATCTATCGCGCCATCGCTGATACCGCACCAGAGCGCATCGTTATTGCTGGCGTTACGCAGCGGTGGGCTGAGCAGATATTTCAGCGCATCTTCACGTTCGTAACAGCGATCATCCAGTAGCAAATATTGCGGACAGGTTTCCACCCACACCGGCTGATGACGCGCTCGAGCTAACCGTAAATAATCTAGCCCCAAGCCGTTAGACAGATGAACGATATAAAGCGGTGCATTGCCCGCCAGTTGGGCGAGGTTAATCATGCGCGCAATCGCTTCGGCTTCGCACTCAACCGGGCGGCTGAGCGCGTGATAGCGTGGGGCCGTTTTACCTGCAGCCAGGAATTCAGAGCGTTTACGGGCAATAGCCGCGTCGTTTTCCGGGTGTACCGTGGTCAGTGCGCCAGCACGATGCAGGTGATGCATCGCTTGTAACACCTCATCGTCATTCAGTTTGTACTGATAGGTGAGATAGAGTTTAAAGCTGCTGATACCCGCTTCGACCATCATAGGGATCTCATCAAGTATTGCGGCGTTAATATGTTGGATCACACCGTGAAAACTGTAATCGATTACTGCTTTATATGCCGCGTAACCGCGATAGGTTTCCAGTTGGTGGCGTAGTCTACAGCCAGCCGGGCCGAACCCCATATGGTCAACAATGGTGGTGGTGCCTCCGCAGGCGGCGGCGCGGGTACCGGTAAAGAAGTCATCGCAGCTCCGGGCAAGCCCGGTATCAATATTAAAGTGAGTATGAACGTCAACCCCGCC
The DNA here is from genome assembly GCA_902363335.1 of Enterobacteriaceae bacterium. Lineage (GTDB taxonomy): Bacteria > Pseudomonadota > Gammaproteobacteria > Enterobacterales > Enterobacteriaceae > Kluyvera. The sequence goes on along the minus strand of CABIZV010000001.1, from coordinate 610,388 downwards.
GGGCATCACATAGTAGCCGCTGGCATCAATAATTTCGCAGGGCTGCTCGACGGTGATCTCATCGGCAAGCTGGCTGATTAAACCATTTTCGATGAGCAGGTCTTGTTTTGTCTGACCGTCGGCGTTGACGACCGTGCCGTTTTTAATCAGAACTCGCATAGAATGCTCCAGACTCCCGCCGCGAACGACGGGAGGAATCACTACGGGGTTTACTCAGTGGCCAACCAGCTCAGTGGAATGGCGGCATACATCGCGGCACAGGTCACTAAATGCGACTTCCACGTTTTCTCGTTAGGAGCGTGGGCTTCCGGCTCTTTGCCCGGGCCGAAACCAATCACCGGAATACCGTGACGGCCCATGATGGAGACGCCGTTTGTGGAGAAGGTCCACTTATCGACAACCGGAGCTTTCCCAAACAGTCCTTCATAGGCATTGCTTAACGCGCGCACGGTAAAGTGGTTTTCTTCTACTTTCCATGTTGGGAAATAGCATTCGGTTGGGTATACCAGCCCGGTCCATGACGGTCGGTCATAGTTGTACATGGAGACAACGGCATTGGCTTTCTGTACCGCTGGCAGCGCGCGGATCTCGTCCAGCGCGCCTTCCCAGGTTTCGCCCCAGGTTAAACGGCGGTCAATGGAAACGGCGCAGCTATCGGCGACCGCGCAGCGACTTGGTGAGGTGAAGAAAATTTCAGAGACGGTGAGTGTGCCTTTCCCAAGGAACGCATCGTTGCCGAGATTATGGGAGAGATCCTGCAATTCATTGAGAATAGGGCCCATTTTAAAGATAGCGTTATCTCCACGCTCTGGTGCTGAGCCATGACAGCTTACGCCTGATACATCGACGCGAATCTCCATGCGTCCGCGCTGCCCGCGATAGATTTGGCAATCTGTCGGTTCAGTGCTGACCACAAACTCAGGTCGAATGCCGGACTGTTCGATAATATACTGCCAGCACAGACCATCGCAGTCTTCTTCCTGCACGGTTCCGGTTACCAGTAAGGTGTATTCATCTTCTAGCCCGAGATCCTTAATGATTTTACCCGCGTATACCATCGAGGCCATCCCGCCTTCCTGGTCAGAGGCGCCACGTCCACCGATAAGCTCTTCGGTTTCCATTCCCTGGTAGGGATCAAAGCTCCAGTTTTTGATGTTACCGATACCCACTGTATCGATATGGGCGTCCATTGCCACCAGGCGCGGGCCGTGGCCAATATAGCCCAGCACGTTACCCATCGGGTCAATTTCTACTTTATCGAAACCCACTTTCTCCATTTCTTCTTTGATGCGGTGTACAACACGCTTCTCATCGCAGCTTTCGCTCGGGATGGCAATCATGTCACGCAGGAAGCGGGTCATATCCTGCTGATAGTGGTTTGCTTTCTCAACAATGAGTTTAAAAGGGATATGCTTAGCCATGATGTTCTCCAGTTCTTTAGTGATTGGTTTACCGTGCAGCCGGATGTTTGCCTTCCCAGACGACTTCCCGATAATGCTTCACATCGGTGTCGCCTTCGGTACTGATAATCAGCACGATGGAGTGACTATCCAGCTGTAATGTGTTCATCAGCGCGTCACGCTGTGGGTGAGAGTGGATGGCGGCAAGAATGCCCAGGCCGACCGCGCCGGACTCACCGGAGATCACACGAGGATCGTGGCCGAGTGGATTGCCCAGCACGCGCATTCCGAGGGCGGCAACGGCATCCTGACAAGAGATAAACTGTGTGGCGCAATTACGTAAAACCTCCCAACCTAGCGGATTAGGTTCACCGCAGGCGAGACCCGCCATGATGGTTGCCATCTCGCCGCCAACGTTCACTATCTGACCTTTAATTCCGGAACGGTAGAGACAATCAGCCTGTTCAGGTTCAACGATAATGGAGTGAAGATTGCGCGCGCCGTAAACATCGGCCAGGTAACCCAGTACGCCACCGGCTAGCGCGCCCACGCCGCCTTGCAGGAAAACGTGAGTGGGACGCGAAATCCCCATAGCCGACATCTGCTCGACGGCTTCATCGGCCAGGGTGGCATAACCTTGCATAATCCACGTTGGGATTTTGGTATACCCCTCCCACGCGGTGTCCTGTACCACTTCCCAGCCGTTTTGGCGTGCGGTTTGCATCGTGAAACGTACGGTATCGTCATAATTCATCTCGGTGACGATGCACTCTGCCCCTAAGCGCAATATGGCATCCACACGTTCTTGCGCCGACCCTTTCGGCATGTAGACAACCGCATTTTGTCCGAGCTGCTTTGCCGCCCACGCTACGCCGCGACCATGATTACCGTCGGTGGTGGTAGCAAAGGTCATCTTCTCGGTAATGCGTGATTTCAGGTCGGCGAGTGAGAGCTCGTTAATTTCCAGTCGGTATTTTTCACACAGCAATCGGGCAATGGCGTAAGACCCCCCGAGCATCTTGAAGGCATTCAGTCCAAAGCGCTGGGATTCATCTTTGACCAGAATTTTATGCACACCGAATAGGGTGGCCAGTTCGTTCAGGGCATACAGCGGTGTGGGATGATAGCCGGTGATTTTCTGATGGAATTGGCGTGCCTGTTGCGCCTGCGTACGAGAAAACAGCGGCGACGTTTCGCCGGTAAAAAAGCGATTACCGGCAATATCCATTTTCAGTGAGAAAGCAGACATACTCTGTCCTTATTCATCCTAACGGGATAATTGGGCTGACCTACAGGTCAGCCGGAGAGGTTATTTAATACGTTTTTGCGCGTCGTTTAGCAGCTGTTCCAGTAACATGCCTGGTTTGGCGTATTTACGGCAAAGGATCATCGCGGCGATGATATAAGGCTTCCAGCTCGCCTCTTTGTAGGTGGCAATGCGGTATTTCTCGAACACCGCTTCGGTAACTTCTCCTTCGTTGCATGACACACCGGTGATGTCCGCCGGCAGGCAGTGCATATACAGCGCATCGCCCTCATGGGTATGCGCCATCATCTCTTCGGTGCAGTGCCAGTCTTTATGCTGAGCGTTTTGCGCAAGACAGGCTTTCTCTAGTGCCTTAAGACCATCATGGTCGTTGGCTCGAAGCAATTCGGTACGCTTCTCCATGACCTGATATGGTGCCCAGGATTTCGGATACACAATATCGGCATCTTTGAAGGCTTCTGCCATATCCGTTACCTGACGGAAGCTTCCGCCCGACGCTTTGGCATTGCTTTTCGCCACTTCAATGACGTCCGGGATCAGGTCATAACCTTCCGGGTGGGCGAGGGTGACATCCATGCCAAAGCGGGTCATCAGTCCGATAATGCCCTGCGGCACAGAGAGAGGCTTGCCATAGCTTGGTGAGTAAGCCCATGTCATGGCGATTTTCTTACCTTTTAGATTTTCCAGAGAACCAAAATGCTCACGCAGCCAGGCGAGATCGGCCATGGCCTGGGTTGGGTGGTCAATATCGCACTGCAGGTTGATAAGCGCGGGACGCTGCGGCAGCACGCCTTGTTTATGCCCATCATCCAGCGCCTCGCCAACTTCACGCATATACGCGTTGCCAGCGCCAAGATACATATCGTCGCGAATACCAATGGCATCGGCACAAAATGAAATCATATTCGCGGTTTCGCGCACCGTTTCACCGTGAGCGATTTGCGATTTACCTTCGTCCAGATCCTGCTGAGCCAGTCCTAACAAATTGAGCGCTGATGCATAAGAGAAGCGGGTTCGCGTGGAGTTATCGCGAAAGACTGAGATGCCCAGACCGCTGTTGAAAACTTTCGTGGCAATATTTTCTGCGCGCAGCGTTTTTAACGCTTCGGCGACGTCCAGCACCTGCTTTAATTCATCTGGTGACTGCTCCCACGTCAGCAGAAAATCTTTCTCATGCAGGTTGGAGTTGAGCTTGTTGATATCCTTAATCAGTTCGTTAACAGTTTTCATTATGCAATCCTGGTAGTGAATGACGGCTTATTGATTGCTGGTTACCGTATGGCAAACATCAGCACTGTATTTCAACTAACAATAAACGTGCCAACTCCCGAATTACGCGTTAAACCGGTTTTATTGTGCGATAAGCATCACGAAACAGTCTCAATCGAACAGCCATTACCAGTATTTAAATTTCGCCAGAAATCGATATAGCTTAATTTATATAACGATTAATCTCTGTCGTGAGCACAGCCTTATCGTCAATATGATAATTTCGCGTGAAAATTATCATATTGATATTAAAGTGTGATACGACTTCCATAATTAATCTAAGATGATAAAAAGAAGGGGTATCAGCGCCAATTATTGCTAAAGCCTGCGGTAGTATCATTACAGGAATACGGCTTTCAGTGAGTGACATTATGACACCTACAACTACCTCGTCTATTTTGATGCAGATTCAGCCAACAATTCAAAGGTTTGCAAGAATGCTCTCTAGTGTTCTTCAGTTAGAGGTTGAGATTGTTGATAATACATTGTGTCGCGTTGCTGGCACGGGAATCTACGGCAAGTTTCTCGGCAGAAAATTAAATACAGATTCGCGACTTCTTCGTTACATTATAGAAACAAAGAAGGAGAAGGTGGTTACCCATTCTCGCTTCGACCCGCTATGTAATGGGTGCGAGAGTAAGGATACCTGCAAAGAAAAAGCCTTTCTTGGCACCCCTGTAATTTATCAGGAACAGTGCGTAGGCGTTATTAGTCTGATTGCTCTGACACGCGATCAACAAGAGAGAATAAACGATAACATTACCGAGTTTTCTGATTACGTCCGCCATGTTTCGTCAATATTTGTTTCTCGCCTGCTGGAAGACCAAAGCGGCAGCGATAATATTCAGAGAATGTTTTTAACGATGCTCGACAATATGGATCAAGGCGTTCTGGTGGTGAGCCAGGAGCAGAAGGTAAAGTTTGTTAATCAGGCTGCATTGAAAATTTTAGGTATAACCCAAGGGAATTTGGTGGGAAAATCTATCAATTTCCGTCCGCTGACATTTGCGCAGAATTTCATCCGTGGTCATGTTCAGCACGTTATTTCTATTGATGATAAGAAAGAACTCATTATCGGGCAGCTGCACGCGATTCAGGATCAATGGCTGTTTTTAATGGCATTCCATCAATCACATTCTTCAGCCGATCTGGCGACTACCCAGGATAGCCCGCAAATTGAACAAATGGTGGGTGAATGTCGGCCAATGCGGCAGCTAAAAAAGCTCATCAGCCGTATTGCTCCTAGCCCGTCTAGTGTGATGATTGCAGGAGAAAGCGGCACTGGCAAAGAGGTTGTTGCCCGGGCGGTACATACGTTAAGCGATCGTAAGGATAAACCGTTTATTGCTATTAACTGCGCTGCTATTCCCGAACAATTGCTTGAGAGCGAACTATTTGGTTATGTTAAAGGGGCATTTACAGGCGCTTCAGCCAATGGTAAAACGGGCCTCATTCAAGCGGCTAATCACGGTACGCTATTTCTGGATGAAATAGGTGATATGCCGTTGACGCTCCAGGCTAAGCTTCTACGAGCTATTGAGTCACGGGAAATTCAGCCGGTTGGCGCCAGCCATCCCGTTCCCGTGGATATTCGAATTATTTCTGCCACTAATCAGAATCTTGACCAATTTATCGCCGAGGGTAAGTTTCGCGAGGATCTCTATTATCGCCTCAACGTTATCCCGCTGAGACTTCCGCCGTTGCGCGATAGGCAGGATGATATTGAACTACTTATTCACTACTTCCTGCATCTGCATACCAGGCGTCTGGAGCTGGTTTACCCCGGCGTTGCGCCAGAGGTGATTACCTTACTGAAGGCTTATCGCTGGCCGGGTAACATTCGAGAACTGAGTAATTTGATGGAATATCTGGTAAATGTGGTGCCGTCGGGTGAAGTTATCGATGTTTCCTTGCTACCGCCGAATCTCGTGAGTATCGGAAAAACAGCGGAACGAGAAGACGCCGTTAACCCAGTCAGTACCAGAAGGGTAAAAGAAGATGAAGGCGTCACCGGACTCGAAGAGATGGAGCGGCAGATGATTCGCGATGCCTTAACCCGTTATAGCAATAAAAAGCAGGCGGCTGACGAGTTGGGTATCGGTATTGCCACGCTTTATCGCAAGATCAAAAAATACGATCTGATCATTGTATAGATCCTGGGGTAGGCGAGGGGCTTAATCATAATCGCATGATGGTTTGTGAACACTTACTATCACAGTCCAATAAAACAGGTGATAAATTTTTAGTAATGAGGTTTGCCAGAAGTTGATGGATAGTGATGAAGGAAGATTTTACTTTCCACGATCGTCCTGGCTCTTCATGCGGCTGTTGGCCCAAGGGTCGATGGCCATTTCATCTGCTTTGCTTTGGGTAAAATCTTCAAGCGAATCGAGATATAGAGCTTCAACTTCAGCACGAGCCCAAGGCGTGCGACGCAAAAACTTCAGGCTAGATTTGACACTAGGGTCTTTTTTAAAACAGTTGATACTGATAAGTCGACCTAACTTCTCCCAACCATAATGCGCAACCAGTGCGTTTATCTGCATTTCAAGCGTGACGCCGTGCAAAGGATCTTTGGAACTATGCGCAGTCATATTGGGTCCATTCTTTCAATTTTTTGACAAGGGAAGGTTACAAGAAAGTCGGTTGACCAGCAATGGTGAAGGGGATTTATCATCTCTTTTTGGCGTTCCTGCGTGAAATCTGACGCACAATGATGCTGATGGAAATACAGAATTTACGTAGAACACGATACTTCGATAAAGTTATTGCAAATCAGCAGATTACACATACATCATTTACTTAAAATCTTGATGATGGTTTTACTTCACGGTAATGATCTATCGGATAGTGGGAGTGTCTTAGGAATTAGTTCATCATTACAGATGATTTAACATAATATACATTATGCGCACTAACGTCAGGTGGCGAGAATTGTAGCCAGATTGGTGCAGTAGTTAGTTCGCATAACAGTTGGATTGTCTTGCGCCCTCTGGTTCAGATTGAGTATGGCTATGGCTAAGCTCTCACTGCGTTTAAGGAACTGTGCTCGTTCTGATAATACCAGCTCTGCTAAAAGCCGTGTGGAACGCGCTCATCTCACTTTCAGGATCGCCTGGTAAAGGAACTCAGGCTCAGGGACATTTCTTCTGTGGATGCTGCGAATGATTATGCCGATGAATTCATGGCAGATTATAACCAGCGCTTTGCCAAAGCGCCCCGGCATGACTTTGATGTGCATCGGTCGCTTGAAAATGATAATGATCTGGCAGCTTTTTTTACATGGCGGGAACCGCGCCGTGTTTCAAAATCCCTGACGTTTCAGTATGACAATGTACTCTATCTAGTACATTGAGGTCTGGCATTACCCGGATGGCCGGAAAGAACTCCGACTAAACGGAGTCGTCCTTCCCTACTCCACCTATGATCGTGACCTAGGTGCTATCGTGAATAACAAGCGCCTCGGGCGGACGCTTGAATATATGAATGGTCGGTTCGTTACCGCTGTTACGGATCATCTCCAGGGTGTTGCGTGAAGTGCCACAGGCCGGGTTGTGGTAGATGGTAATGTTGCTCATATCAGTATCTCATTACAAAGTGACAGAGAGCCGCCACGCCAGCGCGGCCAGAGTGACAAACAGCACTGGCACAGTCATAACAATGCCGGTACGGAAGTAATATCCCCAAGAGATAGTCATATTTTTCTGGGCAAGCACATGCAGCCACAACAGGGTAGCCAGGCTGCCAATTGGGGTAATTTTCGGACCTAAATTGTCGGTTAGGGTTGGCCGGATAGCGCTGTCACCACCTTTTGCATCGCATCGCGCGTCAACTCTGAGCGCTGGATCTTGCTATTCGCCAGCGCCGTGCGCACCACACCCGCAATCACCATATGCTTTGGCTCCTGGCCTAAATCCCGCATTTCCAGGACAACCTTACCCACAACGCGACACATCTCCTGGTATAAAACATCGTCTTTTGCTTGATTACCCATATGTTCGCACTCGCTATTTTCCATTAATAATCAGTTCATTATTGTTTTCTTCTATCGATAAAGCAAATCAGCGCGCAACGCAGGCGCCCCTGAGCTTGCACGTTGCGCACTGCAACTGTTACTTTTTAACAAGATATTCGTTTTTATTTTGTTAATGAGTGAGTTTTGATTTTGAAACGGCGTTTTTATTTTCTTTTTTGCGTATTACATCGTATAATCTGCCGCGTTTCTTTCTTGAATGGTTTCAGCTCATTGGACTGCATTAATAAACGATTAAAACATCGCCTATTTCACTATGCTGAACCTCTAGCACACTTTCCTCTGCACGCTTTTTTTATGTCACCTATCCTTATGGCGTGGCATAGCAACTTTCGTAATACAGCTTTAGCTCTGTGGCCATGTGGGCATGGGGCGAAAATTCAAAATCCCAATCCTTCTCAATCTCAACCTAAAAGACTAAGACTGTCATGAAAAAGACCAAAATTGTTTGCACCATCGGACCAAAAACTGAATCCGAAGAGATGTTAGGCAAAATGCTTGACGCTGGCATGAACGTAATGCGTCTGAATTTCTCCCACGGTGATTACGCAGAACACGGCCAGCGCATCAAGAACCTGCGCAACGTGATGAGCAAAACCGGTAAGAAAGCCGCTATCCTGCTGGATACCAAAGGCCCAGAAATTCGTACCATTAAGCTGGAAGGCGGTAACGACGTTTCCCTGAAAGCTGGCCAGACCTTCACCTTCACCACCGACAAATCTGTTGTGGGTAACAGCGAAATCGTTGCTGTAACTTACGAAGGCTTCACCACCGACCTGACCGTTGGCAACACCGTACTGGTTGACGATGGTCTGATCGGCATGGAAGTTACCGCTATCGAAGGTAACAAAGTTATCTGTAAAGTGCTGAACAACGGTGACCTGGGCGAAAACAAAGGCGTTAACCTGCCAGGCGTTTCTATCGCTCTGCCAGCACTGGCTGAGAAAGACAAACAGGATCTGATCTTTGGTTGCGAGCAAGGCGTTGACTTCGTTGCTGCGTCCTTTATCCGTAAACGTTCTGACGTTGTTGAAATCCGCGAGCACCTGAAAGCTCACGGCGGCGAAAACATCCAGATCATCTCCAAGATCGAAAACCAGGAAGGCCTGAACAACTTCGACGAAATCCTCGAAGCCTCTGACGGTATCATGGTTGCTCGTGGCGATATGGGCGTTGAAATCCCAGTTGAAGAAGTTATCTTCGCTCAGAAAATGATCATCGAAAAATGTATCCGTGCGCGCAAAGTGGTTATCACTGCGACCCAGATGCTGGACTCCATGATCAAAAACCCACGCCCTACCCGTGCAGAAGCTGGCGACGTGGCTAACGCCATCCTTGATGGTACCGATGCCGTTATGCTGTCCGGCGAATCCGCTAAAGGTAAGTACCCACTGGAAGCTGTGACCATCATGGCAACCATCTGCGAACGTACCGACCGCGTCATGACCAGCCGTCTGGACTTCAACAACGACAGCCGTAAACTGCGCATCACTGAAGCAGTGTGCCGTGGCGCCGTTGAAACTGCTGAGAAACTGGACGCGCCGCTGATCGTGGTTGCTACCCAGGGCGGTAAATCTGCACGTGCTATCCGTAAATACTTCCCAGATGCCACCATTCTGGCGCTGACCACCAACGAAACAACCGCGCGTCAGCTGGTGCTGAGCAAAGGTGTTGTTGCACAGGTCGTTAAAGAAATCAGCTCTACCGATGATTTCTACCGTCTGGGTAAAGAAGTTGCAGTTGAAAGCGGTCTGGCTCAGAAAGGTGATGTGGTCGTTATGGTTTCCGGTGCCCTGGTACCGAGCGGAACAACCAACACTGCATCTGTGCACGTACTGTAATAATTCACATACTTATTATAGTTTGCTTAAAAAAGCGCCCGCTGGGCGCTTTTTTTATACATACAGATAACATTGCTGAATAAAAATCAAATAGGCTGGCACTATTTAAAACGCGATTATCTAAGAGGAATCCGATGGAAGTTACCTGTTTTCACAGACTTTTTCGCTAAAAAAGCCGCGAGTCGATGCTTCTTTGAGCGAACGATCAAAAATAAGGGAAAACGAATAAAAATATCTTCTCAATATAAAAAAGTTTGTGTAATACTTGTAACGCTACATGGAGATTAACTCAATCTAGAGGGTATTTATAATGAATCGTACTAAACTGGTACTGGGCGCGGTAATCCTGGGTTCTACTCTGCTGGCAGGTTGCTCCAGCAATGCTAAAATCGATCAGCTGTCTTCTGACGTTCAGACTCTGAACGCTAAAGTTGACCAGCTGAGCAACGACGTGAACGCAGTGCGTTCCGACGTTCAGGCTGCTAAAGACGACGCAGCACGCGCTAACCAGCGTCTGGATAACGCAGCTACTAAATACCGTAAGTAATAGTATCTGTGTAATGAAAATGGCGCATTTCATGCGCCATTTTTTTTGCATATATAACCACACTTTTTATAAGGATATTCTCATGAACCGTACTAACAAACTGGTATTAGGCGCCATCATTCTGGGTTCTACCCTGCTGGCAGGTTGCTCCAGCAACGCGAAAATCGATCAGCTCTCTTCTGACGTTCAGACCCTGAGCGCAAAAGTTGACCAGCTGAGCAATGATGTTAACGCCATCCGCGCTGACGTTCAGGCTGCTAAAGATGACGCCGCACGCGCTAACCAGCGTCTGGATAACCGCGTGACCCACATTCGTAAATAATTCGAATCAGATATAATAATGGCGCACATTGTGCGCCATTTTTTTTACCTGCAATCCTACAAGCTTACTGCGTCATTTGATTTGACGATGACTCTGCATTTTGTGCGGAGAGTACCGACGACGTTGCTGCGGCCGTTGAATCTGAAACCATCATTGGGTATCCGGCACGACGCGTCAGGCTTTTCTTCACCAGCGCCTCGCTCACACCCTTCTGCTCAGCAAACTGCTTAAATTCCGGCGACAGCGTAATCTTCATGGTTTGCGTATCCTGCGCTTCGTTCGGTGACAGCGGACGGTGAACTTCCAGATAGTGTGCGCCATTCGGCTCCACGGAATATTTTACCGGTTCGTTAATCACTCTGACCGTCGTCCCGCTGCGAACCTGGGCAAACAGCGCTTTGATATCAGGCGCATTCATACGAATACAACCGGAACTGACACGAAGCCCGACGCTATCCGGCGCGTTAGTGCCGTGAATAAGATATTCGCCGTTACCGTAAGCCAGACGCAGCGCAAACAGCCCCAGCGGATTACCTGGGCCCGCAGGAATCACGGCAGGTAAAGTCACCCCGCGTTCGAGCGAACGGGCGCGAATGCCCGCCGTCGGTGTCCACGTTGGATTTGGGATCTTCTGTCCAACCCGCGTGGTCATCTCAGGCGTCTCAAGCCCCTGTTGACCGATGCCAATCGGGAACACCTGCACTATCTGCTCGCCCGGAGGAAAATAGTACAGCCGCAGCTCAGCAAGGTTTACGACGATCCCGTCACGCGGCACGTCCGGTAATAGCATTTGCGAAGGAATGGTGACCACCGTTCCCGGCATAGGTGAGGACGCGATAGTATTATTGGCCTCGAGAATCAGCATCGCCGCCGTATCATAACGTCGGGCAATGGCCTGTAGGTTCTTATCCCCCTCCTGAACGGTGTAGGTTTGATTGTGACCGATTAAACGGCTATTGGCAGGGGGTAACGGGTAGTCGACGGCCCAGGCGCTGGAAAACGCGCTGAGGGCGCTTAAAATGCTGAGTGTGATAAGAGACGCGCGCTTCATATCTGGATTCCTTATTCATATTCACTGACAACATGCCAGAAAGCTGAACCACCAGTGAGGCGGACATACAGCCCGCCTTGCTTCTTAACAGATTGGAAGCTGTCTTTTCTATAGTAGCTAAATTAGTGGGACCTCGCCGCCGCACGCGCGCGAATTGCACGGATCATCGCTTCCAGCCCCTGAGTTCGTGACGGCGTCAGATGCTGTGCCAGAGCCATCTGTTCAAACCAGGGGCGAACGTCAAAGGTTTCAACGTCCGCGGCGGTCATTTCATCGTAGAGGATAAACACCACGGCAATCAACCCTTTAACGATTGCCGCATCGCTATCACCCCGTAAAGTCATACGTCCTTGCTCATCGGTACCCATGACTATCCATACCTGGCTTTGACAGCCCTGAATGCTGTTCTGCGCGCTGTGCTCTTCCGGGCTTAGCGGCGGCAGCCGTTGACCCAGTTCGATGATATAAAGATATTTCTCTTCCCAGTTGGCGCAGCGATTGAAGTTGCGCAATAGCTTGTCTTTATCCGGTAAAGCCGCCATCGTTGGCTCCCTGTTAGCCCATTAAACGTTGAATACGCTGTAGACCGGCCACCAGACGATCCACCTCTTCCACCGTGTTATACATCGCCAGTGACGCCCGGCACATGGCGGGCACCTGATAAAATTCCATCAGCGGCATGGCACAGTGATGCCCGGTACGAACGGCAATACCGTAGTTATCGAGGAAGCTGCCCACATCGTAGGCGTGGTGTTTGCCGAGGTTAAATGCGATAACGCCTAAGCGGTCGGCAGGGCCATACAGGTGTAGTTCAGGAACCTGGGATAACGAATCAAGTGCATAACGCATCAGCGTCTGCTCATATTCTCCGATTTGCGCAAGCCCCAGTTCGCTGATGTAATCCAGCGCCGCCCCCAGACCGATAATGCCGCCGGTATTCGGCGTTCCGGCCTCAAATCGCCACGGCGCGTTTGCCCAGGTGGTGCCCTGCGTCAGACTGACGGTCGCAATCATCGAACCGCCCCCTTCCCACGGCGGCATGTCTTTTAGGATCCCGGCTTTGACATACAGCGCGCCAATTCCGGTTGGCCCATAGAGTTTATGGCCGGAAAAAGCGTAAAAATCACAATCCAGCGCCTTTACATCCACCGCGTGGTGCATCACCGCCTGTGCGCCATCCACCAGCGTTTTTGCGCCGTGCTGATGTGCCAGGGCTATCAATTCAGCCAGCGGGTTTTCGGTGCCCAATACGTTTGATACCTGCGTCACCGCCAGCAGGCGAGTCCGTTCATCAAACAATGAAGGTGCAGCGGCCATCTGCAACGTCCCGTCCGCATTGAGGGGGATAACGCGCAGCTGTGCACCGCTTCTGGCGCAGAGCATCTGCCAGGGAACAATATTGGCATGATGCTCCATGGCGGTAATGACAATATTATCGCCCGCCTTGACGTTGCTGCTGCCCCAGCTATTGGCCACCAGATTGATGGCCTCCGTGGTGCCGCGCACAAAAACGATCTCTTCAGCGCTCGCGGCATGGAGGAAATGGGCCACCTTCTGCCGAACCTCTTCCATACGCTGCGTGGCTTCGGCGCTTAATGTGTGAATGCCCCGGTGCACGGCGGCATAGCCATGACGATAAAAGTCGGCTTCAGCGTGGATCACCTGCTCGGGTTTCTGCGCGCTGGCGGCGGAGTCAAGATAGGCCAGCGGCTGACCATTCACTTCGCTAGCCAGCACCGGAAAATCACTACGTACCTGTTGCACGGAAAAGGTCATTGCTTACCTCCCACCAGACGTTGCCCAATGCGCGCCAGAACGTGTTGCTTGAGCGGTTCCAGGGTAATCGCATCCGTAAGCCCAGCGGCGAAGGCATACAGAATGATCTTTCTGGCCTCATCTGATGCAATACCGCGTGAGCGCAGATAAAAGAGTTGTTCATCGTCAATTCGACCAACCGTGGCTCCGTGGCTGCATTTCACGTCATCCGCATAAATTTCTAGCTGCGGTTTTGTATCCACTTCCGCCAGGCGGCCCAGCAGCAGATTATTGTTGGTCATCTGCCCATCAGTTTTAACAGCATTCGGCGCGACGGTAATCACGCCGTTAAATACCGCGCGCCCTTTGTCACTGACGATCGTTTTATGCAGTTGACGACTATTGCAGTAGCCTTTGTTGTGCTCAAGCCAGGTGCGGGTATCGCACACTTCCGAGTTAATCGGCATCGACAAGCTGTTAACCCTTAAGGTGCTGTTTTCACCATTTAACTGTGTGCTGGTGTGATGACGCGTCACCGCCGCGCCCAGCAAGAAGCTGTGGCTGAACGCCGCAGCATCGCGCCCCACTCTGAGGTCGTTATGGGCAAAGTGATAGCTGTGCGCATTTTCAAACCCCAGTTTGAGGTGATGAAGCTGGGCGTTATCCGCAAGCTCCGCCGTCAACCGCGCGCCGGTGAAGTGGCGTGATTCATTAAGGCTGACATATTGCTCAATCACCGTTGCCTGCGCCCCTTCTTCCATATGCAGATGGTGGCGATAGTGCGCGGTGTTCATTTCATCGCTTTCCAGCCCTCGGGTAATGTGTAACAACAGCAAGGGTTTTGCCGGATGTTGGTTACGTCGAACCTGAATGCGCGTGACGTTGGTCGCCAGGCTTTCCGTCAAATGCAAAAATACCTCACCGTGCACCGCCTCCGGCAGCGATTGCCGCTGGTTATCTACCGTCACCTCAAAGCCGCTGGCCGTGAGAGAGTCGCTTAAGCCGGGCTCAAAATGTCCGTCAACAAACACCAGCCGCCAGGCATCCAGCGCGAGCGCATGGACGTCGCGTTCCGCCGCCGTTAATGCCGGTAAGGCGGGCGCCACGAAAGTGCTCGCCAGCAGTTTATCGAGCGAGGTGTATTTCCAGTCCTCATCTTTACGCGACGGCAGCCCCAACCGTTGCACCTGCTGCAGGTGCTGCTGTGCCTGCGGCGAAGTCTGTCCGCCGCGCGCCTGGAACAACGCATGCCACTGTTGCAATGCGCTACTGTTGTTCGCTAAGCCAGCCATAGCCCTGCTCCTCCAGTTGCTTCACCAACGTAAAGTCACCCGATTTCACGATGCGCCCCTGATAAAGCACGTGCACCACATCCGGTTTGATATAGTCGAGAATACGTTGATAGTGGGTGACGATAATAAAGGCACGCTTACCGTCACGCAGCGAGTTAACACCGTCGGAGACCACCTTGAGAGCATCGATATCCAGCCCGGAATCCGTTTCATCCAGAATGCACAGTGATGGCTCAAGTACCGCCATTTGTAGAATATCGTTACGCTTTTTCTCACCGCCGGAGAAACCGACGTTCACCGAGCGGGTAAGCAGATCGGCGGGCATTTTCAGCAGATCGATTTTCTCTTCCATCAGATCCTGAAAATCAAAACGATCCAGCGGCTCCTGTCCACGATGCCCGCGCACCGCATTCAGCGCGGTTTGCAGGAAGAACTGATTGCTGACGCCCGGGATCTCAACCGGATACTGAAACGCCATAAAAATACCTTCGCCGGCGCGTTCTTCCGGCGACATGGCCAACAGATCATTATTGTTAAAGCGAACTTCGCCGCCGGTCACGGTATAGTCTTCACGTCCGGCAAGCGTGGCTGAGAGCGTACTTTTCCCCGAGCCGTTTGGCCCCATAATGGCGTGAACTTCGCCTGGGCGCACCTCAAGGCTGACGCCCCGCAGAATCGCTTTATCATCAACCGAGACCTGCAAATCTTTGATACTCAACATAACTTATCCCTTAATCTTTAGAGCCTGTCCCAACAGGCGAATAAAATAGCCTGATGGGATAGGCTCTTAACCGACGCTGTGTTCAAGGCTAATAGCCAGCAGTTTTTGCGCTTCCACGGCGAACTCCAGCGGCAGCTCAGAGAAAACGTCCTTACAAAATCCGTTGACGATCATCGAGATGGCATCGTCTTCGCTGATGCCTCGTTGCAGGCAGTAAAACAGCTGATCTTCGCCAATGCGTGAGGTTGTCGCTTCATGTTCCAGCTGGGCGCTATTGTTCCGGCATTCGACGTAGGGGAACGTGTGGGCTCCACAGTCCGGCCCAATCAGCATGGAATCACACTGGGTAAAGTTGCGCGCATTGGTCGCCGTTGGCATGATTTTGACTAATCCGCGATAGCTGTTCTGGCTGTGACCGGCGGAGATCCCCTTCGAGATAATGGTTGATCGGGTGTTCTTACCGATGTGGATCATCTTGGTGCCGGTATCCGCCTGCTGATGACCGCTGGTCAGCGCCACCGAGAAGAACTCACCTACGGAGTTATCGCCGCGCAGGATACAGCTTGGGTATTTCCAGGTGATGGCTGAACCGGTTTCCGATTGCGTCCACGACATTTTGCTGTTTTCACCTTCGCACAGCGCGCGTTTAGTGACGAAATTCAGGATCCCGCCGCTGTTGTTGTCGCCGGGGAACCAGTTCTGCACGGTGGAATATTTCACCTCCGCATCCTTATGGATGATCACCTCGACGACCGCCGCATGCAGTTGATAGCTGTCGCGTACCGGCGCCGAGCAGCCTTCGATATAGCTGACATAGCTGCCTTCATCCGCTATCAGGATTGTGCGTTCAAACTGGCCGGTTTTTTCCGCATTGATACGAAAATAGGTCGACAGCTCCATCGGACAACGCACACCTTTCGGGATATAGATAAAGGTTCCGTCCGATGCCACTGCGGCGTTTAACGCGGCAAAGAAGTTATCGTTTTCCGGCACAACCGTGCCGAGATAGCGTTTTACCAGTTCAGCATGGTCATGAATGGCTTCACCAAAGGAGCAGAAAATAATGCCCTGTTCAGCCAATTTTTCCCGGTAGGTGGTGGCGACTGAAACGGAGTCAAAAATGGCGTCAACCGCCACTTCCCGGCCTTCACGCACCGGTACGCCAAGCTGGTTAAACGCGGCTTCAACTTCGTCGGTTAAAAAACTGGCCGTGCCGGTTTGGTGCTGTGCGCCGGGCTCAGAGGCGCAGCTATCATCACAGTTACCGCATGATGGCGCGGAGTAATAGCTGTAATCCTGGTAGTTAAGCCCCTCGTAGTGCGCTTTTAACCAGTGTGGTTCTTCCATTAAAATCCAGGCACGATAAGCCTTGAGGCGGAATTCCAGCATCCATTCGGGCTCGTTACGTCGAGCAGAGATTGCCCGCACTACCTCTTCGTTGATGCCTTGCGCCAGTTCATCTGTTTTAAGTTGGGTAAAGAACCCTTCTTTATAATTGAGCGGGCCGCCCGCCCACGTCTGGACATCGTCAGTTGCTTCAGTATTGCGCGTCATTATGTACCGCCTATACCCCGAAACTTTCGCCGCAGCCACATTCGTTCTGCGCCTTCGGGTTATGATATTTGAACAGCTGGTTCAAGCCTTCGCGCACGTAGTCCACTTCGGTACCGTCGATAAACGGCATCGCGCGTAAAGGCACCCACAGCTTCGCGCCGTCGGATTCAAACAACAGATCGTCTTTATCCGGCTCGCTGACCGCGTCCAGCACGTAACCAAACCCTGCGCAGCCGGTCTGTTTTACGCCAAGCCTTACGCCTTGAATTTCCGGCTGCTGTTTTACCAACGCCCGGATATGCGCCGCTGCGGACGGCGTCAGCGTGACGCCGTGCCAGGCTGCGTCATTAGGGTCAAAGGTTCCAGAATGCAATTCCATAGGTCTACCTCATCAATGAAGCTACATAAGCGTTAACACCATGTTAGTGATAATGATTATCACTTCAACCCCTGCCGGGTGGGGGTATTCCGCGCTTATCTTTGCCACAGGGGCTTTTTATAAGCATAGACCCTGCTGCCTGGGGTGATTGATATAGATCTATTTATGCAATGCTTTGAAAAATAATAGATTTGCTTTGATTGATAGGTGATGAGCGCGGTAGCGCAAAAGATGTATAGATAATGCCTATTTATTTGATTGGTTTTGGCGTTTTCTGTTGATTTAGCCCATCAGGACATTATGAATAGGTAAAAGACATCTCTGTAGCGGGCACACGCCGTCTCTTACTGCGGGAAAATGCCTGGCAGCTTTTGATTCTGGCCATCACAAATCGATGACCAGGATTTATTCTTTCATAAATTCGGTTAACTCATCCAGAGGCTGATGCGCGTTTACCGAATAGCCCTGTTCACGCCAGTGCTGTAATAGTTCCTGCTGTCTTCTCGTTAACACGCTGCCTGTCCAGACAAACAAGATTTGTCCCGGGAAAAACTCTGGCCGAGGCGAGACCACCGGTTCTGGCAAGACCGTGATATGCCAGGATGCCTGCGACAGGCGCCACCCTTCTAGCCAGAGACGCGCCCTATCCTCAACCTCCCAGGCAATGAGCAACGCATCTTTGCCCGGTTTGCGCCGCGATTCATACAAGCACATTGAGACATGCTCAATCAGCACACCGTCCAGAAAACTACACATAATATTAGAGGTGTTTTGATCCAGCTTTAATCGCTGACGCACCGGGAACAATATGTGGTCGATCAGTTCATCAACGGTACATTCTCGGGTCAGGGATTGTACTTTTGCCCGCAATTTTGAAGGAGAAACCTGTCTGAGCACCAGAAGTAGCTCTTCCTGCCAGACGAGCCATCTCCCTTTTTCATTAGTTTGCGCAATGGTCGGTGTATCCAGCAGCGCTTTGACCTTGCTAACGGGCGTGCCTTGCTTAATCCAATTTTTAATTTCCTCAATACGCAGTATGTCTTCTTCATCAAACTGTCGATGACCGCCCTCACTGCGTTGAGGCTTCAGTAAGCCGTACCGTCTCTGCCACGCACGAAGGGTAACTGGGTTTATACCGCAACGTTCTGCAACATCTCCTATGCTGTAAAAAGCCATATTTACTCCTTCTGTAGCCATACTTCTCTTGCAGATTGATCCAGCCTCGATGGCTGTACAACTCAATCATAATTATACAAGGTAAATATTGATACTAACAAAAATAGGAGAAATTACGCCAGCATAGGTTGTCACTTAGATCATATTATTAATAAATAAATTTCCAATGCGTTGTTTAGAATGGAGTTTTTTTCTCCGGCCAGGCAATCGCAGGTAACCCATTTAGAGAAGCTGGGGCAAAAAGATTACCCTGGAAATATTCGATACCCGCAGATTCTAGCCACATCCACTCCTCTATTTTTTCAACTCCAACAACCGAAATCTGAATTTCCAGCAGTCGGCAGCACTGAATAATGGACAGTAGAATGGATTGTTGAGGGCCACTTTTATGAAT
The DNA here is from genome assembly GCA_902363335.1 of Enterobacteriaceae bacterium. Lineage (GTDB taxonomy): Bacteria > Pseudomonadota > Gammaproteobacteria > Enterobacterales > Enterobacteriaceae > Kluyvera. The sequence continues at coordinate 591,387 of CABIZV010000001.1, read as the reverse complement.
ATTTTCAATCAGATCGCGATTAATCTTAATTCTATCTGGCTGGAATCGAGACAGTAACAGGAGTCCGCCGCCGCCAGCACCAAAATGGTCGATCGCTACGTTAATTCCGGCATACTTTAATGCTTTAACGGCCGCAGAAAATTCATCAAAATTCGATATCACGGCATTTTCAGTAAATTCTACGATCACCTGCTCAGGGACAATCTGGTTTGCGGCAAGGTCTTTCAATAAAATATCAACCGCGCCAGGCATTTTCACCAGCGTCATTGGCATCAAATTTATCGATAAAAGCTTATTTTTCAACGGCAACATGCGTGCCATTTCAAAAGCGGTTCGCTTACTCTCCAAATCGGCCTTATATACACAATCGCCTTCAAAGGCACTGAAAAATTCTTCAGGAGAGCGCCCACTCAGGGTTCTCACTAATGCCTCATACGCGATGATCTCTCCTGCCAGAGGATCAATAATCGGCTGAAATGCAAAAGTACACTCGCCATGCGGCTGAGAAAGCGAAACCGAAGATTCATCTTTAACAAAGAGCCAGGATTCGGCAGGCGGAATTTCGAAATAGTTGGCGTTATAGTTACCCATCACGAATGAGCGAAAGAACTGAAGCGCTCGGTCGTTATAAGCCAGCTGATATCTCGTTGTACCTTGATTCAGAACGGCCTGCAGGACTTTCTCTTTTGAATATTCACGCAGATCGAACAATTCCATACCCGCTTTGCCAAAGTGTCGCGCAGGGGCGTAATCGCACAGTAGTTCGACGACGTTGTAATGACGCTCATCCTCACAGATAGTGCTATAAATTTCTTTAACAACCTTTTCAGGGCCTTCAAGTAATTGAAAAAAATGAATACCGTTGAACAATAGAATGCCGGTAACATTTTTTAGTTCATTGTTTTTATTCGCTATAGCAACCATGCTTTCAATTTCCTTGAATGCAACACTGTTACACAGACGACTACGGTAGATGATGGTTGTGAGCATTTTTAATCCAAAGCAGGTTGTTGAGCGCCTACAGTACCAGAAAACATTTATTACTTCGCATGATAAGTTACTATTTTAACAAATATTTATCACTTCACCGACTTGCTCTTACCTACCGGGATTCACATCCCAACCATGTACATGTTACAGAAAGCATGTACAACTCCAACCAACTGATTTTAAAGGGTTAGCATTTTTTGCTAAAAAATAAAAGGCATTTTTGTACACGTTTTGCGTACAAGTTTGCTAGTTTTAGTTAACTTCAATTTTACAGTTAACTGAGACACCGGAGCGATCATGCAGCAGAATATTTCAGTACCAGATTCCGCAAATGCCATTACTCGTTACTTTGCAAAAGTTGAACAGCCAACACAGCAGGAGACGCTGGGGGAAATTGTTAAAGAGATCCTCATGGATGGCAGAAATCTTAATCGTAAAGCCCTGTGTACCAAATTGCTCAAACGACTAGAGCGCGCTTCTGATAAAGAAGAAGAGCATCACTATAACCAGCTCATCAGCATGCTGTTTGACTGAAAGTTTTAGGTTCTATTTTTGCTTACAGATGATTCTGAACATATAGACCCTATAAGTCTTGTTGTTCCTTTGGAGGCCGCTAGCACCGGCAATATAATTTCACTAACAAATGTTTTCCATCGAGGTTTAAAATGCCACAGCAATCCAACTTTAATTCTTTTATTGCCGATAAATCATTAAATGCATATTTTCAATCGGCGGGTGACCGACTCGAGGAAGAATCACAGGTATTGGATCTGGCGATCAAATCAATGATCAGTGACGGACAACATATTAATAATAAAAGTATCATTTCAAACTTAATTCATACTTTAGAGTGTACTGATGATATTGGCATGGCGCATGTCGTCCGAAACACCCTTGAAATTGTTGTCAACCATACCGTTGACGATATTTAATCACGCAGCCACACATGCACACACCCTGCTCTTGTCAGGGTATTAAAAGACCGGGAAACTCACGGTGCTATTAGCACCTTAGCCACCCGCCCCGAGTGTACATATAAGTCTTAAAGAAGGTAAACTGTTATGCTACCAGTACGCACTGGCAATATTGATTTCTGGATTGATGATAGTTTCCTTCAATTAGGACTCGAAAGAACCATCCATAAATCACGTGTAGTTGATCCAGATATTCGTTTGGTTTTTTTTACTATTGACCAATACAACATGGTAAAAAAACAACGTTACAGTTCAACTGAGCACCGGCTTATTCTGCTCACTGAAGGGCATATGTATAATTTTCTCGATGATGCAGGCATTTATCGGATGCAAAAAAAATCATCTTTTACCGAGATGGAGAAAGTTATAGAGAACGCAACTCAGCGTCGCGGCAAAGCGGCAAAAGCCGAGTTCCAGGGTATCGTGCTTAGTGAGCGAGATAAAACCTTGTTAAATTACTTCTGCGAAGGTAAGAAAATTAACGAAATTGCGGAACTGATGCAGCTCCATTTCAAAACAATTTATCTTATCCGTAAAAACCTGATCAATAAGCTTGGTTGTTCAGGGGTGATTGATTTCCTGCATACGCTCAGAAAAGATGTTTTCAAGACCTGGTTGATGCAGACCCCGTCGCAAATGAACTAACGTTTTCCTCTGTTAGCAGCCCTTTTTGGCCGCTTGTTATCCGCCCACAAGGCCCCTCACGATGTTTTTTGATGCCAGTTCCGCTACTGGCATCTACGTTTTTTCATTAGTCATCTTCTGCACGGTAAGCTATCTTAGTTGCCCATCGCATAGCGGAGCCTCCGTGAAAAGCCATCGTCGTTTCAAGTTTTACTCTTTTTGCTACATGACGCTCTCCTACGCGCTGATGGTCTTCTTTCTTCTGGTATTTATCGACCTTGCTATCGGAGATTCCACTGAGGATGTCTGGAGTGGTCGTTTATCCATCACAGGGTATCTTCTCTCTCACGCCCCCTTCTTTCTGACGATGGCCGGTTTGGGCGCGGGGCTAGGGTTCATACTCTGGTGTATCACCTATCGTAAATCCTGATCTCCCCTTTAGCGTCAATCCTCAGCGCATCGACCATTTTCAACGCACAGCGACAGCCATTTTCTCCCTTGAATTTCTGGCAATGACCCCTATTTAAAAATCGTCTGTTTGTCAGGGGGGCAATACACCCTTTTGTCACGATTTTAGTTATCCGTGAAAATCCAGCCTAAGTGAAAGGAGGAAACGATGAAAACCTACGATCGTAACCGTAACGCTATCACAATTGGTAGCCATGTCATGATTGCCAGCAATGGCGCCTCGGGCGTAATTCGCGCTATCCGCGGCGAAGGTAAAACGGCAGAGCAACTTCGGCGCTCTGACTGTGTTGAAATTGACGGTTGTGATGGCGTGTACTGCCCGCTGGAGCTGATTCGCCTCGGTTTTAATTGATTGTGAAAATAGTTAAGGCCACGGCGGTGGCCTTATCTGGATTATTCGACTGCGATAAACGCTCATCTCATTATCCCCACAATTTTCGCTTGATCTGCTGAAGGCCATAGAATACTGTATTTATATACAGTATATTTTAGGGCGGCAACCATGTTGTTTTATCTTTTCACACTGCTGCGTCACTGCAACGGAAATCTCACATTCAGCGCGGTACGTCTCGCGCCTGCGAGCCGCCTATGTTTGTCCTCTGCGATGTGAACACCTTCTACGCGTCCTGCGAAACGGTCTTTCGCCCGGATCTCGCAGGACGGCCGGTCGTCGTGCTGTCTAATAACGACGGCTGCGTCATTTCACGTAACGCTCAGGCGAAGCCTTTCGTAAAAATGGGCGCGCCCTATTTTCAGCAAAAGGATCTCTTCAGGCAGCACGGCGTCGTCTGCTTTAGCAGCAATTATGAGCTTTATGCAGATATGTCTAACCGGGTCATGACCACGCTTGAGGAAATATTACCGCGTTGCGAAATCTACTCCATTGATGAAGTTTTTGGCGATATTAGCGGCATCTGCCGGTATCGCGATTTGACCGAATTTGGTCGTGAAATCAAAGATAAGGTACGCATGCGTACGCATCTGACCGTCGGGGTCGGCATCGCGCAAACCAAAACCCTGGCCAAGCTTGCAAACTATGCGGCGAAGCACTGGCCGCAGCAGACCCAAGGCGTGGTTGATTTGTCCAACCTCGAAAAACAAAGAAAACTGATGGCGGCCCTGCCGGTTGAAGAAGTGTGGGGAATTGGTCGACGCATCGCGAAGACGCTGGAGTCGATGGGAATCAAGACCGTATTACAACTGGCAGAGACCGATATCCGGTTTATCAGAAAGCATTTCAGCGTGGTGCTGGAAAGAACCGTTCGCGAACTGCGCGGTGAACCGTGCCTTGAACTCGAAGAATTTGCCCCGCTCAAACAGGAGATTATCTGCTCACGCTCCTTTGGTGAACGCATCACAGAGTATGATGCCATGCGGCAAGCCATCTGCAGCTATGCGGCCCGGGCGGCGGAAAAACTGCGACAGGAACATCAATACTGCCGTTTTATTTCTGCGTTTGTGAAAACCTCACCGTTTACCCCGAATGCCCCCTATTACGCGAATAGCGCCTCCGTGAAGTTAATCACCCCCACGCAGGATAGCAGAGATATCATCGCGGCTAGCATGCGCTGCCTGGAGGCTATCTGGAAAGAGGGTTATCGCTATCAAAAAGCCGGTGTAATGCTCGGCGATTTTTATAGCCGGGGTGTCGCTCAGCTCGATCTGTTCGATGAAAATACCCCACGAAGGGATAGCCAGAAGTTAATGGCGGTACTGGATACACTCAACGCAAAGGAGGGGCGCGGCACACTCTATTTTGCCGGACAAGGAATCCAACAGCACTGGCAGATGAAGCGGGAAATGCTCTCGCCGCGCTATACCACACGCTATGCCGATTTGCCGATCGTAAAGGCATAGCGTGTGCAGAGAGCTGTTGAGGACGTTATGTTCTCTATAGCGTATTTGGCAGACTCAGTAAGATAGACGTCGCCCAAAGGCGACATCTATGGCATTCCTGATTAAGGCGTGACCATGTTAAACCAGAACTCAAATTTATCCATATAGCTGAGCAATTCATCAAGTTTGGCGTGATTACCGGTGATGCGAACATCCCCTTGTTGTTCAGCCTGCTGCAATGTTTCTTCTTTGAGGATAATTTTGTTCAGGGTTTCACGGTTTAATATGATAGAGGCATCCGCATCGCTGGCCTGAACGTTGGCACTGTGATTGAGCACGCCATTTTCCAGCTCCAGCTTATACTTGCCGCCATCGCTGCCTAAATCAACGTTAAATACCGCTTTGGCATTTGCGGCTTTTTCACCATTAATATGCACGGCCAGATAGTCAAAGAACATTTCCGGCGACATCGCTTTTACCGTATCCGGGCTGGCGGTATTTGGCGTTGGCCCTTTCACTACGCCATTACGCAGTTCCTGCGCGCCGGTCAGGTAGAAGTTACGCCATGGGCCAGACTCTGCCTGATAGCCTAACTGCTCTAGCGCATCGGCTTCCAGGTCTCGTGCCGCCTTATTCGCGGGATCGGCAAACACAATTTTATTGGTTACCTGGGCCACCCAACGATAATTTCCCTGGGCATAGTCCATTTTGGCCTTTTGCATAATGGCATCGGCGCCGCCCATATAATCGACATACTTCTTCGCCGCATCGACCGGTGGTAATTCGTCCAACGTGGCTGGATTGCCGTTAAACCACCCGAGGTAAAATACGTAGGTTGCTTTCACATCATGGCTAACCGAACCGTAGTAACCTCGGCTAGCCCAGGAGCTTGCCAGACCCGGTGGCAGCATGAAGTTGGCAGCAATTTCATCGCGCGTCAGGCCGTGGTTAGCCATACGCAAAGTCTGATCGTTAATATAACGGTACATATCGCGCTGGCTTTTCATCAGCTTCACTACATTCTCATTGCCCCAGGTTGGCCAGTGGTGTTGCGCGATGATGATCTGTGCTTTGCCACCCCAACGGTCGATTACGTCATTAACATATTTTGACCATGCCAGAGGGTCGCGAATTTTCGCGCCACGAAGCGAATAGGTATTATGCAGGGTATGAGTGACATCCTCAGCCGCTTCAATCATTCCTTTTTCTTCGACATACCACAGCATTTCTGAAGGCGCTTCCGAACCCGGGGCCATCATAAAATCATAGGTCAGGCCATCAATGACCTCTTTCTGACCGGTATGCGTAATATAATCGGTAGGTTCGATGAGCGTTACGGTGCCCGCCGATGTGGTCGTGCCCAGACCTGCACCAACCTGACCTTTAGCATCAGGTTTAAGTAAGTTGCCGTACATATAGCTGGCACGACGGCTCATCGCATTCCCGGCCATAATATTTTCAGAGACCGCTTCTTTCATAAAACCGGCTGGTGCATACACTTTCACCTTCCCGGATTTTACATCGGCTTCATCCACCACCCCACGGACACCACCGTAGTGGTCAACATGGCTATGGGTATAAATCACCGCGACGACCGGTTTTTTACCACGATTTTTATAATAGAGATCCATCCCCACTTTAGCCGTTTCAGCCGAAACCAGAGGGTCGATAACCGTAATCCCCTCTTTCCCTTCCATAATAGTCATGTTTGAAAGATCCAGATTACGAATCTGATACACCCCATCGGTAACCTGGAACAGACCGCTAATATTGATTAACTGCGACTGGCGCCACAGGCTCGGGTTTACCGTATCCGGTGCCTTTTCGCCTTCTTTAATAAAGTCATATTGCCGTGGATTCCAGACGATATTACCCTGTGCACCTTTAATAAGCTCTGGTGGCAGCGCGGCAATAAAACCTTTATGTGCATTCATGAAATCAGTTTGGTCAGAGAAGGGAAGCTTTTTATATAGCGCTTCATTGGCCTCTTTGGTATGTGCGGTGGCGTCATTATTCATCTCCTGTGCCATCGCTGGCAAAGAAAGAAATATAGTGGAACAAATGCCCACGACCGCCATACCACTCACTATTTTATTAAGCTTCATAGATTCTCACTTTATGATTTAATGCCGCAGCCCTCCCATTGCGTTCATGGTCTATTACCGAGGGTTGTGCAAAGAGTAACTGATGGGAAAATCATACCACTCGCTTATTTAAAAAAATAAGGTTAAAAAGTTTAATTCTGGATTTTGAGAAGCCTTATTTTTTATAAACAAAAATGGAATACCCTTGCCTTGCACAATATGTTAATCACCAAATAAAAATCCCCCTCATTGGCTAATAAGGGGGGATAATATTGGCGAGAATGTTAGTGCTTGTCTGAAATCTCAATCACGACGTGACGGTCTGGTGCAAGACACTGAATCAACTGGCTGCCGGACTGTCCATCACACTGAGAACCCGTCACGGAGTCAGTCGCCCCACGCCCATCGGTCGAGATATTTTCAGTCGGCATCCCCAGCATCACTAATTCATCAGCCACGGCTTGCGCACGTTGTGCGGAGAGTTGCTGATTGTACTCGGCGGCACCGATACGGTCACTGTAACCAATGACTACCGTCGTTTTATCTTTCGCAGGCTGCAGGCCCGGGTTTTGGTAAAGCTGCGCAATTGCGGATTTACCTTCCGGGGTCAATGTCGCTGAATCATAGCCAAACATGACATCAGATTTTAAATTAAAGCGCTGTGGCGCGGGGGCAGGCACTGGTGCAGTGACTGGGGTCGAAGCCATCGTGCTGTCATCATGTTGACCAAAGCGATAAGAAAGACCGGCCGTCACGGAACTGACATCGCTTGAGACGCCAATCTGGTTTTCATTGCCCACATTGCTCACCCACTGATATTCAACGCGCCCGGCCCAGTTTTTGTTAAAGGCATATTCCGTACCCACTGCAACAACCGGGCGGACACCGGTATCAAAGCGGTTATGCCCTTTAATATCGGACTCTGCGCGATATCCCATCGCTCCAGCACGCCCATAAAGATCCCAGCTATCCGTCAGACCATAGCTGGCTTTCAGCGACAGTTGCAGGCCCTGACTCTTCATTTGCGAATCCGAAGCCCCGTTCTTACCGTTGAACTGCATATTACCTAAATAATCGTAGCCGCCTTCCACTGCCAGCCAGGGAGTAATCTGGTAGCCCGTAAATACGCCGCCGCCCACATTATCGCTATCAAATCTGACATCCCCATACTTTTGCCCCTCAGTATTGGACTGCTGGGACGCGCTGGTATCGAAATAATGTGACCAGCCAAATTTACCCCCGGTATACCAGGTACCGGCATCGGCGGCGGCAAATGCGGTAGTGGCGGTTAATGCGTTCGCAATAATCAGTGTAATAAGCGTCTTCTTCATGATTTTCCTATTATAGACTTGCCATTAGTCGTTACATGCTACTAAGTGGCGCTACAATAAATTTTTTCGCTGGCGCTGATAACCGATTGTTTATTTATTTCTGGACAGTTCTAGAATCGCTCCGGGAGATTTTTTACTGTAGTAAGATAACCACCCCGCTGATAATCAATGTAGTCACCTTTTTTCAATGCCGATATCACATTCAAGACGCTACTGCGGGACAGGTGCGTGCGCTCCTGAATATAATCAAGAATCGACACTCGCATTCTCGACTCTTCCGGCAGTAAATTCATCTCGACCAGGTGATTACGGATAACGGAATAGGTTTTTTGCTGCACGACAAGCGCATCACGATAGAACAGATAAGCCGTGTGGTATGACAATAAGGACGCGACATCCTCCCACAGCCCTTGCTGACGAAAAACTTCCATCGCCGTTTGCGCATCGACTCGCAGTATTGTCGACTCTGTTTCAGCCCGTAGTAAATGCCCTCTTACTGGCTGAATCATCTCTGCAATACCAAACAGATGCGGCTCATATACGGTAACAATCAGTAATCCATCAGAGGCCCTAAGAATAGAGAGTTCGCCTTCGAGAAACAGATACAATTGCGGCTGATTTTTATAGGTCCACAGCATCCGTTTTCTCGGTACAACTTTAACTTTCTCGGCTATTGGCGTCAGAACTTCGGTTAATCGCTGTATACTGAGTTCGGGACGCACCGGTGGTAAGATTTGCATAGTTAACCTTGTAAAATCTCGATAGTAATGATTGTTCGCTGAGGCGGAGTTATTGATATCAGTTACGTGTTCCGCTCACGCACAAATACGATAAATAAAAAAACTGCCCGTAGGCAGTTTTTTTGGCACAGAATATTACGGTGTAACAATATTGAACCAGAACTCGAATTTATCCATATAACCGAGCATCTCATCCAGCTTCGCACCGTTACCGCTAATTTTGACCTCACCCTTATCTTCAGCTTGTTTGAGGGTTTCCTCTTTCAAGATGATCTTATTCAGGGTTGCACGATCGAGCGTCAGCGTGGCATCTGCGTCCTTCGCTTCAGCATTTGCGGTATGGTTCAGGACGCCATTTTCCAGTTCCAGCTTGTACTTACCGCCATCGTTGCCTAGATCAATGTTAAATACCGCTTTCGCTGTACCCGCTTTTTCACCGTTAATATGTACGGCCAGATAGTCAAAGAACATTTCCGGCGTCATCGCTTTGACCGTATCCGGGCTGGCGGTATTCGGCGTTGGCCCTTTCACTACGCCATTGCGCAGTTCCTGCGCGCCGGTCAGGTAGAAGTTACGCCATGGGCCAGATTCTGCTTGATAACCCAACTGTTCCAGAGCATCGGCTTCCAGATTGCGCGCATCCTGATTTTGAGGATCGGCAAAGACAATCTTGCTGACAACTTGCGCCACCCAGCGGTAATTCCCCTGTGCGAAATCTTCTTTTGCCTTCGTCATGATGGCATCGGCACCGCCCATATATTCCACGAATTTCTTCGCCGCTTCTTCTGGTGGCAGCTCGTCGAGGGTTGCCGGGTTGCCATCGAACCAGCCAAGGTACAGCACATAAGTGGCCTTCACGTCATGGCTGACGGAACCATAGTAACCACGGTTAGCCCAGGTATGGGCAAGGCTGTCAGGTAACTTAAAGTTGGCGGCGATCTCGTCGCGTGTCAGACCTTCGTTGGCCATACGCAGCGTCTGGTCGTTAATATAACGATAGAGGTCGCGTTGGGTTTTCAACAAGTTAACGACATTGTCATTACCCCAGGTCGGCCAGTGGTGCTGAGCCATGATGATTTCAGCTTTATCCCCCCAACGCACGATCGCTTCGTTGATATACTTCGACCACGGCAGCGGTTCACGGATCTTCGCGCCACGCAGCGAATACGTGTTATGCAGGGTATGAGTCACATCTTCTGCGGACTCAATCAGTTTTTTCTCTTCGATGTACCAGAGCATTTCAGACGGCGCTTCTGAACCCGGCGCCAGCATAAAGTCATAGGTCAGACCATCAATCACCTCTTTCTGACCGTCTTTCTCGATGATATTGGTTGGAGCAATCAAGGTCACGGTTCCCGCTGACGTTGTCGTGCCAAGACCCGCGCCAACCTGACCTTTCGCGTCAGGTTTCAACAAGTTGCCATACATATAGCTGGCACGGCGGCTCATTACGTTACCGGCCATAATATTTTCAGCGACGGCGGCTTCCATAAAACCGGCAGGCGCGTAAATTTTCACTTTCCCGGCTTTTACATCGGCTTCATCGACAACGCCGCGCACGCCACCATAGTGGTCAACGTGGCTGTGCGTGTAGATGACGGCAACCACCGGTTTTTTACCCCTATTCTGGAAATAGAGATCCATCCCAACCTTTGCGGTCTCAGCGGAGACCAACGGATCCACGACGGTCACCCCTTCTTTACCTTCGATGATAGTCATGTTGGAGAGGTCGAGATTACGGATTTGGTAGACCCCGTCGGTGACTTCAAACAGGCCGCTGATATTGATCAACTGAGACTGGCGCCAGAGGCTTGGGTTGACCGTCGCTGGCGATTTTTCACCCTCTTTTATAAAGGCATATTGCTGCGGGTTCCAGATAACATTCCCCTGCTCACCTTTAATCACATCGGTAGGCAGCGCCGCGATGAAACCTTTGTGGGCATTGGTGAAATCGGTATTGTCAGAGAAAGGTAATTGATTGTAGAGCGCATCGTTGGCTTTTTGAGTGGTGTCAGTGGCTTCTTTTGGTGACACCTCCGCATAAGCTGGAAGGATAATTGTCGACATCAGCCCGGCTAACGCCAGGCTTTTGACGATAAGCTTTCGTTTCATTATGCCCCTCTTTATTTATCTGGACCGTTTAAAATCTCCGGTCTGTGTTTAGCATTCAGGTACATATAAAGAGTAGGCAGTGCTCGGCAAACAACAACTTATTTTTTTACATTTTGCAACAGTGGCAATAACACCATACAACGCGCTTTTCTATCAAAATTAAAATGATAGTGCACCGTGCTGCTCCACTTATTCAATAATAAATCTTAGGCTATCGCACTAACGTCTCATTTTTATAATACCCGTCACCACCCCAAAAATATCAAGGATACCGTCGCTGCCGATAATAATCGGGCTATAGGCATCGTTCATTGGGTTAAGTTGAATAACAGGCCGCAGCTGTAGCTGCTTAACGGTAAACTCTCCGTCCACCGCCGCAATCACAATATCACCGTGCTTTGCCGTTACGGCGCTGTCGACCACCAGCAGGTCGCCGGTGCTAATCCCACCGTCAATCATGCTGTCACCGGAGGCCTTAACAAAATAGGTGGCCGAAGGATGCTGGACAAGCAACTCATTGAGATCGATTCGCTGTTCAACATAGTCCTGCGCGGGGCTGGGAAAACCGCACGAAACAGAGGTTGCAAACAGCGGCAGCGCAACGACTTCGCGCAGCTCAGAAAAAGTAAAAAAACGCATGATAACCGCCAAACCAAAATACTGTATTTATATACAGTATACATATAACTCGTAGCTATCAAGCACCCACAGAAGCGGGAAACGAAGATACCGCAACAAAATCGACCTGTTTTAAGGGGTTATCAGCGATAAAAAATATTGCCAGCGACACCGCGTCACTCGTGAAAGCTACCCGTGATAATGACTCACGAAATAATTACCGGTGTTAATTGTTTTCACGGTAACTGTGGCTGTGATTAAACATCCATCACTTAGCGCAGATAAATCTGATAATGCAGCGGATACGTATTTAAATCATCAAAACATGACCTAAGTAAAAACCCTTTGTGCTGTTTAGGCTCCCCTCTCTTTAATCTAAATTTACAAATTACCTTCCATTTATCGTAAGCGGTTTTGAAATAACCTGTCAACTTAATGACTTGTTATCAATGACATTATCTGTAAACTGTTTCTCCAGTTCACCTGAAAACTGATATTTCTACGGTATCATTACGGTCGCCATTATCATGATGGACTGGAATCTGATAATAAAAAAATAATACTTACGTGGTTTAATGTTACAAATGAAAAGAAACTCAACAGAAAAGAAAAATAAAGACTCATTTATTACATCTCGTTACATAATACTTTGTGTGGGTATTCTATTTTGTCTTGCTGTTTTATTAGTTCGGGTGGCCGATTTACAGTTTTTGAATCACCCCATGCTGGCGCGTGAGGCCGATCAGCGTTCGTTACGAACGATAGTGCTGCCAACAAACCGTGGCACGCTGGTCGACCGTAACGGCGAAGCGCTCGCCATGAGCGTGCCATCGCGGGATATCGTGGCCGATCCGATGAAAATTGTAGCAGCCAGCCCCAACTTCCACGATCCAAAATGGCAGTATCTTGCCTCCGCGCTCAATACCACCACCGATCAAATAGCCAACAAAATTTATGAAAATGGACATCGCCATTTTCTATTTCTTGGGCGCAAAATTGAACTCGGTATCGCTAAAGACATTGCGAATCTGCATATGAAAGGAATTAGCGAAGTTTATGATGACAGCCGCTATTATCCGATGGGGGAATCCGCCGCACCGTTAATTGGCATCGTAGGTGCTGATAATATCGGGCTGAATGGCGTCGAAAAGGGCTACGACAATATTCTGCAAGGGGAACCGGGAAAAGAGATTTATCGTAAGGATGGCTCCGGCGGTATTATCAGTGTATTAAATTATGATGCACCAAAACAGGCACCGACCGTACAGCTGAGTATCGATAAATTCGACCAGTACACGTTGTACAGCAAACTGCGTGACGGCGTGCTATTGAATAAAGCGGATTCTGGTGCGGCGGTGCTGGTGAAGATTGATACCGGCGAAATCCTCGCAATGGCCTCTTACCCGTCTTATAACCCGAACAACTTTGATAACGCCACCCAGACCCAGATGCGTGATGTGGCAATTAACGATAGCTTCGAGCCCGGATCAACGGTCAAACCGCTGGTGATCATTGAAGGGCTGGAGCGAAATATCATCCAGCCTAATACGTTGCTAAACACCACCCCGTATCGCGTCAATGGGCACCTGATCCGCGATGTAGGTCATTGGCCTCAACTGACGCCGACCGGTATTTTGCAAAAATCGAGCGATATTGGTGTTTCCCATATTGCGCTCGCCATGCCTGCACAGGCGCTTGTGGATACCTATCAGGCATTTGGTCTCGGTAAGCCTACCGAGCTTGGGCTAAGCGGCGAAAGCGTGGGTTATTTCCCGCTTCATCGCCAGCAGTGGGCCGACATCGAACGCGCCACCTTCTCTTTCGGCTACGGTCTGCGCGTGACGCCGCTACAGATTGCCCGTGAATACGCCACCATGGGGTCATACGGTATTTATCGTCCATTGTCGATAACCAAAGTGACGCCGCCCGTGCTGGGGCAGCAGATTGCCGACCCGGATATTGTAAAAACGGTCGTGAGAATGATGGAGAGCGACGTTCTCCCCGGGGGTAGCGGCGTGCGAGCGGCGGTGCCGGGATACCGTTTGGCCACCAAAACCGGTACGGCAGAAAAGCTTGGCGATAGCGGAAAATATGATGGTGGTTACGTGAACTATACCGCAGGCGTTGCCCCGGTCAGCCACCCGGAAGTGGCGCTGGTGGTGGTAGTCAATAATCCGACGGCAGGCACGCACTTTGGCGGTTCGGTTGCGGCACCGATATTCGGCAACATCATGGGGCCGGTGTTGAAAAATATGAATATCGCGCCGGATGCGTTGCAATAACGATGGTGCCGAAGCGGTCCCGGCGGCGCTGCGCTTGGCCGGGCTACTGGCTGAAAAATATGAATGTTGTGCCGGATGGGTTGTAATAACGGTGGTGCCGGGGCGATTCCCGGCGGCGCTGCGCTTGGCCGGGCTACGGGCTGAAAAATATGAATGTTGTGCCGGATGGGTTGTAATAACGGTGGTGCCGGATGGGTTGTAATAACGGTGGTGCCGGGGCGATTCCCGGCGGCGCTGCGCTTGGCCGGGCTACGGGCTGGAAAATATGAATGTTGTGCCGGATGGGTTGTAATAACGGTGGTGCCGGAGCGATTCCCGGCGGCGCTGCGCTTGGCCGGGCTACGGGCTGAAAAATATAAATGTTGTGCCGGATGGGTTGTAATAACGGTGGTGCCGGGGCGATTCCCGGCGGCGCTGACGCTTGGCCGGGCTACCTATTGCTGTAGGCCGGATAAGGCGTAGCCGCCATCCGGCAATCTATCCTAACTCACCACGGCGGTCGTCAGACGCGACGAGCAGCATAAGCGCCCCTGCTCATCGAAGATCTCAATCTGCCAGACCTGATGCCGACGTCCAACGTGCAAGGCCTTGCAAACGCCGCGCACTCGCCCGCTGCGTGCAGAGCGAATATGGTTAGCGTTAACCTCAAGCCCCACCACCCGCTCTTCACCTTCGGTACACAAATACCCTGCAACCGATCCCAGAGTCTCCGCCAGTACCACCGATGCGCCACCGTGCAGCAGACCAAAGGGCTGATGCGTTCGGCTATCGACCGGCATGGTCGCCTCGAGTGAATCCTCAGCAATACGTTCGAACTGAATATCCAGTAAGCCAACCATATTGCCTTCCCCCATCGCGTTGAGGGCAGTCAGCGTCGTTTGTCGTTTCCAGATCATCCCATTATCTCCAGTAAAGCCTGCAATGGATGGCGAACGCCGTTACCCTCAATCCGCTTCACCTGACTACGGCAGGAGTAGCCCGTCGCCAGACAGCGGTTACGCGGCAGCCTCTGCATCGCCTGATGCCAGGAAAGCTCATAGATGCCGAGCGAATGTGCGTGGTTTTTCACTTCGTGACCGTAGGTACCCGCCATGCCGCAGCAGCCTACGCTGACGTTCTCAAGCGTTGCGCCAAAGCTTGCAAAAATAGCGGTCCACTGCTTTGTCGCCGTCGGCAGTGCCGTCACTTCCGTACAGTGACCAAACAGATACCACGGCTCGCCCGCAGCTTGTGAAGACGCTGAGCTTTCCAGGACCTGTGGCAACCATTCATGAACCAGCATCACGTTGAAATCGCCGCGTTTATCGCCCAGAACCTGTTTATATTCATCACGATAACATAGCACCAGCGCCGGATCGACGCCCACCATCGGCATTCCCAACGCTGCCACCCGATTCAGATAATCTGACGTTTTTTGCGCTGTTTTCGTAAAACGATTGACGAAGCCTTTGATATGCTGCGCCTTACCATTCGGTGAGAACGGTAACAACACCGGCTGATAGCCCAGTTTATCGATCAGACGGACAAAATCTGCCACCACCTGCGCATCGTAATAGCTGGTAAACGGATCTTGTACCACCAGCACGGTCTGCGCCTTCTGCTCAGGCGTCAGCGTTTCCAGTTGTTCAAGCGTGAGGTTCGCCGAGCGGTGTGCCACCATCTGTTTTTGCAACGACGGCGCGGACAGCATCGGTAAATCAACCATGCCAATATGCTTTTCTGACAGCCTGCGCATCCACGGCTGGCTCATGAAGAAGTTAAAGGTCTTCGGCGCACGCGCCATCAATGGCGCATAGCTCTCGACCGTTGCCACCAGATGGTCGCGTACTGGCCGCAAATAACGAGTGTGATACAGCTGTAAGAAGCGGGAACGGAATTCCGGCACATCGATTTTAATCGGGCACTGGGTAGAGCAGGCTTTGCAGGCCAGGCAGCCGGACATCGCCTCTTTCACTTCATGCGAGAAATCATATTCGCCTCTGCGGGCATGCCAGCTATTGCGCGTGCGCTCGACCAGCGCGCGCAGGCTAAGACGTTTTTCCGACAACTCTTTTTCCAGCTGTTCAGGTGAAACGCCTCGGTCGGCCAGCAAACGTAACCACTCACGCACCAGCGTCGCACGCCCTTTCGGGGAGTGCATACGGTTGTTGGTGATCTTCATCGACGGGCACATCGGGCTGTTTACATCGAAGTTAAAGCACAAACCGTTGCCATTGCACTCCATCGCGCCGCGCCAGGATGCGCGTACCGCAATCGGAATCTGCCGGTCGTAAGTGCCGCGCTTCACCGCATCAACCTTCATCATCGGTGCATCAATCCCTTCCGGTGGACAGATTTTCCCCGGATTAAGGCGGTTGTGCGGATCGAATGCCGCTTTCACTTTGCGCAGTTCACTGTACAACTGCTCACCAAAGAAGGCCGGGCTATACTCGGCGCGGAAACCTTTGCCGTGCTCTCCCCACAGCAGGCCGCCGTATTTAGCGGTCAGCGCCACCACATCGTCGGAGATCTTTTTCATCAGGATCTCCTGTTGCGGGTCGCACATATCCAGCGCGGGACGAACGTGCAGCACGCCTGCGTCAACGTGACCAAACATCCCGTAGCTCAGACCGTGGCTATCAAGCAGCGCGCGGAACTCCACGATGTAGTCCGCCAGATGCTCCGGCGGCACGCAGGTATCTTCGGCGAAAGGAATCGGTTTTGCCGCGCCTTTCGCATTGCCCAGCAGGCCCACCGCTTTTTTCCGCATCGCGTAAATACGTTCGATACCCTCTAATGCATCGCAGCGCTGCCAGCCGATGACCCCGCCTTCTTGCTGGGCTATCCGTTCATCAAGACGTTGGCACAGCGCGGCAACCTGACTTTCAATCAGCGCCTCGTCATCCCCGGCAAATTCGACAATATTGAGCCCCAGCATCTCTTTATCGGCAACATCGGTAATCAATTCGCTGACCGAATGCCAGACAATGTCTTCCCGCGCCAGATTCAGCACCTTCGAATCGACGGTTTCAACCGACATGGCCCGGGCTTCAACCATAAACGGCGCATTGCGTAGCGCGGAATCAAAGGAGTCATATTTGATGTTGACCAACCGACGTACCTTCGGAAGACGCGTGATATCCAGGCGCGCCTCGGTAATAAAGGCCAGCGTCCCTTCGGAGCCGGTCAGAATCCGCGTGAGGTCAAACTCGGTCATTTCGTCGTTAAAGACATGGCGAAGGTCATAACCGGTCAGGAAACGGTTAAGTTTTGGGAATTTATCGATGATTAACTGGCGATTATCACGACAGCGTTCAAAAACGGTACGGTAAATTCGCCCCGCCGCCGACTGCTCTTTGGCCAGCATCTCAGCCAGCGTCACAGGCACCGGCTGGGTATCGAGGATATCGCCCCCCATCAGGACGGCGCGTACGCCCAGGACGTGGTCTGAGGTTTTACCATACACCAGCGAACCTTGCCCGGAGGCATCGGTATTGATCATCCCCCCAAGCGTCGCACGATTACTGGTCGACAGTTCAGGGGCAAAAAAATAGCCGTAGGGTTTTAAATACTGGTTAAGCTGATCTTTGATAACGCCCGCTTCTACGCGCACCCAACCCTCTTCCGGGTTAATTTCGATGATGCGATTCATATAGCGAGACATATCAATAATAATGCCCTGATTCAACGCCTGGCCATTGGTGCCAGTCCCGCCGCCGCGCGGCGTAAAAATCAGGGATTGAAAACGTTCTTCGGCCGCAATACGTGCCAGCAATGCCACATCAGCCGTTGAGCGCGGGAAAACAACCGCATCGGGAAGAAGCTGGTAGATACTGTTATCCGTCGCCATCGTCAGCCTGTCGGCGTAGCGCGTTGCGGTATCGCCGGTAAAGCCTTGTTGCTCCAGTGCTTTTAAATAATTCAATACCAGCGGTATTTCGCCGGGTGCCTGGGAAATCAGTGGGATCATTAGGTTTGACCCTTTCTTGAATGTTGTGTTGTACGCACAAAATCTTCCCGACTCGTATGGATACGACAAACGGCAAAGATAGTGTGTATAAATGATTAATCGTTTGCGTCGTGCCATTATCGTTTTATCACATTTTTTTCTTATGCGCCCGGTAGATTTTGCCGCAGAATCAGCAGCGGGAATTTATTGATATTATTATCAATGAACGGATTTTCGCGACGTCAACGCTCTGGCGCGCAACAGAAGGTAACGCTTATTTATGAACACGGTTCTTAAGCCACGGGATATTCCGCAAATACTGCTATCAGTGGTGTTTATTGCACTGATGATCATCGCTTGTTTATGGATTGTTCAGCCGTTTATTCTGGGCTTCGCCTGGGCCTCTACAATCGTTATTGCCACCTGGCCGGTTTTGATTAAACTTCAGCGCCTTCTTTTTGGCCGCCGCTCTCTCGCCGTGCTGGTCATGACGCTGCTGCTTTTTTTGCTGTTCGTTATTCCTATCGCCCTGCTGGTCAATAGCCTTGTGGACGGTAGCGCGCCGCTGATTCACGCCATCACCAGCGGAACACTCACGCTGCCCGATTTTGGTTGGCTGAACGGAATTCCGTTTATTGGCGCGAAGCTGTATAGCGGCTGGCACAGCCTGCTCGACATGGGCGGCAGCGCATTAATGGCAAAAGTTCGTCCTTACCTCGGCACCACGACCACCTGGTTTGTCGGTCAGGCCGCACACGTTGGGCGTTTCCTGCTGCACAGCGGCTTGATGCTGCTCTTTAGCGCCCTGTTGTACTGGCAAGGTGAGAAAGTCGCTTTTGGTATGCGTTACTTCGCCACCCGTCTGGCGGCGAAACGCGGTGATGCCGCGGTGCTACTAGCAGGCCAGGCGATTCGCGCTGTGGCGCTGGGCGTGGTGGTGACGGCGCTTGTGCAGGCCGTGCTTGGCGGAATTGGTCTGGGAATTTCAGGCGTACCTTATGCAACGCTGTTGACCGTGGTGATGATCTTCTCGTGTCTGGTGCAGCTGGGGCCGCTTATCGTATTGGTTCCCTGCATTATCTGGCTCTACTGGACGGGAGACACCACCTGGGGCACGGTGCTGTTGGTGTGGAGCGTGGTTGTCGGTACGATGGATAACGTGATTCGACCAATGTTAATTCGTATGGGCGCCGACCTACCGATGATCCTTATCCTCTCCGGCGTTATCGGGGGCCTGGTGGCATTCGGCATGATTGGTCTGTTTATCGGCCCGGTTTTACTGGCCGTCTCCTGGCGTCTGTTTGATGCCTGGCTGCATGAGGTTCCACCGCCGTCCACCGACCCGGACCAGGTTCTGGAAGAGCTTGCGGAGCTAGAGCAGAATAACTACCCGAAACAGTAAGATAACGAAAGGCGGGTTACCCCGCCTTTTAGTTAAGAAAAACTGTTCATTCCCTTACGCCACACCCACGATCCCGCTCTCAAATAACGTCATGCCTCGGAAATTATTCACATTTATTTAACTATTGGGATGAATCCGATCGACGCAAAAAACTCACATGCCTACTATTAGTCACAAGGTAGTAAATCAACCCCTTGATTTATATATCCCCTGAGAGAAACACCGAATTGCTGTGTGTAGTCTTTGCCCATCTCCCACGATGGGCTTTTTTTTGTCTATCGCACGCCGCTCTTTGGGAACGGGTGCGAGCGATCATCACCGGAAATTTTCTCCCGTTAACTCACTTCACAGTGACTCATCATTCGCCAGTCTGATGGCAACGTGCGGGTTTCCCCGGTCACCAACACCGTAACACGACCGCAAATATCTGCCGATGAACGGCCTATCTGGAGTTCAAACTCTCCAGGCTCAACGATGCGCTGCCCGTCATAACTGGTGAAATTCAGCATATCGACTGGCAGGGTGAAGGTTAGCGTTTTCCGCTCGCCAGGTGACAACGTCACGCGTTTAAAGGCTTTTAGCTCCTGCAACGGACGCACCATCGAGGCAACTTTATCGCGGACATAGACCTGCACAACTTCACTGCCGCTACGCTCACCGACGTTAGTTACCGTTACGCTCACGCCAATTTCCCCGTCGATAGCCACCTGAGTCTGCGCAAGCTGCGGTGCATCAAAGCGAAAATCGCCCCAACCTTTGCCGTAGCCAAACGGATACAGCGCGCCGAAATGGAAAGCGAACGGCGTACCGCCGCTTTTCAGCTTATGGTTGTAATAAAACGGCATCGCCCCTGCGCTCTTCGGTACGCTGACGACCAGCCTGCCCTGAGGTTCAGCACGGCCGGTTAATACGTCGGCAATCGCCCAACCGCCTTCCTGACCGGGTGCCCAGGCCAGCATTAACGCCGCGACTTTAGACTCAAGCCCTTGTAAATTATACGGACGCCCGCCGGTCATCACGACCACCACCGGTTTCCCCGTCTCCACCAGCGCCTGTAAAAGCTGCTGCTGAACGCCCGGCAGATTGAGGCTGTCGGTATCAGAACCTTCACCCACGGTGCCGCTCTGGAATAAACCCGCAAGATCGCCCACGCAGGCCACAACCACGTCGCTGTCCTGTGCAGCACGCACGGCGTCTGGAATCAGGTTGAGATCGCAGGAGACCGGTGAACACTGCATCGGTTTAGCGGAACTGTCTCCCGGGAACACCGGCGCGCCTGCCATACGCTGTTCGATAATATGGCAACCTTTAGCATAGCGAACCTGGTTATCGCCGAGATAATGACGCAAGGCCGCAAGCGGTGTCGTCACCTGGGTGGTTTTTTCCAGCATATCGCTGATGATCAGATGCACCGGGAAGCTGTAGCCGCTTAACAGCGCCAGGGGATCGTCGGCCGTTGGCCCCACCAGCGCCACGCGGGGTTTACCGGTGAGCGGCAGCGCACCGCGATTCTCCAGCAGTGTTATCGATTGAGTCGCCACTTGTCGTGCAACCTGACGCGTGGCATCGGATTGCAGGGAAATCGAATTTTCATCGATATAAGGATGTTCAAACAGCCCAAGGCGGAATTTCTCCGTCAGCGTGCGTCCGACAATTTCATCAATTTTCGCTGTCGTTATCAGGCCGCGTTCAACCGCTTCTGCAAGATGTCGAGCGCAGTCATCCTTAGGCAATTCCACATCCAGACCCGCGTTAAAGGCCAGCGCCGCTGATTGCGCCGCATCCTGGGCAACGCCATGATGCTGATGCAGCAGGCTGACGCCGCCGTAATCTGCAACCACAATGCCATCAAAGCCCCAACGTTCACGCAGTACCGTGGTCAATAAGAAGCTGTCGCTGTGTCCGGGTTGATTATCAATGTCGTGGTAGGCGGGCATGACCGAACCCGCATTTGCCCGTTTTACCGCCATTTCAAACGGCAGCAGAAAAGTATCATTCAGCTCCCGGAAACCCAGATGTACCGGAGCATGGTTGCGCGCACCTTCGCTGAAGGAATGTCCGACGTAATGTTTAAGAGTCGCTAGCACATCGCGCTTCTCCCCCTGCAATCCTTCGACATACGCACAAGCCATCACCCCCACCAGCCACGGGTCTTCGCCAAACGTCTCCTCGGTACGCCCCCAGCGCACATCGCGAGAGACATCCAGTACGGGAGCCAGCCCCTGCTTGCAGCCGGTGGAACGGGCTTCTTCACCAATTTGCTGCGCCGCACGTTTCACCAGTTCAGGATCCCAGGTGGAGCCGTAGTTCAGCGACGAAGGAAACAGCGTCGCATCTTTGCACAATAACCCCACCAGACATTCCTCATGGAATAGCGCCGGAATACCCAGACGTGTCTCTTCCATCATCATTTTTTGCAGACGATTAGCCGCTCGCACACCGGTTTTTGCCTCAACAATATGCGTTCCCAGCGGGCGGGTAATCTGCCCCACGCCCAGTTTCAGCCGCTCACTCAGCGCAGCCTGCTCGCTAACGCCGGCAAATTCATCGCTCATGTCCGTGCGTTCGCGATGCTGACCATCTTCCGATAACACCAGCCACCAGGCGTGCATCTGGGCATATTTCTCTTCCGGCGTCATTCGCGCCAATAAGTCGCTTACGCGTTCGTGAATCGGGCGTTGGGGATCTTTGTAAATCGGGGTCATAGCCGTTCTCCTGAGTCGCTGTTAGCTCCCCGAAATCATTCATTTATGAAGACGGGTAGTGGCAATTACGAATCAGTATTCAAAAGTGACGGGCGGGGAACAATTGTAGAAATTGCCAGCAGATTTATGATTTTTGGTTTCTTTGCGGAAGTGTGATCGACCGCAACACAGGATGGGCAAAAAAATCCCGGACACGCGCCCGGGATTTTAACAAGAGAACAAATTATTTATTCAGTTCAGCCAGGCTAAGCCAGGTTTGCACCACGGTGTCCGGGTTCAGAGACAAACTGTCGATCCCTTCTTCCATCAACCAGGCCGCGAAATCTTCATGGTCGGACGGCCCCTGACCACAAATCCCCACGTATTTACCCTGTTTCTTCGCCGCGCGAATCGCCATCGACAGCAGCGCTTTCACCGCCTCGTTACGCTCGTCAAACAGTGCCGAAACGACACCGGAGTCACGGTCAAGGCCCAGCGCCAGCTGCGTCATGTCGTTCGAACCGATAGAGAAACCGTCGAAATGTTCAAGGAACTGTTCCGCCAGCAGGGCATTGGACGGAATTTCACACATCATGATGATCTTCAGCCCGTTCTCGCCGCGCTTAAGTCCCTGACGCGCCAGTTCATCCACTACCGCTTTCGCCTGCTCAACGGTGCGGACAAACGGCACCATAATCTCAACGTTGGTCAGCCCCATGTCGTTGCGAACACGTTTTACCGCATCGCACTCCAGCGCAAAGCAATCGCGGAAGCTGTCGGCAACGTAACGCCCCGCACCGCGGAAGCCCAGCATTGGGTTCTCTTCTTCCGGCTCGTAGCGCGTACCGCCCACCAGGTTAGCGTACTCGTTAGATTTAAAGTCAGACAGACGAACAATCACGCGTTTCGGATAGAATGCAGCACCCAGCGTTGCGATCCCTTCGGTCAGACGGCCAACGTAAAACTCTTTTGGCGAATCAAAACCTTTCATCATTTCGCGGATTTCGTTTTGCAGCTTCGGTTCCTGGTCATCGAATTCCAGCAACGCACGCGGGTGAACGCCGATCATACGGTTGATGATGAATTCAAGACGCGCCAGACCAACACCTTCGTTTGGCAGGCAGGCGAAGTCAAATGCACGGTCAGGGTTGCCGACGTTCATCATGATTTTCAGCGGCAGATCCGGCATGGTATCCACGGTAGAGCTGTTGACGCTGAAGTCCAGCAGGTCGGCGTAGACGTAGCCGGTGTCGCCTTCGGCACAGGAAACGGTGACTTTTTCGTCATCTTTCATGCGTTCGGTGGCATCGCCACAACCCACGACGGCCGGGATGCCCAGCTCACGCGCGATAATCGCCGCATGGCAAGTTCGACCGCCACGGTTGGTGACAATAGCCGCCGCTTTTTTCATGATCGGTTCCCAGTCCGGGTCGGTCATATCGGTGACCAGAACGTCACCCGGCTCGATACGATTCATTTCACTGATATCGTGAATCACCTTCACGCTACCGGCACCGATGCGGTGACCGATGGCGCGACCTTCAGAAACAATTCGTCCCTGGGAATGCAGCGTGTAACGCTCCATGACCTGCCCACGGGAACGCACGGTTTCCGGGCGCGCCTGAACGATATACAGTTTGCCCGTGTGACCGTCTTTTGCCCACTCGATGTCCATCGGACGACCGTAGTGTTTTTCAATCTGCACGGCCTGCTTCGCCAGCTCCTGCACTTCATCGTCGGTCAACGAGAAGATATCGCGCTGTGCTTGCGGCACGTCTTCGATACGTACCTGCTTCCCATGCTCCTGCGTCGGCGCATAGACCATACGAATCTTTTTCGATCCCATCGTGCGGCGCACGATAGACGGACGACCGGCTGCCAGCGTCGGTTTGTGCACGTAGAACTCATCAGGGTTCACCGCGCCCTGCACTACCATCTCACCCAGACCCCACGCGGAGGTGATAAAGACCACCTGGTCGAAACCGGATTCGGTATCGATGGAGAACAGTACGCCTGAGGAGGCCAGATCTGAGCGCACCATCAGCTGTACGCCTGCGGACAGCGCGACGCCACGATGGTCGTAACCCTGGTGAACACGATAGGAGATGGCGCGGTCGTTGAACAGTGAGGCAAACACGTGCTTCACCGCCACCAGTACGGCGTCAAAGCCGTGGACGTTGAGGAAGGTCTCCTGCTGCCCGGCGAAAGACGCGTCCGGCATATCTTCTGCGGTGGCAGATGAACGCACGGCAAAAGAGGCATTGGCGTTATCTGCAGCCAACTGGTCATACGCTTCGTGAATAGCCTGTTCCAGTTCGCTCTGGAAAGGAGTGTCGATAATCCACTGACGAATCTGCGCGCCGGCTTTCGCCAGGGCGGTAACGTCGTCAATATCGGTGTCATCCAACAGTTGATAAATCTGCTGGTTCACGCCGCTCTGGTCGAGGAACTGATTAAACGCATCGGCGGTAGTGGCAAATCCGTTAGGGACGCTAACGCCCATGCCGGAGAGATTCGTAATCATTTCACCCAAGGAGGCATTTTTGCCTCCAACTCTGTCTACATCATTCATGCCGAGTTGGTTATACCAAAGCACCAGCGGTGACGAGCCATTGTTGGACATCGAGACAATCCTTTTTTGATTAAAGAAGCAGTGATAAGTAACGACTGACTACTTAAAATATCCTCGCATATTTAAACGGCTGAAAAAAACGGTGAATCGAGTAAGCAAATTATTTTTTTACTTTTTAGGATTGATCCCCTCTTATTCATAAACTACTGATTAGGCTAAAAAGGCACAATTAGATACGGTCTATTTACGGTCTTCGAAAAATGAAATGGGTAGTTCATTAAAAATAAAAATAGCGTTTCATTTTTATTTTTAAGACAAAGGCTGCGGGGTTGTGTTTAAATTTAATTTACGCTTTCAGGCAATTAACGGGGAAATAGATTATGGAGAACGCAGTCGATCGTCAGGTGTTTTATATTTCCGATGGCACCGCGATTACAGCAGAAGTGCTTGGCCATGCGGTGATGTCTCAGTTTCCGGTGGCGATAAACAGCATCACGCTGCCGTTTATTGAAAGTGAAAGCCGGGCGAAGGCGGTGAAGGAACAGATCGACGCTATTTATCAGCAAACCGGCGTGCGTCCACTGGTTTTCTACTCCATTGTTATTCCCGAAATTCGCGACATTATTTTGCAATGTGAGGGATTTTGTCAGGATATCGTGCAAGCACTGGTTGCTCCGTTACAAGAAGAACTCAAACTCGATCCGACCCCGATTGCACATCGAACTCACGGCTTAACCCCCGGCAATCTCACCAAATATGATGCGCGAATCGCCGCTATCGATTATACCCTGGCGCATGATGATGGCATCTCACTGCGCAATCTCGATCAGGCGCAGGTCATTTTACTGGGTGTTTCACGCTGTGGAAAAACCCCCACCAGCCTCTATCTCGCCATGCAGTTTGGCATTCGTGCCGCCAACTACCCGTTTATTGCCGACGATATGGATAACCTGATCTTGCCGGCCTCGTTAAAACCGCTGCAACACAAGCTGTTTGGCTTGACCATTAACCCGGAACGTCTGGCCGCCATCCGCGAGGAAAGGCGAGAGAATAGCCGTTATGCCTCCCTGCGTCAGTGTCGTATGGAAGTTGCCGAGGTTGAAGCATTATACCGGAGGAATCAGATCCCATGGATCAACAGCACCAATTATTCCGTTGAGGAAATTGCTACTAAAATCATGGATATAATGGGATTAAGTCGCAGAATGTACTAATACACTAGTACGATACAGCGAATTTGTTTATCATAGCAGTGTGATTGAGCGCACATTACGCTCCGTGCTTGAAATCAGCGGAGATTGGTTTATCGTGATGTGCATCACTTCCCAGCATATTGACTGGCGAAGCAACAAATTTCTGAGACCCCCATGAATAAGACCGATGAATTGCGTACGGCCAGAATTGAGAGCCTGATTACGCCTGCTGAACTTGCCGAACGTCACCCGGTATCACCGGACGTTGCGGCGCATGTTACCGCTTCCCGCCACCGTATCGAGAAAATTCTCAACGGTGAAGATCGCCGACTGCTGGCGATTGTTGGCCCCTGCTCGATTCACGATCTTGATGCCGCCATGGACTACGCCCGCCGTTTACAGGTGCTGCGCGAAAAACATCAGGGCGAGCTGGAAATCGTGATGCGTACCTACTTTGAAAAACCACGCACCGTAGTCGGCTGGAAAGGATTAATTTCTGATCCCGATCTTAATGGCAGCTACCGGGTGAATCACGGTATTGAGCAGGCACGTAAATTATTACTGCAAGTCAATACATTGGGTGTTCCTACCGCTACCGAGTTTCTCGATATGGTGACCGGTCAGTTTATCGCCGATCTCATTAGCTGGGGCGCCATTGGTGCACGTACCACCGAAAGCCAGATCCACCGCGAAATGGCCTCCGCGCTCTCCTGCCCGGTCGGTTTTAAAAACGGAACGGATGGGAATACGCGCATTGCGGTTGATGCGATTCGCGCCGCCCGCGCCAGCCACATGTTCCTGTCGCCGGATAAGAACGGTCAGATGACCATCTACCAGACCAGCGGCAACCCGTATGGCCATATCATCATGCGTGGCGGTAAAAAACCGAACTATCATGCGGATGATATTGCCGTCGCTTGCGATACGCTGCACGAGTTCGACTTACCTGAACATTTGGTTGTCGATTTCAGCCACGGTAACTGTCAGAAACAGCATCGCCGTCAGCTGGAAGTGTGTGACGATATCTGCCAGCAGATCCGCAACGGTTCTTCCGCTATTGCCGGCATCATGGCGGAAAGCTTCCTGCGCGAGGGCACGCAGAAAATCGTCGCCGGTCAACCGCTCACCTACGGCCAGTCCATTACTGACCCTTGCCTGAGCTGGGAAGACACAGAGATCCTGTTGGAAAAACTCGCCGCCGCCGTCGCAACCCGCCTGTAATCTCCCTGCCCGCCTTTCAAGGCGGGCGATTTTCGCCGCCACAAAATATAAAAAATACTTGCGGTTAATCAGCGCATTACTGATAATGGTTATCATTGTTAAATTGATTTTCATTATAAAAACGCTAATGGATACCTGCGCAGAACTGGAACATCCCAAGGATAATACCCCTCGTCCACTCCCAAGCGATCGGCGGATTGACAGCCAGACGCTGCTGGGTCAGGAAGGTCGAGTGATTATTGAACACGGGGAACAGCAATACCTGCTGCGTCAAACCCAGGCTGGCAAACTCATTTTAACGAAGTAATTGCGCCGCCAGTCGACGACGCAATTGCGAAGAAATTAGCTCGAGCAGCTCACTTCCAGATGTTTACCCCAGTCCGGTGGACGGCGAGCGTAATCATCATGACGTTCAGACCAGGGGGCGCGAAGCGCTTCATGCAGACGGTGTAACTCGTGATAATCACCCTTTTCTGCTTGCTCAATTGCCCGTTGTGCCAGCCAGTTACGCAATACCACCGCCGGATTCGCGAGCTTCATCGCCTGTTGACGCGTCGAGTCCTCAACCTGTTCGTGCTGTAAGCGTGTGCGATATTGCGTAAACCAGTCATCAAACGCCGCGCGGTCGATAAACTCATCGCGCAGCGACGACGCCGAACTTTTTTGCTCGGTCTGGCTTAATAAGCGAAACGTCAGAGTGTAATCGCTCTTCTCACGCTCCATCAGCGCATAAAGACCGTTAAGCAGGTCATTATCGCCAGTCTCATCACTAAACAAGCCCAGCTTTTTACGCATCCGCTGACCATATTCACGGAACAGAATTGACTGATAGCTATCCAGCGCGCCATTGAGCGCATCGGTGGTCATCAGCGGCGACAGCGTCTGTGCCAGACACTGTAAGTTCCACAAACCTACCGCCGGTTGATTATCAAACCGGTAGCGCACCTGATAGTCAGAATGGTTGCAGATATACTGCGGATTATAATCGTCAAGGAACCCGAACGGACCATAATCCATCGTCAGGCCAAGAATCGACATATTGTCCGTATTCATCACGCCATGAGCGAAACCGACCGTTTGCCAGCGGGCTATCATCTGTGCCGTTCGGGTGACGACATCCTGAAACCACAGCACATAACGGTTAGCGTCGTCGACTAGATGCGGCCAGTGATGACGGATGGTGTAATCCGCAAGCTTACGCACATTGTCGATATCTCGACGGTAATAAAAATGTTCGAAATGGCCAAAGCGAATATGGCTTTCGGCAATACGCATCAGCATCGCCCCCGTCTCGACGGTTTCGCGCTGAATTGGCGTATCGCTGGCAACGATTGACAGCGCACGGGTGCCGGGGATCCCCAGATAATGCATCGCCTCTGACGCCAGGCTTTCTCGCAATGTTGAACGCAGAACCGCGCGGCCATCCCCCATCCGCGAGTACGGCGTGAGTCCGGCTCCTTTCAGGTGCCAGTCGACGCTCTTACCATTGGGTAATTGCTGCTCGCCGAGTAAAATTCCACGCCCATCGCCAAGCTGTCCGGCCCAATTGCCAAACTGATGGCCGCTGTAAACCTGTGCCAAGGGTGACATGCCAGGAAGCAGGACTTCACCGCCCCAGACGCCTGCGCCATGCTCAGGAGTAAAGAGCGCTTCGGGAATAGCTAATTCCTGCGCTAGCGGCTCGTTATGCCAGACAAGACGGGCATTGTGTAAAGGCGTCGGCCGAAGTGCCGTGTAAAACTCTGGCAACTCATCGCGCCAGCGGGTGTTAAATGACAGGTTCATGGTTCCTCCTGTCCGTAGTGTATTGGGTTACTGTAGGTTAAACACCCGGGTAAGTGCAGGGTTATTGTTGCACTAATGTTATTAGCGATGATTCGGACACGACCGGCCACAAACTCCCTAACATGCCACTAAAACCAAACGGTTCTACGCGCTGCCGGGTGGATTCATCATCCACACCAGAGATCATAATTGCCTGACAACAAGGCTGGATCTGGCTCACAATCGCCCGCATAAACGGCTCAAAAGAGGCTGACTTGAGCTGGCGTTGGACAAAATTTCTATCCAGCACCACGCGGCTAAAAAGCCCGGCGAATACGGCTTTTGTCGAGGCTTCCCCGGAACCAAAATCACTGAGTACCAGCGGGAAACGTTGAGATAATTGGGCGAGTGGATGCTGTTCATTCATCTCGTCAAGCCCAGGGAAACTTTCGCTAACGGCTAATTCAAGAAAAGGAAAACGTAGGGCTTCCGCCGCAAGATCATCCTGGGTGAGTAAGGCATCAACAACGCCAGGAGGAATGGCGATCCACGCTTTAAGCCCATGCTGTAAGAAAAAAAACTGATAGGTCATCAGGAGAGCGAGTTTTTCCTGAAATAACGTTATTTCTTGTTGTGGTGTTAAACGCGGCAACACCAAACTGGTTGGGATGCGCACGTGATTATTAAGGTCGCTAAAATGACTGACCACTTTCAAACCAACCAGTTGCTCCTCACTATTTCGGGCGGGGAGAAAAAACAACTGAGAACAATATGTATTATCCAGCGATATAATCATTGCGACTGCCCTTCACTAAAAGTCATGTCCGGGTTCCTGACGTCACAAAGCGAAAACCTACGGTAATGGGTGCCATGCTTATTCCGTTCATCGGTTCCTTTTTAATTCATTGGTCCGTCACTGGATCGTAATGATTGTAATCGAAACTAATGGATTAGCACAATCAACCTTAAGTTCCACGATCTCGCCCAACTAAATGCGTATTCCGATTATGGTTTTATTTAATTTTTATCGTATTGATAAAAAAGGAGGCATTGCGCCTCCCTTACCCTATTTTTTTAAATTCTCCGGGCCTGCCAGAAATTTTTTCGCCAGTATACATTGTTCAACGATGAGCGAGTGACGCCCTGGCTTGTGGAGGCGTGGATAAATTTATTATCGGTGTCATAGATTCCAACGTGCAGACCACTTTCACCGGAGCCGGTTTTGAAGAACACCAAATCGCCGGGCAGCAGATCTTCTTTATCTATTTCCGTGCCAAGTTTAGCCTGCTGGCGCGTTTCTCTGGGTAACTGCATTTCGAACTTATCGCGGAATGTCATCAGAACAAACGCTGAGCAATCTACACCGCGACGGCTCATTCCGCCATAACGATAAGGGGTACCATGCCAATGGTGCAGCTGGTCGTTTAAATTGGCGATCACGGTAATGGAATCCGCAAGCCGAGGATTCGGCGGTGGCGGACGATGGCTGCTACAGCCAGCCAAAATGAATGCTAAAAGAAAAATAGCCCAGAAACGCATATCCCGCGCATCCTCTGTTTTTTTATCTGCTAACAAATTATATCGATAAGCCATTGGCTGGCAAGCCATGCAACCTCAGCAAGACCGAATATGGATTATTTTTATCACCTTTCATCGTAAATGAGCATTTGATGACCGGCTATTTCTAACTTCTGGAAAGTCATATTATACGCCGTGGCTAAATGTTCCGGTTGCAGCACAGCCTCGGTGCTACCGCTGGCAATCAGTTTGCCGCCACATAATAACCAGACCTGGCCCGCATGGCGCAAAGTATAGTTAAGATCATGACTGCTCATCACTATTGTCACGCCGGCCGTGCTAAGCTCGCCAAGCAGTTTATCCAACGCGGCCTGCTGAGCAACGTCAAGACTATTCATGGGTTCATCAAGCAACAACAGCTGCCCCTGCGCATTATCCTCGGGATGAATCTGCAAAATCACCGCGGCCAGCCGCACGCGTTGCCATTCTCCCCCCGATAGCTGACTAACATTGCGCCCCAGCTTGTTGTCCAAACCCAGCGCGTGCGTCACATGCACCGCCAGGGATGAAGAATGAGGAGCTTGTTGATGCAGCATCAGGAACTGCCAGACCGGCATGGCAAAAGGCGGCGATTGGTGTTGTGAAAGATAGGCTCGATGGCGAGCAAGCGCAGATGACGACCACGACGCTAACGGCTGGTCGTTTAATGTCACAATGCCCTTTCCCTGACTGAGCCCTGCCATTCTTGTCAATAACGTGCTTTTTCCGGCGCCGTTGGGCCCAACCAGATGGATTATCTCGCCGTGACCCACATCAGCGCTTATTCCCTGAAGCCGAGTGTTTTCACTCAGTTCCCGAAGCTGCATCAACGGCATCATGACTGAGCGAGAGCCTGTTTAATCGCCGCGACCAGCTGCGGATCGTCTGGCGTCATATCCGGTGAAAATCGATTGATCACCTCACCATGACGGCCGATTAAGAATTTCTCAAAGTTCCACAGAATATCGCCGGGATGCGCAGGTGCGCGCCCTTTGCTCGCCATCCGCTCATAGAACCCACTCCCTTCAGGTGCGAGAGCTTTCGGTGCAATGCGCTTTAATTGCGCATAGAGAGGATGGCTGTTTTCACCATTCACCTCAATTTTGCTAAACAGCGGGAACGTCACGCCATAGGTCATGCTGCAAAACGTTTTGATTTCATCAGCACTGCCCGGCTCTTGCCCCAGAAACTGGTTACAAGGGAATCCAAGAACGGTGAATCCTTGGTCCTGTAAAGATTCCTGTAACGCTTCCAGCTGTTCGTACTGTGGTGTAAGCCCACATTTAGAAGCGACATTAACAATCAGCAGCACCTTGCCCTGATATTCTTCCAGGGTGGTATTTTCACCGTCAATGGTCGTGACCGGCGTGTTCAGAATGGTGGTTTGCATAGCATCCTCTTTTCAGGTTAAGCCGGGTCTAACGCCCGGACTTTAATAGTAACCAGATAAATACCGGCGCGCCTAGCGTTGCCGTGACAACACCTATCGGCAATTCAGCCGCTGACAGCGCCAGCCGCGCCACAATATCAGCAAATAGCAATACACTCGCGCCCGCCAAAGCGCTGGCAGGAAGCAGCACGCGATGATCGGTTAAACCACACAGCCGCAGCATATGCGGTACCACCAGCCCAACAAAACCAATCGCGCCGGCCAGTGCCACGCTCACACCCACCAGCCAGCCTGTCGCCATGACCAGCAGTTTTCGCCACAACGCAATAGGCACACCGAGCTGGCGCGCGGAGGTATCGCCTAAAGCTAACAAATTGAGCGGTTGCGATTGCAGGCAGACCCAGAAAATCACCGGCAAAAGCGCAATCATAAGCCACAGTTGCTGCCAGTCTACGCCACCAAATCCGCCCATCATCCAGTACATTAACTGACGCAGGTCGAAAGAGGTTGAGAAATAGACCGCCCAGGTCATCAACGCGCTACAGATGATACCAAGCGCCACGCCTGCCAATAGCAGTCGGCTGGTGGACAAATGTCGACGCGCAAAACGCATCAGGATGGCGGTAATAAATAGGGCGCCAGCTATAGCTGCCAGCCCTGGAGCCCAACCGGGTAAAGCCCCTTGTCCGAGCATAATCACGGCGATAAGCCCGACGCCTGCGCCATTAGACACTCCCAGAAGCCCAGGTTCAGCCAACGGATTTTCAAACAATGCCTGCATTACCGCACCGGAAAGCGCTAGCGCCGCGCCAACCAGCAGCACCGCCAGCGTGCGCGGTAAACGAATTTGCCAGATAAAGAGTTGCCCTTTTGCAGTGAACCACTCCATCGGCGAAATCCATTGGTCACCCGCACACAGGCCAATAACCAGCATGGCAACCAGTACCAGCGTAAGCGCGGTAAGCCAGCAACGGTTTCGCCGCTGCTGTTGATGTACATAGACCTGCATAATGCTCCAGGAGCTTGCTAAGAAGCATTTAATTTTACGGTGGAAGAGCCTGTTAAGAAAAGAAAAAGGCCGCATAAGCGGCCTTTTTAGTTAGTTCAGATTACTCTTCTTTAGGTGTTGCATTCTCGACCCGACTTTTTAACTTCTGTCCTGGTCTGAAGGTCACCACACGCCGGGCTGTAATGGGAATATCTTCACCCGTTTTTGGGTTACGTCCCGGGCGTTGATTTTTATCACGCAGATCAAAGTTCCCAAAACCGGAAAGCTTGACCTGCTCGCCATTTTCCAGAGCACGACGGATCTCTTCGAAAAATAGCTCTACCAGCTCTTTGGCATCCCGTTTGCTAAGCCCAAGCTTATCAAACAGATATTCTGACATTTCAGCTTTTGTAAGCGCCATAGGTTCAATCCCTCAGTGATGCCTGGAATCGCTCTTTTAATGCCTCTACACATTTGGCGACGGTAGCGGCAATCTCCTCTTCTTCGAGTGTACGGCTGGTATCTTGCAAAATCAGGCTGATAGCAAGGCTCTTGAAGCCCTCCGCAACACCCTTACCACGGTACACGTCAAACAAGTTTACGCCAACTATCTGATTTACGCCAACTTTCTTACATTCGTTTAAAATATCAGCCGCGGGTACATTTTCAGCAACCACAACGGCGATATCACGGCGGTTAGCCGGGAAGCGTGAAACGTCCTGCGCCTCTGGAACGACGCGGTCTGCAAGCTTGTTCCACTCCAGTTCGAAGGCCAGCGTACGACCATTCAGATCCAGTTTACGCTCAAGTTCAGGATGAATAACACCAATGAAACCAATGCGTTCATCTTTCAGATAAATCGCCGCAGACTGCCCCGGATGCAGTGCCGGATTCGCTTCTGCTTTGAACTGAATTTCAGATAATTTACCGGTCAGTTCAAGAACGGACTCCAAATCACCTTTCAAATCATAGAAATCAACGGACTCTTTTGCCAGATTCCAGTGTTCTTCATAGCGGTTGCCACAAATCACCCCACCCAGCATCACATCCTGACGGATCCCCAGCGGCGCTTGCGTGTCTGGCACAAAACGTAAGCCGGTTTCAAAAATGCGCACGCGGTTCTGCTGGCGATTTTGGTTATACACCACCGTTGACAGCAGACCGGTCAGCAGAGACAGACGCATCGCCGACATTTCGCTGGAAATTGGGCTTGGCAGAATCAGCGCTTCTTCGCCAGGATGTACCCATTGCTGAACTTTCGGATCCACGAAACTATAGGTAATGACTTCCTGATAGCCTTTGTCATTCAGCATGGTTTTCACACGCTTAAGTGACAGATTCGCTTCTTTATGGCTTCCCATAATCAGGCCAGCTTGAACCGGTTCGTTCGGAATACTGTTGTAGCCGTAAACACGCGCCACTTCTTCGACCAGATCCTCTTCGATCTCCATATCGAAACGCCAGGTTGGCGCAACGGCCTGCCATTGGTCATTGCCGACGGTCACTTCACAACCCAGGCGAGTCAGAATATCGGTCACCTGCTCATCAGCAATATGATGGCCGATGAGGCGATCCAGTTTGCTACGGCGCAGGGTGATGGTCGCACGTTTCGGCAATGCTGCTTCGTGGGTCACATCAATGATTGGGCCCGCTTCACCGCCGCACAGTTCAATCAGCAGACCGGTCGCACGTTCCATTGCTTTGTATTGCAGGGCCGGATCAACACCACGCTCATAGCGATGGGATGCATCGGTGTGCAGACCATGGCGGCGAGCGCGTCCGGTGATGGACAGTGGGCTAAAGAATGCCGATTCCAGCAGGACATTTTGGGTTTCATCGTTCACACCAGAGTGCTCACCGCCAAAGATACCCGCCATCGCTAGCGCTTTGTTGTGGTCAGCAATCACCAGCGTGTCGGCGCTAAGCTTCGCTTCGTTACCGTCAAGCAGAACCAGCGTTTCGCCCTCTTTTGCCATGCGAACTTTAATTCCGCTTTCGATACGATCTTTATCGAACGCGTGCATCGGCTGACCCAGTTCCAGTAGAACATAGTTGGTCACATCTACAACGGCATCAATAGAACGGATGCCGCAACGACGCAGTTTCTCTTTCATCCACAGCGGGGTCGGTGCTTTGACGTTAATCCCTTTCACCACACGGCCCAGGTAACGTGGGCAAGCGTCGGCGGCTTCAACATCAATAGGCAACACATCGGAAATAGTCGCCGCGACAGGGGCGATTTCTGGCGCATTCAGCGGCAGCTTGTTGAGTACCGCCACGTCGCGAGCCACGCCAATAATGCCTAAGCAATCTGCACGGTTCGGCGTGACGCTGATTTCGATGGTGTTGTCATCAAGTTTCAGATATTCACGGATATCCGTTCCCAGCGGCGCATCGGCAGGCAGTTCAATAATACCGGTGTGATCGTCGGAAATACCCAGTTCAGAGAAGGAGCACAGCATCCCTTCTGAAGGTTCACCGCGCAGTTTGGCGGCTTTAATTTTAAAATCGCCTGGCAGGACGGCACCGATAGTCGCCACGGCAACTTTGAGCCCCTGACGGCAGTTTGGTGCGCCGCAGACGATGTCCAGCAGACGTTCACCACCCACGTTCACTTTTGTGACGCGCAGCTTGTCGGCATTTGGATGCTGAGCGCATTCCACGACTTCACCTACCACAACACCATGGAAGCTACCGGCAACAGCGTCAACGCCATCAACTTCCAGGCCTGCCATGGTGATCTGCCCTGACAGCGCTTCGCTATCAATAGCCGGGTTAACCCATTCGCGTAACCACAGTTCACTGAATTTCATTATTTTATCCTGCCCTTATTTAAACTGTTTGAGGAAACGCAGATCGTTTTCGAAGAACGCACGCAAATCGGTGACACCGTAACGCAGCATGGTTAGACGCTCCATACCCATGCCAAATGCGAAGCCGGAGTAAATCTCTGGGTCAATGCCGACATTACGCAGCACGTTCGGGTGCACCATACCGCAACCCAGAACTTCCAGCCATTTGCCATTCTTGCCCATAACATCAACTTCAGCGGATGGCTCAGTGAACGGGAAATAGGACGGACGGAAACGAATCTGCAAATCTTCCTCAAAGAAGTTGCGCAGGAAGTCGTGCAGCGTCCCTTTCAGGTTGGTGAAACTAATGTTTTTATCAACAATCAGACCTTCCATCTGATGGAACATCGGAGTGTGCGTCTGGTCGTAGTCGTTACGATATACGCGGCCCGGCGCGATAATACGGATTGGCGGCTGTTGATCCTTCATGGTACGGATCTGTACGCCGGACGTCTGAGTACGCAGCAGACGAGTCGCATCAAACCAGAAAGTGTCGTGGTCAGCGCGTGCTGGGTGGTGCGTTGGGATATTCAGCGCATCGAAGTTGTGGTAGTCGTCTTCAATTTCTGGGCCCGTTGCAACGGTAAAACCGAGCTCACCGAAGAAACTTTCAATACGGTCGATGGTTCGTGTCACCGGGTGCAGACCACCATTTTCAATACGGCGTCCCGGCAGAGAGATATCGATAGTCTCTGCGGCCAGGCGAGCATTTAACGCAGCGCTTTCCAGGTCAGCTTTGCGCGCATTCAGCACCTGCTGTACCTGCTCTTTCGCTTCGTTAATCACCGCACCTGCTGCTGGACGCTCTTCCGGCGGCAGCTCACGCAGGGTAGTCATTTGAAGGGTCAGATGCCCTTTCTTGCCCAAATATTCGACGCGGACATTGTCTAACGCGGCAACATCTGAAGCCTGGTTAATGGCGGCTGTTGCACTGGCAACCAGCTCTGCGAGATGTGACATGGTTTTCCTCGTTATGTGGCGATATTCATAAGCGACATATACATTTTATCTTTCAAGCTGCCTTACAGGGCCCGCGAAAGCGTGTTGTGATGCAACTTGAAAATTATGTGTATAAACAAAAAAAAAGCCTCCATCAGGAGGCTTTCTGGCGCTGTTTTCCGTTTCTTCTTTCACGCGCGAGCCCCCTGTATTCAGGTGCTAAAGTAAAAGAAGAAGCGGAAAATAGCAGCATTCATGCTTGCGTTACCTTGTGTGGTAAAAAATGTAGAACCTTTATTGAAAGGGCTACAGGAATAAATGTCAATGCGCTGAAGCAGTTAAAATGAAAAGAGGGAGACAAGCTCCCTCTTCCAACCGGCTTACGCCAGTGCTGCTTTCGCTTTTTCAACTAACGCGGTGAACGCGATTTTGTCGAATACTGCGATGTCAGCCAGGATCTTACGGTCGATTTCAACAGAGGCTTTTTTCAGGCCGTTGATGAATTTGCTGTAAGAAATACCGTTCTGACGTGCTGCTGCGTTGATACGCGCAATCCACAGTTGACGGAACTGACGCTTTTTCTGACGACGGTCACGATAAGCGTACTGACCTGCTTTGATAACAGCCTGGAAGGCAACGCGGTATACGCGAGAACGCGCACCGTAGTAGCCTTTAGCTTGTTTCAAAATTTTCTTGTGACGTGCACGGGCAACTACACCACGTTTTACGCGAGCCATATGTGCTCTCCTGTATCTATTCTAATTAAAAAGTTAAAAGGGTTAACGACTTATGCGTACGGCAGGCACGCGATTACCAGGCCCAGATCGCCTTTAGAAACCATGGCTTTTGGACGCAGGTGACGTTTACGCTTGGTAGCTTTTTTGGTCAGAATGTGACGCAGGTTTGCGCGTTTGTGCTTAAAACCACCTTTACCGGTTTTTTTGAAGCGCTTAGCAGCACCGCGTACGGTCTTAATTTTTGGCATTTTAATAACTTCCACTTCGCATTGTTAATAAACGAAACGTAGGCGAACAATACTCGTGAAGCCCAAAGGCTTCACGAACGTTGTTACTTGAAGGCCTTACTGTTTCTTCTTAGGGGCAAGCACCATGATCATCTGGCGGCCTTCGATCTTCGTAGGGAAGGATTCGACCACTGCCAGTTCACTCAGATCGTCACGGACGCGCGTAAGCACTTCCATACCAATCTGCTGGTGAGCCATTTCACGACCGCGGAAACGCAGCGTGATTTTAGCTTTATCACCCTCTTCGAGAAAGCGAACCAGGCTGCGGAGTTTTACCTGGTAGTCGCCATCATCGGTACCAGGACGGAATTTAATTTCCTTAACCTGGATAACTTTTTGTTTCTTCTTCTGTTCCTTAGAAGACTTACTTTTTTCATAAAGGAACTTGCCGTAGTCCATGATACGACAAACTGGCGGTTCGGCGTTAGGGCTGATTTCAACTAAATCTACTCCAGCTTCTTCAGCTTTTTCGATAGCTTCTCTCAGACTCACAATACCCAAAGCTTCGCCTTCCAGACCTGTCAAGCGAACTTCCAGGGCGCGAATCTCGCCATTGATACGATTCGGACGTGCCGTTTGAACTCGTTTTCCGCCTTTAATACCTTATTCCTCCAGTTGTTTTAGACTGCGGCTGCGAATCTCTTGTTGCAGCTTCTCGATAACTTCATTTACGTCCAGGCTGCCCAAGTCTTTGCCACGACGGGTACGCACGGCAACTTTGCCTGCTTCTACCTCTTTGTCGCCACAGACCAACATGTAAGGGACACGACGTAAAGTGTGCTCGCGGATTTTA
This sequence comes from Enterobacteriaceae bacterium, assembly GCA_902363335.1. Taxonomy (GTDB): domain Bacteria; phylum Pseudomonadota; class Gammaproteobacteria; order Enterobacterales; family Enterobacteriaceae; genus Kluyvera. Next base: position 553,021 of record CABIZV010000001.1, on the reverse strand, counting down.
AAGCCAATCTTCTCATTTCTCAAGTCTGCTTTTACACGAATGCCTGCATTTTGCAATTTACGGGTCAATTCGTTGACATATTCAGCTTGAGAATCGGTGATATTCATGACCACAACCTGCACTGGTGCAATCCAGGTTGGGAAGAAACCGGCGAACTCTTCGGTCAGGATGCCAATGAAGCGCTCCAGTGAACCCAGAATTGCACGGTGAATCATCACCGGTACCTGACGCTCGTTGCTTTCGCCAATATAAGAGGCGCTTAGACGAGACGGCAGAGAGAAGTCTAACTGTACAGTACCGCACTGCCATGCACGATCGAGGCAGTCATAAAGGGTAAATTCAATTTTTGGACCGTAGAATGCGCCCTCACCCAGTTGATACTCAAACGGGATGTTGTTTTCTTCCAGCGCTACGGCCAGATCCGCTTCCGCACGATCCCACGTTTCATCGCTACCGATACGTTTCTCAGGGCGCGTTGAAAGTTTGACGACGATTTTCTCGAAGCCGAAAGTGCTGTACATATCATAGACTAAACGAATGCACGCGTTAACTTCATCACGCACCTGTTCTTCAGTACAGAAGATATGGGCGTCATCCTGAGTAAAGCCGCGTACACGCATCAGTCCATGCAGAGCACCTGATGGTTCGTTACGGTGGCAGCTACCGAACTCCGCCATACGCAGCGGCAAATCGCGGTAAGATTTCAGACCCTGGTTAAAGATCTGCACGTGCCCCGGGCAGTTCATCGGCTTGATACAGTATTCACGGTTCTCAGAAGAGGTGGTGAACATCGCATCTTTATAGTTGTCCCAGTGGCCGGTTTTTTCCCACAGCACACGGTCCATCATGAACGGGCCTTTCACTTCCTGGTACTGGTATTCTTTGAGCTTAGAGCGCACGAAAGTTTCCAGTTCACGGAAGATTGTCCAGCCATCGTTATGCCAGAATACCATACCCGGCGCTTCTTCCTGCATGTGATACAGGTCGAGCTGCTTACCAATTTTACGGTGATCGCGCTTCGCCGCTTCTTCAAGGCGCAACAGGTAGGCATTGAGGGCTTTTTTGTCCGTCCATGCAGTACCATAAATACGTTGCAGCATCTTGTTGTCGCTATCGCCGCGCCAGTAAGCGCCAGCGGTCTTCATCAACTTGAAGTAGTGACAGAAACGCATGTTCGGCACGTGCGGACCACGGCACATGTCGACGTATTCTTCGTGATGATACAAGCCAGGCTTGTCATCGTGCGAAATATTCTCATCAAGAATGGCAACTTTATAGTTTTCACCACGTTTCACGAAGGTTTCGCGAGCTTCATGCCAGCTAACTTTCTTCTTGATGACATCATAGTTTTTCTCGGCGAGCTCATGCATACGTTTTTCGAGCGCGTCGATGTCTTCCTGGGTCAGCGTATGGTCTAGATCAACGTCATAATAGAAGCCGTTGTCGATAACCGGGCCGATGGCCATTTTGGTGTTTGGCCAAAGCTGTTTGATAGCATGACCAAGTAGGTGTGCACACGAGTGACGAATGATCTCCAGACCTTCTTCATCTTTTGCAGTGATGAGCGAAAGTGTGGCGTCGTTTTCGATCAAATCGGAAGCATCAACCAGTTCACCGTTAACGCGCCCAGCGATGGTGGCTTTTGCCAGACCGGGGCCGATGTCCAGTGCGACATCCATAGGGCTAACGGCGTTGTCGTAATGGCGTTGGCTGCCATCAGGAAGAGTAATTACAGGCATTTAATGTCCTTATTTGCAGTGGTGCCCCACACGAAAGAGCACATACAAAACTATATGATTAAATTTATCAACACGTTAAGGACTGATTTCCGCTTCACTCTGCGAAAAATGAGCAATGAGTACACAGCACCCAGAACCACCTACATCCACTTGTTGATAATACCGTGGGTTAGTTTACACATCATCTGTACGGGATAAAAGGCGCAATTACCCTTCCCTGTATGCATTGCTATTTTTAACAGCGATTCTGATACACTGACTCAAAGTTGATATAAGAAAAGGACGTGGCGATGCCAGGCGACCGATTTGCAAAAAAACACTGGAAAATGGTACTGGTGCTAATAGCCATCTGCGGGGCGATGCTTTTGCTCCGGTGGGCTGCAATGATTTGGGGGGAGTAAGCGATGATTCACGTTGCAGAGGTCGTCATGGGTTATACATTTTCTACAGCGTGGCCAGATAATTAAATTATATACAAAAAATGCGCTTCAAGAATATTATTTGACAATAAATGCGAAGTAATACAATTGATGCTGACAAATCAAATACGAAAATGACAATTCCAAATCTGCTAAAAACAGCAGCAAGAAAAACCGGTACCACTCTACCCGGTTTTCTCTGCCGGAATTAATAATCAATAAAAAATCAAATTATTACAGCACAGAAATATTAGGACCAGCCGCCTGCAACCAAGGTATGCACGTTAAACGCGTCATCCATGGACTGACCAGTAGACTGAGAGCCTGGGGCGATGTTGGAGCCTGCTTCCACGTCATACGCACTCGAGATACCAACGTGCTGAGCTGTTGTTACGGTAGTGGAACTAGCTGGCTGTGTTGCAGGTTCAGCGGCAAATACGCCAAAAGAAAGTGCAGACAGCAAAATAGCTGCAGATGCGATTTTGATATTTTTCATAATGTTTATTCTCTTACTTGATTAAGACTTTGAAACGCTGAGGCATCATATTGCCCATGAACACAGTGTAGATCCAGATCACACTTTTGGCTAGTCAAAATATTTAGCCATTCGTGTCAAATTTATTGAATATATGTCTGAAGAGGCAAATATGGAGATATTATGGAGAACCTGTATTTTTAATTAAATAAAACAACGGTTGGATTAAATAATAACACAAAACGATAAATATCAGAACACAGGCCGGGTATTTCCCGGCCTGAAAAATGATTACATGGTATAGCCTAACGTCAACGAAGTACGACGGTCGGTATGATTTGGCGCCGAAGCCGGCGGCTCGGAGTTCCAGGTCACGTTATAAGCAACCTTCAGACCGAAGTGGGCATTAATTGCCACATTCAATGCGGTTTCGGAGTTAACGGTTGTGTCGTCAGCGCCGAGAACCGATACACCTTGTGTGAATTTAGCAGTATCAGTCATCTGCCAGGCATAAGCACCTGAAGCATAGCCGAGCGCTTGCGTTTCGGTATTACCATCGGTGAACTCGTCATAACGAACGCCTGGACCAAATTCAAAACGGAGGGTATGGATAGGCCCGGTCAGGAATTGGTAGCCGTAACCGGCGGTGAAAACGTCACGCTCATGATAACCATTGTAACGGTCGGTTAACCAGCTAGCCTGGCCAAACAGATAGTCGATGCTGGTCATATTGTAGCGGCTACGTCCGCCCACCGAATATTTCTCAGAGGAACGATCATCATTTGCTGAGGTATTACTGGCTGCACCCCACAAGGACCAGGCGGTGGAATCACCGTACCAGGTGAGCGTGGAATCAGCGGTCGCTGAGGTACTTTTGGTATTACCTGATTGCGACAGGTAGCCCGCATTAACACTACCTTCAAAAGGTTTCGTGGCGGTGGTTGGGTCATCCATGACAGTAAAAACGGTATCACTGGCGGAAGCATACGTAGACGCAAAGGCGCCCCCCAGCAGCACAACCGCTACCGGTACCGGTACTGTCTTCAAAAGCTTCATTTCGTTTCTCTAAAAGATACTTGGTTTAACGTGGTGTTTTGCAGTGTGCGATTAGACTCTCAGAAGTTGAAAACTTCAATAGATGTTGAGGGGCGAATGAAGAAATATTTCACACAACCTTACGACCTGTAATGCCTTTACAGGGTGTTACATTGGCCTCAACAAGCCTTAATCAAAATCAGCACACCTTATTGCACGTAGCCTGGCCGCTGATTTGAATATAAAAACAGAGACTCGTTTACATTTTCCTATAAAAATCATGCTGTTGCTTCTTTCATTATTTCGCCACAAGTGCCAGACTGAAAGCGATGTTTTTTCGAACAGTCGACCTGTTCATAAAAGGAGGTTATCAGTATGGTTAAAATATACACACTTACGCTTGCTCCTTCTCTCGACAGTGCAACTCAAACGCCGCAAATTTATCCCGAAGGTAAACTCCGCTGTAGCGCCCCCGTGTTCGAACCCGGCGGCGGTGGTATTAACGTGGCCCGCGCCATAACTTTTCTTGGCGGCACGGCCAGCGCAATATTTCCCTCCGGTGGTGCCACCGGTGAACATCTGGTCGCCCTACTTCAAGCGGAAAATGTTCCGGTTGAAAATATTGAGACCCGCGAGTGGACGCGTCAGAACCTCCATGTTCACGTTGAGGCCAGCGGCGAGCAGTATCGCTTCGTGATGCCGGGTGCGACGCTTCACGCAGATGAGCTGCAACGCTTGCAGGAAAAAGTACTCGAGATTGAAGCCGGATCGCTGCTGGTTATCAGCGGTAGCCTGCCGCCGGGTGTCGCACTCAGTGCGTTTGTTTCCCTGATTAAGGCCGCTCAGGCGAAAGGTGTACGTTGTATTATTGATAGTTCCGGCGAAGCGCTGGCGGCGGCCCTGGAGATTGGTGAGATTGAACTGGTGAAGCCGAATCAGAAAGAACTCAGCGCACTGGTTGCCCGCGAACTTATCCAGCCTGATGATGTGCGTAAGGCGGCTCAGGAAATTGTGCGCAGCGGTAAAGCACGTCGTGTTGTGGTGTCGTTAGGCGCGCAGGGCGCGCTGGCCGTTGATGCAAACAGCTGTGTGCAGGTTGTCCCGCCGCCTATCAAAAGTCAGAGCACCGTCGGTGCTGGCGATAGTATGGTCGGGGCGATGACATTAAAACTGGCTGAAAATGCCAGCCTTGAGACATTGGTACGCTATGGCGTTGCCGCCGGGAGCGCGGCAACCATTAATCAAGGAACCCGCCTGTGTTCGAGCGAAAACACGCAGAAAATATTCGATTATTTGCAACAGCACTAATTGCACACGATATCCGGCTCATGGCTCGTCCATGAGTCGCGAAATTAGCGTGATCGACTATGCTAACAAAAGTCCATTGTTAACAATGGGGTGCGAAATGGTCATAGACTCATCATCGTTATGGATGAACGACCATAAAGCTATCTTAGAGGGCCAGCGCCTTTACCTCTGTTTTGTATACTCTTTTTATCCGTTGTGCGGTGTAGCTCGTATTTTTACCCAGTATTTGTGCGCTAACCTTATGATATGGCGGAAAACATGGGGAGAGATATCATGTGGCAAACGATCGGTAGCCTGTTAAGCGAACAACTTGGACGTGGCGAAATCGAACAGCGCACGGAGTTGCCTGGCGGAGAGATTCATGCCGCATGGCACCTGAAGTTCGCGGGTCGAGACTTTTTCGTTAAATGCGATGAACGAGAACTACTGCCTATCTTTACTGCGGAGGCCGACCAGCTCGAATTGCTCTCCCGCAGCCGTACCGTGACCGTCCCGGAGGTTTTTGTCGTCGGAGCAGACCGCGACTCCAGTTTCCTGGTCATGGAATACCTTCCGCCGCGTCCGCTAGATGCACATAACGCCTTTTTATTAGGGCAACAGCTGGCGCATCTCCATCAATGGAGCGACCAGCCACAGTTTGGCCTCGACTTTGATAACGATCTCTCAACGACCCCACAACCGAACGCCTGGCAACGCCGCTGGTCGAATTTTTTTGCCGAGCAGCGTATCGGCTGGCAGCTTGAGCTTGCGGCTGAAAAAGGCATGAAGTTTGGTGAGATTGACTCGATTGTCGAACATGTCCAACAGCGCCTGAGTTCGCATCAACCTCAAGCGTCGTTACTGCACGGCGACCTGTGGTCGAACAACTGTGCTCTGGGGCCTGATGGGCCATACATCTTTGATCCTGCCTGCTACTGGGGAGATCGTGAATGTGACCTGGCTATGCTGCCGCTTCATCCCGATCAGCCACCGCAGATATACGATGGCTATCAATCCGTTTCGCCCCTCCCCGCTGATTTTCTCGAGCGCCAGCCGGTCTATCAACTTTATACATTGATTAACCGCGCTATTTTGTTCGGTGGGCAACATTTGGTTCAGGCCCAAAAAGCGCTGGATAAGATGTTAGCGGCGTAAAAAAAGCCCCTTCCGGGGCTTTTTTTAGTTCATCTGCACGCCTTTCAGGCGGAATTCGATATTCATGATAAGGCCGGTGCCCGGTTTACCCGCTTCATAGCGCCATTTGCGCATCGCGGTTTTGACATCACGTTCAAACATGTTAGATGGCTGGGCAGACAGAATCTGGACGTTATCAACACGCCCGTCGGCAGTCACATCAAATTTCACCCGAACTTTCCCTTCTATGCGCAACGCCTGCGCGCGGGTCGGGTAGCCCGGCTGCTGGCGAGTCAACGCACGTGGCCCTGTAGGGGCATTAACCGACGGTGCGCTGGCACCCGGCTGATTGTTTGCCACAGAGCGTGCTGGCGGAGCATCACGGTTAACCGTCGATAAAGGACGTTGTTCAACCGGCTTCACTTCTGGCTTCGGCTGTTCAACCTTTTTCACCGGCTTCGGTTTTGGCTTAGGCTTTGGTTTCGGTTTGTGGATAACAACCGGCGCCTTCGGTACCTCTGGAATAGGCTCCGGCTCAGGTTCTGGTTCCGGCTCAACGATTGGTTGCGGCTGTGCTACGGCCTGAGGCGGTTCTAAGTCTTCAGGTGCAACCATCGTGATAGTGATTGGTTGAGCAGGTGCGGGCAGCTCAATAACCTGATGTACCGAGGTATAAAGTAGACCGGCCACAACGGCAACGTGGATACCAACAGAGAGTAACGTCGGCCACGGGAAGCGGCGAGGTAAATCAAGGGTCATTGCAGTCATAGTCGTTACAGTTGAAAAATGAGAACTCGATTTTAAATGCAAATAGCAATCATATTCAATAAGACATCTTATCCACGGTCAACTTTCTCCCGCAGTTGACCAAAAAAAACGCGCAAGAACGCGACTTTAAGGTCATGGAAAACTTTGCATTGCAGTCAAAGACGCTTTGCCTTACCGTGATCCGCAAATTATTTAAACAGGAGTTCCGCCCGTGCTTTACGTCATTTATGCCCAGGATATCGCCGACTCTCTTGAAAAACGTCTTTCCGTACGACCCGCTCATCTGGCACGTCTGCAATTGTTGCATGATGAAGGCCGACTGCTAACCGCAGGCCCAATGCCTGCCGTAGACAGCAACGAGCCGGGTGCCGCAGGGTTTAGTGGTTCGACCGTGATTGCTGAATTTGCATCTCTGGAAGCGGCTCAGTCCTGGGCACAGGACGATCCGTATGTCGCGGCAGGGGTTTACCAGCAGGTTTCGGTGAAACCGTATAAAAAAGTATTCTAATCGGCACTGAGGCTTCAGGCCTGGCTGAAAAACTGAGGGCACCATTGACGGTGCCCTTTTTCATTTTCAGAGATCGTAAATTGCATAAAGCAGGCAATTTCGCTGCCGGCTGCCAAGATACTTTCTGATAGAATGGATGCGCATATTTCGGCGAGACTGGGATTCCAGCCAACGCGATTTACGGCGGTTTGCCTGTCTCAGCATCCGCCAGCGCCCCACTTCGGGTCTACTACGCTTCATTTCTAATGCTCTTTCTAAAAAAAGACGCCTCATTATAGCCCCTTGCTTTAGGCTGACCAGTGCTTTCTCAATGCGTTTTTATTTGCCAGATGCCGCCTGATGCGTAAACTCTTAACAACTGGCTTTCAAAAGGATTTTCGAAATATGACAACCGTCTACACCGTTGTAAGTTGGATGGCTATTCTGGGGTATTGGTTGTTAATCGCCGGGGTAACATTACGCATCTTGATGAAACGCCGTGCGGTTCCTTCTGCCATGGCCTGGTTGCTTATTATTTACATTCTGCCGTTAGTCGGCATCATCGCCTATCTCTCTTTAGGTGAGCTCCACTTAGGAAAGCGTCGCGCCGAGCGTGCGCGTGCTATGTGGCCTTCGACCGCAAAATGGCTTAACGACCTCAAGTCCTGCGAGCATATTTTCGCCGAGGATAACAGTCAGGTGGCCTCTTCGCTCTTTAAACTCTGTGAACGTCGCCAGGGTATTGCCGGGCTGAAAGGCAATCAACTGCAGTTGCTCACCGAAACTGACGATGTCATGCAGGCTATCATTCGCGATATCCAGCTGGCGCGGCACAATATTGAGATGGTCTTCTATATCTGGCAACCGGGCGGTATGGCCGATCAGGTTGCGGAATCGCTGATGGCCGCCGCACGTCGAGGTGTCCATTGCCGCCTGATGCTGGACTCAGCCGGTAGCGTCGCCTTTTTCCGCAGCCCCTGGGCGGCGATGATGCGCAATGCGGGCGTTGAGGTTGTCGAGGCGCTCAAAGTTAATTTGATGCGTGTGTTTTTACGCCGCATGGATTTACGCCAGCACCGCAAAATGATCATGGTGGATAATTATATTGCCTACACCGGCAGTATGAATATGGTCGACCCACGCTTCTTTAAACAAGATTCCGGTGTCGGCCAGTGGATTGACCTGATGGCGCGTATGGAAGGCCCTATCGCCACCGGTATGGGTATCGTGTATTCCTGTGATTGGGAAATTGAGACCGGCAAACGTATTTTACCGCCGACGCCAGATCTCAATATTATGCCGTTTGAAGAAGCAAGCGGGCACACGATTCAGACAATTGCCTCAGGCCCCGGCTTCCCGGAAGATTTGATTCATCAAGCGTTGCTGACCGCCGCCTATTCCGCGCGCGAATACCTGATCATGACCACGCCTTACTTTGTGCCGAGTGATGATTTACTGCATGCCATCTGCACCGCAGCCCAGCGCGGCGTCGATGTGAGTATTATTATGCCGCGTAAAAATGACTCCGTACTGGTTGGCTGGGCAAGCCGGGCGTTCTTTACTGAGCTGCTCGAGGCGGGGGTTAAAATTTACCAGTTTGAAGGCGGCCTGTTACACACCAAGAGCGTATTGGTTGACGGCGAACTGAGTCTTGTCGGCACAGTAAACCTTGATATGCGCAGTTTGTGGCTTAACTTTGAAATTACCCTGGTTATCGACGATGCCGGATTTGGTGCCGATCTCGCCGCTGTACAGGACGATTATATCTCCCGTTCCCGCTTACTCGACGCGCGGTTGTGGGTTAAACGTCCCTTCTGGCACCGTCTTGCAGAGCGACTGTTTTACTTCTTCAGTCCGTTGCTGTAAAACGTGCCCAACAGTATTTAACAGGTAGTCATCATGGATATGGATTTAAATAATCGCCTGACCGAAGACGAAACACTCGAGCAGGCTTATGACATTTTTCTTGAGCTGGCGGGCGACAATCTCGACCCTGCCGATATCATTCTGTTCAACCTGCAGTTTGAGGAGCGCGGCGGCGCCGAGCTTTTCGACCCAGCAGAAGACTGGCAGGAACACGTCGATTTCGACCTGAACCCTGACTTCTTCGCAGAAGTGGTGATTGGTCTTGCGGACACCGACGGTGGCGAGCTGAACGATATCTTCGCGCGCGTGCTTCTGTGCCGGGAAAAAGATCACAAACTCTGCCACATCTTGTGGCGTGAATGAGTTAGAGAGTGCTAAAAGGGCCGCGTTAAGCGGCCGTTTTTATGTCAACGCGCCGCCTTTATTCGTGAGGAAGCGCGGTACCGCAAGTGTTGCAATAGTGTGCCTTAAGATCGTGATCGCGCTGTTTACAGTGCGGACACACGCGTTCATGGCGGCGTTTTTCAAACTCATTGGTCATCTGGGCGGTGATAATTCCGGTCGGGATGGCAATCACCGAGTAACCGATTAAGATAAGTATCGACGCCACCGCTCTGCCCGGTGCGGTATGTGGCGTAATGTCGCCATAGCCCACCGTCGTCACCGTCACAATCGCCCAATACACCGAAGTGCTCAGCGTTGTAAATCCATTGACCGGCCCTTCTATGCCATACATCAACGCACCCGCGACAACCATCACAATCCCGATAAAGGCATAGAACAGAATAAGCTGATGTCGGGAATTAACGATAGCGCGCCACAGACTGTTCAGCGCTGGCATCAGGCGCAGCAGTTTAAGAATACGGAATACGCGGATCACGCGCATTGCTCGCCAGGCGAACAAATATTCCACGCCAATTTCTGGCCACAGTAAAATAACGTACAGCGGCAGAATGGTCGCGAGATCGATAAATCCCCAGAAGCTGAATACATAGTTCGCAGGTTTCGGCCAGCAAAATACCCGCAATAAATACTCCAGCGTAAACATCAAGGTAAAGCCGGCTTCCAGTATCACGAACGCATGCCATTCGTCGAAAGTCAGATGGTAGGTTGTGCCAATCCCTGATTCGATAAAAATAACGATAACGCTTAATAGCGCAAACAGTCCGCATAACGCTTCAAACCGCCGGCCAGTACGTGTACGTTGATCGAATAAGAAATAATAAAGACGATGTCGCAAAGCGCTAATAGCCGCCACGTTTTCTCCTCGTCAAAAAAAGGGCTGGCAACTTGCCAGCCCTGACGATTATAACGGGTCCACCTTGAGACAGGAAACCGCGTGACGGAAACTTCCTTCCAGAAGAGGACGCGTTTGCGCACATTCTGGCCCGGCCAGCGGACAACGTGTACGGAATACGCAGCCAGACGGCGGGTTAATAGGCGAAGGCAGCTCACCTTCGAGCAACTGAATGGTTTTGTTTTTCTCCCGATCCGGGTCGGGAACCGGGACGGCGGACATCAGCGCTTTGGTATAAGGGTGCAATGGGTTGTTGTACACCTCATCATAAGTGCCAAGCTCGACCGCATGTCCAAGATACATCACCAGTACACGGTCAGAAATATGCTTCACCACCGCCAGGTCGTGGGCGATAAAGATAAGCGATAAGCCCATCTCACGCTGTAACTGCTGGAGTAAGTTGACCACCTGAGCCTGAATTGACACATCCAGCGCGGAAACGGGTTCATCGCAGATAATCAGCTTAGGTTCAAGAATTAGCGCTCGGGCAATACCGATACGTTGACACTGGCCGCCGGAAAACTCATGCGGATAGCGGTTAACGAGGTTGGGCAGCAACCCCACCTTCATCATCATGGTCTTCACTTTATCACGGACTTCCTGACGTGACATTTTTGGGTAATAGGTTCGCAGGGGTTCGGCAATAATTTCGCCGATGGTCATACGTGGGTTAAGTGACGCCAGCGGATCCTGAAAAATCATCTGGATATCGCTGCGCACTTCACGCCATTCGTTTGGCTTCATCCCCAGTAAATCTTTACCCAGCCACGCCACTTTACCGTCCGTAGCTTTGACCAGGCCGATAATCGCCCGGGCAAACGTCGACTTGCCGCAGCCGGATTCGCCCACCACGCCCAGGGTTTCACCCTCATACAAACGCAGGGTGACGCCATCGACCGCTTTCAGCGATTTCGGCGGCTGCCAGAACCACTGCTTGCCATCTTTAATCTCGAAGTGGACTTTTAAATCCGCAATCTCAAGCAGAATTTTTCTTTCGTCGATCACAGCGCTCATACCAGCTCCCCCACAGTTCTAAAGCAGGCACGCAAACGGCCTGGCGCAAACTCTTCCAGCGGCGGCGCGCTATTGCAGACTTCCATCGCATGCGGACAACGAGGCTGGAATGGGCAACCCACAGGCAGGCGCAGGAGATTGGGTGGATTCCCGGGGATCGTCAGCAAAGATTCACCTTCAGCATCAAGACGCGGTACGGCATTGAGCAGGCCGATAGAATATGGGTGCGCCGGTTGATAGAAAACATCCCGCGCATTCCCGTATTCCATTGTCCGCCCCGCGTACATCACCAGCACTTTATCGCAGATACCGGCAACCACCCCCAGGTCGTGGGTGATCATGATAATGGCGGTGTTAAACTCACGTTTAAGCTCGTTCAACAGCGTCATGATCTGTGCCTGAACCGTCACATCGAGCGCGGTCGTCGGCTCATCGGCAATCAACAGTTTTGGACGACACAGCAACGCCATCGCGATCATTACGCGCTGACGCATACCGCCGGAGAACTCATGCGGGTACATCTTCATGCGTTTGCGCGCTTCCGGCATTTTGACCGCATCCAGCATTCTAACCGACTCTTCAAACGCCTCGGCCTTACCCATGCCTTTATGCAGCATCAGAACTTCCATCAGCTGTTCACCAACCCGCATATATGGGTTAAGCGAAGTCATCGGGTCCTGGAAAATCATCGAAATTTGTTCAGCGCGCAAGGTGTTCAGCTCGCGCTCCGGGAGGTTCAGGATCTGATTACCGTTAAACAGCGCCGAACCGCCGATCCGCCCATTGCTGGCCAGAAGCCCCATCAGCGCAAATGCGGTCTGCGACTTACCGGAACCCGACTCACCAACAATTCCCAAGGTTTCGCCCGCGCGCAGGCTAAAGTTGAGATCATTTACGGCAGTCACGTCGCCGTCTGGCGTTTTGAAGGTTACGCGCAGATCTTTTACATCCAACAGTCGCTGCGATGCTGTTGCCGTTTCAATTATGCTCATGGCAACACTCCTTAACGGTCTTTCGGGTCGAGGGCATCACGCAGGCCATCGCCGATAAAGTTAAAACAAAACAGCGTCACGACCAGGAAACCAGCCGGGAACAGCAGCAGCCACGCCGACACTTCCATTGAGTTCGCGCCATCGCTCAACAGCGCACCCCAGCTACTGAGCGGCTCTTGCGTACCCAGCCCCAGGAAGCTCAGGAAGGATTCAAACAGGATCATGCTTGGCACGAGCAGCGAGGCGTAAACTACCACCACGCCTAAAACGTTAGGCACAATATGGCGAACCACAATGTTAAAGGTAGAGACACCGCCTACCTGCGCGGCTTCAATGAACTCTTTACGTTTTAAGCTCAACGTTTGGCCGCGCACAATACGCGCCATATCCAGCCAGGACACCATCCCAATCGCCACGAAAATCAGCAGGATATTTTGCCCAAAGAAGGTCACCAGCAAAATAACGAAGAACATAAATGGGAAGGAGTTGAGAATTTCCAGAATACGCATCATCACTGAATCGACTTTGCCGCCCAGATAACCTGACAGAGACCCGTAAAGCGTCCCGACCACCACGGCCACCAGCGCCGCTGCAATTCCCACCATCAAGGAGATTCGTCCACCAATCGCAACACGTACCAGCAGGTCACGTCCTGATGAATCGGTACCAAAATAGTGACCGGACTCCATATCCGGTGGGTTTGACATCATGCCCCAGTCGGTATCGAAGTAGGAGAATTGCGACACCATCGGCGCCAGGGTCACAAACAAAGCAATCAGCACCAGAACAATGAGACTGGTTACCGCCGCACGGTTATGCATAAAGCGTCGACGCGCATCCTGCCAGAGGCTACGCCCTTCGACTTCTAGCTTCTCGCTGAAGTTTTCCAGCGCCTCGCTGTTTTTCTTACTTAACATCATGGCGAACTCCAGCCTTAGTAGCGAATTTTCGGGTCAATCACGGCATAGAGAACGTCTACTACCGCATTAAACAGGATCGTCAGCGCGCCAACCAGAATCGTCAGGCTCAGCACCAGGGAATAATCGCGGTTAAGCGCCCCGTTGACGAACAGCTGTCCAATCCCCGGCAAACCGTAGATCGTTTCAATGACCATCGAACCGGTAATAATACCGACGAAGGCAGGCCCCATATAAGAAAGCACAGGCAGAAGTGCGGGTTTTAATGCATGGCGGAAAATTATCCGACGCATCGGCAAACCTTTAGCGCGAGCGGTGCGAATAAAGTTGGAGTGTAAAACTTCAATCATTGAGCCACGCGTAATACGCGCAATGCTGGCGATATAAGCCAGAGAGAGCGCGACCATCGGCAGGATCATAAATTTAAGCGCCCCGCCGTTCCAGCCGCCACCGGGCAGCCAATGCAGCGTAATGGCGAAAATCATCACCAATAGCGGCGCGACAACGAAGCTGGGTATGACGACGCCGGTCATTGCCACCCCCATAACCGCATAATCCCACTTGGTGTTTTGTTTTAATGCCGCAATAACCCCGGCCGTTACGCCCAGTATCACCGCGAGGAAGAAGGCTGCGGCGCCGAGTTTGGCTGATACCGGGAAGCTGACAGCGACCAGATCGTTAACCGTATAGTCTTTATATTTAAATGAAGGGCCGAAATCACCGTGGGCTAATTGCTTAAGGTAATTACCGTACTGAAGCAGAATAGGATCGTTTAAATGGTATTTCGCTTCGATATTCGCCATGACTTCCGGCGGCAGCGCGCGTTCACTGGTAAACGGACTTCCCGGCGCAAGGCGCATCATAAAGAATGAAATAGTAATAAGAATGAATAGCGTCGGAATCGCTTCCAGACAGCGACGTAGTATAAATTTTAACATTGCCCGTACCTTCTGGCATGTGCCTTTGCACTGCTCTTAAAAATAAGACACGATGGGGCGAATCAGCGTTCGCCCCACGTATTGCCATTAATGCTTGATAACGTAAAGGTCTTTAGTATAAACGTTATCCATCGGGTCTTTACCGGTATATCCGCCAACCCATGGTTTCACCAGACGGGCGTTAACGTAGTAATAAACCGGTACAATTGCCGTATCTTTATCCAGCTGTTGTTCAGCCTTCGCATAGGCAGCGGTACGATCCGCATCACTTGACGCTTTCACCGACTCAGCCATGATTTTGTCAAACGCTTCACTCTTATAGTGTGCGGTGTTCATAGAGCTGCCTGACAGCATGGTATTCAGGAAAGAGGTCGGTTCGTTGTAGTCTGCACACCAGCCAGCACGTGCAACGTCGTAGGTTCCCTGGTGACGAGTATCGAGGAAGGTTTTCCACTCCTGATTCACCAGCTTCACTTCAACGCCGAGGTTTTTACGCCACAGTGATGCCGCCGCGATAGCGAGTTTCTTGTGCAGATCGGAGGTGTTATACAGGAGGTTGAAGGTCAGCGGCTTATCCGCGGTATAGCCCGCTTCCGCCAGCAGTTTTTTACCTTCTTCGTTACGCTTATCTTGTGACCATTTGAACCATTCTGGCTCGGTCAACTTAGCACCATCGGTATAAGGTGGGGTGTAGCCGTAGGCTGGCAAATCGCCCTGACCTTTCACTTTATTCGCGATGATATCGCGATCCAGACCTAACTTCAGCGCGGTACGCACACGGGCATCGGTAAACGGTGCTTTCTGGTTGTTAATTTCGTAGTAATAGGTACACAGATACGGATCCACGTGAACTTCGTTCGGGATCTCTTTTTTGAGTTTCTGGAACAGTTCAATCGGCAGCTGGTTATAGGTCATATCCAGCTCACCGCTGCGATAACGGTTAACATAGGTCACTTCAGAAGAGGTTGGCAGCCAGGTCACTTCATCAACAACCGTTTTCTTGTTATCCCAGTACTGCGGGTTGCGCGTCATCACAATACGTTCGTTTACCACCCAATCTTTCAAGGTGTAAGCGCCGTTAGTGACAATATTACCCGGCTGAGTCCACTTCTCTCCAAACTTATCAATCGCCTGTTTGTAGACAGGAGACATTGCTGGGTTAACCAGCAGTTTGTAGAAATACGGTACGGGCTCGCTGAGCGTAACTTCCAGAGTGTGGTCATCCAGCGCTTTCACGCCCAGCTCGCTTGGGGCCTTTTTACCGTCGATAATATCATCAACGTTAACAATGTGGCCGTATTGAGGATAACTGGCATATGGGGAGGCGGTTTTCGGATCCACCAGACGCTGCCAGCTATAAACGAAATCTTGTGCGGTAACCGGTTCACCATTTGACCATTTAGCATCTTTACGCAGATGGAATGTCCAGACCTTAAAGTCTTTATTATCCCAGCTCTCCGCGACGCCCGGGACCGGGTGACCGTCTTTTGGTGAGGTATTTAGCAGACCTTCAAACAGGTCACGACTAATATTCGCCTCGGGAACCCCTTCAATTTTATTGGGATCGAGGGATTGTGGTTCTGCGCCGCTGTTACGTACCAGCGTTTGTTTGCTCGCCAACTCAGTACCTGCAGGAACATCTGCAGCCATCGCATTCCCTGCAATCAGTGCGGTAAGGATCCCAGCCGCAACCAGGCTTTTTTTTGTGATGATGGACATTGTGTTGATACTCCGTTCATTATTATTACTGACTGATGTCAGCTGTTTAGTCCCCTTGCGGGTTCCTGTGCAGCGCAGGAGATTTTTGCGTCTGCCAGGTCATTTACTGCCTGCTATCACCGACTTTTTTATTACGGCCGCTCTATGGCAACCTGACGTCGATTCTTGTAAAAGCTCCCCCCTGTCGGGAGCCTTTTTGAATATTCTGTTCACAACCGTTTACAACTTGAAACGGTTACCCTCTATGACTCTAAATCTTGCAAATAACATAGGCCGGAAAGTACCAAATGCCCGACACTGCCGCCAATATAATTTGCAAATTTGTTAAGCAATTCTCTTTTGATCAATAACCCGCCCCTTTGGCGACAGATTAATCACAATAAAAGAACGAATAAAATAAATATTTATCAATTAGATATGAGGAAAAAGCTGTCCAGCTTACGCCTCGGCTCATTAGCGCTTGTTTTTTGCACAAAAAATTAACAGTTGTTCATTTTTTAGCACATAACTCTGTGAGCAAACTGAAATTACTAATATCATTTCGATTATCTAACAGCAAGCGCCAGAGTATTGTGTGAAGAAAATAACATTTAAGATAACGGGGAATGTGAAGGGGGAAGAGTCCATCTGAATGATTTTAATGGATTTTCGTATCCATCGGAATTGTTTATCGCTGGAGGATCAACGTGCAGCTAAGATAGTTTTTTCTGATATTCACGGCGGCAGCAAGGAGATTGTCCCCCCCCTGCTACCGCCAGACAATTATCCAACCAGACCGGGGAAAATCGATTTGATACCAGTGACAATAAATTCGATACCCAATGCCATCAATAACAGCCCCATGATTCGCGTCACAACGTTAATGCCCGTTTGCCCAAGCATACGAACAAGCCAGGGAGCAAGACGGAAAATTCCCCAACAGCATGCGGCAAACAGCGCAATAGAGAGCGAAAAACCTATTAGATAAGTAAGAGAGTGATAACGCGTACCCCAGACAATGGTAGAACTTATCGCCCCCGGCCCCGCCATCAGCGGCAGAGCTAACGGCACCACGCCGAGACTTTCACGTACAGCAGTTTCTGACTTTTCCTGTTTATTCTGCTTATCTTCTCCCAGCTTTCCGCTGATCATCGACATCGCAATGGTGACAACCAGAATCCCCCCGGCGATACGGAAAGAATCAATTGAAATGCCGAACAGTTGCAGGATCAAATCGCCCAGGAACAGTGAGGTCAGCAAAATAATCGCCACCGATAGACTGGCGGTCATGTTGGTTTTATTGCGCACAACCGCCGTCTGATAGCTGGTGAGACTGATAAAAACGGGGATCAATCCCACCGGATTGACTAACGCAAAGAGTCCGATAAAAAACTTAAAGAAGATTGGAAAATCAAACAGCGCTTGAGTCACATTCACCCCAGTGGACCATGAAAAGTTGTAGTTGACGAACATAAAACCGTGAAATGCGCTGACAATACCCTTTTTATTAGCCGCCTTCATTAGAATTATCCATAAAAGAAGGGATAAAACAGGGTGTTAAGTATTTGTATAAATTATGCTAATGTCTCCATCATCACCACTCACGATTGATTAACAGTTTCTCTGTTTTACTAAAGGCACCCTGCTGAAAGGTGTCAGCTTCGACTAAACTTGATTTAGATCACGTAAATCGTACTCAGAAGTGGGTAATCTGCCTACACCGGAAGTGAAGTAGCTTAATAAAAAAGGCGTACTTCAGGCGGTAAGCTCCTTGGCTAAATCGAAGCTCTTTTAGTAAATCAGTGAATCAGCACGTGAGTAACTTATTGTTTTCTTTGCTTTTTCACCAGCTGCAGGTGATTTGTCTATAATGACTTGTCGAGCAGATGATTCACTAAAAAAGTTTAACATTATCAGGAGAGCATTATGGCTGTTACTAATGTCGCTGAACTTAACGCACTTGTAGAGCGCGTAAAAAAAGCCCAGCGTGAATATGCCAGTTTCACTCAAGAGCAAGTTGACAAAATCTTCCGCGCCGCCGCCCTGGCCGCTGCAGATGCTCGAATCCCTCTCGCAAAAATGGCCGTTGCCGAATCAGGCATGGGTATTGTTGAAGACAAAGTGATTAAAAACCACTTCGCGTCTGAATATATCTACAACGCCTATAAAGATGAAAAGACCTGTGGTGTCCTCGATGAAGACCACACTTTTGGTACTATCACCATTGCTGAACCTATCGGCATCATCTGCGGTATCGTTCCAACCACTAACCCAACTTCTACCGCAATCTTCAAATCGCTGATCAGCCTGAAGACGCGTAACGCCATCATCTTCTCTCCGCACCCACGTGCGAAAGATGCAACCAATAAAGCAGCAGATATCGTTCTGCAGGCTGCTATTGCCGCTGGCGCACCTAAAGATCTGATTGGCTGGATTGACCAACCTTCCGTTGAGCTGTCTAACGCGCTGATGCATCACCCGGATATCAACCTGATCCTTGCGACCGGTGGTCCAGGCATGGTTAAAGCAGCATATAGCTCCGGTAAACCAGCCATCGGCGTTGGCGCAGGTAACACTCCAGTTGTTATTGACGAAACGGCTGATATCAAACGTGCCGTTGCTTCTGTACTGATGTCTAAAACCTTCGATAACGGCGTAATCTGTGCTTCTGAACAGTCTGTTGTCGTTGTTGACTCTGTATACGACGCAGTTCGCGAGCGTTTTGCAAGCCACGGCGGTTACTTGCTGCAAGGCAAAGAACTGAAAGCCGTTCAGGACATCATCCTGAAGAATGGCGGTCTGAACGCAGCTATCGTTGGTCAGCCAGCGCATAAAATCGCTGAACTGGCAGGTTTCACCGTACCAGCAAGCACCAAGATCCTGATTGGCGAAGTCACCGTTGTTGACGAAAGCGAGCCATTTGCACACGAAAAACTGTCTCCAACTCTGGCGATGTACCGTGCAAAAGATTTCGAAGACGCTGTTGATAAAGCTGAAAAATTGGTGGCAATGGGCGGTATCGGTCATACCTCTTGTCTGTACACCGACCAGGACAACCAGCCAGAACGCGTCGCTTACTTCGGTCAGCTGATGAAAACCGCGCGTATCCTGATTAACACCCCTGCTTCTCAGGGTGGTATCGGTGACCTGTATAACTTCAAACTCGCACCTTCCCTGACTCTGGGTTGTGGTTCATGGGGTGGTAACTCCATCTCTGAAAACGTTGGTCCTAAGCACCTGATCAACAAGAAAACCGTTGCTAAGCGAGCTGAAAACATGTTGTGGCACAAACTTCCGAAATCTATCTACTTCCGTCGTGGCTCTCTGCCAATCGCGTTAGATGAGCTGATTACCGATGGCCACAAACGTGCGCTGATCGTGACTGACCGCTTCCTGTTCAACAACGGTTATGCCGATCAGATCACTTCCGTACTGAAAGCAGCTGGCGTTGAAACTGACGTGTTCTTTGAAGTTGAAGCTGACCCAACCCTGACCATCGTTCGTAAAGGTGCAGAGCTGGCAAACTCCTTTAAACCAGACGTTATCATCGCGCTGGGCGGCGGCTCCCCTATGGATGCTGCTAAAATCATGTGGGTCATGTACGAGCACCCAGAAACGCACTTCGAAGAACTGGCACTGCGCTTTATGGACATCCGTAAACGTATCTACAAGTTCCCGAAAATGGGCGTGAAAGCAAAAATGGTTGCGATCACTACCACTTCCGGTACCGGTTCTGAAGTCACACCGTTTGCGGTTGTAACCGACGATGCTACTGGCCAGAAATACCCACTGGCTGACTACGCGCTGACTCCAGATATGGCTATCGTTGATGCTAACCTGGTTATGGATATGCCGAAGTCACTGTGTGCATTCGGTGGTCTGGATGCCGTTACTCACGCTCTGGAAGCTTACGTTTCTGTACTGGCGTCTGAGTTCTCTGACGGTCAGGCTCTGCAAGCGCTGAAACTGCTGAAAGAAAACCTGCCAGCGTCCTACCATGAAGGTTCTAAGAACCCGGTAGCTCGTGAACGCGTTCACAGTGCAGCCACCATCGCGGGCATCGCGTTTGCGAACGCCTTCCTGGGTGTATGTCACTCCATGGCGCACAAGCTGGGCTCTCAGTTCCACATTCCTCACGGTCTGGCGAACGCCCTGCTGATCAGCAACGTTATTCGTTATAACGCGAACGACAACCCAACTAAACAGACTGCATTCAGCCAGTACGACCGTCCACAGGCTCGTCGTCGCTACGCTGAAATCGCAGATCACCTGGGTC
Organism: Enterobacteriaceae bacterium; assembly: GCA_902363335.1. GTDB lineage: Bacteria > Pseudomonadota > Gammaproteobacteria > Enterobacterales > Enterobacteriaceae > Kluyvera. The sequence continues at coordinate 532,679 of CABIZV010000001.1, read as the reverse complement.
TGTCTGCACCGGGCGACCGTACCGCAGCGAAAATCGAGAAACTGCTGGGCTGGTTGGACGAAATCAAAGCGGATCTGGGTATTCCTAAGTCTATCCGTGAAGCTGGCGTTCAGGAATCTGACTTCCTGGCACACGTTGACAAACTGTCTGAAGATGCGTTTGACGACCAGTGTACTGGTGCTAACCCACGTTATCCGCTGATTGCTGAACTGAAACAGATCCTGATGGATACCTTCTACGGTCGTAACTACGTTGAAGGCGCATCTGAAGTGAAGCAAGAAGTTGTGCATGCTAAAGCTGAGAAAAAAGCGAAGAAATAATTCGTTTTAACTCCGAGTGAAAAGCAAAGCCCCATCAATGATGGGGCTTTTTTTGTTGCTGATAAAAAGATGACAACCACTTACGCTTCCCCTGCCCCTGTGAGAGCAGGAGACGCATTCTGAGAGGATTAGCCAGGCTGACGGCTATGGATGTGTCTATCCTGGATAACAGCCAAAGAGCCCTTTTCCAGCGCTTCTTTATAATGTTTACGGCATACGGAAACATAGCGTTCATTGCCACCGATAACGACCTGCTCACCTTCATTGTACGGCCGTCCTTCCTGATCGAGACGGAGTACCATGCTGGCTTTACGCCCGCAGAAACAAATGGTTTTTAATTCCACCAGCTTGTCTGACAGCGCCAATAAATACTGGCTACCGCCAAATAACTCACCCCGGAAATCCGTTCTCAGCCCATAGCACAAAACCGGGATATCCAGATTATCAACCACGTCAGACAACGCGTAGACCTGCTCACGCGTCAGGAACTGGCATTCATCAACCAGCACGCAGTTTACAGGCTCTCGTGCGTTCTCAGCGCTAATTTCAGCGAATAAATTACTGCTTTGATTAAACAGCTTTGCCGGGGAAGAGAGACCAATACGCGAGCTCACCTTACCGGCGCCATAACGGTCGTCTATTTCAGCGGTATAAACGACGGTGCGCATACCGCGTTCCTGGTAATTGTAGGACGACTGTAACAGCGCCGTCGACTTCCCCGCATTCATCGCTGAGTAGTAGAAATAAAGTTGTGCCATGGGCCAAAAGATCCTAATCGATGCGTTTTTTAAACGGGCCGCAGTGTAACATATTTTGCCTTTAGGCTTCCCGCGTCATCCTGCCAATTTGTATCAGCGCACACAAAGATAACCAGCCGGGACGAAACTCTGTTAACCGCAAGTTAATGATAATATTTGCTAACATCAACCAGACAGTTATATTCATCACGCTTACATGGGTAACACCATCATAATACTACGATATTTTAGGTGCCGTCAGGCTACGAAGCGCTACCTTCAGGCATCTAATATGGAAATAGGTAGCAGGGTTAATAGTTGATACTATTAATGAGTCCGCACCAAAAATGTGACTCCCTGCAATTTGTATGCTGAAAGACAGTCCACGGTTATCCGGGAATTAACGCGGTCTTCCTTGAAATAACATCGCCATAACTAAGGGCTTGTGGCATACGCTGCCGCATTTTAAGTCCACTATTGCCATCACCAAACATTGCACGCTTTTATCATGCCGCAACACGCCTCGCTGGCTAATAGTCTTATAGCTGACGCGATAAGCAAGGCTGAAGCACTGGTAAGACAAGCGCTGGTTAAGCAAGGCAGTCCTTTTTACAGCTAAAAAAATAATGCACAAAATTGATGCATGCCGGGTAATACATAAGGTTGATATTTATCCACACGGAGTATATTTCACGGTAAAAACCGCCTGCACCCCGTGTGTAATCCCGTCAGGCGGCCGGACAATAAGTACGGTTACCGTGTACATGCTCCCCGGCAATTTAACTTATAAATATTAAAGACAGCACCAAATAACACGTTATTTTGAATTCCTTACATTCTTACCTATTGCACAACTGAATTTATCGCTCTATTATTACTTCAACAAACCACCCCACAATATAAGTTTGAGATTACTACAATGAGCGAAGCACTTAAAATTTTGAACAACATCCGTACTCTTCGTGCGCAGGCAAGAGAATGCACCCTTGAAACGCTTGAAGAAATGCTGGAAAAATTAGAAGTTGTTGTTAACGAACGCCGTGAAGAAGATAACGCTGCAGCTGCAGAAATCGAAGAACGCACTCGTAAACTGCAACAATATCGTGAAATGCTGATTGCTGATGGTATTGATCCTAACGAACTGCTGAATAGCATGGCTGCTGCTAAAACTGGCACCAAAGCTAAACGTGCTGCACGTCCGGCTAAATACAGCTACGTTGACGAAAACGGCGAAACCAAAACCTGGACTGGCCAGGGCCGTACTCCAGCAGTAATCAAAAAAGCAATGGATGAGCAGGGTAAATCTCTGGACGATTTCCTGATCAAAGGTTAATCCTTACGCTTTGTGAAAATCCCGCTACGGCGGGATTTTTTATATCCAGCGTCTGAATTTCTTATGATATCTACCGCCAATATTCGCTTTTTTTTATCCATTCGTGTTATCTGGATATAAAAAAACCGGGTTTCCCCGGTTTTTAACAGTCATCGCCAAATTACTTAGCGATGTCCAGAGTCTCTTTCAGCCAGGTTTTAAAATCTTCACCCAGGGTATTGTGACGGACGCCGTATTCTACGAACGCCTGCATATAACCCAGTTTATTACCGCAGTCATGGCTCTTGCCTTTCATGTGGTACGCTTCAACCGTCTCTTTTTCAATAAGCATGTCGATAGCATCAGTTAACTGAATCTCATCACCCGCTCCTGGAGGCGTTTTCGCCAGCAGTGGCCAGATTTCCGCACTCAGGACATAACGACCTACCACAGCGAGGTTAGACGGCGCGACATTGGCTTTTGGTTTCTCAACGACACCAACCATCGGTACGCTGTCACCAGGGTTCAGAGTTGCACCTTTGCAGTCTACAACGCCATAAGCGGTAACATCAGCGACTGGCTCAACCATAATCTGGCTTGCGCCCGTCTCATCAAAACGAGTAATCATTTCAGCCAGGTTATCGCGGCTCAGATCGGATTCATACTCATCCAGAATCACGTCCGGCAGAATAACGGCAACCGGCTCATCACCAACCACAGGATGCGCGCACAATACAGCGTGTCCCAGGCCTTTAGCCAGCCCCTGACGTACCTGCATAATAGTGACGTGTGGTGGGCAAATAGACTGCACTTCCTCAAGAAGCTGACGTTTTACGCGCTTCTCCAGCATGGCTTCAAGCTCAAAGCTGGTATCAAAGTGGTTTTCGATGGAATTCTTGGAAGAATGGGTAACCAGTACAATTTCAGTGATACCAGCTGCAATACACTCGTTCACAACATACTGAATTAAAGGCTTATCCACCAGCGGCAGCATCTCTTTAGGAATTGCTTTCGTTGCTGGCAACATCCTTGTACCTAATCCCGCAACCGGGATCACAGCCTTTGTTACTTTCGAATTTAGGGCAGCCATTCAAATCTCCTGAACTGTTCAAACTTTGAACTTGCTCGTTAATTAATTACGCGTTGAGTATATCATCACAGGCTCATAAGGCTGCTCTGAAAAGGACGCGCTGACCTTGAATTAAGATTAATACCGTAAGACATGGTACTGATGATAATGAACATGCCAGATACGCATGCCTGACGCTGGACACGACGACTAATGATAATAGGTCTGCCCGGAGTACCCGACGAGTATATCCATATCAATTTGCAGATAGTATCACTGCGAAAGATAAGCCGTTAAAACTATCCCTGTAAAAAAATGCGTTTGCTCATTCCGCAGACAACATTAAGCGTAATCGGCCGCCATTTCCCCAAATCTGGCATTGCCATGAAGTACAGCGCTGGCTTATTTGATTGAGATACGCGCTACCCAACGTCCCTAGCGGTACGCCATTACTTATTTGAATCTGGTGTTCACCGGTATTTAAAGTCCCGTTCAAACCTGCGGATACCAGGATAAGGTTGTTTAACCCGCTGTGATAATATCCGACCAGTAATGGAAATTGTCCCGGCAGATTAGCCTGGCGCAGTAGCTGATTGACCTGCTTTAACAACGCGCCTAATTCAGGGAGGCGCTGCCCCTGATGGGAAAGCTGTTCTTGCAGCAGACCGTTAAATAGCACGCGCAATAACAACGCAGCGAGTACGCCATTATCCCCTGCCCTTGTGACATCCAGACAATAAAAAGCCAGATCGTGCTCGGATAAAGGCGCAATATCTAAAACCAGTCCCGGCGCGTCTACCGCCATGAGCTGGCGATAATTTATCCGGCAATGTGAGATATGTTGTTGCACCGGCGGCTGTAACTCTTGTAGCAGCTTAGCGGCCGCCGCGGGATTGTTTACCAGCGCATCCCAATCTTCGAATAAACGTTCCTCTTCCTCGACACGCGAATTAAACATATTGGGATAGAGGCAAGCCAGCACGGTTTCCCGCAGACGGTTGAGGTCTTTAACCGGTTTTAATAATACATCCTGAACGCCAAGCCGAAGCGCTTTAGCGATATCAGCCATATTCTCGGTGGCTGAGATGACAAGAATGGGCAATGAATGGCCAGCATTACGCACACGTTCGACCAGCTCTAAGCCATTCATGCGCGGCATAGCGAGATCGCAGATCATCAGGTCTGGAGATTCGTTCGCCATTTGCGTCAGCGCTTCCACCCCATCCTGAGCCAGCAGAGTCTTCGCACCGAGTGACGAAAGCCATGAATCGATGAGTGAGCGGAAAACAGGCTCGTCTTCGACAATCAATATTTGTTTTCCCGCCAATGGCTGCGTCATGTTCTCTCCCCTGCCCGACGATAAGTAAATAGTGGCATGCTATTGTGGTAATCGCCTTTCAGATTTTGCTGAAGTAGTCGAAAAAAATGCCTTAAAGCGAACTTTGCACCAAAGGCAGAAGCTCATCTGTCTTTTTTTCTACCGCTTGTTGACCGGCGGCTATTGCAGATGAAGCCCGATGAAAATCCAGAGTCGAAATCTGGGGACAAAACGGCTGTAATAAAATGTCCGGTGGATCCCCTGCCATACGGTTACGTTTAAGCCGGTTTTCCAGAACTTGTATCGAGGTGGTCATAATTTCCATCGCTGTCGGCGCCACCACCGAACGACGACTCGCCACGCGACCCAGACGCGTTCGCAGGCGTTCACGCCATGATAATGCATCTGCCGATGCATTGATCTCTTCATCACTATGAATATTGACGGACAGGAGATCCTGCTGCATGAGATGTGCGTCATGTTGCAAATCGACAGCAATAACGATGTCGGCACCCAGCGCTCGTGTGAGTGAAACCGGCACCGGATTGACGACGGCACCATCAACTAACCAATAACCATTGTGCAATACGGGCGCCATCAGGCCCGGAATGCTACAGGATGCGCGCACAGCCATGTGCAAATCACCTTCAGTAAACCACAGCTCCCGGCCGGTGCTCAGATTCGTCGCGACGGTCGCGAAACGGCGTTCACAGTGCTCAATCTTGTCAACCGGCATAATCTGTCGATACTGGTTAAACACCCGTTCGCCACGCAGCAAGCCCCCACGACGCCATGAGAGGTCCATCAGTCGCAGAACATCCCAGTAGCTAAATGAGCACACCCACTTTTCCAGTTCGGGAAGACGGTTACTGGCATAAGCGGCGCCGACCAGCGAGCCGATGGAGCATCCCGCAACGATATCGACTTCTATTCCCATTTTCTGAAGCGCTTTAATCACGCCTATATGCGACCAACCTCGCGCAGCCCCTGAACCTAACGCCAGGCCGATTTTAACTTTTCTCATTGTTACCGCTCGATATCCTCTTGCTTCGGGCGTGGCATCATTGCCACCGCTCGGTTACCATAGTGCCATCAGGCGCTACGCCACCATAAATATGTCAATTCAGGGAGACATCTTTGTCCGAACTTTGCCCTTGTGGCAGCGCTCTGGAGTATAGCCTATGTTGCCAGCGTTATCTGTCAGGCAACGAATGCGCTCCAGACCCGTCACATCTTATGCGTTCACGCTACTGTGCCTTCGTGAAGAAGGATGCTGATTATTTAGTGAAAACCTGGCATCCCTCCTGCCAGGCTGACACATTCCGTGACAATATCCGCAGCGGATTTGCCGATACTCAATGGCTAGGACTCACCGTCTTTGCCACCGAAGAGGGTCGCAATCCAGATGAAGGCTTTGTCAGTTTTGTTGCCCGCTTTAATGAAGGTAACAAGAATGGCGCCATCATTGAGCGTTCACGATTCTTAAAAGAAAACGGACAGTGGTATTATATCGACGGTACTCGGCCAGTAATTGGCAGAAATGATCTTTGCCCATGCGGCTCAGGTAAGAAATTTAAAAAATGCTGCGGGCAATAGACCCGGAAGCTTCGCAAACATTATCAACAGGATCCACCCGGCAATGCATTCCATTCAACGAAAAGTTCTACGTACAATCTGTCCTGACCAAAAGGGCCTTATCGCGCGTATCACCAACATCTGCTACAAACATGAACTCAATATTGTGCAGAACAATGAGTTTGTCGATCACCGCACCGGTCGTTTCTTTATGCGCACCGAGCTTGAGGGGATCTTTAACGACACCACGCTACTTGCGGATTTAGACAGCGCGTTACCAGAAGGTTCCGTGCGCGAACTAAACCCGGCTGGACGTCGTCGAATTGTGATTCTGGTGACGAAAGAGGCCCACTGTCTGGGCGATCTGCTGATGAAAGCCAACTATGGCGGGCTGGACGTTGAGATTGCAGCCGTTATTGGTAACCACGAAACACTACGTTCTCTGGTCGAGCGCTTCGACATTCCATTCCAGCTCGTCAGCCATGAAGGCCTGGCGCGCGAAGAGCATGATAAGCAGATGGCCGATGCCATTGAGGCTCTGCAGCCAGACTACGTCGTACTGGCGAAGTACATGCGCGTATTAACGCCTGAGTTTGTGAGTCGTTTCCCAAATAAAATTATCAATATTCACCACTCGTTCCTGCCGGCGTTTATCGGTGCACGTCCCTACCATCAGGCTTATGAACGCGGCGTGAAGATTGTCGGCGCAACGGCGCACTATGTTAACGATAATCTGGATGAAGGCCCAATCATCATGCAGGACGTTATTCACGTCGACCACACCTATACGGCAGAAGACATGATGCGTGCCGGGCGTGACGTTGAGAAAAACGTTCTGAGCCGTGCTCTGTATCAGGTGCTAGCGCAGCGTGTGTTTGTTTACGGCAATCGGACGATTATTCTTTAATCGTTAGCGAAATGAATTGATTAGCTTTAATCCGTTACGGATGAAAAGTACGCAAACAGTTCATTTTCGACAAAGGAATGCTTTACAGCGGCGCGTCATTTGATATGATGCGCCCCGCTTCCCCAGAAGGAAGCAGGCCAGTAAAACCAAGCATTACCCCGTGGTGGGGTTCCCGAGCGGCCAAAGGGAGCAGACTGTAAATCTGCCGTCATCGACTTCGAAGGTTCGAATCCTTCCCCCACCACCATCTCAAAGCTTTATCTCTACAATATGAATTACCCCTGGTGGGGTTCCCGAGCGGCCAAAGGGAGCAGACTGTAAATCTGCCGTCATCGACTTCGAAGGTTCGAATCCTTCCCCCACCACCATCACTTCTTGAAAGCACCCCATTAAATCAAATATTCGAACCTGCCTTAGTTATCTCTTTTATTTCCCAGAAATCATTCTATACCTTTGCCATATGTGCCCCGGCGGCGCTGCGCTTGGCCGGGCTACAATCGTGCGTTATTTGTAGCCCGGCCAAGCGCAGCGCCGCCGGGGAATCTCCAATGCTCAGACATAAAAAAACCCCGCCGAAGCAGGGTTTTGAGCGTTACAGCACGTTATCAGTGACGCGCGCGAACAATCTGATACTTGCGGGTCAGATACTCGACCGGCACGCTCCAGATATGAACCAGACGCGAGAACGGGAACAGCAGGAACAGCGTCATACCCAGCACCAGGTGCATACGGTAGATAAACGCCACGCCGTCCAGGTGTGCGGAAGCACCACCGTGGAAGGTCACCACGGACTGCGCCCAACCCACCAGTTTCATCATCTCGCTACCGTCCATATGCTGAGCAGAGAACGGAATCGTCAGCAGACCCAGCGCACACTGGATAACCAGAATAGACAGCACCAGAATATCAGCACCGGTTGTCGTGGCACGCACGCGTGGGCTGAATAGACGGCGTTTTAAAAGCAGCACCCCGCCGACCAGACACATCAAGCCAGCCGCGCCACCGCCAAACATCGCCATCTTCTGTTTTACTTCCAGCGGCAACCACGCTTCATACATCCAGTGCGGGGTTAACATACCCAGGAAGTGACCTGCGAACACCCCCAGAATCCCTATGTGGAACAGGTTAGACGCCAGGTTCATCCCCTTACGATCCAGCATCTGGCTGGATGCCGCGCGCCAGGTGTACTGACCGTAGTCGTAGCGCAGCCAGCTGCCAATCAGGAAGACAGCACCCGCAATGTACGGATAGATGTCGAAGAAGAACATATTCAGGAAGTGCATTATTGCTGTCCTCCGTTAGAGATATTCAAATATTGCGGGGCAACGGCTCCGGCAAAACGACGCTGGTGATTCGAAATTTCCGACTCACCGCAGCCCTGGTCAGCAAAGAATTTGACCTGCTCTTCTTCCCAGACCGCATCGAGCGCCTGTGGCGTATCATCACGGGCTTCATCCGCAATTTTTTCCGCCACTTTCGCTTCATCAACCGCGCTATTGGCAAGCTTCAGCAACTGCTCAAACAGCACCGCATAACGGCTCTCGCGCTGTTGCAGACGGGCACAGAGCAGCGCCAGAATCGGCGCGATATCCTGCAAACCGCCAATCGCTTCGCTCTCCGGTAGCTGCGCCAGATATTCCAGATACAGCGGCAGGTGATCCGGCAGCTCACGGCTGTCGAGCACCAGACCGTGCTGCTCATACTGGTTCAGCAGATCGACCATCGCCTGACCACGGTCACGAGACTCGCCGTGAACGTGTTCGAACAGCAGCAGTGAGGTTGCACGGCCACGGTCAAACAGTTCGCTGTAGGCGGCCTGTGCATCCAGCGGATCCTGCGCGATTAATTCGCGAAGGAACATGCCCAGCATCTGGGCATCCCCTTTATCCAGTTTCTCTGATGAGGCCAGAACGTCGAAGAGTTCGTCCTGATGCTCCCACAAGGCAGCATCAGGGTACTCAAGCAGACGTGACACAATCACGAGTTCAATCATGCGTGCGGCTCCGTTTTGCTGCTCACATCCACAGAATCAATACGGCGGCTGTTGAACAGATTAAACTTGGTATCAGAACCGTGGCAGCCATCGCCGAAGCTAAAGCCGCAACCACTTTTCTCAGGGAACGCATCACGAGCCTGTTCGCGGTGGCTGCTTGGTACCACGAAACGATCTTCGTAGTTGGCAATCGCCAGGTAGCGATACATTTCCTGAGCCTGCGCTTCGGTCAGACCGACCTCTTCCAGTGCACGGGTATCGATAACGCCATCGACGGTTTCCGTACGTTTGAAGTGACGCATTGCCAGCATACGTTTCAGTGCCAGTACGACCGGCTGAGTGTCCCCTGCGGTCAGCAGGTTCGCCAGGTACTGTACCGGGATACGCAGGCTTTCAACGTCAGGCAGAATGCCATTGCTGCCCAGTTCACCCGCATCGGCTGCGGACTGAATTGGAGACAGCGGCGGCACGTACCAGACCATCGGCAGCGTACGATATTCCGGGTGCAGCGGCAGCGCCAGTTTCCAGTCCATCGCCATTTTGTAGACCGGCGATTTCTGGGCGGCGTCAATCACGCTCAGTGGAATACCGTCTTTCTGCGCCTGTTCAATCACTTTCGGATCGTTTGGATCGAGGAACACGTCCAGCTGGCGCTGATACAGATCTTTCTCGTTCTCAGTGCTTGCTGCGGTTTCAATCGCATCCGCGTCGTACAGCAGCACGCCGAGGTAACGGATACGGCCTACACAAGTCTCGGAACACACGGTCGGCTGACCCGCTTCGATACGCGGATAGCAGAAGATGCATTTTTCAGACTTGCCGCTCTTCCAGTTGAAGTAGATTTTTTTGTACGGGCAACCGGTAATGCACATACGCCAGCCACGACATTTGTCCTGGTCGATAAGCACAATGCCGTCTTCCTCACGCTTGTAGATAGCACCGCTCGGGCAAGTCGCGACGCACGCCGGGTTCAGGCAGTGCTCGCACAGACGCGGCAGGTACATCATGAAGGTGTTCTCGAACTGGCCGTACATCGCCTTCTGCATGTTCTCGAAGTTTTTGTCTTTCGACAGCTTCTCGAACTCGCCGCCCAGATCATCTTCCCAGTTCGGGCCTTTGGTGATCTTGTCCATACGCTTGCCGGTAATCAGCGAGCGAGGACGAGCAATCGGCTGGGCTTTGCTATCAGCCGGTGCGTTGTGCAGGGTCTGATAGTCGAAATCAAACGGCTCGTAGTAATCATCCAGACCCGGCAGATGCGGGTTAGCGAAGATTTTACCCAGCAGCAGCGCTTTGTTACCCATGCGCGGCACCAGTTTACCGTTGATCTTACGGATCCAACCGCCTTTGTATTTCTCCTGGTCTTCCCAGTCGGTCGGGAAACCGGTACCCGGTTTGGTTTCAACGTTGTTGAACCATGCGTACTCGGTCCCTTCACGGCTGGTCCAGACGTTTTTACAGGTGACCGAGCAGGTGTGGCAACCGATGCATTTATCGAGATTCAGCACCATGCCGACTTGTGAACGAATTTTCATTTTACGCTCTCCTGTACCTGGTCATTGCCTTCGCCGTCCAACCAGTCAATGTTCTTCATCTTACGTACCACCACAAACTCATCACGGTTCGACCCTACGGTACCGTAGTAGTTAAAGCTGTAGGCCAGGTGCGCATAGCCGCCGATCATGTGAGTCGGTTTAGGCGTAATGCGGGTCACCGAGTTATGGATACCGCCGCGTTGACCGGTAATTTCTGAACCTGGCAGGTTAACAATACGTTCCTGCGCGTGGTACATCATGGTCATCCCAGCCGGTACACGCTGGCTCACTACCGCACGCGCGGTCAGTGCACCGTTGTTGTTGAAGACTTCAATCCAGTCGTTATCTTCAATACCGATCTCTTTGGCATCTTCTTCGCTCATCCACACTACCGGGCCACCGCGACCTAAGGTCAGCATCAGCAGGTTGTCGCTGTAGGTTGAGTGAATGCCCCATTTCTGGTGCGGCGTCAGGAAGTTCAGCGCCTTCTCTGGGTTGCCGTTTGATTTCTTGCCCATCACCTCTTTCACCGAACGGGTGTCGATAGGTGGACGGTAAACCAGCAGGCTTTCACCAAAGTCACGCATCCACTGGTGATCCTGATACAAGGACTGACGACCAGACAGCGTACGCCATGGAATCAGCTCATGAACGTTGGTATAACCGGCGTTATAAGAAACGTGTTCATCTTCCAGACCTGACCAGGTCGGGCTTGAGATAATCTTGCGCGGCTGCGCCTGAATATCACGGAAGCGAATTTTCTCGTCTTCTTTATTGAGCGCCAGATGCGTGTGATCGCGACCGGTAAACTCGCTCAGCGCCGCCCAGGCTTTCACCGCCACCTGACCGTTAGTTTCCGGCGCCAGGGTGAGGATCATTTCGGCCGCATCAATCGCGGTATCCAGCATCGGCTGGCCTTTTGCCGGGCCTTCTGCCTTGGTGTAGTTAAGCTTACGCAGCAGATCCATTTCGCTCTGGGTGTTCCAGGCAATGCCTTTACCGCCGTTACCGATTTTTTCCATCAATGGCCCGATGGAGGTAAAGCGCTCGTAGGTTGCCGGGTAATCACGCTCAACCGGAATAATATGCGGAGCGGTTTTACCTGGGATCAGGTCACATTCGCCTTTTTTCCAGTCCTTCACGTCTAACGGCTGCGCCAGTTCGGCCGCCGAGTCATGCTGGATTGGCAGCGTGACAATGTCCGTTTCCTGACCGAGGTGTCCCACGCAGACTTCAGAGAATTTCTTCGCGATGCCTTTGTAGATTTCCCAGTCGCTTTTCGATTCCCATGCTGGGTCGACAGCGGCAGACAGCGGGTGAATAAACGGATGCATATCCGAGGTATTCATGTCGTCTTTTTCATACCAGGTTGCCGTTGGCAGCACGATATCGGAATACAGACAGGTGCTCGACAGACGGAAGTCCAGCGTCACCACCAGATCCAGTTTGCCGTCGAGACCGTTATCCTGCCATTCCACTTCTTCAGGCTTCAGACCGCCCTGCTTGCCGAGATCCATCCCCTGAATACCATGCTCGGTACCCAGCAGATATTTCAGCATGTATTCGTGACCTTTACCGGAAGAACCCAGCAGGTTAGAACGCCAGATAAACAGGTTGCGTGGGTGGTTTTTACCGTTTTCCGGCTGTTCAGCCGCGAAACGGATGGTGCCTTCTTTCAGCGCCTTAACGGTATAGTCAACCGGGGTCATGCCGGCTTTCTTCGCATCATCGGCAATACGCAGCGGGTTAGTGCCTAACTGCGGTGCAGACGGCAGCCAGCCCATACGTTCAGCACGGACGTTGAAGTCCAATAAATGGCCGGTATAGCGGGATTTGTCCGCCATCGGTGACAGCAGTTCCTGCGCGGTAACCGACTCATAACGCCATTGGCTGGAGTGGTTATAGAAGTAGGACGTACTGTTCATGTGACGCGCTGGACGCTGCCAGTCAAGGCCAAACGCCAGTGGCTGCCAGCCGGTCTGCGGACGCAGTTTTTCCTGACCAACATAGTGGGCCCAACCGCCGCCGCTCTGACCAATACAGCCGCAGAACACCAGCATATTGATAAGACCGCGATAGTTCATATCGAGGTGATACCAGTGGTTCAGGCCAGCACCGACGATGATCATTGAACGACCGTGCGTTTTATCGGCGTTATCGGCAAATTCACGGGCAATACGAATAATCTGCGCGCGTGGAACACCGGTAATTTTCTCCGCCCAGGCAGGCGTATACGCTTTGATATCATCGTAGCTAGTTGCGCAGTTTTCATCGTTCAGACCGCGATCCAGGCCGTAGTTAGCCATGTTCAGGTCATAAACGGTGGTCACCAGCGCGGTGGTGCCGTCAGCCAGCTGCAGGCGTTTCACCGGCAGTTTGTGCAGCAGGATATTTTCCAGCTCGACGCTGGTGAAGTGCTCGGTGCCGTCGCCGCCAAAGTACGGGAAGCCTACCTGCGCGATATCGTCGTGATTACCCAGCAGGCTTAGCTGCAATTCGGTTTCATCACCGGATTTGCCGTCGCGTTGCTCAAGGTTCCATTTACCTTTTTCGCCCCAACGGAAACCGATAGAACCATTCGGTGCCACCATCTCGCCATCGGTATTCACCGCGACGGTTTTCCATTCAGGGTTATTTTCCTGCCCCAGTGAGTCAACCAGGTCAGCAGCGCGCAGCATACGGCCCGCAGCATAATAACCGTCACGCTCCTCGAGCATCACCAGCATCGGGAAGTCGGTATAGCGACGCACGTAGTCGGTGAAGTACTGGCTTGGTTTGTCGAGGTGGAATTCACGCAACATCACGTGGCCCATCGCCAGCGCCATTGCCGCATCGGTACCCTGTTTCGGAGCCAGCCACAGATCGCACAGCTTAGCGATTTCAGCGTAGTCCGGGGTAATTGCAACGGTTTTGGTGCCTTTGTAGCGAACTTCCGTAAAGAAGTGCGCATCTGGCGTACGGGTCTGTGGAACGTTAGAGCCCCAGGCGATGATATAGCTGGAGTTGTACCAGTCGGCAGATTCTGGAACGTCGGTCTGTTCACCCCAGGTTTGCGGAGAAGCTGGCGGTAAGTCACAGTACCAATCGTAGAAGCTCAGGCAGGTGCCGCCGATAAGCGACAGATAACGTGCGCCGGAAGCGTAAGAAACCATCGACATTGCCGGAATTGGCGAGAAGCCAGCGACACGGTCAGGGCCGTAGGTTTTGACGGTATAGACGTTAGAGGCGGCAATCAGTTCATTCACTTCCTGCCAGGAAGAACGCACGAAGCCACCGCGACCACGCGCTTGTTTAAAGCTCTTGGCTTTGTCTGCGTCTTCAATGATAGAAGCCCAGGCATCAACCGGATCGCTGTGCAGTTTTTTCGCTTCACGCCACATTTTCATCAGGCGTTTGCGCATCAGCGGATATTTCAGACGGTTGGCGCTATAGAGGTACCAGGAATAACTCGCCCCGCGCGGACAGCCGCGTGGTTCGTGGTTTGGCAGATCCGGGCGGGTGCGCGGATAGTCGGTCTGCTGGGTTTCCCAGGTGACCAGGCCATTTTTGACATAAATCTTCCAGCTACAAGAACCGGTGCAGTTAACGCCGTGCGTAGAGCGCACGACTTTATCGTGCTGCCAGCGTTGGCGGTATCCATCTTCCCAATCCCGGTTGGTATCTAGAATCTGTCCGTGCCCATCGGCAAATGTTTCACCCTTTTGTTTAAAGTAGCGAAACCGGTCCAGGAATTTACTCATCGGGTCTCTCCTGTTTGGAGCCTGGCGGCTCTCTGATAAATCGACATTGCTGAATTTGCACAGAAGGTAACGCGCTGAAACATGGGGGGAATTGATAACGATCAAGATGGTCGGTCTTAAAAATCCCCCCCCAAAAGAGATCTACCACCTTAGAGGTATTAATTTTTATTTTTTAACTTATTGTAAAATAAAGCTTTTTGTTTAAATTTAGATATTACAAACTGTAAAAAACGCGGGTGTCGGTATTAAGGGGTAGAGCCTTTTCTTCTACGCGCACGATGCCGATGGTGTATTCTGCGCCTAGAGTATGTTGTAACTAAGTAGGTCGTAAAATAAAGGCGCGAACCCTCGCGCCTTTATTCAGAAATAACGCCTCGCGTTATTTTTTCGCTTTACGTCCGTATACCGCCCACGTTACTACCACGCAGACAATATAGAACACGAGGAACACTTTCATTGCGCCAGCCGGAGAACCGGTTAACTCAAGGGAGGTGCCGAACGCTTTCGGAATGAAGAAACCGCCAATAGCGCCAATCGCTGAAATAAAGCCCAGCGCCGCCGCTGTATCAGTTGCGGCTTCACGCATTGCTTTCTCTTCAGAACCGCCTTCTGCTTTCACGCGGTCCATCGTCAGCTTACGGAAAATCACCGAAATCATCTGGAAGGTTGAACCGCTACCCAGACCGGCCGTCATAAACAGCGCCAGGAATACCACGTAGAAAGCGATAAAGTTGCCGCCCTCGCCGTTGGCTGGCAAGGTCATGAACAGCAGTGCGCTGAACAGCGCCATCAGGATAAAGTTCACCAGCGTCACGCGAGTACCGCCCAGACGGTCAGAGATCGCGCCGCCCGCAGAGCGTGCCAGTGCGCCGATAAACGGCCCGAAGAACGCATAATGCAGGATTTGAATATCCGGGAACTGGGTTTTTGAGAGCATCGCAAAACCGGCAGAGAAGCCGATGAACGAGCCGAACGTTGCCAGATACAGCAGGCTCATGATCCACAGGTGACCGCGTTTAAGCACCGGCAACTGCTCTTTTAATGACGCTTTGGAGGTAGCCAGCTCATTCATGCCAAACCAGGCAGCGATGGTGAAGATAGCCAGGAACGGCACCCAAATCCACGCGGCATTGGCCAGATACAGCTCAGTACCATCTGGCTGAGTCACACCCTGGCTGCCGAAGGCTGCAAAAATAGACAGCGACACGGCCAGTGGAGCTACCAGCTGCATCACGCTCACGCCCATGTTGCCCAGGCCACCGTTTAAGCCCAGTGCGCCGCCCTGCTTCTGTTTCGGGAAGAAGAAGCTGATGTTCGCCATGCTCGAAGCAAAGTTCGCACCGGCAAAGCCGCACAACAGTGAAATGATGATGAAGGTGCTAAACGGCGTGGAAGTATCCTGAACGGCAAAGCCCAGCCATACGCACGGAATGATAAGGATCCCGGTGCTGAACGCCGTCCAGCGACGTCCACCAAACATAGGAACCATAAAGGAATACGGTACGCGTAATAACGCCCCGGACACCGACGGCAGCGCGGTCAGCATAAAGAGCTGGTCTGTCGTAAACTGGAAGCCCACTTTGGGTAAATTGACCGCTACGGCACTGAACAGCATCCATACGCAGAACGCCAGTAGCAAACACGGTACGGAAATCCACAGGTTCCGGCTTGCAACGCGATGGCCGCGCTCCTGCCAGAAGGCCGGATCTTCCGGACGCCAGTCGGTAATGACAGCGCCGGTTGCCCTTTCGGGGGCAGTGGAGTGACTCATAGACACCTCTGATTATTAATATTAACCCTGCCACAGTAGGGTTTACTCAGCGCAGTAAGTTGATATAAATCAAAGGAAAAGTCGGCTATATCTTGCTTAAAAAAACATCATGACTCTTTATGGGTAGGGTTTTATTGATAAAAAAACCTGTTTTTTCACGTGGCTGTTACGCGCATACTCCTCTACTCCCTACCTCTTTACTATTATGGAAATAAAGGAGTACCTCTTTAGGGGTATGGGTATACTCCAGACGATAGCCGAAAATAACGCCACTCGCCGGAGAGCCTTCCGCCAGGAGCCACATCGAATAATGTTTAGACGTTTTTTTACACCACTGACGCTCGTGAATCAACTTGCGCTGATCGTACTTCTCTCCACCCTCATCGGGGTGGCAAGTATGATGATTTCCGCACGCCTGATAAACGGCGTCCAGGGCAGCGCGCACGCCATTAACCAGGCCGGTTCACTGCGTATGCAGAGCTACCGACTGCTGGCGGCCATTCCGGTGAAAGACAGCGACCAGCCGCTGTTTGATGAAATGCAAAAAACCGTCTTTAGCCCTGAGCTTGTCCTCGCCGCCGAACGCGACGGACAGGTTAAGCAGCTTGCCTCCCTGCAACAGTACTGGCTCACGCATCTGGCGCCCGACATTCGTCAAGCGCAGAGCCAAAGCGCCGTCGCAAGCGATCTTACCGGTTTTGTTAGCCGCATTAATCAACTGGTGACGGTGTTTGATCACACCACGGAAGAACGTATTTCTCATGTAGTGTGGATGCACAGGTTGATGGCAGTATTCATGGCACTGCTGTTTATCTTCACCGTCTTCTGGCTCCGCACCCGTCTGCTGCACCCATGGCGACAACTGCTAAGAATGGCGGAAGCCATTAGCCATCGCGACTTCACCTACCGCGCGCAAATCAGCGGACGTAATGAAATGGCGATGCTGGGCATGGCGCTCAACGACATGTCCGCCGAACTGGCGGAAAGCTATTCCTCCCTTGAGCGCCGGGTGCAGGAGAAAACCGCCGGTTTAGAGCAAAAAAATGCCATCCTCTCCTTCTTGTGGCAAGCCAACCGCCGACTGCACGCCAGCGCTCCGCTGTGCGAACGAATCTCTCCGGTGCTAAACGGCCTGCAAGAACTCACCCCGCTACGTGAGATTGAAGTGCGGGTTTACGATATTGAAGATGAAGAAAATCATCAGGAGTTTAGCTGCCATTCGGGTTGGGAGT
Organism: Enterobacteriaceae bacterium; assembly: GCA_902363335.1. GTDB lineage: Bacteria > Pseudomonadota > Gammaproteobacteria > Enterobacterales > Enterobacteriaceae > Kluyvera. Next base: position 515,170 of record CABIZV010000001.1, on the reverse strand, counting down.
GCGATGATAAGGGCTGCTATCTTTGCCCACGCGATGTTGATATGAGCGCCCCCGACGGGGTGACGCTGAAATGGCGGCTGACCGACCCGCATAACCAATATGGTATTTTGCTCGCGACGTTGCCGCATGGCCGCGAGTTAAGCCATGACCAGCAACAACTGGTGGATACCCTGCTCGAACAGCTGACCTCCACGCTAGCGCTGGATAAACAGCTGGAGCGTCAGCAGCAGCTTATCGTCATGGAAGAGCGCGCCACCATTGCCCGCGAGCTTCACGACTCCATCGCCCAGTCTTTATCCTGCATGAAAATGCAGGTCAGTTGCCTGCAGATGATGCAAAACGAGCACTCCTCTGCGGAAAGCCGCGAACTATTGGGCCAGGTACGCAATGAGTTAAACAATTCGTGGGCCCAGCTGCGTGAGCTTCTCACCACTTTCCGCCTACGTCTGACCGAATCCGGGCTGCGTCCGGCGCTGGAGTCCAGCTGTCAGGAATACAGCAACCACTTTGGTTTCCCGATTGAATTAGATTATCAGCTGCCTCCACGCTACGTGCCGTCACATCAGGCAATTCATGTGCTGCAAATTGCGCGTGAAGCGTTAAGTAACGCCTTAAAACATTCTCAGGCAAGCGAAGTGAAGGTAAGCGTTACCCAACAGGGTAACCAGGTAAAAATGGTGGTCGCAGATAACGGCTGTGGCGTACCGCAGCATGCTGAACGCAGCAACCATTATGGTCTTATTATTATGCGTGACCGCGCGCAGAGCCTGCGTGGCGATTGCCAGGTTCGACGCCGTGAAACCGGCGGTACAGAAGTCGTGGTTACGTTTGTCCCCGAACAATCGCTTTCAACTCCCCAAGGAGAAATCCATGAGTAATCAGGAACGGGCTACTATCCTGCTAATTGACGATCATCCAATGCTGCGCACTGGCGTCAAACAGCTGGTTAGCATGGCATCGGATATTCAGGTTGTGGGCGAAGCCAGCAACGGTGAGCAAGGTATTGAGCTTGCGGAAGCGCTCGATCCCGATCTGATCCTGCTTGACCTTAATATGCCCGGCATGAACGGTCTGGAAACGCTGGATAAACTGCGTGAAAAATCCCTCTCCGGGCGCGTGGTGGTCTTTAGTGTGTCTAACCATGAAGAAGATGTGGTCACGGCGCTTAAGCGCGGCGCTGACGGCTATCTGCTAAAAGATATGGAACCAGAAGATCTGCTGAAGGCGCTACAGCAAGCCGCCGCCGGTGAAATGGTACTGAGCGAAGCGCTAACGCCGGTTTTAGCCGCCAGCCTGCGCGCCAACCGGGCGACCTCTGACCGTGATATCAATCAGCTCACGCCGCGCGAGCGCGATATTCTGAAACTTATCGCACAAGGCCTGCCGAACAAAATGATCGCCCGTCGTCTGGATATCACAGAAAGCACAGTAAAAGTCCACGTTAAACATATGCTGAAGAAAATGAAGCTCAAATCCCGCGTTGAAGCGGCGGTATGGGTACATCAGGATCGTATTTTCTGATACACCAAACTTAATTGTCGTGACAGGGCCGTCGCGCACAATTAAGGCGTAAGTTCAGACCACCCATACTGATTTGGCGCAAAGCTGACGACCGGTTCGGTTAACGCCAGCGTGATTTCATTCGAGGTGACGCGCTGCCCTTTCTTATCTTCAACAATCACCGACAGATGCCACATGTTGCTGGCCCCTTCACTGTAGTCCCATGCCGGCATAATAATGGTCCAGCCTTCGGTCATGTTGTCAGAGGACGGCGGCGTCAAACTCAATGCGGTGGTATCGCCCTGCCAGTTAATCGATTTCACGCCATACTCATCGCGCACCTGGAGCTTTAACTCAACCGTTTCATTACTGGTCAGATCCCACGGCGGCGTCGCCAGATAAACGCTCAGGCTTTTACGCTGCCGCATCTCCATCACCGGCAGATTATTGCGCTCTGGCGCATCGTAACGACTTCCGCGCAACGTCCGCGTCTGGGCGACCTCATCGGCGGCGAGCTGTTTTTTAAGCGGTACGCCAAACCGATAGTTAACCTTCATCCCAAGATTGTTCTGGTTCACCCCACTCTCGCCCTGCTTATGCTGAGCGCTAAACGTCAGCAAAGGCACCGGGGTATAATTCACCCCCAGCGATACCGCCACCGGATTATGGTAGCCGGTACCGCTACGGAACAGATCGACACTCTCGCCGAAATACTGCTCAACGCTCAGACTGGTATTAATATGGTTATAAGCGGGGATCCACGCCTGTGCGGTAATATCGTAACCGCGCGCCATTCGCTGCTGGAGGGTGGTGCCGATGTTTTTCCAATCGCTAAGCGGCTGATAGTAATTTGCGGAAAAGCGTAGGTTTTCGCCCCAGGCTTCGGCACCCAGGCCACCACGATTGAGATTATCGGACAGCAGGCTGTCATAAAAAGTGTTATATCCCAACAGCCAATGCCCGGCGACCCAGCGTTGGCCCACGCCCACATTGCCCACCAGCCCTTCTTCTTGCTGGGTAACGCCCAACTGACTCCATGTGAGATAATCCGTGTTGTCATCAAGCGGGATAAACCAGCTACCGTGGCTGCCGGTAAATTTACCGTCGCCATCGACCAGAAACTTGATATTGGCATTGCCCCAGGGGGAGAACCAGCTATCGAGCTGTCGGTTCATTTGACCGTTGAGCCTGTCCTGAAGCTGCGTCAGGGCAAACAGTCTCGCTTGCTCACCGGTATCGAGGCCGTTATCGGTCATGCTGGCTTCACCGAATGATTTTGCCATCTCGGCAAGATGTTTTTCGGCGTCATGGTTTTCCGGTGCAATATCGAGATCCGGTAAATTATCGAAAGGATGCGCGGCCTCTTCGACAAACGACGACTGCGCGCGTGCGCTGCCACCGGCCAGAATCATCAACAATACATAAAACCCGTAAAAACGCGAAGACACCACCCACGACCTCATAGCAAGCTAAACAAGAGGAGCCGAATTGCCGCCCCTGAATAACTAGTCTAACGTCTTTAGGCACAGGCTTCAGCCTGGGAGACTGATTTCAGGAATAGACTGATAGGTCATAAAATCATCGTCTTGCGTTAACCGCAACTGCGCATCGATTTCGGTTAAGGCTGGCTTAAGCCGCACGCTGTGCCGCATTTCAGCCTGGCACCTGACGCAGGGACACAAACACAAGCGCATTTTTTACTCGCTGCAATGCTGTTTTTTTCACCCGCGCTGTAACAGCTGCAAACAATTTTCCCGTGTGCCTAACCTGATGTTGGATGCCCTCGGCTCACGCGGTAACATATGCACGACCTGGCTTAACAGGCTATCCAAAGGAGTTCAGATGCAACGTATCGTTATTATCGCCAACGGGGCTGCTTACGGCAGCGAATCTCTGTTTAACAGTCTGCGTTTAGCTATTGCCTTGCGTGAGCAGCAAGACGACCTGCAGCTACAGCTTTTTTTAATGTCTGACGCGGTCACCGCTGGCCTGCGCGGGCAGAAACCGGCCGAAGGCTACAACATTCAGCAGATGCTGGAGATACTCACTGCCCAGGGCGTGCCGGTGAAGCTGTGCAAGACCTGCACCGACGGGCGCGGCATTAGCGCACTGCCGCTGATTGACGGGGTGGAAATTGGCACGCTGGTTGAGCTGGCGCAATGGACGTTGGCAGCAGATAAAGTCCTGACCTTCTGATTGGCCCCGTATTAGTTAAGCAAACTAAAACCATCGCCATTTTAAGAATATTATTTCACCCCTACGTGAATATCACTACGAATCTCACGCACGCTGAATGGATTCAGGGATTTTGTCATTTTTGTTGAAGTGTTGCGACTTTTTTTGATCAAAATCAGCATCCATGTTCATCGGGTTTGGTGTTATGCCATGAGTGATTTGTGAACAACATCACAGGCAGAAGTCAGGATTCGATCGCAGGAAGCGGGTTGACTCATAGGCAGCGGGGTAGATGGGGATGGTTAAGGCAAGTTTGACATTATTTGGCGGGGATACGGTGGTGGTACGCTGCTCTGAGCGTTGCCATATTCATTTGATGAGCACACAGAAGAATGCCGGGCGCCATAATACCGATATTTTGAGCGTGCAGAACGAAGAAAAAGCCTATTTAACGGTTCCCTACAGCGGAACGTGGAACGTACTGATTGATAGTCACAGTCAGTCGCTGGAACATTCTATCAGCTACGTTGCCGCATAATGCTCTCCCCGGAAGCACGCACTTCCGGGGTTCTATTCGCGCTTATGCGCCGCCCACCAGATGACGAACTTTCCCAATCAGTTCATTCAGCCCTTCATCCGGCATGCCCAGCTTTTGCAACTCTTGTTCTAGCGAAAACAGATATTGCGCATTGGTACCGAGCGGCCCGCTGGCGCGCGCGATAAGCGGTGCGATCGCCTGCACGCTGGTATCGGACTCATAAAGGGGATGTCGCGGATCCATAATAAACACCAGCGCCGTCACCGTCCGTCCATCGTCAAGATCGAGCTGACACCAAGTTGGCAAATAGCAGCCGGTTATCATTTCACGCTTCCACAGCAGCGACAGTTCACTTTCAACTTCATCATCCGGGAGACGATAGGCAACGCCCGTGGTGCGTCCGCCCTCTTTAAGGGCTAGCATTCGCCCTGGCTGACAGGCGCTGCCGCGTCCAGCCGTTAAGCGTAAACAAAATGCTCTGTGCCAGCCTACCAGCGTGCCGGTTACCGATTCGCAATAATTCAGCGCCGGATTCCACATTAACGATCCGTAGCCAAAAATCCACACCGGGCCATTATCAGGCCGACAGGCGAGCATGGCGGCCTGCGACGCCGCGCGTTGTTCAGCAGACCAGAGCAACGACTCCTCAATGGCACCAAATGCCGTTGTACAATCCGCCCGCATTAAGAAATCACGTGTTAACACTCTTAACCTCCACCACCACTTCTCTTCCCTGCAACACATGCGTTCTTAAGGGAACGAATGGCGACCTCCGGAGCTGTCATTGATGAAATATTATCCAGCTTTATATCGCAAGATGCAATTTGTCTGCATCGCCAGCATCGATATTCACCCTGTAGTATTTCGAGAAAAATAGGAAAATCACAAGCAACAATGCGCTGTTATTTATAATTAATTTAGCTGATATTTAATATTATAGACATCTAAACCCGAAAAAGAGGCTATGGGTAAATTTTAGTAAACATTCATATCCTGCGTCGAAAAATTTGTTAATTTATACTGCTTATTTTTTTCTATAATTATAAATACCTGCATTGATGGAGACAAACATGACCCACGCACATGAGGCGGTGAAAACTCGCCATAAGGAGTCGTCGCTTATTTTCCCGATAGCGGCCCTGGCAATCCTGTTCTTCTGGGGGAACAGTGCGTCATTGCCAGTGGTTATTGCGATTAACGCAATGGCGCTTGTCGGTATTCTCAGCAGCGCCTTTAGCGTTGTACGACACGCGGATGTATTAGCACACCGCCTGGGTGAACCTTACGGTTCTCTGATTTTAAGCCTTTCCGTGGTTATCCTTGAGGTTAGCCTGATATCTGCATTAATGGCGACAGGTGACGCTGCGCCAACCCTAATGCGCGATACGCTCTACTCCATTATTATGATCGTCACCGGCGGTTTAGTCGGTTTCTCGTTATTGCTCGGCGGTCGTAAATTCGCTACGCAATATATGAATCTGTTCGGTATTAAACAGTATTTAATAGCGCTTTTTCCGCTGGCTATCATTGTGCTGGTGTTCCCGACCGCTTTGCCGGGCGCAAACTTTACCATTGGCCAGTCGTTGCTGGTCGCCCTTATTTCCGCCGCCATGTACGGCGTATTTTTGCTGATTCAGACAAAAACACACCAGAGTTTATTTATCTACGAGCATGAAGACGACGGCGACGATGATGACCCGCATCATGGCAAACCGTCCGCTCACAGCAGCGTCTGGCACGCGGCGTGGCTGATTGTGCATCTTGTTGCGGTAATCGCCGTAACCAAAATGAACGCCAATCCATTAGAGACGTTGCTCACCAGTATGAACGCGCCTGTCGCCTTTACCGGCTTCCTGGTCGCCTTACTGATTCTGTCCCCGGAAGGGCTTGGCGCACTCAAAGCCGTGCTGAATAATCAGGTACAGCGCGCGATGAACCTGTTCTTTGGTTCAGTGCTGGCAACTATCTCCCTGACCGTTCCGGTGGTGACGCTGATTGCCTTTATGACGGGTAATGATTTGATGTTTGGTCTGGGGATGCCGGAAATGATTGTCATGGTCGCCTCACTGGTACTGTGCCACATCTCCTTCTCCACCGGTCGTACCAACGTGCTGAACGGTGCTGCGCACCTGGCGCTGTTTGCGGCCTATTTGATGACGATATTTGCCTGAGTAAGAGTGACTGCCGGATGGCGACGCTTTGCGTCTTATCCGGCCTACGTGAGCATCCGGCAATGTGCGCGGTAATGCCTGATGGCGGCGCTGCCTTATCAGGTGTACAGGGTGCCATTGCACACCGTATCCCATAAAAAAAGCCGACCCAAGGGTCGGCTTTTTCATGCATCAGCAAAACTTATTTGCTGGTGTCGAGCTCATCGAAGCCTTTGACCAGGTCGTCGATGGCTTTCATTTGCTTCAGGAATGGTTCTAGTTTATCCAGCGGCAGCGCAGACGGGCCGTCGCAACGCGCGTGATCCGGATCAGGATGCGCTTCAATAAACAGACCGGCAATACCGACCGCCATACCCGCACGGGCCAGCTCAGCAACCTGCGCACGACGACCGCCGCTCGCAGCACCAAACGGGTCACGGCACTGTAATGCGTGGGTCACGTCGAAGATAACCGGGGAGTTGTTGGACGCTTTTTTCATCACGCCAAAGCCCAGCATATCAACAACCAGATTGTCATAACCAAAGTTTGCGCCACGATCGCACAAAATCACCTGGTCGTTACCGCCTTCAATAAACTTGTCGACGATATTCCCCATCTGGCCAGGGCTTACGAACTGTGGTTTCTTAACGTTAATGACCGCGCCGGTTTTCGCCATTGCTTCAACCAGGTCAGTCTGGCGAGCCAGGAACGCAGGCAGCTGGATAACGTCAACCACGTCGGCAACCGGCTGCGCCTGGCTGGCTTCATGAACGTCGGTGATGATTTTCACGCCGAAGGTCTGCTTCAGTTCCTGGAAAATTTTCATCCCCTCTTCCAGGCCTGGGCCACGGTAAGAGTGGATAGAGGAACGGTTGGCTTTATCAAATGAGGCTTTGAATACGTAAGGGATACCCAGTTTCTGGGTCACGGTCACGTAGTGCTCGCAAATACGCATCGCCAGGTCGCGAGACTCCAGCACGTTCATGCCGCCAAACAAAACAAACGGCAGATCGTTTGCTACTTTGATGTCACCAATGCTAACCACTTTTTCTTTCATAAGAGCGCCTTGTTAAGGTATTTCCGCGATTATAACCGCAATAATGACCAATTAGTGAAGCGTAATTTGCTTGTGCGAGATAGTGTTAATCTGCGCACGGATCATTTCGCTTATCGGATCTTCGGGACATTGCTCTACGAAATAATTTAAATCGTTCAGGGCAATGTGCTCACATTCAAGCTGTGCATAGATAAGCCCGCGATCGCGAATTTCATACGGATCTTCCGGGTTAAACTGCAACAACGTCTGGCTGGCACCCAACGCCAGCTCCATCTGACGTTCTTCCATCAGCGCCGACTTCAATGTATCGAGCAGTTTACGAATAACCTCGGCGTTATCCGCCTCATCAAGGTCTTCATTAAACAGCTCGGCCATCGGGCTGACGTTGCCTTTAAGCCAGACTTCCAGCGTATGTTCGTCGAGGGTGTCGCCGTTAAAGGGATTAATAAGCCACAGCTCCTCGTCATCCACATCGGCTCGCAAAAGCAGCTGGGTCGGGAAAATCACCGGCACAACGGGAATATCAAGCTGGCTGGCAATACACAGCACTACAGCGCCCAGCGCCACCGCGCTGCCCTGACGATTTTTCAAGACCTGATCCAGCCACAGGGCGTCCGATAAACGGTAAACGCCGGAGGAGTCGCCGAAATTCCATTCATGATAAAACAGCTCAATCAGACGCTCCATCTGGCGCGTCAGCGTCCAGGAAGGGCTTATCTCTTCGCGCGCCAGTGCCACCAGGCACTCAAGCTGCTCGCGCACCTTCTGCGAAGGGAAATCATCACGAATCATTTCAGAAATAAGGATCATGCCATCGCATAACGGCGCTTTATTAAATTCAAAATCAGCCAGTGACTTCATACCCTACCCCAACAGCGGAACTTTAGTGATGGCGAGTTTAACGATGATGCACAACACCACCAGCGCCAGCAGAAAGGCGATAAATCCGCTCTGCTGACTGCGTGGACGACGACGTCCCAACGCGACAAACCCCAAAAAGATGTAAATGATAACGCCAAACAGTTTTTCCGTCAGCCATGTCCCCTCTTCGGTGAAGGGAAAATAACGCGTCATTACCATCAGCGCGACGCCGCTTAGCATCAGGATGCTGTCAACGGCGTGCGGTAATACACGCACCCAGCGCACATCAAGCAAGGCATTCTGGTGATGTTTCCACCAAAAGCGTAACGCAAAAAAGGTGACGGAAAAAATGGCTGACCCAATATGTAAATAGAGCACCCACAAAAACAAACTCATCTGCAAACCTCTGGCTTATCCAACCATTGCGCCAGCGTCAGGCGATCGTTATCGCCGTAGTCACGGCAGGTTTGTGCATGCTGATATCCCGCGGCGCTGAACAGTTCACGCACCGCCGCACCCTGCTTCCAGCCGTGTTCCAGCAGCATAAATCCGCCTGACTCCAGATAATGGCGACCCACATTGATGATATGCGCCAGATCGGCCAAACCGTTGTCGGCCGCCACCAGTGCGGTTTTCGGTTCAAAACGCACGTCGCCCTGGGCGAGATGTTCATCTTGTTCGTCAATATACGGCGGATTACTCACAATCATCGCAAAACGCTGTCCGTCCAGCGCGCTGAACCAGTCGCTTTGCAAAATCGTAATATTCGTGATGCCAAGATTAGCCGCATTACGCTTAGCCAGCGCCACCGCATCGGCAATAAAATCAACCGCGGTGAGCTGGCAATCAGGCCGTTCACTGGCCAACGCAAGCGCCACCGCGCCAGTGCCGGTGCCTAAATCTAGGATCTGACAGGCGCTTGACGGCAGACGTGCCAGCGCTTGTTCAACCAGACATTCGGTATCCGGGCGCGGAATAAGCGTCACAGGAGAGACAAACAGCGGCAGTGACCAGAATTCACGCGTCCCCACCAGGTGCGCCACCGGCTCACCGTTGACTCGACGAGCTAATAGCCCCGCCAGCGTCTCCAGCTGCGAGGCACTCAGCGGTGTCTCGTCAAAGGCCAGAATATAGGTGCGCGCCTTACCGGTCACATGTTCCAGCAGGATTTCGGCGTCACGTTTCGGGCTTTCGCTCGATGCCAGCGCTGATACAGCCTGCTGTAACCACTGTCGAAAAGTCATCATTCCGTGTCGGACAACGCCGCCAATTGATCGGCCTGATATTCCTGAACGATAGGCTCAATCAGCATATCCAGCTTACCTTCCATCACTTCATCCAGGCGATACAACGTCACGTTGATACGGTGATCGGTAACGCGCCCCTGCGGGAAGTTGTAGGTACGATTGCGATCGCTACGATCGCCGCTACCCAGCAGGTTACGGCGTTCAGAGGCTTCAGCCTGTTGGCGACGCGCAATTTCAGCCGCACGGATACGCGAACCCAGCACCGACATCGCTTTCGCTTTGTTTTTATGCTGTGAACGTTCGTCCTGGCACTCCACCACAATACCGGTTGGCAAGTGGGTAATACGGATTGCCGAGTCGGTGGTGTTAACGTGCTGACCACCGGCACCGGAGGAACGGAAAGTATCAATACGCAGGTCTGCCGGGTTGATATCCGGCAGTTCCGCTTCCGGGACTTCTGGCAGTACCGCGACGGTACAGGCAGAGGTGTGGATACGGCCCTGCGATTCGGTTGCCGGCACGCGCTGCACGCGATGGCCGCCGGATTCAAACTTCAGTCGACCGTAAACACCTTCGCCGCTGATTTTGGCAATCACTTCTTTAAAGCCACCATGCTCGCCTTCGTTTGCGCTCATGATTTCAACACGCCAGCGGCGGGATTCCGCATAGCGGGTGTACATACGGAACAGATCGCCAGCAAACAGGGCCGCTTCATCTCCGCCGGTACCGGCACGGACTTCGACAAACGCATTGCGTTCGTCGTCCGGGTCACGCGGCAGCAGCAGTACCTGTAACTGCTGTTCAAGCTGCTCTTCGCGAGCTTTGGCTTCCTGTAATTCTTCCTGCGCCATTTCGCGCATTTCAGGATCGTCGAGCATCATTTGCGCGGTTTCAATATCTTCCTGAACCTGGCGCCAGTCGGTATAACAACGAGAAACGTCGCCCAACTGCGCGTACTCACGCGACAGCGCCCGGAAACGGTCTTGATCGGCGATAGTCGCCGCATCTCCAAGCAGCGCCTGAACTTCTTCATGGCGCTCGTAGAGAGCTTCCAGTTTAGCAACAATAGAAGGCTTCATTGGCGTAAATGCACCTTGTAATAAAAAGAGTTGTGCTACTCCAGCCCGAGGCTGTTGCGCAGAATATGCAGGCGTTCATCATCCCCGTCACGGGCGGCCTGCTGAAGAGATTTGGTTGGCGTGTGGATTAAGCGGTTGGTTAACTTACGTGCCAGATCCTGCATGATAGCCAGTGGATCGCCGCCGTTTTCCAGCGCAGACATCGCTTTTGCGGTAAGTTCTTCACGTACGCTTTCAGCCTGAGCGCGATATTCGCGAATGGTATCACTGGCACTTTGCGCGCGCAGCCAGGCCATGAATTCGCTCGCTTCCTGCTCCACAATGGTTTCAGCCTGCACCGCGGCGGCTTTTCGCTGCGCGAGGTTGTGCTGGATAATATTTTGCAGGTCATCGACGCTGTAGAGGTAGGCGTTAGCAAGCTTGCCCACTTCTGGCTCAACGTCGCGCGGTACGGCAATATCCACCAGCAGCATCGGCTGGTTACGTCGTGCTTTGAGCGCGCGCTCGACCATCCCTTTACCAATAATCGGCAGCGGGCTGGCGGTAGAACTGATAATAATGTCGGCTTCTTTCAGCCGTTCGTCGACGTCGCTCAGGGCGATGACTTCTGCACCGACTTCATCTGCCAGCACCTGCGCGCGTTCACGCGTGCGGTTGGCAATCAGCATTTTTTGTACATGGTGCTCGCGCAGATGGCGCGCCACCAGCTCAATGGTCTCCCCTGCGCCAACCAGCAGCACGGTGACCGTTGAGAGAGATTCAAAAATCTGTCGCGCAAGCGTACAGGCGGCAAACGCCACCGACACCGCACTGGCGCCGATATCCGTTTCGGTACGCACACGTTTTGCAACAGAGAACGATTTCTGGAACATACGTTCCAGCGAGCTGGCATTAAGATGCCCACGGCTGGAATCGGCAAAGGCTTTTTTGACCTGACCTAAGATTTGCGGTTCACCCAATACCAGCGAATCCAGCCCACTGGCAACGCGCATCAGATGGCTGACGGCATCGTTGTCCTGGTGCCAGTACAGGCTCTGGCGCAGTTCTTCTTCATTCAACCCGTGATAATCACACAGCCAGCGGACGATAGCCTCGTGGAGGTTATCCTGCTCTTCTACGCTTAGGTAAAGTTCAGTGCGGTTACAGGTCGACAGGACCACGCCTCCCTGGACCATTGGCTGAGCCAGCAGGCTCTCCAGCGCCTGGTCAAGCGAATCCGGCGAAAACGTCACTCGTTCTCGCAGCGCTACCGGGGCTGTTTTGTGGTTAATGCCAAGAGCTAAAAGGGTCATTGTGCGGGAATAGTACCAGCGTTGATAAGGTTAGTCTGAGCGCATCATACAGGATGCGCGAGATCAATAAAAGGGAGGCTCCCCTTTTGGAGTAATAGCCGAGCTCGGTTAATTTTATGATTTAAGACAACTTGAGCGTAGACGCTGCCCCCCGGCAACGCTAGCATTAAGCGTAATAACTGCAACGCATTTCAAGGATTGTCATCATTATGACCCTGTCTGATTTCCGCACGTTTCGTTTACTGCCGCTGGCGGCCCTGGTGCTTACCGGCTGTACCCTTACCGCTCCACAAGGCCCCGGTAAAAGCCCAACCTCACCTCAATGGCAGCAGCACCAGCAGGACGTGCGTAAGCTAAGCCAATACCAGACGCGCGGCGCATTCGCGTATCTTTCCGACCAGCAGAAAGTTTACGCCCGCTTCTTCTGGCAACAAACCGGCCAGGATAATTACCGCCTGCTGCTGACCAATCCACTGGGCAGCACCGAGCTTGAGCTGATTGGCAAGCCGGGCTCCGCGCAGCTGACGGATAATAAAGGCCAGCATTATACCGCCGCCGATGGCGAAGAGATGATAGGCAAACTGACCGGCATGCCGATCCCGCTTAACAGCCTGCGCCAGTGGATCCTCGGTCTGCCGGGCGATGCGACGGATTACAAGCTTGACGATCAGTATCGTCTGAGCGAACTCAATTACACCCAGAACGGGAAAACCTGGAAAGTCGTCTACAGCGGCTACGACACTAAAACGCAGCCTGCTCTGCCTTCTAATATGGAACTGACGCAGGATTCTCAGCGCATTAAGCTGAAAATGGACAACTGGATCGTGAAATGATGACCCGCTGGCCTTCTCCCGCAAAGCTGAACCTGTTCTTGTACATCACCGGCCAGCGTCCGGATGGTTACCACACCTTACAGACGCTGTTTCAGTTTCTCGACTACGGCGACACGATTACGATTGTTCCCCGCCATGACGGGCAATTGCGTTTGCTGACGCCGGTTGCCGGTGTGCCCGATGAAGAAAACCTGATCGTGCGCGCGGCGCGGCTACTCATGAAATCGGCCGCCGACAGCCATCGGCTACCTGAAGGCAGCGGTGCCGATATCAGTATCGACAAGCGTTTACCGATGGGTGGAGGTCTGGGCGGCGGTTCGTCGAACGCCGCCACCGTTCTGGTTGCGCTCAATCATCTTTGGCAGTGTCAACTGTCCGAAGATGAACTGGCAGCGATCGGTTTAACCCTCGGGGCGGATGTGCCGGTATTCGTGCGCGGTCACGCGGCCTTTGCTGAGGGCGTGGGTGAGATACTGACGCCAGTTGATGTGGCGGAAAAATGGTATCTGGTTGCCCATCCCGGCGTCAGTATCCCCACGCCGATCATTTTTGGCGATCCCGAACTGCCGCGAAATACCCCTGTCAGGTCAATAGAGACGTTATTAAACGGCGAATTCGCTAATGATTGCGAGGTTATCGCAAGAAAACGTTTTCGCGAGGTTGATGATGTGCTTTCCTGGCTGTTAGAATACGCGCCGTCGCGCCTGACTGGAACAGGAGCCTGTGTCTTTGCTGAATTCGACACAGAACTCGCTGCCCGCCAGGTGCTTGAGCAAGCCCCGGAATGGTTGCAAGGCTTTGTGGCGAAAGGTGTCAACCGTTCGCCATTGAAGCAAGCCCTACTCTGAATCATTCGGATTTCCGCCAGTTTTGCTGACGAACGAAGAATGTGAATGCGTAAACCCTGCCGGGCAAACTGAGCTCCGGTGACAACGTCACCCCGTTCCAGACGTTGCATCGTGCTCTTTAATACACCGCCTGGATGAAATCGCGCCTGGCCCGCACAGTTTTTGGCCCGTTTCATCCACCACTGGACGCATGCCTGAGGTTCTTCTCGTGCCTGATATGAAGCTTTTTGCTGGTAACGCCACCCCGGAACTAGCACAACGTATTGCCAACCGCCTGTACACTTCTCTCGGCGACGCCGCTGTAGGTCGCTTTAGCGACGGCGAAGTCAGCGTACAAATCAACGAAAACGTACGCGGTGGTGATATTTTCATCATCCAGTCCACTTGTGCCCCTACTAACGACAACCTGATGGAATTGGTTGTTATGGTAGATGCCCTGCGTCGTGCTTCCGCAGGCCGTATCACTGCCGTTATCCCTTACTTCGGCTATGCCCGTCAGGATCGTCGCGTACGTTCTGCGCGTGTACCTATCACCGCTAAAGTTGTCGCTGACTTCCTGTCAAGCGTTGGCGTTGACCGTGTACTGACCGTAGATCTGCACGCTGAGCAGATTCAGGGCTTCTTCGATGTTCCGGTTGATAACGTGTTTGGTAGCCCGATTCTGCTCGAAGATATGCTGCAGCTGAACCTGGAAAACCCAATCGTGGTTTCTCCAGACATCGGCGGCGTAGTTCGCGCACGTGCTATTGCTAAACTGCTGAACGATACCGACATGGCTATCATCGACAAACGTCGTCCGCGTGCGAACGTTTCCCAGGTTATGCATATCATCGGTGATGTTGCCGGTCGTGACTGCATTCTGGTCGATGACATGATCGATACCGGCGGCACGCTGTGTAAAGCGGCTGAAGCATTAAAAGAACGTGGTGCGAAACGCGTATTCGCCTACGCCACCCACCCGATCTTCTCTGGTAATGCGGTGAATAACCTGCGTAACTCCGTCATTGATGAAGTTATCGTATGCGATACCATCCCATTAAGTGATGAGATCAAAGCGCTGCCAAACGTCCGTACCCTGACGCTGTCCGGGATGCTGGCAGAAGCGATTCGTCGTATCAGCAACGAAGAATCTATCTCTGCCATGTTCGAGCATTAATCGGATTTGGTTAAAAAACCCGCTGCGGCGGGTTTTTTTGTCTATAGTGTTTATTTGTATGATTTATGCCAACTTCACTGCCATTCGCCTGACAGATGATGCGCTCATGGATGAAACAGTATTGTGAATAAATTATTCTCCCCTGATGTGATGCCTTTCCGCGCACTGATTGACGCCTGCTGGAAAGAGAAATATTCCACCACTCGCTTTATGCGTGATCTGATTGCCGGGATAACTGTCGGTATCATTGCCATTCCACTGGCGATGGCGCTGGCCATTGGCAGCGGCGTCGCACCACAGTATGGTCTGTACACCTCTGCGGTCGCCGGGATTATTATTGCCCTGAGCGGTGGCTCCCGCTTTAGCGTCTCCGGGCCAACTGCCGCTTTTGTGGTGATCTTGTATCCGGTCTCGCAACAATTTGGCCTCGCCGGTTTACTGGTTGCCACGCTGATGTCCGGGCTGTTTTTGATCCTCTTTGGCCTTGCCCGTTTTGGTCGCCTGATTGAATACATTCCGCTGTCGGTTACCCTCGGTTTCACCTCGGGGATCGGCATCACCATCGGGACCATGCAGATTAAAGACTTCCTCGGCCTGCAATTAACGCACGTCCCGGAACACTATTTACAGAAAGTTGGCGCACTGGTGATGGCGCTACCAACCATTAATTTTGGCGATGCCGCCATCGGTATTGCCACACTCGGCACGCTGATCCTCTGGCCGCGCCTTGGCCTGCGCCTGCCGGGCCACCTGCCGGCACTGATTGCCGGTTGCCTGGTAATGGTGATTGTTAATCTGCTCGGGGCCCACGTTGCGACCATCGGCTCGCAGTTCCATTACATTCTGGCCGACGGCTCACAGGGCAACGGGATCCCACAACTATTACCGCAGTTTGTTCTGCCGTGGGACTTGCCCGGTTCGACGTTCACGCTCAGCTGGGCATCGCTGCACGCCCTGCTGCCCGCCGCCTTCTCGATGGCGATGCTCGGAGCAATTGAATCACTGCTGTGCGCGGTGGTACTTGACGGTATGACCGGCACCAAACATAAAGCCAACAGCGAACTGATTGGTCAGGGGCTTGGCAATATCGTTGCACCGTTCTTTGGCGGCATTACTGCCACCGCTGCGATTGCCCGTTCCGCCGCAAACGTGCGCGCGGGCGCAACCTCCCCGGTTTCCGCCGTGATCCACGCCATTCTGGTGATTCTGGCGCTGCTGATTCTGGCACCGGTACTCTCCTGGTTACCGCTGTCGGCGATGGCTGCCCTGCTGCTGATGGTGGCATGGAACATGAGCGAAGCGCACAAAGTGGTGTACCTGCTGCGTAAAGCGCCAAAAGACGACATCATCGTGATGCTGATCTGTATGTCGCTAACCGTCTTGTTCGATATGGTTATCGCCATTAGCGTGGGTATCGTGCTTGCTTCGTTACTGTTTATGCGCCGTATCGCCCGCATGACGCGTCTGTCTGCGGTAAATGTCAACGTGCCGGATGATGTGCTCGTGCTGCGCGTAATAGGCCCGCTGTTCTTTGCCGCCGCCGAAGGATTATTTACCGATCTGGAAACGCGTATTGAAGGCAAACGGATTGTAGTGCTGAAGTGGGATGCGGTACCGGTGCTGGATGCCGGTGGTCTGGATGCCTTCCAGCGCTTCGTGAAGAAACTGCCAGAAGGCTGCGAACTGCGGGTTTCTAACCTCGAATTCCAGCCGCTGCGCACCATGGCGCGCGCCGGTATTCAGCCAATCCCAGGCCGTCTGGCATTCTTCCCGAATAAAGATGCCGCATTAGCCGACATCATTTAACCCGTAGCCGCCGGGGAGGCTTCGGTGCTTTTCCCGGCGGCGCTTCGCTTGGCCGGGCTACAAGGGTACAGGATATAGGCAAAAAAAATGGCTCCCTAGGGAGCCATTTTTATCACAGGCAAATGCTTACGCTTTCAACAACTGTTCAGCGGTCGCTTTCACGCTTGCCAGCAGAGTTTTCACATCGTCCAGGCTTACCGTTGGGTTCAGCAGCGTCAGTTTCAGGCAGGTTACGCCATCGGCTTCCGTTACGCCCACGTTCGCGCTGCCGGATGCCAGAAGCACGTCGCCAATACGCTGGTTCAACAGCGCAACAAAGGCCATATCGGTGCTTTCTGGACGGAAGCGGAACAGCACGCTCGCCAGCTGCGGTTGCATCACCAGCTCAAGAGACGGCTGAGATTCAACGTATTGCGCCACTTCGCGTGCCAGCGTAACGCCGTTATCAATGATTTCGGCATACTGCTTTTTACCCAGCGCTTCGAGGCCCATCCACAATTTCAACGCATCAAAACGACGGGTCGTTTGCAGAGACTTCGACACCAGGTTCGGCACGCCGTGCTCTTCATCAAAGTCAGAGTTCAGATAAGCGGCCTGGTAACGCATCAGTTCATAATGGCGAGCGTCTTTTAGCAAGAACGCGCCGCAGCTAATGGTCTGGAAGAACTGCTTATGGAAGTCCAGCGTGACGGAGTCGGCCAGTTCAAGCCCGTTAAGGAAATGACGATACTTCTCAGACAGCAGTAACGCCCCACCCCATGCCGCATCGACGTGCATCCAGATCTGATGCTCTGCGGCCAGTGCGGCGATTTCCGTCAGCGGATCGATAGCGCCCGCATCGGTTGTACCGGCGGTAGCCACAATCGCCATGACCTGCTCACCGTTGGCTTGCGCTTGCGCCAGCTTCTCTTGCAGATCGTTAACATCCATACGAGAGAAAGCGTCAGTTTTCACAAGCGTCACAGAACGGTAGCCCAACCCCATCAGTGCCATATTTTTTTGCACAGAGAAGTGAGCATTTTCAGAGCAGAACACTTTGATCTTACTCAGATCGCCGGTTAGACCATCCTGCTGGATAGAGTGCCCAAGACGCGCGAAATACGCATCACGCGCCAGCATCAGCCCCATCAGATTGCTCTGGGTACCGCCACTGGTGAAGACGCCCGCGTCGCCAGCCCCGTAACCCACCTGTTCGCGCAGCCACTCAATGAGCTTAATCTCAATGATGGTGGCAGAAGGACTCTGATCCCACGAGTCCATACTCTGGTTAGTGGCGTTAATCAGCACTTCCGCCGCCTGGCTAATCACCAGACTTGGGCAGTGCAAATGCGCCACGCACTGGGCATGGTGAACAGACAGGCTGTCTTTTAAGAAATACTCAACCGCACGCTCGATAGCGGCCTGGTTGCCCAGGCCCCCGGAGGTGAAATTCAGGCTGATACGAGAACGCAGCTGTTCAACAGTTTTGCCCTGATACATCTCAGGCTGCTTTAACCATTCGACAACGGCTTGAGTACTCTGCTCGATAGCGTCCTGATAAGCAGCAATGCTTTGCGGCGAACCGGACAGAATCGGGTTTACATCAGACATTCGATCCACTCCGTTAAACCGGCTTCACGCCAGCGCCCAGCAAGGCGTTTTCGAATTTATCGAGGAAGATTTCCAGCTCAGCATTGGTGATAAGCAGCGATGGCAGTAAGCGCAGTACGCAACCGTCGCGACCGCCGCGCTCCAGAATCAGCCCATTTTCGAAGCATTTTTTCTGCAGCAGTGCAGAAAGCGCTCCATCGGCCGGGTAGCAACCCATATGATCCTGAGCTTCATCCGGCTTCACAATTTCAAGACCGATCATCAGACCCAAACCACGCACCTGGCCAATCACCGGATAACGTTTTTGCAGGTCAGCCAGCTTCCCTTTCAGCCACTCGCCCTGGGCGGCAACTTTATCGGCAATCTTATCGTCTTTGAGGATTTTCAGCGTCGTCAGACCGGTGGCCATCGCCAACTGGTTGCCGCGGAAAGTCCCGGTGTGGTGTCCTGGAGACCATGCGTCGAACTGCTTTTTGATACCCAGCACGGCCAGCGGCAGACCACCACCGACAGCTTTAGACATCACGATGATGTCCGGCTCGATACCCGCGTGTTCGAAGGCAAACAGCTTACCGGTACGGGCGAAACCAGCCTGTACTTCATCAATGATAAGCAGAATGCCGTGTTCCTGGGTGACTTTACGAATACGCTGCAACCACTCAACCGGAGCCGGGTTAACGCCGCCCTCGCCCTGAACGGCTTCAAGGATCACCGCCGCAGGTTTACGCACGCCGCTTTCAACGTCGTTAATCAGGTTTTCGAAGTAGTAGGACAACGCCTTCACGCCCGCTTCGCCGCCGATACCCAGTGGGCAACGGTACTGGTGCGGATACGGCATGAACTGCACTTCGGCCATCATGTTGCTGACCGCTTCTTTTGGCGACAGGTTACCGGTTACGGACAAGGCACCGTGGGTCATCCCATGATAGCCGCCGGAGAAGCTAATCACGCTGGAACGGCCGGTCACTTTTTTCGCCAGCTTCAGCGCAGCTTCCACCGCATCGGCGCCGGATGGGCCGGTAAATTGCAGGCAATACTCTTTGCCTTCGCCTGGTAACAGGGAGAGCAAATAAGATGAAAATTCATCTTTTAAAGGTGTAGTCAAATCGAGCGTATGTAACGGTAAGCCGCTGGTGATGACACTTTGAATACTTTGAAGCACATCGGGATGATTATGACCAAGCGCCAGGGTTCCAGCACCTGCCAGACAATCAAGATATTGATTATTTTCTACATCAGTTATCCAGACGCCCTGCGCTTTGGCGATAGCCAATGGCAGTTTACGCGGATAGCTCCTGACGTTAGATTCAAACTCGGCTTGTCTTGCTAAAAAGGTATCATTGGTTTGTGTTAATGAATTAGCACGTAAAGTATCAATACGGACTTTATCCGTCATCATATCACTCCTACAACCAGGTGTAGTTTAACGCCTGATTGAATAAAGGGTTTAAGGATTACCTATAAAAAAGCGCGGCTAATATATGTTGTTTTAGCGAAGGGCTCAATCATTTATTTTTAGTCAATTAAAAAAACACATTAACCCGTTTTATATCAATCACTAACAACGCATCAAACTGAGCCAACCACTTCGCTTTTGTTACCTTTTATCGCTAAAATCCACACTTAGATACACGAGCAACAATGTAATGAAGTCCATCAGATTTTCAGGGTTTTATTATTTATTTACACGTTTTTACCGTTAATAACACGGTATACTTTCGTTTAAAGGACGATCATTCACTGTTTGCCGATAAATAAAATAAAACAGTCGATTCATAAGAATAAATCACTTAGTATGGCGCGCTTATTTACACCGACTGTAAATAAAGAGCACAAATGCATTACCGGTAACGATTGGCAGGCAAAACACGTTATCGACAACAGGATTGATTCCTGGGTTGTCATCAGAAATGTCCGCGGGCGGATGTTTCGTAAGGCGAAGACTCTTCCCTTATGCCGAGAATGAAAATTTTCTAGCCATCATGTGATGGCGCCCTGATATGAGATTGTTATGACTCGCATTTATCCACAATTCATCGTTGCCAAATTTGGCGGCACAAGCGTCGCTGATTTTGATGCGATGAACCGTAGCGCCAGCATTGTTCTTGCTGATCCCAACGTTCGTTTAGTCGTTTTGTCTGCATCTGCAGGCGTTACAAACTTGCTGGTTGAACTTTCAGAAGGTCTGGAAACTCCTCAACAATTAGACAAGCTTGAGACTTTACGCACCATCCAGTACAACATTATTTCTCGTTTAAAGCAGCCATCCGTTATTCGCGCGGAGATTGATAATCTCCTCGATAATATTGGTCAACTGGCTAAAAGCGCAATGACCTCTCCCTCTACCGCGTTAAGCGATGAATTGGTGAGTCATGGAGAATTAATGTCCAGCCTGCTGTTCACCGAGGTTTTGCGTGAGCGTCAGGTTGAGGCCAGTTGGTTTGATGCACGAAGCGTGATGCGAACCGATGCGAATTACGGCTGCGCAGAACCCGATGTCAACGCGCTGGCGGAGTTAGCCGAACTGCATCTTCGTCCACGGATTGAACAAGCGGTCATGGTAACCCAGGGCTTTATTGGTCGGGATAATGCCGGTCATACCACAACGCTTGGACGCGGCGGCAGCGATTACACCGCCTCATTGCTGGGTGAAGCCCTTCACGCGGCGCGTGTGGATATCTGGACCGATGTTGCGGGGATCTACACGACCGATCCGCGCATCACCCCTACCGCCAAACGCATCGACAGCATCTCATTCTCTGAAGCCAGCGATATGGCCGCCTACGGGGCAAAAGTGCTCCACCCGGCGACCCTGCTGCCTGCCATGCGCAAAAATATTCCAGTTTTTGTCGGCTCCAGCAAAGATACCACCGCCGGGGGAACGCTTGTGTGCTGCACAACGGAAAACCCTCCGCGTTACCGTGCAGTTGCGGTGCGTCGTAAGCAGACGCTGCTGCGTTTGCACAGCCTGGACGCCCAGCCAACCCACCGTTTTCTGGCGCAGATATTTGCCATTCTGGCGCAGCATGCGGTTGCCGTTGATCTGATAACTACCTCAGAAAACAGCGTTGCGCTGGCGCTCGACTCCACGCATGCCACCTCCGGTGATGAGGGAGCGCTGACAAGCGCGTTATTTACCGCACTCTCGTCACATTGCCGCGTAGAAGCGGAAACCGGGCTGGCACTGATAACGTTAGTGGGTAACCAGCTCACTCACGCGGCCGGTGTTTGTCAGGATGTGTTCAGCCGTCTCGAAGAACAGGCGGTACGCATGATCTGTCACGGTGCCTCTAACAATAATCTTTGTTTCCTGCTGCCAGGCGACGTCGCAGACAGTGCGGTTAGTGCATTACATCGCCGTTTATTCGAATAACTGGCGCAGTAATAGAAAAACAAAGCCCTGGTCTTATTGGCCAGGGCTTTGTTCTTTGTGTACCAAGATGAAAGCGTGGTGCGGCTTAACTATGATTGTGATTACCGTTGCGACGGCAGCGTTTGTCATAGTGGCGAACCCACCAGTATCTGTCACAAACCTGCTCACGTCCGCCTACGCGCGCGCCGGTTAACCAGAGAACAGCACCGACAAAAATGCTGAGAATGGCACCATGAGCAAAGAACTGCGGCAGATTAAGCTGCGGCAACTGGTTTAAAATTGAGTAACCAACGCCGAGGACCATAACGGCCAGACCTAATCCCATGAGCACATTACCGAGTAACGAAGCGTTTTTGCGTTTCATAGTGTCACCTCCGTAGATTGGCTTGGGTTTCGGGATATCGACTCTCTGGCACTTGAAAGACAATGAGTATATCCCTATTCCTTATGTGTAAAGTATAGACAACACCGACAGGTATAATTGCGTGAGCGATCACAAATGGACACTTATGGTGAACAAAACTTTACATTTAAGTTACTGAAATACATTAAATCGACATTATATCGCTGTTGAACTATTTAGTTTTCACCGCTTTCGGCGCTTATTTTTGTCAACGGCGTCATCACGACGTAAACTAGCCGCCGTTAAGATTGACCACTCAGGAATAAATACGTGACGATTAAACTGATTGTCGGCCTGGCGAATCCCGGCGCAGAGTACGCGGGCACGCGTCATAACGCTGGCGCCTGGTATGTCGATTTGCTGGCAGAACGTTTTCGCGCGCCTTTGCGTGAAGAGAGCAAATTTTTTGGCTACACCTCCCGCATCAATCTTGCAGGAGAAGATATTCGTCTACTGGTGCCAACCACCTTTATGAACCTCAGCGGTAAAGCCGTTGCGGCGCTGGCAACCTTCTATCGTATTAATCCAGATGAAATTCTGGTGGCTCACGATGAACTCGACCTGCCGCCAGGGGTAGCTAAATTTAAACTCGGCGGCGGTCATGGTGGCCACAACGGGTTAAAAGATATCATCAGTAAATTGGGCAATAACCCCAATTTTCATCGCTTACGTATTGGAATCGGTCATCCGGGCGATAAAAGCAAGGTTGTCGGTTTTGTATTAGGCAAACCCCAGTCGGCTGAGCAGAAGCTCATTGATGATGCGGTAGACGAAGCGGCGCGCTGTACCGAGGTCTGGCTAAAAGACGGCCTAACCAAAGCGACTAACCGTCTACACGCCTTTAAAGCGCAATAAGTGCTCAGGTATCCGTTAGCCTACCCTGTTTAAGCGGGAAGGATGACGTGCATACGGTAATTTTTCCGTATCACGTGTATAATAGGCAAAGTTATTTACTTTTCTACAATCTGTTTTATATAACAGGTTGAAAATCAAAAGATTAAGGTGATTTAAACATGGGATTCAAATGCGGTATCGTTGGTTTGCCAAACGTAGGCAAATCCACCCTGTTCAACGCGCTCACCAAAGCGGGTATTGAAGCGGCAAACTTCCCGTTCTGTACTATCGAGCCGAACACGGGTGTTGTCCCGATGCCGGATCCGCGTCTGGATCAGCTGGCTGAAATCGTTAAACCACAGCGTATCCTGCCAACCACCATGGAATTCGTTGATATCGCGGGCCTAGTAAAAGGCGCATCGAAAGGTGAAGGCCTGGGTAACCAGTTCCTGACCAACATCCGTGAGACCGAAGCGATCGGCCACGTTGTTCGCTGCTTTGAAAACGACAACATTATCCACGTGAATAACAAAGTGGATCCGGCTGACGATATCGAGGTTATCAATACCGAGCTGGCGCTGTCAGACCTTGATACCTGCGAACGTGCTATCCACCGCGTACAGAAGAAAGCCAAAGGCGGTGACAAAGACGCTAAAGCTGAGCTGACCGCGCTGGAAAAATGCCTGCCACACTTAGAAAACGCCGGGATGCTGCGTTCTTTAACCACGTTGACCGATGAAGACAAAGCCGCCATCAAATACCTGAGCTTCCTGACGCTGAAGCCGACCATGTATATCGCCAACGTCAACGAAGACGGTTTCGAAAATAACCCTTATCTCGACAAAGTGCGTGAAATCGCAGCTAAAGAAGGTTCTGTAGTGGTAGCCGTTTGCGCCGCTGTGGAATCTGATATCGCCGAACTCGACGATGCCGACCGCGACGAATTTATGGCTGAGCTGGGTCTTGAAGAACCGGGCCTGAACCGCGTTATCCGCGCCGGTTATGAGCTGCTGAACCTGCAAACTTACTTCACCGCTGGCGTGAAAGAAGTCCGTGCATGGACTATTCCTGTTGGCGCGACCGCACCACAGGCAGCCGGTAAAATCCACACTGACTTCGAAAAAGGCTTTATCCGTGCTCAGACCATCGCGTTTGAAGACTTTATTACTTATAAAGGTGAGCAAGGCGCGAAAGAAGCCGGCAAAATGCGTGCGGAAGGAAAAGATTATGTCGTTAAAGATGGCGACATTATGAACTTCCTTTTCAACGTCTAAATATCCGTTCTCTCATGAGATTTCACGCAATCTCATGAAAACAAAAAATCCACGCTAATGCGTGGATTTTTTATACCCCCGATAACCGCGAAACAGAGTCTCTGCGCCTGGTTTGAGAATATGTATATTTAGTCTCAGGCTTAAACTCTGGACGAATGCAAGGCCAGTACTCTTTCCATGCCCGTATCAGCGAATGAAGTAAATTAATATTCCTGGCCCCAAGCTTACGTAAAGCATTAACCTTATGCGCACTGAACGTTTTTCTGTTAATACACATCAGCGCTTTCAATTCGTCTTCATTCGGTTCGCCAAACATAATCTTAATTACCCATTCATCTTTAGGGCTTAAACGCAGGCTTAATGTCTTATTGATACGTTGGGTTGACAGGCATTTAATATATTCATTTATGGGTGCATCACGCGCAATACGATAATCACAACAGTACAACATGGCACGATAGGGATCTGATATCCTGTACTTTTGTAAATCACTGGCGTAAAAGATATAAACATAATGCTGCCCAGCATCAAAAACGATAAGATCATCAGCATTAATAATAGGCATCTGCTTAGTAATGGATTCCATCGCAGAGATAAAGTAATTATCCTTAGAAATAATCTTCACACACCCATCCATTTTTGAATACAAAAAGTCGACATCCTTGTCCGTTCAAAAGCAATTTCCCACGCTACATGAGTGATTACCACTTTCTGGAGGTACTGTGATAACAAAAGTTATCACTCTTCCTACTCAATCCTTGCTCATAATTTAGCATAGAGCAATGAACACTCTCTATCAAAAAACGCCATTCACTCTATTAGTACTGCGTTAAAATTAAAGTAGCTGAGGCAGTAAATGCCCCCGTTGAAACATCCTCAAAACTTAATGAGGCCGGTTTAACGGGAGTAAAACTTAATGGTACGGTAGCGCTACCGTTGGCCACACTTAGCCTCTGGCTGGCGCCGTTGCTGACTGTCTGGCCATTCCAGAGCATTTCTACGCCCAGATTATCATTGCTGGTTTTAATCGCCTTATTATTCCATGATGGCGATACCAGACTCATTTTGACATCGAAATCTACCGCATGTGCAGCATCGCAAATAATATTGAAATCCTTAATTATCGTTTGCGATGATGTGCCACCGGAGACAATATCCCCGCGCTCTATCTGCCCCAAATTCACATTGAAGGTTGAGCCTGATAATACACTACAAGTAGAGGTATTAATATCCGCGTCATTTGCCGCAAAGAACGTCCACGTATAGTCGCGTCGATCACCGTGGTTATTCGTTTGTACGAATCGTATGCTGCCAAGATTATCACCCGCTTTGATATGAATTTCTTCCCCTAATGAGGTCAATTCAAAATAAAGCACCACCGGTAATTGACGTGATTCACCGTTGTCTAAATCAAAAATCTTCGTCTCAGATACCGGCGCAAGATGATCAGTGCCCGAAATCGTCACACCATATTTAAGGTTTTTAAAGATACTGCTATTCAGCTTTACCCCATCGTTCGCCAGCCACATGGTATCTATCCATCCGCCCTGCCCCGCCGTATTTTTACAGGTAATTTGCGGAGCCAGATCGACAATTCTATTTTTCCCAGTGCTGACGTCTGAGCTAATATTAACGGTGATATCGGCATTTCCACCTTGCCAGTCAATCGACGCACATTCATAGGCCGACGCGGTCATGCTTTGCAGCAGCAGAATCGTCAGCCACGGCCATTTCATCTTCATGTGATTTCCTAAGGATAATTAAGCTCGAAAGTCGCCAGCGCACTAAAAGTTCCGCGACGTAAGGTATGGTTTGCTAAAGCACTCGGTTCACCCATCACGTAGCCATTAAGTTCCAGGACGCTATCGCCGCTTTGCAATGAGAACGCGGGCACCGTCTTATTAAAAGGCAAAGGCGTGCCGTCCGGCAGAGACATGCCAATAGCCAGCCCACTGTCAGTAGGAGAAGTCACGGCTAACAGGCCGGGAAGCTCCGTGCTTTCGGCACCCTTAAACGTCACTTCCACCTGGGAACCTAACGTGAGGTCGCACTCTTTGAGTTTGATAACAAAGGGCTGTGCATGGGTACGGGTGTGCAAATAAAGATAGGTGTCTATCACCGTGCCAAAATCGAGGGTTATCGCACTTGAGGTGGGGTCGAGTTCGCAAGGATCGGCAACCAGTTGCCCGTCAAAGTGCAGATTATTGCTAACCTCTTTTACTGTACCTCCCACTGCCTGGGTCGCTTGCGCCGCCATAAGCAGTAATAGGCCCAACGCAACGCGTCGCTTGCTGATGGTATTCATGCCGCTCTCCTTATAGATATTCCGCCAGCAACGTCGCGGTGGCGCTGAACGCACCTTCCCCCAGCTCGCTGACATTGGGATCTTTCACCGGCACCGCTTCAAGCGTGGGTGGATTTTGATAGGTGATATCCAGCGCTTTGTTAATCTCAAACGGTTGGCCATTCTGGAGAATCTGGATAGCCAGTCCCGTGGCGTTGGTACTGAGCGCGCTGGTATCAAACGAGGCGGCATTGCCTTTCACGATCATGGTTAACCGCCAGGTCGGGTCAATATCATCGCAGACCAGCTGATAGCTAATGGCCTGTTTATAACGCTGCCCATCGACCTTATGGACGCCAACATTATCGAAATTAATACTCAGATCACGGTCGTTATTGATATGACAGGGGTGGATTTTCAAGGTGCCATGAAATGCGATGTCGCTGCTGTCTCCCGTGGCCACGGCAAGCGCTGGCCCCGCGCTGCTCAGGGCCAATACAAAAAGTGCACCGCGCAGAGACCGTCGATTGATGATGGTGTTGTTCATCTTTTCGCCTCAGTTATAGGCCACTTTCAGGGTTGCCGTCGCGTTAAACTCTTGACCATCCTGAAACCGGGCGCCGTTTTGTTTTACCAGTACCGCATACAACGAAGGCGGACTCGCATTATTAAAGTCAAACCACTGGTTAAGCTGCAGGGGCGCACTGCCATTCTGCAATTGTATGGTCAGGCCGCTGACATCCGTTATAAGCTTGCTGTTATCCCCGCTCGCTGCTGTGCCAGCCATCTGCATCTGTATGGTTTTTCCATCCGGGTCGCCCTTACAGTTCACCTGATAAGGGATCATCTGGCGATAGGCCGTTCCGACGATCTCATTGATGTAAACATCGCCAAATTCGACCTTAATAGGATCGCCGTTTGAGAAACTGCAGGACGCGGTAGCGATGACCTCACCGGTCAGGCTAATAGTGACATTGCTGGCCCCCGGCCCGGCAACCGCGTTTGTGGCCGCCAGCAGCATCAACATGGCCGTGCTGTGGGTAAGGGACTTCATAAAGCGTTCCTTAGTCATAATTAAGTTCGAACCCCACCGTTGCGCGCCATTCGCCCGCGGTTAATGCTTGTGCCGTACGTTCCGGCTGCACGCGGTAGATCAACGCATCGTTCCCCGGGACAACGAATTGTGGCGCGCCGCGCTGCCCGAGACGAATATCGCGGCCCGAACTGTCGCTGATACGCAGCCCCATCCCGGTGATGCCCTCCACCTTAATCAGCTCAGGCGTATCCGCATCTGCGGGGGCGATAAACGTCACGCTGACCATGGGTTGATAACGGTCCCAAAGATGATTGCCCGTGCGTTGGTCGAGCATATCGCCACCAATATGCACACAATCACGCAAACGCAGGACGAAGGTTTTTGCCTCACCTCGTGAACCGACCTTGCCAAGAACCTGTGTCGGGATCCGTCCAAGCGTGACTTCCTGATTTTGCGAAGCCATATCAAGGCGGCAAGCCCCCTCAACGAACTCGCCGTATACGTACAGTTCCCCATGCTCCCCTTCCACATTCCAGTTGTCCGGGTCGGCACAGGCCACAGAGGGCAGACCAATGGCGCAGGTGATAAGCAGCGCCGCAATCCCTTTTCCAGGTCTCACCCTCCGATACCCTTCACCATTAATCGTTTCGATCATCGTCATCGCGCTTATCCGGCCTTACTGTCCGCAACACTGCACACACTCTGCTGGCAGCTAAATATCAACTTTGGTCGGCCGCCATAATCGTTAATCCAGGTTATTACCGGCTTATCGCCGAGCGTTCCCGCCTTCACGCTGAGTTGAGATTCGCTGAACGGCGCAATCATCACCGGATCGAACCCGGTCACCGGTTTACCACCAACTTGGGTGTAAGCGGCGGCCAGCGTCACATAATAGGGACTGGGATTGCTGACGCGATAACCGTCACCCTTGCGGGTTAAAAGTAGTTTTTTCTGCCACAGATCCTGGGCGTTACCGCGACTAAGCTGTAGCGCGGCAGGACGATAGAAAAGTTTAATTCGCGTTTGCAGCGCAATCTGAAGGGTATTGGCTTTACTGCTCTTAGGTGGAATTTCCCTTAAGTTAAAATAAAAAATTGACTCTCTATCCTGCGGCAACGACTTTGCATCATCGGTAAGCTGCAGTTTTACCTGGCCTTTAGCCAATGACTCCACCCGCTGTAACGGCGGTAACGCCGCAATCGGCCCGTTGATTTTGTTACCTGATTCATCTTCAATCCATGCCTGCGCCAGATAAGGCAACGCTTTGTTTTGGTTGGTGATGTTCAGACTCATCGATTTGTTCGCGCCGTCAAACACCGCACGCGTGCGATCGAGCGTAACGGCAGCTTGAGAACCGTGGCTTACCAGTGCGCAGCTCAGGGCCGCGCCTGCCAATTTGGGCAATAAATGATATTTCATACAGAGATACTCACTGTTATTGGCCCGACGAAAATACGCCGGGCCACTTGTTTTCTCCACGGTTGCGGAGAGTTGAGGTGTTATATTTGCGGCGAGCAGGTTAACGGCATAATACGGTTACCTGTTGGTAAAGGTTTTGGCAGCACGATTGCGCACTGCGTTTGCCCATCCCATATCACCCGCATGTTGTCTCCTGCCATCATCCCCGTTAGCCATACCAGTCCATCATCGTCAACGATCCCCGCCTGACTATCGTGGCGGCTGACCACAGACGCGCCAAATGGCACAGCGCTGCCGTCCGGTAGACGCAATCGCACCATCGCCTTTTGTCCGGCGATCATGCCAAAACGGCGGAATCCGATAGCCCCTTCCGTTAACGTTCCCTGCACAACCGAGCGGGTGGCCTCAACGTCATCAGCAAGATCGTTAACATCCACGCTGACGCTGCTGCGATAGCCATTGCTGATGTCCGCCACTACCGCCTTACCGAAACGGTTGGTCTGGGTGCCCGCGCCATAGCCGCGGATGGGTACCCCGGCTATGCCGCCGGTATCAACCATCATGCGCGTCCCGCCCATACTGCTGACCCGATGCATCGCTACACCTTCTGCCGTCGCCGTGAGCCCTCCCTGGATAGCGCCTCCCAATGAACGGTAGCGTCCCTGTTCATAGGTGGTATTGACTGTGAGTTCCGCGACGTCACCTTTATGGGTAAAGTACCCACTACTGGTTCCCCGTCCCTGCGGGGCTATACCGGCTTTAAGTCGATAACTGTTGTTCAGATCGATGCTGTCGAAATAACCGACCGTTGCGCCATTACCAGAACTTCCCGCCTGGCTATCGACGCTAAATGTTCCGCTATTCCCCCACGGCACCGTGAGGCTAAGATAAGCACCATCGTCACGAGTATGGTTATAAAAGGTGCGATAGGCCGATAAATTCAGGCCGAGATTTTTCAATCGCCCCACATCAAAAAAGCGCGATACCGAAAAGTTGTAGGTTTCGTTATCCGGTCGGTCCCAATAGGTCTGATGGCTATAGTTCATGTAGGCACTTAGCCCGAGCTGACGAAACTGTTTATTGAAAGCAATGGTATAGAGCTCCTTGTTGTTATTACCTGCAATACCGTGATAACGCGCGTTGAGAAACTCAGACATATTCATAAAATTACGCTGCGAAAAGCGATAACCCGCAAAGGTGACCTGGCTGTCATATTCGTCAAAGCGTTTGGAGTAGCTAAGACGCCATGAGCCGCCGGTTTTACTACCATCGCGTGGCAGCACAGCACGCGATTCCGTCAAATCAAATGAGACCGCGCCGAGCGCCAGCAGATCGCGCCCGATCCCTGCAGACAGCGCATTATATTCATCTGCCAACAGGCTGCCGCCGTACAGTGACCAGCCGTTATTCACGCCCCATGAAAATTCACCCGTCACAAATCCCGGTCCAAGGCTGTTGTGGCGGTAGTCAGACGGTTTACCCATTGCCAGCTTGTAACGCACCATTCCCGGTCGGGTTAAATAGGGAATATTGGCGGTATCCACCTGGAAACGGCGAACGGTGCCATCTTGTTCCTCAATGGCTACATCCAGCGTCCCTGAGACCGCCGTATTCAAATCCTGAATACGAAACGGCCCTGCCGCGACGGTGGTTTCATGAAGGATCCGTCCCTGCTGGCTGATAGTGACTTTGGCGTTGGTTCTGGCGACACCCACCACCTCGGGCGCATAGCCGCGGAGATTTGGCGGCAGCATGGTGTCATCCGACTCAAGGCTGCCTCCTGTATAGCGGAAACTGTCAAACAGGCCGGAGTTGAGATAGTTTTCCCCAAGCATCAGTTTCGCCTTCAGCGCAGGCAGCGCGCGCCAGGCGTAATATCGACTCCACGTCCACTCTCGCTGCTCTTCCTTATAGGTTCCATCGCTATGGCTATAGCGTCCCTGCCAGTCGGCACGTACCCGCCAGCCACCGATATTGAAGCCGGTCGTTCCATTTCCGGTCAGCGACTTCATCTCACGACGATTTCCCGTCGCATAACGAGAGGATTGTCCGTTGAGGTTATAATCGAAAATCGCCCCACCGATACCCTCATCCCAACTCCCCGGTGGATCCCAGTTCTCAGCGGTGTACTCGAGATACGCCTGGGGAATGCTCAGGTAGAGCGTGTTACTGCCAAGATCCGCTCGCGCGCTCGCTCCAGGCAGACTGGCCAATTTTAGACAGGTATCCTGGTGCCACCACGTCAGCGAGTTATGCACGGATGATTTAAGTCCAAACTGCAAAACCAGTTCAGGAGTCAGGCAAATTTCACTGCCCTTTGGGTCATCATCAGGAGCCAGAAAGGTCAACGGCTGTTCCGGCAACTCCGTTTTATTCAGGCGCACGACCATCTGGTACTTTCCCGGCATAATAAAACCTGCGCGAGAAAACTGACTCAGATCGATTTTCGCCCGATCGCCCACATCCAGTACGTCGGTATTGAACTGGATAGCTTCAGCTGCGCTTGCTGTGACAGACACGCCCTGTACAGCTAGCGCGACCAGCATCCCAATGCCCGAATAGTTAAAAACTTGCCTCATCAAAAATAATCCAGTTTGAAGCGCACCGTCGTCTGATAGGCTCCAGCCCGCAGCTTTTGATGGTTGCCCACCAGACGTAGACTGTAATCAAGACGCATGGTGCCCGGCTGTATCAGTCCCTCAGAAGAGGCGATACCCGGTTGTATGCGGTTGCCCGCTGCATCCATAATTTCCAGGCCAATACCACGAGCTTCTCCGCGTAGCGCGAACAACGAGCCATCGGTGATAGCCCCATCGAACGTGACGCGAAAATGTGACCAGTCAGGATGGTTTGGCAACATCGGCTCCAGCGCGCAGTTCTCGAGATGAATGCTGAACGTTTTGGATGGCCCAACGCCGGTACTGATAATTTGATCCAGCGGCAGCGTGATAAGATCAATAACTTGATCGCGGCTATCGACCTTAATGGCACAGGGCGTATCAATAATTGCCCCCTGCATGCTGACCTTTCCATGCCCCTGATCGCCAACGTCGGCCGCCAGTGTGCTTACGGAGAAAAAAGACAGCGTCAGCCACAACAGCCGCAAAGGCGTGACAAATGAAGCACTACGATTCATAGATATCCCGCGTGTAAAAATCGTACCGAAAATGCGTAAGGCCAGACTCGGCTTACTGGTAGGCCAGGGTAAAGTTAGCCACCGAGCTAAAGTCGCCCGGCACTACGGAGGCGGAAGCGCCGTTTCCTTGCAAATAGGCGGCATAGGTCAGAGTGTTATCACCCTGCTGTGTTTTCGTGGCGGAACTCGGTGTCCCAAGCGGAATATTGGTACCTTCATCATTGGTAATAGCGATTGCCGCACCTTTAGCTGTGCCAATCAGCGCCAGGTATCCCGGCTGCGCGGTGGACTCTGGTCCGGTGAAGGTGATAGTGACCGTTTTATCTGTGAGGCCAGAGAGATCGCAGCTTTCCAGTTTGATATCAAACGTTCGTGGACGAGACTTCCCGCCGTTCATCAGTGCCTTATTAGAAATTTCGCCAAGCTCAACTGTTTGCTCTATGGTCTCAGGGGTAATTGAACACGGGGCATCAATAATTGCTCCGGTAAATGTGATGTTTCCATGCCCCTGGTCTGCCGCTTGTACATGACCGGCGAGTACTGTGGTCGTAAGGCCAACAGCTAAAGCCCATTTGGTTAATTGCATCTTTGTTCATTCCAGCAAAAGTAAATAGATATCACTAACACTTGCCTCATCCGCATAGCGTTAGTGATCCATATAGAATTATGTGGGCTTAATCTACTTAATTTTTAAAAGCACGACTTTCAAAAAACGATACCGAGAATATACCCTCGTTCAGTAAAAGCGTTTTTTACAAGAGATATTCAGGATATTTCATTTTATAATTCAGGGTCTGACTGATGATGACAAGAGACAAACAGCAATAACGCCACGTTAATATGACTCACCTTATAAGAAAACAGAATGGCAATCTTGATAAACGTCGAGAAAAATAATACTGGAATTGTTTTAAAGAAAGGTGGGCAAGAGAATTCAATAAGAATACGTTGTGCCATGACACAGTCGGTATACTTTGGTTTTGTAACCGTTTATCAGAGCTTCCGATGCCTTCTGACATGCGTAAACACAAGAGGGGAAATTTTAACCAAATCCTTCTGACAACAGCCGTCAGAAGGAGAACTAATGGTTTAAGATCTAAGTATCTGTATGTATTTATGTGGCCTCAACATTATTGAGGCCTCAAAAATAACATAGTATCATTTATACATTGTAAATAGAATTTATCTAAGTTTTTAGTTCTCTCTTTTACAGTGCCAGCTATAAATACATCTAATATTATTATGAATAACCTCTCACTCAACCAATATAATGTCAGTTTGCTTTATAATATGTCAAGCTTAACGACAGCTAATATAAAGCTGAATGTTAATTATACAGAGGGGACAAGCATCATCATTCATAATTATAAATTCACGTGATCACGATACCATCATAATAACATTGAGCAATCAATAATCATCATAAATTACAAGCAATGAATTTAATTTCCTGAGGCTTTCTCTCCACTGCATTAGGTATATGTACTGGGCGATTATCATTCAATGTTGACTGAACCTCATCATAGCAGTAAGCGATAAAATCACACTCCCCTTTCATTTTTTCAAAGGTATGAGTAAAATTCTGAGCTTTTTTTAGCTCCCCTCTGTTGACATAAATTAAAGCGAGTACGCCCTTCACAATTGATGTAAAGCAGGAACGTGTCAACAATAGTCTATCACCAATTTCAAAAACATTAGAATAGTCACCCATCAGATAATAAATAATAAGTGATAATATCTTCGCAGAAGAAGATGTCTTGTTCAGGTCAATACAGATATTATTCATGCGCAATGCATTATAATAATCACCATTGATGGCATGATAACAGGCGTAATAGTAATAAACTTCCGCCATCCCTGGGTATAGTAGCAGCGCGAGTTTGAATTTTTCCGCCGCCGTATCCCCCTCGTCAAGCACTCCCTGCAATGCTAAAGCAATAGCTTTGTTTGGCTCCCTGGCTGCCATCTCCTTAAAAATATAGTTTATCTCATCGCGTAAATATGAATATTTTATAATTCCAAGATTAGCAATTGAGAAGTAGATCGCAATGGCCTCATGAAAATTATTTACATATTGCTTTCGATGCCCATTATCCTGGCAGATAATATCCAGATGTTTCCTCAATAGATGAGTAGAGTATTGCTGTTGCATTTCCCCTGCTATTATTTCACTGCCGATGTCAGATGCAGGAGTTGGGATGTTATCATCTTTTATTACTATACCAATCTCGGAGAGCAGAATGGTGATCATCTTAAAAATAGCGTGAAAATTAAGATGATGATCCGCTGTCAGCGTGACACCCTCACGACCCAACACAGAATGGTCGTAAGCTCTGACGAGTTCCAGTCTGATAATACAGTTATCATCAGAATAGACTTCTGCACCTGTGATGTAAAAATCGGCATTTGATTTTTCAATAGCTAATAAAAAATCACTATAGTCCCGATAAGCTCGTGTAACGAATGATGAAATCACATGCATTGATGCAGAACTGTCCATTTTTATTCGTTGTAATCTTTCTACCAGCATATCATGAAGCGATATAGATAATTTATTATTCTCCATTTCAAATGGAAATAACGCAATACTGGGGTTGCCTGAATTATCAGCTCGTGGCACTGGCGCAGGTGTTTCATCGTAGCAGGCATCATCATCAACTACCTGCACATCAGCGACAAAACGATATCCTTTGCCATAGACTGTCTCAATAAAACGTTTGCTATCAGAGTTCCCTAAAATGCGTCGCAGAACATAAATACAGCGTGTCAGTGACTCATCAGAAACAATCCCCCCTTTCCATACCAGCTGAACGAAATCCTCCTTAGTGACAATATCATTCGCACGTTCCAACATTAGCCTTAGCACCGCACTCTCCTTTGGGGCCAAGGTAATCTCATTCATTTTATTGTTGATAAGACGTCCATATCGAAACTTAAACCCTTCAAATTTGTAACATACAGAATCCATAAAAATTCCTTTTACTGTGAAGATAAAAATCCCAATATAGTCTAAAGTTAATCTAAAAAGATTAGATTGAAACAATAACTCTCGTTATTACAAGCGTTTTATAACAGATAAAAGGACAACTCAATTCGTCATGTGTGTTGTTTTTTAACATACCCATATAATAAAAGAAAGGGAAGAAACACATTAAATGATAAAACTTGAGGCAATATTTAAGAATTCCTTGTAATTATGGAGTGTTGATATCAGGCGATTTCTCGCTCCCGCAGCCAACATATGAATAAACGGCTTTTTCCCAGTTCTTCGCTATTGGAAAGCCTCTCTCTGCATTCTTAGAAGCAGAAAGCAGCATATAATCTGGCCGATAGGTTGGTGCACCTGAGGCAATGAGAACCTCACATAATTTTTTCTTTTTAGTAGTATCTGACATAGTAGCCTGAAGGTGCCGCCAGAAATCATTTCGTTGGTTATTATTAAGTGCATCAATACTTTCTTTGAGCAATCGGCTGTGCATAGAACGCGCATACTGCGTTTCAACCTGAACAGCATCATACCATGTTGAACTCCCTGCCCGAGCGTATAGATATATCGCATCACTCCATGATTCCCTGGTAATGCACGTATTCATATTCTCATACAGGGCCGCCGGCAATACACTATTAATATCCCCCTCACCGCTGACGCAACGATATCCCGGGACAACAATTTTTTTCTGATGATTGTCTGTTAGCGTTCTATTGTGTGAGAGTGAATGACAGCCGCCCAACAAAATAACACTAGCAGCAATGCTGAGTCTTATACACCAGAATTTACCATTCGGCATTTTCATCTTCATTAATTCCATCGGATAAGAGAATGCTTTGTTTCCACTCTTCATACATCATCAGGAAGCCGAGATTCATGTCAGTCTTCGACTCACTCATCGTTTCATCGAGACTTTTAGTTTTCTCGGCGTAGCTTTGCAACTCTACTCCTTTGTTGTTGCTATTAACTCCATTAATATTGTTCATCTGGTAATTCCTCAATATCTTCTTCGGGTAACGATGGATATAATAAACTCAACTGCTCGTGGAGATACCTGATGGCTTCATTAGATATTTCACGCGTTCGCTCCGCAAGCGTATATCTTGATGTCAGTGTATCAACAGTGTCATTAACAAACTCTTCAGGATAAAACTCTGCCAGTCTGTTATTATATTTAAATACAAACCGAGGTTCTTCATGGAATTCAAAAATCACGGCCCCTGAATACTGTTTTTTGATCGCCTGCGCAAACCTCTCCTTTAGTCTTCGATTGGTGTAAGGCATAAGGATATACAATGGTAAAGATTCATCACTTTTGTCAATTCCATCAGCCCAATGTTCAACCACCTTAATATTAAAATCATCTTCGCTAATGATATCTGATAAAAAATCCCTCAGATCATTTCGTACCTTAACCTCCATTTCATGAGTGTTTTTTTCACTGTCATCAATGTATTGACAAACCGAACCAAGAGACATCACAAGCCCCTGTTCGAATCCCGCCATGTATGACTCACGGCGGATCTGTTCGCATTCCGCTTCAGCCTCTTTAATTATCCTGGAGGCATTTTTTTTTGCCTGCGCAATAATGTCATGTGACCGTTTGATCAAGGATAATTTAACTGAAGGCAATAACACTCCTTCAGCAACATCTCGAAAAATAATATCATGAGGCTCGTTTTGCATGCTGAATAGCCATCCTTAATAACAATCCATCACTTTCATTATAAGTTTCATTATCTGAAGTCGTCGGTGAGGAAGAAAAAAGCAATGGGATCCTTTCACGTATTGATAACGATAATGAACAACTGAATACCATTGCTTCCTGGCAGGCCAATTGGGCTAACTCCTGACCAGTTAATCTCTCATGACCATGACTTTCTGACTCGGTAAGGCAAGACATAGCAAATTGCTGAGTCACCTTATCCAGTTTTGCAATCAAACCACTACGAGCCAGCTTTGCCCGATGACGATGGCAGGCAGCCATTAGTGCCGCACCGGGCAACAACGCCCAGTGCGAAATAATAAAACGCTCACGACTATTATTAAGATCGACACAACCCGTCGATAACTTAAACTCCTTTAAAAGTATGTCATTCAATACAGATTGACATCTCACCGACGAAAAATTCTCTAACGCCGGAAATCGATGGGGATTAATCCAGGATACAGGGTCATAAAGTATCCGCTGTGCTTCAGCGTACATTTTCCTTCCCTTCAGCCTGTGCAGACGTTTTTTCTGAAACCGCTACAACGCTCTGAGCTTCGGGGTTTACTTCAGCCTGCTTTTCGCCAGTTTCCGGATGCTGGCCTCTATTACCATTGAGCATAGAATGCTTGCCTAGAGCCGAGGCCAACGTATGACCTTTCCTTTTGAACATCAACGCAGCGATTAATACAAAACTCACTGCCAGCATGGCCACGATAAATAACCATGACATCAATGAAGGCGAGCGCTCGGGCGCAATGCCCGGCGCTATCCGCTGAACGCTATCAACCTTAGATAAAATGACCGAGATATTATCGTATTCCACATCTTCGAAGCTGTTCTTCAAAAAACGTTTCACATCCCCAACTAAAAGCGAGGTATCCGTGATCTGATCATCGTAATTGAGCAAAGACGATAAATGGATAGGTTTTTTCCTGCTATTTCCCTCCCCTGCGTCAATATCATAGCTAACGTGGACCCGGGCTGAAACCACTCCTCTAATGGCTAACAGCGACTGGGCCAGACGTTGCTCAATCCCAGAATACAGTCTGACCTTTTCCGCTCGCGGAGACGACACAAGAGAATCAGCAGGGAACATCTGTGCAATTTCGATCTCTGGTTGTCTGGGCAGACCATACATTGCCATAAGATCAACTGCCGCGGCGAAATCCCGAGCATTTACAGAAACGGTAAAGCCCTCTTTAGCCGTGCTGATTTTATCCGCCATAATATTATTACGCTGTAATAGAGCAATAACCTCATTAGCCTGATTCTGCTCTAGGCCTTTGAGTAATTGCTCATCCTTACAACCTGTAAGAAGCAAGACTGTTAATGGCAAAAATAAATATGATTTTTTCATTATCAAGAACGCAGTAGAGTCTCAACCGCGCTAACGCCTTTGCGAGTTAAGGTGCTGATCATAGAAACCTGCAGGTTATAATCTGATGTCCGCTGCTGTAACCTGAATAACTCTGCAGGATCTGATGTCACTTTCGATTGCTGTAGTTGGTTAATCACATCATTTTGTTCATTTTCAAATGTCGTTGACGTTTTTGCATAGGCTTCAATCATCCGAGCTTCTAATGTCACAGATGTCGGATCCGACATAGAAATATCTTTTGATTGTCCAGCGAAAGCCTCGATAGGATTAACAGTGATGCTCATAACATTAATCTCTTATTAACGGAAGTTAGTAATAATTGCTGACGCGACATCTTTATATACTTTAACCACGTTGGACTGCGCATTACGATAAAGTGTATACTCTGATAGTCGTGACTGGTATTTTGCCAAAAGCTCAGGGTTTGATGGATCACCAGTCAGCTCTGTAAGCGCTGCACTCAGTTCAGTATTCAGATTAATCACGCCAGTATCGAACGTCGCGGACATATCTGATAAAAAGCCATCCCAGTTGGTAACCGGATTTACATCACTCATTTCATAGTTCCTTTTTTATATTGCGTGGAAAATACCAATGTCCTGGAGATAACTTAACGTAGCCACGATCTCCATATTTGTATGATTTGCCTTTCAGCCAATCATCTTTAAGCTCCATAGCAAACTGCACATACTCCCCTTTCCATATTTGAGAGTAGTGGGTAATAAATATTTTCAATCTTTCAAACTCACCATCATCGAGCGCACCACGAATAACCAGCGTCACGCTATTGCTATTTTTTACTTCCGTAAAAGAGAGCGATAACTTTTCCAGACCATCAATGGCGAGGCGGCGAATACTTTGATCTGAAATACTATTTACTGAAACGCCAGTAGCATAATTAATATTTTTGGCAATTGAATCAGTAAACCTTTTCATTTCTGCTGGCGACAGTTTCGTTCGCTCCGCGCTCACCTCTACAATAGGATGTTCGGGATTATCAAGTCTGACGCGATGGATCTTGACCTGTGGCCAGTTGCTTTCTATCCATTTACCGATACGCTGTGCTTCATTATCCGTAGTCAGAATCTTAGTGCGGTACGGCGAAGGTGTTCGAATCATACTCTGAATGGCCCATTGTGCCGCACTTTCGCTTTCAGAAAGGATATAGATGATATTGTCCTTGCCATAAATAATATGGTAGTCACCTATCTTGTTATCTAAAAATTCAGCAACTGAAGTAATTTGACGCTGAGTTTCGTTAAGATAAGAATATCCGGCAGCAGAAACGCAGCCAATAATGACTAAAGCCGCAGCCAGTTTCCACCAAGGGCTTTTGCCGTTGGTTATTTTGACATCATCTTTTTGCGCATCATCATCATCATGAGACTGTTGGTGCGTATAATCTGTTAACAGCTCGTCGGCAAAAGCATCCTTTTCATCTCTCCAGCAGATCTTTTGCTCACCGATAACAATCAGTTTATTCGCAGAAATTTCTTTTTCAGTCGCACCTTCAGCCTCAAATGTATGTAAAATTAGAGGCTTATCTTTATCCTCTGGTACAAAGATTTCAAAATTTGGCGATGGCACGTTACACGGGATGTAAATCGTGTTGTCGGGGGTAATGGTTCCCTGATGTTGCTGCTTAATATCATCTGCCGGACAGACAATGAATATAGTTCTCCCCGCCGTAAGCGTGAACTCACAGCCACGTAGCGAACCATTAATCAAACGAACTACAACTTTTCGCGCAGAAATATCGTTTTGTTTTTTTTCCAGCATAATAAGTTTTTATGACCCTGTGAAAAATGACAGGCAACTAGCCCATCAATCATGTCACGATGGTACTGTGAGAACCCATAAACATCATGATTCAATTGTGATGGAAACATAATCAAATAACGATAAGCGGGATCATTTTTCCATAAAAAAGGCACTATGCAGAATTGCCATAGTGCCTTTAAATTAGACTAAAATAATATAATTACAAAACTGCCTTAGATATCTTTCGTCTTCTTACAGCGTAATCACGATGACGCCTTTTAAGTAAAGTTCGTTTCCTGGACTGGATAGGCAAATAACACGTTATAAGATGACTTTCAACCCCGGAAACCAGCCGAATGAACGATACCAGCTGCAATGGCTTTTCTTTACGTAATGGGAGAACGGTATGCTCATCGATAAGTTCATCATCATCTATCTTATAATTAACCAGATTTTGATAATCACACACGTTCTTCCTGAACATATTTGTAGGAATCCCTCCCCTTACGCCCTCTAACTGAGCCAAAAAATATCGACACGAATACGACAAAAAACCCACTGAATTTTGATAGCGAAAATCGGTAGAGCTGGCTGCATTGATATTCATCAAACACCCTTTTTAAACGTTAGCACTCACAAAACGATGTATATCTCCCACGCGTTCTACTTTGCTAATATCTTCTTCGGTATACGCAATGGAATAGGTCTGTTCGATTGCAACAAAAATATCAAGCATTGATAATGAATCGGCCAAAAGATCGTAATACATATCTTTATCTTTAGTCACCTGTTCAATATCGCAACATAATGCTTGCGCAATAATACTATTGACAGTATCTGCAACGTCTTGTTCTATTTTCATAGTTCCTCTTTCAAAATGGCTCGCAGCGTATTATTTTTTCACCGTGGATTTTGAAACCCCGTTGAAATTTGGTATCGCCTGCGATGAACCGCGGCTTCCTATAAACGATGACGAATTGTATGTCTGCTCAGGAGGCATTTTGCTTGCCTGTTTTCCATCCAGACCCTGCCAGTACGTACCCTGACGATTCAGCTGACCAGGTTCATTTTGGTTCGAGCGACCAACTTCAGTCGGATTGGTGCGATCACTCGAGGAGTCTGTAGTCCCCGATGGTGCAGAATTAGTCGTCACACCGCGAGCTTGCCCACCAGTTATGCCCTGCTGCAAAGTCCGATGGTTTAGTGTTCCTGAGCCATCTGGAGCCGTGCGCGACGATTTGGTAGCAGCTGTATTCGTGCTGACACCCCGCGGCACGCCCGCAGCACCAACTATCCGTCCACCGTTCAGCCCTTGGAACGGCGTCCCCTGACTGTTCAGCGCCCCCGGGCCACTCTGCGCCGTAAACCGGGCTTTAGCCGGGTTCGCGCGTGCGCTCGATGAGCCTGGTCCGCCAATAAATGGCGTTCTCGAAGATACGGAAGGTGCATCGCGCTCTATCACGCCACCTGCCTGTCCGTTATCGGTGCCCTGTAACGATGTGCGCTCGCGGTTTTGCGTTTCTACTCTGCGCGATGTTCCGCCTGGAGTCGTGTGAGTTCCGACTCTCTGTGAGACACCCGATGATGCAGGAGTACCGCTCGTCCGGCCACCGTTCAGCCCCTGGAACGGTGTCCCCTGGCTGTTCAGTGCACCCGGGCCGTTCTTCGCCGTGCGGCTTGCCTCTGCCGGGTTCGTGCGTGCACCTGAAGAGCCCGGACCACCGATATACGATGAGGCCGGAGAAGCAGAAGGTGCAGCGCCCCCAGTCACTCCGCGGGCCTGTCTACGCTCAGCGCCCTGAGATGCGCCCTCGGTGCCCGTACCGCGCGACGTCCCACCCACAGCCGTATTGCTACCGCTGTTCTGTGACGAACCCGGAGTCGTATTGATTCCGACGCCCGGTGACGAGTCCGAGGTACCGGTTGACGCCGGCATCCCAGTCGTCTGGCTACCGTTCACCCCCTGGAACGGTGTCCCCTGGCTGTTCAGTGCCCCCGGACCATCCTGTGCCGTGCGCCGGGCTTCAGCCGGGTTCGAACGTGCACCCGAAGATCCCGGACCGCCGATATACGACGTGGCCGGAGAGGCAGATGGTGCAGCGCCCCCAGTCACTCGGCGGATCTGTCCACGATCAGGGCTCTGAGATGATCCCTCGGTGCCCGTACCGCGCGGTGTCCTGCCCGGAGTCGTATTGAGTCCGACACCTTGTGACGAACCTGGAGTCGTATTAAGTCCGGCACCCTGTGACGAGTCCGTAGTACCGGTTGACGCCGGCATCCCAGTCGTCTGGCCACCGTTCAGCACCTGGAACGGTGTCCCCTGGCTGTTCAGTGCACCCGGACCATCCTGTGCCGTACGCCGGGCTTCAGCCGGGTTCGAACGTGCCCCCGAAGATCCCGGACCGCCGATATACGATGAGGCCGGAGAAGCGGAAGGTGCAGCCCCCCCAGTCACTCCGCGGGCCTGTCCACGATCAGGGCCCTGAGATGCGCCCTCGGTGCCCGTACCGCGCGACGTCCCGCCCGCAGCCGTATTGCTACCGCCACCCTGTGACGAACCCGGAGTCGTATTGATTCCGACACCCTGTGACGAGCCCGGAGTCGTATTGATTCCAACGCCCTGTGATGAACCTGGAGTCGTATTAATTCCAACGCCCTGTGACGAACCTGGAGTCGTATTGATTCCGACACCCTGTGACGAACCTGGAGTCGTATTGATTCCGACACCCTGTGGCGAGCCCGAAGTACTGGTAGATGCCGGCGTCCCAGTCGTCTGGCTACCGTTCATCCCCTGGAACGGTGTCCCCTGGCTGTTCAGTACCCCCGGACCATCCTGTGCCGTGCGCCGGGCTTCAGCCGGGTTCGAACGTGCACCCGAAGATCCCGGACCGCCGATATACGATGAGACCGGAGAAGCAGAAGGTGCAGCTCCCCCTGTCACTCCGCGGGCCTGTCCACGATCAGGGCCCTGAGATGCGCCCTCGGTACCCGTACCGCGCGACGTCCCGCCCGCAGCCGTATTGCTACCGCCGCTCTGTGACGAACCTGGAGTCGTATTTATTCCGACGCCCTGTGACGAGCCCGGAGTCGTATTGATTCCGACGCCCTGTGACGAGCCCGAAGTACTGGTTGACGCCGGCGTCCCAGTCGTCTGGCCACCGTTCCCCCCCTGGAACGGTGTCCCCTGGCTGTTCAGTGCCCCCGGACCACCCTGCGCCGTACGCCGGGCTTCAGCCGGGTTCGCGCGTGCACCCGAAGATCCCGGACCGCCGATATATGATGAGACCGGAGAAGCAGAAGGTGCAGCGCCCCCAGTCACTCCGCGGGCTTGTCCACGATCAGGGCCCTGAGATGCGCCCTCGGTACCCGTACCGCGCGACGTCCCGCCCACAGCCGTATTGCTACCGCCGTTCTGTGACGAGCCCGAAGTACTAGTTGACGCCGGCGTCCCAGTCGTCTGGCCACCGTTCATCCCCTGGAACTGCGTCCCTTGGCTGTTCAGCGCCCTCGGGCCACCCTGTGCCGTGCGACGGTCTTCAGCCGGGTTCGCGCGTGCACCCGAAGATCCCGGACCGCCGATATACGATGATGCCGGAGAAGCAGATGGTGCAGCCCCCCCTGTCACTCCGCGGGCCTGTCCGCTACCGGTTCCCCTTGAAGATGTGCGCTCAGGATTTTGTGTTTCCATTCCGCGCGATGTTCCGACCGGAGCCGTACGGGTTCCAACGCCCCCTGACACACCCGAAGTACCCGGTGATGCGGGAGTCCCACTCGTCTGATCACCGTTCAGCCCCTGGAACTGCGTCCCCTGGCTGTTCAGCGCCCTCGGGCCACCCTGCGCCGTGCGACGGGCCTCAGCCGGATTCGTACGTGCGCTTGAGGAGCCTGGTCCGCCGATATACGAAGAAACAGGTGACCGGAGTAATGTTGGATTACCATCGGTACCGCTCGCCTGGTCAGTACGATCGGTAGAGACGGTGTTCTTTTCATCTTGACGCATAGATTCAACGGCGGGTCTCGTCGCCGAATCTATAACATCGTGCCGCAGTTCATTACCAACATCGCCAATATCACCCGAATCACGGCTAACTGATTGGCGCGGGGATTCCACGGCTGATGTTGTCTGACTCTCCTGCTCAGAATGATCGGGCGCATGCTGTACCGAACTTTCCAAAACGTTAGCCATCGCACGACGTTGAGGATTTTGTAGCGGGTGAGAAGGTGAATCCATTTCCTCAGGCAATGTTCCTACCCCGACTGCCGCTAATTGCGGAGCAATAGGCTCATTCTGGCTAGCATCGGGGGTTGTCATAAAGGCAGGTTGATTTTCAGGGGCCGTGCCCGGGCTCTCACTCCCCTTGTTGCCTTCATGGTAGGTGAAATTGAACGGAGCATTAATCGTAATGTTGACACCCGGTTCTTTCGAAGGCTCTACTTTAACCTCGGGGCCAGGGCCTGAATCGGTAGCGTCATCCGCTTTGGGTTTCGCCAAATCCGCTAGCGCATTCTTAAGCAGATCAAATGTTATCGACTCCTGGCCGAGTCGGGTCTGAGTCTGCTCAAAAGAGGATAAATGATTGCTACGATTGATAGTGCTTAGGATGGAATCGTTTTCCTCAATGGAATCCCTGAAAAGGTTGTTAGCGCTAGCCATAACCTCAGCACATTCATCTTGCGTTAAACCCGCCTTTATTAGTGATTCACCAATACGATTAGCTATTTCGACATTGTAGCTCAGGGCGGAAGATTGCTTATCAAGTGCAATAAGTCTACTGCAGATTTGCTTATGCTTATTTAAGGCATCTGCATGTTTACTCGACCCAGCCGCAGGGGAGTTCACTCCCACACCGTTCTTAACAATGCTGGAGATAAACGATCTAGTCACTTTATCAAGTTCTGCACGCGTCTTACTATCGTCTGGTGACAGGCGTGATTTAATCTCATGACGAATAGTCATAAAATCTTCAACACATTTTAAAGCCTTTGAATTGCCCATACCGCTATTATTTTCAACAAGAGACTTGAATTTCGCTAGCGTGTTTTGTGACAAATCGA
Organism: Enterobacteriaceae bacterium; assembly: GCA_902363335.1. Classification (GTDB taxonomy): domain Bacteria; phylum Pseudomonadota; class Gammaproteobacteria; order Enterobacterales; family Enterobacteriaceae; genus Kluyvera. The sequence goes on along the minus strand of CABIZV010000001.1, from coordinate 470,385 downwards.
AAGTAGACGGAGATTCTTTTATTTCATTAAACAGTGCATCCTTTGCCGTAGTCGCTTTATGAACAACAAATTGCTCACCGGTGGGCAAGCTCTTTAATGCGGTTACAATTTTCTCGTTCCGCGAGATACCTCCCTCAGAACGAGAGTTCTGCAAGACCTCGGCGTGATTATCCACCGAAGCCTGGCTTAGTTCGCCGCTAGCTGGATTTTCGGTTCTTTTCGCCGAATCCGTTTCGCTTTTATCTATTGCAGTCTGCACAAGCGATCCTGCATGAGTAATTAGCTCAGAAACAGATTTATAGTGAACGCCAGACTTTTTCACGGCATCTTCTAATACAAGCTTTAAGTTGGTATTAGAAATGCCAGTCAGGTCCCCAAACGGTCCCCGCGCGGAAGGAGTAGAGTTATTGAATGATAAACGAAATGATGCGGCCGTCGCGCTTGAAGAAGGTATCATAACGACTCCCAATTAAATATTAAAGAAGGACTTGTCAGACTCTAAAAGCTGAGAAATAGTGCTGCTCAATATTTTGACTAAATTATCAAATGTCGAGTTTGCATTTGAATATTTCTGTGTCAGAGACTGCATACCTGTTTGCACAGAATCCTTAACAATATCGACACTACTTTGGTATGCTGCCCACTGCGCCGAGTTAAGTTTTTTATTGTTGTAATCGTTATAAGAGCTATTTTTTAGATTTTTAACTGATGATAAATCAATCCGAACATTATTCCCATCGACACACTTATCAGGGTCCAACCCCATCTCTTTAGCCCAGGCTTTCGCCTCCTCAGGGGAGGAACCGCTATATAAGATTCCAGCATCACCACTGTACTTATCTATTACAGTTTGTAATTCGGCAGCAAAACCCCGACCATCAAATTTAATATCTTCATCATCAACCGTGATGTATTTTTTCAGGTTCGCCATCACCTCTGAAAAATCAGCGTAAAAGCTGGCATAGGCTTCCACCGCTTCCTGAAAAATATCGAGATAGCCTTCGCCCATTGCGGCAATGGCATCAGCCACCGCATCGCAAATCTCTTTGCTGCTCGAGGTTGAATATTCACTTTCCTTAACCACATCATTGAATATGTTGATAAGATCTTCAGCCTCTGCGGCCGAGGTATCATCAGCAGATTCCTCTGCAACCGGAAGCGAGGAACGGGTGAAAGCAGCGGCCGCCCGGGCGGATTTAAGGAAATCCTTATCAGCGGAGGTCAAAACCGCTGGCGTTTCATTATTCGTGCTGGCCTCAGTTGCGTTAACGGATGAAGACAGTTCCTCTGCGATGCCCGCTAACAGTGCCTTCTTTTGCTCAACAGCCAGCTTTGTCATGGCATTTTTAGCCTTGATGACTTCAATCGTTTGCTGGAATTCTTGAATATGTCCGTTTTCAACCAACTTACTCAGTTTTGCGACGTCAACAACAGTTGATGGCATTGGTTTTAAAAGTGCCCGGACAACGGAATCCGGCAACAGGCTTTTAAGAGTGGTGGTGGGCAACGGCGCCGTATCATCTGTCGATGTCAGGTTTTGGTTATTTTCAACAGACGATTCACCTTCCAGCGTTTTGTTCAATAACCAAGCCGGAGTAATAGGGTTCGACGTAATATGATCAATTGGCATTTTTACTCACAAAAGCCCCCTTAAACAGGGGGCTGGGATGAATGATAACTGGAGGTCTAGCCTTTCAGGTTAGCGGTCATGGCTCTAACGGTGCCCGCACGGTTGGCAAGGATCTGATTAAGCAACTGCATCAGTTCGGCCTTAAACTGACCAATGGCCTGCTGTTCGCGCTCATCAGATTCTTTACGTGAGGTAAAGACGTTTTCATCTGTTTTCAGAATCTGTGCGTGCGCTTCAGCATTTGCTTTATCAACATAGCCATTAGAAGAAGCCAGGCCGGCAACCGACTGTCCACCCTGACCTAACATCGTCCCCTGCATTTGCAGTTTGCTTGCATCATTAGCGCGCAGTTGCTGCTGCATGCTTTCTTCTGAAGAGTCATGTTTCAATCGATTAGACTCTTTCTTCAGCAGCTTAATATCAGAGGCATCCTGAGAGGTCATCTTATCCAGTCGCGCACGTTTGCCTGGCGTTGCATTGGCACTCATGGAGTCGGATTGACGCTTAAGGTCATTAGATTTAAAACCGTGTGTTTTAATCGCCTTATTTGAATTATTGAGCGCCTTACCCTGAATAGTGCCGGAGACTGCCGTCGACGCTAACGAAATGCCGGCCTGTTTATCCACCATCGTTTTGTTTTCGATACCGGCCTGAATAGTTTGCTTAGAGCTCATCTCACCCAAGCTGCGCGCCATGATATTATTAGCATTTGACTGTTCACGCATAATCGATTGGTTATATTGCGCAGCCGAGAGAATCGTTTGCAGAACCTCTGCCGCCTTACCACTAAAGCCATTAGCAATAGTCGAAATATCGAAACCGCTCTTATTCGCCAGCACAACCAATGAATCGTTCATTTGCTCCATGGCTATTGAGGCTTCAGACTGGGTGAGATTAGAAATAGAACTTAGTGCCTGTGAAACCTGTTTGGTGAAGGCTTCCGGGTCGGCTTGCACTGGGCTAGGTACAATATCAGGGGTGGTGTTTTTAAGCGATTCTGCGGTCACCACATCTTTTGCTGCGCTGTCAACGAATACAGGCGTAGCCGTACTTTGCGCAATCTCCGGCGATTTTAACGGCGCCGACTCGGCCTTCTTGATGTAGGTATTATTATCGAGATTAGTTAGCGGACGCTGTGTTCCAACAGAGTTAGAAATAGTAGGCATAATATATCCTTGTTAAAATTAAGCTTTCATATTTTTAATAACAGAGGCACCGGCCGCGGCCTGGTTTTGCAGCATATCAGAGAGCGTTAGCCCCATTTTCTGCACTTGCTCCTGTTCTTGTTTGAACCGTGACAAATAACTGGAGAGAATATCACTCAGTATCTTCACATCCGTTTGCGCGAGCTGGAAACTAGCTAATGCTTTCTGAGCTTCCAGTTGAATATTAGCGATATTCATTTGCATGCCAGACTGAATAATGCCATTAGAGGTATTAACGCCGACATTCGCCATCATGATATGGTTCATATTAATCTTGCCAAGATTATTCAGAACGGTCGAGTCACTATTCTTAAGGAAGCCAGAAATATTTTTAGTGACGCTCTCGCTAACATTTTGAATGGTTTTTGAAATCTGACTACTCACCGCCCTCGCAGCAGTTGCGCCCTGCTTCGCAGCATTTTTTACTAGCGTCGGAATAAGCTTATTTATCGCTTTAGCGATAGCCGCCTTCACCGTTTGAACAATGGCGGAGGTCATCGCCTGCGACATTTTCTCAATCAGGAATTTTGCCGCACTTTTGGCGACGAAGGCCACTGCCACAATGGCGGCAATTGCTACCGCCGCGGTTACGACAGTGTGGATCGTGTCCATCATGTTAGCGCCGGTGGCTTTATCAATAGCATTCAATAGCAGCCCCAGCGGGGTCATATCAAAGATCTTGCTGACAATATCACCGAGAACATTCATTAGCGGCATAAGAACATGTTCCATAAGAGGATCCATGATCATGCCAGTCAGCGATTGACCGGTAATCGCTTCAACAATTGGGTCGGCAACCATCAGGGCGATACCAATGGCCATCAGCGCAGCGCCACCGCCGCCAAAAATGGTGGTAATCGCGCCGAAAGCGATAGCCAGGCCACCTAAAATTTTGCCGATACATCCTGCCGTTTTTTGCGCTTCCTCGGCTTTACGTACCTGCTCTTCATATTCATCAGATTTACGCTTCATTTCGGCCTGACGGGCCTGCGTTTGCATCTTGTTGATCTCAAGATCATTTTTAAGCTTTTCAGAAGAAACATCATCCATCTTCATGATGAACTCGGTAATCAATTGGATCATGATTGCCGTGCGGGTGAGTGCCTGTTCTGAATGCTGTGCTGCTGTAGAGCTCGCGGTATCGTTAACCTGAACATTGCTATATTTAGCGTTCATCTCTGCCGTTTTGGCATTGATGGTATTGAGTATCTTTTGTCCAACATCCAGCGCTTTATCGAGCTTAGTCTGGGCAGTAGACATGGCTTGCGAAGCCTGAGTTAATCCTTGCTGGGCTTCAGCAACGGCCTTTTTCGCTTTTTCAATGTCTTCGCTTTTCGCATCTGGATCGTCGAGTAAGTTATTCAATGTATTTTGCGCATCGGTTAACTTACTTTTAGCTTTCCCCCAATCCGATTTCGCCGAATCAAAGACATCCTGCGCATTATTAATCACGTCAGACTGGGCATCAAACTCATCCGTTAACTTGTCAAGTTCGGAGGATAATTCCTGCGCCTTCTGAATATTGGCATTGGCCTGTGCATTAAAAACAGCTGCCGCGTTAGCCAGCTGACTCTCATTCATCGAGTTGCTGATCGAGTGATAACGCAACATTGTCAACAGCATCTGTGATTTATTGGTCAACTTATTCTCAGATTGCCGAATAGCGGGTCGGTCAATCTCAGCTTCGATCTCCCCAGCAATTTCATCAGAAACACCCGTCGCAATTTCGTCCATGCTCTTTTGCTGCGCGATCGAATTAAGACGCGAGCCTTGCGTGCTGGAAATATGCGTTTTATGACGAATGGCATCGCTAGAAACTGTGGTATTGGCCACCTTCCCAACAGAGACATTATTAGATAAATTTAAACTCATATAATTTCCTTATAACTTATTAGCTTTCAGCACATATATGAATACTTTAAAATTACTCTTCCACCTCCTGAGTCTCTTCAATATTTTCTTGTTCCAGGCGATTGCTACGAATGGTTTCCATATATACCTTCGCTTTTTTAACCAGAGCCTCGTCTGGGCAACGCTTACAAATAATCTCAAAGCTCTGTAGGGCTTTGACAAAATTGCCCATTAAAAGCTGGCACTGCCCTGAGTAAAAGACCGGGTTGAAATTATTATCAGCCATCACATACGCCAGCGCGTAAAAATCGCAAGCTTTAGTGTAATTTTTTTTCAACTGGTTAACGGCCCCTAACCCAATGAAATAGTCGGGGTTCTTAAGATCATACATACAGAGAAAGTTGAAAAAGCTCTCTGCTTCATCCAAGCGCCCTTCCTTATAATACTGATAGGCATGGGCATAAATGTTTTCCATGGTATTATCAGGGATACCATGAATCTCTTTTAACGTAGCACCATGCTCCAGGGTAGCGGTAAGAACTAAGGATGCTTCTTGCTCGGTAATATCTTTTTTGATCATTTATATACTCTCAGATTACGTCATCACCGACTGATGACAGCATTACAACATAAGGATTTAAGGCGTACGCATAAAGAACGCTCATTCACGTTCAGGAGGGGTAACGTGTTCACTCTTCCAGGCATTCTCAACCTGTTCAAGCCAGATTAAAACTTCAATAACTTCATCAAGTTCCTCGAGACTAACAAAGGAATATCGACGGTGCGTTTTGAATATGCGCCGGGCAAGATGGATGTTTTCTACAACCGGTACACCCACTTTCTCCGCATAGGCGCGAACGGCCAGGGCGCGTTGGTTGGTCTCCAGTACAGAGATAAATGGAATACCAACCACTTCAAGGTTGACGTAAATACCGACCGCAATGTGGGTTGGGTTAGCGACTATGACCTTGGAGTTTTCAATATCAGATTTCACCTGGTCGGAGAGCAGTTCCATATGCAGTTCTTTGCGCTTAGATTTAATCTCAGGATCGCCATCCTGCTCTTTGTGCTCTCTTTTCACCTCCTGCTTATCCATTTTCAGATCTTTTATGTGCAGAAAATATTCAGCAAGCGCATCGAGAATTAACACCAGTAATGCGCAACCCAGGCACAGATAAACCAACGCACCAAATAATTGGGCCCATATTGGGAACATATTGATGGTATGTGTATTTACCTGAGCGAAAACTGTAACTTTATTTTTATCCCAAAACATGATGGCTGCGCATACAAAGCTGACCAAAAACAATAATGATTTGATGACATCTTTTACGGTTCTCAAGCTAAATAATTTCTTAAAGCCATTCACCGGGTTGAGCGCTGAAAAATTAAGTTTAAGAGCCTTGCTGGCAAGCAAGAACCCCGTTTGCAGGAGCGCAGGTAGCGCCGATGCCACGATGCAGAGCAATAAAAAAGGTAGAAATATCTTGATACCGGTCCAAAAAACGGCTTTAGCATACCCCTCCATATCATTAGCAAAGCCGTTTTCAATGACCCTGCGTAACAGGGTCATAAATTCCACAGCGTCATGCGTATTAATGAGGTATTGCACACCAAGGAGTATTAAGCAGGAGATAATTAGGTCTTTGCTTTTAAAAGATTGTCCTTTTTCGGCGGCTTCTTTTTTCTTCTTCGGTGTTGGTTTTTCGGTTTTACTTCCTGACATTTACCCCTCGACTGTTTACTCAATAAATTGTTTTAACTGACCATCCATTTAAAATATCCGGGGCCAATTGTAGCGACATGATTTTCCCTGGAATGATTGGCGTGAAGTACAGAAGCAGAAGGAAGAATGCGATGATGCTTTTCACGGTCAATGCCAATGCAAAGGCATTAAGCTGTGGTGCAAACCGAGCAAGCAGGCCAAGACATAGCTCGGTAAGCAAAAACATGATGATTAACGGGCTGGCAAGTACAATCGCATGGCTAATGACCAGGGTAATAAATTTAACCACCAACATAAAACCCGGCATTTCCATTTGATAAGGGCCCCACAGAAGATAGCTCCTTTCAAAAACTTCCAGCAGCAGCAGAAGTCCGCCATTTTGTAACACCACCACGGCCGCAAATAAGTTAAAGAAATTAGCTAGCTCAGAAGTATCAACACCGGAAAGGGGATCAATAGAACTACTTAACGTCGCCCCGCGCTGATTATCGATAAAACTGCCGGTTGCATGAAGCACCCAGCATGGCAAGCACAAAAAAAAGGCGATAATCAGCCCTAGCATTAGCTCCTTAGCAATAAGAATTAAAAACCAGACATTGTCAAAACCGGCGATCGGTGAACCAGCATAAGGCCACAGAGAAACGCCAACTAGCATGGCCACCGGCATACGAATAGCCCCAGTCAGGGTGCTGGAGTTAAAAAAGGGTAATAAGATAAAGGCCGGCATAACTCTTGCCGAGGCCATTGCCATCTCATATAACCATCGGTGCACATCGAAAAAAAGTAGCGTGTGCATCGTTAGCTTACCATTGCCATACGGATCACCTCTTTAGCAAACCCGACCAGCACATCGCCATACCAACCTGTCACCAGGAACAGGCACAATGCCACGCTTAATAGTTTCAGGCCGAAAGGTAATGTTTGCTCCTGCAACTGCGTTACCGTTTGAAAAAGACCGACCAGCAGGCCAACAACCGTTGCCACAATAATTGGGAGCGCCGAGAGTATCAGGATCAGATACAACGCTTTATTACCCGCGTATGCGATTTCATTCATTATTATGAAAACCTATGAAGTGGCCAGATTTATATATTGTAAAACCAGACCCTTGGATAATAATGTCCAACCATCCATGACCACGAAAAGCACCAGTTTTATGGGTACCGATATTGTCACCGGACTCATCATCATCATCCCAAGAGCCAGCAAAATACTGGATACTAATAAATCAATAACCACGAAAGGCAAATAGATATAGAATCCAATCTTAAAAGCACTTTTTATTTCGCTAAGGGCATAAGAAGGCAGCAACGATATTATTGACGGTTTTTCCTCTTCCTCTGCGGCGCCCATTGCGTCTTTATCTCTTTGCAACTGAACGCGTTCAAAAAATTGCGTAAGTTCAGGATCAGAATATTTTTGCAGATAGTCACGGTAGCTATCCAGGCCATGCTCAATAAAATACGCCACTGATTCTGGATTACTGGTATCCATATCAGAACGCTTATATTCTTCATAACCTCCCTTAACCACTGGCATCATCACAAAGAAAGATAATGCCAAAGCGATACCGTTCAGCGTCATATTCGACGGAATTTGTTGCAGACCGAGGGCGTTGCGAACCATCACAAATACGATCGAGAATTTGATATAGCAGGTCCCACAGGCAATGATAAACGGCAGCAGAGTGGAGAAAGCCAGAATGGCAATCAACGAAATATCATTACCTTGGATCATCATTGACCTCATGGCACCACTCTTTAATTTCTACGCCAAACCGCTCATCAAACCATACCAACTCTCCTCTCGCTACGACGGCACCGTTGGCTGTAATCTCAATGCTTTTCTCAGCATCAAGGTTACAAGGCAAAATTTCACCTTGATATAAACCTTCAAGCGCCTGAAGACTGACGGTGCTTCTTTGTAAAATAAAACCAAGTTCAATCTTGATCTTATTTACAGGCACTAATCCTTTTTGTTCCGGCGAACTTGATGACTCGTCGGCAACGACAACGTCGGCGTTTTCGCTGTATTCATGGCCATCTTCAATATCAAACATAAAACCTTCCTCATTGCGGACAAATTTAGCGAGAGACTCACCGTTAACTTTCATTTTGTTTTCAACATGATTCACCAGCAAAACATCGCCACGACGAATTTTTTTCAACAGCCGATAGCTGATAAAGCTATGCCCTATTTCAAAAAACAACGTGATGGGGACGCGGGTAATATCCAGTGACGTTTCACGCTCAGGCGGAGAAATCGCGTCCGGTCGTTTACCGTTTAACCACATTCGGCCATGCGGAAGTAAACATGAAAACAAATCTGCGACTGTTTTCGAGTTTTCCACAAGACCCAGGCTTTCAACGCGTTGATATTCAAGCCCTGGGGGCACCCCAACCAGCGGTCCAGAGCAGTTGAGAAACAACGTTTTTAGCTGTTCAACTGTGCAGGATACGCTGGCCATGCGAGCCTGCTGCGGCATAAAATTGGCATACCAGTCCCGAAGATCAATAAACCCTTCCCAGCGGCTATCGGTAATGAAATGCAAAAGTGGCCCTTGCGCTTCAATACCTTGCTCAAATTGATATCCCTGGGAATTCCAGTAGGCAATATATTGACTCCAGGCGCGTTCTTCACTGGAATAGCACCGCAAATGTTCTTTGATCACACCGGTTCCTCAGCATATTTTGGCGGTTTATTGCCACGGGATTGCTGCTGATCTTGTTCCTCCTGGAATACCCACAGCGGCTGGTCGCGCCCATCCTGACCACCCTGATCGGCCAGGCGATCCTGGACAAGGTTATCCGATGGGTTGAGCACTAACGGCAAACCCTGCTGGGCAGAGAGTTGCACATTGACACGATGGCCACTTCCCCATTCCGAAAAATTGTAAGTCAGGTTGCTGCTGCCCTTAACGGGTTCGTTCGCTACTGTGCGGCCAGCATCAACGCCCTCAGCATTGCGTAAGAGCGTCTGCGGAGCCCCTCTTTTCAACACTGCGCTCTCTTTCATCTCAACGTGACGTGCACCGTGCTGCATTGATTGCGGCGGTGTGAGCGTCACATCATTTCTCTGAGTGAGCGGCTTATCTGATATATCGCTGTGATCCTGCTCAACCGTCGGTTTGCTATCAGCTTGTCTGGCGACTTTGACGATCTCCGCTACGGCCACTGGCGTAGTGACACGACTCTCAGAATGGGTTCCGGCCCCTTCGCTAACCGCAATTTTTGCCAAAGCTGGTTCTTTAGCAGCCTTTTTAACCTCTACGTTATCTTTCCGTTCCGCTGGTTTATCAATTTTTAAGCCCTGCTCCACGGCAGGCTTTTCTCTGACAGGCAGACGCCCCGTCATCACTTTAGCGATGGCGGTTGGCGCAACAGCATGTGCTTTAGGACTCCGTTCCGTGGCCTTTTCATCATGCCCACGCAAAGCAATTGAAAGACGCAGCAATGAATTTTGCTGCATCATGCCGCCAATTAACGCAGTAGGTAATCCCAGCGGGACATCTTTATCCTCAACTTTCTTCTTTCGAACTATATCATCGAGCTTTTTGGATTCACCTGAAACAGGATTGGCCTGCGAATTTTTGGGATAATTATTTACGTTATTTATCGTTGCCATGACACCCTCTCTTCAATTTCTGACTCTTCTATTCGCACATCACGTAGCCGCCTTTCCCGGCGTTCCCTTACTCTTAGAAAATCATATTTATCAATTTTCTTAAGAAACAGTTTCTTTTTTTCACAGAGCGTTTCCTTATCTTTTTCACAACGCTCTTTTTCTAAAATAACCTGGGATACCTGCATTTTCATATCGGCAAGTTTTCGTTTTAACATACCCTGACGACGCTGAATCGCCAGCAGCTTTTCTTTATTAAGAACGCCCTGTGGATATAGACTCTGGCTAAGCGACTTCACCGCATTCATATCCTGATGAATATCTGAAATTTTGCTGACGAGGCTCTTATGCTTACTCTCATTTTTTGCGATCAAAAAATCATTCTGTTGTAACTTAAATTCCGAACGCACAATCAATGAATGTATTTTACGACGCAAAATGTCTCATCTCCTGAAGGATATGATTAAAACTGGCATGCTCATCACCGCGTTGACGAAGCCACGCTAATAACGAATCGCGCAGCTCCATCGCGCGATCGTTCTCCGCATTCTCACCGGGCTGATATTCCCCGAGATCGACGAATATTTGCAGCTCTTCTATTTTGGCCAGAATACGTCGTACGGCGCCGGCCAGCTGTAGATGTTCAGCGTCACAAACCTGGCTTGAAACCCTACTGACGCTATTAAGAATATCAATGGCCGGATAGTGATTTTTGGCAGCAAGCTTGCGGCTCAAATACAGATGCCCATCAAGGATCGAGCGAATTTCATCGGCGATAGGATCCGGCTCATCATCACTCTCCAGTAAAATGGTATACCAGGCGGTAATACTGCCATCACGGGTACAACCTGGCCGCTCAAGCAGCTTCGGCAGCGCATCAAATACCGAAGCCGGATAACCCCTTCGCGCCGGCGACTCGCCGGAGGCAAGCGCAACATCACGCAGAGCACGGGCATAGCGGGTCATCGAATCAAGAAACAGCACAACATTCATTCCCGAATCGCGGAAATATTCGGCGACGGTCGTGGCAACCAACGCGGCATTGCAGCGATCCAGTGACGAATAATCTGAGGTGGCATAAACCAGAATGCATTTATGCCGATGCTCAGATTGGCGCAAGGCTTCTGAGAATTCGGTCACCTCCCTGCCACGCTCGCCAATTAAAGCGATAATAAAAACATCCGCTTCGGACTGTTCAATCAACATATGCATTAACGTTGTCTTGCCGCAGCCAGCGGCGGCAAAGATTCCCAGTCGTTGACCAATGCCACAGGTCATAAGCCCATCAATTGCACGTACGCCCGTTAAAAATGGTTCACGGATCCCAACACGGTCCTGATAGGACGGTGGAGCGGTATCAACCGGGCGAACCTGCCTGGCAGAGCTTACATTCTGCTCACCAAATCGCTCGACGATATTCCCAGCCGGGTCGAGTACGCAACCTAGTAATTCATGACTTACGGTAACTGAGAGCCCCGCCCCGGTAGGGCTAATCACAGCATCCCGCGAAAGGCCCTGAGCGGTGCCGATCAAACTGAGGATGGTTCGATCGGCGTGGAATCCTAGTACCTGCGCTCTGGCCACAACTTCCGGTTCATCCCAGCTACGACGAATTTCACAAAGCTCTCCCACTTTTACCCCAGGTAAAAGTGCTTCGATCAACGGGCCGGACAAACGCAGAGGATGTGCCTGCTGCCGTAATAGCATTCCAATGGTCATTAGCGAATCAGCCCCAGAAAATCTTCCTGGTGGCTAAAGAATTCGTCCAGCGCATCAGCAAAACGCTGGCTGCTCTCAAGGTAGCCTGGATGTACCATTCCGCGAAGCTCGAGGTAGCCATCATTTTGCGTTAACTGGAGCTGTCCTGTGATTGAAAACTGGCAGCCGCTCATGATCTTTTCCAGAATCACACTGGCGCTATGATGCAAAATTGCTTCATGGGCTTCACAAATTTTTGACCAAATCCAGACATTGTCATCCACCATGCTAATTAATAGACTTGGCGAGTTCTCAAAGTCGAGAGAAATCGTCGAGTGGGCATCAAAATTCCCCAGCAGCGATTCATCGCAGCCACTTTCAATGAGGGCCACGCGAACTAAAGAAACAATATCAATATTCATTACTGTTAACTCCTGTTAAATCGTTTTTATGACATTTATAGATACGCTGTCACTTATTTCACCGAATGACATAACTTCAAGATCTTTGAAACGTGTTTCAATAAAACGCTTTAAGAAACGACGAATATCAACTGAAGTCAGGACCACCAAATCACGGCAGGAAATAGTTACTCCATCCATGGCCAGAGCGAATTTATCCATTAACTCATCCGACACGGCGGGGTCGAGATTTAAAAAAGTACCCGCCGATGTATTACGAATTCCTGACCTTATGCGCTCCTCAAACTCACCAGATAGCATGATCACCTGTAAGCTGTTCGAGTGCGCAAATTTATGGCAAATATAACGTGACATTGCGCCACGAATATGTTCAACCAATGAGATAACATCTTTTTCTCTGGGAGCCCATAGAGCAATAGCTTCCATAATTAGCTTCATATTACGCACCGAGATTTTTTCACCCAAAAGTCTTTGCAGAACTTCCGAGATTCTCTGCACGGTGGCATGACGCATAACTTCTTTCATCAGGTCTGGATATTTTTCCTCAAGCTTATCGAGCATATTCTTGGTTTCCTGAACGCCAAAATATTCATTTATATGGCGAATAAGAATAGCCGCAAGCGTATGGTAAACCTCGTCAATACTGTTTCTGAGCTGATAGCCTAATTGAGTTAACGTCTTACGTTGACGCTCATCGACCCATACCAGATTATCAATCAGAACACATGGGATGCCCATTTTCTCGATCTCTGGTGAACTATTCACTACATGATAATGATTAAATTTGGTTCGGAATTGTTCCGCCTTAATTTCATTAATCAGCAGCGTCACGGTATCGGGTTCAATATTGACCGATGATTTCAAGGTGAACTCAGGCAAATTAATGCCATAGTCGATAAAGAACTGGCTGCGATAGCGCTGTGCGAGCTTATCCTTTTCGAATAGTTTGAGATCCTTCTCATTAAGAAGAATAATCAGGGGCACCGTTTCCGAGGCGATGCTGTCAAGATCGGTAAGCATACCCAGCGAGCTTCCTGAGTCATCGGATTGAGCATCAGGGTCAAAACTGCTGACAGGGGTCGAGTCCGTAGCGGCGCTGCTGCCCTTTTTCTCTTGTTGCAGCTGATAATAAAACATGCCAGCCAGTGCGAGTGCCAGTATAACGAATACGGCAAGTGGAAAGCCTGGCAGGCTACCAATGCCAAGCGCGATAATTGCGCCAATCAGCAGCACCGTTGAATTTTTAAACAACTGGCCAACGATAGTACGGCCCATATTATCGGCCTCGCCATTCACGCGGGTAACAATAAAGCCCGCGCCAATGGCGATAAGTAATGCCGGAATCTGAGCAACTAAACCATCACCGATGGTCAGCATGGTGTAGGTTGACAGAGCGGTGGACATATCCATACCGTGCTGCGAAACACCCACGCTAATGCCACCAATAAGGTTAATAAAGATAACAATAATACCCGCGATGGCATCGCCTTTAATAAACTTCATTGCACCATCAAAGGAGCCATACAGCTGGCTTTCGCGCTCAACGATATTGCGTCGCTCTTTTGCGTCATCAGCATCAATTGACCCGGCACGCAAATCAGCATCAATACTCATTTGCTTGCCAGGCATACCGTCAAGCGAGAAACGAGCCGCTACCTCCGCAACGCGTTCGGCCCCTTTTGTAATCACCATAAACTGCACGATGGTGACAATCGCGAAGATAACAAAACCAACGACTAAGTTATCGCCGATAACAAATTCACCAAAGGTGGCGATAATATCACCGGCATCTGCATCATTTAGGATCAAACGGCTGGTGCTAACCGATAAAGCCAGGCGAAATAACGTCGTAATTAATAGCACCGAAGGAAACGTTGAGAAATTAAGAATACGATCAACGTAAAATGATGCCAGAAACACGAGTATCGACAACACCATATTCAAACCGATTAAAAAATCGACAAGATATGTCGGCAGAGGTATCACCAGCATTGAGATGATGACAACAATCAGAACCAGAATAAATAGTTCCGGGTGAAGTCTTATCTGATGTAAAAACTTATTCATTGTTATTCATGCTCTTTAAAGATTTGTGCATCAGCGGCGTTACGCCTTTCAACATTCTCATTGTGCAGTGCTTTATCAATGAGTTTTTCAAAATACATCAGCAAATCATTTCTTTCATCAAGCGATGTAAATGCTTCACAAGGCAGTTTTTTACAATTGGTATAGATTGATTGTAAAAAACGCGCTTGTTCTGAACGTTTTACAAAACGCAGATAATCCCCCACCGTTAAGGTCAGCAGTTCGTTAATATCCTGTGGGCCACGTAAGATGCCAAACATAAAAAATAACCACGAGCTGACATCATGATTGACCTCTGCGACGGACGGATCGCTAAGCACATTCTTAATAAAAAGCTCATCACAGGAACGGATTGTTTTTATTTGTCCGATACGCCCAAGCAAATAGCTAAACTCAACATGGCTGCAACTGGGGTCAGCGGAATCAATATCTGAAAGAACCGCGTCCTCCATAAAATTAACCACAATGCTGCGAGGTTCGACGCCAAATGTTGTGACCCAATCCTGGTACACCTCAATTTCGTGATCTTCGCTCTCCAGAAAACTACGATAGCTTTCGCGCATTATTGCCGGATTCATGTTCAGCGTCTTACCGAACAGACGCGCTTTCAATGCAACGTTGATACCCGCTTTAAGCCGCTTAGGGTCGGCTTCCTTTTCGACCTGGCTTAATAATTTTTTCAGGCGTTTACGTACAACTTCATCAAGCTCTCGGCGACGAAGCGTTTCACGCAACACTAATACCAGGTCACTGTCATCAGGGAAAAGTGAACGTGCATTGCGCAGCATATTTTCAATATTTGCGCCTTTCTCCCCTTTCATAATTTTGACGAGCTGATCGGCTTTTGGGAAAACATCCTCATCCAGTACCTGGTCAAAACTACTTTCTGCCGATGCACCCGTTTTTTTATCGTAATCACGACGGCTACGGAATTGTGCCATAGCCGCTGACATTTCATCCGTGGCGCTGGCAAAGCGTTGCAGTAAAGCCGCTGGAGATTCGTCCTCGACTATCGCCCCATCGTCACTGGCTAGCGCGTTTTTAATTTCATTCTGATCTGAAAGCGTCTGCTTTTCCGTAGACAGCTTATCCCTGCGCTGCATATATATTTGCAGCGACGGGCTGTTATTATTAATTCCTAACGCCATTTTTGGCTATCCAGGTAGTTGGTCATCCAGTTTTGTAAATCATCGCGTGAGAAGTCCTTCTTCATCTCAGCAATCTGGCTGTGAGCATCCAGTGCTAATGGCCCATCAATTTCACGCGGCTGTATCAGAAACACGCGCACCATATTTGAGCCACGGTCACGCTTATAGCTAAATAACTGCCCTAACCATGGGATATCGCCGAGCAGTGGAATTTTCCCTTCCACTTTTGATTCTTCATCCCGCGTATAACCGCCAATAAGCAGGCTTTTCCCCTTCGGGACCCTGGCCACGGTACTGATCTTAGTCCTGCCCACTTCAGGCAGATCGTCGGTGCCGGTGCGAGCATTATCAAACTGATTGCCATCCTCAACGTTGAGCATCATTTCTATCTCTCCGTTTTCAGTAAATCGCGGCAGTACGCTTACTAGCGTTCCGTAGGTCACATTTTCTAACTGAGCCGTGCGTTCACCGACGAGTTTTGAATAGAAGGTTCTGCTGTTATCGAAGATCGCCGGAATATTTTCCTGTGTCAGAATCATGGGTCTGGAAACGATATTGGCTTTATTTTTTTCGCTTAGCGCTAAGGCCGCAGCCATAAAACTCGCACCATCAATGGTGCTGGATCCGCCATTCAGCGACAGTCCAAAACTGTTGCCGACATTAATGCTGCCTGACCACTCAACGCCCAGATTGTTAAAGGCTTCCTTTTGCAGATCGACTATCCACACTGAAAGCTCAACGTGTCGCTTAGGGATATCTAATGAATTAACCAAATTACGGATATAAGAAACTTGCTCAGCGCTACCCCGTACTAAAAGACTGTTGGTTCCAGGGTCGGCGATAATACTCATACCATGGCCGGTCGGCAGTGCTTTCGTTTCGGTATCCACATGTCTGACTTCACTGGCGTCGGGTTCATTGGTATCGCCGGGAAATGAATTAAGTAAGAGTGGTTCATCCTCTTTACGCGGACTCATTTGCACCACGCCACCCGGCACATCACCGCTGGACATCACGCGGTTCACCACGCTGGCAATGCCAGGGATGGTGATTTTGTCGTTACGATAGGTATATTCACGGTCGTCAACGAAAGTATTGAACAATGGGATTACCGCTAAGTTTTCCCGTCCGTCGAAACCATCACTTTTGCGATCGAGGAATTTTGCCGTGTTACCAATTAAGTCAATATAAATAGGTGGGCCGGACACATAAAATGTCTGGCTACGATTATCGGCACGGATTGGATAGCGAGTATCATAAAGCCCAGAGGATTTCAAAAAATTAACCACTACATTAAGTGAGGTATTTTTCAAAACGATAACCGCATTGCGAATTTCCGAGGAATCATAGATATAGATAGCCTGATTATCGTTATACCAGATCAGACTTAGTTGATTAGCCACGGCATCGACCACCTGCTCTGGTCGTGACATGTCGAATTCACCGCTGATTTTTTTGCGTGCGGCAATTTTACTGATAACAATAGGCTTGTGCATGGCCGAAGATAAGGCGTCAAAGATGCCTTTTATCCCCTCATTACGTGCAACATATCCTTGCACATCCGGTGTATTTGCGATACCCGTATTCGGTATTATTGTCGTCATCAAAGCTGCGATCAAAATGCAGACATTGGGGTATTTGTTAAAAGTCATCATTAATCAGCTCACGTGTAAAACTTTTTTTAAATTTCTCGGCGATACGCCAAATGCCTCTTTGACCTCATTGGAAAAGTGAGACAGCGATGAGTAGCCATGATTCATCGCAATAGTCGTCAGGTTATGGTTGCCTTCCAACATATCAAATAAAGCTCGAACTAATCGCCAATCACGCAATTCAACTTTCGCAGTTTTGCCCAAAGCAGTTCTGGCCAACCGTCTAAAATGAGAGGCGGATAAGCCATAACGCTCGCACATTAATCGCAAGTGTTGGGTGTTATTACCGCAAGACTCATCAAGTAAAAACTCGACCAGGTTATACCATTCGTTATGCTGTAATATGCTGGAGAACTGATTGATTCCATCAGTATTCATAAATATTTGGTTTAAAAACCAGTACTCCACTTTTCTCAATGAGGGACGCGCTCCTAGCTCTGCCGGTAAATAACCATAAGAACAGAATTCATCGTAGCTCTTTTTGTGCTGACGAGCACGGTCAATAAAGACCTGTAATTTAACAAGGAATGGAAACTTAACGCTACTGTAATATAATAGCCCGGATTCAATAGTCATAGTACATGGTTTCAGGACCAGCATTCCTTGCTGGTTTTCACCAATAAATTTAACCGACTCCTGCGCGCGAGAGGATATTGTAAGATTGCAACCATCACTTCCGGTGGCGATATAAAGCAAAGAATGCCCTACAAAGGTAATCTCATCCCCAGCAGCCAATCTATTGTTACGGATAGCAATTTTCATCATAAGTTCTTTTGCGAAGAAAGATATAATCACTATAGTGTTTCGGAACACCATAATCATGACGAAATTATGATGGCAAAATCATCCCCCCTGAACCCCTTCATTATATTTAAATCGTAATTCAGTCATAAAGGTATTCGACGATGGAATTCCTGTAGCGGAATTTTAATACGTTCACCAACGGGCCGTTGATAAATCTGCCACACCTGCCGCGCATACTTCATTCGCATACTGTAGCGCCCCTTTGCAGCGCCTGCATTATAGGCCCCCACGGCTTCCCAACCGTAACCATAGATATTCACCATATCTTTCAGAATGGATGCACCAACCAATAATGAGACACAGGGGTCATTCACCAGCATTGACTCGCTGATCCCTTTCTTGCTTAGTCTACTAAGGTGAATACTATTGATTTGCATTAGTCCATAGTCACGAGTGCCATTCCTGTTTTTGCCAATCGATGCCGGATCCATTCTTGACTCTACCTGTGCAATGGACTGCAGAAGCCTGACCTCAATATTGAATCGTTTAGCGGTAAAATCCCAGCAATCAGCATGAACATGACGAATGAACGGCACAGTAAGAACAACTGCCATAATCAATTTCATCTCTTTGCTAACTCTCTCTTTACATCCAGTCGATACTATTGCGTATTCTAAGGGGGTGACAAGATACTTCTTTAAGTTCATTTAAACGGGTATTGAGTAACTGTTTATGCCTGCCACGCAGAGTATTACGCTTATCCTTAGCATAAACATGATAGTTTTCATCAGAAATATCATTAAGAGCTATTTCATCAACCGAAATATCCTGTAAGCTTTTCTCCGAAGCTTCGTTTTCTAAGAGCTGCTGGCTTTGAATTTTATGTTTCAAAAACTGAACGCGGCCTTTAAAAGCAGATGACTGACTCAGTTTTTGTACTTCATCAAGAAAAAACCTATATTGCCCTTTGACAAAAAAATGCAACGCATAATAATAGAGTACAAAATCATCATCCGGCGCTAAATAATTGGCCTGAGCAAAATAATGATGAGAGCGCTCACCCTCTTTATCAATGCTTTTCACCACCCCCATCAAAGCCAGCGCTCTGGCATTAAATGGGTCGACCATCAGCAGTCCATCAATGATCTTTTTTACTTTATACATCAATTTATAAACATTGCTATCACCAGACAAAATGAAGCCTAGATAACACTCTGCAAGCTTTATAATTCCATCAATTTGATGAGTTGCGCAGTTTGCATTTTTCAGCAATACATTAACCGTAGTGGTAAGGCTGGAATGGCTGTAATCATCAATCAGATAATTGACTAAAGAGTGATGCAGATGCGTTTCTTCTGGATAATCTGTACGTTCAGAAGTCTGATGACCACCATCATTGCAGAATTTTTTTCTGAAATAGCGCTGCATGCGGTGTTTGAAATAAGTATAGTTGCGTTCTTTTAGATGCGAACTCTCCAGTGTTATCCAGACTAACTGGCCATCGTCTATTCGGTTATCGATGCTAAAGTTAATTATTTTTTCATTATGATCAACATCGGTAAGTGTGTAATAAACAACATACATTGGATTATGATGTTTTATAAACTTCTCAAAATCCACCGGGTTTCGACACTTGCTCAATAAAGCATAGGGGTAAATATTGACATCTTGAGGCAGGATCTCAGAAAACATCTCGTAGACGTCAATAAATGCCAACTCGGAAAATGTCCCGGAAGGAAATACCGCCAACATATCCTGGATGTTATTTTTCACACCGGGGCTCAGAGATACCACAGAAGCGAATGCATAACCTTTGCCATATATCGTTTCGATAAAACAAGAGTTATCATCCTTATCTAAAATTTTCCTTAATGAGTAGATGCATCGGGTTAGTGACTCATCGCTAACAATGCCGCCGTTCCACACCGCCTTGATTAGAAATTCTTTGCTCAGAAGGCGCCCCGCATTTGCCGCAAGAAGGCTCAGAATGTGTAACTCTTTTGGTGGAATAGGTATCACACGACCATTTTTCAACAAAACCTCGTTGAATTTAAGACAGTAGTCGCCAAAGTAGTATTCAGCTGGAAATTGCTTTTCCCATTCATTATTGAACATTTATGACCTCCTTTTTGTGTCTGGTAATCCTGAGTTAGACCGATAAAAAGGCTGAACACATACGTGTTCAGCCATGTCTCTGCTTAATGCCAGATTTGTACTATTCCTTTTTTCCCACACCACATATAGCCGGTGAGGGGATTATATTTTTTAGTTTCATTTCTTAGCAGTGCTCATTAGAAGCAACACATCAAAATGATTATATTATTCAGTTTGATATCCTTCACTGATTACCAAGCATATGTTAATAAAATGTCTTTTTTCTTCGCCGTCTATTTATTTGCACGGGTTTCTTTAATACTGCGTTTTTCTCAGTTCTCCCTACAAATGGTTGTTCTCCATTTGTATTCGCCACAGCATTTCATTTAGTCTATTTACCAGCGAATGAAATTGACTTTTTAGCAGATTCTCCTGCTCCCGAAACCGTATTTTTCAAAATACTCTCCGGCTTCAACTGACTAGAAATCTTACTAATTTCCTGGCCTATCTTATCCAAATTAGCCGATTTTATTTTCAACATTTTAGAACCTTGCTCAGCTAGCGTATCCCTCAACTTTCCTACAGACTCTCTCAATTTAGCACAGTCCTGTAATGTTAATTTCTCACCTGTATTCTTTATTTCCTTCAGCAAACCACTGATCTGCCTTTTACTAACATGCTCTTCAACACCAGCCCTAGCGGCTTCGGTTTGAAATTTATGGATAATTGAAGAATTATTTGCGGAGTGAACATTCATGTTAATATCCTCTGTTGCTTCAAACTATTAAACTTAGAGTCTTGTAAGTTATAATACTTACCAACACTCGACTACCAAATTGCGCTCATTTGGTTCATAACCAGCCATGGAGAAAATCGTTTTTTTAAAGTTATCGGTACAAAGAACAATGATAATCATAAATTACATTTTTATAAGGAGATGCAATATGCCTGGTATCAGTACCCGTATTAGTGCTTTTTTCGGCAATAGCAGCGCTAATCTTAATATGTCTAACTTTTATTGCGACAAGAATGAACTAAAGAAAGCGGATAAATACTGCCGCAGAGCTGAATCAATTATTTCCAAAGATTTGAAGAAAGCATATAATAGTTCAACCAGCTTTGACATTGCCAAAACTAATAAACTTCATGATTTAGACAAGCAGGCAATTTACTGCAGAAAATATCTGGATAAACGTCTTGACGCTTTAAAACCATCTGGCATCGATAATAATAAGGCTACCGTTAAAACAAAATCATCTTCCGTGTCAGGGGAGCAAAAACGACTTACTCCCGAAGAACTTGATCAGCAAGCAACGACTATTAAGAATTTGGCTAATAGTCCTGAACACATCAAGTTTATTAAAGACAATATGATTAAGCTCTGTGATAAAATTGTCCATACGCAAAACCTTGAAGATGGGCAAGCACGTCGAGTGGTTACCGGTTTAAAAAACCTTAAACATCTGGACACCAACCCTCCTCACCCCGTTGATTCTTACACGGCTTTACTTGCTGAAAAATTTGATGGCGTCACCTTTAAGGATCTTGGAAACGAGGAATTTTTAACCCAAGTTCAGAAGCAAGCGATCATTAACTTTTTGCCACGCATTAAAACGTTCGTAGAATCTTCTTGCTAGAGCAAACGGTAAGCCTGTGAAGGCCGGTTACCATTACAATCAATCACCACCTCCCCAGGAGGTGGTTTAGGGGTGACAACGAAAAATCCACGCGATTGCGTGGATTTTTATTCCTCACCCGACTCTCACGATGAGATTTTATAGGCATTATGTTGCCGCGTTTATGCCGAAAAACCAACAATAAATTCCTGCAAATCATCCCCCTTAATGGGTTCAGAAATATAGTTCCCCTGATAAAACGTAATACCAGATTCACTTAATATCTTCGTTTTCTCGAGGCTATCGACCCCTTCAGCGATACAATAACGGTTAGTCAGCGAGCAGTAATAAGAGAGACTTTTCACCAACGCCAATGCCTCTTCATCCTGGTTCAAGAGATCAACTACGCTCATATCCAGCTTGTAGCCGTCGAACTGAAATTTTCTCACTGGGAAAATAACGCTATTAGTTGAGTAGCAATCATCAAGTACAATGCTGAATCCTTCTTCCTGCAAATGCGCAAGATTCTGTATGGATTGCGTATTTTGATAAAGATCGTTGCGCTCGTTAATCTCCAGCACAAATTTTTTCACCCACGCTGGTGAGTGTAGCTGCTTTTTTGCCGTCTCCAGCATTCTGACAAGCCCCTCGTTCTCAATCGTTGAGGATTCAATATTGATTGAGAAGAAGTACCTGCCTTCGTATAAATTGATGCAGCTCACCGTCTTTTGAATGAGAAATGCCGTCAGGATTATCCACACATAGGTCGAGTGTAATCTTGGTAAAAATTCATCTGGCTTTAAAATCTGGCCTTTGCTATACCAGCGTATTAAAATTTCAAACCCTTCCAGCTGATGAATCCCTTTGGTGACTGGCTGGAAGACGACAAACAGCTCATTACAGTATAAAGCATGTGCAAACTCCCTCTCAAAGGCAGAAAGCTTATTCAACATAGTCATCTCTCCTGTCGCCATGTCCGTTTTATCCCGGGAGCTTGAAAGCATAAATGGCAGCACCCCCGCCATTTTCTTGATTCCTGAAAGCCGCTGGTTATAAAGTGTCTTTTTACTCACCCCCACAGCAACGGCTTGTGCTGCTATGTCACAGCCATAAAAAGAGTCGATTAACACCTGCATTTCCTTTTTAGATAATCCGTCCTTTTTGTTGGCATACTGGATATTGCCATATTTACCGAGGAAGAAATTCTCTGTCGCCGCTACCTGCTTTAGATAAGGACAATAACGTTTCTCAGACAAGAGAAGCTCGGCGAGCTTGTCACATGGCAGATCCGATGGCGCAGAATAAATAACTAAACGCTCAACTTTATTTTTAACCACTTGTGCTCTTATTACACTCCATAGCCATGATGCAGGGATACGGCTGATGATCAGCACCCAGAAGATATGGCTTGAGTTATTGAATAGTGAAATCAGATATCGCAGCGTTGATAACATCCAATAAGGATCATTGGGAATATACACCACCACGCGTTCCCCCTCCCCAATTCTAACGTTCGGGATGTTTTCTTGGTTTTCGACATCTAACACCTCTACATTATTTTTTTCATCTAGCATGGCAAGCAGGCCATTGGTGGTCATAGAACATGGTGACAAAATATAGTCGACACATCTATTCAGGGAGTCACTTACATTCTTAGAATACATCCTTGCCTCATTCATTCTATGAGAATCAATTTCACCTGGCTCAGTCGTATTGAAAACAGCACTCTCATGGATTATTTTATAAAAAGCATTAATCCACTTCTCGCTAATTTAAAATAACAAACAAAACTTTAATGATATTTAAATAATTCCTGACTCAAAATATTAGTTAGAGATAATACTAATGGCGTAATTAAACGCAGTGAAACAGGAGCTGGCTGATAAGATTTTTCCTGGATATCGCTTCTCTGGAGAAGGTGCTCCTTCAGCAGTAACATGACCTCCCCAACTTAGCAACGCAAAGAGTCATCATTAACCAGGTTATAAAAATCTATAAGTCATTGTATTTATTAACATAACATTTAACTATTATGAGCAACAAATAGAAAATAACAAACTTTATAGTGGCATTCATATGTTTTAGGATTTTTCCCAAAGAATCTTTAATGCTTGAGGTTTTTTGGGACGAATCTGATTTTATGTAAAAAATATGAAAAAATTAAAGTTATCGGAAAGTTAGACTTATCATAAATCGCGCAGCTTTTAAGTAACCTCGTTATAACTGAACATATGGAAATGACTTAATGCAGGATATTAAAAAGGAGAGAATGAATATCATTGTCAAAAATAAACCGCTCGAGTTACAACAACAAATTTAAATGCTGATGGTTGTTTAAAACCATGCATCAAGTTTCACATAACACCAGCTGCTGTAAACAACACAGTCTAACCTAGGAAAAATTATGCAAACCAAACTCCTGACACTTTCACTTGCTATTATTTCGGCTTCTGCCATGGCGGCATCTAGCAATACCGTACAATTTCGTGGTGAAGTTAACTCACAAACATGTTCAGTCAATATTAACGGGAACCCAACAACGCCCGTAGTATTACTGCCAACCGTGTCAACGGCGAGCCTCGGTACTGCTCAGGCAACGGCAGGTGCAACCAAATTTACCGTTAACGTGACCGGATGCAATTCGACTTCGGCTGCGACAATCAAAACCGTTTTCGCGGGGAATAATATCTCCAGCGCCGGGAACCTGGCAAACACTGGCGGCACTGCGACAGGTGTCTCTATCCAGGTACTGGATAGCGATGGCTCCACCCCATTGAATTTTGTGAATGGCTCAACGGTTCAAACCTCCTCATTTACCAAAGCGTCAAGTGATACCACCGCCTCACAGGACCTGACCGCACGCTACTATGCAGAAACGGCCAGCGTCACTGCAGGAACGGTTATCGCTTCAGCGCAATATTCTATCACCTACCAATAAATCCACGGGCACATAGCAATATGTGCCTGACAAGAAGGTTAAGATGTTTTTCAGGACTCTCATTTCAATTCTGTGTGTCTGCGTGACGACTTTCCCCGCCGCGGCCAGCGTGGTGATGCAGGGTAATCGCGTCATTTACGATGCGTCTTCGTCGCAAAAAACCGTTAAATTTACCAACAATGACGATTTTCCCTACATTGTCCAGGTTTGGGCTTCGGCTTCTGAAGATAAGCAACCTGTCGCCAATGAGAATATTCCCTTTGCTGTCTCTCCGGGTATTTTCAAAATTCAGGCCAAACAGGATCAGAACATTAGCCTGCTTTACACTAATGCTAATCAAAAAATAGATAAGGAACAGATCTATTACCTTCACTTTACTCAGGTGCCGTCGATCATCGCCGGTGAGCGTGATAAAAACAAACTGGTTCTCATTGTAAATAGTGTGGTGAAGATTTTCCTGCGCCCAACGGATTTGGCAATTTCTTACGATAAAATGTTTGATCACATTCGTTATACCGTGTCACCTACCACGGCTGGCTGTGATGTGATTATCGATAATCGTTCCCCCTATTATTTAAATAGTATTCAGCTTACGACCAAGCAGAATTCAATGACGAATAATACGGCAATGAAAATGATTGCACCGTTATCCACCTACACCCTGCATACGACCTGTAATCATTCAGGGGCAAAACCAGAATTCAGCATTAATTTTATCAATGACTATGGTGTTGTGCAAAAGCAAACACTAAAAGAAAAGTGATAAGCATCGATGAAGAGCATGTCAAAACAAGCTGTGTTAATTATTGTCACGTATCCGCTATCGTTTTTCGCGAATGCAGATACCAATAAGCCCAACACAAATGAAAATGACTATGTTTTCGATGCTACGCTCCTTAAAGGCAGCGGTCTCCCGGTTGATGATATTGTTAACTATCTCGCCAACGATAAAATTAAGCCCGGCACATATTCTATGGATGTGCAGCTTAATGGTATTTTTTTATTCCACGATAATATTATTTTCCAGGCGAAGGGAAATGACACATTACCCTGTTTTTCTACACGTCAACTCTCACAGTTGCCTTTAAAAGAGCAGATACCTGAAAACGCTGTTGATGGCTGCGTTGCGCTACAAGACTATGTCCCTAAGGCAGGCTTAACGACGGACATGCGCAAAATGTTAGTTGAAATCAGCCTGCCCGAAACCGAACTTAAAACGCTGCCCCGGGGCTACGTTAATCCTGAAGATCTTAACGTCGGAGAGACAATGTTTCTCTCTAACTACAGCATTAACCAGTATTATTCCCGTTTTAATACCTCAGGAGCCAGCAATTATTCGTCTTCCTGGGTTGGACTCAATAACGCTATCAATTTGGGTTCCTGGCAGTTCCACCAGCAAGGCTCATGGTCACATAGCAACCCAGGACGCACTATTTGGTCTACCAACCGCGCTTATGTGCAAAAGGCGATTGTGCCCCTCAAAAGCAATTTAGTGATTGGGGATAGCTACTCAACCACCAATCTGTTCTCCGGTATTGCGTTTCGCGGCGTGGCGCTGAGCTCTGACGATCGCATGTTGCCGCAATCACAGCAAGGATACGCCCCGGTTATTCGCGGCGTGGCAAAGAGCAACGCGAAGGTAACGGTAAGCCAGGGTCAGGCCATCATTTATGAGAGCACCGTCCCGCCCGGCGCGTTTGAGATTAACGATCTCTACCCGGTCTCCTACTCCGGCGACCTTGTCGTGGTAATAAAAGAGGCGGATGGCACCGCGAACACCTTTACGGTTCCCTACGCCGCGGGCCCGGAATCCGTTCGCCAGGGCATGTTTAAATATTCGACGATCCTCGGGCAGTCACGTTATGTCGGTGACGACGATCCCTTTGCTGAATTAAGCGCACAGTACGGTATTAGCAATACGATTACCGCCAATATGGCCAGTCGGGTTGCGCAAGGATATGTGTCCGGCGTTATCGGCACCGTGTATTCATCCTCATTCGGGGCCTTTGGCCTCGACTCTACCTTTTCTCAGGCCAGCTTGCCTGATGGCGATCAAAGCGGATGGATGTTCCATGCAAGTTACAGCAAGAGAATTGTCCCCACTAACACCACCATCGCTATCGCGGGCTACCGTTATTCCACCTCGGGCTATCGCGATCTCTCCGATGTGCTTGGAATACGTCACTCATGGAATGAGGATAATGCGCAAAATTGGATCTCGACTACGCTAAACCAATCTTCTCGCTTTGAAGTGTCGATCACTCAGGACCTTGACGCGCTGGGCAGCGTCTGGCTTTCAGGATCGTCTCAGGAATACCGGGATGGGCGAAATAGCGATCGGCAATATCAGTTCGGTTACAACAAGCAGTTTGCTAATGGCGTCACGGTAAACGCCTCCATTGCGCGTACCCGATACAGCGAAGCGTCAAGCACGGCGATTGATGGCTCGATTGGCTATGACAACTACATCAACAACTATTATACCGCCAATCAGCAGACCCTAAGTTCGCTATCTATTTCGATTCCTTTCGGTGTAAGCCGCCAGCATACGTTGAGCAGCACCTACACCCAGCAAAAAGGGCTTGGTTCATCGCTACAATCGACGTTATCAGGCGTCACCGAGAGTGAGCAGCCTATCAGCTATGGTCTAACCTACTCGCGGGATTACACGCACAGTAACGCCGTCGGGGGAACGTTGCAGACCTCAACCAGCATAGGCTCACTTCAGGGCACGTTGTCACACGCAAAAAGTTATTCTCAGGGTTCCGCAGGGCTACAGGGCGCGCTTGTCATTCACAAGGATGGCATTACCGCCGGGCCGTATCTTGGCGAGACCTTCGCCTTAATTGAAGCGAAAGGCGCGAGTGGCGCGAAAATTTCCGGCAGCCAGAATACGACGGTTGATAGATTTGGATTTGCCTTAAGTCCGTCCGTCGCCCCTTATCAGTACAACAATATTGCGCTGGATTCTGCGAATATTAATTCGAATGCCGAAATTGTCTCAGGCAGTCAGCGCATCGCGCCGCTGGCGGGTGCCATGGTCCGCGTAAAATTCAGCGTGCTGCATG
Organism: Enterobacteriaceae bacterium; assembly: GCA_902363335.1. Lineage (GTDB taxonomy): Bacteria > Pseudomonadota > Gammaproteobacteria > Enterobacterales > Enterobacteriaceae > Kluyvera. Next base: position 442,887 of record CABIZV010000001.1, on the reverse strand, counting down.
GTTATCCAATGCTGATCAACATCCGTTATGTCGACAATATTCCTATCGGCGCGACGGTCTACAACAAAGAAAATAATCCTGTCGGCACCGTGGGCCAGAATAATCAGGCGTGGGTCCGTAACGACAAACTTAGCGATAATTTGACCGTTAAATGGGGAAGCAATCAATCCTGTACTCTCCATTACGCTATTTCTGAGCCGGAAGAAAACGCCGCTATTATCAAGACTCGTGGAGAATGCAAATAATGACGTCCCTAAGACCCTCCTTCCTGCTCGGGATAGCGATTATCCTCTTATTATCCCTGACGCAGGCGCAGGCAACTTGTACCCGAAAATCCTCTATTGATGCCGGTTGCGATAGCTGCGGTGTAGGGATTGGCCTGGGCAATGTCAATATTACCAGCGCTTATTTACAGCCTACGGGAACCCCTTTAGGCAGTACGGTATTCAGCATTACGACGGCAACGCGTTACAGCAGTAGCGGCGCAGGCGATCTGGTGCTCTATGAATGTGATGCCACCGATGCCGGGAATATTTATGAGGTATTCGCCACCAATGGCGACGATCGCGTCGGAGGGTATTACGACCTGGGCGCGACGGACGGCAATCCCAATTACTATGCCACCTATTTCCCGTTTGTCGGTATCAAGCTCACGCACATTAATTCAGGGCTGCCTTTCACCCGCTACTGGCAGCAGTACCCTATCACCCAATATGCGACGGTCGGCAGTAAGATCCAGATACGCGTAAAAGATTTTAGCGCCATTCGCGCCGACCTTATCAGAATCAGCACCTTGCCCGGCGCCGGGAAAAGCTACTATTGCGGTGCCTATAGCGCCAGCAATCCTTATGCCGGTATGGCCTCAGCCACAGGTACATCGAGCTATAGCTGTATTCAGCCCAATGGTTATGTCACCTTTAAAGGCCCCGGCATTGCCACTGATACCATTGGCTCAGACTCTGCTGATAACTACTCAACCTGGGGCACCGGGCGCTGGATAGCCATGGGCATGGGGACATCACCGGTTTCAACGCTGACGCATACCGCCACTTGTGTCGCCCGTAACGTCACGCCCCTAGTGTTATTACCGACCATCAGCATTCAGTCGCTGGAAAATGGCGGCGTGTCGCAATCCAATTTCACCGTCTCTATTGAATGCGATAATTCCGCCGTCTCGGGCGTTTCATCAGGGGGCACGGCGCTGGGGCTCCAGGTGCCTTACGAGAGTTACTTAACGGCCAAAAACCTGGGCTTAGTGAATGCCTCTGGCGGCGTCAGTTACCTGCTATCCGATGGCTACGGCACCGACGCCACTATCGCTACCGGCGTCGGCATCGCATTGGGCAATGCGGCAACCGGCACCACGATGAATTTTTTAGGCTGGGGGGTGTGCACGTCACTGGGGTGCCCAAGCGGTAATGATGTGGGTTGGTATTCAGTGCTAAGCGGCGCCTCTTCCTCTGGCAGCCTGGCTTCTGGTTACACCAGCTACAACACCGTTCTCACCGCAACATTGAAAAAGTTACCGGGACAAACCGTTACCGCCGGGAAAGTCAGCGCTAAGGCCTACGTTTGGGTAAGGGTTCAATAATGTTCAAAATCGTCTGGTTCAGTCTGCTGCTGGTGACGCTCAACGGTTATGCCGGAATGCTGGTAGATAAAACCCGCGTTATCTTCCCCGAGGGCGAGGTGACGCAAAGCATGAATATCATGAACGTTAATAACTACCCATCTTTCGTTCAGCTTTGGGTCGACTCCGGTGAAATTAATAATTTCAAGCAGAGCGATAACGCCCCATTTTTGCTTATTCCCCCTATTTTTAACCTGCGGGCCAATGAAATTAAATCAGTTAAAGTGATTTATAACGGTAATCCCCTGCCGTCGGACAGGGAGAGTCTTTACTGGATTAATATCTATGAAGTACCGGCGGTCAAAGAGACGTTAAGCCAGGAGCAATTTCTGTTGATGTCGATGAAAACGCAGATGAAAGTGATTTACCGTCCAGCATCGCTTAAGGCTAATGTCGATAAGGCTGCGCAATCCGTTTCCTGTTCAGTTCAGCATGCCGATGTCCTTTCCCTGGCGTGTCGTAATAACTCGGGATATTTTTTATCCTATAAAGACATCCATGTCATTGCTGACCACCGGGTCTACAAGGCAACCACCGACCTCGACTTAATGCTAAAACCGTTCTCAGAAAATCATTTTACGCTGGTGGAGATCCCCGTTTCTGCGGCTGGAAAAAACAATCAGATAGACTTCTTTTTGATTAACGATAAAGGCGAAGTGAATACCCTCAGCCAAAAGTTGTCGCCTTGAGTGACGGGTTAATCTTTTTTTCTCAGCGCGTCTTTTACAACCAAACCATTGTCGATACGCATTTTTGTATTCCAGCGTCGTCTGGCAAAAGTTATTATCCTGAAAAATAGATAACAGGATAGCAAGATGTTAACAGACACGGCGGCCTCACCACGCAATGAGGCCAGGACAGCGTTTCGCTCGGGTATTATGGCCTGCTTGCCAACCATTCCCGGTTACTGGAGTATCGGTTTTGCCGCCGGAGCTATCGGGACTCTCGCGGGCTTCACGACCCTTCAGACCGCCCTGCTCGCCACGTTTTTATACGCGGGCTCGGCGCAGTTCTTATTCTACTCACTGTGGGCGGCCGGTGCAGAAACGATTTCCGTGGTGCTGAGCGTACTGCTGGTGAATTTACGCTACCTGCTGATGAGCTCCGCGATGAGCGTCTATTTCCGGGAGCAAACCACATTGCAAAAAGTTATCAGCGGCCTGCTGTTAACCGACGAAACCTTTGGCGTTGCGGTGCAGCACGGAAGCCCGGACAGTAAAGTCTCTTTTGCCTGGATGCTGGGTTTAAACGTTGCAGCCTGGCTGAACTGGATCCTGGCCTGCATCATCGGCGCGGGACTGGCCTCAGCCCTCCCACCGGCGCTGATGGAGGGACTGAGTTTCAGCCTGGTATCGATGTTTATTGGGCTGGTGCTGATGATGTGGTTTGCTAGCCGCCGCAAGCTGCTGGAGTCATTCAGTATTGCTATCGCGGTGATTATCACGCTTAGCCTGTCAGGGCATACGGATACCAGTATTGTGGTGATCGTTGCAGCCTCCGTATCCGCAAGCCTTGCCACGCTGGGACTGCGGTGCTTTGCGAAAAAGGAGCGCTAACATGGAGAGAAATATTCTGTTGGCGATTCTGGCCTCGGCCGCGGTTACCGCTTTAATGCGCGTCGTTCCCGTGCTCCTGCTGTCGCGCTTTCGTATGCCGCCTGCGCTACAACAGTGGCTTAGCTTCATTCCTACCGCCATTATGGCCGCGATTATTGCCGCAGAACTGCTGGGGAAACCGGCACTGACCTCGGACGGTATCAGCATTTCCCTGTTAGCCGCCGCCATCGCCACGGTGGTTGGGATCCTAAGCCGCAGTCTGTTTGCCACCGTGATAGCCGGTATGGTGGCGTTTACCGGGCTTAGCTATCTGCTGATGTAATGGTCAGGCCCGGGGTTAACCGGGCCTACGTTTATTCTGCCGCTACCGGCTTCACGCGCACGCCGGCAAACACCACCAGCATGGCCACCACCAGTAATACTCCGCTTGCGGTAAAGACGCCGCTGGCCCCGTTCATATCAAAGACCAGCCCGCCGCCTGCCGCTCCGGCGCTTATCGCCAATTGAATGGAGGCAACCAGTAGCCCACCCGCGCTTTCCGCCTCGTCTGATACCGTGGTCGCAAGCCAGGTTGACCAGCCCACCGGCACCAGGCCAAAGGCAAATCCCCACAACGTCACTAACAGACCATCAATCAGCGCCAGATGCCCAAAGGTCACCATCAGCAGCGCCAGCACGCCCATCGCAAACGGCACTAAGGCCAGGGTCAAGCGCAGATTCCGCGCCAGCAGATGTCCGGCAATCGAGGTGCCGATAAAGTTTGCTACCCCGAATCCCAGCAGGATCAGCGAAACGGTTTCTACGCTTGCCTGGCCTACCGTTTCGAGGAAAGGACGCAGATAGGTAAAGAACGCGAAATGGCCGCTGAAAATAAAAATGGTCGCCAGCAGGCCGCCAATCATTCCCGGACGGCGCAGTACACGCAATAGCGTACTCAGACTGCCGCTATTTTCCGGCCGCATGGACGGTAACACCCACAGTTGCCACAGCAGCGCCAGCGCTCCGGGCAAAACGCCCAGAATAAACACATTACGCCAGCCAATCAGACTGCCGAGGTAACTGCCTAACGGTGCTGCCACCACGGTCGCAATCGACACGCCGGCGAAGATAATCGACAGCGCTTTCGGCACGTCTTTTGCCGGTACGAGGCGTATGGCCGTCGCCGTCGACATCGCCCAGAATCCGCCGATAGCCACGCCCAGCAGCAGGCGGCCTAGCAGTAAAACGTGCAATGAGGGAGCAAAGGCCACCAGCAAACTCGAAATGATTTGTAGCAGCGTAAAGAACATCAACACCCAGCGACGGTCGATACTTTTGGTGGCGGAGGTAATCAGTAACCCGGTCACCAATGCCACTAATGCTGTCGCCGTCACCGTCTGGCCCGCAAGCCCTTCGCTCACTCCCAGACTTTGCGCCATCGGGGTGAGAAGGCTTGCCGGTAAAAATTCAGCCGTAATCAGGCCAAAAACCCCCAGAGCCAGCGACCAGACGGCTTTCCAGGCCGGTTTTGCAGGTGCCAATGGCCCGCTTGTTGCGGCATACGAATTCATTTGTGACTCTCCAGTTATCAAAGTGTGATATACATCGCAAAGCATAGAAAGTTCTGGCTGGACGATCTATGATGGATAATCTTCAATTTTTGATAATTCGTCCGGAGTTAAACTGATGGCCCTCAATCCCCCCGATATGATAAGCGAGCTGCTGCGTGGTATGCGTCTTTCCGGCGTGAGCTATCGGCGGTTTGAAGCCAGCGCCCCCTTTGGCGTCGCATTTGGTGATGTGCCCGGCAAAGCCCAGTTCCATTTCGTCAGCCGTGGCCCGGCTATTTTGCTGATGCAAAGCGGCGCACAATTTACCTTAAACGGCGGCGATGCGGTCTTTATTCCTCACGGCGAGTCCCATGCCTTAGTTTCAGATGAGGCGGCGGCGGTGACGCCCATAACCGATTTCCCCAGCGAACCTATCTGCAATCAGGTGCAGGATATTCACTGCCAGGGCTGCCCGGACAATGCCAAGGCGGTTATCTTCACCGGCTGTATGGATTTCGAGCTTGGCGGCATGCAGCCGCTGGTCAAAGCCATGCCGGAGGTGATGATGGTCAGTAGCCTGATGTCTACTCTGCCGGAAATACAGCCGCTGCTGGCCGCGATGGAACGTGAGTCGCTAAATCGTCAGGTGGGTTTTGCCGGGATCCTCGCCCGTCTGGCCGATGTGGTCGCCGCGCTTATCGTCCGCGGCTGGGTCGAAAATGGCTGCGGCAAAGGCACCGGCTGGATTCAGGTGTTGCGCGATCCGCGACTCAGCCAGGCCATCTACGCCATGCACCAGCGGCCCGGCGTAAACTGGAGCGTCGCGGATCTCGCTAAAGAAGCCGGAACCTCGCGCTCCGTCTTTGCCGAGCGTTTTCAAAGCGCCACCGGAACGACACCGGCGAAATATTTAGGCGAGCTGCGCATGCGGCTGGCTATCCAGTATATCGGCCAGGAGCAGCAGGCTATTGAAACCGTCGCACTGCGTCTTGGCTATGGATCGGTCGCCGCGTTTAGTCGGGCATTTAAGCGCGTGGTCGGACATTCTCCCGGCACGCTGCGGGACATCAGACAAGAGGCATAACCGCCAGGCTCAAATAGGCGGCGACTGCCGGATTAGGCTCCTGCTCACGGCAAACGCGCATCAGATTGGCATTCAAATCCCCATCCTCCAGGCGCCGGTACACCAATCCGGGAATGGCAACCTGCTGCAGCGGAGCGGGTACAAGCGCCAACCCCAGGCCGGTCGCGGCCATCGCCAGAACGCTGAGCGTACTGCCCGAACGGTGGGCAACGTGAAGATGGTCACCCAACTTTTGGCTGAGCTTCAGGAATAGTTGCTCTTCCCCATCATGCGCTTCATACAGAATCAGCGGCTGCGCTGCCAGCATCTCGACGCGAAGGCTTGATTTCGCTGCCAGCGGGTGCCCATCATGTAAAGCGACAAACATTTCCCATTGGCCCAGCCGTTGCACCACCATGCCCACAGTATCGATATCGCTGGTTTCTGGCAGATAGCCAATATCCAGTTGTCCCGAGGCGATGGCCGCAAGCTGCTGCTGCGGAGCGAATTCGTGGATAACCAGCGCCGCATCGGGATAGGCCTGATGAAAGCGGCGTAAATCTGCCGTCAATTGACCGCTGAAAATCGCATTCCCGGCAAATCCTACCCGTACACGCCCGGTTTCACCGCGCATTGCTCGGCCGACGGTCAGTCTGGCATGTTCAGCCTGCGCCAGCGTCCGCTGCGCTTCTGCCTGCATCAGCCTTCCGGCATCCGTCAGCACGACCCGTCGGCTAGTGCGGACAAAAAGCGGCCCGCCAAGCTCTTCCTCCAGCGCTTTAATCTGCATACTCAGCGCCGGCTGGACAATATTAAGACGCTTCGCCGCACGACCAAAATGCCCCTCTTCGGCGACCGCCAGGAAATATCGCAGATGTCGGAGTTCCATATTGCCTTTAACCAATCAATAAAAATGATTATTCAGTAAGATCAATATATTTGAATTAATCGCTTTTGGCGACCAGACTCTCTCTTATCCAAAGACAGGAGATTGAAAATGCCAACTACCGATAATGACCGCCAGCAGTTAAACGACCTGATGAATGGCTGGATCCACCGTGACTTAGGGGAGTGAGATCAGCTACGCAATGTGTTTCACCCGGACGGGACGATTGAGATTACCTGGTTTGAGGGGCTGGCCAGTGATTTTGTAGACGGTTCAATGCGCATGGGCGCTTCCGATCTGCGCACCAAACACCTTATCGCCTCACCCTGCGTGACCTTTAACAGCGCAGGAAATAAAGCGCTGCTGGAAACCAACGCGATGATTATTGCCGAGAACGTAAAGCTAAATCTAGGATGCGAGTGCCATAACCGTTTTTACGATCTGGCTGAAAAGAGAGAGGGTCAGTGGAAGCTTTTTCATCGTCAAAGCATTTACGATATGGGCACCTTTACCTTTCCGCAGGGTATTGTGGAGATAGACCCGGTAACGGTCGCAAAATATCCGCGAGAGTATGCGGCGTTAGCGTATTTACTGGAAAAAAGCGGTTTTCCACTTGGTCGGGTGTTTGCTACCCGCGGTAGTGACCTTGAGAAAGAGATGAAAGCCGCCGCGCAACGTTGGCTTGCGCTCTAGGCTATTTAGCGCAGACAGCCTACGTCATCGCCATGCGAGGTAGACTGTCTGAAGAAGTTCGTGTTCTGCCACCAACTCAGAGATAGCTAATAGTCACTTCCTGTAATTCTGGGTGGCCGGGCAATGAACGCTGGCTTACTCTGGCAATATTTTGCAGCGAAAACTCAGCGCTGTCTGGATTTACGGTGACACGCTGGGTACTTTGCGAACCATTTCGATAACAAGAGAACTGCAGTTGCGAACGCTGTATTGTGGCACCGCAGGCTCCTTCAACAATCTCACCCACAAAATGTATCGTTCCTGAGTTTGATTGAGTTTTTGCCTGGGCTACGGTGCTCAACATCAGACCGATAGCGGTGATACACATAATTGATACTATTTTCATATTTCGACCCCACATCCTGTGAGAATTATTAACATCCGCAATATTGCTGGTGCTTCACTTACGTCACTCTCGTTGTACAATGAAATAAAACGAGATTTCCGTCACTATATCGGCCAGCCTGGGTCACTGCTATCCGACATTCTTCGTATTCGCCTGCATTTATTATGCTAAAAATCAATTAAAATTAAGAATAAACTTATTATGTAAATAATGCGCAGCGGCTTGTCAGGAAATATTTAGGATTGTCATCGGAGCTCAGTGTGATAGGGTAAAGTATCACTGCTAATACTCAGGAAATTATTTGCCAAAACGCTTCTGTTTACCCTTTTTTCACCGCAAAAATAACCTATCAATTCTCGCTTAACACGTAAAAATAATAAGGTTACTACTATGCAAACACCGACGATAATCGCCATCACACTGGCAGCATTACTCACCTCACCCGCCGCTTTTGCAGCTGACCTGCCCGGCAAGGGCATTACAGTTCACCCCGTGCAGAGTCCCTTACCGGAAGAAACTTTTCAGACTGAAATAATCAACCGCGCGCTAAAGCAGCTTGGCTACGACGTCGCACCGATTGAAGAGGTGGAGTATAACGTCGCCTATACGGCTATTGCCTCGGGTGATGCCACCTATATGGCGGTTAACTGGATGCCGCTGCAACAGGATATGTATAGCTCCAGCGGCGGCGATAAGAAATTCTACCGTCAGGGGACTTATATTAGCGGTGCGGCGCAAGGTTATTTGATCGATAAAAAAACAGCCGACAAATATCACATTACGGATATTTCGCAGCTTAAAGATCCCAAACTTGCCAAATTATTTGACGCCAACGGCGATGGTAAGGCAGACCTCGCCGGGTGTAACCCAGGCTGGGTTTGCGGGTCGGTCATTGATACACAAATTAAAGCGTATGGCCTAACGAATACGGTGACGCAAAATCAGGGCAATTATTCAGCGATAATTGCCGATACCCTCACCCGTTATAAAGCCGGTAAGCCAGTGCTGTATTGGACCTGGACACCGTATTGGGTCAGCGATGAATTAAAACCGGGTAAAGACGTGGTGTGGTTAACGGTGCCGTTCTCGGCAAATCCGGGGTCGCTTAAGGATCTGAATACCGAATTACCGAACGGCAAAAACTACGGTTTTGCGGTGAATAACGAGTATATCGTCGCCAATAAAGAGTGGGCCGCGAAAAACCCGGCGGCGGCGAAGCTGTTTGCGGTAGCAAAATTGCCGCTGGCCGATGTTAACGCGCAAAACCAACTGATGCATAAAGGTGAGTCCAGTGCCGAAAACATCCAGCAGCATGTTGATGGCTGGATTCATGCGCATCAGGAGACGTTTGACGGCTGGATTAAACAGGCGCTGGCGGCAAAGTAAGGTGAATTCCCGGCGGCGCTGCGCTTGGCCGGGCTACATGACAACATCCAGATTGGTAGCCCGGGCAAGGCGTTTACGCCGCCCCCGGGAGGTAAGTCCAGTGCCGAGAACATCCAGCAGCATGTTGATGGCTGGATTCATGCGCACCAGGAGACGTTTGACGGCTGGATTAAACAGGCGCTGGCGGCAAAGTAAGGTGAATTCCCGGCGGCGCTGCGCTTGGCCGGGCTACATGACAACATCCAGATTGGTGGCCCGGGCAAGGCGTTTACGCCGCCCCCGGGAGGTGAGTCCAGTGCCGAAAACATCAAACAACAGGTTGATGGCTGGATTCATGCGCATCAGGAGACGTTTGACGGCTGGATTAAACAGGCGCTGGCGGCAAAGTAAGGTGAATTCCCGGCGGCGCTGCGCTTGGCCGGGCTACATGACAACATCCAGATTGGTGGCCCGGGCAAGGCGTTTACGCCGCCCCCGGGAGGTGAATCCCGTGCCGGAAAAATCAAATGCCCGCCATCACTGACAGGTAGCCCGGGCGAGGTGTGTACGCCGACCCCGGGGTTGCACAGGCTGTCGTTTATTCCATCACGCGGGCGCGTTTAATGCGCGTCTCTTCCTCGCTTTGCATGGCGTCCACCAGCGTAAAGTTAAAGCTTACCTCGGTATGCGGCTGGTTTATTTTGCGTTCCTGCGAAAGCGCGTCGTCGGTGATTTTTATCGGGTCGGCAATCAATTCTTCGCGGGTTGCGAAGGCGAAATCATCCCACAGGTAGGCATCACCGTTCAGGTTAATTTGCGTGGTCAGATGCTTATAACCGGGAGCAGAAACGAAGAAATGCACATGCGCGGGACGATTACCGTGGCGGCCTAAGGCGGTCAGCAATTTCTGCGTCGGGCCATCCGGTGGGCAGCCATAACCGCACGGCACGATGCTACGCACCGCATAACGCCCATCGGCCCCGGTTTCAATCCGGCGACGTAAATGGTATTCACTTTGAGACGGGTCGAAGAAGGAGTAGCCGCCGAGCGTGTTGGCGTGCCAGATATCGACAATGGCACCGGCGACCGGATTACCCTGCAAATCCGTCACCTGACCGTGTAGCCACATCGGTTCTCCCGGCTCCTGGCCGTCGTCCATCCGCGCATACTGCTGGCTCAGCGGCGCACCCGCCACGTACAGCGGCCCTTCAATGGTGCGCGGTGTCCCCACCTCATTGCCGGCCGCGGCCTCTTTTTCATCGGCGCGAATATCCAGATAGTGCTCAAGCCCCAGCCCCGCCGCCAGCAGCGCAGATTCTTTGCGCTCGCCCAGCTCGTTTAAATAATTGACCGCCAGCCAGAACTCTTCATCGCTGATATCAAATTTCTTAATAGTCTGGCACAGGTCGCTCAGTACCTGATGCATAATCGCTTTAAAACGGTCGTTGCCCTGTTCGGAATTTAAGCCACTGCTGATGGCCAATAAAGATTCCAGTTCGGTTTGTTTGGTCGGATTCACTGACATTGCGTGTTCCTCTTTTTGTAGGGTAAGGGTTATTGTTGTTAGTTCACGGACGAGGGATGGCGGCACAGCGGCTGCACTGAAATCGCCATAAAGGGATACAGCGGTAGCGCGGTCAAAATGTCGTGCAGTTCCTGATTATCGGCGACGTCAAAAATGCTGACGTTGGCGTAAAGCCCCGCTACGCGCCAGATATGCAGCCATTTACCTTCACGTTGCAGGCGTTGGGAGTAGGCCTTTTCTTCAGCCTTAATCGCGTCAGCCTGATCTTTGGGCAGCGAGGCGGGGATATTGACGGTCATTTCAACTTTAAACAGCATGCAGATGTCCTCTATTTTCGGGTGTAAAAACGCAACTTGTCGCAGTCGATCTCAACGCCCAGCCCCGGCCCCTGCGGTAACGAGACCTGCCCCTCGCGGAAGTTAAGCGGCGTGGCGACGATGTCGTCTTTTAGCAGCAGCGGGCCGAACATCTCGGTTCCCCACTCCATGTTGACCGTTGACCAGGCATGCAGCGAGGCCACTGTCCCCAGCGTGCCTTCGAGCATGGTGCCGCCGTACAGCGCCACGCCTGCCGCCTGCGCAACGTGTGCCAGTTTCAGCGCCTGTGCCGGTCCGCCCGCTTTGGCAATCTTCAGCGCATAGGCGCCGCGAAAGCCGCCGCTTGCCAGCGCATAGCCGTCATAGCTGGTGGAAACCGCTTCATCGGCAAGAATGGGCACGGTGAAACGCTGGCTCAGGGCGATAAGACCCTGCCGGTCCCATAGCGGAATCGGCTGCTCAATAAGATCGATACCGCCCTCCTGCAGTGCGCTCATCCCTTTCATTGCCGTGGTGAAATCCCAGGCCTGATTAACGTCAACGCGCACGCTGACCTCCTCGCCCAGCGCTGCTTTAATCGCCAGCGCATGGCGCACATCAGCGTCCAGCGTCCGCGCGCCGATTTTCAATTTGAAGGCGTTATGACGGCCTTGCGCCAGCAGACGTTTCCCTTCGTCGATATCCTGCTGGGTATCACCACTCGCCAGCGTCCACAGCACGGGAATCTGCGTCGAGATGGCCCCGCCCAGTAGCGCACTGACCGGCAGCCCTAACGCTTTGCCCTGCGCATCAAGAAAGGCCGTTTCCAGCGCCGATTTAGCGAAAGTATTGCCCTTGACGCTGGCGTTCATCGCCTCGGCTAATGCCGCTACGCCGCTAAAGGTCTGGCCGCACAGCAGCGGTGACAGGTAGGTTTCAATCGCGAGTTTCATCGCCTCCGGGCTTTCCGCACCGTAGCTCAGCCCGCCGATAGTGGTGCCCTCGCCCCAGCCGACGACGCCTTCGGCACACTGCATACGCACAATCATCAGGGTCTGGCAGCCCATCGTCGCCATCGACAACTTGTGTGGACGGACGGTGGGAATATCCACCAGCCAACAGGCCAGTGATTCAATCGTTAACATCTGTTGCTCCTGCTTTTTTCGATTTGGAGGGAGTTGGCGGCAAGCTTCTGAGCGCAAGCCACGCCAGCAAGGCGTAGACGATAAGCAGCAGCGACACCGGCCACGAGGCGTCAAAGGCCATCAGTAGCGCCACCGCCAGCATCGGCCCAAGGCCGCCGGAGAATATCGAACCCACTTCATGCCCCAGCGCCAGCCCGGAGTAGCGCACGCGCACCGGAAAAAGATCGCTCATAATGCACGGCTGGGTTCCAGTCATGGCACCGTGGCAGACCGGCAGTCCGAGGAACATCGCCAGCATAATGAAGCCGAACTGGCCGGTGGACAGTAGCCAGAAGAACGGAAACGCCATGACCAGCAGGCCAATCACGCCGATGTAATAGACCGGTTTCAGGCCAATACGATCGGAAACCGCGCCCCAGAAGAGGATAGAAAAGAATTCAATCAGCATCGCCAGCGTCACCGCGCTGATAATCTCCCCGGTCGCGATACCGACGTGTTTGGCGTAGACCACCGAGAAGGTGAAGAAAATATAAGATGCACCGTTTTCAGGCAAACGCAGCGCAATGGCCTGTAGCAGCGCCTTGGGATGTTCACGCACAAGGATAAGCAGCGGGATATTTTCGTGCTTGTCTTCCGGCTTCGCCCTGGCAAACACCTGGCTCTCACGGATATTTTTACGGATGTAAACGCCCACGAGGAAGATAACGATGCTCAGTAAAAACGGCACGCGCCATCCCCAGCGCATGAAATCATCGTCCGGCAGCTGTTGCACCAGATAAAAGGCGAACGCCGACAGGACAAATCCTCCCGCCACGCCCATCTGGCTCCACGCGGTATAGAATCCGCGACGCGACGCTGGCGCATTTTCACTGAGCATCAGTACGCCGCCGCCCCACTCGCCGCCGGAGGCCACGCCTTGTAAAAATCGCAACGTAATTAACGACACCGGCGCCCACAGCCCAATCTGCGCATAGGTGGGTAGCAGACCAATCACAAAGGTGGTGGCCCCCATGAGCGTCAGGGTCATGATCAGCGTCATTTTGCGGCTATAACGATCGCCAATATGCCCAAACACGATGCCGCCGAGCGGCCGGGCGAGGAACCCGACCGCGAAGCCGGAAAACGCCAGTAATGTCCCCTGTAGCGGGTCACCGCCCACCGGGAAGAACAGCGGGCCAAACACCAGCGCCGCCGCGGTGCCATAGAGAAAAAAGTCGTACCATTCCAGCGCATTGCCCAGCACAGAGGCCACCACCAGCTTGCGCATTTGCTGGGCATCCTGACGGTTTTCACCCGTTGCGACGACGGTTTCAGAAACGACATTGCTCATCTGTCAGTCCTCTTCTTAGCGTCAGGCTTCGTGCCCGACGGCGTGGTAGCCACGATTGAAATAGACCAACCCGCGCGCCCGCTCGCTGATGCGCAAAGCCTGCACACGACAATAAAAGACCGAGTGGCTGCCAACCTCATGGCAGTCGCTAATCAAACAGTCAAAGCTGGCAACCGACGAACTGAGCACCGGCGCACCGCTGGCTAAAATCTGCCAGTTGTCATGGCAAAATCGCTCTTCCGAACGCAGGCTGGCGTTAGCAAATACGCCGGAGAGCGCCTGGTGATCGCTTGACAGCACGTTGACGCACAGCACGCCGTTTTGCTTAAAATGCACGTGGGCGAACGAGTTGCGGTTCATGCACACCAGCAGGGTTGGCGGCTGGTCGGTCACGCTACAAACGGCGGAGGCGGTAAAGCCAAACTTGCCCGCCGGGCCGTCGGTGGTAATCACAGAGACCGCGCTACCTAGCTGCGCCATCGCATTACGGAATTCGGTTTGCAGAGTCATAAAGGATCCTCAAAGATCGATAATCAGACGGGCGCTTTTGGCCCGCGAGCAACACAGCAGGATCTGATCGCCATCGGCCTTCTCTTCGTCGGTCAAATAGTGGTCGCGATGATCCGGCTCACCTTCCAGCACATCGGTCAGACAGCTACCGCAAATCCCCTGCTTACAAGAGACGCAGACCTTCAGCCCTGCCTGCGCCAGCGCCTCGACGATGGTCTGGTTGGCCGCCACCTGAACGGTGATGCCGCTGGCAGCGGCCACCACTTCAAAGGGTTGCCCGCCGGTTTCCACCTCTGCGCTAAAGCACTCCTGGTGGATTTGTTCAGGCGAGTAACCGTGCGCTTTGGCCCGTTCGCTGACCGCCTCCATCAATCGTGACGGGCCGCAGGTATAGACGTGCGAACCCTCCGGCACATCGCACAGCACCGCATCCAGATTTATCCGCTGCTCATCGCTAAAGTGCAGGTGCACCTGTGGCGCATAGGCGCACGCTGCAAGCTGCGGCAAGAATGCCGCCAGGGCGCGGGTGCGCGCGCAGTAATGCAGGGAAAACGAACGCCCGGCGCTGTGCAGTTCTGCCGCCATCGCCAGCATGGGCGTGATACCGATGCCGCCGCCTATCAGCAGGCTATGTGCGCTATGTTCCGCCAGCGCAAAAAGATTGCGCGGTTCACTAACCTGAACCACATCGCCTTTACGCAGCGCATGGGCTGCCAGCGATCCGCCTTTCGATTGGCGGTCTTTGAGTATGCCAAGCTGATAGTGATGGCTGTCCTGCGGGTCGCCGCATAGCGAGTAAGGGCGAATCAGTTCGCCGGGTAAATGCACGTCGAGATGCGCCCCGGCCTGAAACGTGGGCAGCACAAGACCGTCCGGGTGTGCCAACGTCAGCAGCACCACTTCCCCCTGTAATTCGCGACGGATAATTTTGAGTGTCAGCATCTCGCCCCCTTAACGCATAAACAGCCCGCCGTTAATGTCCCAGGTGGCCCCGGTGACAAACGACGCGTGTTGAGAGGCCAGCAGCGCGACGGCGTGGGCGACAAACTCGGCCTCGCCAAGCTGGCCCACGGGGATCATTTGCAGTAGACCGGCCATTTTGTCTTCCGGCACCAGTGCATGAACGGTCGGCAAATCCATCGGGCCGGGGGCGATGGCATTCACCGTGACGCCGGATTTCGCCAGTTCGCGGGCGAACACTTTGGTGAGCGTCAGGATCCCGCCTTTTGACGCGGCGTAGTGCGCGCCAGAGGCCGTACCGCCGTTTTGTCCGGCAAGCGAGGCAAGATTGATAATGCGACCGTAGCCGCAGCGCGCGAAGTAGCGCCCCATCGTCTGGCAGCCGACAAAAGTGCCTCGCAGGTTGGTAGAGATAACCCGGTCAAATTCATCAACGCTAATGTCCATCACCGGGGTTGCCAGGGTCAGCGCGGCGTTATTCACCAGCACCTGTAGGCTGCCAAAGCGTTCGAGGGTGGCGGTCAGCGCACGGTCGAAATCTTGCGGCTGGCGAATATCCAGCGCGAGTGCCAGCACGCGCTCGCTATCACAATGCGCGGCGGCAGCCTTTACGCGGTCGGCGTCTACGTCGGTGAATACCACCTGGTAACCCTGTGCCAGGAGGTGCGTGGCGATGACATTCCCCAGCCCGGATGCCGCCCCGGTGACTAATACGGTTTGCGTCATAAATGACTCCTCAGAGAATGTAGCCGATGCTGTGCAGCACATCGTCGCTATTGACCAGACGAATAACCTTTTGGCTGATTCGCCAACCGTCGGCCTGCGGTTGCAGATGCCAGGTGATATCGGCGGCGTAGTGGCGGCTATGGCCTTTGCGGTGTTCCCACAACGACTGCGCGCCCCGCACGACCACTTCATTCTCGCTGGCTTCCAGCAGCCGAAAGCGCGACAGCGTGCGCAGCGTTCTGGCGCGCGGCGTGGTGGAAATAGATTCGCCGCTGTACAGGCGTTTCACCCGCTTAGCACGCATTTCGTGGTCGTCACAGGCGTAGTTGAGCGTATTTTTAAAATCGGTTTCCTGCGGGTCGATAGGCACCACGTACAGGCCATCGTGCTGCCAGAGATCGAGCCACGCGTTAAACTCCCCCTGGTCCAGCAGATCGCCTTCAAGGTTTATCACCGCAATGGCGTTAAACAGTACAGATTCTGCGGTCGTCATTTATTCCATCTCCGTCATCAGTTTTTTCCACTGCTGATAAGCCGCGCGCATGCCGGTTTCGGCGCTGACGTCGCTGCGCAGGCCATCATCGGTACGGTATTCACCGGCCAGACCGCGATTTAACATGATCCACAGGTCATTGCCGGAGGTGGCCCCGCGCTGAACACGCTCCCATGCCTCGGAATCGTCCGGCGTGCCAAAGCCCATCGGCCCCTGGAAGTGTTCATGCAGACGTAAACGCGCCTGATTGGCGATTTCCGGGCCGCCGTCCATGGTGATCACCGCATGATGAATTTCGGTTTCGTTAACCGACAGCGGTTGCAGCACGCGGAAGAACGCCATCGAGCAGGCGATGTTGGGGAAAATATTGAGGTTAAAACCGGAACCGCCGACGGCGCGCACAATGCGGCGAACCTTCTCTTCGTCGTGATCGGCGCGCAACGCGTCTGCCAGTTCAGTGAAACGCTCGGGGATAGGCGCATCGAGATTGGCCTCCAGATCCACCAGCTCCGGGATCATCACCATCACGCTGTGGCCGTTACCGAGGTCTTCGACGTAACCGCTGCCGTCAACAAAGTTGAGCATCTCTTCGGTCTGCTTATCGACCGAGCTTAAAAACGAACGGTGCACCACCGGGAAGTGATAGCCGTCGGTGGTATTCTCAAGCTGAATTTTCCAGTTGCCGGGGAAGCGGAATCGGTGTGCCGGGCCGGTTTTGATCGGATAACCCGCGCCCTGCTTCATAAACAGATCCATCCATTTTTTCGCCGCGCCGAGGAAATCTTCCAGCGGTTCAATGCGATCGTTGAAGGTGGCGAAGATCATCCCCGCATACTGTTCGGTGCGCAGAGACACCAGCCCCAGCTCGCCTTTTTCTAACTGGTCGGCATAGCTTTCCGGGTGCGGCACGCCGCGCAGGCTGCCGTCCAGCGCGTAGCCCCAGCCGTGGTACGGGCAGACAAAGCTGTTGGTTTTGCCGCTGCGGTGTTCACACACGGTGGCGGCGCGGTGACGGCAGCGGTTGAGTAGCGTATGGACGGTGCCTTTACGGTCACGCACCACAATAACCGGCTGGGTGGCAATCTCGGTGGTTTTGAAACTACCGGTGTCCGGGATCTCACTGGCATGCGCTACCCACACCCAGGTTTTGCCAAATACCCGTTCCAGCTCGAGGGCAAACAGCTCCTCTGAGGTGTAAAGCGAGGTGTGTACGCGGTCGTGTTGCACCAGCGACGCAATCTCGTCGCGGCCTGGCGCGGCGGGCGTGGTGGTATCGATATTTTTCACATTAATGGTGCTGTCACACTGCATGTCCATTCTCCTGGCCGTCTTGGACGGTCTGATGGTTTTCTGGCACCGGGAGTAAATCCTCGGCGTGCCAGTGGCTAACGGGGCGACTAAACAGGTTGCGGGTGGTAAAATGGTGCATCACCATCTCACCCGCTTCGCGGCGGAAAGTGACGTTGAGTTCGGCGGCATTCAGGTGCGCCCCGCCCGCGCTAAAGGCGGAGGTTTGCAGCATCAGCCAGCGACCTTGTAGCTCACCACTCGCCGCGTGTCTCAACGACTCGGAACACAAGAAGTGCGCGTTCATGGCGAAATGCGCGGGCTGGCGTACGTATCCGGTCATCATGGCCACAATGGCTTCACGCCCCAGATGACGCCCTAGCCGCGCGGCATAAGGTTCGCCAACGCCTTCCCAGCAGGCATCCACGCTGAACAGTTCGCCAATCGCGCGCACGGTGTCGGCATCGTCAAGACGGTCGCACAGGTGCATGTAGTCGCTAATGCAAACGCGTGCGGCCTGCTGGTCTTCAAGCTGCTGTAAACGCAGCGCATCCTGAGAGGTCATGGCGCCCTCCGTTAGCCCTGAATAATCAGTTCACGCCCGACGCGGGCTTCGATTTTGCAGTACTTCCACAGCTTGCTGCCGCCATCGCCCACAGGCGTGGTACGGAACAGGTTGCAAACCGCGGCGACGTTTTCCAGCGCCTGCGCGTCGGCCAGGACGTAGGTCGTCCACGGTGCGGTTGTCGAGGGGCCAACCATCAACTGGTCGTCATCCATATTGCCAATCACCGCGATCCCCGGGGTTTCATCGATGCCTTTCATCATCACGCCGAAAGCGGCCCATACCTGCTTCGCTTCCGCCGCGCTGGCGTCGAAAAAATTCTGGTTCACGCCGATACAAAACAGCACGCGTAAGGTTTTTAACTGGCTCATGTATTGCTCCTTGAGGAAAAAATCACAGATAACCGGGCTGCGGTTTGCCGCCAAAAAAGACGGTGCCCGCGTTGAGATAAGAGAGATCGCCCATAAAGGCGTGTTGGGTAATGACCATGGTGTCGCGGACATAGCGCTGGAGCGGGCTGGTCATGGTGACGCCGCCCATACCATTCAGCGCCAGCGCCTGACGGGCCACCTCGGCGGCCACGCGCGTGACGTGAGTTGAAGACAGGCGTAAGGCGTTGATCTGTTCGCAGCTGGGATCGTCACCGCTTAGCAAGCGCTGCCAGACATCATCAATAGCGTCGTAGAACCAGGCGCGTGCCGAGCGCAGGTCGGCTTCACAGCGGGCAATTTGCATCTGCGCCTGCGGCCGCTCGGCCAGACGCGGCGCGCCGGTCACCGACTGCTGGCGGTGGGCAATCGCATAGATTTCGTTGAGTGCGGCACGCGCCACGCCGAGCGCCACGACCGACAGCACCTGGGTCGCCAATGACAGCACCGGATAGCGATACAGTGGCCCTTCGAGATTGAGCGCGCCGCCGCGAATAAAGGTCCACTCGTGCGGTACAAATACGTCGTCCACCAGCAAATCGTGGCTGCCGGTACCCGCAAGCCCGACCGTATTCCATACCGGGTCGATCTGTACGCTGGCGCGCGGCAATAACGCCATACGCGGCAGCGGCTGTTCACCGTCAGGCAAGATACCAACGCCTAATACTGATGCCCCCATGCTGCCGCTGGCAAAGCTCCAGCGTCCGCTAACGCGGTAGCCGCCGTCTGCCTGACGGGCCTTTTGGGTGGGAAAAATGCCGCCGGCAAAAACCACGTCCGGGCCGTTTCGATAGAGTTCTTTTAGGGTGTCAACGGGCAGCGCGCCGAGGTAAAACGGGCTCATGCCAAAGCTTGCCACCCAGCCTGCGGAGCCGTCCGCTGTGGCAATCTGCTCGATCAACTCGCAAAACTGTGCCGGGGAACATTCGTCACCGCCGTAGATTTTCGGCACCAGCGCACGGTAGACGCCAACTTGCTGAAAACGGCTGATGATGTCGTCAGAAATATGACGTTGGTGCTCGAAATCTTCGCTTCGCGACGCAACTTCACTCAACAGCGGCGCTAGCGCTTCACGGATTAAGACGGCAGACATGGCGTTCTCCGGGTAGTGGTGGCGACCGGTCGCAGGGCGAGCGCAGCCGCAATGAGTCGAACTCACTGAGTCATTAGGAACCAGGCAAAGAAAGTGTGTGTGGTTAGCGTCGTCGTCGCGACAAAAGCCACTCGGCGGCCTGCACCAGTAAGCCTTCGGCGCCTTTGCGGGCCACCAACTGGAGGGCTATCGGACGACCTTTTCGCTCACCTGCAGGCAGGGTTATCGCCGGGTGGCCGCTTAAGTTGAACGGGCGCACTAGTCGGGTCAGGTTGACGACGCTTAGCGGGTCACTGGCCTCAACCAGCGTGGGCGGCAGTTCGGGTAAGGTGGCCAGCGCCAGCAGCGGCGTTTTCGCCAGCAGCGCGTCAACATCGGCGGTGAAGCGCTGCCGCACGCGCTCTGCGTCATCGAGCGCTTGTGGGGTAACCGCTTCACCGGCGCGGATGCGGGTCGCCACATCACTAGAGACGGCGCCGGTGGCTAACAGCGGATTGAGCGCCAGCCAATTTTCGCGGCTGATAAGGGCAATTCCGGCTTGATGGGCATCGGCCAGGGTGACCAGTTCGCCACGATGCGGGTAAACGTGCGCATCGGCAAGAAACGCCAGCAGTTGCGCGTCTATTTCAGGCAATGCTGCGGCGATAAAGGTCATTTCTGGCAGCGTATCCAGCGGCGCATCGACCGGGAGATCGAGACGCTCCAGCGCCTGACGTAGTACATCCGCCTGTCGCGCAAAAAGGCCCACGCAGTCCAGCGAACTGTCAGCGGGCATCACGCCCCGGCGGCTTAAAACGCCATAGCCAGGTTTGAGCCCGAGAATACCGCAGCAGGCGGCGGGCATACGCACCGATCCTCCAGTGTCGGTTCCCAGCGAAAAATCGACCTCACCCGAGGCGACAACCGCCGCCGAACCGCTTGAGGATCCGCCGGGGATCAGCGCAGGATACAGAGGGTTGACCGGCGTTCCGCCCCAGGCGTTGATCCCGGTGACGCCAAATGCCAGCTCGTGAAGCGTGGTTTTCCCGCACAACGTGCAGCCGTTTTCCAGTAGCTTTGCGACCACGCTTGCATGTTGTCGCGCAGCCGGGCTTTCCGCCAGCGCCGGGCAACCGGCAAGGGTGCGGTATCCCGCCACATCCAGCGTATCTTTAACGGCAAAACTTAAGTCGCCTTCGCCGAGGGTGAACCGTTCGACAAACCCATCGCTCTCATAAACTGGCTGCATGATTAACACCTTAACCAGAAATAATGAATCATATTCAGGCAAGCAGTCGATGCTGCTTTTTTGTCCTGACTAACGTTTAATCAATACTGGCAAATTTAGATGAATATTCAAGTAATATTTCACGTTATTTTTACCTAGCTGCAACAAGTCATTAACCATAAACATGGCAAGGTTACTCATGCAGTTTGATGAAATATAAAGCAAAATTCGGCATAAAGGCGGGTACAGTCGCCGGGTAACGAACCGACGACCGATGTCAGAAAGGTTTTTATTTACAGAGGGTTAAGGTAAAAATCTACACAAGTCACAATTTTGTCATTGTATCCTGCTGGCTCATAATTCATTGAGGTTATCGAGCACTTTCGCCAGCGACTGGTTCATTTTTTCGACCTGGCTTGCGCTCATTCCCTTAAAACCTTTGTCGAAAATTTTGCCCACTAACGGCATCGCTTCGGCCACTTTCTGCTTGCCGGCGTCCGTAAGCATCACCACCGTCACCCGCGCGTCACGCTCGCTGCTGCTGGTGGTGACCAGACCATCATCGCGCAGGCGGCCAACAATTTTGGTGACCGTCGGCATTTTCGCCAGCGCATATTCGGAGATTTGCGAAATACTCGCTTCACCGTACTGGTGAGTGATCATCAGTACGCGAAAGCGCGATACGTCGAGGGCAATCTTTTTCAGGGCGATTTCGACGGTTTGGGTATAACGCGCATAGACGTTAACAATCCAATAGAACGGAAAATCTTCACGGTGAAATTCGTTCTCGTCAGGCAGGCCTTCCGATATTTTTTTTGTATGACGCATGCGTTTCCTTACCCCAATCTGCAACAGATTTTTCGATTATACCCTGTGTCTGAACGCCCGTCCTGAAGCGCTGATCTCCCACATGCTCCGCAGTGCCTGATTTACGCGACACAGATCGCATTATGATTCACAAACGACGAACACATAACAATTTCGTATCATTTTTCATACATAAAGTTGACAGCCATTGTGGCTATTTTCTATACGTTAGCAGCCTGTCTGATACTCATACTAATAAACACAATGTGGAGCTTTTCATGAACGATAGCCCTTCTACGGAGCACAATCGCTCCGGGCCTCAAGCCCCAATGCCTCTCAATCCTCGCCAACAGGCGGTGATCAATAAACTATTTCGCCGCTTAGTCGTTTTTTTATTCATCCTGTTTGTCTTCTCCTACCTCGACCGGATCAACATCGGCTTTGCCGGCCTGACAATGGGCAAAGATTTAGGCTTAACCAGCACCATGTTTGGCCTGGCCACCACGCTTTTTTATGTGATGTACGTGGTGTGCGGTATTCCAAGCAACGTGATGCTGACTATCGTCGGCGCGCGGCGCTGGATTGCTATCTTGATGATTGTGTGGGGAATTGCCTCTACCGCGACCCTGTTTGCGACCGGGCCGAAAAGTCTGTATGCCCTGAGAATGCTGGTCGGGATTGCGGAAGCCGGTTTCCTGCCCGGCTTGTTGTATTACATGACCTACTGGTTCCCGGCACACTATCGCGCCCGCGCCAATGCGCTGTTTATGATTGCCATGCCGGTGACCATGGCGCTGGGGTCGCTCGCGTCGGGTTATATTTTAAATATGGACGGCCTACTTAATCTGAAAGGCTGGCAGTGGCTGTTCTTGCTGGAAGGTTTTCCGTCGGTATTGCTGGGACTGGTCGTGTGGTTCTGGCTTGATGACAGCCCGTCTACGGCAAAATGGTTGACCGAGGAGGATAAAGCCTGCCTGAACGAGATGCTGGAAGCGGACAAACAGAGCGCATTGCAGACTCAAAGTGCGATTGCCGCGGCGTCTGTCGGGCAAAAAAGCATCCTCCGTGAGTTATTCACGCCGGTGATTATTCTCTACACCCTCGCCTATTTCTGTCTGACCAATACGCTAAGCGCTTTGAGCGTCTGGACTCCGCTTATTCTGCGCAGTTTTAATGCGGATAGCAGCAATGTGACCATTGGTTTACTGAGCGCCATTCCGCAGGTGTGTACCATTATCGGGATGATTTGGTGGAGTAAGCGTTCCGACCGTCACAATGAACGTAAGCTGCACACCCTGCTGCCGTATTTGTTTGCCGCCGTCGGCTGGATGTTGACCGCCAACAGCGTGAATCCGCAACTACAGTTTACCGGTATCGTGATGGCATCGATGGGGGCATTTGCGGCGATGGTGATCTTCTGGACGACGCCGGACAGAGTGATGTCGCTGCGTGCCCGAGCGCTGGGAATCGCGGTGATAAACGGCACCGGCATGACCGGCGCGGCGCTGGGGCCGCTGCTTATGGGCTGGATGAAAGATGTCACCGGCAGCTTTAACGCGGGGATCTATATGGTTGCCGGGTTCCTGGTGCTGGGGGCGATTATTGTGGCGTTTATTCCGATGAAAGCGGTCGTGAAGCCGATTGCTCGCACTGGCGCTTCCCCGGAGTCGGCGTAACGACTCTTTAATACCAATTGTAGGCCGGATAAGCGCAGCGCCATCCGGCGTCGTGCGGCACCTTGCCGGATGGCGCTGCGCTTATCCGGCCTACAGGGGTGTTTGCCCGCTTATTAGAAGGTGTAACTTGCTCCAACCTGCACCGTACGGTCACGGCCAATCCAGCAGTTGGTGCTGTCATAGCAGGTTAAGGTCTCTTTGTTGGTCAGGTTCTGAGCGCTGGCTTTGAGCACCACTCCGTTCAGGCTGCTGTTCACGGCAGACATATCGTATGAAACCGACATGTCATACTGCGTGGTGCCACCCAGTTTCCCTTCATCATTATTCGGTGAAATCTCCATCGGCCCGGTATAACGCACCCCGGCCCCGACCGTCAGACCACGCACCAGACTCTGGTCAAAGGTATAATCCCCCCACAGGTTGAACGCATTTTCCGGCACCTGCGTCGGGCGTTTACCCTGATAGCTTTCATCTTTCGTATTGATGGCGTGCGTGTAGGCATAATTCGCGATCAGGTTGATGTTGTCGGTCGGGCGGCTGATAGCCGATAGCTCCGCCCCTTTCGACTCAATCTCCCCGGTCTGACGATAGGTAAAGCTTGGATCCGCACTCAACACGTTTTTCTGCCGAATATTAAACACTGACGCGGTAAAGGTGGTCGCATAATCGGCCAGCAGATATTTCACCCCGCCTTCCACCTGCTTGCTGGTGGTCGGTTTCACCTGTTCTGCCGTCAGCCCGCGCGCGGGTGAGACCGGTTTGAAGCCTTCGGAATAGCTGATAAACGGCGATATTCCGTTGTCAAAAGCATACAGCGCACCCAGTCGCTTGGTGACGCGGTCTTGCGAAATCCACTCTTTTTTATCGCTATTAAGATAATCGGTGGTGCCGGACTGGTAATCGTCATAGCGCAGACTGGCGAGGATATTCAGGCCACCGTAGGCAACCTGATCCTGCAAGTAATACCCTTTCTGATTGTAGGAAAGACGGTTTTTCTGCGCGGTATAAAGCCCCAACGCATCTTCATTCACTAATCCGTAATTCGGGTTACGCATATCGATGCCAGGTGTTGCTGATGCGTAATCATAATCGTAATGTGAATTGAGTTTCTGATAGTCAAACCCGGCCAATAAGTGATGCTGCCAGTCGCCCAAAGCGACGGTACGCGTCACCTGGTTATCAATGTTAAAGCTGTGCAGGTCTTCATCGGTGGTATAGGCAAAACGGTTTAGCTCATAAACCGGGTTTCCAGCATTACCGGTCGAGTAGATACTTTGCTGATGGGTATCAATATCAAAGTAGCGCGCTTTCTGGGTGATTCCCCAGCCGCTATCAAATTCATGTTCGAAGCTGTAGCCGATCATCCATTGACGCTGCTTAAAACCACTCCATTTGTCACCCGCAAA
This sequence comes from Enterobacteriaceae bacterium, assembly GCA_902363335.1. GTDB lineage: Bacteria > Pseudomonadota > Gammaproteobacteria > Enterobacterales > Enterobacteriaceae > Kluyvera. Next base: position 418,326 of record CABIZV010000001.1, on the reverse strand, counting down.
ATCGCGCTTGTTGGCATAACTGGAGCGCAAATATGAAAGCGGCAGGGGGTTCGACGGCGTCAGGCTTGGCGTGTTTTGTGCCAGCGCATCGAGGGTTAAGCGCGTTCTATCGCTCGGCTGCCAGGTGACGCTTGGCGCCACCAGATAATCTTCATAGCGAGTAGTGTGCGGTTGATCATCGCCTTCCGTCGCTTTGCCCAATAGACGATAGCTCCAGTCGCTGTCGCTAATCTGGCCGGTAGAGTCGAGATAGCCCTCTTTGAGGTTTCGCGTACCGGTATTGAAGCCCATTTCCGTGCGCGGCGTGGTCTGCGGTTTTTTACCCTGAATGTTCACCAGCCCGCCCGGCGAGCCGTTGCCATAGAGCACGGAGGATGGCCCTTTCAGGATATCGACGCTGTCAATCAACAGCGGGTCGATACGCGCTTTGGTATTCCCGGTCACGTTATACGGCAGCTGCAGGCCATTGTAGAATTCGTTGTCGACGGTGAAGCCGCGAATTTTATATTCGCTCATATAGCTCGTGCTACCGCGCGTCTCCGTTGAAACGCCCGGCGCATAACGAAGCACTTCGTTGATTGAGGTGGCGTGACGCTGGCTGATTTCATGCTGGCTTAGGGTGTTTATCACCTGTGGCGTTTTACTTTCCGCCACCGCCGATTTAGTCGCGCTGTTGGTCCAGCCCGCTAGCTCACTGCCCTCGCCCGATGCGGTAATCACCATCGTGGACTCCTGGGCGTGCCCCTGCGTGGAAAGCGCTAACGCAATCATCCCGGAAAGCGTACAAACGCGAAAACCTGTTTTTTTCATTATGGTTGTGCTCAATGCAAATCAGAGAACGATAATTATTATCATTGCTGTTTGCAATTCAACACCAAAATAAGAAGGGGTATAAAAATGTGACGGGGTTAACACTTTTGGAAAAGTAAAACGGCCCCGGGCGGGGCCGTCTGAAACATTTAATCGCGGCGAATTAAGCGGAATACCGCCAGCACCACAATTGCGCCGACGACGGCGACGAGGAAGCTGTGCAGGTTAAAACCACTGACGCTGCCGCCCAAACCAAATGTGGTCGCCAGCCAGCCGCCGACTACCGCACCAACAATCCCGAGGATACAGGTGAGAAAGAAGCCACCCCCATCACGTCCCGGCATCAGCATTTTCGCAATCACACCGGCAATAAGACCAAAAATAATCCACGCAATAATACCCATTTTCCCACCTCTTAGTTCCATTAACATCAATAAATAGCGCCGTCATTCTGCGCCGCTAATGTTTCAAGTATAGGTAATTGTTCTTAAAATACCTGGTAAGACGATGATATTTTATGCGGAAAAATACGAATTTTGACATAAGCACTGTCTTAAGCGCCGCAAACTACCGAAAGCAGTAGGCGTGCCAGGTTTTTTCGCTAAGGTGCTGAAGTTCTTTTATTCGACGCCGATAGTGATTTAAGAATCTGCCATTCTGGAGCCCTTGCCGGTGAGTGAGCACAACGCACAATTTCTTAAGCAAAATCCGTTAGCGGTATTAAATGTCCTTCGCGATCTGCAGCACAATAACGCCGCACTGCGCGTGAGTTGGGCATCGAGGCAGTTTATTAGCCGTATTCTGGAAGTGACCCAGCAGCGTCTGGTTATCGACTTTGGTAGCCGTGAAGATGATAACAACGCGGCGCTAACGGCGAGAAATATCGCTATGGTCGCCGAGACGAACGGCGCAAAAATTGAGTTTACGGTGCCGCACATGCAGATCGAGAATTATCAAGGTCTGCCCGCCTTTGTGATGCCCACTCCGCCCGCAGTATGGTGCATCCAGCGTCGCGAATATTTCCGCATTTCCGCGCCGTTGCATCCCCCCTATTTTGGCAAAGCCACGCTGGCGGATAAAAGTACGCTGCGCTTCCGACTGTTTGATCTATCTTTAGGCGGTATGGGTGCGCTGCTGGATGCCCCGCCGGCAGAAAGCCTGGTGCCGGGTTTACAGCTTAAAGAGATTGAGCTTGATATGGGGCAATGGGGAAGATTTCGCTGCGATGTTGAGCTACTCGCCATTAGCGAGCGTAAAGTAGTGGACAGTAAAGGCGAAACGATTGTCACTCCGCGTCTTAGCTTTCGTTTTCTGCATATGAATCCGGTGCTTGAGCGCACGCTCCAGCGAATTATTTTCTCGCTGGAGCGTGAGGCGCGGGAACGGGCGAATAATGTCCGCTGATTACATCGCGTCCATCGCTTTCTTCACTTTCCAGATATAGCGCGGCGCCTGAGGTGCGGGATGATTTTTCACCACATGGTCGAAGAACTCATCCGCGTCCAGGTCGTTAATCTCTTCTATCGCCTTTTTCCGATTTGATGAGAAGGTTCGTAACAGCGCCCCCGCTCCGTTTGCATAGGAGACCATCAGCGCATATTGCATCACCTCAGGATCGTTAATTCCCGCAAGCGATCCGTGTTCCAGAATGCTCAGGTAAGCGGCCCCCATGGAAATATTGCGCTCCGGGTTTTTCAGCTCGCTGGTGGAAGGTTGTCCGCTCCAGCCCATATGACGATAGACATCCAGCCCGGATGTTGAGGCTTTTAACTGCATCAACCCTACCGCGTTAGATTTGCTGACAAGGTTCGGGTTACCACCGGATTCAACGGCAATAATGGCGGTGATAAGACGCGGACTGACTCCCCATGCCGTACCGGCTTTTTCAGAAATAGGCATCCACTGCATCGCGCGCTTCACCGGAACTTCTGGGTTCCACGGCGGATCGCGGTAATCCGATTTAGAGCTACACCCTGCAAGCAATACAATTAAAAAAGCAAACCATCTCAATTTCACGCTTCTATCCTTTTAGCTGAACTTTTGCTGCTGCTAATGACAACCACCGGCTCAGGCGGCATGATACCCGTTTCATTATCAGCAAGGAAATGCCATGTCTTCGTTTCATCTCATCGCCCCTTCCGGCTACTGCATCAACCAAACGGCCGCGCGTCTAGGCGTCGCGCGATTAGAAGAGGCAGGACATCAGGTAACCCAGACCAACATTATTCAACGCCGCCATCAGCGATTTGCGGGCAGTGAGGCTGAAAGGCTGGCCGATATTAATGACCTGGCTTTGCTTAACGGCAAAAACCAGATTGTGATGCCGGTGCGTGGCGGTTACGGCGCAAGCCGTCTGCTGGCGGATATCGATTGGTCAGCGCTTATCACGCGTCAGCAACACGATCCGCTGTTAATTTGCGGTCACAGCGATTTCACCGCCATCCAGTTTGGGCTTTTAGCCAAAGGTAACGTCATCACCTTTAGCGGCCCAATGCTCGCGGGTAATTTCGGTGCACCAACGCTCGATAGTTTTACCGAAGAACACTTCTGGCGCGCGCTACGAAACGCCACCTACACCGTCGAATGGCAGGGGGACGGGCCGGATTGCGTCGCGGAAGGTACGCTGTGGGGCGGCAATCTGGCGATGATCAACTCTCTTATCGGTACTCCGTGGATGCCTGAGATTGAGGGCGGCATTCTGGTGCTGGAAGACATTAACGAACATCCGTTCCGCGTGGAACGGATGCTGTTACAACTGCTGCACGCTGGCATTTTGCCACGCCAGCGCGCCATCGTATTGGGCAGCTTTAGCGGCGCGCAAGCCAATGACTATGATGCCGGTTACTGTCTAAATACCATGTATGATTACCTGCGTTCGCGCCTGTCGATCCCGGTCATAAGCGGTCTGGATTTCGGCCATGAACAGCGCACCGTCACGCTGGCGCTGGGCGCAAAAGCGCGGCTTACTCATCACTTAGCTCACTCGACGTTAACCCTGAGCGGTCACCCGGTAATAAACGAATAAAAAACGATTGTTGCTGCTTATTAATCCAATGTTTATGTGCTAACTATGGTAACGTTTTGTCACGAGTTAGTCCGTTACGGGGAGTGCGTGAACATTGGACGCCACGGCAGTCATTAGTCTTTTTATTTTGGGTTCGGTCTTAGTAACCTGCAGTATTCTATTAAGCTCATTTTCTTCTCGCCTCGGCATCCCGATTCTGGTGATTTTTTTAGCCATAGGCATGCTGGCAGGGGTCGATGGCATCGGCGGTATTCCCTTCGATAACTACCCTTTCGCCTACATGGTCAGTAACCTCGCGCTGGCGGTGATCCTGCTTGATGGTGGTATGCGTACCCAGGCCAGCTCCTTTCGCGTCGCTCTTGGCCCGGCGCTGTCGTTGGCCACCGTTGGCGTACTGATTACCTCCGGGTTAACGGGGATGATGGCGGCCTGGCTTTTTAAGCTGGACATCATGGAAGGCATGTTGATTGGCGCGATTGTTGGCTCAACGGACGCCGCCGCGGTCTTTTCGCTGTTGGGCGGTAAAGGGCTTAATGAACGTGTCGGTTCGACGCTCGAAATTGAGTCCGGTAGCAACGACCCGATGGCGGTATTTCTGACCATCACGTTAATCGAGATGATCCAACAGCACGAAACCGGGCTGAGCTGGATGTTCCTCGTACACATTATTCAACAGTTTGGATTAGGCATTGTCATCGGCCTCGGCGGCGGTTATCTGCTGCTGCAAATGATCAACCGCATCTCGCTACCCGCGGGTCTTTATCCGCTGCTGGCATTGAGCGGCGGGATCATGATTTTCGCCGTCACCACCACGCTTGATGGTAGCGGTATTCTGGCGGTGTACCTGTGCGGCTTCCTGCTTGGTAATCGCCCTATTCGCAACCGCTTTGGCATTCTGCAAAACTTCGATGGGCTGGCGTGGCTTGCACAAATCGCTATGTTCCTCGTGCTGGGGCTGCTGGTGACGCCGTCGGATCTGCTGCCAATTGCCATTCCAGCGCTGCTGCTTTCAATGTGGATGATCTTTATCGCCCGTCCGCTTTCCGTATTCGCCGGACTGCTGCCGTTTCGCGGCTTTAATCTCCGCGAGCGGACATTTATCAGTTGGGTGGGGCTGCGCGGCGCGGTGCCGATCATCCTCGCAGTCTTCCCTATGATGGCCGGACTTGAAAATGCGCGGCTGTTCTTTAACGTGGCCTTCTTTGTGGTGCTGGTTTCTTTGCTGTTACAGGGCACCTCGCTTGGCTGGGCGGCGAAAAAAGCGCGGGTCGTGGTGCCACCGGTCGGCTGGCCAATTTCTCGCGTCGGGCTGGATATTCACCCCGATAATCCGTGGGAGCAGTTTGTGTATCAGTTGAGCGCCGATAAATGGTGCGTGGGCGCAGCGCTTCGCGATCTGCATATGCCGCAGGAAACCCGTATTGCCGCCCTGTTCCGCGATAATGTATTGCTGCATCCCACCGGCAGCACGCGTCTGCGCGAAAACGATATTCTGTGTGTCATTGGTCGCGAGCGTGACCTGCCGTCGCTGGGAAAAATGTTTAGCCAGTCTCCGCCGGTGGCGTTGGACCAAAGTTTCTTCGGCGATTTTATTCTGGAAGCCGAAGCAAAATTTGCCGACGTAGCGCTGATATACGGGCTGGACGGTGGCGAAGAGTTCCGCGATAACCAACAGTCGCTGGGCGATCTTGTTGAACATCTGTTAGGCGCAACGCCGGTGGTCGGTGACCAGGTAGAGTTTGCCGGAATGGTGTGGACGGTCGCTGAGAAAGAAGAAAATCAGGTGCTGAAAGTCGGCGTGCGGGTGGCGGAAGCAGAAGTCGAGTAGTCTGTGGTTGCCGGATGGCGCAAGCTTATCCGGCCTACAGTAGGCCCGATAAGCGTAGCGCCACCGGGCAACATGTTACACCGTCACAACCGGTACGCGCGGCGCTACGGCACACATCAATTCATAACCGATAGTCCCGGCGCTCGCGGCCACCTCATCAATTTTAATCTCCTTACCCCACAGCTCAACCGGTGTGCCAATACCGGCGTGGGGGCACGGCGTTAAATCCACTGCCAGCATATCCATCGAAATGGCGCCGACGGTGCCGGTGCGAATACCGTCGACCAGGATCGGCGTTCCGTTGGCGGCAATGCGCGGATAACCATCAGCATAGCCACAGGCAACGATGCCAATCCGCTGCTCTTGCGACGTCCGATAACGGCTGCCGTAACCGACCGCAACGCCCGGTTTGAGATTCTGAATACCAATAATCTCGCTGCTTAGCGTCATCACCGGTTTCAGGCCGCTGTTGGCGATATCCTGCCACTGGCCGGACGGCGACGCGCCGTACAGCACAATGCCCGGCCGCACCCAGTCAAAATGAGTCTCCGGGTGCCATAATGTGGCGGCCGAGTTTGCCAGCGAACGCGGGCAGTCCAGACCTTCCGCAGCCTGTTCAATTTGCCGCATTGGCGCCTCAACGCCATCGGCGTTTTCCGCCTGTGCAAAGTGAGACATCAGCGTCATCGAGCCGACGTTACTCATCCCCCGCAACTGCTGCCATACGCTGTTCACCTTGTCCGGGGCGAATCCCAGACGGTTCATCCCGCTGTTCACTTTGACGTAGACATCTATCGGCGCATGTACCCGCGCATTTTGCAGTGCTTTGAGCTGCCAGTTGCTGTGGATACTGGTGGTCAAACGATATTTATCAAACAGCTCCAGTTCATCGGCGTGGAAAAAACCTTCGAGCAGTAAAACCGGCCCCTTCCAGCCCCGTTCCCGCAGCAAGATGGCCTCTTCCAGATTAAGCATTGCGAAACCATCGGTCTCGCGCAGGGCATTCCACACCCTATCCAATCCGTGACCATAGGCGTTAGCCTTGACCACTGACCAAATTCGGGCGCTTCCTGCCGCCCGACGAACAATCGCTAAATTATTACGTAACGCCTGTAAATCGAGGCTGGCGAGCACGGGACGTGACATGCCTTCTCCTTATTGATGTGCGCCATGCAAATGCTGCGCGCGCGCCGGAGTGAATCCCGGAGAATAGCGAGCAACGCTAAGATCATCATAGGGGATAGCAGGCGTTCTGCCAGACATCAGGTCGCTAAGCAGTTGTCCTGAACCACAGGACATCGTCCAGCCCAGCGTGCCATGTCCGGTATTAAGCCAGAGGTTTTTGAAAGCCGTCTTGCCGACGACCGGCGTACCATCAGGGGTCATAGGACGCAGCCCGGTCCAGAAAGTGGCGTCAGAAATCTTGCCACCACGTGGGAATAAATCGCCCACCACCATCTCCAGCGTTTCGCGGCGAGGTTGCAACAGTTCGGTGTTGAAGCCGACGATTTCAGCCATGCCTCCCACGCGGATACGATTATCAAAGCGGGTAATGGCAATTTTGTACGTTTCATCAAGGATGGTCGACACCGGCGCGCCGCTCTCTTCGACTATCGGAATGGTCAACGAGTAGCCTTTTAACGGATAGACCGGAATGTCCACCAGCCCTTTGAGCATCGACGTAGAATAGGAGCCGAAGGCCATCACGTAGGCATCGGCTTTCACCACTTCATCGCCGCATTTCACGCCAACGATACGCCCACCGTCTTCAATCAGGCTATCGACCGGGGTGTTAAAGCGGAACTGCACGCCCGCCTGCTCAGCCATTTTCGCCAGTCGTTGGGTAAAGAGCTGGCAATCGCCGGTTTCATCATTGGGTAAGCGCAGCCCGCCGGTCAGCTTGTGGGCAACGTCGGCAAGCGCCGGTTCCACTTCAGCAAGACGTGAGGCTTCCAGCAGTTGATACGGAACGCCAGCATCCTCGAGAACGGCGATGTCACGGGTGGCATTCTCATACTGTTGCGCGGTGCGGAAGAGTTGTAAAGTGCCGCCCTGGCGACCTTCATAGCTGATTCCGGTGGTGTCACGCAGGGTTTTCAGGCAGTCACGGCTGTATTCCGCCAGCCGCACCATGCGGCCTTTATTCTCCATATAGTGGCGCGTGTCGCAGTTTCGCAGCATCTGCCACATCCATTTGAGCTGAAAACCGGTGCCATCCAGGCGAATTGCCAATGGCGCATGACGCTGGAACATCCATTTAATCGCTTTTAACGGTACGCCCGGCGCTGCCCACGGCGCGGCATAACCCGGCGAAATTTGCCCAGCGTTAGCCGCGCTGGTTTCGAGCGCCGGCCCCGCTTCACGGTCAATCACCGTCACCTGATGCCCTGCCTGACTTAAATACCAGGCGCTGGTCACGCCCACTACGCCACTTCCCAGTATGACAACGTGCATAGCCACTCCAGAATCAGTAAAAGAACAATCATCTAATTACAAATTGATAACCTAGATGAAAATATTATTCAACATACGCTTTTTTTATGGTGACTGAAGTCACAGAGCGCCCATTTGGCGGGGAGAGATAGAAATTGATATCTCCTGCTGTCCGATATTTTTTGTCAGCATAAAACTCTGCAAACACGGCAAATATTCCTCCGTAATATGAATAAATCATGTAGAAAAAAAATGGCGGTTGTTACAGATTTTCTGCGGTGTTCTATTCTTTATTTGAGGCTCTCCGCACAGAGAGGGTCGCCAACAATGAGGGCGCGCTAATGGCTACGATTGACTCGATGAATCAGGACACGACTCGTCTGAGCGATGGACCCGACTGGACGTTTTCGCTACTGGAAACCTACCTGGCTGAAATTGACCGGGTAGCGAAGCTGTACCGACTCGACACCTATCCGCATCAAATCGAGGTCATCACTTCCGAGCAGATGATGGATGCCTATTCCAGCGTCGGGATGCCGATTAACTATCCGCACTGGTCATTTGGCAAAAAGTTTATTGAGACCGAGCGCCAATATAAGCACGGACAGCAGGGGCTGGCTTACGAGATAGTGATCAACTCCAATCCGTGTATCGCCTATCTGATGGAAGAGAACACCATCACCATGCAGGCGCTGGTTATGGCGCATGCCTGTTATGGTCATAACTCTTTCTTTAAAAACAATTACCTGTTCCGCAGTTGGACCGATGCCAGTTCTATCGTCGATTATCTGCTGTTCGCACGTAAGTACATTACCGACTGCGAGGAGCGCTATGGCGTTGATGAAGTGGAAAGATTGCTCGACTCCTGCCACGCATTGATGAACTACGGTGTGGATCGTTACAAACGTCCGCAGAAGATTTCGTTGCAGGAGGAGAAAGCGCGGCAGAAAAGCCGTGAGGAGTATTTGCAAAGCCAGGTCAACACCTTGTGGCGCACCTTGCCAAAACGCGACGAGGAGAAAGCCGTTGAGTCTGCCCGCCGTTATCCATCAGAGCCGCAGGAAAACCTGCTGTACTTTATGGAGAAGAACGCGCCGCTGCTGGAGCCGTGGCAGCGTGAGATCCTGCGCATTGTGCGTAAAGTAAGCCAGTATTTTTATCCGCAGAAGCAGACCCAGGTGATGAACGAGGGTTGGGCTACGTTCTGGCACTACACCATCCTCAACCATCTGTACGACGAAGGTAAAGTTACCGAGCGTTTTATGATGGAGTTTCTGCACAGCCACACTAACGTGGTATTCCAGCCGCCGTATAACAGTCCCTGGTATAGCGGAATAAACCCCTATGCGCTGGGTTTTGCCATGTTCCAGGATATTAAACGCATTTGTCAGAATCCGACGGATGAGGATAAATACTGGTTCCCGGATATCGCCGGTTCCGATTGGCTGACTACCCTCCACTTCGCCATGCGTGATTTTAAGGACGAGAGCTTTATTAGCCAGTTCCTGTCGCCAAAAATTATGCGTGATTTCCGTTTGTTTACCGTGCTTGATGACGATCAGCATAATTATCTGGAAATATCGGCAATTCACAATGAAGAGGGTTATCGGGAGATTCGGGCGCAGCTTTCTTCGCAATATAACCTGAGCAATCTGGAACCCAATATTCAGGTGTGGAACGTTGATTTGCGAGGCGATCGTTCGCTAACCCTGCGCTATGTCCCGCATAACCGCGCGCCGCTGGATAAGGGTCGTCGTGAGGTGTTAAAGCACGTGCATCGTCTGTGGGGATTTGATGTGCATCTGGAGCAGCAGAATGCGGACGGTAGCGTTGAGCTGCTGGAACGCTGCCCGCCGCGGCCAAATGCGCTCTGATTTCTGCTGGGGGATGTAAGCGCGGTATTGCCGGATGGCGGCTTCGCCTTATCCGGCCTACATAACCGGGAGCCCGGACGAGGCGTTTGCGCCGACTCTGGGATGGCGGCTTCGCCATATCCGGCCTACATAACCGGGAGCCCGGACGAGGCGTTTGCGCCGACTCCGGGATGGCGGCTTCGCCTTATCCGGCCTACATAACCGGTAGCCCGGACGAGGCGTTTGCGCCGACTCCGGGTTGACTCGGTGCTAATCCCGGCGTCGCGTTGCTCGGCCGGGCTACAAGGTATTAACGGCCGTGGATTGCCAGGTCGCCCGGCAGATTTTTCTGCATACCGTGCCAGATTTCGCCACTCTCATGACCATAGCGGCGCACCGTCTCATACACCTTATCGTGATCGCCCTGCTGACAAAGCTCAGCAAGACGGTGATAGAAACCCAGTGCCAGGCTGCGCGCTTCAGGGCTTGAGAAGTAATGGCGACCCAGTCGGGTATACAGCCCTTTCATGCCGTTTAAAATCAGCCCGTAGATCGGGTTGCCAGAGGCAAACGCCAGGCCACGGAAAATACTGTAATCCAGCTCGGCAAACGCGTCAGCGTAGTCTTCCACCTCGCGGGCGGTCGCCAGCACTTCCAGCGCTTTATCCGGGTGCTGACGGAACGCGGTACGGATATAAATCGTCGCGATATTGGTGCGGACAGAAAGCAGATTATCAATAAGCTGCGGCACGCTATCGTGATCGAGACGCGCCAGCGTTTCCAGGATATTCAACCCAGAGGTTTCCCAGAAATTGTTCACTTTCGTTGGCTTACCGTGCTGAATGGTCAACCAACCATCGCGCGCCAGACGTTGCAACACTTCACGTAAGGTGGTGCGAGTGACGCCAATCAGTTCAGAGAGTTCACGTTCAGCAGGGAGAATTGAGCCAGGGGGAAAACGGTTATTCCAGATGCTCTCAACAATATACTCTTCAGCGAAACCCGCTGGGCTTTGCGCCTTGATGACCATAGTAAAAATTCCATTACACAGCGTTGCAATTGGACTCATCATACCAGAGGCAACATACCTCAGATAGCTGGGCAATTAATAAAAAAGGGATCGCTGTTTCATTTTTTACATTTAGTTGCTGTATGGGAAAGAAATCTTCCGGGAGGGGGATTTCTGGCGGTCACCGCAAATAAGTGGTAAAAAATGACATCTTTTCAGGAGGAAGACGATTGTCATGGAAATCTCTTACGGTCGCGCCTTGTGGCGTAACTTTCTTGGCCAGTCACCAGACTGGTATAAACTGCTGCTGATTATCTTCTTAATCATCAATCCGTTAGTTTTTTTAATTAATCCTTTTGTCGCCGGATGGCTATTGGTGGTGGAGTTCATTTTCACCCTGGCGATGGCGTTAAAATGTTACCCACTCATTCCAGGCGGCCTGCTGGCGATAGAGTCAGTCTTTGTCGGCATGACCTCAGCCAACCACGTGCGCGACGAGATTGCCGCCAATCTGGAAGTCTTGTTATTGCTGATCTTTATGGTCGCGGGCATCTATTTTATGAAACAGCTGCTGCTGTTTATCTTTACCCGCCTGCTTCTTAACATCCGCAGCAAACGTCTGCTGTCGATGGCCTTTTGTCTCGCCGCCGCGTTCTTATCCGCCTTCCTTGACGCGCTGACGGTCGTCGCGGTGATTATCAGCGTCGCGGTGGGTTTCTACAGCATCTACCATCGCGTCGTCACCTCGAGATCTGACGATGACGATATGCTCGACGATAGCCACATCGACAAACATAACCGTGAAGTGCTCGAACAGTTCCGGGCCTTTTTACGCAGCCTGATGATGCATGCGGGCGTGGGTACGGCGCTTGGCGGCGTGATGACCATGGTTGGTGAACCGCAGAACCTGATCATCGCCAAAGTCGCTGGCTGGCATTTCGGGGAGTTCTTCCTGCGTATGGCACCGGTGACCCTGCCGGTCTTCGTTTGTGGGATCCTGACCTGCTTCCTGCTGGAAAAATGCAAAGCCTTTGGTTACGGCGCTGAATTGCCGGAGCCCGTGCGTAAGATCCTCCATGACTTTGACCAACGCAGCAGCAAGCAGCGTTCGCGTCAGGAGACCCTGCGCCTTATCGTTCAGGGGATCATTGGTGTTTGGCTGGTGCTGGCCCTGGCGCTGCATCTGGCGGAAGTTGGCCTGATTGGTCTGTCAGTGATTATTTTTGCCACGTCGTTAACCGGCGTGACCGACGAACATGCCATCGGTAAAGCCTTCACCGAAGCGTTACCGTTTACCGCCCTGCTGACGGTCTTTTTCGCCGTCGTGGCGGTGATTATCGATCAGCATTTATTTGCCCCAATTATCGATTTCGTCCTTCAGGCATCGCCTCATGCGCAGCGTTCGCTGTTCTATCTGTTTAACGGCGTGCTGTCATCCATATCGGATAACGTGTTTGTCGGTACGGTGTATATCAATGAAGCGAAAGCGGCGTTGGATAACGGCGCTATTAGCCTGCCGCAGTTTGAGCTGCTGGCGGTCGCTATCAATACCGGAACCAACCTCCCCTCGGTTGCCACCCCTAACGGTCAGGCCGCGTTCCTGTTCCTGCTGACCTCTGCGCTGGCACCGTTAATCCGTCTCTCTTATGGCCGAATGGTTTGGATGGCGCTGCCCTACACCCTCGTTCTAACGCTGGTCGGCCTGGTGTGCGTTGAGTTCACTCTCCAGCCAGCCGTCGACTGGATGATGAATCACGGTTTTCTGACGCTACCCGCTATTGCCCACTCCTGAGTCTGAGTCGATTCATGTCCGGCCAATTTTGCCGGGCATGAATTATCCATTTATGAATAATTACGTATAGCCAGATGGCAGGGCTAACGTTTTGGTTTACACTGCGTTTTCTACGCTCGTTCCAGGGAAATGATTATGTTGCGATATTTAAACCAGAGCTCACGTGGCCGCAGTGCCTGGTTATTAATGGCGTTAACCGCTTTTGCGCTTGAGTTGGTGGCACTATGGTTCCAGCATGTGATGCTGTTAAAGCCATGCGTACTGTGTATTTATGAGCGTTGTGCGCTGTTTGGCATTATGGGGGCGGGTTTAGTGGGTGCGATTGCGCCAAAAAGTCCTCTGCGTTATGTCGCCATTGTTATCTGGATTTACAGCGCATTCCGCGGTTTGCAACTGGCGTGGGAACACACCATGATCCAATTGCATCCATCGCCGTTTATGACCTGTGACTTTATGGCGCGCTTCCCAAGCTGGCTGCCGCTGGATAAATGGCTGCCGCAGGTATTTGTCGCTTCCGGCGATTGCTCGGTGCGTCAGTGGGAATTTTTATCGCTGGAGATGCCGCAATGGCTGGTCGGCGTATTCGCCGCCTATCTGATTGTGGCGCTGCTGGTGCTGATTGCCCAACCGTTCAAACCGAAAAGACGCGACCTGTTCGGCCGCTAATGACGTTCAACTGCCAGCGGCATATTTTTTGCCGCTGGTAGGTATTCTTACCGCTTCCGTGCCTTAATGACCCTGTGGTTTGTGCCGGGTCAAAGCCTCCAGCCAATCATATTTCTTACGGGTGCCCACTTCCTTTTCACCCTCTTCAAGTTTGATGATTAGCCGTCGCTTATTAATATCTTCCTGATTATAGAAATAGGCAGCCAGTCTTAGTGAAAGCGCGTCGTACATAGCCTGAGCAATATCTTCACCCGTTTCGGGATCATATTTATCATACTCATTCTTGATATCCTGAAAATCCTGATTCATACGTGCTCCACCAGCAAATTAAGAGCCTATCCCAGTAGGCGTAATTGTTGAAGCCAGTTTGGTGCCGGACAGCGCGCAGAAACCGGAACGTACACGTAGTACGTGAGGATTTCGAGCACTGCCCGGTGCCAAAATGGCGAATAAAATAGCCTAATGGGATAGGTTCAAAGTGTTTCAGTATGATTTAGAGGCTAAGGATTTTCCACCGTCTATGCTCAATGCCGCCTCAATCCGCCCACTCGGGTTTGTTTAAAATGTGATCCTGCCAGTCGTGCACTTCGGACTCTTTCACCGCAATATGGCGTACGGAAATACGCTCGCCGTGCATCGCGGCTTTGGAACCGGCAATCAGCGGATGCCACTGGGGAAGCGGCTGCCCTTCTGCCAGCAAACGGTAGGCGCAGGTATGCGGCAGCCATTCAAAGGTTGGCAGGTTGTCACGCGTGAGCTTGATGCAGTCGGGTTCATACTCAAAACGGCGCTCGTAGTTACGGCACTGGCAGGTTTTGATGTTCAGCTGTTTACAGGCAACGTTAGTGAAATAGATTTCATCGGTGTCTTCATCCATCAGCTTGTGCAAGCAACACTGCCCGCAGCCGTCACAAAGCGACTCCCATTCGGCGTCGGTCATGTCGTCAAGGGTTTTGCTCTGCCAGAAAGGTATTTCGCTCATCAGGATGTCCACATCAAAAATCAGGTTGCACCTTATAACCAGTCTGGCACAGGGATGCAAGTTTTGCCGCCCGATAAAGGCGGCAAGAAGGGGTTACAGTACGCGGGTAGTGAGAGACAAACCGTTAAACTGGACGTCAAGTTCATCACCGCTGTGCAGCGGGCCAACGCCTTCTGGCGTCCCGGTAAGCACCACGTCACCCGGTTTTAAGGTAAAGAAGCGGCTCATATAGGCAATCAGCGGGACGATTTTGTGGATCATATCCGCCGTAGTGCCCTGCTGGCGAATATCGCCATTTACCGTCAGGCTGAGCGTGGTATTTTGCGGATCGCCTTCAAACGCGGCCACCGGGATAAAACCGGAGATCGGACATGAATTATCGAATCCTTTGGCCTTTTCCCACGGCTGGCCGGCTTTTTTCATTTTGCCCTGCACATCGCGCAAGGTGAGATCGAGCGCCACGCCGTAGCCCGCAATGGCTTGCTGCACGTGATCCGGCGTCGCCTGGCGCAACGTTGCGCCAATTAAGACCGCCAGCTCAACTTCATGGTGTACCGACCCTAGCCCCTGCGGCAGAATCAGCGGCTGACGTAAATCGCACAGCGCCGTTTCAGGTTTAATAAACAAAACGGGTTCTTCCGGCGTGGCGCTGCCCATTTCCTGGATGTGTTTTGCATAATTACTGCCAACACAGACAACTTTGCTTACCGGGTAATCCAGCAGAGCACCCTGCCAGTTATGATGCTGATACATGCTTTTCCCTTACTCGTTGTTCAACCATGGACAAACATTGGCCGGAAGTCAGTTAGGCTACTCGCCTTTATTTTGCGCGGCGGCCAGATGCTGTTTTAACAAATTTTCGGGCGGTGGCGGGATCTGCAAATAATATCCCTGCTCGACCAGCGCCTTTTTCACTTTTTCCCAATCGGCATTGACCGGTTTCTTGCGTCCGTCGAGCGGCAGCACCATAGCCAGCTGCGGCTGACCGAAGCCTTGCATGAGCTCTGCCGGTACGCGGGAGAAATCGTCTCTTTTTTCGACATACAAATAGGTCTGGTCGCGCTTAGAACTACGATAAATCACACAAAACATACTTTATACTCGGAATTAGGACTGAGGTTACTTGCTTGAATATATTAGTGACTATAACATGACTAACAGTCTTCGGAATATCATCGTGCGCGGTGCGATGGTAAATAGCAAATTGAGTAAGGCCAGGATGTCAAACACGCCAATCGAACTTAAAGGCAGTAGCTTCACCTTATCAGTGGTTCATTTGCATGATGCAAAACCCGAGGTTATTCGTCAGGCGTTAGAAGACAAGGTTGCCCAAGCTCCGGCCTTTTTCCGTCATGCCCCTGTCGTCGTTAACGTCAGCCACCTTGAGGAATTCACCCAATGGCGCGCAATTCAGCAAGCGATTATGGCTGCGGGTTTGCGTATCGTTGGCGTCAGCGGCTGTAAGAACCCCCAATTTAAGGCTGCCATCGATCAGTCCGGTCTTCCTTTACTGACTGAAGGTAAAGAAAAAGTGGCTCGCGCACAGCCCGTTGAAGTTCCGCTGCCCGTTGAGCCTGAGCCAACTGTTAATTCGATCACAAAAACGCGAATGATTGATACACCGGTACGTTCCGGTCAGCGCATTTATGCGCCAAACTGTGATCTGATTGTTACAAGCCACGTAAGCGCAGGCGCGGAACTTATCGCCGATGGTAACATTCATGTGTATGGCATGATGCGGGGTCGCGTTCTGGCGGGTGCGAGCGGCGACCGGGAAGCGCAAGTATTTTGTACCCACCTTGCCGCAGAGCTCGTCTCTATCGCAGGGGAATATTGGCTGAGCGACCAGATCCCAGCCGAATTTTATGGCAAAGCGGCGCGTCTGTATTTAGATGAAGCCGCTTTGACTATTCAACCGTTAAATTAATCCCTTTTTAACAAGGAATTTTTATGGCACGCATTATTGTTGTGACTTCAGGTAAAGGGGGCGTGGGTAAAACCACCTCCAGCGCGGCCATCGCGACTGGTTTGGCGCAGAAGGGAAAGAAAACGGTCGTTATTGATTTTGATATCGGTCTGCGTAACCTTGACCTGATCATGGGTTGCGAACGTCGCGTTGTTTATGATTTCGTTAACGTTATTCAGGGTGACGCCACCCTGAATCAGGCACTCATCAAAGATAAACGCACCGACAATCTTTATATCCTTCCTGCTTCTCAGACTCGTGATAAAGATGCGCTGACTCGCGAAGGCGTCGAGAAAGTTCTTGATGAGCTGAAAAAAATGGAGTTCGATTTCGTGGTCTGTGACTCCCCGGCGGGGATCGAAACGGGCGCGCTGATGGCTCTCTATTTCGCCGACGAAGCGATTATCACCACCAACCCTGAAGTGTCGTCCGTACGTGACTCCGACCGTATTCTTGGCATCCTGGCGTCAAAATCACGCCGCGCGGAAAATGGTCAGGAGCCAATCAAAGAGCACCTGTTGTTAACGCGCTATAACCCAGGGCGCGTCAACAAAGGCGATATGCTGAGCATGGAAGATGTGCTGGAGATCCTGCGCATTAAACTGGTCGGCGTGATTCCAGAAGATCAGTCCGTGCTGCGCGCTTCAAACCAGGGCGAACCGGTCATCCTGGATGCGGTGTCTGACGCGGGCAAAGCCTACGCTGACACGGTAGATCGTCTGTTGGGAGAAGAACGTCCTTTCCGCTTCATTGAAGAAGAGAAGAAAGGTTTCCTCAAACGCCTGTTCGGAGGATAACTCATGGCATTACTCGACTTTTTTCTCTCACGGAAAAAGGCAACCGCCAACATTGCTAAAGAACGCCTGCAGATCATTGTCGCGGAACGCCGCCGCAGTGATGCAGAACCGCACTATCTGCCGCAGTTAAGGAAAGACATCCTGGAAGTGATCTGTCGATATGTACAGATTGACCCAGAAATGGTCACGGTGCAGTTAGAGCAAAAAGACGGGGATATTTCGATTCTGGAACTCAACGTCACGCTACCGGAAGCTGAAGAGTCTAAATCCTGATTCTGGTGGTGAAGAAAAGGCGCTAATGATAGCGCCTTTTTTGTTTTGTGGCGGTATGCTCCCGGGGTCGCTTGCGCTACATAGGTCAGTAGGCCTGATAAGCGAAGCGCCATCAGGCAGATTCAGCGCACCATTGCCGGATGGCGGCGTAGCCTTATCCGGCCTACGAATAGTGTGTGATCCCGGAGTCGCTTACGCTACATAGGCCGGTAGGCCTGATAAGCGAAGCGCCATCAGGCAGATTCAGCGCACCATTGCCGGATGGCGGCGTAGCCTTATCCGGCCTACGGATAGTGTGTGATCCCGGGGTCACTTGAGCTACATAGGCCGGTAGGCCTGATAAGCGAAGCGCCATCAGGCAGATTCAGCGCGCCGTTGCCGGATGGCGGCGTAGCCTTATCCGGCCTACGGATAGTGTGTCATCCCGGAGTCGCTTACGCTACACAGGCCGGTAGCCCTGATAAGCGAAGCGCCATCAGGCAGATTCAGCGCGCCATTGCCGGATGCGGGGATTTAACGCGGGTATTGTGCTAACAGCTTATCCAGACGCCCCGCCAGCAGCTCACCGCGCCAGCCGGAGATCATCTCCGGTGCGGTTGTGCGTGGTTTTAATTGCCAATGCCAGTTCAACAACTGGTTAATCTGACGGCGTGACGCCAGCATTTCAGCACTCATTCCGATCTCCTGCCCCACTTCCTGCACCAGCGCCTTAATCTCTTTAAACGCTTTACGATAACCGGGCATATCCATCAGGTTCAGCAGAGGTTCCGGCAGCGCCTCTTCAGGAAGCGCCTGCGCTTTCTCGACAAGACTTAGCAAGGTTTTACCGTGGAAGCGGATTTCACTGCCAGACAGCCCCAGGCTATCGAGCTCCCCCAGGCTGCCCGGCATATAGCGCGCAACGCTCCAGAGGTGTTCTTCGCGAACGACAAAGTTCACCGCCATATCGCGGTCACGCGCCTTACGCAAGCGCCAATCAGCCAAAAGTTGCAGACAGGCTAACTGACGGGTACGCAGTTGGCTGGCGTTGGTAATGTCGCGCCAGGCATCGCTCGGGTCGACAATCTCCTGGCGGCGCTGCTGCATAAGCTGGCATTCATCAAGCGCCCAGGCAAGACGCCCCGTCTGCTCGGTCTCTATCATCAGTTTGTGAGCAATCGGCAGCAGATACCACACGTCTGCGGCCGCATATTCGCACTGGCGCGCGGTCAACGGGCGCGCCAGCCAGTCGGTGCGAGATTCACTTTTATCCAGCTCAACGCCGGTAAATTCGGCCACCATTGCGGCAAACCCCCAGGACATAGGACGACCGCAGAAAGCCGCCAGAACCTGCGTGTCGATAAGCGGCTGCGGCATTGAGCCAAAGGTATTCATGAAAACTTCCAGATCTTCACTTCCGGCATGCAGGAATTTAGTGATATTGCGGTCTTGCATAATCGCCTGGAGCGGCGACCAGTCGGTAATATCCAGAGGATCAATCAGCGCCGTGCGCTCACCGTCAAACAGCTGAATAAGCCCCAGCTGTGGATAGTAGGTACGGGTACGGACAAACTCGGTATCCAGCGCCACGGCGTTAGTTTGACGAACCGCGTCGCACAGGGTGCTGAGCGCGTCGTTGGTGGTGATCATCTGATAGTTCAAATCATACTCTCTTATATTGCGCCAAAAAAAAACGCCAGCAGAGCTGGCGTTGGGCATCATGACTCGTGACTTATGCCTTATTGTCCACTTTGGCACGAGCTTCGTCACGTAATTCTCGACGTAAAATTTTGCCGACATTGGACTTCGGCAATTCTTCACGGAATTCAACCTGTTTCGGGACTTTGTAACCGGTAAGCTGGCGACGGCAGAAAGTGATTAACGCCTCTTCGGTGAGCGCGGCGTCTTTTTTCACCACAAAAATCTTCACCGCTTCACCGCTGTTACCGGACGGCACGCCGACGGCCGCCACTTCCAGTACGCCCGAGTGCTGCATCACCACGTCTTCAATCTCATTAGGATAGACGTTGAAACCGGAGACCAGAATCATATCTTTTTTGCGGTCAACGATACGCAGGAAGCCCTCGGCATCCATCACCGCAATATCGCCGGTATGCAACCAGCCGTCTTTGATGATTTCATCGGTCGCGTCCTGGCGTTGCCAGTAACCTTCCATCACCTGCGGCCCCTTGACGCAAAGCTCTCCCGGTTCACCGGGCGGTACTTCGTTATCGTCATCGTCCACCAGCTTCACCTCGGTTGACGGCACCGGCAGACCAATGCTGCCGCTGTGGTAGTCGATGTCATGCGGGTTGACGCTGACCAATGGCGCACATTCGGTCAGGCCATAGCCTTCCAACAGATACTGGCCGGTAAGTTTAACCCAACGATCGGCAACCGACTGGTTCACCGGCATCCCTCCGCCCGCAGACAGATGCAGGGTTGAAAAATCGAGCTGCTGGAAATCTTTGTTATTAAGGAGCGCATTGAATAGCGTGTTGACGCCAGTCATCGCCGTAAACGGATATTTCGCCAGCTCCTTCACAAGCCCGGGGATATCACGCGGGTTGGTGATAAGAATATTTTTGCCGCCCAGCTCGATAAACAGCAGGCAGTTCATGGTCAGCGCGAAGATGTGGTAGAGCGGCAGCGCGGTGATGACGACCTCTTTGCCTTCATGCAGCAGCGGCCCGTAGGTCGCTTTCACCTGCTCAAGGTTGGCAAGCATATTGCGGTGGCTCAGCATCGCCCCTTTAGCCACGCCCGTGGTGCCGCCGGTATATTGCAGGAAGGCAATATCCTCCGCCTTCACGACCGGTTTCACATACTGTAAGCGGTAGCCGGTGTGCAGCGCGCGGCGAAAAGAAATGGCATCCGGCAGATGGTATTTTGGCACCAGCCGTTTGATGTATTTCACCACGAAGTTCACCAGCGTGCCCTTGGCGGTGGAGAGCTGATCGCCCATGCGCGTCAGTATCACATGCTTGACCGAGGTCTTATCGACCACTTTTTCCAGCGTATGGGCAAAATTGGAGACGATAACGATCGCTTGTGCGCCGCTATCGTTAAGCTGATGCTCAAGTTCGCGGGGGGTATACAGCGGGTTGACGTTAACAACGATCATGCCCGCGCGCAAAATACCAAACAGCGCCACCGGGTATTGCAACAGGTTAGGCATCATCAAGGCAACGCGATCTCCCTGTTTAAGCCCCAGGCCCTGCTGGAGATAGGCGGCGAAAGCACGGCTGCGCTCTTCAAGTTTACGGAAAGTCATCACCTCGCCCATATTGACGAAGCCAGGCTGGTCCGCATAGCGCGTGCTCGCCTGTTCAAACAGTTCTACCAGGGATTGATAACGGTCAGGATTGATCTCTGCCGGAACATCAGCAGGATAACGGTTGAGCCAAACCTTTTTCAAAGCATCACCTCTAAAATACGTATTCGTCGTCATCACAACCCCAAATGATAAACTTTCATTAACATAATATTAACTCAGCGTACCAGTTTGAAAAATACTCAGAATTCAGGTTGCGAAGCGCGTCACTCTTTATTTTTTTTATATCCATTACAAAGAAGAAACAGCGGGCGAGCCGCTGTTTCTTTTTGTCTGTATCACAACATTCTTTATTCCGTGACGACGTTACGAACCTCTGCGGGGCCGGTGTTATACCAGCCCCAACCGCCGTAACCGTAGCGCCATGGATGTGGACCAAAGCCCCACGGGTCGATAGGCTGTGGCGGCATGACCACCTGCTGGGCAACATGCCAGCGTTTGTAGCCCGTCGCCTGAACGTGCAGGAAGGTGTATTTCGTCCCTCCCACTTTGCCTTCCAGCGTACCGACAATTGGGCCGACGACCGTCACCAGCTGTCCACGGAAATCAACCGGATCGAGGAAGCCGTTGATGTCGGCAAAGATTCGACCGCGTGAAGCTTCACCCAGCGTTGGCCGTGCGCCGCTGTCCAGTGGGACGGTGGCTATCTCCAGACGAGTATGGCCCTGCTGGTTTTCAATACCCACGACCGTCCCGCCAAAACGAGACTCCTGCCCCACGTACAACTGCGGCGCAGACATCACGCGCACCAGATCCTGCTGCGGTGTCGGGCTGCTACCCTGAATGGCATCCGGTACGGTGACGCAGCCGCTTAACGCGAGCGCAATAAGCCCAGCGATAGTCCCGCGAAAGACCCTTTTATGACCCGCCATGATGCTGCTCCTGTTCTCAATAATTGTGTATCTATCTACTGAGATTCATTCACGGCCCGGAAGTTTCTTCCACGCAACTTCATTTCGCAAATAAACCGGCTCAGCTTTGTCCACGGCGACCGTTTTACCTTGTTCGAGCAGCTGGCAAGCTATCGGTAACATATCTTCGGCTTCAGGTAACGTGACGTTACCGTCGGTCAGAGTGACGTTTGCGCCCTGCACCATGTCCGGCCACGCGGCCCAGCCGGTGCCAACCATCGCCCATTCGCCTTCAAGCTCGGTGAGGCGCTGCTGTACCGCTTCCGGTTTCATTACCGCTTCGCTGGCTTCGCCCTGCCAGACACCTTGCGCATCGCGCTGGTATTCTGCCCAGTAAACTTCGCCCATTCGCGCATCGATAGCGGCGAGGACGCGCGTTGCGCCCTGCTTACGCCATGCGCCTTGCGCCATGGTGGCAAGCGTCGACACACCGATCATCGGCAGCTCAGCCCCCAGCGCCAGCCCCTGTGCAATACCAATACCGATACGCACGCCGGTAAAGCTGCCCGGCCCACGACCAAACGCCAGCGCGTCGAGATCGGTCAGGCTAACGCCGCCTTCGGTGAGGATATCCTGCACGATAGGCAGGATATGTTGGGTGTGTTCCCGAGGACAAAGCTCGAAGTGAGCACAGGTAGTACCGTCATTCCACAGGGCAGCCGAACAGGCTTCCGTGGCGGTGTCGATGGCCAGAATTCGCATGATTAGTCGCGCTCTCGCAGTTACGGATCAATAAAATGGCGCGCATCTTATCACATTCCGACGCATATTACCGCGCCGATGGCACCGCCAAAAAACGTACCGCACGGCGAATGTCACGGGTGCGCGGCGCGGGCGGCAGGCTCGCCAGGAAGGTGGCGCCGTAAGGACGCATCACCAGACGGTTATCGCAAATCACCAGTACGCCACGATCGGTGACGTCACGAATCAGACGACCAACCCCCTGCTTAAGGGTAATGACCGCATCCGGGAGCTGCACGTCGTCGAACGGATCGCCACCGCGCAGGCGGCAATCCTCCATGCGCGCTTTTAGCAGCGGGTCGTCCGGCGAGGTGAATGGCAGCTTGTCGATAATGACTAATGACAGCGCGTCGCCGCGCACGTCGACCCCTTCCCAGAAGCTGCTGGTTGCCACCAGTAAGGCGTTACCAGCGCTGACAAATTGCTGTAGCAGCTGGCCTTTACTGGTTTCCCCTTGCAGCAAAACTGGCAACGTCATAGTGGCGCGGAACTGTTCTGCCAGGTCACGCATCATGGCGTGCGAGGTGCACAGCATAAAGCAGCGGCCGTTATTCGCCTCAATCAGCGGGCGAAGCATCGCCGCTAAATGACGCGCAGCGCCCGGCTGATTAGGCAATGGCAGGTTACGCGGTACGCACAGCAGCGCTTGCGTGGCGTAGTCAAAGGGGCTCGGCAGCAACATCGACTCGGCCGATTCAATGCCCAGTCGTTCGGTAAAGTGATGGAGGTCGTCGTTTACCGACAGCGTGGCGGAGGTAAAGATCCAGCTTCCCGGCTTTGCCGCCATCACTTCTTTAAATTTATCGGCCACCGTCAGCGGCGTGAGCGCCAGCGTAAAGTGGCGGGAGTTGCATTCGTACCAGTAGCTGTATCCCGGCGTGTTGATCTCTTTTAAACGCTTTAGCCGCGCGCGATAAAGGGTGGCGCGTTCGAAAGCAACATCCAGTAAAGCCGAGCGGCCGAGGGAGAGTTTAGCCACGTCGTAGCAAAGCTCGAGGGCATCATCGAGCAACAGTAGCGCGCGTTGCACATTATTATCCGCCAGCAATTCGCGCAGATTGCCGCGATAGCCGGGGTCACCAACCTGTAAGCGAAAATCCTGCGTCGCCTGCGCCAGACGGTCGGCGCATTTTTGCAGCTGCTGGGTATCTTTCACTTCCGTGCGATACGCGATGGTGACGTCTTTCGCCAGATCCAGAAGCTGACGGCTGGAGAGCGACTGGCCGAAATACTGGCTGGCGATGTCCGGGAGCTGATGGGCTTCATCGAAGATCATCACCTCAGCTTCCGGGATAAGCTCGCCAAAACCGCCCTCTTTGACCACCATATCGGCAAGGAACAGGTGATGGTTAACCACCACTACATCGGAGTCCATCGCCTTTTTACGCGCTTTGACCACAAAGCAATCCTGATACAGCGGGCAGTCGCTGCCCAGACAGTTGTCATTGGTGCTGGTCACCAGCGGCCACGCCTGAGAGTCTTCCGCTACGCTCGCACAGGTGCTGATATCGCCATCCGTGGTGTGGTTTGCCCAACTGCGCAGCATAATGACATCGCTTAACGTTTGCACCGGCAGGTCACCGCCCGCCAGCGCCTGCTGCTCCAGACGTTCAAGACACAGATAGTTTGAGCGCCCTTTGAGTAACGCCATTTTGCCGGTAAAGGCTAACGCTTTGGCGACGGTGGGCAAGTCACGACTGTAGAGCTGATCCTGGAGCGCCTTCGAGCCGGTTGAGATGATCACTTTTTTGCCCGCGCGCAGCGCAGGCGCCAGGTAGGCGTAGGTTTTACCGGTTCCCGTTCCGGCTTCCACCACCAGCGGTTGCCCGTCGGTAATCGCCTTCATGACGGCGTGCGCCATCTGGCGCTGCGGTTCACGCGGTTTAAAGCCGGTTATCGCCTGCGCAAGCTGGCCGTCTGCTGCAAAATCGTCCGTCACATTACCCCCTGGAAAAATTCCCAGTGATTATGTCAGGCGAATCCCGCTTATGCCAGCCGAAGTCGTGACGCCGCGCCGACAATGTGGCAGTCTTAGCGCGTTTACGTGATCTTAAAAGGAAAATGAAATGACAATTATACGTATTGATGCCGAAGCGCGTTGGTCTGACGTGGTGATTCATAACAACACGTTGTACTACACCGGCGTGCCGGAAAACCTGGACGCCGATGCCTTTGAGCAGACGGCGAATACGCTGGCGCAGATTGATGCGGTGCTGGAAAAACAGGGCAGCAACAAGTCGCGTATTCTCGACGCCACCATTTTCCTGCCGAACGGCGAGGATTTCGCCGCCATGAACAAAGCGTGGGATGCGTGGGTGGTGGCCGGTCATGCGCCGGTGCGCTGCACGGTGCAGGCGAAGCTGATGAACCCGCGTTATAAAGTTGAAATTAAGATTATCGCGGCGGTGTAAACGCCTCGCCCGGACTACCGGCCCCTGTAGGCCGGATAAGGCGGCACGCCGCCATCCGGCAACGTGCGCCTGACGCCTGATGGCGCTACGCTTATCAGGCCTACATGTGCAGGTATGTAGCCCGGCCAAGCGTAGCGCCGCCGGGAATGCCCCGGGTTATAACCCCGGGCACCACATCAGCTGTTCTTTTAGCTGCAACGTCTCCTGCGGCAAGCATTTCAGCGCATCACGGTAACTTGCCGACTGTTTCGGATACCCGCGTACCGACTGCAACAACACCCGCAGCGCGCTATCCCAGACGATCCCCTGTAAATCGCTGTACGGCCACAGGTCGGGTTCGCGCACAAACGGCACCAGATAATCAATCCCCTGCTTCACCCCGCGCCCGTCGCGAATATGATTCCAGCGGTCAAATTCAACGTGCTCGGCGTAACGATTGAGCAGCAGATGCGCCTCCAGGTTAAACAGCGAGTAGTGGAACGGAATGGTGCGCTCCAGCTCCATCGTTTGCTTGCCATCCTGGTCTATTTGCGCCGCCATCCGCTGGGTGATCCCCTGCTCGATAATGCGCGCCGCCAGCCCTTTATCGCCATAAAATAGCGCGTTCACCGAGCGCTGGGCGTCGTACCAGGTACCGTGGTTGTTGTGCCACACGTATTCCGAATGACCGATTTCGCTGTAGTACATCCAGTGGTTAAAATCGCGGAACCACTGATGCAGGCCGATAATGTCGTCAGTATCCAGCACGCTGGCGGCATTAATCAGCCCGATGGTATCGACCACCATCCACAACAGCCGCGTATCGATAAGCCCGGTACCGCGCCCGGAGACAATCCCCGGAATCGCCTGACCGTAGTTCAGATGCGGATTCATCCGCGTCGCGCCATCGAGGAACCAGCAGCGGATTTGCACCGCCGCCGCCTGCGCATACTGGCGCTGGCCGGTGAAGTACCACGCCAGCCCCAGCGTCAGGCAGCGCTCGCACATGCGGATAATACGCGAGGTATCTGTGTCGTTGTTTTCGCACTGCGGGTTGATATGCCCGTCGCGGCGAATGTACGGCAGGCCGTTGGGCCGCCGTGGGTTTGGCCACCAGTAGGTGCCCAGACTGTAGTAATCGTGCGCGTCGCCGCTCGCCGGGCGTAGCTTTTTATGCACCACGCTTTCCGGCGGCTCACGCTTAAGCATATCCGCCTCCGCGACCAGCTTGCTGAGCGCTAGCTGTAGCGGGGAGAACGGCTGCTTCAGCCCCGCGCGCGCATTTTCCAGACAGGTTTCATCAAGGGTGTACAGCTTCATCGCCACCTTATTTTTCCTCCACACACGCCACGCGCAGACCGCTTTGCGCGTCAAAAAGATGCACACCGGAGAGTTTTGGTTGCAGCCAGATGGTGTCACCCTCTTTAACCGGCAGACGCTGTTTGAACACCGAGGTGAACGCCCCGCCGCCGGTATCGCAGAACAGCTGCATATCCGAGCCGGTATTCTCCACCGCCGTCACTTTCGCCGCCAGCGCGTCGTCACGCGCTTCGTGCACCACGTTCACCTGCTCCGGACGAATGGCATACACCACCTGTTGACCGTTTGTCACCTGCATTCCGGCCGGCAGCGCCAGCAGCGAACCATCTTTCAAGCGCAGGCTGGTGGCGTTTCCACTCAATACCACCTCACCCGGTAGCTGATTGATTTCCGGTGAACCGATAAATCCTGCGACAAACAGGTTAGCCGGCTGGTCGTACAGCTCGAGCGGCGTTCCCGCCTGCTCAATGCGCCCATCGCGCAGCACGACGATCATCTGCCCCATGGTCATTGCTTCAATCTGATCGTGAGTGACGTACACCGAGGTGGTTTTCAGGCGGCGATGCAGCTCGCGGATTTCGCCGCGCACCTGGGTACGCAGCTTGGCATCGAGGTTCGATAACGGTTCGTCGAACAGGAATACCTGCGGTTTACGCACGATAGCCCGCCCCATCGCCACACGCTGACGCTGGCCACCGGAGAGATCTTTTGGCAGACGCTCCAGCAACGGTTCCAGCCCTAGCAGCCCCGCCGCTTCGTTGACTTTCTGATTGATTTCCGCTTTCGGTAATTTAGCCATCTTCAGGGCAAAGCCCATGTTTTCACGTACCGTCATTTGCGGATACAGCGCATAGCTCTGGAACACCATCGCAATATCGCGCAGCTTCGGCTCAACCTCAGTGACGTTACGTTCGTTGATGTGCACTTCACCGCCGGAAATTTCCTCAAGCCCCGCAATCATTCTCAGCAGAGTAGATTTACCGCAGCCGCTGGGGCCAACGAGAACGCAAAATTCACCGTCCGGGATAGTCAGCGACACATCTTTAATCACGTGTGCATCACCGTATGACTTGCGCACGCTATTCAATACAACAGATCCCATCGGTAACCCCTTATCCTTTGACCGCGCCGGACATAATCCCGCGATTGAAATGTTTTTGCAGACCCAGATAGACGATGATGCTTGGCAGCATCGCCAGTAACGTAATGGCGATAAATATGTTCGGCGTGATGCTCTCATCGGTACGCAGCGTGCCAAGGATCACCGGAATGGTGTTCAGGCTGTCCTGGTTGACCACAATCAGCGGCAGCAGGTACTGGTCCCAAATCATAATGAAGCCGAAGGTCACCACCGTGCCGAGCGCCGGTTTCACCAGCGGCAAAATGACGTGGAAGAAAATCTGCCATTCGTTCGCGCCATCGATACGCGCCGCCTCTTCAAGCTCCTTCGGGATGGCCGACATAAATTCGGTCAGCACGAAGATAGAGAACGCCCAGCCCACCACCGGCAGAATCATCCCGAGGTAGCTGTTGTACAGCGACGCATCGATAAACGGCAGCCGCCAGTTGATAATCATGTACAGCGGAATGGCGATAACCTCTTCCGGCAGCATCATGGTCGACAAAATCACAAGGCTCACCAGCGCGACGCCGCGAAACTTCTTACGGGCCAGCGCATAGGCCGCCAGCGCGCTCACAGACACCTGGAGAATGGTGCCGAAGAACACCACCAGAATGGAGTTCAGCAGGTACTGCCACACGCCGATATCCATCCAGGCGAAGATGAAGTTGTCGAATGAGAACTGATTTGGCCAGGCTAACAGCTCGCCCGGCTTCACCGGCGCGCCGCTAAAAGCGGTCGCCACGATGCCCCAGAACGGCCCGACAAAGACAATCAGCAGTAACGCGTAAATGCACCAGCGTCCTGCGGTATCCCAACGTTTACTTAACATCACGGCTCCTTAGTAGCGTGCGATACGCTTTTTCAGCGTCAGATGACAAATCGTTAAGAGCACCGTGAAGGTGAATAACAGGAAAGACACCGCCGAGGCGTAGCCATAGTCAAACTGCTCAAAGCCCAGCTTATAGATGTGGGTCATGACCATTTCCGTCGAATTAGACGGCCCGCCGCCGGTGGTGGCGTACACCTCAGCAAACACGCGGAAACCACGAATAAAGGAGAGCATCAGCACCACCGAGAGTGCCGGGATCATCCCAGGCAGCGTGACGTAGCGCAGGCGGTTCCACCAGTTGGCACCGTCTACGTTCGAGGCGTCGTATAAATCGCGACTGATCCCCGCAAGGCCGGCAATAAAAATCACCATGTTGTACGGCACCGCTTTCCAGATGTGCAGCAACATAATGACCCACAGCGCCTGGTCGGAACTGGCGAGGAACCCCTGATCGGCTACACCAAACCAGCTCAGAATGTGGTTCATTACCCCGTTTGGCGTCGGGTTGAACAGGATGCGCCACATTTCAGCGACGATCGCCGCACTGGTGACCGCCGGTAAGAAAATGGCGGTACGAATAAAGCGCAGATGGCGCGCCGGGCCTTCCAGCAGCATCGCGAGGAAGAAG
This sequence comes from Enterobacteriaceae bacterium, assembly GCA_902363335.1. GTDB lineage: Bacteria > Pseudomonadota > Gammaproteobacteria > Enterobacterales > Enterobacteriaceae > Kluyvera. The sequence continues at coordinate 389,637 of CABIZV010000001.1, read as the reverse complement.
GCCAGAATGGCGGCGGCGAACATCGTCACCACCACGTACAGCAGCGTGTTAACCACCGCCGCATGCAGCTCAACGTCGCCGAAAGCGCGGGTGAAGTTGGCAAAACCAACCCACTCGTTGGACTCATTAAAGTTAACCTTGTAGAAGCTCATCACCAGACCCTGAATCATCGGGATGAACTTAAACCAGCTAAAAATAATCAGTGCCGGAGCGAGGAACAGCCAGGGGATCAGCGCCCGCTTGCGTTTGGCCGTCAACCAGCCGGTCGCGTCAGGCGAAGCGGCTTGGTTTAGCGGCGCGGACTTCGTCTCATGCAGAGTCATTACGCGTTTCCTCACTTAGCCAGCACGTTTTGTTTTTCAAGCTCAGCGTTCACCTTGCCGTCAATCGTTTTCAGCTCGGCGGAAATGTCGCTGTTGCAGTCGGCAAAGATGCGGTTAAAGCCATCGGCTGCCACCTGACGTACCGGCGTCCAGTTAGGGATCTGCGGCACATAGCGGCCCTGCTCATTGTACAATTTGGCGAAGGTTTCCCAACGCGCATCCTGATACACCGCTTTGACGTCGACGTTCTTATTCACCGGCAGGCGAACCACCGGGATATGTTTACTCCCTTTACCCATGCCAATTTCCTGACCTTCTGGGGAAATCATAAATTCAACAAACTGGCGCGCGGCCTCTTTCTGCTTGCTGCTCTTCATCATAAAGACCGTGGTGCCTTCCGCGAGGGTAGCCTCGCCTTTCGGCCCCACCACCGGCACAACCTCAAAGTTGTCTTTGCCAGGGTCTTTATCAAACAGCGCAATGTGATACGGGCCGCTGAAGAACATGCCGCTTTGGCCTGAACGGAATGACGGAATAACATCGGCGGTGGTGGCGTTAATTGCGCCCGGCTGAGTGACCTTTTCACACATCATGGTGCGCATGAAGGTCATGGCCTGTGCCACTTCGGGGGTGTTGAGCGAGGCGCTGAATTTACCGTTATGGTCGCTGACAAAATCGCCACCGGCCTGCCAGATAAAGCTGCTCATAAACCAGCTGGCGTAGCCGCGCGTCGTCGATGCCGGGACGATAAAACCGTAGGTATCATTTTTGCCGTTGCCGTCCGGGTCTTGTGTGGTAAAGGCTTTGGCGAGGGTCTGGATATCATCCCAGCTTTTTGGCAACGGTAAGCCCAGCTTTTCACGCCAGTCTTTGCGCACGAACAGGGCGAAGGTTTGCGCCGATGTCGGCACGCCATAGTATTTGCCGTCGATATAGCGGGTGCTGTTCCAGGCCGTCTGATACAGCTGGTCGCCGCCGTTTATCGCTTTCGGGTCGATTTCCTCAGCAATGCCAAGCTGGATAAACTGCCCAAGAGAAGCCGCATCATTGAAAATCAGATCCGGCAGCGCGTTACCCGCCGTGGCTCGCGCCAGGCGCTGCTCAAAGTCAGTGGTCGCGTTGAAGTATTCGATTTTGATACCGGTTTTTTCCTCGAATTTCTCGGCCTCTTGCTTGTAAATATTTTTCGAATCGTTGCTTGCGCGGATCCAGACGTTAAGGGTCGTGGCGGCGTAGCTCTGCCCGATGCCAAGCCCCAGAGCGGAAAGGAGTAATAATGAACGTAATTTATTCGCAGACATGATTGCATATCCTTTATTGTTGGGCACAAAGGTAATTAAATTCGCAATAAATGCATTTTCAAATGAAATGAATAGCATTCTGTTATTAATACAAGATGCGTAAAAAATATTTTCAATCATTAGATAGAAATGTATTTTCTAATACAACCACACAAAAAAGAAATTGCATTTCAAAAATCAAAAAGTTGAATCAGATCACACTGAAAAGTGACAAGAAAAGTGACTTGGATATTTTATCTTTTAAAATCAATGTCATGATATTTTCCGCAATTTGTTAAATTTATCAACAAAAATAGAAAAACGCTAAATTCTGTGACTCACGCAGCATTAAATACGTCATTTTTTATTCATGCCAATAAGCTTGATGTTCATCACAAAAAAAATCACTTTGTCTTTTACACTGCACGGCATCGCTTTCTTAAACACTTTATTTTTATTTAAACCGCCTGTCTCTTATGCCTCTAAAATACGCGGCAGGTATAATTGTGTTGTTATCTTTTCTCTTATTTGCAGAAGGGTTATCACGATGAACTCAATACCTCGCCCTGGAATATTAGCGCTTGCGCTACTGTGTTCCGGCCTAAGCACATCGCTGTACGCCGCCGAGCCTTATACCATTGATGGTAAAGTTCTGGCGTTTAGCCGCCAGCAAATAGCCGCCAAAGATCCCCTTTTTGTCCAGGCACAAAGCGCGCTGTTAAAAAAAGCCGATCTCGCCTTGAAGCACCCGCTGTTTTCGGTGATGGATAAAACGCTGGTCGCCGCCAGCGGTAATAAGCATGACTACTACAGCTTCCCGCCGTACTGGTGGCCAGACCCGAATACCAAAGACGGGCTGCCGTACATCCGTAAGGATGGTCAAACCAACCCGGACGCCAACAGCGACGCCACCGATAAAAATCGGTTGGTGAAGATGAGTAACGACGTCTCCACCCTGGCGCTGGCGTGGTATTTTTCTGAGGACAGTCGCTATGCGCATAAAGCCGCCGAGCAGATCAAAAACTGGTTCCTGAATCCAGAAACGCGCATGACGCCAAACCTGCAGTACGCCCAGGCGATCCCGGGCATAAATACCGGACGCGGGATTGGCATTATCGACAGCCGGGCGCTGGTTGAGGTGGTGGACGCTATCGCCCTGCTGCAATCTTCAGGCGCATTGAGCGAGTCTGAAGTGGCGGAGCTTAAAACGTGGTTCGGCGAGTTTTATCACTGGATGACCACTAGCCAGAACGGTTTTGAGGAAGAAAACTGGCATAACAATCACGGGACTTATTTTGATATGCAGGCTGCCACTTTTGCCCTGTTCAGCGGCAAAACCGACGAGGCGAAAAAGCGTCTGTATGTCACCCAGCTGCGGCGCATTGCCGGACAGTTTGATATTGAAGGTCGCCAGATGGCGGAGCTTGAGCGCACGCGTCCGTGGCATTACAGCAACTTTAATCTTGAAGCCTATAACCGTCTGGGGCGTCTGGGCGAAAAAGCGGGCGTCGATATCTGGAACTTTACCCTCGACGACCATAGCCTGCGCAAGGGCTATCAGTACATCGCCGAGTTTATCAATAGCGATACGCCGTGGCCGTGGAAAGATCTCGACAAACTGGAGGATAAAAAAGCGCTGCGTAATATTGCTACCGCCGCCCATGCCTGGCCGGATGACAAGTTGTTCCGCGAAAAAGCACAGTGGCTGCGCGCGAAATATCCCGACGATATCACCACGCTCATCGCGCCGCTTTCGGCATCGGCAGAGGTCAAGGATAACCACTGATGAAACAATTTTCTGGGCTATGGCCCGACATTGCCAGACGTGCAGCCGGCAATAACGGTCTGATTGAACAGCTCGTGAAGAGTGCACAACCGATGCTTGACGCCGCCGTTCGTATCCCGCAAACCGGGATTGCGAGCTGGAATCTGTACTATTTTTGCCCGCACCATGGGGTGCGGCTTACCTGGCAGGCGGACGCTCCTCATCAGCACGCCTGCCCGGTTGACGGTGAGATTTTTAGCGGCGAGCCGTGGGATGGGGCGTGGTGGCGAGAAATGAACGGGCGCAACGCCAGCGCCTGCCAGCAGTTGGGGCTACTGTGGCAGTTGACCGGAGAAACACGCTATCGCGATAAAGTCCGCACCTTGCTGATGGGCTATGCGGATGTGTATCCCGATTATGAAATTCATGGCGATATTCCCCACAACGGCCCGGGCAAAATGAATGCCCAGACGTTATGCGAGGCGAACTGTATTCTGGAGATGGCGCTGGGCTACGATTTTATTCGTGACAGCGTCACATTCAGTGAACGGCAGCATATCAGCGAAAATCTGCTGCGCTGCGCGGCGACGTTTTTACGCGAGCATCGCAGCCCGCAGATTCATAATCACGAGGTGAAAATCAGCGCCGCGCTCGCCGTGCTGGGGTTTATCCTTGAAGATGAAGAACTTCTGGAGTTTGCCGTTAATCAACCCTACGGTCTGCGCTGGCAGCTAGAGCATGGATTGCTGGCGGAAGGCTTGTGGTTTGAAGGATCGGTGCACTACCACTATTACGCGCTACAAGGATTCTTCGCGTTCGAGAAACTGGCCCGTGGCACCCGCTGGAGCCTGATTGATGGCCCGTGGTATCAGCCGATGCTCAAGTTTCCCCTCGCATTGTTGCTGCCGGATGGCACCTTCCCACGGCTGAACGACTGCCTTGCCGGACAGGAGAAACTGCATCACCGGGATCTCTACGAGTTTGCCTGGTTTATCTGGCACGACCCGCAGTACGCCGCCGTGTTGCAGTTTACCGATGAGATGCCTGACGAACGTGAAACGCTGTTATGGCGCGACAGGCCGCTGCCGGAAAGCACGCCCGCGCTGATTCCGCACGAGTCGCTGTTTGCCCCCGGTGCCGGTATCACCCTCTGGCGCCGACCGCAGCATGCGCTGTTAATTAAGCACAGTCCGTGGGGCGGTGAGCATGATCACTATGACCGGTTGGGGCTGATGCTTTGGCAGCACGATGGCTGGCTGCTGCCGGATTTGGGCACCACCGGTTACGGTGCCCGGATGCATTATGACTACTATAAAAACAGCGCGACCCATAATACGCTTGCGGTCAACCAGACCAACCAGCCTCCGGCGACCCCGGACGTGCTGGGCTGGCATATGAGCGAGGATTATCTCTGGCTGGATACCGAAGTTGACTGGGGTAAACCGCCACCGGAACTGAACAGCCATTCGCGGGTAGAGTGGGACGTTGATGCCTGGCGCGATGTCCGCTTTCGCCGCCGTTTACTGTGGCTGGACGATGTGCTCATCGATCTGTCGACGGTGGAAAACCCGCATCGTCAGCAGCTTGACTGGACGCTCCATCTGGCGGCACAGGCGCTGGATCAAAGCGGCACGCCGCAGCCTTTCTCCCTGAGCGGGCCGCTGCGGAATATGACCGACTCCACCATGACGCCGCTGCACGGCTGCCAGCCGCGCCACTTCTCACGCAATGGTAATACGGTGGCGCTGTGGTTAGCTGGAGACGGTGAACTATGGCAGGGGCTGGCTGCTAATAATCCGGCCATCAGCGACCTTAGCTATCTGGTGTTGCGCAATCACCTGCCGCAGGCGCGGTTTGTCTGTCTGTGGGATTTGGCGAAATCGGCCCCGTTAACCGAAGTGAGCGTGCATCATACGTCCGTGGGGACGCAGGTTTCGTTCTGGCGCGGCGAGCGGGTGGTTCACGTCACGCTGGACGATGATCCTGCACAGCTGCCGGATGTGATTTTCTAGGGCCGCGCCTTCTGGCAGCGGAAGGCGTCTTTAGCGTTTTTCAACGGTTATCATGCTGACGAAAGGATAGTACTGCCAGGGCACGCTGCCGCCCTGCTGGTACATTTTAGAAATGGTGCCATCGAGATAGAGCATCTGCTGCACGTTAAGCCGGGATTTGGCGTAGCAAGCAAAATCATAGAAATTGGTTTCCCGGGCGCTTTGCATAAATACCACCTTCCCCTGCGCGTTAATGCCAACGCCGTTGCGCAGCTTACGCGAGGTGGCCGACGGTTTGAGCCGCCAGTTGATAACGCCGTTTTCAATCAGCATCGGGCCGGACTGAACGGCATAATCCATGCCTTTGGTCGACTTAAGCTTATCCAGGCTAACGATACCCGCCTGCTCGCCACGCAGATAAAACACGCCGCCGGGTTTGATAAAGAAATTACCGCCGCCGGAAGCGCGGTTCACCGCCACCTTTTGCTGGCCGTTTTCGATATACAGACCAAGCGGTGCATAGGTTTTATCGTAGATACCGCCGTTCATCGCCATCCGTACGCGACCGTCGCCGTTGATGGTGGAAAGCAGCGCACGCAGGGAACCATAATCCTTGCCATCGGGTTTACGCCAGTACATGGCAATGCGTTCCTGGTGGGGATCGGCGGTGTAACTTTGTAACGTCAGGCTTGCATCGGTCAGCTGACAGGAGGTCTGTGCGGCGGCTAACGCAGGCATGATAGCCAGCGCCAGCGGCAAAGGTTTCAACAAGCGCGCGACTGGCTTACTCGTCTTCGTCTTCACTGGCCGGGTCTTCATCTTCATCCTCATCCTCAAACCGGGCAATAATCTGCTCACCGGTGTGGTTTGCGCGGAGCTCTTCGGCCACGATCATAATGGCCTGCCCGCTCGGCATCCCTTGCGCCATCAGTTCGTGAATGCGGTCAACGGCTTTTTGCTGCTGTTCATGGTTTAGTGAAGGTAATCCTGCAAACATCATTGACTCCTGCTACATTGTGGGCGCTTATTATTCCATGCTGCCCGGATATTCGCCATAGGCGGCACAGACAAGGCTTGATTGAAAAACCATGTTACTCCCTTCAACCCTGACACTTCCCTGGCAACCCGACGCCGCAGAAGTCTATTTTGCGCCATTAAGCGCCTCGCCGTGGGCGATGCTGCTGCACTCCGGCCATGCAGACCATCCGCACAGCCGCTACGATATTGTCGTGGCACAACCGTGTAAAACGCTTGTCACGCGGGGTGATATCACCGTGGTCAGCGATGCGGATAAAACCAAAACCTCTCATGACGACCCGTTACGCTTATTACAACAGGCGCTAGAGGATTGTTCGTTTAGCGACACTCCGCTTTCGGAACTACCGTTTATTGGCGGGGCCGTCGGGCTTTGGGGTTATGACCTCGGACGCCGTTTCGAAAGTTTGCCACAATGGGCAACTCAGGATATTAGCGTGCCGGATATGGCGGTCGGCATTTACGACTGGGCGCTGATTGTCGACCATCATCGACAGGTCGTGACTCTGCTAAGTTATACGGACGTGAATGAGCGCCTGGCATGGTTACAGGCGCAGCGTGCGCCGACCGCCCTGCCGTTCGCACTGACTTCACGCTGGCAGTCGAACATGAGTCGCCAGCAGTACGGTGAAAAATTCCGCCAGGTGCAGGCTTACCTGCAAAGCGGCGACTGCTATCAGGTCAACCTGGCGCAACGCTTTCAGGCATCCTATGAAGGGGATGAATGGGCGGCATTTGTACGCCTGAATCGCGCCAACCGCGCGCCGTTCAGCGCCTTTTTGCGTTTCGATGACAGCGCCATTTTGAGCCTCTCCCCTGAGCGATTTATTCAGCTTGAGCAAGGGCAAATCCAGACGCGGCCGATTAAAGGTACGTTACCGCGCTTAGACAACCCAATAGCCGATGCCGAACAGGCCAATCGTCTGGCCCATTCCGCGAAAGATCGCGCAGAGAATCTGATGATTGTCGATCTGATGCGCAACGACATTGGCCGCGTCGCCGTACCGGGCAGCGTCCGGGTGCCGGAGCTATTTGTGGTTGAAGCCTTCCCAGCGGTGCACCATTTAGTCAGCACCATTACCGCAACGCTGCCTGCCGGGCTTCACGCCACCGATCTGTTACGCGCGGCGTTTCCCGGCGGCTCGATTACCGGCGCGCCGAAAGTGCGTGCGATGGAAATTATCGACGAGCTTGAACCCCATCGACGCAACGCATGGTGTGGCAGCATTGGCTACCTGAGCGTCTGCGGCAACATGGACACCAGCATTACTATCCGTACCGTCACGGCGTCAGAAGGAACGCTTTACTGTTCGGCAGGCGGAGGTCTGGTCGCTGACAGTGAAGAAGGTGCTGAATATCAGGAAACATTTGATAAAGTTAATCGTATCTTATCGCAACTGGAGTCATAACCATGGACGTCAACGCGCTGGATCTGGATGATTTTCTTTCCCGTTTTCAGCTACTGCGCCCGCAGGCCACCCGCGCTGCGTTAAATGCTCGTCAGGCCGCGGTGCTGATTCCGATAGTCCGCCGTCCGCAGCCCGGCCTGCTGCTCACGCAGCGCTCCGCGCGTTTGCGCAAACATCCCGGCCAGGTGGCGTTTCCCGGCGGTGCGGTGGACAGCAGCGATGCTTCACTGATTGCTGCCGCCCTGCGTGAAGCGCATGAAGAGGTGGCCATTCCACCGGAATGCGTTGATATCATTGGCGTACTGCCTCCCGTGGACAGCGTCACCGGGTTTCAGGTCACTCCGGTGCTCGGCGTCATCCCGCCCGACCTGCACTATCATGCCTGTGAAGACGAGGTGGCTTCTGTTTTCGAGATGCCGCTTGCAGAAGCGCTGCGCCTGGGGCGTTATCATCCGCTGGATATCCATCGCCGGGGCAATTCTCACCGCGTCTGGCTGTCGTGGTATCAACACTATTTTGTCTGGGGCATGACCGCAGGCATCATTCGTGAGCTAGCGCTACAGGTGGGTCTGAAACCCTGACTATACTTATGATGGTCATCGGTGTTCTGCATTAGTAAAACCAAGGCTATTCATTAGTTAAATTCATGTGAATAGTTAAGCCGATTTCCGGGTTCCCTCATACACTATGCGCAGTTATTACATCGTTGCCGCAACGACGCGGCAACCCTGTTCAGGAGTGTTAAAGTGATTAGTCTATTCGACATGTTTAAGGTGGGGATTGGTCCCTCATCTTCCCATACTGTAGGGCCGATGAAGGCTGGCAAACAGTTCGTCGATGATCTGGTCGAAAAGGGACTGATTAATGACGTGACGCGCGTTGCCGTCGACGTCTATGGTTCACTGTCCCTCACCGGTAAAGGCCACCATACGGATATCGCTATTATCATGGGTCTGGCGGGCAACCAGCCGGATACCGTTGATATTGACGCCATTCCCGCGTTTATTCGCGATGTCGAAACCCGCGGGCGTTTATTGCTGGCACAAGGCCGCGTCGAAGTCGATTTCCCCGCCAATGACGGTATGCGTTTTCGTAGCGAAAATATGTCGCTGCATGAAAACGCCATGCAGATCCACGCCTGGGCGGGTGAGACGCTCGTCTACAGCAAAACCTATTACTCCATCGGCGGCGGTTTTATTGTTGATGAAGAGCACTTTGGTAAAGAAGCCAGCAATGCGGTGCAGGTACCCTATCCGTTTGCTTCCGCCACTGAAATGCTCGGCTACTGCAAAGAAACCGGGCTGTCGCTGTCCGGGATGGTTATGCAAAACGAACTGGCGTTGCACAGTAAGCAAGAGATTGAAGACTATTTTGGCAACGTCTGGCAGACCATGCGCGCCTGTATCGATCGTGGGATGAATACCGAAGGGATTCTGCCAGGGCCGCTGCGCGTACCGCGCCGCGCTTCTGCTTTACGTCGTTTACTGGTGGCAAGCGATAAACTGTCTCACGATCCGATGAACGTGGTTGACTGGGTTAACATGTTTGCGCTGGCGGTTAACGAAGAGAACGCTGCCGGTGGCCGCGTGGTGACTGCGCCAACCAACGGCGCCTGTGGGATCGTTCCTGCGGTACTCGCCTACTACGATCACTTTATCGAACCCGTCACGCCGGAAATCTATATCCGTTATTTCCTCGCGTCCGGGGCCATTGGCGCGCTGTACAAAATGAACGCATCGATTTCCGGGGCCGAAGTGGGCTGCCAGGGTGAAGTCGGCGTTGCCTGCTCTATGGCGGCCGCCGGTCTGGCTGAAATTCTGGGCGCCAGCCCAGAGCAGGTCTGCGTGGCGGCAGAAATTGGCATGGAGCATAACCTGGGGCTCACCTGCGATCCGGTTGCCGGTCAGGTACAGGTGCCGTGCATTGAGCGTAACGCTATTGCGTCGGTGAAAGCGATTAACGCCTCGCGTATGGCGATGCGTCGTACCAGCGAACCGCGCGTGTCGCTCGATAAAGTCATTGAGACCATGTATGAAACCGGTAAGGACATGAACGCCAAATATCGCGAGACGTCTCGCGGCGGTCTGGCCATTAAGGTGCAGTGCGACTAATACGCCATTCCACCCACCCGTGATACGGGTGGGTGATTTATTTATCTCTTTTTTCTCACTATTCTCTCTTCCCTCTACACTTGCTTTATCGTCACTGATATTTTCAGTATCAATACCTCTGAACCGAGCTTCGGACATGCGAAATGCACAATGGGTTATCAGGAAGTATTTACGCCAGCGAATCGCCGTTTGTGTGATTGTCGCAGTCTGTGCTTTTGCTATTACGCTGGGCACCCGATTTATTTCACAGCGCGGTATAAATCAGAATCAGATAGATTCGCTTATCCGCCATTCCATTGACCGAATGGATACCCTGTTGATTCCGCTGCAAACGCAGCGTGCTGAAATGTTGGCGCTGGTTGGGCAGCCTTGCGAAGCGATTCATTTGCCGTTGCGCAAACTGGCGGTCGCGTTGCAAACCGTCCGCTCTATCGCCCTGGTGAAATCAGGCCAGCTATACTGCTCAAGCGCGCTGGGTAAACGGGATGTGGCGATACATTCCCTACAGGCGCAGCTACCCAGCCGCACGCCGCTGCTGGAGCTCACCACCGATCACTCTTTGCTAAAGGGTACGCCGATCCTCATCCAGTGGTTTCCCGCCTCAGCAGATGGCAAGGACGGCGTGCTCGCCTCGCTCAATATTGACTTAATCAGCAATATTATTCTCGAGTCCTCACCGCCGCTGATTGACCAGATGAGCCTCAACGTGGGGAAGCTCTATTTTCAACATGAGACGGGGATCACCGACCGATTAGTTTCTGCAAACGATAAGATTTATAGCCAGCAATCCGCACGTTTTCCTTTTAGCATTAGCGTATTAAGTCCGGGCCCGGAACGATTAGCGCTGCAGAACTTGTGGTCAGAACTGCCGCTCGCCATCATCATGAGCGTCCTGTTTACCTGGATTGCCTGGCTGGTGACTGCGGGCCGTCTGAGCTTTACGCGTGAAATCAGCATGGGCATCGCCCGAAAAGAGTTCAGCCTGTACTGCCAGCCGCAGATGGATGCGCGGATGCAGCGCTGCATCGGCGTGGAAATTCTACTTAGATGGCATAACCCCCGCGTGGGCTGGATAGAGCCGGACGTGTTTATTCCGATTGTCGAAACACAGAACCTGATTATTCCCCTGACCCGCTATGTGATCAGCGAAACGGCGCAACGGCTGCATCTTTTCCCCCAGGACCCCAACTTCCAGATAGGCATTAACGTTGCGGCGGCGCATTTCAAGAACGGCCGCTTGCTGCAAGACCTACAGCCATATTGGTTTAACTTCCAGCCGATTCAGCAGTTAACCGTTGAGTTGACCGAGCGCGAAGCGCTTCACGATGTGAACTATCAGATGCGCAGCGAGCTGGGGAATCAGCAAATCAAGCTGGCGATAGATGATTTCGGTACGGGCAACAGTTCACTGTCGTGGCTGGAAATGCTGCACCCGGACGTGCTGAAAATCGACAAATCCTTTACCCAGGCGATTGGCACCGATGCGGTGAACTCGACGGTGACGGATTTGATTATTGCCCTTGGGCAACGATTGAATATTGAACTGGTGGCGGAGGGGGTGGAGACGCCGGAGCAAGCGAGTTACTTGCAGCAACATGGCGTACATCTGTTACAGGGATATTGGTTTGCGCATCCTATGCGCCTTGAGGAATTTCCTCAGTGGCTGGCGGAGCGAGAAAAATAGATATTGTAACCTATCCGAGAAGCAGCCCGGCCGCGCAAAGCGACGCCGGGAAGCTCTGGTGCTAATCCCCGGGGTCGGCGTAAAACGCCTCGCCCGGGCTACCGGTCGGTATAAACCGGGAGTTACTCTTCTTCGTCGTGTGCTGAAACGAGTTTCACCACACGCACCTGATCGACACGGTAGTTATTGGCCTGAGTCACGGTGATCTGCACGGCAGGCAGTTCAACGCTTTCACCGACCAGCGGGATTTGCCCATTGACCGCAATGACCAGTCCTGCGACGGTGGCATAATCATTGTCTTCATCAACAAGATTTTCCAGCCCCAGCGTCTGTTGCAGCGCATGCAAATCGGTGGAACCTTTCACCAACCAGCCGTCACCATCGGCAACGATTTCCGGCGTTTCATCGGCGTCCGGGAATTCACCCGCAATCGCTTCCAGAACGTCAAGCGGCGTCACCAGCCCCTGCACCATACCAAATTCGTTGGTGACCATGACGAAGCTACCGCGCGCGCGGCGTAGAACGCCCAGCAGGTTGATAGGATCCAGCGTATCCGGCACGATTATCGCCGGGGAGGCTGCCGCTAACGCCAGCACGTCTTCCCCCGCTTCCAGCGCCACCAGCAGCTCTTTAGCCCGCACGATACCGACAATCTCATCAAGCTCACCCCGGCAGACCGGGAACAGGCTGTGCGGTGACGACAAGAGCTGTTCACGGATTTGATCCGCGCTGAGATCCGCATCCACCCAGCTAATTTCACCGCGCGGCGTCATAATACTGCGCAATGAGCGTGAGGCCAGCGTCAGTACGCCGTTTATCATGTAGCGTTCTTCTTCAACGAACGCCCCTTCCGGTACCGGAACGTTTGTCACATGACCTTCTTCCACCGCGGAAGAGACCGGTTTGCGATTGCCCATCAGGCGCAAAATCGCATCTGCCGTACGCGCACGCAGCGGCATCGTCGACTGGTGGCGGATAAAGTTACGACGTGCAATCTGGTTAAACAGCTCGATAATTATCGAGAAGCCAATCGCGGCGTACAGGTAGCCTTTCGGAATATGGAAACCAAAGCCTTCGGCCACCAGACTCAAGCCAATCATCAGCAAGAAGCTCAGACACAGCACGACAACCGTAGGGTGCTGGTTGACGAAACGGGTCAGCGGCTTTGACGCCAGGAGCATCACACCCATCGCGATAACCACTGCTGCCATCATCACCGGCAGATGGTTCACCATGCCGACCGCTGTAATCACCGCATCCAGCGAGAACACCGCATCGAGGACGACAATCTGCGCCACGACCACCCAGAAGCTGGAATAGCCCTTCCCATGACCAGAGTCGTGCTGTCGGTTTTCGAGTCGTTCGTGGAGTTCCGTCGTGGCTTTAAACAGCAGGAACAGACCACCAACCAGCATAATCATGTCTCGGCCAGAGAAGGTATGCCCCCACACGCTAAACAGCGGCGCGGTCAATGTCACCATCCAGGAAATCACCGAGAGCAGCCCCAGACGCATAATCAGCGCTAAAGACAGGCCGATAAGACGGGCTTTATCTCGCTGTTTTGGCGGAAGTTTGTCTGCAAGAATGGCGATAAACACCAGGTTATCAATACCGAGAACAATCTCCAGCACAACAAGCGTGAACAGCCCGACCCAGATTTGCGGATCCATTAGCAATTCCATAAATCACTCCAACGAGAGACAAGACGAGTCATCGCTATGTCATGTTTAAGCGTGACGATACCTGACGATAGAACAGTGTGGCGCGAGATGCCGGGAGGTGTGCCGCACAAGCGGGCAGATGCGAAAAGGCGTCGGTGACGATCCATACTTCGGGCTGATGCCCTATACTCCTGTGTTATTAAACGAAACGTTAACATACCAAAAATAACCGTGATTCTGGCAAAAATTTACCAGTCTTTGCAAAATGTAAGGTGATTTTTTACACCGCAAAATAATTGCGACCCTTTAACTAAATTACGGATCTTCATCACATTAATTATTCTTTCACTGTCTAAAATAATTCTCGGTAATTATTGGTTTATCTCTCTAACCCTTGTCTGAATCGATTCGGTAACGAAATCGGCTCAAATTGTATCAGTTAACCTGATACACATGATAATAACAGGAGGTAGCAAGTGACGATTGCTATTGTAATAGGCACACATGGTTGGGCAGCAGAACAACTGCTGAAAACGGCAGAAATGCTGTTAGGCGAGCAGGAAAACGTTGGCTGGATCGATTTCGTGCCTGGCGAGAATGCAGAAACGTTAATCGAAAAATACACCGCGCAGTTGGAAAAGCTTGATACCAGCAAAGGCGTGTTGTTCCTTGTTGACACCTGGGGCGGTAGCCCATTCAACGCGGCTAGCCGCATTGTTGTTGACAAAGAAAACTATGAAGTCATTGCAGGCGTCAACGTACCGATGCTGGTCGAGACCTTCATGGCGCGTGATGATAACCCAAGCTTTGATGAGCTGGTTGCATTGGCGGTTGAAACCGGTAGCGAAGGCGTGAAAGCGCTGAAAGCAAAACCGATTGAGAAAGCTGCTGCCGCACCGGTTGCAGCTGCGCCAAAAGCCGCTGCCCCAGCAAAACCGATGGGCCCGAACGATTACATGGTTATCGGTCTGGCACGTATCGATGACCGTTTGATTCACGGTCAGGTTGCTACCCGCTGGACGAAAGAGACTAACGTTAAACGCATTATCGTGGTCAGCGATGAAGTTGCTGCTGATACCGTGCGTAAAACGTTGTTGACTCAGGTTGCTCCTCCAGGCGTAACGGCACACGTTGTCGATGTCGCCAAAATGATCCGCGTTTACAACAACCCGATGTATGCGGGCGAACGTGTGATGCTGCTGTTCACTAACCCGACCGACGTTGAACGTCTCGTGGAAGGCGGCGTGAAAATCACCTCTGTGAATATCGGTGGTATGGCGTTCCGCCAGGGCAAAACCCAGGTAAATAACGCGGTTTCCGTCGATGAGAAGGATATTGAGGCCTTTAACAAGCTGAACGCCCGAGGTATCGAGCTGGAAGTGCGTAAGGTTTCTACCGATCAGAGACTGAAAATGATGGATCTGATTGCCAAGATAGCGAAATAACCGCTGAGGCGCCGTTTTTAGCCTTTCATTTAAGTTTGCATAAGCAATAGGAGAAGTACAATGGAGATTACCACTCTTCAGATTGTGCTGGTGTTCATCGTCGCATGTATTGCCGGTATGGAATCAATACTCGATGAATTTCAGTTCCACCGCCCGCTGGTCGCCTGTACGCTGGTCGGTATCGTTCTAGGGGACATGAAAACCGGTATTATCATCGGTGGTACCCTGGAAATGATCGCCCTGGGTTGGATGAACATCGGTGCTGCCGTTGCGCCTGATGCCGCACTGGCGTCTATCATTTCTACCATTCTGGTCATTGCAGGTCATCAGGGTATTGGTGCAGGTATCGCCCTGGCAATCCCTCTGGCGGCAGCCGGCCAGGTTCTGACCATTATCGTTCGTACGATTACCGTGGCATTCCAGCACGCAGCGGATAAAGCTGCCGACAACGGCAACCTTACGGCGCTGTCCTGGATTCACGTCTCTTCCCTGTTCCTGCAGGCGATGCGTATTGCCATTCCTGCCGTTATCGTTGCTGTCTCCGTCGGCACCAGCGAAGTACAGAACATGCTGAACGCGATTCCAGAAGTCGTGACCAGCGGTCTGAACATCGCCGGCGGTATGATCGTGGTAGTGGGTTATGCGATGGTCATCAACATGATGCGCGCAGGCTACCTGATGCCGTTCTTCTACCTCGGTTTCGTTACCGCAGCGTTTACGAACTTCAACCTGGTTGCTCTGGGTGTGATTGGCGCAGTCATGGCTATCCTTTACATCCAGCTGAGCCCGAAATATAACCGCGTTGCAGGCGCGCCTGCGCAAGCGGCTGGTGCTAACTCCCTTGATAACGAACTGGACTAACAGGTGAGCGAAATGGTTGATATGACTAAAACTACCACCACCGAGAAAAAACTCACCCCGAGTGATATTCGTGGCGTATTCCTTCGTTCTAACCTGTTCCAGGGTTCATGGAACTTCGAACGTATGCAGGCGCTGGGTTTCTGCTTCTCAATGGTACCGGCCATCAAACGCCTTTACCCAGAGAACAACGATGCGCGTAAACAGGCCATCAAACGTCACCTGGAATTCTTTAACACTCACCCATATGTCGCAGCGCCAGTACTGGGCGTAACGCTGGCAATGGAAGAGCAGCGTGCTAACGGCGCGGAGATTGACGATGCTGCCATTAACGGTATCAAAGTTGGTCTGATGGGGCCGCTGGCAGGCGTAGGCGACCCAATCTTCTGGGGTACCGTGCGTCCGGTATTCGCAGCGTTGGGTGCGGGTATCGCGATGAGCGGCAGCCTGCTTGGGCCACTGCTGTTCTTCATCCTGTTCAACCTGGTACGCTTAGCAACCCGTTACTACGGCGTAGCTTACGGCTACCGTAAAGGTATCGATATCGTTAGCGATATGGGCGGCGGCTTCCTGCAGAAACTGACTGAGGGGGCATCAATCCTCGGCCTGTTTGTCATGGGGGCGCTGGTGAACAAATGGACACACGTGAACATCCCGCTGGTGGTTTCAACCATCACCGGTCAGGATGGCCAGACGCGTGTGACCACCGTGCAGACTATCCTCGACCAGCTGATGCCGGGTCTGGTACCGCTGCTGTTGACCTTCGCCTGTATGTGGCTGCTGCGTAAGAAAGTGAATGCCCTGTGGATCATCGTTGGCTTCTTCGTCATCGGTATCGCAGGTTACGCTGTCGGCCTGCTGGGTCTGTAATATCTGAAGTACGCCGGGGGCCATTGCCCCCGGCTATTTTATATCTGGAGGCTTAATGACATTAACGGATCTGGTACTGGTTCTTTTCATCGTTGCACTACTCGCTTTCGCTATCTATGACCAGTTCATCATGCCCCGCCGTCATGGCACCACCCTGCTCTCCGTTCCCCTTTTGCGCCCTGGTCGAGTAGACAGCGTGATCTTCGTCGTGCTGATTGTCATTCTGGTGTACAACAATGTGACCCATCACGGCGAATTAATTACCACCTGGTTATTATGTGCGCTGGCATTAATGGGCTTCTATCTATTCTGGATCCGCAGCCCAAAGATTATTTTTAAAAGCGAAGGATTCTTCTTTTCTAATGCGTGGATAAAATATAGCCGCATCCAGAAAATGAATTTATCTGAAGATGGCGTACTGGTTATGCAATTAGAACAACGGCGTCTTCTGGTTCGCGTAAAGAATATTGACGACCTGGAAAGGATTTACAAACTTCTCCTTAACTCTCAATGAGTTGAAATATAGCCAATACTATAACTGTGCTATTTTGAGACAATGTAGTTATAGCGTTGGCTATGTTTACCCAACATTATTCCCTGTTATTTATTAACGTTTTCATTACCTGCAAAATCTAAATGAAAATCGTTATCATCAAACATTTAAATATGCAAGCACAACAGTTGTTTTATATTCTAAAAATATGTTAAGGTTGCGTCCGTCGTTGGGGAGTAGCTGATTTCCATCCTATTGGAAATGTACGTGTCAACATACTCGTTGAAAAACGTGGTGCGTACGGATTACATCAAGTAGTCAAGCGAGACCATAGATGCATTCACTGCTGATTACTGGGGGCAGTAATGTGTCATATGGAAATTTCCCGGTCTGGACATCTTCATGCATTTAACCGCCACTATTCTTCTTGCCTTCGGTATGTCGATGGATGCCTTTGCTGCATCAATTGGTAAAGGGGCAACGCTGCATAAACCCAAATTCTCTGAAGCGCTCCGCACTGGCCTGATTTTTGGCGTCATTGAGATGCTCACCCCGCTTATCGGCTGGGGCCTGGGAATGCTGGCAAGCCAGTTTGTCATGGCATGGAGTCACTGGGTTGCGTTCATCCTGCTGGTCTTCCTCGGCGGACGAATGGTACTGGAGGGGATCCGGGGTGGCGATGACGACGAAGAAAAAGAAGCGCCGCGTCGTCACGGCTTCTGGCTGCTTGTCACCACCGCCATTGCCACAAGCCTTGATGCGATGGCCGTCGGGGTCGGTCTGGCGTTCCTGCAAGTCAACATTCTCACGACCGCATTTGCTATCGGCTGCGCCACCTTTATGATGTCGACGCTGGGTATCATGGTGGGACGGTTTATCGGCCCGCTGCTGGGCAAACGAGCCGAAATTCTGGGCGGGATTGTGTTAATCGCCATTGGCGCACAAATTCTTTACGCCCACTTTGCGGGTTAATCGGCCTCTCGCTGCCAGGCGTGAATCGCAAAATCCGTCTGGCAGTTAAACTGCGTCTCCCGCTTCAACGCTTCCCACACCTCAGGTTTTGCTCGCCACGCAAACGGCGTCATCTGCAATAACGTTGTAGCTTCTTCACCGGTAAGCTGCATTGGATACGCAAGCGCATCATGACTTACCAGGCTAAAGCCTTCAATGACTTCTGAATGCGGCGCATGCAGCTGTATCTCGCTATAAATAAGCCCTTTCATCTCCATGAGATGTCGTGGCCCCGGCGTCACCGTAATGACCCAGCCGCCAGGCTTCACCACGCGTTTGAGTTCAAGAGGATTGCAAGGCGCGTAAATGCGCACGACCACATCCATGCTGTTGTCGTCAAACGGCAGGCGCTGGCTGGAAGCTACGCAGAAATTCACCTGCGGGTAGCGTTTAGCGCCATAACGAACCGCCGTTTTTGAGACATCAAGCCCCCAGGTCTGACCGGCTTTAGCGGCAAAAGCATGAGTGTAGTACCCTTCTCCGCAACCAATATCCAGTAAATTTTCAGGCTCAATAGCACGAAGTTTGTCACTCACCGCATCGCGTAGCGGCTGATAATGACCGGCATCGAGGAAGGCACGGCGCGCCTGCATCATTTCGGCGCTGTCGCCGGGTTCACGTGAGCGTTTATGCTGTACTGGCAGGAGATTGACGTAGCCCTCTTTCGCCTGGTCAAATTGATGACGCTGTGGGCAAAGGTAACTATTGCCGCTGCGCGTTAGCGGCGCGTGGCAGAGCGGACAACTGTAGGACATAACGACTCCGGCATGATCTCAAAGGGCGAAAGTGTACCGCTATTCAGGCAAGGGAGAAAGAACAGGATTGATTGGGCAGGTCTTCTCGCTGGTCGCTGTTTTTAACCATGCGCGTTTTTTGATATCAATAGAAACCCTATCTCTGAAAGATAAAGAGGTATTTTTTACCTTATCAGGAGAAGGTTATGAGAGCAAAGGCATGCGCCGTTTTGCTGGTGTCGGCATCTCTGGCAGCTTGTGCTGCACCCAGTACAGAAAAATCCCCCTCCCATCTGGCCCCCATGACAGCGGAAAAAGTGAATCGGATTATCCGCGCTGATGTCATCCCTTATTCAGGTCAAGCGCATGGAGAAGTCATCGGCCAGGTCTCCTCCGCCTTTCTCGGTACGCCTTACAAAGCTGATACACTCATCGGTGGCCCGGACACCCCTGAAGTGCTGGTCGCAGATTTAAATAACGTCGACTGCTTTACCCTGATTGATTACGTCGAAGCCCTGGCTCGCAGTCATGATGAAAAATC
Organism: Enterobacteriaceae bacterium; assembly: GCA_902363335.1. Lineage (GTDB taxonomy): Bacteria > Pseudomonadota > Gammaproteobacteria > Enterobacterales > Enterobacteriaceae > Kluyvera. The sequence continues at coordinate 370,426 of CABIZV010000001.1, read as the reverse complement.
ATTTTTGCATAACCTCAAGGAAGTTCGTTATATCGACGGAAAGGTTGATTATCTCAGCCGCCGGCACTTCTTCTCCGACTGGTTCGCAACGCTTACGCCCAATGCCCGGGACATTACGCCTACTATCAGCCCTGACTATCTCGTCTCTGAAAAGCGACTCAACCGTAAAGCGGATGGCAGTGAATACATCCAGGGACTGGGCATTCATCCGCGGAAAATCAATTTTATTCCCGCAAACGCCATTACTAAGCAAGTGCTGGACCGGCTGAAAACCGGAGATTACGTCGGCGTCTACTCGCCACTTGACGGTCTGGACGTTTCCCATGTTGGTATTGTTATCCGCAAGGACGGGGATGTCTTCTTCCGAAATGCCTCTTCGCTGGCCGCAAAAAGGAAAGTCGTGGATTCCCCGTTGCTGGAATACATGCGGACAAAACCAGGCATAGTCGTGCTACGCGCTCAATGATTGGAAGGTTTGCGGACTACGGCACATAAAATGAGAAAGCCCCGCATTAGCGAGGCTTTATGTCTGATGATGGTGCGCTATCGCGCCGCAAGATCAGTGATTGTCGAATCAGATAGCGGTTACGTTAACAGCCGCTGGGCCTTTCTGGCCGTCCTGAATTTCGAACTCAACGTTCTGGCCTTCAGCCAGAGTTTTGAAGCCGTTACCCTGGATTGCAGAGAAATGTACGAATACATCTTTGCTGCCGTCAGCAGGAGTAATGAAGCCAAAACCTTTAGACTCGTTGAACCACTTAACTTGACCTTTAATCTTTGCCATTTGCAAAATTCCTTAGAGTGTTTTCTGCGCCCGCAGGCGCTTTCATATAGATAAAACTGAGACATGACTGCATGCGGCACTAATTAAAGGTTCGGCAGAGAAGCGGTATTCAACGTCAACGTTTTTACTCAGGACTTCTTTACTGATAATGCCATACATAAACAGAACTGTACCTCGTTTAACCCAAAACGTGTTATCACATACAACGTAATTAATGGCAAGCCATTTTTAAACGTGTCTCGATCAGCCGCACAAATCCAAAAAAATCATTGGCGAGAACAGAGATTAACGTCTCTACTTAAGCCTTATCATCTCCGCATGCTCCAGGCTTAAATGTGACCTAGCTTACGGTAACGTAAGACTTTTTTAACATGAAGCCGTCCTGGCGCTGCGCGCAGAGCAAGGCAGATTATGAAATTTTTTTTTATATCCTTAGTGCTATTTCCACTATAACTTTTTGCCCGCCATTTTGCCGAACGGTTATAAGTGCTTTACAGGTGTTTGATAATCAAACGCCGACTGCGCGTTTAATAACGGTAATGAGTTTGCACCAAAATAATGAAAGTTTCGTGACATTGCCTCATCATCACGCAATAAAAACGTTTCGCTCATTTCATGCAGATAATGTACAACAAATTAGATGATTAATTAATCGCCGCTACAATGTTAATACGAGGGATAATATATCCTGTAGTCGAAATAGCGATGATGAATGAGGCATAGATAACAGCGACATACCGGTCAGGTAGCCTGTAAAAAGAGGATGATGGGAAAGTGCAAACTGCCCAGTGATGCAGAAAGGTACGCCCTGGGGAAAACGGGCGGCTTGCCCTGAAATGGTGCTTTACAAGTTTTCCGGCAGCCCTTCACAGGCTGCACGGCGTCATTCTTTGAAGAGACTAGCGCTCAGCGACCAGGCGGATGAAATCGTCTTCATTGTCTTCTTTTACGTCTTCTGCCTTCGGCGCTTCTTCTTTTTTCTCAGGCTCATTGGCTTCGCACAGTCGACGCAGCAGCGCATTCTGGCGCTTTTGCTGATCGAGTAACGATTCAAGGAGTTCGATTTGCTCATTAGCGCGGGAGCTGGCGCGATTCACGAAGAACCACAATACCAAACCCACTAACAGCAACAGGAAGGATAACGCCAAAGAGGCCAGATTTAATGCCCCAGAACTTACAAGATCACTCATTTTACCACCTCAAAAGGAACGATCTATTCTACCACTCACATTACGGAAGGAAATCGCTACCGGCAAAAATGTTTTACCAGGGTATATACCTGTTAATGCTGCAAACACCGCTGAAGAACTGGACATCCTGATCGCACATCACGTTGATCATCTGGGTCCACAGCAGCAGGCAGGCAGCGATTACGAGTATTAATAATACCCACCGAAACTTTTTCACTCCACTCTCCGCATGAATTCTTATTCAGATGCAATCAGGTTAGCATGCTAACCTTAAACCGCGGCTAACTGTAACGGCATCTCCTGCTTTTAGGAATCATAGACTTGTGTCAATTTATCAACGAAGTATCGTATTATCTATGCAGAAAATAATAGAAGAGGAATTCTCATGCGCTTGTTTATCCGAACCGTCATTTTCCTGGCGATTGTTGCCATTGGGGTCTTAATGAGCGGCTATGGCGTACTGGCGGGAAGTCAAAAAACCGCGGGTGGTCTGGGGTTACAGTGTAAATATCTGACGGCACAAGGATTCAGCACGGCATTTTATCTTCATGGCGACAACGGCGTTGTCGGCCGGCCGAGCTGCCCGCTGCTGCGTAAAAGCGCAAGCGTGGTAGACGAAGGCTAAAAATGGACAAAAAAATACCCGGTAACCCCGGGCATTTTGTCTCAGACTCAGAATGGATAATCGTTATAACCCATTTGCTCTGAAATTTTACGTGCAGCCGTATGCAGCATCGCTACGTACTCATGCAGACGCTCTTCTGAGAAGCGTAGGGTCGGGAACGAGATACTCAAGCCCGCGATAACTACGCCAAAGCGGTCAAATACCGGTACCCCGATACACCGCAGACCTTCTTCCTGCTCTTCGTTATCTTCACCATAACCCTGCTTACGCACCTGCGACAGCACAGTGATAAGTTCATCAGTATTGGCAATAGTACGGTCAGTGCTCACCTTGAACTCAACGCCGTCGAGGATCTGACGCACTTCGTCAGTCTCGCGCCAGGCCAGAAGAACCTTACCAATTGCCGTACTATACAACGGGTTACGACGTCCCACACGGGAGTACATACGCAGGTTATACATAGAATCAATCTTGTGGATGTAGACAATTGAGTCTTCATCCAGCGCGCCCAGGTGAACGGTCTCTTTGGTTAAACGAGACAATTCACGCATCTGAATATCTGCGCTACGAATCAAATCGACGTTCTGTAATGCGCGAGCACCCAACTCAAACAGTTTCAGCGTGAGCGAATACTTTTCGGACTCCCCTTCCTGGGCAACATACCCTAGCGATTTCATGGTCTGCAAAAAGCGATAAACGGTGCTTTTCGACATCATGACGCGCTGCGAAAGTTCAGTAATACCGATTTCGCGTTCTTCGCCAAGTGCCTGCAGGATACCAAAAACCTTTAGTACCGAAGAGACAGAATCTGGCTGCTTGTCCAAATCCGCTGCTGACATTTATCACCTCATCGCAACTGTTTTATAAATATTAGAACCGGTTTTTATTATAATTTCGCAATGCCTTTGTAGCAATGAAACTTCTGTGACCTGGTTACAAATCTGCGACATTCAATAGATTAATCAATGCTAGAATCATTTCTTGCTCAATTATTTCCCTGAAAACAAGTTTCTTCTCATGACTAGACCCCTGATTGATGGCCTGCCCGTCCCCCAGCGTTACGGCGCCATCCTGACCATTGTTATTGGTATCACCATGGCCGTGCTAGACGGTGCGATTGCCAACGTGGCATTACCCACCATTGCCACCGACCTCAACGCATCGCCGGCTGCCTCTATCTGGATAGTGAATGCCTATCAAATAGCCATCGTCATCTCTTTACTGTCGCTCTCCTTTCTTGGCGATATGATTGGCTACCATCGAATCTATAAAGCCGGCCTCGTGGTCTTTACCTTAACCTCGCTGCTGTGCGCCTTTTCACATTCGCTGGAGATGCTAACCCTCGCGCGTATTGCGCAAGGCTTTGGCGGCGCGGCGTTAATGAGCGTGAACACCGCGCTGATTCGTCTGATTTATCCCCAGCGGCAGCTCGGGCGCGGAATGGGGATTAACTCGTTCGTGGTCGCTGTCTCTTCTGCCGCCGGGCCAACCATTGCCGCTGCAATTCTGTCGCTGGCCTCCTGGCAATGGCTGTTTCTGATTAACGTTCCGCTAGGGATTATCGCCTGGCTGTTGGCGGTGCGATTCCTGCCGTCCAACGGTACCCGCAGTCAGACCCAGCGCTTTGACCTGCCAAGTGCGGTGATGAATGCCCTCACCTTTGGCTTGCTGATTACCGCATTAAGCGGTTTTGCCCAAGGCCAGTCCGTTACGCTGGTGATGGCTGAAGTGGTCGCACTGCTGGTGATTGGCTTCTTCTTTGTGCGTCGCCAGCTGCGTTTGCCGGTACCGCTACTGCCGGTCGATCTGCTGCGTATTCCGCTGTTTTCCCTTTCCATTTGCACCTCTATCTGTTCATTCTGCGCCCAGATGCTGGCGATGGTCTCGCTGCCCTTCTTCCTGCAAAGTATTGTCGGTCGTAGCGAAGTGGAAACCGGGCTGCTGTTGACGCCGTGGCCGCTGGCGACAATGGTAATGGCGCCATTGGCGGGTTACATGATTGAGCGGGTTCATGCGGGCTTATTGGGGGCACTGGGAATGGGCATAATGGCCTGCGGGCTATTTGCGATGGCGATGCTGCCAGCCTCTCCCAGTGATATCGATATTATCTGGCGTATGCTGTTGTGCGGCGCAGGCTTTGGTCTGTTCCAGTCGCCAAACAACCACACGATTATTGCCTCTGCCCCGCGTAACCGCAGCGGCGGCGCAAGTGGGATGCTGGGGACGGCGCGTCTTTTAGGTCAGAGTACCGGTGCTGCGCTGGTTGCGCTGATGTTCAACGCGTTTGGCAATGGCGGGACTCACGTTTCGCTGCTGCTCGCGGGTAGCCTGGCGGTCGTCGCGACGCTGTTTAGTGGTTTACGCATCACCCAGCCTCGGGCCCGGAGTTAGGGCACAATTGAAAAGCGCCTCAATTGAGGCGCTTGTTTGTTACTTCATGTATTCGCCGCTACGCAGCGCTTCGATACGTTTATCCAACGGCGGGTGCGTCATGAACATTTCGCTCAATGATTTCGACTTACCGTTAATGCAAAACGCCATCATGCTGCTGGCTTCCTGCGGCTCGTAGCTGGTTTTCAGACGTTGCAGCGCGGCAATCATCTTTTCACGACCTACCAGTTTCGCCGAACCCGCGTCGGCGTGGAATTCACGGTAGCGTGAGAACCACATGGTGATAATGCTCGCCAGGATCCCAAACACCAGTTCCAGAACCATGGAAACAGCAAAATAGATCAGCGGATTACCATTGCCACCTTCTTCGCCTTCATCGCGGTTACCGCCGAGAAAACCGGCCGCAATCTGCGCGATAATGCGCGAGACAAAGATAACAAAGGTGTTCACGATACCCTGAATCAGCGTCATGGTAACCATATCACCGTTGGCGATGTGGCTAATCTCGTGAGCAATAACCGCTTCCGCTTCGTCACGGCTCATATTCTGCAACAGACCGGTACTCACCGCGACCAGGGATGCATCACGACGTGCGCCGGTGGCAAAGGCGTTAATATCCGGCGCGTGATAAAGAGCAACCTGAGGCATCGCAATACCGACCTGCTGGGCCTGACGGGCAACGGTTGCCATCAACCAGCGCTCCTGCTCGTTACGTGGCTGCTCGATAACCTCACCACCTACCGACTTCAACGCCATCCACTTCGACATCATCAAAGAAATAATAGAACCGCCAAAACCAAATAGCAGCGCCATGATCAGCAGACCCGTTATGCTGCTCGACTGAATTCCTGTCAGGCTTAGCACCAGCCCAAACACAACCATCACTGCCAGGTTGGTCATCAGGAAGAGCGCGATTCGCATCATAATTAACTTTTAACCTCATTTTAACAAAACGCACTATGCGATTACCCATATCGTAAGGGCAATACGGCAATTTTCAACGATTAAGCCAGGCTAAGTCACGAGAAAGACACAACTTTACATTTTGTAGCATAGTTGTTGACGAGAAGATGTGAGAGCTAAAAAAAACAGGCACAATTGCTTGTGCCTGTTGGGGGTTATTTGCTTGCTGCGGGTTGCTCGGCAGGATTCGCTTTTTCAAGCTTCGCCAGATCCACGGCTATTTTAACCGTCTCATCAAGGTACGGATCCGGTTCTTTGTAATCCTTAGGCAAATCGTCGAGTTTCTTCAGCGGCGGTTTTCCTTCACGCTTATAGCGATCGTTAATCCGCGCCAGACGCGTTGCATCATCTTCATCGTTCTCTTTCAGACGCTGAGCGTAATTCAGAGAAGCAATATTGCGCTTATCTTTCAACGCATTGAAGTGGGCAATGTCTTTCACGATGTACTGGAACTCGGGATCTTTCGCAATACGTTGATCGTGCAGCTTCAGTAGCTCAGGTTCGAACGGCGCCATATCGCCTGACTTCACATAGGTGGCAGCATTAACGCTGTCCCACGGCAGTGCGTTGTCTTCGAACTTCTCACCCGTTTCGGTCTCTTCCTTGCCGGTTGGCATCAGAATATCCGGGGTCACCCCTTTACGCTGGGTACTGCCGCCGTTGATGCGGTAGAACTTCTGGATGGTGTACTGGACAGAGCCAAGCGCTGGCCACTCAGGTCGCAGCATCTGATCGTAAATACGATTCAACGAGCGATACTGCTGTACGGTGCCTTTCCCGAAGGTCGGTTCACCAACGATAAGCGCGCGGCCATAGTCCTGCATCGCAGCAGCAAAAATTTCTGATGCTGACGCGCTAAAGCGGTCGACCAGAACCACCAGCGGCCCTTTGTAATAGACAACGCCATCGGTATCGCTATCTTCGCGAACTTTACCGTTGTTATCACGCACCTGCACGACCGGCCCGGACGGAATAAACAGACCGGAAAGCGATACCGCTTCAGTCAGCGCCCCGCCGCCGTTGCTGCGCAGATCGATAATCACGCTGCTGACATTCTGTTTTTCCAGCTTTTGCAGCTGTACTTTCACATCTTCGGTCAGACCTACGTAGAAGCCAGGAATATCGAGAACGCCGACTTTATCCTTGCCAACGCCCTTGACCGACATTTTCACCGCCCGGTCTTCAAGGCGAATGCGTTCGCGGGTCAGCGTGACAATGCGGGTTTTCGAACCTTTACCGGCAGGCAGAACTTCCAGGCGAACCTTGCTGCCTTTCGGCCCTTTGATCAAGGCGACAACGTCATCAAGACGCCAGCCAATCACATCGACCATGCCTTTGCCTGACTGACCCACGCCAACAATGCGATCGCCAACGCTTATCGCTTTGCTTTTCGCCGCCGGGCCGCCCGCTACCATGGAGTTGATAACGGTGTAGTCGTCGTCCATTTGCAGCACCGCACCAATACCTTCCAGAGACAGGCTCATTTCAGTATTGAACTGTTCGGTATTGCGTGGTGACAGGTAGTTAGTGTGCGGATCGATTTCACGCGCAAAAGAGGTCATCGCTAACGAGAACACATCTTCGCTGTTCGTCTGAGCCAGACGACGGATGGCGAATTTGTAGCGACGCGCCAGCGTGTCGTGGATCTCTTTGTCATCTTTGCCCGCCAGTTTCAAACTCAACTGGTCGTACTTAACCTTGCCATCCCACAGCTTATCCAACTCGGCCTGATCTTTTGGCCACGGCGCCTTTGAGCGATCGAGGTTAAAGGTGTCAGTGCCGGTGAAGTCCATCGGACGCTCAAGCACCTTCAACGCATACTCATAACGCTCAAAGCGGCGTTTTTGCGCCAGGTTATACAGGTCGTAAAAAACGTCCAGTTTGCCCGAGCGCAGCTCGTCGCCAATCTGCCCTTTCTTCGCCGCAAATTGCTCAACATCACCCGCCAGCAGTACGTTGTGGCTGTAGTCGAGCAAATTCAGGTAGCGATTAAAGATTTTGGCTGAAAAAGCCTTGTCGAGATCGAACTGACGATAATGGGAACGGGTAAAGCGTGAGGTGACACGCTCGCTGACCGTCGCGTGCTGAGTTTCTTCCTTGAGAACAGGAAGTTGGTCAGCACGAGTAATATCTTCAACCGCTACGGCCTGGCCTGTTAGTAATAACAGGCCAGCAAGCGCGGAGAGCCTAAAAAATGTGTTCATGCCTGGCCCGGCCTCCGTTTCAGAACACCAGGTGTTCTGCGCGTACAATCATTGACATACCAGAAGTAAGCTGCACGCGAACGCCGTCTTTGGTGATTTCGAGAATCGTGGCGTCCATTGCGTTGTTGCCCGCTTTAACTTTCAAGGATTGACCGACAGTCAACACAGATAAGTCGGATACCGGAGTCAGTTTTTCTTCACGAACTTCGCGAACTGGCTTAGCGGCAGGTTGTGCAGCGGCTGCGCGCGGCTTACGCTCTGCCCCTTCTTTACGACGCACCGGTGGACGTGGCTTACGCTCACGACGTGGCGCATCACCCGCCTCGCCTGCGGCAGCGGCCGCTTCGCGTTTTTTAGCCTGCTGTTCAGCGCGCTGCGCCTGAACGCGAGCTTTAGCTTCTTCAAGCTGCTGACGCGCATGTGCAACATGTTGCTCGTCGAGTTCACCGCATGGGTTGCCATCGAGATCAACACGGACGGCACCGGCTTTGATGCCGTAAAGGTAGCGCCAGCTTGAGGTATAAAGGCGTAATGCTGAACGTAACTGCGTTTTGCTGAGGTTCATTTCCCCTTCAACACGCTCGACGAGATCCTGAAAAATACCGACTTTCAGGGGGCGAGCTTCACCTTCCGCGCTAAAACACTGCGGGAAACGTTCGGCCAAAAATGCGATAACTTCTTTACTGCTATTCAACTTAGGTTGATTTTCCATGAAATTTCCTGATTACAACGGACGTAGCCAACTAGCCGCAGGCATGAACAGGCGACATTATAATGACGTCGTCCGTAAATGCTACGTTATCCGTTGATTATCCTGCGACGGGTGCAAAGAATTTTTGATAATCGGTGGCTTCAAGCACTTTTTGAAGGTGGCCGACCAGTTCTACCAGGCCTGACTCATCTTCTTCGCTAAAACGCGAAAATACCGTGCTGTCGATATCCAGTACGCCGATAACCTGATTATTAACCTGGATAGGCAAGACAATTTCCGAATTGCTTGCGGCATCACAGGCGATATGGCCATCAAAAGCGTGAACATCCGCGATGCGCTGCACGCGATTTTGCGCCACGGCGGTACCGCAAACACCGCGACCAACAGGGATGCGCACGCATGCAATTTTGCCCTGGAACGGCCCCAGAACCAACGAGTCCCCTTCCAGTAAATAAAAACCTGCCCAATTTACCTCTGACAGGCGCTCATATAACAGCGCGCTAGTATTGGAGATTACCGCTAGAAAACTCGTCTCACCTGCCATCAATGCCTGAAAATCACGGTTAAGATCCGTATAAAACTCTGCTTTGGTCATTATTTAATCACTATTGTTTGCGATGTTACTGATTCGATACCCAGTTTACGGTCTCATAAAATACGCATTAAGTGCGCTCGGGCTCAAGATGAATCCATACTTAGGTTAATATAGATTTATACATTCATTTCTCAATGTAATAAATGGCACTGATAACTTCACGTATAACGCCGACGAAAAAAATCCGAATTCACACCGTTATCGAACCACTACCCTGGGCACATTACCAACGTTGCCCCCAGTGCGATACGCTTTTTCGGTTACCGGTCGTAAAATCATCGCAACGCGCCTATTGTCCGCGCTGCGATGCCAAAGTTCGTGATGGACGAGACTGGTCGCTGACCCGTCTGGGCGCCATGGCGATTGCAATGCTGCTGCTGATGCCTTTCGCCTGGAGCGAACCGCTGCTGCGGCTTTATCTGCTGGGCGTGCGCATCGATGCGACCCTGTTGTCGGGGATCTGGCAGATGACCTACGGCGGAGATCCGATCACGGCCGCCATGGTCTTTTTCTGTACCGTTGCCGCACCGGCGGTACTGGTGATAGCGATTGCCTATCTCTGGTTTGGCAATATTCTCGGCATGAATCTCCGGCCGGTACTGCTGATGCTGGACAAACTTAAAGAGTGGGTGATGCTCGATATCTACCTTATCGGTATCGCCGTTGCGTCGATTAAGGTTCAGGATTACGCCTTTTTGCAGCCGGGAATTGGCCTGTTTGCGTTTATCTCGCTGGTGGTACTGAGCATTTTGACGCTCATTCACCTTAACATCGAACAGCTCTGGGAGCGTTTTTATCCCCAACGTCCTGCCACCCGGCCTGATAGCAATCTTCGCGTGTGCCTGGGGTGCCATTACACCGGCTATGCCGATAATCGCGGCCGCTGTCGTCGTTGCCATACGCCGCTCCGCTTTCGCCGGAGACAAAGTTTGCAGAAAAGCTGGGCCGCGCTTATCGCCTCTATCGTGTTTATTTTTCCCGCCAACCTGCTGCCCATTTCCATAATCTATGTGAATGGAGGACGCCAGGAAGACACAATACTGTCAGGCATTATGTCGCTGGCAAGCAGCAATATTGCAGTGGCGGCGGTGGTATTCATTGCCAGTATTCTGGTGCCGTTTACTAAGATTATTGTGATGCTGACGCTGCTTATCAGCATCCATTTTAAATGCGAACAGGGGCTGCGCACGCGTATACTGCTGCTGCGTTTTGTCACCTGGATTGGCCGCTGGTCAATGCTCGACCTGTTCGTAATTTCGTTAACCATGTCGCTCATCAATCGCGACCAGTTGCTCGCGTTCACAATGGGCCCCGCTGCGTTTTATTTTGGTGCTGCGGTAATATTAACTATTCTTGCTGTTGAGTGGCTGGACAGCCGATTACTTTGGGATGCACATGAGTCAGGAAACGCACGCTTCACAGACTGAAGCGCGAATTAAAACAAAACGTCGCATTTCGCCGTTCTGGCTACTGCCGGTTATTGCCTTGCTGATAGCCGGGTGGCTTATCTGGAATAGCTTTGAAGACCGAGGCACAACCATCACCATCGACTTCATGTCGGCGGACGGTATCGTGCCGGGACGCACACCGGTGCGCTTCCAGGGGGTTGAGGTCGGGACGGTACAGGATATTCGTCTGGCCAGCGACCGCAGCAAAATCGAGGTGCGTGCCAGTATCAAAAGCGATATGGAAGATGCGCTGCGCGAAGAAACCCAGTTCTGGCTGGTGACGCCAAAAGCCTCTCTGGCTGGCGTCTCCGGGCTTGATGCGCTGGTCGGCGGTAACTATATCGGCATGATGCCCGGTAAAGGCGAACCGCGCGAGCGTTTCACCGCCCTTGATACTCAGCCAAAGTATCGCCTGAACAATGGCGAGCTGATGATCCATCTGCATGCGCCCGATCTCGGTTCCCTTAGCAGCGGTTCCCTGGTTTATTTCCGCAAAATTCCCGTCGGTCGCGTTTATGATTACGCCATTAACCCCAACAAGCAGGGGGTGACCATCGACGTGCTGATTGAGCGCCGCTTCACCAATCTGGTGAAAAAAGGCAGCCGTTTCTGGAATGTCTCGGGTGTTAAAGCAGATGTGGGATTAGCTGGCGCGAAAGTTCAGCTCGAAAGCCTGGCAGCGCTGGTCAATGGCGCGATTGCATTTGATTCCCCGGCTAACTCCAAAAATGCCGATCAAAATGATGAATACGGATTGTATGAGGATCTCGCGCACAGTCAGCGTGGTGTCATTATTAAGCTTCAATTACCTAGCGGTGACGGGCTGAAAGCGGGCTCCACGGCTATGCTTTATCAGGGGCTTGAAGTCGGGCAGCTGTCTAAGCTCACGCTCAATGATGATGGCTCAGTCAGCGGAGAAATGACCGTAGATCCAAGCGTCGTCACGCTGTTACGGGAAAAAACCCGCATTGAACTGCATCAACCGAAGCTGACGCTGGATAACCCTAATCTCAGTATGCTGCTGACCGGCAGCACCTTTGAACTGGTGCCGGGCGACGGTGAACCGAAAGACCACTTTACGGTGCTCGCCGCCGACAAAACCTTACTGCAACAGCCCGGCGTGATGACACTATCCCTGACCGCACCGGAAAGTTACGGCATTGAAGGCGGCCAACCGATTATGTTGCACGGGGTTAAAATTGGTCAGGTGCTACAACGCACGCTGAGCGCCAAAGGCATCGAATTTGCCATCGCAATCGACCCGCAATACCGCAATCTTGTCCACGGTGACAGCAAGTTTGTGGTCAACAGCAAAATGGACGTTAAGGTGGGTATTGATGGCGTTGAGTTCCTCGGCGCCAGCCCTAATGAGTGGTTAAGCGGCGGCATTCGTATTTTGCCGGGCGAAAAAGGCCCGATGAAAGCCAGCTATCCGCTGTACGCAAATCTCGAAAAAGCGCAGGAAAATAGCCTGAGTGATTTCCCTACCACGACGCTGATGCTGACGGCAGAAACGCTTCCTGATATTCAAAGCGGCTCCGTGGTGCTTTACCGCAAGTTCCAGGTGGGCGAGATAACCTCTGTACAACCACGGGCCAATGCTTTTGACATCGCGGTGCATATCAAACCCGAATACCGTTCACTGTTGACGGCCAATAGCGTTTTCTGGGCGGAAGGCGGCGCGAAAGTGCAGCTTAACGGCAGCGGCCTAACGGTGCAGGCTTCACCGCTATCCCGGGCTCTCAAAGGCGCGGTCAGCTTCGATAACTTCAACGAAGCCAAAAACGGTATCCGTAAGGGCGATAAGCGCGTGCTCTTTGCCTCAGAGACCGCTGCTCGCGCCATTGGGGGGCAAATCACCCTGCACGCCTTTGATGCCGATAAGCTCTCTTCAGGTATGCCAATCCGCTATCTGGGCATCGATATTGGTCAGGTGCAAGACCTCAAGCTGAACGCTTCTCGCAATGAGGTAGAAGCCAGCGCGGTGCTCTATCCTGAATATGTGAGCACGTTCGCCCGTCGCGGCACCCGCTTCTCGGTGATCACACCGCAGATCTCTGCTGCCGGCGTTGAACATCTTGATACCCTGCTTCAGCCTTACGTCAACGTCGAACCGGGTCACGGTGAAATGCGCCGCGATTTTGAATTGCAGGAAGCCACCATTTCCGATTCGCGTTATCTCAATGGCCTGAACATCGTGGTGGAAGCCCCGGAAGCGGGTTCAATGAATATCGGCACACCGATTCTGTTCCGAGGTCTGGAAGTGGGTACGGTGACCGGTCTGCGTCTGGGCAGCCTCTCTGACCGTGTGATGATTGAAATGCGCATCGGTCAGCGTTATCAGCATCTGGTGCGCAATAATTCCGTCTTCTGGCTGGCCTCCGGTTACAGTCTCGACTTTGGCCTGATTGGCGGCGTGGTGAAAACCGGCACCTTCAACCAGTTCATTCGTGGCGGTATCGCTTTCGCTACCCCACCGGGGATACCGCTGGCGCCGAAAGCGCAAGAAGGTAAGCACTTCCTGCTGCTGGAGTCTGAACCTAAAGAGTGGCGCGAGTGGGGTACCGCCCTGCCGCGTTAATTCCCTGAGCGCCGGTGCCTGCCACCGGCGCTTTTTTCTGGTAGACTGCGCGCTCTTTATCTCCTTGTGGTAAGCACCTGTGGCTCAAAACTCAGTCTATTTCCCCGATCAATTCCTTGCGCAAATGCGTGAGGCCATGCCTGCTCATCTCTCCTTTGACGAATTTATTGACGCCTGCAAGCGCCCACTGCGCCGCAGCATTCGCGTTAATACGCTCAAAATTACGGTCGATGATTTTCTGGCGCTGGTTGCGCCCTACGGCTGGCAGTTGACGGCCGTGCCGTGGTGTGCGGAAGGGTTCTGGATTGAGCGCGAGGATGAAGAAGAGTTGCCGCTGGGGAGTACCGCAGAGCATTTAAGCGGCCTGTTTTATATCCAGGAAGCCAGCTCAATGCTGCCGGTTGCCGCACTGTTCGCCGAAGGATTAGCCCCCGAGCGCGTCATGGATGTGGCCGCCGCTCCGGGCTCAAAAACCACGCAGATTGCCGCGCGGATGAATAATCGCGGCATGTTGCTGGCGAACGAATTCTCCGCCAGCCGCGTCAAGGTACTGCATGCCAATATCAGCCGCTGCGGGATCAGCAACACAGCCTTAACCCATTTCGATGGCCGTGTTTTCGGGGCCGCACTGCCCGAGTGCTTTGACGCCATTTTGCTTGATGCCCCCTGCTCAGGTGAAGGCGTGGTGCGAAAAGATGCAGATGCGCTAAAAAACTGGTCCGAAGCCAGCAATCTCGAGATTGCCCAAACTCAGCGCGAACTGATTGAGAGCGCCTTCCATGCATTGCGTCCGGGCGGGACGCTGGTCTATTCCACCTGTACGTTGAACCGTGAAGAAAATGAGTCAGTCGTAGCCTGGCTGCTGGAACGTTACCCGGAGGCCGTAACGGTCTCGCCGCTTGGCGAACTGTTCCCTACGGCAAAGCAGGCCCTGACCCCTGAGGGCTACCTGCACGTTTTCCCACAAATCTACGACTGCGAAGGGTTTTTCGTCGCCCGTCTGCACAAAACGGCGTCTATCGATGCGCTGCCCGCTCCGGGTTACAAAGTGGGGAAATTCCCCTTCACCCCGATGAAAACGCGCGAGTCTGCCGCAGTCTCCGATGCGGCGAGAAACGTCGGCATCGAATGGGATGACGCATTAACGCTATGGCAACGGGACAAAGAGATCTGGTTATTCCCAAAAGAGATCGCGCCGCTGCTGGGTAAAGTTCGTTTTTCACGCATCGGTATTAAACTTGCCGAAACCCACAATAAAGGTTTCCGCTGGCAGCACGAGGCGGTGATAGCGCTGGCAAAAACCAGCAAGCTGGGATATGAGTTAACGCCTATAGAAGCGCAGGAGTGGTATCGTGGTCGCGACGTATACCCTCAGCAAACCCCACAATATGATGATGTTATCGTGACCTTCCAGGGATTCCCGCTGGGGCTTGCCAAGCGCATAAATTCACGCCTGAAAAACAGCTATCCACGTGAGCTGGTGCGTGATGGCAAGCTGTTTACCCATCGGTCGGCATAGCAGATAAAAAAAACGCATTTTTTGACTGGCATAAATCTCCGCGTTGACTAGGCTGAAAGGTACGGCCTAACTGGTCGTACCACCACCGATCAGCAGAGTAACGGAGAGCATTATGAGCAAAACCAGCGTACGCATCGGCGCATTTGAAATTGATGATGCCGTGCTGCATGCCGAGCAGCACGGCGAGCGAACGTTAAGTATTCCTTGTAAGTCCGATCCCGATTTATGCATGCAGCTTGATGCCTGGGACGCGGATATCAGCATCCCTGCACTTCTCGATGGCGAACAGTCCGTCCTTTATCGTAAACACTACGACCAACCTTCCGACGCCTGGGTTATGCGCCTTGCTTAGCCCAAAAAGAACCCGCCAGCAGGCGGGTTATTTATTATTTGGCTTGTGTAGCAACCTTATAGAGGGACGCTTCTCCCCGCGGCCGCGTTTTAAACCGGCGATGCACCCACAGATACTGCTCAGGCGCACGCAGAATTTCACGTTCGATAATTTTGTTCATATAGCAGGCTGCCGAAATTTCGTCCCCTTTCGGGTAATCGGTCATCGCTTCGCTGATATGCAAGGTATAGCCTTTTTTGTGCGATTTACGCACCATAGTCACCGTCAGCATGGCAGCGCCGGATAAGCGCGACAGGACGTTTGTGCCGTTAGTCGTTGCCGCTTCGCTTACTGAGAAAAATGGCGCAAACACGCTGCCCTTAGGGCCGTAGTCCTGATCGGGAGCGAACCATACGGCCTCACCCGCTTTCAGTGACTGGACTAAGCCACGCAGATTTCGGCGATCGATCATCGCTTTATTGGAACGCAGGCGACCGGTGGTCTGCACCCATTCCATTAGCGGATCGTTATGTGGGCGATACGTTGCCATCATCGGACGGCACAGGCCCATTGCCCGGCCACCCAATTCTAATGACATAAAGTGGACGCCTACAACCATCACGCCGCGCTGCTCATTGAGCGCTTTCATCAGGTTGCTGTAGCCGTCCACATCAAACCATTTTTTAACGCGGGCATCGCTCCAGAACCAGGCCATGCCGGTTTCGATAAGCCCCATGCCGAGCGACATAAAGTTCTGCTCAATCAACTTTTCCCGCTGAGCAGGGTCCATTTTGGGGAAACAGAGTTCAATATTGCGCGTAGCAATACGTTCACGGCGTTTTAAAAATCGACGTGATGCTTTACCAACGGAAGTGCCAAGAACATGCAAGAGTGGATAAGGAAGTTGAACGACCAACCATAAGGCGGCCAAAGCGAACCACTTCAACCCATTACGCGGGTGAAGCAAGCTAAAATCAAAATTTTTGAACATCATTTATTCCAGTAACGTGGAGCACAGGTAACGCCAAAGGAAAAAATGATTCCGTTCATCTGTCTTTATGCGATACGTATAAGGGTTTGACAGTATTACGTTCGACAAATTCACTATCTGTATGATTTTTTACAAAACATCACAGAGGCAGCAATGAGACGTGGCGTGGCAAGCTGTGGCAAAATTCCATGCAAGCATGCACCTTTTTCCGAAAAAAAAATAGAGAATTTTAGTAACAGGACGAAATAATACCCCAATTGTCGTACATTCATATTATTACTCATTGATCTTTTTATTTAATCCAGAAGACTCCTGGAAAAATAAAATTCGCCAGAGGGAATGGGCTCGGTATTGCGGGAAAAATAATTTCACAAAATAGGTGAAAAAATGCTTGGATGGCAGCTTAAATCTGTTTACATTGGTGTAACAAGCACGCGGAATGATGACGCTGTTTGTCCTGCCGGGCGTATTCAGCAGGCAAAAAGAGACCGAATACGATTCCTGTATTCGGTCCAGGGAAATGGCTCTTGGGAGAGAGCCGTGCGCTAAAAGTTGGCATTAATGCAGGCTCAATCGCCTTGCCTTATAAGAATAGATGACCGTGACAGGTTTTCCAGTCCACGCCCTGCGTGAGCTGAAAATTTTCGTCCCAAAAACGGCATAAAATCAAAAAACCGTAGCCATTCCATCAGAAAGACTGCGGTTTTTTATTAGTTTTCAACCAGATATACGGATACTTAGCAAAGCTTCTCGGCCCGCTCAATAAACGGCGCCAGACTCATTTTCACGCCCGGATTCTTAGGATCATCAACCTGGATTATCTCGAGCGGCTGCGCCTTCGTTTTTCCGGCCTTGACCTGTTCTTGTGCGATATCGTTCAACGGATATTGAACCAGGGTGCTTGGGTTAATGACATACAGCGCATTGCCCGCCCGACAGGTCAGCATTACCTCTTCACGGTTAAAGGCCCATTTGTCTTTACCCACCTCAAAACGACTGACCGTGATAACCTGCGCCGCCAGCGCCGAACTCGACACGCTTAGCAGCAATAAAGAAAGGATCATTTTTTTCATAATTTCGCCATTTTTAATCAAAAGGGTTCCCAGGTAGCAAACAGGCTTACACATGCCAGCACGCAGGCCGCCAAAAAAATTTCAATCTGCGTCACGCGGATAAACAGGTGATGCGCTCGCGTGCCGGACGCCGAAAGACGAGGCACCAGCAGATAACGGTTAACCAACGCCGCCAGCACCATCAGCAGTACAAGACCGCATTTCACCCATAATGCACGACCGTATGGCGTCGTCGCGGTCAATCCTCCCTGAATCAACCACGCGTTGACAAGGCCGGTTAAAATTGCCCCCGCGACCGCAAGATGCCCGTAGCGAGAAAAACGCATCATGGTGGTTATCGCAAGCGTACGCCAGCGTCCGTTTGCCAGCCGCAAACAGTAAAGAAATGGCACCAGGCCGCCGACCCATGCGGCGGCGCAAAGCAGATGCAGCGCGTGGTTGGTACGCTGCACCAGGCCGATAGTACCATCTCCCATAGCGGCATGACCGACACCCGCCAGCAGGATAAACTGCGCAACACCAAGAAGCAAAAGTCGCCGCATCATCTGTCGGGGGCGAACGCAAACAATGCCCAGAGCCACCCATGCCAGGACAATTTGCCATAGCCAGACGCTGCCAAACTGGGTTTGCAGCACTGCCCGCCAGATTTCTGGTCGCCAGGTATCGGGCCAACCTCCCCCCATCAGCCCGCCCTGCACACACAGCATCAGCATTGCCGTGAACGCGCTAAGCGCCAGCATTCCCCGCAGTAAGCGGGAAAAACGTTGAATGAGTAAACGTCGTAACGCAGGGGGAGCCCACCAGCCACCGTAAAGCGTGCAGCCGAAAGCAACCATAAGCGAGGTGAAATGGGTGAAGCGTAACGCGATGTAGAGAGCGGTCAGCATGATTACTTCACGCTAAATTGATACTGGCCTTTGGTTTTATGGCCGTCAACCGAAACGACGTGCCATTCAACGGTATACAAACCTGAGGTCAGCGACTCCGTTAGGGGAACGATGAGCTGTTTTTTATCGTTCTCATTGCGTACCGCCTTGCCGATAGCGATGTTCTGCTGGTTTGGCCCTTTGAGCGTGACGCCGCTGAAATGACCTTCAATGCCTTCAGAGAAGTTGAGCGTGAGAGACTGCGGTGAGGGGCTGACCTCCGAGTTGGCAGCCGGAGTTTGTTGCTCCAGATGGGCATGTGCCCAGACCGATGATGCGGACAAGACGCCTAACAGCAACAGCGATGCGCGCAACGCGCGAGAGGTGGTGAAGTTCATTTTCATCATTCCCTTTGATTATCAATCTAACCCGAAGGATAACGCTCTATAATGTTCGAGTCGAGATAAGCGCCCTATTGACTTGCCATTTTGCGTGACTCTTAGTAACTTTTGCGCGTTAGCTTCAGGAGAAAATCATGCAAACGAATCTGGCCACCTTACCGCAAGAAGAGATGGATAAAGTCAACGTGGATCTGGCAGCCGCCGGCGTCGCCTTTAAAGAGCGCTACAATATGCCGATTGTGGCGGAAGTGGTCGAACGTGAGCAGCCCGAACATTTGCGGGGCTGGTTCCGTGAACGACTCATTGCGCACCGCCTGGCTTCCGTCAACCTGTCTCGCCTGCCGTATGAACCTAAATCTAAATAATGATTACGCTAAGTGACAAATCCTGACATCCCGTCTGCTACTCTTTTACAGGATAAAAGACCACTGACACGTGTTGAAGGATGCAACTATGCTGACATGGACAATTGCTGCGGCGCAATATGCGCCACGTGAAGGAGACATCGCAGAAAATATCACCCACCATCTGCGTTTTATTGATGCCGCCGCCAGACAGGCATGCAAGGTATTAATTTTTCCTGAATTATCGCTCACCGGGCCCATTAATGAAAAATGTCTCCCGGCCCCGCCGTGCGATACCCAACTGCAACCGCTCAATGATGCCGCCCAACGTTATCAAATGACCATCATTGCAGGGTTACCGGTCGACAAGAACGGTAAACGAATTAAAGGGATTGTGGTTTTCACCCCGCATCACCATCAGCCAGCGAAACATCATCAAGGTCACGGAACCTGCCTGGCGCCCGATTCCGATCAAATCAGTATCTTTGAACTCAATGATGAAGGCTGCGCATTGTCGAACCAGGCATCACTCTTAGCGACCGTTAGCTCAATGGCGGAACCTCAGCAACAGCGTACCACCCAGCGTTTACAGCGTTTTGCTCATAAGTATGCAATAGCCGTTTTAAAGTCTAATTATGCCAGCGGCACGTTCTCTGGCGGCAGCGCGTTGTGGGATGAAAACGGTCAGCTTATCGTTCGGGCCGACAGCGGCGAATTGCTGCTTACCGGCAGAAAAAGCGCCCAGGGTTGGCAAGGCGAGATCATTCCTTTACGCTAGGCGTTTTTGGCCGGGAGTTCGCCATGCTGCGCGTTATCGATACCGAAACCTGCGACCTGCAAGGAGGCGTCGTTGAGATAGCCTCCGTCGATGTTGTTGACGGTAAAATTGTTAATCCAATGAGCCATCTGGTTCGTCCTGACCGTCCCATTAGCGCCCAGGCCATGGCTATCCACCGCATCACCGAAGAGATGGTGGCCGATAAACCGTGGATTGAGGAAGTGGTGCCCTTCTACCAGGGAAGCCCGTGGTACGTCGCGCATAACGCCAGTTTTGACCGCCGCGTCCTGCCGGAAATGGACGGCGAGTGGATTTGCACTATGAAGATGGCGCGCCGACTGTGGCCCGGCATCAAGTACAGCAATATGGCGCTGTACAAATCCCGCAAGCTGAGCGTGGCGACACCGCCAGGGCTGCATCACCACCGCGCGTTATATGACTGCTACATTACCGCAGCACTGCTGATTGATATTATGAACGTCTCCGGCTGGACGGCGGAACAGATGGTTGACGTGACCGGGCGCCCTGCGTTGCTGCGCACTTTTACCTTCGGAAAATACCGCGGGCAGGAAGTGGCGGAAATCGCTCGCGACGATCCGGGCTATCTGCGCTGGCTTTTCAACAACCTTGAGCGCATGAGCCCGGAACTCAAAATGACGTTAAAGCACTATCTGGAGAAGTAGTTAGCGCTCCGTTTGTCCCGGAAGCGTTCCCTGCGCCAGCGCTATCAGGAAGGCGTATTCCAGCGCCACGCCTTCATAGCTCTTATAGCGCCCGGACTTACCGCCGTGCCCGGAATCCATGTCGGTGCAGAGCAGCAGAAGGTTATCATCGACTTTCTGCTCACGCAGTTTAGCCACCCATTTCGCGGGCTCCCAATACTGCACCTGTGAATCATGCAGCCCGGTCGTCACCAGCAAATGAGGATAAGCCTGCGGCTTGACGTTGTCATAGGGGCTGTAGGATTTCATGTAACGGTAGTAGGTTTCATCCTGCGGATTCCCCCACTCCTCGAATTCTCCGGTGGTCAGCGGGATGGATTCATCGAGCATGGTAGTCACGACATCAATAAACGGCACCTGAGCGACCACGCCCTTTAACAACGAAGGCCGTTCGTTAATCACCGTGCCCATCAGCATTCCGCCAGCGCTTCCTCCCATACCGAAGCACAGCGCCGGATCACCATAGCCTTTTGCCAGTAACCCATCGCAAACGTCGATATAGTCATTAAAGGTATTGAGCTTTTTGAGGAACTTCCCGTCTTCATACCACTGCTGCCCCAGCTCACCGCCGCCGCGAATATGGGCAATAGCAAAGACAAAACCCCTGTCGAGCAAACTCAACCGGCTGCTACTGAAATCGGCATCCATACTGGCGCCATAAGAGCCGTAGCCGTAGACCAGCAAGGGATTTTTGCCGCGGCGGAAATGTTCATGGCGATAGACCAATGACACGGGAACCTGGACGCCGTCGCGTGCCGTTATCCACAAACGCTCGCTGCGATAGCGGCTGGCCACAAAGCCTTGCACCTCTTGCTGTTTAAGCACCGCTCGTTCGCCGCTGTCCATATTCAGCTCAAAAAGCGTATCTGGCGTGGTCATAGAGGAATAACCATAACGCAAACAGGCCGTTTCCGGTTCCGGGTTATAGGCAATCCACGTCACATATGTCGGATCATCAAACGCAATTTCCCGTTCCTGCTGACTGTGACGATGGATCTGCCGCAGACGCATTAACCCCTGCTGACGTTCTTCCACCACCAGCCAATCGCGGAACAAGGTGAAATCTTCCAGCATCACCGTATCGCGCGGTGGGATCACCGTTTGCCATGCGCTCTCATCCCAGCTTTCACTGCGGTAGAGACCGAAATTTTTACCGTCACGGTTAGAGCGCAGATAAAACTGCTGCTGATAATGGTCGAGGCTGTATTCATGATCTTTGCGGCGCGGCAGATAAGACTGTGGCTGTGCGTGCGCTTTATCAGCATCCAGCAACAACATCTCACTGGTGGTGGCGCTGGAAAGCGCTATCACCACGTACTTGCGTGAAGAGGTTTTATGCAAGCTGACGTAGAACATTTCGTCAGCTTCCTCGTAAATTAGCTCATCTTGCATCACGGGAGTGCCAATCTGATGACGCCAGACCTGCCACGGCAACAGCGTTGTCGGGTGCTGACGGACGTAATAGAGCGTACGCGAGTCATTGCCCCACACCACGCCCGGAGAGACGTCTTCAATAACTTCCGGCAGCCAGCTGTCATTCGTCAGATGACGAATGCGCAAACCGTACTGACGACGCGAGAGAAAATCCTCGGTCACGGCCAGCAGATGGTTATCCGGCGCAACATTGAGGCCGCCCAGCGTGTAAAACTCGCTGTCTGCCGCCCGTTCATTTTCATCGAGCAGCAACGACCAGCTGTCTTCCCCTAATGCCTGACGCTGATAAATCGCATACTCCTGCCCCGGTTCATACACCTGCCGATAGCGGTAACCATTTTTGATATAGGGCGCCGACACTTCCCGGGGCGGAATGCGGTCGATGATCTCTTTAAGCACCTTATCCTGTAAGCTGCGCTGCGAGGACATCACCGCCTGCCCGTAGTCGTTCTCCTGTTTTAAATAGTCCAGCACGGCAGGCTCAGACCGCGTGTCATCACGCAGCCAATAGTAGTTATCAATACGCGTATCGCCATGCAATGTCATGGCGAATGGGATCCGTTTCGCTTTAGGTGGCATCTCATTATTCATCTGTTTTAGTCACACTCTATAAGGGTGGACAAATTAGACGCTGATGCAAGCAAAACCTGCGTTCTGAACCTTAAAGTTGCTGTTTTTGTTGTTGTAAATCCTTCTCGATCTCCTCGCGCACCTCAAGCGGCAGCTTTAACGCCTCGCCCAGCGCATTCAGGTAGCTTCGCTCCATAAAGTGGTCGATATCGATGGCGGCACAGCTGATAAAATAGAGCTCCAGCGCCTCTTCTTCGTTATGGACATCGCGTGCCAGACGCTGGGGATCGAGCGGTTGTTCGAGAGCCTTCGCGATGAACGTTCGCCCCTGATCTTCCACGCCCGCCTCTCGCAGCTGGTGCTCAATAGCCGCCTGCTCTTTAGCATCAATATGCCCGTCACTCTTCGCGGCAAAAACCAGCGCCAGAATCAGCCGCTCAGTACGGACATCCAGCGGGGCCGCCGGTTGACCGTATTTCGATTCTGTTTGCGGGTTAGCGCGCAATTTATCCTTATACTTGTTCCACAGCACGCTTCCCGCCACGGCACCACCGCCGACCAGTAGCGCGCCAGTGCCATATTTGGCCAACATCTTCCGTGACGATTTACTGGCGACGAGCAGGCCCGCCAACCCACCTAATGCGCCAGGCACCAGCATCTGGCTAAGATCCTTCTTTCCCTCACCTGATTTTTGTCCCAGCAATGATTGCAGCTGATTAAGCCAACCTGACATATAACCTCCCGAAGAAATGCATGAGGATTTCAGCCTAAGCGAGCAGATGTCAGGATATGTCTGGTACGCATAAAGATGCGCAAATTTAAGGCGATAGTGCTGATAAAAGATCGCCGGCAAGACACACGCAAACGTTTTCGTTTATAATGCGGCAAATTTTGGATAGAGGGTGGATTGGGTCATGACGTTATTAGGCACAGCTCTGCGTCCTGCTGCGACGCGCGTAATGCTTTTGGGTTCGGGTGAGCTTGGCAAAGAAGTCGCCATTGAATGTCAACGATTAGGGATTGAGGTCATTGCGGTTGATCGTTACGCAGATGCCCCGGCGATGCACGTCGCACACCGCGCTTTTGTTATCAATATGCTTGATAAAAACGCGCTTAAAGCGCTGGTCGAGCAGGAAAAACCTGACTTTATCGTGCCAGAAATTGAAGCGATCGCCACCGACATGCTGATTGAACTCGAGCAGGCAGGTCAGCATGTGGTGCCCTGCGCACGCGCAACCCAATTGACCATGAATCGCGAAGGTATCCGCCGACTGGCGGCTGAAACGCTCAAACTGCCTACCTCGGCGTATCACTTTGCGGACAGTGAGGAGCGGTTTCGTCAGGCGGTGACAGATATTGGTCTACCGTGCATCGTTAAACCGGTGATGAGCTCATCCGGCAAGGGCCAGACGTTTATTCGCCACGAGGATCAACTGACTCAAGCCTGGCAGTACGCCCAAGAAGGTGGGCGCGCCGGTGCCGGTCGCGTCATCGTTGAGGGCGTGGTGAACTTTGATTTCGAAATCACGCTGCTCACCGTGAATGCCGTGGATGGCGTTCATTTTTGCGCACCAATAGGCCATCGTCAGGAAGACGGCGATTACCGCGAGTCGTGGCAGCCTCAGCAGATGAGTGAACGGGCGCTGGCGCGCGCGCAGGAAATTTCGCGCGAAGTGGTGCTGGCGCTTGGTGGCTATGGTCTGTTCGGCGTCGAACTGTTTGTCTGCGGTGATGATGTGGTGTTTAGCGAAGTATCACCGCGCCCGCACGATACCGGGATGGTGACGCTGATTTCACAAGATCTCTCGGAATTCGCCCTGCACGTGCGCGCCTTCCTTGGGCTGCCGATTGGCGGGATCCGTCAGTACGACCCAAGCGCTTCCGCCGTACTGCTGCCGCAGTTAACCAGCCGTAACGTGACGTTTGACAATGTGCAGAATGCGCTGTCGGCTAACGTACAACTGCGCCTGTTCGGTAAACCTGAAATCGACGGTTCACGCCGATTGGGCGTGGCGCTGGCGACCGCCGATAGCGTTGAAGACGCGGTTGAGCGGGCCAAAATTGCCGCCGCGGCGGTCATCGTTCAGGGATAAAAAAAGGCGGGTCGCTTTCGCGTACCCGCCCTCTTTTCTGTTACCCGGCCATAAGACCGGGTAAATCAGATATTTTACAGCTTCGCACCAGCAACCGCTTCGCGAGCCAGTTTGGTGATGCGATCGTAATCGCCTGCTTCCAGCGCGTCAGCCGGAACCAACCAGGAACCACCGATGCA
The DNA here is from genome assembly GCA_902363335.1 of Enterobacteriaceae bacterium. Taxonomy (GTDB): domain Bacteria; phylum Pseudomonadota; class Gammaproteobacteria; order Enterobacterales; family Enterobacteriaceae; genus Kluyvera. The sequence continues at coordinate 345,632 of CABIZV010000001.1, read as the reverse complement.
CAGAACGCTTTTCAGCGCCAGGTAGTCACGGTAGTTAGCCGGAGAGATACCGCCGGTTGGGCAGAAACGGATCTGCGAGAACGGCCCTGCAATCGCCTGCAACGCTTTCACGCCACCGTTCGCTTCAGCCGGGAAGAATTTGAACTCTTTCAGACCGTGCTCCATACCCAGCATCAGTTCAGACACGGAGCAGATACCTGGGATCAGAGGGATAGTACCCGCGGTTGCCGCTTTCAGCAGGCTGTCGGTCAGGCCTGGGCTGATGGCAAACTGCGCGCCCGCTTCGGTAACTTCTTTAAGCTGCTGTGCGTTGGTCACGGTACCCGCGCCGACGATAGCATCCGGCACTTCTTTGGCAATGGCGCGAATCGCATCCATCGCGCAAGCGGTACGCAGCGTCACTTCCAGTACACGTACACCACCAGCAACCAGTGCTTTAGCCATCGGTACAGCGTGCTCAAGCTTGTTTACCACAATAACCGGTACTACCGGGCCAGTGGTCAGGATTGCTTCTGCAGTTGTTTTCCAGTTTTTCATCAGAAATTTTCTCTCGCCAGATCTACAAATCGTGTCATCTTAAAAGGTAATACAGGTTGCGCCCTGCTCTGCACCGGAGAGTTTTTCCCGTAATGCACCGAACAGCTCACGACCTGTGCCCACGCGCGAAGCGCTCAGATCGGGAATATGCGGTTGACGCGCAGCCAGTTCGGCTTCATCGACCAGCAGCGTCAGCTCACCGGTCTGGCCGTTTACGCGGATCATGTCACCGTCGCGCACTTTTGCCAGCAGCCCACCATCATAGGCTTCCGGGGTGACATGGATCGCCGATGGAACTTTGCCGGAAGCGCCAGACAGTCGCCCATCAGTCACTAACGCAATTTTGAAACAGCGGTCCAATAATACACCAAGTGGCGGCATAAGTTTATGTAATTCTGGCATGCCATTCGCTTTTGGCCCTTGATGACGCACAACAACCACGCAATCTTTATCCAGCAGACCCGCTTCAAACGCTGGTAAGACATCATGCTGGCTTTCAAAAACAACCGCAGGCGCTTCAATGACCTGGTTTTCAACCGGCACGGCTGAGGTTTTCATCACCGCACGACCGAGGTTACCGCTCAATACTTTGGTGCCGCCGTGTTTTGAGAATGGCTTGTCGAAGGTGGCGATAATGCTATCGTCAAGCGATACGCTAGCCCCTTCACGCCAGTCCAGCTTGCCGTTGTTTAACCACGGTTCCATGGTGTAATGAGACAGGCCGAAACCGGCTACCGTGTTCACATCTTCGTGCAGCAGACCGCCTTTTATCAGTTCGCGCACCAGCACCGGCACGCCACCGGCCGCCTGGAAGTGGTTAATATCAGCAGGGCCGTTCGGGTAAAGTCGCGCCATCAGAGGCACCACGTCGGAGAGTTCGGAGAAATCATCCCAGTTGATGATAATGCCCGCCGCGCGCGCCATCGCCACCAGGTGCATGGTGTGGTTTGTTGAGCCACCGGTTGCTAGCAGGGCAACAATCCCGTTGACGACCACTTTCTCGTCGATCATTTTACCCAGTGGCATCCAGTCGTTACCGTTGCCGGTCATCCGCGTCACCTGACGTGCTGCCGCCGCGGTCAGCTCCGCACGCAGCGGGGCATCCGGGTGTACAAATGATGAGCCTGGCAGCTGCATCCCCATGAACTCAATCACCATCTGGTTGGTATTGGCAGTACCGTAGAAAGTACAGGTACCTGGCGCATGGTAGGATGCCGCTTCTGACTCGAGCAGCGCAGTACGGTCAACTTTACCTTCGGCATAAAGCTGGCGAATACGCACTTTTTCTTTGTTAGGCAGGCCGCTGGCCATCGGGCCGGATGGAATGAAAACGGAAGGCAGGTGGCCGAATGACAGCGCAGCCATCGCCAACCCTGGGACGATTTTATCGCAGACGCCAAGGTAAAGCGCGCCATCGAACATGTTGTGAGATAAACCAACCGCCGCGGACATCGCGATAACTTCACGGCTCAGCAAGGAGAGTTCCATACCGTTCTGCCCCTGAGTAACCCCGTCACACATCGCCGGAACGCCGCCCGCGACCTGGCCCACCGCATTAACGCTGTGCAGCGCTTTGCGGATTTGATCCGGGTAGGTTTCATACGGCTGGTGGGCAGAAAGCATGTCGTTGTAAGAGGTAATGATCGCAATATTGTTACGCAACATGCTTTTCAACGACGCTTTATCGTCAGCCTGACAGGCGGCGAAGCCGTGCGCCAGGTTACCGCAGGCCAGTTCTGAACGATGAACCGTTTCAGTTTTTGCCTGCTCAATACGCGCAAGATAGGCCTGACGCGTAGCACGAGAGCGTTCGATAATGCGATTTGTTACCCGTAACATTACAGAGTTCATAAAGGCTCCTCAAAATTTTTCTGTCCAGGCCGCCATCGTATACGGTGAATATATTGGGCAAACTTATCAAAAAACACCGGTACAGCGCAGCTCAGAGGCAAGTATCTACAGGTAGTGTAATAAAAAAAGCCCCGGGAGTGAATCCACCCGGGGCTCAAATGCACAGAAATAGCACTACATGCTGTGTTAGATCATGTTACCGGTAAAATAACCATTCCGGATTACCTGTACCGCTTACTCGAACTCGTTCCAGGAACGGCCATCGCGGGTAATCATCGCGACAGATGCCACAGGCCCCCATGTACCGGCCTGATACGGTTTCGGCGCATCTTTATCGCTTGCCCACGCTTCGGTGATAGAGTCGACCCACTTCCAGGCTTCTTCTACTTCATCACGGCGCACAAACAGAGCCTGAATGCCACGCATGGTTTCCAGCAGCAGGCGCTCGTAGGCGTCTGCAAGGTGCGTCTGATTAAAGGTTTCTGAATAGCTCAGATCCAGTTTAGTCACCTGCAGGTTGTGCTTGTGCTCAAGACCCGGGACTTTATTGAGGATCTGGATATCCACGCCTTCATCCGGCTGCAAACGAATGGTCAGTTTGTTCTGCGGCAGTTCAGGCCAGGTTTCCTTGAACAGATTCAGTTCAGGGTTTTTGAAGTACACCACCACTTCGGAGCATTTGGTCGGCAGACGTTTACCGGTGCGCAGGTAGAACGGCACGCCAGACCAGCGCCAGTTATCAATATCCACACGAATGGAAACGAAGGTTTCGGTGCTGCTGGATTTGTTCGCGCCCTCTTCTTCAAGGTAGCCCGGCACCTTCTGACCCTGTGCAAAACCAGCGGTGTACTGTCCGCGGACGGTTTTTTCACGCACGTTGGTATGGTCAATGCGACGCAAAGACTTCAGAACTTTGACTTTCTCATCGCGAATGCTGTCAGCACTTAAATCTGAAGGAGGCGCCATGGCAATCATGCACAGAACCTGCAACAGGTGGTTTTGGATCATGTCGCGCATCTGACCGGCCTGGTCGAAGTAACCCCAACGGCCTTCGATGCCCACTTCTTCGGCGACGGTGATTTCCACATGGTCGATCGTGCGGTTATCCCAGTTGTTAACAAACAAGGAGTTTGCAAAACGCAGCGCCAGCAGGTTCAGTACCGTTTCTTTACCCAGATAGTGGTCGATACGGTAAACCTGGCACTCTTCAAAATACTCGCCAACCTGGTCGTTGATTTCACGAGAGGTTTCAAGGGAAGTCCCCAGCGGTTTTTCCATCACCACGCGCGCGGGTTTGGCATTCAGCTTGGCTTCGCCCAGACCGCGGCAGATAGCACCAAAGGTGCTTGGCGGCATGGCGAAATAATTAATGGTGGTACGATTTTTTTGATCGAGCATCTCACCCAGACGGGAGAACGCTGGCGCGTCGTTCACATCCAGATTGCAGAAATCAAGGCGTGCGCTGAGGGTGTCCCACAAACTTTCATCAATTTTTTCCTTCATGAAAGTTTCAAGCGCTTCGCGGACAACTTTGGTGTACGCCGCTTTGTCCCAGTCTGCGCGCCCCACCCCGATAATCCGGGTGTCCGGATTGATCTGCCCGGCTTTTTCAAGCTGATACAGGGAAGGCAGCAGTTTTCGGCGGGCCAAATCGCCCTTCGCGCCGAAAATGACCAGATCGCATGCCTGCGCCGTTTGCGTTACCGCCATGTCATTCTCCTCAGTTTAGGTTCCTGGTTCTTTGCCAGGCTACATATTCATCATCTATCAGCTTTTCCTGAAAAACGACGGATATCATTGTAATTTTCTTACGGTGCACTGTACTGTGTTTACCAAATTGCCGAAACCCTTTAACGCCCTTCTCGCCCGTCGATCGCACAAATCGGAACCGTTGCGGCAACAGCGTTAGGCATTCCACCAATTTTGTTTGTTCTTTCGCCTCAATGGCGTCAGTTAAAATACGACGCTGATCATGTAATGAAAAAAAACAACATTTTTTGCCGTTGTTATTCACTTTACGACCGGGTTCGAGCGTATATTCTTGCTAAAACGCCCGAAGATTTCACCCATTAATGGAATCGTTTCAATCTATGAGCGCCTTGCTACGATGAATATGCTGGAAAAAATTCAGTCCCAACTGGAAAACCTTAGCAAATCCGAGCGAAAAGTCGCGGAAGTTATTCTTGCGGCCCCGGACCAAGCGATCCATTCAAGCATTGCCGCACTCGCCCTGGAAGCGGAGGTCAGCGAACCCACCGTCAACCGCTTTTGTCGGAGCATGGAAACGCGCGGGTTCCCCGATTTTAAACTGCATCTCGCGCAAAGTCTGGCTAACGGCACACCGTATGTTAATCGTAATGTCGATGAAGATGACAGCGTCGAGGCGTATACGGCGAAGATTTTTGAATCAGCGATGGCAAGCCTCGCCCACGTGCGCCAATCGCTGGATATGTCGGCGGTGAATCGCGCGGTGGATCTCCTGACGCAGGCCAATAAGATTGCCTTTTTCGGGCTCGGATCGTCGGCGGCGGTTGCCCACGATGCGATGAACAAATTTTTCCGCTTTAACGTTCCGGTCATCTACTCTGATGACATTGTTTTGCAACGAATGAGCTGTATGAATTGCAACGACGATGACGTCGTGGTGTTAATTTCTCATACCGGCCGCACCAAAAGTCTGGTCGAGATAGCCCAGGTTGCCCGCGAAAACGATGCGATGGTTATCGCCATCACCTCTGCCGGTACGCCGCTGGCGCGCGAAGCGACCCTCGCCATCACCCTGGATGTTCCTGAAGATACCGACATTTACATGCCCATGGTGTCAAGGCTCGCGCAACTCACCGTGATCGATGTCCTGGCAACGGGCTTTACCCTGCGCCGGGGGGCAAAATTCAGGGATAACTTGAAGCGAGTCAAAGAAGCATTGAAAGAATCGCGGTTTGATAAAGAGCTTTCCATACACAGCGATAACCACTAAAAGCGATAATAACGGCATCATTAATTAACTCATTCGGTAGCGCCAAGCTGGCGACATTGCCGAATTCCTGTTCACGCAACACCAAAGTTGTACTAGTCAACGGAGTATTACATGTCCAGAAGGCTTCGCAGAACCAAGATCGTTACCACATTAGGCCCAGCAACCGACCGCGACAATAACCTTGAGAAGGTAATTTCCGCCGGTGCTAACGTCGTGCGTATGAACTTTTCTCACGGTACAGCAGAAGATCATCAGCTTCGCGCAGACAAAGTCCGTGAAATTGCGGCCAAACTGGGGCGCCACGTTGCCATTCTCGGTGACCTGCAGGGCCCAAAAATTCGCGTATCGACCTTCAAAGAAGGCAAGGTTTTCCTCAATATCGGCGACAAATTCCTGCTTGATGCCAACCTGGGTAAAGGTGAAGGCGACAAAGAGAAAGTCGGTATCGACTATAAAGGTCTCCCCGCTGACGTTGTTCCGGGCGATATCCTGCTGCTTGACGACGGCCGCGTGCAGCTAAAAGTGCTGGAAATTCAGGGCATGAAGGTCTTCACCGAAGTGACGGTCGGCGGCCCACTGTCCAACAACAAAGGCATCAACAAATTAGGCGGCGGTCTGTCCGCTGAAGCACTGACCGAAAAAGACAAAGCCGACATCCATACTGCCGCGAAAATTGGCGTGGATTACCTGGCGGTTTCCTTCCCACGCTGCGGTGAAGACCTGAACTACGCGCGCCGTCTGGCACGCGAAGCAGGCTGCGATGCCAAAATTGTCGCGAAAGTTGAGCGCGCGGAAGCGGTTTGCAGTCAGGATGCGATGGATGACATCATCCTGGCCTCTGATGTGGTGATGGTCGCTCGTGGCGATCTCGGCGTTGAAATTGGCGACCCAGAACTGGTGGGTATCCAGAAAGCGCTGATTCGTCGCGCCCGTCAGCTCAATCGCTCGGTGATTACCGCGACTCAGATGATGGAGTCAATGATCACAAACCCAATGCCAACGCGTGCCGAAGTCATGGACGTGGCGAACGCCGTGCTGGACGGTACCGATGCCGTGATGCTGTCAGCTGAAACTGCGGCCGGTCAGTATCCTTCTGAAACCGTAGCCGCGATGGCGCGCGTGTGTCTGGGTGCTGAGAAAATCCCAAGCATTAACGTCTCCAAGCACCGTCTGGACGTACAGTTCGACAACGTAGAAGAAGCCATCGCCATGTCTGCGATGTACGCGGCAAACCATCTGAAAGGCGTTACCGCCATCATCACGATGACCGAATCCGGCCGTACCGCGCTGATGACTTCACGTATCACCTCCGGCCTGCCAATCTTTGCGATGTCCCGTCACGAGCGCACGCTCAACCTGACGGCGCTGTATCGCGGCGTGACGCCGGTCTTCTTTGATAGCGCCTGCGATGGCGTAGCCGCCGCGCACGATGCGGTTAATCTGCTGCGCGACAAAGGTTATCTGATGTCCGGTGACCTGGTTATCGTCACCCAGGGCGACGTGATGAGCACAGTGGGTTCAACCAACACCACGCGTATCCTGACCGTCGAGTAAATACAAAAAAGCCCAGTCCTCAGAACTGGGCTTTTTAATACTGTTTACATCGGCATCCTGTAGGCCTGATAAGCGTAGCGCCATCAGGCATTACCGCACACATTGCCGGATGGCGGCTTTGCCTTATCCGGCCTACATCCACTTTAACGTGGTGACCCGGGCAAGCTACCGAATTATTTCTTTTTCTTCGGATACAGCTCTTTACGCTGGTAAGGCTCCACTTCACCCGGTTTACGCGTTTTTAAAAGCTTTAAGATCCAGGTGTACTGTTCAGCATGGGGGCCGACAAAGATTTCCACTTCCTCATTCATACGGCGCGCAATGGTATGGTCGTCCGCTTCCAGCAGATCATCCATTGGCGGGCGCACCAAAATCGTTAAGCGATGAGTTTCGCCGTTATAGACCGGGAATAGCGGCACCACGCGCGCGCGGCACACTTTCATCAAACGACCAATGGCGGGCAGCGTTGCTTTGTAGGTGGCGAAGAAATCAACGAACTCACTGTGTTCCGCACCGTGGTCTTGATCGGGCAGATAATAACCCCAGTAGCCCTGACGCACCGACTGAATAAACGGTTTGATACCATCATTACGCGCATGGAGACGCCCACCAAAACGGCGGCGTACGGTATTCCACGCATAATCGAAGACTTTGTTACCCTGATTGTGGAACATCGCCGCCATCTTCTGGCCCTGGGAAGCCATAAGCATTGCCGGGATATCAACGCCCCAACCGTGCGGCACCAGGAAGATAACGTTTTCGCCGTTGCGGCGCATTTCATCAATGATCTCCTGGCCCTGCCAATCGACACGATCGGCAATCTTTTTCGGCCCTTTAAGCGCCAGTTCAGCCATCATGACCATCGCCTGCGGCGCGGTAGCGAACATCTCATCAATAATCGCTTCACGCTCGACTTCACTCTTATCCGGGAAGCAGTAGAGTAAATTTATCTGTGCCCGGCGACGCGCACTCTTGCCCAATCTTCCCGCCAGGCGACCGAGTTTGCCCAAAAGGGGATCGCGAATTTTAGCCGGAATGTAAGCGATTCCAGCAAAGGCCAGCACCCCAATCCAGGCGCCCCAGTATTGTGGGTGGCGGAATGATTTCTCAAATTCGGGAATGTATTCACTGTTATTTTTTTTCGTTTCCATGCCTGTTCCTGGTTGAGTCATCGGGGCAGTGTGAATAAGCAGATAGTGTAGCGAGGCTGGGTGTTTCGCACAAAAGAAAAAGCCGGTACTGCTAAAGCACCGGCTCTGAACGCATACTTCTTAGACGAAACTAATCGAAACGCAGCTGCGGCAATACCTGTTTCACCTGCGCCAGGTAATCGGTACGGTCGGAACCGGTTAACCCTTCGGTACGCGGCAGTTTCGCGGTCAGCGGGTTGACGGCCTGCTGGTTCAGCCATACTTCATAGTGCAGATGTGGGCCGGTTGAGCGACCGGTATTCCCGGACAGCGCAATACGATCGCCACGTTTCACTTTCTGGCCCGGTTTCACCAACAGTTTACGTAAGTGCATGTAACGCGTGGTATAGGTGCGACCGTGTCGCAATGCAACGTAGTAGCCCGCGGCACCGCTGCGTTTTGCCACCACCACTTCGCCATCGCCCACCGCCAGCACTGGCGTACCCTGCGGCATAGCAAAATCGACGCCACGGTGCGGCGCAACGCGACCGGTCACCGGATTCAGACGGCGCGGGTTAAAGTTGGATGATACGCGGAACTGACGCGCGGTTGGGAAGCGCAGGAAGCCCTTCGCCAGCCCCGTACCGTTACGGTCATAGAATTTGCCGTCTTCAGCGCGGATCGCATAATAGTCTTTACCACCGGAGCGTAAACGCACGCCCAGTAACTGGCTCTGCTCGCGTTTGCCATCAAGCATTTCACGCGACATCAGCACTGAGAATTGGTCGCCTTTTTTAAGCTTACGGAAATCCATTTGCCACTGCATCGCTTTAATGACCGCGCTGGCTTCAACGCTGGTCAAACCGGCATTCACCGCGCTGGAGACGAAGCTGCCGCCCACGGTGCCTTTGACAAGGTTATTCACCCACTCGCCCTGCTGCATCTCGCTGCTCATCTTAAAGCCGTTTGCAACGCGGTCGTAGGTGCGGGTTTCGCGGCGGGACATCTCCCAGGTCAAACGCTGGAGATCGCCATCATCATTTAACGTCCAGGAGAGCTGTTGCCCTACCTTCATGTTTCGCAGGTCTTTATCCGCCGCGGCGAGCTGGCTGATATTGCCCATATCAATACCGTACTGATTCAGAACGCTGCTGAGGGTATCGCCCGTGGATACCACATATTCATGCACGCCCGTTTCATTGTCGGCTTTATCGTCCAGCTCATCTTGAGGAATCGCTTCGTCTTCCTGAGCGGCCTGGTCAATCGGTTCACTGGCCTCTGGCAGCAGCGAACGGATCTCTTTTTTCTCCAGCTCGATAGTACGCGTGACCGGTGAAGAGGTTGGATGGTATACATAAGGCCGCCAGACAGCGACGGCTAATGTGAGAACGGTGAGGGACCCCAGCATAACGCGGTGGGGTCTAGGCAAATTGTTAAATGCCAGGGCGACAGAGCGGGCTATCTGCTGCACGTATTCACTTCCTTACTTATCTCCTTTCAGGCAGCTCGCATACTGGGTCGCCAGTTGAGTCAGAAACGCCGGATAGCTTTCTTTACTCAGCTGTATGTTTGTGCCAAGAGGATCCAATGTTCCCATGCGAACAGAGGTTCCCCGCGCGACAGATTCAACGACAGCGGGCCTGAATTGTGGCTCAGCAAAAACGCAGGTTGCTTTTTGCTCAACCAACTGTGTTCTTATTTGATGTAAACGCTGCGCACCAGGTTGGATTTCAGGGTTGACGGTGAAGTGCCCAAGCGGCGTCAAACCGTAGTGTTTTTCATAGTAGCCATAGGCATCATGAAAAACGAAATACCCCTTACCTTTTACCGGCGCCAGCTCGCTCGCCACCTGCTTGTCGGTCGCGGCCAGATTGGCCTCAAAATCCTTCAGGTTGGCGTCAAGTCGGGCTCGACTCTGGGGCATAAGTTCCACTAATTTGTTATGGATTGCAACCGCCGACAGCCGCGCTATCTCAGGCGAAAGCCACAGATGCATGTTATAGTCGCCGTGATGGTGATGTGCGTCACCTTTTTCACTATTAGCATGGTCGTGCCCACCGTCGTGGTCATGATCGTCATCATCATCATCCGCGCCTTTCATGAGCAACGGTTTCACCCCTTCAAGCTGGGCAATGGTGACTTTTTTATTATCCGGTATGCTTTGCGTTGACTTGTCCATAAACGCTTCCATTTCTGGACCAATCCAGACCACTAAGTCCGCGTTCTGTAAGCGTTTTACATCGGATGGACGTAAAGAATAATCATGTTCTGAAGCGCCGTCAGGCAGTAAAACCTGCGTCTGTGTGACCCCATCTGCAATCGCAGAAGCAATGAATCCGAGTGGCTTAAGTGACGTGACGACGGCGGCCTCAGCACTCTGTGCTGCCGTTCCCCAAAGTGCAGCGGATAAAGCTGCGAAAAGAAGCGTATTTTTCTGTAACATTATGCGTCTGATAATCGAAATGAATAATAGATGTGTGATATTATAACATTCACTATCTTGTGCAACCCCTAATTGCTATGACAAATCTTGTATCGCTGGAAAACGTGTCTGTGAGCTTCGGCCAGCGCCGTGTGCTCTCTGATATCTCACTGAATCTCAAGCCTGGCCGCATTCTGACGCTGCTGGGCCCTAATGGCGCGGGTAAATCAACCCTGGTGCGCGTGGTGTTGGGGCTTGTAGCACCCAGTGAAGGCGTTGTCACGCGTGACAAACATCTCCGAATTGGCTATGTACCGCAAAAGTTACACCTCGACGCGACATTGCCGCTGACCGTCAAGCGCTTTTTACGCCTGCATCCCGCAACGCGCAAAGAAGATATCCTCCCTGCCCTCAAGCGCGTTCAGGCCGGACATTTGCAAGATGCGCCTATGCAAAAGCTCTCCGGCGGCGAGAATCAACGCGTCCTGCTGGCCCGGGCGTTGTTGAATAAGCCGCAACTTCTGGTACTGGATGAACCCACTCAGGGGGTCGACGTTAACGGCCAGGTCGCGCTTTACGATTTAATAAACCAGCTCCGCCAGGAGCTGAACTGCGCCGTCCTGATGGTCTCGCACGATTTACATCTGGTGATGGCCAAAACCGACGACGTACTGTGTCTTAACCATCATATCTGCTGCTCCGGCACGCCGGACGTGGTGTCGATGCATCCTGAATTTATCTCCATGTTTGGCCCACGCGGCGCTGAGCAGTTGGGGATTTATCGCCATCAGCATAACCATCGCCATGATTTACAGGGCCGTATTGTTTTACGTCGGGGAAATGGGCAGTCATGATTGAAATTTTACTTCCCGGCTGGCTTGCCGGAATGATGCTGGCGTGTGCTGCTGGCCCGCTGGGCTCGTTTGTAGTCTGGCGCCGGATGTCCTATTTCGGCGACACGCTGGCCCATGCTTCACTGCTCGGCGTGGCCTTTGGCCTGCTGCTGGATGTGAATCCATTCTATGCGGTTATTGCGGTCACGCTGCTGCTCGCCACCGGTCTGGTGTGGCTGGAAAAGCGCCCTCACCTCGCGATTGACACCCTTTTGGGCATTATGGCGCACAGCGCGCTGTCGCTGGGCCTGGTGGTCGTCAGCCTGATGTCGAATATTCGCGTCGATTTGATGGCTTATCTGTTCGGCGATCTGCTGGCCGTCACACCGCAGGATCTTATCTCCATTGCGCTGGGCGTGGTGGTGGTGCTGGCGATTCTGTTCTGGCAATGGCGTAATTTACTGTCGATGACCATCAGCCCGGATCTGGCCTTTGTCGACGGCGTGAAGCTGCAGCGGGTGAAGCTGCTGCTGATGCTGGTCACTGCGCTGACCATTGGCGTGGCGATGAAGTTTGTCGGTGCGCTGATTATTACGTCGCTGCTGATTATCCCGGCGGCCACGGCGCGTCGTTTCGCGCGGACCCCGGAGCAGATGGCGGGAATCGCCGTGGGCATGGGTATGATTGCCGTTACCGGTGGGTTAACCTTCTCAGCGTTTTATGACACGCCTGCGGGTCCGTCGGTGGTGCTGTGTGCTGCCCTGTTGTTTATTTTTAGCATGATGAAAAAACAACCGAACGCATAAATAAATCATGTTCACCTCCAAAGAAGGTGATTTAAGATTCGCGAAATAAATAAGCACCGATGAATTAATCGGTGCTTATTTTATTACTGGGTACACGTTGCTAAATGCAATTTGGCGCCCTGAACGTTTTTACCGCCTTCGATATCAAGACACTTCAGAACATCATCGGTATCAAGTTTTTTCATCTGTCCGTTAACATGGTCCCAGTTACTTGCAACGGGATTATAGTCGCGGATATAAATTTTACCGTCTAATGGCGCGTAAGCATAATCTGTATGGGCATCCAATCGCAGCGCGCCATTCATAGCGAAAGTGACCTGACGAATATTCTGCGTACCCGGGTTAGAACCACATACTTCCATCGTCGCCTGCTGGAAAGCCACGCCGGTCACACATAAAGTTTGTCCGTTGCTGGTATTTTGAAGTTGATCATTAACCATTTTCCATGTCTGGGTTCCAGAAATAGCGGCATTCGCTACCCCAGACATTGTGGCTATAGCCAGGACGGCAATAGATAGAACTTTCATAGATTTCATTTTGTTACTCCTCATGTGTTGGTGAAAATGATTTATAGCATGGGTATTTCGCTATAAATTCATCACTAATGAGCGAGATATCTAAAATGATATGGATGATAAATCAGATGAGATAAATAATCGGTCAGCGAGGCAGGCGGAATAGAATATCCCGCCTGCTCGTGGTTACGGCATTTCCGGCGGCGTAATACCGAAGTGAGTCCACGCGCGTGATGTCGCAATACGTCCCCGCGGCGTTCGCTGTAAGAACCCCTGCTGAATCAGATACGGCTCCAGCACGTCTTCAATCGTTTCACGCTCCTCCCCGATGGCCGCCGCTAGGTTATCTAAGCCAACCGGGCCACCGAAGAATTTATCAATGACCGCGAGTAGCAGCTTACGGTCCATATAGTCGAAGCCTTGTGCATCAACGTTTAGCATATCCAGCGCTTGTGAGGCGATATCCGATGAAATCGTACCGTCGTGTTTCACTTCTGCGTAGTCACGCACGCGACGCAGCAGCCGGTTAGCAATACGCGGCGTACCACGCGCACGGCGGGCCACTTCCAGCGCCCCGTCTTCACTCATCTCCAGCCCCATAAAGCGCGCGCTGCGCCCAACGATATGCTGGAGGTCGGGAACCTGATAGAACTCCAGACGCTGAACAATGCCAAAACGGTCGCGTAGCGGCGACGTTAAAGAACCGGCTCGGGTGGTCGCGCCAATTAGCGTAAACGGCGGTAAATCGATTTTAATCGAACGCGCCGCCGGGCCTTCGCCGATCATAATATCGAGCTGGTAGTCTTCCATCGCCGGATAGAGCACTTCCTCCACCACCGGAGACAAGCGGTGAATTTCATCGATAAACAGAACATCATGAGGTTCGAGGTTGGTCAGCATGGCCGCCAGATCGCCGGCTTTCTCAAGCACAGGGCCAGACGTGGTGCGTAAATTGACGCCCATTTCGTTAGCAACAATATTCGCCAGCGTCGTCTTTCCAAGCCCTGGAGGGCCAAAGATCAACAGGTGGTCAAGCGCATCACCGCGCATTTTGGCCGCCTGAATAAAGATCTCCATCTGCGAGCGTACCTGCGGCTGACCAATATACTCATCCAGTAATTTAGGACGGATGGCACGGTCCGCCACCTCTTCCGCCATGGTACTGCCTGATGCGATCAGGCGGTCTGCTTCAATCATCCTTTACCTCATAGCGCCGCGCGGAGCGCTTCGCGGATCAATGTTTCGCTGCTGGCGTCAGGGCGAGCAATTTTGCTCACCATTCGGCTGGCTTCCTGAGGTTTATAGCCCAGCGCCACCAGCGCAGCAACCGCTTCTTGTTCCGCGTCATCATCCGTTGGCCCCACCGGAGAAGTCAGTACCAGATCGGCCGCCGGAGTGAACAGGTCACCATGCAGGCCTTTAAAGCGGTCTTTCATCTCAACAATCAGACGCTCAGCGGTTTTCTTGCCGATACCGGGCAATTTCACCAGCGCACCAAGCTCTTCGCGCTCGACCGCGTTGACGAACTGCTGCGCCGACATGCCGGACAGAATCGCCAGCGCTAACTTTGGCCCCACGCCGTTCGTTTTAATCAGCTCTTTGAACAGGGTTCGTTCCTGCTTGTTATTGAAGCCGTACAGCAGCTGCGCATCTTCGCGCACCACAAAGTGAGTGAAGATAATCGCTTCCTGCCCGGCTTCCGGCAGCTCGTAAAAACAGGTCATGGGCATATGCACTTCATAGCCGACGCCGCCCGTCTCCAGAAGAACCAGCGGGGGTTGTTTTTCGAGAATAATGCCTCTGAGTCTGCCTATCACATGACGCTCCTGCGTTAAGGGCTAAAACGGTAATGTGCTATCATAAAAAAAGACTGGATAGATATCCAGTCTGATTGGTGATTATCGCAGCCGCCCACGCGCTAAATTCAGCCGGGACTCGCTCATTTGCATGGCGTTCTGGCTAACGTGGCAGTGGGTGATGGCAATCGCCAGCGCATCCGCGGCATCCGCCTGTGGGTTGGCGGGCAGCTTTAAAAGCGTGCGTACCATATGCTGCACCTGACTTTTTTCCGCGCTACCGATCCCAACCACGGTCTGTTTAACCTGACGGGCGGCGTATTCAAAAACCGGCAGATCCTGGTTAGTGGCAGCAACAATCGCGACGCCGCGCGCCTGGCCCAATTTGAGCGCCGAATCGGCATTTTTTGCCATAAAAACCTGCTCAATGGCAAAAAAGTCTGGCTGGAACTGGGTAATGATTTCCGTCACGCCCGCATAAATTAATTTCAGGCGCGACGGAAGATCGTCAACCTTAGTGCGAATACATCCGCTGCCGAGGTAGGTTAGCTGGCGGCCAACCTGACGAATTACGCCATAACCGGTGATGCGCGACCCCGGGTCAATGCCGAGAATAATAGACATCACGCCTCTCCTGGCAGGTTACGGCATAGCCACATCATTCTAAAGTCGCTGCAACTTCATCGGAGATTTCGCCGTTGTGGTAGACTTCCTGAACGTCGTCACAGTCTTCCAGCATGTCGATAAGGCGCATCAGCTTAGGTGCCGTTTCAGCATCCATTTCCGCTTTAGTCGATGGGATCATCGATACTTCAGCCGCATCGGCTTTCAGACCTGCCGCTTCCAGTGCATCACGCACTTTGCCCATATCTTCCCATGCGGTGTAGACGTCAATCGCGCCATCGTCGAAGGTCACAACATCTTCAGCACCGGCTTCCAGCGCCGCTTCCATGATGGTGTCTTCGTCACCCTGCTCAAAGGAAATGATCCCTTTTTTGCTAAACAGGTAGGATACGGAACCATCGGTGCCCAGGTTGCCACCGGTCTTGGTGAAAGCGTGGCGCACGTCGGCAACGGTACGGTTACGGTTATCGGACAGACATTCGATCATGACGGCCGTGCCGCCAGGACCGTAACCTTCATAAATGATGGTTTCCATGTTCGTGTCTTCATCACCGCCCACACCGCGCGCGATAGCACGGTTTAAGGTGTCACGCGTCATGTTGTTAGACAGTGCTTTATCGATAGCCGCACGCAAACGTGGGTTTGCATCCGGGTCGCCGCCGCCGAGTTTAGCCGCGGTCACCAGCTCTCGAATGATTTTGGTGAAGATCTTGCCACGCTTGGAATCCTGCGCCGCTTTACGATGTCTGGTGTTGGCCCATTTACTATGACCTGCCATAAAAATGTCTCCAAAAAAGCGATGCCCTTTCAGGCCGCGTTAATTACAAATTCTTCAATCGCCTGCCGATTGCTCCACGACTTGGTGAGCGCCGCCGCAGCGGGTGCGTCAAGCCATTGGTAGGTCAGATGTTCAGTGAACACGATCTCCCGTTCATGGGGAAGCGCAAGGCAGAACCAGGATTCTGTGTTGCGCTCAATGCCAGGGGCATAGCGATGACGTAAATGTTGAAAAATTTCAAACTCCACCGTGCGCTGACAGTCCATCAAGGTCAGTTGCTCAGAAACAACGTCAATGGTGACCTCTTCATTTACTTCACGCAGGGCGGCTTGCGACGCGGTTTCCCCCTCCTCCAGGCTGCCGGTAACCGACTGCCAGAAATCAGGGTCATCGCGTCGCTGTAACATCAGCACCCGCTTACTGTCCTGGGCGTAAATGACAACCAGAATAGAAACGGGCCGCTTGAATGGCATGTTACTTGTTCTCCGCCGATTCTTTTGACTCTTTCGCCACAACCTGAATACCCAACTCACCTAAAGAGGCCGGATTCGCAAAGCTTGGCGCTTCGGTCATCAGGCACGCCGCGGCGGTGGTTTTCGGGAAGGCGATAACATCACGAATGTTATCGGTGCCGGTCAGCAGCATGGTCAGACGGTCAAGACCGAAAGCCAGACCTGCGTGTGGAGGCGTACCGTATTTCAGCGCGTCCAGCAGGAAGCCAAACTTCTCGCGCTGTTCCTGTTCGGTGATGCCCAGGATACCAAACACGGTCTGCTGCATTTCGCCACGGTGAATACGCACCGAACCGCCGCCCACTTCGTAGCCGTTGATAACCATATCGTAAGCGTTCGCTACCGCATCTTCCGGCGCAGCTTTCAGTTCGTCGGCGGTCATGTCTTTTGGCGAGGTGAACGGGTGGTGCATTGCGGTCAGGCCGCCTTCACCATCGTCTTCAAACATTGGGAAGTCGATAACCCACAGCGGCGCCCACATGTTTTCGTCAGTCAGGTTCAGATCTTTACCCAGCTTCAGACGCAAGGCGCCCAGCGCATCAGCAACCACTTTCTTGTTGTCAGCGCCGAAGAAGATCATGTCGCCATCTTGTGCACCGGTGCGCTCAAGAATCGCTTCGACAATCTCAGCGGTGAGGAATTTAGCGACCGGGCTGTTGATGCCTTCCATGCCTTTCGCGCGTTCGGTCACTTTGATGTAAGCCAGGCCTTTCGCGCCGTAGATCTTCACAAAGTTGCCGTATTCGTCGATAAGTTTACGGGTCAGCGCAGCACCGCCCGGTACGCGCAGAGCCGCCACACGGCCTTTAGGATCGTTAGCCGGGCCAGAGAATACCGCGAACTCTACGGACTTCAGCAAGTCAGCGACGTCCACCAGCTCCATCGGGTTACGCAGATCCGGTTTATCGGAACCGTAACGGCGCTCGGCTTCTGCAAAGGTCATGACAGGGAATTCACCCAGATCCACACCTTTAATGTCCTGCCACATCTGACGTACCAGCGCTTCCATCACTTCACGCACCTGCGGTGCGGTCATGAAGGAAGTCTCCACGTCGATCTGGGTAAATTCTGGCTGACGGTCAGCGCGCAGGTCTTCATCACGGAAGCATTTAACGATCTGATAGTAACGGTCAAAACCGGACATCATCAGCAACTGCTTGAACAGCTGTGGAGACTGCGGCAGCGCGTAGAACTTACCTTTATGTACGCGAGACGGGACGAGGTAGTCGCGCGCGCCTTCCGGCGTGGCTTTGGTCAGCATCGGGGTTTCGATATCGAGGAAACCGTGATCGTCCATGAAGCGGCGCACGAAGCTGGTGATTTTAGCGCGGGTTTTCAGGCGCTGAGCCATTTCCGGGCGACGCAGGTCGAGGTAGCGGTACTTCAGACGTGCTTCTTCGGTATTGACGTGATTGGAGTCCAGCGGCAGCGCTTCTGAACGGTTGATGATCGTCAGGTCAGAGGCCAGCACTTCAATTGCCCCGGTCGCCATATCGTTGTTGACGTTTTTTTCATCGCGCGCACGCACGACACCGGTCACCTGAATGCAGAACTCGTTACGCAGTTCAGACGCTAACTTCAATGCATCCGCACGATCTGGATCGAAGAATACCTGAACGATGCCTTCACGGTCGCGCATGTCGATAAAAATGAGGCTGCCGAGATCACGACGACGGTTGACCCAACCACACAGAGTCACCTGCTGCCCAACGTGGGACTGTCGAAGCTGTCCGCAATATTCTGTACGCATGAGATATCCCTTAACTTAGCCGTCGGCGGAATGTCGCCTGCCGTGCAGGCTTAACTGTCGCAGCTTTAGCTGAATGTCACTATTGGAAAAAAGGGGGCTATTATACTGGAAATTCTCGCCCACGATAAGCCCAGTGCGGTTTATACGCCTGTTTGCTGAACGCTTATTGCTTACGCTCACAAAAATTAACAATATTTATCCATTCAATCACCTGGCGACGATTGTAAGGTATGCTCCAACTGCCCGTTTAGAGAGGAAAAACCATGCTCACTTTTGACGCAAACAAAACCGCCCTGGTGGTGATTGACCTGCAAGAAGGTATTCTGCCGTTTGCCGGTGGCCCCCATTCTGCCACCGATGTAGTAGCACGCGCTGCACGCCTGGCGGATAAATGCCGCGCGGCATCCGTACCGGTGGTAATGGTGCGCGTTGGCTGGTCGGCGGATTTTGCCGAAGCGTTGAAGCAGCCGGTTGATATGCAGGCTCCTGCGAAAGCGCTGCCGGATAACTGGTGGACCTATCCCGCCGCGTTGGGGAAACAAGATTGTGATATTGAAGTCACCAAACGCCAGTGGGGGGCTTTTTACGGCACCTCTCTTGAAATGCAGCTGCGCCGCCGCGGTATCGAGACGATAATCCTGTGCGGTATTTCAACCAATATTGGCGTGGAATCTACCGCGCGTAATGCCTGGGAGCTGGGCTTCAACCTGATTATTGCCGAAGACGCCTGTAGCGCCGCTTCAACCGAACAACATCAGGGCAGCATGACGCATATTTTCCCACGCATCGCCCGCGTTCGCAGCAGCGAAGAGATCCTCGCCGCATTATGATTTATCTTGGTCTTCCCCAATGGTCGCACCCCAAATGGGCGCGATTGGGGATCGCTGGCCTTGAAGACTATGCCCGCCACTTTAACTGCGTGACGCGGGCTATTTAAAAATCACTAAAGAACGCCCAAGAGCATGTGTTTTCTTTAGCTTATTCATACAGTTAAAACCTCGCCACATATGAAAATCGGTAAAGTTCATATATGGCGAAGCGTCCCATACGTGTCCCATAATGCCCCAAAAATAGCATATTTGTCCCACTAGTGCCCCACAAGACGCTTCTTAAAATGTCTCTATCCCTAGTACATTGAGTTACATTGGTGCATTCGGGTTGCCGGTACCCCCTTCTTTGATGCAATGCGCGAGAATTGCCAGGAACCTTTCCCTAATTCGGAAGTCTGATAATTGAATCCATCCAATATTAAGAAGAATTATGATCACTAGCCTCTCATTGATATTTTCTGTAATAATCGCCCTATGTATCACGCTGTACGCTGCAGTAAAGGTAGGGGTTGCTGTGTCTAACAATCCAGACAGAAATGATAATTAACCTCTACATTAACGATAACGTGACCTCTCGTTAAATTCTTTTAATAAAATGCATCAAATCACCGGGGGAATCATCAAACTCTGAGGTTTTGGCATCATTGATGATGTAAGTGATCACCCCGAAAACACCTCTCGACGGCGAGCTACCATCGCGCACTTTTGCTGCTCACCACCTTATCCGTCACTCCTTTGGAGGCAATCTTCAATGCCTGGTTGAATGCAATAACTGTTACTGGCCTTTGCTGAAATTTGACCCGGTTGGAGTGACTCTGAAAAACGTAAACATCGTGGGGATATTTGTCCCTGCGCCTCTGTACAATGTGGCAAACAACGGCTGGTACAGATAGGGTTTTCTCTTCAAATCTTCCGTTCGCCTCCACGACAAGGGAGTCACCTATAAGGTTACCGTAACGCAGACTGACCACCCTACCAATGCCGACCGGTAAGACATGCAGAAGAACCCATAAATCTGACCATGTGTCGCTCATATCTTTCAGTTTACAATTTATCAATGCGAATTCATGTAACGTTAGCTGGCTCATGTTGTGTACTTTTTTTCTGGCTGATTTGCACCAAGCTTATCAAAATAAAATGGACAAAATCATGATTAGCTCTCATCCCCGCGCTCATGCAAGCTCCGGTTGTAAACAGAGTCAGCAGGCATTTCAACGCGCACCGAGATAAACACATCATCCGGGATATCGATCGGCTCGCCATTCAGCACTGTTTCAGTAAAGTTCCCGGCATCGTCTTTCGTGCCAATCAGGTCGCGGGCAAACGCTGGGGCGTCCGGGTGAGTCCGGCGATAGGTTTTTACCAATATTAAACCATCAGCATTAACTTCATAATCAAGCCAGATGAGAGACTGAAGTATAGTTGCCTGAGCCCAGAGGAATACGAAATTTATAATTAAGCAGCATTTTCTCACTCACGCCAATACAGTTTGAATATATATCTGACGACACTATTATGTTCTGAGCAATAAGGCTCCTACCCTCATTGCTCATTACCTGTATAGTGCTTATTGTTTTTTAACAATTTTTACCGCTTTTAGTGGCGGGATTTTTAAAGGCCAGCCTTAGCCAGCGCTGGCTTTTTTTTTGTTTGAACCTGTAAATCACACAGGTTTTACAGGCCGCTCGATATCTGGAGCCTGCATGGGATCGATTCGCATCAATAAAACACTGTATTTCTCCCATGCTTTAAAGAATGCAATCTCTTGATCCGTAGCCATACCTAGCTTTAGTGCGCGTTCTAGCAGAGGGATCATTGCAGTAGTTTAAGCAATCAAACTTAATCGATTGAATTAAAAGACTTTAATGATTTTTATGCAACCATATCAACCACTTTTACCTTCATCATAACAAGCTGATTTTGTATAGTTTACGCAGAGTTTTGATAACCACTTTAAGACTAATGGAGGTAAAGTCCGTTAGCAAAAAATAGCCCATATAACCACATAAAAACTTGACCACATCAATGCTAGGGGTTTTAATGTTATACTCTGTTGCTATTGATAGAGGCGACTCATCCTTCGGCGTTCTTATACCTAATATTTCTGCCGCGATAACTATCAGAACGCTATTGTAAGCGTACGCGAAGCTATCGGCATAAATATCGAGTTACTGGTGTAAGTAGAAGCAGTACCGGAAGCAACCAGCTTGGATAACTGGCTGGAAAATCCCGATTATGCACGTGTGGTATGAGTACTGGTGGATGTTACCCGGTTCATGGGGAAAGCGAAAAAAACAGGAGAGAGATGTGTATTTTTCCCAAAAAATAGTAATCAAACTATCTAGCTTTATATCCAAAAGACTAGATTGTCTTTTTTTTAAAAACAAAGAATTCTGCATAATATCCAATAATTGCTGGGGGAATAGATTATATTCAATCGTAAAGAGAGAATATAATACTCCTTTTGTTGGATTATACTTGCTGCCTGAGCACTATATTAAATTCATAAATAACCTAGAGTCTAATATATCCATTGAGTTAAAAGATAAACATTTCAACAGTAATACCACTAACTATCCTATTGCAGATATCAATGGATGCACAATACACTTTCTTCACTACAAAGACCAATCCGAAGCAATAGACAAATGGAATCGTAGAAGATTGAGACTTATCTCACATATAAATTCACATGGTCTACATAGTATAATATTTAAATTTTGCGTCCTAGACGATAATTCCGCACTTGCATTAAAAGAGTTTGATGCTCTCAAATTTACAAGAAAAATAATAATCACAAAGAGTTTAAGTAAGTATTTTATTGACGAAAATGGAGGGATCATTAATGGACTAGAACTATTTAAAGGGAGATTACTGTATTATAAAATGTACATCAGTATATTTCGCAACCTCCCTCGAAGAGCAAAATCACGCGCTGCGGTACCAGCCCATCAACTTGATAAATGAGTTAGTAACGTTAACTCCTGAACCAGAACCAGTATTTGCTGTAGTTCCTGAAACAGAGTGAGAATGCGCACCGATCCCGACTGTATGACTATGAGAACCAAGTGCGACTGTATGGGTGTGGTTACCAACAGTATCGGTATAAGTAGCAGTACCACCACTCAGCTGCGGAACTGTAGTGTGCCCCCCACCACCATTAAGAGTGCCTTCCGTACCAGACCTGTGTCTGTGATTACCAGTAGAAGATGTTGTTTTCGTGCCATAATCAAAACCACTTGTTGTTTTCGTGCCATAATCAAAACCACTGGTGTTAGCAGAAAACGTATGCCCATGCGCTGGCAAATTACCTACAGCAAGCGTAACAGAATCAGAGCCCCCCGTAGCCATGACATCACTGCCGTTTGCACTTGCAAGTCTTATCGTCCGGTTCTCGCCGATATAGTTCCACTTCGTTCCTGGAAACAGCGTATTCGGATTTTTGTTTTGAGCAAACCAAGTTACAACACCAATCGGGTAGATAGAATCATAAATATATCCTATCCCTTTCACTGCCAGCTCCCCTAACCCCAAATTTGTGCGTGCAATAACCTTATCAGCCAGATCCGACAGATTCTTATTACGGATAAGCGCATCAGGGATTTTTGATGTAACAGTTCTGACAATGGCCTGATAAAGCTGGTCGTGCTGCTCTTTGTTAAGCGCCAGACCTGATGACTCAATAACAGTACAAATCTCCTCCTGAACTGCGTCCCACATATCGCTGTTCAGGTCTGTAGCACGGCGGCCAGTAGACGGGTCACCATTGGTAAAACCATTTTTACCGTGCCCAAATTTATCAATTTGTGCCGTGGACGTATCAATTCTATGCATCTTCTGTTCCTTCCGGATAAGCAAAAACTACGACTGTGTGAGAGGGGCAAAGCTTATCGATCACACACTCCGCTACGGTGTCACCCCACGTTCTGATCGCTGAATCGCAGGTACTTGTACAAGTCTGCCAGGAGATATTGGCGTCAGCCGGAATATTCACGCGCCAGTAATAGCGCCAGAACTCGCCCCATTCGGGGTCTGGGGAGCTATCCAGATTCTGGAACTGCTCAATGGTGGCAGTCGTATAGCCCAGCGCATCGAGCTGCTCACGATAAAAACGCTCATTAATACCACCCGCTACGTTAGCTTTCGCATCCAGTCGCTGCTGGCGCTGCCGAAGCGTCTGGACACCATCCGGAGCACAGGAATCCGGCAGGCCATATAACCCTTCATACCGATCAATGAGTTCAGTGGTTTGGCCGGGGTCGATTTCCTTCATTAACGCGCCGGCGCGCTGGTGAACACGGGTTAGTGAGGGAGCAAGACCCTCGATAAGTGGGTTCTTTCCCTCCCATGCTGGCCCGGCTGGCAACAAATGGTAAAGCAGTCGCGTGTACTCATCTTTTATCGCCATGCCTATTCAGTCGCCTCCGTGTAGGTTTCCCAGGTGATTTCTCCCAGCACTGGCAGTTCGGTTTTCCCGAGCACGATATCAATCGTCGGAGAGCGGATCTGATGTGCCACTTCATCTGTAGCCAGACTGATTGCTTCACTTATACGCGAAAGATAGACTTTCCCCGACGGCTGACCATCACGAAGCATGAGCGAATTCAGTTCAGCGGTGACCGCCGTGCGGATTTCCGGCGTGTCTTTTGCCAGGGCGATTGTCATCGGGATAACATGCTCGGTTGCAGCAAAGACAAACAGACCGCCGCCGGCAACAGGTGCCAGCGGCAGAATATGGGCACGCACCGCCTGTACAACATCGTCGGCAGGAGCCGGGTTAGCGGGATCACTAGTGGCAACCATAACGCCAACGGTACCCGTCCCCTGATAATGACGGAACGTCCAGGCGCGGGTAATTCCGGCAATCTCTTTCGCCCATATGATGTAATCCGGATCTGCTCCGCCCTGCGGTATCCAGTAATAGCGCTCCATCACGCGCGCACGCCACGTCTCCAGTTCCTCCACGTCATTCCCACCGTTCAACGAGTCTGCGTACCCGGTGGATGGAATACCGCTAATCGGCGTGCCCAGGCGTAGCGCAATGCCGTCGTCAGTATTCCCGGCCAGCCCTGCCACATCGGCAACAACTGGCACACGTAGCAGGCCGCCAGAGGCTTTAACGGTTTGAGTGGTGGTAAAAGTAACCTGATCATCACGCTGAATCTGCGTGCCAGCTGGTAGCGTTGGCGTACCGCCGAGCCCATCCCAGCGGATAAACCCCGTAGCGGCTACTGCATCTTTTCGTGGACAGCGCTTGATGCGCGCGTGGCGATAAAGCCAGTCCTCATCGCACAAGTCAGGCAGCATGTTGCTTGCCAGATAATCAAGATAGCCATACAGCGTATGTACGGCGGCGGCCTGCACCCTTCCATAAACTTCGGCATCCATGCGCCGCAGTACCGCATCCTGCTGAAAGCGGGTCAGTAAATCGCTGCGAATAGTGGCGATCAGTTGCGGGAGTTCAGGGCGTGCAAATTGACTGTCAGCCATTCAGTTCACTCCAGATATCATCAAAGGTAATATTGTGAATAGCCCCGTCTCGCTGATAAACAGCTACGCCAGCGGCCAGTGTGTCGATTCCTGTACGCTCAGAGGTCACATCAATGCGCGCCGCCACACCGTCCTCAGTCATCCACGACAGCGCCTGCTGCATGTATTCGCGGGCATCCTGCGGGGTTTTGTTGGTAAGTTTCCGTCGTTTCAGCAGATACAGGCGGGAGCCAATACGGTCATTCTGAACTGTGGGCCACGTGTCGCCCCACCAGCCGTATGGCTGCGGGGTTTTATCGTCCCGCTCAGCACGGCGCCACGTGAAAAGAGAAATCACCACGGCGCGCGTCAAAAGGTCGAGCGGAACCGTGGCATCCTTTTGGATTCCATTTACATAGAGAATCATAATGTCAGCTCATGGGTTGGTCTGGCTTGTTGGTCGTTCCACCACCGTCGCCGTTTTCTTTATGTGTGTGACCGTTATACGTCACGCGCATTTGAGCCATCGTTTTACCGCTATCATCGCAGTTATCTTTGATGTCTCCAGTGGATTCGATCGGCATTTCAAAGCGGGCGTTAGGGGCATTTTTGAACACGATTGCCTTCCCGCCACCATCAACAACAATCCCGGCGCGGGTTAAGGTAACGGACTGGCCCTGGTCGTCATAAATGGCAACCTCACCGCGCGCAAGACCTTTCAGCCGGTACCGCCTGTCGGCAACAATGACCGCCATGCCGTGGGAACGGTCGCCGCCGGGAAACAGCACCACCGCCTCAGCACCGTTTTGCGCGGCGGAGGTGAAACCATAAGGTTCAAGGTGCTCAACCCCTTCCTTGGGGTCACCGGCAATCAGCTTCAGCCCGACCGCCTGGCATTTTTTCGCGGTATCAAGCGCGGTAATAACAGCACGAGCCACAATATTCTGTAGGGAGTTATTCATCAGAAATCGATCCCCCCGCTGGACTTTTTCTTCTTCGCCTTCGGCTTTGTCGGCTCAGGCAGGTAAGCATCCGCTGGACCAACCCTGATTTCAGTGATCGTGCCGTTATTGTCCTGGCTGTAAGACACCTCGGCGATCACCAGCATTTCATTATCAAAACCATTCAGCGGGTCATAGACCACCACCGACTGATTTGGCTTCCATAATTCCCCATTCCCCTGGCGCCAGCCCTGAACGGTGTAGGTTGTCTCCTGCGTTTTAGCTGCACGCTGGCGCGCCTCGAATTCACAGCGGGATTTGCAACTGTCGGTGGTGGCCGTGCCGGACTGCTGGAGAGTATGAGGTCGATAGCGGGTTACGCCAGAATCAGTGGTACTCTGGCGAATAGCGGCAATCGTAGCTTCGCCAAAATCATCGTCAGTGCCAGGGCGCTGCCCGGTAACAAGATAACTGGAGAAGCGATCGCGAACACTGCGTTCG
This sequence comes from Enterobacteriaceae bacterium, assembly GCA_902363335.1. GTDB lineage: Bacteria > Pseudomonadota > Gammaproteobacteria > Enterobacterales > Enterobacteriaceae > Kluyvera. Next base: position 319,806 of record CABIZV010000001.1, on the reverse strand, counting down.
GTATCACATGAAAGGATATTATCCCCCAGCACCAGCGCGGTGACGGCTTTGGCACTTCCGGGTGTACCCAGCACCAGCCGCCCCAGCTCATCATCATACGCCAGCGCCTGCACCTGACCCAGCAAGCGATTAAGACAATCCACTACAGTTTCACCATGCTCAGGCTGAGCATCAATTACAGCTGCTACCGGGGCACCCGCATCAATAACATCAATCCCGAATGGCTGTGCCAGCATGCTGGTAATACGAAACAAATTTTTCCCACTCTGCTGAGCTGGAGCCGCGCTGCAGTCAATAAGATCGGCAGTTTTGCTTCTGCCAACGATACCGCGGGTAATACTGCTGGCGTCGTAACGCAGCGGCAGCGCTTCAACCCATCCGGTTATCACCAGATCTTCGCCAATCAACACCTCTACTTTATCGCCATTTTTAATCTGCAGGGTGCCATCAGGGCTACCGGGCCACTGACTGGTAATCGCAACGTTGAAATCCCGGGCAATACGATCGATGCCGGCACTGATACGAACCGACGTCCAGCCGCCCCATTCGCGCCCGTTGATGCGCAAAAAAACGTTATTGTTCATCGTACCGGCACCCTCAGCGGTTCAACCGGCACAAAGCCGGGGTGGCGGACAGGATTACGGGTCAGAATGTCAGATTCGCGCCCAGCGTCGTCATACCAGCCAGCGGCCAGCACCAGAGCGGGCAGAACATCATCCGGCGTTCTCTGTGCTGTACGCTCTACCTGCGCCAGACGCGCCGAAATATCACGGTTCAGGTCTGTACGCATCGCGGAAATCTGCTGGAACAGCGAATCATCATTGATCCGCAACTGCTCCTGGTCTATTGCCGCATTGAGCGCGGCCCGGATATCGGTGAGGTCGTCCCAGTTAGGAGGAGGACTTGCGCTACTGACTCTCTGTGCACCATCAAGGGCCGGGTGCGTAACAGTAATGATGTCCGAATCACTCGTCGTTGCGGTATTTTGGGCTGACGAAACACGTGGCTGCGCCAGCGTCGTCACCGCAGCAGTGGCCGCACTGATAGCCGTTGCCCGAATTGCCGCCGCGACCAGATTACTCTGCGTTTTTTGGGTGACCATAGAACCAGAGTCAGTGGACCAGGTACCCCGCGGAGAAAGACCAGGATCCAGCGTAATACCGGACAGGGTTTTTATCATTGTGACCAAATCGGAAGTATCACCGCTCAGGCGATCACCAGCACGCCAGGCTTTCTGTAGCGCTCTGACAAAATCATTAGCGGTGCTGGGCGGCATCAGAATGACCGACAAATCGCCCTGCAGCAGCCGCATGGCGGCCGACACGCCGGAATCGACCATTTTAAATGCATCCGAAACTGTATTGATCATCGCCGTGGCATCGGCAATCACATCATTCTGGATAAAGTCCGAGATACCGGAGAGGCCAAAGGCGGAGAACATACCGTCAATGGCACCGTCAAACAGATTGCCTGATTCATCAAGGCGCTGCGCTGTCGCCATTCCCGCTACCGGGAAAGTTAACTCTCCACTTTCCACAAACTCGAACGAAATGCGCGCCATGCGTCCTTCCGTACTGCTGTGCGATACCTTCACTGTGCCGTTTATGCTGCCCTGCATTTCACCATACTGAGGATGAACCAGCGTGCCGGGGCCGTTCGTCTCCACCGCGGCAATCAGTCGATCCCGCTGATCAGCATAATCCCCCCCAATCACGTAAGCGTTGATGGTCAGCCTGCGCGCTGCTCTGCCAAGATCCTCCGTGTAGGGCTTATCCCTGTTAGGGTACTCGTGCAACTGTACCCGGCGGCCAAATGATGCATCATCATCCTCTACGGAGAAAGGCACACCACGAAATGACGCATCGCGCAGGCGATCGCGCCAGTCTGACGTAGAAAAAAATGCCATGGTTTTACCTTTTGAAAAAAACGCCGGAGCGTTTTAACGAGGGGTTTTAAAGGGCGAATAGCCTACATCGTGGGAGATACCCATCAGAGGATTGCCGGATGCCGGAATATCTGTCACGCGCATACCCTGAGGGGCATTTTCAAAGCTTACTTTCAGTTCACTTCTTTGTGTACCGGGTGTCGCCGCACGATCAAGAATGTTTGGGTTTCTGTTTAACGGTATGGAGGGTCGATATCGGCCCTCTGGAATAGCGTTGTCAATGCCAAGTAGCTCTTTCAGCCGGGGAATAAAGCCGTTGTACCCCCTCTCCCGCTCCTTCGCCTGCATCTTCTGCACTAGGAAAGTGCCTTTATCCACACCAGCATCTTTTGCGCCCTTGTCCAGTTCATCCAGTTGCTTCAGCAACGAAACCACGATCCCGATCGTCAGTGTCATGGCACCCATTTTGCCTATTTTCCCCAACAGGCCAGAGAGCTGCCCCGCCAGGAGCACGGACTGGCGCAGGGAACCAATGGTATTAACAGCAAAGGAGCCTGCCATCACAACACCAACACCTTTAATGACTGTCTCCCAGCCGCCCATTGCCTGAGCGACTTTGTCCACCTCCTGCCATACCGCCTTGATAATCGGGCCAACCTCATCCCAGTGCTCGATAATTTCATACGCGCCAATCACCAAAGCGCCCACAACGAGTTTCGCTGGCGAAAGGTTGAATGCCATATTCATGATTTTAACGGCTCGTGAAACCCCACCCATTGCCATTGAAACAGCAGAAAGCGCCAGGCCAAATTTGGCTATCGATTTAATAACATCCGGATTATTACGCACCCACTGCAAAGCCTCTTTCATATAGGGAGCCATCGCTTTAGTGGCATCAACCACAATGGGCAAAAATTCACTGCCCACGGTAACAGCCAGGGCAGTAAACTGGTTTTTGAGGATTTGCAGCTGTTTCTCTGTAGTGTTTACCCGTGAATCATACTCACGCTGTGTGGCCCCCGCGTATTTCGAGGCATCTGATACCGAATTGAAATTTTTCTTCAGTAGATCCAGATTGGTAAGCAGGGGCGCAATGGCCTTTATCGACTCCCTGCCAAATAACCACTCCAGGCCTTTGGCCTGCTTGTCCTTTGATATTTTCCCCAATCCTTCAAGTACGCGGAGCATCATACCGCGCGAATCTTTCTGCATCCCTGTTGCCACCTCCTTAGAGGTCAGCCCGATACTTTTCAGCACAGCTTTCGCTTTATTGGTGTTGGCATTGGTCAACGCCAACATAAAGTTCTGCACACCCGTACCGGCAACATCTGAGCTGACACCAACGCCGGTAATGGTTGCTGCGATGGCAGCCAGATCAGATGTTGACACCCCAGCCGTTGTTGCCAGATTGCCCACCGATGTCACGACATCCCCGATTTGTTTCTCAGTAGTCGGACCTGTCATGGCCAGGTAATTCATCTGGTCGGAGAGGTTCATCACCTCTTTCTGTGTCAGTTTAAATGCTGTGCGCCATACGGCCAGTTGGTGACCAGCCTCATTAGCCGTCATGCCGAAACCAACCGCCGCTTTGGTCGCGTCTTCAGTAAACTGCGCCAGCTCCTTAAACGGGATACCTGCCTGACCGGCTTCAGCAGTTATTTCCGCTAATCCCTCAGCACTCATTGGCAACCGGGTTGACATATCAATCAACTGATCGGTCATCTGCCTGAACGCTTTAGGATCGTGCAACTCCTCGATCGCCTTGCGTGCATCAGCCATGTGATTCTCAAGCCCCATCGCTGATTGTGTCGCGCCAGCAAACACTCCCAGGATAGAAGCGCCGGCCACGCCAGCGCCAACGCCCAGCCCGGATACCTCCTTCTGAAAACCTTTTAGCTGTTTCTGCATGCCCTTCAGCGGGCCGGAAAGCTGATCAACGGCGGTAATGATGGCCTTTAACTGGAAACTGTCAGCCATGCTTTATTTCCTCATTAATACGGACGGCCTCCGATTCCAGTTCCAGAAATTCAGATATGACCGCCCGCCGAAGCTCAAGGGGGTTTAATCGCCAGAAGTGAGCGGTGTTATAGAGTCGGTTTCTGAGGTTGTCTCCCCCGCCGATTGAGTAAAAAAATTGAGGATCAGCATGCTGGCTTTGAAAATATCGAGTTTCGCCAGCTTCGCCGCAGATGACCGGGGGATCCCGGCCAGCAGCGGGATATATTTCAGCGCAGTGGAGCTGTCGATTTTAATTGCGCCTTCCGAGGTAACCGTAAACGGGAAACCGATCGCTTCGATTTCGTCATATGACGGTTCACGCAGTTCCAGTACATGCAGTTTTTCGTTATGCGCCATAATCGGCTCTTTAAGCTTCAGCTCTTTTGTCATTGGTAAAATCCTTCTTCACCGTGGAATTCCAGATCCACTGTGCCCTCTTCGGGATTATGGTTAGCTTCGCCGTGCAGCCAGGCATTGGACAGCACGTACACCTGACCGTTGGCCAGCTCAGATGTGATGGTCATGACATCAGACGAGGTGATTTTGTCGATGGGAAAGCTCTTCGGCACTTTTGCTGTCACCTTTGTATAGGGGGCTCGGCTCGTTTCCTTATAGTCAACAGAACCGTCAAGACCGATGACATCGTCACGAACTTTTGTATTCATAGGCACTTCAATGCCGCCGGTGATAGACAACTGCTGGCCGTCGACTTTGAAATAGGTTGTTCCTGCAATCTTACCCATTATGCGCTCTCCTCGTTGTACTGCAGACGGAACTGATTAAGCACAGCAAACACGCGCAGCTGGTTGACATAATCCGGCGGGAACAGTACATCCAGACGGTTCGGGTCGTTAGCATTGCGCTCAACGATGAGGTATTTCTGGAACAGGTCAAAGTTCTCGACAATTCCCTCGCGTTCAAGCTGGCGGTAGGTTGAGCCCAGCTCGCCGCGAATAACCGCTGGCGTGACAATCGCCTGGCCTGGGCCAAAACGCGTTCCATCATTGGCGAGTTTATGACGGCCATATTTACTGGTAATAATCGACTTCAGGCGGCGCAGCACATAGGCGCTGGTATGCAATGTCTCGCTGTCGAGGTAGCTGTTGTCTGCCACGCCATACGTGTTGGTCTTGTAGGTGGTGATGTCACGCTGAATACGCAGCACGCCAGATTCTGTGTAAGCGGTCGCAATGCCATGTGTCAGCAGGGATTGTTGTTCAGTGATGGTAAAGCGCTTGCCAGTCGGCGCAGGCAATGCACCAGTGAGTTCGCCAGTCTGCGTCGGACGAGCGGGATCGATTCGCAGGAATACAGCATCACGCGCCAGTCGATACGCCACCAGCTCATCGACACAGGTTTGCACCTCTTCCTCATAGCCCGCGATGGTGATGTGCTGGTTGTTAAGCGAATCACCAAATGCCACCAGTTCAGACAGCGAGCCAGTTTTGGCCGTGTAAACATGACCATAAAGCTGGCGAATGTAACTCCATCGCCCGGCGCTGTCGTTCATTTCAACCGACATCAGTTGCAGGGAGTTCGCATCGCTGAATGGCAGCCCGATATAATCAAATGGCTCGTCCCCCATAGCAGCAATCGCCTGAGACAAATCTGGATCACCAGCACCACCGCTCATTTTACCCGTCTGAATACTTAATCCCGCGGGGATCTCTTCACCGCTGGCGGTACCGTAGTAATTCAGGGTTAACGGAATATTATTGCCTACCGGGCCGCTGTTCACAGCAGAGAGAATAACTGTACCCTGCACTTCCCCGGCAGAAGTCGTCTGATATTCCGCGGTAACAGGCAAATCGGGATTATTATTGATAATGCTCAGCATGGCCTGCGCCACCTGATCACCAGTGTCCCCTGTTGCCACTGTCACCTGTACCTTACGGGTGCCAACGTAGAGATTTACGGTACCTGCATCCGTCGCAGCGCCTGTAATGGTGATGGTGCCTGACGCCACCTCACCATTGTCAGGTACGGCAATAACCCAGAGTTCACCAAACGGATCAACCTGGCGGTATGCTTCGACCATACGCGCCAGCTGGCTGCCACGGCCCGCCATTTTTTTAGCCAAATCCTTCGATGGCATGATCATCAGCTGATTCAGCGGCATATCCGATTCAGGCAACGCCATCCCGATTAGCAGAGAGGGGGCACTGTCCTGTGCGGTGTTTGCCGCGCTGTTATCCATCTCAGCATAAAATAGCGGTACCCGGTTATCAGCCGGGATGGTGTTAAAGCTTACGGTCATTTTTATCCCCTTTACGCGAGATTTTCTCAATATCACCAGCAGCTTCGCGGCGATACCAGTAGGCATTTACTTCCACATTTCGCCCTTTTTCAGGCAAAAGGTCTCCGCGGTTCGGATCCGGAACAGATCGCCCCTTTTTTGGTTTCACAAGCATTATTTTTTCCAGGTGGAGGATTACGGAAAGGTAATTTCAGTGTGGTGTTCAATATTACCGTCTGGCCCGCTGCCAGGATCGATATAGTCCACATCGATACTGAGTGTTTTCAGCTCTTCCAGCGCGTCAAGATCATCCTGCTGGCGCGAGTCCGCCTCGTCGATCTCATATTTCACTGTGAAGTCGAGCTGGTAATAAAGTTCATAGCGATTCAACTCCAGCAACATGCCACCAGCGTACTGAATTTCATGGGCGTCAGGATCCGGGCACCATCCGAGAAGCGCTTTCCAGATTTCGTGACGCACATCATGTACTGCATCATAGGATGCCCACTGGCCTTTTTCGTCACGCTCATTACTGAGGACAACGATGACGGAAAAACCCTCTGTCAGGTCTTGCCAGTAGTCCGTCTGGGAGCGTTGCTCCCCGGTTACATCCTCCGCCGGTACCACATATGCGGCGGGAAGTTTCAGTTTTCCGGCATCCGGTATCGCCTTAAACTGCGCGGCACCACCCACCCGATTTTCAAAACGCGGGCAGCGGGCGCGCAATGCGGCTACAATCGGCGTCAGTCTCATTTCTTTTTCCTTCTCTGGGGTCGCAGGGACTTGCGCAACTCACGCGACAACACATATCGGGTCCAGCTGCGGCGACGTTCCAGCACTTCTGCCATATAGTTATTACGTGGAGCAATTTTCCACCCACTTCCGCCGGACGCACCGCGATGATGGCCTTTTTTGCGTTTAGCGCCGCGGCGCACACCGTAAAACAGAAATGCCGGATAAAAGGCGCCGGAAATATGGCGATTGCCCTCGCCGTTCTTCTGGTTGGGCGCAATCTTCACCATCAGGCCCGGGCGTCGTTTGGATGCGCGAGGAACGTAATAACCTATTGAGCGGGCCAGTTTCCCTGTACGATATGCCGGGTTTTCGCCCGGTGCAGAGCGTCCCCGACGCATGACCAGCCGGCGGGCATCTCGCATATGCACCTGACCAATGGTGACAAACGCCCGGCGCATGCGGGCACGATTGAAAACCAGCTCTTTCGGCTTTTCAAAATCAACGTGTAAAAATGCTTTTTTCTGCATAGCTGGCCCCTCGCTCCGAACCTAGCTCCTCACATTCCAGCAACAGATACCGTCGCTTACTATTCAGGTCACGTACGCGACGAATACGGTATATTTGCCCGTCACAGAAAACCTCGTGATCGGCAGTAATCTTTCTTCGCCAGCGGATTGTGAAATAATGCGTAACCGTGTTTTCTGTCTGCACAGACCCCTGATAAGCCACTGCGCCGGGCTGGGATAACTTCGCCCAGGTTCGGATCTCATCCGGGTACGTAGGAGATACGCCAAAATCATCATTCGGCTCATCCACCCGCAGGCGAATCGCTATCCGTTTATCCAGCTCGCCAGGGTCAGGCAAAAGGTAAGTGGCGCTGGTCTGCGCCTGTCGCAGTTTCATAGCGGAATATACCTGTAAGGCCCAACCAGCCAGTTAAAGCTCATCGGCAACTCAAGCTTTTCAACCTCGGTGACCGTTGAGCGGTTCTCGTAGAAGTGGGTGACCAGCAACAGTAGCGCCAGCTTGATTTCATCCGACATAACTAGGCCATCGGGGTCGTCTTCTGGCAAATCGGCTGCCGTTGCATAAAGCCTGCGGTTGAGGAAATTTTCCGTACGGCTCTGCGCCGCCTGCCCCATCAGTTCCAGTAGACTGTCTTCATCGTTGAAATCTTCGTCCAGCCGGAGCTGGGCTTTGATTTCCTCCATTTTGAGCAGCATAAATCCTCCTGTGCCCGCCGGAAGCAGGCACAAAAAAACCGCGTTAAGCGGCGTGGTGTGTTCTGTCAGAAGTTACAAAAGTTATCAGCTGCTGGTGCTGCCTTTGCCCACCAGCGCTTTAATGGCGGAAGTGTCTTCCAGAATGCAGTCGAAGCGATGGAACGCCAGGAAGCCGGTCTGATCGAATTCAGCGTAACGCTCCACCAGACGCTTCAGGATCATGTAACGCACGCGACGGATAATGAAGCGGTCAAAGTCACCGCAGAACATGAACTTTTTACCCGCCCCGATATCATCAATCTCCTGATCGATAACATATGGCACGTTCAGCACCGAAGCCGGAGCCACGCCAACAATATCCGGCAACCACAGCGGACGGCCCTGACCATCTTCCATTTCGCTGATAAGTTTCAGGGTGCTGTCATTGAACGCCAGGCGGAACTTCGGCCCGCGGCGATAAGCCGGGTCGATACTGTGTTTTAGCGACAGAATTTCCTGCCATTTCACAGCCGTCGCGGATGCCGTAGGAGTGGTGCCCGTAACTGAGGCCACAAGCCCCTTCGGCTGTTTCGGCGTACCTGTACCGGTCCCCTGAATCAGATAGCGGGCTTCACCGCGACCAATACGCTCAGCGATGCGGCGGGCAAGATAGGCTTCCATGTCGATCGCGCTGTCCTGCAGCAGTTCGTTAGATACGCGGATGATTTTAGAGGTCATTTTCAGCGCACCCAGGCTGTCCATGCCAAATTCGGTATCTTCTTCTCCTGCCTCTTCGTTCTCGCCCAGCAGCACACCGACCTCAGCGGTACCATCGGCGGTAGCCCACTCCATGGTGCGGCCATCAGAGGTTGTCAGAATTTGCGCTACGCTGGCGATACCACCGTAAGCCTTCATCTGCTCGACGACTTTCGCGAGGAAGGTGTCCGGCACGGTGTAGCCGCCCTTTTCATCCGGCGCGACACCCTGAGCACGCAGTTCGCGCAGGGCTTTACGCTCTTCAGCGGTCAGTTCACTGGCGCCGTGGCGCATCCATTTATCAAAAATCTGTCCGCGCTGTTCATCCGGTTTTTTACCGTTATCCTTATCCAGATTGTCACGCTGTTCATCACTTTTATCATCGATGTATTTCTGATCCATATCCCGCAACTCTTCTTCGCGGGTAATGCGCTCATCCAGCCCTTCCAGCTCGGATTTAGCCTTATTCCACTCAGTGCGCTGCTCATCAGTCCAGGCGTTATCCCCGATTTTTTCATTCAGCGCACGCATGTCTGTAGCGATGGTATTGCGCTTTTGTTTCATTTCATGAAGCTTCATGGATGTTTCCTTATGCATTAAGAAGTGTCAGGACGCGCTCGCGCGCCATTCGTTGGTTAATGGCAAGCTTCAGCGCGCCGCTGTTGCGTGCTTCCTGCCAGACTTTCAGGGAGCGAACCCCGGAATCAGCCTCCTGGTACGCCGGATACGTTACGGGGCTGACATCAAAGAGACGCGAGAAGCGCGAAATCTCCCGAATAACCACGCCCTCTTCATCCTCATACCAGCGCTCGCCGTCCCGGGCGACCCGGAAGGCAAAACTTGACTGATTAATGTCGCCGCGCAGCATTGGTGCCAGCACCAGATCGCGGATAGTCTGGGTATCGGGTGCTTCAATGTCATAACGTAAACCACGCTCATCGGTCGAAACCGTCAGCGTGCCCGACGCGCTGCGCCCCAGAATAAAGTTTGGATCATGGTTGAACAGACCGCGCACATCGTCACCCAGCACATCATCAAACGCGCCTGGCTTAATAATCTCGCGGAACCCCCATAGCGGTTCAGAGCGCGAATTGAACACCGAGCCATAACCGATAATGCGCGTCGGCTGCTGATCGTGCTGCTCGGCCCTGACCTCACCGCTGTAGCAGCGTGTTTCCCGATCGTCACTCATCGGAATTGCCCTCCGTTTTATCGTCGTCTTTCAATTTTTTTGCCGTATCAGCTGCGTTGACGCTAACCAGCATCTCGTCGAGCCCATCTTTGGGGTTCATATCCTCAAAGGCGCGGGCCTCATTGCGGCTCATCCAGCCATCGGTGATGGCAAAATGATAGAACTGAGCGCGCTCTTTCGGTGTACCACGTAACAGCCCTGTCAGGTTAAAGCGAACGTAATACCCGGCCTCCCGTTCGGCGCGGGTGAACAGGCGGCGGTTTATCTCCTGCTCCCAGTTCGTTACCCAGGGCATCATCGTGTAACGTACAAACTGAATGGCCTGCTCGGAAATATTGGAGAATGTCGCTTTTTCCAGGTCGTTAATCATGTGCGCCGGTACGTTGAAAATTCCGGCAATCATTGAGCGGTTAAGCTTCATCATGTCGATGAGCTGTGCATCAACGGGAGAAACGGTCAGCGCTTTATAATCAAGCTCTGCCGGCAGCAGCATAGTTCTGTTTTCCTGACTGCGCAGCATGGCTGAGGCTTTCTGCCACATCTTTTTGAGACGATCCCAGGAGTTGTCGTTAAGTTCCCCTTTTACCGACACAATCCCCGCCGGACGGGCGTTACCGCTAAAAAAGCTCTCGGTATATTTCTGCCCGCTCATCCCCATACCAATCGTTTCAGCGTGCTGGAGAATTGGACTTAATCCCATCTTCTGGTTATTCCCCAGCGCCCTGATGTGGATCATGTCGTCAGGGCTGATAGCAAAAGAGCCCTCTTCGTTGTACATGCCATAGGTGTAGCGACCGCCGGTATTCAGCAGGGTCGTTTCCCATGGCATACAGGCTTCAAGCTGGGTAACCTCCCCCCGGCGATTGCGCTTAACATGGGTATAGCCATTCCCCCAGCCGAGAATGTGGCGCTGCTTCAGCTCGCGCCATTTATAGCTGGTTTGCCAGTCGTTCGGCTCATCATGAACCAGATAAAAAACGGGGTGATCCCGCGCCGGCTCCACAAATTTCCCGGTTCGCCGCATAACGTGTAGTGGCATCTGGGCAACGTTTGAGGATATGACGTAAATACAGGCATACACCGCCGCAAGCTTCATCGCCGTTTTGGGGTTAACGATCACGTCACCGTTAAAAATCCCGTCGTTTTCGGCTGCTTCAGCAGTCAACGGAACAGCAGGATTCTCCAGCGAGTTACTTCTGAACATGGCATTAATCAGCATTTTGATCCCCTTGCTGCGAGAAGCGCCCATAACAGAAGCCCGGCCCCGCCAGCCATAAGCGCAGTCGCGGCGCCGTATTTTAGGTAAATACCGCCCACCAGCGCGCCAAAGCCAGACAGCCCGGCGACATCGATAATTAGTGATTTCACAGGAATAAAACGTCCTCGTCTGGATCGAGATTGGAGAGAAAATCTTTTGGCTCGTTCAGCATTGCGCGGCCGACGCCCATCATCATGCTCACCGCACCATCTATCTTGTTACCGCCCCCCTCTTTCACCGGACGAACAACATCATCGCTGCCCGGAAGATACTTCCCGACCACGTTAGAAACACACCAGTTCATCAGCGGATTACCGTCATGATGAAAACGCCCCGCAGCGATTGCCGCTTCGATTTCACGCATCGGATCGCTCATATTGGTGTAGTTCTGGGTGATAGTTATGGGTTCGAGTCCTTCATCCAGCAGCATGTGGGAAATGCTGGTCGCCCCGTAGGGGTCAATCGGGCATGACGCTATTTTTACTGTTGCTCGCAGCGTAAGAATGGACTCAAAAATGATGCGGTAATCCACCTCAGCCCCATCGGTGGGCACCAGCACCCCTTGATTGACAAATGACTGATAGCGCTCAGCCGTCGTTTTCAGCGCCGGATCGGTGGAATACACCGTATCCTCTGGCACCCAGAACATCGGGCCAACACAGTAAAAATGGCTAAGCCCGTCAATTTCTCGCCTGAAGATTGGCACAACGGCGTTGAGGTCAAGCTTGGATGCCAGGTCAATCCCCAGATAGCATTCCTCTCCTGCAAAATCTGACAACTTCAGCGTTTTATCTGCTGCTGCCATCCACTTCTGCAGGTTGTAGAAGGCGGCTTTCGAACTCACCCACTTATTAAAGTGTTTGGTGAGGATCTTGTTGGTCTGGCTGGGTGTGGACATAGCCAGTAGCTGTTTAGCCCTGAGAAAGCTTTCCTTTATCGACACACCGTAGTTTGGGTTTGCCTTTATCAGCGCTTCCGGCTTTGTCCAGTCATCGCCATCATCAAGGGTATAGATGATGCCGAATATGGCCTCGTTCTCCCCGCCTTCCCTGATGCGCTCCAGTATCTCAACCACCTGAGCACGCTTCTCGTAACAAGGAGATGAAATGTCATATCCTGCTGTGGTAATGATGAGCGTCACAGGTTGCTCACGTGCGCCCATACCCGTTGTCATAGTGGTATAGAGCGCGTCGGTATCATGCTCATGATACTCATCGATAATCGCACAGGACGGTGAGTCACCATCCCCCGGATCACCGATGATTGGCGCAAACACGGAACCATCGGGGCGGGTCATCCGTTTAGCCCAGGGCTTGATACTGAATTTCTGGCGCAGCGAGGGGAGCTTTTTCACCATCGCCAGCGCCGGCGCAAACACTTTCCACGCCTGCTTCTCAGTCGTGGCGCCACAGTAGACCTCAGCGGCATACTCGCCATCAGCGCAAAACATATAATTGCCGATGGCTGCCGCTATCGCGGACTTACCATTTTTACGCGGCACCTCGATATAGATCTCAGTAAAACGGCGAAACCCAGTGTCTTTGCGTACCCAGCCAAAAGGAACGCCCAGGGAAAATTTCTGCCAGGGCTCAAACTCTATTCTGAGCTTACGCCGTGCCCACTCCCCGGAGGTGTGGGGCATCTTCTGAGAAAATCTTAAAAAACGTTCAGCCTTATTCTTATCGAAACGATAGGGCCAGTTTGGATCCTTCGCGCGTTCGAGATCATCCAGGTGACGCTGACAGGAAAGAATGGTTAACCGACATGCCAGAATCTTCCCGTTCACGACGTCCCGCGCATACTGGTTCGCCGCATTGACGTTCGGATATGTAGCCATCAATCAAACTCATCGAATTCATTCCCTGCATCGTCCGGATCATTCTTTCCGCTGGTCATGCGTAGCCGACTCAGTGGGTCAAGTCCGAGAAGTGAACCCAGACGAGCAACCTGAGAAACAGAGTCATTTCTGACGTTAATAGCGGGGTGTTTCTTCTCCCCGCCCATCTCACTGGAGACGGTCAGCCCATCTTTTGCGATAACTTTTTCGGCTTCAATCATCAGGTGAAATGCATTGCAGTACGCGAGAAGGATCGGCGCATCCTCGACCTCGAACACACCCCGCTCAATTAAAATTTTGCTCTGGGTTTTCCATAGCCGGATCGCCACATCCCCCATTAATTCTGGAGGCGGCGCAATTCTGGTCAGTTTGCTGTTTTGCCCTGTAGGTAAATTTCTTTTTCGACCACCGCCGGAAGATCGCACAACACTACCCATTAAAACCTCCGATTCAATAGGTGAAACCTTCAGGAAAAAGTTTCTTATTTTGGGCGCGTAAAAATATGACGAGGCGGGCAGTCCGGGAAGGCAAAGGCGGGAGAGATTTTACCCCGCCCCCCTGCCCCGACCTTCGCGGGCTGTCTTAGTCCGGTGGCAGGCAGTACAAATACTCTGCAGGTTGCCATCGTCGTCCGTGCCACCCTGAGATTTAGGAATGATGTGGTCAACATGCTTTGCCACAACTGCCACCCCCTGCATGCGGTGCTCACAGCACAGCCCACCATCACGCTCAAGGATACGCATACGACGCCGATCCCAGACCGTACCATAACCGCGCTGGTGGCGGGTCTGACCGGGTTTGTACTGCTGCCAGCCATCCCCTTTGTGCTCATCACAGTAGCCGCTACGGTCGATGGTGGTATTCCTGCATCCTCGTTTTCTACAGGATTTTGGCGTTCTCGGCGGCATAGTTTCCCGTTCCAGATTCAGCAACTTCGGATGAATTGATGCCATAAAGGCGAATGTCGATCAGGTCAAGGCCAGCTGATGGAGCGTATTCATTATGTTCCTGCGCCATTGCGGTAATTTGCTGGAGTTGCATTCTGTATTTACTCGCAGCTTCTTCTATGCGATCTGCTGCTGAGTAATCAATCACCAGAGAGCCTTTAATCAAAAATGAAACTTCTGAGAGTGAAACAGAGGCTTTAATCTCGCAAAGCGCATCTAATATATTGTTGATACGGCGCTGAAGCACAGTGCAACGCCCAATGTACTCATAGTTTGGCTCATTCATTTTCAGACCTTATTTTCTTTTAAAGGCGTAACTACTGATGCCATCGCGGCCCAGCGCACTCTCAATAGTATTGTGCTCGACGCATGCAAAACCCTGAGCCTCAAACCACTTCAGCAAACCTTCGTGCGTCCAGTACCAGATATGCTCATCTTTGCGGTAATGGCGGGATTTCAGTATATGCTCGGCGCTCCTGAACACTGGCAGCGACACGAACACCCATTGTCCTGCTTTCGCTACGGCGGCCTCGGGTTCGTCGATGTGCTCCAGTGAATCCCAGAACGTCAGTGCCGGAAAGGTAGTATCACCAGCATAGAGATCGGCCCAGCGCTCACGCGCCTGTAGCCAGGCAACGCCTTCAGGATTGACGTCATATCCCCACGTTTCCGGGCGGCACTCGACGAACTGGCCAGAGCCAATTCCGACATCCAGTACTTTCCCCAGATAATGGCGACCAACCAGCAGCAGGCGCGCCGTCGTCAGCTGGAGGCCCATTGAGGTTTCAGCCATCTCGCGATACCGGGCGAAATAACTCGCGTCATAGGGCCGGTCAGCGGGAACGGGGTAGCGCCCCATTCCCAGTTCGGGCAACCACACCAGGCCGTTTTTCAGTTCATTTGAGAACGATGTCATGTAACCAGCCTTTGAATTTGTCGTTGAATCCGGAAATGTGCTTGCTGCAATCGTGATCCATGCTGGCGCACATGCAGTAGTCATCAGGCTGCGCCCATCCCACCTGAGATAAATCCATTTCAGAATCGGTGACAATATGCGGAGCATTGTGTGCGCCACAGCCGCCCTGAATAATAAACACCGGTGTTTTGTAGCAGATAGCCGCGGGCAAGGCCCAGCCGACACCCGATACAACAACGGCAGCATGTTGCACCAGCGCCAGCATTTCAGTTACTGACAGCTCGCCCTGATGCAGTTGCAAATCAGCTTCTGGTTCTTCCCCCACCAGCCACTCTTCGCCCTCTTCCAGATCGGCCAGACTGACTACGTAGAAGTGCTTGCGCAGTTCTCGCGCGGCGGCGGCCAGATATTTTGGATCAGGATTGCGTGCCGGGTTAGCCCACTCTTTACGGACCGTGGCAGGACGAATCACGGCGATCGGCTTATCCGCCGTCACTGGCGATTCACCGTATGACGGCAGATCGAATACGCTGGCCGCCTTGCCAAACTGCCACGTCATGGCGTCGACAATGGAGCCTTTTTTTAGCTCTTCCGGTCCGTAAAAGATGGTTAGAACTTCCGAAGGCCTCGCCGGCTCCCGAACGTAAGTAACGCCCGTTCTCTCTTCGTTTTTACGCTGAGTGCGCAGGCTGGTGTTGGAGCGAACAAACCGCACATCCAGATCTGAATAAAGCTCCGGCCATGGGGTACGCAGGAAAGCCCCGGGATACTGGCGCACAAATGCGCGCTGGTAAATGGAGTCGCCAAGCCCGTACATCCCGCGGATGCTGACTTTTCGTCTTAATGCCATAGATATCCTACTGAGAAAGCGCAGCCTCTAAAGGCTGTCGGGGAAAACAGGTCAGCCGCGTATAGCGGGAACAGTTGATAATTTCGACACCACCAGCAATGGCATTAAGGCGACTGAATTCGTCATGCCAGCGCGCCACGCTGAATTTATCCGGGTTGGCCAGCGGCTGGTGGTTACCGTGCCAATGGGTGCCGTGACGTAATGAGCAGTCATAGCCCAGCAACAGGATCCTGCTGGCACCTAAATGAATTGCGAGTTCAATAGCGCGCTGCCCGGAGTTGTAGGAGCCAGGCAGCACCGAGGAAAAGCAGTTGATGCCAAAGCGGCGAGCGGTAAATTCATCACCGCACCACCGTTCAGCCGATGATGTGATGGTGCTGTAATGCTCTTCCCACCAGCAACAATCCGAAGCAAAAATCACAGCGGCATCGGGTAGCATCTGCCAGGAATTATTTACGACAATCGCCGGTAAGCCAGATGAGGTTATCAGCGCACAATCGTCCCTCGTCAGCGATGGCCCACTGGCGATACAGATGAAGGTTTTAGTCATATTGGTTACTGGAAGGTGGGCATTATCACAGGCACTCATTGAATGCCTGCTGTAATGCCTAATACTTCAACAGAAGGAGAGGCCCAAGTTAACCAGCGTGGTTTTCTTTTCCTCAATACGGCGATCGAGTTCAGCCACTGCATGCGGGCGTATAGACTCAAGAAAGGTATTATCCTGATAGGTTGACTGGATTGTCACACCAAGCCCGGCGCCACTTTCCAGTATGCCTTTCTGTCGCTGTAGCTCTTTCATCTCGTTATAGATGTAATACGCATTACTCAGGTTTTTAGCATTCATCATTCAACCCTGCCATTATTTGACTCCATCACCGAGTCGTAAATACGTTCACACGTCATTCCTGCCCGGTAGTTTTCATCAGCTCGTTCAGCATAATATCGAGCTTCTGCTGCAAGACTTCCGAGCATGTCGGCAAGCATTGCTGTGTCGGCTCCTGCTGTTTTGCTTCTGACGGTAGCGGCAAGATCTGCGGTGTGCTTTGCGGCGTCCAGGCGGGTAGCAAGCTTTCTGGCTTGTTGCTGCAACTGCTTAACAGAGGCAGACAGGCCAGCAGAAGTAACGGCAGCGCTCGCTGCTTTAGCTTGAGCATCTTTAACAGCCTCATCACGGGCAATGGTTCGCCCTTGTTCAATCCATCGCGCGGCGGTCTGCGCATTCGCTTTCTGTGATGATTCAGTACTATTACGGTCAGCCCACTTTATTTTCCAGCTGCGGTCAGTCCACTCACTACCAGCGAGAAACGCACCTGTCAGGGCGACAATCACTATGATGCAGATGTTTGTGGGCTTCACTTGCCTATCCCCCAGCACGTCAGCGCACTTTCCTGGTCACGTCGTTCTACTTGTCCGAAGCAATTATTCGAACGAATACGGCAATCTCGTCCACCGTCTTTAATCCACCAGCGGATAGCTTCACAGGCGCCTTTCGTATCGCCGGCATTCATCCGCTTATAGAATGTTGACGGATAGCATTTACCCGGCCCGATGTTATAGGGGCAGAACGACGCGATGCCGACCTTCTGCGGTTCAGTCAGCGGCACCTTGATATTACGGTCAACCCACGCCAGCGCCTTGTCACGCTCGATAGCGTTAACTTTCTTGCATTGCGCTTCAGTGGCGGTTTGACCTTTCACGACTCGCTTACCGTCGATTACGGTGACACCGTGGCATAGCGACCAGACACCGCCGGGATCGACCACAGCCACCAGCGCATTGCCTTCTTTCTCACTGATAAACTGGTCAAACAACGCCGGAGCAGACGCACCAGCAGCAATGAGAGCCAACATCGCGGCACTCAATTTGGCTTTATTCGACATCAGTTCTCCCGGGCAGCCTTGCGCCGATCATCTTTGATTTTGTAATAGAGGTTTGTCAGATATGTCAGCAGACCAAACATCAGGCTTCCGAGAACGCCAATAGCCGCCCACTGTGATGGAGATACTTTATCCAGCAGTTGGAGTACCCAGAATCCGGCGTTTCCGGCTGACGCACCGTAGGCAATGCCCGTTGTCAGTTTGTCCATTCGATACATGCTCTCACCTCGCTGATCGCGGGTGCCGTCGTAAAAAGGAAAATTAAAGAAACACTCTGTCAAAGACTCAGAAATGATCTTTGACGCAGTGCTTATTGGCCAGCAATCTTAATTCACAGTGAGCTAACCCACTTATAACTCCCAGATGATTAACAAAATCACATCAATTTTTTTTCAACACCCAAAAATATTGGTTGCCATCTCGAAAAAATAACTGATCAAAAAATGATCTAATTTTAACGTGATAAGGTGATGTTATACGTTCATGAATGAACTGCTTATCGCTCTTACCTAATGAAATAAAAAGAAAAAACTCAAAAATAAAAAAACACGATCATTTTCAATGGTTTATGATTTATTGCAACATCATAAATTATCGCCTACCTTCTGAAACAAGATGTTACCTTTCTATTTCCAGCGATACCTACCAGCGCACCACTTAAAGGGGATAATGATGAAGTGGACAGTAATTGATACAATTTCATGCCCGAATACCGGGATCGCATTCTCAGGAATCGTCAGCCTGAAAATGCTCAAGCTCATTATCTGGTACGAAGGTTCAGTAATTATCCCACCAGGTTCAGTAATCGAGCCGTTCGAAAATTCAGTTAAGATTGATGGCGAATACACACCGATGAAAATATATAACGTGACGACATTTAAACAATCAGCCTGGAAGGAGCTGAAGGATAAAATTACGTGTCGGGAAGGGCTTCTCGATGATTCGGCTCTGTGCCTTTCCCCCTTCAGATGTGCTTTAAAAGTTTGCCCTTACGGAAAAGAACGTCCTCAGCAATCAGCTTAGCCTTCAACCGGGTTTCCCAATATGTGGACTCCAGGCTCTCGGGCTGATTTAACAACAACACGAAGATGAGGTTTCCCGGAGCCTGAAAATAGCAAAGGCCCGCCGAAGCGAGCCTTTGATTATGCATGAAGTTATTGTGGTGCCGGGTGCCTCCCGGTGAGTCTTTGGTCAGCCACCATGACTCGCATTTGCTACGCTCATCAAGGACAAAGTATCCTGACAAAGTTGCTGTTTTGCCCCGCCGCATAGGGGGATACACCACAACGGCAATACAATAAATTAGATATTATATCTGTGCAATTTAATGGTGGTGAATTATCAGGGAAAGTTCCGCCCTATCCCAAAGAGGGAGCGGATATCTTATGCCGAAGTCAACGTCACATCGGCAAACGCTGTATTGAGTCTGATATTAGGGCAGTTTTAGCAACTCATTAGTAAAACCAGCATTCTTTAAAAAAACTTTTTGATCACTCCAGTCAAACCTTCATCGCAGATCAAAAAGATTTATGCTCAGTTATTTAGACCCATCGCGACGAAACAGGGACCATTCTTCGATTCGCTCACCTGATGGTAAAGTGCAGTACCCCACCTCACCACCGGATTCTTTAACGATATCTAGTTTCCCACCTTGCTTAATGCAGTGGACAGAGGCTGGGTTTGCCATACCGATCGGCTGTTCTTGCTTTTGAGGACTTGTACAACCAGCAGCCAATAAAACTGAGGCGGCAATCATTACTTTCTTCATAGCATCTCCTATTTCAACTTTGCTGATGCTAATCCAACCGGACAGAGAAAGCAAAAAACCCCGCCGTGTGGCAGGGTCTCTCATTTGGAGCGGTCAGCGGGAATCGAACCCGCATCATCAGCTTGGAAGGCTGAGGTAATAGCCATTATACGATGACCGCATTTGGTGCCGACTACCGGAGTCGAACTGGTGACCTACTGATTACAAGTCAGTTGCTCTACCTACTGAGCTAAGTCGGCATTGGTCCGCCATCGAGGCCTCGAACCCCGTACTATACAACGCTTACGGTTGGCTGCTCTTCCTGATGAGCTAATGGCGGTTTGGTGGCGCATTATATACATCATCCAAACAAGCATGGGAGCGATAATGTTTTAAATTTTGTAAAATATGAGGGTTATCTTTACGGCATTTAGCCATATTCTCGGCTCTGGTCACCCATTGAAGATTCCATGCAGCGTTATTGGACTTATCTCCGTCAAGATGATCAACCTCATCCAAACTACGCGGGTTTTCAACAAAGAGAAGCGCAACCAGGCGATGAATATAAAAACGCCAGTATTTACCATGGCTGTGAATTTTTACTTGAAAATAACCGCAGGAATTCCTCACCGGATGAAGGTATCTCGCGGGTGCAATCCGAGAATAAACTCTACGACCGTTAGATTGTGTGATTGTCCTGGTGCCTATTCGAACCTCTCCAGCACTTGACACCCACACAGGAAAGTCAATTCCCTCACACAGAAACTCTCGCCATAAAACAGGCATGGGGCCCCCAGAAGCAAAAAAGCCCCGACGTAAGTCGAGGCTTCAGATACGGAAAAACCCACGCGATGGTGGGTTCTTATGGAGAATTGATTGTCGCTCTAACCAACTGAGCTAAAGGGCCGAAAAACGAAGCTTACCTAAATCAACCCACCACGCCAAGCATAAAACGATCTTTATCAACACGTTATATGTGTGATTAAATATCACACTTGACTATAACCATGTGGCATCAACTTTATGGCTGAACATGAACATCCTGGAAAAATGATATGGCATATTGCTTGCGACGAGTCGGGTATTGACGGTCAGCGATTCTATGGATTTGGCAGCCTTTGGATGAAATATCAACGGCGTGGTGATTTTGCGCAACTAATCAGGAATCTCAGAGAGAAGCATTCTTTCTTCGAAGAAATCAAATGGCAAAAGGCATCTTCCAAGCGTTACGCCGATTTTTATCACGAACTAATTGATCTCTTCTTCAGGGTTCCGTGGCTAGCTTTTCATTGCATAGTGGTTGAAAAATCAATGGTTAATAAATCATTTCACAATGGTGATTATGATTTAGCCAGGAGAAAGCATTTCACCAATCTCATATCAACAAAAATTGGCTCTGTTATATCAGCCCATCCAGAACGAGACAGTTACTTCAGAATCGAAGTTGACCCAATTGCATCTCGCTACAAAAAAGCGGATGAAGAATTCCATGTGATTGCCAACAACATGTTAAACATTAAATTTGGCCGCCAGGGAATAATCAGTAGCGTTGTCACGAAGGACTCAAAAGCATCTGAAAACATCCAGATTGCCGACTTTTTCTTAGGCGCTGTAATGTGTGCTTATCAAGGCAGGGCCTCATCTGAAGCTAAGCTCAAGGTGTCAAGCAATGTTGCTTCTTATTTGGGTTGGCCCCATTTGCAACATGACACGTGGCATACAGAAAGGAAGTTCAATGTATGGTACTTTTATGACAAAACCAGAGGGCCGAGAGATATAGAAACAAAACCAGTAAGACTGAAATACCCTCTTCCGAAAAAGAAGTAGATGTCGACCTCTCAGCCGACATGGTTGGAGTCCCAGACTAATTATCGAGTCGAAGTTACCAACTTGGCGGTTAACTTTTGGGAGCCGCCTCTTCATTCCCAAATCTTTGAATAAGCCAAATCTACATGGGCAGGCATCCCCATGTCAATAATAGCCAGCAATAAAAAACCCGCACAGTGGCGGGCTTTTTTGAAGTTAATTATCTACAGGCGTTATATCCCATAATCAGAAGCATACAGGACAACTTTATGCAAAGTCAACACTAACGTGCAAAAAGGTGTCGCCATTTGCTCCGATCATATTAATAAGTTGTTGCCTTCTCAAATTCTACCGCCGCATGACGCTCCCCCTGGCGCAGCTTGTCCACCAGCATTTCGTAGAAAGGTTTCCAGTTGCGTGACCACGAGGACTGGTGCAAGTCTGGTATGTGCATCTGAATCGCTCGGTGTGCATTCGCTGATTTTACTCTGGTGAAGCCATTGCCGCTGCAACGTTCACAGGTTTTGAATACCGGTGCGCCCTGCTCTTTTGTCGCGATACGGTCGAGCACTTCACCTTTACCGCCGCAACGGCAGCGTGCGCTGATACTCCCCTTTCCCCCACACGTCTCGCAAACAGCGGGCACAATCTCCGATACATCGGTCCATTGCTCCCAGTCTGATGGGCGAACGGCGCGAGAACGGTTAGCCCAGTACGGAGCTGGCCCCCACGGGAAAGAAACCTTGCGGGTGATCTGTGTCTGGGTGGTTCTGCCCGTTCCATTGCAGGTGCCGCAGGCGCAGCTACTGGCCGCCGACCGCGCATATTCAGCAAAGGCAAACTGCGCCAGCGTAATCATACAGCGTCCGAACGCTGGCCCCGCGGCCTTCCGCACGTTTTTAGGTGCTGTCTCGATGGCAAACTGCGCCAGCGCCTGAACTGCGAGCTGTTCATCTGTTTTGCTGATACCGGCCTTGCCAAAGAATGCAGCCAGACCGAACCGCGCACGGCTGCAGGTGGTGCCAATGGCCGCCATTACATCAGTTCCGGTAAGGCGATCAGGAGAGGTTCCTTTCACGTCGTCGCTGATGTGCATACCCTGAGGGCTGAAATGTTTGAGTGATGCTTCTAACTTCATTGTTCGCACTCCCCAACCAGGTTAAGAATCACCGCCGCTCCGTGGTTTTCCATGTACTGGGCCTTTTCGCTTGCAAGGAACCAACGGCATGCTGCGACAGCTTCGACACGCGTCGCGGGTTTAATGGTTGTGAGCAATTTTTCCAGATAGCGCTCCCGGTCATAAACGGATTCATGATGTTCGGAATAACCGAACTTATAACCAAGTTCTTTTCCGGCGGAATTTCTGACGCTGTAGAGCCAGTCCCAGTAAACAAATTCACGAACAACATCTGAAAGCGTGCGAGGATCTGGCAGTACGTTACGATAGCCATCGACATATGCGCGGCGCTGATCATCAATTTCATTCATACGGCTGCTGTCTATGCTTCCGGTTTTCTTCTCCTTCGCAGTCCAGCCCCATTGGTAATCATCGATGAATTTCGCAGAGGACTTAATAACTCGCTCGGCCTCCACATCCTCCATCGCGGCCTCATAGCTGCCGAACGTGGCCCTGACTGATGCCGCTTTTTGAATATCCTCCCGGGCGTTCTTGATTGCCTGTGCCGGGTTATCCATCCCGATAGTACCGAAAGCAAGCTGGAAGGGATCGGCACCGTTAGCCAACATAAAACGTGAATAATATTTCTCTGCCTCTTTCGGGGAAATTTTGAGTTTTTCCAGAGCGGCTTCAGCTGCATCAAGATGCGCTGGTTCGTTCAGACGGATGACCTCCAGCACCCAAAGATAAGCATCAGTCTGCTTATGCCCGGTGATTTTCCGTTGTTCGGGCAGAGGTTTGATGTTTGCCAGGGCGGAGCTGTGAGCTGCCGTCGGGATGGTGAATAGTGCTTTATGTTCGTTGTTATCTGTACGCATTATGCAGCCGCCTTTTTCTTGTGGAAAACCAGTTCACGAACCTGATCACCGTTCATGAGCATATTGTTGAAATCATCGTGATCCGGCCAGTACACGCTCACGCGCTGCAGGTCATTTTTAGCTACCAGATTGGCATGCGCGCATTCGTAGGCCGCTGCCAATCCGGTGGCGCTGTTCTCGTCACGGTCAGCAAAAATAATCAGGTGCTTGACGCCAGCTGGAACGCGGAATTTCTTCATGAAGTTCGCCGTCATGGTTGCCCAGGTATTTACGTTGTAAATCTGGTGCGCTGACAGGGCCGTTTCGATGCCTTCGGCGATGCCAAGCGTGCTGGCAACCGGGAACATGCGGATCGCAACGGAACGAGCGTGATCAAGATAGTTATTTTCCTGCAGAGATTTTTGGCGCTTTGCACTAGTACCGATATCCGCCTTTTTTGCGCCATCGAGTAATGTCTGGTGCAGGTAGCACAGTTCCCCTTTATCGTCGGTAGCCAGAGAATATAGCGACTGGTACACCCGACCAGCATGGCGCTGCTTATCGTTGAAGCGCATTGCTTCTAGCGGAAGATTGAAGATGCCGCGCGCATTAAGATATGCAGCCCCAGATGTGCCACGGAGCGGCTGCAATTTCGTGAACTTTTTCAGCACTTTTGTACGCAGACTTGAGGCGCTGCTGGTTACCGGTACTGTCAGGCGAGTAAACGTGTTGCCGATCAGCTCGTCAATTTCTCGACAAATCTCGTTAAATGGTTTGCCCTGGGTTTCGGTAACCAGCTTGAGCCCGTCGCCGCAGCCACACTTACAAATCCAGGTGCCGGCGCCGTCCCGGTCGTCAATGCGGAATTTACCAATCGAATCACAGAGTGGGCATTTTCCCTTAAAGTGATTTTTACCTGTGATCGGCGGCAGCCCATAATGTTCAAAAATCATTGCCCACTGGCCTTTTGCTGCTTCTACCGTCTTCATGCTCGTTTTCCTAAATGCTGTCTGATGCTCTGAATCGTGTTATGCGCACGCTGAATTGACGGTTGCGCAGGAGAACCGGACACCTCCTGCATGCGCTTCGCTTTCTCCTGGCCCTTCGCATATTTAATCAACTTGTGCTGGATGAAGTTCGAGACGGTGGGCGTGATATCCATCGGGTAATCGCTCAGTCCGTTGGGCCACTCGTCAAAGCGTTCACGGAAGGTGTGAGAACACCAGGCATCGCTGACGGGCTTTTTCCCCTGCGATACACGCTGGCGTTGATAGAATTTAATCTGACTCCACCAGGCCTGCTTCTCTGCCTTCGTGGGCTGGCGCTGCTCATTGCCCAGCTTTTTCAGCTTACGCCCGGTGTCTGTATCCACATCCTCACCACCCAGCGGCTTATGCCCACATTTCGGACAGACGTACACGCCAGCAGGCTTCATGTAGTGGCATTGCGAGCATTCATGCGGGAGTTTCTCGGCGCTTTCCTCAGCTGCACGGCGGGCACCCTCCTCCATCCCGTCAGATTTGCCGGGGAGATCGTCATATTCGATAGAGTCTGGATAACCCAAACGGTGCACGGTGCCGCTGTGATCGAAGATGAGGCAGGACTCCTTACCCGGCGCGGTGCGCAAGCCACGCCCGAGCGCCTGCAGCCAGCGAATTTCGCTCTTAGTTGGCCTGGCGTAGATGATGCAACGAACGTCACTATCGAACCCAGCCACCAGAACCCCAACACTAACGATGATTTTCGTTGCGCCGGTTTCAAAGCGGTGAATGATGGTCTGGCGCTCGTCCACTGGTGTGTCGGCAGTCATGACCTCAGCATTTACACCCGCCTGGTTAAACTGGATTGTCAGATAATTGGCGTGGGCAACGTTGACGCAGAACGCGATGGTAGGCAGATCACGGCCGTTCTCAAGCCAGTTCTGGACGATATCGCCCACCAGCGTGGCGCCACACATAATTTCGGCCAGCTGCGTCTCGTTGTAGTCGCTGCCGTACTCAAGCGAAGGCTTTGTTTTAACGCCTTTCAGATCAGGCTTCGTCGGCGCGTAGAATTCGTATTTGCTCAGATCCCCGCGCTGAATTAGCTCTCCGATGGTGGTAGGCTTAATCAGTCGGTCATAGTATTTACCCAGGAATGGAGAAAACGGTGTTCCCGACAGGCCAATCACTTTTACGCCACTGGCGCGCAGGCGCTCAATATCCTGCAGGATACGTTTCTTACGCAGATGGGCTTCATCGATAATCAGCAGATCGATATTGTCCGGAAATACGCGACGAATGAGCGTATCAGCGCTGGCAATCTGGATTTTAAGCGACGGATCGTAGTTTGGATGGTCTGCCCAGATATAACCAATTTCATCACCCGGCAGGCCGTATTCCACAAAGCGATTTGCTGTCTGACTAATCAGGATGGTATACGGCGCACAAAACAGAACGCGCAAGCCACGACTAACAAACCCAGCAACGATGAAAGCCGCCAGACCTGTTTTACCGCTACCTGTTGGCGAGTACACCATGAAGGTGTCGTTTGCCTTCCAGTCACGGCGCAGCATGTTTAGCGCTCGTTCCTGTGCAAAATTTGGCGTAATCGTTAGCTCCATTGTGCTGACCCCGTGCTGATGAGATAATAATTTCGTGATGTGGTTTTCATGGATTCCCCCTCACATGGCTGGTGGCCTCCCCAAAGGCTGCCAGCCTCCCTTCTGATTCAGCTCCCCTGAAAAATCACTCTTCCAGGAAGAACCCTTTTCATTTCTCAGCGCCTGAACGCTTTGTACTACCTTGCTGATACGGGCATTTTTTAATTAAGCCCTTAATACAGTGATCTACTTAACCTATGGATCTCTCCTGTTGGAAAAGACCCTATTCCTACCCCTACACCCAATCCCCCCTTACCCCCCTTTCCCTCTTCCCCATTGAAGCGTACTACTTACCTAGTACGCGGGATCTGAGAGTTAGGTGGTTGCCAACCTTAACAGGCGCCTTTAAGCCTGCTTATCCGAGTACCTTTAAACCCGAATCGATTAGTCGCGCTGTTGCGCTCCTGCCAGGGGAGGTGCGGCGGTATACCCCTGTAAAGCTCTGCACTGATTTCTCACAAACAGACGAAGCCTTGTGTTTGCTTCATGCCTTGCCCGGTTCTCCTTGCGGTATGAAACGGGTTCAGCTTCGAACGTCTCCTGATACACGGCTGCATAACGTTGGATGGCTCTCTGTCTTACTGCTGGTGACAAGCTCAAGAATTGCTGAGTAAGCCAATCCTTATCTGTCTGGCTATACGTGGTAGGTAGAACAGTCTGAAATTCGTTCTGATACATTGACACCCCTCACCATCTAGCGCTCATCAGCTCCCTTTTCCCGAGGCTTTTCAACACCAGTCCGCAAGTGTGTAGGAACCCCATCATCTTGAGATGGATATAGTTCTGGGCGAACATCATGAGGAACAACTTTCCACCCGGTCATTTCGCAGATCGGTAAAACATAACGGGGTGGAATTAAAGATTTGGAGAACCATTGATTTACGGCCTGAGGAGAAATTCCCAGCGCCTTAGCAATAGCCCTCTGAGATACGGAGTTCCGCAGCCGGGAACAGATTTTATCATCCATATGACACCATCAAGTTACAATTGACTATAGAGCAAGGATATCAAGTTTAAATTAACATGCAAGATGGATTTTCATCATGTACACTTAAAATCAAGGTAAGCTTTACTAATTTACGTTTTGATGTTTATGGTTGCGCGTCGGGAGGGGGAATGAAAACCGCAGAAAGGATTAATGAACTTTTAAGTCTAAAGGGATGGAGCCAAGCTGAACTGGCAAGACAAATCGGCGTAACAGCCCAATCAGTTCAATACTGGACAACTGGTGTGACTTCACCAAGGGGAAAAAGACTTGCCAAACTTGCTGAAATTAGCGGCTTTCCCCAGTCATGGTTTCTTGGTGAATCTAACAGCCCGACTTTCCCCAGTTCGACCTGGAATGACGCCTATGCAGATAGCGTCAGATTCAATGTGTTGGATGTCGAGTTTAGTTGTGGTGATGGGACAAGTGTTAAGGGCGACTTCATAGATGTAGTGCGGTCAATTGAACTTGACCCTGAGTATGCCCGGCAGTTAGTTGGGAATAGACCCTTCAAAAATATTGAGATAGGTAACGCAAGAGGAGACAGTATGACTCCTACAATTTCTCCAGGAGATCTGCTATTTCTCGATAAGTCGGTCACTTTTTTTGACGGTGATGGGATATATGCATTCTGCTTCGATGGTGAATGCTATGTTAAACGCCTTCAAAAAATGGGTTCCAAGATGGTAGTTCTATCTGACAATACAAACTATCAATCCTGGAGCATTGAGAAAGAAGCATTCAACTTACTTTACATACAATCAAAGGTAATATCCTCCGTCCCATTCAATATCAATAGATTTGGCTAACCATCTGAAATTAAACGGGCTAAAGCCCGTTTTTTTTTACGAACCTCATACCCCCAAAAAAATCATCAAGTTTAACTTGACGAAATTAAATTGCCAACATATCCTCTAATCATCAAGTTTAACTTGATTGCATAAAGAATGTTCACTTAAGTAGGGGATAGAGAAATGATCGCAACATCCACCGCAGAACGTATTTCAATGGCGCAAGCTGTTTTAGTGTCTTTAATCGAATCACATAAGGATATCGAACCTTGTGAAATTGAAGACAATCTCGTTGCCATTAATTCATTTCTAATTGATGCCTCGTTATCATGCCATCGAAACTCAGTAACTAGCAAAAGCAATCATGAATCAATTTCAACGATATCTATACTCGAAGATGTAGCAGCTGAGTTAGTGGAGAATACTTCGCTTCTTGAGTTTATTTTCCGTAATTCACCGGATTCTGGGGAAACTGACAATCACCTTTCCTGCTTAATTCGCTCGATGCAGAAGACCTGCGACAAGGCATATGAGTATATTAATAATTATGATTATAATATTGAGGATAATAAATGAACGCAAAAAACTCAGTCCTTATAATTGAACGAGCTAAAGCAGTCCTCAAATCATTAATTCTATCTCGTGAAGAGCTTGATGAGGGCACCGTTGAAAGCAACTTATTCATGATTCAGCAGTTATTAGACGATGCAAGCCATGTGCTTTGGGCTAAAGCAAATGACAGCAAGCCTGATAGCCCAGAAAATTCTAATAATAAAGAAGCATCATTTTTTCAAGGTGAGGCATGCAACACTTTGATGGATTGGGCACATGATATTACCTGCTCATCAGCATCCCTTTGGTTGCTTCTTGAAAAATGACTTCAGAAGATGAAATCAGAGAGCATGCTCTAATCACCATTGTAGTCAAAACACTCGAGGATGTAACAAAAAGAATAAACCAATTTGAGGCTAGTCATAGTTATTAAATAAGTATTAATGACAATGCATTTAAATCATTTAGAAAAATATAAAACTCATAAATGAAACCAATCTTTTGATGGTGACATCATGCACTATAAAATATTACCAGTTGATGCTTTGACCAGAAGCTCAAGATACGCATTACATACCGACATAAGAAACATGGATAGCATTTATAGGAGAGTTGGCGATTCCATGATTCTAATTGACACTTTCACCAACTATTCAGAGGCGAGCAAGGAAGCACGGCAAATAATTCAAGAGTATGAGAGTCTTAGTTTTCTAATTATATAATAATACTGTTATACAATAACTTATTACAGATTAATTGCTGGGGATATCCACAACCATTTTTTATCAGAGAGTTATTCATGACATTCATTAAAGATTCTCGGGCATATAAAAGCGCCCTGCTCTGTGCATCACTCGGGCAGGTATTAATTGTAAACCTCTATCTGCGTAAAGCGTACGGGAGATAAGAATGTTAAGCAGAGATAGTTCTCTTGAAACGGCAAAAAATACAGCTGAAAGTCTTTATCAACTCATGGAACTTGTTAACACAAACATCTTAGATATGGATATTGAGCAAATAATCTCACTGGCTGGGCTTTGTCTTAATTTATCAGCTGAGGTTTCGACATGGCTTGATGCGGAGTTTGAGCGTCGTGAAAAATAACACTATCGAAATTTACCGCCGCCGTATTGCGATAGCGGCACTGCATCGAATGAAGCGTAAAACAGGTGGCTATTGTCTGGTTATCAATCTCCCGAACAAGGAGATACAGACAATAGAAATGGATGAAGAAACGTTACAGAAATTACTCATCCGGTTTGAAAGACAATCAGCAACAGAATTCGGAAAAGAATCACCTGAGTTTATACGAAAAACATATTTAAACAGCCTCGATATCAATGGTCACACAGAGTACCTCACAGAAACGGGGAAAATGATTATTGATGAACTGTTATCTGAATTAGAAGCACATGCCAGAAAACTATATAAGCGGGAGGCGGTGAAATGGCTGGACAACAAAACAGAGGGGCTGTGCTGATGGCAAAGAAACGAAATAGCAAAACCCGCCAAGGGCTATGCGGGTTGACGCTCGCACAGGGACACCGATTAACACGGGAGCCAGTTCGTGAAAATGCTCAATGTGAGCAGTTTGTAGAACAGTTCAGCACAGGTGACGGCAACGTGAAGATGCCTCTGAATCGCAGTATGCGCCGTTACGCTAAACACATCGGGATCGAACTGAGGAAGGCTAAATAACATGGCAATGAAAACTGAATTAGCACCAGTAGCTGCTCGCGACTTGCAGATCATCGAGTATCGCGGTCAGCGCGTGGTAACTACTGAACAGTTGGCGGCGGGGTATGGTACGGATGAGGTGAACATCCGTAATAACCTGTCTCGAAACCTGGAGCGTTTTGAGGATGGTAAACACTACTTCCTCCTAACCGGTTCAGAATTAAGGGAATTTAAGAACCTAGTAACCATGAGTTACTTGGTTAATAAACATACAAGCCAGCTAATTCTCTGGACAGAACGCGGCGCGGCTCGCATGTCAAAAGTCGTCGATACCGATCAGGCGTGGGGATATCACGACGACCTCGTGGAGTTTTACTTTACTCAGCGTGACGCAATCCCTTCACCGTCGTCACAGCTCGCTATCAGCCGTAAGGAATTGGCGTTGATGGTTATCGAGGCCGAAGAACGAGCCGAAGCCGCTGCGCTGGAAAACAAAACGCTCAGCGCTACCGTCGAGAGCCTGGAGAAGCACTTCACCAAGGGCATGACCATCCCGGCATTCTGCAAGGGGCTGAACGGCGTCAACGTAAGCAAAATGTCATGGTGGGCTTTTCGGCGCAATTGGCTCTACAACGACCAACGAGATCCAGAGAAAGATCCACGTTGGCGCGTTACTTCCTACGCCCGTGATAAGTATCTGACGGAAGAAATTACCAACATCACTCCGCACGGTAAGGATGAATTTAAAAAATACACGCCAGTACTGAAAGAAGCGGGCTGCCATCGTATTTACCAACTTTACATGAAGGGCGACCTGCCGATGAAAAAGACCTGGAACGGCGAATACAGCCACGATAAAGCCATCTACATCCCGGAGGAAAAATGATGCAGGAATCAACCTACTCAGTCACTTTTATTGCCAGCTACTCGGATGGCGATCGTTACCCCCTTAAAATAGAGGTCGATGCTTCTGGTGTTGAACAGGCAATCATGTTGGCTACAGCAAAAGCTGAATCCTCCCGGTTCCAAAAAGATAACCTATTGCTCATGTCGGTTATTCCTGAGCTGTGCCCGCCAGCCACTGAAGATGTGAACATTGACGGGATTCTTAAGCCCTGTCCGTTCTGCGGAAACCCACACATCAGCCTGGTGGGAACTCTTCGTGAGTTCGATGGAGAGATTACCTGGTTCGCGAACTGCGGATGCTGTAATGCCTCGCAACTTCCAGATAGCAAAGAGGGTGCCACCCGAAACTGGAACCAACGCGACGAGGTGAAAGCATGATCATTCAATCGAAACTCATTCGCGCCGCCTTGGTGTGCGCTGCCCACAAAGACGTCAGATATTACCTGAACGGGATACACATCACTCCAAAATATATCGAGGCAACTAACGGTCATGTGGCGCTGCGTATGAAGCACGGCATCAGGACAAAGAAAAACATCGTTGTTCAATTTGAAGCTCCAGTTCCTGCGAAAGCAGAAACTACTGAGCTGGTATTCAACAAAGAAGCATTCGCCATTCATCGGGATGCACTCAACCGCCGCATTTCAATCACCGGAATCAAGCTGGTTGACGGGCGCTTCCCAGAAATGGATCGCGTTATGCCAAAGACGGTTGATTTCAGCATCAACCCGGTTATCCAGGCCGGATATCTGAGCTACCCAGAGAAGATGTTTGGTCGTGAGCGGGAATTTATCCCAGTTCAGTTACGCCCTTCCGGTGATGGTAGCGCGGTACGTATTCAGTTCGATCGCGCAATCAACACTGCTTACGGCAATCCTGAGTTCGTTGTAATGCCCTGCCGTGACGATGCATTCAAAGTTATTGAGGAGCATCTGACATGAAAATCCAATATCAGGACTATGGAGCGGTAGCAAACATCGTTATCACCAGCACCGTACTTGAGATACGTAAACATAACCGTGTGGTCGACGCCACCCTACTATGTACCCCTGACATCATCGAAAACCGTAGCGGAGTTGTGCTGGTGAAATCGGTGTTATCCGGGCGAACGAAAGACATGCTACGCGCCTACAAAACCGTGCAGCGGGAGGCTAAGCGGTGAGAAAGTTAAATACTAATAACCCGACGATAAAGCAGCTTCAAGCTTACATAGCAAAGCGAAATAAATTCGCCCGTCACGATGTCGCTATGGCTGTTGAAGCATATAGAGACGAACCTTCACTAACTCCCAGCAGTGCCTCTTATATTTACGCCGGAAAAGCCATAAAAAAAGGAGTTAAAGATGGGGTTATAGACAAAATTGATGGACGTTATTACTGCTATGTAAAAGATGACAACGAGCACACCTGCAGCAGGAGTCGCAAAAAAATGCAGGTGGTGCAGGAGCAGAGCGGCACTAGCAACGCTGCCGAGCCGGTTAACGACGTCACAACTGGTAAATCGTTAACCATCACCCTGCCAGATACCAGTTCAAAAGCATTCTGGAGCGGTACAGGTAAGCATGAGGTATTCCATCCAGAAACCTATAAGCGGTGGGTTCAAGAAGCTATCGAAAGGGATTGCACTATCAATGGGATCAGCGTGGAGGTGAAATGATGGTACGAGCTAGAGTCAATACAGAAAACCTGAACACTATCAGCGCTTGCCTGGAGCAGTTGGCGCTGGCGGAGGAAAGCATCATCGCTATTGACGCGCAGCTGTTAAAGCAGGATGCAGATCCAGAATGGCGTAAGCGGGCTGAGGGCGCGCGACGCACTGTACAGCAGAAGAAACGCATCATCATGTCCAGACTGTCGATACATCGCCAGGAGGAAAAGGAACAGAACCGACAAATGCACCACACGCGTGATCATTACCTGATTGCAGAGCTACGGAAGATTGTCACGCCCTCTTCTTTCCTGCGCTGTATCCACCGTGCAGAAGCAAAGCTGGAGGTCACCGGTGAGTGAATCCAGCCTGTTTGAACTGGTCGCGCTGATTAAGGCTGCAAAAGGCAATCCGTCAGAAATAGTTGATGCAGTATGGGAGGCTGGTTATCGCCAGCCTGAACGGACTGCCGCAGAAGCCGCGCAGATAACTATTGACTCGTTCCTCTATTGTAACTTCTACGGTTTGCCCACAGGATTCTGGCCGCGCAATTATGACAGCGTTCTCCAGAATGAACTGATGAAAGCTGTTGGTGGTGAAGATGGCGAACTGCTGGATGCAGATGCCTCCACTATCGCCAGAAGCATCATCAGCGCCCAATTCAGCAAGGAGGCCACCAATGGGTGAAATGGTCAATTCGAGTGATGTGTGGTGCCACTGCCGTGGCCTTGACGTGGTGTGAGGTAGGCATGAACAACGTGATCCAGTTAGCACCGAATGAATGGGTTTGTGAAAGCGTTCTTATCACGGTAACCGGGCTTAAGCCCGGAACCATCCTCCGGGCACGAAAAGAATGCTGGATGGTTGGGCGGGAATATATTCACGTTTCGCCAGACGGAAATCCTAAGCCATCCAGCGAGTGCATGTACAACCGTAAAGCGGTCGATGCATGGGTGGCATCGTTGAAAAACAAACAGCCAGGGTGATTTGACGCCATGAAAAAGGTAAGCTCACATCGCTCTTGGGCGTCTGGAGGAAACAATGGATAAAGTTACATATCCGACAGGCGTCGAAAACCACGGTGGCTCGTTGCGCATCTGGTTCAGTTTTAAAGGTAAGCGTGTCAGGGAAAACCTCGGTGTCCCTGACACCATCAAGAACAGGAAGATCGCCGGGGAGCTGCGCACCTCGGTCTGTTTTTCAATAAAGATGGGTGTTTTTGATTACGCGGAGAGGTTTCCTGATTCACCGAACCTGAAGTTTTTTGGTTTGGGTAAAAAGGAAATAACAGTGAAAGAGCTTGAAGCTAAGTGGCTGGATCTGAAAAAGATGGAAATATGCGCAAACGCATTCAACCGGTATGAGTCGGTTGCGCGAAATGTAGTGCCCTTAATTGGGGAGAGTCGGCTGGTTTCAGCAATAACCAAAGAGGAATTGCTGTACATCAGGAAAGATTTGCTGACCGGTTATCAGATCTCTGCTAACGGTAAAAGGCCAGCAAAAGGGCGAAGCGTTGTTACTGTGAACTATTACATGACGACAATAGCAGGTATGTTTCAGTTTGCAGCTGATCACGGTTATCTGGAAACAAACCCTTTTGATGGCATTAAGCCTCTTAAAAAAGCCAGGGCAGAGCCCGATCCGTTAACTCGCGACGAATTTATTCGCCTGATCGATGCATGCCGGCATCAACAGACGAAAAACCTGTGGACATTAGCAGTGTACACAGGGATGCGTCACGGGGAACTGGTCTCCCTGGCCTGGGAAGATATAGACCTGAAAGCGGGAACAATTACCATCAGGCGGAATTATACGAAACTTGGTGAGTTCACTCTACCGAAAACCGAGGCAAGCACTAATCGAGTGGTGCATCTTATCCAGCCAGCAGTCAGTATTCTGAAAAATCAGGCTGAAATGACAAGGCTGGGCAAACAACATCACATCGACGTGCAACTACGTGAATATAACCGATCAGTTCAGCACCAGTGCACCTTCGTCTTTAACCCTCAGATCGTCAGGCGAAGTGAGCAGGTCGGATTTGTCTACAAGGTTGATTCGGTTGGCGACTCATGGGATGCAGCATTGAAGCGCGCTGGAATAAGGCACAGGAAGGCGTACCAGTCACGACACACATATGCATGTTGGTCTTTATCTGCTGGTGCAAACCCGAGCTTTATTGCCAATCAGATGGGGCATGCAAGCGCCCAAATGGTTTTCAATGTATACGGTGCGTGGATGGCAGACAGTAGCGCAGAGCAGATTGCAATGCTAAACCAGAAGCTAGCCGATTTTGCCCCATTAATGCCCCAAAGACCACAGGCGAACAGTAGAGGACAATTAAAATCAGTAAGTTAACCCCGTTTGCCCGACATGTTAACTGCGTGGAGGGCAATACGACGTTGTACGCGCTGCCTAAAGCAGAAATTGTCTCCCGCTGGCTGGCGCAAACCGACGATAACTTCCGCTTTTGTTTTAAATTTCCGTCCACCATTTCACATCAGGCGGCGCTGCGCCAGTGCGAGGCGCTTACGCTTGAATTCTTCCAACGGATGTCGCCGCTTGATGCGCGCATTGGTCAGTACTGGCTCCAGCTCCCCGCCGCCTTTAGCCCTGCCGATCTTCCGGCGCTATGGTCATTTCTTGATGGCTTACCGAAGGCGTTTCATTACGGCGTTGAAGTGCGTCATCCGCTTTTTTTTGCCAAAGGTGAGGATGAGCGGGCGCTTAATCGCGGGCTGCATCAGCGCGGCGTCAACCGGGTGATATTAGATAGCCGCCCGGTTCATGCTGCTATTGCGCACAACGAGGCGGTCATTGACGCGCAGCGTAAAAAACCGAAAGTGCCGGTCCATGCGATTGTCACCGCCGGACAACCGATGGTGCGCTTTATCGGCAGCGATAACATGGCGCAAAACCAGGCGATGTTCGCCCCGTGGCTTGAGAAACTGCCGGAATGGCAAAAAACCACTACGCCCTTCTTGTTTTTACATACTCCGGACATTGCCCACGCGCCGGAACTGGTGCATTCCCTGTGGCAAGCGCTACAAACTGCGCTGCCTGAGTTGGGTTCGGCCCCTTCAATTCCACAACAATCTTCTCTTTTCTGACATTCATACCTATGATGATGGGTGCCATCTGCCAACATAAAGGGAGTTTGTATGGTTAGCGCGTTGTATGCCGTGCTTGCGGCATTGTTGCTGATAAAGTTTTCCTTCGATGTCGTTCGTTTGCGAATGTCGTACCGCGTTGCCTACGGCGACGGAGGGTTCAGTGAATTGCAAAGCGCCATCCGTATTCATGGTAATGCGGTGGAATACATTCCTATTGGCGTCATTTTGCTGCTGTTTATGGAAATGAACGGTGCCGAAACCTGGATGGTCCACCTCTGCGGGCTGCTACTGATTGCCGGACGCTTGATGCACTACTATGGTTTTCATCATCGTCTGTTCCGCTGGCGGCGTTCGGCCATGAGTGCAACATACATTTCATTGTTGCTAATGGTGCTAGCCAATCTGTGGTATGTGCCGTGGGAGTTGGTTTTCTCGCTGCGTTAGCGCACAATACGCCGTTTTTATTTTTCCGGATTTCACCTTATGTCTGACCGCGACACGCTTTTTTCTGCACCGATTGCCCGCCTCGGCGACTGGACTTTCGACGAACGGGTAGCCGAAGTCTTCCCGGATATGATCCAGCGATCCGTGCCGGGCTACTCCAACATTATCTCCATGATTGGCATGCTGGCTGAACGTTTTGTTCAGCCGGGAACACAGGTTTATGACCTGGGCTGCTCGCTTGGCGCGGCCACGCTCTCCATTCGTCGTAATATTGCCCACAATGATTGCCGTATTATCGCCGTAGATAACTCTCCTGCGATGATCGAACGCTGCCGCCGTCATATTGATGCTTATAAAGCACCGACGCCGGTTGATGTGATTGAAGGGGATATTCGTGATATTGAGATCGAAAATGCCTCGATGGTGGTGCTGAACTTTACGGTGCAGTTCCTTGAGCCCGCAGAACGTCAGGCATTGCTCAATAAAATCTACCAGGGTCTGAATCCAGGCGGCGCATTGGTGCTGTCAGAAAAATTCAGCTTTGAAGACGCTACCGTCGGGGAATTGCTGTTTAACATGCACCACGACTTCAAGCGTGCTAACGGCTATAGCGAGCTTGAAATCAGCCAAAAGCGTAGCATGCTGGAAAACGTGATGCTGACCGATTCGGTTGAGGTGCATAAAGCCCGTCTTCACAAAGCGGGTTTTGAACACAGCGAACTGTGGTTCCAGTGTTTTAACTTCGGTTCCCTGGTGGCGCTCAAGGAAGGGACTGGCGCATGATCGAGTTCGGTAATTTTTATCAGCAAATCGCCAAAGGCCCCCTTTCCCACTGGCTGGAAACGCTCCCGGCGCAAATCGCCACCTGGCAGCGCGATCAGCATGGTCTGTTTAAGCAGTGGTCAAACGCGGTAGAGTTTCTACCGGAGATTCAGCCGTGGAAGCTGGACCTGTTGCACAGCGTCACCGCCGAAAGCGAAACGCCGCTGAGCGAAGGCCAGATTAAGCGTATTGATACATTGATGCGCCATCTGATGCCGTGGCGCAAAGGGCCGTTCTCACTGTACGGCGTGAACATCGATACCGAGTGGCGTTCCGACTGGAAATGGGAACGCGTTCTGCCACACCTTTCCGATTTAACCGGACGTACCATTCTCGACGTGGGCTGCGGTAGCGGCTATCACATGTGGCGGATGATTGGCGCAGGAGCACATCTGGCGGTGGGTATTGACCCTACTCAGCTGTTCTTGTGCCAGTTTGAAGCGGTTCGTAAGCTGCTGGGTAACGATCAGCGCGCGCACCTGCTGCCGTTAGGTATTGAACAACTGCCCGCGCTCAAGGCGTTTGATACCGTCTTTTCGATGGGCGTGCTCTACCACCGCCGCTCCCCGCTTGAGCATCTCTGGCAGTTGAAGGATCAGTTAGTCAATGACGGCGAACTGGTGCTGGAAACGCTGGTAGTCGAAGGCGATGAGAACACGGTGCTGGTGCCTGGCGACCGCTACGCGCAAATGCGGAATGTCTACTTTATTCCGTCCGCGCTGGCGCTGAAAAACTGGCTTGAGAAGTGCGGCTTTGTCGACGTGCGCATCGTGGATATGAACGTCACCTCGACCGAAGAACAGCGCCGTACCGAGTGGATGATTACCGAGTCGCTGGCTGATTTCCTCGACCCGAACGATCCGAGCAAAACCATTGAAGGCTATCCTGCCCCGCTGCGCGCGGTGCTTGTAGCGCGTAAACCGTAACGGCTGTGCCTTCCCGGCGTCGCTGCGCTCGGCCGGGCTACATTCGAGCACATTTGTAGCCCGGCCGAGCGCAGCGACGCCGGGGCTCCTCTGGAGCCAGTGGCAGGTTGAAATATGACGGACAAAAAAAGGCCCCTGTTTAATGGGCAGGGGCCTGGTACAAGCAAGCATCATATTGGGCGAATATGACACGCGGTAAAAACTTTTAGCTACACATGGGACTCAATGATTTCTTTCATGGCGGCTACCGCCGCACCGTCAACCGCATAACGCGAATACTCATCAGCGTCAGGATCCGTTGACATTGAAAGTCCGGGGTTGCGATAACGCATTTCCGAGGGCACCCATTGCCCGGCTGAACTGTGGACTTCTTTGACGTCAGCATTAAGGAACAAAGAGACATTGCTCGCTCTGACCCCTGCACCTGCCATGATGATTGGAGTATTGCCTCGTTCAATAAGTTCCCGAATTAATAAAATACCTTTTTCTGCCGTCGGTTGTTGACCGGATGTCAGCACCCTTGCCACACCTAATTCTGCAAGCTGTTCAATCGCTTGCAGCGGATCGGCACACATATCAAAGGCGCGATGAAAAGTGACTGCCAGCGGCCCGGCGGCGACCATTACCTGCCGCATCCGCGACATATCTACCTGCCCTTCGGGATCTAACACCCCAATAACCAGACCGGGATAGCCCAGTGAACGAACCTGGCGAACATCTTCCAGCATGGCGGCAAATTCACCGTCGGTATAACAAAAATCACCGCCGCGCGGGCGGATAATCGGATGAACGGGAATGGATACCCGCTGACGCGTTGCTCTGAGCACACCGTACGATGGCGTTAGCCCTCCCTCCAGCGGTGCTGCGCACAGTTCAATGCGGTCAGCCCCGTTTTGCTGCGCGATAACCGCGCATTCCGTGCTATAACAGCAGACTTCAAGCAATGCCATATTTCTCTCCGTTTAATCCCGCGACAAATCATGCCACCGTTCCTGAATCCAGACTCCGCGTGACTTCACATTGTTACACTACCTGCTCGCTGGCAATGATTTCTTCAATTGTCCACGGGTGGAATTTCAGCGTAATTTTACCGTCGGTTACCGCCATCGTGGGATTCGGCAGCCGCTCGTGCTCACCCTTTGGTGAACTGGTTTTTACCGAAATACCCGGCTGACTCAAACCGTCATCAGACAACAAAGCGAGGGCGCGCGCGTTGAGCGTTTCCGGCTCACCCGGCAGGACGATTTCAATATGTTCCCATCCCTCGTGCGGGTAACGTTTTTCACCCGGCCACGGCAGTTCAACCACCGTGAACTGCCAATGCGCCACCTGCACCGGCTCCTGAAGTTTGAACAAACAGATCGGACGACCGTTGATAATGTTTTCGGACAGTAGCACACCACACTGTTCAAACCCGCGCCGCCAGCGTTCGGCGGTAGTGTTCTGGTGGCAGCGCAGGGAAATATGGTCGGCATTTAGCGGAGCAATATCCAGCCCCAGACGGTGTGAAAATGCCGCTAATGCGTCGGTAAAGCGCGGGAGATCTGCGGTAATATCCTGCAGTTCTTCAATTGTCTGCCAGTTTGCCATGTTAGCCCTACTCTTATGACATAAAGAGGCTAATCTACCTGAGTTAGAGGCGATGAACCAACAATAGCGCGGTCAGGCGATTAATCCCTGCTCAGGCGGTGTTTTTCGCCCGGCTTCACGCGGGCCTGATGCTGACGGCATCCGGCAAATGCAGTATACTCCCGCCTTAATTTATCCACACCCGACGCCGCCCCTACAGGTGACGGCGTCTAAAACGTAAGGTATTCCGGTGAATATTCAGGCTCTTCTCTCAGAAAAAGTCAGTCAGGCCATGATTGCGGCAGGTGCCCCTGCCGATTGCGAACCGCAGGTCCGTCAATCAGCAAAAGTTCAGTTCGGCGACTATCAGGCCAATGGCATGATGGCTGTTGCTAAGAAACTGGGCATGGCGCCGCGACAACTGGCAGAGCAGGTTCTGACTCATCTCGACCTCAATGGCATTGCCAGCAAAGTCGAAATCGCCGGCCCTGGTTTTATCAACATCTTCCTTGACCCCGCGTTTCTGGCAGAACACGTTTCTCAGGCGCTTGCAAGCGATCGTCTGGGCATCGCACAGCCTGCGCCGCAAACTGTCGTGGTCGATTACTCTGCGCCAAACGTGGCCAAAGAAATGCACGTCGGCCACCTGCGTTCCACCATCATCGGTGACGCAGCGGTACGCACCCTGGAGTTGATGGGCCATAAGGTTATCCGCGCCAAC
The DNA here is from genome assembly GCA_902363335.1 of Enterobacteriaceae bacterium. GTDB lineage: Bacteria > Pseudomonadota > Gammaproteobacteria > Enterobacterales > Enterobacteriaceae > Kluyvera. The sequence goes on along the minus strand of CABIZV010000001.1, from coordinate 279,796 downwards.
CACGTCGGTGACTGGGGAACCCAGTTCGGTATGCTGATTGCCTGGCTTGAGAAACAGCAGCAGGAGAACGCCGGTGAAATGGCGCTGGCCGACCTCGAGGGTTTCTATCGTGATGCGAAAAAGCATTACGATGAAGACGAAATCTTTGCCGAGCGCGCCCGTAGCTACGTGGTGAAACTGCAAGGCGGTGACGAATACTTCCGCAAAATGTGGCGTCAGCTGGTCGACATCACCATGACGCAAAACCAGCTGACCTATGATCGTCTGAACGTGACGCTGACCCGTGACGATGTAATGGGTGAAAGCCTGTACAACCCAATGCTGCCGGGGATCGTCGCTGACCTGAAAGCCAAAGGTCTGGCCGTTGAGAGTGAAGGCGCAACCGTCGTCTTCCTTGACGAATACAAGAATAAAGAAGGTGAGCCTATGGGCGTCATCATCCAGAAAAAGGATGGCGGCTACCTGTACACCACCACCGATATCGCCTGTGCGAAATATCGTTATGAAACGCTGCATGCCGACCGCGTGCTGTATTACATCGACTCCCGTCAGCACCAGCATCTGATGCAGGCCTGGACCATCGTACGTAAAGCGGGCTACGTGCCAGAATCCGTACCGCTGGAACACCACATGTTCGGCATGATGCTGGGTAAAGACGGTAAGCCGTTCAAAACCCGCGCGGGCGGTACCGTGAAACTGGCTGACCTGCTGGATGAAGCGCTGGAGCGCGCACGTCGCCTGGTCGCCGAGAAGAATCCAGACATGCCTGCCGACGAGCTGGAAAAACTGGCTAACGTCGTGGGTATCGGTGCGGTGAAATACGCCGACCTGTCAAAAAACCGTACCACCGATTACGTGTTTGACTGGGACAATATGCTCGCGTTCGAGGGCAACACCGCGCCTTATATGCAATATGCCTATACCCGCGTGCTGTCCGTGTTCCGTAAAGCGGAGCTGGAAGAAAGCGCCATCATCAATGCTGCCGTTACGATTACCGAAGATCGTGAAGCTCAGCTTGCCGCGCGCCTGTTGCAGTTTGAAGAGACCCTGAACGTGGTGGCTCGCGACGGTACGCCGCACGTAATGTGTTCGTATCTCTACGATCTGGCGGGTCTGTTCTCTGGCTTCTACGAACATTGCCCTATTCTGTCAGCCGAGAGTGAAAGCGTGCGTAACAGCCGTCTGAAACTGGCGCTGCTGACGGCAAAAACGCTGAAACTGGGTCTGGATACGTTGGGTATTGAAACCGTAGAACGGATGTAATCGTTTTTAAGGATGTTAGAGCCCGCGCTGTGTCGCGGGCTTTTTTTCGCCTGAGCCGTTCCCGGCGGCGCTTCGCTTGGCCGGGCTACAACGATAGCCAACACGCAACTCCAAATTGTAGCCCGGGCGAGGCGTGTAACGCCGACCCCGGGGCAAACCTGCCGCAATTTGTTACAAACCACAAGGAATGACACATTTCCCCGAGGGATGGTACATTTTTTGTCTGTCATGCCCGTGCCCGCTCCGTATGATTAGGCGGCTTAAATACTGGGTGCCTTAATGACTTTTAGAGATTATGAAGCGGAGAGAAAGCTCTTCGTTCGCCGCGTGCTGGTCGCCTTCGGCCTGGTTGTCATCTGCTTTAGCATACTGATTTTCAATCTCTACCGTTTGCAGATTGATGAACATAGCTACTACACCACGCGTTCAGACGCCAACGATATCAAAATGCTGCCCGTCGCGCCGACGCGCGGTATCATCTACGATCGCAATGGCATCCCGCTGGTTAAAAATGTCACCTGGTACGATATTACTGTCACCCCCTATAAAATCAGCGATATGGATGCGCTGCTGCGCCAGCTCACGCCAATTGTTGATCTCACCCCCGATGACATCGATCAGTTCCACAAAGCGCTTAAATCCAGCAGCCGCTACCGCCCGGTGGTGCTGAAAAATGCCCTGACCGACGTCGAAATCGCGCGTTTTTCGGTGGATCAGTTCCACTTTAACGGCGTGACCATCGACAGCTACGAAGATCGTGAATACCCCTACGGCGCAGAGCTGGCGCACGTACTCGGCTATGTCTCCAAAATCAACGATAGCGATCTCAAAGCGCTGGATAAAAAAGGCTTATCGGAGAACTATGCCACCGACCATAATATTGGCAAACAGGGGATTGAGCGCTACTACGAAAACGAGCTGCACGGTAAAACCGGCTATCAGGAAGTGGAAGTCGACAATCATGGACGCATTGTTCGCCTGCTTAAAGATGTCCCACCGGTCGCCGGGAAGGATATCCATCTGACGCTGGATCTGCATCTTCAGGAGTATATCGAAAGCCAGCTCGTGGGCCAGCGAGCGGCGGTGCTGGTCGAGGATCCCCACGACGGTTCGGTGCTGGCGATGGTCTCAAACCCCAGCTATGACCCCAATCCCTTTGTGAAAGGCATCAGCTATCAGGACTACAACACCTTGTTGCAGGATAAAGACCTGCCGTTGATTAACCGCGTGACCCAGGGCCTGTATCCCCCAGCCTCCACGGTGAAACCCTATATGGCGATGTCAGCCTTGTTGGACGGTGTAATCACGCCGCAAACCAGCTTCTTTGGCGCGCCGACCTGGACGCTGCCCGGTACTCAACGCCACTATCGTGACTGGAAAAAAACCGGGCACGGCATGTTAAACGTCACCAAGGCGATTGAAGAATCCGCCGATACCTTCTTCTATCAGGTGGCCTTTATGATGGGGATTGACCGTATTCACGACATGCTGAGCCAGTTTGGTTACGGTAAACCGACGGGTATCGATCTCGATGAAGAGTACAACGGCCTACTGCCCAGCCGTGACTGGAAGCAACGGGTGCATAAGAAAGGCTGGTATCAGGGCGACACCATTTCCGTGGGGATCGGCCAGGGTTACTGGATTGCCACGCCGATTCAGATGGTCAAAGCCATGGTTGCACTGTTGAACAATGGTCGGGTTATTCCCCCTCACCTGTTAAAGGATGAAGAGTCGGGCAACACCATTACCCCGTATCGCGAACCGGAACATGAGACGCAAATTGCAGACGCCGCCTCCCCCTACTGGGGTCTGGTACGTCAGGCGATGTTTGGAATGGCTAACGCCTCTAACGGAACCGGCTATAAGTTTTTCCACACTGCCGCTTATGGCATTGCGGCAAAAAGCGGGACTTCACAGGTATTCAGCCTGAAAGAGAACCAGACCTATAACGCCAAGATGATCCCAACCCGTCTGCGCGACCATATTTTTTATACCGCCTTTGCGCCGTATAAAAATCCGAAGGTCGCGGTGGCGTTAGTGCTTGAAAACGGCGGCAGCGATGGCGTGGTCGCCGCGCCGGTGATGCGTAAGATCCTTGACCATCTGTTCGCCCCCGAGGAAGGCCAGCCGCAGCTGCCCTCCCAGGGGTTAGCTGATGAACCGTCGGGCGGTTAACGCCCGGCGGAGACCGCCTCGACGACAATCGGGGTTTCTTCGTTTTTAAACAGTGGGCTATTGCCCCAACACTCTTCATAACGGTGACCGACCAGGTCCTCCACCACCGCTCGCACTTGCGGGGTGATATCTTCCAGTCTGCCGCCAGCTTTGATGCGCGCCACTTCCTGCAACACAATCTGGTGCGTTTCACGGTCGAGCTTCATTTGTTTACTAAAGACGATCGCTGCCAGCGCCAGCAGCGCCACACCGGCACAGAACACCACGGCAATCGCGTTAACCGCGCTTTCAGGCTGCACATGTGCTTTTGACTGGAAGCCGTAATAGCTCAACACCGCGCCCATCACAAAGACAATAATCGAGCGCAGGATTTTCCCAGAGAAGGTCATCGCCCCCGCATAGATCCCTTCACGACGGCGGCCGGTATAGATTTCATCAACATCGGCGAGGAAGGTGTAGACCGTCCAGGGAATGTAATAAACACCACCCGTGCCGAGGCCGAACAGCACCGTAATACCAAACATCAGAATCGTCGCCAGATGCGCTGGCAGATGGAAGAACCACAGCGAGGTATAAAGCAGCACCGCAAAAATCACCACGCTTAACGCCATGATGTACGGTTTACTGAAACCTTTTTTCACGCATAATCCGATGAACAGCGCCGTCGAGATCAGCTGCAAAATAGAGTTCAGGCTATTTAATCCCGCCACCATCGCCGGGTCGTGTTGTAAAACAAAAATCACGAAATAGGTGAAGATGGACGCGAACAGCCATTCGGCGCCAAAGCCACACAGATACATGCCAAGATGCTTACGGAAGACGCGCAGATAGAAGGTTGAGCGCATATCTTTCGCCAGCGACAGCAGCGTGTTCAGCAATCCCTTTTTCGCCTGTACTTCAGGCTCTTCTTCCCGTGGACGCTCCCAGCTGTTGTACCACAGGCAGGCAATCGCACAGATAAGGATTGCGCCATAGGTCAACCCGGTCAGGAAGAATGGCGTAGCCGACTCTTTACCGTACAGCAAGATAAACTGCCCGGGGATGAAGGCGGCAAGGAAGTTGGCAAGCTTGCCGAAAATCGCCTTATAGCCGGTCAGTTTCGAACGCAGCGCAAAGTCATCGGTCATCTCCGTCGCCAGCGTTTCATACGGCACCATCACCGAGGTATAGATAATTTCAAACAGCACATAGGTGCACAGGTAGTACCAGAAACTTAATCCTTCGACCCATAGCATGGGGTAGAACATCATCAGCGGAATGCCGATAAGCAGGAAGAAACGGCGACGACCAAAACGTTTGCCGAGACGGGTTTTACCAAAGTTATCGGTGAGGTAGCCCATCAGCGGGTTACTGATAGCGTCAATGACGCTGGCAACGGAGAAAATAAAGGCGGCTTCAATCAAAGTGAGTCCGCAAAATGTGGTATAGAAGTAAAGCAGCCATGCGCCGCTGATGGCCAGCGCGCCGCTTCCCAGGAGGTTTCCCCCTCCGTATGCCAGTTGATGGCGCAGATTGACAGGTCTTCCCTGCAGCCCGTTAGGGGCTGAAGCCGCATTTCTTGCCATAAAAATAAACCTCATGTTTTATAATTTTGAAACACTGTTTTTATATTCTTATGCACCCGTTTGAAATGTGAACTAAATCACTAATGTTACTGCGGCTATTAGTAATCAGTGGTTATGCGATCCAGGTAAAATTTTTTTATAACCAAAAAGCAAGGAAATAAAAATTCATTGTAAAAAAGCAATAAAAAACCCGGCGCCCCATAACGCCGGGTTTTAAAAGAGATATGACTTAGAAGAACTTACGCAAATACTCAGTCAGACAAAGAATCGCCATGGCCTGACCATAAGGCATTGAGGTCAGCGGAATTTCGCGATAGAAATCAAGGTTCGATCCCATACCGGTGCCAAAGGAGGTTTGCAGCAGCTCCCCTTCCGGGGAAACGTGTTTAACGATGCCTTTAATGGCTTTCTCCGCCACGTCGGCATACTCCGGCCCAACATAACGTTTACGAACGGCTTTCAGAATACCGTAAGCAAAACCGGCGGTCGCCGACGCTTCCAGATAAGAGTTCGGATCGTCAAGCAGCGTATGCCAAAGGCCGCTCTCATCCTGGCATTTTGCCAGCGCCGCGATTTGCGCATTCAATACCTGCACCAGATAACGACGTACCGCGTTGTTTTCTGGCAGGTCGACCAGCTCGAGGAAATCTGGAATAACGATGGTCAGCCAGCTGTTGCCGCGCGCCCAGCGGGCGTTCGCAAAGTTATGGTTGCCGTCATAATTCCAGCCGTGGAACCACAGCCCGGTCTCTCTATCCATCAGATTCTGCACATGCAGCAGGAACTGATATACCGCTTCTTCAACGTACTCCGGGCGGTTTAGCAGCTTGCCGATTTTGGCCAGCGGCAGCACGGTCATCATCAGCGTGTCATCCCACATCTGCTGATGATTCTCTTCCGCCAGCGTGATGTGCTGCATGCCACCGTGATTGGTGCGCGGCATTTCGTTCATCGCCCATTCTGCCCAGGAGTCCAGCCACGGCAGGTAAGCTGGGTTACCGGTCTCTTCATAGCGATAGGCCAGCGTCAGGAACGGCGCCATGGTATTGACGTTTTTGGTGGTGGCACCTTCGGCAAAGCGGTCAGCAAACCAGTTGTCGATGATATCGCGCATCGCCACATCGCCGGTCTGCTGATAATACTGATGAATACCGTACAGCCCAACGCCGTGCGTCCATTCCCAGCCGGCCCAGCCTTTGGTATCAATCACGCGGCCGTCGTCGAGACGCAGCAGAAATTGGCCTGTCTCATCCTTGATATTCACCAGATTGTTGGTCACGGTCTGAATCAATGATTTCAGCTCTTCCCGGGAGATAAAATGCTCCGGTTGACGCAGTAGTGGGCTATGTTTGACGGGCCAAACTTTCATATCTTTAACCTCAGTTGTAAGTCGAATTCAATGTTGCAGCCTGCTTCAAAGAAGGTGCAGCAGGTTTATTACGATTCAGATAACCAATATTGTTGTTGCCCCACAGGGATTCGTACGGCATCCCCGCCAGCATTTCGACCGTGGCGCGTGCCTGCGGCGTCACCATTTCTGGCATCGCATGACCGGACTCGCGCATTTTGGCGGTCTCTTCACGCAGGATGCTGTGTGTTTTCAGGTTCAGCTTAAAGCGCAGAGAGACCAGGAAACCGAAACACAGCACCACAATGGTCCCCATGCTCAGAACCATCAGGATGGTATGGCTGACTTCCGGCGGCTGGACTTTCTGCCCGGAAACGAAACCTGACATCTGCATGATGATCCCCACCAGCATCACCGCGCCCGCCTGAGAGGCTTTACGGGTCAGGGTCATAATGCCCGCGAAGATGCCTTCACGACGCTGACCGGTAATCACTTCATCGACGTCCGCAATGTAGGTATAGGTGTTCCATGGCACATAGTTGATGCCGCCACGTCCAAGACCGGCGATAGCCGAGATCAACAGCAGCAGCGCATAGATGTCGCTCATCCCGGCGTAATACAGCGCGGCGTAGGAGAAGGAACCCAGGCCGAACAGTACGACGACCATGCGATAAGACGGTGCCGGCCCGAAGCGGATACACAGCGGGATCATGGCGATAACGGCGATGAACTGGAAAATAGCCATCGTACCAAGCAGGTTGGAGGCCATAGAGGCTTCCTGCATCAGCACAAACACCACGTAGTAGGTGAAGACGGCGTTGAACACGTCCTGGGCGATATAGCCGCCGAGATACATGCCAAGGTGCTGACGGAAAATTTTAATACGCAGCGTTGAGCTCAGTTCGGTGAACAGACGGCTCATGCTTTGACCAAAGGTCAGGTGTTTCTTCTCGGCTTCCGCCTTTAACGCCGCCGCGCTCCACTCATCGCGTGGACGTTCCCAGGTGAAGAACCAGACGAAGGTCAACATGATGGCGCACAGTACGGAGAACACCAGGCTTGCGTAGAAGAATGAGATTGCATTGTCTTTACCGAAGTGGCTTAACAAGATACCCGGCAGGAAGGAGGCCAGAATGGCGGACATCTGCGCCATACCAATACGCGCGCCGGAGAATTTAGTTTTCTGTTTGAAGTCGTCGGTCATCTCTGGCACCAGCGTTTCGTACGGCACCAGAATCATGGTGTAAACCACATCAAAGATCAGATAGGTGACGAGGTAATACCAGAAGCTCATGTCCCCTATCCACATAAAGGAATAGCTGAACACGCAAGGAATCCCAAGCAGAATAAAGAACTTACGACGACCAAAGCGTTTACCAAACCAGGTTGAACCGAAGTTATCGGTCAGGAATCCCATCAGCGGGCTGACCACCGCATCCAGAACCCTGGCGGTTGCGAAGATAAACGTCGCTTCGATAGGGGACAAACCACAAAAGGTGGTATAGAAATAGAGAAGCCATGCTGCGGTCAGCGCGGTTGTTCCTGCACCAAGGAAGTCTCCCGAGCCGTAGGCGAAGTAATTCACCAGTCCAATTTTTCGCGTTCTAGTCATTGCCGTCAATCCTGTGTCTTTTATTATGGAACTCCCCCAGCCGAAAAGGCTAAGCCAAAAGGAGCACTGACACGGCTACAGTAGAAGTATGCGTAAAGGGATACCTTCCCATTTCTGCCAGTACGAGCGCGTGATTGGCAAAAACGCAAAGAGTCGTGGCACAAGCGTCACTGATTTATAAAACAACGTTTCTTTACTTTCAAAAGAGAGGGTCAAAAATGCGAGGCCGCCACCAGAATGAGGTGGCGACTGGTGAAATGTGCGTCAGCTAGCGGTAATTAACGATGATTTGAATGCTTTGCACCTTAAGTGCAGGGATTAATCTTCCGCCTCCAGGAATTTCCCAAATAAAGCGGAATGGCTCCGCGGCGGAAACCTGCGCGAATGCCTGAGTAGTGCCGCTTAGCCCATCAAGTTCAGTACAGCGGGAGAGCGAGCACAGGCGGGTACGTAAACCCGCAGGAATGGGGCCGTTAAGCTGAATATTCCACGACACGCGGGTCGTCGAACCTTGCACCGGCGGCGAGGAGACCAGCGGCTGTGAAGACGCCGCCTCTCCGCGATGGTTCAAGGTGATGCCCATCCGACTGGCCTGCCAGGCACCCTCGCCCGCCGCTTGTGCCAGAAAAGGCAAGAACAGTAGCCACAGACATTTACGCATTATTTCCCTCCGATGGTCGCGGTCATGCGAATATTACGGTTGTCGGAGAGTTCCAGATTCGATAGCACCACCAGCTGCGGCAGGCTACGACGCAGGAAACGTGACAACAGTGGGCGCAGCGCATGGTTGACCAACAGCACCGGCGGCGCGCCAAGCATCTCCTGACGCGACAACGCTTCCTGCGTCTGGGCCAGCAGACGATCGGCCAGCCCCGGCTCCAGGCCGCCACCGCCCTGCAATGCCTGTAACAACAAGCGCTCAAGCGGCGTATCAAGACCGATGACCTGTACTTCATCATTGCCAGGGAACCAACGTTGGGTGATAGCCCGCCCCAGCGCCACACGCACCACCGAGGTCAGCTCGCTCGGATCCGTTTGAATCGGCGCATGTTCGACCAGCGTTTCAAGAATGGTGCGCATATCGCGGATCGGCACTTTTTCGTCCAGCAGATTTTGCAATACTTTATGCAGCGTGGTCAGCGTCACCACGCCCGGCACCAGATCCTCGGTGAGCTTCGGCATCTCCTGAGTCACGCGATCCAGCAGTTGCTGCGCTTCCTGACGGCCAAACAGTTCGGACGAGTGCTGGCTTATCAGATGATTAAGATGCGTCGCCACCACGGTACTGGCTTCCACTACCGTGAAGCCCTGAATTTGCGCCTGCTCTTTCAACGCATTTTCAATCCAGATTGCATCCAGGCCAAACGCCGGGTCGGTGGTCATCTCACCGGGTAACGTCCCCGCCGCCGTGCCGGGGTTAATTGCCAGCCAGCGGCCCGGATAGGCCTCCCCGCTGCCAATCTCAACCCCTTTTAATAAAATGCGATAGCGTGCGGGCGGCAAGTCCATATTGTCGCGGATGTGCACCACCGGCGGCAGGAAGCCCATCTCCTGGGCGAATTTCTTACGAATACTGCGGATCCTGCCAAGCAGCTCACCGTCCTGCTGGAAATCGACCATCGGGATCAGCCGGTATCCAACCTCCATGCCTAACGTATCCTCAAGCTGAACGTCGCTCCACGTCGCTTCAACTGCCTGGGTGGTGCTCTCCGCCGGTTTTGACGGCAGCGAAGGTTCCGGGGCTTTCATTTCACGTCCACGGATCCACCAGGCCAGCGCCAGCAAGGCGGCGGTAAACAGTAAGAACACCAGATTCGGCATCCCGGGCACCAGTCCCAATAATCCCAGAACCCCGGCGCTCAGCAACATCACGCGCGGGTTGCTGAACAACTGGCCGACCATCTGTTCGCCGACATCCTGATCGGTACTCACGCGGGTCACAATCACGCCCGCCGCCGTAGAGATAACCAGCGCCGGGATCTGCGCGACCAGACCGTCGCCAATCGTTAACAGCGTATAAGACTCTGCCGCCTTGCCCAGTTCCAGACCATGTTGCAGGACACCGACCAACAGACCGCCGATGACGTTTATCACCATAATTAAAATACCGGCGATGGCATCGCCGCGCACAAACTTACTCGCCCCGTCCATCGAGCCGTAAAAGTCGGCTTCCTGCGTCACTTCCGAGCGACGTTTTTTGGCCTCTTCCTCGCCAATAATCCCGGCATTAAGATCGGCGTCAATCGCCATCTGTTTACCCGGCATGCCGTCTAAGACAAAACGCGCGCCAACTTCAGCGATACGTCCTGCACCTTTGGTGATAACCATAAAGTTGATAATGACGAGGATGATAAACACTACGATACCGATGGCGAAGTTACCGCCAACCAGGAAGTGACCAAACGCTTCGACCACTTTACCTGCGGCCGCACCGCCCGTGTGGCCTTCCATCAGGATAATACGGGTTGAGGCCACGTTTAGCGCCAGGCGCAATAGCGTGGTGAACAGCAAGATGGTCGGAAAAGCGGCAAACTCCAGGGTACGCTGGGTGAACATCGCCACCAGCAGCACCATAATCGACAGCGCAATATTGAAGGTGAACAGCAAGTCGAGGACGAACGCTGGCAGCGGCAGCACCATCATCGACAAGATAAGCAGGATCAGCACCGGCCCGGCAAGCACCTGCCATTGGGTTGATTTCAGGTTGTCGGGGAGACGCAGCATTGCGACAAGATTAGCCATCAGAGTCCTTCTCGTTCAAAAAATCCAGTGCCTCGGGCACCGGTAAGTTATCCGGTTTTTTCGGCTGCACGCCGCCTGCCAGTTTCCAGCGTTTGAGCTGCCATACCCATGCCAGCACCTCTGCGACCGCGGCATACAGCTGGCCTGGGATCTGCTGACCGATGTCGGCATGGCGATACAAGGCGCGCGCCAGCGGCGGTGCTTCCAGCATCGGAATGCGATTTTCTTCACCGATTTCACGAATACGCATCGCCACCAGCCCCGCGCCCTTCGCCACCACTTTCGGCGCACTCATTTTGTTTTCGTCATACTGCAAAGCCACGGAATAGTGGGTAGGGTTATTGACGATGACATCCGCTTTTGGCACATCCGCCATCATGCGCTGACGCGCGGCGGCACGCTGCATCTGACGAATACGCCCTTTCACATGCGGGTCGCCTTCGCTTTGTTTAAATTCATCGCGGATATCCTGACGCGACATCCGCAGTTTTTTGAGATGGCTGTGGATTTGCCAGAACACGTCGAAGCCCACCATCGGAATAATGCCCAGTGCCACCAGTAAGGCGCACAGCCCAACCATATTCAGCGCATTCCCCATCGCTGCCATCGGCGACTCGCTGACCAGACGCATCATTTGCGGCCAGTGGAACCACATGAAAAAGCCCGCCACACTGCCCATCAGCACCGCTTTCATAATGGCTTTGACCAACTCCGCTGCCGTCTGCGCGGAGAACATTCGTTTGATACCGGGCAAAGGGTTGAGCTTATCGAGCTTAAAGGCGATGGATTTACCGCTAAACACCAGGCCGCCCAGCATCACCGGCGCCACCAGCGCCACGGTCATGACGCCAACAATCAGCGGCAATAGCGCCAGCATGGCTTCTTTTAACAGCAGGATAATTTGCCCGAGTATCAGATTCGGGTCGCTGACAATACTGTGGTCAAAACGCAGACCGCCGGATAAGAGATTGGCTAACCGACGCGCCAGCGACTCACCGCCGAGCCACAGCACGCAAACGCCCACCAGCAACATCAATAATGACGTCAGCTCGCGGGATCGCGGGATCTGCCCTTCCTCTCGTGCTTTTTCGAGTTTTTGGGGTGTGGGGTCTTCTGTTTTGTCGTCGTCGCTTTCTTCTGCCACGGCATCACTCTCGCAGATGGGGTCAAGGGTATTATCCCGGCGCGGGCTTTGACCAATGCGAAGAATAGCGGAATGAAAACAGAGGAATTCAACCGTTAGGGGAATACGGCGGCTGAGGTAGCCGGGTAAGCATCGCGCCCACCCGGCAAAAGGAGAAGAGGTTAAAAGCCTAAACTATCCAGCAAATCGTCAACCTGATCCTGGCTTGCGACTACGCCCGCCTTCGAGGTATCCACCTGCGGGCCGTTGAGAAGACTTTCATTTTCCCGTTTTTGTCGAGCGCCCTGCTCCGGGATATTTTCCAGCAGTACCATCAGCAGCTGGCGTTCAATCTCCTGAATCACATCCATCATGCGCTTAATCACCTGGCCCGTGAGGTCCTGGAAATCCTGCGCCATCATGATGTCGAGCAACTGCGCGTTAGTAAAACTGGTGTGCGCGGGAACTTCACCGAGATATTGCCGGGTGTCGCTCACCAACTCGCGCGCGTCAGCCAGCTCAATCGGGTTTTCAAACCACGCATCCCAGCGCGTGGAAAGCGCTTTCGCGCCCTTTTCCATTTCGTCTTGATGCGGCTGCGACGCCTCAACGCTATTGAGCGCGCGCTCTGCCGCCTGCGCGGTCATTTGCACCACATAATCCAGACGATCGCGGGCGTCGGGTATCGCCTCCGCCGCTTCCGCAATGGCCTGATCCAACCCGAGTTCACGCAGGCTATCGCGCAACATACGGGTGAGATTACCAATGCGGCTAATAATGTCCGCGGCGGAATGTTCTTCGCCGGGCTTAATGAAAGATTGCATCATCATAGTCACCTTACATGCCCAGTTTCTCGAAGATTTTGTTCAGCTTTTCTTCCAGGGTTGCCGCGGTGAATGGCTTCACCACATAACCGCTGGCACCCGCTTGTGCGGCGGCGATGATGTTCTCTTTTTTCGCTTCGGCCGTGACCATCAGTACCGGCATTGCTGCCATCGTCCCGTGGGCGCGAATGGTTTTCAGCAGTTCCAGACCGTCCATATTCGGCATGTTCCAGTCAGAGATAACAAAACCAAACCCGCCAGCATTGAGCTTATTTAACGCATCGACGCCATCTTCCGCCTCTTCAACGTTATTAAACCCCAGCTCTTTAAGCAGGTTACGCACAATGCGACGCATGGTGGAAAAGTCATCCACGACCAAAAACTTAAGCTCTTTATCCGCCATCTAATTATTCTCCCGATTCAAATACGTATTGCCTGTCCGGCACTGATTTTCGCCAGCATCTGCTGGCTTACCTGGCTAAGATCGACCACTTCGCTGACGCCACCGGTATTGATGGCCTCACGCGGCATGCCGAACACCACACAACTGGCTTCATTCTGCGCGATGGTCCAGGCACCGGCCTGGTACATCGCATGCATCCCGGCCGCCCCGTCGTTGCCCATGCCGGTCAGGATGACCCCAACGGCATTACGCCCCGCAAACTTCGCGACCGAATGAAACAGCACATCAACCGACGGGCGATGGCGATTAACCGGCGGCCCGTCGTGAATTTTGATTTGATAGTTCGCCCCGCTGCGCGACAGCTCCATATGCTTGTCGCCCGGCGCAATATAGGCATGGCCCGGTAGAACGCGCTCACCGTCTTCGGCCTCTTTCACCGTTATCTGACACAGCTTATTGAGACGTTCCGCAAACGAGCGGGTAAAGCCCGGCGGCATATGCTGGGTAATCAGCAACGCGGGACTGGAGAGCGGTAACGGCTGCAACACATGGCGAATGGCCTCCGTGCCGCCGGTAGATGCGCCGATCGCGATCAACTTTTCAGAGCTAAGCAGCGGCCCGGCTTTCAGCGTTGCCGGAACCGGCTGCGTTTTATGCGCGGAGACGCGCGCTCTTGAGGCGGCACGCACTTTTTCGGCAATAGTTTCGCTGTAAGCCAGCATCCCTTCGCGAATGCCCAACTGCGGTTTGGTGACGAAATCCACTGCCCCCAGCTCCAACGCACGCAACGTGACCTCAGAGCCCTTGCCGGTCAGCGATGACACCATCACCACCGGCATCGGCCGCAAGCGCATCAGTTTTTCCAGAAAATCCAGACCGTCCATTCGCGGCATTTCGACGTCCAGCGTCAGTACATCCGGGTTGTATTTTTTAATCAGATCGCGGGCGACCAGCGGATCGGGCGCGGTCGCGACCATTTCCATATCGTCATGATCATTAATAATCTCCGTCATGATTTGCCGCATCAGCGCCGAATCATCTACCGACAAGACCCTGATTTTACTCATGCTCTTCCCTTACTTAACGCGTAGACCGTTTGGCCGCGCAGGCTGAACTCGCGAGCGAGATGACTGAAGTTTTCCGAATGTCCGGCAAACAGCAGGCCGTCCGGTTTTAACAGCGGCACGAAGCGTTTTAAGATCTCTTGTTGAGTCGCCTTATCGAAATAGATCATGACGTTACGACAGAAGATGGCATCGAACGGGCCGGAGATGGCATATTTCGCGCTGAGTAAATTCAGCGCGCTAAACTCAACGTAGTTGGCAAGCTCAGAACGCACGCGCACCAGCCCACTGTGTGGCCCGGTACCGCGCATGAAATAACGCTGGAGCTGCTGCTGCGAAAGGGTTTTCAGCTCTTCTTGTCGATAAATCCCGCTCTGCGCCTTTTCTAACACTTCGGTGTCGATATCGCTGGCAATCACTTTCCAGCGCCCGGGCGCTGTGCCCAACGTATCGGCAAGCGTAATGGCAATGGAGTACGGTTCCTCGCCGGTAGAAGCTGCCGCGCTCCACACGCGATATTCGCCCTGGCGACGCGCAGCATGTTCCGCCAGCGTCGGAAAATGATGCGCTTCGCGAAAGAACGCGGTCAGATTGGTGGTCAACGAGTTAATAAACGCCTGCCACTCCGCGCTGTCACCGTTGGCCTCAAGCAGGCTGAGGTAATGCCCAAAGTCATCCAGATTCAGCGTCCGCAGACGTCGAACCAGGCGGTTGTAAACCATGTCACGTTTGTGATCGGCCAGCACAATTCCGGCGCGCTGGTAGATCAGTTGACAGATCCGACGAAACTGCGCGTCGGTGAGCGTCAGGCGCTGCGTCAGTTGGCTCAGTAATTGCGATTGCCCATTTGGCAGAGATACGGTCATAGCGCCTTCTTACATCACATCAATTCAGGAAACTGCGGGTATCGCGGACAGCGGAACAGGTTCAGGCTCCACCTGTGCTTTCACGACTTCTTCAAGTTCAAATACGGATACGAGGGTGGATAAGCGTTCAGCCTGGTCTGCCAGCTGCTGCGTTGCCGCCGCACCCTCTTCCACCAGCGCGGCGTTTTGCTGCGTCACCTGATCCATTTGGCTGACCGCCAGCGCCACTTGCTCAATCCCCCGACGCTGTTCATCTGACGCGGAGGCGATCTCGCCCATGATGTCGTTAACCTGAGTCACCGACTGGACGATTTCGGCCATCGTATTGGCGGAGGTTTCCACCAGCGCAGACCCTTGCTGGACGCGGGAAACGGATTCTTCAATCAGCACCTTGATCTCTTTAGCCGCCTGCGCGCTTCGGCTGGCGAGGTTGCGAACTTCCCCCGCCACCACCGCGAAGCCACGGCCCTGCTCACCGGCGCGCGCGGCTTCCACCGCTGCGTTCAGCGCCAGAATGTTAGTCTGGAAAGCAATGCCGTCGATAACGCTGATAATGTCGCTGATTTTCTTCGAACTGGTGGCGATATTGTGCATTGTCTGCGCCACGAGGCTTGCCTGTTCACCGCCGCGTTTGGCGGTGTCGGCGGCTCCGTGGGCGAGTCCAGACGCCTGGCGAGCGTTATCGGCGTTCTGGCTGACCGTTGCCGTAAGCTGCTCCATACTGGCGGCCGTTTGCGCAAGCGAGGCCGCCTGCTGTTCGGTGCGGGCCGAGAGATCGTTATTCCCGGCGGCAATTTCTGAAATCCCGGTATGCATGGCGGAACTTCCCAGACGCACATGGCCCACGGTTTCACGCAGGGATTTTTGCATCGCCTTCAGACCGGCAAAGATGGCGCTGATTTCGTTCTTGCCGTATACGGCGATAGGTCGAGCAAGATTACCTTTGGCGATGCTGTCAAAATGGCTGCTGATAATCGCCAACGGCTGCACCACCATCCGCCGTACCCACCATAACGCCCCTAGCATGATCACCACGGAGATGACCACCATGGCAACAAACATCAGGGTTGAACGGGCGTAGTCCCCCTGACTTTCCTGCTCGGCTGAGGCGACATAATTTTCGATATTCTTACGCCAGCTCTGGTAATCGTTGTCGAACTGGTCTTGCGATTTCTGGATTGGCGCTGCGACAAACTCCGCTAACTGGTTGTTCTCAAGCCAGGCCGTCTGGTGCGACAGCATGTCAAACCAGGCACTAAAGGTTTTAGCCGTCTGATTTTGCAACTCTTTGTCACGAACGTTCGTCAGCGGTAGTGCCATAAAGCCTTTAAACAGGGCATCAGCCTTTGAAAGCTCTTGTTTCACCTCATCAACCATGCCGCGGACTTCCCCAGGCGGATAGCTCAGCGCCGTCAGCGTGCCGGCCTTGTTCAGCATCATGCTGGCTTGCAGCATGGAGGCGCGCGATTCCGTTAACGCGTTAAGCTGCTGGCTGCTCTGGTCGACCTGATAAATATTGTTTTGCCCATCGCGAAACGCCCAAAAAGAGAGTCCGTTACTGCCAATCTGCAAAAAGCCGCAGAGGATCAAAATCAGAAACAACGTGGTAGAGATTCGAAGACGATAAAGCATCACCACACTCCTAAAGACGGTCATTAACCGCAGATATCATTAAAAGGTTTCCCAGTTGTTGTCGGCCCGAACGTTGACGGAGGGCGTCAGGCGTGTCGGCGCTGTGGCTTCGCGGCTTACCGGAGTGGCATTCAGACGAAAAGCGGCCACCGCCTGATTTAAACGTTCGGCCTGTTCTTCAAGCGCCGCCGCCGCGCTGGCAGACTCTTCCACCAGCGAGGCGTTTTGCTGCGTCACGCTGTCCATTTCCGCCACCGCGATAGCCACCTGGTCGATTCCCCGGCTTTGCTCATCGGAGGCCGAGGAAATTTCACCCATGATGTCTGTCACGCGGGTCACGGCGTTGACGATATCGGTCATGGTTTCGCCAGCGCTCTCCACCAGCACAGAACCGGTATCGACTCGCGCCACAGAATCTTCAATTAACGCTTTGATCTCTTTTGCCGCCTGCGCGCTGCGGCTGGCAAGATTACGCACTTCTCCCGCCACCACCGCAAAACCGCGCCCCTGCTCACCGGCGCGTGCCGCTTCTACTGCTGCATTGAGCGCGAGGATATTGGTCTGGAAAGCAATGGCGTCGATAACGCCGGTAATGTCAGAGATTTTCTGTGAACTGGCGGCGATCTCATGCATGGTGTTAACCACGCCGTTGACCACATTGCCGCCGCGCTGGGCCGTTTCTGAGGCGCTAAGCGCCAGATGCGAAGCCTGACGCGCATTTTCTGCGTTCTGTTTCACCGTGGCCGTCAGCTGTTCCATGCTGGCCGCCGTTTCCTCAAGCGAAGCTGACTGCTGTTCAGTGCGCGCAGAAAGGTCGTTATTGCCCGCCGCGATTTCGCTGGTGCCGTGATAGATGGCTTCAGCCCCTTCGCGTACGTGGGTAACGGTATCGATAAGCGAGTTCTGCATATGGCTAACGGTGTCGGCCAGTTCGGTGATTTCGTTGCGCCCACTTAGCGTCAGACGCTGGGTAAGATCGCCTGCAGCAATATGGCGAATATGTCCCATCACCGCCGACAGCGGTTTAAGCAAAATGGCACGAATACCGAACCAGGCGGCCACCATGACGACGACGAGGACTATCGCCAGAATCACCAGTTGCCAGCGGGCAAACTGATAGTCACTGCTGCTGGTGGTAAACGCGTGCTGGTAGAGCGCTTCACTCTGGCTTGCATATTGAGTCATCGCCTCACCCAGCGCATTTTGCATGCCTTGCGTGGGCTGAGCGAAATAGGCGTCCATATTGCCAGCATCAAGAAAAGCCAACAGCTCTTGTAAGGCCGTGAAATAATTCTGATAGGTTTTTGTGGCCTGGGCGCTTACTTCCCTCATCTCGGGCGGCGGGGAAAGCTGGCTAAAGCGTTCAAAGTGGCCTGCCGCCTGGGTCAGCGTGGCTTTGGCATTTTTCAGCAGCTCCGTTTTTGCGCTGCTTTGCTGATTTTGCGTATCCATCATCATCCGCGCCGAGGAGCGGCTGAGGTTGATACGCGTTTGCAGCATCAGATCCCACGCTTGGGTGAGTTCCGTTTGTTGGGTACGAAGCGTATTAGAGAGCGCAAAACTTTGTTGGTTTTGCTGTAACGAGGAGAACAAAAAGCTCCCGGAGACTAACTGCAGAAGCGCGAAGACGACCAGCACCAACATCAGCAGTGTGACAACGCGGATACGGTTTAACATACAACACCTTCTCTATATTCAGTTATCGCTGTTATCGGCATCCTAAAAAGAAACTTTATGCGCGCCTGGGGGAAAAATCGTTGGCCGGAGAAGGGGTACGGCGCGGCGGGCAGCGAGTCATTGAATCAAAACATTTTTTATAAATACTAAAAAAAAGTTGTAAATGACCCGGGTTTCATACAATTTATGTAATGAATGAATTGATGGTATTACATAATAAAAATGCATTATTTCATCGCGGGGCAATTTCGTAATCTGACGGAGTATTTTTTGTGGCAAACGCGAATAAACTCACGATTTTTATCGTGATTTTCATGCTGGCGGGGATTCTCACCGGCGCAATGATCCATTCTTACGCATCAGCAAACACCATTCAGGTCTGGTCCAGCAACATCACTCTCTTCACCGATATATTTCTTCGGCTTATCAAAATGGTGATAGCACCCTTAGTCTTTAGCACCTTGACTGTGGGCATCATGAAGCTGGGGGAAACCTCGACGATCGGTCGCGTCGGCGGCAAAGCCATGGTCTGGTTTATCAGCTCATCGGTGCTGTCGATTCTGGTCGGGCTGTTTATCGTCACCCTGCAACATCCAGGCAGCGGCCTGAATCTGGCCATACCGAAGGATACCGTCGATACCGGGCTTGCGGTCAGCGGCATGAGCCTGAAAGGTTTTCTTTCTCACACCATTCCGACCAGTATTGTCGGCGCGATGGCCGATAACGAAATCCTGCAAATTGTGGTCTTCTCGATGTTCTTCGGCATCGGTGGTGCGTCGCTTGGGCAGAAATTTAACGCACCCCTGGTTGCCGCGCTGGATGTGGTTTCCCACATCATGCTCAAGGTGACGGGTTACGTGATGTACGTTGCGCCGCTGGCGATTTTTGCCGCCATCTCGTCGGTGATTGCGACGGAAGGTCTGGGTATTTTGCTTAACTACGCGTCGTTTATTGGCGGCTATTATGTGGCGATTGTCCTGACCTGCTGCGTACTGGTGGCCATTGGCTATATGGTGCTGAAAAAAGACGTGTTCCGTCTGCTCAGTATGCTCAAAGATCCGGTACTGGTGGCTTTCACCACCAGCAGCTCAGAAGCGGCTTACCCGAAAACGCTTGAGCAACTGACCAAATTCGGCTGTTCCCGCAATATTGTCTCTTTCGTGCTGCCTATCGGTTACTCGTTTAACCTGGTGGGCTCGATGGTCTATTGCTCCTTTGCCTCGATGTTTATCGCCCAGGCGTACAACATTCACCTGAGCTTCTCAGAGATTGCCGTGCTGATGCTGACGCTGATGCTGGCATCAAAAGGGATTGCCGGGGTACCGCGTTCGGCACTGGTGGTGCTGGCGGCGACCATTCCGAGCTTTAACATTCCGGTGGCGGGTATTTTGCTCCTGATGGGCATTGACCACTTCCTCGATATGGGGCGTTCAGCCATCAACGTGCTGGGTAACGGCGTGGCGACGGCGATGCTGTCGCAGAACGAAGGTCAGCTCAGTGAAGTTGAGCCTGAAGTTGTGCAGCAGAATATGTAATTGTTGAGTCGATCCCGGCGGCGCTACGCTTGGCCGGGCTACATTTGAGGGTAGCCCGGCCAAGCGTAGCGCCGCCGGGATTAACACCAGAAAGTTTAAATAAAGATACGCAGACCAACAGCCGCAAGGTGATCGGAAACGTTGTCAGACTCGTCGCTATTACCGCTGGCTTTCTCATAGCCATATTCAATATACGTCACCGCATTCTTGCCTAACCAATAGTCCGTACCGAGCGTGGTGGACTGGAAGTGCTGCCCGTCCATAGCATCGCCCCCTTCCGTCCAGTCGAAGTTCGCGTAAACGCTCCACTGTGGCGTGATTTTAAACTGCGAAGCGTATTCCAGCCCCAGAATGGTTTCTTGATCGTCGGTCTGATGACTGGTACCGCTGGTTGCCGCCTGGACGTCATCAACTTTGTTAATGTAGTAGGTGGCCTGCGCCCCGTTATACCAGGTGAAACCGGCAAAGTTAGCGGTGTACTTGGCGTTCATCCCCATCGAATAGGTATTACCGTCATAGGATGGGCCGGTTACCGTCGTCACCGGCACCGTTCCGCCGTGTGGCCCGACCGGAACATCGGTTGTCACAGAGCCCTGGTTTACCGTGTAGTTATTATAGGCCGCAGCCCCGGAAACGGAGAAGCCATTTTCAAAGCGATATTGTGCCGCCAGCGCCGCGCCGCCGTGGACGGTTGCGGAACCGTCGTGATAAGCGTCATGCATATCCGGGCCGTCGCCATAACCGCTACCGAAGCCAATTTTATCGACGTCATCATTCCCCTGCCCCATTACACCCACGGTAAATTCTTTGGTGTTGTAATAATAAATAGCTGCGGAGTTAATAATATCAGTCGACATACCGGCGGTGTCGTGTTTTGCCTTACCGCCGTACGCATAGGTGGTATCAATCCCCAGGCCCCAGTCGGTCGGCGCGTATTGCTTGCCGAATGTCACCACCCCGTAGTTGTCGTTACCGACACCCGCATAAGCCTGCCGGGTATACACATCGTTGCCCTGGTCGTCGGTGGCGGAATCCAGTCCATGCATCCCGGTTTCGTAATACCCTGCCGCGTAATAGCCGTTGTCATTAATTTTCTGTCGCAGGGCGACGCCCAGACGCGAGTCATTATTCTGAATATTATGTTCTACGCTATGCGCCGAATCGTCTTTCGCCATAAGACGTACAGAGCCCATGATGGAAATCGCCGTATCGTCATTTTGATAAACCATCTCGCCTTTGGTTTGCGTTGCGGTATAGGCCGGAGAAGCCGGCTCGCCACTGCTTGCCAGCGCATAGACTGGCGTCCCCACTGCGGCGGTAATAGCCAAAGCGATAATAGAAGGTTTCAGCATTACATTTTTTACGCGCATAGAAATCCCTTAATCAATATTTAAGATTATTTTTAGTGACGATTAAATTGAATAATCGGATAGCAATATTGCTCTCCACGCTGTGGATAGTAATAGCTGTCTGAATCTCTTTTCTATGCGCATAAATTAAAAATAAGACTGCCATCACTAAGAATTATTTTCTTTCGCGAATTCATAAAATGAAGATTATTTTACAAATAAGGCAAGGGTATGTGTCTAACCCTGAGGATTTACTCACTCTTATTTATAATCATTTCCCGATGTAAATTTAAAACCAACCCACAACACCAAATAAACAATAAAAACAGAGAAATAAGACAATCCCAACAATAAAAATTAACATAAAAATTTCATAGCAGCCTAATCTATTGACCCAGCAAATAACGCCGGCGCGGCATGATGCGATTTTTCAATAACAATAGCGCGGTGACTTTCAAATGAAACATTCGCTAAAATAATTTCTTTTTGGAATAGCGATAATTTATACAAATATAAAAAGACGGGGTAAAACGTGGAATAAAAACAAACAAGAACAAACAGTATAAAAATGATAACCCGGCATGTCGTAAGCGCACATTTTTACATTATTGTGTTGTAACGAAAAATAGTGCGTTGCCTCACAATGTAAATAAGGCCCACCGGGTTACTACGATGAGCCTTATTTTATTAAGCTGCGTGGCTGGCTGCGCTATCCAGCAGCGCCATCTCTTCGCTATTGAGTAACTTCTCAATGTTTACCAGAATCAACATACGGTCGCCCAGAGCGCCCAGCCCAGTCAGATATTCCGTTGACAAGGTCACCGCGAATTCCGGTGCCGGACGAATCTGCTCGGAGGCCAGTGACAGTACGTCAGAAACGCCATCGACAACAATGCCCACCACCCGCTGCCCGAGGTTCAGGACAATCACTACCGTATTGTCGTTGTACTCAACGTCTTCCTGGCTGAACTTCACGCGCAGATCGACAATCGGTACGATGACGCCGCGCAGGTTGGTTACGCCTTTAATAAAGGCTGGGGTATTGGCAATGCGCGTTACCTGATCGTAGCCGCGGATCTCCTGCACTTTGAGGATATCGATGCCGTACTCTTCATTACCCAGCGTAAAGACTAAAAATTCCTGCCCTGTCGGTTCGCCCGCCAGCTTTGTTACATTTGTCATTCCGGTCATGTTTTTACCTTCTCTTTAAGCGTTTCAGGCGGCAGTGTTCGCCAGACGTTTTTCACGATTTAATCCCTGCAGTGCCGAGACATCGACAATCAGCGCTACGCTTCCGTCACCGAGGATGGTGGCCGCCGAAATCCCCGGCACCTTGCGATAGTTGCTCTCCAGGTTTTTCACCACCACCTGGTGCTGACCAATTAACTGATCGACCAGCAGCGCATAGCGACGACCAGCGCTTTGCAAAATCACCACAATGCCCTGCGTGGCTTCGGTTTTTGCCCCCTGCACCTCGAACGCCTTCCACAGTTCCACCAGCGGCAGGTATTCTCCGCGCACTTCCAGTACGCGCTCACCGCCTGCCAGCGGATGCAGATCTTCTTCGCGCGGCTGTAGAGATTCCATGACCGCGTTCAGCGGCAGGATAAAGACCTCTTCACTCACTTTCACCGACATACCGTCGAGGATCGCAAGCGTCAGCGGAAGCAGGATGCGAATGGTTGTCCCCGCGCCCTGGCGGGATTTAATTTCAACGTGGCCGCCCATCTCCTGGATATTTCGCTTCACCACGTCCATGCCCACGCCGCGCCCTGAAACGTCAGTCACCTGCTCAGCGGTCGAAAAACCGGGCGCGAAGATCAGCATACCGACCTCTTCATCGGTCATGTTTTCGCTGACCACCATGCCTTGCGATACGGCTTTGGCCAGGATGCGCTCGCGGTTTAATCCGGCGCCATCGTCGGTCACTTCAATACAGATGTTGCCGCCCTGATGCTCTGCGGACAGCGTTAAATTACCCACCGCCGATTTCCCCGCAGCCAGGCGCGCTTCCGGCGACTCAATGCCGTGGTCAAGGCTGTTACGCACCAGGTGCGTGAGTGGGTCGATAATGCGTTCAATCAGGCTTTTATCCAGCTCGGTTGAGCTACCGATTTGCGTCAGTTCAACCTGTTTGCCGAGTTTACTTGCGAGGTCGCGCACCAGGCGGGGGAAGCGGCTAAAGACGTATTCCATCGGCATCATGCGGATAGACATCACCGATTCCTGCAGGTCGCGCGCATTACGTTGCAACTGGCCCATGCTGGTGATCAAATCACCGTGCGATACCGGATCCAGGGCGTTGGAACGCTGTGCCAGCATTGACTGCGTGATCACAAGCTCGCCGACCAGGTTAATCAGCTGATCGACCTTTTCCACCGCTACGCGAATACTGCTGGATTCACTGGTACGCGCCGCCGGTTTTTCCCGCTCGACGCGAGGAGACGCAGGCTGCGGATTAACCGCAGCCGGAACGTCGACCGGTGCCGCTATCACCTCTTCCTTCATCACGCTCTCATCTGCAACAATCGCCGCCGAGGTGAACTCAATCTGGTCGGCCTCAATCACAAAGCACAGTACCGCCACGATATCGTCCTGATTGACCTCACCGTCAATGATTGCCGTCAGGGAGTCTGCGGTTTTGCTGACCTGGCTTAAGGTGGCGAGGTTGCCGAGTTCTTCTTCAAGCATCTCTGGCTCACCGGCCTTCAGGCGCGACAAAGTAATCTGCGTTTGGCCCGCAACGGCGGCAGGCGTGAGGGAGGCCGCGTCTTCCTGCGCGTCATTATCCACCACGCTCAACCGGGTATTGCCGTTAGGCTGTGAAATACTTTCGCCTTTTGCTTCCAGCGCAAGCTGGCGCAGCGCATTGCAGATATATTCGAAGCTGGCAGCATCCGGTTCGCTGGAGCTTTTATAGGCGTCGAGCTGTTCCTGCATAATATCTTTGGTTTCCAAAAACAGGTTGATAATATCGGTATTAAGCTGCATTTCCCCGCGCCGGGCCTCATCGAGCAGGTTCTCCATCAGGTGGGTCGTTTCCTGCAAGATGGTGAAGCCAAACGTGCCCGCCCCGCCCTTAATCGAGTGCGCTGCGCGGAAAATCGCATTCATCTGTTCAGCATCAGGGTCATCCACCACCAGGTTCAGTAGATGCTGTTCCATATCGGCCAGCAGTTCGTCGGCCTCATCAAAAAACGTCTGATAAAAATCGCTGATATCCATGCTCACGCAATCACCTCGGGTCGGGTTGTGGCGGCGTAGTACCCGCCGCGGATGATGAGATCGTCGGCGACTGTAATACGCTTAAAGGTTCATTCTGGCTCTCGGCATTCTCGTGGAGAATGGCCTGTTCAGCCTGGTTATTCAGCACCAGCAGGCTGATACGACGGTTAATCGCATCCCCGCCACGCGCTGAGAGGCGCATCGAGTCTGACATCCCGATAACGCGTAAAACTTTGCCGTCGTCTAATCCCCCGGTCACCAGTTCACGACGTGAGGCATTGGCACGGTCAGCGGACAGCTCCCAGTTGCTATATCCTCGTTCACCGTTGGCGTACGGGTAATCATCGGTATGGCCGGAAAGGCTAATTTTGTTGGGGATCTCATTTAACACCGGGGCAATGCCGCGCAGAATATCGCGCATATACGGCTCCACCTCGGCGCTCCCGGTTTTAAACATTGGGCGATTCTGGCTATCAATAATCTGAATACGCAGCCCTTCCTGCACCAGATCGATTTTCAGATGCGGACGCAGCGCTCTGAGTTTCGGGTCGGCTTCGATCAGTTGATCCAGCTCACCGCGAATACGCTTGAGACGATTCATCTCCATGCGTTTTTTCAGCTCATCAATATTGGGCTGTTTGTGCACTTCGCCCTGTTGTTGGGTCACATCATCACCGCCGCCGGGGATGGGGCTATCGGTATTGGCCATCCTGGGGCCGCCTGAAATGGCGGTCGCCAGCGGCGTTCGGAAGTACTCCGCTATCTGAATCAGCTCTTTGGGACTGGAGATGGAGATAAGCCACATCACCAGGAAGAACGCCATCATCGCCGTCATAAAATCGGCGTAAGCAATCTTCCACGATCCATGCGCGCTACCGTGTGATTTATGCTTACGCCGTTTTACGACGACGATTGGGTGTGATTGGTTTTTCATGCTTCCTCGGTGGTCGTCTGCTGCTGGCCTGCCGGATTACGCACCGCGCGCACATGCTCCTCCAGTTCGACGAATGAAGGACGCTCGCTGCTGTAGAGCGTTTTACGACCAAACTCAACGGCAATCGGTGGCGCATAGCCGTTGAGATTCGACAGCAGCGTAATTTTGACGCACTGCATCATTTTGGTGGTTTCGGCGCTTTTTTGGCGCAGAACACTCGCCAGCGGCGAGACAAATCCATAGGCCAGCAAAATGCCCAGGAAGGTGCCGACCATGGCGTGGGCGATAAGTGCGCCCAACTCTGCCGCCGGGCGATCCGCTGAACCTAATGCGTGCACCACGCCCATCACCGCCGCGACGATACCGAATGCCGGAAGCGAGTCGCCCACCAGCGCGAGGCTGTTGGCGGGAACCTCACATTCGCTTTCATGAGTTTCAATTTCTTCGTCCATCAGCGCTTCGATTTCAAAGGTATTCATATTGCCGCTGATGATAAGACGCAGATAATCGACGATAAATTCAAGCATCACCGCATCGGCCAGGATGCGCGGATAGCTGGCAAAAATTTCGCTTTCTTGCGGATTTTCGATGTCGCGCTCCAGCGAGAACATCCCCTGTTGACGCGATTTCGCCATCAGCCGATACAGTAGCGCCAGCAGATCCATGTACATACTTTTGGTGTATTTCGAGCGGCGAAACAGCAAGGGTAGCGCCTTGAGCGTTCCCTTGATGGCTTTACCATTGTTCCCCACAATAAATGCGCCGACCCCCGCCCCGCCGATAATAATCAGCTCAGCCGGTTGATACAGTGCCCCAAGGTGTCCGCCGGTCATCATGTAACCGCCGAAAACTGTCCCCAAAACAACCAGGTAACCTATTAAGATAAGCACGCTATCATCCTTTCACTGTTGACTAAGAGAGGAGACAGAATTGAGGTATTTCACCCGGCCCGGGTAAAAAAAAGCAGCGGTCGTAAAGACCGCTGCTGGCGTATTAACTCCACGTGGTGTGGGTTAAACAGCTTGCCCTATCTGTTCATCCAGCAGTTGTGGATTACTATCGGCAAGAGCGCTGGAAAGTTTACGTCTTTTTACGGCGCGTGATGGAGGCTGGCAGAGGCTACAAACAAAGCTGCCCGCAGGTTGGTGTGCATGAGTCACAAAATTACCGCCGCAAGAATGGCAGCTGGAAAGTTCAAGCAGTCCACTTTCAACAAAACGAACTAACGTCCATGCGCGAGTCAAGGCCAGTAGCGGCCCCTCATCTTGTTGTGGACACTGCTCGAGATAGAGACGATAGGCTTTTATCACGGCATCAACGCCAGAGCATTGGCCGCTTTTCAGTAAGAATTGCCAGGCATTACAGAACATGGATGAGTGGATATTTTGTTCCCATGTCATAAACCAGTCCGTAGAAAACGGCAGCATTCCCTTAGGAGGCGGGCTTCCACGCAGCTCTTTGTAGAGTTTAATTAAACGACCACGGCTAAGCTGGGTTTCGCTTTCCAGCATCTGCAAACGCGCGCCGAGAGTAATCAACTCCATGGCAAGCTGAATGTCGCGAGCTTCCTGAACAATGCTTTTTTCACTCATCATCAGGCCCTTTTCTTACGTGCAGGAGCGCCTGATTGACTCGCTTCATTCAGCAGTGCGGTGGAGAGCAGAATGCCGGTGTGAATCTGTTGCAGATCGTCCACACGTGATTCTTGTGTAAGACGGGTGATGGTTTGGGCGTTATCAAAACGGAACTGGCAAACCAGTTGGTTGGTTTCCGCCAATTTCACCATCTGTGGGAGCGTCAGTTCCCCAAGAACTTTTGCCATCTCCTCGTTGATACCAAGGCGGAACATAGCAGAAGCCTTATCCTGACCAATCAAACGCTGTGCAAGAAGCAGATAAGACAAATTGATGTCATAAATATGCTTTAGCAACTCGGATGTATGCATTTTCCCCATCCCGAATAACCAATTTAGTACTCTATGCGGTCAAACCGCATACCCCGTGATGTCGTCGGGCAAGGCCCGATAAAAAAAATGAATCGGTCGAAATGCATGGCCAATCAGGTTAATCCTGTATCGATTATCGAGTAACGTTTTCACTTTATGCCCCGACGAATCTAAACATTTCTTACAATTTACTAAGATTTTTCCTAATTCGACGCAACTTTACTCGCCAGATGTGACACATACAATGTTACCCCACTGTTAATTTGAAATTTATGTGATCGTCGTCACAAAATCAAACTGTCTTTTACACGCCAATCTATCAGCCTTCATTGTATTTTGGTCAAATAACGTACAGATAAAACGCTATTTTATTCCCCATCTGCGTATATTCATTCACCGAAACTATTTAATAGCCATTCAGATCGACCGGTCTGTTGATCCGCTATTTACGAGAAACTTGCTACAGATCATCTTTTTTACGGTCTATTGAAATTTACTTTAAATTCAATAGATTAAAAATCCACCTCTTTGTGAGCCGATTTCTTTGCATACTAATTACTTTTAATTAACAAATGTTCACCAAAAATTAAATATTGAGGAAATATTTTGATTACATCATATATCAAGACATGTTTATGTCTGCGGCATAGGTTTCAGCCCGTGATTCGCATAAAACTTGCTTATGTATTAGATTAAGTTATAGACAGGAAAATTCCGCCCGGCGCTTGCGAGCACGCTGCAAAAAGAGTATGAGATTTAAGTTAGCGTGCGAACTTTTCAAGCAAGGAGGTCTGATGTCGTACTCACATCTTTTAGTCGCGGTTGCTCCAACACTCGAGAGCCGTGCCCTACTTCAGAAAGCGGTAGCTATTGCGCGTCCCGCCAATGCCCGAATTAGTCTGGTGACCCTTTCGACTGACCCCGAAATGTATAATCAACTCGCCGCACCGATGATGGAAAATCTGCGGGAATTGATGCAAGAAGAAACCCGGCAATTTTTGCAAAGCCTGGTGGATAGCGTCGACTATCCCATCTGGAAGTGCCAGATAGCTTCAGGCGAGCTGTGCGAACACGTTAAAACATTTTGCCAGAAGCATCAGGTTGACCTGGTTATTTGTGGCAACCATAACCAAAGCTTCTTTTCACGCGCCACCTGCTCGGCAAAAAATATCGTTAAGGGAAGTGGTGTGGATGTGCTGTTAGTGACACTGTAACCAGACGATTTGCGCACGCGATAAATCCCGGGGTCGGCATAAATGCCTCGCCCGGGCTACCGTTATTTGTAGGCCGGATAAGGCAACGCCGCCATCCGGCAATCCGCACCGGGCGCCCACAGTAAACAAGCGTCGGAAGTCTCCTCAAACAGCACGTTTCGCTTTCTGCTTATAGCGGTCGAAAATCACCGCCGCCAGTAATATCAAACCGCGAACCACATACTGCGAGAACGGTGAGATGTTCAGCAGGTTCATGGCGTTCTCCACCGTACCCAGAATCAAAATCCCAGCGACTACATACGAGATTTTACCAATGCCCCCTTTAAGCGATACTCCGCCCAGCACACAGGCCGAGATAACAATCAGCTCATAACCAATCGAGGTCATCGGCTGGCCGCTGGTCATACGCGAGGCAAGGATAATTCCCGCCGCCGCCGACACCAGCCCCGACAGTACAAATATAATAATCTTGGTGCGAACCACCGGCACCCCGGCTAATCGAGCCGCTTCCTCGTTGCCGCCGATGGCCAGGGTATTTCGTCCAAAGGTGGTTTTATTGAGCAGCAGACCAAAGATGATTAAGCAGCCTACCGTCAGCCAGATTGGCGCAGGTAGCCCCAGCCAGTTTGCGTAACCCAGCTCAAAGAAACGCTCGTCTTCAATCCCCACCGCTTTCCCGTCGGAGATAATGTACGCCAGGCCGCGGACAATCTGCATGGTGGCAAGCGTTGTAATCAGCGCATTGATCTTGAGCCTCGCAATCACGAAGCCATTGACCAGTCCACTAAGCGCCCCCAGCAGCAGACCGGCAAAGACGCCAATCCACAGGCTTTCGGTGGCATTGATAACCACCGCCGTGGTCACCCCCGCACAGGCGATAACCGAGGCGACGGAGAGATCAAAATCACCGGAGGCGAGGCAGAACAGCATTCCACAGGCGACCATGCCCGACATAGAAATCGCCAGCCCCAGCCCCTTCATATTAATAAACGAAGCAAAGTTCGGCACAAAAATAGCGCAGCAGATAAACAGTACGGCAAATACCACCAGCATCCCGTACTGATCCCAGATACGACCAAAGCTCATAGACGAGCGGCGAGCGCCAGGTGTTGTAACAGATGACATCATAATCTCCTTACTCAGGCCACAGCCTGACTGACTTTAGGCATCGCCAGGCTTAGCGCCTGTTGTTCATTGGCGCTCTCATGGAGCAGCTCGCCGGAAATTTCGCCTTCACGCATGACCACAATGCGATCGGCAACTCCGAGCACTTCCGGCAGGTCGCTTGATGCGAACAGCACTGCGACCCCCGATGCCGCAAGCGCGTAAATCACGTTGTAGATTTCGTGTTTCGCCCCCACGTCGATACCGCGCGTCGGTTCATCAAGCAAGATGACCTTCATCTCTTCCGATAACCAACGCCCCAGGATGGCCTTTTGCTGATTTCCTCCCGAGAGGTTCATGATGAGCTGCTGCGCTCCCGGGGTTTTAATATTGAGAGATTGGATATGGTGGTCGGCATTGCTCGCCTCCCAGTCATTGTTGATAAGGCATCCGGCGTGGATATGTTTGCGGCGGGCGCTAATATTGATGTTGTCGCGCACCGAGTGCACCGGAATAATGCCCTCAGCTTTACGGTCTTCCGGGCACAGCATCATGCCTGCTCGAATCGCCTGTGCTGGCTTGTCGATAGTGACCTTTTTGCCATCAATGAAAATATCGCCACCGGTAATTTTGCTGCCGCCAAAGATCCCCTTCATCAGCTCACTTCGGCCGGCGCCCACCAGCCCGAACAGGCCGACAATTTCACCGCTACGCACCGACAATGAAATCGGCGTTCGGACACCCGGCGCTTTCACCCGATCAAGGCGCAGGCGTTCATCACCATATTCACGCGGCTGCCAGCCATAGATATCACCAATATTTCGACCGACCATCGCCTGCACCAGGCGGTCATGGTTCACCGTCTGCATATCGTCAAAAGTGCAAACATAGCGACCATCTTTGAACACGGTAATGGCGTCACTGAGGGCAAAGATCTCTTCCATTCGGTGCGAAACATAAATGATCACCCTTCCCTCTTTACGCAACTCGCGGATCACCCTGAACAGGTTTTCAATCTCGCGGGCGGAAAGTGAGCTGGTCGGCTCATCAAAGGCAATGACCTTAGCGTTACGCGCCAGCGCCTTGGCAATCTCAACCATCTGCCACTGCCCGATGGAGAGATATTTCAGCGGCGTATCTGGGTCAATATCCAGCCCCAGATGTTCAAGCTGTATGCGCGCTTCGTAATTGAGTAAAGAGCGGTTGACGATCCCGGCACGGCTCGGAAGCTGTCCGAGATAGATATTTTCTGCGACGGTCATCTCCGGGACGAGATGCAGTTCCTGGTAAATAATGGCGATACCCGCATTTAACGCCGCGGTAGTATCAGCAAAAGAAATCTCTTCTCCACGCAGCGATAGCGTGCCCGAAGTGGGCGCATAGTTACCGCTGAGAATCTTCAAAAGCGTTGACTTCCCGGCACCATTTTCACCCATCAGCGCATGCACCTGACCGCTGTAGCAATCGAAGCTGATGTCAGATAGCGCCTTAACACCGGGGAACGTTTTACCAATGCCGCGGAATGAGAGATAAGGGGTAGACTGTTGCATAACGAACTCTCCTTCTCCCCCCGTCATTGCAGGGGGAGAATTATCAGGACTTAGAGGCCTTTTTTCGCCAGCTCTTCTTTGAAGTTGTCACGAGTGATAAGCACCACGTCGGTGACGGCGGTGAATTTCGGTGGTTCAACCCCTTTTTCTACCCAGTTGTACAAGAGCTCACTGGTTTTATAGCCGTGGATATCCGGGCTCGGTAACAGCGAACCGAAGAATCCGGTAGCCTGCGCTTTCGACAATTCATTGACCGCATCGACGCCGTTAATGCCGATGCCAATAACGTTCGCCGCTTTAAAGCCCTGGCCTTCCGTGGCCCGAACGCCACCGAGCACGGTGTTATCATTCATGCCGATTATCAACCATTGCTCCACTTCAGGGTGCTGAACTAACAGGGAGTTACCGGCATCAAACGCGCCGGGGATATCATTGGATTTGGTTGGAATCTGATAGATCTGCTTTTCCGGGAAACCGGCAGCTTTAATAGCATCCATTGAGCCGGTGGTACGACGGCGTGCGGTATCCAGTTCGTTTGCGGTAATTGCCATGACGCCGGTGGTTTTGACATCCCAGCCGCGTTTTTGCATCTCTTTATAAAGCTCCTGCCCCTGGCGCGCGCCAATCTCGCTTGCCGCCATCATCACCAGCGGTACGGTGTCCATCGGTTTGCCTTTGGCATTCACAAACTGATCGTCGACGGTGATGACTTTCATGTCGTAGCTGCGGGCTTTCGCCACGATAGCAGGCCCCAGTTTCGGGTCAGGGGTACAGATAACAAAACCTTTCGCGCCGCTTGCCGCGAGGCTATCGATAGCATTCAGCGTTTTTTCGCCATCTGGCACAGCAATTTTAATCACATCAAAGCCGAGATCTTTACCCGCCTTATCCGCGAATTTCCACTCCGTCTGGAACCAGGGTTCTTCCGGTTGTTTAACCAAAAAGCCGAGTTTGAGATTTTCAGCCATAGCTGATTGTGACATAACCGCTGCCAGACCGATGGCCGCCAGCGCTTTAGTAAACTTGTGCATGGTTAACTCCAGCCTAAATGTTCTTTTATGTAGGGGTAAATCAGATGACCGATTTAAAGTAGACATAAAACAAAGTATTAGCTGTTTCGCTTACAGCGTTAACGTTGTTGAAACATTAATAGCCCGGAATTAACTTTTCATAAGAGAGGAACATCACACCGCTGAATTACAGTAAAGTGATGCATAGATTCAGCAGATAATTACATATGAGATAGCGCGAATTGTCAGACAATTCGCGCTATTGTGAGGACTTACCAGCGATAATAGATGTGATCGGCGTGATCGCGCACCGGTGCTTCATCACCTAACAGACGAGCGGCTACGGTGAAGGCAAAATCAAACACGTGACCAAATCCTTTACCGCTTATCAGATTGCCGTCTTCCACTACCGGCGCATCAACGTATTCACCATTTTTAACATCCTGCCATAAATCGCCTGAACAGACATAGCGGCGGCCTTTCAACAGATCGTTGCCCGCTAACACGCGCGCGGCGGCAGAGCAGATTGGGCAGATAAATTTACCGGCGGCATCGTGCGCGGCAACAAACTTAATGACGTCCTGGTTTGCCGCCAGATTCACACTTCCCTGCGGCCCACCCGGCAGGACAACCGCGTCGTACAGCGTGTCCATGCGTTCAGCCAGCGTCGCATCCGCCACCATCGGAATATCGTGATAACTCACCACTGCACGTGATTCTGCACATGACACCAGCTCAACACCAATGTGCAGGCGACGCAGAATATCGATAGTGACAATCGCTTCCCCTTCTTCAAACCCTGGGGCGAGCAAAACTGCAACCTGTTTCATTTTAACTCCTGTCAATTTTATCAATATCGTCCTCCCCTAAAATGGGGCCGGACTTTATGTACCCTTAATTACCGCGAACATAATCCTCTTGCTGGCTTTAATCCAAAATGATCCAAAACAAATTTAACGTCATTCCGATATTAAGTACGTAGCCTTAAAATATGACTTATAACCAACAACCTTTGTCCGTGATGCCTTATTGATAACAAATAATACTTATTACGCCTAATGCGCGTTTCATTTTTTCAGAAAATATTAGAAGCAGATCACACTTTTTAAAGCAATAATGAAACATCGTTTCAATTGTTAAAAATGCCTTACCCAGAAGATGCATCGACGTTATATTCGATACATATCAATAGATTACATAAATGCCATGGCGCTGTATTTTTTTATCAGCGTTTCTGTTGTAACGAAACGTAAAAAGCGGCTCATGAGAGTTTTCTTATATGCCTTCTGAGCGTATTATTTTCATGCTGGAGATGAATTATATTCTCCAGATTTATATAAGGATTACCTGTAATAGGTAATCACACTCTAACGCGTAAATAGCGCATGGTTAGCGGCTATTTAGAACTGTGCGATGTCACGCGTATCGTTCCGACCTGGTAATAAGGATATTCACATGGCAGTTTCAGGAATGGTTCAAAAGCTTAATGCTCAGATGAATCTCGAATTTTATGCATCTAATCATTATTTGCGTTTGAGCGAGTGGTGTTCCGAACATCGACTCAATGGTACCGCAACATTTCTTCGTTCACGCGCGCAATCAAGCGTCACGCAAATGATGCGCGTGTTCGATTATATGAAGAAATCAGGTGCTTATCCGGTAGTAAAAGCGTTTGAAGCTCAGGAAGACGATTGTATGACACTTGAAGATCTTTTCCTGCAAACCATTGAAGATCATGCCCAACGTGCTTCAACGCTCTCGCAATTGACCCATGAAGCAAAAGTTCTTCATGACGATAGCACCCTGAGTTTCCTCAATGCACTGGAAGAAGAGCAGGAACAGGATGGTATCTTGCTGAAGACCATTCTGGATGAGATCCGCAGCGCACGTAAGGCGGGTTTATGCATTCAGCAAACCGATCAGCATCTGCTGAATATTGTGTCACACCAAAAACATTAATCATGTCACAAGGGCGGTAACGCCGCCCTTGCTTGCCTTCCTTCCAGCACTCAGGATGAAACCTGGCCCTTTCGCACCGATTAATGCGTGGTGTCTTGCGGCGTAAACTTCAGCTCAATCAAAGCCACGGCTTTCTGAATCGCCCGCAGCGTGACCGGGTCGGCACCTGCCGGATGGGTGGTGAAATCGATGGCTTTTAGCTGTGATGCCATTTTATCGCGCACTTCAACCGGAGCGATAATGTCGATGACATCAAGGATCTGTTTGATTACCAGCTGACAGGCTACCACGTCGGAAACCAGCTCATCATTAGGGGTAAGGTTTTGAGACATTTTTTGCTCCTTTTTTGCGGAGCGTAATAGTAACCTACTTTCGCAGAAGATAAAAAAACCTGCCGTGGCAGGTTTTTTTATCAGAACATACCGCCTGGCGGTACGTCTTTGAAAGTTTTGCAATAGTTCTCAAACATGCTTTTGAGGATTTTACGCATGCGCTGTTTCATGGTGACACTCCCGTTTTTTGTTATGCAGATGTTATTGTCTTTACGCACATAATATGACCTGCATCACAAAAATCAATCACTTTGAGATATAAATCACACAAAATTTATTCATTACGTTAAATTTATACAAAAATTGTTATAGAAATCTTCGACTTACTACACCGACAAATTTTATAAAAATTACGCGTTTTTTTGATAGGGTTGAAAAATGAGCGAACCTTCCCAGGCCCAGGCAACTCGCGGGGTATCCCCTGCCGCCCTGCTGGTGGCCGGTGCATTCTTTATGGAGTTCCTTGATGGGACGGTGATTGCCACCGCCTTGCCAGACATGGCTAAAACCTTTGGCGTTGAAGCCGTCGATTTGAATATCGGCATCAGCGCCTATCTTATCACCCTCGCAGTACTGATCCCCGCCAGCGGGTGGATAGCCGACCGCTTCGGTGCTCGTACCATCTTTAGCCTGGCGCTGGCTATCTTTACCGTAGCATCCGTATTTTGTGGGCTGGCCACCAGCGCCCATGAATTTGTTGCCATGCGGATCCTACAAGGCGTAGGCGGTGCTTTGATGGTGCCGGTTGGACGCCTTGCCGTTCTACGCACCACACCAAAGCACCTGCTGATTACCGCTATTGCGACCCTGACCTGGCCGGCACTTATCGCCCCGATTATCGGGCCGCCGCTAGGGGGCTTTATTACCACCGTGGCCGATTGGCGCTGGATCTTCTTTATTAACGTTCCGCTGGGCATTATCGCCATTATCCTGGCGCTGCGCATTATCCCTGATATCCGCGATGACGAGCGCCGTCCTTTCGACCTCCCCGGCTTTCTGGCCACCTCAGTGTCGATGGTCAGCCTGGTTTACGCGATGGAATTACTCGGGGCCGAGAAACCGAACGTCGCTCTGGTAATTGCCCTGCTGCTTATCGGCGGCGTCACCTTCTACTACGCGCTGCGTCATTTTCGTAAAACGCCGTGGCCCATGATTCGTCTGGATGCATTGCAGGTTCCGACCTTCAAGGTGACGATGTATGGCGGTTCGCTGTTTCGTGCCTCTATCAGCGCCGTGCCATTCCTGCTGCCGCTGCTTTTCCAGGTAGGATTTGGTATGGATCCGTTCCATTCTGGCCTGCTGGTGCTGGCAGTCTTCGTCGGCAATCTGACGATAAAACCGGCCACCACCCCGCTTATCCGCTGGCTCGGCTTTCGCCGCCTGTTGCTGATTAACGGCGCGCTGAATGTTCTGGCGCTGGTTGCCTGCGCTTTCCTGACGCCGCAGACGCCCGTATGGGTGATTATGCTGGTGCTCTATCTCGGTGGCGTTTTCCGCTCTATCCAGTTTACCGGCGTCAGTACCCTGGCGTTCGCCGACGTCCCTTCACCGCAGATGAGTTATGCCAATACCCTGTTCAGTACCGCCAGTCAGTTAGCCATCGGGCTTGGCATCACGTTAGGGGCGATTGGCATTCGTATTGGTGAGAAGATAAGTTCGATGATGGCGTTAGGGGCCATACCGGGTATAAGTTTCCGCCTTGCCTTTATTTTTATTGCGCTGATTTGTCTGGTCGGCATGTTTGATACGCTTCATCTGACGCGAGATGCGGGGAACGCCGTATCGAAGAAAGTTAAAGCCTAAGCCCGGAATAAAAAAACCCACGCGATGCGTGGGTTTTTGTTTGCCGTTTGAGGTCTGTAGCTTACGCCAGAATCTCGCGAACAAAGGCTTCAATCTCTTTGTTCTGGCAGTTTTCAAAGAAGCATTCCTGGAAACGTTTGCCGGAAACGGCGGTTTTCACCAGTTCCGGGTCGATGGCGCGCAGGGTATCCAGGTAGTTTTCTTTCACTACCGCTGCTTTTACCTGGTTCAGGATACCGGCGTTACGTACCTGTGGCTCTTTACGCTCTGGCGGATAACCTTCACCGTTACGACCGGTAAATGCTTTTTCAAACATGTAGCGGACGTTCAGCTCAGCGCCCCAGCCATAGCCTTTTGCAAAGGCCAGAGACAGCGCGTTACCGTTGTTGATCTGGGCAAACAGGAAGGCGTCAGCCGGATCCAGACAGTAGCCGCACACCACGCCTGGGTGAATGTTCAGAGACATCATTGCGCCCTGGCCGGTGCCACAGCCGGTGACCACGAAGTCGACCGCTTTCGCATTCAGCAGGATGCTGGCCATGATCCCCAGGTGAATGTAGGTCAGGTGATGATCGTTTTCATCGCACATGCCCACGTTATAGACCGGGAAACCTTTCTCATCGGCCACAGCTTTTAACTCATGATGAATTGTCGCGTTTTTGCTGGCCTGGCTATTTTCCATCATCAGTGCAATTTTCATTCTTTCCTCTCCTGAAAGCTACGCGGGCTCACCCGCAGTCGTTCGATTACATTGTAGTAACCTTACTATCAGACAAACGCACTTTCAAATTTTATGAAAAAACGTTTTGATTTTTACTGAGGCGGTCACACTTTTCGTTCTTCCTGGGATTGAAAAAACATTACATAACGCACTCTTTTTTTTCTGTCCATAGACCAGAGGGTCGACTAGACTGGAAACGGACTGGAATAGTCCTTGCTTTTTGTACGCTATTAAATGGATTGAATAGTTTTTCAAAGGAACTGACTTGTGACACAGAACTGCCGGCGTTTTCGACACGGGCTGGGTCTTCTTATACTACTGACCCTGTTACTTATTTTCACAACTCGTGCTTACGCTATACCGCCGCAAAAGATAAAAACGACGTCAGCCATCCCCGTGTGGATACTTGATGCTGACAGTTTTGAATTCTGGCGTGATGGCAACGGGCAATTTCATGGTTTCTATCCTGAGCTTCTTCACGCGCTGAATTCGCGTTACGGCTATAACCTTACGCTACGTCCCATTGATGGTACGACCTTCGACCAACGGTTTGCCCATCATGATTACGGGCTCTATGCGAGCGTGTTGCAGACCCGTGAGTATTTGCATAACAACATCTTATCGACGCGGCTGCTGGAAAGTACCATCGTGGCGGCCAGCATCACCCGCCCGGCCGCATCCATTAACGATCTTAATAATACCCGCGTAATTTTCCGACGCAGCGACCAGACGCAGGAGCTCGTCAGACGCGTTTATCCCACGCTACAGTTCCAGCAGATTATCGAGGTAGAAAGCAGTAACGAAGCCCTGCAAATTCTTCGCAGCGGCGGCGCGGACTTCTATATCAATGAGGACCGCGAAATCGGCGGCCCGCAGTATTACTACACGATCTCCCGCCCCTTCAATTCTCTTCGCATCACCTCATCTTTCGGCATCAGCCCGGAATTAATCTCGATGCGTAACAATATTAATCAGTTGATTAATGAATGGCAGCAAAACGGGAAATTGCAGGCGCTGGAGCAACAAAGCCAACGCGATTATCTGCGTCATAAACTGAATATCACCGATGCAGAAAAAGCCTGGCTTGCGGAAAATAGCCTCACTTTACTGTTACCCAAAAATGAGAACTTTGCGCCGATCATCTGGAAAGATGAGCAAGGCTATCACGGTAGTGCTATCGCGATGATAGAAGACCTTCGAGAGCTGCTTAACATTAATGTCAATGTGCAATTTGTTGATAGCTATCTGATTCGTATGCAAAATGAAGAATGGCCTATCCACCTTGCCGATATTATTGATGTGCGCAATGGCGCGCAGATGGAAGGGTTAGTCGGGACGTTAGTCAACGGCTATAACGCGTATTACAACAAGATTGGGCAGCCCTTTATTCTGGACGAAGAGCAAGTCCGGCATCAGCGAGTGGGGGTTATCCGCGGCTCGTTTGCCGCCTATTATCTGCGTCAGCGGTTTGGTTCCGAGGTCAACATAGTCTCACGAGCTTCAATTGATGAACTGCTGGATTCTATTGATAATAACCAAATTGACTTTATCCTGGGCGACCTCACCTCGCTTGAGCAGGCGCTGCGCGGCAGCGATCTTTTCCGCGGGGCGCTGAAAGTCGCCGGGCTGACCAATTCCAGCTATCAGATTGGCACCTGGATAAACGTCGATCATCCTCTGCACGCGCTGCTGGCGCAGGTGCATCTTATTTCGAACTATCGTTACCAGTTAACGCCGCCTACCCGCCTCGCGCCAACGATGTCTTTAAGCAAAAACGCACTGCAGATCATCAGCGCCGGGCTATTAGCACTGCTTATCTTTATTCTCAGCATGATGTTGATGATGTGGCGGCATATGAATAAAAACCGTGCCATAAACCGTAGCATCGTCGAAGCAATGGAAAAGATAAATCACGTCCATGATGATGAAACCGGCTGTCATATTCGTCGCGTCGCCGCTTACTGTAGCCTCCTTGCCGCTAACCTGAAGCTGCCGCAGAAAAATATTCGCGCCATAGAAACGTACGCCTCACTGCATGACATAGGCAAAATTGCCGTACCTGAGCATATTCTGCGTAAAAAGGACAAACTCACCGAGGACGAATTCAAACTGATTCAGCAGCACACGACAAAAGGCTGGCGAATTGTTCAGGGGCTGGTATTAGGGTCGGTAGCTGAAAATCTTATTCATTATCATCATGAAAAGTGGGACGGCAGCGGCTACCCGGAAGGGCTGGCTGGCGAAGACATTCCGCTGGAGGCGCGCATTCTGGCGATTGCCGATGTCTATGATGCGCTGCGACAAAAGCGGGTCTATAAGCCCAGCTTCTCCCACGAAAAGGCGTGTGAAATTATCATCAACAGCGCCGGCAGCCATTTTGATCCGGCGCTGGTCGAGGTGTTTCGTCAGCTACACCTTCAGTTTAAGGCCATTTATGACTCACGAAGGGATTAACCTCAGGATATGGTGACTATTCAAGGGATTGCTCCTGGCAGCGAAAGCTACAATAGGCTTACGACAGATTGCGCAGAGCGACTTGATGAAAAGCCTTCTAATTATCCCGGCCCTCCTGACACTTTCCGCGTGTTCAATTCCCCGCGCCGCAAGCGTCAGTGAAGTGGACCAGACCAGCGGTATCGTGCGTTTAACCTATGGTCAGGCTATTTTACAACATGCCAAAACCGATGATTATCTTGCCCAATCCGAAGCCAATAAAGCCTGTCAGCAGATGGGCTACACCACGGCATTTTCTTTTGGTCAACCGATTACCACCTGCACAACCACCAGCGGCTCTGTCTGCCTGAATGAGCAGGTAACTCTCCAGTATCAGTGCCGTGGAATAGCTAACGTTCCCGTCAGCTCCGCCTATTATTAAACGCTCGCGCCGGTCTTCCGGCGTTATTTAATATTTACCCCCTTCTCTTCTAATATTTATGCCAATGCGTGTTATTCCCATTCGCATTATTAAATAAATGATTTTTTATTTACCTTTTGCAAATGAATTAATAACAACTTATAGTTCTGCTGTAATTAACTTGTGAAATATTTTTCTGGAGCGAAACCATGCTGAAAGCGCCAATGATCGAGAAATTAAATGAGCAGATGAATCTCGAGCTCTATTCTTCTTTACTGTATCAACAGATGAGCGCCTGGTGCAGCTTCAACAGTTTCGAAGGGGCCGCCGCATTCTTACGCCGCCACGCCCAGGAAGAGATGACCCACATGCAACGTCTGTTCGACTATCTCACCGATACCGGGAGTCTGCCGCGCATCAATACCGTCCCAACGCCGGTTGCCGAATACGCATCACTGGATGAACTCTTCCGGGTGACCTACGAACATGAGCAGCTTATCACCAGTAAAATCAACGAACTGGCGCATGCGGCAATGACCAATCAGGATTATCCAACCTTTAATTTCCTGCAATGGTATGTTTCTGAGCAACATGAAGAAGAGAAGCTGTTTAAATCAGTTATTGATAAGCTGACGCTGGCGGGTAAAAGCGGAGAAGGGTTGTACTTTATTGATAAAGAGCTGGCAACGCTCGATTCGCAAAATTAATTTTCATGCAGCGGCGTATCCACGCCGCTGCAGATTAATGACGACAAATTTTGCTTGCTGCCGTATTAAAACCGGCTTCCTGGGGAATAAACTTTCCTTTTTGCTGCAAGAACGCCACTAATTCTGACGCATTCATATTCTCAGTGGAACAGGTATGAAAACGCGCCTGCGCGCCAAAGCGTGATTGAATAGCCGCCTCCAGACTTTCCATAGTGTATTGCTCGCCTGACTCCAGCATCATATTTAATACGTTATGACCGTGAATAGATTCCATAAATCCCCCTCAAATAAAACACCACAATAAACGGTATTTGTTTTACATGTTTTGCGCTAACGCAGTTTTCTTCCCCTTTAAAGTGTAAACAAGACGGTACACCTGCTGTAATTCAGATTTGACGAAATTGCTCGTTTCACATACTCTGCGCGACATCTTTGGTTGTGATGGCATTCAGAAGTAGAGGAAAGCGTGAGAAACCGTACCCTGGGGAGTATTTTAATCGTAGCGGGCACCACTATTGGCGCAGGAATGTTGGCAATGCCGCTGGCCTCTGCTGGCGTCGGCTTTGGCGTTACGCTGGTGCTGCTGGTCGGCCTGTGGGCGCTGATGTGCTATACCGCCTTACTGTTGCTGGAAGTCTATCAGCATGTCCCTGCCGATACCGGACTTGGGTCACTGGCGCTGCGCTACCTCGGACGTTACGGGCAATGGATCACCGGTTTTAGCATGATGTTCCTGATGTACGCGCTGACGGCGGCCTACATCAGCGGTGCAGGCGAACTGCTGGCTTCAAGCCTCAGCCAATGGTTCAGTTTCGATATGCCCCCTTCCCTTGGCGTTCTGCTGTTTACGGCAATTGGCGGCCTGGTCATTTGCATCGGCACTTCGCTGGTCGATCTCTTTAACCGCTTCTTGTTCAGCGCCAAAATTATTTTCCTGGTGGTGATGCTGATCCTGCTTTTGCCGCATATTCATAAAATTAACTTGTTAACGCTACCGCTGGAACAGGGCCTGGCGCTCTCTGCCATTCCGGTTATCTTTACTTCATTTGGATTCCACGGCAGCGTGCCGAGTATCGTTAGCTATATGAGCGGCGATATTCGCAAGCTTCGTCGGGTGTTTGTCATCGGTAGTGCGATTCCATTAGTGGCCTATCTGTTCTGGCAGCTTGCCACGCTGGGTAGCATCGACTCCCCGGTATTTAGCGCTTTGATGGCG
The DNA here is from genome assembly GCA_902363335.1 of Enterobacteriaceae bacterium. Taxonomy (GTDB): domain Bacteria; phylum Pseudomonadota; class Gammaproteobacteria; order Enterobacterales; family Enterobacteriaceae; genus Kluyvera. The sequence continues at coordinate 238,044 of CABIZV010000001.1, read as the reverse complement.
GAGCACACCGGGTTGAACGGCCTGCTGATGGCTATTCGCGAAGTTGTGGCTTCTCCCCACGTTGAGCTGGCAGTGCATCTGTTTGCCGACCTGGCGCTCGCCACCTCATTCCTTGGCGTGGCATTGGGGCTGTTTGATTATCTGGCCGATCTGTTCCAGCGCCAGAACAGCGTTCGTGGACGTCTGCAAACCGGTGCGATTACCTTTTTGCCACCGCTGGCTTTTGCGCTCTTCTATCCGCGCGGATTTGTGATGGCGCTGGGCTATGCCGGCGTTGCGCTGGCGGTTCTGGCACTGATTATTCCGTCAATGCTGACGCTACAGAGTCGTAAGCACCATCCAGAAGGCGGTTATCGGGTGGCAGGCGGTACGCCGATGCTATGGCTGGTCTTTGCTTGCGGGATTGCGGTGATACTGATTCAGGCGGGGATTGCTACGGGATTATTGCCGTCGGTTGGGTAAAGCATAGCGCGGTGGGTCGACCGATGTCCCCCACCGCGCTCAATGGTTAATTCGACGCGTTAAACCATGTCACCATCGAGTTGTAGCTGGACATAAGCTTCGCAAAAGATCCCTCCACCATTTGTGGTGCATTCCTCATCAACACGGCCTCACCGTCATCAAGCGGCGTATTATCCCGGGCACGGCGCACGCGGTTTTTCGCAGCCAGCAGATATTGCTCCGCAGCATCGACAAACGTTGTGTTGCTCATTTGCGCTTCAGCCAGCTTCAATTTCAATTGCTCAATCTGTTCGCCCAACGCCTTTACCTGCGCCATTGCACTATCGGTATCAAATTTGTCGGGTTCGAGCATCTGGTTGATCTTTTTACTATTCAGCATGATGGACAGCGAATAATAATTAGCGGATTTGCCTTCACGCTCCTCAATTTTCCTGAGTTGTTGTTCTTGCCGACGATTGTTGACTTCATGTATTGCGGCTGAATAGGCTTCTGATGCGGGTTCAAAGACGGCTAATGCCTGAAGGAATTCTTTGTGTAACACCTTACCTTGAGCAAAATTATCATCTTTATAATCTTGCTGCTGGTAGTATTTATTCATCTTACTTATTATTTTCTTCATATCAATTACAGAATTGATATAAGGTACCGCCAGTTTATCAATCGGCTCAAGTTCGGGTTTTAAAGCAGAAACCGCAGTAATATTTTTCTGGCATTTATTATAGGGAACGTTAATGTCCAGAATGCCATTCACAAACTCTTCTTTCCCCGTTGGCCCGGTGCGCGGGTCAGCCAGCCATACGCTGTAGCTTTTAATGCTTGTATAAATCGTTGAGTCCATATCATTGTAGCACTCAATATATATACTCATTTTTTCATTGATAATACTTTCAGGATCGCGTTGTTGTTGCTTATGTTCACTGGCAACTGGGGAGACAGGCTGTGCAACCGGGGCCGCAGGGGGAACGGCATTCTTCTCTACCTCTTTATTATCATCACAACCTACAACTCCAACCAATAATAAAGCACAACCTATTGCTATAGGTAATAATTTCCTTTTCATTTACATCCCTTTAATTTTAAATAGAAGTGGTCGATTTGATTAATACATTTCGTAATAGTTCACTTCTAAAACAAGAAAATAAACCGATTAGATGAATACGCACGGCGGCGTTACCTTATCCGGCCTAAAATAATGGGTAGCCCGGCCAAGCGCAGCGCCGCCGGGAATTTCGCAAGAGTCAGCATCGAGCACAACCCGGGGTCGCATTCTGCTCGCCCGGGCTACGTTAGAGGGGATTATTTACCGCAGCACTGCTTATATTTTTTGCCGCTGCCACATGGGCAAGGATCGTTACGACCAATTTTGGCAGCGTTAACAATCGGCTGTTTTACCGGGGTTTCTTTCGGGTTATCCATCCAGTAGTCAAATAATGCCAGCGCCGCCGGGCGGATACGGTCGATACTCGCAACATACTCTTCAGCGGTAAATTTACCCAGCTCGGTGGTTTTCGCCTCGTCGCCGTGCAGGGCGATGTTATCAAGCTCAGCCTGCAATTCAGCCGGCAGCCCGCTCCAGTCGCTCAGGGCTACCCCGCGCAGATAGCCATAGCACCACTCCTCAACGATAGTCAGTTCCTGATCTTCTTCTTCGCGGGTACCAAACAGCGGTTCGAACTGGTCTGGGTAGTCATTGAGACGGTCGGAAACATCGCTCATATGCTGCAAGATCAGGTTCACAAAACGGTCGCGTTCACGATCGCTTGCCCAACGAGGCACGTTATCGGCCCCACCCCAAACGGCGTACATCCACTGAGCGGGTTCAATTTCCAGCGGGGATGAAAGAATCGCCGTCAGCATACCGTCAAGCTCAGAAACGTCGATGATCGACGCCTCGGTGGCATACTTTGCAATAATCTCGTCCAGCCATTCCAGTTCGCTTTCGGTTAATGGTCCCGTTTTCATACTTTTCTCTATCGTTGTTGGTGGGTCTATCAGAATCAAGGCGGCAATGATGCAGGAGTTTGTCGCCGAACTCCAGCATCATTGCCCTATCGTGCTAGACGCCCCCCAGATACGCCTTACGTACCTCTTGATTGCCTAAAAGTTCCTCACCGCTTCCGCTAAGGCGGATCTGACCGTTAACCATGACGTAGCCCCGGTCAGAAAGCTTGAGCGCATGATGGGCGTTTTGTTCAACCAGAAAGATGGTCATGCCGCTGTACGCAAGCTCGCGCAGCGTCTGAAAAATCTGTTTTACGACGATGGGCGCAAGCCCCAGGCTGGGTTCATCGAGCAGCAAAAGCTTAGGGCGGCTCATCAACGCGCGGGCGATGGCCAACATCTGTTGTTCGCCGCCGGACATGGTCATCGCCCGCTGTTTGCGTCGTTCCTTTAAGCGCGGAAAAAGCTCAAACATGCTCTGGAGATCTTCCGTCGCATAGCGGTTGCCGATAGGAATGGTCCCCATTAACAGGTTTTCTTCAACGGTCATATCCGGGAAGACCCGCCGTCCCTCCGGTGCCTGGGCGATACCGGCGGAAGCAACATAATGCGTCGACTTATGGCTGATATCTTCGCCCGCAAATAGAATCTGCCCCCGGCTCACCCGCGGCTGACCGAAAATCGACATTAATAGCGTTGATTTTCCCGCACCGTTGGCCCCGATGAGCGACACGGTTTCCCCTTTATTCACCTGCAATGAGACCTGCTTAAGCGCCTGGATGACACCGTAATACACGTCCACCTCACGAAATTCCAGTATCGGTTCACTCATAGGCCGACCTCGTCTTCGCTGGCGCCCAGATAGGCGGCAATGACCTTTTCATTATGCTGAATGTGTTCCGCCTTGCCCTGCGCGATGACATCTCCGTGATCGAGCACGATGATATCGTCAGAGATCGCCATCACCATGCCCATATCGTGTTCAATCAGTAAAACGGTGATCGCATGATGCTCTCGTAGAAAACGAATAATTTTGCTTAACGCCTGCGTCTCCACCGGATTAAGCCCGGCAGCCGGTTCATCGAGGCAGAGGATCTCAGGGCCGGTACACATGGCGCGCGCGATTTCCAGGCGTCGCTGTTGACCGTAGGACATCTCACCCGCCAGCCGGTTGGCGCAATCGACAAGCCCGACCACTTCCAGCCAGTAAAACGCGTGATCCAGCGCATCGCTTTCCGCTCGCCGATAGGCTGGCGTATTCAGAATACCCGCCAGCAGATTGCGGTTAACCTGCATATGCTGGGCCACCAGCAGGTTTTCAATGACTGACATCTCGCGGAATAAGCGGATATTCTGAAAGGTACGCGCCAGCCCCGCCCGATTGACCAAATGGGTGCCACCAAACATTTTGTAGAAAATACGCGAACCCAGGCGTGCCGGATTCATCCAGTCGCCGGGCTGAAATTTCTGCCCCAGGATCTGAATGACATTGGTCGACTTGCCGCGCGCACGAAAGAATATGTGCCCGCCGGAAGCTTTATAAAAGCCCGTAAGACAATTGAACACGGTCGTTTTTCCCGCACCGTTCGGCCCGATAAGCGCCGTAATCGAACCCCGCTCAACCTCGAGATTGACGTCGTTTAGCGCCTTGATACCACCAAAATGCATCATCAGATGCTCAACGCTTAGAATAATGTCCCGGCTCATGGCGCCACCCCTTTACGCGTGGCATAGCCGCTGCGGTTAATCCTTATTAACCCGCGCGGCCGCCAAATCATCATCACCACCATCAGCACGCCAAACAACAGCACGCGATACTCAGCAAAGCTTCTGAGCAGCTCAGGCGTGACGGTCAGCACGAACGCCGCCAGCACCACCCCGACGGTCGAGCCCATTCCGCCCAGCACCACGATGGCCAGGATCAGCGCCGACTCAAAGAAGGTGAACGATGTCGGATTGACAAATCCCTGATAGGTCGCGAAAAAGACCCCGGCAATCCCCGCCGTGGAAGCGCCCAGCGTAAAGGCCGACAGTTTGACCAGCACGTGATTAAGCCCCAGTGAACGGCAAGCAATTTCATCCTCACGCAGCGCTTCCCACGCGCGGCCAATCGGCATCCGCGTCAGGCGATGTTTGATGTACAGCACCATCAATACGACGACCACCAGTACGGCGTAGATAAAGATAAACTTCAGGTTGGGGTTATAGGTCAGATGGAAAAATTCATGGAACGGCACGCCGCCATCTTTGGCGCGTCGGCCGAACTCAAGGCCAAAGAAGGTTGGCGGCGGTGCGGAAATTCCGTTCGGGCCGCCGGTGAAGCTCAGCCAGTTATTGAGCACCAGTCGGATAATCTCACCGAATCCGAGCGTCACAATCGCCAGATAATCGCCATGCATTCGCAATACCGGGAAACCGAGTAGCGCACCTGCGGCGGCGGCCATCAGTGCCGCCAGCGGTAGCATCGACCAGAAACCTAAACCCAGATATTGATAACCCAACGCCAAACCGTAGGCCCCAATGGCATAGAAAGCGACATACCCCAGATCCAGTAACCCGGCGAGGCCGACCACAATATTGAGCCCGAGTCCCAACAACACATAGATAAGCCCGAGAATCGCTACCGTAAGCACATATTTGGTCGCCACAAACGGGAAACAGATAGCCAAAGCCAGCAGCAGTGGGATTATCCAGCGCATCCGGCTTTTATAGCCCACAGGACGCACGTATACCCCAGCGCTATCGCCTTCAAAACGGGCGGCAATGCGCCGCCCCGCCGAGGTCATCAGGAAGGCGCTCAGGATAAACCGCCCCACCATTACCGCGGCAATGATCCATACCAGGCGCTGGCCCTCGAAGTTGAAGGTGTAGCCATCCAGCACGACGCCGACTATTGGCCCAAAAAGAATTAGGGCGACCAGGCCTGAGAAGACAGTGTCGAGAATGCAGCGTTTGAGTGAAAAACCATCGTGTGAAGCCGTTAGCTGTGTCATATTCAGCCCCTACACTTTGGCGACAATCGGGCGGCCCAGCAGCCCCTGAGGACGAAAAATCAGGATTACCACCAGCAGACCAAAAGAGAACACGTCTTTATAGTCGGAGTTCACCAGTCCAGAGAACTGCGCTTCCGCAATGCCCAGCAGCAATCCGCCGAGCATGGCCCCCGGCAGCGAGCCAATCCCGCCGAGCACGGCAGCGGTAAAAGCCTTGATGCCGATAATAAAACCGGCGTAGAAATCAAAAGTCCCGTAGTTCATGGTGATCAATACGCCCGCCAGACCGGCCATCGCCGCACCAATCATAAACACCAGCGAGATAACCCGGTCGGTGTTGATGCCCAGAATGGACGCCATTTTTCGATCCTGCTGCACCGCGCGGCACATCCGCCCCAGGCGCGTGTGACCAATTATCCAGGTCAGCAATAGCATCCCGGCAAACGAGGCCAGCAGGATAAAGATTTTGGTATAGGTTATCTGCACAAACCCTTCGCCAATGTGCAGACGCAGGACGCCGTCCAGCATCGTCGGTACCCCCTGCTGGCGAGGCCCTTGACTGATTTGCGCGTAGTTTTGCAGAATTAATGACATGCCGATGGCGGAGATAAGCGGCGCCAGTCGCGTCGAGTTGCGCAGCGGCTTGTAGGCGATGCGCTCAATCGTCCAACCGTAAACGCCGGTCACCACAATGGTAAAGACCAGCGTGCCGAGGATCAGCAGCGGAAACGAGTGCAGACCAAAGAAGGACAGTAGCGCCAGACCAATGGCACAGAGATAAGCGGAAATCATATACACTTCACCGTGGGCGAAGTTAATCATGCCAATAATGCCGTACACCATGGTGTAGCCAATGGCTATCAATCCGTAGACCGAACCCAGCGTCAAACCATTGACGAGCTGTTGCAGAAAGAATGTTTCCATCATCGCGCGCTCTTGTTACAGGGTATTTTATTTAGCGCCGGTGCGTCACCGCACCGGCGCTGAGCATTACTCAACTTCTTTATATTTGCCCTTGTCATCCCACTGATAAACAACGTAGTCGGATACCTTCAGGTCGCCTTTGCTGTCCCAGGCTTTTTTGCCCATGACGGTTTCAACCGGATTGGCTTTCAGCCAAGCGCTGGCTTTGGCCGAGTCGGTACCGCCCGTGGCTTTAAACGCCGCCGCAATGGCCTGAATTGAGGCGTAGGAGTAGAGGGTGTAGCCTTCCGGCTCAAACTTGTTGCTGCGGAATTTCTCGATGACGGCTTTACCATCGGCAATAAGACGCGGATCTTTGCCGAAAGTCATATAAATGCCGTTGGTATATTGTGGGCCTCCGGCTGCGGTGACCATCTCTTCGTTCACAATACAGTCGCCAGAGAAGAATTTAGCCTGGACGCCCTGCTCCCGCATCTGACGTACCAGTGGGCCCGCTTCCGGGTGGCAGCCACCAAAGAACACCACATCCGGTTTCTGTGCACCAATTTTGGTCACCAGCGCGTTAAAGTCTTTCTCACCGCGCGACAACCCTTCATACATCACATCTTTTACCCCGCGCTTGGCGAGCGCCGCACGCGTGGCATCTGCTAATCCCTGCCCGTAAGTGTCTTTATCGTGAATAATCACCACCCGCTTGGCTTTAAGCTTATCGATGATGAAATCACTGGCGACACCCCCCTGCTGGTCATCACGACCGCACATGCGGAACATATCGTTCATGCCGCGCTCGGTAATCAGCGGGTTAGTGGAACCAGGGGTAATAGCGAGGACTCCGGCATCGTTATAGACCTCTGACGCGGGCATCGTGGAGGAGGAGCAGAAGTGACCGACAACGGCCTGAACTTTATCCTGATCGACCAGCCGGTTAGCCACCGACACGGCCTGTTTTGGTTCACAGGCATCGTCGCCCTGCACCAGTTTGATTTTTTCGCCGTTAATTCCCCCCGCGGCGTTAATATCTTCAGCAGCCTGAGTCGCCCCATGCCAGTACTGATCGCCATAGGTTGCGTTTGGCCCGGTAAAAGGCCCGGCAACCCCAATAACGATATCAGCCTGGGCGGAAAACGCCGTCACCAGACAACCTGCCAACACAAGAGAAAGCGGACTTCTAATTAATTTCAGCGACATTATTATCTACCTTAGCAAAGAGGTTTATGCATAACGGTGTGAAGCCGAACGACTGGCACGAGCACCAAACAAACGACATCCTGACAATATCCTGCTGATAACGGCGAGGTTTCCTTACGCTTTTCAGGTCAAATCATTAAGCAAAATGATTGCCAACTTTTCGCAACACTGCTCAGATTTCAACATTTTTGAGTATAGAGCGCCGTTTTAAGGCTTCCGGACCGTTGAGATGAATTTACGGAGGGGATCACATCTGATTAACAATAAAGTACATAAATAATGCAATAGTCACGCTTTGTGCATTTTTACGCTAAAGAATGGCGGCTATGGTAGCGGGTGGTGCATCGACGGGATAAATGAGTGCAAGGGAACAGGACGCAGGGCTTTCAAAGATACCGTCATCCCCGCACTAATGTTAAAGTAAGTTTTTAATGAAGCTTGCGAGAAACATGCAATGACGGGCATTGACCAGGAAAAAAAGATCCTTTCTGTTTTTGATTTCGACGGCACATTAACCCGCCACGATAGCTTTATTCCTTTTTTAAGATTTGCGTTTGGCCGCCGCCGGTTTAGCCAGAAAATGTTGCGGCTCGCCATTCCCTCACTACAGTGCTTTCGCCGAAAGTTAACCCGCGACGAGCTAAAGGAAGTGTTAATCACCACCTTCCTCGCCGGTACTGAAGAAAAATGGCTCCAGGATCGTGCGGAAGCTTACTGCCAAAAATACTGGAACAAGCTGATGCGCCCGGCTGGGCTTGTGGCGGTAGCAGCGGAAATCTCAACGGCTGCGGAAGTCACCCTGTGCTCCGCCTCACCGATGCTGGTACTGGCGCCATTTGCTCACCGACTGGGGATAAAATTAATTGGCACCCAGCTTGAAAGCAAAGATGGCGTATTAACCGGACGCATTATCGGCCATAACTGCCGCTGTATTCAGAAAATCAAACGGCTGGAAGAGGTCTATGGCCCGCTCAGCCAGTATCATATTCGCGCCTGGGGCGACACGCGGGGAGATTATGAGATGCTGGCCACCGCCAGCGATGCACACTGGCGGCATTTCCACCCGGCATGGGCACGGAAAAAAGATCCTATCACCGAGTTTCGTAACGAGTTTATGAAGGATTTAACGTGAGATAACGCCCTTCGGGGCGTTCTTGATGGAATGGGTATAACGGTGTTCAGAGGAAATCATCTTCGGAAAAGGCAATTTCTTTCAGGCACAAAAAAACCACCCGTAGGTGGTTTCACGACACTGCTTATTGCTTTGATTATTCTGTATATTTCCCATGGTACCCGGAACGAGACTTGAACTCGTACAGCCTATGGCCGAGGGATTTTAAATCCCTTGTGTCTACCGATTCCACCATCCGGGCTCAGGGAAAATTGGAGGCGCGTTCCGGAGTCGAACCGGACTAGACGGATTTGCAATCCGCTACATAACCGCTTTGCTAACGCGCCTTTAAATCTTTAACACCCGCAACTGCCGATGTTTTAATTTGGAGCGGGAAACGAGACTCGAACTCGCGACCCCGACCTTGGCAAGGTCGTGCTCTACCAACTGAGCTATTCCCGCATTATCAAGTTGATTTGATAACCACTTGATTTTGCTATCGTCTGGCAATCAGTGCTGCCGTTCGATGCGTTGCATTCTACTTATCTCACGCGGTGAGTCAACGGTATTTTTCGCAACTTTGTATCGTTTGCTGAAAATAACGCCGAAACGATCACTCTTGAAGCAAATCGCCACGTGCCGCGTTCAAATATTGCAGCATTGACCACAGTGTTAATACCGCAGCCACGAGGAACAGGGCGATACCGGCCCACTCGACCCACATGTTAGGGCGCCACAGCATCCACACCAATGCGGTCATCTGCGCGGTCGTTTTAACTTTGCCAATCCATGACACCGCAACGCTGCTGCGTTTACCCAGTTCCGCCATCCACTCACGCAGTGCGGAGATAATGATCTCACGCGCGATCATCGTTGCGGCAGGCAGCGTCACCCACCAGGTGTGATAGTGCTCAGCCACCAGAACCATGGCGATAGCGACCATGACCTTATCGGCGACCGGATCAAGGAACGCCCCGAAACGGGTACTCTGGTTCCAGCGACGGGCCAGATAACCGTCAAACCAGTCGGTGACAGCGGCAATAAAGAAAATCAGCGCGCAGGCAAACGGCGCCCAGACAACGGGAAGGTAGAACGCCAATACGAAAAACGGAATCAGGATGACGCGGAACAGCGTAAGCAATGTAGGGATATTATATTGCATGGCGTGGTAACTATCTGTTGTTAGTAAATATTAGCCCTATGTTGCTACAGAGCCCCTAATGTTTCAACGAGTAGAAGATCTTTTCTGCTAAACCCTGTGATATTCCGGGTACTTTAGCAATATCATCGATGGTCGCCTGCTGCAAACCTTGCAGTCCGCCCATGTACTTGAGCAGCATCTGACGCCGCTTTGGCCCAATACCTTCAATTGTCTCAAGCGTACTGGTGCTTTTGACTTTCGCCCGTTTTTTGCGATGCCCTGAAATAGCGTGATCGTGCGATTCGTCGCGAATATGCTGAATCACATGCAGCGCTGGCGAATCTGGCGGCAGGTTGAAGCCTTCACCTTCCGGCTCGAAGAACAGCGTCTCCAGCCCCGCTTTGCGATCGGTACCTTTTGCCACACCCAATAACAGAGGATGATGCTTATCCCACGGAACATTAAGCTCAGCAAACACCGCCTTCGCCTGCCCCAACTGCCCTTTCCCGCCATCGATTAAAATGACATCCGGGATTTTGCTCTCTTCGATAGCCTTTCCATAGCGTCGACGCAGGACCTGATTCATGGCGGCGTAATCATCACCGGGCGTGATGCCAGTGATATTGTAGCGACGATATTCGGCGCGTAATGGACCGTTGGCGTCAAATACCACACAAGACGCCACGGTCTGCTCGCCCATGGTGTGGCTAATGTCGAAACACTCCATCCTTTTGATAGCCGGGAGTTTCAATTCTTCGGCCAATGCCCGCAAACGTTGGTGGACGGTGGATTGTTGCGAAAGTCGGGTCGATAACGCGGTTACCGCGTTGGTGCGCGCGAGCTTCAGATAACGCGCGCGATCGCCGCGCGGCTTGGTCTGAACCTGAACGCGTCGGCCCGCCATCTCGGATAAAGAGTCGGCAAGCAGCGTTTTATCACTCAACGTGAAGTCGAGCAGAATCTCTCCGGGTAACGTGCGCATCTGGCTGCCCTGGAAATAGAACTGCCCCACGAAAGTCTCCACTACCTCGCCCAGTTCCGTATCGCTCGGCACCTTAGGGAAATAGCTACGGCTGCCCAATACTTTCCCCTGGCGAATAAACAGGACGTGAACACAGGCCATGCCCGCTTCAAATGCCACGCCGATAACATCGAGGTCGTCACCATTATTGGAAACAAACTGTTTTTCAGTCACGCGGCGTACGGCCTGAATCTGGTCGCGGATACGTGCGGCTTCTTCAAACGCGAGGGCCTGGCTGGCTTTTTCCATTCGGGCGATAAGCTGCGTCAACACCTGATCGTCTTTTCCTGAAAGGAATAAACGTACGTACTCGACCTGCTGCGCATATTCTTCTTCACTGACCAGCCCAGAGACGCATGGCCCCAGGCAACGGCCAATTTGATATTGCAGGCAGGGACGCGAACGGTTGCGATAAACGCTATTTTCGCATTGCCGAATGGGGAAAATCTTTTGCAGTAGCGCCAGCGTTTCCCGCACCGCGTAACCGTTCGGGAATGGCCCGAAATACTCGCCTTTTGCATGCTTGGCCCCGCGATGGGTGGCAAGCCGGGGATGGGCGTCGGAGCTCAGGAAAATAAACGGATACGACTTATCGTCACGCAGCAGCACGTTGTAACGAGGCTGATAGAGCTTGATGTAGTTGTGCTCAAGCAATAGCGCTTCGGTTTCGGTGTGGGTAACGGTGACATCAATCTGCGCGATTTGCGCGACGAGCGCCTCCGTTTTACGGGAAGCAACGTTGGCACGAAAATAGCTGGAAAGGCGTTTTTTAAGGTCTTTTGCTTTACCAACATAAATAACCGTACCGCCGGCGTCATACATACGATAAACGCCGGGCTGGCTGGTTACAGTTTTCAGAAAGGCTTTCGAATCAAAAACATCACTCACTGACTTGCTAACGACTCCGCATTGCACAGGCCATGGCGAATTGCCAGGTGAGTCAGCTCAACGTCACCGTGTATGTTCAGCTTGCTGAACATACGATAGCGGTAACTGTTCACCGTCTTAGGACTCAGACTCAACTGCTCTGAAATCTCATTCACCTTCTGACCTTTGGTGATCATCAGCATAATCTGCAATTCACGTTCAGACAAACTGGAGAATGGGGATTCAGTCTTTTCCGGTTCAATCTGGCTCAGCGCCATCTGTTGAGCAATATCTGAAGCAATATAGCGCTGCCCGGAGAATACGGAGCGAATGGCATTCACCACCTCTTGTGGTGCAGCCCCTTTGCTCAGGTACCCGGCGGCGCCAGCTTGCATCACTTTTGCTGGCAGTGGGTTTTCCGTATGCACGGTTAACATGATGACTTTGGTATCAACCGCTAAACGCGCAATTTTGCGCGTTGCTTCGAGGCCACCGATACCAGGCATGTTCATATCCATGAGCACAACATCAACCGGGTTTGCGCGGCACCATTTTACCGCATCTTCCCCACAGTTGGCTTCGCCGGTGACTCTAATACCTTTTATATCTTCGAGAATGCGTCGTATCCCTGCGCGCACCAGTTCGTGGTCATCAACAAGAAGAACGTTGATCAAAGGAATAATCTCCAGAATAGGGATAACGCTACTACATCTTAATTCCCACATACTACCGGGTTTTATATCAACTGTGAAAGTCTAAAAATGCCAGAGTCTCGATTTCGATCTCGTTTTTGGAAATATACGTGTACAACCTCTGGAAATCACTAAAAAACAAAAGGATGCATAAGATAAGGATTAGTCCGCATACGGACATATTCTGTGGTAACCGGCACTTTGTCGTATATTTGATAATTAGAGCTTATAATATGTAACAACAATTAACGCGACAAGAACGGTATTTAAACATTTCTCGGCTAAGCCACTGTGTTTAGGTCGTTAAATAATAACTAATAGCAGAGCCGACGACGCGCAAAAAATAGCCACTCCTTTTTTTGCCAAAGCTTGTGGTATACTGCGCCGCTTTCATCATCCGCATTGCGCATTTTGCGCAGAAATCGTACGAGGCTATAAATGAGCACACCTGATTTTTCCACCGCTGAAAATAATCAAAACCTGGCACAGGAAGTATCCTGCCTGAAGTCACTGCTGACCCTCATGCTGCAAGCTATGGGCCAGGCAGACGCAGGTCGTGTGATTATTAAGATGGAAAAGCAAATTGCGCAGTTAGAAGATGACGCTCAGGCTGCCGTATTTTCCAGCACTGTTAAGCAAATTAAACAAGCTTACCGCCAGTAATAATAAATCGGCTGTCAGCCTTGCTGCTGATAGCCGATTTGCGGTCTGGCACGCAGAACTCAAAACAGATCAGATCACACCAATCGCCGCCGCATAGCAGGCTATCTGCGTTTTATTAGGCGCATCAAATTTTCTCTGCATGTTTTTCTGATGGAAATTCACCGTATTTTCGGAAATAGACAGAATTATCGAAATTTCCGCAGACGTTTTTCCTTCTGCCGTCCATTTCAGTATCTCTAATTCCCGTTTACTGAATTTCATTTCACGCGGCATTACCATCTCATCTTCCAGCCGTAATAACGCCAGCAGACTTCCTTCTAACAAAACTTGTAAACGTAATGCAATTACATCCTCCGCATGCGGATTATCTGTAGTACGTGTACGTGATATTGAAAGAAAGCCATGAGCATGATTTGCCAGCATCAGACACTGGGTCGCACCGTTTTGCAGACCATGGTCGCGCGCGGCATCCCACAACTCCTGAGCATCGCGGAATAGCTCATCATTCCAGCGTAAAAAGCCTAACGCAAAGTTTTCGGGTTTGAGCACCGGGTCGATAGCCAGATAGTTTGCCGACTTATACTGTGACATCCAGACTTCTGGATAGGTGCTATATACCGAGACTTTTGGGCGCGTGAAAGGCACCGGATGACGAACACACAAAGCGAAGAAATCGTGTTGCAGATTTTCTGTTTGCTGCTGCAGTAGCGTGTAAATCTGTTCGCTTGTTGAGGCTGCCTGAAAAAGATGCAGCATTTCCCGCCGCCAACTGAAAAAATCATCGTCTCTCATCACAAACGAGAAACCCCCTGATTAACAATTATTTTTATGAATACAAAAACTAACACATAAATCTTATTTATATGTATAAAATATCACGCTTTATGAAAATAATTCCCATTTGCTCTGCTTTGTTAACGCAATGCCCTACACAACAGCCTTGAGTCACTTTTAGCTTATTGCAGACCATACAAAACCGCCGCGTTAATAAGTCGGCTAATAGTAAAATTTGGCATCTAAATGAATAGGTTCACGCCATATCATCATTTACGGTGTGAAATAAGTCATCTGACCACGCTCCCGTGATCATGGCGGGAGCGTGGACTGGGGCTACTGCATGAGGATTTTTTCGAGGAACTGACGAGTACGAGCGTGCTGCGGATTAGCAAACAACGCTTTTGCTTCACCTTGCTCCACCACGCGCCCCTGATCCATAAAGATGGCGCGGTCAGCAACATCACGCGCGAAGCTCATTTCATGCGTCACAATGACCATCGTGCGTTTTTCTTCAGCCAGCGCACGGATGGTGTTCAGCACTTCCCCTACCAACTCAGGGTCGAGGGCAGACGTTGGCTCATCAAACAAAATCACATCCGGGCGCATCGCGAGCGCGCGCGCAATCGCCACACGCTGCTGCTGGCCGCCGGATAAGCGGCTAGGATAGCTCTCTTCTTTGCCCGATAAGCCAACCTTGGCAAGCAGTTCTCGCGCCCGCGCCATCGCGCCGGGTTTATCTTCCCCTTTGACAATAACCGGGCCTTCAATAATGTTTTCCATCACCGTGCGGTGGGGAAACAGATTGAAGCTTTGAAAGACAAAGCCAACGTGCTGACGAAGACGACGGATAAGCCCTTTTTGTTGACTGAAGGGCCGCGCGGCGTCGATGGTGATATCCCCTACCCGTATGGTGCCGCTTTCAGGCTGTTCCAGGAGATTGATACTGCGCAAAAGCGTGGTTTTGCCTGAACCACTCGGCCCAATAATCGCCACCACTTCCCCTTCCTCCACTTCCAGATCGATACCGTGCAGCACCGTCTGTCCATGGAATTTTTTCACCAGGTTTTTGACTTCAATTGCACTCATTTCGGGTCTCGCTCCTGGCGGTTAAGCTGGTTTTCAAAATAGTTCTGCAATGCTGACAGCACCGTTGCCATCACCCAGTAAATCAGCGAGGCGGCAAGGTACATGGTAAACACTTCCAGCGTTCGCGAAGTGATGAGCTGCGCCTGACGAAACAGTTCCGGCACCTGAATGGTTGCCGCAAGCGAAGTATCCTTCACCAGGCTAATAAAACTGTTCGACAGCGGCGGCAACGCCACCCTGCCCGCTTGCGGTAAAATGGCCCGACGCAGCGTTTGCCATGGCGTCATACCGATACTGGCGGCGGCTTCCCACTGCCCTTTATCAATCGACGAAATTGCCGCACGCAGCGTTTCCGCCGCGTAGGCCGCCGTATTTAATGACAGGCCAATCATCGCAGACGGAATAGGATCCAGTTCAATGCCAAACTGCGGCAGGCCGTAGTAAATCATAAACAGCTGCGCGATCAGCGGCGTACCGCGAAATATGGAGATGTAACACCGCGCCAGCCAGCGCACAGGGGGGATGGATGACAGGCGCATCAGCGCGAGAATAAAGCCTAATATCAGGCCAAAGAACATCCCGCCGATACTGAGCTGGAGCGTAAACACAGCACCTTTGAGCAGGTACGGTGCAGAGTCGATAACGAGTTGAATACTTTCTTGCATGAGCGCGTTCTATTTAAATGTGAGGATGATAAGCGAACAACGCAGGCGCGCCGCCGGTATGGATAAACAGAATCGGCCCTTCATCTTTAAAACGTTTCTGGCTGATACCATCAATAAGCCCAGCCATCGCTTTGCCGGTATAGACCGGATCGAGCAGGATGCCTTCCAGGCGTGCCAGCAGCTTAACGGCTTCCATTCCTTCATCATTAGGAATGCCGTATGCCGGGGCAAAATAGTCGTCCCATAAGGTAATACCGGCTTTCGCGGTCAGTTCGAGACGTTGGGCGATCTCTTGTTGCAGCGTGACGACTTTCGGTAATTGATCGGCCACGCTACGCGATACGGTCACGCCAATCAGCTCTACTTCAGGCATCAATTGCTCAAGCCCTACCGCCAGCCCGGCGTGCGTACCGGCACTTCCTGACGCGACAACCACGGAGGACAGAGAGACTGCACCTTCACACTGCTGAGCGATTTCCAGCGCGCTCTCGACATATCCCAACGCCCCCAGCGCGTTTGAACCGCCGACCGGTATCACGTAAGGACGAAAGCCCTGCGCTTCTACGCGGGTAGCCAGCTCTGCCAACTGAGCGTTGGGATCGTTTAAGGCATCGCACATTTCAATCTGCACGTTAAACAGATCCAGCAGCAGACGGTTACCGTTACTGAGATAGTTTTCCGCTTTGGTGCCCATCGGGTTTTCCAGCAGTGCCACGCAGTGCAGGCCCAGCTTCGCCGCGACCGCCGCGGTCTGGCGTACGTGGTTTGATTGAATCGCCCCGGCGGTGATTAACGTATCTGCGCCTTCGCGCAGCGCATCAGCGGCTAAAAATTCCAGCTTACGCAGCTTGTTGCCGCCCATTGCCATCGGCGTGACGTCATCACGTTTGATAAAAATTTCGCGGCCAATATAGTCAGAAAAACGCGGCAGGTACTCCAGCGGCGTTGGCGCGCCAATAAATTCGAGGCGCGGAAAACGGGTTAAATTTTGCAATGACATAAAATCTCCTTGGTCCTGTTTTTATTATGCGCCTTAAATGAAAAAAGGCGCCCTATCAGCGCCTTTTTTCAATCAGAACGATTACTGCGTAACGTCAGCACCGAACCATTTTTCAGACAGCGCCTTCAGGCTACCGTCTTTATGCATGGCGTCAATGGCGCCATCAATCGCTTTTTGCAGATCTTCGTTGCCTTTACGCAGCGCAACGCCGGACTCCTGACGAGAGAACGCTTCACCGGCAACCGCCAGCGTATTATTGGTTTTCTTCACCAGATCCAGTGCAGCCAGACGATCCACCAGAATAGCGTTAATACGGCCTACGCGCAGATCCTGGTATTTAGTTGGGTCATCATCATA
Source organism: Enterobacteriaceae bacterium (assembly GCA_902363335.1). Lineage (GTDB taxonomy): Bacteria > Pseudomonadota > Gammaproteobacteria > Enterobacterales > Enterobacteriaceae > Kluyvera. Next base: position 221,156 of record CABIZV010000001.1, on the reverse strand, counting down.
GGTGCGAATATCAACACCCTGAACGTTTTGACGCAGCCACTCTTCATAGTTGGTGCCCAGCCCCACGCCAACTTTTTTCCCTTTCAGGTCAGCTGCGGTTTTGATGGAATCTTCACTGCCTTTTTTCACCAGCGCCTGAATCCCGGAGATGGTATACGGGGTGGAGAAGTCATATTTTTTCTGACGTTCTGGCGAGATAGTGACCTGATTGATAACCACATCGATACGCTTAGAATCCAGCGATGCCAGCATGCCATCCCATTTGGTTGGTTTCAGGTCAGCTTTTACGCCGAGGTGTTCAGCGAGTTCATTGGCGAACTCCACCTCAAAACCGGTCAACTTGCCATCTTCGCCCTGGAAACTGAACGGAGGATAGGTGCCTTCCAGCCCGACGCGCAACGTACCGCGCTCTTTAACCTGGTTTAACAAATTCTCAGCAGCAAACGTCTGTACGCTTGCTCCCGCTACCAGCGCAACGGCCATTACGCCCATCAACGCCTGACGACCCAGAAACTTCAGCTTCATTATGCCCCCGAAAAGCATCACTTTTTTGGTAGTGTAATCTGTTCGCCATTAATGACAAACAACCAACAGATCCATGTTATTCCAATTTAATATATATCAGAGGTTTCACAGTCCGCGAGGTTTTGTGTCTCACGACAGGCATGCTGGCGAAGAAAGCGCAGGTATTTTCGCAGCGCAATTCGATAGTTATTGGTGCTGATTGCTGGCAGCCATTGCTCAAGCTGCTCCTCAGCATGACGTTCCAGCAGCATGGCTTGCGGCACCTGATGTTCATTGAAATGGTTGCCCAATCGCCGTAAGCGCACCACGTATTCGCGTACGGTACCGGTACTCATGTCGGTCTTTTCGAGGAGATACTGTTTGAAGTGGATGATATTGAAGAACGCGCTTTGTTCTTTGCAGTGCAGATCGCCGCAGAAGCGACACAAGGCAGACCATGCGTTGCGCTCCTGTTGCCACATGGTTTCATCCATCGGCGTATCAAGACGGGAAATCGCAATTTTATTGACTATCTCCCCCTCGCGTACAAGCGTGATGCGGTCGAGCAGTTTATGACAGTGAGCACAATGCGTTTGGCTGTGTTTGAAGTCTTTCAGATAGCGGCTTAATGGCCGTCTTTTTACCTGCATCATCATGATAACTCCGGGTTTTCATTGCATAATGCGGCATCTATGGTCCAACGATATGTTATTCCAACCTACAACTTACCCAGCTTGATGCGCAGACGCTTAATCGCCTGGCTGTGTAGCTGACTGACGCGCGACTCCCCTACTTCCAGTACCGCGCCAATCTCTTTGAGATTCAGCTCTTCCTGGTAATAGAGGGTTAACACCAATTTTTCGCGCTCGGGTAAGGCATCGATCGCCTCCATCACGCGCTGGCGCAAAGAGCCTTCCAGCAGTTGGTGCAGCGGGTTTTCGTGTTGATTCTCCTCCGTCACAAGCTCAATACTGTCGCCGTACTCTTCTCGCCACTCGTCGTACGAGAAAAGCTGGCTGTTATTGGTATCCAGCAGCACCTGACGGTATTCCTCAATCGCGATCCCTAATCGCTGCGCGACTTCGGTTTCCGTCGCGTTTCGTCCCAGCTCTTGCTCAAGTTGACCTAGCGTTTGCGCAACTTCACGCGCGTTCCGCCGAACGCTACGCGGCACCCAGTCCCGGCTGCGTAGTTCGTCCAGCATCGCCCCACGGATGCGTTGCACTGCGTAAGTTGTAAATGCCGTTCCCTGCAGAGCGTCATAGCGTTCAACAGCATTCAATAAACCGATACCGCCCGCCTGGAGCAGATCGTCCAGTTCCACGCTCGCTGGCAAACGCACCTGAAGGCGCAGCGCTTCGTGACGCACCAGCGGCACATAGCGTTGCCATAGCGAGTGTTTATCCATTACACCTTCAGCGGTATACATTGAATTCACGATAAACAGCCCTGCATTAAAATGAGTTATCGGCACAATTATCCGTTTCTACAGACGTTTTAATCGATGGAACAGTGGGGAAAAGAGGGGGTTATTTGCAGAGTAAGTGAAATTCGGGGATCAAAAAAACCCCGCCGAGGCGGGGTTGATCAGGTTGCGGGAGATTAACCCTGCAGCAGAGACAGAACCTGCTGTGGAACCTGGTTAGCTTTTGCCAACACGGAGTTACCGGCCTGCTGGATGATCTGCGCTTTAGACATGTTCGACACTTCGGTCGCATAGTCGGCGTCCTGAATACGGGACTGCGCTTCAGACAGGTTGGTGGTGGTGTTGTTCAGGTTGGTGACCGCGGAATCCAGACGGTTCTGGATAGCACCCAGGGAAGAACGGAATTTATCGACGGAAGCAATCGCAGCGTCCAGTGCTTTCAGTGGATCCGAGGTGGCCTGCTGGGATTTAGCTGCATCAGCACTGATCAGAGTGGTGGCACCAGCGGCGGTTTTACCGAGGTACACATCCTCAGTAACGGTTTTGAGAGGGTCGGTCGGGTCGGTGAATGATGAAGTCACGTTGCCAGTAGAATCAACATCGTACTGCTTACCATTGATTTGCAGCGTGCTGCCAGTCTTGGTTGCGCCCTGCAGATCCAAGTCAGACAGTTTAGCATCACGGTTGCTAATAGTTTCAGCAGTTGTCAATTGACCAGAAGCTTTATCTGTATAAACAGTAGCACTACCTGCTTTGAATGTAGCTGTAGTAGCAGCATTCTCAATGGTCAGTGTTACATCTTTACCGCCGATAGTGGCTTTAAATACGCCATTACCATCAGCGTCCGCACCACCAATCGAAGTTAGTTTGACATTATTAACGGTAATAGTTTCGCCGTCTTTTACAGCCTTAGCTTTTGCTGCAGCAGCAATATCAGTAGCATCACCACCAGTTGCGCCAGCACCGATAGCTGCATCGTTGGTCAAAGTAGCAGAAGAGGTCAAATTCCCGGTTGAAGCATCAATGTATTGTGCTTTCGGAGTCGCCGAGTCATCAGTTACAGCACCAGTACTTACATCAACATGATAAGTGGAGGTAACGCCAGCGTTTTTAACGGAGTAATTATCTGTACCAGTTGCTCCGAAATCAGAAATCAGTGAACCTGCGGTAACCTTCTGCGCACCATTAACGTTGAAGCCGGACAGGCCCAGGGTTTTCGCATCAATCTGTTTCAGGTCAATAGTGATGGTTTCGCCATCGTTCGCCCCAACCTGAATTTTCATAGAGCCGTCTTTTGCCAGTACGTTCACGCCGTTGAACTGGGTTTGACCGGATACACGGTCAATTTCGTCCAGACGGGATTTGATTTCGTCCTGAATTGAAGACAGGTCAGAATCGGAGTTAGTACCGGTAGTTGCCTGAACGGTCAGTTCACGCACACGCTGCAAGTTGTTGTTGATTTCAGACAGCGCGCCTTCAGTGGTCTGTGCAACGGAGATACCGTCGTTAGCGTTACGAGCAGCCTGAGTCAGACCTTTGATGTTAGAGGTGAAACGGTTCGCAATCGCCTGACCCGCTGCGTCATCCTTCGCGCTGTTGATACGCAAGCCAGAAGACAGACGCTCGATAGAACTGGACAGAGCAGACTGGTTCTTGTTGATGTTGTTCTGAGTGATCAGCGAGAGGCTGTTGGTATTAATGACTTGTGCCATGATTCGTTATCCTATATTTCAAGTCGTTGATTACGTAATGGGTTTTCACCCGTCGGCTCAATCGCCGTCAAAGGTGTTATCGTCTGCTGCAAAACAACCTTTAGAATTTTTTTTCGTAATCCCGATTTTTTTTAGCCGCCGAAATACTCTTTTCTATCCCCCTTATTCCTGCCATTAAAAAAAACGCAATAAGCGTAAACTTTGACGCATTCAGGCCGATAACCCAGATATTCATTTTACGTGTCGACATATTAAGGATTAAAAATGGCAAGCATTTCATCATTGGGAATTGGATCGGGCCTGAAGCTTGGCGACATTCTGGATAGCCTGACGGCAGCGGAAAAATCAACGTTGACGCCGATAACAAAACAGCAGTCTTCTTATACGGCAAAACTCAGTGCTTACGGCACGCTTAACAGCGCGCTGGTTTCTTTCCAGACCGCAAACACCGCCCTGTCTAAAGCCGACCTGTTTACTGCGACCACCACCACCAGCAGCAGTGATGCATTTAGCGCAACCACCACCGGTAGCGCCATTGCCGGTAAATATACCATTAGCGTAACTCAGTTAGCGCAGGCACAAACACTTACTACTGGCGCGCAGAAAGATAATAAAACAGCCATCGCCACCAGCAGTAGCACGCTGACTATTCAACAAGGTGGCGATAAAAAGCCGGTCACCATTGATATTAGTGCTGCCAATTCATCGCTCAACGGTATCCGCGATGCCATTAATAATGCTAAAGCGGGTGTGAGTGCGAGCGTCATTAACGTCGGCAACGGCGAATATCGTTTATCCATCACCTCAAACGAGACGGGCCAGGATAACGCAATGACCCTGAGCGTTACCGGCGATAGCGCGATGCAAGATCTGTTGGGCTATAACGGTAACAGCAGCGATAAAAGTAATGGGATGACCGAAAGCGTCAATGCCCAGAACGCCAAATTGACGGTGAACAATGTTGCCATCGAAAACAGCAGCAACACCATTAGCGACGCACTCGAAGATATTACGCTTAACCTGAGCGACATCACTACAGGTAACCAGACGCTGACGATTACTCAGGACAACACAAAAGCACAAGAAGCAATTAAAGCATGGGTTACCGCGTATAACGCGCTGCAAGATACCTTCAGCACTCTGACCAAATATACTGCCGTTGATGCAGGCTCTGATGCGCAGGACACCAGTAACGGTGCGCTCATCGGCGACTCCACGTTGCGTACCGTGCAGACGCAATTAAAAAGCGTACTCAGCAACACCTTGAGTTCATCATCCTATAAAACCCTGGCCCAGATCGGCATTACCACCGATCCAAGCAACGGTCAGTTGAAAATAGATGACACAAAACTGAATGCAGCTCTGCAAAAAGATTCTTCCGGTGTCGGCCAGCTTATCGTCGGCGACGGCAAAAAAACGGGCATCACTACCGCTATTGGCAGCAACCTGACCAGTTGGCTCTCCAGCACCGGGATCATTCAGGCCGCCAAAGATGGCGTGAGTAAAACACTGAATAAACTGACCAAAGACTATAACGCCGCAAGCGATCTCATTGATCAAAAAGTCGCACGTTATAAAGCACAATTTACGCAACTGGACGTGATGATGACCTCGTTAAACAGCACCAGCAGCTACTTAACGCAGCAGTTCGAATCCACCAGCAGTTCTAAATAATCATCACTATCGGGAGAGACCGTATGTACGGGGCAAAAGGTACGCAGGCCTACGCACAGATTGGAGTAGAAAGCGCGGTTATGAGCGCCAGCCAACAGCAGCTGGTCACGATGCTGTTCGATGGCGCGCTCAGCGCGCTGATTCGCGCCCGCCTGTTTATGCAGGACGGTAACTTGCAGGGGAAAGGTAACTCGCTGTCAAAAGCTATCAACATCATCGAAAATGGCCTGAAAATTGGCCTTGATGAAGACAGCCGCGATGAGCTGACGAAAAACCTATTAGCGCTTTATGCTTATATGGTCAGACGCCTTTTGCAGGCTAATCTGCACAACGATGTCAACGCCGTGGAAGAAGTCGAAGGCCTGATGCGCAATATCGCCGATGCCTGGAAGGAATCTTTACTTACGCCTAATTTGATTCAGGACGCTGTCTAATGAGCCACGCACCGCATCTTTATCTCTCGTATCAAAAGCTGGTTGAAAAAAGCAATATGATGCTGCGACTTGCCACAGAAGGATTGTGGGACGAACTGATTGCCAGTGAGATGGACTATGTTAATGCGGTGCAGAATATTGCTCAATTAACCCAGGACAACCAGCCCAACGACCCGCTTCAGGAACAGCTTCGTCCGCTTTTACGCGCCGTGCTGGATAATGAAAGCAAGGTAAAACGTCTGCTGCAGGCGCGAATGGATGAACTGGCGAAACTGGTCGGTCAGTCGTCAATACAAAAAACGGTGATGACCACCTATGGCAACCAGGGTGGCTACGTGCTGGTTCCGCAGGATAATGTTGACAGCAACCACTGAGATGCCGCGCTCCGGGTCTGACGACGCCGGAGCAGCATTGTTATTGCGGTAGTGCCGACGCCAACGGCGTTTTGGCCAACGCTGCCGCACACTCAACCGTAGGACGCTCCACGCGTTGTAGCGTCATTCCGTCGTACTCTAAAGTGTTGCCATCACGTTCGACCGCATACACATCGAGTTTGCGCGTCACGTTATAGAGATCGTCGCCGCGCAGGGTTAATTTACCCGGCAGCGCAATCACCCGCTGCCACTGACGACAGTCCAGCGTGTCCCCTTCAGCGGTGACGATTAAACTTCCCATCGCTTCCGGGCTGATTAATGCGCTCTGCGGCCCCATGGTCTGCCAGTAACCGGCCAATCCTGCCGGTGCCGGCGTTTTTACCACGGCGGAATAATCTTCAATCCGCGCACAGCCCGCCAGCGTCAACAGCGCCACCACAATGGCTAATTTTTTCATTATTCATCCTGTTTCGGGAGAAAAAAACAGGAACATTATAGCGTTAAACTCGGGAGCGTTTCACGGTAATTGACTGAATTGAAGCGTTGTCTTAAAGCGCGCGGTTACGGCCTTCGAAATTGAGCAAACCAGGAAATGCGGCACTGGCTACGCCAATCATCAGATACTCGAGGAAAGTCAGGCGGGTCGCCCCAAATTGCGCCCAAATACCCGTGCTAGTTTTATCCCATGCCTGACACCAAAAATAGACAGGTTCTTTCAGAACTGGCGTTGTGGTCGGATAGCTGACAAAGAGCGTCTCCGCCCAACGCTGATATTTAATCGTCTGTTTCACCGGTAAATGTCCGGGAAGGACAACGGCGCTAAGATCGCCAATATGATAGGCATAACTATCCCCCCAGCGCGCAAATTTGCCGGTATCAATATGCAAATCTTTAATATTGGCAGACACCGGATTACGGGTGCCTTTCGATTCCGTCTTGCCAATATAGAGGGGAACAACTTTCCCGCCACGGAGGTAGAACATCATATAAATCAACCCATCATAGCGGTTGTCCTGTTCCAGGAAACCACTATGAAGCCGATCGGTTTGTTGCAGAATCAATGCATCCATCTGGGCTGAGCGCTTGAGAATAGGAATGGCTGCTTTACCGCGTAATTTTACCGCTACGGCCCCGGTCTCATCGGTTTCAAAAAGCGGCACGGCATCGCGCGCGACATTTAAACCTGCACAAAAGTTATCCCATAAGGATAATGGCATTTCAAAGACCCCTGTTTAGTGAACGGAAAAATTCGCTGGGCAGTGTACACCCGCATATCACCGTTCGCACGGGGTTAAAGGGCAAAACTGCGCACTATAAACAGAGAAGAGAAATCAGAGCATTGTTGAGAGAATCGCTCGTCATGTTAAGCATCGCGGTGGCGAAATCTCGCCACCCACGTCAAACCTAGACCTGCATCCCCATCACTTCCTGATACGCACTCACCAGCTTATTACGCACCTGAATTCCCATCTGCAACGAGACTGACGCTTTTTGCAAATCGGTCATCACATCGTTTAGCGCAATACCCGGCTCGCCCAGCGAGAACTTCTCAGCTTGGGTGCGGGCGCTGGTCTGTGCCTCGCTCACGCGGTCGAGGGCGGCGTGCAGCTGCCCGGCAAAACTGATGGTTGGCTGTGTATCGACGCTTTGATTGCGTGCCATCGACGCCGTTGCCTGCAGCTGTGACAAAACGCCTTCAATACCCTGAATCGCCATCTTGACTCCCAGATTGATTTTAACCTGTGAACGAGCTTACCAGCTTGTCAATAAGATAAAGGCGCTAAATAGCGCTATAAAAACGGGTTATTTGGCCCATCGAAAATTGCAAAGCGTCAAATAATGGCATGGCTGTCTTTATGTGTTCTGACCTGGGAGTCTGCTTTGTTTTCGTTCACGTTTAACGCCATTGATCAGGATCAACGAGGTGCGCAATGAGCGCCAGTGCTACGGCTACACCACAAAATAAAACCCAGGAATGGGTCAATCGCCTGCGCGCTAATCCAAAAATCCCGCTGATGGTGGCGAGCGCTGCTGCGGTGGCTATCCTCGTGGCAATGGTGCTTTGGGCGAAAGCCCCGGACTATCGCACGCTGTTTAGTAATCTGTCTGACCAGGACGGCGGCGCTATCGTCAGTCAACTGACCCAGATGAATGTCCCCTATCGCTTTGCCGATAATGGCGGCGCGCTGGAAGTTCCGGCAGATAAAGTCCATGAACTACGTCTGCGCCTGGCACAGCTGGGGCTGCCAAAAGGCGGCAGCGTCGGCTTTGAACTACTCGATCAAGAAAAATTTGGTATCAGCCAGTTTAGTGAGCAGGTGAACTATCAGCGTGCGCTCGAAGGCGAACTGTCGCGCACCATTGAAACGCTCGGGCCGGTGAAAAGCGCGCGGGTGCATTTGGCCATGCCAAAACCCTCGCTGTTTGTGCGCGAGCAAAAGTCCCCTTCCGCTTCCATTACCGTGAACCTTGAACCGGGCCGTGCGCTCGATGAAGGACAAATTTCAGCGGTCGTACATCTGGTCTCCAGCGCGGTTGCCGGTTTACCGCCGGGCAACGTCACGCTGGTCGATCAGGGCGGTCATTTACTGACCCAGTCCAATACCAGCGCGCGTGACCTCAATGACGCGCAGCTAAAATATACTGCCGATGTTGAAGGCCGCGTGCAGCGCCGCATCGAAGCGATTCTTGGGCCGATTGTTGGCAACGGCAACGTGCATGCGCAGGTCACCGCGCAGGTAAATTTCGACAATAAAGAACAGACCGACGAACAGTATCGACCAAACGGCGACGCCAGCCAGGCCGCGATTCGTTCACGTCAGGTGAGCGAAAGCGATCAGAGCGGTAGCCCGTACCCGGGCGGCGTGCCCGGCGCGCTGTCCAATACTCCGGCTCCCGCGCCATCGGCCCCTATCTCCACCCAGCCTGCAAACCAGACGGCCAATGGACAGAATGCGCAAAACGGCGCATCACGCACCACCACGACCAGCGGCCCGCATAACAGCCAGCGCAGTGAAACCAGCAACTTTGAAGTTGACCGTACCATCATGCACACCAAAAAGAACGTCGGCGATGTCCAGCGTCTTTCGGTCGCCGTGGTAGTCAACTATCGCAATCTTCCAACCGGTAAACCTCTGCCTTTGACCAACGATCAAATGAAGCAGATTGAGGATTTAACCCGCGAAGCGATGGGCTTCTCCAGCACCCGCGGCGATACGCTGAACGTGGTCAATTCGCCGTTCAACGATACCGAGGAAACAGGCGGCGAACTGCCTTTCTGGAAGCAGCAAGCGTTTATCGACCAGTTAATGTCCGCTGGACGTTGGTTACTGGTGCTTATCGTGGCATGGCTGCTGTGGCGTAAAGCGATTAAGCCGCAGCTACAACGCCGCGAGCAGATAGCCCAGGCCGCCGTTGAACAGAACAAGGCACAACAGGAAATTCAGGAAGCCGTTGAGGTACGCCTGAGCAAAGACGAACAAACGCAGCAGCGCCGTGCCAACCAGCGTCTGGGCGCTGAGGTGATGAGCCAGCGTATTCGTGAAATGTCTGATAACGATCCGCGCGTGGTGGCGCTGGTCATTCGCCAATGGATGAATAACGACCATGAGTAATCTTTCCGGGATCGACAAGAGCGTCATTTTGCTGATGACGATTGGCGAAGACCGCGCCGCCGAGGTGTTCAAGCACCTCAACACGCGCGAAGTCCAGCAGCTCAGTACTGCCATGGCGGGCGTAAAGCAAATTTCCAATAAACAGCTTACCGACGTGCTGGCCGAGTTTGAGCAGGAAGCGGAGCAATTCGCGGCGCTGAGCGTCAACGCCAACGAATACCTGCGTTCAGTGCTGGTCAAAGCGCTGGGCGAAGAGCGCGCCTCGAGTCTGCTGGAGGATATTCTCGAAACTCGCGAAACCACCAGCGGCATCGAAACGCTTAACTTTATGGAACCGCAGAGCGCCGCCGATATTATCCGCGACGAGCATCCACAGATTATCGCCACCATACTTGTGCACCTTAAACGCGGTCAGGCGGCCGACATTCTGGCGCTGTTCGATGAACGCCTGCGCCACGATGTGATGCTGCGTATTGCCACCTTCGGCGGCGTACAGCCAGCCGCACTGGCAGAACTGACCGAAGTGCTGAACAACCTGCTCGACGGCCAGAACCTCAAGCGCAGCAAAATGGGCGGCGTGAGAACGGCGGCGGAGATCATCAACCTGATGAAAACGCAGCAGGAAGAAGCGGTTATTTCCGCCGTGCGCGAGTTCGATGGCGATCTGGCGCAGAAAATTATCGACGAGATGTTCCTTTTCGAAAACCTGGTCGAGGTCGACGATCGCAGCATCCAGCGCCTGTTGCAGGAAGTGGACTCCGAATCGTTACTTATCGCGCTCAAAGGTTCCGAGCCACCGCTACGCGAAAAATTCCTGCGCAATATGTCCCAGCGTGCGGCCGACATTCTCAGAGACGATTTGGCCAACCGTGGCCCGGTGCGTTTGTCTCAGGTGGAAAACGAACAGAAAGCGATTCTGCTGATTGTCCGTCGTCTGGCCGAAACCGGCGAGATGGTGATTGGCAGCGGAGACGACACCTATGTCTGATACCACACCGTGGAAAGTCTGGCAGCCTGACGATCTCGCGCCCCCCTCCGCGCCCGAGTTTACGCCACTGGTCAGCGACCCGCAGGATGAGGTGACGGAGGAGATTTCAGCTGAACAGCTGCAACAGCAGCAGCTGGCGCAGTTACAAATTCAGGCCCATGAACAAGGCTATCAGGCCGGGCTGCGTGAAGGTCACGCCGCCGGGCAACAGCAGGGTTATCAGGAAGGCCTGGCGCAAGGACTTGAGCAAGGGCTGGCGCAGGCGAAACAAGAGCAAGCGCCGATTCATGCCCGTATGCAGCAACTGGCGAGCGAATTCCAGCACACGCTGGATACGCTGGACAGCGTTATCGCCTCGCGTTTAGTGCAGATGGCGCTGGAAGCGGCGCGGCAAATCGTCGGACAGGTTCCGGTGACGGATAACAGCGCGCTGATAAAACAGATCCAGTCGCTATTGCAGCAGGAGCCGATGTTTACCGGTAAACCGCTGTTGCGCGTGAGCCCGGAAGATCTGCCGCGCGTTGAAGAGATGCTGGGCGCGACTCTCGACCTGCACGGCTGGCGGCTGCGCGGCGACCCGACCTTGCATCCCGGCGGCTGTAAAGTCTCCGCTGATGAAGGCGATCTTGATGCCAGCGTCGCCACCCGCTGGCAGGAACTGTGCCGCCTGGCGGCACCGGGGGCGTGCTGATGACCGTCCGTCTGACTCGCTGGTTAAATACGCTGGATAACTTTGAGGCGCGCATCGGGCAGCTTCCTGCCGTGCGTCGTTACGGTCGCCTGATCCGCGCAACCGGTCTGGTGCTGGAGGCTACCGGCCTGCAACTGCCGCTGGGAGCAACCTGCATTATCGAACGCCAGCAGGGCACGGAAATGCAGGAAGTTGAAAGCGAAGTGGTCGGTTTTAACGGTCATCGTCTGTTTTTAATGCCGCTGGAAGAGGTTGAAGGCATCTTACCCGGCGCACGCGTTTACGCGCGAAATATTGCCGGTGAAGGTCTGCAAAGCGGTAAACAACTTCCCCTCGGCCCGGCGCTGCTTGGGCGCGTGCTGGACGGCAGCGGCAAACCGCTCGATGGCCTGCCCGCGCCGGATACGACAGAGACCGGGGCGCTGATAACACAACCTTTTAACCCGCTGCAACGCACGCCAATTGAACATGTGCTGGATACCGGCGTGCGGCCAATCAACGCCCTGCTCACCGTTGGGCGCGGGCAACGTATGGGGCTGTTTGCCGGTTCCGGCGTTGGTAAAAGCGTCCTGCTCGGCATGATGGCGCGCTATACCCGCGCCGACGTGATTGTGGTCGGGCTTATCGGCGAGCGCGGTCGCGAAGTCAAAGATTTTATCGAGAATATTCTTGGCACTGAAGGCCGCGCGCGTTCGGTAGTCATTGCCGCGCCCGCCGACGTTTCACCGTTACTGCGTATGCAGGGTGCCGCCTATGCCACGCGCGTGGCGGAGGATTTCCGCGACCGGGGTCAACACGTGCTGCTGATTATGGACTCCCTCACCCGCTACGCGATGGCGCAGCGTGAAATCGCGCTGGCCATTGGCGAACCTCCGGCCACCAAAGGTTATCCGCCGTCGGTGTTCGCCAAGCTGCCCGCGTTGGTTGAACGTGCCGGTAACGGTATCTCCGGCGGTGGCTCCATTACCGCCTTTTATACCGTGTTGACCGAAGGCGATGACCAGCAGGATCCGATTGCCGACTCCGCGCGCGCCATTCTCGACGGTCACATCGTGTTGTCGCGGCGGCTGGCAGAGGCCGGGCATTATCCGGCGATTGATATTGAAGCCTCGATAAGCCGCGCCATGACCGCACTCATTACGGAAGAACATTACGCGCGGGTGCGTCATTTCAAACAGTTGCTCTCCAGTTTCCAGCGTAACCGCGACCTGATAAGCGTCGGTGCCTATGCCAAAGGCAGCGACCCGATGCTCGACAAAGCCATTACGCTCTGGCCGCAGCTGGAAGCCTTTTTGCAGCAAGGCATTCTTGAAAAAGCAGACTGGGAATCGTCAATCCAGCATCTGGAATTGATTTTCCCAACGTCTTAGAGCCTGTCCCAGTAGGCGTAATTGTTGAAGCCAGTTTGGTGCCGGACAGCGCTTCGATCCCGGAACGTACACGTAGTACGTGAGGATTTACTCGCTGCGCTCGCCCTTCGGGCCGCCGCAAGCGGCGTTCAAAACGCCAAGGCGTTCTGTCGAGCACTGCCCGGTGCCAAAATGGCGAATAAAATAGCCTAATGGGATAGGCTCCTAATGATGCATGAGGATCATAAACATGGCTCAGCACGGTGCATTAGCAACGCTTAAAGAACTGGCAGAAACCGACGTCGACAATGCCGCACTGGCGCTAGGCGAGATGCGTCGCGGCTGCCAACAAGCGGAAGAGCAGCTCAAAATGTTGATGGACTATCAGCTTGAATACCAGAACAACCTGAACAACGACATGAGTCAGGGAATTGCCAGCCTGCGTTGGCAGAATTATCAGCAGTTTATCCAGACGCTGGAGAAGGCCATAGACCAGCATCGCCAGCAGCTCGTGCAGTGGAATAAGAAAGTGGAACAAGCGTTGAGCTTCTGGCGAGAGAAAAAGCAGCGTCTGCAAGCCTGGCAGGCGCTACAGGAAAGGCAGGCGTCAGCAGAATTGCTGGCCGAAAACCGCCTCGACCAAAAGAAAATGGATGAGTTTGCCCAACGCGCTACCTTGAGGAAACCGGAATGATCACCCTGCCAAACCTTGTCGTCAGCGACACAAATCTTACCGGCGCGGACAGCGCGGCAAAAACCGCGGGCGGCCCTGAGGATTTTCTCACCTTGCTGGCGGAGACCTTATCGCAAGGGGCCCCCCTAAGCGACATCAAAACCAAGTTCATCGCCAGCGATGACGCCGCAGCGCCGCGTGACATCAAAGCCTCGGGGCAATCGCTGACCGAGTGGCTGGTTTCACAAGAGGCGCTACGAACGACAGGCGATAACACCCTCAATACCGCAATGCCCGACGATGCGCAGACGCTACTCGGCTCACTGGCCGCTCATCTGAAAAGTGAACTGGCGGCGAGCAAAGAAAACGGTAGCGCAAAAGAGGCGAAAGATGACGACGGTGAAGTGAAGCTCAGCGATGAAGAGATAAACAGCCTGAGCGCGCTGATGGCAATGCTGCCGGTGATGCCAGCCGCGCAGCCCGTCCAGCAGACGGCGGTTGCCGGAGCGCCATCACAAGCAGGCGATGCGCTCAATACGCTGACCGCTTCGCTTAATCGGGGCAACGTTAAGGCGGATGTTTTAACCGATAGCCAAAGCGCACCGATGGCAGCCGCGCAAACCGACCTTCGTGCCCCAGCAGTGACTCCGGCTTTTGCGGTTGCCACGCAGAAACTGGAAACCGAAAGCACGCCGAGCCCCGCCGCGCCGACGGCAACGCTTACCCCTGTTACCAGCCAACTGCTCACCCCGACGGCAACGTCCGCCGTCGCAGCTACCGCCAATATTCATGCCCAGTTGGGCACCCCCGACTGGCAGCAGAATGTCAGCCAGCACGTGACCCTGTTTACCCGTCAGGGACAGCAAACGGCTGAACTGCGCCTGCACCCGGAATCATTAGGCCAGGTTCATATCACCCTGAAAGTGGAAGATAATCTGGCGCAGATCCAGATGGCGTCACCACATAGCCACGTTCGCGCGGCGCTGGAAGCCGCACTCCCCGTTCTGCGTAGCCAGCTTGAAGAAAGCGGTATTCAATTGGGCCAAAGCAATATCAGTAGCAACGGTTTTGCCGGACAGCAACAGCCGTCGTCTCAGCAGTCATTCACCTCACGTTCTGAGACAAGCCATGGCGAAACCGCAGACGATGGCGATATTTTACCCGTTCCCGTCGCGCTGCACGCCGCGGCCCGAGGAGACAATGCGGTAGACATCTTTGCTTAAACGCCCGAGGTAGCATGATTATTCCCGTCTTTTCCACGCTTTGACCCGGGCGGGAGGCGGGATAATCATCTGATAAGCTCTAACAGGAAGACCGCATCAAATGACTGACACCGCAATCACAAAAAAGAGCAAACGCTCCTTGTGGATCCCACTTCTGGTTCTGGTAACGCTCGCCGCCTGCGCCACCGCAGGCTACAGCTACTGGCGATTTGAGAATAAGACCGCCGCTGCCGCGCCAAAAGAAGCGCCGCCGCCAGCCGCACCGGTCTTTTTCCCGCTGGATACCTTTACCGTTAATCTGGGTGATGCCGACCGCGTACTTTACGTGGGCGTCACGCTGCGGATGAAAACGGAAGCCGACCGTGCGCGTCTGAACGACTATCTGCCCGAAGTTCGTAGCCGGATGCTGCTCCTGCTCTCGCGTCAGGATGCCGCTAAGCTCGCCACCGATGACGGTAAAAAACAGCTCGCTGCCGATATTAAAGCAACGCTGAGCGCTCCGCTGATTGCCAGTCAGCCTAAACAGGACATCACCGACGTTCTGTATACCGCCTTTATTCTGCGATAGCGCTATGGGCGACAGTATTCTTTCTCAGGCCGAAATTGATGCGCTGCTTAACGGCGACAGCGAAAACGCCAGCGAGCCTCTGGCGAGAGCGGTGGGCGAAGATGATATTCGTCCCTACGATCCCAACACCCAGCGCCGGGTTGTTCGCGAGCGCTTGCAGGCGCTGGAGATTATCAACGAGCGTTTTGCGCGCCACTTCCGTATGGGGTTATTTAACCTATTGCGCCGCAGTCCCGACATTACCGTGGGGGCCATTCGCATTCAGCCCTATCACGAGTTTGCCCGTAATCTGCCGGTGCCAACCAACCTCAACCTGATTCACCTGAAACCGCTGCGCGGAACTGGCCTCGTGGTGTTCTCGCCAAGCCTTGTGTTTATCGCCGTCGACAACCTGTTCGGCGGTGACGGTCGTTTCCCGACCAAAGTCGAGGGGCGCGAATTCACCCACACCGAGCAGCGCGTTATTAACCGAATGCTGAAGCTGGCGCTGGAAGGCTATAGCGATGCATGGAAAGCGATTAACCCGCTGGAAGTGGAGTACGTGCGTTCAGAGATGCAGGTGAAATTCACCAACATCACCACGTCGCCAAACGATATCGTGGTTAACACCCCGTTCCATGTGGAAATCGGCAACCTGACCGGCGAGTTCAATATCTGCCTGCCGTTTAGCATGATTGAGCCCTTGCGCGAGCTGCTGGTTAACCCGCCGCTTGAAAACTCACGCCATGAGGATCAGAACTGGCGGGAGAATCTGGTACGCCAGGTGCAGCACTCGGAGCTGGAGCTGGTGGCGAACTTTGCCGATATTTCGCTGCGTTTATCCCAAATACTGAAATTAAAACCCGGTGATGTGCTGCCGATTGATAAGCCCGATCGCATTATTGCCCACGTCGATGGCGTCCCCGTGCTGACCAGTCAGTACGGTACCGTCAACGGCCAGTATGCGCTGCGCGTAGAACATTTGATCAACCCGATATTGAATTCGCTGAACGAGGAACAGCCCAAATGAGTGATATGAATACTCCACCCGATGACAACAGCGGATCCGTGGACGATCTGTGGGCTGAAGCGCTAAACGAGCAACAATCAACCACCAGTAAAGGTGCCGCTGAAGCGGTATTCCAGCAGCTGGGCGGCGGTGATGTCAGCGGGACGTTGCAGGATATCGACTTGATTATGGATATCCCGGTCAAGCTGACCGTGGAGCTGGGACGTACCCGGATGACCATTAAAGAGCTGCTGCGCCTGACGCAGGGTTCCGTGGTGGCGCTGGACGGCCTGGCCGGTGAGCCGTTGGATATTCTGATTAACGGTTATCTGATTGCGCAGGGCGAAGTGGTGGTAGTGGCGGATAAATACGGCGTGCGTATCACCGACATCATTACGCCATCTGAACGTATGCGCCGCCTGAGCCGTTAATATGAAACCACAGCCCAGCTTAACGCATCCTGGATCTTCTGCCGCATCGGCGCACACCGCTGCGCCGGTGAACGTCACGCATGCCAATGAGCCAATGACCTCGCCGCTGATTCAGGTCAGCGGCGCGTTGCTGGGCATTATCGTGCTGATTCTTGCCGCCGCATGGGTGGTCAAAAAAGTGATGCCGGGCGCATTGAAAAATCGCCCGGTGAATGGGCTGGCAGTGAGCGCGAGCACTTCGCTTGGGAATCGTGAGCGGGTGGTGATTGTCAACGTTGACGATGCGCGCCTGGTTCTCGGCGTCACCGCACAGCAGGTGACGTTGCTGCATACTTTACCCCCGGCGCCCGTGGAGACTCAGCCATCGCCTGCCGTACCGGAATTTGCGTCACTGATGAAAAACATGCTCAAGCGCCCAGGGAGATCCTAATGCGTCGCCTCTATTCCCTTGCCCTGGGCGGGCTATTAATGCTCTCGCCTTCTGCGTTTGCTGAACTTCCAGGCTTAATCAGCCAGCCGCTGGCGAATGGTGGCCAAAGCTGGTCTCTGCCGGTTCAAACGCTGGTGTTTATCACCTCGCTGACGTTTATCCCAGCCATTTTGCTGATGATGACCAGCTTTACCCGCATCATTATTGTGTTTGGCCTACTGCGTAGCGCGCTCGGTACTCCGTCCGCCCCGCCCAATCAAGTGATGCTCGGCCTGGCGCTGTTTCTGACCTTTTTCATCATGTCGCCGGTTATCGATAAAATTTATACCGACGCCTACCAGCCGTTTAGCGAAGATAAAATCACCATGCAGGATGCGCTGGAAAAAGGCGCTCAGCCGCTGCGTGAGTTTATGCTGCGTCAGACGCGGGAAGCCGACCTGGCGCTGTTTGCCCGGCTGGCGAATAGCGCTCCCATTCAGGGGCCGGAAGCGGTACCGATGCGTATTCTGCTGCCAGCTTATGTCACCAGTGAGCTAAAAACCGCTTTCCAGATTGGCTTCACCATTTTTATCCCCTTCCTGATTATCGATCTGGTGATTGCCAGCGTGCTGATGGCGCTAGGGATGATGATGGTACCGCCCGCCACGATTGCCTTGCCGTTCAAGCTCATGCTGTTTGTACTGGTTGACGGCTGGCAGCTGCTGGTCGGTTCGCTGGCGCAAAGTTTTTACAGTTAAGGAGTACCCATGACCCCTGAATCCGTCATGATGATGGGCACCGAAGCGATGAAAGTCGCACTCGCGCTTGCCGCCCCGCTGCTGCTGGTGTCGCTGGTGACCGGTCTGATTATCAGTATTTTGCAGGCCGCGACGCAGATTAACGAAATGACGCTGTCGTTTATTCCCAAAATTATTGCCGTGTTTATTGCCATTATCGTGGCCGGGCCGTGGATGCTGAATCTGCTGCTGGACTACGTGCGTACCCTATTCAGTAACCTTCCCTACATCATCGGTTAAGCGACGATGATGCACGTTACCAGCGACCAGTGGATCACCTGGATAAGCCTTTACTTCTGGCCGCTTCTACGCGTTCTGGCGCTGATAACCACGGCGCCTATCCTTAGCGAAAAATCCGTGCCCAAACGAGTTAAGCTGGGTCTGGGCGTGGTTATCACCATCGTGATTGCCCCCTCGCTGCCCACGGTTGAGGTTCCTTTGTTTTCGCCCGCCGCACTTTGGCTGGCGCTCCAGCAGATCCTGATTGGTATTGCGCTAGGTTTTACCATGCAGTTCGCTTTTGCCGCAGTCAGAACCAGCGGCGAGATTATCGGCCTACAGATGGGATTATCGTTCGCCACCTTTGTTGACCCCGGCAGTAACCTCAATATGCCGGTGCTGGCGCGGATCATGGACATGCTGGCGCTGCTGCTATTTCTGGTGTTTAACGGTCATCTTTGGCTGATTTCGCTGCTGGTGGATACCTTTCACACCCTGCCTATTGGCGGCGAGCCTATCAACAGCAACGCGTTTTTAGCGCTCACCCGCGCCGGTGGAATGATTTTTCTCAACGGTCTGATGCTTGCCCTGCCCATCATCACCCTGCTGCTGACCGTTAACCTGGCGCTGGGGATGTTGAATCGCATGACGCCGCAGCTTTCCATATTTGTGATTGGATTCCCCATTACCCTCACCGTCGGTATTCTGCTGATAGCGGCATTAATGCCGCTAATCGCCCCATTCTGCGAACATTTATTTAGTGAGATATTTGATCTATTAGCAGATATTATCAGTGAGTTGCCACGCATAAATTCTCCATAGTACCTTTCGGGTTATTATGAGGAAATTCCTAAAATAGAAATCCAAAAACATCTACCAGCATATCGCTGGTGCGGGTTATTTGTTTTTAGGTTATTCACATAACGCAACATTTACTTTACTTTAAGATGATTCCTGGCAAATTATACGTAACTTTACGGGATAGTTGATGCCGCCTAATCATCTTCATTTCCTGGTTTTTTATTTAGCTTTTTTTTACAACGATGAAGTTCAAGGGTAATGGGTTAATTATCGTTACGCATCGAGTGAGGGTATGCCATGTCAACGATTATTATGGATCTATGCAGTTACACACGGCTAGGATTAACGGGATATCTAGCCAGTCGGGGCGTCAAGAAGCGAGACATTGACAATGTTGATAGCGTAGACGGGCTTGCGGAAAGCTGTGCCAACCGCCTTCCTTCTGTCGTGTTTATTAATGAGGACTGCTTCATTCACGATGTGCAGAGCAGTCTGCATATCAAGCAGATCATTAATCAACATCCCAGAACGCTATTCATTGTTTTTATGGCAATCGCCAATATTCATTTTGATGAATATTTGATGGTTCGGAGTAATCTGTTAATTAGTTCTAAATCAATAAAGCCAGAAACATTAGATAGCATTCTGGGGAATTATCTGAAAAAAGAAGCGGTAGAAGTAAAGCAAACTAATATGACCACGCTGTCATTAAGCCGAACGGAATCAAGTATGCTGAAAATGTGGATGTCCGGTCAGGGGACGATTCAGATTTCAGATCAGATGAATATTAAAGCCAAAACCGTATCGTCACATAAGGGTAATATTAAAAAGAAAATAAAAACGCATAACAAGCAGGTCATTTATCATGTTGTTCGCCTGGCAGAGAACGTCACCTCCGGCATCTTTGTGAATATGCGTTAGGACGATGATGACAGGGATCCTGGCGGTATGTCTACCGCCAGATGTCGAACGTTATTCACTGAGTTCAACGAAAATCCCATCAGGGTGACCTTTCTCATTGAAGAACCAGATCCCTAGCGGGTAATCTTCAAGCGCCACCAGATACATCGTTCCTTCATTAAACTGCTCTATCGCCAAAACGACTCCAGAGCGACGCGGCCCTCCATCCGTTTTTACCGACACACGATCGTTAACTTGCATAAACGTCATCTCCTGATTGGTTTAGCCCAGTGTAGAACAAATTTCGCCTGCTGACAGCGCCCTAAGGCGTAACTGCCTGATATTCCATCACCCGTCCCTGATTGCTCAATTAATGAACAATCTCATTTAAAAGATATATACTTAAACAGGGAGTGGAACAAAAGGTACTGATGATGAAAATGGCGAGCGACCCGCAAGGGGTAAACGTTGATGCGTTACTGGCGGCCATCAATGAGATCTGCGAAAGTGAAATTCACCGCGCGACGGACGACCCTCACCATGTGAGCGTTGATGGTCGAGAATACCATACGTGGCGAGAACTGGCTGAAGCCTTCGAGCTCGATATCCATGATTTTAGCGTCAGCGAGATCGGTCGTTAGACGTAAAAAAATCCCGACACGTAAGCGTCGGGATCAACCTTGCCGAGGCAAGAAGCATTGAAATATTCGTTACATCAGGAAACCTGACGTGGATAAAACACTATCTGCGTTTAGTTCTGAAGACAAGAATTATTCGCATAATGAATAAGTATGATGGTAGCGCCTTCGATACGAGGTGAAACCTTAGAGTCCTTAATAATCATGTGGTTACATCTTATAACCCCAAAAACCACGCTGCCTCCTTTGAGATTTATCTCATATAGAATTTTAACCTTAACTATAATTTATGTGCTAAGCCCGCCCCCGAAACATTCACTTTAGCTATTTGCCACATCCTCTGCACAAACCTGGTTTCGGCCACTCTTTTTCGCGTGGTACAAGCGCCCATCAGCCACCGATTGCAGGTGTTCAAAATCATAACGCTTAAGCTCTTCGCTACTGCATACCCCCAGGGAAGCACTCAACCGTAGCGTCTGATTTTTACCAATCAGGATCTCCCGGCCAAAAATGCTCTCACGGATCCGCTCAGCGATGTTTACCGCTTGTTCCATCGAGGTTTCCGGCAGGACAATACAGAACTCCTCTCCGCCAACGCGACCGGCAATATCGTGCTGGCGAATATTATTGAGGATCACCCGACCAATATGCACCAGCACCCGGTCACCCGCCTGATGCCCGAACCTATCATTGATGCTTTTAAAATGGTCGAGATCCAACTGAATAACGGCCAGCGGCTGCCCATTGAGCTGACAGGCCGCCAATGCCTTTCCGGCACGTTCAAATAGCGCAGAACGATTATAAAGACGAGTCAACATATCGTGCCAGGCTCGCCACGCAAGGGAATCCTGCAGTGACGACATGTTGCGAACCATACGCCGAATAACCGCCCACGAGATGAGCAGCATGGTGGTAAACAGCACCCACAGCAGGGTTAACGCAATACCAATGCTGCCAAAATCGCCGCGAATACCTTCATCCAGATTATGAATGCGGATTAACACACCGTCGAAGTTACGCAGCTTCTCCCAACTGACAAACTGCGACAGTGCCCGGACATTACCATCATTCTCGTGCTCATAGGCATAGGCAAGCTTCGCCCTCATCTCCGGTGACAGTTTCGTTTGCTGTGAAGATTCATATTTAGAAGAAGCAATCAGATTCATACGGCGATCGTAGAGCTGGTACTCCCCATCCTCGTCGCCTTTAACCGCATCGATAAGAAAATGAGTCATCTCATTGACCGACAGTTGGATAGCCAGTACGCCAAACCAATATTGCTCAAAGTCCAGGGGTGCGGCGGCCACCACCTCCTGTGCCACAGGATTTTTTCCTGTGCTAAAGACGGTTTGCCATTTTACCCCGCGCCCTGGGTTATCGCGCTGTGACTGCGCCATAAACCAGGGGCTGGTGGCCTGCTTGTAATAGTATTCAGTAATGCTGCCGGTCGGCTCTCCCTCGGTGCTGAGATAAAACCCTGCCCGAGATACGTAAATCATATGCGTATCGAAACGCGAAACATGCTGGCGTGTCATTGACGAGAGCTTCAATAAATAGCCCAGTTCAATGGTCGCCATAAACTCATTGCCGAGCAGCGGGTTATCGCGCGACAAAAGCGCCGTATTTTCCACAAACTTATCGGAGACGCCGTCCAACGGGAGGGTGCGATTGTTATTCAAAGAGATCCGCCACTCCGGCTGGGCGCGTTTGCGTTCAAACTCTTGCTCAGCGGTACGCAGGATTTCGAAGGCCAGTGGAATTTGCAGTGCCGACTGCATGCCATTGCGAAAGAAAAGCAGGCGATCGGTGTTGAACTGGATCTGCCCTTCCATATCATTGGCAACGTTTTTGAGGTTATTACGCTGGCTCGAGATGTAGGCCTCTTCCAGCACGAGCGTTTCACGCCAGGTGAGCAGCGTTGAAAAAAACAGCACCACCAGAAAGCAGATATTAACCACCCGTTCAGGCCGAATGCGGCGCGTCAGCTTCGCCCACCAGCCTTCAGATCGGGCTGCCGTTTTTACCGTTAAGGGATGCAAGATTCCCCCCTTACGTTACGGCCAAACGCAACATCCAATGCGGTTTTTGTACAACATATCTGCTGATATTTCATGGTGCTCCACTGCTTCACGACAACAAAGAGCCTGATTTCTGATGGCTCTAAAACGCCCGGCAGATGCCGGGCGTAAACACGATTAACACGCCTTTTCTTGTTTGCGAATCTCTCCGGGGATCAGTTCGTCTTCGCGGAATGCCTCCCGCTTAACGCCAAATCCATCATACCAGCGGCATTCAATCATCCCGCTGGAATAGCCGGTTACGACCATTCGCGGCCCGCCATTTTTGGGCCGAACTTCATCACTGACCAAAAAGACCATTTGTGCCTCCGGTATCAGGGTGAAACTGTTTCACCTTAGCCGATTCCCCAGGGGTTTGCGTATTATCGCAGCGTTTTTTTATCCATTTGCCTGGCGTAGGCGGGAAATCAAATTGACCACTGACAGCACGATAGCGCCAATGATAAAGCCAAGCACCAGGTTAGCAAGCGTCGGCAGTAACATTACGCCCCACGCGCCGTACCCGGCGGCGAAGGTTTCAATGGCATGATGCAGCGGCCCGATACCATGAATCACAATGCCGCCACCGACCAAAAACATCGCCAGCGTGCCCACTACCGAAAGAATTTTCATCAGCCAGGGCGCAATAAACAACAGCCCCTTACCGACCCCTTGCGCCAGCGCATTGCTTTTTTCGACCAGCCAGTATCCCATATCATCAA
The DNA here is from genome assembly GCA_902363335.1 of Enterobacteriaceae bacterium. GTDB lineage: Bacteria > Pseudomonadota > Gammaproteobacteria > Enterobacterales > Enterobacteriaceae > Kluyvera. The sequence goes on along the minus strand of CABIZV010000001.1, from coordinate 197,964 downwards.
GTTTGACGATGACGCCGACAATGCCATATACCCCGACCGTCACCAGTATCGCGATGCCGGATAAAATCAGCACCTGATTCAATAAAGGCGCCTCCGCGACGATCCCCAGGGTTATCGCCACGATTTCGGCCGACAGAATAAAGTCAGTACGAATCGCCCCTTTAACTTTGTCACGCTCATAAACGGCAGGATCCTGCTGGGCAATGGCCTCCAGGCGCTGCTGGCGGGCGTTATCGTCTCCTTTATGCTTGCGCGCGTGAAGCGAATGCACCACTTTCTCCACGCCTTCAAAGCAAAGGTAGGCGCCACCCACCATCAGTAGCGGTGTAACCGCCCAGGGAATAAAAGCGCTGATAAGCAAAGCTAACGGAACAAGGATCACCTTGTTAAGCAACGACCCTTTGGCCACGCTCCAGACAACCGGAAGTTCTCGATTGGCCCGCACCCCCGATACCTGCTGGGCGTTTAGTGATAAATCATCACCTAATACACCGGCCGTTTTCTTTGCCGCCAGTTTGCCCATCATGGAGATATCATCCAGTAAGGTGGCGATATCATCTAATAAGGTTAATAAGCTACTTCCTGCCACAAGAGTCATCCTTCATTTTGTATTGATATCAAAGTATGAAGCAAAAAAGCGCAAGGTGTAAGAGATACATATCTATAACACTCAAGCAACATCAAGCCCTTAATTAAAGTACTCGCCAGCGAGGTAGTTTTGACGTTTACTATCTGCCTGCTTGCTATTTTGCCGTGAGGAAGTATGCGTTTTAAACACCTTTTACCGCTGATTGGCGCGCTATTTGCGCTGTATATCATCTGGGGATCGACCTATTTCGCCATCAGCATCGGTGTGGCAAGTTGGCCGCCTTTGATGATGGCAGGCGTTCGTTTCCTCGCGGCGGGCCTGCTCTTAATGGCTTTTTTGCTGGCAACGGGCCACCGTTTACCCGCCAGAAAGCCGCTGCTCAATGCCGCACTGATTGGCGTGCTGCTGCTGGCGGTCGGTAACGGGATGGTCACGGTGGCGGAACACCAGCATGTGCCTTCCGGCATTGCCGCGGTGATGGTCGCGACCGTACCGCTTTTTACCCTCTGTTTTAGTCGTTTCTTCGGTATTGCTACCCGTAAAATCGAATGGATGGGGATTGCCATTGGGCTTGCGGGCATCGTATTGCTGAATAGCGGTGGCAACCTTAGCGGCAACCCATGGGGCGCGGTAATGATCCTGATTGGTTCGATAAGCTGGGCATTTGGCTCGGTTTACGGCTCACGGATTACGCTCCCCACCGGGATGATGGCCGGCGCAGTTGAAATGCTAGCTGCGGGTCTTGTGCTGATGATAGCCTCGCTACTGAGCGGCGAGCGGCTGACAACCATGCCGGATCTCAGCGGTTTTCTGGCGGTGGCTTATCTATCACTCTTTGGCTCAATCATTGCGATTAACGCCTATATGTACCTTATTCGCAACGTCACGCCTGCGGTGGCAACCAGCTATGCCTACGTCAATCCGGTGGTGGCCGTACTGTTAGGCACCCAGTTTAACGGTGAGAATTTGTCGGGTACCGAGTGGCTGGCCCTGATAATTATCATTGCGGCGGTGGTGCTGGTGACGCTCGGCAAGTACCTGTTTCCTGCCAAAAGTACCGTTTTGACCTGCTCTAGCGAGAAGTGAAGCTCAGGGGAGAGATCCCCTGAATGCCTATCTGCGCGCTGCCATCGCCGCCGCAGACCCACTCTTCTAACCGCTCACACAGCGCCGTATCGGTGAGTTTAGCCCGCCCGCGTAACGCACATTCCCACACTACCAGCACTCGCCAGCCTTGCTCCGTCAACAGATGCATATCGCGGACATCTCGCCGCACGTTGGCGTCAATTTTATTCAACCAGAATTCGGTGCGCGTGGCGGGAACTTTAAACAGATAACAATCGTGATGATGCCAAAAGCAGCCGTGGGTAAATATCACACAGCGATATTCGCCAAGCGTAAAGTCAGGGCGACCCGGTAGGTCAGGATCCTGGGTTATCCAGCGTAACCCGAGGGTATCGAGCAACGTCGCCATGCGTTTTTCAATCGCCGTATTTTGCGCGCCGATAGCGCGCATATTCTTACTGCGAGTGGCCTTATCGTGAACGTCCGCCATCATTTCTCTCCGCCTGGCGCAAGGCTACAGCCTGTAAGATACGCGACTCCAATAGTCGCGCTACCGCCGCAAACACCGGAACAATCACGGAATTACCAAACTGGCGATAAGCCTGCGTATCAGACACCGGGATGCGGAATTGGTAGCCCTGCGGCGATTCAAACCCCATCAGGCGGGCACATTCACGCGGCGTCAGACGACGCGGCCGATGAAGCTGGTTGTGTGGATCGTCAAAGTTCTTTTCCCCTAAAGCACGATCCCAGCCACGATCAATCAGGATCTCGGCGCCATCTTTGTAATAACGCGCCGACAGCGTCCGCGCAACGCTGCCAGCACGGGTTGGGTCAACCATGCCATAGCCAAAACCATTGCCCTTTTCCTGATGTTTACGTGCGTAGCGATATAGATACTTCCACAGCACGGGTGTCAGGATAAATTTAGGATTCACCGTCGGCTCCAGCAGCTCGCCAAAGGTCGGGCGACGCTCAGGGTACTGCGCGGGAATATCACGCAGGGTAAACCCCTGATGCAGCCCTAAATCGCGGCGAAAGCCGACCAGCACGATGCGTTCGCGGTGCTGCGGCAGGAAGTGTTGACCGTCGATAATCTTGGGATCGTCAGCGCCCATTGCTGCCGCATCGGCAACCTCATAACCCAGCTCATCCAGTGTCTGCATAATAATGCGGAAGGTTTTGCCGTTGTCATGGCTTTTCAGGTTTTTGACGTTTTCCAGCACGAAGATTGCCGGTCTACGTGCATCAATAATCCGCACAACATCAAAAAATAGCGTCCCCTGGGTGTCACAGGCAAAACCGTGCGCTCGCCCCAGCGCATTTTTTTTCGACACGCCCGCCAGCGAAAACGGCTGGCAAGGAAAGCCGGCTAGCAGGACATCATGTTGCGGAATGCAGTCACGAATATGCGCCTGGGCCTCACTGTCACTAATCTCAGGGTTATTGCTGAGGGTCACATCGCGGATATCGGCGTTAAACCGGTGCGCCTGCGGGTCGCAATACCAGTTCGCTTTGTAGGTTCGTACCGCGTGTTTATTCCACTCGCTGGTGAACACGCACTGCCCGCCAATGGCTTCAAAACCATGACGAATTCCGCCGATACCGGCAAAAAGATCGATAAAACGGAAAGCATAATTCGGGTGATGCGCCGGGGGCGTAGGCAGCATTGCCGCCAGATGGGCGCACTCATTTTCACTGAGCCGGGTATTGGCGCGGGATAAAGCCACCACGCGTTTGATAATTGCCGGACTCCAGTGCTGTTCACCCACGGCCTCCAGCGCCGCGACAACGGTCTTAAGATCGTAAATATCCAGAATCTGCTGGAGCAGCGTTTGCGCATCCGGCGCAGGTTTTACCGCCGCCTCTTCTTTTAATAAGACTCGCTGTTGCATGAAGTTGACCAGAAACAGAAAAATAAGCCTGAGATTACCATAATTTGTCCCCGGCAAGTGCGGCGAATCGCTGGCGTACTGATTCATCGACCGAGATAGGCTCTCCGGCAAGCTCGGCGCTCAGCTTGGCCATAAAATGGACCAGAAAATCCGCATTATGCTGTGCCATCTCACGCCCTTTTGTTGTCTGCATCGTTTCCGGCAGCAGCAGCAGCTTGGTCTGGAAATGATCGAGGGCGTAAGCTTTATCATCCAGCTCCCGTTTATCGGCAAACGGATCGTCGGCATCAAACAAGGCGGTATTCAGCGCACCGGCGACCGCAAAGACGCGCGCCAGCCCAATCGCGCCCAGTGCTTCAAGCCTGTCGGCGTCCTGGACAATTTTCGCCTCAAGCGTTTGCGGGGGAATTTGCGCACTAAAGCTGTGCGCTTCAATTGCGTGCGCCACAGCGGCGTAGCAGTCAGCGGGAAATGAGGGGAAATCACGCGGCAAAATGAGTAATGTCTGCTGGGCGGATAACGTAGAAGAACGACTGCGGTCGGGATGATTTTTTGGCAAGCTGACCAGATCGTGAAAGTAACTTGCCACGAGGATGACAGGTAAATCAACCTGCTCGCCCTCAGCTATCCGCCGTGCGGTATGCCAGACGCGGCGGAAGTGAGCGATATCATGCGACGCATCGCCGCTGTTATAATGTTGCTTAAACCACTGCTCAATGTCCTGCTGCCATACCTTGAGATCCATTTCTTTCATGCCCGGGTGAGTTAATCTCCCCCCAGCATAGCAAATTACAGTCTCTCTTCATGCTCCGGCACGCGCGGGCGGGTATACCATGCAATCCCCCCGAGCAACGCGCCGACAATACTCAGCACAATGAAACCGAGTAACGCACCAAGCCATTTGCCGCTGGTTGACCCCATTTCACCATCAATAGTTGCGCCAGGGACACTTTGTACATCGCTAATGACCCAAATGTAGTGCAGCATTGCCCAAGCGAAGTAACCGCAAAACGCGTAAAATACCCACAGTGCCAGTTTGCCACCCAGGCCGCGCTCAATCCTTTCTTCCATAAAAACAAACTCTCATTACACGACGAATACAAATAGCGAAATCATCACGCCACAAAATGGTGTGACTTCCGTCACATTATAGCGATAAAAATGATGTGGGATAGCCTCCCACCCACGGTTGATGCCGCGAAGTGCCGGTTCGTTGATCTCCGGCAACTTTGTCTGATTTGCGACGAGCTCATCCAACATACTGCGGTTTAAACTTCATCAACTCTTATTCGCCCCTTTGATTTAAATCTCTGCTTTTTTATTTATGCCACGATGGCTGAAACTTATCATTAATAATAGCCAAAAATAACTTTCAAATTCACATCATGAATAACAAAGTCCTTTTTAAGACCTTTATTTTACCTTATGAGTATGACATTATCATTCGCGTTATTAGCCTTTTGTTATGCATCAAGATTTTTTTTGTTTTATGACCTTCCCGATTGTATGCCAGTGCAGTCGGGATTTTTTTTGCCTTAAACCCTCTATCTCCTCCTACAATACCATTCATCAATAACTCAATGAAAAACCATTAAAATTCAATAATATATTCACAATCAAAACAATAAACATTAGATACATCATAAATAATTTATAAAGGAAATCTTTTGAAATATTTAATATAAGTTTATTACATTTATAATTTAAGAAAAATTGAACCATCACTATAATATCCGAAACTGAGATGCGGATGACATCTCATATATTCATATGCATTATCATGCAAAGGAAATTATAATGAAAATGAAAGCTCTGGCACTTTTAATGCCTGCCTTATTCATGGCTGGCGCAGCAAATGCAGCAGAAGTTTACAACAAAGACGGTAATAAACTTGACCTCTATGGCAAAGTCGTCGGATTACACTATTTTTCGCAATCTGGCAGCGATGATGGCGACCAGTCCTATGTCCGCTTCGGCTTCAAAGGCGAAACGCAGATCAACGAAGATCTTGTCGGTTACGGACGTTGGGAATATAACATTCAGGCCAACACGCCTGAGAGCGTCAGCGGCAATGCCTGGACCCGTTTAGGCTTTGCTGGCTTAAAATTTGGCAACCTGGGTTCATTTGATTATGGTCGCAACTATGGTGCCATCTACGATATTGAAGCCTGGACCGATATGCTGCCGGAGTTCGGCGGCGACAGCTACACGCAAACCGACGTCTTCTTCACCGGGCGTGCCAACGGCATCGCCAGCTATCGTAACAATGATTTCTTCGGCGCAGTGGATGGTCTCAATTTTGCCCTGCAATATCAGGGTAAGAACGAGGATGGTAGCTCTGGTGAAGGCACCAACAATGGCGCGGGTAACAAGCTGTCTAAACAGAACGGCGACGGTTTTGCGATGTCGACCACTTATGATCTCGACTTCGGTTTGAGCTTAGGTGCGGCCTACTCGACTTCTGACCGCAGTAACGATCAGGTTCTGGCGGGCGGTAACCACAATCGCTACAGCCGATATGCCGGTGGCGACACGGCTGACGCCTGGACGGTTGGCGCAAAATATGATGCTAACAGCATCTATCTGGCGATGATGTATGCAGAAACCCGCAACATGACCCGCTATGGTAACGATGCTGGTATCGCTAACAAAACGCAGAACTTTGAGGCTGTCGCGCAGTATAAACTCGACTTTGGTCTAACTCCATCACTTGCCTGGGTTTACTCAAAAGGTAAGGATTTAGGGGGTTACGATGGCCGTAATGACGCTAATTACATCGATAAAGCGCTGGTGAATTATATTGATATCGGCGCCACCTACGAATTCAATACCAACATGTCCACCTACATCGATTATCGACTGAACCTGCTGGACGACGACGCACAGTTCTACAAAGATAACCATATCTCGACCGATGATATTGTCGCAATCGGCCTGGTTTATCAGTTCTAACCCTGCCTTATAGACAAAGCCCGCGTGACGCGGGCTTTTTACGCTTCTTCGGTCAAACCGTTACGGTGCTTCCTGTAACGCCATTCGCACGAACCCTTTATTCTGTTCCAGAAGGTCGTGCGCTCTCCACGCATCCATCCCGGTCAGCAGCATCAAAATAGCCGTCTTACATTGGTGGTCACAGCTTTCCAGCGCCGCCTTCGCACTCGCTCGCGTACACCCGCTGGCCTCCATAACAATTGCTATCTGCCGCTCCGCCATACGCGTCGTGGAATGCTGGATATCTACTCGCATGTTGCTATATACCCTGCCGGTGCGGATAGCCAGCCCGGTTGTGAGCATTGAGAGCACCATTTTCTGCGCCATGAGCGCCTTCGGCTCTCCATAACCACTCACCACTTCAGCACCCGTTTGCGGTGCGATGACAATATCAGCAAGCTCCGTCGCTTCGCTGCAATGATTACGCGAGATAACCGCGCGCGCCGCGCCCAATGACCAGGCATGTCGCAATGCGCCCCACAGCCACGGGGTTTTTCCCCCTACCGTTAGCGCCACCAGCATATCTTTTTGTGAGAACCCAATAGCCTGAAGGTCGAGTAAACCGCGGTTATAGTCCTGCGCCGCATCACTCATATCATGCAGCATCGCCAGCGCCCCACCGGCGATTAACCCAATCAACGGAGACTTCTCCTCCGGTGAATATTCATTAGCCGCAATCACCGCGTTGCGCCCGGATGCTCCCGCACCGACCAGCACCACTCGTCCACCGTGGCTCAAGGTCGCGACGGCGGTATCAACCAGACGAGTGATATCATCAAGATAAGGGGTTATCGCCGCAGATATGCACTTATCATCTTGATTTATAACATTGAGTAAATCACGGGTAGATAACCTGTCAATCTCGGTCGTCGCCAGATTACGTCGTTCCATGACTGCACCTGCAAGCTTACTGCTCATAAACGGACTCCTTATTATGGGTTCTTAAACAATACTAAAGTGTTTTGTATAAATCCCTCTGAGAGTACGGTCACAAAGCAAGGTTTGTTTTTGTAAGGTGTTGATGGCTTTAAGTATCAGGAAACATCAGCGATAATGCTTTTTTGCGATTGATAAATGAAGGTTTAATGCGCGACATGCCGCCTCTCCATCCGAAACGTCCGATGAAGCTCAGTACGCTGGTTACGTGGATGGTATGCAGCGTGATCGTCTGCGTGCTTCTGGTGGTCTATGCTTTCTACTTTATCCAGATAACCAAAGCCACGCGCGCTGGCGTTGAAGACACCGCCTTTGCCATTGCGCGGACTCTCGCCGATTCCCCTGAGATCAAACGCGGCTTAAATGCCCCGCCGAATCAAAACATCATCCAGCCAATCGCCACTGCGGTGCAGCAACGCAACGGTCTTTTGTATGCGGTAGTGACCAATATGGATGCCGTACGTTATTCGCATCCCAATTCACATCTTATTGGTCAGCATTTTATCGGCACCGATCTGAAACCGGCGCTGAAAGGTAAGGAAAATCTGTCAATCAACCACGGCGTACTGGCGGAAGCGCTGCGCGTGTTCACCCCCGTTTATAATGACCGAAGCCAGCAAATTGGCGTGGTGATCGTGGGGATTTCACTGCAAAAGGTCGATGAACAGCTTAGTCGGGCACGCTGGAACGCCATCTGGTTCGTCCTGTTTAGCGCGATAGTGGGCACGCTTGGCGTGTGGGGTCTGGTACGGGTACTGAAGAATATTCTGTTCGGCCTTGAACCCCATGAAATTTCGAGCCTGTTTGAACAGCGCCAGGCCATGTTGCAATCACTGAAGGAAGGCGTGATTGCCGTCGACGGTAAAGGCCGCGTGACGTTGATTAATCAGGCCGCGCGTGAAATTCTCTTTTCGCCTGAGCCAACAAACATGGGCGCAGTACAACATGCCCCGATGCTGGCGGATCTGAAAGAAGTGTTAACCAGCGGCAACGCCATTGAAGACCGGGAAATTGGCTGCAACGGTCGTCTGCTTTTATGTAACACCGTGCCGGTGCGCAACAATAAGCGGGTGATTGGCGCAATCAGCACCTTCCGCGACAAAACCGAAGTCAGCCAACTGATGCAGCGAATGGATGGTCTGGTAAATTATGTCGATGCCCTGCGCACTCACTCGCATGAATTTATGAATAAACTGCATGTGATCCTCGGGCTTTTACATATGAAGCGCTACGACAAGCTGGAAGGTTATATTCTCCAGACCGCGCAGAACTATCAGGCCGATATCGGCACGCTGCAACATAAGATTAAATCACCGATCATCGCCGGCTTCTTGCTGGGTAAAATCAACCGCGCGGGCGATGCCGGGATTAACCTGACGCTGTCTGAAGAAAGTCTTATCCCGGACAACCCCAACGAAGAACAGGTGGCGGTGTTGGTTACGGTGCTCGGTAATCTGATTGAGAATGCGCTGGATGCCATGTCAGGCCAGGGCGAAGGTGAAATTAGCCTGCTTTTGCATTACCAGAACGGCTGGTTGAGCGGTGAAGTGAGCGATGATGGCCCGGGGATCAATCCCGAGCAAATTGACGCTATTTTTAATAAAGGTTTTTCAACCAAAGGCGAAAACCGTGGCGTCGGGCTTTTCCTGGCCCGTCAGCAGACGGAGAATCTTGGCGGCACCCTTTCCGTCGAGTCAGAGCCTGGCGTCTTTACGCAATTTTTTGTCCATATTCCCTGGGATTCAAGAGGAAGCGCGCGTGATTAATGTTTTGATTGTTGATGATGATGCCATGGTGGCCGATCTTAATCGTTGCTACATCGAACGAGTCGATGGCTTTGCCTGCTGCGGGATCGCGTCGACGCTGCAACAGGCCCGCGAAAAAGTGATGGATAACACCCAGCCCATCGACCTCATTTTGCTCGATGTCTATATGCAACAGGATAACGGTCTCGATTTGCTGCCCGACGTGCGCAATTCGGGACGGGCGATTGATGTCATCATGATTTCATCTGCTTCCGATGCCGCCACGGTGCAAACATCACTGCGTTACGGTGTCGTCGATTACCTGATTAAACCCTTCCAGTTTCCGCGTTTTGAAGAAGCACTTTTGAGCTGGCGTGAGAAAAAACAGCTGATGGGCAGCCACTCTTACTACGAGCAAGCGGATGTTGACCGTTTGCTGCACGGCGGAACGCCGGAGCTGGCGGACACTAAGCGCCTGCCAAAAGGCTTAACCCCCCAGACGCTGCGTACGCTGTGCCAATGGATAGATGCGCATCCAGACAGTGAATTCTCCACCGACGATCTGGCGCAAGCGGTAAATATCTCCCGCGTATCGTGCCGCAAATATCTCATCTGGCTGGCGCAGGTGAACATTCTTTTCACCAGCATTCATTACGGTGCCACCGGGCGTCCGGTGTATCGTTATCGTCTACTTCCCGAGCAATATGGCTTGCTTAAACAGTACTGCCAATAAGCCGGTAGTCGTTATCCAAAAGCGTAAATCGATAGTGGTGGCTCGATGAAAGGATCACCTCTTTCGATTTAGTGACGAAAATGGCTTCAATATCCGGTCGCGCGCGCAGCGTGGCACAGGCCTTTTCCACCCCCATGCCGTACATCAGGGTCGTCCAGATATCGCCATCGATAGAATCGGCGCTCACTATCGTTACGCTGTCGAGTTCATTATCCAGCGGATAACCGGTACGGGGATCCAGGATATGGTGATAGATATGACCATTTTGCGCGAAATAGCGTTCATAAACGCCTGACGTCACCACCGATTTATCAGCAATTTCTAAGGTACCAATCATGGCGCCAGCCTGAGAGAACGGTTTTTTCAGGCCGATTGACCAAAGACCCGCCGGTGTTCCCAGTGTCTGAACGTTGCCACCGAGATTGATTAAGCCCTGCTCGACGCCTTCTTTGCGCAGATAGTCGCGTACCCGGTCGGCAATGTAGCCTTTAGCTATAGCCCCAAGATCGATTTCCATCCCCGGCAAAGGCAGATAGACGCTTTCATCGACATCATTAAGCAACACCTGCTGCGGATTGGTTAGCGTCAGCAGACGGGCTATATCCTCGGCAGGCGGAACGCTGTCACCACGAAAGCCAATGCGCCAGCGTTTAACCAGTGGGCCTATGGCCAGGTTAAAGGCGCTATTGGGTAGCGTGCTCGCGGCTTTCGCGCATTTGATTAAGGCATACACCGGGCTGCTGACACGAACCGGATGCTTTCCGGCTGCATGGTTGATATCCATCACCTGCGACTGCGCGCGATTGACGGTGAGCAGGTCTTCATAGTGTTTGATCAGGCGAAAAACGCGCGCGGCAAGCGCTTCATCGTTGACGAAGAGTTTGAGCAGGATGGGGGAGCCCATCAGGACGGCGGAATAACTATAAACCTTTGTGGTGTCTAACATTAATCGCCCCTTTGGAATAGTAGATAGCCCGGTTATAGCACGACTAACCGGGCGACGGGCTTAATTACGCTGATTCAAGCATTGCCCAGGGAACCTGCTGCGCGCGGATAGCGGCCTGACGACCGGCAAGCGTACCAAAGATAATGATATCCGCAACGGCATTGCCGCCAATACGATTTCCGCCGTGGATCCCGCCCACGACCTCACCCGCAGCATACGCCCCCGGAATCACCTGTTTATTCTCATTAAGCACACAGGTATCCGTATTAATCGTCACCCCACCCATCGTGTGGTGAACGCCGGGAGCAATCTGAATCGCGTGGAACGGCCCTTCATTTAACGGCGCACGCAGCGCCGTTTTGCGACCAAACTCTTCATCATCCTGTTTTTCGACCGCCGTATTGTAACGGGCAAGCGTGGACAGGAACGCCTCCTCTTGCAATCCTAGTTTAGCCGCCAGTTCGCTGGCCGTGCTGGCGCTGGTGACCAGGCCTTTCGCAATGTATTCATCTGCGGCTTTATTTTTGCTGCGCACATGCTCATCAAAGACGATGTACGCGTAGTGTTCTGGAAGCGCAATAATCGCCGCGGAGACTTTGTCGCGGGTCTCCATCTCATTAAAGAAACGGCTGCCTTGCTGGCTGACCAGAATAGCACCGCCACCGCGAATGGATTCAGAGACCAGATACGAGGTTTTCTGTTCGACAGTCGGGTGAATCTGAATTTCACCCATATCAACCGTACCCGCACCGATACGTTCCAGCAGCGCGATACCGCCGCCGGTTGCGCCTTTGTGGTTGGTGGTCACGAAACCAGCCAAATCAGGACGATATTTCACCACCATCTCACTGTTGGCGCTAAAGCCACCGGTCGCCATAATAATGCTCCGGGTCTGCACGGTCAGGGTTTCTTTTTCGTCAGTCAGCAGGCGAACAGCCGAGATTTCGCCATTTTCCATCACGATATCGACCACCGATGTGTCGAGCATGACATCAATATCACGTTTGGTGACATTGCGTACCAGCCCGCTGATTAGATAGCCGCCAACGGCAGAACCATCTTTTGGACGATGCGTACGGTCAATACTCATCCCACCGGTGGTGGTGATATCGTTAAGCATGATGCCACGGTCAGCAAGCCATTCGATGGCCTGTGGCGCGGTTTCCACAAAGCGACGAAGCAGCGCTGGGTTGTTTTTGTGTTGTCCACCTTTGAGTGTTTCTTCATAGAACAGCTCTTTGCTGTCCTGAATGCCCTTAACCCGCTGGAAGCGCGTTTCGGCGGCGTTCATCCCGGCGGAAGCCTTAATGGTGTTGCCACCGATGGTCGGCATTTTTTCCACAATCAGCACGCGCGCGCCGTCATCATGTGCCTGAATGGCGGCCGCAAGACCGGCACCGCCGCTACCCACAACCACGACATCATAGGCCTGAGGGGCAGACGACTCGCCGCCTTCCTCAGCCTGTAGCGCTTTGCTGGATTTCACCATCGCTTTTGATACGGCTTTTTTTACCGCTTCACTTTGGCTGGTTGCGCCGGAGATAGCATCAACGTGCGGCGTGTTGGCATCAAGAATACGCGAGCGAATTTCTTCAAAACTGGTGACAAACTCCACGTCCTGATCGACACCACCGGTCAGTTCGATATCGGCAATACGGTCTGTTTCCAGGCTGACGTTAATGACCAGTTCGCCTGCTTCATCCTGCACCTTTTCAATAAAGACGCCCGGTTTGAATTTAGATACCGTCATACTCATGTCACGGATCATCGCCTCCACCAGCGAGAATCGCCACAGCGGTTCTGGAATGTTCAGCGCTTCACGTTGGGTGCTATCGATAAACAGTTCGAGTGTTTGCGCATCGGCAATACGCTGGGCCCAATCCGGGTAGGCGATACAGGCACGACCCACGGCGACTAAATCGTAGCCATGCGCCATCGCGGTCTCAACGTCACTTTCGTTGACCACTCCGCCGACACCCATAACGGGTATCTGCGCCAGTGTGTCAGAACGCATAGCAACGTATTTTTCAATCAGCGGGGTCGGATCATGAATATCGACAATGGATGGTCGCAAGGTGGCGCCAACGGAGAAGTGCAGATAGTCCAGCCCGCGAGCGGCCAGTTTTTCCAGCAGATAGAGGGTATCATCGAAACGGATGCCCGGAACTTCCATCTCTTCAGGGGAGAAACGGTAACCGATAATGAACGAATCGTCCGCATACTGGCGCACCATTTTATGGGTGATTTCCAGTACCGCCAGCGGGAATTTCGCGCGATTATCGCGGCTGCCGCCCCACTCATCATCACGCTGATTTGAGTTCGGTGAATAAAATTGTTGAATCAAATAGGTGTTTGCCCCATGCAGCTCAACGCCGTCAAAACCGGCCTGAATGGCACGACGCACGGCATCACCAAACTTGCCCACCATCGCTTCCACTTCTTCAGTGGACAGCGCATTCGGCGTTGCAGCACCCTCACGCGGCGCGGCAACCGCACTCGGGCCAACCGGCGTACGACCGCCAATCAGTTTTGGTTCGACCATACGGCCGCCATGGTAGATTTGCAGGAGCGCTTTAGAACCCTGAGACTTGATAGCTTCAGCAATTTTTGCCAGACCCGCGATCTTTTCATCGCTATCGATCCCAAGCGCGCCCGGGAAGGCCAGACCTAAATCGTCAACAAAGCAACACTCTACGATGATGGTGCCGATGCTTCCGGCACGTGCACGGTAGTACTCTACCAGCTCGCTGCTGACGGACCCGTCGTAATAACCGGCGCATGTCGTCATGGGTGCCATAAATAAGCGGTTTTTGAGCTCGGTACCGTTGGGTAATGTGAAGGAGCTGAATACGCGATGATCACTGTTCATAATAGGAAACTCCAAACTTTAAAAATTAAATTCAAGAATTCGGGATCGGGCTGCATTTGAGTTATTTGTTATGCCGATATCATGGTATTAATATAACGCTAATTTTAGTTACTAAAGTCATTACGTTAGTTATAAAACTATTTAATCCCCCTAATAACACCAATACCCCCATAGTGTTATTAATTAATTCCAATTTAATTCGCAAATATTTAACAAACACCTTTTTAAATATACCCTGTATAGCAGTGGACAAACCAGTCAAAATCACAACTTAAAACCTTTAAAATCAATGAATTAAAAACAACAATAATTTCAAAAACAATGTTAAAGATTTGTTTTGTATATTCCTAACACCTATAATAACCAACAAACAAATAGGGTTATATAAAAAAGAACAAAAATATCACAGCGGTTCCGTTTTTTTGATCGCGATCAATTGCAATAGTCGCTAAAAGCGCATTATATGAATATAAAGATTTTTTAATCTGGCGCTTAATAAAATAGCGACAGCGACTCATTTTAAAAATTACCGAGCACACCTTTAAAATCTAAATAAAGTAAAAAAACTAAAAAAAGCAGCGCGGTGATTATTCAAACCAAATTATTAACTACTTATAGAAGCGTAATATGAACGAGAAATCTGCGACATCGCACTCACCGACGCCGGTGAGTAAACCAAAGGACGGTAACAAAAACCGTCTTCTGATGATGGCACTCCCCGTTATCGTGGCCGTGCTATTACTCTTTGTCCCGGTTCCTGAGGGGCTTCCTCCTTATGCATGGCACTATTTCGCCATCTTCGTTGGCGTGATTGTCGGTCTTATCTTCGAACCGCTGCCGGGTGCGGTTATCGGCCTGACCGGCGTGGTGGCTATCGCCTTATGTAGTCAATGGGTGCTGTTTAGCCCGGAACAAATGGCGGCGCCAAAGTTTCAGCTGGCCGGCGCGTCCTTTAAGTGGGCCGTAAGCGGCTTTGGTAACTCTACCGTCTGGCTTATCTTCGGTGCCTTCATGTTCGCCGCTGGCTACGATAAAACACGCTTCGGCCGCCGTCTGGCGCTGATTCTGGTGAAATATCTCGGCCGCCGTAGTCTGACTCTGGGCTATGCCATTACGCTTGCTGACCTGCTGCTGGCTCCTTTTACTCCGTCGAACACTGCGCGTAGCGGCGGAACAATCTACCCGATTATTGCCAATCTGCCACCGCTCTACGGCTCAAAACCAAACGATCCGAGCGCGCGTAAAATTGGTTCGTATCTCATGTGGGTGGCGATTACCGCAGCCTGTATCACCAGTTCGATGTTCCTTTCAGCGCTTGCACCCAATCTGCTAGCGCTGGCGCTGGTGAAAAGCATCGTGGGGATTAACATCTCCTGGGGCACCTGGTTTATCGCGTTCCTGCCGGTAGGCGTACTGCTGATTCTGGTTATGCCACTGCTGGCTTACTGGTTCTATCCGCCGGAAGTGAAAGTGAATGATGAAGTTCCGCTGTGGGCCGCTCGTGAGCTGGAGAAACTGGGCAAGCTGTCACGTAACGAAATCCTGCTGCTGGCCTTCGTGTGCTGCGCGCTGATGATGTGGATCTTTGCTGCCGCCTGGATTGAACCGGCTATGGCTGCCCTGTTAATCATCGGCCTGATGCTGTGGACCGGCGTACTGGAATGGAACGATATCACCGGCAATAAAGCCGCATGGAATACCTTTGTGTGGTTCGCCACCCTGGTGGCTCTGGCTGACGGCCTCTCATCAACCGGCTTCATTGGCTGGCTGGGTAAAGAAGGCGGCTTGCTGATGAGCGGGATTTCCCCGGGCGTCGCGACTATCGTGCTGCTGCTGGCGTTCTATCTGCTGCACTATCTGTTTGCCAGCACCACGGCACACACCACCGCCCTGCTGCCCGCCATGCTGACCATCGCGTCAACCATTCCGGGTATGAACATGAATGTGTTCGTGATGCTGATGGTGACCTCATTAGGTATCATGGGGATCATCACCCCATATGGCACCGGCCCAAGCCCGATTTACTACGGTAGTGGCTATCTGCCAACCAAAGATTATTGGCGCCTCGGCACCATCTTTGGCGGCATCTTCCTGGCGGCTCTGCTGTTCATTGGCTACCCGTGGATGTCCATGATGTTCTGATTCATAACCGTCGGCGGGCAACCCCCGGCGGTTTTATTTTTATGGAGTGAAAAGCTATGTCGAACAAACCGTTTTTCTATCAGAATCCTTTCCCGTTGGCTCCCGACGATACTGAATACTACCTGCTGACTCGCGACCACGTCAGCGTCTGCGAGTTTGACGGTCAGGAAGTGTTAAAAGTGGCACCAGAAGCCCTGACCCTTCTTGCACAACAGGCCTTCCACGATGCCGCTTTTATGCTGCGTCCATCGCACCAGAAACAGGTTGCCGCTATCCTGAGCGACCCACAGGCCAGCGAGAACGATAAATACGTGGCCCTGCAGTTCCTGCGCAACTCAGAAATCGCCGCCAAAGGCATTCTGCCAACCTGCCAGGATACCGGTACCGCCATCATCATGGGCAAAAAAGGCCAGCGCGTATGGACCGGCGGTGGCGACGAAGCGGCATTATCGCAAGGCGTGTACAACACCTACATCTCCGACAACCTGCGCTATTCTCAGAACGCCGCGCTGGATATGTACAAAGAGGTGAATACCGGCACCAATCTGCCTGCACAGATTGATCTCTATAGCGTTGACGGTGAAGAGTATAAATTCCTTTGCGTCGCCAAAGGCGGCGGTTCGGCAAACAAAACCTATCTGTATCAGGAAACCAAAGCGCTGATTACCCCGGCGAAATTGAAAAACTACCTGGTTGAGAAGATGCGTACCCTGGGAACGGCAGCCTGTCCGCCGTATCACATTGCCTTTGTTATCGGGGGAACCTCGGCGGAAGTCACGCTGAAAACGGTGAAACTGGCTTCTGCACGCTACTACGACGGTTTACCCACTGAAGGAAACGAGCACGGCCAGGCGTTCCGCGATGTGAAACTGGAGCAGGAATTGATGGCTGAGGCGCAAAACCTGGGCCTCGGCGCACAGTTTGGCGGTAAATATTTTGCTCACGACATTCGGGTGATCCGCCTGCCGCGCCACGGCGCATCCTGCCCTATCGGCATGGGCGTCTCCTGCTCTGCCGACCGTAACATCAAGGCGAAAATCAACCGCCACGGCATCTGGATTGAAAAGCTTGAGCATAATCCTGCGCAATACATCCCGGAATCACTGCGCCAGCAAGGTGAAGGCGATGCGGTTAGCATCAATCTCAATCAACCGATGAGCGAGATTTTAGCGCAACTATCTGCGCATCCGGTCTCCACCCGCCTCTCGCTGAATGGCACCATTATCGTGGCGCGCGATATTGCGCATGCCAAACTTAAAGAGCTTCTGGATAACGGTGAAGCGCTGCCGCAGTACGTTAAAGATCACCCAATCTACTACGCTGGCCCGGCTAAAACGCCTGAAGGGTGTGCTTCTGGTTCATTAGGCCCAACAACCGCCGGACGAATGGACTCCTATGTCGATTTACTCCAGTCTCATGGCGCAAGCATGGTGATGCTGGCAAAAGGCAACCGTAGCCAGCAGGTGACTGACGCATGTCACAAACACGGTGGCTTCTATCTCGGCAGCATCGGCGGCCCAGCCGCAGTGCTGGCCCAAAGCAGCATTAAGAGTCTGGAATGCGTGGCCTACCCTGAACTGGGGATGGAAGCTATCTGGAAAATAGAGGTCGAAAACTTCCCGGCCTTTATCCTGGTCGATGATAAAGGTAACGACTTCTTCCAGCAGATCCAGAACAAACAGTGTGCAGGATGTTCCCAGCGATAACGAAGTGACATAAAGCCCCTCACGGGGCTTTTGCTCGAAAAAGGGTAGGTCTTATTCGGTATTGTTAACGCCAGAATATGACCTAGAGTCAATACGCACGTCTGTTTAAAAATAAATGAATAAAGCATCGTCATGAGATGGAGAAAAACGATAATAAGTTTGCGATAATAGTCCCAGGAAAAATAATGCGTAAATTTATCTTCAGTGCTTTCGTTCTGTTGCTCACAGCCTGTTCTTCGTCCCCTCCTCCTGTACTGAATAAAATAGATTCCTTGCAAATCCCGGTGGTGCAAAACTCTCCCTCAGCAGCCTCCTCCGCAGAGATAGCGTTATTACATCAACACAACAGAACAATACTTGATCATCTGACGATGCAGCTTAAAACGGATTATCTCACCGATGTCAGTACGGCGGATATTTTTGACAACCACAGTCAGGCACATCAGGTGTATTTATCACTGTCAAAGTTAGATCAAATGAGATCGGTCAATAACCATTATCTGAAAGAAAAGAATATGAATGGCCTGCACAAAGTTAATGACGCGCTGGCAAGCTTGTGACAACGCTAAAAAAACGCCCTGTTTTTACCACTCAGCCCCCTTAGAGAGGCGCTATCGTCTACGTGGAGAACACGCGGTGAGTGTACAAAGCATAAAAACGGCACGTAGAGTCTATTCCTGTGTTCAACATCACAGTTGACGACAGAATGAAGTGACGAGTGGCGGTTACGAAAATATTCTACAAATGTTTCAAGAGCAGAAATCGACGACGGTCGGAGTATGAAAGGGGTTAAAATGGCGGAGAGAGGGGGATTTGAACCCCCGGTAGAGTTGCCCCTACTCTAGTTTTCGAGACTAGTCCGTTCAGCCGCTCCGGCATCTCTCCGTTTTGATAGTTGCCATCATGCCGCGTTATTTGGCATTTTAACAGACCCAGTCTCTTCAATTGCCTTCAAGTGACGAGTTTGCGAGCAAAAAGATGATTAAATGGCCCTGGAAAGCAAGTGACACTACTGATAAAGCTGATATGCCGTGGGCACAGGCCCTGGCCATCCCCGTATTAGCGAACCTAACCCATGAGGAACAGGCTAAGCTGGTACAGCTTGCCGAGCGTTTTTTACAGCAAAAACGGTTAGTGTTCTTACAAGGGTTAGTCGTTGAGCCGGTCAATGAAGCGCGAATTGCCTTGCTATTTTGCCTGCCCATCATGGAGCTCGGCCTGGAGTGGCTCGACGGTTTCCATGAAGTGCTGATCTACCCTGCTCCTTTCGTTGTTGATGACGAATGGGAAGATGATATTGGACTGGTGCACAACCAGCGCGTGGTGCAGTCCGGGCAAAGCTGGCAGCAAGGGCCGATTGTTCTTAACTGGCTGGATATTCAGGATTCTTTTGATGCCTCCGGCTTTAATCTCATCATCCATGAAGTGGCGCACAAGCTTGATACCCGCAACGGCGATCGCGCCAGCGGTGTGCCGCTGATTCATTTGCGTGAAGTCGCCGGTTGGGAACACGACCTGCATGCCGCGATGAATAATATTCAGGATGAAATTGATTTAGTGGGGGAAAACGCCGCCAGTATTGATGCCTATGCGGCAACCGATCCGGCGGAATGCTTTGCGGTGCTCTCTGAGTATTTTTTCAGCGCCCCAGAACTTTTCGCTCCACGTTTCCCGGCACTGTGGCAACGTTTCAGCGGCTTCTACCAGCAAGATCCCCTGCAACGCCTACGGGATAATAATCAACACGATGAAAAATCCTCAGTAGTACACTAAAACAACAGCTTGCGTTAAATGCAGCCAATTGAATCAGCAAGTTAAATTTAGTGTTGACACAATTATCGTGGGCCAGTAGTATTCGCCTCGTTCACACGATTCCTCTGTAGTTCAGTCGGTAGAACGGCGGACTGTTAATCCGTATGTCACTGGTTCGAGTCCAGTCAGAGGAGCCATATTTAAGAAGCCTGCTTAGGAAACTAAGCGGGCTTTTTGCTTTTTGCTCGCCAAACAACTCGTGCTCTATCCCCCTTTTCAACCTTCCCCGCTTCGCATTAATCCACTGATTGATATTCCCCACAACGGCGAGTGATATTGCAAAAAGACATCATTTCTCTTTTACGCCGCATCACGTATATCTATAAACATCAATAATTGAAAAATTGATGTGTGCATTTAATTCATTCCCCTTATAACCATAAACGCCAATATTACCCCAGAGTAACCGGCCATTTAACACCAGTGAATAACGGTGGATTCAGCTAACAAGCCATCTCTCGATGTCTTAACAATTATTACGTTATAAGGAAATTAACATGCAATTAGACTTCACAATTCAGTTTACGGATAACGCCTGGTATCCCACGCTTGATATTAATAACTTCAAATCCACCACGGGTGAAAGCATTAATATCCAGGAAAAAATGGTTCTGTCATTTAGCGCACCGGGAAAAATTACCGAAGGGGATATCACCGTCACCACAAATCCATGGTGTGAGCTTAAGACAGCCATTGAGTCGAGCGAAATCTCCAGCGGTATTTTTGATATCAAACTGACCCTCACCGCCGCAAGCGGGGCTATTGGCGATTCCATCGAAAATATCCACATGGGCGTCAACGTCTCGTCTGATTCCGCTGCCAAATGGGATACCTTCAAAAATACCTTTACCGTCGCGGCTGATGAAGAGACGCAAACCACCGGTGAACTGGTTGTGACCTGCGCCGCGCTGCCTGCTGGACTTGAAAATACCGCCGTTGAATTGGTGTTAGTTCGTGGTGAAAAGAGCGAAATTCTTAATCCTGTCGCCGGGAAAAACACCTTTAATATTGATGCCGGTTCCTATGCGGTTTCGGCGGCAGAGCTCCGCACGGCCGATGGCACGGTGCGCGCCGGGGTCATTCTGAGTGCCGATACCCTGACCGTGACTAAAGGTCAACGCACCTCTCTGACCGTCGCGTTCGAACCTGCTGAACGCAGCACCACGCTGGATATTTCGATTGATTTGGCCGCCGACCATGCGCTTTATAGTGAAGAGATGAGCCTGGCCTACCTGGAAAATAACGTTGAGAAACAGCGGTTCACCTTGTCCGCCGGACAAAATCTGCGTCTTGAGCAGCTCCCTGCGTCAGGTCAATTCAGCGTTCGCATTGACGACATTAAATTAAATAACGTCCACTATCAGTTTGATGCCGCCACTGGCGCGCTGGACAACAAACTGCATAAATTGACATTTGCTCATGAACAGATTCGACAAAACGATGACTCGCAGAGCCCATCTGCGGCGCTTACCGTCATCGTGAAAGCAGAGAAAAACGTGGCCACCACTTTTGATTTGCGCCTTATTGAGCAAAACACCCTGCCGCGTCAATATCACTTCACCAACCTGCCAATGCAATCAGGCAGCCAGACGCAATCCGTCAAACTGGCGCAGGGATTGTATCAGGTAGCCTCTGGCACGCTGATTCACGATGGCGTGGTGCATTATATTGATGTCGATTCTGCGACGCTGAGCGTCGACGGCAAGTCTCCGGTCACGCTGACGGTGACCATCGTCGAAGGCGCAAATTTGCGGGTGAAAGGTTTCCCGGACTACCTGAGCTTTGGCGGCTGCGCGGATATGTCACCAAACAACGTTGCGGATTTAGCCGAAGCGCGCGTTTCCTCGCTGTTCAAATATTCCGGTGATGACGGTATGGGCGATGCCTCCGCTTATCTGGATCCGGCCAAAGAGCCAACGTCAAAAATCATCCAGATGGCGCGCGATGTGGAAGCCATTACCCATGACAGCGTGCTGCCGGTGATGGTTTCTTATACCTGTAACTTATCGTTAGGCGACGTCGAGAATATTATTGATGATCCCCTGCGCCATAAATTCAGCTTCGCTAACTTCATCCAGGCCCTGCAAATGGCGCAGGCCATGAAGGATGATGAGCATCCGGTACCTGCGGGCTTTATCGTTAACCCGGATTACCTGGGTGAATGTCAGAAGTACGGTTTCAAGCCGGACTATGCCATCCCGGTTCGCCAGCCGCTTTCAGAAGCGATGGCGCACCATGGTGTTAATATCGCTATCCCAGCGGCTATCACGGATACCCTGAAAGGCTATATTACCGGCTTAAACTGGTTGGTTCGCGTTGTGGCACCGGATGTTGTGCTCGGCTGGCAGCTCAACTTATGGAGCGTCGGCGGCTCGCAATGGGTGTACAACGACTTCACCTATGACGATGTCTTTGACCCGGAAGATGGCGTGAAGAAAAGAATGACCATCGACCCAGCGCTGGCGGGCAAACTTTCCGCTCAATATGCGCTGCTCGTGGGGGTATTTGACGATATCGAGTATGTCCGTGCGGACGGTACAGCTGCGCTCGCCAAAGGTGCTGATTTCATGGCAGCCGACCGCTATGAAGCCGACGACTTAACCGCTCGCGCCTATAAAAATGGCTACTGCTATTCGCCGTTCGAGTGGGATCGGACGTTCGATTTCTGCGCCTCTTTAAGCCGCCATTTACGTCAACCCGTTCTGCCGTGGCAGATGCCAGCAAGCCGCCTGGCAAGCGTATCTGAAGAGGTCGGTTCGCTGGATGAGCAATTCTGGGGAACCGGCGGCAGCTATCTGATGGGTCATGCTGAAATTGGTGATTCCGTCGAGGCGATTAACGCCAATCTGCTGAATATCGAATTCCTCGATGTCCACACCAGCATGATGGGGCATAACCCGAAAGAGCTGTTCAGCCGTCATGAATGGGATTTTTCACAGCCTAAATACGGTGACTTCCCATCACGCGGTATTTTCCATGTTCAGGTTGGCGGCGGCGCCACTACCGGCGTGGTGAGTGCAGTAAACCGCAATAGCAGCAGCTGGATGCGCGCGAAGCTTAAAGCCTATCGCAACAATCCGGTGAAGTTCAGCAAATAACCTCTGTCGCTACCCACTCCCGGTGGGTAGCATTTTTCCTGGCAGCGCTAAATCTGATAATCCAGCACCGTTTCTTCAAGCTCCATCGCCTGCCGTTTAATCTCGTCAAGCGACAAACCGGCATTACACAGCTCAATAAAGCGCCAAACATAGTTACGCTGAAGTTGACCGCGTTTGAGCCCCAGCCAGACGGTATTCGCATCAAAGAGATGGTGCGTATCCAGCCGCACCAGGCTACCCAACTCCTGCGGATCGCTCGACTGCTCGGCCACCAGACCAATCCCCAGCCCTAAATCTACGTAGGTTTTAATCACGTCAGAATCCTGCGCGCTGAGGACGATATCCGGCGTGAGCCCTTTGCGACTAAAAGCCTCATCGATACGTGAACGACCGGTAATGCCTTGTCGATAGGTGATTAACGGCCAGCGGGCAATCGCTTCCAGCGTCAGCGGCGTTATCTGGGTGAGCGGATGATCTTTTGGCACCAGCAGATTGTGATGCCAGCGGAACCAGGGGAAAGCCACCAGCGTGGCGTCGTTGCTAAGACGTTCGCTGGCGATACCGATATCCGCGCCGCCGCTATGCAGCAGAGCATCGATTTCCTGCGGCGTTCCCTGAATCAGCTCAAGGCGCACATCCTCAAAAATCTCACGGAAGGCTTTAATAACGGGAGGCAGGCTATATCGCGCCTGCGTGTGGGTGGTGGCAATCGTCAACACGCCAGAAGCATCGTTGGTAAACAGATCCGCCAGACGACGCACGTTGCTGGCTTCATTCAGAATCCGCTCAGCAATTACCAATAATGCTTTACCCGGCTCGGTCATTCCAAGCAGACGCTTCCCGCGTCGGATAAAAATCTCAATTCCCAGCTCTTCTTCAAGCTCGCGAATATGGCGGCTGACGCCGGACTGAGAGGTATAAAGCATATTGGCAACTTCGGTCAGGTTATAGTCCTGCCGCGCCGCTTCACGAATTATTTTGAGTTGCTGGAAGTTCACGCTTCACTCCGGTTCAATCAGACATTACGCTATTGTTAAAGTCTGTCGTCCTTGTGAACAAATAATAAAAACCAGCAACTTATATCTGAATGGAATATAAGCTTAGCTGACCAGCTGCAATTCCCGATTATCCAGCATCGGACGGCTCACCAGCGAGATCAAAATTTCCTTCACGGCCTGCGCCTGCGGCGTCAGTTGTCCACGGGCGGAAACGTTCAGCGACAGCGGCAGACTCATCGAGGGCGTGGTAATGCGTGCCATCCAGCCGTTGGCGGCGCTGCACAGCGAACGCGCGGCCGACTCTGGCAGTACCGTCACGCCCATTCCGCTGGCAATGGCCGCGGTGAGCGTTGAGATCGATTCAATTTCACCGATAATTTTTGCCGTTAAGCGGCGCAGTGAAAACGCCTCATCCACGCGAGCGCGAACGGCGCTGTAGTCACGCGGGAGAAACAGATTCATTTCCGCAACCGCGGTAAGGTCGACGCTCTGCCCCGGGCAATTGCTCGTCCCTACCAGATACAAATCCTCTTTCAGCAGCGGCTGACCGATAATGCCCGCCAGCGGCGTGCGGTCGTAAAGCACGGCCATATCCAGCTGGTTACTCAGCAGCTTTTCGTTAAGCACCGTACCGCTGTTTTCGTGCAAATAGACCATCACCTCCGGCAGCTCATTACGCACCGCCTGAAGCAGCGGCATCGTAATTGACGAAGCTGCCGTGCCGGGCGCCAGACCGATGGAAACCGTACCGCTCAGCGTTTGCCCTACATTATTGACGGCAAGGTGGGCCTGTTCACACTGGCGTAAAATCGTTCTGGCATGGGTATAGAGCACCTTTCCCGCTTCGGTAGGCGTCACACCTCGTTTGGTGCGGATGAGCAGTTGCTGATCGAGTTCCCCTTCCAGCGTTGCGACCTGCTGGCTCAGCGCAGGCTGTGCAATATGCAACACTTCGGCAGCCTGAGTCAGGCTACCGATATCGACGATTTTTACGAAATATTTGAGTCGTCTGAAGTTCATTTTTGCCTCCGAAAGGATCCACTGCCACACTGGCGTTAAGTACCAAAGGGAGTTGCAAGATGCTTGCCAGTTTTGAAATTTAAGCAAATCCCTCTGGGATCCTATGGATAGCGGCCTTTTTCGGCACGGTCAGAAGATAGCGATATGCTCCATAAGGGGTATTCCTGCACTTTCGCGGTGCAAATGAGCTAAAAAAACAGCAACCGCGCGTGAATTGCTGAAATTGTCAGCAAACGAACCTATTAGCGCTTTTCACCCTTTGACAAGCCAGAGGGACATCGTTAATATGCGCCTCGTTCACACGATTCCTCTGTAGTTCAGTCGGTAGAACGGCGGACTGTTAATCCGTATGTCACTGGTTCGAGTCCAGTCAGAGGAGCCATATTTAAGAAGCCTGCTTAGGAAACTAAGCAGGCTTTTTGCTTTTCTGCGCCCTATCTCCCTATTCATACCCGCACTTCATTCACGCTCGATACTGTTCATATTCCACAGCCTCGCGCACCTTCACCAGCGCCGCACGCAAATGTTCCAGCGTTACCGAACCCAGCGCAATTCGAAGAGCCTGAGGCACCGTTTGTGAGGTACAAAAAGGGTCAGCCGTTGACACGGAGATATTATTTTCCATCAGCACGTTGGCCAGTCTGTCCGCCCGCGACTCATCCGGCAGAGGCAGCCAGGCAAAATAGGAATTGGGATGGGTGAGATAAGTCAGCCCGCCAAAGATGTCTCTTAATATGGCCTGTCGTTTGCGGGCATCACGCCTCTTTAAGATCTCAAAGCGGTTAATGGTGCCGTCCTCAATCCAGGTGCAGATAATTCGCGTCATCAGCGAGGGCGTATTCCACGTGGTCGCGCGGACAGCCCTTCCCAGCGCGGCCCGATAAGAGCCCGGACAGACCAAAACGCCGACTCGCAGCCCGGTCGCCACATTTTTAGAGAATCCGGTGATATAGACCGTCCGCTCCGGCGCATAAGAAGCCAGCGGTGGAGGCGGTGTGCGACACAGATACGCGTAGGCCGCATCTTCAATAATCAACAGGTCATGCGCGTTCGCAATGTCTGCCAGGGTTTGCCGCTGACGGTGGCTTAGCACCCAGCCCAGCGGATTGTGAAGGGTCGGCATAACGTACACGGCCCTGATGCGCCGTTTTTGACAAAGTTGTTTGAGCGCAACCAGATCTGGCCCGTGGGACAAGGACGGGATCGCGACCAGTTCGAGATGATAAAGCTCCGCCAGTGCCTTAAACCCCGAATAGGTTAACGCATCTACCGCCACGACATCACCTGGCCGCAAAAGCCCCATGACCGTCACGGTCAGCCCATGCTGTGCGCCATCGACGATAATCACGTTGTCCGCCGAAGGCTGAAATCCGCGGCAACTAAGGTGCCTTGCAATAAGCGTCCTATCGTTTACTCTGCCCGCATGGGGCTGATAGCGTAAGTGCGCCTCGATATCACCCGCCGCCGCAATCTGGCGGAGGGCATCACGCAAGTGCTCACCCTGCCCCGGCAAAGACGGATAGTTAAAGTTAAGGTCGATAACATCCGTCGCCACGGCTTGCTGGTCAACGCCGTGACCGTAAGGCAGAGAAAGCTCGCGGACAAACGTGCCCCGTCCGGTTTCGCCGCTCACCAATCCCATCGCTTCCAGCTCGTGATAAACCCGCGTCGCCGTGGCAAGCGAGATATGTTCTTGCGCCGACAGCACGCGATGCGTCGGCAGGCGCGCTCCCGCAGCCATCTCCCCGCTTCTGATTAAATGGGCAAATCTGTCTACGATGCTTTTATATCGTGCCTTCATCAATTGTATCCATGACAATTATTTGATTGTCTTAGATCGCTGAGATTACCATCCGCCCAATAAATGCTCAAACCGTTGAGCGCGGTGACATAAGTGAGGTGTTTGGTGGATTCAGGATTAGCGAAATCGCATTCGGACTCAATTTCCGGCTGGATGAATGGGCTGCTGGGGGTGGTCATTTTTAGCGGCTCTTTACCCGCAACGCGCATTGCCGTGCTGCATATGTCCCCTTTCTTTCTGACCTTTACGCGCGCCTCGCTCGCGGGGATGCTGGCGGTTGGTCTTATCGTGGGATTACGGCAAAAAAGACCACATGCTTCGCAAATTTTACCGTTAATTGTGGTGTCATTAGGTGTGGTTATTGGTTTCCCTTTGCTGACCGCGATGGCGCTTCAGCACGTCACCTCCGCGCACTCTATCGTCTTTCTTGGGCTGCTGCCGCTCTCCACCGCTATTTTTGGCGTTCTGCGCGGCGGGGAGCGGCCGGCAATAGCCTTCTGGATCTTTTCGCTTATCGGCAGTTGTCTGGTGATGGGATTTGCCCTGTCACAAAGCGCATCCGTTTCGCTGACCGGCGATCTTCTGATGCTGGCAGCGGTCGCTGTTTGCGGCCTGGGATATGCGGAAGGGGCGAAGTTGACGCGTGTTCTGGGCGGCTGGCAGGTCATCAGCTGGGCGTTAATTATCGCATTACCGGCGATGCTGTGTGCCACGGTGGTCACGTTGCCGGAGAGCTTTAACACGATGACAGCGGCAACCTGGGCGGCGCTGGGATATGTCTCGCTATTCAGTATGTTGATTGGTTTTATCTTCTGGTACAAAGGGCTGGCAATGGGCGGCATCGCCACGGTCGGGCAATTACAGCTTCTCCAGCCTTTTCTGGGGCTGGGCCTGTCCGCAACACTTCTCCATGAATCGGTGAGCCCTTTGATGTTGCTGGCGACGCTCGGCGTCATTGGCTGTGTTATCGGCGCGCGCAAATTTTCCCGTTAAATGGACCCCGGAAGCCATTGGGTTTCCGGGGCTGCGCGTTATTTACAGTGCCGCCCGGATCATATCCAGCACCTGCATATTGCGTACCGTCTCTTCCAACGGGATCAGCCGCGATGGCTCGTTCAACACGGCGCTTGAGAAGTTGCGCACCTCTGCCTGATAGCGATCCGATTCACTGACAGGCAGTTCACGCACACCTTCCGATGTGTGCAGGTAAACCGTGCCCGCATCATCGAGGAAAGGCTTATCAATGCACAGCATGCCTTTAGTCCCGATAATTTCGGCATAGTTACGACTAAATGCATTAAAACCACAGTGAATGTTGGCAATGAGGCCATCGTCGTACTGCAAGAGAGCAGAAAGGTTGGTGTCGACTCCCCGATCCGTTTCACAGAGCGCTTTACACTGTACCGGCAGGCGTCCGGTTATCATGCCAATAAAGTTAACCGGATAGCATCCCACATCGTATAGTGAACCGCCCCCCAGCGAGGGCTGCATTTTGATGGTATTTGGGCGGTCTAACAGGAAACGGAACGACACGTTGATATGACGGAGGTCGCCCAGCTCGCCGCTCTCCACCGCTTCTTTCACCACCCGCACCCGGTCGGTGTACTGGTACATAAAAGCTTCCATCAACAGGCGATTGTGTTTTCGCGCAACCTGCTGCATCTCCTGCGCTTCGGCGGCGGTGAGGCCCAGCGGTTTTTCACACAACACGTGTTTACCGGCTTCCAGTGCGCGTATCACCCATTCTTTATGCAGGGAATTTGGCAGCGGAATATAGACCGCCTGAATCGCGTCGTCGGCGAGCAGCGCGGCATAATCGCCGTAGCACTGCTCCCATTCCCCGGTCGGTAGCTCCGCTTTATTGCGCGAGGCTACGGCATAGACACGCGCATTTTCGGCACGGTTAATCGCGGGAATGACCGAATTTTTAGCGATACGGGCGTAGCCCAATACCCCCCAGTTAACCACATCACTCATTCAATTCTCCTTGTCAATCGGCGGAGCTCCTGAACGGAGACACCTTAGCAAAAAGCCCGCATCAGGCGGGCTCCAGGCAATATTTATTCGTACGATCACAGCGTATTGTGTGATGTACTGATGTTCACCGGCATCCCGGAACGGCGCGTAAGAGTCGCGCTGGCCCGACCAGTATCAACCCCTTCCCCTTGTATAAAACTACGCAGGGCCGGCGTAATAGGCAATGGAACTTTGTTGTCCGATTCATATTCTGCGCGGTTGCGCGACAATGGCTCGTGAACCTCAATCCAGCGGCTGCCATCCGGCTCGGTAGTGTATTTCACCGGCTGGTCGATAATCTGCACCCGGGTGCCCACGGGCACGTTATCAAAGAGATATTTAATATCGTCATTGCGAAGGCGAATACAGCCCTGGCTCACGCGCAGGCCGATACCGAAATTCGCATTCGTACCATGGATAGCATAAAGGCGACCAATATAGATGGCGTACAGCCCCATGGGATTATCCGGCCCGGCTGGCACAAATGCTGGCAGACTTTCACCACGTCTGGCGTACTCACGACGGGTATTCGCGGTCGGCGTCCAGGTCGGGCCTTCCGTTTTACGTTCCACGGCGGTCACCCAGTTGCGCGGCGTTTCACGACCTGCCTCCCCGATGCCAATCGGCAGCACTTCCACGTTACCGCTATCGGGCGGATAGTAATAAAGGCGCATTTCCGCGACGTTCACGACAATGCCCTGTCGAACCGTATTCGGTAAAATCAGCTGCTGCGGCACCACCAGCGTAGACCCGGATTTTGGTAAAAAGACATCCACCCCAGGATTCGCTTCGAGCATATTGCTCAGCCCCTGCCCATACTGGGCGGCAAACGCCTCCAGCGGCAGGTGGTTATTCTCCGGCACCGTGATATTGAGCGTGCTGCCCACCAACCGACTCCCCTCAGGGGGAAGCGGATACGTCACAGCAAGCGCGCTGTGGCTGCAAAATGCCAACATAAGCGAACACAACAGGTTAACCCGAGGTTTCATTTCCCTTTCCTCATTCACGGCAGATATCGGTTAATTATAGCTTTTTTCCCTCGGCGCGCTGCGATTACCGTCCCAATGGAATAATGTGCTTAAAGGTTAATCAGTTGTTATGTTGACGCGGGCTAGCGCTTTTGTTTCATCATCGGTTGACATACTATCGGGAAAAGCTGCAGATTTGACACAAGGAGCGAACGATGAGTAACACGGGCGTGAATCTGACCCCTGAGCAAGCGCTGGATAAACTCCAGGCGCTGTACGATCAATCGGTAAAAGCATTACGTGACGCGATTCGTCTGTTCATTGACGACCGCTCCCTGCCCAGCGCACAGGCGCGAGCCAACGGATTATTTGTCTACCCTCAGCTCTCCGTGTCCTGGAGCGGTTGCGCGCACAAAGCACAAAAAACCCGCGCGTTTGGCCGCTTCACCCATTCAGGTTGCTATACCACCACCATCACGCAGCCCGCGCTGTTCCGCAGCTATTTACTCGAACAACTTACCTTGCTGCATGAAGATTATGATGCGCAGATTGAGGTGGGCGCCTCTGAGCATGAGATTCCGTTCCCCTATGTCATAGACGGCCTGAACCTTGACCGCTCGATGAGCGCAGATCTGACCCGTTTCTTCCCCACCACCGAGCTGTCGCAGATTGGCGATGAAACGGCGGATGGCCTCACCCATCCTACTGAGTTTTACCCGCTATCCCACTTCGACGCGCGACGCGTGGATTTTTCTCTGGCACGTTTACGCCACTATACGGGGACGCCGGTCGAGCATTTCCAGCCGTTTGTGTTGTTTACTAACTACACCCGTTACGTCGATGAATTTGTGCGTTGGGGCTGTAGCCAAATCCTCGACCCGGATAGCCCATATGTCTCGCTCTCCTGTGCTGGTGGCGTCTGGATCACCGCCGATACCGAAGCCCCGGAAGAGGCCATTTCTGATTTGGCGTGGAAAAAGCATCAAATGCCGGCCTGGCATTTGATCACTAAAGACAGTCAGGGGATCACTTTAATTAATATTGGCGTGGGGCCGTCCAACGCGAAGAATATTTGCGATCACTTAGCGGTTCTGCGTCCCGACGTTTGGCTGATGATTGGCCACTGCGGCGGTCTGCGTGAAAGCCAGTCAATTGGCGATTATGTTCTGGCGCATGCTTACCTGCGTGACGACCATGTCCTTAACGCCGTATTGCCGCCCGATATCCCCATCCCGAGCATTGCCGAAGTACAGCGCGCGTTGTACGACGCCACGAAGCAGGTCAGCGGCATGCCTGGCGAGGAAGTTAAGCAGCGTCTGCGCACCGGTACGGTTGTGACCACGGACGATCGTAACTGGGAGCTCCGTTACTCCGCCTCTTCACTGCGCTTCAACTTAAGCCGCGCGGTAGCGATTGATATGGAAAGCGCCACCATTGCCGCACAAGGCTATCGTTTCCGCGTTCCCTACGGCACCTTGCTGTGCGTATCGGACAAGCCGCTGCACGGTGAGATCAAGCTGCCAGGACAGGCAAACCGCTTTTATGAAGGCGCGATTTCCGAGCACTTGCAAATTGGTATTCGCGCCATCGACCTGCTGCGTGCCGAGGGCGACCGTCTTCACTCACGCAAATTGCGCACCTTTAACGAACCGCCTTTCCGATAAACGGTTAACCTCTGCGTTCAAGCCTGCCTGATAGCAGGCTTTTTTATCGAATGAGAATGGGGAAATAGAAAAGCAAAAAGCCCGCTTAGTTTCCTAAGCGGGCTTCTTAAATATGGCTCCTCTGACTGGACTCGAACCAGTGACATACGGATTAACAGTCCGCCGTTCTACCGACTGAACTACAGAGGAATCGTGTGAACGGGGCGAATATTAACGGGGTGCCCCGTGGTTGTCAAAGCCTGTTTGGCATAAAATAATTCGTTTGCCGATTTATTCTGCAATTCGTTTAAAAACCGTCTTCATTCGCCGATTTATACCGCAGTTATGGGTTATCCGTGGTCTGTTTTTTTAACGGCGCGTACTTCCATGCCCAACGACCGGTTCGCAAACGGTGGTAGAAACATGCGGCACGCGTTGCCCAGTCGAGGAACATCCCCATCCAGACCCCGACCACGCCCATTCCCAGCACGATCCCCAGTACGTAGCCCACCACCACGCGGCAGCCCCACATGCTGAGCATTGAGACCCACATGGCGAAGCGAACATCACGGGCGCCTTTAAAGCCCGCAGGCAGCACCCAGGAGGCCGCCCAGATAGGCATAAAGGCGGCGTTCATCCATAGCAGGACTTTTACCACCTCTTTGACGTCTTGATCGTGAGTGTAGAAGGATGCAAAAAGCCCGGCAAAGGGTGCGGTGCCCCAGGCGATAAGCGTCAATACAATGGTCGACATCCAGAATACATGGCGTAATTGCCGCTCAGCCTGCGCCAACTGCCCGGTGCCCAGGCGTTTGCCGGTGATAATCGTCGAGGCCGACCCGAGGGCGTTGCCGGGTAAGTTAATAAGTGCCGCCACCGAGAAAGCGATAAAGTTACCGGCAATCACGTCGGTGCCCATCCCTGCGACAAACATCTGAGTCAGCAGCTTACCGCCGTTAAACAATACGGATTCAACGCTTGCGGGAATACCAATGCCCATAACTTCCCAGATAATGGCGAAATTGAGCGGCTTGAAGTAGCTCTTCAGCGGTATCCGCAGCGCCGGGTTGAAGCCGACCATCAACACGATGATAGTTACCGCCGCGCCAATATAACGGGAGATGGTTAACCCAAGCCCGGCACCGGCAAAGCCCATCCCGTCCCAGGAGAAGATCCCGTAAATTAAGA
The DNA here is from genome assembly GCA_902363335.1 of Enterobacteriaceae bacterium. Lineage (GTDB taxonomy): Bacteria > Pseudomonadota > Gammaproteobacteria > Enterobacterales > Enterobacteriaceae > Kluyvera. The sequence goes on along the minus strand of CABIZV010000001.1, from coordinate 165,803 downwards.
TGCTGCTGATAATAATATTGAGGATATTCATCCCGCCATTAATCATCAGCGGAATTTTGGTATTCCCTGCCCCGCGCAACGCGCCACTGCCAATCAGCGCAATCGCCGCCGCAGGATAACTTAATACCGTCAGCTCAAGGTAGGTTAGCGCCAGGGCTTTAACTTCGGCATTGGCGTCACCGGCAACAATATTGATGATCTCAGCGCCGAAATAGTGGATAACTGCCGCCAGCACAATCGCGAACAGCGTCATGATCACCAGCGATTGACGTGCCGCCGCGCGCGCTCTGCGTCTGTCGCGCTTACCGAGACTAAAGGCCACCACTACCGTGGTGCCAAGATCAACCGCAGCAAAGAAGGCCATAATGACCATATTGAAACTGTCGGCCAGACCCACCCCCGCCATTGCCTCTTCCCCCAACCAACTCACAAGGAAAGTACTCAACACGCCCATTAACAGGACGCAGGTATTTTCCAGGAAGATAGGCACAGCAAGAGGGGTGATTTCACGCCAGAAGAGAACTCGATAACTTTTGCGTTTTTTATACCAGGGAGTGCTTGTGACAACCTGGCGTAGGGCGGCGGTGACGTTCAAAATGGGCCTTAGATCAGAAAGTTGAAACTCCATTTCAAATGATGATGGAGAAATGCTGATCCTGCAAAACATTTTTCCTTAATTTTTGTTGGGAATGGCGACAAATTGTTGATGGAATAGGCAAATGCATCACGTGATGGTAATTGATGTTTGACAAAAATTTTTTCGCCGCTAAGATACGACTCCACACCGATTCCTCTGTAGTTCAGTCGGTAGAACGGCGGACTGTTAATCCGTATGTCACTGGTTCGAGTCCAGTCAGAGGAGCCAAATTTTAGTTTCTGTGCGTCTCAGCATGTTTCAATAGCGTTTTGATTCAGAGAGTTAGCCTGGGAACTTATCTTAGGGGATATTGAGCGTTCAACTCATGTCCCTGTCCGACGCGAAAATCCGTAGTATCAAGCCTTCTGCTAACCCCTTCATACTCAATAATACACCCGGCCTGTATCTGCTTGTCAGCCACAGCGGTAACACATTTGGATCGATTCGTGTTTTCCATATTGGTGAAAGTGGGGTGAATAGTGTGTCAGATTCCTGCCAGAGGCTAATGCCGTTTTACGATCACGCGGCAGCCAAGCCTGACGGCAATGCAGGCCGATGCCGATCATAAAAAGAGCTGACGCCCGCCCCAGGAAACGTCAGTTTTTACAGTACAAATCCGTAGTGAGAACCATCCGGCAGTTCAACATCAAGGCGTAGCTTGCCACCGGTTGCTTCAACATAACGTTTAAGCGTGGAAAGTTTCAGATCGCGGCCCGGTTTTTCCATACCCGCAACGGTAGGCTGTCTGATACCCAGCGCCTGCGCCATTTCTACCTGCGTTTTCTGTACCTTCTCACGTAGCTCAGCAAGATGGATGTTGAGCAGGATGTCCGTCGCCACCGCTTGAGCTTCGGCCACGACTTCTGGTTTTTCATTGGCAATAAGCTGTTCCAGCGTTCTGCCCATCGCGTTACTCCTTCTCTTTTGATGTGTTCAGCCAGTTCGTGAATTCCCGATCTGCGACCGGGAGCATCTCATCGTAAAAACGCTTTTCATTACCAACCTTATTTCCGCCACAAAGCACAATGCCAGTACGGGCCGGGTCAAAAGCGAAAAACGCCCGTATCGGATCGCCCCGACTCTGAATACGCAACTCTTTCATGTTGCTGCAGCGGGAACCTCTGACCGTATCGGCATAAGGTCTGGACAACCCCGGCCCCTTTTCTCGTAGGACCAACAGCGCTGCCAGCACGCTGACCCGATCGGTATCATTAAGCGAGGTAAACCAGTTATCAAACGTATCCGTTGTTTTAATTCTCCACACGGGATCCCCCAATCAATATAGGTTAGATACTATATAGCTGTAAAGCTATAAAATTGATTATGAAGGGATGGAATGAGGGACTCATGCGTCTTTGCTGCAAAGCTGAAGACGCATTCGGGTAATTCAGTGAATAACCTGCAAGACATTTAACATTTTACGCGCTGTACCGAAAATTGACACAGTGAGGAGTGACCTTAGCTGCAACACAGTCCGATATTTTCAAAGGTCATCTGTATTCGTGCCACTAAGTTAGGTGTGCCGATTTTTCCCACCCCACTCGCACATTAAATCCAGAATTGGCATTAATGACTCCCCGCGTTTTGTCAGGCTGTATTCAACTTTCGGCGGTATTTGAGGGTACTCCACCCGGTTGATTATTCCATCTTGCTCTAGCTCTTTTAGTGTATTACTCATAGTTTTGAAAGAAATCGTACCGATACGACGTTTAAGCTCGTTGTAGCGCATGACGGGTTTATTTTCATTTAACCAGTACATTACTATCATTTTATATTTCCCACTCACCAGGGAAAGCGTATAACCAAAATCGGTTTCCTGCAGGTTGATACCGGTTTGTGAGCATGTTTCAGAATTCATTTACACTCTCCTTTAGGTAAGTATATAACCTAAATTTGCGTACTTCACAAAAAATAAAACCAATCATATACTCCTGAGCAACCTAATCGCAAGTCAGCCCAGATTGAGGAAATGATGAAAAAAACGCTTATTGTTGTCGCTCATCCAAATATTGAGAACTCCGTTGTTAACCAGCGTTGGATAAATGAGTTAAAAAAATATCCCGATCAATTTACTGTTCATGAGCTTTATAAAGCCTACCCTGACGGCAGGATCAATATCGAGGCTGAGCAAAGACTCGTTGAGCAACATGAGTCGCTGGTTTTACAGTTTCCGATCTACTGGTTCAACTGCCCACCTATGCTGAAACAATGGCTGGATGAAGTGTTTCTTTACGGCTGGGCATACGGTTCTACCGGCGATAAATTGAAGAATAAAAAAATGGCTGTGGCGGTAACTGCCGGTATTGGACTTGCAGACTACATGACGAATGGCCGTTATAAATTTACTCTGGAAGAAGTCCTACGCCCATTCGAGATCACGATAAAATATGTTGGCGCTGAATATATTCCGCACTTTGCCTTTTATGGTGCAGAACATAACCCATCCAAAGAAGTGATTAATGAAAATGCAGAAGCTTATGTGAAATACTTAGCTAAACTAACGCACAGTGAGCCAGCAACTAATAACTGATAGTAATTTAATAACCTACTCTCATATATTTTTTATAATGTTTCTATAAATACTATAATTGTGCTTACGACATTAATACATGTCTGGATTGCCCTACTGTTAATTCAGCCAACAGCACACAGTCAAATGTAGCTGTACCCACAAATATGATATTGAGTTGATTATTGCTTTTGCTCTGATGCCGGGGGAACTCCCCGGCATCACTATTACGATGGCAACACTATATTACTGTCCGCCAGCGTTCCCATGCGGTTGTGCATCGCACAGGCAGAATCAACAATATGCATGGCCATCGCCGCGCCGCTGCCCTCTCCCAGACGCATATCCATATGCAAATACGGCACCAGCCCCAAATGCTCAAGCGCAATGCGCGCCCCTTTCTCTGCCGAGAAGTGAGACGGAATAAGGTACGGTTTAACGCCGGGTGCAATCTGACAAGCCGCCAGCGCAGAGGCGTAAGAGAGGAAACCATCCAGCACCACCGGCAGGCCGCAGGAGGCCGCGCCAAGCATTACGCCGGTCATACCGAGAAGGTCAAAGCCGCCGACTTTTGCCAGAACGTCCAGGCCATCGCTGGCGTCCGGCTGATTACGTGCAATCGCGCGGGTGACGACATCTACTTTATGCTGAAGCTGTGATGGCGGCAGGTTGGCCCCAATCCCGACGACCGTCTCCGGTGCGCTGCCGGTGAGTACGCTCACCGCCGCCGCCGCTGGCGTAGTGTTTGCCATTCCCAGCTCGCCCACGCCAAACAGCGTGACGCCCTGCTGCGCCAGATTTCGGGTGTAGTTCATGGTTGCCAGCAGCAACGCATGCGCTTGTTCCGCGGTCATGGCGGCGGTTTGTGCAATATTGCCGCTGCCGCGCGCCACTTTCATATCCACCAGCCCGGGAATTGGGTCGGCGTCGATGCCGACGTCAATGACATGTACCTGCGCCCCGGCCTGTGCCGCTAGCACGCAAACACCGGTATTGTGACGCGTCATGTTAGCAGCCTGAATTGCCGTGACTATCTGCGGTGAAATCGCCACGCCTTCATGCCACACGCCGTGATCGGCACACATCACCAGAATGGCTTTTTTATCCACCTGTGGCATCCCCTTAAGCCCTGGCATCCCCGCCAACTGTACCGCCAGCGACTCCAGACGCCCGAGGCTGCCTGTCGGTTTAAGAAGCCCATCAATATGCTGCTGCGCACGCGCCATCGCGGCATTATCCAACGCAGGAATTGCCGCAAGCATTGAAGCCAGTGTTTGCATTATTTTAATATCCGGTTCGTTAGGTGCTGACTTACAAAAGCGCCAGCAAGAAAATGACTTCACCCAGTTCAATACCCGCGCCAAGCGTGTCACCGGTTTGTCCGCCCAGCGTCCGTTTAAGCAACTGGCCGAGGATAAAGACACCAATAAATGCCACTAGTACGGCACGAAGACCGTGCATACCCAGTAGCGCGGTCACCAGCGCGCCGCCAATCGCCAGCGTCAGCCAGGCCTGGCGGAAGCTCACTTTGCCGATAAATAAGTTGCCCAGCCCCTCTTCACGCGCATAGCGGTGGCGATACATCAGCAGCACAGAAGCCGAGCGCCCGACAATACAGGTCGCAGCGATAGCCGCCAGCATGGGCGTTCCGCGTAAGCCCAGCTCGCTTATCGCCAGCACTTTCGCCAGCAGAACAAAAATCAGCGCTAAACCGCCGTGAGTTCCCAGGCGACTGTCGCGCATAATCTCCAGCATTTTCTCACGACGACGCGCTGAGAAAATCCCGTCGCAGGTATCCGCCAGGCCATCAAGATGAAAACCGCCGGTCAATAGCGCTAGCGCCAGTACGGTGAAAAAGGCCGCCAGCGGTATACCGCACCAGGCCTCAACCACCATAAAGACCAGTCCGCTTATTGCCCCCAGCAGCAGGCCGATGACCGGGAAGGTGATAACCCCGTTAACATAGCGATCCAGATCCAGCCCCTGCGACCAGCGCTCTGGCACTGGAAGACGGCTCATAAATGAAAGTGTGGCAAAAAACAGTCGACTCATTTTATTTTGACTCCGATCCCTGATACCACCAGCCAGACATCATCTGCGGCCTGCGCCAGTTTTTGGTTCACTCGCCCTGCAATATCACGGAAATGCCGGGCTAAACGATTCTCGGGCACGATGCCCATACCGACTTCATTTGTCACCAGTACAATGGGTGACGGGCACTGTTTACAGGCCGTAATCAGCGCGTCAATCTCAGCATTCACCTGCGTTTCCAGCGCCGAAAAATCCCAGCGGTCAATCTCCTCTTCATTGCCTGAGGCAAAAAGGATATTGGTGACAAGCGTGGTGATGCACTCCAGCAAAATCGCCTCAGCGGGATCGTTTTGTGGGGTAATGATGTCGGCCAGATTTTGCCAACGTTCTTCCGTGTGCCAATGGGCAGGACGACCGTCCCGATGATGCTGAATACGCTCAGCCATCTCGGCATCTAAGATGGGTGATGTCGCAATGTAGCGGACGCTGGAGAAATGACTGATTAAGGATTCTGCGTGACGACTCTTTCCGCAGCGGGCGCCGCCGGTCACCAGTATCATGATTGCGTTTCCTGATGTTGCTGCATGGTTCGCAATGTCGCTAGATTATGAAAGGGTGTGACTCAATGATGTGTTCGGGTGGCAACAACCGTCACCACCCGCTAATGACGGTTACTCGCCTTTCTGCTCGCCCATCACTTTCAATTTTTTAGAGATGTCGCGACGTTCTTTGGACAGCTCAGCATTTTTGATGATGTAGTCATCAACGCGATCTTCATAGTCGCCCTTCATGCTGGCAATGATGCCCTGAATGGCTTCAACGCTCATTCCTGGTTTAATGTAGTCGCTGAGGTTGTCGAGCAGCAGAACACGTTTCTGGTTGTCACGGATCTTTTTCTCAACGTCCTGAATTTCACGTTGCAGTTTGTTCTTACGACGGAACAAACGGACGAATTCAAGCACGTCCTGAAACGAAGGTTTCGTGGTTTCCATTTTTATACCCCTGATAGTTGAGACTCGGATTCGTTAAAACAACGGCTACACGATAAGGTACACATTCCTGATACCCCCTTCAACCTGAATGAGTTGACGTAGTCACGTTGTCGCAAACACTCATTTTTGCTTTGGGCTCATCATAACCCTAAATCCGGCTGAATCGAAACAACCTGGCGCAAAAGTCGATGTATCTGCCTTTTATTTACGCAATGCACGGCACATCAGACTCGACAACAATTCCAGCTGCCGCGCCAGCTCCATGCTTAACCAGACATAGCCGTGGATAGGCGTCTCTGCCAGATCCTCGCCTTTGTACTCATTCACCAGCTGGCGTAGCTCCGTCGCAATCTCATTAAGTTTTTCGCTGTTGGCCTTAATCGGCTGCGGATTCCCTTCATACAGGGCATGGGCGATGGCGAGCAGCGTTTGTTGCGTCATTAGCTGCGTTTCCCGCAACGTATGCGCGTTAAGCATCAGCAAATGGCTAGGGCGCGTCGCCCAGTGCGCATTAATTTGTAGCTCGAGCATACATACCAGATTTCGGCTGACGGTTTGAATGGCTTCGAATATGCCTTTATGGATATGCGTTTCTTTGCTGGCGGGAGTTATCAGACCGCGCATTTTCACCACATCGTTGAGCACCTTCTGCAAATGCTTCTCTAAACGCGGTCGCTCGATAAGATTGGGAGAAAGACCGGCCTGATAGATGCGGTTAAATTGGGTGACAAAGTTGGCCATCTGGATACGCCAGTGGATAAACGCCCGCTGAGGATAGATTCCGGTAAACAGCATCGCCAGCAGGCAGCCAAATATGACGTCACCGCTTCGCCATAGCGCAGTAGTCATGTCCCCCGGCGGCGCCCCCACCACCACGCCAAGGGTAATCCCGATAAGCAGCGCCTGGTACGGTTTTTTGCCCAGCGCCAGCCAGCCACAGAGGAACATGGCGCCCGCGCACCAGAGCAGCATCAGGGGGAGCGAGATAAGCTCAAGCTTGAGTGCGACAAGCCCCAGCGCCGAACCCAGAATGGTGCCGCCAATGCGCTGAAAAGCCCGCGGTACAACGTTACCCCAAAACGAAATGGGGCCCATCACCACCACCAGCGTAATGAGCGGCCAGGACCCTTCCGGGATGCTCAGCAGACGGACTATCAGAAAAGTCAGGACGAAGGCCAGCGCAATCCGCGCACCATGTACGGTACGGTAATTGCGATATAAGCGAATTTCAAAAGGGCTAAGTGACTTATCCGGGCGCACAGCCATTCTCCGACAAAACGAAAGCGCAAATTGTACCCGCTCTGGCTAACAACAACCACAGGGATAATCAATCAGGTAGATACTGTGAACAACGGCAACCCATAGGCCTGATAAGCTGTGCGCCATCAGGCATAACCACACACATTGCCGGATGGCGGCGTTGCCTTATCCAGCCTACGCCCATCGGTAGCCCGGCCAAGCGCAGCGCCGCCGGGAGTCTCCAGAGTCAGCGCTATCGCCCCTCGCCCGGGCTACCTTTTGTTGAGCCTTAAGTATTATGCCTTGTGATGCAAATAGTCGCTCAACCGTGAGAACATGCCGCCTTTACCCACGCTTTCCAGCGTCACCAGCGGCCACTGGGCCACCACCTTATTGCCATCGAGCAGTTGAATCTCCCCGACGCGTGTGTGCGCGGCAATCGGCGCTTCAAGCTCTTTTTTATCAAGGACATATTTGGCTTTGATATTCGGCACTTCGGCTTTAGGCAGCGCCAGCCAGAAATCCTGATCGGTACCCAGGGCGATTTTCTCCTGGTCGCCATACCAGATACGCTCGGTTCCTACCTTCTTACCGCTATGCAAAATTTGCACGGTATCGAAGTTTTGTTGGCCCCAATGCAGTAGCTTACGCGCCTGATCTTCACGCCCTTTGGCGCTATCTGCCCCCATCACGACGGCAATGAGACGGCGCTGACCATCCACCGCAGAAGCAATCAGGTTAAAACCGGCACCGGAGGTATGACCGGTTTTGAGACCATCAATGTGCATGCTTTTTTCCCACAGCAGGCCGTTACGATTCTGCTGGGTAATGCCGTTCCAGGTCAGGCTTTTTTCGCTGTACATATGATAGAACTCCGGCTCACCGTGAATAATGGCGCGCGAGAGTACGGCCAGATCGTAGGCCGAGCTGTGCTGACCCGGTGCATCCAGGCCATGAACTGTTTCAAAATGGGTGTCGCGCAGATTCAGCGTTTCCACATAGTGGTTCATCATTTTGACAAACTGCGGCTGACCGCCAGCAACATAATCGGCCAACGCCACGCACGCATCGTTACCGGAATCGACAATCAGACCACGGCTCAGGTCGCGAACCGTCAGACGATCGCCTGCTTTTAAAAACATTAAAGAGGAGCCGTTAAATACCGGGTTAACCGCCGCCCAGGCATCGCGCCCGACGGTGACCATGTCGTCTGCGGTAATTCGGTGACTATCAATCGCACGGTCGACAACATAACCGGTCATCAGCTTGGTCAGGCTCGCAGGGTTACGCTGCTGGTGTTCATTACCGGCGGTTAAGATTTGCCCGGTGGTGTAGTCCATAAGTACCCAGGCGCCGGCCTGAATAGCAGGAGGAGTGACGGGAGGAATAGCGGGTGCATCCGCAAACGCACACGAAACGCTCGAAGCGAGCAAAGAAACAGCAATCAAAAAACGGGCTTTCAACGGTAAATCCTCAACATTCGCAAATTCGTCGTCCTTTTTACGGAAGTTCGTGCTTTGTTACAGGGTTAAATTGCAAGAAAATATGACATACCTCTAATTCCACACGAAAAAACACCCTGTGAGAGGGCTTCCAGATCCTGCTCTTGCCCTTCTGATGAGAGTCTAAATCGTTTACCATGAGTACCAAACGCCATACACGGACACAGTTAACGCTATGCAAGAGACCTCCAGCGCGCCAGGATTTCTGTTTCACGACTACGAAACCTTCGGTACCAGCCCTTCTCTAGACCGACCCGCGCAGTTCGCCGCTATCCGCACCGACAACGATTTTAATATCATCGGGGAACCGGAAGTCTTTTACTGCAAACCCGCAGATGACTATCTGCCACAGCCGGAAGCGGTGCTAATAACCGGGATCACGCCGCAGGAAGCGCGTGCCAAAGGCGAGAACGAAGCCGCTTTCGCAAAACGTATCCACGACATTTTCACCGTGCCGGAAACCTGCGTGGTGGGCTACAACAACGTGCGTTTCGATGATGAAGTCACGCGGAATATCTTCTATCGCAATTTTTACGATCCGTATGCCTGGAGCTGGCAAAACCGCAACTCACGCTGGGATCTGCTTGACGTGATGCGCGCCTGTTACGCCCTGCGCCCTGAAGGCATCGTCTGGCCGGAGAACGAAGATGGTCTGCCAAGCTTTCGCCTTGAACATTTAACAAAGGCTAACGGCATTGAGCACAGCAATGCCCACGATGCGATGGCCGACGTTTATGCCACCATCGCCATGGCAAAGCTGGTGAAAACGCAGCAACCCAAACTGTTTGATTATCTGTATGCGTACCGCGGCAAAAACAAACTGATGACGCTGATCGATGTGCCGCAAATGAAGCCGCTGGTGCACGTCTCCGGGATGTTTGGCGCATGGCGCGGCAACACCAGTTGGGTGGCCCCATTAGCCTGGCACCCGGAAAACCGCAATGCGGTGATCATGGTCGATCTAGCGGGTGATATTGCCCCGCTGCTGGAGCTTGATGCCGATACCCTGCGTGAGCGTTTATACACACCGAAAAGTGAGCTGGGTGAGCTTTCACCGATTCCAGTCAAACTGGTGCATCTCAACAAGTGCCCGGTACTGGCGCAGGCCAATACTCTGCGCCCAGAAGACGCCGATCGCTTAGGAATTAACCGCCAGCAGTGCCTCGATAACCTTAAACAGCTGCGGGAAAATCCGCTTGTGCGAGAGAAAGTGGTGGCGATCTTCGCCGAAGCCGAGCCGTTTGTGCCGTCAGAGAACGTAGACGCGCAGCTTTATAATGGCTTCTTTAGCGATGCTGACCGAACGGCAATGAAAATTGTCCTTGAGACTGAGCCGCGCAACTTACCGGCGCTGGATATTACGTTTGCGGACTCACGTATTGAAAAACTGCTGTTTAACTATCGTGCACGTAATTTTCCCGGCACGCTTGATGAACACGAGCAGCAGCAGTGGCTGGAGCATCGTCGAGAGATCTTTACCCCAGAATTCTTGCAGGCCTACGCGCAGGAGCTGGAGATGCTCTACGGGCAGTACGAAGGGAATAATGAGAAGCTGTCGCTATTGAAAGCGCTGTATCAATACGCGAAGGAGATTGTTTAACTTATCTCTTTAAAGTAGACCTGATATGCACAGCGCCATCAGGTCTACTTTAAGAATTACCGGATGGCGGCGTGACGCCTTATCCGGCCTACTAAGGTGATTATTTCTGCACCGTGATGGTCCACGCCGCATCGCCAGATTGCTGGTAATCCGTCACCGTAAAGCCCTCTTCCGCCGCCCACTGTGGGATAGCTTCCGTCGCCTGGGTACAGTCGAACTCAATCACCAACTGGTCGCCGTGGGCCAGTTCTGCCATCGCCGCTTTGGCTTCAATCAGAGGGAACGGGCAAACCTGCGTCACCACATCCAGTTTTTTTACAACCATATTTAACTCCTTAAGCCGTTGCGGATTTCAGTTTAGCTTTCCGCTGCGGGCGAACATACACCATCCACGAGGCGCTCCACACGCCGAGGATCATAAATACCAGACCAATCCAGCCCTGCCAGGTCATCATTGCCGTCATCACCAGCCCGTTACCTATTGAGCAACCGCCTGCAATGCTGGCACCAAAGCCCATCAGCACACCACCGCTGGCGCTGCGCAGCGTGGTGCTGGCATCAGCGGCACGAACGCGGAACTCACGGCTGGCCTTCGCCGCAATAAATGAACCGATAAAGATCCCCAGCACCAGGAACACGCCCCAGTTGAGGAACTTGCTGTCGCCGCCGACGAGGAATTGCAAAATATTGGCGGTCGGCGAGGTAATACCAAGACCAAACATACGACCGGTCGCTTCGCTCAGCGGCCAGGCCAGCAAGGCAATCAGGCCAATAAGCACCGCCGTCACAAACGGATGCCAGCGCTTTTCAAACAGCACATGTGCAAGACCGGTGCGACGAGGCGGCAGTGTTGCCACCTTAAGCTTTGGTTTACTCAGCTCTTTACGCACCAGCCAGACGGTTGCAATCAACAGCAAGGCAATCAGTGGCCAGACGGAAATATTCAGCGTTTCAGCAATGCCATTGTGCGACGTCGTATGCTCGCCGAGGAATTTATTCAGCCCGGCCGCATGAGGAGAGCGCATCACCGCGCTCATCACCATATAGGTCACCAGCGCAATCCAGCTGCCGATAAGCCCTTCGCCTGCACGGTACCAGGTCCCGGTCGCACAGCCCCCGGCGTAGACAATGCCAATGCCGAAAACAAAACCACCTACCACGGTGCCCAGCCACGGGAATACGCCAGCGTCGTACTGCACCAGCCCAAGCTGGATTAGCGCAAAAACGCCCACGCTTTGAATACAGATAGCTATCAACAGCGCATAAAACATGCGGTTGTTTTTGGTGATGTACATATCGCGGAAGCCGCCGGTCAGGCAGAAACGTCCACGTTGCATAACGAATCCCAGTAACGCCCCGCAGATGATTCCGCTTATTATCATGTGCAACATAAATCTATTAACCCAATATTATCAGTCTTAAAATTATTCCTGAGCAGGCCCGTTCGCTCCAATAACCAAACGCTCTAAATTATTCCGCACGGTTATTACAGATGAGTTTTTAATCAGCGAATTTTATTAAGACGAAAAAAAACCGGAGGGCTAAGCCTCCGGTTTTCAATTTTCATCGCAAGGAAATTAAGCGATATCTTCGTACTGCGGAACTGGGTTGCGGAAGCGCTTGGTGACGCAGGCCAGGTAGACCAGGCCAATCGTGCCCCAAATCAGCCCCAGAATCATAGAGCTTTGCTCCAGGTTCACCCACAGTGCACCAACGGTCAGCGCGCCACAGCTTGGCAGCACCAGATAGTTGATGTGGTCTTTCAGCGTCTTGTTACGCTTCTCACGGATCCAGAACTGCGAGATCACGGAGAGGTTAACGAAGGTGAATGCCACCAGCGCACCAAAGTTAATCAACGCCGTTGCCGTTACCAGGTCGAATTTAATCGCCAGCAGCGCAATTGCGCCAACCAGCAGCACGTTGAACGCCGGAGTACGCCATTTCGGATGAATATAGCCGAAGAAGCTGGTCGGGAACACGCCGTCACGCCCCATCACGTACATCAGACGAGACACGCCCGCATGTGCCGCCATACCGGAAGCCAGAACGGTGACGCTTGAGAAGATCAGCACGCCCCACTGGAAGGTTTTACCCGCCACGTACAGCATGATTTCCGGCTGAGAAGCATCCGGATCTTTAAAGCGAGTAATATCCGGGAAGTACAGCTGCAGGAAGTAAGATGCTCCGATGAACACCATACCGCCAATCAGCGCCGTCAGGAAAATCGCACGCGGGATCACACGCTCAGCGTCTTTGGTCTCTTCAGACAAAGAAGAGATACCGTCAAAGCCGAGGAATGAGAAGCACAGAATGGTCGCTCCGGTAATCATCGGCACGACGTGCGCACCCTCAGACCAGAACGGACGCGTACTGACCAGCGTACCCGCACCTTCACCGTGCATAATGCCGTAGACGATAAGGCCAACAATCACCGCCACAATGCCCATCTGCAAAATAACAATCAGGGTATTGAAGTTGGCCACGGCCTTGATGCTGCGCAGGTTAGAAACGGTCATAAACCCAACCAATGCCACCACGAAAATCCATGACGGAATGGAAGGCATCAGCGCTTCAAAGTAAATTTTTGCCAGCAGAATGTTGATCATCGGCATGAACAGGTAGTCCAGCAGCGACGACCAGCCCACCATAAAGCCAACCACCGGGCTAATGGATTTCTGAGCGTAGGTATACGCGGAGCCTGCGGACGGGAAACGGCGAACCAGCTTGCCGTAACTCAGCGCAGTAAAAAGAATAGCGATCAGTGCAAAGGCGTAAGCCGTTGCAACGTGACCGTCAGTGAGGCCTGACACGATACCGAACGTATCGAACAGCGTCATTGGCTGCATATAGGCGAGGCCCATCATGACAACCGGAATCAACGTAAGGGTTTTACGCAATTCCACGCGAGAGGTGTTTGGAGTAACGTTATGCGACACGGTCAGTCTCCATTACGGCGATGGCCGGTGCAAAAAAGAAAAATTGCCCCATTTTTTTCTGTTTCCTCAGCGACAACAACTGTCGTTTTTTAAGTAAATATCTATCCGGTACTAAGCCCGGCCTCTTTTATTGGATGATTGTTTTGATGTAAAAAAATAACCGACGTGGAAATCACGTCGGTTAGTCTCATTTTTTACATTCGACATATTTTGCACCAAACGGAAGCAAAAAAACAAGCAAATGCGAACATCAACAAAGCGCTTAATCGTCTAAATGGCTGATAATTAGACAATCCAAAAATCGTAAACTTATGCGATAGCACTATTTGCTAAAACTGATGCAATTTACTCCATCGGCATACGTAACGGGTCAGGGTATTGATACTCAAATCCTAACTCGCGACAGATGCGATTACCGTCGATGATTTTCCCCTGCCCTGCCCCGCTATCGCTAAACACCGGCGCCGCCAAACCGAGTTCTCGCGCCATTTGCGGATAGAAAACCTGCCGGGCAGGATGCTCTGGCGCACAGATGTTATAAATGTGCCCACCTTTCGGTGCTTGTAGTAGTAGCGTAATCGCGGCAATCACATCTTCCAGATGCACCAGGTTCACACCATGCTGCCCGTCCGGCGCCGATTTTCCGGCAAAGAAACGTCCTGGATGACGCCCCGGCCCGACCAATCCCGCCAGACGCAGAATATCAACCGAGGTACCCGGCAACTGGTGCAGCCAGTCCTCCAGCTCTTTAAGCACTCGACCGCTGGCCGTCACGGGCTCACGCGGCGTTGTCTCTTTCACCGTACCCGCTTCTCTACCGTATACCGAGGTTGAGCTGGTAAAGATAATGCGCGGAATATTATGCGCCAGCGCGGAGTCCACAATTTCCTGCACCGCCTGGTGATAGAAATCGTCTCCTTCGCCACTACGACGTGCGGGTAAGGTAATCACTAATGCGTCGACGTTCATCAAGGCATCAAGATCATCTGCCTCACAGACTAACTGTGGGTCGAGCCGCAGCGGGTAGCTTTCAATGCCGCACATCCGCGCCGCTTCTACGCCATCTACAGTCGTTTTACTGCCGGTCACCTGCCAGCCTCGCGCCATTAAAGACAGCGCCAATGGCATACCCAGCCACCCTAATCCGACAATTGCCACTTTCTTCATTGCGCCATCTCCTGATTGTTGCCGCACTCCTCTACAACTAAGGCTACGCCACCGCGTCAAAACTGACAATTTATAGTCGCCACATGAATTGATTTAATGAATGAAAAAAGCACTTGCCTTCAACGACAAAAGTGGTTTAGGTTAAAAGACATCAAGTGAATAGTCATTCAACGAGAAATTTATGAGCCGCGTTCAAATTAAACTGCACCATCATCACCATCACCCTGACTAGTCTTTCAGGCGATGTGTGCTGGGAGACATTCAGATCTTCCAGTGGTGCATGAACGCAAGAGAGCCCCCGGAAGATATCTTCCGGGGGCTTTTTTTTTGAACCAAATTCAGCAGGGTAAAAAGGAAAACAGAATGTTAGATAACAGCCGTTTACGCATAGCTATTCAGAAATCCGGTCGTCTTAGCGATGATTCACGCGAATTACTGGCCCGTTGTGGCATCAAAATTAACCTGCACACCCAGCGCCTGATTGCGATGGCTGAAAACATGCCTATCGATATCCTGCGCGTCCGCGACGACGATATCCCGGGTCTGGTTATGGACGGCGTGGTTGATCTGGGCATCATCGGTGAGAACGTCTTAGAAGAAGAACTGCTGAACCGCCGCGCCCAGGGCGAAGACCCGCGCTATTTTACCCTGCGTCGTCTGGACTTCGGCGGCTGCCGCCTGTCGCTGGCAACGCCTGCGGATGAAACCTGGAACGGCCCGGCATCGCTCGATGGTAAACGTATCGCCACCTCATACCCGCACCTGCTTAAACGTTACCTTGACCAAAAAGGTATCGCCTTTAAATCTTGCCTGCTGAACGGCTCTGTTGAAGTCGCCCCGCGTGCTGGCCTGGCCGACGCCATCTGCGACCTCGTATCGACCGGCGCAACGCTTGAAGCGAACGGACTGCGTGAAGTGGAAGTGATGTTCCGCTCAAAAGCCTGTCTGATTCAGCGTGACGGCGAGATGAGTGAGGCTAAGCAGCAGCTGGTCGATCGTCTGTTAACCCGTATTCAGGGCGTGATTCAGGCGCGCGAATCGAAATACATCATGATGCATGCGCCGACCGAACGTCTGGACGAAGTGATTGCCCTGCTGCCGGGCGCGGAACGTCCAACGATTCTGCCGCTGGCCGGTGACCAGCAGCGCGTAGCCATGCACATGGTGAGCAGCGAAACCCTGTTCTGGGAGACGATGGAAAAATTGAAAGCCCTGGGTGCCAGCTCAATTCTGGTGCTGCCGATTGAGAAGATGATGGAGTAACCACCATGAGCTTCAATACCCTGATTGACTGGAACCGCTGTAGCCCCGAGCAACAGCAGACATTATTAACCCGCCCGGCCATTTCGGCGTCCGAGAGCATTACCCGGACGGTGGCGGAGATTCTTGATAACGTCAAAAACAACGGCGATAAAGCCCTGCGCGAATACAGTGCCAAATTTGATAAAACCGAGGTTGGCGCATTACAGGTCACCGCGGAAGAAATTCAGCAAGCCAGCGACCGTCTAAGCGATGAGCTGAAGCAGGCTATGCAGGTCGCTGTGCGTAATATTGATACCTTCCACAACGCACAAATTCTGCCGCCGGTGGATATCGAAACCCAGCCAGGCGTGCGCTGTCAGCAGGTTACCCGGCCGATAGCGTCCGTGGGGCTTTATATTCCAGGCGGCTCGGCGCCACTGTTTTCAACGGTATTGATGCTCGCGACGCCTGCGCGCATTGCGGGCTGTCAGAAAGTGGTGCTGTGCTCACCGCCGCCGATTGCTGATGAGATCCTCTACGCTGCAAAACTGTGTGGCGTGCAAGAGGTATTCAACGTCGGTGGCGCACAAGCGATTGCCGCGCTGGCGCTGGGTACGGAATCCGTACCGAAAGTGGATAAAATATTCGGCCCGGGCAATGCCTTTGTGACCGAAGCAAAACGTCAGGTCAGCCAACGTCTTGATGGTGCAGCCATCGATATGCCTGCGGGCCCATCGGAAGTTCTGGTGATTGCAGACAGCGGCGCAACAGCGGACTTTATCGCCTCCGACCTGCTTTCCCAGGCCGAACACGGCCCGGACTCTCAGGTCATTTTGCTGACTCCCGACGCAAAAATTGCCGAAGACGTCGCAGTGGCCGTTGAACGTCAGCTCGCCGAGCTTTCGCGCGCCGAGACTGCACGTCAGGCGCTGTCCGCCAGCCGTTTAATCGTGGCGAAAGATCTGGCGCAATGCGTCGAAATCTCCAACGCTTACGGGCCTGAACACCTCATTATTCAAACCCGCAACGCCCGCGCTCTTGTTGACGACATCACCAGCGCCGGTTCTGTATTCCTCGGCGACTGGTCGCCGGAGTCCGCTGGCGACTATGCCTCCGGCACCAACCACGTGCTGCCGACATACGGCTACACCGCGACCTGCTCAAGCCTTGGGCTGGCGGATTTCCAGAAACGGATGACTGTTCAGGAATTATCGCGCGACGGTTTCTTAAGCCTCGCCGCCACCATTGAAACGCTGGCAGCCGCCGAATTGCTGACCGCCCATAAAAATGCCGTCACCCTGCGCGTTAACGCCTTAAAGGAGCAAGCATGAGCATTGAACAGTTAGCCCGTGACAACGTTCGCGCCCTGACTCCATACCAGTCGGCCCGCCGCCTGGGCGGTAATGGCGACGTCTGGTTGAATGCCAACGAATTCCCGACTGCGGTGCCGTTTACCTTAAGTCAGCAGACGCTCAACCGCTACCCGGAGTGTCAGCCGAAAGCGGTGATTGAAAACTATGCCGCTTACGCAGGCGTAAAATCCGAGCAAGTGCTGGTGAGTCGCGGAGCGGATGAAGGTATTGAGCTGTTGGTGCGCGCATTTTGCGAACCGGGCCGCGACGCGGTACTGTTCTGCCCGCCCACCTACGGCATGTACAGCGTCAGCGCTGAAACCCTCGGCGTCGAGTGCCGTACCGTACCGGCGAAAGCGGACTGGCAGCTGGATATCCCGGCGATTGCCGATAGCCTGGCTGACGTCAAAGTGGTTTACGTGTGCAGCCCGAATAATCCCACCGGGCAGATTATCAACCCGCAGGATTTCCGCACGCTGCTGGAAATGACCCGTGATAAAGCGCTGGTTGTCGCCGATGAAGCCTATATTGAATTCTGCCCACAAGCGACGCTGGCAGGCTGGCTTGCTGAGTATCCGCATCTGGTCATCCTGCGTACGCTGTCAAAAGCCTTTGCACTGGCGGGGCTGCGCTGCGGCTTTACGCTTGCTAACGAAGAAGTTATCGCCTTATTAATGAAGGTGATCGCCCCTTATCCGCTCTCTACCCCGGTGGCCGATATTGCGGCCCAGGCGCTAAGCCCACAGGGAATTGCCGCCATGCGCGAACGTGTGGCGCAAATCCTTGAAGAACGTCAGTATCTGGTGGACGCTTTGCGTAGCATTGATTGTGTCGAGCAGGTGTTTAATTCCGAGACCAACTACGTACTGGCTCGTTTTAAAGCCTCCAGCCGCGTATTTAAATCTTTATGGGATCAAGGCATTATCTTACGTGATCAGAATAAACAACCCTCTTTAAGTAACTGTTTGCGCATCACTATCGGCACTCGTGAAGAGAGCCAGCGGGTGATTGACGCTTTGAAAGCGGAGACCGTATGACCCAGAAGTTTCTCTTTATCGATCGTGATGGCACCCTGATTTCCGAGCCGCCGAGCGACTATCAGGTTGACCGCTTTGACAAACTGGCCTTCGAGCCCGACGCTATTCCGGTACTGCTGAAACTGCAAAAGGCGGGCTACAAACTGGTCATGATCACCAATCAGGACGGTCTGGGCACCGACAGCTTCCCGCAGGCCGATTTCGACGGCCCGCACAATCTGATGATGCAGATATTCACCTCACAGGGCGTGGTCTTTGATGATGTGCTCATTTGCCCGCACCTGCCGGCGGACAACTGCAAGTGCCGTAAACCGAAAACCCAGCTGGTGACCGCCTGGCTGGCAAATGAAGTGATGGATACCGCCAACAGTTACGTGATTGGCGACCGGGCGACCGATTTAGAACTGGCGACCAACATGGGGATTGCCGGTCTGCGCTATAACCGCGACACCCTGAACTGGACCGCAATCGGCGAGCAATTAACTCGCCGCGACCGCTATGCGCGCGTCGAGCGCCAGACCCGCGAAACGCAAATTGATGTCGAAGTGTGGCTGGACCGCGAAGGCGGCAGCAAAATCAATACCGGCGTCGGCTTCTTTGACCACATGCTGGATCAAATTGCTACCCACGGTGGTTTTCGCATGAACATTACCGTGAAAGGCGATCTGTATATTGACGATCACCACACGGTCGAAGATACCGGCCTGGCGTTGGGCGAAGCACTGAAGGTCGCACTTGGCGACAAACGCGGCATCAACCGTTTTGGCTTCGTGCTGCCCATGGATGAATGCCTGGCGCGCTGCGCGCTGGATATCTCCGGTCGTCCACACCTGGAATATAAGGCAGAATTCACCTATCAGCGCGTAGGCGATTTGAGCACCGAGATGATTGAGCACTTCTTCCGCTCGCTGTCTTATACCATGGGCGTCACCCTGCACCTGAAAACCAAAGGCAAAAACGATCACCATCGCGTGGAAAGCCTGTTTAAAGTCTTTGGTCGCACCTTGCGCCAGGCAATCCGCGTGGACGGCGATACCCTTCCCTCCTCGAAAGGAGTGCTGTAATGAACGTCGTCGTCCTTGATACCGGTTGCGCTAACCTCCATTCGGTAAAGTCCGCCATCGCTCGCCACGGCTATGAGCCCGTAGTCAGCCGTGAGCCGGAAGTGGTGCTGCGCGCAGACAAACTGTTTTTACCTGGCGTGGGAACCGCCCAGGCCGCGATGGATAAGCTTATTGAGCGCGAGCTGATTGAGTTGATTAAAGCCTGTACCCAGCCGGTGCTCGGCATCTGTCTGGGAATGCAGCTACTGGGTCGACATAGCGAAGAAACTCACGGCGTTGACCTGCTGGGGATTATCGACCAGGACGTGCCGAAGATGACGGATTTCGGGCTACCGCTGCCGCATATGGGCTGGAATCGGGTCTATCCTAAAGCGGGCGATCGTCTGTTCAGTGGTATTGAGGATGGCACGTACTTCTACTTCGTCCATAGCTACGCCATGCCGGTCAACGAGTACACCATTGCGCAGTGTCACTACGGCGAAGCGTTCACTGCCGCCGTGCGCAAAGATAATTTCTACGGCGTGCAGTTCCACCCGGAGCGCTCGGGTGCCGCGGGGGCGCAGTTGCTGAAAAATTTCCTGGAGATGTAATGATCATTCCTGCTTTAGATTTGATTAACGGTACCGTTGTCCGTCTCCATCAGGGCGATTACGGCCAACAGCGAGATTACGGCAGCGACCCGCTACCGCGCTTACAGGATTATGCCGCGCAGGGTGCGGAAGTTCTTCATCTGGTCGATTTAACCGGAGCCAAAGACCCCGCACAGCGGCAAATTCCGCTCTTAAAAACGCTGGTGGCGGGCGTGAGCGTCCCGGTGCAGGTTGGCGGCGGCGTGCGTACAGAGGATGACGTTGCGGCACTGCTGGAAGCCGGCGTGGCCCGCGTGGTTGTCGGTTCTACTGCGGTTAAATCACCTGAGGTCGTTAAAGGCTGGTTTAAACGCTTTGGCGCAGAGCATCTGGTGCTGGCGCTGGACGTGCGTATTGATGACCACGGCGTGAAACAGGTCGCGGTCAGCGGCTGGCAGGAAAACTCCGGCGTCACGTTAGAAGCATTGGTCGAAGCCTATCGGCCGGTTGGCCTGCAACACGTGTTGTGTACCGATATCTCTCGTGATGGCACGCTGGCAGGCTCCAACGTTTCGCTGTACGAAGAAGTGTGCGCCCGCTATCCACAGGTTGCATTCCAGTCCTCCGGCGGCATTGGCTCGCTTGAGGATATCGCCGCGCTGCGCGGCACCGGCGTGCGCGGCGTCATTGTTGGGCGTGCGCTGCTGGAAGGTAAATTTAACGTAACGGAGGCCATCCAATGCTGGCAAAACGGATAATACCTTGTCTTGATGTACGTGATGGCCAGGTCGTTAAGGGCGTTCAGTTCCGTAATCATGAAATTATCGGCGATATCGTGCCGCTAGCCAAACGTTACGCCGACGAAGGCGCAGATGAGCTGGTGTTCTACGATATCACCGCTTCCAGCGACGGTCGCGTGGTCGATAAGAGCTGGGTGTCACGCGTTGCGGAGGTTATCGATATTCCGTTCTGCGTAGCCGGTGGGATTAAGTCTATTGACGATGCCTCACGCATTCTCTCTTTTGGCGCGGACAAAATTTCCATCAACTCTCCCGCACTTGCCGAACCGGAACTCATCACCCGTCTGGCCGATCGCTTTGGCGTGCAGTGTATTGTGGTCGGCATTGACACCTGGTATGACGCCGAAAGCGGAAAATATCACGTGAATCAATATACCGGTGACGAGAGCCGCACGCGCGTGACGCAGTGGGAAACCGAGGAATGGGTGCAGGAAGTACAAAAACGTGGCGCTGGCGAAATTGTCCTCAATATGATGAACCAGGACGGCGTGCGAAACGGCTACGATCTTGCGCAGCTGAAAAAAGTACGTGATGTATGCCACGTACCGCTTATCGCCTCCGGCGGCGCAGGCACGATGGAACACTTCCTTGAAGCCTTCCGTGATGCAAACGTCGACGGCGCGCTGGCGGCATCGGTCTTTCACAAACAGATCATTAATATTGGCGAACTAAAAGCGTACCTGGCAACACAGGGCGTGGAGATACGGGTATGTTAACTGAACAACTGGACTGGGAAAAAATCGACGGACTGATGCCCGCCATTATCCAACATGCGGTTTCCGGCGAAGTATTAATGCTGGGCTACATGAATCAGGAAGCGCTGGCGAAAACGCAGGAATCGGGCAAAGTGACCTTTTTCTCGCGCACCAAGCAGCGTCTGTGGACCAAAGGCGAGACTTCCGGTCACTTCCTGAACGTAGTCAGTATCGCCGCCGATTGCGACAACGATACCTTACTGGTGCTGGTCAATCCCATTGGCCCGACCTGCCATAAAGGCACCTCAAGCTGCTTTGGCGACACCAGCCACCAATGGCTGTTCTTATATCAGTTAGAACAATTGCTGGCCGAACGTAAAAATGCCGACCCGGAAAGCTCATACACCGCCAAACTGTACGCCAGCGGCACGAAGCGTATTGCCCAGAAAGTGGGTGAGGAAGGCGTAGAGACTGCGCTGGCGGCCACGGTGCAGGATAAGTTTGAACTGAAAAATGAAGCGTCGGATTTGATGTATCACCTGCTGGTGCTGCTTCAGGATCAAGAGCTTGATTTAACGACGGTGATTGAGAATTTGCGGGACCGCCACAAATAACAAAAGAGGCCCGAAGTAACAAAAGAGGCCCGAAGCAGATGCTTGCGGGCCTCTTTTTTACGATACCGTGTCGCTAGTGGCGGTTCCGGTACTCGCGCAGTGCATTACGGCCGAGTACGATGCCGGAGCCGATCATGCCGCCAATCATGACTGACAGTATTAGCATAATCGCACGTTTAGGACTGTCCCTACTGATAGGAAGGTCCGGTTTCATTACATAACGATAGGCATGAATGGTTTTCGGATCCACTTTAATCCGCTGGATGTCCAGCAGGTTAATCTTTGTCTGGAAGTAATTTGCTGGCAGGACTAATGGACGAGTCGATTCATTCTGAACCATCGCGCTAAGCCCCTCGCTGCCTAAAAGAAACATCGTATCCTGGGTCACGTCCTGAGTCTGTTGAACCTGAGGCTTGGTGATTTTGGCCTCCTCAGCATACTTTAATGCTTCTTTAAGCTGTCTTATACGTATCGCACGTTGTTCTTCAGCAACCGTCTGTTGCGTTTCTAAAGAAGAAGACAGAGCTAACACCTGTTGCTTAATGTTATCGTTGAGGTCAAGGTGTAGTTCATCGGCGATTTGCTCGTCGACTTTTTGCAGATACTGCGCCAACGTTTTTTGCGCCTCTTCCGAACTACCGCCTACATATGAGACACGTATCGGGTAATCACGCCCCTTAATTACCGGCTCAATCGTAAGCTGTTCAGGTATGTCCTGATTATCTAATTCGCTCGAAAGCGCCGATAATGCTACGGCATAACGCCCCATAACCCGATTTTGAACATCCGTTACATTGATGGATGCATCCGGGTAAAGCACCTTCAGGGCTGAGTTATAGGTGGCAATTTGAGCAACGTCTGGCTGAGCAACAACCGCAGTAGACGTCCACTTTTCTTTTGCAATCAACAAGTAAGCAGCAGTTAATATTATCATCACAATTACACTTACAATGATTGTGACTTTACCGCGCCAGAGCTGCATCACTAGATCGATCAAATCAATTTGCTCGGGATCGGTTCGACGCACCGTCGCCCCACGATTACTTTCTTGCGTCATATAAACCCTAACATCGAATAAAAGAGAGAAAAGCCCGCCATTTTAACCATTATACTAATAATTACTATCGGAATTAACTCAGAAAAAGGCTAATTTTTTCAGTTAAAACAGTACATTTACTGAACGCCGACAAGCCTGATTTCAGCTTTAGCAAGTGTAACTCTATTTCCCAAATTTGCTATTGCGCAAAATCATCATCACCTTTTACAGGTACAGGAGCGCCTCTTCCTGATGCAGACAATCAATGCAATTAAGTTCAGTCGATAACGTAGAGACAACATGATCATACCGAACACAACGTATGATTTTGATACAAACATCGGACAGTTAAGCTTAAAGCCCCCGTACCGGGGGCTGCATAACTTTCAATAATACTTAGTCATTGCCAAACAGATCGCGGGTGTAAACTTTTTCAGCTACATCCTCAAGCTCATCCGCCATACGATTGGAGATAATCACATCAGCTTCCTGCTTGAAGGCATCAAGACTACGTACAACACGCGAGTTAAAGAACTCTTCCTCTTTCATCGCGGGTTCATAGATGATCACGGGAATACCTTTAGCTTTAATACGCTTCATAATTCCCTGAATTGATGATGCGCGGAAATTATCAGAACCAGACTTCATCACCAGGCGATAAACCCCCACCACCTTCGGCTGGCGAGCCAGGATAGAATCAGCGACGAAATCTTTACGTGTACGGTTAGCATCGACAATCGCACCAATAATATTGTTTGGAACTGACGCATAGTTAGCCAGTAGCTGCTTAGTATCTTTCGGCAGACAATAGCCACCATAACCGAACGAAGGGTTGTTATAGTGGTTACCAATCCGAGGATCCAGGCACACCCCTTCAATGATCTGACGAGAGTTCAGACCTAAACTTTCAGCATAGCTATCCAGCTCATTAAAGTAAGCCACACGCAGTGCAAGGTAGGTATTAGCGAAAAGCTTGATCGCCTCTGCTTCAGTCGAATCGGTAAACAGAACCGAAATGTCTTCTTTAATCGCGCCTTCCTGAAGCAACGCTGCAAATCGCTCAGCACGGTCAGATTGCTCGCCAATTACGATGCGTGACGGATACAGGTTGTCATAAAGCGCTCGCCCTTCCCGGAGAAACTCTGGTGAGAAGAAGATATTATCAATGCCCAGCCGGGCTTTGATATCTTTAGTGAAACCAACCGGGATGGTTGATTTTATTACCATTACCGCGTTAGGGTTAATCTCAATAACATCGCGAATAACCGACTCAACGCTTGATGTATTGAAATAGTTGGTCTTTGGATCATAGTCGGTTGGAGTGGCGATAATCACATAATCGGCATCCCGATACGCATCGTGCTTATCTGTGGTCGCACGGAAATTCAGCTCTTTTGTCGCCAGATACTCTTCAATCTCTTTATCTACGATTGGCGATTTTTTCTGATTCAGCATGTCGACTTTGGCCTGGATGATATCAAGCGCCACCACTTCGTGATTTTGCGCAATCAAAATGCCGTTCGACAGGCCAACATAACCTGTTCCTGAGATAGTTATCTTCATTCGTTCTGTAACTTCTTCCAGTTAAACATTTAAAGGTGAACGCGTCACCACCGTGAGACCCAACGCAGTTGTATCGGTTCGGCATGATGCCATTATATCTTGATTTGATACAACAACGCCTATCAGACCTGACTGAATACTGTTTTCAGACAATAAAAAAGCCCGGAGGAGCGCTCCGGGCCTGCATTTAGTGGTTGGCTAATTCAGATTAATCCAGCCACTCGGTGTGGAACACACCGTCTTTATCGGTACGCTTATATGTATGCGCACCGAAGTAGTCACGCTGAGCCTGAATCAGGTTAGCTGGCAGTACCGCAGCACGATAGCTGTCGTAGTAAGCCACAGCGGCAGAGAACGTTGGTACCGGAATACCGTTCTGCACAGCGTAAGCTACTACATCACGCAGCGCCTGCTGATATTCGTCAGCGATATTTTTGAAATAAGGCGCCAACAGGAGGTTCGCAATGCCTGCATTTTCAGCATAAGCGTCGGTGATTTTCTGCAGGAACTGCGCACGAATGATGCAGCCCGCGCGGAAAATCTTCGCGATTTCACCGTAGTTCAGATCCCAGTTGTACTCATCAGACGCTGCACGCAGCTGAGAGAAGCCCTGCGCGTAAGAAACGATTTTACCCAGGTACAGAGCGCGACGAACTTTTTCGATAAACTCAGGTTTATCACCCGCCAGTTTAGCCTGTGGGCCGGACAGCACTTTAGAAGCCGCAACGCGCTGCTCTTTCAGAGAAGAGATATAACGCGCAAATACGGATTCAGTGATAAGAGACAGCGGTTCGCCCAGATCCAGAGAACTCTGGCTGGTCCATTTACCGGTGCCTTTGTTAGCCGCTTCATCCAGAATCACATCAACCAGGTATTTACCCTCTTCATCTTTTTTGGTGAAGATATCTTTGGTGATGTCGATAAGATAGCTGCTCAGCTCGCCTTCGTTCCACTCGGTGAAAGTGGTCGCCAGCTCTTCATTAGACAGGTTCAGGCCGCCTTTCAGCAGAGAATACGCTTCAGCAATCAGCTGCATGTCGCCATATTCGATACCGTTGTGAACCATTTTGACATAGTGACCCGCGCCATCCGCACCGATATAAGTCACACACGGTTCACCATCTTCGGCTACCGCAGCGATCTTCGTCAGGATAGGAGCAACCAGTTCGTAAGCTTCTTTCTGACCGCCAGGCATGATAGATGGGCCCTTCAAAGCCCCCTCTTCACCGCCGGATACGCCAGTACCGATGAAGTTGAAGCCTTCAGCAGACAATTCACGGTTACGACGAATAGTGTCCTGGAAGAAGGTATTACCGCCATCAATGATGATGTCGCCTTTATCAAGGTACGGCTTCAGAGAATCGATGGCCGCATCGGTGCCCGCGCCCGCTTTCACCATTAACAGGATACGACGTGGGGTTTCAAGAGACTCGACGAATTCTTGTACCGTGTAATGTGGCACCAATTTCTTGCCTGGGTTCTCGGCAACAACTTCTTCGGTTTTTTCACGGGAACGGTTGAAGATGGAGACGGTATAACCACGGCTTTCGATGTTGAGCGCCAGGTTGCGCCCCATCACTGCCATACCGACAACGCCGATCTGTTGCTTGGACATTACATACTCCTGTCAAGTGTAGACACCTCGTAGCCCGAGGCTACGAGTTAATAGTGAAAGACATGTTAACTCAGGATATGGGACCGGAGGTAGCAATTGATGTTCTCTTCGGTCATCACTGCTCAACAAATTTTCGTTCGAACAATCAGTAAGCGCCATCACGGCGAAGTACAACTTTTACCGTTTTGAAAAGAATAGCGATATCATTCCAGAGCGACCAATTTTTGACATACCAGGAATCAAAGTAAACTCGTGTCTCGTAGTCTACATCATTACGTCCGCTCACCTGCCAAAGCCCCGTCATACCAGGTTTAGCCATTAAATAGTAATCGACATCTTCATCGTATCGGCTTAACTCTTCCGAAATGATTGGCCGAGGTCCAACCAAACTCATCTCACCTTTCAGTACATTGAAAAGTTGAGGTAATTCATCTAGGCTGGTCTTACGGATAAAACGCCCAACGGCAGTAATTCTGGGATCATTTTTTAACTTGAAGTCTTTCTCCCATTCGGCACGTGCTTCGGGATCGGTATCAAGTAAATGCTGTAAGACCTCTTGGGAATTCAGAACCATGGAACGAAATTTATAACAGGGGAATAATTTTCCATGGCGTCCAACCCGTAAATGGCCATAAATAGCAGGGCCACCATCCCGCGTCACCTTATACCAAAGGTATATGAGCAGAGGTGACGATATGATTATAATGAGGGAAGAGCAGATAATATCGAATGCACGCTTAAGAAAACGCGATGTCCGCTTGGCCAAATTATTATGCACACGTAAAAGCATAACTTCATGGCTAAAAATAAACGACATATCCGTACTATATAAAGGCAAGCCTCTTAAAGAAGGAATAACCGTTACCGAGCGGCAATTATGCTTCGACAGTTTACGCAACCAGTCAAGTATCATTTGATTGTTATTAAACTCAAATGCCACAATAAAATGAATATTATCGTTGGAGGTTAATGCCCAAATCTCATTTTCATCATTTATAACTTGAGTACCTAAGATCTCAGGAACCTTTTCATTCTCATCATAAAAAGCGATAACATTGAAACCCAGCATCTCCTCACTCTGCAGAGCCATGTAAGCATCGACTGCATTCTTACCTGTACCGAGAATAACTGTGTCTTTTTGCCAAAGCCCAAATTTGTTTAAAAGATGTTTGGTCAACGTCCTGAAAATCGGCACCAGAATAATGGCAAACACCCAACAAAATGCCCAGATATAGCGAGAAAACTGCCATTTGGTAAATGCGATTAATGCCAGATCAATTACGGCAAAAATTACAATGGTTCTAATGATCTCTTTCAGTTCAAACCAGAATGGTTTTCTATAAGAATAATGGCGCAAGCGTATCCAGAACCATCCCACACAGATAATGGCCAAAGTTAAATGCGAGGTAATTCGCGAGTCTATTTGAACCGATGGGATAAAACGATAGATATCACCGAAAAGCCATTTAACACAAACAATTGCTAGTAAAAGAGAAACGCTAAAAAAGAAAAAATCTGAAAATGCAAGGGCAAGCTTACATAAATGATTTTTATATTTCATTTTGGACTTAGCCATAAGTTATCCATGTGAGAATGAAGTATCACCTCATTTCAGATTGAATATATTTCCTAAAACAACACGCACAATTTTTTCCGCAGACACTTCATCCGCTGCTTCAGCATAACACCTGAGTTCAGGGGCATTACCAGAAGGACGAATATGGACTATCGAGCCATCACTAAGAAATAGTCTTGCACCATCTGTGTTATCTACACGCACGACTGCGCTAGATTTTAAACCGATAATATTGAGGAATTTTGCAGGCTCATTAATCGCATCCTGCACTAATTTTTTACTAATACTCCCAGGGAAGTTCTGAATTCGGTCAGAGTAAGTATATCTTCCAGGTAACTGACTGACTAATGTTGAAATTTTTGTATTCCAAGCTGCAGCTAATAACATGATTATCGGTAGAACAGCATCGCGGGTTGGCAAACTCGTCAGTTCACGACCGTTATAGTTAACATCTGAACCAAGCAAAAAACCGCCATTGGCTTCAAAACCAGCAATTTTATTAAATTGGCGGGATAACGAATCAAATGCTTCGATAACGTACGGTGAGCCAATTTTTGTCAGCTCAACTTTTTGGAATTTATTGCTAAGACTGATAATACTGTTACAGCTTACCGGCACTGCAACTGCTTCAATACCCAATTCCTGAGCACAAAGTAACCCGAGAATATCTCCACGCAGCCAATGTCCATGCTCATCCGCGACAAGCGGACGATCTCCGTCACCATCAGTAGAGAATATAGCATCCAGCTGATACTGATTACTCCACTTGACAGCTTTTTGTTTATCTTCCTCGCTGACAGCTTCAGTATCAATAGGCACAAATTCATCGCTGCGATCGAGGCAAATGACCTCAGCGCCTAACTGCGTAAACAATAGTGGGTAAAGGTCTCTACCTGCACTCGAGTGTTCATAAACACCAATTTTTTTGCCGCTAAGAATTTTATCTTCAAAAAGTTCTAGATATCTTTCCAGATAATAAGTTGCAGCAGAGTCATTTACTTTAAGTTCGTTTGGCAATGCTGCAGGTGAAAATTCCACGCTGGTTTTTAATATGTTTTTTTCATCGAGCTTAGTGATTTCACCCTCTGCGCGGTAAAACTTTAGTCCATTTCTATCAAAGGGAATGTGGCTACCTGTTACCATAATTGCAGCCATATTATCCTTCCGCGCCTTATACGCTAACGCGGGAGTTGGCAAAACACCATAAAAAATGGGTTCAATATCATTATCAATTAAAGCAGCAGCACAAGCCTTAGCCATCGCATAACTACTTGGTCGATTATCAATACCAAGAGCTAATTGTTTAATCGACGACGACTCTCTCAGTACAGAAATAAATGCATGGGTGAAAGCCATGCACACTTCAGCAGTAAAATCACTAACCAACCCACGAGCACCACTTGTTCCGAATGCTATATTGCTTTCAGAAATAACAACATTTGTTTTCATAGTTCTACATCCTGCACTAATGAAATATTATTTGCGCAATACATCATCTGCCCCGAGATACACACCTGATTGTATCTCTATTATCTCAAGAGGGAGTCG
Organism: Enterobacteriaceae bacterium; assembly: GCA_902363335.1. Lineage (GTDB taxonomy): Bacteria > Pseudomonadota > Gammaproteobacteria > Enterobacterales > Enterobacteriaceae > Kluyvera. The sequence continues at coordinate 136,479 of CABIZV010000001.1, read as the reverse complement.
ACCTACGTTTTCCAGAACATGGTTGACCCCGATAGGTATATAAACAGATTCGTTTTCAGTTAATATAGAGTCACTATCACCTTTAGTAACTTTTGCTGTCCCTGCTACTACAATCCAATGTTCTGCGCGATGATAATGAGTTTGCGAGGATATTTTTTCACCGGGCTTAACAGTAATTCGATTAACCTGATAACGTTCACCAGAGTCAACACTTGTTATTTTCCCCCACGGGCGATAAATATCCTGATGCATTTTATGCTCAGTACGCCCATTAGACTTCAAATAACTAACAATATTTTTTACATCTTGCACTTTGTTTTTGTCAGCGACTAATAAAGCATCATTAGTTTGTACGATAACGAGGTTATTAACACCAACAGTGGCAACTAACATGGATCCTGAAGAGATATAGTTATTAGACGATGCGACAGGAAATACATCCCCTTTAATAACGTTATTATCATTATCCTTATCCGATACATCCCATAATGAAGACCATGAGCCAACATCTGACCACCCTGCTGACATCGGCACAACCACAGCATTATCGGTTTTTTCCATTACCGCATAATCAATGGAGTCCCCAGGACAGGAGGCAAAAATATCACCATCAACTCGGATAAAATCAAGATCATTTTTACTATTAGCAATAGCCTGCTCACAAGCCGTCAGGATATCAGGACGGAATTTTTTAAGTTCACTAATATACTCGCTGGCTTTGAAAAGGAACATTCCACTATTCCAGTAAAAACATTGGGAATCGAGATATTCACAGGCTGTCTTATAATCAGGTTTCTCTACAAATTTATCAACTTTGTAAATAGAATCAGCAAGTTGCTCACCACGGTGGATATAACCATAGCCCGTTTCAGCATGAGTCGGCACAATGCCAAATGTCACCAGAGAACCTTGCTCGGCATAGGGAATTGCTTGAGAAATAGCAGCATGGAAAGCTGACAGGTCCTCAATCACATGATCCGCCGCTAAAACTAATAACAAAGGATCTATTTGATCTGATTTCAATGCTGTTAAAGCTGCTAATGCTACTGCCGGAGCTGTATTCCTGCCACAAGGTTCAAGTATAATATTTTTCTGTAATGCTGAAATTTTCAACAATTGCTCAGCAGCGAGAAAACGATGTTCTTCATTACAAATGACTAAAGGATTATTACAGCTTAGTCCTTTGAGTCTTAATATCGTATTTTGTAACATCGTCTGATTGTTAATTAATGGCAAAAATTGCTTTGGATAAAGCTCTCGTGACATCGGCCATAAACGACTTCCGGTACCGCCAGCCATAATAATTGGGGTGATAGAATTCATGGGTAATAAAAATCTCTTAATATGTCACAGTTTTATCAGCTAAGAACTGTTTCCACTTGTTCTCAACGTAGTTATTCATTTCTTGATGGAATCTTTCTTTTGAAAAACGCTCGGCATTATTACGACAATTATCCGGGCTGAACTTTTCAATTTTAAGCTCGAATTGTTCAACAGCTTCGATTATAGATCGAACACTTTGCTCTTTGAAAAATACACCTGTAGGTGTTGCGCTCTCTTCAGGAAGAACTGTTTCCAGCGCCCCACCTTTCCCGAATGCGATCACGGGAGTACCGCAGGCTTGTGCTTCCACAGGAATTATACCGAAATCTTCTTCTGCAGCGAAAACGAATGCTTTGGCCTTTTGCATGTGATCTTTAAGAACTTTAAACTCACAGAACCCAAGCAACTTAATATTCGCGGAAGCTTTATTTTTTATTTTCTCAAAATCAGGACCATCACCAATAACGATCAATTGTTTTTCTGGCATTTTAGAAAATGCTTCAACTATTAAATCAATACGCTTATAGGGGACCATTCTGGAAGCAGTTAAATAAAATTCTTGTTTCTCGTGAGTCAATGTGAATTCATTAACTGCTACGGGTGGATATATAACATCAGCATCTCGTCCGTACACTTTTTTGATACGGCGAGCAATAAATTTTGAATTGGCGATAAAATGGTCGACTCCCGCAGCGGTGCGATAATCCCATATTCTCAGCTTATGCAGTATAAACTTTGCCAGCCAACCTTTAAGACCACGATCCAGTTTCGATTCTTTGAGGTATTGATGCTGTAGATCCCATGCGTAGCGCATCGGAGAATGGACATAGCTGATATGAAGTTGGTCTGGGCCAGTAAGTACCCCTTTTGCCACCGCATGAGCACTAGATATTACAACATCAGCCTTACTAACATCTAATTGTTCAATGGCAAGAGGCATAAGTGGCAAATATTTTTGATAATGTTTTTTAGCGCCTGGTAATTTTTGAATGAAAGTAGTAGTTGATTTTTTATTTTTAAATTTTGCTCTTTGTTCTTCATTCAAAAAATCAATGACTGAAAATAACTCGGCCTCAGGATAAATATCCAGAATCGCAGCGGAAACCTGCTCGGAACCTGCGTAACTTTGGAGCCACTCATGAACTAAGGTTATCTTTTTATTACTTTGCATTTTTAATCCCATCACTTTCTAATGCATCAAGAATTTTTTGAGCGACTTTATCCCAGGTATACATTTCAGCACGAATGAAACCTTTTTTAATCAGGTCATTACGCAATTCCGGTTCGTTGACTAGTCGCGTGATACCTTTGCTAATTTCTTCAACGGATTCGGGGTTAACCAGAATGGCTGCATCTCCAGCAACCTCTGGCAAACTCGAGGTATCTGATGTCAGTACAGGGATCCCACAAGCCATAGCTTCAATCACTGGCAGGCCGAATCCTTCATATAAGCTAGGAAAGACCAACCCCAAAGAGCCCTTGTACAAAGAAGGCAATAAATCATCGCTGAGAAAGCCAGTGAATATAACTCGACTCGAATCACCTCTCGATTCTATATAATCAACGATTTCTTTAGTCGCATTGCCAGTAAAAACAAGTTTTATCGATGAATCTATTTCGGAGGCAAAATAAGCGTCAATAAGTCGGAGTTCATTTTTATGTTGTTTGCGATTACTTACACACAGTAGATATTCATAACCGGGTTGATATGGTACGACACCATTATTGTAAGCTTCATCAACTCCATTACCAACATTAATGACTTTTTCTGCTGGAACCTTGCTCCAGGCAATGATTCTTGTGCGGGAGAACTCTGATACAGTAAATATGCACTTGGCTTTTTTACAACCATGCCGAATCACCGCATTATAAAAAATACTTTTCAAAAATGATTTATTTTCAGGGCGCTCGATATGGTTCAAATCGTGGATAGTAAAGGAGAACGAACAACTCGAAAAATACGGAGGTATATAGCCGGGAAAAAAAACACTTTGGTTTTTATCATACTGGAATAAACACTTATTAGTGTTAGATATCACAGCAATTGGAGAGGCCGGTTTTTGGCTAAAACGCTCCTCTTTTATATTCCCTAAACGTTTGGCAACTTCTTGATAGAACCGCCCTATGCCGCCACTATTACGCCATGAAGCATCGATAATAATCACTTGCTAATCCTTTCATTTTTATGATTTTTATATAAATCATTAAATAAGCATAGCCATTTATTTAAAATAACTGATTGAGAAAAATGTTCCAACATATGAGTTAAGCTATTCGTTCCAAACTCTTTCAACCGCTCATTATTATTCATGAGTGACGCAAGACGTTGAGCAAAATCGTTCGTATTATCTTGTTCAATTAAATACCCATTGTAACTATCTTTAATGATAGCTGAGATACCAGGGCTACAGTCATATGAAATAAGTGGAATACCAGAAAGACCTGCTTCGATTAAGCTTAGAGGCAACCCTTCAAATTTCGAAGTTAAAATAAGAACATCTGTTTTAGCAAGAGTAGAATCCAGATTGGAATAAGCGCCTTTTAAAAATACATAAGCATTGAGACCCAACGCCTTGATCTCAGTTAAAAGTACTTCTTCATCTGCGCCCCGGCCATATAAGTTTAAGCGCCAGCCACTAAAATTACCCTGTTCCACAAGCTTTTTGATAATCAAAAGTGCATGATTTAATTGTTTTTGACTGTTATCAATTCGCCCTATATAGGAAATTGTTTTATTGCTAAAATCTGAGCGCATCTTGGGTTCGATATGGCAATAATTATGAATATATGAGCCATTATCAATATGGTAATATTTATTATAATCATGCATATCTTCTTCGGACAAAAAAACCACTTTGTCGAACTTATCATGATTCTTTTCCAAATAGTACTTGGTTATTTTCCCACTGATAAAATGTGAAAATCTAAAATGAGCCATTAAGATACTTTTTCTTGCTGGTTCATAGCTAAATAATTTTACGGACGTATAAATACAAATATCTGGAGATAATGAATTAATTAGCCGAGTCAAAGCAGGTTTAAACAAAAGATCGATTAAGTTATAAAATGAATCTGAATGTTTTAATAATTCTATTTTCTCATGTAAAAAATGAATTTCAATGTTGTCTGCAATAAAATGAGAAACCTGCTGTGATTTATTAACCTTTTTATAGAGGGATACAATATGCACATCATGATCGGTATTCTGAGCGATCAAGTTAGCCTGATCAATTGTTGCTTTCTCAGTACCACCCATTCTGTATATTGATTGTATAATATATATAATCCGCATGATTTCTATTTCGTTGTTTAATATTGTGTGAATTTTATTATCTGAGGTTTAATATTTTACGTATTTTCAATTTCAGATAACGTTTAATGTTTATCATAGTTAGATGATTTAAAAGTTGCTTTAACGATATTTCGCGATCGTAGTGATAACAATAGTTTATGTACATGTTGCTTTTATTTTTTTTATTTAGTAGCGTTTTATGCTTCTCTAAAATTATTTCCATCGCAGTTTTAACTTTTTTACTGCCTGATATTCTTGGTAAGTCATGTTCAAGGTGCATGATATAAGTTAACTCGCCGGTGTTATAACCTTGACCATGTGTATCACAAAACCTAATCCAGCACTCATAATCCTGCCATGCTGGTAACGTCTCATCAAACCCATGAATTTCTTTTAATAAGGCTGTTTTTGTAAGGATTTGATTGCCGATAACATTTTCATTCAAAAGGTCTGGAAGTGTTATTAATCTTGGTTGAGTGTATCCCTTTCCTGTTCCATTAGTGTTAACTATCTGGATACCGGTGCATACAAAACTTATTGTTAGATTGTTTTTTAACGTATTTACCATCTTCTCTATACGATCTTCGGTAAATTCATCATCATCATCCAACCCTGTTATATACTCTCCATTCGCCAGATTTATAGCTTTATTACGAGCGAAACAAGCTCCCTGAGCGATATCACTTTTAACGTAAATAATATTCTGGAACTTACTTTGAAGTTCCTCTATCAGTTCAGAAGTGCCGTCCCTGGAGCCATCATCAGAAACAATGATTTCAACGGACTTATATGTTTGTTTCAATACTGAGTGTATTGCCCGGGAAAGCAGATCTTTTCTATTGTGCGTGGGTATATAAACTGAAACTAAGTCGGGGATCATGTAATCTAACTCTTAGTAATTAAGTATCTTTTTCAACACGCTTGGCGAAGATAATGAATAACATAAGGCAGCAATAAGGTGTGAGTATTTGACGTTCAGTAAGTGTCGTCATTAATGTAACTAGAATAGCACTAACTTCTATGACATCTAGTTTTATGGATTTTATCTTCCTAACAATTAAATAAAACGTAAGTAACGAAAGAAGTATTCCGTTAGTGTATGCATATGCAACGAAGAAGAAATCAATTGGTGTATAGGGTTCGATATCGACGCCGTATAACAAGTCAGGCCAACCAAGTTCGGAATATAAAATATTACCTAAGCCAATTCTTCCCGACATGGTTATATTCAAATCCAACATATCGGTATTATATTGTGTAATGGTATAGAATTGGAATGCCATGATTGACAGAGACACTAGCAAGAACATAAGTAACGATAGCTTTTGGAATTTTAACCTGGGTGAAAATGCACTCCATACCACTCCGAGCATAAAAATAAGCAATAATGTTTCCGATGTACGTGATTTGGTTTGGTCAATTAAAAATACGCCAATCAGACATGCTAAAATAGCAATCACTAAAAACGTAATTTTATCTGCGGTCTTATATCTCAGATACCAACAAAATGATATGCACAAACTGAGTATCAGAATAGCAGAAATGTTAGGGTTATAGAAACCATAGGTTGCCCTTACACCATAAACACTATCAGGAGCGTAAAGCGGGTAATCGGAGAAAAAAATCAAAGGGAAAATTAAGAGTATAATACTCAAATTTCCGTAGAAGATTATCGCAGCCACTTCCTTAACTTTTATTTTTTGACAAACAATAGCAAAATAGCCAAGTGCAAGAATGGAATACCCTGCAGTAGTGCGCGAATGCATATATGTCAGGCTAAAAAATAATAGTAGAACTAAAATAAATAGCCAGTTGTTTCTCGTCAAAAATGGCAGGCTAGATATTAAGGCTATAATAAAAATCAAGCTATAGATATATTTATATAGCTCTAAAGATGGTTCGGATATTAAAACCTGAGTTATCAACACCTTCGAACAAAAAGCCACATATGCTATATAAAGCAATAGCTTCCATGTTCTGACCGGATTCGTAATCATTCTTACCCTATCAAGCTTATCAGCTACTTTTTATGATTTTTAAAAAAATTGTCTACATTTCTTATCATTTTATCATTGTTCGATAGACAACAACCAAAATAGCCAGTTACTGCGGCAAGAATCTTACCAGCTAGTCTTACCATAATATTGTTGTGGACAAATCTAACAGTATTACTGATATTGAGAGCATTATTTGAATGTTCTATTTCATTAACTGTTGGTATCCCATCTGCATAGGCATACACAGAGGTACCCGATAATTCGATTAATTTGCTTATCCAAATATCATCGGTTTTTGGTGCAACATTCATATAATCATCTAAAACTAATAGACTTTCTAAGATATGTTTTCTTGATAAAATACAGCCGCCAATGCCAGTAATAATAAAATCTTTTTCTAAAATAGTATTACTGTTTTGCAATGGATAGAGATTATAACTTTTATACTTTCCAAAAATATTTTTTTTCTTTAATCTTATCCGAGACGCAACAACTAAGTTGCCGCCATTAGCATGATAGGTTTTCAACAGACCGGCTAACCATGCTCTTCCGTAAATAACATCATCATCAGCATATACAATGATATCTTCATCTTTCGCTGCGCGTAATACAGGTATCACTTTACGGTACGGGCCAGTATTAGTGGTAAAGTTAACTTTTATAATATTTTTTATTGTATTAAGTTCAGCGACCCACTCGGGAATTACTGTTATACCATCATCCGCCAGATATTTTTCTTTAGAGACCCAAAGATTAATAACATCAGGCATGACCAATTGATTGTAAAAAGACCACACAGTGGCTGCACAAAGTTCCAATCGAGAATAGGTTGTTGTTAAATTAACACTAATCATTGATAATTCTCTTTCTAAAATTCAAACCAATTTTCTGGCGCACTTGTCGTGAACATATAACTAACATCAGCGAAAATGAAAGCATACCAATAACAACATTACTGATTAGATTAATATATGCGTTATCCACTGTGATCACTTTATCAAAAGCGACGATGCAAATAATCATAAAAATATCAGCTATAAATATCGCATAACATTTTTTAATTATATCGGTTAATCTACCATTAATGATTTTCATCAGATAGTGCATCGCAGGCATGAAATTAATTAAATTAGCGATAAAATATAATTTTGCAAAAATAATAATATTATATTGAACGCCAATTATAAATGCTGACACCTGAAGGATCATGCTTAGAATTCCAAGTGTCATAAGCAAATCCGTTCTTCCTTTTGCCATAAAGACAGTACCTGATGTACTTAGAACGGACTGAAGAATAGCTGTAGGCGCCAGCCAAAGTAAAATTTCGCCGGTTAGAGTCCATTCTTTGCCAAACACTAATAGAACAAAAGGCTCCCGTAATAATGCTAACCCCGTCATCAGAGGGACGACCAGACACAATATAACGAATACACAGTTTAAATATGTATTCCTGATTTTATCATTATCATCCTGATGTTTGCTTAAAATAGGAAATAGGGATCTCCCCGCTACAAAGGTAAGGGTTTGTAGCGGAAATAACATTACCCGATAAGCCAGGCTGTATGCGCCCAGTATAGCATCAGTCATAAATCGACCGATAATGATATTATCAGCATTTCTTGTGAAATAGTTCAGGAAATTAAAAATTGAAAGATTTGCACTAAAACCAAATATTTTCTTCAACTCACCCATATCGAAGATTTTGCTTAACGCAGGACGCCACCGAGAACTTCTCCAGAGCTGAATTGACGACATCGCGTTCAATATTATGGCTTGGAAAACAAGGCTATATACTCCATAGCCCTTGTATGCCATGAATAATGCAATAACAACTGATACAAGTGATGATGAAATTTCTATAAATGCAATTTGTTTAAAACGAGAATCTCTTTCGAGTAGTGCCAAATGCGCCGAAGCACTACTTGAAATAGGAAAAATTAACGCCAACAATAATAAAACCGGGGTTAATTTTGGTTGATGGAAGAACTCAGAAATAAAGGGAGAGCCACCTGCAATAATTAAAGCTATAGATAATCCCATAAACACATTTAGCCAGAATACCGCGTTTATTAGATTATCATTTATTTCTTTTCTTTGAATAATTGCCGCTGCAGTACCTAAATCTCTAATGAGGTTACCAAAATTAACTACAACTAATGCCATGGCCATTATGCCATATTCACTTGGCGCAATAAGTCTCGCTAAATATACAATATTTACAAGCTGTACAAAGATTTTGAAAACCTGCGAAAATGCCACCCATTTCGCATTGTTAAATAATGTCATTTAGTTTTCTCAAATAATAAGCGTTTCATTCTAATAACATTTCTTTGACGCACGCTACCGCCCCTGGCTCAACAGCTACCAGTGCACTGTGAAAATCCTAACGACAGATAAGAATTCAATATAGCGGTGATGCTAAAAATCGTTCAATTGTCGTACCAATCAATTCACGATACATCTAAATCATGAGAGATACGTTCAGTGCTTTTCAACACTGCGTTCACTGCTCCCTGATTCTCTAAAAACAAAACGGCAGTTACATTCATCGGCATCACAATTTCAGCTCAGAATGTTCACCGCCGTTATTATCATTTATTGCTTACTGCCCATGAAGAGCTAATGCTTGTTACTGACTCAATAACGCCTCAATCCCTTTACGGAACTTAGCCCCATCCTTCAAATTCCGCAGCCCATACTGCACAAACGCCTGCATATACCCCATTTTCTTCCCGCAGTCGTAGCTCTGACCCGTCATCAGCATCGCATCAACAGACTGTTTTTTAGCCAGTTCAGCAATCGCATCGGTCAGCTGGATGCGGCCCCATGCGCCAGGCACGGTTTTCGCCAGTTCTTCCCAGATATCAGCGGACAGTACATAGCGCCCTACTGCCATCAGATCGGAGTCCAGCTCCTGCGGCTGATCCGGTTTTTCGATAAAATCAACGATACGGCTGACTTTACCTTCAGCATCCAGAGGCTCTTTGGTTTTAATAACGGAGTATTCAGAGAGATCGCCCGGCATGCGTTTAGCCAGTACCTGACTACGGCCGGTCTCTCTGAAACGAGCGACCATCGCAGCAAGGTTGTAACGAAGCGGATCGGCAGACGCGTTATCCAGAACGATGTCTGGCAGGACAACCACGAACGGGTTATCGCCAACAATGGGTTTCGCGCAAAGAATTGAGTGTCCCAGACCCAGCGGTTGAGCCTGACGGACGTTCATGATGGTTACGCCAGGTGGACAGATTGCCTGAACTTCCGCCAGCAGCTGGCGTTTAACGCGCATTTCGAGCAGCGCTTCAAGTTCATACGAGGTGTCGAAGTGGTTTTCCACCGAGTTTTTTGATGCGTGGGTTACCAGAACGATTTCTTTGATACCAGCAGCAACCACTTCGTCAACGATGTACTGAATCATTGGCTTATCGACGATCGGCAGCATCTCTTTAGGGATTGCCTTTGTGGCGGGTAACATATTCATACCCAAGCCCGCTACCGGAATGACTGCTTTCAAATTAACCATTATCTTGTCCACCTATATTCGGTTGCTGAATTATAGCGATTAACCGTGTTTAATCCACTTTGTTTTGTCATATTACTGATTCGGGTAGGAGAGATCCCGGGGTGTTGTCTGAGAATGGCGAAAATTATCGTACTCTACGCGCCGGCAACGCAAAGTTGAGGCGTTCTGTGTTGACGACCTGTTGATCGATATGGTCAATATCTACCGACGACTGCCCTTTCTCGTTCACCGCCGTTACGTTCGCCAGCGACAGCAGCGTGTCATCACGCGCCATAAACTTGCCGCGGACATCTTTGCGCATGTCAAAGTTAATTTGCAGGGCGGCTCCCCGCGTGGATTCTTGCATTACATTGATATTGCGCAAGAAAAAATGCTGTGGCTTGTTATGGATCTCCAGCGAAGCATGCTTCATGTTGAGGTTGGTGATGGAAACGAACGAAGGATTGTTGCCCGATGAAATCTGGATACCCCTGACCGTGTAGGCCAGTTGACTATTATCCAGCTGTATATTATTCAGGCGGAAGTTTTGCGGAATGGACAAATAATTGCCTTTGATAACGCCATAGCCAATAAGCATTCCCGCACTATTAACCATCTCGACACCATCTATCACAAAATTATCACAGCCATATATTGCTACCGTGGCGTTATCTATTCCCGCTTTCTTGCTGAAGTCCGGCGTAATATTGCTGGCCTTAACATTGCGGATGATAAAATGCTTGCCATTCTCGACATGCACCAGCTGACGGCAGTTGCTGCCGGTGATATTGGCGACAACGAAGTTTTTGACCGCCTGCTCTTCCGGGTAGCCATTATCGTACGTGCTGCCCGCAAGCCCAATACCGATGCCCCAGTTCACCTTACCGTTAGTGCAGTCGATATAGTCGATAACATGATCGGAGATAAGGATGTTGCGGTCATTAATGGCCACGTTCCACTCAATGGCGTCACCCTGAAGATAGCTGAAGTGGCAATGGGTAATGTTGACGTCAACCCACTGGTTGTGGAACCCCTGACGCAGAATGCCGTAATTGGCTTTGGTGATGGTCAGGCGAGTAAGCGTGAGATTACGCATCTGCTGTTTATCTTTGCCACCGATAAATATCTGCGCAACCGGTCCGTAACCGCTCATTGTCAGCCCGGCAATAGTGCAATCACCGCCACGTATATCGAGGGTGATATTGTATAAACTTGCCGCGCCGCTGCCGATAATCTGACAGCCTTTTTGTACAATAAATCGTCCCCGGCCATTGCCTTTCAGGCTACCGGCCACCTGCAGCGTTTTCCCCGGCGGCAGGGTAATCGCCGTGTTGATGTTATCGCAGACAACATCGGCGGGAACGCTCACGATATCGGCCTGACGAAACGCCTCATTAAACGCGCGGATCCAATCTCCGTTCTTCACAAAGTCACGAATATCGGCGGTGTTCTTTTTTTCTGCCGCACGCGCCGTGGCGACCGGCAAAACGGGTAGTGCGGCGGCAAGCGTTGCGCCTGCCGTCAGGAAGTAACGTCGGGTTAAGGTATGCATCTGGCCTCCTTAGCAAATCGTCTGCAGCAGGCTGGCGAGCTGCCGGTTAATGAGCTGCTGATTAAAATCAGTTTCGACTTTTTTACGTGCACGCGTCACCACCGGCTGGAGAGTCTGTTCGTCCATTCCCGCCAATACCCGCAGTTTATCGGCCAGCGCCCTCGCGTCATTCTCCGCCACCAGCCAGCCGGAATTACCGGAATCAATTAGCTCCGGGATACCGCTGTGGACGGTCGAGAGCACGGGGATCCCCACGGCCATGGCCTCCATCAGCGCTACGGGAATGCCTTCCATATCACCATCCGCGCCGGTAATAGAAGGCAGCAGGAACACGTCGGCGTCATCGAGCATCGCCTTCACTTCATGACTGGGCTTAAAACCGGGCATCTCTACCCGGTCTTCAAGCTGATACTGTTCGATCAGGGTACGCAGACGGCGCTCCCAGGGCCCAATCCCCAGAATGCGATAGCGGAAGTTGACGCCTTGTGCCTTCAACTGACGGCAGGCTTCAATCGCCACGTGCAGCCCTTTTTTCTCAGTCAAACGCGCAACTGAGATAATTTCCAGGCAAGCACTCGGCGCTTTCAGTGGGCGCAGCGTGAATCTCTCCATATTGACGCCCATCCGCGAGACGCTGATTTTTTCTCCCGGACAGCCCATCGTTTTCAGCCGCTCGGCCCATAGCTGACTTATCGGCAGCATCATGTCGCCACGACGAAACAGTTGCTGATATTCACCGCGATAGTGGTTCAGCACTTCGCGGCTGGAGATATCAATCCCGTGGAAAACGGTGGCGATTTTGCCGCGAATCACGCCCAGTTCGCGAAGTTTCGCCGCCGTCACCCCGGCTGGGCCGAAGTGGGCGATAAACACATCAGCGGTCAATGGCGATGGCGTACGGCTACAAATCGATGAAAGGATCAGGTTACGCGCTTCCTGGCCATAACGACGGGCATTCAACGCCCGCCACACCGCCGGGCGATGAAGCCCGCGCAGCGTGCTGAATCCGCGATAGCGCAACTTGGCCAGCGCGCCCGACGGCTCATCCTGCAACCAGCGGACCTTATCCGCCAGCTGGTATTGGGTATAGGCCGCGTGGGTATGGGTCAGGTCGCCTTTTTGTAGAGCGACAATCTCCACGTCATAGCCCATTTCGATAAACGCCACGATCTGGTTTAAGACAAACGTTTCTGACGATAAGGGAAATTTCAGCAGGAAAAAGCTGACTTTCATCAATCCTCCCGGATACGGTTTAGCACCGACTCAATCATGGTAAAGCCCTTCTGGCGTTCACCTTCTACCGCCGCCGCCACGCGTTCACCCAGCGCAGGAAGCTGATTTAAGATGTCTGCCACCACCCCCTGCATCGAACCATCAAGCAGGTGACGAATATCGATAGCCATCTCCGGCATCCCCAACTGCTGCATGATGCCCGCAGATTTGTGCTCGTAGTTGATGGCGATAGCCGGGGTGCCAAAGTTCATGGAAATAATGGCAGAGTGCAGACGGGTGCCGATGGTCAGCGCACAGGAAGCAAGGATCTTGCCGATTTCCACGTCGTTAAGTTCATCCATGGCAATATGGAAATGCTCGCGATGATTGACATACTGCGACATGCGCAGCGCGACCATGCGATCGTCCCGGTTATAGCGGTCAATACTGGTACAAGTAGAGAGCGCCAGCACCTGATAGCCATCATCAATCATCCGGTTCACGACTTCGGCGAAGGCTTTTTCATACGCCTGCTGGGTGGTGCCCAGGCGCTTATCGAACGGCTCCAGCTCGCGCAGCGTGATCGCCACGGTTTTGCGCTGTGCGGTCAGATTCAGCCAGTGCTGAACCGCATAGCTAGCTTCAAAGGTGTCGTTACGATGCTCAACCAGCCACGCGGTATCCACGCCCTGCTCGACTTTGCTGGTATCAATCTGCGCCTTTGCCATCAGTTCGCGGCTGACGGTTTCACGCAGGATCAGCGCATTGGTTCGCCCAAAGGTGTAATTAGCTAACTGATTAAAATCAGGATTCTGGAATGGACCAACGCTGTGACCAATCATGTAAATCGGCTTATTCGCCATAAAGGCACACAGCGGATATTCGAAGTGGGTTAAACCGTAGAGATCGACGTAGTTAGACCCACCAACCTGAATGATGGCATCGTAATTGCCCAGAAAACGCACAAATTCATGAAACTCCGGCGCAATCTCAAAGTTGCGCAGTTTGCCTTCGCCGGTCACCTTCGCCAGCAAGATTTTGTGCTGGAAGCGACGACGTAATACTTTCTTCACGCGACCGCTCACGCCTGGTGCCGCTTGTTGCTTCTGGCTTAACTGATACAGCGGATCGGCCATTATTTCACGCCCCTGCAACCAGGAAGAACTGGTTGGGAAGCGGCTCATCACATCCATTTCAACATCCGGTTGCTGGCGAACAATCGCATCCAGCAGTCCACGCATAATGGCGCTATCGCCGCGGTTGCCGCAGGTGTGGTTGCCTAAAATTAATAATTTCATCATGGCCTCATCAAAAGGGGTTCAAGCAAATCATTCAAAAATGCGTCATTGTTGAACGTAGGCCGGATAAGGCAACGCCGCCATCCGGCAATCTGCGCCGGGTTGCCTGATGGCGCTACGCTTATCTGGCCTACATCAACGGTTATTCAGAAACACGTAATAACATCTTCAGTTTCTGGCTCCGACAGAGCGTTTTTTTAAGTTCAATCAACAGGCTATTGCGGGACAGCAACACTACCAGCGCAAAACTGACCACGCCCGCCAGCACCTGTAATGCCAATAGCAGTGACAGCGAAACGCTGCCTTCAAGCAGCCGCCCTACGGCATAGCTCACCACCAGCGTCGGCAGCGACAGTCGCAGCGGCAGCCAGAGGCTTCGCAGATAGTCGCGGTAGCTTGGGCCCAGAATCGGTTTAATCATCACGAAATAGCTAAGAATGGTGTTGATGATTTGTACCAGCAGGAAACCCAGCGTGACGCCAATCGCCCCACCAAGCTGCCCGCCGACAATCACCGCCGGAATAAACAGGAAGGTTTTAAATACGTTGAATTTGAAACTGATATCGACACGCGCTTTCGCCATCAGCAACGAGCCAATCGGGTTACCGACCGAACGCAGCAGCCCCACCACGCACAGCAGTTGCAGGATAGGCACGATGTGCAGCCACTTTTCACCAAACACCAACGGCACAAAGTTATTGCTGACCACCATCAGCCCCAGCAGCGCCGGGAAGTTAATAATCCCTACCACCGACAGTAATTTATAAAAGTTAACCCGAAGTTTGTCGGTATCGTCCTGAATCTTGGCAAACGCCGGAAACAGCACGCGGGTAATAATCGGGTTGAGTTTCATCGGCGGCACGACGGCCACGTTATAGGCGAGGTTATATCCCCCGGCGACGCTCGCCCCGAGAATGCGCGCCAGCGTTAGCGTTGAGAGATTGGTATTGATGTAGTTAACGATACTGTCAGCGGTCAGCCAGGCACCAAAACGCAGGTTAGGCACCACGGTGGTGAGCGAGAAATGCAGTCCCGGACGGTAAATTTTGCGGCCAAAATAGCCGAACAGCAGCGTACGCACCGCGCTATTGACCAGATAACCCAGAATAGCCGTCATCGCCAGCGGCCAGTACCATGCGCTTATCACCGTAAAGGTGAAACCCGACAGCACGGCGGCGGTTTCAATCGAGCCAATTTTGTTGAACTCCAGCTCCTTTTGCATCAGCGCACGGAACTGCTGACCGTGGGGAATCAGCACAAATGCCAGCGATAACGTTTTGATAAGCGGCGCTAAATCCGGGTTGTGCAGGACGTTGGCAATAGTGTCGCTCAGCAGATAAACGGCGACACACACCATCAGTCCCAGCCCCACATTAAGCCAGTAGAGCGTAGTCAGCTCCAGCTGGCTGATTTGCTTGCGCTGAATAATCGAGTTGGCAATGCCAAAGTCCGACAGCGTATCCGCCAGCGCAATAATCACCAGCGACACGGTCAACAGGCCGAACTGATGACCGTCGAACAGGCGTGCCAGCACGGTCATTTGCGCCAGCCCCAGTCCAATAATCACGATCGTCGCCATCGCCGACCATTTCGCACCGCTGATGGTTTTTTCTCTCAGGCCCATGTCAATTCCTCAATAGGCTGCTTTGTTGACAAAGCCTTTGAATACCGTCAGGAAAACGATTCGAATATCGAGCCACAGGCTCCATTCGCGGATGTACTCGAGATCGAACTCGATGCGTTTTTCCATTTTTTCCAGCGTGTCGGTTTCACCGCGCCAGCCGTTGATTTGCGCCCAGCCGGTAATGCCCGGTTTCACTTTGTGGCGCAGCATGTAGCCTTCAATCAGCTGACGATACTGCTCGTTGTGCGCCACCGCGTGGGGACGCGGGCCGACTATCGACATGCCGCCGGTGAGCACGTTAATGAACTGCGGTAGCTCATCGAGCGATGTGCGGCGTAAGAAGTTACCTACGCGGGTGACGCGCGGATCGTTCTGGGTGGCCTGCGTCACGACGCTGTCATTCTCCATCACCTTCATGGAACGAAACTTCCACACTTTGATGGGTTTACCGTCCATGCCGTAACGGGTCTGACGGAAAATAATTGGCCCCGGCGAACTGATTTTGACCGCCAACGCAATGCAGCACAGCGCTGGTGAGATCAGCAGCAAAATGCACAGCGCCAGCACAATATCTTCCAGCCTTTTAATCAGGCGATTGACCCCAGAAAGCGGCGTGTCATACAACGGAACGACCGGAATGCCGTTGACCACTTCCACCCGCGAATGCAGGATATTGAAGGTGAACACGTCCGGGATCAGCAGTACCGAGCAGGTGGTGTCGGCAAGCGAGCGCACCAGCGCTTTAATCTCGCTTTCTTCCTGCATTGCCATGGAGATATAGACGTTATGGATTTTGCCCGCGCGAGCGTCATCGCGCAGTTGTTCGAAATTCCCCATCCAATCCGCATTCACGCCGCCCGGTTTCGCATCGTAATAGCTGCCAACCACTTCGTACCCCAGCCACGGCTGATTGCGGAAGCTATCCAGTAGCTCCTGCCCTTCGGGCATATCGCCGGCGACCGCAACGTAGCGCGTGTTATACCCACGGTGGCGCAGTACCCCCGCGCCATAACGGATAAAGATTCGGCTGGCGAGCATGCCGACGGTGCTGAGCAGATACCACGCCAGCCAGATACCGAAGTTAGTACTAAAGTCATCGTTAAACGCCAGCAAACCGGCGGCAAAGACCAGGCTCAGCGTCCAGTTTTGCAACAGCAGCAACAGTTCGGTGGTTATCCGTACCCCGCGCCACGAACGGTAGAAGTCGGTAATGCCGCCTATCATCTGGAATACCGCCAGCGTGACCAGCGCCATCAGCAAATGCAGGTACAAGAATGGCAGCGCGATGGCCTGACACACCAGCCACAGACCACCCAGCATGATGGTGATGTCTGAAAAACGCTGCACCATTGAGATTAACGATGCATTCGTTTTGGCTCGCTCGCGCTTTTTTAGAGTCGTCATCGTTGGTCCTATTGTGTGTTTTTTTCCTGCCCCTTCACCCCGGCCCTCTCCCCAAAGGGGAGAGGGAGAAAACCGAGCCGCGTTTTACCTCAGAAGTGAGGGCGTGCGCCGGACGGTCCCCTCGCCCCTTTGGGGAGAGGGTTAGGGTGAGGGGGCAAGGCAATATTTACTGATTAAGCAACGCCAGAATGTCCTGCGTTCGCGCCTGCATCAGCGGCGAATTCCCGCGCGACTCCACGTTCAGGCGCACCACCGGTTCGGTGTTAGACGAGCGCAGGTTGAAGCGCCAGTCGGCAAACGCCAGGCTGATGCCATCGGTGCGGTCAATCTCCAGCGCGCTGCCGGCAAAATGGGCTTCGACACGAGCAATCGCCGCCGACGGCTCGGCCAGCGTGCTGTTGATTTCCCCGCTCGCCGGAAACGCCGCCATGCGGTCGCGCACCAGTTCACCCAGCGTTTTCCCCTTCAGGCACAGCAGTTCGCTCACCAGCAGCCACGGGATCATGCCGCTGTCGCAGTAAGCAAAATCGCGGAAGTAATGATGGGCGCTCATCTCGCCGCCATAGACCGCGTCGTCCTGGCGCATGCGTTCCTTAATAAACGCATGCCCGGTTTTTGACATAACGGGGGTGCCTCCCGCCGCGGTGACGACATCGACGGTGTTCCAGGACAGGCGCGGGTCATGAATAATGCGCGCGCCCGGATTCTTCTCGAGGAAGGCTTCTGCCAGCAGGCCCACAATATAGTAGCCCTCAATAAACTGGCCTTTTTCGTCGAACAGGAAGCAGCGGTCAAAATCGCCGTCGAAGGCGATACCCATATCGGCACCGTGTTCGATGACCGCATTGCGGGTGTCATCGCGGCACTCCGGCAGCAGCGGATTAGGAATACCGTGCGGGAACGTGCCGTCCGGGGTGTTGTGGACTTTAATCAAGCTCACCGGCACCTTCAGCGCCTTGAAGCGCGCTTCCAGCGCATCAATCACCGGGCCGGCGGCGCCGTTACCGGAGTTCACCACCAGCTTCAGCGGCGTCAGGTTTTTGACGTCGATATAGCCCAGCAGGTGCTGGATATAGGCATCCTGTAAGTTGATTTGCTGATAGCTGCCGCGCTGGTCTTCACTGACCGGCGGGAAATCATTGGCCTCCGCCAGGCGTTGGATATCTCGCAGGCCGGTATCGCCGCTGATAGGACGTGCGCCTTCACGCACCAGCTTCATGCCGTTGTAATCCATCGGATTATGGCTGGCGGTCACTTCAATGCCACCGTCTACGCCAAGGTGGAAGGTGGCAAAGTAGATCTCTTCGGTGCCGGAAAGACCGATATCCAGCACGTCGACGCCCGCATCGCGCAGGCCACGCGCCAGCGCCATTTTCAGCGCTTCGCTGGTCAGGCGCACATCGCCCCCCAGCACAATGGTTTTCGGTTTCAGGTATTCGCCGTAAGCGCGGCCAATGCGCCACGCAATATCTTCATTGAGCTCATCGCCCAGCTTGCCGCGAATATCGTAGGCTTTAAAACAGGTTAACTTATTCATGTTTTTACCTTTCTTCAGGCAACAGTTGGCCCTGACCATGACGGCCAATTTTTAACGTTTTATGATTTGCCGGTGGGTGCTTTGCTTATTTCACCTACCGAGTCGACAATTTGCCGGATCGGCGCTACACGCGGCCATAACGGTCGGCGAATCGCACCACATCGTCCTCTTCCAGATAGGTGCCGGAACGCACCTCAATCAGGTCGAGCGGGATTTTCCCCGGGTTTTCCAGACAGTGGGTGACGCCGAGCGGAATATAGATAGATTCGTTTTCACCCAGCAGTTTGATTTCATCATTGAGGGTGACTTTGGCGGTACCGGCCACCACAATCCAGTGCTCGGCTCGGTGGTGATGCATTTGCAGTGACAGCCCTTCACCCGGTTTCACGGTGATGCGCTTCACCTGATAACGATCGCCCGCATCGATGGAGTCATACTTACCCCACGGACGATAGACTTCCCGGTGAATATGGTGTTCATGACGACCGTCGGCTTTAATCTTCTCGACCACCTTTTTGACGTCCTGCACCGCGTTGCGATCGGCGATAAGCACCGCGTCTTTGGTTTGCACCACCACCAGATCCTTTACCCCAACGGTGGTCACCAATCCCGATTCGGCATACACGTAGCTGTTCTCGGTTTTATGGCTAATAACATCACCGTGGTGGACGTTACCTTCCGCCGTATGCTGACTAATTTCCCAAAGTGATGACCACGAACCCACGTCGCTCCAGCCTGCGTCCATCGGAACCACGACGGCATCATGGGTCTGCTCCATAACCGCGTAGTCGATAGACTCATCCGGGCAGCTCATAAACGCGGCTTCGTTAACGCGGATAAAATCGAGATCCGGGTCGGTGATGTCCATCGCCTTTTCACAGGCGCTGAGAATATCCGGGCGATATTTTCCCAGTTCTTCCAGATAACGGCCCGCACGGAACAAGAACATACCGCTGTTCCAGTAATATTCTCCGCAGGCCACGTAGGCCTGAGCGGTATCGAGATTCGGTTTTTCAACAAACTGCGCCACTTCAAACGCCAGCGTATCGTCAACGCCGGGACTGACTGCACCGCGACGAATGTAGCCGTAGCCGGTTTCAGGCACCGATGGCACGATACCGAAGGTCACCAGCTTGCCGCTTTCGGCATAGGGCGTGGCCTCACGTACCGCAGCGCGGAAGGCCTCTTCATTTTGAATGACGTGATCTGCCGCCAGCACCAGCATTAACGGATCGTTATCCGGCTCACGTCGTTTCGCGGCAAGGGCCGCCAGCGCAATCGCCGGTGCGGTATTACGCCCCGCGGGCTCAAGAATGATGTTTTCCGTCAGCTTGTTGAGCTGACGCAGCTGCTCGGCGACGATAAAACGGTGTTCTTCGTTACAGATAACCACCGGGCTTGCGCACTTCACGCCGTCCAGACGATTCACCGTCGCCTGCAGCATGGTTAAATCCCCTTTCAGGCAGAGGAACTGTTTTGGGTAAAGCACTCGGGACAACGGCCACAGGCGGCTGCCCGACCCTCCGGCCATCACGACCGGGAAAAGCGTAGATTGACTCATCGTTTAACCCCGAATATCTGTCATAAACTGCTGGAGAACATGCTCTTTATCGAGCGTGCGTTCGGCCCATGCGCGGGCGATAACATTCTGTTTTGGCATCATCAACGCGCGTTCTATCCCTTCCACCAGTGACGGAACCGATTCAGGCGTCACGCAAACCGCAATACCCGGATTGTCCAGACATAGCTGCCCCAGCTCGGTTTCGGCTTCTGCGGTAATCACCGCATTCCCGCCGACCGCCAGAATATTGGTCAGCTTGGAAGGTAAGACGGCATCCGCCGCACCGCGCTTTTGAATCACCAGGTGGCAATCGCCCAGCGCGAGCAGCGCGGGCAAATCTTCATACGATTGCAGCGGCAGGAATTTCACGTTATCCAGACCGCGTTCGGCGGCCATTTTTTCCAACCGCGCTTTACCGCCGCCCTGGCCGACAATCATAAATAGCCACGGCTCCTGGCGGAGCTGGTCGGCGGCATCAATCACGCTCTCCAGCCCCTGTTTTTCCCCGATATTGCCGGAGTAAAGAATCAGTTTGCGATCGTCTGGCAATCCCAGGCGCTGGCGTAGCGCGATGACCAGAGTTTCCGGCACCTCACGGAAACGAGAGACTTCCGACCAGTTCGGGAAGAAGATGACCCTCTCCTTTGGCACCCCTTTTTCACACGCTTTGTTCATCATGGAGCGGGAAATGGTCGAGACGTTATCGACGTTATGCAAAGCGCTGCGCTCAAAGGCGCTCGCCAGCTTCGCCACGCTGCCAGACTTGCCTTTCCCGGCCATTCCCAGACCGAGCATGGCATCCACTTCATAATCCTGAATATGCAGCAGCGTTCGCGAACCGGAGAGTTTCGCCAGCAGGCGCATTCCTGGGGTGCAAAACAGCGTCGGTACAACACCGATAATGCGATCGGGTTTCCAACTGCGCTGCGCCATCAGTGGGAAGAAGCTGCTTAGCGCAAAGCTGCCAAGGTGAAGCAGACGTTTGATGGTCGACGGTTGTTTCGGCACGTACAGCGGGCAGCGCCACACCGTGGCGGCCCCCTCTTCCCGACGATAGCGCCAGGCCGAGTAGTTCACGCCAACCTGCCACTCCGGGTAGTACGGCGGTGCGGTAATCACCCGTACCTCGTGCCCCTGCTGCGTCATCCACTCCACCATTTCACCGGTATATTTGCCAATCCCGGTCAGTTCAGGTGAGTAGTTAATGCCATACACCAGGATTTTCATAAGCCCGGCACCTCGGCCATTTTTTCCACCCGGAAATAGTTACGGCTATTGTCGTGAACGGCATCGTCATCAAGCAGTATTTTCGGACTCAGCCAACGATAATCATTGTGCTGCTCCGTCGGCAGCGCGAGGGCTTCAGCTTTCACCTGCACGCGGAACGCCAGCACAATGTAGTGAGTCGAAAAGTTCTCACCGGAGAAGTTATCGTCATAAAAATGCTGCCAGACGCCGTGAAATTGGCCTGCCGTGATCGGCAGGCTCAGCCCCAGTTCAGCTTCGGTCAGGCGGGCAAACGCGTCGGCCAGCGATTCATCTTTTTGTACTCGCCCACCTGGGACAAACCAGAATCCCTGAGCGGGGCGGTTGGTGCGTTTGCCAAACAGGATCTCGCCCTGCTCGTTCTCCACGATCAAATCGATGGAGATAAGCGGGGTCGATTCCACCACGGTGGCAAAAGCTTGCTGGCTCAGAAACATCGGTTACCCCCGAAAGCGTTGCTGGTTTTCTAAAAACCACTGGTAGGTGCTGGCAAGGCCGGCTTCCAGCGAAATTTCGTGATACCAGCCCAACTGATGCAGGCGCGAGACATCGAGCAGTTTGCGCGGCGTGCCGTCCGGTTTAGTGGCATCAAAGACTACCCGACCGGTAAATCCGACAACCTTCGCCAGCGTCTGCGCCAGCTCCCGAATGGTGCAGTCAACGCCGGTACCGACGTTGATGTGCGACAGCATCGGCTGCGTATTCTCAAGCCAAACGCTACGATCCAGCTCCATCACATGAATGCTGGCCGCCGCCATATCATCCACGTGCAGAAATTCGCGCATCGGCGTACCGCTGCCCCACACCACCACGTCGGCCGCATTTTGCTGGGCCGCCTCGTGGAAGCGGCGTAAGAGCGCCGGTATCACATGCGAATTGCTCGGGTGGAAGTTGTCGTTTGGCCCGTACAGGTTGGTCGGCATGACCGAACGGTAGTCACGGTTATGCTGACGGTTGTAGGACTCGCACAGTTTGATCCCGGCGATTTTGGCGATCGCGTACGGCTCATTGGTCGGTTCCAGGGTGCCCTGCAACAGTTCGCTTTCATGCATCGGCTGGTTGGCCATCTTCGGATAAATACACGATGAACCGAGGAACAACAGCTTGTTCACGTTGTGGCTATGTGCCGCGTGAATGATGTTGCTCTCAATCATCATGTTTTCGTAGATGAAATCCGCCGGGAAGGTGTTATTGGCGACAATGCCGCCCACCTTCGCCGCCGCCAGATACACCTGGTCGATATTTTCGCGCGCGAAAAATTCATTCACCTCGCGGCTATCCAGCAGGTTAAGCTCGCTGCGGTTACGCACGACTAAGTCGACATCCCCGCGCTGCTCAAGCTGCCTTACGATGGCGGAGCCCACCATTCCCCGGTGGCCCGCCACAAAAATACGTTGTCGGGTCATAACTTAAGACTCCAGTGCAATCGCCACTTCGTAGCCGTGGGATTTCAGCAATGAATGTTTCTTCGCCGCTTCCAGGTCTTTGGCAACCATTTCGGACACCATCTCCTGCAGCGTAATTTCCGGCTTCCAGCCCAGTTTTTCGTGCGCCTTGGTTGGATCACCGAGCAGAGTTTCCACTTCAGCAGGACGGAAGTAGCGCGGATCGACGGCAACCATCACATCACCCGGCTTTACGCCCGGCGCATCATGACCGGTCACGGAAACCACGATACCCTTCTCTTCCACGCCGGTACCTTCAAAGCGCAGTTTGATACCGAGCTGAGCCGCTGCCATTTCGACAAACTGACGCACGGAGTACTGCACACCGGTGGCGATAACGAAATCTTCCGGCTTCTCCTGTTGCAGCATCATCCACTGCATTTTCACGTAATCTTTGGCATGGCCCCAGTCACGCAGGGAGTCCATGTTGCCCAGATACAGGCACTTCTCCAGACCCTGAGCGATATTGGCAATCGCACGGGTGATTTTACGGGTGACGAAGGTTTCGCCACGGCGCGGGGATTCGTGGTTGAACAGGATGCCGTTACAGGCATACATGCCGTAGGACTCACGGTAGTTGACGGTGATCCAGTAGGCATAGAGTTTGGCGACGGCATACGGCGAACGTGGGTAGAACGGCGTGGTCTCTTTTTGCGGAATTTCCTGCACCAGACCGTACAGCTCAGAGGTCGATGCCTGATAGAAGCGGGTTTTCTTCTCCAGACCTAAGAAGCGGATAGCTTCCAGCAGGCGCAGCGTGCCCATCGCATCCACATCGGCGGTATACTCCGGGGATTCAAACGATACGGCCACGTGGCTCATGGCACCGAGGTTGTAGACTTCATCCGGCTGCACTTCTTGCAGGATACGCGTCAGGTTGGAGCTGTCGGTCAAATCGCCATAGTGCAGGTGAAATTTCGGGTTGCTGCTGTGCGGATCCTGATAGATGTGATCGACACGTTCGGTATTAAAAGAAGAAGCACGACGCTTGATCCCGTGAACTTCATAGCCTTTTTCCAGCAAAAGCTCTGCCAGGTATGAACCATCCTGCCCCGTTACGCCGGTAATAAGTGCGACTTTCGACATTATATTTTCCTCAAATAGTCCCGTTTAGGGAGTCACTTTCTCTACGCGTTCACGCGTAACCACTGCGGGATTGCCACGGCAAACGCTGTTTGCCGGTAGCGATTTAAAAACGCTGCTGCGGGCACCTACAATCGTGCCGTCGCCAATCGTGATGCCGGGTGCAACAAAAACATCGGTGGCTAACCAGCATTTTTCACCGACCACAATCGGTGCGGCATTAATATCAAAATGGGCACTCTGATAATCGTGGCTGCCGGTGCACAAATAACACTTTTGCGACACCACGGAATTTGCGCCGAGGGTTATCTCCCCCAGGTTATATAAGACTGCGTCATCCCCGACCCAGGCATAATCACCCATCGTCAATTTCCATGGATAGGTGATTTTTACCGACGGGCGAATCACTACGTTTTTTCCTATTTTTGCGCCAAACAGGCGTAATAAAAATGCACGCCAGCGGTAAAGTATTTGTGGTGACCAGGCAAATAACGTGGCCTGTACCGCCCACCATAACTGGACTTTAATTCCTCCGGCGCCACGAAATCCTTTAGGTACTGTAAAACCTGATAATTCCTGCATCGTATTTCCTTACGCTTTGTTATATAGCGTCTTGGTTTTACCGGTGGTGCGCAGGCGTAATAAATAAGATAATTCCGTCAGCAGCGCTGGCATGCGTAATATTTCCTGCTGCACTTTTTTGGCGTCCTGACACAATTGCAGATTATTGGTGGTTGACACGCCGCCCATCGAAAATTCGGAGACCAGGCCTTTAATGCGTTTAAAGCGATAACCCGACTTATACATTCGAGCCGTTAACGCATAATCCGATGAAACCCGATATTGCACATCATAGGGATAATCTTTCAGCCCACGCAGCGGGAAGAAAATAGCCTGATGGCTAGCTGGCAGACTGTGATAAATATACCAGCCCTGCTTGGCGCTACGGCGAATCTGGTTGCCATCGCCAAAGTCCAGCATCGCGTCACCGAGGAACATGGCATCATCTTTCTGACCGCGTAACTTACGGACAAACTGCGCGACGTCCGGGTGGAAGCTGTCACCGGAATTGAGGAACAGAACAAACTTCCCCTGCGCCATGCGAATGCCTTTATTCATCGCGTCGTACAGCCCCTTGTCGGGTTCGCTGACGTAACGTAACTGGTACTGTCCATTACGTTTTTCGAGAAATTCCGCCGTACCGTCTTCTGAACCGCCGTCAACCACGATCCACTCAAAGCTCAGGCTGGGATCGGCCGCCAGATGCGCCAGTGAACGCCAGGTTTTCACCACTCCTTCATAGTTACGAAAGGCTACGGTAATCACGCTTAACAACATGTTTCACCTCATCTGCTGTCGGTAATATTCAGTGCTTTACGCAGAATAAATGGACAAACAATTAAAAATGCATATTCCGGGCTAAATATCGAACCGGTAAAAAACAATGATATCGGCGTAAAAAGGTACAACTGCACGGCGAAATTACGATTATTCCCAAAAGCGTTAATAAACAGCTTAAATACGTAATACAAATAGCCGGCGGTCAATATTACGGCAAACCATGAAAAATAAATCATTAACAGATACAGACCATTGTCTATGGTTTTTCCGACATCCGCACCGTTAAATATTCCGAATGATGCAACATATTCGTAAAGAGAACCAAAACGAATCACCCCATCAACGCTGGTTAATGAATAACCGACCATCACCAGCGGCCCAATAATTCGGTAATATGAGGATGAGCCTTCGGTTCCCAAATCGCCAAGACGCGTTGCGATATACGGGAAGGCGAATACCAGGCCGACCATAAAAACGGCCAGAGAAATAATAGCCAGCGGTAATTTCTTCTTAATCGCCTCTTTATTCAAATACTGAAACGCCCATTCCAGGAGATAAAACAGAATAAATGTCATCACCCCAGAGAACGAACCAGAAAGAATTATCCCTGCCAGAATCATAGCATCAGACTTCGGGGTTTTGATACCAAACTGTTTGATGCAAAGCCAAATTGAGATTAATGCCAGAGCGAAGAATGCCGGTTCAAAATAGAGTGCGGTAGTACGCTTGCCGCCGAACTTGATAAAGTTCAGAACATAGCTATTGCTGTATATAAGATATTTCGAAATTATCTCAATCAGACTACTGCCGCCGAACAGAATAATCTGGGCCATTTCAAGGGCGGCCAGCAGCACGATAATAGCGATCACCACGTAGAAGAAGCGCAGGATTTTGCGGTGATTATGCGGTGAAATCGTTTTGAAGCGAATGCTCCAGACCATACCAATGATAATCACGATGTAGACAAACAGCATCGTCGAGGTGACGTATTTACCGGGGTCAAGCGATTGACCGAACACGTAGTTAAACAGCGTGAGCCCGATACCCAGACCGAGGGCAATCATCAGCTTTTTCAGGTTGATGCGTTCAACAAACAGCAACAGCAGCAGCGGCAGAAACGTCACGATAGTGATGGGGAAACTCTCGCCAAGCTGAGCCAGTTTCACGTTAACCAGCAGATAGATTAACGGCAGCAGCAAATAGCTACAGATTCTGATAGAACGAGACATATTCCTCCAGCATCTGTTGCCCACTGTATGCTTTGCGGCTACGCGCGCTGAATTTTTCAAGCGTGGTGCCAAAAATCGCCTGCGCGATGTCCTCCTTTGAGCGCTGTACCAGCGTCAGCACATCGGCATTATCAACCGTACATCCGCCCGATTTTTCCAGCACTTCCTTCGCCGCCTCGCTATGGGTCGCAATCACCGGTACGCCAATCGACAGCGCCTCGCAGAGGATCAGCGGGTAGTTATCAACGCGGGAAGAAAACAGCAGCGCATCAAGCGGGTTAAGTTCACTCATAAGTTGGTGCTTATCGGTCAGGAAACCGTGGTTGACCACGTTGTCTGCCTCAAACGGTGAGAACTTGCCGAAGGTATGTACTTCGACCTTGTCGCCCAGGGCGATGATATCGCGCACCAGTTGCTGATTAGTTTTGCCGTCATAGCGCAGGTCGTGCGCCACCACGGCAATTTTAGGCCGGGCTGCCGTCATCTTGATGGGCGGCAGTTCCGCCAGAATGGCCTCGGTCGCCACATCAATCCCGTTGTTGATAATCTGGCACCGGCCAACGCCGTAAAGGCTGTTGAAAGCCTCCGCAACGTGCTGGCTTGGCGAGATAAACTGGCAGCCCAGCGCCAACATCTGACGGAAAAGAAAACGTTTTTCATCGACTAAACTGTGCGCCCTGTCCACCTTCACCGGCGGGTAATTGCTCAAGGTTGGGCATTTCTGGCAGTGGTTTTTCCAGCCTTCACAGCCGTCTAAAAAGGCGCAGCGCCCGGTGACGCTCCAGTGATCGTGCAGCGTCCAGACAAAGGTGACATCGCTTTTATGTGCCTTCACGCGCTCGCAGAAATTGACCACATCGGCAAGATTGAGCCAGTAGCTGTGCATCACATGAAAGTGCAGCACCGCTGGCCCCTCCAGACGAGTGACCTGGCGGTAAAGATTATTCAGGTTGCCAAACAGATCGCGGTTGAACAGGCGAAACAGCGCCAGATTTGCCATCGACGTCAACCGTGCGGTCTGCTTCACCACCTGCGGATAACGGTCGTGGCTGACGCTTTTCTTACCGCCCTTACCGTAACCGTAGATAAAGGTCGAGTTCATCCCCTGACGCAGCGCGCGCTGGTGCAAATCCAGCGCCACGCCCGCCGCGCCACCTTCGGCAAGACGGACGTTAAATTGTAGAATATTCATTTAATTACCTTCACTCGCGCTTTCTCTCCTACCACCAGCGCGTTATCGGGAACATCATCCAGCACGACGCTACCCGCACCGACCGTGACGTGATTTCCCACCTTCACGCCGCCGATAATCACCGCGTTCGCCCCTAGTTCAACGTTGTTGCCAAGCGTTGGGCATTCGAGGCTATTCGGGCCACGATTGCCCAAGGTGATGCCATGACGAATGGTCAGGTCATCACCCGCCACGACGTTCTTATTGATAACCACCGCGTAGCCGTGATGGATGGTGAAGCGTCGGCCAATGGTCGCCGCCGCCTGAATTTCATAGCCGAAAAAGCATTCGGTGATAATGCGGTACAGCACCAGCACCGGCGCTGCCCACAGATTGTTCAGCACATTTTTTTTGCGCCACACCGAGCAGAAATGGGCAATACGATAGGCCGTGACCATGCAGCAGGGACGCAGGCTCCAGCTATTGGCGCGTAAATCTTCCAGCAGCATCATTTACTCCGTAATCCGTCCACCCAGCGTTTACCGTTTCGTACCGACATCAACGTCAGGAACGTTTTCCAGGTCATGTGCTTGTTGCGGATCTGATAGAGCGTGTACAGCTGGTACTTCTTGCTGGCACGGTCAAATTTGGCTTTGTGTTTGCGATAAAAGCTGAAATAGCCGGAGAATTTCTTCGGTGATGAGGTGATCTGCATTTCGCCGTGGTTGATATGCAAAATTTGCGTTGCCGCATCAATTTTCCACGGCTCCCCGTAAGCCACCACCATACGCAGAAAAATGTCATAGTCCTGCGCCGCTTTCAGCTCGGTATCAAACAGGCTCTCTTTAAAGCGCCACGCCCAGCTGAACACCTGATTACCCACGATATTGCGTTTGTAGAACAGCGCGCGCGAAAACGGCGACTTCGGGTAAAGCGGCAGGCTTGCAGGCTGTGAGTAGACCTCGCCTTCGCAGACATAATCATTGGCGTATAAGAACGCGTGATTGTTCAGATGGTGTTGATGTTCAAGAAACACAGACAGGCGATTGGGTGTCCATTCATCGTCGTCATCAATGCCGGTGATAAACTGCCCACGGGCGCGCAAAATGGCCTGATTGCGTACCGCGCAAGCCCCCGAATTGAAATCATTACGGGTGTAGTGCACGCGGTCATCGTCAAGGTCGTCAATGTATTGCTGGAGCTGTTCGAAGCTGTTGGAGCAGTCGTCAACGATGATCATTTCCCAATGAGGATAATCCTGCCGCAGGACCGACTTAATGGCGCGAATGGCCAACTGCTGTCGATTCCAGGTCGGCATATAGATGGAGATCAACGGAGATTGTATGGTCATTGAGTATCCCTTATCGAGTAGCCCGGCCAAGCGCAGCGACGCCGGGAAGTTCCCCGGGGTCGGCGTAAACGCCTCGCCCGGGCTACGGGTTATTTCGAATCCGACTGGTATTCGTATTCGTAGTAGCCGTAATCCTGATAACCGGTCGCGCGACGGAAGATAGAGTTCAGGATCACCCCTTTCACCGCGATACCGTTCTGCTCAAAGCGGCTGAGGCTGGTCTCCACCTCTTTAAGCGTGTTCACCGCATAACGCGTCACCATCAGCGCAGTTCCCGCATGGCGGCCAACGATGGCGGCATCGGTCACGGCCAGAATTGGCGGAGTATCGAGAAGCACCAGGTCATAGTTCGCTGAAGCCCACTTAAGCAGTTCGCTAAAGCGTTCGCTCATCAGCAGTTCAGATGGATTCGGCGGGATCTGCCCGCGGGGGATAAGGTCAAAATTGGCAATCGATGTGCGTTTTGCGCTGCTCTCAATGGTCGCTTTCCCCACCAGCACTTCAGACAGGCCGTTTTCATTGCTCGCCCCGAGCAGTTCATGGGAATAGCCTTTACGCATATCGCAGTCGATCATCAGCACCCGCTTATGGGTCTGGCTGATAACCGCCGCCAGGTTGGCACAGACAAACGTTTTACCAATTGACGGGCTGACGCCGGTCATCATCAGCACGTTGTTTTCGGCCTGCATCATGGCGAAATGCAGACTGGTGCGCAGGCTGCGAATGGCTTCTATCGCCAAATCGGTCGGGTTCCCCACCGCCAACAGCTGGCTCTGCTTATAGCGTTTGACGCCGTTGACGTTTTTGACGCTATCGTGGGATTTCTGCCACTCAGACAGCGGAATGCTGGCGTAAACATTAATGCCGTGTTCTTCCAGCACCTGCGGGCTTTCGATACCGCGATTAAACAGCGAGCGCAGCAACACGCCAACAATGGAGAGCATTAGACCGAGAATAATACTGCCGAGAATAATCAGCGCTTTCTTCGGCTTCACCACACCCGGTTGAGTAATCGCCGGGTCAACGATACGCACATCGCCCACGGTGCTGGCTTTGTTGATCTTTAACTCCTGCTGTTTATTCAGCAGTTGCATATAGACCTGTTGACCGGATTCAACATCACGCGTCAGACGCACAATTTCCTGCTGGGTTTTCGGCATTGCCGTCACGCGCTGGCTCAGCTTCGCTTTCTCTTCTTCCAGCGCCCGACGTTTTTCCAGCAGCGTGCGGTACGCCGGGTGGATGCGGGTATAAAGTTTAGAGATTTCCGCCTCGCGGAAGGTCAGTTCGTTTAACTGCGCATCGATATTGACCATCGAGTCTAGCACCGACTTAGCTTCGAGCGGCAGGTCGACCGAGTCCTTCTGCTGACGGTAGGCGTTCAGCTTATTTTCAGCGACATCAAGCTGGCTTCGCACCTGCGGCAACTGGACTTCGAGGAACTCCAGACTCTTCGCCGCCTCCTCCGATTTACGCGCCACATTTTGGGCAACGTAGTTGCGGGCAATACTGTTAAGAATGTCGCGAATTTTATCTTTATCTTCGCCGACCATATTCAGCGTCAGCACGCCGGAATCTTTACCGTCTTCGGTTACGCTCAGGCTATTTTGCAGCGTATTGATCATGCCAAGCGTCGAGTATTTGGTGACCGTGAAGCTCGCTCCGTCGTGTGCGGCAATACCCGCAACTAATAAAGAAACGCCGCTTTTATTGAGCCCCTCCCCCACTTTCCCTTCAGCACTAAAGCCGTCGTCATTACTCAGACGATAGGTCGTTGGGCTCAGCACATCCAGGGTAAAGGTACTGTCCGCCATTGAGGCCGGGCGGTTAAAGGTTGTGACCTTCACCGTTTCGTTTTGCCGCCCCATCAGCCTTTCCCAGCCAGCGCCAATAATCGGGAGCGTATTTTTACTGACCGCAATATCGAGGTCCAAATCATCCACGGTTTTACCCAGCACCAGACGCGAGGTAATCATCTGGATTTCCGCTTCCGACGCCGGTGGCTTGCTGGCCAGCGCATTACTAATGTCCTGCACCAGCGCGCTGCCCTGATTTTGCTCGATACGCACCAGCGCATCGGCGCTGTAAATTGGCGTCGCAAACAGCGTGTAGATAATGGCGCCAAGGGCAAACAGCGCGGTAATCCCCAACACCCACCACTTCGCTTCCACCACGGTGCCGACCAGACGGCCAATATCAATTTCATCACCGCCTGACGCGGGTGAACTTACCTGTTTTATTTTATCTGTCATGGTTATCCCTGCTGAGCTTTCAACGCCTGCGCCCACTGGCTGGCAGACTTGTCGAGTAACTGGAACACCGCTTCAAACGCTTCACGGCTTTTGCGATACGGATCGGGTATTTCTCGTTCGTTATCCCAGTGCCCAAAAAGCATGACTTTGCCGCGCATCTCCGGCGCCATTTCATGCAGGGTGGCAACATGCCTTTTTTCCATTGCCAGAATCAGGTCATACTCCCGGCACATGCTGCCGGTGAGCTGTCGTGCGCAATGACCTGTCAGCGAAATATCGTGCGCCGCCGCGACGCTGGCAGCGCGTTCATCCGCAGATTTTCCTACCAACGCCCCTAAACCTGCTGACTCAACGGTCACTGACGGCAGGTGATTTCTGAGCAGGCGTTCAGCCGTCGGGGAACGGCAAATGTTCCCCACGCAAACCACAAGAATTTTGTTAAACATGACGGTTACCAGGTATGAATGTCTTTCGCCGAATCGGTCATGTAGCGAACGCCACTGATGGTCGGCAACAGTTGGTTGATCAGACGGTTCCAGCGAGCAACCGGTGCGGTGGTGACGTACACCACGTCATATGGCTGGAGGACAAAGTTGGTCGCCATCACCAAAGAGGTGGCATCAGACATATCCAGCTGGTAGATGTTCGCCATCTTGCCGCCGTTGCCCTGTTTGGTTGGACGGATCACAAAGATACCGCTGGCATTCGAGGTCGTCAGGTCGATGCCTTCCGCCTGACCAAGCGCTTCGGTCAGCGTCATACCGCTGAAGTCCATTTTGAGCGTGCTCTGTTTTTTCACCTCGCCCATCACGAACACTTTCAGGTCGTCGTTGCGCGGTACAAACAAAATGTCGCCAGGATAGAGCAGACGGTTCTGGCTAAGATCGCCATTTTGCATCAGCGCCTGCACCGAGATACGTTGCTCGCGGCCATCGTGCGTCAGCACCACGTTGCGCCAGTCGGCAAGCTCGCCTAAGCCACCTGCGGCATTCAGCGCATCCAGTACGGTGAGCGGAACGTTAGTGATTGCCTGTTGACCAGATTTATTGACCTGCCCGGAGACATACACTTTTTGCGAGCGGAAAGCCGCGACGTTAACATCCACCTGCGGATCGGTAATGTAGGCCGCAAGGCGCTGGGTGATGGTCTGGCGGATTTCGGACAACGTGCGCCCTTTGACCTGCACCTTACCGATGTAAGGATAGAAAATAGTCCCGTCAGGCTGAACCCAGTTGCCGGTATCGCTGGAGCTACGATACTGCCCGGCAGGGGTGGTCAGTTCCGGGTGATCCCAGACGGTCACGTTCAGCACGTCGCCTGGGCCCACGCGATACTGGTAATTGCTTAACTCCTGATCCAGCGACATGTTGGGTTGCGCGACGTCAGGACGTGGGCGTAATTGTTCAATCAGTCGCGGGGTCAGCGGATAAACATTCACCATTCGGCCAATGTCATAATCAGCATCCTGCTGCTTAATCACATCTTTTCCGTAGGTAGACATATTGCTGCCTGGAAGTATGGTGCACCCACTCATTAAGCTTACCGACACCAATAATGGCATCAATTTTATTTTGGATTTCATCATTGATTATTTATCACTTTGGCAGAAAAATTATCCTGTGCGAATTAAATTAATCCGTACCATTTGATTACCCGAGCATTCACCATGCATTTATTTCACAGCGAACATAACTGGCATATATCCTAAAAAAGATTGGATTCATCCGCAGGCTATTGACAGAATAATCGAGACTTTGCTTCACGCCTTCGGACACGCTACCGCCCTTGGCTTTCAGCTACCAATACACCTTAAAATCATATTGTTATGTAAAACAGAAACGTGCCATAAATGAATATGGATTTTTCCTGGATATATTTAAAAGAAGGCTCGTGCCATATGATTATTTTATGACAAGCGCAATTATGCCTTCCATTCAGTACCGGAAGAATTGTTGCAGCTAAGTGAATAGCAGGCAAGGTAAGGCAAGCTTAAAAAATAATTTTAAGATTAATATTAAGATTAATGACTCGATGGTTTTTAGGATTTTCTTTATATTGACAGATAATAACAAAGACCCATCTCGATTTTTATATTGATAATATATTTTCTTTTTTTCTGTACTGTATTTGCACAATACCCTTAATTTAACCCGGAGAAATCACCGCCAGACGTTGCAATTTGCCGCCGCTTTATCCATGATCAAATAGTCATGTAACATAAGGTTTTAACCAACGTATGGAATGGATTGCCGATCCGTCTATTTGGGCGGGACTCGTGACGCTGGTCGTCATCGAGCTGGTTCTCGGAATTGATAATCTGGTGTTTATCGCCATCCTGGCTGAAAAGCTCCCACCTGCCCAGCGCGACCGCGCGCGCGTCACCGGACTTATTCTGGCGATGCTCATGCGTCTGCTGCTGTTAGCCTCTATCTCCTGGCTCGTGACGCTGACCAAGCCTCTGTTTAGCGTTGGCGACTTTACCTTCAGCGCTCGCGACCTGATTATGCTGGTCGGCGGCTTCTTCTTGCTGTTTAAAGCCACCGTTGAACTCAATGAGCGCTTAGAAGGGAAAGACCACGACGGGCCTACCCAACGGCGCGGCGCGCGATTCTGGCCGGTGGTGACCCAGATTGTGGTGCTGGATGCCGTGTTTTCGCTGGATTCGGTGATCACCGCCGTCGGGATGGTTGACCATCTGGCGGTCATGATGGCAGCGGTCATTATTGCTATCAGCCTGATGCTGCTGGCCAGCAAAGCGTTAACCCGCTTCGTCAATAGCCATCCCACAATCGTCATTTTGTGCCTGAGCTTCCTGCTAATGATTGGCTTTAGCCTTGTTGCAGAAGGTTTTGGGGTGATCATTCCGAAAGGCTATCTGTACGCCGCTATCGGTTTCTCGGTGATGATTGAGTTCTTAAATCAGCTGGCTATCTTTAACCGTCGTCGCTTTCTTAGCGCCAACCAGTCGCTGCGCAGCCGCACCACTGATGCGGTCATGCGCTTGTTGAGCGGCAATAAAGAAGACGCTGAGCTCGATGCAAGTACCGCGTCTTTGTTAGTCGATCAGGATAATCAGCAGATTTTTGACCCGCAGGAGCGCCGTATGATTGAGCGCGTTCTGAATCTTAATCAGCGTACGGTCAGCAGCATCATGACCTCGCGCCACGATATTGAGCATATTGACCTCAGCGCTCCGGAAAGCGAAGTCCGCGCCTTGCTGGAAAAAAACCAGCATACCCGTCTGGTGGTCACCGGCGGCGATGATGATGAAGATCTGCTCGGCGTGGTGCATATTAACGACTTATTGCAGCAGTCGTTACGCAAAGAGCCGTTGAATCTGCGCGTATTACTCCGCCAGCCGCTGGTCTTTCCTGAAGCGCTGCCGTTATTATCGGCGCTTGAGCAATTCCGCAATGCCCGAACCCACTTCGCCTTCGTGGTCGATGAGTTTGGTTCTGTAGAGGGTGTCGTAACCTTAAGTGACGTCACGGAAACCATTGCCGGTAATCTGCCCAATGAGGTGGAAGAAATTGACGCTCGCCACGATATTCAGCGCAACGCCGACGGCACCTGGACGGCTAACGGTCATATGCCGCTGGAAGATTTGGTGCAATATGTGCCGCTGCCGCTTGACGATAAGCGTGAATATCACACCATTGCTGGACTGTTGATGGAACACTTGCAGCGCATTCCAAAAGCGGGAGAAGAAGTTCAGATTGGCCCGTGGACGCTGAAAACGTTGCAGGTAGAAAGTCATCGTGTGCAGAAGGTTCAGATTATTCCGCCACCGCAGGATGAGCTGGACTACGAGGTTTAAGGAGAGTCCCGGCGGAGCATCACTCCGCCGGGTTTAACTTACTGCTGATTGAGAAACTTCTTCACATCTTTGCCGTTCTGCGAATCTTTATTGCGGTCGGCCCAATCGTTCAGACGGCGTTTCGCTTCATTTTGCAGATGGCGACGTAGCACCTGATCCACCTGAAGGCTGTAGTTCAGCTCGCTCCACTTGCCGTAAACGCGCAGAGGAATGGCGGTCGACTTCAGGACATCCACCAGCTTACCTTGCCCCTGCCAACCGCCGATAACCTGGATGGCAAACTGCATATCGCCCTCTTCTTTCATCAGATCCAGCGCGCCTTTACCGGTCAGCGCCATCAGGGTCGACTCGCCTTTCATGTTGTCGAAGCTCATCACGCCATTGTCGAGCGACAGGTCGGTGGTAAGGAGGTCAAGACGCGTGGCGCTGTCGTAATTATCCTGCCCGCGAACGTCCGAGCTACGCTCAACCGCTTGTTGAACCAGCTGCTGAAAATTGAGCCCTTCGGTACGTACGTCTCTGAGTTCAATATGGCCCTGCCCCTGCCAGTCCCGGCGGAAACGGTTTGCATCAATGACCGAGCCCGAGAAATCACCGGCCATGGACAGCTTGCCGACCATCTCAATAGGATAATTAAAGGCTTTCAACAGGCTGCCAATTTGCACATTCTCAAGCTTCGGTTGGAATTTCGCCTGCGGGATTTGACCTCGAGCATCGAGGGTTCCCGGTAAAGAAAGTTGCCCGCCGTCAAGCGCCCCTTCCAGACGTGAGATACGCAGCAAGCCTTGCTGGTTATCCGCCTCAATAGCCACATTGCTAAACGGCATGCCACGCCAGCTGACCGCTTTAGCCGTCATCATTAGGGTGCCGTTAAAACCGAGTAACCCTTGATAGGGTTGTTCATCGGTATCGCTGGCAATCACCGGTCGCGGCTGTTTAACCGCCGTCTGGGCTTTTTGCGCCCCGGTGCCGGTGGCAATATCGGAATGCAGCAACAGATTATCAAGATTGAGTTTATCGGACTGAAGATTCAACGCCCAGACGGGCGTATCGCTGAGAATGACGCTGCCCGAGCCCGTCACCGTGCTATCATTGGCGGTGAGATTAAGGCCATTGAAACTGAGCGTTTTACTGTCATCCAGCCAGCGCGCGTTCACGCTGCCGTTCCCGCTTATCCCCTGCGCGGGAAGGTCGGCCCCCTGGAGCTTCCAGCTAATTTGCGATAGCTCAGCATCCAGATGATGAGGGAAATCCCCGGCCTGAAGATTGGCGGAGATATTAAGATTTAAATCACGCTGGTCACGATTAATACGACCTGAGAAATCTATGGTTGCCTGGTGACGCGCATCCTGTTCCATTTGCAGACGAATATCGCGGACGGTTATCTGCTCATCGTCCTCATGCTGGAATACCAGCACGCTATCCACCACCTGCAATCCGGCGATATCAAATGACCAGCCTTGCTCTTGTGCGTCCTGCGGCAGCGAAGTGCCTTTTGGCGCAACCGGCGCATTCTGCGCAACAATGGCTTCAGTCTGCGGCGTAAGTTGAATGACCGCCCCTTTGAGCATCACCTGCTGCACCTGTAGCTGGTGTGACAGCAGCGGCAGCAGCGAAACATCAAGACGCATGTTGTCGGCGCGCACCAGCGGCTCGCTGGCCCCGGGTGCGGTCAACGCCATACGGCCGGAAAGAATACTCAAGCGCGGCCAGACGTGCCAGCGCAGGGAGCCATCCAGCTGAAGTTGATAGCCGCTGCGATCCTGAACCTGCTTCACCATATAGCTACGGAAGTCGTTTGGATTCACCAGTAACACCAGCGATGACAGGCCGGCAATCAGCACCACCAGCAGGATCATCAGCGTCGTCAATATTCGTCTCATGGCACCCTCATCAGCTTAACGACGGGTCAGTCTTTATCAATACGACTGGCAACCGCGCCCTGCTGATCGCGATATTTCGCATCTTCACGACGGTTATAAGGACGCGCAGCCGGGCCGGATAGCGGCTCAAAGCTCAATGCGCCAATCAGCATACCCGGGCGCAGCGCCAGCGGTAGTTTGCCTGAGTTATAAAACTCCAGCACGATGCAGCCAGACCAGCCTGGATCAATACGGTGTGCGGTGACGTGCACCATTAAACCCAGTCGCGCCAGAGAAGAACGACCGTCCAGCCAGCCGACCAGATCCGCCGGTAGCGTCACCGACTCAAGAGTGACCGCCAGCGCCAGCTCACCGGGATGTAAATAGAAAGCATCGCCCTCGGCAAGAACGATTTCATCGCTCATCACGCGGTCAAGGGCCGCGCTGACTTCCGTCTTCGGGCCGCTTAAATCGATAAACGCTGCCGTATGACCGCTAAAGGTGCGAAATTTATTGCCTAAACGCACGTCTACCGTAGCGCCATTAATACGCTCAACGGGTGGGCGCGGGTTGATCGACAGTCGCCCGTCGTCCAGCCAGGCTTCTATATCTCGGTCACACAGACGCATATCTTTCTCCTGTTTTACTTCCTGCCCTCTTCCACCTGGTTGAGGGCCTTTGACTTCACGTTACACAATTCACGTGAGTTATTCAAAAAACTGACTAATTTTCGCTTTCAGAATGTCGATGGCGATACGGTTTTTACCGCCGCGTGGCACGATAATGTCGGCGTACTGCTTGGAAGGTTCAATAAACTGCAGGAACATCGGGCGAACGGTTTTCTGATACTGCGCCATCACCGAATCCATAGAGCGTCCGCGTTCGTTAACATCACGTTTAATGCGGCGCATCAGGCAGATATCCAGGGGAGTATCAACGAAGATCGAGAAGTTCATCTCATCGCGCAGTCGCGCGTCGGTCAGCAACAGGATCCCTTCGAGGATAATCACCTTTTTTGGCAGGATATGAATGGTTTCTTTCATGCGGGTATGTTCAACGTAGCTGTATACCGGCAGTTCTATCGGGGTACCGCGCTTTAGGGTCTGGAGATGCTGAAACAGCAAACTGTGATCCATCGCGTTGGGATGGTCATAGTTGGTTTTAACCCGATCTTCCATGGACAGGTGACTTTGGTCTTTGTAGTAACTATCTTCAGGAATAACACCAATATGCTCATCACCGACCTGCTCGCGAAGTTCGCGATACAACGTACTAGCAATAAGACTTTTACCTGAAGCCGATGCGCCGGCGATGCCTACAATGACGCACTGATGGGACTTATCAGTCATAAATTTTGCGACCCGATTAACCTGGATGAAAGGAAGGACGGCACAATATAGACAAGGGAGTATTACCGAATAATCTCATGTATCTGCGCCAAACGCGGCAATTATAGGGATTTCAAGCCGACGATACCAGTCGTATACGTCGATCTCCGCTGACAAAACGCTAAATCGACATACGTTTATTTCAGTCGTAAACCTCTATTCACATTGAAAATATTAGAACTATTAACAATTGCCGATTATTGTCAATTAGCGTGATAGATCCAATAAAGGAGCGACGTATTGCGGCATAATCGGTTTACCTCTCAGTCTGGCCGGGGCATTTTGTCGCGGAAAAAAGTGGTAATGAAGAAAGAAAATTCTCGTATTGCTCTCCTGTTGGGTTCACCGCGTCACAAAGCACTATGGGTGTTTGGCCTGGCGTGTGTGATTTTCCTGTTTACCCTGTTTTCCTTCACGCTCTCACACAAGCCCAGCCAACTTTCGCCGATCTGGTTTCCCAGCGCGATTATGATGGCCGCCTTTTATCGTTTTCCCGGCGCCCTGTGGCCTGCGATTGCTCTTGCGGGGATTGCGGGAATTGTCGGCGCCACAAGCCTCTATTCTCCGACCATTACGCTGCTTTACCCGCTGACGAATGTGGCTGAAGCCCTGATTGGCGCGCTGCTCATGCGTCGCTGGCTTACGCATGAGGACCCGCTGCAAACGCTTCAAGACTGGACGAGAATGGCGATTGCCAGTGCGCTCATCCCTTCGCTACTGGGCGGCATGCTGATTGGCGGGCTGGCCCCCGAGGGGACGAAATGGCAGTCGCTGCTGGTCTGGGTATTATCCGAAGCTACCGGCGCGCTGGCATTGGTGCCTTTAGGGCTGCTTCTGAACGCGCAGTTTTGCAAGCGATACCGTCGCAATCCAGGTGAACTGCTCCCCTTCCTGCTGACGGCCGCCGTGACGTTGATACTCAGCGTGCTCTCCCTACTTTATCTGCCGTGGCCGTTTACCTGCATCATGGTTTTACTGATGTGGAGCGCCGTGCGCCAGCCGCGCTGCGAAGCGTTCTTAATTTTTCTTGTCACCATCATGACGGTACTGGCATTAACCACGCAGCACCCGCAGGTGCTGCACATGATTGAGAACACGCTCAACGGCTATGCACTGAACGACCTGCCGGGGCTGCCGTTCCTGATGGTATTGCTGCCAACCGGCGTAATGAGTATCGCCATCCATGCCGTCGAGAGTGAACGCCGACGGATAATTGAAAGCGAAACCCGCTTTCGTAATGCCATGGAATACTCCGCCATCGGCATGGCGGTGGTTGATACCCACGGGCAGTGGTTACAGGTCAACAAAGCGCTTAGCTCCTTCCTCGGCTACCATCAGGATGAGTTGTACCAAATGACCATTCAGCAGGTCACCTGGCACGAAGACTTACCTAAAGAGCTGGATAAGCTTAATCAGCTGCTCAACGGTGACATCGACACCTATACGCTGGAAAAACGTTACTGCACCCGCAGAGGCGATATCGTCTGGGCCCTGCTCGTGGTCTCTTTGGTGCGCAATGATGACGGGACGCCGCTGTATTTTATTAAGCAGATTGAAGACATCGACGATCTGAAAAAAAGCCGTGAAGCCAATAAACAACTGATGGCACGCATTACGCTCGCAAACGATGCGCTTTTCCAGGAAAAAGAGCGGCTGCACATCACCCTGAAGTCTATTCATGAAGCCGTGGTCAGTACCGACAATCAGCAAAACATCATTTTTATGAATCCGGTCGCCGAAAAAATGAGCGGCTGGACGCAGGCACAGGCGCAGGGAAAACCGCTGCTTCAGGTGCTGCATATCACCTATGAGAACGACGGATTTGTGATAAACGGCCTTCAGCAGGAAGACAACCACGGGGATAATAGCGAACAGGATCAGGTGCTGAGAAATCGCCACGGCGACCGCTTTGATATTCACTACACCATGACACCGCTGAACACCCAGGAAGGCGTCAGAATCGGTTTCGTGCTGGTCATCCAGGACGTCACCGAATCACGCAAGCTATTGCGGCAACTGAGCTACAACGCCACGCATGATGCGCTGACCCGTCTGCCCAATCGTTCAAATTTTGAAAGCCAGCTCAAAGGGCTGCTTAAACTCCTGCCCGGCAGCCACCAGTCGCACGCGCTGGTTATGCTCGATCTCGACTTTTTTAAAGCGGTCAACGACAGCGCGGGCCATGCGGCTGGCGATGCGCTGTTATATGAAATCGCGATCTTGATGCGATCGTTACTCAGACCCAGCGATATTCTCGCCCGTCTCGGCGGGGATGAATTCGGCTTTATTTTGCGCCATTGCACCACGGAACAAGCGCTGCATGCGACGCAACGCGTGGTGGACGCGATAAACCACTACGAATTTACCTGGGCCGGGCGAGCACATCGGGTCGGTGCCAGCGCCGGGCTTACGATGATCCATGAACATAATGCCCATCTGGCGCAAGCGTTAGTGCAGGCCGATGCCGCCTGCTATGCGTCAAAACATGACGGGCGTGGGATTGTCACCGTTTATACATTAAACGCTCATTCTGGCGACCAGGCATAAGAATGCCAGATATGTAGTAACGCATAGGAACGCCAAGGCTGCCAGCGTTCGGCATAGCGGCGGATTTGCGCAGGCGTCATGCCGGGAAAACGCTGCTTAATCAAATAGTCATCTGGCAGAAAGATATCTTTCGCCTGCCAGGCGCGCAGAGCAAAATAGTTCGCCGTCCAGCGACCTATCCCCGGATACTGCTGAAGCGCTTTCAGCGCCTGGTCGACATCATCAGGCAATGTGGGTGAAAGCTCGCCTTCAGCGGCTACCTTAGCAAAATGAATCAACGCTTCTGCACGTTTAAGCGGCATCCCCAGCGCTTTAAGCGCCAGCGGATCGCCTGCGGCGAGCTGTTCTGCCGTCGGGAACACAAAGGCACCCTCATCATCCGCTAACGGCTCGCCGTATAGCGCCACCACCTTTCCGGTCAGTTTCGCCGCCATCGCCACGCTCACCAGTTGGCCCAGAATCGCCCGCACGCCTTGCTCAAACACATCCATTGAACCGGGTAAACGTAGCCCCGGTTTTGCCGCCGCGAGAGGGCCTAACGCCTGCTGGATCTGCTCGGGGTCGCAGGTTAAATCCAGCAGCCGGGTCACCGCCGCTTTGGCCTGTTCTGCCACCGGTAACAGCCCCGCGGACAAATGTACGCGCAGCACCTGATGCGGCTCGTCGGGCGTCATGGTGATTCGTCCCCAATGAGCGCCACAGCGCCAGCTACGGCTATAGCTACCGTCCTCAAAACGTTCAATGCCGGTCACGGCACGCGCCTGCAAAAAATCAAACATCCAGCGCCAGTCATACGGCGGCAGCCACGGCAGTTCAAACATCGTCAATCCTTGCGTTGCGAATCGTTGAGGATTACAGCATAGCGCCTAATGGCGCATAAGACCTTGCTTTCATATTCCAGTTGCCGCCACCCCGACATTCGGCTAAAGTCGCCCCCCTTTCTTCACTGGCATGGGGATGATTGTCGTGTTTATAGGTTTTGACTACGGAACAGCGAACTGTTCCATCGCCGTTATGCAAGATGGCGCACCACGCATGTTGATGATGGAAAACGGCAGCACCTTACTTCCTTCTATGTTGTCGGCACCCACGCGTGAAGCGGTGAGTGAGTGGCTCTATCGCCACCATCAGGTTCCGGCATCCGGCGACGAAACGCAGGCGTTACTGCGCCGCGCTATCAACTTCAATCGTGATGAAGATATCGACGTCCTTGGCAACAGCGTGCAGTTTGGCCTGGCGTCACTCAAACAATACATCACCGATCCTGAAGAAGTTTACTTCGTTAAATCGCCGAAATCGTTTCTCGGCGCCAGCGGGCTCAAACCGCAGCAGGTCGCGGTATTCGAAGATTTAGTCTGTTCCATGATGCTGCATATTCGCCAGCAGGCGCAGTCACAGCTAGAAGATAGCCTTGATCAGGCGGTCATTGGTCGCCCCATCAACTTCC
Source organism: Enterobacteriaceae bacterium (assembly GCA_902363335.1). Taxonomy (GTDB): domain Bacteria; phylum Pseudomonadota; class Gammaproteobacteria; order Enterobacterales; family Enterobacteriaceae; genus Kluyvera. The sequence goes on along the minus strand of CABIZV010000001.1, from coordinate 93,978 downwards.
AGGGGCTGGGTGGCGATGAAGCCAATAGCCAGGCGGTAGGTATTCTTGAACGCGCCGCGAAACGCGCGGGTTTCCGCGACGTCGTATTCCAGTATGAGCCGGTTGCCGCAGGCCTCGAGTTTGAAGCGACCCTGACCGACGAAAAACGCGTGCTGGTGGTGGATATCGGCGGCGGAACCACCGACTGTTCGGTTCTTCTGATGGGGCCGCAGTGGCGCGCTCGCCATGACCGCGAACAGAGCTTGCTGGGGCACAGCGGCTGCCGCGTCGGCGGTAACGACCTCGATATTGCGCTGGCGTTTAAAAGCCTGATGCCGCTGCTCGGCATGGGTGGCGAAACGGCAAAAGGCATCGCCCTGCCGCTTTTACCGTGGTGGAATGCCGTGGCGATAAACGACGTCCCGGCGCAGACTGATTTCTACAGCGCCGCTAACGGACGTTTGCTGCGCGATCTGGCCCGTGATGCACGTGATGCACGTGATGCAGAGAAAGTCGCGCTGCTGTATAAAGTGTGGCAGCAGCGCCTGAGCTACCGTCTGGTGCGCAGCGCGGAAGAGAGCAAAATCGCCTTGTCCGAAAACGCACTTATCGACACCACGCTGCCATTTATCAGCGATGAGCTCGCCACCGCTATCACCCAGGATGGGCTGGAAGCGGCGCTGAATCAACCGTTGACCCGCATCCTTGAGCAGGTGCAGTTAGCGCTGGAGAACAGCAGCGAAAAACCGGACATTATCTACCTCACCGGCGGTAGCGCGCGCTCCCCGCTGATTAAGAAAGCGCTGGCCGCGCAGCTTCCGGGGATCCCTATTGCCGGTGGCGATGATTTTGGTTCCGTCACCGCTGGTCTGGCACGCTGGGCGCAGGTGGTCTTTGCCTGATACGAAGCGTTGACTTCGCTGTTTTTTCGACCTAAGGTAAAGGAATGAGGGTAAGGGAGGATTTATCCTCCCCCTAGTATCTTAGTAAGCTGGTAGGCTGATCACTAAGAGTATCACCAGTATGATGACTGACTTCATCATAACCCTTTCCTTATATAAGGCCCCTTCGTCAGGAGGGGCTTTCCTGTTTTAGCGCCCCGCTAAACGCCGCTGACGTTATCACGAACGGCCGTTTTTCCACGTTTCATGCCTTCGCTTTGCGAGGCTTCTCGTAAAGCCGCTGCGGATTCAGACGATTCCCGCCGTCTTTCATATTTCCTCCATTTTTCCTGAGCGTTCCATCACTAAACTAGTATTATTTCGTGGAATGATTCAGGACGAGATACGTATAACGATGAAAGGCAGTCATAACATTCGCTGGCGGATTGCGCTGGCCGCACTGGTGGTTGTCGCAGGCGCGATTGGCATCTGGCACTTTAGCAGTGATTCCAGCACCTCAGATTCCACGGCGGCCAAACCGGCGGGCGCACCGGCCGGTGGCGGGCGTCACGGCGGGCGCTTTGGCGCAACGCTCGCCCCGGTTCAGGCAGCCACGGCAACCAGTGAAGCCGTTCCGCGTTATTTAAGCGGCCTGGGCACCATTACGGCTGCCAACACCGTCACCGTCAGAAGCCGGGTCGACGGGCAGCTGATGGCGATTCATTTCCAGGAAGGGCAGCAGGTTAAAGCCGGTGATTTACTGGCTGAAATCGACCCAAGCCAGTTCAAGGTCGCATTGGCGCAGGCCCAGGGGCAGTTAGCCAAAGATAAAGCCACGCTCGCCAACGCCCGTCGCGATTTAGCGCGTTATCAGCAGCTGGTGAAAACCAATCTCGTTTCTCGCCAGGAGCTCGACACCCAGCAGTCGCTGGTCAGTGAAAGCGAAGGCACGATTAAAGCCGATGAAGCCTCGGTTGCCAGCGCTCAACTCCAGCTCACCTGGAGCCGCATTACCGCCCCCATCGACGGGCGCGTGGGTTTAAAACAGGTGGATATCGGTAACCAGATTTCCAGCGGCGATACCACCGGTATCGTAGTACTGACGCAAACTCATCCTATCGATCTGATTTTCACCCTGCCGGAAAATGATATTGCGACCGTGGTTGCCGCGCAGAAAGCGGGTAAAACGCTGGCGGTGGAAGCCTGGGATCGCACCAACAAGAAAAAACTCAGCGACGGCACGCTGCTAAGCCTCGACAACCAGATTGATGCCACCACCGGCACCATTAAGCTGAAAGCGCGCTTCAACAATCAGGACGACGCGCTGTTCCCCAACCAGTTCGTTAACGCGCGTATGCTGGTTGATACCCAGCAAAATGCGGTAGTGATCCCCACCGCCGCCCTGCAAATGGGCAACGATGGTCACTTCGTCTGGGTACTGGGTAGCGATAACAAAGTCAGCAAACATACCGTGGTTCCCGGCATTCAGGACAGCCTGAAGGTGGTTATCGACGCAGGACTCTCTGTGGGTGACCGCGTGGTAACGGACGGTATCGACCGCCTGACCGAAGGCGCGAAAGTGGAAGTGGTTGCCGCACACGACGCCACCACCAGCGCGGAAAAACCGGCGGCCACAGAAGATAAGGCTGCCGGTCATAAAGGAGCGCGCGGCTGATGCAAGTGTTACCGCCGAGCAGCACGGGCGGCCCTTCCCGCCTGTTTATTATGCGCCCCGTGGCCACCACATTACTGATGGTGGCGATTTTACTGGCCGGGATTATTGGCTATCGTTTTCTGCCGGTCTCCGCTCTGCCGGAAGTCGATTACCCCACCATTCAGGTGGTGACGCTTTACCCTGGTGCCAGCCCGGACGTGATGACCTCTGCGGTCACCGCGCCGCTGGAGCGTCAGTTCGGCCAGATGTCGGGCTTAAAACAGATGTCTTCGCAAAGCTCGGGCGGCGCGTCGGTCGTCACGCTGCAATTCCAGCTGACCTTGCCGCTGGACGTCGCCGAGCAGGAAGTGCAGGCGGCGATTAATGCCGCGACGAATCTGTTACCCAACGATCTGCCGAACCCGCCGGTCTACAGCAAAGTGAATCCCGCGGATCCTCCAATCATGACGCTCGCCGTCACCTCCACCGCCACACCGATGACCGAAGTGGAAGATATGGTGGAAACCCGCGTGGCGCAGAAAATTTCCCAGGTCTCCGGCGTGGGTCTGGTGACGCTGGCGGGCGGTCAGCGCCCGGCCGTGCGCGTGAAGCTTAACGCCGAGGCTATCGCCGCGCTGGGGTTAACCAGCGAAACCATTCGCACCGCCATCACCAGCGCTAACGTCAACTCCGCCAAAGGTAGCCTTGACGGCCCAACCCGCGCCGTGACGCTCTCCGCCAACGACCAGATGCAGTCGGCGCAGGAATATCGTCAGCTGATCATCGCCTATAAAAACGGCGCGCCGATCCGCTTAGGCGATGTCGCCATCGTAGAACAAGGGGCTGAAAACAGCTGGCTTGGCGCATGGGCTAACAAAAAACAGGCCATCGTGATGAACGTGCAGCGCCAACCGGGCGCTAACATTATCTCGACGGCGGACAGCATTCGTCAGATGCTGCCGCAGCTTACCGAAAGCCTGCCCAAATCGGTCAAGGTCGAGGTGCTTTCCGACCGTACCACCAATATTCGCGCCTCGGTTTCCGACACCCAGTTCGAGCTGATGCTGGCGATTGCGCTGGTGGTGATGATCATCTATCTGTTCTTGCGTAACGTTCCGGCGACCATTATTCCGGGCGTTGCCGTACCGCTTTCGTTGGTCGGCACGTTCGCGGTGATGGTGTTCCTCGATTTCTCGATAAACAACCTGACGCTGATGGCGCTCACCATCGCCACCGGTTTTGTGGTCGATGACGCCATTGTGGTTATCGAAAACATCTCCCGTTATATCGAAAAAGGCGAGAAGCCGATGGCGGCGGCGCTTAAAGGCGCGGGCGAAATTGGCTTTACCATCATCTCCCTGACCTTATCGCTGATTGCGGTGCTGATCCCGCTGCTGTTTATGGGCGATATCATTGGCCGTCTGTTCCGCGAATTTGCCGTGACGCTGGCGGTGGCGATATTAATCTCGGCTATCGTGTCGCTCACGCTCACGCCAATGATGTGCGCGCGCATGTTGAGCCACGAATCGCTGCGTAAACAAAACCGTTTCTCCCGCGCCAGCGAACGCTTCTTTGATAGGGTGATTGCCGGTTACGGGCATCTGCTGGCGCGCGTGTTAAATCACCCGTGGCTGACCCTCAGCGTTGCCCTCGGCACCTTAGCGCTGTCGGTAGTTTTATGGATAACCATCCCGAAAGGCTTCTTCCCGACTCAGGATAACGGCATTATTCAGGGCACGCTCCAGGCCCCGCAGTCGGTGTCGTTCACCAACATGGCGCAGCGCCAACAAACGGTGGCCGACGCCATTTTGAAAGACCCAGCCGTTGAAAGCCTGACGTCATTCGTCGGCGTGGATGGCACCAACCCGGCGCTCAACAGCGCCCGTCTGCAGATAAACCTTAAACCGCTTGACGAGCGCGATGACCGAGTTCAGGCGGTGATTAGCCGACTGCAACAGTCGGTGGCGCGTATTCCAGGTGTCGAACTGTATTTACAGCCGACGCAGGATTTGACCATCGACACCACCGTCAGCCGCACCCAGTACCAGTTTACGCTGCAAGCCAACTCACTCGATGCGTTAAGCCAGTGGGTTCCGCAGTTAATGACCCAGCTTCAGGCGCAGCCGCAGCTTTCAGATGTCAGCAGCGACTGGCAGGATCAGGGGCTGGTCGCTTTCGTCAACGTCGACCGTGACAGCGCCAGTCGTCTTGGTATTTCGATGGCCGACGTCGATAACGCGCTGTACAACGCCTTTGGCCAGCGGCTCATCTCCACCATCTACACTCAGGCAAACCAGTATCGCGTGGTGCTTGAGCACAATACGCAGGCCACACCCGGGCTGGCCGCGCTGGATAACATCCGCCTGACCAGCAGCGACGGCGGCATCGTGCCGCTGACGGCAATCGCCAAAATTGAGCAGCGTTTCGCGCCGCTCTCCATTAACCATCTCGACCAGTTCCCGGTGACCACCATCTCGTTTAACGTGCCGGACGGTTACTCGCTGGGCGATGCGGTGCAGTCGATTCAGGACGCGGAGAAAGCACTGAACTTCCCGGTGGATATCCGCACCGAATTCCAGGGCAGCACCCTCGCCTTCCAGTCGGCGCTAAGCAGCACTATCTGGCTGGTGGTCGCCGCAGTGGTGGCAATGTATATCGTGCTGGGCGTACTGTACGAGAGCTTTATTCACCCAATAACCATCCTGTCGACGTTGCCGACGGCAGGCGTCGGCGCGCTGCTGGCGCTGATGATCTCCGGCAGTGAACTGGACGTCATTGCCATCATCGGCATCATCTTGCTGATTGGTATCGTGAAGAAGAACGCGATCATGATGATCGACTTTGCGTTGGCCGCCGAACGTGAGCAGGGAATGCCGCCGCGTGAAGCGATTTATCAGGCCTGTTTGCTGCGTTTCCGTCCGATTCTGATGACCACGCTGGCGGCCTTGCTGGGCGCCCTGCCGCTGATGCTCAGCACCGGCGTTGGCGCGGAGCTTCGTCGTCCGCTGGGGATCGGCATGGTGGGCGGGCTGCTGGTAAGTCAGGTGTTAACGCTGTTTACTACGCCGGTTATCTACCTGCTGTTTGACCGCCTGTCGCTGTATCTGAAAAGCCGCTTCCCACGCCGCGAAGAGGAAGCGTAAGTGAAATTTTTTGCGCTCTTTATCTATCGTCCGGTGGCGACGATCCTTATTTCGCTCGCCATAACCCTGTGCGGCGTGCTGGGATTTCGGATGCTGCCGGTCGCCCCGCTGCCGCAGGTGGACTTCCCGGTAATCATGGTCAGTGCCTCGCTGCCGGGCGCGTCGCCGGAAACGATGGCATCATCGGTTGCCACGCCGCTTGAACGCTCGCTTGGGCGAATTGCGGGCGTCAGTGAAATGACCTCCAGCAGTTCGCTTGGCAGTACGCGCATTATTCTTGAATTTAACTTTGACCGGGATATCAACGGCGCGGCCCGCGACGTGCAGGCGGCGATCAACGCCGCCCAGAATCTGCTGCCCAGCGGCATGCCCAGCCGCCCGACCTACCGCAAGGCTAACCCGTCGGATGCGCCGATTATGATCCTGACGCTCACCTCGGATACCTATTCACAAGGTGAGCTGTATGACTTTGCCTCGACTCAGCTTGCGCAGAACATCGCGCAAATTGACGGCGTCGGCGACGTGGACGTTGGCGGCAGCTCCCTGCCCGCCGTGCGCGTCGACCTCAACCCGCAGGCGTTATTCAACCAGGGCGTGTCGCTGGACGCGGTGCGCAGCGCCATCAGCAATGCCAACGTACGTAAACCACAGGGGGCGATTGAAGATAGCGCCCACCGCTGGCAGATTCAGACCAATGATGAGCTGAAAAAAGCCGCTGAATACCAGCCGCTGATTATCCATTACAACAACGGCGCGGCGGTGCGTCTGAGCGATGTCGCCACCGTTAGCGACTCGGTGCAGGATGTGCGTAACGCCGGGATGACCAACGCCAAACCGGCCATTTTGCTGATGATCCGCAAACTGCCGGAAGCCAACATCATTCAGACGGTCGACAGCATTCGCGCCGAGCTACCAAAGCTCCAGCAAACCATTCCGGCGGCTATCGACCTGCAAATCGCCCAGGATCGCTCCCCCACCATCCGCGCTTCGTTGGAAGAAGTTGAGCAGACGCTGGTCATTTCCGTAGCGCTGGTGATTCTGGTGGTGTTCTTGTTCCTGCGCTCCGGGCGCGCGACGCTTATCCCGGCAGTGGCGGTGCCGGTGTCGCTTATCGGCACCTTTGCCGCCATGTATCTGTGCGGGTTTAGCCTCAATAACCTGTCGCTGATGGCGCTGACCATCGCCACCGGCTTTGTGGTCGATGATGCCATCGTGGTGCTGGAGAATATTTCCCGCCATCTGGAAGCGGGGATGAAACCGCTGCAGGCGGCGCTACAGGGTAGCCGCGAGGTGGGCTTCACCGTGCTGTCGATGAGCGTGTCATTGGTCGCCGTGTTCCTGCCGCTGCTGCTGATGGGGGGTCTGCCCGGTCGATTGTTACGCGAGTTTGCCGTCACGCTGTCGGTGGCTATCGGCATTTCGCTGGCGGTGTCGCTCACGCTCACGCCGATGATGTGCGGCTGGATGCTCAAATCCAGCCGCCCGCATACGCCCACGCGCGCCAAAGGTCTGGGGCGTTTGCTAGTAGCGATGCAGCAAGGTTACGGCAAGTCGCTGCGTTGGGTACTCAACCATGCAAAGCTGGTCGGCGTGGTGTTCCTCGCGACCATTGCTTTAAACGTCTGGCTCTATATCTCCATCCCGAAAACCTTCTTCCCCGAGCAGGATACCGGGGTGCTGATGGGCGGCATTCAGGCTGACCAGAGCATTTCGTTCCAGGCGATGCGCGGTAAGCTTCAGGACTTTATGAAGATCATCCGTGAAGACCCGGCGGTGGATAATGTCACCGGCTTTACCGGCGGCTCGCGGGTCAACAGCGGGATGATGTTTATCACCCTGAAATCACGCGACCAGCGCCATGAAACGGCGCAGCAAATCATTGACCGCTTGCGTAAGAAGCTGGCGAAAGAACCGGGTGCGAACCTGTTCTTAATGGCGGTACAGGATATTCGCGTCGGCGGGCGTCAGTCGAACGCCAGCTACCAGTACACGCTCTTGTCCGATGATTTAAGCGCGCTGCGCGAGTGGGAGCCGAAAATCCGTAAAGCGCTGGCGGCGTTGCCGGAACTGGCGGACGTTAACTCCGATCAACAAGATAACGGCGCGGAAATGGCGCTGGTTTATGACCGCGAAACCATGTCACGCCTTGGCATTAACGTTGAGGAGGCCAACAGCCTGCTCAATAACGCCTTTGGTCAACGACAGATTTCTACCATCTACCAGCCGCTCAACCAGTACAAAGTGGTGATGCAGGTCGACCCGGTTTACACCCAGGACGTCAGCGCGCTGGATAAGATGTTTGTGATTAACAGCGACGGCAAAGCGATTCCGCTCTCCTATTTTGCCAAATGGCAACCGGCCAACGCGCCGCTGTCGGTAAACCACCAGGGGCTGTCGGCGGCGTCAACGGTCTCCTTTAACCTGCCGACCGGCAAATCGCTGTCGGAAGCCAGCGATGCGATTACCCGCGCCATGACCCAGCTTGGCGTGCCGTCAACGGTGCGCGGCTCGTTTGCCGGAACGGCGCAGATGTTCCAGGAGACCATGAACTCGCAGGTCATCCTGATAATCGCCGCTATCGCCACGGTCTATATCGTGCTGGGGATTTTGTACGAGAGCTACGTTCACCCGCTGACCATTCTTTCCACTCTGCCGTCGGCGGGCGTGGGCGCACTGCTGGCGCTGGAGTTGTTCAATGCCCCGTTCAGCCTAATCGCCCTTATCGGAATCATGTTATTAATTGGCATTGTGAAGAAAAACGCCATCATGATGGTCGACTTCGCCCTTGAAGCGCAGCGTAACGGCAACCTGACGCCGGAAGAGGCTATTTTCCAGGCCTGCCTACTGCGTTTTCGTCCGATTATGATGACCACGCTGGCCGCCTTGTTTGGTGCGTTACCGCTGGTACTCTCCGGGGGCGATGGTTCAGAATTGCGTCAACCGCTGGGGATTACCATCGTCGGGGGGCTGGCCGTCAGCCAGTTACTGACCCTTTACACCACCCCGGTGATTTACCTGTTCTTCGACAAACTGCGCCTGCGTTTTTCGCGTCAATCCAGACTATCGGTAACTGAATAACCATGACAGAGCTTCCTGCCAACGTACGCTGGCAACTGTGGATCGTCGCGTTTGGCTTTTTTATGCAATCGCTGGACACGACGATCGTCAATACCGCCCTCCCCTCCATGGCCTTGAGCCTGGGGGAGAGTCCGTTACATATGCATATGGTGGTGGTTTCCTATGTGCTGACCGTAGCGGTCATGCTCCCCGCCAGCGGTTGGCTGGCTGACCGGGTAGGCGTGCGTAATATCTTCTTTACCGCTATCATTTTGTTCACCCTCGGTTCTCTTTTCTGTTCTCTCTCCAGCACGCTCAATGAACTGGTGATGGCGCGCGTCCTACAGGGGATCGGCGGCGCAATGATGGTGCCGGTTGGCAGGCTGACGGTGATGAAAATCGTCCCGCGCGCGCTGTACATGGCGGCGATGACCTTTGTCACTCTCCCCGGCCAGATTGGCCCGCTGCTGGGCCCGGCGCTGGGGGGGATTCTGGTGGAGTATGCCTCCTGGCACTGGATTTTCCTGATTAACATTCCGGTGGGGATTATTGGCTGTATCGCCACGATGATGCTGATGCCCAACTATACCGTACAGACCCGACGCTTTGATATTTCGGGCTTTATCGTGCTGGCATTGGGAATGGCTACGCTGACTCTCGCGCTGGATGGGCAAAAAGGGCTGGGCATATCCCCGCTGATGATGGGCGCGCTGGTGGCAATCGGCGTGGCCTCAATCCTGATGTATCTGTGGCACGCGCGCGGCAATGACAACGCGCTGTTCAGCCTGAATCTCTTTCGCACCTCGACCTTTTCCCTGGGGCTGGCCGGCAGCTTCGCCGGGCGTATCGGTAGCGGGATGCTGCCGTTTATGACTCCGGTCTTTTTACAGATTGGGCTTGGCTTCACCCCATTCCACGCGGGGCTGATGATGATTCCGATGGTGCTCGGCAGCATGGGCATGAAACGTATTGTGGTGCAGGTGGTGAACCGCTTTGGCTATCGCCATGTGCTGGTATTCTGCACGCTTGGTCTGGCGTTCATCAGCCTGGTCTTTATGTTTACCGCGCTGGCAGGCTGGTACTACGCCCTGCCGGTGGTGCTGTTTATTCAAGGGATGGTCAACTCCAGCCGCTTCTCATCGATGAACACCTTGACGCTAAAGGACCTGCCGGATGAGCAGGCCAGCAGCGGCAACAGCCTATTGTCGATGATTATGCAGCTGTCGATGAGTATCGGCGTGACGATAGCCGGTATCCTGCTGGGCATGTTTGGCCAACAGCACACCGCCATCGGCAGCGAGGCGACCCACCAGGTCTTTATGTACACCTATTTATGTATGGCCGTGATTATTGCCCTTCCAGCCCTGGTGTTTGCACGGGTGCCGGACGACACCAGCAAAAACGTGGTCATTGCCCGACGCAAATTGAAGGAGTAAACCGTGAAATTATGGCGCCCGGGCATTTCCGGTAAACTGTTTTTCGCTATTTTAGCCACCTGTATTGTGCTGCTTATCAGTATGCACTGGGCAGTGCGCGTGAGCTTTGAGCGCGGCTTTATTGACTACATCAAACGCGGTAATGAACAGCGCTTGCAGCTTTTGAGCGATGCGTTGGCGGAGCAGTATGCCCAGCACGGAAACTGGCGTTTTCTGCGCAACAATGACCGTTTTATCTTCCAGATCCTGCGCTCCTTTGAGCATGACAACGGCGATGATAAACAACCTCCCGGGCCTCCCGGCCCAGGCGGCCCGGATCGTGGCGGCATGCCGCCTCACGGTTGGCGCACTCAGTTCTGGGTTATCGACCAAAACGCGCGGGTGCTGGTTGGCCCGCGCGAAGCCGTGCCGCATGATGGCACCCGGCGCGGAATTATCGTCAACGGTATGGAGGTTGGCGCGGTTATCGCCTCGCCGGTAGAGCGGCTGACGCGCAATACCGACATCAACTTTGATCAACAGCAGCGGCGCACCAGTTGGCTGATTGTCGCGCTGGCCACGCTGCTTGCCGCACTCGCCACCTTCCCGCTGGCGCGTGGCCTGTTAGCGCCGGTAAAACGGTTAGTTGATGGTACGCACAAACTGGCGGCGGGCGATTTCACCACCCGCGTACCGATTACCAGCAGCGATGAATTAGGTCGGCTGGCAAAAGACTTTAACCAGCTTGCCAGTACGCTTGAGAAGAATCAGCAGATGCGTCGTGATTTAATGGCCGACATCTCCCATGAGCTGCGCACGCCGCTGGCGGTACTGCGCGGAGAGCTGGAAGCGATTCAGGACGGAGTGCGCAAATTCACCCCTGAATCCGTCACGTCACTGCAAGCAGAAGTGGCGACCCTCACCAAGCTGGTCGACGATCTCCACCAGCTTTCCATGTCCGATGAAGGCGCGCTGGCGTATCAAAAAGGCCCGGTCGATATTATCTCCTTGCTGGAAATTGCCGCGGATGCCTTCCGCGAGCGTCTGGCGAGCCGCGGGCTGACCCTTAAACTGGCGCTGGCAGACAGTGCGACAGTGTTTGGCGACCCTGACCGCTTAATGCAGCTTTTTAATAATCTGCTGGAAAACAGTCTGCGCTACACCGACAGCGGCGGTCAGGTGCTGATGCGCACGACGCTCAGCGCCCAGCATATCGTGATGGAGTTTGCGGACAGCGGCCCGGGCGTCACCGATGAACAGTTAGCAAGGCTATGCGAACGCTTTTACCGCACCGAGGGCTCACGTAACCGCGCCAGCGGCGGCTCCGGGCTGGGGCTGGCGATTTGTGCCAATATCGTCACCGCCCACGGCGGCCGCCTCAATGTCGGACATTCGCCTTTTGGTGGGGTAAGCATTAAAGTAGAGTTACCGCTGGAACGCGCAATACCGAGAGAGATATGACCGAATTACCGATTGATGAAAACGCCCCGCGTATCTTGATTGTGGAAGATGAACCCAAACTTGGGCAGTTGCTCATCGACTATCTACTGGCCGCGCACTATGCGCCGACGCTGATTAACCACGGCGATAAAGTTCTTGCCTACGTGCATCAATCGCCGCCGGATTTGATTTTGTTGGATCTGATGCTCCCGGGCACCGACGGGTTGACGCTGTGCCGCGAAATTCGCCGTTTCTCCGATGTCCCTATTGTGATGGTGACCGCCAAGATTGAAGAGATCGACCGCCTGCTGGGACTGGAAATTGGCGCCGATGATTATATCTGTAAGCCCTACAGCCCGCGCGAGGTGGTGGCACGCGTGAAAACCATCCTGCGCCGCTGCAAGCCGCGCCCGGAACTACAGGCGCTGGACGAAAAAAGCCCGCTGATTGTTGATGAAAATCGCTTTCAGGCGTCGTGGCGCGACCGCCTTCTCGACCTCACTCCCGCTGAATTTCGCCTGCTGAAAACGCTGTCACAGGAGCCGGGAAAAGTGTTCTCGCGCGAGCAGCTGCTTAACCATCTCTATGATGATTATCGCGTGGTGACTGACCGCACTATCGATAGCCATATCAAAAACCTGCGCCGTAAGCTGGAGTCACTTGACGCCGAGCAGTCATTCATCCGCGCGGTGTATGGCGTTGGGTATCGTTGGGAAGCCGACGCCTGTCGGATGGCGTAACGCGAGAGATTGCCGGATGGCGCTTTGCTTATCCGGCCTACATTCACCAACCCCGTAGGCCGGATAAACGCAGCGCCATCCGGCACAACGCTCACAAAGGTTTACTCCCCTCCCCCGCAGCGCTACAATGCCCGCCCTTAAAGTGGGGACACTCCCCAACTCACCACATCAGGTGTGGTGAATCTGACCTGTCATCAGAACGAGAAAATCATGTTTAAACCGGAACTCCTTTCCCCGGCGGGAACGCTGAAAAATATGCGTTACGCTTTCGCTTACGGTGCCGACGCTGTCTATGCCGGCCAACCGCGCTACTCACTGCGCGTGCGTAACAACGAATTCAATCACGAAAACTTGCAGCTTGGCATCAACGAAGCCCACGCGTTGGGTAAAAAATTCTATGTGGTGGTCAACATTGCCCCGCATAACGCCAAGCTGAAAACCTTTATTCGCGATCTGAAGCCGGTGGTGGAAATGGGCCCGGATGCGCTGATTATGTCCGACCCCGGTCTGATTATGCTGGTGCGTGAAAACTTCCCGGATATGGACATTCACCTGTCGGTACAGGCGAACGCCGTCAACTGGGCAACGATCAAATTCTGGAAGCAAATGGGGCTGACCCGCGTCATCCTGTCTCGCGAACTGTCGCTGGAAGAAATCGAAGAAATTCGCAGCCAGGTGCCGGATATGGAGATTGAGATCTTCGTTCACGGCGCACTGTGCATGGCCTACTCTGGCCGCTGCCTGCTTTCAGGCTACATTAACAAACGCGATCCGAATCAGGGCACCTGCACCAATGCCTGCCGTTGGGAATACAACGTTCAGGAAGGCAAAGAGGACGATGTGGGTAACATCGTGCACAAATACGAGCCGATTCCGGTACAAAACGTAGAACCGACGCTGGGCGTCGGCGCGCCAACCGACCAGGTGTTTATGCTGGAAGAAGCCAAACGTCCGGGCGAGTACATGACCGCCTTTGAAGACGAACACGGCACCTACATCATGAACTCGAAAGACCTGCGCGCCGTCGCGCACGTTGAGCGCCTGACCCAAATGGGCGTCCATTCGCTGAAAATCGAAGGCCGCACCAAGTCGCATTACTACTGCGCTCGTACCGCCCAGGTTTATCGCAAAGCGATTGACGACGCCGCCGCTGGCAAACCGTTTGACACCAATCTGCTGGAAACGCTGGAAAACCTCGCTCACCGTGGCTACACCGAAGGCTTCCTGCGTCGCCATACGCACGACGACTACCAGAACTACGAATACGGCTACTCCATCTCCGAGCGCCAGCAGTTTGTCGGTGAATTCACCGGCGAGCGCAAAGGCAATCTGGCAGCCGTTGCGGTTAAAAACAAATTCTCCGTGGGCGATAACCTGGAATTGATGAGCCCTCAGGGTAACGTCAACTTCACTCTCGAGCACATGGTTAACACCAAAGGCGAAGCGATGCCGGTCGCCCCTGGCGACGGTCACACCGTATGGTTGCCCGTGCCGGAAGATATGGCGCTAGAGTATGCTCTGCTGATGCGGAACTTCTCAGGAGAAACCACTCGTAATCCGCACGGCTTGTAGTCGATTTATATTGTTTTTCAACAGAGAAAATTCTTAGAAATGGATCACAGACGAAACTGTTGATTGTCGGTACTATTCTCTGCGCTGAAAAACATAATCCATAAATGCTAGCTGTACCCAAGAACCACCTCCTTAGCCTGTGTAATCTCCCTTACGCAGGCTTATTTTTTTTCAGCGGGATACCAATTTCTTCCTCGTCTTAGAGACTCTCTCCAACGCGGCCTGCGCTAAAAAACCTGAGCGACTTTTAAATTCCGGGTGGCTTGCTACGCAGCGATCGATTCTATCAATCAGAGATTTTGGTAACGTAACGTTGATCTTCTCTGAGCCTCCTAATAAGCGAGTCATATCAATCTCCACCAATGCCCATGTATATCCGGAAAAATCCGGATTTTTAGCCAATTCGGTGACGGTTGAAACAGCTGGGATATCGTGTTCAAGTTCAACCAGTAGCTCAATATGCCCGGTTATAGCCTCTTTAGCATTGAGGATAGCGTCATCCAGCGTATCACCTGCTGAAAAACACCCCGGCAAATCAGGAACGATAACGCCATAAGCGTGTTTAGCGTCTCCTGCTTCAATTGCGATTGGATAAAACATAATTAGCCTCTTTGCGAATGCGAAGGTTAAACCCCCGCCTGTTTTTTTATGCTTTTGACAGTGCCAATAGGCAGCTCTTTTTTGGGATGAGGAACGGTGACCAGGCCCGGTTTAGTCGGGTGTGTAAAATGATGATGACTGCCATTTACTCTGACCAAAACCCAGCCATCAGCCTTTATCTCTGCAATTAACTTACGGCTATCCATGCCTTAACCCCACCGTGATCTATTAAAAAATAATAACCCCAATAACCCCAGAAGACAACAACAGGAGTTACCGGGGTTATCTATCAACAATGAGCACGTCGCCGCTTCCTTTGTTACACTCTTTGCATACCCTATAAAGAGGTACCACGATGTCAGAATTTCCAGCCAGTCTATTGATCCTTAATGGCAAAGGAGCCAACAACCCTGAACTGCGCGAGGCGGTGGAACACCTGCGCGGCGACGGCGTTGAAATCCACGTCCGCGTGACGTGGGAAAAAGGCGATGCCGTACGTTATGTCGAAGAAGCACTCGCCCTTAACGTCGCGACGGTTATCGCCGGCGGCGGTGATGGCACTATCAACGAAATCGCCACCGCGCTGATTCAGTGTGAGAGCCCACGGGTGCCAGCGCTGGGTATTCTGCCGCTGGGGACGGCAAATGATTTTGCCACCAGCGTCAATATCCCCGAAGATTTAGCCAATGCGCTGAAGCTTGCCATCGCCGGGCGTGATATGCCGGTTGATATTGCCCAGGTAAATAAAAAAACCTGCTTTATCAATATGGCAACGGGTGGGTTTGGGACGCGCATCACCACCGAAACGCCTGAAAAACTGAAAGCCGCATTGGGCGGCGTCTCTTATCTGATTCACGGCTTAATGCGTATGGACACGCTCAAACCCGACCGTTGCGAAATCCGCGGTGAGAACTTTAACTGGCAAGGCGACGCGCTGGTGATAGGCATCGGTAACGGTCGTCAGGCGGGCGGCGGGCAGCAGCTTTGCCCGGAGGCGTTAATTGACGATGGCCTGCTGCACCTGCGTATTTTCACCGGTGAAGAATTGCTGCCCGCGTTGTTTAATACGCTCGCCAGCAGCGATGGCGCGGAGAACCTGGTGGATAGCGTGTCGCCGTGGTTTGAGGTTACCGCAGAGCATGAGATGACCTTTAACCTTGACGGCGAACCGCTCAGCGGTAAAACCTTCCGCATGGAAATTTTACCGGCGGCCCTGCGCTGCCGCCTGCCGCCGGACTGTCCGTTACTGCGTTAACGCATTGCGCCTTCAGCGAGCCCCCGGGGTCGGCGTAAACGCCTCGCCCGGGCTACAGGTTGGTAGCCCGGCCAAGCGCAGCGCCGCCGGGGATTAATACGCGGCAACCTCCCGCGCCATTTCTCGGGTGTACTGACGGCTGGCGTTGACCAACATCTGCGTATACGCCGTTTGTGCCTCGCCGTTCACCAGCGCATCTACCGTCAGGGTTTCAAGAATTTTGCCGTACTGCATCACCGCCACCTTCTGGCACAAATGGGCAATGACGCCCAAATCGTGAGTCACCATCAGATAGGTCAGATTCGACTCCTTTTGCAGCTCCGCCAGTAGGTTTAAGATCTCCGCCTGCACCGACACATCCAGCGCTGAGGTCGGTTCGTCAAGCAGCAGCACCTGCGGTTCAAGGATTAACGCCCGGGCAATCGCCACGCGCTGGCGCTGTCCGCCTGAGAGTTGGTGAGGGTAACGGTCACGAAACGCACGGCTTAAACCTACCCTGTCCAGCAGCGTGTTGATACGCCGATCGCGCTCGCCAATGCCATGAATTTGCAGCGGTTCTTCGAGAATATCACCAATGGTATGACGCGGATGCAGCGAACCGTACGGATCCTGAAATACCATTTGCACCTTCCGGCAGCGCTCACGGCTAATCTCATGGTTCAGCCGCTGCCCGTGAATCGCCAGCTCGCCGCCCCAGTGGTTAAACAATCCGGCCAGACACTTCAGCACCGTGGTTTTGCCGGAGCCCGACTCCCCCACCAGGCCGTAAATATCTCCCGGCTGAACGTGAAAGTTCACATCAAATAATACCTGGTTGCGCTTGTCGCCTTCGCCAAAAACCAGATTCAGGTTTTTCACTTCAATCATCGTGCGCTCCTTAGTCCGTGAGCCAGCAGGCCTGACGTTGCAGCACCGGCAGTACCGGGCGGCGATGTTGCATATCCGGCAGTGCGCTAATCAGCCCCTGCGTATACGGATGCTGCGCGTTCTCAAGATCACCGGCGGCGATAGATTCCACCACCCGACCGGCGTACATCACCAGCACGCGGTCACAGAAGCTGCGCACCAGGTTGATGTCGTGACTGATAAATATCAGCCCCAGCCCGCGCGATTTCACTAAATCGTCCAGCAGCCCCAGCACCTGTAAACGCACCGACACGTCCAGTGCGGAGGTGGGTTCATCGGCAATCACCAGCTCCGGGTCGGTTATCAGCATCATCGCAATCATGATGCGCTGCCCCTGACCGCCGGAAATTTCGTGCGGATAAAGGTTATAGACGCGTTCCGGGTCGCGAATGCGCACCACGTCCAGCATCTCCATAGCTTTGGCCTTAGCCTCTGTTTTGTAACCCGGATGGTGGGTGAGCCAGGCTTCGGCAATCTGGTCGCCGACGCGCACCACCGGATTGAGCGAGTATTTCGGGTCCTGCATAATCATCGAAATACGTTTGCCGCGAATGGCGCGCATCTGCGCTTCGCTGGCGTTCAGCAGGTCGATATCGCCAAACTGCATGCAGCTTGCACCAATGCGGGCTTTTTTCGGGTGCAGGTGCAGCAGCGCCCGTCCGACGGTAGATTTCCCAGAGCCCGATTCGCCAACAATCGCCAGCTTTTCACGCCCCAACTGGAAGGAGACGCCGCGGACCGCATGGGTCACCACGTCACCGTTAACGAAGTCGACGCTCAGGTCACGCACGTCGAGCAAAGGTGCGGCGTTATTCGCTGCGAGGATCGAGGATGTCACGTAAGCCATCTCCTAAGAAGTTGAACGCAAGACTGTTGATTAAAATCGCCAGACCGGGAATCGTTACTACCCACCAGCACTCCATCATGTAGGTACGTCCGCTGGAGATCATGGCACCCCACTCGGGATCCGGCGGCTGAGCGCCGAGTCCAAGGAAGCCCAGACCGGCCGCCGTCAGGATGATCCCCGCCATGTTCATGGTGATACGGATGATCACCGACGGCAGGCACAGCGGCACGACGTGACGCCACAGAACACGGGCCGGAGATGCGCCTTGTAAGCGCACGGCTGAGATAAAATCGGCCTGACGCAGCGACAGCGTTTCCGCACGCGCCAGACGCGCAATCGGCGGCCAGGCGGTGAGCGTGATGGCAATCACCACATGCTCAAGCCCCGGGCCTAGCGCGGCGACAAAGGCCAGCGCCAGCACCAGACTTGGGAAGGAGATGAAGATATCGGTGACGCGCATCAGCACCATATCGACTTTGCCGCCAAAGTAACCGGCACACATGCCAAGCAGCAGCCCCAGCGGGCCGACGGTGACCGACACCAGCAGCACGATGTACAGCGTAATGCGCGAGCCATACACCAGGCGGCTGAAGATATCGCGGCCAAACTCGTCGGTGCCGAACCAGTGCTGTGCATTCGGCGCGGTGAGCGCATTATTTAAGTCCTGCACCAGCGGTTTGTACGGCGCAATCCACGGCGCAAAAATCGCCACCACGATTAGAAGGAAGATAATCCCGCCGCCGATAGCGGTCAGCGGGTTACGCGCCATCTTGCCGATAACCCCCCCCGCTCGCGCGAAGGTGCGCAGCAGGCGCTGGCGGCCTTCACCCGCCCCACCAGCCAGCGATGTATCCAGAGAAACCGTCATGATTTTGTCCTCGGATCGAAGAATTGATACAGCATGTCGGAGAGCAGGTTGAGCATCACGAAGATCACCCCCACCAGCAGCACGCAGCCCATCACCGCATTCATATCGCCCAGCAGCAGGCTGCCGGTAAGATAGGAACCAAAGCCCGGCCAGGAAAAGACGGTTTCAATCAGTACCGCCCCTTCCAGCAAGGAACCGTAAGCCAGGGCGACCACCGTAAGCAGTTGCACCAGAATGTTACGGAAGGCGTGATTCCAGATAACCTGACGTTCAGTTAACCCTTTCACGCGCGCCGTGATAATGAACTCCTGCGACAGCTGCGCCAGCATAAAGCTGCGGGTCATACGGCTGATGTAGGCCAGCGAGTGGAAGCCCAGCAGCGCAGCCGGTAAAATCAGGTGATTAATGGCGTTCCAGAACACTTCGCTGTTACCCGCCAGCAGCGCATCAACGGTCATCAACCCGGTACGGCGCGGCACCATGCCGTCAAGCCCGAGGTCAACGCGCCCGGCGCCCCCCACCCAGCCAAGCCAGGCGTAAAACACCAGCAGCCCCATCATTCCCACCCAGAAGATCGGCGTGGAGTAACCGGCGAGGCTGATAATGCGCACCACATAATCGGAAATGCTGTTACGACGCGCCGCCGCCAGCACCCCCAGCGGGATCCCGAGGCCTGCGCCAACGATAATCGCCATCGTCGCCAGCTCCATGGTCGCCGGGAAAACGCGGATAATGTCGTCGGTCACCGGTTTACCAGTCAGCAGCGCATTGCCCAAATCACCGTGCAGCAGGTTGACAAAGTAAATACCAAACTGGGTCATCAGCGACTGGTCAAAGCCTAACTGGTGATAGACCTGTTGATAGGTACTTTGGTCAGCATCCGGGCCGACAATTGCCAGCACCGGGTCGATAGGCATCACGCGACCGATAAAAAAGGTCAGCAGCAGCAGGCCAAACAGCGTAATCGCCACCTGCATCAACCGTTTTGAAAAGCGCCGGGTACGGGAGCCGGGCGCAAGAATTGCCGTACTCATCCTTTATCTCCTTCGCTGACTTTGTAGACTTCACGCAGGAACGTAGTCGCCGATGGGTGTGGCTGGTAGTCTTTAACTTCATTGCGCACCACTACAGAATCCACCATCTGCGAAACCGGGATCATCGCTGGGATCAGCAAGTCATAGCGGGTCTGGATCTGCTGATAATCGGCAATCTGTTTTTGCCCGTCGCGTTCCAGCAGCGCGCCATCGATCATCTCGTTAAGCTGTTTGTCGTAAAAACCGGTGCGCCAACCCTGGAAGTTGGTCAGCCTTGCCGCATCGCTGTTATCCGGGTTGTAGACCAGCGCGCGCAGGCTGGAGTGCGGGTGCGGCTCCATCCCACTACCGCCGCGTCCGACCAGCATGTCAAATTTACGTTCACGCATCGCGCCGTAAATCTGGTTGCCAGTGCCGGTGATAATTTTGGCGTTAATGCCCGCCTGCATCAGCGTCGACTGCACGGCAATGGCAATGTTGAGGAACGGTTGGTCGGAGAGCACGCGCAGCGTGGTATCAAAACCGTCGGGATATCCGGCTTCCGCCAGCAGTTTTTTCGCCCGCGCCAAATCAAAGGTGTAACCCGGGTCGGGCAGCGTTGACGGCATTCCGGCTTTAATTGGGCGCTGGTGCAGGACGCCATAGCCCGGCATTAACGCTTTATTAATTCCCTGATAATCAATCAGGTAGCGCACCGCTTCACGCACTTTCGGATTGGCAAAATGCGCCTCTTTCATGCTCATCGCCACGTAGTACATGGTGCCACGCTGTACCGCATCGACGGTGAGCTGCGGGTCTTTTCGCAGAGCGTTGATGTCAGAAACCGCCATGTTGTTGGCGATATCCAGGTCACCTTTTTCAATCATCAGACGCAGGGTTTGCGACTCCTGGAAATGACGCAGCACCACGCGGCTCATTTTCGGCTCACCGCGCCAGTACTCGGGATTGCGCTTCATGCGCAGCACGTCCTTCGCCTGCCACGTTTCGAGCATAAACGGCCCGGAACCGGCTTCATGAGTCGTCAGCCAGTGGTTGCCCCAGTCTTTGTCCTTTTCATGACTCTGCACGGTTTTGCTGTCGAGCACGCCGAGGTTACCCAGTGCGCCTAAAGAGTAAATCACCAGCTGCGGGTCATTATCTTTTGGCAGGACGATCTGCACGGTGTAATCGTCCAGCGCGGTGACCTGCTTATCGATATTCTTCTTACTAAAACCATAGGATTTCCACACCGAGGCCTGCGCGAGGTTCAGGTGCAGAATACGCCGCATCGACCACACCACGTCAGCTGCGGTCAGCGGATTGCCGGAGTGGAACTTGACGTTATTTTGCAGATGGAAGGTCAGCGTTTTACCGTCCGGGCTGATATCCCAGGATTTGGCGAGCGCCGGTTTAACGTTGGTAAGCTGTGAAGGGTCAAGCTCTACCAGAGAATCATAGAGATTCACCACAATCCCCACCACTTCGTTACCGGTCATCGCCGCCGGGTCGAGGGTGAGCAGGTTATTCATGTTCATGCCGATGATAAGCTGATCGGGCGGCGTTTTCGCCATCGCCGCCCCGCTCCCCATCGACAGGGTGAGCGCGAGCAAACACGCTCCCAGTAAGGAGGATTTTTTCATGTCTATATTTGCCTGTACTGTAGGGTACATTTGCTGAATGGCGCTTTGCTTATCCGGCCTATGGCTCGGTAGGTGAAGCGCCATCCGGCATTTATTATGTGTCAGTCGTGGCTGACGGTGTTGGCTTCGATATAGTCAAAATTGATGTCTTCGCCCAATCCTGGACGCTGTGACAAATGCACAAATCCGTCGGCATCCATCGGGTCGATAATGCTATTGAGATAAGCGGCTGGCTGGTCGTAGTCGAGGAACGGGTGCAGCAGACCACGCTCGTACCAGCGACAGTTACGGATAGCGCCCACTGCCGCCAGGCTCGCCGCGCCGTTGCCGTGCACTTCGCAGTCCATGCCGAACGACTCCGCCAGCGCGGCGACTTTCATGGTGGGCCCAATGCCGCCCACGCCGTTCGCGCCCGCGCGCAGAATGTCGCATGCCCCCGCTTTCACCCAGTCCGCACGGCTGTGGTGCTTGCCGCCAAAACTTTCCGGCCCAATCACCGGAATGGACAGGTTTTCGGCAAGCCAGGCATAGGACGACATGCTGTCCTCTTCCATCGGCTCCTCAAACCAGGCAAAGTTGAGTTTTTCCAGCTCTTTACCAATCCACAGCGCTTCGGTACGGCTGTACCAGTGATAGCCGTCGATCATCAGGTCGATATCCGGGCCCACCGCTTCGCGCACGGCAGCGCAGGCTTTGATATCCATTTTCGGGTTGGGCGCGAAGGAGACCGGCGGCATCCAGGTATGCAATTTGATAGCTTTGTAGCCACGTGCCACCAGCGTTTCGGCGAAAGCGGCGTACTCTTCCGGCGTCGACAGGCCGCCTTTTAAGTCATCGCCACACATGGTGCTGCCGTAGGCGGGAACCTTGTCACGATAGCCGCCGAGCAGCTTATACACCGGCACATTGAGCTTGCGTCCTATGAGATCCCACAGCGCTTGCTCCACGAACGACAGCGCCCGCTCCGTCAGCTGATGTGCGCTGCCGCGCTGCCAGTGCACCAGGTCTTGCCAGATGCGCTCACGGTCAAACGGATCCTGCCCCACCAGCACTTTACGAAAGAACGTATTCACCACAAACGGTCGCACGATTTCCGGCGGCGCAAAGGAGTATCCCTTGCTGCCATCGTCTGCGGTAATCGTCAGCATCGCCATTTTTGCCATGCTTTCCGGGCCCGGATGTGAGTGTCCTGCGCTGTCGGAGACGCGCCGCGTTGGATGCTGAAAAACGGTGACATTTACAGATTCAATTTTCATTATGCGTCCTTAGTACAACCTTCGAAATGGCGTTTTTGCGCCACAACCCTGTGTTTAATACACCGAACTGATAAAACGGTTTTAAGGAATTGAAAAGGCGTTTCATGAATAATCTAAGCACAAAGTCTTACCTCTACCACGGACAAACTCCGCTAAGACCGGGCTATTTTTTGTGCAAGCGCACAATAAGAAGTGATGGTTTTCACAAAAGGGGGAGGAAGTGTGAGGCGGATCGGCCCCCCTTCCCTGGCGGGAAAGGAGGCTAAAAACTACGCGAAGGTAATTTTGCTATCGAGGTACACATCTTGTACGGCATTAATCAGCGCAACGCCGTCGGCCATCGACTTTTTAAACGCTTTACGACCCAGGATAAGGCCCATGCCGCCCGCACGTTTATTGATAACCGCAGTACGCACGGCATCGGCCAGATCGGTTTCACCGCCCGCCGCTCCGCCGGAGTTAATCAGCCCCGCACGCCCCATATAGCAGTTCGCCAGCTGGTAGCGCACCAGATCAATCGGGTTGTCGGTGGTCAGTTTGGTGTACACGCGGTCATCGGTATAGCCAAAGTTAACCGCCTTATAGCCGCCGTTGTTTTCCGCCATTTTCTGCTTCACGATATCGGCACCGATGGTCGCCGCCAGGTGGTTAGCCTGACCGGTCAAATCCGCAGATACATGGTAATCAACGCCGTCTTTTTTGAACGCAGGGTTGCGCAAATAGGCCCAAAGTACCGTCACCAGACCCAGTTCGTGGGCGCGCTCAAAGGCGGCCGAGATCTCTTCAATCTGACGTCGCGACTCTTCCGAGCCGAAATAGATAGTGGCGCCGACGGCGACCGCGCCCATATTGAACGCCTGCTCTACGCTGGCATACAGCGTCTGGTCGTACTGCGTCGGGTAGCTTAGGGTTTCGTTGTGATTGAGTTTGACGAGGAACGGAATGCGGTGCGCGTAGCGGCGTGAAACCGAGGCCAGCACGCCGTAGGTCGAGGCGACGCAGTTACAGCCCGCTTCAATCGCCAGTTCAACAATGTTCTTAGGATCAAAATAGAGCGGGTTTGCCGCAAACGACGCCCCTGCGGAATGCTCGACGCCCTGATCCACCGGTAAAATAGACAAGTAACCGGTACCGCCTAAACGCCCGTGGTTATAAAGCGTCTGCATATTTCGTAAAACGGCAGGTGGACGGTTGTTATCCACCATCACCCGGTCAACGTAATCATGGCCGGGTAAGTAGAGTTGGTCGGCCGGAATGGTCATACAACGATGCTGTAAAAGGCTGTCGGCGTCTTTGCCAAGCAACTGCGCAATATCAGTCATAGTGAGGCTCCCGTAAGTGCCGATATCATGTCGGCTGGTTATCCTGCTCAACTTTTTTGAGCAGGATAAGCCTGGTACCGGGGACACTGAATGTCCAACTTTTGGCTGATTTTAAGCACAGCCAACTGGCACGCATCCGTGCCAGTTACCACCATTCATGGAAATGATGTACCGGGCCAATACCTTCCCCAACCTCCAGCGAGTCGGCCTGAGCTAGCGCTCTGGAAAGCCAATCTTTGGCGACCGGTACGGTCTCCTGCCAGTTCTGATACCGTGGTCTTAAGGCCGCCAGCGCCGCCGAAAGCGTACAGCCGGTGCCGTGGGTATTTTTGGTGGCGACACGCGGCGCGGTGAAGCGAATTTCACCGTCAGCGGTAAACAGCCAGTCCGGGCTTTCGCTATCGTCGAGGTGCCCGCCCTTCATTAATACCGCTTCACAGCCCAGCGCCCGCAGCGCTCGCCCCTGCTGAAGCATTTCACGTTCATTGCGCGCGTGTGACGTATCCAGCAGCGCCGCGGCTTCCGGCAGATTAGGCGTAATCAATGACACGTGCGGCAATAGCTGTTGCCGCAGCGTCTCCACCGCCGCCGATGAGAGTAGTGGGTCGCCGCTTTTTGCCAGCATCACCGTGTCCAGTACCACGTTTTGAATACGATAGCGCTTAAGGCGTTCAGCCACCGCTTCAACAATATCGGTCTCCGCCAGCATACCGATTTTGGTGGTATCAATACGCACATCGCTAAATACCGAATCCAGTTGGGCGGCAACAAAATCAGGCTCTATGCGATAAACTGACTGCACGCCGCGTGTGTTTTGCGCCACCAGCGCGGTTACCACCGAACAACCATAGGCGCCCAGCGCAGAGAAGGTTTTCAGGTCGGCCTGAATGCCCGCCCCGCCGCTTGGGTCGGTTCCGGCGATGGTCAATGCGTTGATACGTTTCATACGTTCACCTCTGCTTTCATCGCGTACAACGCATCAAGGAACGCAGGAACAAAACTTCCCGGCCCGCGACCGCAGGCGGCCCGTTGCCCGGCCAATTTCATCAGCGCACAGGCCGCGGCGACATGCTCCAGACGATCGCCCGGCAAGGCACAGCTTGCCGCCACAACGGCCGACAACGCACAGCCGGTGCCAACCACCCGTGTCATCAGCGGATCGCCGCCCTCTACCGCCAGCGTGCGTTGTCCATCGGTGATGTAATCCACCTCACCGGTGACCGCCACAATCGCCCCGCTCTCCCGCGCCAGCAATTCCGCCGCCGGAAGAGCTTCTGCGGCGGTATCGGTTGTATCGACACCGCGTCCACCGGCGCTGACGCCCGCCAGCGCCATAATCTCAGAGGCATTGCCACGAATGGCTGCCGGGTGAAGCGCCAGTAAGTCGCGGCAGAATTCGTGGCGCAGCGTTAAGGCGCCCACGGCGACCGGATCAAGCGTCCATGGCGTATCAGCACGGTTAGCGCTCTCCACCGCTGCCCGCATCGCCTGCGCGCGCGGCACGGTTAGCGTGCCCACGTTAATTAACAGCGCATTGGCAATAGCAGAAAACTGTGCGGCTTCACCAGCGTCGATAACCATCGCAGGCGATGCGCCAAGCGCCAGCAAAACGTTAGCCGTGAAGGTCTGTACGACGTCGTTAGTCATACAGTGAACAAGCGGGGAATGTTGATTGAGGAGATGTACGGTGCGCATACGCTGCACCGGGTTTAGCAGGTTGGGTTGCATGGTTTGCTCCTGCCATAACGCGAAGAAGCAAGACCCGTCGGCCTTTGACTTCCCTACGCTGGCATTATCCAGATCAGGTGGTACGGGTATTTCTCAGCCTTCACAAGGAAGGGCACCCCGAGTCATTTCAATAAGAGTTTACTCATGGCGATTAACCGTTGTTAATCGCCGTCAGGAATAATGCCAGCGGGGAGCGGGAGAAACAAGCGCGGAATCTTTAGTGCCGAGCTCTCCGTGAAAGAGGGGGTCGCACACAATACGCGGAGTCTGGTAAAAAATGACGATTACGGACTGAGAAAAGGATAATTAAATCACCACTACTATTATTGTTTTACATTCAGTCACTTATCAGGAGGAAAGTGCACCTTCATTCGTAAGTGCATGTTTATACTGAATTTAATCACAATAATTTTACATCAAACCACTTTAACGATTCGTGCTTAATGTGATCCCGATCAAAGTTTAAATACTAACATTACTGGATAGTTCATCGCCGTTATTTTATTGCCCTTTTTCATAAATCTTCTTCTGTTGACATAATCCATGCCAACGGAGGAAAAGCGTGCCTGAACAAGAATCACGCATTGAGAATTGTTAATTAATAACAGCGATTTTATTAATATTTAATTAGAATTGAGAATCGAGAATGCACTCCTTAAATAAATTTATGGTAACAACTCTGGTGTTTGGTACTGTTTTATCTGGTTTTATTAATGTCAGTCAGGCCGCCGACGTCGATGCAAAAGATGTAAAACTTTCCAGCGGCTGGGATGTTGAGAGCGTATTTAATCAAACATTTCTTCAAATTCAAGATCTAGACAGTGCTCGCGCTAATCAAAGCACTGAAATTCACAATTTGAAAATGAGTAACTTATCTCGTGATAGCGCAATCACGCACGCAGATAATAAAAGCTCTGCCGCATTATCTGGTGTAGCTAAAAATGGTGCGAGTATTATTGCCTTAGATAAAAAAGCCGATCAAATCAAATCAGAGGCATTACTTTCTGGCCTCAAGGCTGACGATGCGAAAAACAGGGCGATTACGGCACAAGGCAAAGCGGATTTCGTTGAGGTGAAGGCCGACCACGCACAGGCGACAGCCGATACCGCGACCACCACGGCCAACAATGCAGACACCAAAGCAGACGCGAATGCTCAGTTAATTAGCCATAACACCCTTAACATCGGCAAGAACCAGAAAGCTCTGTCATCGAAGGTTGACACTACCGCGTTCCAGGCCGATCAGGCGCGTCAGGATAAGGCTGTCGAAAGCGTGCAAACGCAGGCCGCGCGCAATTCAACCCAGTTAACACACCACGAATCACGCATTACCAATCTGGAGAATCAGAATAACGCGCGCTTTTCGTCAGTTGAGCATCAGCAAAACGAAGACCGTAAAGAATATCGCGCAGGTATTGCCGGTGTCGGCGCCATTGCTGGCCTGCACTATGTTGATACCGATAACGCGGTCGCAGTCGGTGCTGCGAATTTTAAAGATGCACAAGGTTATGCCATGGGTTACCGCCACAAATTCTCAGAGAATGTTGCAGCAACCATGTCAGCATCAGGAACGTCTAATGGCGATGAGATTGTCGCAGCCTCTGCCTCCTTCGGCTGGTAAGGTGTTTTTGCGCTGTCGCTGAGTATTTCTGAATCAAAGCCTATGAAATTTTTAAATATTAATTAACAGTAACTGTATAAAATAAAATTGCGGACAACGCCTTCACTTGAAAGAATTCTTAGCTGACTCACTAATTGGCAAAGAAAATATACTGGAAGCATTAACCCCGTTTTTTAACGGTATAATTTCAATAAGACTAATCCGTATCATTCAGACAATATGATTATGATAATTATTTGGGCGCATGATCCAAATCAATATTAACATCGTCGACTTGCCTGATAGTTGCATTGCTTTATAAAAAGCAAACATAAAAGTTTGCAGAGCTGATAGATAGCCAATGATAAAACTCATTATTGCTTATGCAGTTATTTCAATTGCACTGGTTGCGACGGGCGTTTTTAGCGTTATGGTCTATAACAGTATCATAACTATAACAACCGAGGATTGTTACCATGAGACATTCCACGGTGATATAAAGTCGTCATCTTTTTTACCAGTAAGCACTAATAAGCCTATATCTGTTGATCATGAACAATTTTGGTAATAAATAAGGTTAATAATGAAAGCAAAATGGATGGTGTTTGCAGGGGTGGTCAGCGCAGTATTCCTTGCTGGCTGTACTTCTCCCGCACAGCGTATGGCAGCATGTGAAGCACAAGGTATTTCTAAAGACACATGCTATTTATCCGAGCAAAACCGGCAACAGGGGATAAATAATGCTTCTCTTGCGGCGGCCTACGCTAATGCCGCGAACGCGACGCAGCACGCTCAGGCGGCGCATGTTTCCGATCCGATGCGTGAAGCGACATTGTCTTCAAATGTCCTGAAAGCGACGCTGTCGAACGGTTTCTTTGCCGCCACGATCAACGGTAAAAAAGCCACCGTTAAACGCGTCAACGCCAATTTCTACGAGATCCGTGGCGCCGGCTTTATTATCTCCGTCAGCATGAATGCCGAGGGTATTGAAAGTGCGTCATGGAATAAAACCCATGGCCGCGATCACGGCATGTTGACCGTGACGCAGAAATAAAACGCTTACGATAAGGAGGCATTTCGCCTCCTTTTTCGTTAACGCTCTTCCGCATCTCTTAACTGCTTAAGCAGCAACGTAAAGCATGCCTCAATCATTGGCGGCAGCGCCTGAGGGCCGCGCATCAGTGCGACGGTACGGGTAAGCGCGGGCTGCTGCAGCTGGGCGACGTGTAAAACCGAATCCTGCAAATGCGTGGTATAAAGCTGCGGCAATATCCCAACGGCTAACCGCGAGCGCACCAGCCCGTAGAGGGTTTCAACATAATCGACCTGATAGCGCGCATTGAGCGTCAACCGCTGGCTTTCCACCAGCGCCCCGACCAGACGCTGAATGTTCCCTTTCGAGAACATCGCGATATCCCTACCGGCAAGCGTCTTCCAGGGTAAATGCGGTTGCCTGCCTAACGGGTCATCAACGTGTAGCACCGCCACCAGCGGGTCTTCACGCAGTGGGAAAAGCTGGAGTTCTTCCGGCAGCGAGCTGTCGATGGCCCCGACGCCAAAATCAATCTGCCCGCTTTGCAGATCGCGCGCCAGCGCATCGTTGGTGCGGTCGTGAAACTCGACGCGCAGGCGTGGGAAGGCCTGTGCCAGCGTGTTGGGCAGCAAGGGGAACAGAAGTGAGCTGACCGAGGGTATCAGCCCGATCCGCACCGTACCGTCTCCCCCCGCCTGCACCATTTGCTGAATATCGCTAAACGCCATTTGTGCCACGCTCAGTACCCGCTGAGCGTGCGGCAAAATAGCCGCTCCCAGTTCGGTTAGCGTCACTGCCGAGGCGGTACGGTTGACCAGCTTGCCGCCAATCACCGTTTCAATTTGTCGCAGTGCGCTGCTCAGCGCCGGTTGGCTAATCGCCAGCCGATTGGCGGTGTCGGTAAAGTGACGTAGCTGCGCGAGCGTGACAAAATACTGTAATTGTTTTAGCGAGAGCGCGGGCAATCGCTGCCAGGGTTCAGTCATAGTGGGCTTCACTCATGCCTATCACCCAGAATAAGCCGAAGTTATCAGGTGATAAGTTTTTTCATCTGGGCAACCGTTTGCTCTGCCCCTAAAGTAGCGCACATTATCCCTGTGCCGGAGTTGTTATGTCCAGCAATGCTGAAAACCGCCGTCGTGCCGTCCAGGCCGCACGCGGTGAAGTCCCGTTCGATCTTCTGCTGACCGACGCCCATATCGTGGATATGGCAACCGGTGAAATCCGTGATGCCGACGTCGGTATCGTCGGCGATATGATTGCCAGCGTGCACCCGCGCGGTAGCCGCCAGGATGCGCTCGAGCACCATTCTCTGCCGGGCGTGTTTCTCACGCCAGGACTGATGGACACTCACGTTCACCTCGAAAGCTCCCATCTTCCGCCGGAGCGCTACGCCGAAATCGTCCTGGCGCAGGGCACCACCGCCGTTTTCTGGGATCCGCATGAACTGGCAAATGTGCTGGGCGTGGCAGGCGTGCGTTACGCCGTTGAAGCCAGCCGCCATCTGCCGTTGCAGGTAATGGTTGCCGCGCCCTCTAGCGTACCGTCCACGCCGGGACTGGAAATGTCCGGCGCCGATTTTGCCGGGGCTGAAATGGAAACCATGCTCGGCTGGCCGGAAGTGCGTGGCGTGGCAGAAGTCATGGATATGCATGGCGTGCTGCACGGTAGCTGCCGGATGCAGGAGATCGTTCAGGCCGGGCTTAACAGCGGCAAGCTGATTGAGGGCCACGCCCGTGGTCTGAGCGGGGCTGACCTGCAAGCCTATCTCGCCGCTGGCGTGACCTCCGATCATGAACTGACCTCCGCCGACGACGCGCTGGAAAAACTGCGCGCCGGGCTGACCCTGGAAATTCGCGGTTCGCACCCTTACCTGCTGCCGGATATCGTCAAGGCGCTGAAAACGCTGCCGCACCTCTCCTCGCAAATCACCGTCTGCACCGATGACGTGCCGCCGGACATGCTGCTGGAAAAAGGCGGCATTATCGCCCTGCTCAACCTGCTGATTGAGCACGGACTGCCTGCCACCGACGTGCTGCGATTTGCCACATTGAATGCCGCGATTCGTTTGCAGCGTAACGATCTGGGGCTGATTGCCGCCGGTCGACGCGCCGACCTGGTGGCCTTTGATTCACTGGACAAACTTCAGGCACGTGCGGTCTATGTCGCCGGTAAGCAAATTGCCCGCGATGGCAAACTGCTGGCACCGCTTGCCGCAGCCGACGGGGTGACGCCACCTCGCGATACCCTGCGCATGAAGCCCCTCTGCGCCGAGGATTTTGCCCTACGGGTGGGCGATATTCAGCACGGCTGCGCCCGTCTGCGCCATATACGCGGCGCGCGCTTTACCCAGTGGGGGGAAGTGGACGTGCAGATTCGCGAGGGTCGCGTACAAATTCCTGCCGGTTTCAGCCTGATTTGGGTGAAACATCGCCACGGTCGTCACGACGCCAAACCTCAGATTGCGCTGCTGGAAGGCTGGGGCGAGCTGCGCGGCGCGATAGCGACCAGCTACTCGCACGACTCGCACAATCTGGTGGTGCTGGGGCGCAATGCCGATGACATGGTGCTGGCCGCCAATCAACTGATCGCCTCAGGCGGCGGCATGGCGCTCGCGCAGCACGGAAAAATTCTCGCCCATGTCGCTATGCCGATTGCCGGAATGCTCTCCGATAAGCCCGCAGAGGAGCTTGCCGCCGCATTTCGTAACCTGCGCGATCTCAGCGCCGAAGTTGCCGACTGGGAACCGCCATACCGGGTATTTAAGGCCATTGAAGGGACTTGCCTTGCCTGTAATGCCGGGCCGCATTTAACCGATTTAGGGCTGACCGACGGCACCACGCGACAAATTGTCGACCCGGTCATTTCATCACAACACACAGCACAACAATAATCATGGGAGCGCCACACAATGGCCGATAATACCCTTCAAACTACCCCTTCCGGGAACTGGCTGGAACGGCGCTTTGCGCTCTACTCTCGCGGCAGCTCGCTGCGCACCGAATGTCTGGCGGGCGTCACCGGCTTTCTTGCCGCCGCCTATCTTCTGGTGGTGATTCCGGGCCTGCTGGCCGTTGGTGGAATGGATAAAGGTGCGGCGACCACCGGCACGATTCTGGTGTTCGTCGGCGGCACGTTGCTGATGGCGTTTTACGCCAACCTGCCGTTTATCGTAGGCCCGGGCATTGGCGGTTCGGTGCTGGTCGGCGTCACGCTGGCGGGCAGCGAACACATCGGCTGGCCGATTGGCCTGGGGATTGCCTGCTGGTCTGGGATCCTCTTTTTCCTGCTGACCAAATTTGGCCTACGCGAAGTGGTTACCCGTTCGGTGCCACAGTCAATAAAACTGGGGCTCACCGCCTCCATCGGCCTGTTTGTCGCGGTTCTCGGTTTTCGTAACGCCGGGCTGGTGCTGGCGAATGCCAAAACCAACTCGCTGATGCTGGGTGATTTTCTGGCACCTGGCGCACTGGTGGCGCTATGCGGCCTGTTCCTCGCCATCGCCCTTCAGGCGCGCCGTATTCCAGGGGCCATCCTGTGGGCGATTTTGTTTGCCACGCTGGTCGGCATTCCAGCGGGCGTCACCCGGCTGCCGACCCACTTTATCGACCTGCCGCATTCACTGACGCCTGTTCTCGGTCAGATTGATATGCTGGGCGCGCTCAATATCGCCTTCTTGCCGTTCCTGTTTGTCTTTTTTGCCTCTGAGTTTTTCTCCACCATGGGCACTACCCTTGCGGTCGGCGGCGAAGCCGGGCTGCTCGATGAAGAAGGCAACATGCCGCATATCAATCGTCCCTTTATGGTCGACTCGATTGCGGCAGCCGTGGGGCCATGGTTAGGTATCCCGGCGGCAACCGCGCTGATTGAATCCTCAGCGGCCGCTGAAGCCGGTGGCAAAACCGGTCTGACCGCGCTGGCGGCGGCGGTGATGTTCCTGCTGATGCTGCTGTTCACCCCGGTGGCGCTGATGATCCCAAAAGAAGCGACTGCCCCGGCGCTGATTCTGATTGGCCTGAATATGTTCAGCGGGCTGCGCAAAGTGGATCTGGCAAACTTCACCGATGGACTGCCAGTTTTGATGATGGTGATGATCACCCTTATTGCTAACAGCTTTGGCACCGGGATCGCCGGTGGGCTGCTGTTCTATGTGGTCATTAAAACCATTGCCGGTAAATGGCGTGAGATCCCGCTGGGGCTGTGGATCCTGGCGGTGCCGCTGGTCTATTACTTTGCCACGCTGGTGAGACACTAAGCCCTCATCATGACGCCGCTCACCGGATAAGCGTCTGCGGTGAGCGGCGTCAATATAAGATTGCCGGTCAGCAACAGATTGTAATTTTTTTAAAATCATGATGACGTCATCATCATACGCTAATATATTTTCAGCCTATGATGAGTCATGAGAAATAACATGTCAGAAAAGTCAGAAGTTAAATTAAGACCCCTTGAGCGAGAAGATTTACGTTTCGTTCATCAGCTCGATAATAATGCGAGCGTAATGCGTTATTGGTTTGAAGAACCCTACGAAGCCTTTGTTGAGCTTAGCGATCTGTATGATAAGCACATTCACGATCAAAGCGAGCGGCGCTTTGTGGTCTCTTTCAACGGTAACAACGCGGGCCTGGTCGAACTGGTTGAAATAAATCATATTCACCGACGCGCCGAGTTTCAGATTATCATCTCCCCCGAGTTCCAGGGCAAAGGGCTTGCGACACGCGCCGCCAAGCTGGCAATGGATTACGGTTTTACCGTACTGAATCTCTATAAGCTATATCTCATTGTGGATAAAGAGAACGCCAAAGCCGTTCATATTTATCGCAAGCTGGGGTTCATTCAGGAAGGGGAATTAATACACGAATTTTTTGTTAACGGTGAATATCGTAACACGATAAGAATGTGTATCTTCCAGAGTCAGTATTTAGAGAATAACAAAACCGCAGGTGGTTTACTGAAACCGACGGCGCAATAAAATAAGCCCCAGGATACACTGTAACGGCATTTCCTGCCTGAGCCGAAATCCCCAGCACCACTGGCTCCGCCGGCTATCTGCATATTGTGAATCCCTGCAACCTGTAGGCCTGATAAGCTGCGCGCCATCAGGCACAATCGCGCAGATTGCCGGATGACGGCTACGCCTTATCCGGCCTACATTTATCGGTAGTCTGGTCGAGCGAGAAATCTTCTATCGCAACGTTGAGGCCGCCATCCTGACCCAGGTATGCCGTTTACCGCGCACGGCCATCGACAGCGTATAAACCGCCTGCGGATCGGCCATACCGGCCACGCCCGCATCCCCGAAGTTATACACATCTGCGCCACAGCGTTTGCTGGCGAGCGCAATCTGGCGCACCGTCTCCTCATCGGCCCCTTCCTGGCTGCTGCTGATGGTCGTAATCGCAAGCCCCCCCGCCGTCCGAATCGCGCTGAGAACCTGCTCAACGCGCGGCTCAGATGCACCACGGCAGCTTGACGGCGCAGGGACAATCACGCCGTCCGCCCCCGCCGCGACGAATCCGGCATAGGTGTCGGCGTCGGCTAAACCCGCACCGTAGAATTTGGCGACCAATATCAGTTTGTCGGTCAGCGCACGAAGCTGCGCCACCGCTGCGCACACGCGCGAGGCCGTCACGCCCGGTTTATCGTAGGCCGTCAGACAATAAAAATCCGCCTGCGCCAGTTGTGCGGGATCCCACGCGCGCGGGTTCTCCGGGGCATTGTCCGCCAGCACTTCGAAGCTCACGCCCACCAGTCGCCCGGTGAGCTGTTTAAAATGAAGTAAGCCATCGCAGCCCTGGATTTTTTGCGTCTGGCAATCCATCCCTTTTACCAGCAGCAGGTCTGCGCCGAAAGCGCACAGCAGCTCGCCGTTGGTCACTTCACCGTACAGCGGCGCGGCAGCGGCGGCGACCTCCGCCATAATGACTCGACCTTCTGAGGCGCTTATCGCCTGTTTTAATTCCTCCGCCGTGACCGATTGTGAAAAATCACTGGTGCGGCAGTTCAGTATCCGTTGCATCGTTCGTCCTTAAGCTAAAACCAGTATTGAAGGAGATGGCTGGCGGAATGCGCCATCAAGAATTTCGAGGTTGGTCAACGCCTGCTCTTCGCTCACGTAATTCGGCGCGCCGGTGGTCAGGGTGTCATAAATCGCGTCATAAACCCGACCGTAGTCGCCCTTCACCGAAGGCAGATGTTCGATATGGTTTACGCCCTGGTCATCGACATAATCGAGCAGCGCCAGCTCTTCATCTTCAGCAAAATGCACGTTGTCCGGCATCACGCCGTTTTTCAGACAGGTTTCCTGTTGGTCAATCTGATAGCGCACAAACGAACCGCGCGTGCCGTGAACCAGGAATTTCGGGTACGGCGTTTTCACCAGGTGGCTGGTCTTGATAATCGCCTTCATGTCACCGTAAATCAGCTGCGCTTCAAAGGTATCATCCGGGTTGGTCGGCTGACGCAGATGGCGAAGGTGGTAAAACACCTGCTGAGGACGACCAAACAGCGACAGAATCTGATCCAGCGTGTGTACGCCAAGACCATAGAACGCGCCGTCAAAATGACCGCCTGGCTGAACGTCGGCCTCCGGGCGGAAGTAGTCAAAGTGGCTTTCCACTTCCACGATATCGCCCAGTTTGCCGCTTTCAATCGCCTGCTTCATGGTTAAAAAGCAGCTGTCAAAACGACGATTCTGGAATGGCGTAACCAGCAGACCTTTTTCACGCGCCAGCGCAAACAGAATTTCCGCCTCTTCATGGGTGGTGGTAAACGGTTTTTCGACCAGCACGTTTTTTCCGTGTTCCAGGCAAAGTTTTGCGTAATGGAAATGGCTATCAGGATGGGTACACACCGTTACCAGCGAAATTTCCGCATCATTGAGAATGTCCTCAATCTGCGAGGTAAACTGAATGTCACGATAAACCGCTTCCTGCTCGCGCTGCGGGTTTCTCTGGCGGTCATAAATACGCTTCACGTGAAACTTATTTTTACGTGCCAGAACATAAGGCAAATGATAGCGGGTAGCGCTTTTGCCAAAACCAATAAATGCACTGTGGATCATGGAATAACCTCCTGTTAAATAGCACGCGCGCTGGCTAATTGAGCCGCCGCCTCTTCAATAGCGGACTTACCGTCCAGCTTGCTGAAATATTGTGTGTTAATTGGCAGTACCGGGCAGGCAGCATTAATATTCTCGATAATGCTCTCCCGCATATAAACCACCTGCGGCCCCAGTAAAATCAGATCGGCCTTGTGATATTCCTCTTCTATGCGTCCGATATTGATGGCATAGACTGAAACATCGCAGCCCTGTGATTGGGCATACTGGCGCATTTTGTTAGCCATAATCGAGGTCGACATACCTTCATTACAGCTTAAGATAATGGTTTTATTATTAAGGGCCGCCAGAGCATTCTGGGCAGGTGCTTCATTATTTGCCGTCGCCAATTCTGCCGTAGGCGGTTGTTCTGCCGACATTTCTTCGACTAAGGCGTCCACTTTGCTTTTAAGCATTGTGCGTTCATAAGCCATCAGGAACGGCAGATAAATCATCACGCCGAGGGCAATTAAAATAAGCTGGAGTATCACGTTACGGTAATCGCCACCGTACCCCAGCCAGCCGGATAATAATGGCGGCACCGACCAGGGAACATAGGCAACAATACGTGAGACCATATCAAACTGAGTGGCAAAATAGGCAATGATAAAGTTAATCTGCGGGTAAATAATAAAGGGGATCATAATCAACGGGTTATACAGCACCGGGAAACCGAAAATGACCGGCTCGTTGATATTAAATAGCCCCGGCGCAAGCACGGTTTTACCGAGCTTCTGGTGGCTGGAAATTTTGCTGCGCATAAATATCGCAATCAGCAGCGCCAGCGTGCTCCCCGTCCCGCCCATATGGCCGTAAAGATCGCGAAACGGCAGCACGATAATGTGCGGCGGCACTTCGCCTCGGGCAAAAGCAGACATGTTTTCCTGCATCGCCACCAGCAGCGGCGGCTCCAGGATGGGATTAATAATGCCTGATGGATGGATCCCTAAAGAGAACAGGAGGTTAGTCAGCGTTGTCAGCACCAGGAAGCCCGGCAGGTTGGTGGTGAGATGCACCAGCGGCGCCTGGATAATGGCCTGAATAATTTCGTGAACTTCTTTTCCGGTCGTAACTTTCACGATGGCAGCCACCAGCGCAAAGGCCAGAACCACCAGCATAATAGAGAACATTGACTGGAAAGATTGCGTCACCATTGGCGGGACTTCATCACCCATCCTGATTTGCAGCCAGCGAGTTTTGGCAATCAACAAAAACAGGTCGGTGGCGATAATGGCGGTAATAATCGCCATAAATACGCCGCCTGCGTTGGTGAGGCCAAGCGAAATAACGCCGCTGACCAGCACCGCTTCGCTGGCATTCACTGGAACAATTGAAATTGTTCCAGGCATTAGCACTAAGAATGCAGCAAGCGACACCATTGCTGGGATCATCGGTGCCGTAAATTTGCGTTTATTGGCGATATTCCAGGAAATTAACACCACCAGCATCAGCGATAAAATATTCATTGTACCGGTGAGAATACGATCGCCGATGCTGCGAATTGTCGCCAGGGTATCGGCGGAAACCCATTGTCCGACAACCCCTTTCGCATCGAGAAATACAAAGTTCACCATAATAAATAGCCCGGCTAAAACCAGGAACGGCACGGTGATAATAAAGCTATCGCGTAGGCTTCGAAGATGAACTTCCGAGGCCATTTTCTGCGATATATCAGTTATTTTGGTCAATAACGTTTTTTGACTCATGACACTTCCCTTTCAATGAGAACACCCCT
This sequence comes from Enterobacteriaceae bacterium, assembly GCA_902363335.1. Lineage (GTDB taxonomy): Bacteria > Pseudomonadota > Gammaproteobacteria > Enterobacterales > Enterobacteriaceae > Kluyvera. Next base: position 57,195 of record CABIZV010000001.1, on the reverse strand, counting down.
TTCGCGCTGGGTTTGCACACCTTCTGGCAAGACCGCCTGCTTCGCCGAGATCTGAATCCCTCCTGCGCATCCCCCCCGCAGAATGAAACTGCTCAACATCCAAGTCAATATCTTTATTTTAAAAGTAGTCTACTTTTAAAATAAATGAGATCTGGATAATATTTTGAGGTGTGGGATATACTTCCTGCCACGCGTTTGCAGGGGGTGAACATTGCGCAGATATATTGAAATAGCGAATATAATCAGGGAAAGGATCGTCAATAATATCTATTTGACCGGAGAGAAGATCCCATTTGGGCATCAGCTTTGCGAGGAGTTCAGCTGCAGCAAAATTACGCTGAATAATGCGCTAGAGATTCTGGTTAACGAGGGATTTATTACCCGCCAGCGCGGGCTGGGTACGGTGGTGAAAACCGCGACCCCACGCTACACCCACGCCGAAAGTCAGCTGGTGTCACCCATTCTTGGGCTGAGCACCATCAACCACGCGCAGGGACACAACGTCAGAAGCCATATTCTGCTGTTTGAAATTGCCAATCCGTCGGCGGAGATTGCCGAGGTGCTCGCGATCGCAGACGATCGTTTCTGCTGGCATTTCCGCCGCGTACGCTATGTTGACGATCTGCCACTCTCCATTGAAGATACGTGGCTGCCGGTGCATATTCTGCCGGAATTTACCCGTCAGGATGCCATGGGCTCTATTTACCAGTATGTGGAAAGCACGCTGCGAAAGATTCCTGCCAGTAGCCACACGCAGTTTTCATCGCTGCCGAGCGATAGCGAAGCCCAGGAGTGGTTAGCGTTACAGCCCAATGAGCCGGTTAGCGTGACGCGCTCGGTCACCTATCTGAGCGATGGGCAACCTTTTGAATACTGTACCAGCCACTATCACTACCAGCGCTTTAATTATAATTCGGTAGTGCAGCGTAACGGCCTGTAGGCCGGATAAGGCGAACGCCGCCATCCGGCAATCTGCACCCTGGTGCCTGATGGCGCGATGCTTATCAGGCCTACGGGGAACGCAGCGTAACGCCCTGTAGGCCGGATAAGGCGAATGCCGCCATCCGGCAATCTGCACCCTGGTGCCTGATGGCGCAAAGCTTATCAGGCCTACGGGGAGCGCAGCGTAACGCCCTGTAGGCCGGATAAGGCGAATGCCGCCATCCGGCAATCTGCACCGTTGTGCCTGATGGCGCGATGCTTATCAGGCCTACGGAGGCAGGGTTCAGCTTGCGCAGCGCGCCTTCACCTCTTCATATAACAGCCGCACCGCAGCCGAAAGCTGCTTACGGTGCGGGCAAATCATATTCAGCGGAACGCAGTCCCCCCGATATTGAGGTAACAGCACCTGCAAGCGCCCTTCCAGGAGATCGTCACGAACATCAAGCGCGGATTTGAAGGCAATCCCCTCTCCGGCAACGGCTAGACGACGGATCACTTCTGCGTCATCACTGGTAATGCTGCCGGACACCTGCACATGGTGTTCCACGCCGTCCTGACTCAATGACCAGCGATCGAACGCTCTGCCGCGCAGGACATAGGTTAACGCATTGCATTTTTCGAGGTCGGCCAGCGTCTTGGGCTCACCATGCCGCGCAATCCAGCCCGGGGAAGCGACCAGCACGCGGCGATTTTCAGGGGCAACGGGGAGTGAGATGAACGATGCGTCTTCGTTGTCGCCGTAGCGAAATGCAACATCCACCGGGTCTTTAAATACATCAGTTCGATGATCGGAAAACAATATCCGCAGCTTCAGGGCCGGGTGACGTTCACGGAAATCGCGAAAGGCGCTGAGCAGTAAATTACGGCCCAAATCCGACGGTACCGCAATTTGCAGCGTACCGCGCACTTCATCATCCGGCGTATGAATTTTTTGCAGCCCATTTTGCAGCGTGTCGAGCATTTGCAAGGCGTAGGGCAGCCAGGTTTCACCTTCTACCGTTAACCTCAGGCTGCGGGTCGAGCGAGCAAAAAGGCGAATGTTCAGCGCGGTCTCCAGGCGTTTAATCGCCGAGCTGACCTGCGCCGGGGGGACGCCCGCTTCGCGCGCCGCATCGCTAAAGCTTCCGAACGCGGCGGCGCGAACGAACAGTGATAAATCTTCCAGCCTGAACATGGTGGCTCCTAAAAGACGGGCAGATTCATCCTTAAAAGGGAGATCTTCACCGTTTGCTTACATTTTTTAAGAAAGCAGCGCTTGCCTTTGTGGCTACGCATCAGGAATCATACGTGGCGGTAATTTTATATCCAGGATAATAATGGGGATAGTATGCGTAAAACAAAAATGATGCTTCTGGGCGTACTGTTGGCAACCGCGAGCGCCGCCTGGGCGGCGCCGGCAGCCGGGATCGCGCAATATGAATTAAAAGAGTTCACTGCCGATTTTACGCAATTTAAGATTGGCGATAACGCACCGGCGCTGTATCTCACGCCAGAATACAACATCAAGCAGTGGCAACAGCGTAACCTGCCGGCACCAGACGCGGGCACGCACTGGACGTACATGGGCGGAAACTATGTCCAGATCGGTGATGCGGACGGTAAAATCAGCAAGATTTATGACGGTGAAATTTTCTATCACCGCTAACAGAAAGCCAGCGGTGCGACCTCGCCGCTGGCTGCTTTAAATTAAAAATAGAATTTATTGTTCTGGTGCAGATATTCGGCCACCGCTATATCGGCTACCAGCCTGTCATACAATAAGAGAATACTTAATAACAAATCTCCGCCGCTACGCAATAAATCATCCGGCGCATCACGATTATCCTTATTCGCTAAATAATGCAGCTGCTCAATCACTTCCCGGTATTCACCATAAATACCTACCGATATCTCATTTTCGATAATGTGTTCACGGCAGTAGCGTAGCGCATCCGCAGAGCGCTCGCATAACGTTCGGTTATGCATAAGAATTATCAATAATTCTCGTAGATTTATTATCAGAGCCGCATTATTCATCATCACCTCCACTGCCACATGAGTGCTCGTATTTACACGTATGAAAATATCATTCACCTTCAGACGTTAAATAAAAATTCGCATGCAGCCATATGGAAAGCAATGTTACTTAAATGTTTTATTGACTATTATCAATATAGCTATGAAATAACATTAGGCGAGATTTATTAACCACAAAACATATCTATTATTTGAATGGTTGGATGTTTGGGATAATTAAAAGAAATAGTCATAATTAATAGTACGGCGATAAATCACCGTACTATTACTATCAGGTTATACCGCGCGGAAGGCGATTTCGCCTGGGATCACCTCACCCTGCCAGTAGAGCTGCGCGGCAACGCGCCCTGCCAACTGGCGATAGATCTCGGTAAATTCACTGTCCGGACGGGCAATGACGGTAGGAGTACCGTTATCCAGGTCTTCACGCAGATTGATATGCAGCGGCATCTGCCCCAGAAGCTGGGTGTGATATTGCTCAGCCAGCTTTTCTGCGCCGCCGGTGCCGAAGATAGGTTCATGATGCCCGCACTGGCTACAAATGTGCATACTCATGTTTTCGACAATGCCGAGCACCGGCACTTCTACCTTCTCAAACATCACGATGCCTTTTTTGGCGTCGATCAGCGCAATATCCTGCGGCGTAGTGACCACCACCGCCCCGGTAACCGGGATGTTTTGCGCTAGCGTCAGCTGAATGTCACCGGTGCCCGGCGGCATGTCTAACACGAGGTAGTCGAGGTCCGGCCACAGCGTTTCTTGCAGCATCTGCATCAGCGCCTTGCTGGCCATTGGGCCACGCCACACCATGGCGTTGTCGTCGGTGACAAGATAACCAATGGAATTGGTTGCCAGACCGTGGGCCATAATTGGCGCCATATGCGTGCCGTCCGGTGAGGTCGGACGCTGGTTTTCTGAACCCAGCATGTTCGGCACGGAAGGGCCATAGATGTCGGCATCGAGGATGCCCACTTTTGCTCCTTCGGCAGCCAGCGCCAGCGCCAGGTTGACGGCGGTAGAGGATTTACCCACCCCACCTTTACCCGAGCTGACGGCGATAATGTTTTTCACGCCGTTGATGCCCGGCTGGTTTTTCACGCGTTTGAGCGTGGCGATAGCGTGCGACAGTTTCCAGTCGACAGCTTTCGCGCCGGTGACGCGCAGCAGTTCGGCACTGGTTTGTTCTTTGAGTTCTTCAAACGCGCTATGCCAGACAAACGGCATTTGCAGTTCGATATGCACGGTGTCGTCAAGCCAGGCGACGTGGTGCAGCGCTTTGAGCGCCGTTAAGTTGTGCTTTAAGGTTGGGTGCTGGAAGTTTGCCAGCGTGCCGGCCACCATCGCACGTAGACGTTCAGGTGATTTGGCCTGGGATTCTGAGTTCATCCCGACTCCTTTGTTGTTTTGACATGCTCAGTGCCCTTAAGTCTACCACAGGTAACGGGCATCCATATATGGCGCACCTTCTACCCTTTTGGTAATATCGAAACCCCTTTTTACAACAGAAGAAGTAATACCCACTATGACTCAAGTCGCGAAGAAAATTCTGGTAACGTGCGCGCTGCCGTACGCCAACGGCTCCATCCACCTCGGCCATATGCTGGAGCACATCCAGGCTGATGTCTGGGTCCGTTACCAGCGAATGCGCGGCCACGAGGTTAACTTCATCTGCGCGGACGATGCCCACGGCACGCCTATCATGCTGAAAGCACAGCAGTTAGGTATCACGCCAGAGCAGATGATTGCCGAAATGAGTCAAGAGCATCAGACTGATTTTGCGGGCTTTAACATCAGCTATGACAACTATCACTCAACGCACAGCGATGAGAACCGCGAGCTGTCAGAGCTGATTTATGGTCGCCTGAAAGAGAACGGTTTTATTAAAAACCGCACCATCTCTCAGCTGTACGATCCGGAAAAAGGCATGTTCCTGCCGGACCGTTTCGTAAAAGGCACCTGCCCGAAATGTAAATCACCGGATCAGTACGGCGATAACTGCGAAGTGTGTGGCGCAACCTACAGCCCAACCGAGCTTATCGAGCCGAAATCCGTTGTTTCCGGCGCCACCCCGGTGATGCGCGAGTCTGAGCACTTCTTCTTTGACCTGCCGTCCTTTAGCGAAATGCTGCAGGCGTGGACCCGCAGCGGCGCGCTGCAGGAGCAGGTGGCGAACAAAATGCAGGAGTGGTTTGAATCCGGCCTGCAGCAGTGGGATATCTCCCGCGATGCGCCGTACTTCGGCTTTGAAATTCCTAACGCGCCGGGCAAATACTTCTACGTCTGGCTGGATGCGCCAATCGGCTACATGGGCTCCTTCAAGAACCTGTGCGATAAGCGCGGCGACACCACAAGCTTTGATGAATACTGGAAGAAAGACTCTACCGCCGAGCTGTATCACTTTATCGGTAAAGATATCGTCTACTTCCACAGCCTGTTCTGGCCTGCGATGCTGGAAGGCAGCAACTTCCGCAAGCCGACCAACCTGTTCGTACACGGCTACGTGACGGTGAACGGCGCGAAGATGTCAAAATCTCGCGGCACGTTTATCAAAGCCAGCACCTGGCTTAAGCACTTTGATGCGGACAGCCTGCGCTACTACTACACCGCTAAGCTCTCTTCCCGTATCGATGATATCGACCTGAACCTGGAAGACTTTATCCAGCGCGTCAACGCCGATATCGTGAACAAAGTGGTGAACCTGGCTTCCCGTAACGCCGGCTTTATCGCTAAGCGCTTCGACGGTGTTCTCTCTGCAGAGCTTGCCGATCCTGAGCTGTACAAAACCTTCACCGATGCGGCGCAAGCCATTGGTGAAGCGTGGGAAAGCCGCGAGTTCGGTAAAGCGATTCGCGAAATCATGGCGCTGGCCGACGTGGCCAACCGCTACGTTGATGAACAGGCTCCATGGGTTGTTGCTAAACAGGAAGGCCGCGATGCTGACCTGCAGGCTATCTGCACCATGGGTCTGAACATGTTCCGCGTGCTGATGACCTGGCTTAAGCCGGTACTGCCGGAGCTGGCAGAACGTACCGAAGCGTTCCTCAACACCGAACTGAGCTGGGATGCTATCAACCAGCCGCTGGTCGCTCATAAAATCAACACCTTCAAGGCGCTGTATAACCGCATTGAGATGAAGCAGGTTGAAGCACTGGTTGAAGCTTCGAAAGAAGAAGTGAAAGCCGCCGCCGCACCGGCGACCGGCCCGCTGGCGGATGACCCGATTCAGGAAACCATCACCTTTGACGACTTTGCCAAAATCGACCTGCGCGTAGCGCTGATTGAAAATGCAGAATTTGTCGAAGGTTCCGACAAGCTGCTGCGTCTGACGCTGGATCTGGGCGGTGAGAAACGCAATGTCTTCTCCGGCATCCGTTCCGCTTACCCAGACCCGCAGCCGCTGATTGGTCGCCTGACGGTCATGGTCGCCAACCTCGCGCCGCGTAAAATGCGCTTTGGCATCTCTGAAGGCATGGTGATGGCCGCAGGCCCTGGTGGAAAAGATATCTTCCTGTTAAGCCCGGATGACGGTGCGAAACCCGGTCAGCAGGTGAAATAACCTCCCCCTAAGCGCCGCTTCCCAGCGGCGCTTTTTTTTGTCGCAGTACATACTCATCTAACTCGTTCAACTCCATTTTCGGATTGTTTAAATATCATTAAATGCCCTAAGCTAATGCGCCGCTGGCATATGCCAGGCACATGATCTTTAAGCATCAAATCGTTTATAAAATGGAGTTTTAAATGAAAATATCCTCGAAATTATTATCCCTTGCCGCCGCATCGGTACTCGTCTTCTCACTGGCAGGATGCGGTGATAAAGAAGAATCCAAAACATTTAGCGCCAATCTTAATGGTAATGAGATCTCAATGACTTACACCTATAAGGGTGACAAAGTCATTAAACAGACCTCGCAAAGTAAAATTAACTATGCGTCGGTAGGTGCGAAGACAAAAGAGGATGCACAGAAGATTCTCGGCCCACTTAGCTCAAAATATCAGAGCATTGCGGGTGTAGAAGAAAAGCTGACCTATCAGGATACCTACGCAGAGGAAAGCGTAACGGTTGATATGGAAAAAGTTGATTTTAAAGCACTAAAAGGCGCGATGGGGGCGTTAGTATCTGGCGACACCAGCAAGGGCATCAGCATGAAACAGAGTCAGGTCGCACTGGAAGCCGCTGGCTTTAAAGAAGTGAAATAAGTCGTTGGGCGGCCCACGGTCCGTGAGCCGCTTGTACTTAGGCTTTTGCGGCGTGCTCACGTACCGCCAGGCCGCGCAGGAAATAACGCAGGAACTGGTCACCACATTCACGGAAGTTTTTGTGTTCCGGCGCGCGCATCATTGCGGTAATTTCCGCCATGCCGATGCGGAACTGCTGCTGGGTCAGAATGGCCAGAATATCGTCAGTTTTGAGTGAGAAAGCGATTCGTAGCTTTTTGAGCATAATGTTGTTGTTGATACGACGCTCAACCGCCAGCGCAGGGGCTGACTCATCGCGACCGCGCTTTTCATAGATAAGACCGTTCAGGAAGCGCGACAATAGAATATCCGGGCAGCGAACGAAGCCCTCTTCATCCTCTTTACGCAGCCACGGAGCCAGTTGTTCCGCCGTGACCTCGACCTCACCCAGCGCGAAAATACGCACCAGATCGTTATTGTTCATTTTCAGGATGTAGCGGACGCTGCGTAAAATATCGTTACTGACCATAGTGCCTTCGGTGATGGTGATGAAAAATGCGGTGGCGAATTCTTGACTCGAAGCCATTCAGATTGTGGCAAATACGCCCTCAATCTTGAGCGCGACGAGTATACACGAATTACAGCCCCAGCGCCTCTTTCAGGGTCTTTAAATAGCGGCGGCTGACCGGCACGGTCTGCCCGTTTCGCAACAACAGCTCGGCTTGACCGTTATCCTCAAGACGGATTTCTTTTAAGTGCGCCATGTTCACCAGATGCTGGCGATGACAGCGAATCAGCGGCGTTCGGCTCTCCAGCGTGCGCAGCGTCAATTCGGTAAACCCCTCTTTGCCCTCGCCGCTGGTCACATACACGCCGCTCATGCGGCTACTGACAAACGCCACATCATCCATCTGTAACAGGTATATGCGACTGTGTCCGGTACACGGAATAAACTTCAGCGCCTGCTGATTCTCGGCCAGCACCGACACATCCTGCACCGTGCGCTCCTGGCGCAGGCGCATTAGCGTTTTCTCTAAGCGCTTTTCTTCGATGGGTTTGAGCAGGTAGTCAAACGCATGTTCCTCAAATGCCTTTACCGCATATTCGTCAAAGGCGGTGAGGAACACGACGTAGGGACGATGTTCCGGGTCGAGCATCCCCACCATCTCTAGTCCGCTAATTCGCGGCATCTGGATATCGAGAAATAGCACATCTGGCCGCTGGGAATGCACCGCGCCAATCGCTTCTATCGCGTTTGAGCACTCACCGACAATCTCCAGATCCGCCTGCGCTTCCAGCAGCACGCGCAGGTTTTCCCGCGCCAGCGGTTCATCATCAACAATCAGCACCTTAATCATGCGTTCTCCTCCAGAGGTAACCGCAGAGTAACACGGGTAAAGCGGTCAGGTTCACAGGCGACGGCAATCCCGCACTCGTCGCCAAAGCGCATTTTCAGGCGCTTATCCACAAGACTCATGCCCAGGCCGCTCGCCTCGGCGTTGGGCTGATACAGCCCGGCGTTATCTTCAATCTCCAGCACCAGATGCTGCCCTTGCTGGCGCGCGCGCAGCGTGATCTCCCCCACATCGAGAAGCTGGGAGGTGCCGTGTTTAATGGCGTTCTCAACGATAGGCTGGAGGGTGAATGCGGGCAAATGCTGGTGCGCCAGGGCGTCAGGGATCTCCAGATGAACCGCCAGACGCGATTGAAAACGCGCTTTTTCAATTTGCAGATAGGCATTCACATGCTCGATTTCATCCGCCAGCGTGACAATCTCCGACGGGCGCTTGAGGTTCTTGCGAAAGAAGGTCGAGAGATATTGCACCAGTTGGCTGGCCTGCTCGCTATCACGACGGATCACGGCCTTTAAGGTATTAAGCGCGTTAAACAGAAAGTGAGGATTAACCTGGGCGTGCAGCAGTTTAATCTCCGACTGGGTCAGCAGCGTCTTTTGTCGTTCGTACTGCCCGGCCAGAATCTGCGCCGACAGTAGCTGCGCAATCCCCTCGCCTAACGTGCGGTTAATCGAGCTAAACAGCCTGTTTTTAGCTTCATATAATTTGATAGTGCCAATCACCCGCTGATTTTCACCGCGCAGCGGAATCACCAGCGTCGAGCCCAGTTTACAGTTCGGATGGATTGAGCAGCGGTACGGCACTTCATTACCGTCGGCGTACACCACCTCGCCCGTCTCGATGGTTTTTTGCGTATAGCGCGAGGAAATGGGTTTGCCCGGCAGGTGGTGATCTTCGCCAATACCGGTGAAGGCGAGCAGCTTTTCACGGTCGGTTATCGCCACCGCGCCGATATCCAGCTCCTGGATAAGCACCTGCGCCACCTTCATGCTGTTCTCTTCGTTAAAGCCTTTGCGCAATATCCCTTCCGTTGACGCCGCAAGCTTCAGCGCCGTCGCCGAAAAGGCCGAGGTGTACTTTTCAAACATCGCCCGCTTATCCAGCAGGATGCGCATAAACAGCGCCGCCCCGACGGTGTTGGTGACCATCATCGGCGCGGCAATGCTTTGCACCAGATGCAGCGCATCTTCAAACGGACGGGCGATCAGCAGAATAATCAGCATCTGCACCAGTTCAGCGACCAGCGTTATCGCCCCAGCCGTCCACGGACTAAAGACCTTATCGGGACGACCGCGACGGATAAGAATACTGTGTACCAGCCCACCGAGCAGCCCTTCGACCATGGTGGAAATCATACAGCTAAGCGCGGTCATACCGCCCATTGAGTACCGATGCAATCCACCGGTAAAACCAACTAACCCCCCGACAACCGGGCCGCCCAGCAGACCGCCCATCACCGCACCAATCGCGCGGGTGTTGGCGATGGAATCCTCAATGTGCAGACCAAAATAGGTGCCCAGAATACAGAAAATAGAGAAGGTGACGTAGCATAAGAGCTTGTGCGGCAGGCGCACGGTCACCTGCATCAGCGGGATAAACAGCCGCGTTTTGCTCATAAGCCAGGCGATAACCAGGAAGACGCACATCTGCTGAAGCAGCAGCAACACCAGATTAAACTCGTACATACCCAATCACCACAGAAGAAATAAAACTGCGTAACATACACATAGTCGGCATAACTTTCTTTGAAACCTGGCAAAAAAAGTGCAAAAAATGCTACCGATCACATTTTATCCCTTCCACCACGAAAAGAAATGGATAAAAAATAATCACACGGCAAACCCGGTCTAAAGTTTAATGGGGGAACGCATGCCGGAGGAAAGATGGCGCTTTACACGATTGGCGAAGTGGCACAGCTATGCGATATCAATCCCGTTACGCTGCGTGCCTGGCAGCGGCGGTATGCGTTGATTAAACCGCAGCGTACCGACGGCGGTCACCGGCTGTTTAACGATGCGGATATTGACCGCATTCGCGAAATTCAGCGCTGGATCGAAACCGGCGTGCAGGTCAGTAAGGTGAAAGATCTGCTCAGTGAACAGGTTGACGGCTGGCGGGAACAGCAGGAGCTGGCGCTGCGGGATCTCCGTAACGGCAATCTGAATCATCTTCGTCAATGGGTGAAGGAACTGCGCCACAACCACAGCGCCCGTGAGCTTGTTGATAACCTTTTCACCCCGCTGCGCCTGCGTTTACAAAGCCTGCAACTGCCGCTGCACACGCTACTGGGATTACTCGATGGGGTATTGATAAACGATATTGCGTTAAGCCTTGCCGCTTCCCGGCGAAAATCTGGGCCACATGCCTTAGTGGTGGGCTGGAACATCACTGATTTAACGCGTTTATGGCTGGAAGGCTGGGTCGCCTGCGAGCAAGGCTGGCGTGTTGATGTGCTGGCTCATTCGCTCGCCCACGTGCAGCCGGAGCATTTCCCCGGCCAAACGCTACTGGTGTGGTGCGGTTCGGCACCCAACGCCATGCAGCAGCATCAATTGATCCGCTGGCAAGAGGACGGTATCGCCTTCGCCCTTCCTGCCAATTAATCGTTCGTTAACACAACGGCTTCGCGGTATAATCTTTTGGTTAACAAAAGGAGTACACCATGAAGTCAACAAAACTCGCGGCGATCGTGCTGTTCGCCTTTATGGCCATCAGCGGCATCGGCGGCGTGATGCTCGCAGGATATTCATTTATTGTGCGTGGCGGTGTCGGCTAAGGCGCTGGTTTAAGCGCTCAAAGGCGCGGTCGACAATAATTGCCGCCAGCGCCACCAGTATTGCCCCCTGCACGACATAGGCCGTGTTAAATCCGCTCAGGCCGATGATGATAGGCGTGCCCAGCGTATTGGCGCCAACCGTGGAAGCAATGGTCGCCGTGCCGATATTGACAATGACCGACGTCCGAATGCCCGCCACAATCACCGGTGCTGCGAGCGGCAATTCCACTTTCCACAGCCTCTGCCAGCTCGTCATGCCCATCCCTTCCGCCACGCTGAGCGCGGCCCCAGGCACTGCTGCCAGCCCGGCGAGCGAGCCCTGTAACACCGGAAGGATACCGTAAAGAATCAGGGCGATAATCGCAGGTTTTTCTCCAAACCCCATCACCGGCACCGCCATTGCCAGCACCGCCACCGGCGGGAAGGTCTGTCCCATTGCCGCCAGCGTTTCGACCAGCGGACGAAACTCTCGCCCCGCCGGACGGGTAACGATAACCCCGGCGCTAACGCCGACAATAATAGCGACAAGGCTTGAGATCCCCACCAGCTCGGCATGTGCCAGCGTCAGAGAGGCAAACCCGGCCTGCTGATAAAGCGGGCGCGGCTGTTCGGGAAACAGCGCGTGAAACAGCGGCTCGCTGTACGGCAGCGCTAGCAACAGGGCGACAAACAGCACCAGCAGCCAGACAAGCGGATCACGAAGCACGCGCATCGTTTGGCTCCTCGCGCAGCAAATCGGCAAAATGTAGTGCTCCACACGGCGCGCCTGCGTCGTCGACCACCGGCAGCACCGTCCGCCGCTGTGCCATAAAGCCAGAAAGCGCGTCGCGCAGCGAAAGATTAGCGCTAAGCGGTGAGCCTTGCGCTTGCTCGCCGGGACGGGCGTAGTCAGCCACCTGGCGCAAGGACAGCAAGCGGACACCCAGTTCACTGCGCCCAAAAAAAGTACGGACAAATTCACTGCCCGGCGCGCTCAGCATTTCCAGCGGCGTTCCCTGCTGCACCACTTCGCCGCCGTCCATCAAAATCAGGTTATCGGCCAGCCGCAGGGCTTCGTCGATATCGTGGGTGACCAGGACAATCGTTCGCCCGAGCAATTGATGGATACGCCGCATCTCCTGCTGTAAGGCGCTGCGGGTTACCGGGTCGAGTGCGCCAAAGGGCTCATCCATCAACAACACTTCCGGGTCGGCCGCCAGCGCCCGTGCAACACCCACACGCTGCTGCTGACCGCCAGAGAGCTGATGCGGATAACGCGCCCGTAACAGGGGATCCAGCCCCAGCAGCGCCATGAGCTCATCAATGCGCGCATTCACTTTCGCCTTCGGCCATTTCAACAACTGCGGCACGGTGGCAATGTTTTGCGCTACCGTCCAATGGGGAAACAGACCTATCGACTGAATGGCATAGCCCATACGCCGACGCAGCGCCAGCAGAGGCTGTTCGCGAATATCCTGCCCGGCGAAACGGATCGTGCCGCTGTCCGGCTCCTCCAGGCGATTAATCATCTTCAGGGTGGTGGATTTCCCTGAACCGGAGGTGCCAATCAACACCGAAAATGCGCCCTCTTCCAGCCGTAAAGAAAGGTCTTTAACGGCGGTGTGTGCACCATAGGATTTATTGACCTGCCTGAATTCAATCACCGGCTTCTCCTTTTAATAACGTGGCGGCAAGGCTGAACAGCGCGTCCATGAAAACCGCCAGGGCGATCACCGGGATCACGCCAAGCAACACCAGATCCAGGGCGCTACTCAGCAGCCCCTGGAACACCAGCGCGCCAAAACCGCCTGCGCCAATCAATGCCGCGACTACCGCCATCCCGACGGTTTGCACCACCACCACCCGCAAACTGCGTAGCAATACCGGCAGCGCCAGCGGCAGCTGAACCCGGAAGAACGTCTGACCACGCCCCATGCCCATCGCCCGGGCGCTCTCCAGAACCTGAGGCGAAACCTGCTGCATTCCGGCAACCACACCGCGCACCAGCGGTAACAGGGCATAAAGCACCAGCGCTATCAGCGCAGGGGTTAACCCCGTACCAGCAACACCTAACGTGGATAGCCACGGGAAATGCTGCACCAGCCCGGCGAGCGGTGCAATAAGCAGGCCAAACAGCGCCACCGAGGGGATCGTCTGGATGATATTGAGCAGCGTAAACACGCTGGATTGTCGCCCCGGATGCCGCCAGCACCAAAGCCCCAACGGTACGCCAATCAGCAACCCGGGTAGCAACGTGCCCCACAGCAGCGTCAGATGTTGATGCAAGGCATCATCAAAAGTCTCCTGCCGGTTGGCGTACTCTTTCATCAGCGACAGTCCGTCCAGCGCCCCGCTCCATAATAACCAGCAGGGAATCAGCCACAGCTGAACGTTAAGCAGCCAGCGCCAGAGAACGTGCGGGGTCAGGCGTCGAATCGCTTCGCTGGCGATAAGCAGCATCAGCAAAAGCGATAGCCATAATCCACTGCCTGGCGAGGTGCGCGCCAGCGGAGTACTGGTTTCCGCGAGCCGATTAGCAGCCTCGCCGCTCAGCCACAGCAGCAGCGCGAAGCCGACCTGCGCTAACAGTAAAATCAGCAGGTTCGCCAGACGTCCTGGGAGAAAACTGAGTAATACAAACAGGAGGGGTACGAGCAGCAACGCCAGCGGCGAGAATGACCAGATTTGCCATAACCAAAGGCCGTCGCCCGAGACCAGCCGGTTTGGGGCAAAATTCACAAAGGGCAACGCGGCGGCGGCCAGCAGCATCAGCGCCAGCAACACCACCACGCGGTGATAACAATGAGGCATACGCTTAACCGGCTACTTCGCCCATCCCTTTTGTTTCAGGTAACCTGCGGCTACGCTTTTGGCATCCAGTCCTTCCACCGCAATTTTGGCGTTCAGCGTTTGCAGGGTTTTCTCGTCAAGGCTGGCAAAGACCGGTTTGAGCCACTGGTCGAGTTCCGGGTAGGCTTTCAGCACCGCTTCACGAACAACAGGCGTTGGCGCATAAATGGGCTGCACGCCTTTCGGGTCGCTCAGCGTTTGCAAACCGAGTGCCGCCACCGGGCCGTCGGTGCCGTAGGCCATCGCCGCGTTCACCCCGGAGGTTTGCTGGGCAGCCGCTTTGAGGGTAACCGCCGTATCGCCGCCGGCCAGCGACAGCAGCTGGTTCTGGCTGAGTTTAAATTCGTAGGCTTTTTCAAAGGCCGGAAGCGCGTCGGCGCGTTCGATAAATTCGGCGGAGGCGGCAAGTTTGAAGCTACCGCCCGCTTTCAGATAGCGGCTTAAGTCGGCAAGCGAGGCCAGTTTCTCTTTTTCCGCGATATCTTTGCGTACAGCGATAGTCCAGGTGTTATTGGCAGGCGCTGGCGTCAGCCAGACCAGATGATTTTTCTCAGCGTCGAGCTTTTTGACTTTTTCGTACCCGGCCTGAGCATTTTTCCATGCCGGGTCATTTTCTGCTTTGAAGAAGAATGCGCCGTTGCCGGTGTATTCCGGGTAGATATCCAGCTCGCCGGAGGTAATCGCCCCACGCACCACCGGTGTCGTCCCGAGCTGCACTTTGTTGACGGTTTTCACGCCGTGGCTTTCCAGCACCTGGAGGATAATATTCCCCAGCAGCGCGCCTTCGGTATCAATTTTGGAGCCGACTTTAACCGGCTCAGCGGCGTGTAATGGCAGGCTAAAGGCTGCCAGTAGCACCAGCGGCGCGGTCCATCCCCGTAAAATCGTCATACGCTTTCCTCTTTTTTTGCCCGCTTTTTGCAGCGCTTAAGAAAAAAGCGTAGACGATTTTTCGCCAATCACCTGTTTTCAGGCATCTTTAATGGAATGGTGAGCAAACTTGCGGCGAAATAAAGCAGCGCAATCACCCATAACGTCCCCTCCACCCCCAGCGGATTCACGCACAGGGTGACGATGAGCGGCCCGACAAAGTTGCTCAGACCGGAGCCAAGGTTCAGGCAAGAGATAGCGGCCCCTTTATTTTCCGGCAGCAGCGACGGAATGAGCGCGCTCAGTGGGCCAAATGCGCCAAGCCCAATGGCATATATCGCCAGCGCAACCACCATCGCCGTACTGCTATGGCCAAATAGCACCGGCGCGTAGCACACCGCCAGCGCAGACACCCCGCAAAGCGTTCCGGCAAACCATACCACCGTGTTACGCCAGCCGATGGTGTCTCCCAGCCAGCCGAAGAAGTAGTTGGCGAAAATATTCACCACGTTCACCAGCCCCCAGATGGTCAGCCACTCTTCAATGCTAAAGCCAAAGCGCGGCAGATAGACCGGCATCAGAATCACCAGCGAGAATTTACCGATGTCGTTGATGGTTTTCACGATAACGGCCAGGCGCATTTTCGGTTCGCGCACCAGCACGATAATTCCTTCCGCCAGCGCGTGTCCGACCGCCAGATCGCGCTGCCATTGCGGTTTATCGCGGTTAAGAACCAGCGCGCAGCCGCAGCCTGCCAGCACAAAAATAAAACCGGACAGCAAGGTGGTGGTTTCACCCAGCCGTGGGATCATAAAGCTTGAAAACCACGGGCCGACGATGGTCATGCCAACGCCAAAAGCTATCCAGAACCAGGAAACCGCGCGCCCCAGAATGCGCGATTCGCAACGCTGATTAATCCATACCAAAAACGAGTAGGCAAACAGCGGATAGGCCATCCCGCGAATGGCATAGGTGACCATCATCAGCGGGTAGTTGCCGTCGGGCAGCGCGACAAAAATAAACGGGATGGAGCCGACGAAATAGAGCACGGTCGCAAGCCACATCAGGCGGCGTACGCCGAGAACCCCCGCGCCAATGCCGGAAAACCATGAAATCGCGGCGACGCACAGGCCAAAGACCGACGACAACAGGCTGATGTCTACCGCATCCAGTCCACGTTGTTGCAGCATGGATGCCAGCCAGCTCTGCTCGATGGTCGCGCCGGTAATAAATAAAAAGACGCCAACAAAGCCCCACGCTAGTTCACGCGGCAGGCCTAAACGCGCCCATATCCCTTGTTGAATATATAAAGTCCGATCGGTCATGTTTCTTATTCCAGAAATCCCGGGGTCGCTGCGCTCGCCCGGGCTACTAATTTGTACGAATGTCGTGGAGCGTAGGCCGGATAAGGCGTTCACGCCGCCATCCGGCAATGACACCAGGACTGCCTGATGGCACTACGCTTATCAGGCCTACGCGTTAGGTAATGGTGCTGCTGCGTGTTGCTTCGCTTTCAGCAGGCTACGGTTAACGTGGCCGACGGTGTTATCTCCCCAGCAGTGGTCGTAAGGCATCCCGGTCAGGCTTTCGATAACCTCTTTGGTTTCTGCCGTCACGGTCGCTTTGCTGCCGCCCTGCTTCAGGCGCGCCACTTCGTTATTCAAAATCGCGTGGGTGCGGCTGTTCACTTTGAACTGGAAGGCCGACCAGATCCCCCACAGGGTCAGAAGAACCGGCAGGATTATCATGATCGCCAGGATCATATTGATAGCTGACTCCGGTTGGCTGCTCTGGCCGGTCATAAAGCCGGACATTTGCAGCGCCACGCCGACCAGGAAAATGGAGAGCGCTTGAGAAGCCTTACGCAGCAGGCTCATAAAACCGGCAAAGATCCCTTCCCGGCGGCTACAGGTCAGAATTTCGTCCACGTCAGCCACAAAGGTGTAGTTGTTCCAGGGAATAGAGTAGATGCCGCCGCGCGCCAGACCGGCAATACCGGCGGCCAGATACAGCATCGCCATACTGGTTGAACCATACAGATAGGTCAGCGCGAACAGGGCGAAAGCCACCAGCGCCATTAACGCCTGAGTGGCAAAGGCGCGGGACGGCGAGTAACGCAGGGTCAGCCACGTTGCCACGCCGACGCCGAAGAATTGCAGGCCATTAATTACGCTCAGCAGGTTACTGGCAACAACGGATGACGTGGCCAGCGCGAACACCACAAAATAGGTGAATACTGAGTTAAAGATATCCTGCCCCACCGAACCGCCAAGATACATACCGAGGTGTGAGCGGAAGGTTTTGATTTTCAGCGTAGAGACAAAATCATAGTAGATGTCGAACAGGCGCTTCATTAGCGGCGGCTTCTCTTCTGAAACGATGCTGCGCTCGCTTTGTTCAATCTCTTCGATCGAACGCTCCCACGTGCCGAAGTAAACGAACAGCAGCACCACCATAAAGGCCACGGTGAAAATCGCCCCCGCGTAGAAGAAGGAGATGGCGGAATCAGAGCCAAAGTAAGCCAGCAGGCGGCCCGGCAGGAACGCGGCGGTGAATCCGGCGAACTGGGCAATATACATACGCGCGCTGGTGAGCTTAGAGCGCTTGGTGAAGTCCGAGGTCATCTCTGCTGACAGGGTATCGTAGGGGATCAAAATCATCGAATAGACGATTTCAAACAGGATATAAACCAGCAGATACATCCAGTAGTTGAAGCCCTGCACCCACAGCAGGCTATAGACCGCCACCAGCGGAATACTCAGCAGCAGGAAGAAACGGCGGCGGCCAAAACGGCGTCCGAGCCGGGTTTTGTGAAAGTTATCAGAAATGTAGCCCATCAACGGGCACATGATCACATCCACGATACGCGCCACGGCAAACAGCGATCCGGCTTCAATGGGCGTCAGGCCGCAGAAAGTGGTCAGGAAGAACAGCAGCCAGGCGCTCACCAGCGTAAATGCGCCCGAGCCAATCACATCGGCCAGACCGTAGCAGACGTAGTTGTGGAGTTTTATTTCCCGCTCTTTTTTTATCATTTTCCATCCCCTTGAACAGTACAGGACGACGCGGGCTTACGCCGCGCCGTCATCAAATTGACTCAGGCGTCGGCGTTTTCCTGCACGATGGCGTTGACGCACCATCCTTGCGGCAGCGGCTGTGGACGACGAATTCGCAGGTCGTTAAGCGTCAGCTCCTGCACGCCGCTTGCGTACAGCGCCGGTAATCCCCCCGGATAGGCGTCCACGCCCCAGGCACGACCGGTCTGCGGATTAACGCGATAGGCGTTATCCAGCCCCATGCCGGTTGGGCTTGCCGGGTTGCAAGGCGGGCGAATGTCATAACACCCCTGCTCGTCCGAGTAGCCCGCAAGCTGCTGTAACGAAAGCGAGTTGAAGGTGACGTGACGAATATCACCCGGCGTTTCGCTGTGCAGGTTTATGGCCCCTTCGCTCACCCCGGAAAGCTGGCTGAAGGTAATGTCCTCCACGCGCCCCGGCTGAATGTGCGGATCGCGATGGCGTACGGAGATAAATACCGGGTCGGCTTTGCCCCAGTGGCATGGATGCCCATGGCGGCAGTCGAAAAGAATATTGCTGAAGATCATCTGTCTGAACTGACCACCGTCGCGTGAAACGAGGCCAATGCCGCGGTTTGATTCGAAAATCGAGCAGTTCTGTACCGCGATATGGCTAATGTCGGCGAAGGTTTCGGTGCCAATTTTGATGGCGCAGCTTTTCGAGCGAATAAGGCAGTTGCTGACCACTACGTGGCGCGTAGCCTGCTGTAATTGCGCCGGTTTGCGCGTGGTTTTAATGCAGATACCGTCGTCGGCGGCGCTGAAATAGCTGTCGCTGATGTGCACATGCTGGCAGCTGTCGATATCCAGCGCGTCGGTGTTCGACAGCGCGAGGTCGTTATCAATGGTCAGGTTGTGGATAAAGACCTGGTTACAGCTCACCAGGTGTGCCGTCCACATTGGCGAGTCGCTGATGGTGATATCGCGAATACGTACCTGCTGGCAGCCTTCGAGCACCAGCATCCTAGGGCGCTGCGTTTTCGGCTGACGATAGCCCTGCGCATCGGCGCTGGCAGAAAACCAGGCATTCGCCTCTCCCGCCAGGCAGCCTTCACCGCTTAAGTTGATGTGGTGGCTATTGCGCGAATAAATCAGCGCCATACGGGAAAGTTCGGCAACGGTTTGCGTCAACTCAGCCGGATAATCCTTCACGTCTGGGCTTGCCACCAGGCGCGCCCCGGCTTCCAGATGCAGAGTAAAGTTCGACGGCAGTACCAGCGTACCGGTCATCCAGTCGCCGGGAGAGACCACCAGCGTACCGCCGCCCGCCCGGTCGATTTCATCAATCAGTTGCTGAAGCTGCGCGGTCAGCGCCGTTTTGCCGCTGCGGTCAAGAGAGGTGTTATGCAGTGAAATTTTCATGTCGCTACCTGCTGAGATTGAGATAGCCGCATTTAACGCCGATTCGCCGATTCTCTCGTGGGGCACAGACGGGCTTTTTTACGTATTAGTGAAAGGCATCACGCCTGTTGCTGGACGGTGAGGTAGGTTTTGAGCAAACGCACAAAACGGCGTTCGGGGCGGGGCGTGAGATGTGATTATGGTCACGGATAGTGCTAAATAGCGATTAAAAATCAGGCTATCTGGCGCAGATTAGAGTGGGAAGAAAGATAAATCGCGAGGGGGATCACAAAGCGGTGCGAGAGTTTAGTTTCGGGGGTTGCCCCCTCACCCTAGCCCTCTCCCCGTGGGGGAGAGGGAACTGTTAGGTGCGGTTTGAGAGCTTGCACGCAACCTCAAATTGGTACCTTAGTCAAAGTTTGCACACTCCCTCTCCCTTCCAGGGAGAGGGTCGGGGTGAGGGTAACCCCTACTGCAACTCAAACTCGCCCTGCTTCACGCGCGCAGAATCCACGCCGATAAAGACATTGAACTTGCCCGGCTCCGCCGCATACTTCATCTGCTGGTTCCAGAATTTCAGCTGCTCGACGTCAATCGGGAAGCTTACCGTCTGGGTTGCGCCTGGCTTCAACGTCACTTTCTCAAACCCTTTCAGCTGCTTAACCGGACGACTCATCGAGGCGGTCACATCCTGTAAGTACATCTGAATCACCGTCGCCCCTTCACGCTTGCCGGTGTTGGTCACCTGCACGCTCGCCGTCACGCTGCCGTTGGCCTTCATGGTCGGTGCAGACAGTTTCACATCAGACACGCTGAACGTGGTGTAGCTCAGGCCGTAGCCAAATGGATAGAGCGGGCCGTTGGCCTCGTCAAAGTAGCGCGAGGTGTATTTGTTCGGCTTATCGGCGTTATACGGGCGACCGGTGTTTAGGTGGCTGTAGTACTGCGGGATCTGCCCCACGGAGCGCGGGAAGGACATCGGCAGTTTGCCCGACGGATTGTAGTCACCAAACAGGACGTCAGCGATAGCGTTACCGCCTTCCGTTCCGGCAAACCAGGTTTCCAGGATGGCGTCGGCCTGCTGATCTTCTTTCACCAGCGTCAGCGGACGACCGTTCATCAGCACCAGCACCAGCGGTTTACCGGTGGCTTTCAGCGCGGCAATCAGATCCTGCTGGCTTTTCGGAATGGCGATCTCGGTACGGCTGGAAGCTTCGTGCGCCATACCCTGCGCTTCACCGACGACCGCAACCACCACGTCAGACTGCTTCGCAGTGGCTACCGCTTCGTCGATCATCGCCTGTGGCGTACGTGGATCCACTTTTACCGCTTCTTCATACTGATTCAGGAACTCGACAATCCCTTTGTCGTCAGTGACGTTGGCGCCTTTGGCGTACAGCACTTTGCCTTCGCCCGCCATCACGTTTTTGATCCCCGTCAGCACCGTTACCGACTGCCCGGCAACGCCTGCGGCAGACCAGCTGCCCATCACATCACGCTGGCTATCTGCCAGCGGGCCGACGACGGCAACGGTCGCGTTTTTCTTAAGCGGCAATGTTTCCAGACGGTTTTTCAGCAGCACCAGGCTTTGACGCGCGACTTCACGCGCTTCCTGACGGTGCAGACGGCTTTCGGCGTTAGTATCCTGCGGGTCTGACTCTTTTGGCCCTAAATGGCTGTACGGGTCATTAAACAGACCCATATCGTATTTGACGTTCAGCACGTGACGCGTGGCATCGTCGAGTTCCGCCATCGTCACCTTGCCCGATTTCACAAGCCCCGGCAGATACTTGCTGTAGTACTCGTCGCTCATACTCATATCGATACCGGATTTGAGCGCCACGCGCACGGCATCTTCAGGGTCGGAGGCCACGCCGTGTTTAATCAGCTCTTTGATGGCGCCATGATCGGAAACGGTGATGCCTTTAAAGCCCCACTGGTTACGCAGCACATCTTTGAGCAGCCACGCATCCGAGGTCGCCGGGGTGCCGTTGAGCGAGTTCAGGCCAATCATCACCGCCCCGCTACCGGCGTCAAGCCCGGCTTTGTACGGCGGCATATAGTCGTTAAACAGACGCTGCGGGCTCATGTCGACGGTGTTGTACTCTTTACCGCCTTCAACGCCACCGTACGCGGCGAAGTGTTTGACGCTGGTCATCACCGAATAGCGGTCTGCCGCACTTTTGCCCTGCATCGCGCTCACCATGGTTTCGCCCATGATGGAGGTTAAATAAGTATCTTCACCAAAGCCTTCTGAAGCACGGCCCCAGCGCGGGTCGCGCGATACATCGACCATCGGAGCCCAGGTCATGTTCAGGCCATCGTCCGCCGCTTCATAGGCCGACACGCGGCCGACGGTTTTCACGGCATCCAGGCTAAAGGAGGAGGCCAGCCCTAAGCTAATCGGGAAAACGGTACGCTGACCGTGAACCACATCGTAGGCAAAAAACAGCGGGATTTTCAGGCGGCTTAACGACATCGCCTGATCCTGCATGGCGCGGATATCCGGGCGGGTCACGGTGTTAAAAATCGCCCCCACCTGGCTGTCTTTAATCATCTCGCGAATGGCTTCTTTCGGGTTATCCGGGCCGACG
The DNA here is from genome assembly GCA_902363335.1 of Enterobacteriaceae bacterium. Taxonomy (GTDB): domain Bacteria; phylum Pseudomonadota; class Gammaproteobacteria; order Enterobacterales; family Enterobacteriaceae; genus Kluyvera. The sequence goes on along the minus strand of CABIZV010000001.1, from coordinate 35,220 downwards.
CTAATCAAACGCAACTGGCCGATTTTTTCATCGACGGTCATCTTTTTCAGCAGTTCGGTCACAAACGCATCGCGGGCCTGCGGCGTCAGCGGGTGATTGCCTATCAGATCCTCCGCCAGAGCGGGTTGCAGCGCCAGGCTCACGGCGACGCTCACAGATAATAGCCATTTCATATTGTTGTAGTCTCTTTAGGTGCGTGCCGAGTCAAGCGGCGAGAGTCAATGAAAAAACGCAGTTTGCCATAAACTTAAAGGACGACGTTACAGAAAGCGAAGGTTTATTCTCTGATTTTTAGAAACATTCACTCACCAAATGATCATACAAAGCGCTATTCTTAGAAACGACAAAATTGTCCCACCACAAGGAGTGGAGAATGGCTTCTCAAACTACAAATGATAATAACGCGTTGATAAACGAACTCTCCCGCCTGGTTGGCCACGCTCACCTGCTGACCGACCCCGCTAAAACCGCCCGCTATCGCAAAGGCTTTCGTTCCGGTCACGGCGACGCTCTGGCCGTGGTTTTTCCCGGCTCACTGCTGGAGCTGTGGCGCGTACTGAGCGCCTGCGTCGCGGCGGATAAAATCATCCTGATGCAAGCCGCCAATACCGGTCTGACCGAAGGTTCGACGCCAAGCGGCAATGATTATGACCGCGATATCATTATTATCAGCACCCTGCGTCTGGATAAGCTGCACCTGCTGGACAAAGGCGAGCAGGTTCTGGCCTGGCCGGGCACTACGCTTTATTCGCTGGAAAAAGCGCTGAAGCCGCTGGGCCGCGAACCGCATTCGGTGATTGGATCGTCTTGTATTGGCGCGTCGGTTATCGGCGGGATCTGTAATAACTCCGGCGGTTCGCTGGTGCAGCGCGGCCCGGCCTATACCGAGATGTCGCTGTTTGCGCGTATCAATGAACAGGGCAAGCTGACCTTAGTGAATCATCTGGGCATTGATCTCGGTGAAACGCCGGAACAAATTTTAAGCAAGCTCGACGACGAGCGTGTGACCGATAGCGACGTCCGCCACGATGGTCGCCACGCGCATGATTATGACTACGTTAACCGCGTGCGCGACGTCAACGCCGACACCCCAGCGCGTTATAACGCCGACCCGGAGCGTTTGTTTGAATCATCCGGCTGCGCGGGCAAGCTGGCGGTGTTTGCAGTGCGTCTGGATACCTTCCCGGCAGAAAAACGCCAGCAGGTGTTCTACATCGGCACCAACCAGCCGGATGTGCTGACCGAAATTCGCCGCCATATTCTGGCTGAATTCAAAAATCTGCCGGTGGCGGGTGAATATATGCACCGTGATATTTACGATATTGCGGAGCAGTACGGTAAAGACACTTTCCTGATGATCGATAAGCTCGGCACCGACAAAATGCCGTTCTTCTTTACGCTCAAAGGCCGTGCCGATGCGGCGCTGGAAAAAGTGTCCGTGTTTAAGCCCCACTTCACCGACCGCTTTATGCAAAAGCTTGGCCACGTATTCCCGGCGCACCTGCCGCAGCGAATGAAAACCTGGCGCGATAAGTATGAACATCACCTGCTGCTGAAGATGTCCGGTGACGGTATTGATGAAGCGCAGGCCTGGCTTAGCGAGTACTTTAAAGAGGCGGAAGGCGATTTCTTCGCCTGTACGCCAGAAGAAGGCAGCAAAGCGTTCCTGCACCGTTTCGCCGCGGCGGGCGCCGCTATTCGTTATCAGGCCGTTCATGCCGATGAGGTGGAAGATATTCTGGCGCTGGACATCGCGCTGCGTCGTAACGATACCGAATGGTTCGAACATTTACCGCCGGAAATCAGCGATAAGCTGGTGCATAAGCTCTATTACGGTCACTTTATGTGTCACGTTTTCCACCAGGATTACATCGTAAAAAAAGGCGTGGATCCGCACGAGTTGAAAGAGCAAATGTTGGTGTTGTTACGCAAGCGTGGCGCACAATATCCGGCGGAGCATAACGTGGGGCATCTGTATGAGGCCGACGAGAACCTGCAACGTCATTATCGTGAAAACGATCCAACGAACAGCATGAACCCGGGGATCGGGAAAACCAGTAAGTTGAAGTACTGGGGGGAGAAAAACGACGCTTAATGAGGCTTCGGTGAACGTCCCGGCGGCGCTGCGCTTGGCCGGGCTACCGGATGTGGCGCTGCGCCTGGACGGGCTAGCGGATGCGTCGCTTGCTTGTAGCCCGGGCAAGGCGTTTACGCCGCCCCCGGGAGAGCTCGGTGCCTTCCCGGCGGCGCTGCGCTTGGCCGGGCTACCGGATGCGTTACTTGCTTGTAGCCCGGGCAAGGCGTTTACGCCGCCCCCGGGGAGGCTCGGTGCTTCCCGGCGGCGCTGCGCCTGGACGGGCTACTATGTCCGGGTTAATCGTCCTGAGTTGTTTGTCCGCTTAGCTGAGCTTTGGCAATGTTGCCCTCCACCTGGGCTTCTTTTTGCTTTTTATAGCTTAACGCGGCCGCAGGCACCGGCATCACTTTGCCGGTTTCAATCCACGTGCGCAGACGACTGGCATCGGCAAAATGGGTATATTTGCCGAACGCATCCATCACCACCATTGCGACCGGACGATTGTTCATCACAGTACGCATCACCAGACAGTGACCTGCCGCATTGGTAAAACCGGTTTTGGTCAACTGAATGCTCCAGTTATCGCGGTACACCAGATGATTGGTGTTACGGAACGGCAGCGTATAGGCCGGATGCGCGAAGGTCGCGGTATCTTCCTTAGTGGTGCTGAGCTGTCCAATCAGCGGATATTGCTTGGTGGCAATCAGCAGCTTGGTTAAATCACGTGCGGTAGAAACGTTGTGAATCGACAGCCCCGTCGGCTCAACATAACGTGTACGGGTCATGCCCAACGCTTTCGCTTTCGCATTCATCGCACGGATAAACGCATTATAACCGCCCGGATAATGGTGAGCCAGGCTCGCCGCCGCGCGGTTTTCCGAAGACATTAGCGCCAGCAGCAGCATATTTTTACGGCTGATTTGGCTGTTCAAGCGTACGCGGGAGTAAACCCCTTTCATCTCCGGCGTTTGGCTGATATCAACCGTCAGGATTTCATCCAACGGCAGATGCGCATCCAGCACTACCATCGCCGTCATCACTTTGGTGATTGAGGCCATAGGACGCACCAGATCCGGCTGGTTAGCATAAATGACTTTATTGGTGTTGAGATCGACGATCATTGCGCTACCGGAAGCAATATCCGGCTGCGAGGCCACGGCGGAAACGGCCGTTTTGGCGCTCGCCTCAGGCGCAAAAGGCACAGCCAGCATAAGCGCTAAGCTGAGCAGGGAAACGCGAAATTTCTGCATGGTGAGTATTCTGGTAGTTATTTATGCACATTATGATAGACAACCGCTTGTTACCGGGAGGTCAAAAAGCGGAATGGCTCATCATAGCGCGGACAGCGCAGAATCCACCAGCAAAGAATAGTGAATAAATGCTGCATTGCTGGTGGAAATTAATTCACGCCAGCAATGCATTTCAGACGTCAGAACAGACGGTAACCGTAACCCCAGAGCACGACCGTGAGCGCCAGAAGAACTTCCAGTACCAGCACGCCAATCGCCAGCGTAGAACTGGCAAAGCTCAGCCCCTCTTCCCGATTAATATTCAGGAAGGTTGGGATGCCGACATATAGCAGATAGCCGGTATAAAATAAGGCAATCGTGCCGACCAGGGCACAAAGCCAGACCAGAGGATACAGGGCAACAATTCCGCTTAAAAAGAGCGGAGTCGCCACGTAACCGGCAAACACCATACAGCGTTTAAGCGAAGGGCGATTCGGATAGTGACGCGCCATCCACCAGATAACGCGCCCCATCACCGCCACGCCCACCAGCATCAGCGCATAGAACAACACCGCCAGACCCAGGCCGGTCATCAACGATAACCTGACTACCGAACCCTCACCGAAGTTCCAGCCAAGCTGGGTGGTGCCGATAAAAGCGCAGATAACCGGGATTGCCGCCATTACCAGAACATGATGGACAAAGTGGTGAGAAACCGTTTCGTTCTCACTACGAATAACATGCATCTCTTTATCAGGGTGGGAGAAGAGTCCCCATACATGGCTCATAACGCCTCCTCATCACGGCTTCGTACCACGTTGCCCTAAGTATAATCCACGCTAATAGATTATTTTATGTACAACCCAAAATAAGACGCCCCTGCACCTTCGCAAACAGGGTGTATGCTTAAGAGACTGAAGTTGTAAGGAGTGAGTGTTTGCATGGATATCAATAACCTGATTTCCCACTACGGCTATGCCGCACTGATTATTGGCAGCATGGCAGAAGGCGAAACCATCACGCTGCTTGGCGGCGTGGCAGCGCATCAGGGTCTGTTGAAATTTCCCCTGGTGGTGATTTCGGTAGCGCTCGGCGGCATGATTGGCGATCAGGTGCTTTACCTGTTAGGACGGCGGTTCGGTGGACGGATACTTAAGCGCTTCTCGCGTCATCAGGCGCGTATTCGCAAAGCGCAGCGATTAATTAAGCGCCACCCGTATCTTTTCGTGATCGGTACCCGATTTATGTATGGTTTTCGCGTGATTGGGCCGCTGCTCATCGGTGCCAGTGGCCTGCCGCCGAAAATCTTTCTGCCGCTCAATATTGCTGGTGCGATTGTCTGGGCGCTACTGTTTACCGGTCTGGGCTATTTAGGCGGTGAAGCGATTGGGCCGTGGCTGCATCATCTTGATGCGCATCTGAAACATATTATCTGGCTGGTGCTGGTCGTGGCGCTGGTGATTGCGCTGCGCTGGTGGTTGAAACGCCGGGAAGCGAAAAAGCCGCAGGAGTAAACCCGGAGTCGGCGATGCCTCGTCCGGGCGACACGATAAGGTAGCCCGGCCAAGCGCAGCGCCGCCGGGACTTTCCCTTAGAAGGAATACTGTACGCCCACACGGAAACGCGTCTGGCGATCGTCATCGGTACTGTTCACCGAGACATTACCTATCTGCGCATACGGCTTCCAGTTTTTATCAATGCTATAAGCTACTTTTAAATCCAGCTCGTAGTCATCTTTACCGCTGTTGTAGCGATTATAATCCTCGCTCTTTTTATACAGATAATTTCCCTCAAACGACCATGGCCCGGTTTTATATCCCAGCCAAACATCGCCACGGTTAACATGTTCATCGTCTTTATCGACTGAAGTATCGCGGGTATATTCATAGCGATAACGTGCCGCAACATATATACCGTTAGCAAAACTGTATTGTCCGCGAATATAGGGCTTGTAAATTGCTTTTGATGATGACGTCTCTAAAGCAAAGCCGGGTTGAATTGTGATCCCCGGTGCGGCGGTGAATTGATAACTCAGAACATATTCACTTCCGTTGTTAACGACATCATTAAATGCCTTATCGCTGTTCTCACCACCTGATTTCGTTTTAGCTTCTACAGAAAAGCCAAAACCGTTGGCAAAGCGATGTGATACCAGCACCCTATCCTTCTGTGCTTTTGAATCATCCGTATACTCATGACGCAGGTCAATCGTTACCGCGTTCGCAGATGCACTGACCAGTGCCAACATCCCAAAGGTTATTAATTTTTTCACGCAATCGTCCTCTGCTTTTTTGTTAATAAAAAATCAGTGAGGAACTGGCTGTAATATACAAAGACTAAATAGAACAAGTAATAAAATGCACTTCGCTATATAAGTATATTATTTGGAGCGAGGGCGATATTAGTGCGCAAAGACCGAGGTGTCATTAGTTTAAATATCAATACGTGATCGCAGACATGTTTTAATATAATTAAGTTATTTATTTTTAATAATAGTAAAACTTAAATATCGAGGGAGTATATTAGTAGATGATATTATTTTTGATGGATATTGGTTTTTCATATTCCCTCTGCATCTGTAATGCAAAGGGAATCGATTGGCGTTAAAGGTTATTTTTCGCTGACGTGATAGCCGCCGCCAAGCGCGGAGGTTAGCTGAATGCTCGCGTCAAGCCACTGGCCTTTTAAACGCAGCGCGCTGATGCGCTCATTCAACGCCGGAAGCTTAGCGAGACTCACTTTAGAGCCTGGGATAATTCCCACGTTCATCCGCTGCTGCGCCAGATTCACCACCCGCTGCGCATTTTGCTCAACCTTCGCCTGCTGCTGGTTTTTCACCATTAAGGTTTCCACCTGGCTTGCGGTTTTCGCCACCTGATTTACCGCATCCACCACCGCTTTGTTGTAATTGGCAATGGAAAGATTGTTCTGCGCGCTGGCGATATCCAGATTGGCGTTCAGACGGCCGCTATCAAAGATAGGCAGCGTTAGACCGGCGGTTACGCCCATCTGCTGGGCTGAATGACGGAACAAATCGCTCAGGTGCAGCGCATCCTGTTGCAGGAAAGCCATCAGGTTAATATCCGGGTAAAACGCGGCTTTGGCGGCGTCGATTTCACTGAGCGAGGCTTCAATGTACCAATGCGCTTCTTGCAGATCCGGGCGACGCGCCAGCAGTTCATAACCTAAGGTGGCGGGCATTTTGCTGGCCACGGCGGGTAAACTGGCTTTACGCAGATTCAGCGACTGATTCTGGCTGTTGGTCAGCGCCATCAAACGCGCTTCCATCTCCTTCATGCTACCTTCAACATCGGTCAGCTGTTGTTCGGTTTTGCTGACGTTAATGTCGTTTTCAGCTCCCTCGACGGAGTCGGTGATACCGTGCTGGAATAACGCTGTATCAACGTTAACGATGTTGTTCTGCTCGGCCTTAATTTGCAGCAACACATCGTGAATAGCTGCCTCGGTCTGCCACTGCCAGTAAAGACGAGATACGCTGCTGGCCAGCAGTTCGCGGGTTTGCGCCCGCTCGGCTATTTTCGCCTTCACCTGGCCGATACGCGCTTCTACCTGCGCGCGGTTTTTGCCCCACAGATCAAGATCCCATCCGGCGGTCAGGCCAAAGGTTCCGTTGGTATACCACGGCCCGGTGTTCCCATCCGCATCGGTGGCAAACGGCCCCATCAGCCCCTCTGCCGACATTTTTTGCCGCTCAAGGTCAGCACCAAAATCAACTTCCGGGCCCAGCGCCGACTTCGACATCCGTGCCTGTGCTTCTGCAAGCTTAATGCGCTGGTCGGCAATCTGCATATCCGGTGAATTTGCCAGGGCGCGCGTCACCAGGCTATTAAGCTGCGCATCGTGGTAATCCTGCCACCATTGGCTCTGAGGCCAGCCGTTTTTCACCGCCGCAGGAAGTGTTGTTGAAACCGTAGATGCGGCAACCTGCTGTTTAACAGGAGATCCAATATCGTGCGAGGGAGCACAGCCAGCCAGCGCGATGAGCAAGGGTAAGCCAGACAGCACGCTTTTTTTCAGAGTCAGGTTCATTTGAGAGGTCGGGTTACAAAATTAAGAGGCTTATAATAATTTAAATGGATTCAATACTTTTAGTAAAGCGTGTGGGAACATACTCCGACATACTTCCTCACAGCTAAAAATAGTTTAACTTCACGGAGTGAATATGAGTCAGAACATTTATGACGATCCTGATTTCTTTGCCGGTTACGCCACACTCGACCGTTCGGTCAAAGGGCTGGACGGCGCGCCGGAGTGGCCCACTATTGTGCAAATGATGCCTGCATTAGCCGGCAAGCGGGTGGTGGATCTGGGCTGCGGCTATGGCTGGTTTTGCCGCTGGGCGCGCGACCAGGGCGCAGCACAGGTGACGGGCCTTGATCTTTCCAGCCTGATGCTGGAACGCGCGCGCGAAATGACCGACGGTGAAGGCATTGAGTATCGCTGTGAAGATTTGCAGACGCTTACGCTTACGGCCAATAGCTGTGAGCTGGTGTACAGCTCGCTGGCGCTGCATTATTTACCCGATATCGCCCCACTGCTCAGCACCGTTTTTAACGCCTTAACAGCGGGCGGCACGCTGCTATTTTCTGCCGAACATCCTATCTATACCGCCCCGCTTAAACAGGGTTGGCAGGAAGATGAAAACGGGCAGAAAAGCTGGCCGGTTAGCCATTATCAGCAACAAGGTGAACGCATCAGCAACTGGTTTGCCGATGGCGTCAAGAAACAGCACCGTACGCTTGCCAGCTGGATTAATGCGCTGATTGCCGCCGGTTTCGTGATTGAACATTTAAATGAATGGGGCCCTACGGCGCAGCAGATTGCCGATAATCCGGCATTGGATGAAGAGAAAGAACGTCCGATGATCTTTATTTTGCGGGCACGTAAACCGGTTTAAACGTGGTCAGCATTGCCGGATGGCGCTTCGCTTATCCGGCCTACGAATGCACCTTTACTTGTAGGCCGGATAAGGCGTAGCCGCCATCCGGCACAAACGCTTACGCCTGCCAGTCATTGATAACCCGAGAAATCAGCTTTGATTCCTGCAAGGCGCGCACGGCGGTAAATAGCGTGGTGGCCTCATCATACTCTTTACGCAGATAACCCAGCCACTGCTTGATACGCGCGACATGATACAACCCGGTATCGCCCTGCTTTTCCAGATGCGTGTATTTTTTAAGTAGCTCAACCACCTGCGGCCAGGGTAGGCGCGGCTCATTATATTTGATGACCCGGCTTAAATTTGGCACGTTAAGCGCCCCACGGCCAATCATCACCGCATCACAGCCGGTCACCGCCATACACTCCTGCGCGCTTTGATAGCCCCAGATTTCACCGTTGGCAATCACCGGTATGGTCAGACGCTGGCGGATGTCGGCAATCGCCTGCCAGTTGATCCGCTCGGCTTTATACCCGTCTTCTTTGGTACGGCCATGCACGGCGAGTTCGGTCGCGCCAGCCTGCTGCACCGCATCGGCAATTTCAAACTGCCGCGCGCCGCTGTCCCAGCCGAGGCGAATTTTTACCGTCACCGGCAGATGCGCTGGCACCGCTTCACGCATGGCTTTCGCGCCTTGATAAATCAGCTCGGGATCTTTTAGCAGCGTCGCCCCGCCGCCGCTGCCGTTGACCGTTTTCGATGGGCAACCGCAATTGAGATCAACGCCCCACGATCCCAGCTCCACCGCCCGGGCGGCGTTTTCCGCCAGCCACTGCGGATACTGGCCCAGCAATTGAATCCGCACGCGGGTGCCGGATGGCGTCCGGCTTTCGTTATGCAGCTCCGGGCACAGTTTCTGAAACGATTTTACCGGCAGCAGTTGATCCACCACGCGCAGAAATTCGGTGATGCACAGATCGTAATCGTTCACTTCGGTCAGCAGCTCGCGCACCAGCGAATCGAGTACGCCTTCCATCGGCGCCAGTAAAACACGCATATCGTTATCCAGAAAAAAAAGAGGCGCTATGGTAACGTCTAACCCTGCAGCTTTCCACTGCCAGGAGCGCGACGTATTGTTCGCGATTATCGACACACCAGGAGGTGAAGATGAATTCGACCGTTATCCAGCTTAAGACCACACAATCCCCACGCCAGTTTCACGGTGTACCGCCGGTGTTTCTGAGCGATGCCACGATGCAAGAGCGAAAAAACAAGGTGCTGGAACGGATGCGCGAGGAGCGATTCGACGCGCTGGTGATTTATGCCGATAAAGAGCATGGCGGGAACTTCGAGTATTTGACTGGATTTATTCCACGCTTTGAAGAAGGCTTGCTGGTGCTGGATAAATCCGGTCATGCGACGGTGATTTTGGGGAATGAAAACCTGAAGATGGCACAGCACGCGCGTTTGCCGGTGACGCTTAAGCATTGTCCGCATTTTTCCCTGCCCAATCAGCCCATGAGTAACGAAAAGCCGCTCGCGCAGTTGTTTAATGAAACCGGGCTGAGCGCAATGTCGAAAATAGGTCTGGTCGGCTGGAAGATGTTTACCGCCACATTGAGCGATAATGCCAAGCTCTTTGACCTGCCCTATTTTATCGTTGAGGCGGTGAAACAGAGCACGCATGCGGAGCTGGTCAATGCCGCCCATCTGTTTATACGCGGCGATAAAGGGGCAAGAACGGTCAATAACGCTAACGAAATTGCCCATTATGAGTACGGTGCCAATCTGGCCTCCAACTGTATGCTGACGGCGCTGGACGCGGTCGAGCCCGGCATTCGTGAGGTCGAACTGGGCGCACTGCTCGCCGCCGAAGGGCAGTATCAGACGGTGGTGGCCATTGCCGCCGCCGGGCAGCGCTTTGAAAAAGCCAATTTCTATCCGACCTATAAGCAGATTGAGCGCGGTCAGCCGCTATCGTTGACCACCGGCTTTAAAGGCGGGTTGTCCAGCCGTACCGGGTTTGTGATTGCCGATGAAAGCGAACTGCCGGAGAACCAGAAGGATTATTTAGACCGCGTGGCGAAACCCTATTTTGGCGCGGTGGCCCAGTGGCTTACCCGCATTCAGATTGGGATGCCCGGCGGGGAGCTGTATAACCAGGTCGAGAGCGTGCTGCCGAAAGCACAATACGGCTGGCATCTGAATCCCGGGCATTTAAGCGCAGATGAAGAGTGGATGTCTTCGCCGGTGTATCCGCAGTCCGCTGAAACGCTGAAAAGTGGCATGATTTTGCAGCTCGATATTATTCCTTCCGTGCCGGGTTATACCGGGGTCAGCGCCGAGGAGAGCGTCGCGCTGGCGGATGCGGCGTTACAAAAAAGCATCGCCCAGGAGTACCCGGAATTGTGGGCTCGCATTGAGGCGCGTCGCGCGTATATCCGCGATGTGCTGAAGATTGCGCTAAGCGATGATGTGATACCGTTATCCAACGGCGTGGGGTATTTAAGGCCGTTTATGTTGGCAAAGGATAAAGCGCTGGTGGTTGGCAACCGGTGATATTCCCGGGGTCGCTTGCGCTCGCCCGGGCTACCCGTGGGCGTAGGCCGGATAAGGCGTCGCCGCCATCCAGCAATGTGCACGGTTACGCCTGATGGCGCGTAGCTTATCAGGCCTACATATTGTCAATGCCCACAGTATCTACGTTATTGCGGTAGCCCGGCCAAGCGCAGCGCCGCCGGGACACAGCGATTATCGCGGCTGCAAACAGTTATCTTCTTTCCAGCCGTACAGCCATTCAATCCCCCGGTAAAACTCGTCCTGGGTTTTCCCTTTCCACAGCAGATTACGCACCTGACGCTCAACGCCCGCCGCATGGTATAAGCGCCCCATTTCACGCGTTGACCAGACGATACGTGCAGTGCGCGGAATACGCACCGACTCATACAACGCAAAGGCGCTTGCCGCATCGCCTTCGCACTGGGCCAGCGCTTTACCCAGCGTCACCGCATCTTCCAGCGCCATACAGGCCCCCTGGGCCATATACTGCGCCACCGGGTGCGCGGCGTCGCCCACCAGGGTTATGCGACCGTTGCCCCATTTCTCTACCGGCTCACGATCGGCGGTTGCCCAACGACGCCATGAGGTCGGTTTATCGAGCATCTGCCGTGGACGCGGATGAATGCCTTTAAAGTAGGACATCACTTCCTCTTTACTGCCGTCGCGCACACCCCACTCTTCCGTTTCACGACTGTGGAAGGTCACCACCAGGTTGTACTGTTTGCCGCCGCGCAGCGGATAGTGCACCAGATGGCAATGCGGGCCTGCCCACAGCACCGGGGCGTTGATACGCAGGTCTTCCGGCATATCGTCGCGCTCGACCACCGCACGATAAACCACATGCCCGGTCACACGCGGGTTATCGCTGAGCAGGCTCTGACGGACGATAGATTTCACGCCGTCACAGCCCACCAGAATATCCGCCGTCCAGCTATTGCCTTTATCATCAAACACGGTGACATCGTCCGCGGTTTGACGGATATCAACCACGTGAGTGGAGGTGCGATATTTCACGCCAGGGTGCTGTAACGCGGCCTCCCACACGGTGGCGTGGATATCCACGCGATGGATAACCGCATACGGGCCACCGAAGTGATCGCGGAACGCCTGGCCGGTCTCAATACTTACGACTTCTTCACCGTTTACCGCATCCATCATGGTGATGTGATCGGTAAAGACCGCACGCTGACGAGCGACTTCGCCGACGCCTAAGCTATCGAGTGCGGAAAAAGCGTTGGGGCCAAGCTGGATCCCAGCACCAATTTCACCAATTTCATGCGCCTGTTCCAGCAGCATCACCTGGATGCCCTGACGCGCCAGCGACAGTGCGGTAGCCGCGCCGCCGATACCACCGCCCACAATAATTGCACGGGTGACTTTCGCCATGATTATTCTCCTTTTCTGACTACGCCGGGATCTTGTCTTGCTGATTTTCAGGCGCCGCGGCAATAAATGCCGGCAGCCCAACGCAAGCGTCGTACACGGCTTTGCAGCGCGGGAATCCGCTCAGATCGCAGCCCATACGCTGCGCATTTGCCCACTGGGGCACCAGGCAACAATCGGCCAGGGTCGGCGTATCGCCGACGCAAAACGTACCGGTGTCGCTACGGCGCAACAGTTGTTCAACGGCACTCATTCCCTGCAAGATCCAGTGCTCATACCAGCGTTTTTTCGCCTCTTCGCTGACCTTCAGCTCGTCGCTAAGATAACGCAGGACGCGCATGTTGTTTACCGGGTGGATATCGCAGCAAATGGCATACACCACTTCCAGTACGCGCATCCGCTGGGGATCGTTTGTCGGAAGCAGCGGGGTTTGCGGGAAATGTCTGTCCAGCCAGTCAATAATTGCCAGCGACTGACCCAACGATTCACCCTCATCGGTGATAAGCGCAGGCACCAGCCCTATCGGGTTTAAGCGTCGGTACTCCAGCGCATTCTGCTGGCCGATACGAATATTCACGCCCACGGTCTGGTAGTCGATGCCTTTCAGCGCCATCGCAATACGCACGCGATAAGAGGCCGAACTATTAAAAAAACTGTACAGCTTCATCATTCACCTCAAACAATTTTCACGGCAATAGGCGTTAAACCGTCGACGTTACCGGTGATGGTTTCGCCCTTCACCACGGCCCCCACGCCTTCTGGCGTACCGGTGAAAATCAGGTCGCCCGGCTGTAATTCAAAGAAACCGGACAGGTAGCTGATGGTCTCTTTCACATCCCAAATCAGATGTTCGATATCGCTGCGCTGGCGGTCTTTACCGTCAACCTGTAACCAGATTGGCGCTTTTTCAAGCGACGGCGCATCGGCCACTTTGTGCAGCGGCGCAATCGGTGCGGAAAGGTCAAAGGCTTTGCCAATTTCCCATGGACGCCCCATCTGGCGCATCTCCATCTGACGATCGCGTCGGGTCATATCAAGCCCCGTCGCGTAGCCCCAGATATATTCACCGGCCTGCTCCAGCGGGATATCGCTGCCTTTTTTACCAATGGCGACCACCAGCTCAATTTCGTAGTGATAGTTGTCGGTCTGCGCCGGATAGGCCAGATTCAGGGTTTCGCCTGCGGCCACGGGCACGACCGCATCCGCCGGTTTACAAAAGAAGAATGGCGGCTCACGGTCCGGGTCAAATCCCATCTCGCGGGCGTGTGCGGCATAGTTACGGCCCACACAGTACACGCGACGCACCGGGAACAATTCATCACTCCCCACGACGGGAATCGCTACCGGGGCTTGGGGTTCAAAGGCATATTTGCTCATAGTTATTCTCCTGAAATTAATAGCGCGCTTCGCGGAACAGGCCCAGGGCTTCCTGAACGGGACGATCCGAGAAACTAAATAGCACGGTCTCTTCTGGCGTGTTGAAGGACACGCTGTGCCAGGTGGGCACGACAAAAATATCTTTCGCGTTGAAGCTGAAGGTTTGTTCGCCAATCGTCACCTCGCCGCGACCTTCCACGACGTGGTAGATGGTGCTGTCGGTGGTGCGTGCCTTACGTGACTGGAACCCCTTCGGCAACAGTTGCAGGAAGGCTCCCATCGACGGCATCGGATAACCGCCGGTGACCGGGTTGACGTAGCGCATTTTGTAGCCATCCCACTCATCGGCCTCTCCCATACGGGTTAATTCATGCAGCGCGTCACGGCTACGGTCATAGCGATAGTTGAAAATGGGTGATGAGTTCCCTACCTGGTGGCGCAGCGGCAGCATATTGGCGGCATAGCGCGGCAGGTAGTCACCCTCTTTGCGCGTCACCGGTTGTTGATCTTCCGGGTAGTCTTCAGCGAACCCGCAGCCAAGGTAGTTCACCAGCGGCAGATCCAGGCCATCCAGCCAGATAACCGGTTCGTCGCCGGGATTCCCGTGGTCATGCCAACGCCATTGCGGGGTCAAAATAAAATCGCCCGGACGCATTTGCGTGCGTTCACCGTCAACGGCGGTAAATGCGCCATGGCCTTCCACCACAAAACGCAGCGCCGACTGATTATGTCGATGGCTCGGCGCGACTTCGCCCGGCATGATTAATTGCAGCCCCGCGTACAGCGAGGAGGTAATAGAGGATTGACCGCGCAGGCCGGGGTTTTCCAGCACCAGCACGCGGCGCACCGCTTCTTTCGCGCCAATCAGGGTGCCGCTTTCCAGCAGCAGCGGGCGAATTTCCTGATAATTCCAGCAGGCTGGCGCGCAGTTGGCGTTCGGCGTTTTCGGCACCAGATGGTGCAACGATTCCCAAAGCGGCGTCAGGTTTTGTCCGGAAATATGCTGGTAGAAGCGTTGGCGATCGTGTTTTACGTCCGAGGTCATTATTATTCTCCTTAACTTTTCACCGTGCCCATAGCAGGCAACGAGTCGGGTACGCGAGGTGACTGGCGAATCACCAGCGTCAGCAACGTCAACATCACGGCGCTGACGGCGGCAGGCACGGCAATCACAAAGAACAGGGTGTCGAATGAGAAATTCATCGCCATCATCATGCCGCCGGAGACGGAGCCTACGATGGCGCCGCAGCGACCGATGGCGTTAGACCAGCTCACGCCGGTAGCGCGACTTTGCGTGGGGTACAGCGTGGCGGTCAGCGCATTCAATCCAACCTGCGATCCGCTAATACCAATACCGGTACCGAAAATCGCCAGCGCCATCATCCACAGACCGTCCCCGCTGAGGCCAATCATGACAATGCAGATCGCCCCCAACGCATAGCTTATTGCCAGCACCCAGAACGGATTGAATTTGTCCATCAGTACGCCCAGCACCAGCGCGCCCATCGTTCCTCCGACCTGGAAGGCCGCCGTCACCCAGGACGCATGCTGGAGATCGATACCGCGATGGTTAAGCAACGTTGGCATCCAGCTTGAGAGCAAATAGATAATCAGCAGGCTCATAAAAAACACCACCCACAGCATCAGCGTGATGGTGAGCTGACGCCCGGTAAACAGCTGGCTGATACTGCCTTTCTTCGTCGCCGCTGGTTCATCAAGCCAGAATTCGGTATTTTCATAACGCTCGCCGGTCATTGCGCTGACCGTTCGCACCACCTGCGCTTGCGGACGTTGACGACGCACCAGCCAGCGCGGGGATTCTGGCAGCACGGCCAGCAGCGCAAAGAACAGCATCAACGGCAGCACGCCGCCCAGCACCAGAATGCCGTGCCAGCCAATTACCGATACCAACTGCGCGCTGACGATACCGCCCATCGCGGATCCCAGCGTAAAGCCACAAAACATCAGCGTTACCAGCGCACCACGACGGCGGGAAGGCAGATATTCCGAGGTCATGGTGATGGTATTAGGCATCGCGCCGCCGAGTCCTAAGCCGGTTAAAAAGCGCAGGATAATCAGCGTTTCAAGATTGGGGGAAAAAGCAGATAGCAGGCTGAAAAGACCAAATAGCGCGACGCACCATTCAATGACCCGCTTACGTCCAAATTTGTCTGAAAGCGGCCCACACAGTAGAGCACCGGCGGTTAAGCCTAACAATCCCGCGCCAAAGAGCGGCGCAAGAGAACCGGCGCTTAACTGCCAATGGTCACGAATAGCCGGAGCAATAAAGCCAATTGCCGCGGTATCAAAACCGTCAAGCATGACCACCAGGAAACAGCAGAGAATGACACGCCACTGCATCTTGCCGATGGGTGCGGCATCGATTAGCGCTTGTAGTTCACGTCGTTGCGTCATAGGGAGGAGCCTCTGTCAGTGCAGGTATTCCACGTTTGGGTTCACGCTTTCGTCCAAACGGCTCAGGGTAAGATGTTTATTTTTTTGCTTTTATGTTGCTATGTTGTGACAAGTGAAATGAGTTGTACAATGGCTTTTCATGCCCACCCATAACCTGGAGGTTATCGCTGATGGCTGACTGGACGCAGAAACTGAAACTTCATCATCTACAAATGCTGGTGGCACTTGGCGAGCAGGGAAACCTCACGCAGGTCGCCAAACGCATGCATATCACCCAGCCCGCCCTGTCGAAATGGCTTACACAATTTGAGGAGGATTTGGGCATCGTACTGTTTGAAAGGCACAGCAAGGGTCTACGAGTGTCGGAAGGCGGCAAGCTGCTGCTGCAACATGCGCAGCGGCTGATTAACGACATTGAACGCTCGCAGTTTGAGATGGAGCGTTTTAAGCAAGGTGGACACGTGGGGAGCCTGAAAATCGGCTGCTCCCCAGTGGCGACGGACTGCGTTTCTCACGCTATTTTTCCCCTGCTGGCAGAGATGCCGACGCTGCATCTTAATATTGAAGAGAAGGTGATGACGCCGTTACTGCAAGATTTGCAGTCCGGGGTGGTTGACGTGGTGGTAGGACGTATCGGCGGCCGGGCGCTGGAACTGCCGCTAAACTATGAAGTGCTGTATACCGAGCCGGTATGCTTTGTGGCGCGCACCGGACATCCGCTGGCAGCGCACAGTCGGCTGACGTGGAGTGATTTATCCCCCTGGCGCTGGATAGTCTGGCCCACCGGCACACCCATCCGCCAGAGTATTGATAACGCGCTGGTAGAAAACGGCGTGATGCTGCCGGAAAACACCATTGAATCAGCCTCGATGAACGTGAGCGTTAACCTGCTACAAAGTAGCGATATGATCTCAATCCTCTCGTTACGGCTTGCCGAGCGCTACGCAAGTCAGGGGCAGCTTTCTATTCTTGCACTACCGCGAATTGAGCAAAAAGGGAGCGTCGGCGTATTCTGGCGTAAAAAGGATCTGCCTTCGCTGGCGCTAAGTCGGTTTCTCTACTATTTGTCACATCCGGTACAAACCGAAGGAGAATCCCGGTCAGATGCCTGATGTTCCGCTTGTCTATCTCAGGTATGCTCAGAATTCATGATGTGATCGGTAGCACAGTTTAGGGTTTAATTGTATGATGAATGCATTCCACGAAAGGTGAATCCCATGCTCAAATCACTGAATATCATCTGGCAATACCTGCGTGCGTTCGTGCTGATCTACGCCTGTCTCTACGCCGGTATTTTTATTTCATCACTGCTGCCAATTACGATCCCCGGAAGCATTATTGGTATGCTTATTCTTTTCGTCCTGCTGGGGCTGCAAATCCTGCCCGCCAAATGGGTTAATCCCGGCTGCTATGTCCTTATCCGTTATATGGCGCTGCTGTTCGTGCCGATTGGCGTCGGCGTGATGCAGTATTTTGCCCTGCTGAGCGCGCAGTTTGGCCCGGTGGTGGTCTCCTGTACCGTCAGTACGTTAGTGGTGCTGGTGGTCGTGAGCTGGAGTTCACATCTGGTTCACGGTGAACGTAAAGTTGTCGGTCAGGAAGAGGCGGAAAAATAATGCTGCACTATTTACACGATATCTGGTGGTCGCTGCCGCTGACTCTGGTGGTCTTTTTTGCCGCGCGTAAGTTAGGCACACGATTCAAAATGCCGCTGCTGAATCCCCTGCTGGTTTCCATGGTGGTGATTATCCCGTTCCTGATGCTGACCGGAATTCCCTACGAGCGCTATTTTAAAGGCAGCGAAGTATTAAACGATTTGCTGCAACCGGCGGTGGTCGCCCTCGCCTATCCGCTGTATGAACAGCTTCACCAGATTCGCGCGCGTTGGAAATCCATCATCACTATCTGCTTTATCGGCAGCGCGGTGGCGATGATAACCGGCACCTCCGTAGCGCTGATGATGGGGGCGTCGCCGCAAATCGCCGCGTCTATTTTGCCTAAATCGGTCACTACGCCGATTGCGATGGCGGTCAGCGGCAGCATCGGCGGTATTCCGGCTATTAGCGCTGTGTGCGTCATTTATGTCGGGATCCTTGGCGCGGTATTTGGCCATACGCTGCTGAATCTGATGCGTATTACCACTAAAGCGTCGCGCGGTTTGTCGATGGGCACCGCTTCACACGCCTTAGGTACCGCTCGCTGCGCCGAACTGGACTATCAGGAAGGGGCGTTTAGTTCACTGGCGCTGGTGATTTGCGGCATTATTACCTCGCTGATAGCACCGTTTTTATTCCCGATTATTCTGTCAGTGATGGGATAAAACGAGACAAATCACACATTTTTAACTGAGATTACATGCGTTGCATTAACAATGAGATATTGATCACTAATTAAGGCGTTCGCGCCCCGTACACTACGATCCCATTACATTGTTATGAGGCACGACGCCATGCATCCACGTTTTCAATCTGCTTTTTCGCAACTGGCGGCAGATTTGCAGACCGCTATCGAACCGCTGTTAGCCAGTCCGCACTTCCCTGCCAAACTGAGCGCCGAGCAGGTCTCATTGCTGCAAAAAGCGACGGGGCTGGACGAAGACGCGCTCGCTTTTGCGCTGCTGCCGCTGGCTGCCGCCTGCGCCCGCGCCGACCTGTCCCACTTTAACGTTGGCGCCATCGCCCGCGGCGTGAGCGGCACCTGGTATTTTGGCGGCAACATGGAGTTTTTGGGCGCCACCATGCAGCAAACGGTTCACGCCGAACAAAGCGCCATCAGCCATGCCTGGCTGCGCGGTGAAAAAGCCCTGCAGGCCATTACCGTCAACTACACCCCGTGTGGTCACTGCCGTCAGTTTATGAATGAGCTGAACAGCGGTCTTTCCCTGCGTATTAATCTGCCGGGCCGTGAGCCGCATACGTTGCAAGATTATCTGCCGGACGCCTTTGGGCCAAAAGATCTGGATATCAAAACCCTGCTGATGGATGAGCAGGACCACGGTTATCCGCTTGAAGGCGACGCGCTGGCACAGGCGGCAATCAAAGCAGCAAACCACAGCCATACTCCGTATAGCCAATCCCCATCTGGCGTGGCGCTCGAACTACGTGACGGCACCATTTTCAGCGGCAGCTACGCGGAAAACGCCGCCTTCAACCCAACCTTGCCGCCGCTGCAAGGCGCGCTCAATCTGCTGAGTCTGAATGGTTATGACTACCCGGATATTCAGCGCGCTATTCTGGCTGAACGCGCCGACGCGCCGCTCGTACAGTGGGATGCCACCGCTGCAACATTGAAAGCGCTGGGCTGTAACAATATTGACCGCGTGCTGCTTGGCTAATAAACACGCTGACTCCGGGGTCACCCGGTAACAGTTCCCGGCGGCGCTTTGCTTGGCCGGGCTACTGCGCGTAGCCCGGACGAGGCGTGAATACGCCGACTCCGGGGTCACTCGGTAACAGATCCCGGCGGCGCTTTGCTTGGCCGGGCTACTGCGTGTAGCCCGGACGAGGCGTGAATACGCCGACTCCGGGGTCACCCGGTAACAGATCCCGGCGGCGCTTTGCTTGGCCTGGCTACTGCGCGTAGCCTGGACGAAGTGTGAATACGCCGACTCCGGAGTCAATCGGCAACAGATCCCGGCGGCGCTTTGCTTGGCCGGGCTACAACGCGTAGCCCGGACGAGGCGTGAATACGCCGACTCCGGGGTTACTTGGTAACAGATCCCGGCGGCGCTTCGCTTAGCCGGGCTACAAAATACAGGTTAAATTCCCCGCAGTTAAACGATGGTTTCTTGCGCTTGCAAGGCGGGTAAAGTAGCCTGATGTCTCCATCCGCCACTATTGAGTCAAGTTCATGTTAAAGCGTGTGTTATACAGCCTGTTAGTCCTGTGCGGCCTGCTGCTGTTAACCGTGCTCGGCCTTGACCGCTGGATGAGCTGGAAAACCTCGCCCTATATTTACGACGAGCTTCAGGATCTCCCCTACCGTCAGGTCGGTGTCGTGCTCGGCACCGCCAAATATTATCGCACCGGCGTCATCAACCAGTATTATCGTTACCGCATTCAGGGCGCGCTCAACGCCTACAACAGCGGCAAGGTCAACTATCTGCTGCTTAGCGGTGACAATGCGCTGCAAAGCTATAACGAACCGATGACCATGCGCCGCGATCTGATTAAAGGCGGCGTTGCCCCGGAAGATATCGTGCTCGACTACGCAGGTTTTCGAACTCTCGACTCGATTGTGCGTACCCGCAAGGTGTTCGATACCAACGACTTTATTATCATCACCCAGCGTTTCCACTGTGAACGCGCATTGTTTATCGCACTGCATATGGGCATTCAGGCACAGTGTTACGCCGTGCCTTCGCCAAAGGATATGTGGAGCGTGCGTCTTCGCGAGTTTGGTGCGCGCTTCGGCGCCCTGGCGGATCTTTATCTCTTTAAGCGTGAACCGCGCTTCTTAGGCCCACTAATTCCCATCCCTGCTCAGCAGGAAGTCCCGGAAAATGCTCAGGGGTATCCGGCGGTCACGCCGGACCAGTTGCTGGAGCTGCAAAAGAATAAAAAGTAGTCTGATAACATCGTTTGACGTTAAAAAGCCCGACGCATGCGCCGGGCTTTATTTTACTTAAAAGAATTACTTCTTACGTGCGTATTTCAGTGAGTCCAGGGCCACGGCAAATATAATAATCGCGCCTTTAATAATATACTGCCAGTAAGGGTTAACGCCGATATAGGTGAGGCCGTAGTTGATGACGGTGAAGATAATTACACCGGTGACTACGCCGACGACCGTGCCCACACCGCCGCTAAACGACACGCCGCCCACCACGCAGGCGGCAATGGCATCAAGTTCATACATAAAGCCGAGGTTGTTGGTCGCCGAGCCGATACGCCCAGCTTCCAGCAAGCCGCCGAAGGCATAGAACACGCCGGAGAGCGCATAGATAACCAGCAGGTTCAGCGCAACGTTAACACCAGAGACTTTCGCCGCTTCCGGGTTACCGCCGATAGCGAAGATGTTTTTGCCAAAGCGCGTTTTGTTCCACAGCACCCAGACAAACGCGACGGCAATCAAGGCGTAGAAGGTGATGTACGACAGGCGGAAGCTGCCGAGCGCCACAAACCCCTGGGCGAATGTCGAGAAGCCGCTGTCAAAGCCGGAAATCGGCGATGCGCCAACGAAGTCGTAGTACAGGGAGTTGATCCCGTAAACGATAATCATGGTCCCCAACGTGGTAATAAATGGCGTCACGTTCAGGTAGGCAATAATAATACCGTTAATCAGGCCGATAACGGCACCAATCGCGCAGACAATCAGCACCACGACAAAAATCGGCATTGTTGCCATTTCCGGGAACACCTTGTTGGCATTCTCCATTGATTGCAGCAGCGTCGCCGCGATAACCGCCGCAAGCCCCACCTGACGCCCCGCAGAAAGGTCGGTACCTTGTGTAACAATCAGCCCGGCCACGCCGAGGGCGATAATAATACGCACGGAAGACTGAGTGAGGATATTACTGAGGTTCAACAAACTTAAGAAAGTCGGGTCCTGAATAATAATAATGGCCAGCAGAACCAAAAGAACGACGTAAATGCCGCCATCTTTCAGATAACTCAGAAAGCTTTTTTTATTTAACGTACTCATGTCGAGCCCCTGCGATTAAAGATGCAATGACGCAAGACGGAGAATTTCGTTTTGCGTTGTTGTTTTTGTTTCGACAATCCCGGCCACCATGCCATTACTCATGACAAGGATGCGGTCAGTAATTCCCAGCAGCTCAGGCATTTCTGAGGAAATAATAATTATCCCTTTATCTTTCTTCGCCAGTTCAGCAATTAATTGATAAATTTCAAATTTCGCCCCAACGTCAATACCGCGCGTGGGTTCATCGAGCATGAGGATTTCCGGCTGGGTTAACAGCCAGCGGCCGATAATGACCTTCTGCTGATTACCACCCGATAAGGAACCAATCTGCGTGTGGTGCCCGGGTGTTTTCACGCGCATAGAATCAATCACCCATTGGGTATCGCTCTTCATGCGGGAAGTATCCAGCAGGCCGACTTTATTTTTATAATTCTTAATATTGGAAATTAATGAGTTAAAACCAATATCAAGATAGGCATAGATCCCGGTCGAACGACGTTCTTCGGTCACCAGCGCAAAGCCGTTGTTAATGGCTTCATTGGCGCTGTGGTTATTAATTTTCTTACCGTGCAGGGTGATGGTTCCGCCGGATTTCTCACGCACGCCAAACAGCGTCTCAACGATATCGGTACGTTTAGCCCCCACCAGCCCAGCAACGCCGAGAATTTCACCTTTACGCAGCTGGAACGACACGTCACGAATGGATGGCTGGCGTAGCGAGGTCAGATGCTGCACGTCGAGAATAACTTCCCCCGGCGTGTTCTGTTTGTCCGGGAAACGCTGATTCAACGAACGTCCCACCATCATGGCGATGATCTTATCCATATCCAGCCCTTCCAGCGGCTGGGTGGCGATCCACTGACCATCGCGCAGGACGGTGATTTCATCGCACAGCTGGAAGATCTCTTCCATTTTGTGCGAGATATAAACAATGCCACAGCCACGCTCTTTGAGCTTACGGATGATGGTGAACAGGTGGTTCACCTCCTTTTCCGTCAGCGATGACGTAGGTTCATCCATAATCACGATTTTCGCGTTATAGGAGAAGGCCTTGGCAATTTCTATCATCTGCATTTGCGATACGGATAACGTCCCGACGCGGGCACGTGGATCGATATCAATATCCAGCTCATCAAAGATAGCTTTGGTATCGCGATACATTTTATCCTGATCGACAAACATACCTTTGGTGGGGTAACGCCCCAGCCACATGTTGTCCATCACCGAACGTTGTAATACCAGGTTCAGTTCCTGGTGAACCATTGAAATACCATTTTCCAGCGCTTCTTTGGCTGAATGGAAATCAATTTCTTTACCCTGAAATAAAATACTGCCGGAATCTTTTTGGTAGATCCCAAATAGACATTTTAATAATGTTGATTTGCCCGCACCGTTCTCCCCCATTAATGCATGGATAGAGTGCGGACGAACTTTCAGGTTAACATTATCGAGTGCTTTTACGCCGGGAAATGACTTGTTGATCTGGCTCATTTCCAACAAGAATTCACCAGACGGCTCGCTATTATTGTGGTCCATATATGTACCTGGCTGCGATATTTCTGCGTCAGTATTTATAGGGCGCACAGGCGCACGCCCTATATATTTAAAGATTACTTACCGGTGAATTCGCTAAGGTTGTCTTTATCTACGCCTACGTAAGGTACGCGGACGATTTTGTTTTCGATTTTCCAGTTAGTCCCGTCAGCCGCACCTTTGCCCTCTGCGAGGTTTTTCGCCAGATCGAAGGTCGCTTTCGCCTGGTTGTTCGCATCGTTTAGCACGGTACCGGCCATCGCACCGGATTTCACTAGCGCCAGCGCTTCTGGCAGGGCATCAACGCCGAATACTGGGATGGAAGATTTGTTGTGGGCTTTTAGCGCTTCTACCGCACCCATTGCCATCGCATCGTTGTTGGCGATAACGACTTCAATTTTGTTAGCGTTAGGGCCGGAGAGCCATGCGTCCATCTTGTCTTTAGCCTGTGCGGTATCCCACATCGCGGTATCAAGCGCCAGTTGCTGAGTTTTCAGCCCCTTGGCGTTCAGTTCCTTGATAACGTAAGTGGTACGTGCTTCAGCGTCCGGGTGGCCCGGCTCGCCTTTCAGCAGCACGAACTGTACCTGACCGTCTTTGTTCAGATCCCAGTTCGGGTTAGCGGCCCAATGTTTAGCAATCAGATCGCCCTGAATGATGCCAGATTCTTTAGAGTCGGTGCCGACGTAGAAAGCTTTATCGTAGCTATCCAGCGCCTTACGAGAAGGTTCTTTGTTGAAGAAGACAATCGGCACGTTCTGGCCGCGCGCTTTGTCAATCACCGTACCCGCCGCCGCTGGGTCAACCAGGTTAATCGCCAGCGCTTTCACGCCTTTTGCCAGCAGCACGTCAATCTGATCGTTTTGCTTGGACTGGTCATTCTGCGAGTCATTCATCAGCAGCTGAACGTCCGGCGCGGATTTACCGTCTTTTTCGATAGCCTTGCGCACAACGGACATAAAGTTATCGTCATATTTATAGATCGTCACACCAATACGGGTATCGGCAGCATGCGCTGTTGCACCGAAAAAGAGGCTGGCCATCAGGGCAGACAGGGTTAACACCTTCTTATTCATGGTATCTCCGGTTTTATTATGCAGGGTAGTTCAGATGATAATAATCGGCGGGCAGCGTTAAAAAAATGTTACTGCACGACGAAATTCACTGATGAAAATTTGTTCTTCCGTGTTGAGTAACGATCCAGGTTACGCATTAATCTGTGTTTAACGGCCTGAAACGTTATAAAAAGTGATTAATCACCGTTACATCATGTTTCAAGCTGATAAGCGCAGCCATCATAGCCATCGTAATGTTAACAATCTGTGAATTTACTCACAGATTGAAAACGGTTACATAGGATTAACACTTTGGTTCGTGATGGGATGCACAAATTGCCGCTGCGCGACGGAGTGACGGCGCACCAGGGTTGGCATAAAACAATGAGTGGCCTCAGCATCAAGCTTGCCAGCGGCGCCAAGTAATGCGAGTTCCGTAGCCTGTTTTGCCATAGAAACAATGGGATAGCGGATAGTGGTTAATTGCGGATCGGTATAGCGAGCGATAGGAATATCATCAAAGCCTATCACTGAAACCTGCTGCGGCACGGCAATGCCATTGTCTTTCAACGCACTGAGCGCCCCGGCGGCCATATTATCGTTGTAGGCGAATACGGCCGTCAGACCGGCGTTGCGACCCAGTAGCTCCACCATGGCCGTTTCGCCCCCCGGCATATCCGGTGAACCCGTGCCCACCCAGCTATCCTGCGCCACGATCCCCTGCTCTTGTAACGCGCGCACCCACCCTTCCCGACGTAAATCGTCATCTTCAATATTGTGGCTTGAAGCAAGATAGCCAATGCGCTGATGCCCGTGATTGAGCAACATACGCGTGCCTATCAATGCCCCGCTGACGTTATCAAGGCAAACGCAGCGATGCGCGTAGCCTGGAACAAGACGGTTGATTAATACCATGCCCGGCATGTGCGCCATAAACTCGCTGAGTTCGCGGTCGCTGAGCGCTTTTGAATGGACGATAAGCGCGCTACATCGCTGGCGGATCAGTACCTCAATGGCGTGACGCTCTTTTTCCGCTTCGTGGTAGCTGTTGCCGATGAGGACATATTTTTGATGCTGCTGTGCCACCATATCGACGGCTTTCACCAGCGCACCGAAAAAGGCGTCGGAGACGTCCATCACCACCACACCGATGGTGTCGCTGACCTGTGTTGCCAGCGCCTGCGCGTTAGCATTGGGGCGATATCCTAAAGACGAAACGGCTTTCATCACCGCTTCACGGGTGTCCTGGCTTACCAACGCGCTATTGTTGAGCACGCGGGAAACGGTGGCAACGGAAACGCCTGCCTGGCGTGCGACATCACGAATGGTGATCATACACACCGTCCGATTGAGAATTGCTGCAGTTCACCTTACACCCCCAAAATCTGGCAAGAGCGCTATTCTGGCAGCGTCGATGTCGCAACTACGTGAGAGAGGTCACAGGGCTGGAAACGGTTACATCCGTTTTGTTAACTGTTGTGATCTAGATCGTTATCTAAATGTATCGCGAAATGATATCCCTGACGCCCGTGCGGTCAATTGCCGCCACAGCCATTCCACCGGCCCCTGGCGGAATTGACGCAACCACAGTACGGAGAAAATGAGGTTGATAAGCCATACCGGAACCACAAACGCCAGCAATGTCAGGCGATCAAATTCCATAAACAGGCCGAAATGATAGAACAACGTGGTGCAGATGAGGGTTTGTAACAGATAGTTGGTGAGCGCCATGCGTCCCACGCAGACCACCGCTGCCGCCAGACGAGAGCGGCTGATTTGCGGCCAGTAGCCGTAGGCCAACGCGGCATAGCCCAGCGTTTGAATAGGCGCACTGATTTCACGCGGTGCCTGGAGCAGAAACGCGCACCAGCGATAGTCCCAATTGAGCTGCCACTGGGCAATAATCGCTGGCAGGTTTATCAGCATGCCCAGCGGGATACATATCGCGGCGCAGCGCCGATAGTGGCGCAGACTAAACTGGCCTTTTAGCCAACCGCAGCGCATCAGTGCACCACCGATCAACATCATTCCCGCAAGCTGCCAGCCATATTGCGCCCCTAACGCCAGCAAATTTGCCGACAGCATGTCGGTACGATTGCTGATAGCTTCCATGCCACCGTTGAGCTTCCAGTAGTGCTCATACATCAAGGTGGAGGCGTCAGGCACCCACGCGCGACTTTGGCCGGTATCGGCAATCAGCCCTAATAAAATCAGTACGCCGACGCCTACCGCATACAGCAGCACGCCGGTATTAAAGAGGGATTTGACGTCGTGCGCCTCACGCACCAGCCGCCAGCACACCAGCCCGACCAGCGCGTAAGCCAGCAGAATATCACCGTCCCAGAACAGCAGCCCATGAATGAACCCGAGCAGCGCCAGCAGCGTCAAACGACTTTGGATCCACCGCGTACCGCGCGGCAGCAAGAGCTGTAGACCGGCACCGAACAGCAATGCAAAAAGGGTGAGAAATTTGACCTGCGCGAATAGGTCAAGAACGGCCCACGTCCAGGCATCACGGGAGGTTATCTCGCCGTACCAGGCCGGGTTAAGATAGGCGGCCTTCGGCAAGCCGAAGGCGCTGATATTGAGCAGCAGGATACCGAGTATGGCTACGCCACGAATGAAATCCAGCGTGACGTTCCGCCCCATATCCCCTACTCCATTATCGTATTAGTTGTGGTGACGCACCGCGCGCAAGAACTCCTGGCGGGTATTCTGGCTGGACTTGAACAGGCCGCCCAGCGATGTGGTGGTTGTCGCGCTAGTGGCATCGCGAATGCCACGCGCCTTCACGCAGTAGTGCACCGCGTCAATGGAGACCGCGACATTGTTGGTTCCCAGCAGCGTTTGCAGTGCCGTCAGGATCTGCTGCGTCAAACGCTCCTGCACCTGCGGGCGCTGGGCGAAAAACTGCACGATGCGGTTAATTTTGGACAGGCCAATCACCGAATCTTTCGGAATGTAGGCCACGGTCGCTTTACCGTCGATGGTGACAAAATGGTGCTCGCAGGTGCTGGTTAAGGTGATATCACGCACCGTCACCATTTCGTCGACCTTCATTTTGTTTTCGATAACGGTAATTTTGGGGAAATTGGCGTAATCGAGACCGGAGAAAATTTCATCCACATACATTTTGGCAATGCGATGCGGCGTTTCCATCAGGCTGTCATCACTCAAATCGAGATTCAGCAGCTGCATGATCTCAGTCATATGACCAGAAATCAGGCGCTTGCGGGTTTCGTTATCCATTTCGCGCACCGGCGGGCGCAGCGGCGTCTCAAGGCCACGGGCGACGAGCGCTTCATGTACCAGTACCGCTTCTTTACTCAGTGATGACATTGTTTCTTCTCCTGCAGGTGTGGCGCTTTGCTTATGGGGGCAAAGTTTGTCCTCATTGTGCGTGAGGCGACGCACAGAATCCAGTATTCGTAGTGATAATTATTGCAATCGTTATTATCTGTCAGGCTGAGGTCGCCAGACCAGCGCCCCGCCAATCAGCAGCGCAATGGCAGCAATCCCCAGCGCCGGTTCAAGACGTTCGGTCAACCACGTTGACAGCGCCGAGGTCATTGGCCCGACCAATTGTCCAACCGCATAGCCGGTGGTCAGCAGCCCCGCCATATAGCGCGCATGGTTTGGCGCCAGCTCTCGGCCGTAGAGCAATGAGAGTTGAACCGCGGCGAGAAAGCCGCCTCCCACCAGCAGCGCACCGCATACCAGCCCGCTCATCCCCGGTAATAGCCAGGCCGCCAGTACGCCAATGCCCTGAAGCCACAGCACAATCGCCAGACGCTGATAAGAGTGCCCTACCCCGCGCAAGGCAATGCTCAGTGCGATACCGGTCGCCCCGGCGAGCCCGAAAATCGGCCAGATAAACTGGGCGAAAAGGCTGTCAGGAAAACGCTGACTCGCCATTTGCGATAAAAAAGTGGCGGGCAGAATGTAGCCAAATCCCGCCAGGCTATAACTCCATACCAAGCGGCGTAAATTACGGGTCAATGTCAGCGGCTGCGGCTGTTCCCCGCTGCGGTGAAGCTCGCCCGGCCGCGGCAGCCAGCGGCCAATCATCACCACCAGCAGTAACGCCAGTACGCCATACAGCTGCCAGCCCGCAGCGGCACTTAGCGATTGCGCATGGATGAAAACACCCAACAGCCCGCTAAGCGCAATCCCCGCGCCCGGCCCGGCGAAAACCGCCGCGCTAAGTCCGGGCCTGGCATAATGCGCCAGCCGTTCGTTCACCCATGCCGCAGTTAAGACCATCGCCCAGCCGCTCATGCAGCCAATCACCAGGCGCAGCGCGCCGTGCAGCCATGCGTTATCCGCGATGGCTGAGAGAAAGGTCAGCGCCACGGCACCGATAATCCCCAGATAGAGACGGGCTTCAACGCCGCGACGTGTTCGCATCGCGTCCCAGGCACCAATCAGGTAGCCCAGATAGTTGAGCGCGGCCACAAGACCTGCGCTTGTGAGCGTCAGCTGCCCCTCGGCTATCATCAGTGGCACCTGGGGGGTAAAAGCAAAGCGGCCAATCCCCATTGTGGCAACCAGCACCAGGAAACCGCTTAGCGCAATGCGTACCGGCATAAAGCCTCAAATGTAAATGTGAAGTTATCTTTATGATGCAACATGTGATGATTATGCGGAAGTGAAAGTTACTCACCGTGGATGAATTATCTGTATGATGGGACTATTAATTCTGACAAAAAACGCGAGGATCACGCATGGAAATGCTCGAGGAGCACCGCTGTTATGGCGGCTGGCAGCAGCGCTGGCAGCACCATTCCACCACGCTAAATTGCCCGATGACCTTTAGCCTTTTTTTACCGCCAGACGGTAAAACCAATCCGCCACCGGTGCTGTTCTGGCTCTCCGGGCTGACCTGTAATGATGAGAACTTCACTACCAAAGCCGGTGCCCAACGGGTAGCAGCAGAGCTTGGAATTGTGCTGGTGATGCCGGATACCAGCCCGCGCGGTGAAGACGTCGCCAACGATGCCGGATACGACTTAGGTCAGGGCGCCAGTTTTTATCTCAACGCCAGCGAATCACCGTGGTCGGCGCATTTTCGCATGTATGACTATCTGCGCGATGAACTTCCGGCGCTGATTCAATCCCAATTCAACGTCAGCCCACGTTGTGCCATCAGCGGCCATTCGATGGGCGGCCACGGCGCGCTGATGCTGGCGCTGAAGAATCCGGGCAAATATTGCAGCGCGTCGGCGTTTGCGCCCATCGTGAATCCGGCGAGCGTACCGTGGGGGCAGAAAGCGTTTACGGCGTATCTTGGTGAAGATAAGGCGCGCTGGGCCGAGTGGGACAGCACCGAACTGCTCCGCGCCAGCCATCACGCGGACGCCATCCCGATGCTGATTGACCAGGGCGATAACGATCAGTTCCTCGCCGACCAGCTACAACCTGCGGTATTCGCTGAAGCGGCACGGCAGAAAGACTGGCCGCTGACGTTGCGCATTCAGCCAGGCTACGATCACAGCTATTACTTCATTGCCTCGTTTATTGAGGATCATTTGCGCTTCCACGCCGAACATTTGTTGAAGTAGAACCTGGTGTAGCCGACTCCGGGATGAGCGCGGTTTTCCCCGGAGTCGGCTACGCCTCGTCCGGGCTACATCATTATGATTTTGGCAATAGGTAGCGAAACGCCTTGCGGTACTGCAACGGCGTTTTGCCCATGTTTTTGCGAAAACAGGTGATAAACCACGCGTACTCGGTAAAGCCCACTAGTTCGGCAATCTCCCGCACCGAATACGGGGAATGCAGCAACAGTTCACAGGCCTGGCGAATCCGCCGCATCATCAAATATTCCTGAATCGTCCCGCCGGTTTCATCGTGAAAGCGGCGCGAAGTATGGCCGCGTGAGCAGCCCATCACCCCAGCGATATCCTCCAGCGAACAGCGCTCATGATAGTGATTTTCCAGCCAGCGAATAATGGTGGAGGAAAAGGTATTATGCCCGGTCGCCTGCTCCTGCTGCGGTAACAGACTGATGAGCTGCATAATCAAAAAGGCGCTGTCGCTAATGCTCCAGCTTTCCTCATGCGTTATCACTTCAAAACGCTGTAACAACGTTTCAATCACCGGTTGCAGATCGCCAACATCAAACACCCGCGCCTTTTCTCCCCGCCCGCATAGCTGGCGCAGTAGCATTTGTTGACGCGGAAAATCACGCAGCCACGGCTCCAGCAGCGACGCATTAAAGTGCAGCGTGGTTCGGTGATAGACGTTACGTTCATCCTGCTCAACGTAGACTTTATGCAGCTTGCCGGGCGGGAAAATAAATAGCCGCCCCGGCTTCACCGTATATTGCTGATGCTCCATCAGCGCAATGCCCACGCCGCGAGAGACAAAAAGAATTTCCGCACACGGATGCCAGTGGTAATAGTTGGCGGGCATATTCTGCATTCGGTTGAAATAGATAGCCTTATCATTGAGATGTATTTGCTCAAGATAGGTGGTGTCTTCCGTGCGCACCGGGGGTGTCATGACCATAACCTCTCATGTGAATAAACTTAAACTTTCATCACCGGAATAAAACTTTCAGCCTAAATTACGCCATAAAATTAATTTTAATTATCACCGATCGGTAAAAGTAAGAGCACTATCACATTTGTAGACCACCGCAACTTCCTATTATTCGACCGCCATCAACGGTCTGAAACGGGATTTCATTATGCGGACAAAACAACAATACGGTGCATTAGTCGAGCAATGGATAGCGGCAGCCTTACCGCGCTTATCGTCCGATTGCACACGGCTGCACGCAGGTGATACCGCCGCGCAGTATTCGGATGATGTTGCCGGTATGGAAGGCTTTATTCGCCTGCTGTGGGGGCTGTTTCCGCTGATGAGCGGCGGCGTGACGCCGGTCTGGCAAGAGACTTTTTTGACCGGGATCCGCCATGGCTGCAATCCCCAGCATCCGGGCTACTGGGGCGACGTGGGTGATAACGATCAGCGCTGTGTGGAAATGGCGGCATTCGGCCTCGGACTGGCGCTTCATTCTCCGCTGTGGTCGCAGCTTACGCACAGCGAGCAGGACAATCTCGTCAGCTGGCTGTCGCAAAGCGCCGACGTCAACGTCCCGGATAATAACTGGCACTTCTTCCCGGTGCTTATTCAGGTCGGACTTAAATGCGTGGGTCGCGAGTACGATATGGCGGTGATCGATCGTCATCTCGATGCCATTGAGCCCTTCTGGCTCGGCAACGGCTGGTACTGCGATGGCAAAGGTAAGCCGCGCGATTACTATATCTCCAGCGGATTTCACTTCTACAGCCTGCTGTACAGCCACTTTATGCAGGATGTCGATCCGAAACGCTGCCTGCGCTACCGCCAGCGCGCGCAGCAGTTTGCTCACGATTATCTCTACTATTTTACCGCCGATGGCGAGGGGATCCCGTTTGGTCGCAGCCTGACCTACCGCTTTGTGCAGGTCGCCTTCTGGAGCGCGGTCGCCTTTAGCGGGCTGGAGGTTCTGACGCCGGGCATCGTCAAAGGGCTTATTCTGCGCCACCTTGATAACTGGCAAAAACAGCCGTTTATCACCGCCGATGGGCTGTTTTCCATCGGTTACGCCTACCCGAATTTAATTATGGCGGAGGATTACAACAGCCCCGGTTCTCCCTACTGGGGACTCAAGGCGATGCTGATTCTGGCGCTGCCGGACGACAGTGCATTCTGGCAGGCCGAGTGTGAGCCGCTGCCCGAGCTTGCAGCCATCCATCCCATCCCTGAAGCGGGGCAAATCATCGTTCACAGCAACGATAACCATCACGCCTGGATGGTGATGTCCGGTCAGTTCGATAAGAATAATTTTGTTAACTTTGAGCAAAAGTACTGCAAGTTCGCCTACTCCAGCCGGTTTGGTTTTACCCTCGAGCGCGGTCGCTATGGCTTGGCCCACGCCGCCGTCGACTCCATGTTGCTGTTTTGCAAGGGGGACGATTACTACCGTGGCCGCCGCGAATGCGACAGCGTTGCAGTCGACCATAACTGGGTACGCAGCGACTGGCGTCCGTGGGCAGAGGTTCTGGTCACCAGTTGGCTGATTCCCGTGGAAAATGGGCATGTTCGCGTCCATCGCGTGGTCACACCGTATGCCCTCTCGTGCGTGGAAGGGGGTTTCGCGGCGAATCATCACCAGCAGACGCGCCTGATTCAGGACGCCATGACCGTCACTGTTGAAACCTCAAGCGACTACAGCCGCATCGTCAACCTCGGCGGCGAACGGCAGACGCTCACCGTCACCACGCCGCCCAACAGTAACCTGCTGTATGCCGCACCGGCCATTATTCCTTGCCTGTCCGCCCAAATGGAGGCTGGCACACACTGGCTGGCCTGCTATGTCAGCGCCGATCCGGGAAGCGTGCCCGCGATGCCGGAACGGCTGATTTTCGATGTCCCTACCCAGCAACTCACGGTGAACGATAAATCGCTCACCCTGGTATAACCCTGACCTCTGATTGACGGCGGAGACCGCAATGACAACAACAATTCAGTCAACTCGCTCGGCTTATATAAAATTAAGTCTCTTTGTTTTCCTGTTTACGTTTACCTGGGCGGCAAGCTTCGGCCTGTACGCCATCTGGCTTGGCGATAAAGCCGGGTTAGATGCGGTGGATATCGGCACCGTGTTCGCGGTAAACGGCGTTTTCGCGGTAGTGATTAAGCCGGTGTACGGCTACATCATGGACAAAATCGGCATGAAGAAACATCTGCTCTATTTTGTCTGCATCATATCGGCGCTGATGGCACCCTTCTATATCTGGATTTATCTGCCGCTACTGCAAACGCATTTCATCATCGGCATGATCGTCGGCGCGCTGTTCTTTAGCCTCGGCTGGTACGCGGGCGTAGCGGCTGAAGAGTCATACGTCGATCGTTTTAGCCGCTTGTACAATATGGAGTTTGGCCGCATCCGTATGTGGGCGGCGCTGGGCTGGGCCACCGCCTCGTCGTTCTCCGGTTTTCTGTATAATATTTCACCGAAGATTAACTTTGCTATCAGTAGCGTATCGGCGCTGTGTATGTTTGCCGTGTTGCTGACGCTAAAAGTCGACCATTTCGGTAAAGAGGACAATAACGTTTTATCGAAAGACAAAATTGTTATTACCGATGTTTTAAACCTGCTCGCTAACCGCAAATTCTGGATGTTCTCGCTGTATATCGCAGGCGTGGCATGGATGATGTTTATTGCCGAGCAGCAGTTCTCACGCTATTTCGTCACCTTCTTTACCACGAAAGAAGAAGGCAACGCGATGTTCGGCTATATGAGCACCGCGCAATCCGCTGCCGAATTCTTCGGGATGATGCTGGTGCCCACCATTATTAACCGCATTGGCGCAAAGCAAGGAATGTTATTAACCGGTCTGGTTATCAGCCTGCGGTTAATTATTTCCGGCCTCACCAGCGACCCGCTGATAATTTGCCTGGTCAAACCGCTGTACGGTATTGAGATCGCGCTGATTCTGGTGTCGGTATTCAAATATATCGCTGAGCATTTCGATAAACGCGTTAACGCCACCATGTATCTGCTGGGCTATCAGGCGATGATTTATGTCGGTTCCATTGTGGTCGCGCCACCTGCGGGCTACGCCTACCAGACCATTGGCTTTGAACATACCTATCTGATTATGGGGATTATTGCCCTGGTCTTTACCGGCGTGTCTGCCCTCACCTTATCAACCTGCTACGGGCATAAAAAAAATGCCGTAGGTCAGGAAATTAATCATGAAGCGCTTAATTAAACGGGAATATCACCGCATGACGTCTGAAAATATTAAAAAAGAATCGCTGGTCTTACAGACTCTTCAACCGGGCGAACGTGAAGAAATCGGCCGAAAAATTCGCGACATAATGCCCACGTTATTAAAAGCGATTGATGCTAACGCCGACTATTTTGGCCAGCGTTTCCCGGACGCGTCCTGTAAAAATGGACGCTATCCGATGATTGATAATATCGAATGGACCACCAGTTTCTGGACCGGCCAGCTGTGGCTGGCCTACGAATGGACCGGAGAGGCGCAGTATCAGGCGCTGGCGAATCAGCATATCCACTCGTTCGCTCAACGCATTATTAATCGTGACCACACAAATCATCATGATCTGGGTTTTCTCTACAGTCTGTCCTGCGTGGCGGGTGAACGCCTGACCGGCAACCGCGAGGCGGGTTATATCGCCCTGCTCGCCGCCGAAGCATTAATGGAGCGTTATAACGAGAAAGCCGGGATTATTCAGGCATGGGGAGAGCTGGATAACCCCGAACAGCAGGGCCGGATGATTATCGACTGCAATATGAACTTGCCGTTGTTGTATCAGGCAAGCGTATACAGCGGCAACCCGCGCTATGCGGCGGCGGCCAGACAGCATATTGAGCAGGCGCGCCGTTATATTGTGCGTGAGGACGGTTCCACCTTCCATACCTGGTATATGGATGTGGAGACCGGCGAGCCGCGCTTTGGCAATACGCATCAGGGATTCTCCGATGATTCATGCTGGGCGCGGGGTCAGGCGTGGGGGATTTACGGCTTCCTGCTGAACTATTTGCATACCGGTGATGAGCGCTTGCTGGCATTGAGCCAGACGCTGGCAAACTATTATCTTAATCGCTTGCCGGAGGATCTGATTTGCTATTGGGATCTGGCGCTGACCGACCCTAACAGCGAACGCGATAGCAGCGCCGCGGCAATTGTCGCCTGCGCCCTGCTTGAGCTGATTAAGCATTTGCCCGTGACGCATCCCGATAGAGAAAGTTACGAGACGCTGGCGCTGCGGATGATTGGCAATATGATTGATGGCTACGTGAATCGTGAACACTCGGCCGGCCAGGGGTTACTGGAACATTCGGTATATTATTTCAAAGGGGATATTGGGGTGAACGAGTGCTGTAGCTGGGGGGATTATTTCCTGATGGAAGCCATCACCCGCGCGACGCAAAACTGGCGTAGCTATTGGTAATATTCCCGGCGGCGCTGCGCTTGGCCGGGCTACGGGTGGGAGGATTTGTAGCCCGGCCAAGCGCAGCGCCGC